>OZ000552.1:0-2332500 GCA_963923955.1 Gammaproteobacteria bacterium
TCGCAGGCGTGGTGACGTTTTTTCACGGGAATAGCCTGCCCCGTAGCGGATAAGGGGACATGCTTCTGCAGGAATGACGGGGAAAGGTTCATTAGGTCTGAGCCGCTTGGATTCCTGCTTCCGCAGGAATGACGGTTCTGCCACCCGGCTCGCCCTCGCAAAAGCGGGGAACAGGGCAGGCACTGCCCTTCCAACACAGTCGGGACGCTGCTAAGATGCCTTGAAGAAAACCCGTTTCTTCCAAGCAAGGCCCTTTTTAGTAACTGTGTTTCGACTACTCTTTGTCCTCTTCCTCACCATACCCCTGCTTGAGATCTATCTCCTAATGCACATAGGCGGTGTGCTGGGGCCGCTGCCGACGGTGGCTTTGTGTATCTTCACCGCAGCTCTCGGCGCGGCCCTGTTACGCCGACAGGGCATGCAGACGCTCGCTCGGGTGCAGGCCCGGCTCCAACATGGGGAGATCCCGGCAACAGATATGCTCGGCGGGGTTATCCTGCTGCTTGCCGGTGCATTGCTATTGACGCCGGGCTTCTTTACCGATGTGATTGGGTTTCTCTGCCTAATCCCCGCCTGCCGCCACCACCTCGCGGGTAGCATATTGCGACAACAATTACAGCGCCGGGCCGGGCGCCGGGAGGGGGGACATGTTGTGATGGAAGGTGAGTTTTGGGAAGAGGATGACAGGCGGCGCCTGGACGATAAACGCTAGATGGAGCCGGGTACACAGCAGGCGCTGATTGCGTACATGTCGCAGTTCATTAACCAGGCGCGGCGTGAATTATTACAAAATGTGCTTGCCCAACGCACACGCCATCTCGTCGTTGTGATCGAAGATGTCTATCAATCACAAAATGCCAGCGCCGTGGTGCGCACGGCGGAATGCCTCGGCCTGCAGGAACTGCACATCATTGAAAACCGCAACCGCTATAAACTCAATCCTGCTGTCGTACAGGGGGCGTCCAAATGGATAGAGATCCATCGTTATAGGGAAAAGGACAAAGACAATACCCGTGACTGTTTGTCCGGTCTAAAGACAAGGGGCTATAAGATAGCCGCCATGACCTTGCACGATGCGGCCACCCGGCTGGAAGCACTGCCCATAGATGAACGGCTTGCCGTGTGCTTTGGTGCCGAAGATGCCGGCTTGACGGAAGCCGTACAGGAGGCGGCCGATTATGCTGTGAAGATCCCGATCCATGGCCTGACGCAGAGCTATAACATTTCCGTCAGCGCTGGCATCAGCCTGTATCAACTGAGCAGCCGGCTGCGTGAGTCTTCCATCAACTGGCAGCTCAATGAGCAGGAACAGCGTGCGCTCTACATCGACTGGCTATGCAGCTCGACGGTGAACGGCAAGAAACTAATGCAGACCTTTTTGCGAGACCATGCCGGATAAGAGCCTCCTCATTGCCCTGGCGACCTTGATGATTACCATTCCCTGCGGCTACTGGCGCGAGAGCGTGAAGAGGTTCTCGCTGCAGTGGTTCATTGCCGTGCATGCAGCCGTGCCGCTCGTGATCATCATGCGGCGCCTGGCGGAGGTGGAATGGCGGGGGGTAACGATTGCGTTTTTGGTGCTGTGTTATTTTGCCGGGCAGTTGATCGGCGCAAGGCTGAGAAGGTCCTTGCATTGACCGCCGGGGTCTGTGCGTAACCGGGCACGAACTAGAAACCGCGCCTTTCCTTAATCGACTCATAGGCCTGGCGGATCTCATGGGTGCGCTGTGTCGCTATCTTCATCATCTCCTCCGGCAGCCCTTTGGAGACCAGTTTGTCCGGGTGGTGCTGGCTCATCAGCCGCCGATAGGCCCGCTTTACCTCTGCATCCGTGGCCTGCGCAGACAGCCCCAGGATGGCATAGGCATCTTTCTCCGCCGGCCTGCTTGTGCGGCCCTGCCGGCGATGAAACTGCGCACCGACTGAGCGCAATATGTTCTCCATCTCATGGCGCGGAAAGCCTAAAATCTCACAGACATGATAGAGCAGCCGCTTCTCGGCCGGGTGGAGGTGGTTATCGGCATAGGCGGCGTAGCATTGGATCTCGATGAACATGCGGCGCAGATTCAGGGGCAGGCCTGTTTCCCGGCGTAGCTGGCGCAACACATCGTCCAGAGGAAAGCCCGCCTTCTTGCCCTCATTGAACAGTGCGATGGCCGCCCTTTTCTGCGCTGCCGATAATTGCATATCCGCCATGACCCGACGGGCGATGTCCAGCTCATCTTCGCTGATGCGCCCATCGGCCTTGCAGATATGGCCCATGACGGAGAAGGTCGCAGTGAAGAAGGCGGTCTGCACCCGTTCTTGTCGCCCGCGGCCGGACTGGGCTTGATCAGAAAAGCCTGTGATGCCCTTGTCGAAGTTATGGCCGAGCGCCGCGCCCAGCAGCGCGCCGAAGAGCCCACCCAGCATAAAACCGAAGGTGCCGCCTACCAGTTTTCCCCACCAACTCATTTATATGCGCTCTTTTTCATACCGAAGCGACAGTATAGCCTTATAATAGTGGATTTGATTTTAACGATTGATGGCTTGTGGGAAGAACCAAGAAAAATAAACCGGCAAAGCGGCGCACGCTGGCACAACGGGCGGATAGGCATGTGCTGTATGAACAGTCTGTGCAATGCGTGGAGGCGGAGATCGATTTTGTCGATGCCACCTTTGAAGAACTGCGCGGCCGCAAGGCCGGGATAATGAGAGAAGACTTTTGCGGCACCACCAATTCCTCCTGCGAGTGGGTGCGGCGGCGGGATACGAATGTCGCCTATTGCGTCGATTTCGATCCCGAGGTCCTGGAATGGGGCCGGCGCAACAACATAGCCCGGCTGAGCGCCGAGCAGGCGACACGCATCAACATTGTCGAAGCAGATGTGTTGCGCGCGGAGGTGAAGCCGGTCGATGCCGTGCTGGCGATGAATTTCAGCTATTGGCTGTTCAAAGAGCGCGCACGCATGGTCGAGTATTTTCGCAATGTCCATGCATCGCTGGTTGAGGACGGCGTTTTTTTCCTGGACGCCTTCGGCGGTTATGAGGCCTTTCAGGAGTTGGAAGAACACACCAAACACGATGGCTTTCGCTACGTCTGGGATCAAGCACATTACAACCCGATCACGGGAGAGGCGCTGTTCCATATCCATTTCCGTTTCAAAGACGGCTCATCGCTGGAGCGAGCCTTTAGCTATGACTGGCGCATCTGGACCTTGCCGGAGATCCAGGAGATGCTAGGTGAAGCAGGTTTTAGGCCCACCGTCTATTGGGAGGGCGAGGATGAGGACGGCGAGGGCAATGGCGTCTTTGCAGAGACCCGGCAGGGCAGCGCCGATGCCGGCTGGATTGCCTATGTCGTCGCCAGAAAATAGGCGATTAAGGAGGCCCTGACTTAATCAGAATTTTCTTGGTCTAATTCCTTCGGCCTGATGAGCCGCTCCAGCCTGGCAGAAGATGCCGCGCTGGAGATGGGCGCGCTGCCGTAATCCAGTATAAGGGCCGCAGCAGTGGTTAGGCATTTGCCATCATCGCTACGCGGCAGCTTGTCGCTACAAAGGTGATAGGCGAGTTCCTCCAGCCCCGGGTTATGGCCCACCAGCAGCAGTGAACTGACATCGCCGGAATACTGATCAATCACCGCACACAGATCATCCAGGCTCGCCTCATAAATATTCGCCACCTCAATAATGGCTGCTTCACTTAAATCCATTTTCTCCGCCAGCATGCGGCTGGTCTGCTGCGCCCGCTTAGCAGGTGAGCTGATCAGCCGCTGCGGGATGTAGCGGTTGTTTTTCAGCCACTGGGCCATGCGCGGAATATCCTGTCGGCCGCGCCGGTTCAAGGGGCGCTCGAAATCCATGGCTATGCCGGCATGCCAATCCGACTTCGCATGCCGCATGATGATTAATTGCTGTCCGGCCATGATTTATAGGCATAAGTATGACGAAACTTTATGTATTATAGACTAAAAAAGCGCCTAAGACGTGGTGTCGGCAGCGCGCAGTCTGCACCGATTGCGGGGCGCCGGCTAATAAATCTATAAAAATCCTTGAAAGAATAATGGCCGCTTCATCCACTGAAACCTTTGCTGCGGTTGATCTGGGCTCAAACAGCTTTCACATGATCGTCGCGAACCTCGCCGCTGGACGCCTGCAGGTGGTGGACCGGATCAAGGACATGGTGCGGCTTGCCTCTGGGCTGGACAAGAAGCGCAACTTATCCGAAGAATCCATGCAGCGCGCGCTGGCGTGCCTGGAGCGCTTCGGCCAGCGCACCCGCGAGATACCGGGCTTGAACATGCGCGCGGTCGGCACCAATACCCTGCGCCAGGCGCGCAACGCGCGGAAATTTCTGGCCCGCGCCAGCCGCGCCTTAGGCCACCCCATCGAGATCATCGCCGGCCGGGAAGAAGCGCGGCTCATCTACTTAGGCGTTGCACACAGCATCTATGACAAGACCGGGCAGCGCCTGGTGGTGGACATCGGCGGCGGCAGTACGGAGTTCATCATCGGCACGGGCTTCACCGCACACCACACCGAGAGTCTGCACATGGGTTGCGTCAATGTCAGCCAGCGCTTCTTTCCTGACGGCAAGATCACAAAAAAGAGAATGCAAAGGTCGCTGCTGTTTGCACGCCAGGAATTGGAAGCCATTGAATCAGGCTATAAAAAGAGCGGCTGGGAGCAGGTGATTGGCTCATCGGGGACCATTCGCTCCATTGATGACATACTGAAAGCCCGGCAATGGGGCACGGCCGGCATTACTGCCGTCGGATTAGACCGGCTGCAAGACTATCTGATTGACGTCGGCGAGAGCGACAGGCTTGAGCTGCCGGAGCTGACCGAGCGCAGGCGCCCGGTATTCGCCGGCGGGGTGGCGGTGCTGCGCGGGATATTTGATGCCTTTGCGCTGGATTTAATGAGCGTCTCGGACGGCGCCTTGCGCGAGGGCCTGTTGCACGAGTTGATCGGCCGCGCCCATGACAAAGATGTTCGTGACCAGACCATTATGACCCTTTCCCAAGGCTATAACATCGACCGGGAGCAGGCCGAGCGGGTGAAACAGACCGCCCTGGCGCTCTTTGAACAGGCGGCAAAGAGCTGGCAATTAGGAAAAGAACAGCGGAAATTGCTGCGCTGGGGGGCGGCGCTGCACGAGATAGGCCTGGCGATCGCCCATAGCCAGTACCATCGGCATGGTGCTTATCTGATTGCGCATGCCGACCTGGCCGGTTTCTCGCGCCAGGATCAGATCAATCTAGCCGCCTTGATCAGGAGCCATCGCAGAAAATTTCCCTTAAGCGAGTTCGAGGAGCTGCTGCCGGAGGATAGGACGATTATCCTGCGCCTGAGTGTCCTGCTGCGGCTTGCCGTGGTGCTGCACCGCAGCCGCTTTCACGCCGCTGCACCGAAGATAAAAATTCAGGTGCGTGAGGCATCGGTCCGCCTATGCTTCCCCGACGATTGGCTGGATGCTCACCCCTTGACGCGCAGCGATCTGGAAACGGAAAGAGAATTTTTAACGGACGCGCATTTTGCATTGGCATTTGAGTAGGGGCATTTGAATGGGCGCGGCTTCCCCACCTTAGCAATCAATGGCAATAATGCTCTAATAACATTGTCTGTGCGCTGCGCGTCTTGTGGCTGCCCGGCTTCATCCGGCGGTAGCTGCCGTCGCTCTGCAATAGCCAGGCCTGCGCATTATCACTCAGATAACTCTCCAGGCCATATTTGATCACCTGATCACGCGGGCGCTTCTCTTCGATCGGGAAGGCAACTTCCACGCGATGATGCAGATTACGCGGCATCCAGTCGGCGCTGGAGCCGTATAACAGGCCCGCACCGCCATTGTGAAAATAAAACACGCGTGTGTGTTCTAAAAAGCGGCCGATAATGGAGCGCACCTGAATATTGTCCGAGACGCCCTTGACACCCGGCCGCAGACAACACACCCCCCGTATGATCAGATCGATCTTCACACCAGCCTGGGAGGCCGCATACAGCGCGCGAATGGTCTCCGCATCAACCAGGGCATTCATCTTGGCAATAATTCTGGCGGCGTTGCCGCTCTCAGCCTGCTGTATCTCATTCTGTATGGATGACAAGATGGATTTGTGCAGGGTAAAGGGGGATTGCAATAATTTTTTTAACTTACCGGCACGGCCCAGGCCGGTAAGCTGGTGGAACAACTTGTTGACATCCTCGCCTACTGCCTTGTCGCCGCTGAGCAGGCCATAATCCGTATATAATCGGGCGGTGCGGGCATGGTAGTTGCCGGTGCCCAGATGCACATAGCGGCGCAAGGTCCGGCCCTCCCGGCGCACCACCAGTATCATCTTGGCATGGGTCTTATAACCCACCACGCCATAGACGACATGGGCGCCGACCTCTTGTAAGTCATTGGCCAGTTCAATGTTCGCCTGCTCATCAAAACGCGCACGCAGCTCAATCACGACCGTCACTTCCTTGCCCGCCCGGGCGGCATCTTTTAAGGCCTCAACGATGGCGGAGTCGTTGCCGGTGCGGTACAAGGTCTGTTTGATCGACAGCACATTCGCATCGGCCGCGGCCTGGCGCAGAAAATCAATGACCGGCACGAAGGACTGGAAGGGATGGTGCAGCAGGATGTCACCATTGCCTAAGGTGTCAAAGATATTGGTGTTTTTTATCAATCGGGGCGGTAAGTCCGGGGTAAAGCCCGGAAACACCAGATCCGGCCGATCCACCAGATCATGGATTTCCAATAAACGATTCAAATTCACCGGCCCGTTCACCTTGTACAGATCATCCTCGCCCAAGCCAAACTGCTGCAACAGGAAAGCGGCCAGCTCAGCCGGACAATTATCCGCCACCTCCAGGCGCACGGCATCGCTGAAACGTCGGGACGGCAACTCGCCCTCCAGCGCGCGCAACAGATCATCCACCTCCTCATCATCGACGAACAGATCACTATCACGCGTCACCTTGAACTGATAACAGCCGCTGGCCTTCATGCCCGGGAACAGCTCGCCGACATGGGCATGGATGATGGAAGACAAGAGCGTAAAATCATGTTGCCCGCTGGTATGGGCGGGGGGGATCTGCACCACGCGCGGCAGCGAGCGCGGTGCCTGGACAATGGCCAGACCGGTATCGCGGCCAAAGGCATCCTTGCCGTTTAGGGAGACAATGAAATAGAGATTCTTGTTCAATACGCGCGGAAAGGGATGCGCCGGATCCAGGCCGATGGGGCTTAGCACCGGCAGGACATTGCCGTTAAAGTAGCGCTTCACCCAACGCGCCACGCCGGGCTTCCATTGGCGGCGCCGCAACAGCCGTATCTTCTCTTTTGCCAGTGCCGGGATAATGAGCTCGTTCATCACCCGATATTGCTCTATCACCAGTTCATGCGCCTTGTCGCTGATGCGTTTTAGTATTTCCTGCGGCATCAGGTTGTCCGGGCCGGTCTGCACCGAGCCATAATTCACCTGTTGCTTAATCCCCGCCACCCGAATCTCAAAAAACTCATCCAAGTTGCTGCTGGCGATACACAGAAAACGCAGGCGCTCCAACAGCGGCTGGTTCTCATCCGCGGCTTGCGCAATCACCCGTTGGTTGAACGCAAGCAGGCTCAATTCCCGATTGATATAGAGTTCTGGTGCCTTCAGGTTGGCGGTGTCCATGACATTTGCAACCATAACAGGATTGTACGCGCTGACAAAAACCTGCCTCTTTAGGCTCCCGTATCAGGCATTCACGTGCCTCTCCATCTGTTCAAGGCTGGTATGGCGCACATCCTTGCCTTCTACGAAGTAGATAATATATTCACAAATATTGCGCGCATGATCGCCAATGCGCTCCATCGCCCGGGCCGTCCAGATCGCATCTAAGGAACTGGAAATACTGCGCGGGTCTTCCATCATATAGGTGATCAGCTGGCGCAAGATCGCCTGGTATTGATCATCGGATTCCGGCTCACAGCGCGCCACCTCCAGGGCGGCCTGGGAGTCCATGCGCGCAAAGGCATCCAGGGCCTCATGCACCATCCGCAGCACATGGTTGCCCATTGCCTTAATGCCTATGTAGTAAGAGCGGGGGCCTTGCTTTTCCGCCAGATCAATGGCCATCTTGGCGATCTTCTCCGCCTCATCGCCGACACGCTCAAGGTCAGTAATGGTCTTGATCACCGCCATGACCAGGCGCAGATCACCGGCGGCGGGCTGGCGTCGGGCCAGGATATGCGTACATTCCTCATCAATAGAGACCTCCAGCGAATTGATCTCATATTCATTTTCTATCACCGCCTCGGCCTTTTCCACATCGGCTTCAGTCAGGGCCTTTAGCGCATTGGCTAATTGCTGCTCAACCCGGCCGCCCATAGCCAGCACGCGGCTGCGAATATTTTCCAATTCATTGTCGTACTGCCTTGAAATATGCTGCTGTGCCGTATTCATGGGCGCGCCTCTTAATCAAACATCTAAAGAATCTCTGCACAAGCCCCTCCAGGGCTTGTTAAGAGGACGCAAACTAAAAATGCGATTTTTAGTTTGCTCACAAATGCAATTACCTAATCGTAATTACACTTGGTGGCACTTCCCTGTGCCACGGGAAGCCCGACTTAATCAGGGCCTCTAACCGTAGCGGCCGGTAATATAGTCTTCCGTCATCTTTTGCCTAGGGTTGGTGAACAAGGTGCTGGTGTCGGTGAACTCCACCAGCCCGCCCAGATACATGTAGGCGGTGTAGTCCGATACCCGCGCGGCCTGTTGCATGTTATGCGTTACGATGACGATGGTATAGTGCTGCTTGAGCTCGTAGATCAACTCTTCCACCTTCAAGGTGGAGATGGGATCGAGCGCCGAGCAGGGCTCATCAAGCAGCAGTATCTCCGGCTCTATGGCAATGGCGCGCGCGATCACCAGGCGCTGCGCCTGCCCACCGGAGAGCCCCAAGGCGTTATCCTGCAGGCGATCCTTGACCTCATCCCACAGCGCTGCACCCTTGAGCGCGCTCTCCACCACGGCATCTAAGGTGCGGCGATCATTAACCCCCTGGATGCGCAGGCCATAGGCGACATTTTCATAGATCGACTTAGGAAAAGGATTCGGCTTTTGAAACACCATGCCCACGCGGCGGCGCAGCTCGGCTACATTGACCGACTTGGCGAAGATGTCTTCGTTGTTGATATGGATATGGCCCTCTATGCGCACGGTGTCGATCAGATCATTCATGCGGTTCAGGCAGCGCAGCAGGGTCGATTTGCCACAACCGCTCGGCCCGATAAAGGCGGTCACGCGCCGATCCGGGATCGTCATGCTGATCCCGTTCAAGGCCTGCTTCTCGGCATAATAAAGATTGAAATCGCTAATTTTTATGCACGGCTTTTCATCTTCCAGGTCTAATCTGTCAGGCCGTCCGGGTAAGGCGCGCATATCAAGGGCATGCGTTCGTCCTTCTCCCGCTGCGGCAAGGGCGCGGGTGCCATGATTCTCCAGCTGGTCTATGTCTTCGCTCATCTCATCAACGACTTGCTTAATGTTGCTCTGCGGCACGATATTTCTCCCGTAGCTTATTGCGTATTCGAATCGCTGCCAAGTTCAGCAGGATAATAATGAGCACCAGCAGGAAGGCGGTGGCATATACCAGCGGCCGCGCGGCCTCGACATTCGGGCTTTGAAAGCCGACATCATAGATATGAAAGCCCAGATGCATGAATTTCCTTTCCAGATGAAGATAGGGAAAATTGCCATCTAGGGCTAAGGACGGGGCCAGCTTGACCACGCCTACTAACATCAAGGGCGCCACTTCCCCGGCGGCGCGGGCCACGGCCAGGATCAGCCCGGTCATCATGGCTGAGGCCGTCATCGGCAGGACTGTGAGCCACAGTGTCTCGGCTTGAGTCGCGCCCAGGGCCAGGCTACCCTCTCGAATCGCCCTGGGTACACGCGATAAGCCCTCTTCGGTGGCCACGATCACCACCGGCACGGTCAAGATGGCCAGGGTTAAGGAAGCCCACATCAGGCCGGGGGTGCCGAAGGTCGGGGTAGGCAGGGCATCGGCAAAGAACAACTCGTCAATGCTGCCGCCTAAAAAATAGACAAAGAAGCCGAGCCCGAATACGCCATAGACAACAGAAGGCACCCCGGCCAGATTATTCACCGCGATCCGGATCAGACGTGTGACCGGCCCTTGCCTGGCATACTCGCGCAGATACACCGCGGCCACCACGCCAAAGGGCGTCACCAGCACCGCCATGATCATGACCATCATGACAGTGCCGAAGATGGCCGGGAAGATGCCGCCTTCGGTATTGGCCTCGCGCGGATCAGCGCTCATAAATTCCCACAGCTTTGCCAGATAGAACCCTAACTTTTCCATGACAGACATGGCATTAGGCTGATAGGCGCGCACCACCTTGGCAATCTCGATCTCCACTTCCCGCCCGTCCGCCAGGCGGGCGATGAATTGGCCCTTGCCCAGCTCCTCATACAAGGCCTCCAGCTGGATGATATATTCATCATATTGGCCTTGTAGCTCTTCGCGCTGCGCAGCGATCTTCTCATAGGGCGCGCGCGCGCTGACATTATCCAGCTTAAGCCCCCTTTCTTTCAGGCGCAGGCGCTCCATTTGGTAGTTGATCTTGCCGATGAGATCCTTCTCGATGTGCCGGATCTCGGAGAAGGTCCCCAGGGCCTCATCAATCTTCTCCTGAAACAGCGCCCACAGCGCGCCTTCTGCATTGATGGACTCGCCATGCTCTTTCAGCCCCGCCAGGTAGCCATAAAAATTACCCCATTCCAGCCGCTCCACCACCATGAGATCTTCAGGGTAACGCCTATCCGATATTCCCAAACCCAAAAGCCAGCGAAAATCCAGGCCGACATAATCGCGATTGCCGGTCTTGATCAGGTAGCGCTTGATGAGCTGCTGCCCCGCCGGCACCCGCGAATCGCCATCACCTAAGCGGGTGCGCGAGACGAGCTCCTCATCCACAAACTCGCCGATTACACGGCTTGTTGTCCCGTTTTCATCAAGGTAATCAAACTCGGCCACCTGCTGCGGCCAGAAATGCCCCAGGCCATTGACAGCAATCAGCACAATGAGGCCGGTGACCATGAGCAGGGAGAGGCTAACCGCACCGGCATTGAGCCAGATATAGGGCTCGCCGCTGCGGAACCAGGTTCTTAAATTCTGCATCATCACAGGCTGCTGTATTTGACCCGCAGGCGCTGGCGGATGACTTCGGCGATGGTATTAAAGAAGAAGGTTACGACGAAGAGCACCAGCCCGGCTAAAAACAAGATCCGATAATGCGTGCTGTCCACTTCGGACTCAGGCATTTCTACGGCGATGTTGGCGGATAAGGCGCGGAAGCCTTCAAAGATGTTCATGTCCATGATGGCGGTATTGCCGGTCGCCATCACCACGATCATCGTCTCCCCCACGGCACGGCCGAGGCCGATCATGATGGCGGAGAAGATGCCGGGGCTGGCGGTTAATAAGACCACCCGAATCATCGTCTGCCAGGGGGTTGCACCCAGGGCCAGCGAGCCCATGGTCAGGTGCCGGGGGACACCATATACCGCATCTTCGCTAATGGAAAAGATAGTTGGGATCACCGCAAAGCCCATGGCAATGCCCACCACCAGGGAGTTGCGCTGGTCATAGCTAATGCCCATTTCGTTGCTGATCCACAGCGGCATGTTGCCGGCGAAGAGCCAGATCTCAAGCGGCTGGCTGATGGAGAAGGAAAAGGCGCAGCTTACTATGACCACAGGCAGCAGCAGCGCCGCCTCCCAGCCGTCGGGAACCTTGTGGCGTATGGATACGGGCAGCATCTTCCAGCACCAGGCGGCGAGCAGGATCGCAACCGGCAGCAGGAACACAAATAAAAACAGTCCCGGCATGTTGTTCTCAACAAAGGGGGCAAACCACAGTCCTGCCAGGAAGCCCAGGATAACGGTCGGCAGCGCCTCCATGATTTCGATGGTCGGCTTGACCATGTTGCGCATCTGCGCAGACATAAAATAGGCCGTGTACATAGCGCCCAGTATCGCCATGGGGATGGCAAACAACATGGCATAAAAAGCGGCCTTGAAGGTGCCAAACGCCAAGGGTGTCAAGCTGAACTTGGGTTCAAAGTCACTGCTGGCGGATGAGGATTGCCAGATATATTCCGGCCTATCGCGGCTCTCATACCAGACCTTGCCCCATAGCGACTGCCAGGAGACCTCCGGGTGCTCATTGTCGATATGCCAGTATTGCAGCCGACCGCTTGCCGCTTCGATCAAGGCGGCATTGGCCCGCGGCGAGACGGCAATATGGCGCAAAGCATCGTTGGTGATCTGCGCCAGCTTCACCGTCCGCTGGGCGGTGGTATGATACAGCCCGATATGGCCTTTTGCATCGGCCGCGAGAAAGCCCTTGCGGAAATACTCCGGCGCAAGGGCGGTGATCGCCGCATCTTGGGCATCAAAGAAACGGATCTTCTCCAGCGTGTAGCGGTTATCCGCATCCCGGACCGGGAACCACTGCGCGATCTGTCCGCGGGAATCGCCCACCAGTATAGAAATGCCGCCACTGAGAAAGGCCAAGCTGCTTATCTCCACACCTTCCGGCACGGCCCGTACCCGCTGCACCAGGCGCGGCGCGGCCTTATCACTGATGTCGTAATAATGGATCTGCCCTGCAGCATCCGCGAAGTACAATTCCCGCTGCTCCACATCCAGGATCAGTTGCCTTATCTCGGCGTCCACGGCAATAGTGCTCTCGGTGCGGATTATTTCTACCTCTTCGCTGAACAGGGACTCTTGCCGGTAGAAGTTTGTTAATACGATCTGCTGATCTTCGGTCAGGGCGGCGACGGTGCTCTGCTCATCATCGGATTGTCCCGCAATCAGTCTTATCGGTCGGCCATTCTCAGCAAGCGGGATGGGGTCCGGCCCCAGCGGAAAGCGGATCGAGGGGCTAATCAAGCGTTCATCATTGGGATAAGATACCTCGTATCGGGCCTGGGCCATCAGCATGGCGCCGTCTGAGAGGCCCAAGGTAAAGGTGTACTGTGCCGCATCGCCCATGCCGTAGGCGGATATTTGCGCCGGCCTATCTTTGAGCAGCCATTCTTCATAGACCGGGCGCCCATCGCCGGCCTTAAAAAAGACCGCGCGCCCATCTTGGCTAATTCGAAGACCGATCTCACGCTGTTCTTCCAGCGCATAATGGATGGTTTCTGCGCCCGCACCGCCGGGCAAGGCATATTCGGACACCATCTCCATATCCGCCGGTTTGAACATCGGCAGCACCACGTATAACAGATACAGCGCGATTAACAGGATGGCGACAATCACGCTGATGCCGCCGAAGGCCATCAAATAGCGCGTAGCAAGATCCTTAAGCCCGCGCAGGCGGCGATGTCTGGCGGCAGCCGGGGAGCTGAAATCCGCGCTGAGGGAATCGGCGGCGTGAGTCTGAATGTCGGCCATGGGTTTTAAGTCTAAGGGCCAATTATGACAATATGGTTAAACTCATATAATACCAACCGCCCACGCACAAACAAAAAGCCCCGCTATGTAGGCGGGGCTGTATTTATGAAGATATTTAAGGGGGAGAAAAATACCTTCCAGCGCTGTTTTAATTTAGTTACTTGCCACGTTTGCCCCGCCGGATATCTTGGCCAACTGATCCGCGGCCGCCTTGGCAGGCAAGGGGATGTAGCCGTCTTTTACCACCACCAACTGCCCGGTCTTGGATAGGATCATCTTCACGAATTCCGTCTCCAGCGGGGACATGGGCTTATTCGGATGCTTGTTCACATAAACATATAAGAAGCGCGCCAATGGATAGCTGCCAGCAACGGCGGTATCCGGCGTGGCCGCAATAAAGTCGCTGCCTTTCTTGCTCAGCGGTACCGCACGGACACCGGAGGTCTTATAACCGATGCCGGAGTAACCAATGCCATTGATAGACTTGGTCACGCCCTGCACGACTGAGGCCGAGCCCGGCTGCTCATTGACATTGTTTTTGAAGTCTCCCTTGCACAGCGCCTTCTTCTTGAAGTAGCCATAGGTGCCGGACACTGAATTACGGCCATAGAGCTGCACCGGACGATTGGCCCAGGCAGCGCTCAGACCCAGCTGCCCCCACTTGCTAATGTCTTCCGCATGACCACACTTGCGGGTCGCCGAGAAGATCGCATCCACCTGGGGAATGCTTAAACCCTTGATCGGATTATCCTTATTCACATAGACCGCCAGGGCATCGATCGCCACGCCGATGGGGGTGGGCTTATAACCGTGCTTGGTTTCAAAGGCGGCCAATTCCTTGTCCTTCATCTTGCGGCTCATCGGGCCGAAGTTGGAAGTGCCCTCGGTCAGTGCCGGCGGGGCGGTGGATGAACCGGCGGCCTGGATCTGCACGTTCACATTGGGATAAAGTTTCTTGAACTCTTCCGCCCACAGCGTCATCAGGTTGGCCAAGGTATCGGAGCCGACACTGATCACAGCGCCGGACACCCCACTGGCCTTGGCATAATCAGCCAGATTGCTGTCCAGTTTGTCATCTGCTGTGGCCGAGAAGGACAGCAGCACTGTAAGCAGAAAACCGGTTATAGATAATCGTTGTTTTTTCATGATCTTAAGCTCTCCTAAAAGTAGTAAATTGTGCCTGGAAACTAAAACATCAGGACTATAGCGGACAAGGGATGACATCCATATTAAAAAAATATGACAGTTATAAGACAAGGCACTTTGCCTGTATCATCCTGATAGCCGCAGCCCTTCTGTTGCGGCCGGACGGATGATGCGCTGAGCGGGAAAACGGCAGCGAAAGGTGCTGCCCACGCCCGGCTCGCTCTCTATCTCCAGCACCGCATTGTGGCGGGCCAGGGCGTGCTTGACGATGGCCAGACCCAGCCCGGTGCCGCCCTTCTCACGGGAACGGCCGGCATCGGCCCGGTAAAAGCGCTCGGTCAGGCGCGGAATATGCTCTGCGGCGATGCCTTCTCCGGAGTCCCGGACGGCAAGGTGTGCGCCCTCCTCATCCTGTTGCCAGCTGATATGGACAGCACTCCCCGCCGGCGTGTATTGCACCGCATTAAAGACAATGTTGGAAAAGGCACTGTACATGTCGCGCTGGTTGCCACGTAAGCAGAGTTCCTGATCAAGCTCTAAGGAAATGCGGTGTTGCTTCTCGCCACTCAAGGTCTGCGCCTCACTGCATACACCGGCCAGCAACTCTGCCATGTTGATCTCTCCATCCAGCCCTTCATCATTCGCACTTTCCAGGCTCGATAATTGCAGCAGATCATCGATTAAGCGCTCCATCCGGCCCGCCTGCACCCGCATCTGGGAAAGCGGGGCCTGCCAGGCCGGTGGACAGCCGTCCGTAGTTTCATCAAAGACTTCCAAGTAGCCGGCAATCACGGTCAGGGGCGAGCGCAGTTCATGGGATGCATTGGCGATAAAGTCCTTGCGCATCTTGTTAATGCGCTCCAACTCGGTGATATCCCTGGCAACCAGCAGCAGGTGCCGCTCGCCATAGCCCTGCACCCGGATCTCCACGGATAGCTGCTGGTTGACCGGCGAGCTGAGTACCAAGACCTTTGCATCCGCCGGGTCCTGTTGTTTGCGGCGGATAAACGCCGCCATGTCCGGATGACGGATGAGATTGGCTAAGCGCTGTCCGGAATCCTGCGGCCAATGCACGCCAAGATAGCGCGCCGCCAAATCATTCGCCCATGCAATATTCCCGCCTTCGTTTAATACGACAATGGCGTCCGGCAGCGCCGCGGTGGCCTCTTGGAAGCGGCTCAAGAAATCGGACAGCCGGCCCTCACGCTGGCGATAATGCGAACGCAGCAATTCAAACTCCCTGACCAGATCATTGATGATCCCCGGCAGATCGGAAAGCTTATCTTCCGCCCCGTGCCGGATAAAATTGAGAAAGCCGCACAGCGCCCGGTAGTAGCAGATAAGAAATACCAAGGTAGCGACAAACAGGCAGAAAAACACCTGGCCGCTGGCCAGGCCGACAGGCAGGGCAAGCCCCAGGCAGAGCGCCAGGCGTTGAATGTCAGGTTTATTTGCGGGGGACACCATCGCTGAATACTATCGCCTTGAAAAACGATAGCCCACACTGCGCACGGTCTGGATGAAGCGATCGTATTGATATGGTGCCAGGGTCTTGCGCAGACGGCGGATATGCACATCCACGGTGCGCTCTTCGACAAAGACATGCCGGCCCCAGACCTGATCCAGTAATTGCGCGCGGCTATAGACGCGCTCCGGGTGGGTAATGAAGAAATGCAGCAGGCGAAACTCGGTCGGGCTGATGTTTATCGTCTCCTCATCGGCCGTCACCCGGAAAGTCTCCGCATCCAGCACCAGCCCCTCCACGGAGACACTGCCCGCGGTCTTGTCATCCGCCGTGCGGCGCATGAGCGCGCGAATCCTGGCCAGTAACTCCTTGCTGGAAAAAGGCTTGGTCACATAGTCATCAGCGCCTGTATCCAGCGCGCGCACCTTGTCCGCCTCCTCTCCTCGTGCGGTGAGCATAATAATAGGAATGTCTTTCGTCGCCGGGTTACTGCGCACCCGGCGCGCATAGTCCACCCCGCTCATACCGGGCAGCATCCAATCGAGTAAAATAAGATCTGGCCGTTGTTCGGATAGCAAGGCATTTGCCTGTTGTACATTCCCGGCTTCCACAAACTCATAGCCCTCCTTCATCAGGGTATAACCCAGCATCTCGCGTATCGCCGCTTCGTCTTCAACGATGAAGATCTTGCCTTTCATAGCTTCGATCCGAGCCTCTAGCATGGTGGGGATTGAACACGAATAATATTACAGCTTGATGACAATGAATAGCCAATCACTTCCGGCCAGGCCATTGCGACATGGGCAAAATCTAAACCACCCTGGCCGTCATCTTAGGGTCACATTTTTTTAACCGCTTTGTCATAAAAAAGTCATCCTGGCTTAATAGACGCGCCCTATCTTTGCTTGTGCTGAAAGCTCGCTGATAAGGTGAGGATAAGGCATGTTTTTTTATCTATTCTTGATAAGAATTTTTTGAAGGAGAACATATCGTGTTGACAACGAAAATAAAAACCGGCCTTGCCGCCGTCCTGCTCGGCACTTTGGCCACCGTATCTACCCCGGCCCTTGCTACCAACGCGGCCATGCTGGACTTGCTCAAGATCTTATACGACAAGGGCAGCTTAACGGCAGAGGAATATCAGCTGCTGCTCAATGCCGCCCGCAGCGATACGGAAAAGACCGCAGCGGCGGCGGAGGAAATAAGCACCCGGGTGGAAGAGGCCGCAGCGGCGACGGAGGAGCTGACCGCCCGTGTGGAGAAGACCGCCGAGCCCCGGCCCAACTTCGAGGCCCTGGAGAAAGGCAAGTTTGAAATCAAATCCGCCAATGGCGAGAACACCTTCCGCATGGGCGGGCGGCTGATGGCCGATACCACCTTTGCCTTAGGCGATGCTACGCTTGCCAGCAAGGGCGGCAGTCCGGTGACCGAGTTCCGCCGCGCGCGCATATACATACGCGGCACCTTGCAAAAATACTGGAAGTTCAAGTTTGACTATGACTTCGGCGGGCAGTCGGCGGCGGCCAATACCAGCGGTATCAAAGACGCCTACATCGCCTACACCGGTTTCAAGCCGGTCACGCTCACCTTTGGCCATCACCGCCCACCCTTGAGCCTGGAAGATATGACCAGTTCCAACTATATCACCTTTATCGAGCGCTCGCAGCTGGTCAACGGCATCGTGAGCGACACCGGCGGCGGACGTCAGTATGCCCTCTCCGCAAAGGGTGCTTTCAACGACATGTTCACTTTAGCTGGCGCGATCCACGCCGGCAGCGCCAATGAAGACAGCGCCGATGACCAGCATGGCCTTACCGGCCGCCTGACCTTCTCGCCCGTGCATGAGCAGACCCGCGCTGTGCATCTAGGCATCGGCGTGGACCGCTCCATCAGCAAGAACGGCGGCTTTAATATCGACGGCGAGCCGGAGATCCACCCAGGCAAGGACATCTTAGAGAACGAGGCCAAGGATTATGAAAAGGCCACCACCTTCGTGGCCGAGGCCGCCGGCATCTACGGCCCCTTCTCGGCGCAATGGGAATATGCCCGCGCGGCGCTGTCCGGCAGCCCCACCCGTGCGAACATTGATGCCAGCGCCTGGTATGTCTATGGCAGCTACTACTTAACCGGCGAGTCGCGCAACTACAAATGGGACAAGGGCTCGTTCAGCCAAACGAAGGTGAAGCGCCCCTTCCATCAGGGCGGCCCGGGTGCCTGGGAAGTGGCGCTACGCTATACCCGCGGCGACTTTGAAAACGCGGCCGACCCCGTTGTCTCTTCCGCAGCCGAGATCCTCACCGCCGGCCTGAACTGGTATCCCAGCAACAACCTGCGCTTCTCCGCCAACTACGTCAACGTGCTGGATGCCAACGAGGAAGCGACTAAAGAGATGCAGGATGACTTAAAAGCCGGTGCCAGCGCCAAGGACGCCAGCTACCTCATCTTTCGTGGTCAGTGGTACTTCTAAGCGTTGCGTTTTTAGTCCGATTAAAGACCCCGCTGCGGCGGGGTTTTTTGTTTTAGCGCTCACAAGACCTCCAACAAGCCTTTGGCCGGGAAGGCCATTTCTAACATTCCTTTCACTCGCCCCCTGCGGTATTCTTGACTCCCCGCTTAACGAACTAAAAAAACAATTAACAGTAAGCCCTATGGATGAGCGCTACGAGCCGGCGAAGATAGAGGCCGGGGTACAACAGCAATGGGACAAGGCGCGGCTGTTCAAGGCTGTGGAGGTACCAGGCCGAGAGAAGTTTTATTGCCTGTCCATGTTTCCTTATCCCAGCGGCCGGCTGCACATGGGCCATGTGCGCAATTATACGATTGGCGATGTCATCGCCCGCTACCAGCGCATGCAGGGCAAGAATGTCTTGCAACCGATGGGCTGGGATGCCTTCGGCCTGCCGGCGGAGAATGCGGCGTTGGCGAATAAGGTGCCGCCGGCGAAGTGGACCTATGACAACATCGCGCACATGAAAGGCCAGCTCATGGCGCTGGGCTTTGCCATCGACTGGGAGCGGGAGCTGGCGACCTGCAAGCCTGCGTATTATCGCTGGAACCAGTGGCTGTTCCTGCGCCTGCGCAAGCAAGGTCTGGTCTATCAAAAAACCGCCACGGTGAACTGGGATCCGGTCGATCAGACCGTGCTGGCGAATGAGCAGGTCATTGATGGCTGCGGCTGGCGCACCGGGGCGCCGGTGGAGAAACGTGCCATCCCGATGTATTACCTGCGTATCACGGCCTATGCCGAGGAGTTGCTAGGGGCGCTGGATGAATTACCCGGCTGGCCGCAGCGGGTCAAGACCATGCAGGCCAACTGGATCGGGCGCAGCGAGGGCGTGGAGATCAGCTTTCCCTATGCCGCTGGCGCCGGGCAGCTAAAGGTCTTCACCACGCGCGCCGATACGCTGTTGGGCGCGACCTATGTTGCGGTGGCCGCCGAGCATCCACTGGCAGAACAGGCCGCCAAAACTAACCCGGCGCTGGCGGCCTTCATCGAAGAATGCAAGGCCGGCGGCATCACAGAAGAAGCCCTCGCCACCCAAGAGAAGAAGGGCATGGACACCGAACTCTTTGTCCGCCATCCGCTGACCAACGAAGCCCTGCCGGTCTGGGTGGCGAACTATGTCCTGATGAGCTACGGCGAGGGGGCGGTGATGGCCGTGCCGGCGCATGATGCGCGCGACTTTGCCTTTGCCCGCCAATACGACTTGCCCATCCGCCGCGTCATTCAGGCCGAGGATGATGAGGCCGCCGCGCCCCTGACTGCGGCCTACACCGGCTATGGCCTTACTGTTAATTCCGGTGCCTTCTCCGGGCTGGGTTTTGCGGCTGCGGTGGAGGCAATCGCCGCGGCGCTGGAAGAGAAGGGACTGGGGCGCAAAAAAATCCAATATCGCTTGCGCGACTGGGGCATCTCGCGCCAGCGCTATTGGGGCTGCCCGATCCCGATTATTCATTGCCCGACCTGCGGCGAGGTGCCGGTGCCGGAGGCGCAGCTGCCGGTACGCCTGCCGGAAGACTTTATCCCCGATGGCTCCGGCAATCCCCTGGCGCGTACGCCGGCGTTTTATGAGTGTGCCTGCCCGCAGTGCAATGGTGCGGCGCGGCGCGAGACCGACACGATGGACACCTTTGTCGACTCCTCCTGGTACTACCTGCGCTACGCCTGCCCGCAGCAGGAACAAGCGATGATCGATGAACGCAGCGCCTACTGGCTGCCGGTGGATCAATACATCGGCGGCATTGAACACGCCATCTTGCATCTGCTGTATTCGCGTTTCTGGACCCGGGCCATGCGGGATCTTGGGCTGATCAATCTTGACGAGCCCTTCGCCAACCTCTTGACGCAAGGCATGGTCTTGAACGAGATCTTTTATAGAAGATCCGAATCCGGACAGCGGGTTTATTTCAACCCGGCGGATGTGGAGATTAAGACCGATGAGCAGGGCCGGCGCACGGCTGCCTTAAAGGCCGACGGCCAGGCCGTTTCATCCGGCGGCATGGGCACCATGTCCAAGTCCAAGAACAACGGCATCGACCCGCAGGCGCTGGTGGATGCCTACGGTGCCGACACCGTGCGCCTGTTCACCATGTTCGCCGCCCCGCCGGAGCAGAGCCTGGAATGGTCGGATGCCGGCGTGGAAGGCGCTTTCCGTTTCTTAAAACGCCTATGGAAACTCGCCGTTGATAACATCCCCGTTGACCCGCCGCCCCTGGATAAGCAGAGCCTAGCGCAAGCGCAGCGCACCCTGCGCCGCCAGGTGCATGAGACCATCGTCAAGGTGAATGACGACATCGGCCGGCGCTATACCTTCAACACGGCCATCGCCGCAGTGATGAAGCTGCTCAATGCCCTGCAAAGATTTGACGATGACACGGATAACGGCCGCGCCCTCATGCACGAGGCGCTGGAAGTCAGCCTGTTGCTGCTCTCGCCGATTGTGCCGCACATCACCGAGACCCTGTGGCGGCGGCTGGGGCATGAGGATTTCATCGCCAATGCGCACTGGCCGGAGGCTGATACCGATGCCCTGCAAAAGGACGCGCTGGAATTGATCGTGCAGGTGAACGGAAAATTACGCGGCAGGATTTCCGTGCCGGTGGCGGCTGCACAAGACACCATCAAACAAGCCGCCCTGGCCGATGAAAACGTCCAACGCTTCATCGCCGACAAGGCGATCAGCAAAGTGATCGTGGTGCCGGGGCGGTTGGTGAATGTGGTGGCCGGGTAGCTTTAGTCCAACGCTTTCGTCATGCCGGATTTAATCCGGCATCCAGTCATTAAGGAACATTGCCTTCGCGCCTGTTCAATGATCTTAAAAAAACAGACTACTTCCGCTTTGGTTTCTTTGACGGGATTGCCGATGAGTTAAACTTGACAAGACTAGCCCAGTTGATCGCCCCACCATCATCACAAAACTGGCGCCCAAATTCCAGGGTGAATTTATTTATCTGATTTGAATACGCCGCAATAAAGTCATCATTTCTGTTTTTAGCCTTATGCCCTAGTGGTTCTATAATCTCTGTGTAAAGGTTTTTATTTCCAGATACGAATTCCCAGAATTTCTGCCCGCAGTATTTATAATAATCCCCTTTATCCGGTTTGTTATCACGCCCGTAGCAACACCCATTTACGCATACAATATTTAATCCTGAATCGCTGGTTCTTAGCGCCTTTTGTGCAGTTTTGAAATCTGATTTCATCTTGGCTATTTGACTACTATTTCCCCAGTTTGGGCCGGATTTAATATTTACAATATAGCGAACATTATCGACATCAAATTCCAGATCAATGCCTGAAATTCCTGACTTCCAACCTCCATAAACTTTGTTATTTATAAATATAGCAAGCCCTTCAAGCCAATCTCCAAATATGGTTTCCTCATTGGAAGAGATATGTGCATCTACAAGCCCTCTAATTATTTGTTCTGCCGTCAATACATACTTTTCCTTGAACAAATATGGATTCTTTCTTTTTAGAACCATATTAAGGCGTAAAGAATCAAGGCTGGATATTCTTTTTTCATGAAAAGTATTTATATTCTCTTCGACATATTTAATAACATCCCTTAAATCAATCGTTTCCATATTTAGTTCCCGGCTCAAGCAAATACAATTCTAGGGGTGAGATCTGCGCTCTGACCATTTCATAATATTCCGGCAGTATTTCTATTCCAATAGAGTTTCTTCTCATTTTATCGGCAACAATATTCGTGGTGCCTGAACCCATAAAAGGATCCAGTACCACATCGCCAACCTGAGTGAATAATTTTATAAACCATTCAGGCAGACGTTCGGGATACGCTGCACTATGATTTTTATTGCTGCACTCTGTTGCTAAATGCAGGACATTGGTCGGATATGCCTTGTCCCTGGCAAGCCAATTAGATATATTTTTACCGAAGCCACTACCGGCCCTAGATTCATCCCTTCTTTTATCTGTTTCACTCAGATTTTTCAGCCTGTTTTTTGCCCAATCTCCCATCGGCACCATAACTGCTTCCTGATACATATTGAATTTCTTGTTTTTATTAAATTGCAAAAGTCTCTCCCAGGCATCCCTGAACCTGTTCGGCCATTTTCCCGGATAGCAATTTTTCTTGTGCCAGATAAATTCCTCCGTCCACAGCCATCCTTGCTTTCTCATCGCAAGAATTAATTCCATAACATAGATGCTCCTTTCCCCCTTTAGCGCTTTCTCTTTAATATTAAGCACGAAAGTCCCGGTTGGCTTGAGCACCCTGAGCATTTCTTCCGTCTTGGGCAAAAACCAATCTACATAATCATCCGGGTGGATTCCGCCATATGTATTCTTCCGCTGATCAGCATATGGAGGAGAAGTAAAAATTAAATCTACGGAATTATCAGGGATTTTCTTTAACGCCGCCCCACAGTCACCCAGGTGTAAATCGTGTTTAATTTCCATGCTATGCTTTGTGTGCTGGCATCGTTTCATCTTTCGAGGGATGGTTCGTGCAATTATACTATAAATGTGCGCCGCACCTAGCGTAGATTCTATTCTCCCATGCCTTGTAACTTCTCCCCGATAACCTTATCCTCCAAGCCCATAAAAAGCACCATGATCGACACCATAAAACAATTATCCTTGACACTGCTTTTGGCGCTGGCGCTCAGTGCCTGCGGCTTTCACCTGCGTGGTTCGCAGCAGAGCACCGAGGTCGATATTGCTGGTCTGTTCCTGCGCAGCACTGCGGCTGATCGGGTGGGCGCTGCAGTTAAGTCACAGCTGGAAAACGCAGGAACAGCATTAAGCCCTTCGCTGGCAAAGGCCGAATACATCCTCAGCCTGAGCAGGGAGGCCATCCGCCGTTCGGTGCTGAGTGTCTCGGCGAACACCGGCAAGGTGGATGAATATCAACTGGAACTCTCGGTCAACATGAGCATTGCTAAGCCCGGGCAGGACGAATTAGTAGCCGCCGAGACCATACGCGTGGCCCGCGGTTATGCCTTTGATGAAGATGCCATACTCGGCAAGGCCGCAGAAGAGAAGCTGCTTGAAGACGAACTGCTCCGGCAGGCGGCCGCGCAGATAATCCGCAGGCTACGTGCGGCCATCCGATGAAGAGAAGTAGTCTCTCGTTTTGACTCATGCGTCTTAAGGCCGAGCAACTTGAATCCCACCTTGCGCGCGCCGGCTTGGCCCCGGTCTATTACCTTAGCGGCGATGAGCCCTTGCAGATGATGGAGGCGGCGGATCACATTCGCCGGGCTGCGCGCAGGGAGGGCTTTGCCGAGCGCTCGATCCTGACTGTCATGCGCGGCTTTGACTGGAATGAGTTGCAGCAGGAAGCCGCCAGCATGTCGCTGTTTGCCAGCCGGCGGCTGATAGAACTGCGCCTGGGCGAGCACAAGCCGGGGCGGGAAGGCGCGGCTGCCTTTGTTGAGTATGCCGCCGGTCTTAATGCGGACAATGTGCTGCTGATCACCAGCGCCAAGATCGACAAGCGCACACAGCAGAGCAAGTGGTTCAAGGCGCTGGATGAGCACGGCGTGACTGTGCAGGTTTGGCCGCTTGCGCCGGGTCGGCTGGCGGATTGGATCATGCAGCGTTGCCGCCGCCAGGGCAAGACCATCCAGCCCGATGCCGCCGCCCTGATCGCCCAGCGCGTGGAGGGCAACCTGCTGGCCGCCCGGCAGGAGCTGGAAAAGCTCTGCCTGCTGTGCGACAAACCCGACATCGACAGCAGTGATGTGATGAACAGCGTTGTTGATAGCGCCAGATTCGATGTATTTGCCTTAATCGAATGCGCCTATCTCGGTCGGCACGAACGAGTCGCCCGTATGCTGCGTGGGCTCAAAAACGAAGGCGTTGAGGCCATCGCCGTCTTCGGTGCGCTCATGTGGGAGTTCCGCCGCACCTGCGCCATTGCCTATGCGCTTGAAGAGGGCGCGGCGAAAGAACAACTCTTTCATTCCTTCCGCATCTGGCAGCAGCGCAAGGCGGCCTTAGAAGCCGTGTTGCGACGCCTTGACACCAAGCAATTCGCCGGCCTGTTGTGCGATGCCGCCGCCATCGATAAAACTCTAAAAGGCGCGCTGGCGGGCGATGCCTGGGACAAGATAGAGGCTTTCTTATTTAGGCTGGCCGGTGTTCGACTGGCCTCGGCGACAATGGGGCCATGAACATTAAAGATTACATGCTAAAGATCGGGCAAAGGGCGCGCGCCGCCGCCCGGCAGATGGCCGCCGCCGCCACCGGCACAAAAAACCATTGCCTTGAGGAAATCGCAAGGGCCATTCTTGCGCAGACGCAAAAACTGCTGGCTGAAAATCAACGCGATTTAGAAGCAGGCGAGAAAAACGGGCTGGATGCGGCGCTGCTGGAGCGGCTGGCGCTGGATGATAGCCGCATCAAAGCCATAGCCGAGGGCCTGCGCGAGATCGCTGCGCTGGCCGATCCCATCGGTGCCGTCAGCGACATGCGCTATCGCCCCAGCGGCATCCAGGTCGGGCGCATGCGCGTGCCGCTCGGCGTGGTCGGCATCATCTACGAATCCCGCCCGAATGTCACTGCGGACGCCGCCGGGCTGTGCCTGAAATCCGGCAACGCCGCCATCCTGCGCGGCGGCTCCGAAGCCTTCTATTCCAACCAGGCAATCGCCCACTGCATCGCCGCCGGACTGCACAACGCCGGGCTGCCCGAAGATGCGGTGCAGGTGCTGGAAACCAAAGACCGGGCCGCGGTCGGCGCCCTCTTGTCGCTGGCCGAGTATGTGGATGTCATCGTCCCGCGCGGCGGCAAGGGCTTGATCGAGCGCGTCAGCGCGGAAGCAAAGATGCCGGTCATCAAACACCTGGACGGGCTGTGCCATGTCTATGTTGATGACAAGGCCGACTTAGACAAGGCGGTTGCGATCGCCTTTAACGCCAAGACGCAGCGCTACGGCACCTGCAACACGATGGAGTGTCTGTTGGTTGCCGAAGGGATCGCTGATGCCGTGTTACGCCGGCTTGCGCCCATGTATGCAAAGGCCGGGGTGGAGTTGCGCGGCTGTGAGAAAACCCGTGCGCTCATCCCGCAGGCCGTGGCCGCGACTGAGGCCGATTACGCCACCGAATACCTCGCCCCTATTCTGTCGGTGAAGATCGTCGGCGGGCTGGATGAGGCGCTTGCTCATATTGCTGCATACGGCTCACAACATACCGACAGCATCGTAACCGAAGACTTCAGCCGGGCGCGGCGTTTTTTACGGGAAGTTGATTCCAGTTCCGTCATGGTGAACGCCTCCACCCGTTTTGCCGATGGCTTTGAATACGGCTTGGGGGCTGAAATCGGCATCAGCACGGACAAGTTCCACGCCCGCGGCCCGGTTGGCTTAGAAGGCTTAAGCTCGCAAAAATACATCGTCATCGGCGATGGGCAGATCAGGGAGTAAGCCCGCATCCTTAAGCCCATCCGCCGCCCGCGCCGCTTGCACATGACCGGCCCCATCGGCATCCTGGGCGGCACCTTCGACCCGGTGCATAATGGCCACTTGCACCTTGCGCTTGAGTCCTGTCGGGCGGCCGGGCTGGCCGAAGTGCGCCTGCTGCCGCTGCATATCCCCGCCCACCGCGCCAGCCCGACGGCCAGCACCGAGCAGCGCCTGGCCATGCTGGAACTGGCAGTGCGTGAGCATGGAACGCTGCTGATTGATGAGCGGGAACTACAGCGCAATGCGGTCTCCTACACCATCGATACGCTAAAGTCCCTGCGGCGGGAATACGGCAGCCGCTCTTTGTGTCTCATCCTCGGCCTGGATGCCTTTCAGGGTCTCAATCGCTGGCATGAATGGCGATTGCTCCCGGATTACGCGCATATTATTGTGGCGGAGAGGCCCGGCAATCCGGCAAGATTCAAACAAGACGACATTGCAAAGTTATGTAAGCAGCGCGCAGCACCGGACAGCGCCGCCCTGCACCAGCGCGCGGCGGGCGGCATCTTGAAGATAGACCCGCCCATGCCGGACATCTCCGCCACACAGATTCGACAGGCGATTGCGATGGGGGAAAAAATCCGTCATTTGCTGCCCGCAGCGGTGGCCGATTACATTGAAGCACAGCAACTCTACCGAGCAGAAGATGATCCAGGACATACTACAAAGACTGCTTGATCTACTGGAGGAGAATAAGGCGACCGATGTTGTCGTGCTGGATGTCCGCAAGCTGACCACCATTACCGATACGATGATCATTGCCGGCGGCCGCTCCGACAGACAGGTCAAGGCGCTGGCCGAAAAAGTGATCGAGGCGGCCAAGCGGGGCGGCCTGCCGCCGCTGGGCGTTGAAGGACACAAAGAAGGCGAGTGGATCTTAGTCGACCTGGGCGACATCGTCTTGCATATCATGCGCCCGGCAACGCGCGCCTATTATCAACTGGAGAAATTGTGGGCGAGTGAGCCGCCACAGTACCTGCTGCGCTCTTGAAGCAGGCAGACATGCGGACACCCAGCCAAAACATCCGGCAATACAGGGCGAGAAAATCATGTCCCCTCCCGGTGTTTATGCGAGAATGTTTTGCATGAACGAACTGTATTACGGCGATTGTCTCACCATCATGCAGGACCTGGCGCCTGCCAGCGTGGATCTGATCTACCTTGACCCGCCGTTTAATTCCAAGCGCGACTACAACGCCATTTACAAAGATGGGACTGGCCGGCCCTTGCCGGATCTAATTGAAAATTTCGAGGACGTATGGACCTTGGACAATCAGCGCGAGCGGGCGATCCGCCAAATGCCCATACAGATGCGCGCGGCCGGCCTTGATGATGCGGCGGCAGAGTTTTTGAAGACCTGGATGGGTGCCCTGCGCAAGACGCAACCGAGTCTGCTGGCGTATCTCAGCTATATGGCCGAGCGGCTCGTGCTAATGCGCGGCATTCTGAAACCCACTGGATCAATTTACCTGCACTGCGACCCGACCGCCAGCCACTACCTCAAGGCGCTGATGGATGCTATTTTTGGGCATGGGAACTTTCAAAATGAAGTTATCTGGAAAAGAACGGGAGCGCATGGTGGAGCCAATCGCTGGGGGCCGGTACATGACGTGCTGCTATTCTATTCGAAGGGGGCAGGCCACACATGGAACAGGGTCTACCAAGACTATGACCCTTCCTACCTGGAAGACTATTATAGATATGAGGACGGAAGAGGACGCTATCGCCTTGTAACGCTTACCGGGCCGGGAACCACGAAGGGCGAATCTGGAAAACCTTGGCGGGGCGTCGACCCGACGAAATCAGGGCGTCATTGGGCTGTCCCATTGACGGCATTGGAATCTGCGTACCCCGATAAAAGTACAAAGGATTTATCCATACAGGAACGGCTGGATCTGCTCAATAACGCAGGGCTGATCTATTGGCCGAAGCGGGGAAAAATTCCACAGCAGAAACGCTACAGCAGTGAAGCCCCCGGAGTGCCGATTCAAGACATATGCGCCGACATTCGTCCCATAGGGTCTCATGCAAAAGAACGCTTAGGCTACGCCACGCAAAAGCCGCTGGCCTTGCTGGATCGGATCATCAGGGCCAGTTCCAACGAAGGCGATGTGGTGTTTGACCCTTTCTGCGGCTGTGCCACCACGCTGGAGGCCGCGCATCATCTAAAGCGCCGCTGGATCGGCATCGACATCGCCATTCATGCCATCCGGCGCGTAGCGCAGGTGCGGCTGGAAGAGCGGCTGAGTCTCAAAGAGGGACTTGATTTTATCGTTGATGGCGTACCGTGCACCCTGGAAGGCGCGCACGATCTGTGGATGCGGGATAAATACCATTTTCAGAAGTGGGCGATTGAGGAGGTGGACGGCTTCGTTACCACGCGCAAGACCGTGGACGGCGGCATAGACGGCAGGTTGTATTTTGATCTGCCGGGGCAGCGTGAGCTGCAAAGCATGGTGATCGAAGTCAAGGGCGGCAAGAACGTGAATATCAGCGTTGTTCGGGATTTGCGCGGTGTGCTGGCGCGTGATGATGCGCTGATGGCCGGCTTGATCGTGCTGGAAGAATTAAGTGACAGAAAGCGGCGTAACTTTGCGCAGGAAATGGCCCAAGCTGGCGAGCTGCGGCATGAAGAAAAATATTATCCCAAAATGCAGCTATTGACTGTGAAGGAGATTCTCGAAGGCAAGCGCTTCAACACGCCGTATGCGGCACGTGGCAGATCGATCGACCCCACCATCTCGCTGCTGCAATAACGAAAGTTCATCAACACTCATTCCACATAGCAGCCATCATCCGGCAAACGCTTTTATGCGCTGGGCGTGATTGGCCGCAGCGATCTACAACAGCCATTAGAGTTGACACGCGGACAGTAATCGCCAGACCGCTTAACTGCTGCGTTCAGTAAAAACCACCCTGTTAATTGGAACAAGGGGCGGTTCCGATCAGATCAAGGGCACGATCAACAAGGCAACGATGTTGATGATCTTGATCAAGGGGTTAATCGCCGGGCCGGCGGTGTCTTTGTAGGGATCGCCCACGGTATCACCCGTGACCGCCGCCTTGTGCGCCTCCGAGCCCTTGCCGCCGCAGTTGCCGTCCTCGATGTATTTCTTGGCGTTGTCCCAAGCGCCGCCGCCGGCGGTCATGGAAATGGCCACGAACAGGCCGGTGATGATCGTGCCGAGCAACAGGCCGCCCAGCGCCACCGGCCCCAGGATCAGCCCGACCAGCACCGGCACCAACACCGGCAGCAGGGAGGGGATGATCATCTCCTTGATCGCCGCCCGAGTGAGCATATCCACCGCGCGCGAGTAGTCCGGCTGCGCCTCACCGGTCATGATGCCGGGGATCTCGCGGAACTGCCGGCGCACCTCGCGCACGACTGAACCCGCCGCCCGCCCGACCGCCTCCATGCCTAAGGCGGCGAACAGGTACGGTACCATGCCGCCGATGAAAAGACCGATGATCACCTGCGGGTCGGAGAGCGAGAAGGCGGCCTTGACCCCGGCGCTGCTCAGGGCGTGGGTGTAATCAGCGAACAAAACTAATGCGGCCAGCGCCGCGGAGCCGATAGCATAGCCTTTTGTCACGGCCTTGGTGGTGTTGCCGACTGCATCTAAAGGGTCGGTGATGTTGCGGATCTTCTCATCCAATTCGGCCATCTCGGCGATGCCGCCGGCGTTGTCGGTGATCGGCCCGAAGGCGTCCAGCGCCACGATGATGCCGGTCATGGACAACATGGCTGTTGCCGCAATGGCAATGCCGTACAGCCCGGCCAAGGCGTAAGCGCCCCAGATGCTGGCGCACACGGCCAGCACCGGCCAGGCGGTGGCCTTCATGGACACGCCTAAACCGGCGATGATGTTGGTGGCATGCCCGGTCTCGGAGGCCGCCGCCACATGCTGCACCGGCTTATAGTCGGTGCCGGTGTAGTACTCCGTAATCCACACCAGCGCTGCGGTCAAGGCCAGACCGATCAGGGCCGAGTAGAAAACGTGCATGCTGGCAACAGGCCGCCCGTCGATGAGGATTATCTCGCCCAGCAGCATTGGTGTGATGAAATAAAAACCCACCAGCGCCAGCAGCGCGGCCACGATCAGCCCGCGATACAGCGCCCCCATGATGCTGCCGCTTGTCCCCGTCTTGACGAAGAAGGTGCCGATGACTGAGGCCACGATGGAGACGCCGCCTAAGGCCAGCGGGTAGATCACGCCGCTCGCATCGCCCGCCGGAAACAGCAGGCTACCGAGCAGCATGGTGGCGATGACGGTGACGGCATAGGTCTCAAAGAGATCTGCGGCCATGCCGGCGCAGTCGCCCACGTTATCGCCCACGTTGTCTGCGATCACCGCCGGGTTGCGCGGGTCGTCTTCCGGGATGCCGGCCTCCACCTTGCCCACCAGGTCCGCGCCCACGTCCGCGCCTTTGGTGAAGATGCCGCCGCCCAGCCGCGCGAAGATGGAGATCAGCGAGCCGCCGAAGCCTAAGCCAACCAGAGCATGCAAGGTCTTGGCGGTGTCGTAGCCCAAGTTTGTCAAGATGGCGTAATAACCGGCCACGCCCAGCAGGCCTAAGCCCACCACCAGCAGGCCGGTGATCGCCCCGCCGCGAAAGGCGACTTGCAAGGCGGCGTTGATGCCCTTGTTGGCGGCTTGGGCCGTGCGCAGGTTGGCGCGCACGGAGATGTGCATGCCGATGTAACCAGCGGCCCCAGAGAACACCGCGCCGATCAAAAAGCCGATCGCTGTTACCCAATCCAGCGCTGCGCCCAGCAGCAGAAACAGCACCACGCCGACCAAGGCGATGGTGGAGTATTGGCGATTAAGGTAAGCGGATGCGCCCTGTTGGATGGCAGTGGCGATTTCTATCATGCGCGCATTGCCCGGTGCTTGCGCCAGGATCCAGCGCACCGAAAAAGCCCCATAGACAACGGCCAGCCCGCCGCAGAGCAGGGTTAAGGTCAAAGCCGACATAGATACATTTCCCCTTCTTAAGATGCTTGGTTTTTATGCGCAGCCGGGAAATTTAGCCCCGTGCGAGCCGGCACCCGGCAGTTACGCAACAGGCCGGGGATTGTACGCATCCGGCGCGCGGGATGCCAGTGCTGGATTGAAATTTTTATCGAGTGCGGGGAGTTAAGCGGGGGAACAGCCAAGCGGTAAGATGCCGATGCCGGGCTCGATGCGTGGAAAAAGGCGGCGCGCTTCGGGATCAGCCAAGGGTGATGAAATATGGGCCGAGCCGTTTTAGGTCGGGCTTGCTTGCTCTTTCAAGACCCCCTGCTCGCCTGCGTTTTGCTCAAACGGCCAAGACAACCCTGTGGGCAGACTGGCCGGCGGCGCTGTGGGCTTGGCGGTGTTGAGCATTGTCTGCGTTAGTCCCTTCGCTTGATCGAGCCTTGCGCTTTCGAGATTTGCCTCGTCAAGTTCTACCCCTTCAAAGATTGCCCCAGTCATATCTGCTTTGGAGAGGTTCGCCCCGGCAAGGCTTGCTTCTGTTAGATTTGCGCCAGCAACGTTTGCTTCGATGAGGTATGCCCCGCTGAGGCTCGCTTTGATAAGGTATGCCTCACTGAGGTTTGCCCCGCTGAGGTTTGTTTTGATGAGACATGCCTCGGCGAGGTTTGCCTTGGTTAGATACACATCTATAAAGTTGATCCAGTATATTGATTTTTTATCGATTCCGATCTGTCTAGCACTGCGCCGTCCGACCACCTTCACCACCCTTTCAATATCGTCACGAACTTTCCCGGTATTGGTACCAGATTGGCCTGCCTGCGTTTAGCCGGGCACTGGACGACGCACGAAGGCAGAGAACAAATCGATGATCTGGCCATGGTAGTCGTCCGGATGATCTTGTGCGAGACGTTCCAGCGCGTAGATGCCACCGAGACGCACCGATAAGGTTTTGCTGCCAAGCATCTCCGCCCCCTGCTGGTAGCGTTCGTTCCGTAGACCTCGCTCGGCCGTCTCTGCCTGCCTGTCTGCCGTCCAACTCCTCCAGACTGCCAGAGGGATACCGATAACAAAGCCAGCGATCAATGCCAGATTACGCAATGTGGTGGAGTTGGTTCCTTGCCCTGGTGCCTCTTTTTTAAGCCAATCCCAGACAGGCCAGTAAAGCCAAACCACCAAAATAGCAATGGCGGTAGTGACAGTGATAACTGGCCAGTTTTTACAGGCCCATTCCCTCGACCGCGCCACAGCTTTCGTTATGGATGAATTTACTCTAGCGATCGACAGCACCCATATCTTCACCGTAAAAACCCAACAGCCATGATTTTTATTGCTGATCTCAAGGCGTAATAGTTTTGTGCTTTGTTTTCCCCCAAGCTAAAGCAGACTGTTTGGTAACGGCCGGGCCGACTTGTTTGATATGGCCAGCAGGCCAGCGTTGCTGGTGTTCATTCTCGCGCCGTTCTACGTCTTTCGTAATGCCGCTGTGAACGATTTTGTTGCCGACCTTAAAGTCATACCGATAATAATTGCGGGGTTTATTAGTCATAGCGACCTCCTCAAAGTGAGAAATGGGGTTTCACTTAATTATACTAAGTTTTTTATTCAGCGGGATATTTTCGTACGCTCAGGCGGAAAGGATGCCGATTGACAAAAATACGTTGCGTTCCTGGCCTGACGGGATGGCGCATGCAAATTGGACGGATACAGAGAATGATCTGATCGTGGCCGATTACTTCGCCATGCTCGCCGATGACCTTGCCGGGCGCTCCTATAACAAGGCCGAGCATTGTCGGGCCCTGTTGCCCAAGTTGCCGGAGCGTGTCAGAGGCGCAGTTGAGTTCAAACATCAAAACATCAGCGCCGTACTCCAGGGCTTGGGCGAGGCGTGGATTCTGGGATACAAGCCCGCCTATAATTTTCAGTCGGCGCTGGTAGATGCGGTGGCAATTTCCATCATGCGCTCGTTGCCCGGCGCCTGGGCCAGGGTCCAGCGCACCGAAAAAGCGCCATAGACAACGGCCAGCCCGCCGCAAAGCAGGGTTAAGGTCAAAGCCGACATAAAATAATCTACTTAAGTTTTTGTTTTTATTAGAAAATAGGTGAGTCGTAAGAGTCCTATTTATGGAAAATCGAAATGAAGAAAAGCGCACTTTTAGCGGCACCCTTCACATTATCCTGAGCAAATCCAGGACGGTATCGCGGCCTTTCGCAGAAAGACGTCCGTATTGCGTGAGTAATTCCCGTTGCTCGCTTGTTAAGAAAAAATTGTACTCGGTTGCACCTGCCTTTTCATCCTCAATGCCAGAGATGTACTCCATTTTACCCCTGCCAGTCACCAGCCATTCAAAGCGGATCGTCAATAGCACCGCCAGTTTCGAGAGTTTTTCCACACTGGGCAAGGACAAACCCGCCTCCCACTGACCACAGGCACCTCGGCTCACCCCTACCAGCCCCGCCAGTTCTGCCTGTGACAGCCCTTGGCGTGTACGCGCCCGTTTAATGCGTTCAGCAATACTCATTCACAAAGGATAGTATTGCTAGGCACAATATAGTATGCTAGTATCTAAGAGTTGTTTAATAACTCGTAATACTAACCTTTGGAGGAAATAAGATATGAAACGACTCATCCTGATAGTACTAGCAGTAACCAGCAATATAGCCATCGCCGCCGAAAGTGGAGCGTATTTGGGCGGACACGTGGGTTATGGAAACGCCAATACCAAGATCAATATTGGTGCTGACACCCTCGATGGTCTTGGATCAGGCGGCATAGCAGGCGGGGGTTTTGTCGGCTACCAGTTTGGCCTTGAGAAGACGGCCTTTGCAGTCGAGGTCGATTATTCCCTGGCAGATATTGATTCCAAGCTCACACTGAACGGGGGCACCACGACCGCTGGACTGGATTCATTGCTCTCGTTTTCCGGCAAGCTCGCCTATTCGGTCACCGACAGCGCCGCGGTATTTCTCCGGGGAGGCTACGTAATCGGTGATTTTGATGCAGGCGGTGACCTACTGACCGAGGGAGAAAAGGAAGGCGGGTTTGTGCTCGGCTTTGGCATGGAGATCGGGCTCTCCGAAAACCTCAGCCTTTACGGCGAATATCAACATCAAAATTTCGGCAGGTTTGATAAAAATGTTGACGGCAAAACAAAGATCAACGCCTTCCGCGCCGGTTTTCGCTATCAGTTTTAGCGATTTTCCCGCTGAACTTGAACGAGGCCGCTATTAAGGACTTGGCGGCCTTGTTTCTTGTTTGCCGTTTCATCGGCATGGCCTATAACTCAAAGGCGGAATTAAGTTTAGGTGCCACGGCGATATTCCTAAGCCGCACATAATCCGGCAGGCCGGCCTGATAGGGCGGGTAGTCCTCGCCTTCGATCAGGGGGGCTAAGTAGCGGCGGCAGGCGGCGGTGATGCCATAACCGTCCGCGCTGATGAACTCTGCAGGCATGAACTTTTCCACGTTCGCAACTTCCGCCAAAGGCGCATGAGCGATCTCCCAGCGATAGGGCGTATCACTAATGCGGCGAATGGTCGGCATGACCGCGGTCTCGCCAGCGAGCGCCAACTCCACCGCCGCCCGCCCGACGGAATAAGCCTGCTCGACATCGGTCTTGGAGGCAATATGGCGCGCCGCCCGTTGCAGGTAATCGGCCACCGCCCAGTGAAACTTATAGCCGTGCGCTTTCTTTATCATGTTGGCGATGACCGGCGCCGCCCCGCCTAACTGCGCATGGCCGAAGGCATCGCGTGTGCCTTGTTCAGCGAGGAAGCGCCCGTCCGGCCAATGCGCGCCTTCGGAGACCACCACCACGCAATAGCCGCGGCCTTCCACCTGCTCGCGCACGGCACTAAGGAAGCGCGCCTGGTCAAACTCCACTTCCGGGAACAAGATCAACAGCGGCAGGTCGTCGCCGGCCAGCCCGGCCGCGGCCGCAATCCAGCCGGCATGCCGCCCCATGACTTCCATGACGAAGACCTTGGTCGATGTCCTGGCCATGGCGCGCACGTCAAAGGATGCCTCCAGCGTGGCAATGGCGATGTATTTCGCCACCGAGCCGAAGCCTGGACAGGTGTCGGTGATGGGCAGGTCGTTGTCCACAGTCTTGGGCACATGGATGGCCTGAATGGGCGCTTCCATGTCTGCCGCCAGCTGCGCGATCTTGTGGCAGGTGTCGGCGGAGTCGCCGCCGCCGTTGTAGAAAAAGTAGCCGATGTCGTGCGCCTTGAACACCGCCAGCAGCCGCTCGTACTCGGCGCGGTTTTCCTCCAGATTTTTTAACTTATAACGGCAGGAACCAAAAGCGCCGGCGGGAGTGTATTTAAGCGCGGCGATAGCGGCTTCGCTCTCTTGATTGGTGTCGATCAAGTCTTCTGTCAAGGCGCCGATGATCCCATCACGCCCGGCATAGACCGCGCCGATCTGCTGCCGGTGCGCCCGCGCGGTTTGTAGTACGCCGCAGGCCGATGCGTTGATGACGGCGGTGACCCCACCCGACTGGGCATAAAAAGCATTCTTTGGCTGTCCCATTGTGTCCTCCGGATATTGAAGTTGTTTAGCGAAGGAAGCTCTGATTTAATCAGCGTTTCCCAAAGGTCGGAACCCGAACCGCAGTTACGGACTCAATTATGCTATGCGAGGCAAATGATTAGAACCCTGCCGTGACTAGACTGCGCAAACAAATCCTGTTGTGTCTGCTTATCCCCGGCCTCTGCCTGGGCGGCGTGTCCAGCCTGGATCTGCCCGACATCGGCGACTCCAGCGGCAGCATCCTCGCGCCGGAATACGAACGCCGGCTGGGGCAGGCCTTTCTCAACCACATCCGCAAACAAGCCGACATCATCGACGACCCGGAAGTGGAGAGTTACATTCAATCCATCGGCTACCGCCTGGTCTCGCACAGCGACCGCAACACCCAGGGCTTTACCTTCTTCGTCATCAACGATCCCTTGATCAATGCCTTCGCCGCACCGGGCGGCATCGTCGGCATCAACGCCGGCGTGATCCTAAATGCCGACAACGAGAGCGAGTTGGCCGGGGTGATGGCGCACGAGATCGCGCATGTTACGCAAAATCACATGGCGCGCTCGGCCGAGTTGTCGCAGCGGCTGAGCATCCCGATGATGGCGGCCATGCTAGGGGCGATCCTGATCGCCAGCCAGAATGCCGAGGCCGGCCAGGCCGCGCTTGCGGCGATACAGGGCGGGGCGGTGCAGGCGCAGATCAATTTCACCCGCGCCAACGAAGAGGAGGCCGATCGGGTCGGCATGCAACTCTTGACCCGTTCCCAATTCAACCCGCGCGGCATGACGGACTTCTTTGCGAAGCTGCAACGCAACAGCCGCTATACCGCCCAGGCGCCAGAGTTCCTGCGCACACACCCCTTGACCACCAGGCGCATTGCCGATTCACAGGCGCGCGCGGCCGCCTTCCCGCACGATTTCAAATACTATGAGAGCCGCACCTTTAAGTTCATCCAGGCCAAACTCATCGTGATGGCCTACGAGGATGCGCAAGATGCGGTGGCCCATTACCGGCAATTACTGGATGCGCGCCCGTTTCACGATGATACGCTGATCTATCGCTATGGCTATGTCTTGGCATTAACGCGGGCCGAGCAATACGCCAAGGCGCGCGCGCAGATCCGCGCTCTGCTGGCACGGGAGCCGGAAAACATCTCCTTTTTACTCGCCGCGGCAGACATTGAGGTAAAGAGCGGCAATTACCAACAGGCGATCGCTATCTACAGCGAGGCCGAGAAGCTCTATCCCGACTATCGCCCGCTGGTGCTGAACTATGCGCGTGCCCTGCAACTGGCCAACCATCCCGCGCAAGCAAGGGATCTGCTAAAGGACTTCGGCAGATACCACACGCCTGATCTGAATTATTATGAACAGCTCGCACGGGTGCAGTATGAGGCCGGCGATCCGGTCGAGTCCGGCATTGCCAATGCGGAATATTATTATCTCTCCGGCGAGACGCGCGTGGCGATCGAGCGCCTGAAATATGTGCTCAAGCAAAGCCCGCGCCCGGACTATTATCAGGAAGAGCGCATCCACGCCCGGCTTGCCTTCTTAGAACAGGAACTGGAGATAGAAAAGGATCTGAAACTGGCAAGATAGGAGCGGCAGGCGCCCGGCCAAGTGCCTGTGGTAGAATACCAACCTTAGATCCAACCAAGCAGAGCACCTTGCGTCCCTTACTCTTCTTTGCCCTCGTAGTTATGCTTGCCATCGTGTTCGGGGCGATGATTGCTTATCCGGTGCATCTGCTCTTCTCCAGTTTTGCCGACACGCCCTTTCACAAGATCATTTCCAAGACTACTCTTCTAAGCGGTCTCTTCTTTAGCTGCCTGTATCTTCGTGCCTATGGACTGCTGTCAATGCAATCCCTAGGCTGGCATGACAGGCAAAACAAATTCAATCAACACATCGGCCTTGGCCTCATCGCCGGCTTTGTTATTTTGATGCTGCTTGCCTGCAACAAATTATTCTTAGGCTTATATGAATTCGATGCCGACGCCGACCTAAGCCCATCCTCGCTTGTTATCCTCCTTATCAAGGCCATGCTCACCGGGACACTGGTCAGCCTCATTGAGGAGACCATCTTTCGCGGCGCGCTGTTCACCGGTTTAAGCACACAGACCAGTGTATGTATTGCGCTGTTTGTAACCAGCCTGCTCTATGCGGCCGTGCATTATCTCAAGTTTCGCGCACTCGCACCCGGCACCGACATCGGCTGGTTGACCGGGGTTATGATGATCCCGGCGGCGCTGTTCCGCTTTTCCGATCCGGTTACGATTGATGCCTTCCTGAGCCTCTTTGTCTTGGGCCTGTTGCTTGGCATGATGCGCATACAGACCGGGAACATCATGCTCTGCATCGGTTTTCATATCGGCATCGTTGCGGCCTTGCGGATCATGTTTTACCTAAGCGACTATGTGCGCGGGACGCAGTGGAGTTTTTTGGTGAATAAATACGAGCACCAGTTCGGCCATCTCACCACGGCGTACTTACTGGCGGCGGTAATAATTTATTATTGGGCGGTGATGCGGCGCCGGGCTTGAGTTGGCAAGGATGGTGGGTCGTGCAGGAATCGAACCTGCGACCACCTGATTAAAAGTCAGATGCTCTACCGACTGAGCTAACGACCCATCGCCTGTTATGTGAGAGGCGGCGATAATACCGAAATTTACCCTAAGCATAAAGCATGTGTGTCCGCTCTCTATTGGCCTGCGCACGGATAACACCGGGCAGCTGTACGCCGAAGTCGCGGCCGCTTAGTACATTAGCGCGGGCCGCCATCAGGCTGCATTCTCATCCACCTCATTGCCCCAGCTGTCAAAACCCTCGTGCGGACGGCGCGAGAAGAGGTCCAGATAAGGGGCCGGGAAATAGCGGCGGATGTTCTCATAAAAAACGGTGGGCTTCTCGCTGTGCCGGGTCACGCCCGCCTCGAACACGGTCTTCATCTTGCCCAGAGATTGCCGGGAGAATTTGCATTTGCCGCGGTAGCCGAACAGACAATGCTCGGTCGTGATCTGATACGGGCCGAAAGGGCAAGGGCCGGTGCCCTTGCTCCAGGTCAGCAGCGTATAATAACGAAACCCCCATGCCTCCATCAACTCAAAGGCCTGTTGCAGAACCGGCCTGCCGCTGGAACGAGAGCGGCTGTTGGTTGCCCAAAGCCAAAGAAAGGCGTTGCTGGCCGCCCACTCTGCGAGGGGGATACAGGCGAGAATTTCCTCCTGGCTCATGGTGGGATAGTCCAGCGCTCTGCCCTGATTAGGGCGAACGCTGCGCAGCCCGGTCTTGCCCTGATCCCACGGCGGATCAATCACGATGGAATGATAAGAACCGGCAAAAGGGGGAGGGATGGCCATATTTTTGTAAGGGTAGCACAAAGGCGGAGGATGCAACAAATTGCTGTCTGTTAGCGCTTGATTTTCCGGCCCGCTGGCTCTATTTTCCCCCATCGTTAAAACAACTTAAGCTAAGAACAAAGTGCCGATCTACGAATATTTATGTGATGCCTGTGAGCACAAGATGGAGGCCTTGCAGAGGATGAGCGAGGCGCCATTGACCGACTGCCCTGCGTGCGGGGAGACGGGCCTGCGCAAACTCATCTCCGCCGCGGCCTTTCGCTTAAAAGGTGAGGGCTGGTATGAGACAGACTTCAAGGGCGATAAAGACCAGCAGCTTAATCTTTCCAAGTCTGACGATAAACCCGCCGACAAAGATAGTACCAAGGAAGACAAAAAGGACGGCGGCAAGTCCGATAGCAACAAACAGAGCAGCAAGAGCGGCGACAAGCAAGACAGCAAGCGCAAAGAAAAAGCCGCGACCAAGACGACCGGCAGCCAGGCCGTGCAGCCGGGCAACGCACAATGAAGGCAGGCTATCCCGTGGCGACCTTGCGTAGATACATCATCGCCGGCCTGCTGGTGTGGCTGCCGCTGGCGGCGACCATTGCCATTATCAAGCTGGTCATCGACCTGCTTGACGGCACCCTGTTGTTATTGCCGCCGGAGTATCGCCCCGAGGCGCTGTTCGGCATGGCCATCCCGGGGCTTGGCCTGATCCTGGCACTCGGTGTATTGGCCTTAACCGGCATGCTGGCGGCTAATCTGCTGGGACGCCGGCTGGTTGCGCTGTGGGAGGCGGTGCTTAGCCGCATCCCCATTGTGCGCAACATCTATAATGCGGTGAAACAGATCGCCGCCACCATCCTCACCTCGCAAGGCAAGTCCTTTCGCAAGGTGGTCATGACCGAATACCCGCGCAAGGGGATATGGAGCATCGGCTTTTTGACCAACGAACAGGTTGAACTGGACATCGGGCAGGCCGGCGCCGAGATGATTGCCGTGTTTCTGCCCACCACGCCCAATCCCACCTCCGGCTTCATCTTGCTGTTTCCCCGCCAGGATGTGATTGAATTGGAGATGAGCGTGGAAGAGGGCTTTAAGTTCATTATCTCTATAGGCGTGGTCATCCCTGATGGCCCGATTAGGGCTGCCTTATCCGCCGGGCAGCTTGCGCAAGCGCCCCCCGGCACCTAAGATGCCCGCCTTTTGCCTGAGCCTTAATGCAGACCATGCGTAGTCATTATTGCGGACAGCTCAACACGGGGCTGATTGATCAGGAAGTGATCTTAAGCGGCTGGGTACAGCGGCGGCGTGATCATGGCGGCGTGATCTTCATTGACCTGCGGGATCGGGAAGGCCTGGCCCAGGTCGTCTTCGACCCGGCGCAGCCGCCGGCCTTTGCCATTGCGGATGCCGTGCGCAATGAATATGTCATCCAGATCAGCGGCACGGTACGGCCGCGCCCGCCGGGGACGGTGAACCCGGCGCTGCTCACCGGCGAGGTGGAAGTCTTGGGCCATGCGATTGCAATCCTCAACCGCGCCAAGACGCCGCCGTTTCAGTTGGATGATGCCCAGGTGCACGACGAGGTGCGCCTGCGCCATCGCTACATCGACCTGCGGCGTGTGCAGATGCAGAACAATCTGCGCCTGCGGCATCAGGTGACAAGAGCGCTGCGCAAGTTTCTCGATGAGCACGGATTTCTCGATATTGAAACGCCGATGCTGACCCGCGCAACACCGGAGGGCGCGCGCGATTATCTCGTTCCCAGCCGCACCCATCCGAGGCAATTCTTCGCCCTGCCGCAGTCGCCGCAGTTATTCAAGCAACTGCTGATGATGGCCGGCTTGGAGCGCTATTATCAGATCGTCCGTTGTTTTCGTGATGAGGACTTGCGCGCTGATCGCCAGCCGGAGTTCACCCAGCTGGATGTTGAGCTGTCCTTCGCCGATGAGGCCGAGATAACTAGGCTCATGGAGGCGCTGATCCGGGCGCTGTATCAGCAGGTGCTGGGGGTTGAACTGCCCGCGCCCTTTCCACGCATGACCTATACGCAAGCCCTGCGCCGCTTCGGCACTGACCGGCCGGATCTGCGCAATCCGCTGGCGTTGAGCGATGTCGGCGCGCTGATGAAGGATGTCGAGTTCAAGGTCTTCTCCGGCCCGGCAAACAGCGACGATGGCCGCGTAGCAGCCCTGAATGTGCCGGGCGGCACTGTCTTACGCCGCAAGCAGATCGACGACTACACCACCCTGGTCGGCCGCTTCGGGGCGCAAGGCTTGGCCTATATCAAGGTCAATGATGCCGGGCGCGGACGGGCGGGATTGCAATCGCCCATCTTGAAGTTTCTGCCCGATGAGGTTATTGCCGCCCTGATCGAGCAGACCAGCGCCCGCAGTGGCGACCTGCTCTTCTTCGGCGCGGGAACAAGCAAGGTTGTGAATGATTCATTGGCCGCCTTGCGCAACCGGCTCGGTGCGGATCTGAAACTTTTGCAGGGCGAGTGGGCGCCGCTGTGGGTGACGGACTTTCCCTTGTTTGCCTATGACCATGAGGCAAAATGCTGGCAGTCGCTGCACCATCCCTTCACCGCGCCACAAAGCGAGACGGCGGCGGAATTGGAGAACAACCCCGGGGCCTGCCTGTCCCGCGCCTATGATCTGGTGATGAACGGCCTGGAGCTGGGCGGCGGCTCCATCCGCATCCATCAGGCGGAGATGCAAATGGCGGTGCTGAAAATTCTGGGCATGGACGAGAGGGAAGCGCAGGAAAAATTCGGCTTTTTCATTGACGCCCTGGAGTATGGCTGCCCGCCGCACGGCGGCATCGCCTTCGGTCTGGATCGCATCGTCATGCTGATGGCGGGCATGGATTCCATTCGCGATGTGATTGCTTTTCCGAAGACGCAGACCGCGAGTTGTCTGCTGACCGCTGCCCCTTCCCCGGTTTCGCGCCGCCAGCTAGGTGAGTTGGGCATTGCCGCGCTAAAACCCGCGCAATAATTGGCCTTGACAAGCGCTCAGGCCTTGAACTGAACCCTGCCTGATACGATCTCCCTGATGACGAGGGTGCCGGCGAGCTTGTCGTGCCAGCCCTGTTTTCTGCGATCAAAGCCCACCCAGAGGATACCAAGACCGAAGAACAGAAACGCCGGAAAGTAGGCAAAATAGCGGCCTATGCACTGCCCGGCAGACGGCTTGTGGCCGGTCTCGGCATCAACGATCTTGGCGCGGATAGCCATCTTGCCCGGCGTTGCTTGGCGGTAGATCCAAAACAGGATGACTGCCACCGCTGGCAGCACATAATAAACCCAGAAATCCACATGACCCGCAACCCATTCATCACCATAAAAAAGGCTGTCAAGATAATTATCCACGTCATAGACGGCAAACAAGATCGGCATGACGATAATGAGCATCAAGAATGTATCGATGATAGACGCCCAAACTCGGACCCAAAAACCGGCATAGACAAACTCTTTCGTATCCTCAGTCATAGCTTCTCTCCTGCGTTAAATGACGGGCCTGGATTACGCGGCTGGTTTTTTAGCATAGCATGACCACATCGAGTCTCAAATGACAAGCTCGCCGAGGCGGCCGAGACAAGACCCACCTTAAAAAACCCTGATTTAAGTCAGGGCCATCTCAAGTCAAAAGAAAAAACAACTCTTTCGCTTGATTTAGTGTAGTTCATACACTAAGCTATGAGTTATTGTACTTTTTAAACTTATCGGGCTTATCAGGCTTATTTAGCAAATGTATCACTACCACTACCCGCATCCGGCCGTGACCACAGACATTGTGATCTTCACCATCAAGGAGGAACAGCTCAATGTCTTGTTGATCCGGCGCGCCAGCGAGCCGCACAAGGACGGCTGGGCGCTGCCCGGCGGTTTTGTCGAGATTGACGAGGGCCTGGAGCATAGCGCCCTGCGGGAGTTGAAAGAAGAAACCGGGATCACGGGGGTGTATCTGGAGCAACTCTATACCTTCGGCAAACCGGAACGCGACCCGCGCGAGCGGGTCATTTCCGTTGCCTATTATGCCCTGGTGCCGATCGGCCACATCCGCCTGCAACCCGCCAGCGATGCCCGGGACGCCGGTTGGTGCCGCATCAGCGAGTTGCCGCAGTTGGCCTTTGACCACCGGCACATCATCAGCATGGCGCAGCAGCGCTTAGCAGCAAAGCTTGATTATTCCACCATCGCACTGCAATTCATGCCGGAAAGATTCACCTTGAGTGAATTGCAAAAGGTCTATGAGATCATTCTGGGCGGGGCGCTTGATAAGCGCAATTTCAGGAAAAAGGTATTGGCCTATGGCTGCCTTAAGGACAGCGGCGAGGAGCGCCGACACGGCAGCCACCGGCCGGCGCGGCTCTATGCCGTAAAATCACCCGGCCAGGTGGCGATCGTAAAGTGAAGGCAAGCATGAACACCCTCAACCCCATTCCCCCGCCCCGTGATTATCGCCTGCGAGCAGAGCAGGTGCCGGAGACGGTGGGCGAGGTGTTGAATGCGCTACAGAGAAAGGAACTCCGTGCCCGCATCAAGGAGCTACTGATCGAGCAGGACGCCCTGCTGGTGTCGCACTACTACACGGAAGCCGAGCTACAGATCTTAAGCGATGAGACCGGCGGCTATGTGTCTGATTCGCTGGACATGGCGCGCTTCGGCCATGAATCTAATGCCCGGACGCTGGTTGTCTGCGGGGTGCGTTTCATGGGCGAGACCGCCAAGATCCTAAACCCGGAAAAGCGTGTGCTCATGCCGACTTTAGAGGCGACCTGCTCGCTGGACATAGGCTGTCCGGCGGCGGCCTTTGGTGCCTTCTGCGATGCCCACCCGGAGCGCACCGTGGTGGTCTATGCCAACACCAGCGCTGCGGTCAAGGAACGGGCCGACTGGATGGTGACCTCCGGCAGTGCGGTGGATGTGGTCCGGCACCTAAAAGAGAAGGGGGAGAAGCTCATCTGGGCGCCGGATAAATATCTGGGGGAATATGTCCAGGAACAGACCGGCGCGGACATGCTGGTGTGGCAAGGCAGCTGTGTGGTGCATGAGGAATTCAAGGGGCTGGAGTTGGGGGAATTGCGCAAGCAGCACCCTGATGCAAAGGTGCTGGTGCATCCCGAGTCGTCCGCAGAGGTCATCCGGCAGGCCGATGTGGTCGCCTCCACAACCGGTATCATCAAGGCGGCGCAAGAGCTGGATGCCGCGGTGTTTATCGTGGCCACGGATGCGGGCATCTTTCACAAGATGCGGGAAGCCGCCCCGGATAAGGTTTTTATCGAAGCACCGACCGCCGGCAAGGGCGCCACCTGCAAGAGCTGTGCGCGTTGTCCGTGGATGGCGATGAACAGCCTCACCCGGCTGCTGCACAGCCTGGAGTCCAACAACAACGAAATTGTGCTGGATGAGGACGTGATCGCGCGCGCCCGATTGCCGATTAAACGCCTGCTGGATTTCACCAATGATCAAAGGCGGCTGGCCGGCGATGCGTAGAAGCCGTTGCGCCAACCGGTGGAAGGTTGGTTTTTGCCCCCTGCGTTTCGGGCGTTTTTGCTGCTCTTTCGCACTCTCTCGTCATTCCCGTGAAAGCTTGTCCCCGTGCAAACGGAAGCAGGAATCCAGTAGGTTTCTTGCCTCGTCCTTTGCCCCCTATGGATTCCTGGTCAAGCCAGGAATGACGGCGTTGCTTTCTTCGTCATTCCCGTAAAAAAACGTCATTCCTGCGGAAGCAGGAATCCAGTAGGTTTCTTGCCTCGTCCTTTGCCTCTTATGGATTCCTGCTTCCGCAGGAATGACGACTCCGTTAGTTTTATACACAAATAAGCCAGCAACTGCTCCTCATTATGCCGCAGTGTTCTTTTGCCTCATGTATGATTAGCGATCTTTGTCCATTTACATTGACTCGCATTAGAAGCCCCTGATCCCATGTCCGAAGAAACCGTAGTACTCATCCACGGCCTGTGGGTGAACGGCATGGACATGAGCCTGCTCAAATATCGGCTGGGACAGGCCGGCTATGAGACCGCCCAATTCTCCTATAACAGCGTTCGCCACTCTCCGTTGGAAAACGCCGTTGAACTCAACGCCTTTGCTAAAAGCATCGCCGCCGACAGGGTTCACTTCGTCTGCCATAGTCTTGGCGGCATCCTCATACGCCACCTGTTCCACGAATACCCGCAGCAAGGACCAGGCCGGGTGGTAACACTGGGTACGCCCCATACTCACAGCAGCGCAGCAAGGCAACTCGCGCGTTTCTTTGCCGGGGAATTTATCCTGGGCAAGAGCACCGAGCGCGGACTCTTAGGCCGGGCGCCGCCTTGGGACGGCCGCCATGAACTGGGCAGTATCGCAGGCAACTTCAGGCTCGGGCTGGGCATGTTCATGCCCGGCATTCCCGCACCCAATGACGGCACCGTGGCGGTGGAAGAAACCAGGCTGGACGGCATGAAGGCGCACTGCGTACTCAACGCCTCGCACTTCGGCCTGTTGCTATCGAAACAGGCCGCAGATCACACCATCGACTTCTTACATACCGGCTGTTTTTCATGCGCCTAGATAATAACGGCCGCCGCCTGATCGCGCACACACTTGACCACGCTATACGCCGCCAGGGCCGAGGTCTTGGGACTGTCCGGCAGGGGGTTGCCCGATAGCTGGATTTGGAAGGAGCCGGAGTTTGCCGCCACGATAAGCTCGTGATGATTTTCCGTCACGGCGGGATCAGCGATGAGCTCAACGCGCGTCTCATCAAAGCCCAGACCAGCAATGGCAACGGTGGCGGCAACATTGCTGTTCTTTGGGTATAACAAGGCCGCCTCGCGCGCGCTGCCTGCATAAAAACACTGCGCTTGTTTTAGTGCAGCCAGATCGAGCATGTCCTCCGCAGGCGTACCGCGCCAGGCCAGGGCCGGTTTTCTCGCCTTATAGCAGACGCGGGTCAGGCCGGAGAGACGCGCCGCGGTCAGGGCATCTATGCCGCCGATCGCCCCTGCCGGTAGTAATAATGCTGTATCGCCCCTTGCCGCAGCCGTGCGCAGGCGTGCATACAGAGACTCATCGGCGAGTACCCCGATGGAAATAACCAGCAGTCGAACTCTTGCGCGCAGGATGATCTCGGCGTATTCCCGGACCGCCGCATGGGCAGCACATTCAACCACCATATCCGGCCTTAAGCTGAGTAGATCATGAATATCATCAAACAAGGGGATGGAAGGCGTCTTTGTCTGTTTTATTTCCTCGGCAGGAATAACCGCCCCCAGGATCTCAAATTCGCCCGCCTGCCTAAGCCCTGCGACCACGACCCGGGCCATAGCACCGAAACCTATCAAGCCAATTTTCATCGAAAAATTTTTATTCCTTAAATCCGAAAGCTGATGTTAAGCGCGCCCATCTCATTGACCGAATAATCTATGCATGCGGCATAGCCATCATGGTATCAAAAGCACGAGCGTGATGTGATAGATCATCAAGAGCGCTTAGCCTGAGCGCTTACTCTTGCAGCTGAGTATTTTGCTCTCTACCCTGCCTGATTATGGCCATGGCTTTCTACCACGATCTAAAACGCCGCTTGATTGGCTACGTAAGCTCGGTTTGGGGAACACTCTTTCCTTTCTCTCATGGCGATAAGGCCGTGACGCCAACGGATGGGAATATTCAACTAGTGGAGCCGAAGCCGCCAAACGGTGGCAATGGAAATACACCGGCGCCCGAACCACTTGGGCAAGAATTAACTGCTACAGAAGCATCGGCCGCCGAGGGCGAACAGCATACTAAACCACCGGATAACGCGGATGCGCGAGGTGAAGACGTCGACTTGCCAGCACCAGCCGCCGCAGAGCAGGTGATCGAGGCCCACGGCAAAGATGAACCATCTGCTACAGGCTTGGGTTTTACCGACGACCAGCCCACTGTTATCCGCGAAGTTGAACCGCCAGCCACAGAGAACAACAGCCAGCCAGAGCAAGCAAAAAATACCACTGCGCCGCCAAGAAAGAGCGGCGCAAGAAGGCATAGAACCGGTGCCGGGGCCGGCGCAAGCGTGAGCAAACCACAACTCAAGCGGCCGGAACTGATCTGCCGCGAAACACGGCATGGCTGGAATATTTTCCTGCAAGCCGCCGAGGCGCATCCGATTGAACACATCCGGCAGGGCGGCGAGTCATGGCGCGCGCCGCCGCAAGGACAAGGCGGCGAATGGAAAATTGACCGCCTGCGCGAAGCGCTTGAAGTAACCGCGGGTGGGCAGCCCTTCCCCTTTGTCTTGCACGAGGACAAGCACCCGCTGATCTTCAAGTGCGGGCAAGACTGGCACGGCACCGGCCGCCGGGTGTCCCGCATCACGCACGGCTGCTTTCTCGTTATCGCGCCCAAAGCCTGGACACGGCGTGCCCCGCCGCCGGTTGCGGCAACGGCCTGCGCCGATGATGATTTCCGGGCGCATTACTTTTATGGCGAAGCAGATAATCTCGGCAAAGATCTTGGCTTCGATGAATGTTTGCTCGCCTCAGGGGATGGCTTTGAACTGCAAGGCGAACGCCTGGCCGATGACTCCGAACAAGGCGAGTTATTCATCGGCGCAGCACCGCTGCTGGAAGTGGCGGATAGCGTTGTCTGGGCGCGCGTGGGCGAGGAGCGCAAAGGCGGCTGGCGGGGAGAGAATTTTGACCCGCATAAGCAAAGCTTGTCGGCGGTCTTGAATGGCCGGCCGGGGCGATTCTTTGTGCGAGTGTATGAAACGGACGGGGCACACCCCGTCTTGCTGGACAGCGGCCAGTTCCGCTACCTGCCCCGCTTACAAGCCATCCTGGTGAACGGCGCGCCCTATGAGAACAAGCGGCTGATGCTGCCGCCGGCTGACGGTTATGCGCCGGCCAGGGTTGAATTTCGTAGCACGGATCAGACCCTCATGCGGCCTGAATTAGCGGGCGATACGCACGAGCCAGCTTTGGGCGGGGCGGTCGTGGAGAAAACGCCGCATCCGGACAGCGATCATCTCGCTTGCCGTTTTCCGCATCATGGCACGGTCGAGATTGCCCTTACGCTGCCGCGCATCTGGTGGGGCATTGCGGCCGCGGGGGACGCGCCTGATCGCTGGCACAGCAAGCCCCTGGTGATGCCGCGCCCGGCGTTCATTCAGCATGCGCGAGATGGCCACGCTATCCTGGTGCGCCCGCCGTTAGGGTACCGCGCCATCCGGGTTGGTTTTGGTACCGACATAGACCGACAATACCCGAGGGAAAAGGACGAGCCGGTCCGGCTGCCGTTCAAAGACTTTCGGGATTATTCGCAAGTAGAACGGCCTTATGAACGCGCCGCGTTGTGCATCGAGTGCGCTGGGCAGACGCTGAACATTCTTGCTATGCCGGCCGCGCTAAAACCCGAAATTGTGCGCTTTATTTGCGAACCGGCGCAGATCATGCCCGGCCAGGCGGCGTTCCTGTCCTGGCAGACCCGGCACACGGCGGATGCGGCGATAAGGCTCACACCCGGCAATGGTGCTGTCCCTGCCACTGGCGAGATGAGGGTCAGCCCGGCAGCGACCACGGACTACACCCTGACGATCCACCTGCCGGAGGCGGAGGCGATCGCAAAGACCATCCGCCTGCCAGTACTGGCGCCGCCCGAACCGGGGGCAACGCCGGTCATTGCCTATGTCAAGGCAGGGGGCGGCTGGCGTCGCGGCAAGGGCTTCAGCCGCGGCGAGTTGGCCGCTGCCGGTTTCCCAACCGGGCCGGATGCAGGCAATATAAAAACAGACCAGCGAAGAAAATCCATACATCAACGCAACATCGATACCTTAGAGGAGACCAGAAAATGACCACAGCCGGCGAGGAGATTCAACGAAGATTCGAGGCGGTGCGCGCGCGTTATGAAAGCTACCTGAAGACCCTGTTTTACTTCAAAGACCCACAGCTGCGCGCCTCGTTCGAGGCCGCCTTGCGGCAGCAGGAGCAGGGCGACCTGGCGAAGGGGCTGTTCTGCGAGCCAGCGGCCGAGTTTGCCAAAGGCGCAACCGCCGGCGCGCTGGCGGATGAATACCAGTGACGCATGTTCTCACAATCCGTTCCGGGGATACGAAACTCTCAAGACATGAACCATTGCGGTCGGCCTCCAAAGCTTGAGCAAAATATCGAACATGATAGACTGGAAGCCTGATCGTTTGAATCGTTATGATGATGTGTGTATGTGGTTTAGCGGTGCGGGGCCAAAAATACAGGCGTGTTTGCGGGCAAGTTGTAGTTTTTGATCGTTAGAATGTCAAGTTAGAATACCGCAGAAATAGAAAAAGCTTTTATTAAAGAATACGTTGAATGAGGCCCATCGGAATCGATCTATTTGCAGGCGCTGGCGGGCTAAGCCTCGGCTTTGAGCAGGCTGGCTTTGATGTCGTCGCCGCCGTTGAGATAGATCCTGTCCACTGCGCAGTTCACAAATATAACTTTCCGAAGACAGTCACCATTCCGCTATCCGTTGAGGGGCTTGGTGCCAGGCAAATTCGCAGTGCTGCGGGTATTGGGAATTCTGTGGTTGACTGCGTATTTGGCGGGGCGCCGTGTCAAGGCTTCTCGCTCATGGGACACCGTGCATTAGACGACCCTCGCAACAGGCTCGTGTTGGATTTCGTGCGTATTGCATCCGAACTGAAGACTCGCACGTTTGTCTTTGAGAATGTCAAGGGGCTAACCGTTGGTAAGCACAAGACTTTCCTGGAAGAGCTTGTCATGGCCTTTGATAACGTTGGGTATAATGTTCGCATGCCCTGGAAAGTCTTGAACGCTGGGCACTTCGGAACACCTCAGTTTCGTGAACGCTTGATCCTCCTCGGGTGCCGAAAGGGTGAAGCAATGCCCGAATATCCGGCGATTCTATCGAGTCTCGCTGGACGCCAGCAGGCTATTGCCAGCCTTGCCGAAGGTCCGACTTGTGTGGATGCTCTCGGCGATCTGCCGGATGCTGATCGTTTTCAAACCCTTCTGGAATCTGATGCGGTGAGAACAACGAACCTTGGCAAACCATCGACCTACGCCGCAGAGTTGCGGTGCTTGATCGATAGCGCTTGGCACTTCGGCCATGTCCGCAAATGGGATCCATCTTTCCTTACATCAAGCGCAAGGACAGAGCACACGGATATATCGCGGCGACGCTTCGCCGAGACCGAGCCCGGTAGTGTCGAGCCGATCAGCCGTCTCTTCAAACTTCCAAAAGGTGGCGTGTCTAATACGCTGCGGGCCGGAACGGACGGCGCGCGCGGTGCGTTCACCAGCCCTCGCCCCATTCATTATCGCTATTCTCGTTGTGTCACCGTGCGGGAAATGGCGCGTCTACACGGTTTCCCCGACTGGTTCCGCTTCAATGTCACGAAATGGCATGGCGCACGGCAGATTGGAAATGCCGTTCCACCACCTCTCGCCAGGGTGATCGCCGCAGAGGTTATGCAGGCGCTTGGAGTCAAGCCGACAAAACCCGAACAAACTCTCTTCTTGGGCGACGAAGCACTCTTATCTATGGGCATGTCGGATGCAGCCGCGCACTTCGGTGTTAAAGCGCTGCCTAGCCGTCGCGACCAGAGGAGTGTTACGAAGAAACGCAAGCAGGCTGACATAGAGCGCGAACGACTGGATTGGAAAGCAATCCATGGCTAAAACGCCCAATCGTTACGTCGCGCTCATCGAAAAAATTTTTCTCGACCGGTATCAAGCCGGGACAACCGAAATTGATTTTGCGCGCACAGACATCGAAGGCGCCGCTGAAGAGCTAGACATTACGCTGCCGAAAAACCTGGGTGATATACTCTACTCGTTTCGTTTCCGTGCGGTGCTTCCTGAGAAAATTGTAGCCACACAGCCCGAAGGCATGGAGTGGAGTATCGAGCTGGCCGGGCGCGCAATGTACAAATTCCGTCTAGTCAAAAGCAACCGTATCCTGCCACGAGAAGATCTTGCTCATATCGATATCCCAGACTCTACGCCTGAACTAATTCGTGCTTATGCGCTTGATGATGAGCAGGCGCTTTTAGCAATCGTGCGCTACAACCGCTTGATCGATACCTTCCTCAGCCTCACGACCTACAGCCTCCAAAACCATTTGCGTACGACCGTAAAAGGCATTGGCCAGATTGAGATCGACGAATTGTATGTCGGGATAAATAAACGTGGCTGCCACTATGTCATCCCTGTCCAGGCTAAAGGCGGCAAGGATCAGATCAGCATAGTCCAGACAACGCAAGACATTAAATTTGTTGAAGAGAAATTCCCCGGCATGCATTGCCGCGCAATTTCTGCCCAATTCATGGAAGATAACATCGTTGTACTATTTGAGCTTACTCTTCAGGACGACGAAATCAAAGTCGTCGAAGAACGGCATTACAGACTCGTTCCCGCAAAAAAGCTCGATCAGGACGCTATCCGCGACTATCGGGATGATTAGCGCAAGTGGCATGAATTGCAAGTATATAAATGATTGAACAAATAAAACTTCTCAGAAATGTCGGGCTGTTTGATGATCACAACCCTCCGCAACAGGCTGCCTTCAAGCCGTTCACCCTGATCTATGGGGAAAATGCTCGCGGAAAAACCACGTTAGCTTCCATTCTCCGCTCTTTAGCAACAAACACCCCCAATCTCGTTGTTGAGCGTCGCAGACTCGGGGCGCAGCATCCTCCGCATGTCGTGATAAACCACTTAGAGGGGCAGGCTGTATTTCAAAATGGAGCGTGGTCTCAATCGCAGCTAAACATCTCGATCTTCGATGATGTATTTGTCTCAGCCAATGTCTGTTCCGGGATTAAACTTCAAACTGCACATCGCCAGCGCGTACACGAGCTAATTCTTGGCGCACAGGGTGTAGCACTTAATGCTGCACTTCAAGGTCACGTTGCGCGGATTGAAGAACACAACGCTAAACTGCGCAATCTTGCCGAGGCCATACCAGTTGCTGCGCGAGGTCCTTATGAAGTCAATGCCTTCTGCAATCTCGATGAAGCCGCAGAAATCGAGCAAAAGATTCGGGATGCCGAAAAACGTCTCGCGGCAGCAAAGTCGTCTGACGTAATTCGGCAAAGCCCCACCTTTAAGCTGATCAGCCTACCGGACTTTGATCTCGACGGAATAAATGAAATCCTTGGCCGCACCCTAGCCGATCTGGAAGCAGTGGCAGCCGAACAGGTACGCGCCCATATCGCCAAGCTGAGGGATGGCGGTGAGTCCTGGGTCTCAGACGGCATGGCGCGAATTGCACCCGTGTCCGAAGGCAGGGAAATTGATGCGTGCCCGTTCTGTGCACAAGATCTCACAGGCTCCAACCTAATTGACCATTACCGCTCTTACTTTAGCCAAGCATACGAAGGCCTGAAGGCTGCCATCCGCCAGATTGAGATCGGTGTACGCAACGTCCATGCAGGCGATATTCCCCCCACCTTTGAGCGCAACGTGCGTACCGCAGCACAGACGCATGAATTCTGGAAAGACTTCGCCGAGCTGCCGGAAATCGACATTGATACAGCCATGGTTGCGCGTGATTGGAACGCTGCAAAGGAATATGTACTTGAGCAAATTCGTGCAAAGTCTGCCTCTCCGCTGGAGCCAATGGCGTTAACACAGGAAGCGATTCAGGCCACCCAAAATTATCGCGTACATATCACTGAGATTGCAGCACTTTCCGACCGACTTGTCGCCGCAAATGATCGCCTCGATATCGTCAAAGAACAAGCCACAGCAGGCGACCTTGCCGCCTTGAGTGCTGATCTCGCCAAGCTACAAGCACAAAAATTGCGCTATGACCCCGAAGTCGCGCCATGCTGCGATGCCTATTTGATTGAGAAGGCCGCAAAAATCGCTACCGAAGCGCTGCGCGCCCAAGCTCGCACTGATCTGGATCAGTACAGGGAACAGATTTTCCCGGCCTTTGAATGCTCTATCAACGACTATTTACAGCGCTTTGGCGCATCGTTTCGCCTTGGAAACGTTCAATCGGTCAATACACGAGCGGGATCATCCGCTTCCTATTGTGTTGTCATCAATCAGCAAAACGTGAACATCACCGCAGACAATGGACCATCATTTCACAATACGTTAAGTGCAGGAGACCGAAACACGCTCGCACTTGCCTTCTTTTTTGCCTCGCTTGATCAAGACTCTAACCTTGCGAATAAAACTGTCGTGATAGACGATCCCATGACCAGCCTTGACGATCACCGCACTTTGCGGACACGCCAAGAAATTATCAAGCTTGCCACAAGGGTGCAGCAAGTAATTGTCCTATCTCATTCCAAGCCCTTTCTATGCAGCCTTTGGGAGCAGGCGGATAGAAATGTTACTCTTCCCTTGCGCATCAATAGAGCGGCTAGCGGATCAGAAATTGCCGTTTGGGACGTGCGCAGCGACAGCATTTCAGAGTATGACAAACGCCATGAACTTGTCCGCTCATACCTGCGAGCAGCCGACTCTGCCAAAGAACGCGAAGTTGCACAGGCACTAAGACCAATCTTGGAGGCTTTTATGCGTGTTGCTTATCCAGAGCAGTTTCCGCCAGGAACGTTGCTCGGATCGTTCATTGGACTTTGCGAACAGCGAATCGATAGTAAAAACGAAATACTCTCAGCATTAGACATTACCGAAATCAAGGCTCTGCTCGAATACGTCAATCAGTTTCATCATGATACCAATCCGGCTTGGCAGAAGGCTGTCATCAATGACACCGAGCTTTCCGACTTTGCGCAGCGAACGCTACTTTTCGCATCAAGATCTTCCCACCATCCTGCATAAGGCGTTGACCGATGACAAGCGAATTTCCATAGAAGCCATTGGTCTAGTGCGTTGGTTCGCTAGGCTGCTGGATGATCAGCACAGTCCGCCACCCTTGTTGCAAACGCCGAGTATGCGCCTGGCAGTAGCGTGGTGGCCAACAAGCAGGAATGGAAATCGCACGGCCTGAAACGGGTGCCCGGCAAGGCATGGCCGGAGCGTTATTACGAATATAGCAATGCCCTTGATTTTCAGCAGTACAACGAGGGCGAGGCGGCGGAGGGAAAAGATAAATACCTAATCCCGCGCTTTGGCTTCGTTGCGCCGCAGTTTGAAAGACCTAAGCCACCGCGCGGGCGAGTGCTGCGCCAGTACACCACCCGCCCATTTTTTATCGGCTTCCAGCAGGAAGACACGCCGGGTTTTACGGACATTGATGGCATCGGGGTAAGCAGCACCTCGCCCGGCACCCTGGTCATCCTCTGTGAAGGCAAGCAGCGGGCGGGGTTTTATATCTGCTCTGTGTGTGGCTTCGGCGCGGAAGGCAGAGAAAGCTCACACAAGAACCACATGGGTGCTGCGTGTACCGGCACCTTGCAGCGCTACGCGCTCGGCCATGAGTTGGAAACCGATGTGCTGTGCCCGCGCTTTGCCGGGCTGGCCGGCGAGGCCGATGCCTACTCCCTCGCCTACGCCGTGTTGCCGGGCGCGGCCCGGGCCCTGGATGTGCCGGCCACTGATCTTAGCGTAACGATCAAGACCGTCGGCGAAGGCCCCGTCATCGTGCTCTATGACAACGTCCCAGGCGGCGCCGGGCTGGTCAAGGAACTGGAGCGGCCGCATGTCTTCCGCGCCATGCTCGCCCACGCAATGATACGCGCGGACGGTGGCTGCGGCTGCGATGCCAGCTGCTACGGCTGCCTGCGCAGTTATCAAAACCAGTTCGCCCATGATTATCTGGATAGAAAACGGGCGCTGGCCTTTTTGCGGCCGCAAGATGGCAAGGCAGCGGCGGGGGGCTGAGGCCTGGTGGTGGCATAGGCCGCCCGCTTCCCGCCCTTGTCCATAACTGCTAGACTGGCAGGCCATTCGTTGTAAGAGGGCGCAATGGCCGGACACAGTAAATGGGCGAATATCCAGCACCGCAAGGGGCGGCAGGATGCGCGGCGCGGTAAGTTGTTCAGCAAGTTGATCCGCGAGGTTACGGTGGCGGCTAAGTTGGGCGGCGGCGACCCGCATGCCAATCCCCGCCTGCGCGCTGCGGTGGAAGCCGCCAAATCACAGAGCCTGCCCAAAGACACCATTGAGCGCGCGATCAAACGCGGTGCCGGCGGCGAGGAGGGCGGCGACCTGGAAGAGGCGCGCTATGAGGGCTATGGCCCCGGCGGCGTGGCCGTGTTGGTGGATTGCTTAACCGATAACCGCAAGCGCACCGTGGCCGAGGTGCGCCATGCCTTTAGCAAACACGGCGGCAAGCTGGGCACGGACGGCTCGGTGGCGTATCTGTTTCACAAGGCCGGCCTGCTTGTCTTCCCGTCCGGCACGGATGAAGATGCCTTGATGGAGGCGGCGCTGGAGGCCGGGGCGGAGGATGTGATCAATAATGAGGACGGTTCCTTTGAGGTGCTGACTGCGGCGGAGGATTTCTTCGTCGTGAAGGAGGCGCTGGAGAGGGCCGGGCAAGCGGCCGAGAGCGCCGCGCTGACCTTGCGCGCACAGACCAGCAGCGAGCTGGATGCGGGCAATGCACAGAGCCTGTTACGTTTGCTGGATGTGCTCGATGAGCTGGATGATGTGCAACAGGTCTATTCCAATGCGGCGATTTCCGGGGATGTGCTGGCGCAGTTATCCTAAGGCGCGCGGCCGCTTAACCATTTTGTTTGCCGCCATGAACCCATCCCGCCGTAAGGTCGCCGCCCGGCATCAGCTGCCATGATCCGCATCCTCGGCATCGACCCCGGCTCGCAGCTCACCGGCTACGGCATCATCGACATGGACGGCAACCATGCCACCGCCGTTGCGCATGGCGTTATCAAGGTCAAAGGCGCGGCGGCGGGCGATAAACTGCATCTTATTTTTCAGGAACTAAGCCGGCTCATCTCCCGCCACCGGCCGGATGAGGCGGCCATTGAGCGTGTCTTCATGCACCGCAATGCGGATTCCGCCTTGAAGCTCGGCCAGGCCCGGGGCGCTGCGCTCACCGCTATTGCTAACAGCCGCCTGCCCAGCTATGAATACACCGCCAACCAGGTCAAGCAGGCAACAGTGGGCAAGGGTCATGCGGCCAAGCAGCAGGTGCAGCACATGGTGAAGATCCTGCTGTGCCTAGCTGATCCGCCGGCGGCGGATGCGGCGGATGCGCTGGCCGTTGCTCTGTGTCATGGCCACGCGCGCGAGGGGCTGATGAGAATGGCCGGGGTCAGCGGGATGCGGCGGGGACGGCTGCAATGATCGGGCAGTTGCGCGGCCGATTGACGCACAAGCAGGCGCCGTTGTTATTGATCGATGTCCAGGGCGTGGGCTATGAAGTGGAAGCGCCCATGACCACGATCTACCAGCTGCCCGCCGTCGGCGAGGAGGTGCAACTCTATACCCATCTGGCCATTCGGGATGATGCGCATTTGTTATTCGGCTTTGCCAGTGAGGATGAGCGGCGCCTGTTTCGCGGCTTGCTAAAGGTCAACGGCGTGGGCGCGAAGATGGCGCTGACCATACTCTCCAGCATCGAGGCGCAGGACTTTGCCGCGTGCGTGCAGCAGGGCGATGCTGAGCGGCTGGTGAAGCTGCCTGGGGTAGGCAAGAAGACCGCCGAGCGCCTGATCATGGAAATGCGTGACCGGTTGAAAGACCTGGCCTTGGATGGAATAACATCAGGTGCCGCCGACACGACGTTGGTTCGGGCGGATAGTGTCACAGCTGAGGCCGAGAGCGCCCTGATCGCCCTGGGCTATAAACCGCAGGAGGCCAGCCGCTATGTGCAGGGCGTGGCCGCAAAAGGCATGCGCGCCGAAGAACTCATTCGCGCGGCCTTAAAGGCCATTGGCAAATAGCGTGTCTTAGAAGAGAAAACAGCCCGTTAGCATGTCCGAGATAAACCCGATCATATCGCCGCAGCACCATGCCGAAGATGGCATGGCAGACAAGACCCTGCGTCCGCAGCGCCTGGCCGATTATCAAGGCCAACCGGCGGTGCATGAGCAGATGGATATCTTCATCAATGCGGCGCGCAAGCGCGGCGAATCGCTTGATCACGTCCTCATCTTCGGCCCGCCGGGCTTGGGCAAGACCACCCTGGCGCATATTATTGCCAACGAGATGAATGTCAGCATGCGCCAGACCTCCGGCCCGGTGCTGGAGCGCCCCGGCGACCTGGCGGCGCTGCTCACCAACTTAGAAGCAAAAGACGTGCTGTTTATCGATGAGATCCACCGCTTGAGTCCGGTGGTGGAGGAGATCCTGTATCCGGCCATGGAGGATTACCAGCTGGATATTATGATCGGAGAAGGGCCGGCGGCGCGCGCGATCAAGCTGGATGTGCCGCCCTTTACCTTAGTCGGCGCCACCACCCGCGCCGGCCTGTTGACCTCGCCCTTGCGTGATCGCTTCGGCATCGTCCAGCGGCTGGAGTTCTACAGCATCGAAGAACTCGCGCGCATCGTCAGGCGCTCAGCGCAAATCCTGGATGTCGCCGTGGAAGAGGCCGGGGCCAAGGCGATTGCGGCGCGCTCGCGCGGCACCCCGCGCATCGCCAATCGCTTGCTGCGGCGCGTGCGGGATTATGCGGAAGTCAAGTCTGATGGCAAGATCAGCGCGGCGATCGCGGGCCGGGCGCTGGACATGCTCAATGTTGACGAGCATGGTTTTGACATGATGGATCGCAAGCTGCTGTTGGCGATCATGCAGAAATTCGCCGGCGGCCCGGTCGGCATCGACAGCATCGCCGCGGCCATCGGGGAAGAACGCGATACCATTGAAGATGTGATCGAGCCGTTTTTGATCCAGCAGGGTTTTATGATGCGCACCCCGCGCGGCCGGGTGGTCACCAAGAACGCCTGGCTGCATTTTGGCCTGGCGCTGCCGGAGCATGCGGTGCTGGAGCCGGATCTCTTCACCGCGCCTGCGGCGGATGAGAAAGGCTGAGCGCAATGCGCGTGAGTAGGGATTGATGGCGGGCTTTCGCTGGTCGGTGCGCGTTTATTATGAAGACACCGATGCTGCCGGCGTGGTCTATCATGCCAATTACTTGAAATTCCTGGATCAGGCCAGGACCGAGTGGCTGCGCACGGCCGGCTATTCACACCATGCGCTGCGGGAAGAGGAGAGGCTTATCTTTGTCGTGAAGGACATTCATTTACAATTTAAGCAAGCGGCGCGCCTGGACGATGTGCTGGACATTACCACGCAAATTAAAAAAGCGGGGGCGGCCAGCATTTTGTTTGCGCAAGAGATCTTCCGCCAAGCACAATTACTCTGCCGCGCCGAGGTGAACATCGCTTGTCTGGGTGCTGAGAGCTTAAAGCCGCGGCGCATTCCAAAATCACTCAAGGAAAAATTCCATTATGCCAACTGAACTGTCAAGCGATCTGAGCCTGCTGCATCTTATCGCAGGTGCCAGCGCCCTGGTGCAGCTGGTCATGCTGATTCTGATTGCGGCATCAGTCATCTCCTGGGCGATGATCTTTCGCAAGTACGCCACCATCAAAGACGCCAAGCGCCAGGCGGACAAGTTTGAAGAGCAGTTCTGGTCCTTAGAAGACCTAAGCCCCCTATACACCCGTATCAGCAACAAGCGCTATGTCTGCTTAGGGATGGAGAAGATCTTCGCCGCCGGGTTCAAGGAATTTGCCCGCCTGCGCAAGCAGGAAGGCATTGATGCGGACGCCGTCATGGAAGGCTCGCAACGGGCGATGCGCGTGGCCTTGAACCGGGAGATCGAGACGCTGGAAACCAACCTGTCCTTTCTCGCCACAGTCGGCTCCACCAGCCCTTATATCGGCTTATTCGGCACCGTGTGGGGGATCATGAACAGCTTCCGTGCGCTGGGCAATGTGCAGCAGGCCACGATTGCTTTGGTCGCCCCCGGCATTGCGGAAGCACTCATTGCCACGGCCATGGGCCTGTTCGCCGCCATCCCCGCGGTCATTGCGTACAACCGCTATTCCAATGACGTGGAACGACTCATTCACCGCTACGACACCTTCATGGAAGAGTTCTCCGCCATCCTCCACCGCCATGCCCACAGCGGCCTGGCGAGATAGGGGCGGGAAGAGTGCCATGAACCACGCCCCGCCAACCCACCGCCCCCGGTCTTAAAGGACACGCCCATGCGCCATCGAATCCGCAAGCGGCCGCTATCAGAGATCAATGTCGTGCCGTATATTGATGTCATGCTGGTGTTGCTGGTGATCTTTATGATCACCGCACCCCTGCTGAGCCAGGGCGTGAAGGTCGCCCTGCCGCAGACCCCGTCCGAGCCCTTGCCGCCGGCAGAGAGAGAGCCGGTGGTGGTCAGCGTGGATAGCGCCGGTAATTTTTTTATTAACTACGGCGATAACCAAGACCAGCCGGTTGCGCCTGAGACGCTGGTTAATCGCATCGGGGCGCTGTTGAAATACCAGCCCGACATCTCGGTCTATGTCAAGGGCGATGCAGAAGTGCCCTACGGGCGGGTGGTCGAGGTGATGGCCTTGTTGCAGGGCGCAGGCGTGGCGGGGGTCGGCCTGGTCACGGAGCCGCCCCGCCGGTAATGCTATGTGGCGCTCGCGTTTTATGCTCTATTCCTTATTGCTGCATGGGCTGGCGGGCGGCCTGCTTGTGCTTAGCCTGGATAACACACCGGCGAGAACCATTAAGCCGCTGGCGCGCCCGCAGATCCTTAGCGCCGTTGTCGTTGACAAGGCCCGGGTTGAGGCCGAATTGCAACGCTTAAAAGACATTGAAGATAGAAAGATAGAACAACAAAGAGAACTGGAGGACAAGCTCAAAGCACTGGAGCAGAAGCGGGTGCAGACCGAACAGCAGCGTCGGCTGGAAGAGAAGAAACTGGCTGCGGCCAGGAAGAAAAAGGCGCAGGAAGAGGCCGATAGAAAGGTGGAGCAAAAAAAGCTCGCGCGTCTAAAACAGGAGCAGGACGAACTGGAAAAACAAAAACGCGAGGCAGAAGAAGAACGCAAGCGCCTGGAAAAAGAGGCCGCCGAGCGCAAGCGCAAGGAAGAGGCCGAACGTAAGAAAAAAGAAGAACAACGGCGCCGGGAAGAGGAGGAGCAGCAGCGCCGCCAGGCAGAGTTGGCCGAAGAGGAGCGCCTTTTCAAGGTCGAGCAGGCGCGCCGCGACCAGGCCGTGATTGGCCAGTTTAGCCAGCGTATTAACAATGCGATCGGACGGGAGTTTAATATCGTTGGCCTGCCGCCGGGCCTGTCCTGCGTCTTGCAGATCCGCATGATCCCCGGCGGTGAGGTGGTGGCGGCACAGGTGGTCACGTCCAGCGGCAATGAAATCTTCGACCGGCGCGCCGAGATCGCAGTCAAGCGGGCCGCCCCGCTGCCGGTGCCCACAGATGCGCGCCTGTTTGAAAAGATGCGTGAACTTCGGCTAAGCTTCAGGCCATGATAAAAAGACTATTGCTGTTGCTGTTGCCTGTCCTGGGCCTACAGGCGGCGCCCTTGAACATCGTCATCGACAGGGGCGTGGAGAACGCGATTCCCATTGCCATCGTTCCCTTTGGCTGGTCGGGGCCGGCGGGCGCGCAACCCATCGACATGGACCTGACCATCGGCAATGACCTTGCCCGCAGCGGCCGCTTTGCGCCCCTGCCGACGCGCGACATGCCGCAGCAGCCGACGGCCTTCGCGGCGATCAATTTCAAGGACTGGCGCCTGCTCGGCATGGACAACATCGTGATTGGTAATTTGCAGGAGAGGGCCGACGGCAACTACGAAGTAAGCTTCCGTCTGGTGGATGTGTACAAGGGCACGCAGCTGGCCGGTTTTCGCATCCCGGCCGGGCGCGCCCAGCTACGCCGTACCGCACACCGCATCAGCGATATTATCTTTGAAAAATTAACCGGCATCCCCGGCGCCTTTGATACCCGCATCACCTATGTTACGGTCAAGGAACTGCCCAACGGCAACAAGCGGCACAGCCTGCAGGTGGCCGATGCCGATGGCTTCAACGCGCAGACGCTGCTTGAATCCAGCGAGCCGCTGATGTCGCCGGCTTGGTCGCCGGACGGCAAGCAACTCGCCTATGTCTCCTTTGAAGGCGGTAATTCTTCCATCTATATCCAGGACATCCTCTCCGGGCGCCGCGAACAAGTCGCCGCCCATGCCGGCATCAACAGCGCCCCGGCCTGGTCGCCGGACGGCGCGCGCCTGGCCCTGACCTTATCCAAAGACGGCAACCCGGAAATCTACATCCTGCATCTCGCTGATCGTTCCTTGCAGCGCATTACGCGCAACCGCGCGATCGACACCGAGGCCGCCTTCTCGCCGGACGGCGCCAAGCTGGTGTTCACCTCTGATCGCGGCGGCAGCCCGCAGATCTACGAAGTCAGTGCCTTAGGCGGCACGGCGCGGCGCGTGAGCTTCGGCGGCAGCTACTTCGCGCGGCCGAGCTATGCCCCGGACGGAAAATCCATCATCATGGTGCACGGCAAGGAGCGCCGCTACCGCATCGCCATGCTGGACTTGGAAAACGATTACCTGGACCTCCTGACCGAGACGCGGCTGGATGAATCGCCCAGCTTCTCGCCCAATGGCAGCATGATCATGTACACCACCACCCGCAGCAGTGGCACCGAACTCGCCGCGGTCTCCGCAGACGGCCGCGTACACCAGCGCCTGGCCTTGCAGGACGGCGAAGTCCGAGAGCCAGACTGGGGGCCTTTTACCACCCAATAAACTTGCTAGCTGTTTTGAAAATGGAGAATATGTTATGACTAAAAAGACCTTCATCGCCTGCCTGCTGGCGGGCCTGCTTAGTGCCTGTGCAACCGCCCCCAGGCAAGACAATGGCGCGGCGGTGGAAGAGCGTACACGCGGTGCAGGCGCTGATGGCCGCGGACGGGATGCGGCCACCAGCTATGGTGCCGGCAGCGACTCGCCGGGCGGACTCAGCGCGCTCACTGATCCGCAAAGCCCGCTGGCCCTTCGTACCATCTATTTTGCCTACGACAGCAGCGAGATCCAGCCGCAGTTTCAGGAAGTAATCGAGGCACACAGCGCCTATCTGCTCGCACACCCCCAGGTGACGGCGGTGCTTGAAGGCCATGCCGATGAGCGCGGCTCACGGGAATACAACTTAGCCTTAGGCGAGCGCCGGGCGCAGATGGTAAAACGGCTGATCGCCCTGCTTGGTGTGCCGAATACGCAGTTGCGCACCAGCAGCTATGGCGAGGAGCGCCCGGTTGCAGATGGACATAATGAAGCGGCATGGCGCCAGAACCGTCGGGTTGAAATTCTCTACTAGGGCGTGATGATGTGTAAGGAGCCTTTGAACAAATCCTTCCCGAACTTGTTCAAGAGTAGGCAAAGCGATTCAATTCCTTGCCATGGTTGAATCAGGTGGCGGCTCCTTGTGCCACAGGCAGCCCTGATGCAATCAAGGCTTTCTTAACTAAAGCTCGTTATGAGGTTTTATAAAGATGAACAAGAAGAACATTATCGTGCTGAGCGCCTTATGCGCCCTTGTGTCTGCGCCGGCCTATGCCCTCTCCACCAAGGAATCCATCGCGGCGATGGACCAGCGGCTTGGCCGCATCGAACAGCTATTGCAGAGCCAGGGTCTGCTCGATATGTTGCAACAGTTGGAGTCGTTGCAGCAGGAAGTCAGTCAGCTGCGCGGCGAGATCGAAGTGCAGAACTACACGCTGGAGCAGCTCAACAAACGTCAACGGGCGCTTTATACCGATATTGACCAGCGCATCCAGAGTCTGGAGAGCAATCGCTCGCCGAGTGTTATCAATGACGCGGGAGGCGCAGAGCGACCGGCTGAAACCGCGGCGCCGGACAGTCCCCCTTTACAGACTCTCGCCCCGGCCATCGCGAACAGACCGCCTGGTACCGACCGACAGACAGAGAGTCCGCTCGTGGTGGAACTGGTTGATAATGCGCCTGCCGCTGCGACTGCTCCCGCCGCCGCGCTCAGCGCTACGACCGGCGCGGTTGTGGTGGCACCAGATGCGCTCGTCAATGCCGAGCCGGCGGCGGTAGCAGAAACACAAGCGAGGATTGAGTCCAACCCCACACAGGCCCGCGCCGACTATCAACGGGCCTTTCGGCTTCTGAAACAGTCTCGTTATGATCAGGCTATTAAAGCCTTTAACGAGTTTCTGGCCGCGCACCCGGATAGCGATTATGCCGATAATGCGCAGTACTGGCTGGGCGAGGCCTTTTATGTGACGCGTCAATTTGAACAGGCGCTAGGCGAATACAACAAGTTGGTGGCAGGCTACCCGGATAGCCAGAAACTCACTCATGCCCTGTTGAAAATCGGCTACAGCCGCCACGAGCTGGGGCAGACTGAGGCCGCCGTCGCCCTGCTTGAAGAGCTACAACAAAAATACCCCGATACAACGGCCGCGCGGCTGGCCGCCTCCCGCCTGCAAAAGATCCGCGCTGCGCAACCGGGCGGTGCGGTGAACTAGGCGCGGCGCGGTGTCTGAGGCGCCGAAGGCCGTGGTCTTGCTCTCCGGCGGCCTGGATTCAGCCACCACATTGGCGATTGCCAAGGCGCAGGGCTATGCGGCTCACGCATTGAGCTTTGATTATGGGCAACGGCACTTAGCCGAGCTTGATGCGGCGATAAAAATCGCCACGGCCATCGGCGCAAAAGCACACAAGATATTCACTATCGATCTCACCCAGATCGGCGGCTCGGCCTTGACGGATGAGTCTATCGCCGTGCCGGAAAAAGAAGCGCCGGGCATTCCGCTTACCTATGTCCCGGCCCGCAATACTATCTTTCTCTCCCTGGCGCTGGCCTATGCGGAAGTCATCAAGGCAAGAGATATTTTCATCGGCGTCAATGCCATTGACTATTCCGGTTATCCCGATTGCCGTCCCGAGTACATCGAATCCTTTGCACAGACCGCCCGGCTCGCCACCAAGGCCGGGGTGGAAGGGGCGCACATCAAGATACATACCCCGCTGATTGAACGCAGCAAGGCGGCGATCATCAAGGAAGGCGCAGAATTAGGCGTGGATTATGCCTTGACGATTTCCTGCTACCAGGCCGATGAAAAGGGCCGCGCCTGCGGTGTGTGTGATTCTTGTCGCTTGCGCAAGGCGGGTTTTGCAGCGGCACAACTCCTGGATCCAACGCCTTATCAACATCAGGGGAAAACATGAACATGCGGCAGGTGCAGTTACTGGAAAGAGCATTTCAGGATTCTCTTGCATTCAGCAAGGCATCAAGCTGATGCAGGCGTTCAGGTGTGCCGATGTCCATCCAGCGGCCGGGATAGTGTTCGCCGCTGATCTGCGCCTTGTCGATGGCGGCGCGCAGTAAGGGCGCCAGCGGGAAGCTGGCCGCTTTCAGCTCGGCAAATAGTTCGGGACGAAAGACGGCGATGCCGCTGTAGGTCAAGCGCTCATCAGCGGCGTTAAGAACCAGGCCGTCTTGCAGGGTAAAATCCCCCTGCCGATGGTGCGGCGGGTTATCGACCAGCACAAGATGGCCCAGGCCATGCAGGCGCTTTGGAACCTTAGCCAGCGCATAGTCGGTCCAGATATCGCCGTTGATGACCAGAAAGGGCTCTTTGCCCAGCAGCGCCAAGGCGCGCTTGATCCCGCCCGCCGTCTCCAGCGGCGCATCGCCTTCTGCGGAGTATGCAATATGCAGCCCATAGGCGCGGCCATCGGCAAAATAATCCTCGATCTGCCGGCCAAGCCGCCCGTGGTTGATCACGATGTCCTCAAAGCCGGCCCGGGCCAGGGCCGCAAGATGATAGTGCAGGAGCGGCTTGCCCGCGGCCTTGAGCAGCGGCTTGGGGCTTGTGTCAGTCAGGGGTCGCATGCGCTCACCGCCGCCGGCCGCCAAGATCATTGCCCGCATGGTTTAAGATAAAGTCCGTTGTTGAGAGCTAAGGAAGCTGATTTAAGTCAGAGTTTCCCTTGGTACATGGATGTACCACCATTTTCAATTACCGCCTAAGTAATTGAAAATGTCAGACAAACAAAAATCACAATTTTTTGTCGTGCTCTGATAATTCATGAATGAATTATTCAAGAGCTTCTTTGAAGATACGCTACCAACTTGTGGCAAGCGATGCCACTTAAATTCCGGCCCTATCTTGACCGCAATAAATTTTCATGCACACCGTTGATCTGGCATTATCCAGCGCCGGTTAAGACATAATCCAGCCCTTAAAAAAACAACCATGACAAGCCCTGTAATCACATGCTGAGCGCCGACATTCTGTTTATTCTGGGCGGCCTTGCCCTGTTGGTCTATGGCGCGGATCGTTTTGTTGATGGTGCCGCCAGCACGGCGCGCGGGCTTGGCGTGGCACCGCTCATCATCGGCCTGACCATCGTCGGCATTGCCACTTCTGCGCCGGAGGTATTGGTCGGCAGCGTCGCCGCGTTGGACGGCAAGACCAACATCGCCATTGGCAATGCGATCGGCTCCAACATCGCCAACATCGGCCTCGTCCTGGGTGGCACCGCCCTGCTCTGCCCGCTCGTTGTCGGCTCCAAAACCCTGCGCCGCGAATACCTGATCATGGCCGCCGCCACGCTGATCGCCCTGGCCGTGTTGCTCGATCAAAGGCTCAGTCGTGTTGACGGGATGATTCTGCTGGGCAGCCTATGCGCCATCCTGTGCTGGGTGGTGATGATTGCCAGACAAGCCCCGGCAAGCGATCCCCTGGCGGGTGAGTTTGAGCAGGAGTTGCCGCCGGTGTATCCGCTGGGCCGCTCGCTGTTGCTGATGCTCTTCGGCCTGGTCTTATTGTTAGCCGGTGCGGAGCTGCTGGTGCGCGGCGCGGTGAGTATTGCACGGCTCTTAGGCATTAGCGACCTGGTCATCGGCCTGAGCATTATCGCGGTCGGCACCAGCCTGCCGGAGCTGGCGGCTTCCATTGCCAGCGTGATAAAAAATGAAGCGGATCTTGCCATCGGCAACGTCATCGGCTCAAACATGTTCAACATGCTCATGGTGCTGGGCGTACCGGCGCTCATCCACCCCGACAGCTTCGGCTTGGATGCCCTGCTGCGAGATTTTTCAATCATGATCCTGTTATCGCTTATAATGGGCTGGATGGTCTTTATCCACGGCAAGGGGCGCTTTGACCGCATAGAAGGCGGCTTTCTCTTTGCCTGTTTTCTCGGCTATCAAGGCTGGTTGTTTTACTCGGCAACGGCATAATTCGTTTGCGCCATGAAACAAGCAACCGACACCCCCGCGAGCGCTGAGAAAGACCGGCTCATTGCGCTGGGGCGGGCGGTGATTGAAACCGAAGCCGCCGCCTTGCACGGACTCTTGCAACGCGTGGATGAGAACTTTGCCGCAGCCTGCCTGCACATATTACATTGCAAGGGCCGCACGGTGGTGATCGGTATGGGTAAGTCCGGCCACATTGCGGGCAAGATCGCCGCCACCATGGCCAGCACCGGCACGCCGGCCTTCTTTGTGCACCCGGGCGAGGCCAGCCATGGCGACCTGGGCATGATCACCGCCGATGACATCATCATCGCCTTGTCCAACTCCGGCGAGACGGACGAGATCATCACGCTGCTGCCGGTTATCAAGCGCCTGGGCGTAGTGTTGATCAGCATGACCGGCGGCGTCAACTCGGCGCTGGCGCAGGCTGCCACGGTCAACCTGGACATCAGTGTCGCCCGTGAGGCCTGCCCACTGGGATTAGCCCCGACCGCCAGCACCACGGCAACGCTGGCGATGGGCGATGCGCTTGCCGTTGCCTTGCTAGAGGCGCGCGGCTTCAGCGCGGACGACTTTGCCTTATCCCACCCGGGCGGGACCTTGGGCCGGCGATTGTTAGTGCGGGTCGCCGACATCATGCACACAGGGGCTGCGATCCCGGCGGTTCATGCAGACGCCCTGCTGAGCACGGCCTTGATGGAGATGACGCAAAAGGGGCTGGGGGTTACGGCCATCATTGATGCGGAGAATAAATTATTGGGGGTGTTCACGGATGGCGACCTGCGGCGCACCCTGGATGCGGGCGTGGATGTACACAGCACAGACATCGCAGCGGTCATGACGGCCAAGTGCCGCACCATCAAGGCAGAGGCGCTGGCCGCAGAGGCGCTGCACATGATGGAACAATACAAGATCAATGCCATCCCAATCGTGGATGCGGCGCATACCTTGACCGGCATTTTGAACATGCACGACCTGCTGCGGGTTAGGGTGGTGTAGTTGATCATGCCGATAAGGATCATCATTATCGTCAGCATGCTGATCGCAAGCCTGGGCAGCTATTGGATGTTACGCCAAGTGCTCGATACGCCACAGCAGGGGGAGAGGCCGGAGTTTTATGAGCCGGATTATTATCTGGAGGATTTCAGCACCCTGGCGATGGATGATGAGGGCCGGCCGAAGAGCAGACTGTATGCGGTGTATATGGCACACTATCCGCATAATGATACCGCGGAGTTATTAAAGCCAAGGATGGAGCTCTTTCGTGATGATAAAACGCCGCTCTTTGTCCGCGCCGAGAAGGGCTGGGCGACCAATAACAATGAGGTCATCCTCTTGCATGGGAAAGTGCGGATGTGGGAAGACGATGAACTGGGCGTACGCACCTTGCAGGTGGACACCAGCGCGGCGCGGGTATTGGTAGAAGAAGATTATGCCGAGACCGATCACTATACGACGATCAAGTCCAGGCGCACCACCATCACCGGCACCGGCATGCGCGCCTACTTAAGCGACAAGCGCCTGGAAGTTATCGACCATGAAAAGACGATTATTGAACAACCCGAGACTTGAACTGCTGCTGGTGCTGGCCTTATCAAGCCCGGGCGCAAACGCCTTGTCAACGGACAAGGATCAGGACATCGAAATCTACGCCGATGCCGCCGTGCTGGATGAATCAAACAACATCAGCATCTACACCGGCAAGGTCATCGTCATTCAGGGCAGCATCCGCATGACTGGTGACAAGATGACGGTGCATAACGATGATGAGGACGAACTGGAACTGCTCATCATGGAGGGTCGGCCGGCGACATACCGACAGTTGCCCGATGACAGCGAGGTGTATGATGAAGCCAAGGCGCTGACGATGGAGTACTACGAAGAGAGAAATCTCATCTATCTCATCGGCGAGGCCTGGAGCAAACAGGGTGATGGGGAGGTCAGTGCTACCTGTATTGAATACGATACCGAGCAGAGCCGGGCGCGGGCCTGGAGCGGCTCGGTCAAATGCGCCGGCCAGGACCTAGAAGCCGATAAAAATGAGCCGGGCGCGGCCAAAGAGCGGGTTAAGATCATTATTCGCAAGCAAAAGACGGAAGGCACCGGCGCGCAATAAATCAAGATCCATAGCGGCCTCTTATACACTTGCCATGAGCGTTCTCTCCGTCAGCAATCTATCCAAGCGCTTTCGCAAACGCGCCGTGGTGCAGGACGTCAGCCTCAATGTCCATAGCGGCGAGATCGTCGGCCTGCTGGGGCCGAACGGCGCCGGCAAGACCACCAGCTTTTACATGATCGTCGGCCTCATTCCCTGCGACAGCGGCAGCATTCTCCTAAATGACGAAGAGATCAGCATGCTGCCCATGGACAGACGGGCGCGCATGGGATTGGGTTATCTGCCGCAGGAGTCTTCCATCTTTCGCAAATTAACAGTGGAAGACAACATCAAGGCCATCCTGGAGACCCGGGCAGACCTGACCGAAGAGCAATCCGACACGCGACTGGAAAGCCTGTTACAGGAATTTCACGTCGGTCATCTGCGCGACAACCTGGGGCTTAGCTTATCCGGCGGCGAGCGGCGGCGGGTGGAGATCGCCCGCGCCCTGGCGACTGAGCCGCGCTTCTTGCTTTTGGACGAGCCCTTCGCCGGCATCGACCCGATCTCGGTCAGCGACATACAGCGCATCACCCGCTATCTCGCGCAGATGGGTTTCGGCATCTTGATCACCGATCACAACGTGCGCGAGACTTTGGGTTCCTGCGATCGCGCCTATATTGTCAATGACGGCCACATCATCAAGGAAGGTACGCCGGAGGAGATCCTGGCGGATGAAAAGGTGCGGGAAGTCTATCTGGGCGAGCAGTTTAGATTGTGATCTTTTTACGTTCCGGGCTTTGGTGAGCGGCGGTCATCTCAGCCGTGCCTCAGGCACTTCTTACAAAAACTTTTCCGTGTGCCGTAATTTCTCTTCCGCCAACGCCACATAGGCCGCGTTGATTTCATAGCCCACATAGGCGCGCTCCAGTGCCTGCGCGGCTTGCGCCGTCGTGCCGCTGCCGATGAAGGGATCCAGCACAATATCGCCGATGAAGGAATACAGATTAATCAGGCGCAGCGGCAACGCCAACGGAAAAGGCGCCGGGTGTCCGGCCTTCTTTGCACTGGCCGCCGAGAAACGCCAGATGCTTTTAGTATGCTCCAGGAAATCATCCCGGCCGATGCTGCTTTTCTGGTGGCTTTCTTTAACGGGCGGCCGCTTAAAGGCACCTTTGGAAAATACCAAGATATACTCATGCACATCCCGCAATACCGGATTACTCGCCGAGCGCCAGCTGCCCCAGGCACAGGAGCTACCGGCGCTGGCACCTTTATCCCAGATGATCTCGCCGCGCATCAAAAACCCGCAGTCTTGGGCGATGTTGATGACATAAGAATGTAGCGGAATGTAGGGCGACCTGCCGAGGTTGGCAATGTTGACACAAGCCCGCCCACCGGCGATCAACACGCGATGGACTTCCGCCATCACGTTGGCCAGCAGGCCCTGATATTCGGCTAAAGACAAGTCCTCATCGTAGTCCTTGCCCACGTTGTACGGCGGCGAGGTGATCATCAAATGCACCGAGTCATCCGGCAGGTGCTTCATGTTGCGGCTGTCGTGATGGTGAATGACATTGACCGCATCCGGGCAACACCACGCCGGACCGCCTGCCGTTTTCTCGCCCTCTCGCTCATCGTACAGCTTGCGCTCATAAAACGGCGATGAGTCATGCCCCTGGCGGGCGGGCGTACCAAAGGCCTGGGTCCTGGTTCTGGCCCGCTTTACAGACTGTCCCATAGATCTATCCAGCGGCCATACAGGGCGCGTTCGGTCAGCAAGGAGGCGTCCCGACGCCAGGTTAGCGGCAGCATCAGCGTGGCCGGATCGGCCTTCAGCCGCCGCATCGCCGGGCCGGCGAGTTCCACCCCGCGCGGGTTGGTGCTGCGGGCGGGCAGTTTAAGATAAGCAGCGCGCCCGATTTCCTGCAATACATCGTTTTGCGTTTCATGCGAGATCAGATAAAAACCGCCGGCCTGCGTCTTCCAGTTGATCTGCACAAAGAGCAGATGGGCAGCCGGGCGAAAATCCCGGGCGAAGGCGTCCACCTTGTCCCAGTCCACCGTCCAGACCAGCTTGACCCCGGCATCGCCGCTGCCTGTCTTGGTTTTAATAGAAACTGGTGTCTCATTCACCAGCACATCCACGCCGGGCGAGGTGGACGGGGGAAATGCAACCGCCTCATTGCCAAAGGCATACATAAAAAGCGCGATCAGCACCCTTTCCCTCGCCGTGCCCACTTCCATGCCCAACCGGTCGCCGCGTTTGTTTTCCAACTCAACAATATTAAACAGCACCGGCAAAACGCGCTGGATCTTCTCGCTATAGGGCGCTTGAAACAGCCGCTCAAACATCATTGCCTGGCCGCTTCCGCTTTAGCGCGGGCGGGAAGCTTCGACGCCGTTGGCGCGCTTGCCCGCAGGCCGGCTCTTTGCCGCTAGGATGAATGCCTGCATGTTTATCATCATGTTTACCAAGCCCTAATGACTGCCCGATAACTGCCGTGATCGCTCATATCCGATTATCGCGCCCCCGGCCACCTTTGCAAGCACACCAATTCCCTTACTCCAACACCCGATCTATGCGCAGCATGACGGTCTCGGCCTGGGCGGTATCCACGCGTAGCCAGGCGCTGCTCATGTCCCCGGGCTGCGGCCGGGCCTTGCCAGATAAGGCGATGCGGGCGCTGAGCTCGATGCTTGCATGATCTGATAGTCTCGCTGTGGGTGCCATTGCGGCGGCATCATCCAAGGTCACGGTAAAGGGCAGCTCGCTTAGCTGTCTGCGCACCACGGCCACCGGCAGCGGCGCGCCGCCCGGCGCACGGGCCACGACAAAGACGGTGCTGGAAGGCGCAGCCCGGTCTCGTAATTCTTCGGCCAAGCTGACCTTTACCTTAACCGCACGTTTGTTTTCTGGGGGCACCGGCGCTTGCCTTGCAGGCGCTGCCCTCACGCCAAGCCGCGCCCGGCTCTGGGCGATCAGCTGCTCGATCTGCGCTTTGGCCGCCTCGTCATCGCCGGATTGCGCAACTAGAGTCTGCCAGAAGTCGATCGCCGCGCGGTCATCGCCGGATTGCGCCGCGGCCATGCCGGCCAGCCACAGAGCTGTGCGGTTCAAAGGCTCCAGCTGCAAGGTCTTTTCCACCAGCGCCTGCGGCCGGCCGGACAGATTGCCCTCGTTCGCCATCGACAAGGCACCAGCATAACCAACCAGCACCGCCGGGTTGTCCGCGGCAATGCTGTAGAGATGTTCGTATGCAGGCAAGGCATCGGCATAACGGCCCAGCGCCATGTAGGCCCGCGCCAGCATCATCCACCCGCCTACATCCTGCGGCCGCTGCGCAAGCTGCGCTGCCAGAGCCGCCACCATTTCTTCTATCGCAGCCGGTGCCTGCGCAGCCGCGGGCGGCCCGGCCGGGGTAGTGCCATTGATGAGCCGGTGTTGGCCCAGCTGCAGGTAGATAAGTACCGCGGCCGCCGGCAGCAAGGTGCACCCCAGCAGCAGCGGCCATAGCCCGGCCTTAAGATCAGTCTCCTGTTTTTTGCCAAGCCCTTCGGCGCTTTGTACTATGGCCCGGGCGATGTCTTCACGCGCAGCAGCAAGCTCGGCCGCGGCGATATTGCCATTCTCGGCATCTTTTTCCAGCTCATGAAGGCTTGCCTTATAGGCCCTGATCCTGGCCTGCAAGGCATCGTTGTCAACCGCCTGCTCGGGCCTTATCAGCGGCCGCAGGCTGTATAGCAGTACGACAATCAGCATCAGGACACATGCCGTCCAGAAGAGGATCACGGGCTAGGTCGCCCCTGCATCTTCATCTTGCAGCAGCGACTTGAGCCTCTGCCTCTGTTCCTGAGTCAAGGCTGCCTGTGGCCGGCGGCTGTTATTCATGAACAGGCGGATGGCGATAACGAGCCCCAGCAGCAACAGCAGCACGGGGCCGAACCACAGCGCCCAGGTATGCTTCTTTAAGGGCGGCCGATACAGGACAAAATCGCCATAACGCGTTACCAGAAAAGAGGCGATCGCCGCATCGCTGAGGCCGCGGTGCATCTGCGCATAGACCTCAGCGCGCAGATCCTGGGCTAGCTCGGCATTGGAGTCCGCCAGCGACTGGTTCTGGCACACCATACAGCGCAACTCTTCGATCAAACCCTGGAACCTTTGCGCCTCGGCCTCGCTGCCAAACTCAAAGGGCGTGTCCGCCGCATGGACAGACAAGGAGAAGAGCACGGGCGCGCACAAGAGAAATTTTTTAACCATCGGCGGCCTGCTCCTTAAGCCCTGCCGTTTGCAACTGCCGCAAGAGCGGATAGATGGTCTTGGTCAATGACTCATCCGTAATCGGGCCGATGTGTTTGTAGCGGATCACGCCGTCTTTATCGAGCACAAAGGTCTCCGGTACGCCGTACACACCGAAATCAATGCCCACCTTGCCCTGATAATCATGTCCGCTCTGCTCGTAGGGGTCGCCCAGGCGCGCCAACCAGTCAAGGGCAGCGCGGCGTTCATCCTTATAATTAAGCCCGACAATGCGTATGTTTTTCTCGCGTGAGAGCGCAAGCAACAGTTCATGTTCATGCCGACAGGCCACGCACCAGGAGGCCCAGACATTGAGCAGGCTTACCCCACCGCGCAAATCGGCCGCGCTTAGCTGCTTATCCGGCTCTCTCAGCCGGGGCAATGCAAAGTCCGGCGCCGGCTTGTCGATATAGGGCGAGGGGATAAGGCTTGGATCGGAGCCTAGCCCCAAGCCCAGTAGCATGACCAGGCCAAAGAACATGAGCGCCGGCAGGGTGTATCTAATCATGTGCCGGACCTAAACTTCCCAGCGCGGCTGCATCCCTTGCCCTTGTCGGCACCGCCTTGCTGTAGCGCCGGTCGGTTGCCGCCAGGACGCCGCCCAGCGCCATGAAGATCGCCCCCAGCCAGATCCAGCGAATGAAGGGCTTGTGATACAGGCGCACACTCCAGTCGCCGCCACCCAAAGGCTCGCCTAGGGACGCATACAGGTCGCGCGTAAAACCCGCATCAATGCCGGCCTCGGTCATCGGCATATCGCGCACGCTGTAGATGCGCTTTTGTGTCCTTAGTGTGGCAACGGCTTTGTCGTTTGTGCTTACCCGGATGACGGCTTCAGTGGCGGTGTAATTCGGCCCGGCCACCGGCCTGATCGACTCCATAAAAAACTCATAATTAGCCAGCATTACCTTATCCCCCGGCCGCATGCGCTTGTGCAGCTCGCTGCTGTAATTGCTGCTAATCGCAATGCCCAGTATGCTCACCGCCAGGCCAAGATGGGCGATGCCCATCCCGACAAAAGCCTTAGGCAATTTGCGCAGACCCACGGACAGGGAAGGGGAGATCTTGACCCTCTGCCAAAGCGCCAGGCCGGTGGAGAGAGCAATCCAGGCCGCCAATAAAACGGCCAAGCCGACCCGTAAGCCGGCCAGGCTCGATAACATCAAGCCGGTCAAGAGGGCCAACAGCAGCGTTGCCAGGAGACCATAGCGAATATGCGCCCAGACCCTCGGCCAGGCATCGCCCTTCCAGCGGGTCATGACGCCGAAGCCCAGCAGCACAAAGAGCGGTGCCATTAAGGGGATAAAGACAGCGTTAAAATACGGCGCGCCGACGGAGAGCTTGCCGCCTAGCGCCTCGATAAAGAGCGGATACAGCGTGCCTAACAAGACACTGGCCGTTGCCACCACCAACAGCAGGCTGTTGGCCAGCAAGAATGTCTCTCGGGAGAGCAGGCGAAAGCGCCCACCGGCGGCGCTGTTCGGGGCGCGCCAGGCATACAAGAGCAAGGCGCCGCCGACATAGATGCCCAACATGAGCAGGATGAAGACGCCGCGCGAGGGATCGGTGGCAAAGGCGTGTACCGAGGTTAATACGCCGGAGCGTACTAAGAAGGTGCCCAGCAGGCTAAGCGCAAAGGCGCTGATGGCGAGCAGCAGCGTCCAGTTCTTGAACACGCCGCGCTTCTCGGTGGCGGCCAAGGAATGGATCAGGGCGGTGCCGACCAGCCACGGCATGAAGGAGGCGTTTTCCACCGGGTCCCAAAACCACCAGCCGCCCCAGCCCAGCTCGTAGTAGGCCCACCAACTGCCCAGCGCGATGCCAATGGTCAGAAAGACCCAGGCCATCGTCGTCCACGGCCTGGTCCAGCGCGCCCAACTCATATCGACCTCGCGGCCGATGAGGGCGGCGATGGCAAAGCCGAAGGCAACGGAAAAACCGACATAGCCCATATACAACAGCGGCGGATGAATGATCAGGCCCGGGTCTTGCAACAGGGGATTTAGATCGGCGCCGTCAAGGGGGGCGGGAGCAAGCCGCGCAAAGGGGTTGGAAGTGAACAGCGTGAACAACAAAAAGCCGACACTCACCGTCCCCATCACCGCCAGCACGCGGGCGATGAAGGCAAGCGGCAGGCGGCGGCTTAGGTAGCTCACCGCAACCGTCCAGGCCGCCAGGATCAAGACCCATAATAGCAAGGAGCCCTCGTGCGCGCCCCAGACTGCCGCGATGCGGTAGGCCAGCGGCAGGGCGCTGTTTGAGTTGTTGGCGACATAGGCCACGGAAAAATCATTATTAACAAAGGCCGCAGTCAGGGCAGCAAAGGCGATGAGCAACAGACCAAACTGGGCGCGGGCGGCCGGGCGCGCCACCTGCATCCAGCCGACATTGCCCTTCACCGCGCCGAGGAGCGGCAGGGTGGCCTGCAACACGGCGAGGACCAGCGCCATGATCAGGGCGAAATGGCCAAGCTCCGGGATCATAGCGCCTGGTTTTTGTCGGAATGCGGGTAATCCACACCGGCCTCTTTTAAGGCCGCGGCGACCTCCGGCGGCATGTAGTTTTCATCGTGCTTGGCCAGCACCTGCTCGGCATTAAACACGCCTTGGCCGTCAAGCCTGCCGTTGGCGACAATGCCTTGGCCTTCACGAAACAGATCCGGCAGGATGCCGTCATAGACCACCCGCACCTCATCCAGGGTGTCGGTCAAGACGAACTCCACTTTAAGGCTGTGCGGATCGCGCCGGACGCTGCCTGAGGTTACCAGGCCGCCGATGCGAAAGGCTCGATTATCCGGCGCGGCACCCGCGGCGACCTGATGCGGGCTGTAAAAATACAGGAGGTTGCTCTCAAAGGCTTTCAACGCCAGCGCCGTGGCAAGGCCGAGCCCGCCCAGCATGGCGATGACGCCCAGTAATCGCTTTTTGCGCCGCTTGTTCATCTTTTATTCTGAGCTTGGGCGCTGTAGTTTGTTCAACAATTTTCGCTCGCGCCTGAGCGGGATCAGGAGGCCCAGCAACAGGACAATGAGGCTGATGCCATAAGCTGACCAGACATACCAGGCATAGCCGTCCATGCTGAAAAATTCAATGATGGCCTGCATTAGTTACGCTCGCCTTTGCCCAGGTCTCTGGTGCGCAACTCTTTCGCCCAGCTGCTGTCTTTTTCCAGCGCCAGCAGATCATGGCGGCTGCGGATACACAAGACCGTTAAAAAATACAGCATATACGCAGCCATCATGATCAGCAGGGGGATGAGCATGCTGATATGGATGGAAGGCGCATCCAGTTTCAACAGCGTGGGGCCTTGGTGCAGGGTGTTCCACCAGATCACCGAATAGTGGATGATGGGAATATTGACCAGGCCGACCAGGGCTAAGATAGCACCGGCATGGGCGGCGCTGCGTCGATCTTCAATCGTCCCCTGCAAGGCCATATAGCCCAGATAGAGAAACAAGAGCACCAGCTCAGAGGTCAGGCGTGCATCCCAGACCCACCACGTCCCCCACATCGGCTTGCCCCAGATGGAACCGGTCACCAGGGCGAGAAAGGTGAAGGCGGCGCCCGGCGGCGCACAGTTGGTGGAGATAATCTCCGTCACCTTGACCTTCCAGATCAGGCCCGCCGCACCGGTCGCCGCCATCACCATATAGACAAACATGGACATCCAGGCGCTGGGCACATGCATATAGATGATGCGGAAGGCATCCTTTTGCTGGTAATCCGCAGGCGACAGCCACAGAGCGCCGATGAGACCGGCCAGCAGCAGCAGCGCACACAGCGCACCAGAGATCGGCGTGATCTTCCTGCAGGTGCTGTAGAAGGTCTGCGGGGCGCCGTATTTATAAAAGCAATGTAATAGCTTCACCTGATCCTTACCCGTAGAGAGGCCGCCGTTGCCAGCGGCATGATTGTAAGCGACAGCGCCAATATCGATCCAAGAAAATAGAGCTCGCCGACAAGGGCCAGGCCCTTGGCGGCATTATTCACCGCGGCAACGGCAATGATGAGGATCGGCATGTACAAAGGCAGAACTAAGAGCGGCAACAAGACCGCCCCGCCGCGTAGGCCCACGGTCAGTGCGGCTAAGACTGCGCCGATCAGGCTCATGCTGGGTGTGCCCAACAGCAGGGTGAGCAACAGCGGCACATAGGCGCTATCGGGCATAAAGACCAAGTACGCAGCCGGCACGGATAAGATCACGAGCGGCAGGCCGGTCAGCATCCAGTGCGCCAGGATCTTTGCGGCCAGCAATAACAACAGGGAATGCGGGGATAATAACAGCTGCTCCAGGCTGCCATCGTTGAAATCGCTGGTGAAAAAGCGGTCCAGGGAGATGACTGTGGCTAATAAGGCGGCGATCCAGATGATCGCCGGTGCGACCTCGCTCAGCACGGCCTTCTCCACGCCTAGTGCAAGCGGAAACAGGGCAACGACCATCAGGTGCACGATGAGGGGATTGAGGAATTCACCCCTGTGCCTGAAACCCAACAAGAGATCACGTCTTAGTACGGCGGCAAAGGCCGGATAATTGCCCCTAACCATAGCCGTAGCCATTATAGATTGAGGTCGGTGAGTTTCGCGCCGGTGAGTTGCAGGGGCTCATGGGTGGCCACGATGCACAGCCCGCCGCGGCTGGCATGCTCGGAGATCAGGACGCAGACCAGTTGTTTGCCGGCCGCATCAAGGGCGGCGAAGGGCTCATCCATTATCCATAAAGCGGCATTGCTTACTACAAAGCGCACCAGAGCCAGCCGGCGTCTCTGTCCGGCGGAGAGCCGACCGACCAGCGTGTTGCGATACGCACCCAGCCGCAGCCGCTCCAGGGCCGCATCAATCTCAACGGCGCTGCGCCGACAGCGGCCCAGGGCCAGACTGAATGCGATGTTCTCGCCAACGCTCAGGTCGTCCTTCATGCCGTGCAGGTGTCCAAGATAGGCCAACTCGGCAAGGTAACTTGCGCGCGCGGTTGCGATGTCCTCTCCACCCCAATGCACCGCGCCCCGCTCCGGCGCTAACAGGCCGCAGACAATCCGCAACAGGCTCGACTTGCCGCTGCCGTTTATGCCGCGGACTTGCAGGACTTCACCGCCACCAAGCCTGAAACTAAGATCGTGAAACAGCACCCTGTCATTGCGCACACAAGCAAGACCACCGGCCTGTAATTGTCTATTCATTCCGGCCAGCAAACGCAAGACATGTCTTTCCCCACGCCTCTTAGGTGAAAATGCGAACTATAGCACATGAGGATCAGCTTCTCTTTTTGCTGGTTAAATCTGCTGCAAAGTGCGCTAGAATTAGATCATGAAGCCCTCACTCCAGCTAAAGATCGGCCCCGGCCTGAGGTTGACCCCGCAGCTGCAGCAGGCGATACGGCTGTTACAGCTATCCAACCTTGAGTTGCATACGGAGATCCAGGAAGCCCTGGATTCTAATATGATGCTGGAGCTGGACGAGAATGACGCCGAGGAGCCGTCGAACGAGCAAGCCGCCGATGGCAACGGGGAGGAGATCGAGCTCAAGGAGGCGCTTGAGAGCGATGCTATTCCCGATGAGCTGCCGGTTGATACCGCCTGGGAGGATATCTATGACGGCAATAGCGGCACGGGCGCGGCCCGGCCCAGTGCCGCCACGGACTATAAGTGCCTTGAACACGCAGATAAGCGCGAGCGGACGCTGTATGAACACCTGCATTGGCAGCTTAACCTGATCCCGACGACCGAGACCGACCGGGCCATTGCCGTTGCCATCATCGACGCCATCGATGATGACGGCTATCTGGGTTGCTCATTAGAGGACATTCGCGCCTCCCTGGGGGCGGGGCTGGACGGGCTGGAGATTGGCGCCGATGAGGTGGAAGCAACGCTGCATCTGGTGCAGGCGATGGAGCCGACCGGGGTTGGCGCACGCAACCTGCAGGAATGCCTACGGCTGCAGCTGGCACAATGCCCGGCCGAGTTGCCCTGGCTGGCGCAGGCCAAGGCGCTGGTTGAGAAACACCTGCCACTGCTCGCCGCGCATGATTACACCAAGCTGCTGCGGCGGATGAAGCTGGCGCGCGAGGAGCTACAGGAGGTCATTGCGCTGATACAGTCCATGCACCCGCGCCCCGGCGCACAGGTGCATGATTCCCAAATTCAATATATCGTGCCGGATGTCTATGTAAAAAAAGAGGCGGGCGCCTGGAAGGTGGCCTTAAACCATGAGGTCATCCCGCAACTACACATAAACGCAGGCTACGCCGGCATGATCCGGCGCGCGGATGACAGCGCGGACAATAACTGCATGAAGGCGCACTTACAAGAAGCACGCTGGTTTATCAAGAGCTTGCAAAGCCGCAGCGAGACCCTGCTGCGCGTTGCCGGTGCCATTGTGGAGCGACAGCGCGCCTTTCTCGACTATGGCGAAGAAGCCATGCGGCCCTTGGTGCTGCATGACATCGCCGCGGCTTTAGGATTGCATGAATCAACCATCTCGCGCGCCACCACGCGCAAATACCTACACACCCCGCGCGGGATATTTGAGTTGAAATATTTCTTTTCCAGCCAAGTGAGCATGGAACTGGGCGGGGCCTGCTCATCCACCGCCATTCGCGCATTGATAAAAAAGCTCGTCAATGCAGAGCCGCCGGCAAAGCCCTTGAGTGACAGCAAAATTGCGGCATTATTGGCACAGCAGGGGATCCAGGTGGCGCGCCGCACTGTGGCCAAGTATCGCGAGGCCCTGCGCATCCCGCCATCAAACGAGCGCAAAGCTCTTCTCTAGAAACTACCGTGACACGCCGATCCAATTCTTCTCATCGCCCCGGCCTACCGGGCATCTTATTTTTATCCCCGCCTCACCCCGCGCCGCCCTTTCCAAAACTATTAAATCTTGATTTAAGGAGCAGATAATGCAGATCAACATTACCGGACACCAGCTTGACCTCACCCCCTCCCTGCGCGCCTATGTGGAAAACAAATTCAAGCGCCTACGTCGACACTCTGAGCACATCAACCACACGCATGTGATCTTGAGCATCGAGAAGGCGCGGCAGCGGGCGGAGGCCACGGTGCAAGTGAACCGCGGCAGCCTGTTTGCTGAAGAACAGCACGAGGACATGTATGCGGCCATTGACGGCCTGATCGACAAGCTTGATCGGCAGCTGAAAAAGCACAAAGAAAAACTGTCCAACCATCGCGGCGAGAGCAGCATCAAGGCCGGCGCGCCGGGCCGCGGCTGAGTTTTCCCCGCCGGAAGTTCATCCAGAATCAAGCATGGAAATTGCGGACATCTTGTCGCCGGCGCGGATCCTGGGCGATGCCGATCACAACAGCAAAAAATCCGCCTTGCAGAGCCTGGCCGCCCTGATCGCAGGTGCTGATCAGGACATCACCCAGGCCGAGGTCTTCGAGAGCCTGCTCGCCCGGGAACGCCTGGGCAGCACCGGCTTGAGTTACGGGGTCGCCCTGCCGCACGGCCGGCGTAAAGCTGGAGAGAAAACGATCGCCGCCTTCCTGCGCCTGCGCAAGGGCATTGACTATGACGCGCCGGATAAGCTGCCCGTCGATCTGCTGTTTGCGCTCTTGGTGCCGGAGGCTTCAACGGATGAGCACCTTAGGTTGCTATCGAAACTGGCGGCGAGGTTTGACGATGCCGCCCTGCGTGAGCGCCTGCGCGCGGCAAGATCCAGCACCGCCCTGTTCTCCCTGCTGGCCGGCTGAGAATCAAATTATGCGGATGATTCCCCCCCCCCCCCCCCCCCCCCGCAGATGCGGCGCAGAGAGCCATCGGAAAGCTCATGCCCCCCATGCCCCCATGCCTTGGACAAGCGATAAAGAACGCCGGCTGATTGTGGTCAGCGGCCTATCCGGTGCGGGCAAATCCGTTGTCTTGCATGCGCTGGAGGATCTCGATTTTTACAGCATCGACAACCTGCCGCTCAGCCTGCTCGGCCCCCTGGTGCAATCGCTGGATGACTTTCAGCATGCGTTCCCGCGCCAAATCGCCGTGGGCATGGATGCCCGCAATCCGGACAGCGATTTTTCTAACCTGATAAAAGACTTGGCCGCCCTGCGGGAGAACGGCATCGACACCGAGATTATTTTCATTGAGGCCGACAGCGCGGTGCTAGGCCGGCGTTTTAGCGAGACGCGGCGCAAGCATCCCTTGTCTTCGGAGACCGTCCCCCTGTCTGAAGCCATAACCCGCGAGCGCGAGCGCCTGACGCTGTTATCCGATGCCGCCGATCTGCACATAGACACCAGCTACACCGCCGTGCATGAGCTCCGGAAGCTGGTGCTGGAGGGCATCGCGCAACGCAGCAGACACCGCCTGTCCTTACAACTGCTTTCCTTCGGCTATAAACACGGCACGCCCAGGGACGCCGACTTTATCTTTGATGTGCGCTGCCTGCCCAACCCGCATTGGGAGAAGCACCTGCGCAAGTACTCGGGCCGCGATCTACCGGTGATTGAGTTCCTGCAAGGACACGAGACGGTGCAAGCGATGCAAGCGGACATCGCGGCCTTCCTGCAACGCTGGCTGCCCTGCTTTGCCGACGAGGGGCGAAGCTACTTGACCCTTGCCATCGGCTGCACCGGCGGGCAGCATCGCTCGGTCTTCATGGTCGAACAACTGGCCGGGCGGCTGCAAGAACACGAGCTCAGCCTCATCATCCGGCACCGGGATCTGTAGGCAAGCGGAAATACGATCGGTTCTGTCCTGGATGCTGCGCAAAGAAATCACTGTGATTAACAAGCTGGGCCTGCATGCCCGCGCCGCCGCCGCCCTGGTGAAGGCGGCCACCGCCTTTGAGAGCGAGATCAACATCGGTTATGGCGGCAAAAAGGTGAACGGCAAGAGCATCATGGGCATCATGATGCTGGCCGCGGCAAAGGGGGCGGTAATAAAATTAAGCATCGCCGGCGCCGACGAAGAAGCGGCTATGCGGGCGATCGAGGCGCTCATTCTCAATCGTTTTGGGGAAGAGGAGTAGCGGCTGTTTAAGGAAGCCACCGACAGCGGCATTTTATTGCTCTCTTCCAGGCTGTAAGTTTCACAGTTCTGTAATCTCTTCGTTCTATCGTTTTCCATGCCCATTAGCGGCGGCAAGAGACGCCGCCGTTCGACGATTACTGCTGTGCTGTTACACTGGCTTAGATCCGGCTTTTTTAAGAAAATGACCATGAGCGACAACACGATACAGGACTCCCTGCTTGATGCCCTGCAGGCGCAAGACTTAGCCCAGGTGCGTGTCCTGCTCGGCGAGTTGCACCCTTCCGAAGTGGCCGATCTGCTGGAGAGCCAGACGCCCAGAAACCGGGAAATGTTATGGAACCTGCTCGATACCGAGCAGGAAGGCGATGTCTTGTCCGAGGTGCGCACGGATGTGCGCGCGCCGCTGCTGGAGCAGATGCAACCGGCCGAGGTCGCCGAGGCCACCCAAGGTCTTGACACCGATGATGTCGCCGACATCTTGCAGGACTTGCCGGAGGCCGTGGCCGATGACGTGCTGCTGGCGATGGATGCACAGAACCGGGCGCGCATCGCCTCGCTGTTGTCGTATCCGGAGGACAGCGCCGGCGGGCTGATGAACACCGATGTGGTCTCGGTGCGCGCCGATGTGTCGCTGGATGTGGTGCTGCGCTACCTGCGCCAGCGCGGCGCGTTGCCGGCGCACACCGACAGCCTGATGGTGGTGGATCGGGACAACCGCTATTTAGGATTGTTGTCGCTGGCGGCGGTGTTGACCTGCAAGGCCGAGCGCACGGTGGGCGAGGTGATGACCGGCGGCGCCGGCATCCGCGCCGATCTCTCGGCGCACGAAGTCGCGCGCCTGTTTGAGCAGCGCGACTTTATCTCCGCGGCGGTCGTGGATGAAGATGAAAAATTGCTCGGACGAATCACGGTTGATGACGTGGTCGATGTGATCCAGAGCGAGGCCGAGCATACCGTGATGAGCATGGCCGGCCTGGCCGATGAGGACATGTTTGCGCCCGTGCTGGTGAGCGCCCGGCGGCGCGCTGTGTGGCTGGGCGTTAATCTGCTCACCGCCTTCTTAGCCGCCTGGGTCATTGGCCGCTTCGCCGAGACGATCGAAAAACTGGTGGCGCTCGCCATTCTCATGCCCATTGTCGCCAGCATGGGCGGCATCGCCGGCAACCAGACCTTAACCATCGCCATCCGCGGGCTGGCGCTGGGGCAATTAACCCGCGGCAACACCGGCGCCCTGTTGTTAAAGGAACTGGCCGTGGGATTGTTCAACGGCCTGCTCTGGGCCGGCGTGGTGGCAGCAGCCGCGGCCTTGTGGTTTAAGGACACGGCACTGGGTCTGGTCATCGGGGCGGCGATGCTGATCAACCTCCTCGTCGCCGCCCTGGCCGGCGGCCTCACCCCGCTGGCGCTCAAGCGCATGCACATCGACCCGGCGATTGCCGGCGGCGTGGTGCTGACCACCATCACGGACGTGGTCGGCTTTGTGACGTTCTTAGGGCTGGCGACCTGGTTGTTTTTGCCTTAAAGGAGAGCAGAAAACATGGCGGCCTATGAAGATTTCACCTCCCGGTTAAAGTTGCTATTTTCAAAAAATCTTAAGCCTTGTCGTGACCACCTTGAGCAATATATTCACCATGCGCCTGATCGGCAACAAGACCCACGGCGACTTGGCCGAGCGCCATCTCCGAATTCATCAATCAGTACATGTATGACTTATAAATCCCGGCATGTGGGCAAGGATTTATATCGGGCGAAGGCGAATGAAGAGGACATCTCGGTGCGTAATGAGATCACGCGAGAGGAGATCCCTATTAGCCTAAAGGCATACGGCGACGGCCCCTTGCAACTCTCCACTGACAAAAGCGCCGTCATGTTCCCGGCCTTGACCGCCCTGGGAACCAGCATTGCCGGTGATGACTTGGCCGGCCTTTGGGCGGCGCCGGCGTTTTCCGCCTTCGGTGCTATCAACATTCTGCCGCTTATCTATGATGAAAAGGCGCAACGCTGCAACATACTGGTATTTGATTCGCTGCGCGCCAGGCAGGCGGTACGGCGCGCAACCCTGGAGTCCGCCGGCGGGCGGCGCAAGCATCCGGTCTATCGTTTTTATGACCAAGCGGGCGGCTATGTTTGTGAAGTGCGCTATGGCGATGCGACCGCCAATGCCTTGCAGCGCGGCCTGTGGACGCACACCCGCAAGGGCCTGCCGTATTTTAACTCGCTGACCGACGGCTGGGTCTCTTATGCCCATAACCGCTCGCTCATCGCCCTGTTCTCCCATGCGCTGGTGGCCACCCGGGACGGCCACGAGAAGGCCTTGGACGAGATCAAGGCCGACATAGAACGCATCAAAAATACCACCAGACCTGGCCATGCTTGACACCGACTTATTCGGCCGGCCCGCACCGCAGGCCATCACCACCGAAGGCATCAAGTACGCCGGCGCCAAGACGCGGCTGCTTGCACCCATCCTGAAGCTGATCGCATCGGTCAACCCCCGGCACGTCTTTGACGGCTTTGCCGGCACCACCCGCGTATCCCAAGCACTCGCCCAGGCCGGCTATCGGGTAACGGCGAACGATACTGCTCTGTGGAGCAAGACCTTCGCCGAGTGTTACTTAAACGCCCGCCGCAGCGATGCCCATTACCAGGGCCTTATCGATCACTTAAACGCCGTGCCCCCAAAGCACGGCTGGTTCTCTGAAGCCTACGGCGGTGAGGTTTTGCCCGGCAATGTCTCCCGCGGCCGGGACGGGTTGAAGAAGCCCTTTCAGATGCACAATGCGAATAAGCTGGATGCGGTGCGAGAGGCGATTGAGCGCTTGAGCTTGAGCGATGACGAGCGGCATGTGGCGCTGACCAGCCTCATCCTGGCGCTGGAGCGGGTGGACAGCACGCTGGGGCATTATGTCTCTTACTTGAAAAACTGGTCGCCGCGCTCGTTTAAATCCTTGCGCCTGGTGCTGCCGCGCCTTATCCGCAGCGAGCGGCGGCATCTGGTTTATAGCGCGGACGCAGTAGAATTGACTGCAAAGGTGGCGGCCGATGTGGCCTATTTTGACCCGCCCTATGGCTCGAATAACGAGAAAATGCCGCCCTCGCGCGTACGCTATGCCTCGTATTATCACCTGTGGAAGACGATTATCTTGAACGATCAGCCGCCCTTGGTGGGGGCGGCCAAGCGGCGAGCGGATTGCGCCGATGGCTTGTCCGGCTCGGCCTTTGAAGAGTTTCGTAAATCGCCAAGCGGGCGCTTCTTAGCCAGCGAGGCGCTGGCGCGCTTGATTGAGAACACCCGCGCGCCCTATGTGGTCTTATCCTACAGCTCCGGCGGGCGGGCAACGGCTAAGGAATTGACCGAGATCCTGCGCGCCAACGGCACGATCATGGAAGTCGCCCGCATCGCCCACCGGCGCCACGTCATGGCACACATGAGCTGGACACAAGACTGGCTGCCGGAGAGCAGTGCTAAGAATATGGAGTATGTGTTCTTGCTGGAGAAGGGCTAAGGAGAGGAGCGGATAAGGCCGGGATTCGTATAACCCCCCGTCATTCCTGGCCTGACCAGGAATCCATAGAAAACAAGGTAATGAAAACCTACCAACTAAACAACACCCATTGCGGCACCTGGAAATCGTCATAGATCTCGCTCATGCGCGCTTCCAGCTGCCCATCGCCATCGCGATCAACCAGGTAATACGCCGGGCCGGCATCGGGCATGACCTTGACCATGTACAGCCTGCCGTTCATGCGGTACTCGGCGATCGTGCCGTCTTTGGAAGGCACCAGCGTTATCTGCGGCTCTAGCGGCTGGCCGCTCTCCAACGGGTCGGGCAAGTCCGGCGGGGCCGGCACGGGGGCAAAGTCATCCTCTTCCTGGGCAAACACCGTGGCCGCAAACAGCCCGACGATAACTAACACAAGCGAATGTTTCATAGGCACAACTCCTTTTCACTGCACAGGCGTTTGCGCCGGTGCCGGGCATTTTTAGTTTTGCCACAAACGCCGGCGCAAGGCAAGCATTGAAAGTCCTTCCATGACAACAGGCTCGGCCTTGCGCGCGGGCATTCCTAGTTAAACGCTGCCGTTCCGCCCGCCACGCCGCCGGCATTGGGCAAGGCGATCATTATCCTTCATAATGCGCCTTTTATCGCAAAACTCTAAGGCCATGCCGGAGAACTCGCTGCTGCTCGTGGACGGCTCGTATTATCTGTTCCGGGCCTATCACGCCATGCCCAACCTGAGCAATGCCGAGAAGGCACCGACCGGGGCCATCTACGGCGTCATCAACATGTTGCGCAAGCTGATCAAAGAGCAGGCGCCGGATTATTTTGCCGTGGTCTTTGATGCGAAGGGCACGAGTTTTCGCAATGAGATTTATCCCGACTACAAGGCCAACCGCCCGCCCACGCCGGAAGATTTGTCCTGCCAGATCGCCCCCTTGCACGAGATCATCCGCGCGCTCGGCTTGCCGCTCTTGGCGATAGCCAATGTCGAGGCCGATGATGTGCTGGGTACGCTGGCCAAACAGGCGGAGACCCTCGGCATGCACACGCTGATCTCCACCGGCGACAAAGACTTGGCCCAGGTCGTCAACGACAAGGTGCATCTCATCAACACCTTGAACAACACCGTGCTGGATGTGCCGGGCGTGGTGGCGAAGTACGGCGTGGCGCCGGCGCAGATCATCGACTATCTGGCGCTCATGGGGGACAGTTCCGACAACGTCCCCGGCGTGCCCGGCGTTGGGCCGAAGACCGCGGCCAAGTGGCTGAAGACCTATGGCTCGCTGGATCTTATCATCGAGCGGGCGGCGGAGATCGGCGGCAAGGTGGGCGAGCGCCTGCGCGCAAACCTGGCGCAGCTGCCTTTGAGCCGCGAGTTGGTCACCTTGAAATGCGATGTGGCGCTGGACTTCTCGCCTGCGGACTTGATCCGGGCGGCCCCGGATCTGGCCGTTCTGGAAGATCACTACCGGCGCTGGGGCTTTCGCAGCTGGCTGGCCGATACCCATAAAAATAATCAGCAGGCCGCGCCCAACGCACCCGACGCGCAAGAAACCGCGCCCGTGTATGAAAGTATCTTCACGCAAGGCGCGCTGGATAAATGGCGGGCCGAATTGGAGCGAGCACCGCTCATCGCCCTTGATACCGAGACCATCAGCCTGGATTACATGAGTGCGGAGCTGGTCGGCTTGTCCTTTGCGGTAAGGCCCGGGCGCGCCGCCTATGTGCCGCTGGCGCATGATTATCCCGGCGCGCCGGAGCAGCTGGATCGAGAAGCCGTGCTGGCGCAGTTAAAACCCCTGCTGGAGTCAGACGCGCAGCACAAGCTCGGCCATAACCTGAAATACGACCAGAGCGTCCTCGCCAACTATGGGATCGAACTGCGCGGTGTGCAGCACGACTCCATGTTGCAGTCCTATGTGCTGGACAGCACGGCCAGCCGCCACGACCTGGATTCGCTGGCGAAGAAATATCTGGACAAACAGACCACGCACTACGAAGACGTGGCCGGCAAGGGCGCGAAGCAGTTGGGCTTTAACCAGCTTGCCGTTGAGCAGGCCGCGCCCTATGCCGCGGAAGACGCCGACATCGCCTTGGAATTACACCAGGCGCTGTGGCCTAAGCTGCAAAAAGTGCCGGCCTTGAAGAGGCTCTATGAAGAGATCGAGCGCCCCCTGATCGCTATCTTGTCCGGCATGGAGCGCAACGGTGTGCAGATCGACACCGCCATGCTGGCCGCGCAAAGCCGCGAGCTGGCCGCAGCCATGCAGGAGATTGAGCAGACGGCGCATGCGCTGGCCGGGGAGACCTTCAACATCGGCTCGCCCAAGCAGATCCAGGCCATTTTGTATGACCAGATGGCGCTACCGGTGCTGGCCAAGACGCCGACGGGGCAACCTTCCACGGCCGAGGCCGTCCTGCAGGAACTGGCCGCCGATTATGAACTGCCGCGCCTGATCCTGGCGCATCGCGGCTTGAACAAATTAAAGACCACCTACACCGACCGCCTGCCGGCGCAGATCAACCCGCGCACCGGCCGCGTACATACTTCTTATCACCAGGCGGTGGCGGCGACCGGGCGCCTGTCCTCTTCGGATCCAAACCTGCAAAACATCCCCATCCGCACCGCCGAAGGACGCAAGATCCGCCGCGCCTTCATCGCTCCGGAGGGGTGCGTGCTGCTGGCGGCGGATTATTCGCAGATCGAGTTACGCATCATGGCGCACTTGTCCGGCGATGAGAGCCTGTTGCACGCCTTCGCCGCCGGCGAGGACATCCACCGGGCGACGGCGGCGGAAGTCTTTGATTGCGCGCCGGCAGCCGTCAGCGGCGAGCAGCGGCGGGCGGCCAAGGCGATCAACTTCGGCCTGATCTACGGCATGTCGGCCTTCGGCCTGGCCAAGCAGCTTGGCATCGAGCGCAGCGCCGCCCGGGACTATGTGCAGCGCTACTTCGCCCGTTACCCAAAGGTCAAGGCGTATATGGACCGCACCCGCGGCCAGGCGCGGGAGGCCGGTTTTGTGGAGACCGTGTTCGGGCGGCGGCTGTACCTGCCGGAGATCACATCCCGCAACGCCGCCCGCCGCCAGTACGCCGAGCGCACCGCGATCAACGCCCCCATGCAAGGCACGGCGGCCGACATCATCAAGCGCGCCATGATCGCCATTGATGCGGTGCTAAAGACACGCTTTCCCGCGGCTAAGATGATCATGCAGGTGCATGATGAATTGGTGTTTGAGGTGCCGGAGGGTCAGGTGGATGCACTCAAGGCAGAAGTCAGCCGTCTTATGGTGCAGGCCGCCGAGTTGCGTGTTCCCTTAACGGTCGGCATGGGCAGCGGGCCGAACTGGGATGAGGCGCATTAAGAAAAAATCATGTTGTTAATCCCCGCCATCGATCTTAAAGACGGCAAGTGCGTGCGCCTGCGCCAGGGCGATATGGAGCAGGAAAGCATCTACAGCGCAGACCCGCTCCGTGTGGCCGCGCGCTGGGTCAAGGCCGGGGCCAAACGCCTGCACATCGTCGATCTGGACGGCGCTGTGGCCGGCCGGCCCGGCAATGCAGCGCTCATCCACCGCATCGCCGAGGCTCACCCGGACATCGTCTTGCAGGTCGGCGGCGGCATTCGCGATGAGGACACGATTCAAGCCTATCTGGAGGCGGGTGTGAACTATGTCATCATCGGCACCCGCGCGGTGACCACGCCGCACTTCGTGGCCGCTGCCTGCCTTGAGTTTCCCGGCCACATCATCGTCGGGCTGGACGCCAGAGACGGCAAGCTGGCGACTGATGGCTGGTCAAAATTATCAAACCACGATGCCGCGGACATGGCGCGGCGCTTTGAGGACGAGGGCGTCAGCGCCATCATCTTCACCGACATCGGTCGTGATGGCATGTTAAACCGCATCAACATTGAGGCAACGGTTGCCTTGTGCCAAGCGATTGCCACGCCGGTCATCGCCGCCGGCGGCCTGCGCGATCTGGAGGACGTACGCGCCCTGTGCGCGGTGGCGGACAGGGGCATCGCCGGGGCGATTACGGGCAAGGCGATCTACGAGGGCAGCCTGGATTTTGCCGCGGCGCAAGCGCTCGCAAACGAGCTTTGCGGCGACTAAAGGGGGCTTAGTAAATGGGCATGGCAAGATGAGCCTCGCAAAACGCATCATCCCCTGCCTTGATGTTGATGCCGGGCGGGTGGTCAAGGGCGTGCGCTTCGTTGACATCCAGGACGCCGGCGACCCGGTGGAGATCGCGCGGCGCTACGAGCGCGACGGCGCGGACGAGTTGGCCTTCTTGGACATCACCGCCAGCAGCGCGGCGCGCGCAACGCTGGCACCGGTGGTGGAGGCCGTGGCCGCTGAGGTGTTCATGCCCTTGACCGTGGGCGGCGGCATCCGCAGCCTAGACGACATCCAGCGCATGCTGGCCGCCGGTGCGGACAAGGTCAGCATCAACACCGCCGCGGTCCATGATCCGGGCTTCGTCGGTGCGGCCGCCGCACACTTCGGCAAGCAGTGCATCGTGGTGGCTATTGATGCCAAGCGCGTCTCGGCAGAGGGCGCGCCGCCGCGCTGGGAAGTCTTCACCCACGGCGGGCGCCGGGAAACAGGCTTAGACGCCATCGCCTGGGCGCGGCGGATGGCTGCGGCCGGTGCCGGCGAACTCCTCTTGACCAGCATGGACCGAGACGGCACCCGCGCCGGCTTTGACCTGGAACTTACCCGCGCCGTGAGCGAGGCGGTTGCCATCCCTGTTATCGCCTCCGGCGGCGTGGGTTGCCTGGAAGATCTGGCCGCTGGCATCTTGCGCGGCCGGGCCGATGCCGTGCTGGCGGCGAGCATCTTCCACTTCGGCGAATATACCATCGCCGCGGCCAAGCAGCGCCTGCGCGCACACGGCATTGAAGTGCGCTTGTAGGCCTGGCGCAGGCCGCTTGCCGTTCGCTCCTTTGGCCTGTATGGGCTATGCTTAGAAAGATGATTGATGACAACGATTCTGGCAAACCTGACAACCTCGGCTGGCTGGATGCGCCCTGCTGGAACGAGGACGGGCTGCTGCCGGCGATTGCCCAGGACAAGGCCTCCGGGCGCGTACTGACCCTGGCCTGGATGAATCGGGCGGCGCTGGCGGCCACCGTGCGGGAAGGGCGGGCGGTGTACTGGTCGCGCGCGCGGCAAAGGCTATGGCGCAAGGGGGAAGAGTCCGGCCATGTGCAGCAGCTGGAAGCGCTGCGGCTGGACTGCGATAAGGACGCCATCCTGCTGCTCGTGAATCAGGTCGGCGGCATCGCCTGCCACACCGGCCGGGAAAGCTGTTTTTTCTTGTCTTTACACGAGGGCGCATGGCAGGCCGCAGAGCCGGTGCTAGTCGATCCCGATGCGCTGTACGGCGATAAAAAACCATGAACGAGGGCGAGATCCTGGCCGAGTTGGCCGCGGTACTGCGAGAACGGCGCTGCGCCGACCCGGCGGAGTCCTATGTGGCGGCGCTGTATGCCGGCGGTGTTGAGTTAATGGCGGCGAAGATCAGCGAAGAAGCGGCGGAGGTGGTCGCGGCGGCGCGCACCGAAGGCGATCAGGCGCTCATCCACGAGAGCGCTGATCTATGGTTTCATACGCTGGTGCTGCTGTGCCATAAGAACATCGCCCCGCAGGCGGTGCTGGCCGAGTTGCGGCGGCGCTTCGGGCGCTCTGGCTTAGAAGAGAAGGCGGGGCGCGGCAAATAGGGCTATACTGCACAACTGGATTTTACGACGCGGAGGGCGGTTATGAGTTTTGGCATTTGGGAATTGGTGATTATCCTCTTGATCGTTGCCCTGTTGTTCGGCACCAAAAAGCTGAAGACCATCGGCAGCGATCTCGGCGGCGCGGTGAAGGGCTTTCGCGGCGCAATGAAGGAGGCTGAAGCAGAAGAAGCCAAGGGAGAAAGCAAGGGTCGGCAAGGTGAAGTCATTGAAGGCAAGGTAGAGGGCAAAGAGGGCCAGGCCGAGGACCAGGCCGCCCGCCTTTGACCCTGACGCATGTTTGACATCGGCTTCTGGGAACTGGTGATCATCAGCGCAGTGGCGCTGCTGGTGGCCGGGCCGGAGCGCCTGCCGGAACTGGTGCGGGAGGCCGGGCGCTGGCTGGCGGCGCTGCGGCGCTTCATCATGCAGACCAAGACCGAGATCGAGCGCGAGTTGGATCTTAACGGCGCGCTTGAAAAAGACTTATCCACCAAGATCGCCGACTTAGATACGCTCGCCCGGGTGGCGCCGGACCAGGAAGCGCCCGACAAGGAAAAAGCGCCCTCTTAGATCGCTTGAGAATCCGACCGGCCAAGAACCGCCATGCCCGCCCGGCAAGCCCCGCAGGATAAGGAACAACCCCTGATCGCCCACCTGGCCGAACTTCGGTCCCGGCTCTTGCGCAGCCTGGCCTGTGTCGGCCTTGTCTTTCTTGGCCTGGCCTTTTTCAGCGATCAACTCTACACCGCCATCGCCACGCCACTATTGGCAAAACTGCCGGCCAACAGCAGCATGATTGCAACGGAAGTCGCTGCGCCCTTCCTGGTGCCGTTCAAGCTGACGCTGTTTGTCGCCGTCTTCATTGCCATGCCGTACCTGCTCTACCAGGCCTGGGCCTTTGTCGCGCCGGGCTTGTATGAGAAAGAACAGCGCTTTGTCTTGCCCTTGTTGCTCACCAGCATCGTGTTGTTTTATCTGGGCATCGCCTTCGCTTTTTTCATCGTCTTCCCCTTGCTATTCGCCTTTCTCACCGCCGTGGCGCCGACCGGGGTCACGGTAATGACCGACATCGGCCATTATCTGAACTTCATCCTGAAGATGTTCTTCGCCTTCGGCCTGGCCTTCGAAGTGCCGATCGCCACCATCTTGCTGATCAAGACCGGCTTCACCACGCGCGCAGCGCTGTCTGAGAAGCGCCCTTATATCATCGTCGGCGCCTTCGCTATCGGCATGTTGCTCACCCCGCCGGATGTCATCTCGCAGATCCTGCTGGCCACGCCGGTGTGGGTGCTGTTTGAGTTGGGGCTTTTTTTAAGCCGCTATGTGGCGCCTGCGCATGATGAGGATGCGCCCGGGGAGGCCGGGCGGCAGGCGGGCTAGGGCGAGTTAGGCTTGGCCATGCGCCGCCGCAGCTTTCTTCTTAACGCGGCCGGCGCCTACCTTCAACACGGCGCGCTTTAATTTTCCTTAAAAAATTTTCCCCTTTGAAAAATCCATTCTGCCCGCCAAAACTTGCGGGAAGGTTTATCCCAGCGATAGGACTGGGACGCCGAACAAATAAGGATGCAAAAACAAGAGCACGCCATAAGCGAGCAACCCGGCGCCGACAACCATTGCATCTTTGGAGAGAGGAAGGGCTTCGGTGGATTCGGTGGCACCGCGCCGATTTGCAGAGACGATGTCAAAGAGCGCGAAAGCTCCAAGGCTGCCAAAGAGAAGCAGAGAGGCTACATCGCCGTTGGCACTCAAATGAAGCGCCGCCCAGAGCGTCACGCCCCAGAGCATCGGGTGCGGCGTGAAGCGTTTGATGTTGGAAGGCATGTTGGCCGCCGCAAAAAGCATGAACGAAAACGGCATCAAAAGCAGCGCGAGATACTTTCCCCAAAAGGGCGGTAGCCACAAATGGACAAAGGGCGCTTTGACCATGCCAACAATGATGAGCAGCAAGCCAATGAAGGACACCACAGAAAAAAGTCCTTTGTATTTTTTCTCTCCCCATTGCGCCAGCAAACGACCGCGTAAGGCAGAAAACGTGGGCAACAAATGGATTCCGACAAAAACCAAAATTCCTAAAATCAAAATAAGCATGATGCCCCTTTCTCGTGGTTGAGGCTTTGTTCAAGCCGCCTTACAGGCCCGACATTTTCCTGATAAGCCGGAAATGCGATTTTTAGTTTGCTTAGCCATTGAACTACTGCATCGTCATTGAATGGATCGGCCTGCCGCCTAGCCCTGCTCCCAGGGCAGGCCGTGAAAGCGCCAGCCGTTGAGCTTGCCGCGCTGGTTATTCGCATCCTTATCACCCTCAAAGCCCTCGGCCACATTGGCCACATTGACAAAGCCCGCTGCTGTTAAGGCCTGCGCCGCCGCCAGCGAGCGCGCCCCGCTGCGACACAGCGCCAGCACGGTGTGCGCCTCCGGACGGACGGCCTTGGCATCAGCAGCCAGTGCGCCGCGCACCTTCTCGACAAAGCCGGGATCCACTTGCCAATGCGGCGCCTCCTGCCAGGGTACATGCACGGCATTTACGGGATGGCCGACAAATTCAAATTCCGCCCGCGAGCGGACATCCAGCAAGACGGCATCAGTATCGGTCTGCAAGACAGCCCAGGCCTCAGGCGGGGTGATTTCTTTGATCATCTAAAGTATTTTTTTCAATATATCTAGGTGGCTTTGCCGGGCGCAGTATATAATGCGTTGCAACGGGCAATTTAGCAATGATCGAAGCAAAAGGAGACAAGAAATATGGCGATGGATGATCGGGACGGCCTTATCTGGCTGGACGGGGCGCTGCTGCCCTGGCGCGAGGCGCAGGTGCATGTACTAACCCACACCCTGCACTACGGCATGGGCGTGTTCGAGGGCCTGCGCGCCTATGAGACGCCGACCGGCACGGCGATCTTTCGCTTGAGCGACCACACCCGGCGCCTGCATCGCTCGGCGCACATCATGCGCATCCCCATCGCTTTCACGGAAACTGAAATCAACGATGCCTGCCTGGAAGTGCTGCGCCAGAACAAGCTGGCCAGCGCCTATATCCGCCCGGTGGTGTTCTACGGCGCTGACGGCATGGGCCTGCGGGCGGACAACCTGCAAAGCCACGTGGCGATTGCGGCCTGGGAATGGGGCACTTACTTGGGCCAGGAGGCGCTGGAGCAGGGCATTCGCGTCAAGACCTCTTCTTATACCCGCCACCATGTCAATATTTCCCTGTGCAAGGCCAAGGCTAACGGGCATTACATCAACTCCATGCTGGCGCTGCGCGAGGCGCTGGAGTGCGGCTATGACGAGGCGCTGCTGTTGGACAACGAGGGCTATGTGGCCGAAGGCAGCGGCGAGAATGTCTTTATCATCCGCGACGGCGTCCTCTACACCCCGGACTTGACCTCGGCCCTGGAAGGCATCACCCGCGACACGGCGATGACCCTGGCGCATGAGTTGGGCTATGCGGTCAAGGAAAAACGCCTAACGCGCGATGAGGTCTATATTGCGGACGAGGCCTTTTTCACCGGCACGGCGGCCGAGGTTACGCCTATCCGCGAGCTGGATGGGCGCACGATCGGCAGCGGCGGGCGCGGGCCGATCACCACGGAAATCCAGCGCGCCTTTTTTGATCTGGTAAGCGGCCGGCGCAAAGGGCAGCAAGGCTGGCTGGTTTCGGTGTAGGATTGCGCGATGGCGACCCCCCGACAAGGCGAGCAAGCCCCCAACGACCAGGCGGCGTGGACGATCTCCCGTGCCGAGTTGCCCCTGCACTGTCCCTTGCCGCAGATGAGCCTATGGAACTCGCACCCGCAGGTCTTCTTAGCCATTGAAGAGAGCGGCCGCGCCAAGTGCCCTTACTGCGGCACGGAGTACTCGCTTGAGCAATGAGCCGCGGCCTTGAATGGCGCTGATAAGCCCGCCCGTGAACTGAGCATCTGGCGTTTTTGCGACGGCAGGCCGGGCCATGATTCACAGAGCCGCGGCCTGGTGGCCGCCCTCCTGCGGCGCACGGCGGGCCGGAGCTATGACATCGCCGTCTCGCCAAAAAGCACTTCCCTGTGGAAGCGCCTGTTCGGTGGCTTCCCCGTGCGCGCGGACTTACCGCCGCCGGACTTACTGATCGGCGCCGGCCATGCCACCCACCTGCCCATGCTGCATGCGCGCCGGCGCGGTGGCGGGAAGATTGTCGTGCTGATGAGGCCGAGCCTGCCGCTTGGCTGCTTTGATTATTGCTTCATCCCCGAACACGATGCGCCGCCAAGGCGGGACAATGTCTTCCCGACCTGCGGGGCGCTGAATGGCATCCGTCCGGCAGGCCGGCTTGATGAAAAGCGGGGGCTGATCCTGATCGGCGGGCGCTCCCGTCATTTTCACTGGGACGGGCAAAGGCTCCAACAGCAGCTCGCAAGCCTACTGGAAAAGCGCCAAAAGAGCTGGATTATCTCTGACTCCCCGCGAACACCGGCGGAAACTAAACAAGCCTTACAAGCCATTGAGACTGCCGAATACGTGCCCTGGGAGACCTGCGCGCCCGGCTGGCTGGCGGAGGAGTTGGGGCGGGCGGCCACAGTCTGGGTCACGCCGGACAGCATCTCCATGCTCTATGAGGCGGCCAGCGCCGGCGGCCGGGTCGGCGTGCTGGAACTGGCACAGCAGCGCAAGGGACGCCTGTTGCGGGCATCGCAGCGGCTGATCGAGCAGGGCCGGGTCACGCCCTTTAGCGCCTGGGCGCAAGGCGCGGCACTACCGACCGGCCCGCCGGCCTTACAGGAAGCCGCGCGCTGCGCAGAAATTCTCATGGAAAGACTGGGGCGGCGCGGGGAGGGGGCGGCTTGCGGCTGACGGTCGTGCAGACCCTGCCGGCGCTGGAGGCCGGCGGCGTCGAGCGCGGCACCGTCGAGGTGGCCGCCGCCCTGGTGAGAGCCGGGCATCGCTCGATTGTCATCTCCGCCGGTGGCCGCCTGCTTGCGCCCCTGCTGGAGGCGGGCAGCGAACATATCAACATTCCCATCGGCAAAAAAAGCCCGCTGACGGCCCGCCATATTTTTAGCCTGCGCAAGCTCCTGCTTGAACAGCAGGTGGATGTGCTGCATGCGCGCTCGCGGCTGCCGGCCTGGATTGCCCGGCTGGCCTGGCAAAGCCTGCCGCCCGCCACCCGGCCGCGTTTCATTACCAGCGTGCATGGGCCCTATTCAGTCAATGCCTATAGCCGCATTATGCTGGTCGGCGAGGCGGTGATTGCGATATCCCAGTTCATCCGGCGCTACATCGTGGCGAATTACCCGGCCTGCGACCCGGGCAAGATCGTCGTCATCCCCAGAGGGGTCAGCGCGGCCGAGTTTCCGCATGGCCATCAACCGGTGCCGGCCTGGCTTATCCGCTGGCAACAGGCGCACCCCGATCTCAAGGGTAAGTTTATCCTCACCCTGCCGGCGCGGCTCACACGCTGGAAGGGCCAGGAGGACTTTATCGACATCGTGGGGCGGCTAAAGGCGGCCGCGGTGCCGGTGCATGGCCTTATGGCTGGCCGCGCCGCGCCGGGCAAGGCGGCCTTCTCAGAAGCACTGAAACGGCGGGTGCAGGCCGCCGGGCTGGGGAAAAGCATCCGTTTTTTGGGGCAGCGGGATGATCTGCGCGAGGTGATGGCGGTGTCCAACGTGGTGGTGTCATTGGCCAGAGAACCCGAAGCCTTTGGCCGCACGGCGCTGGAGGCGTTGTCTTTGGGCATTCCGGTGGTGGCCTACGATCACGGTGGTGCCTCTGAGGTATTGCAACAAATCTTCCCGGCTGGGCTGGTGCCGCCCCTGGACACGGCCGCGGCGGCGGAGAGAATACGCGCCTTTTATGCCGCGCCGCCAACAGTCGCGCCGCAGGACGTGTTCACCCTGGAGCGCATGCTCAGCCGCACCCTGGCCGTCTATGAGAAATCCGCCGGGCGATAGCCATAGCCGAAATCGTATTTCAGCCAAGCGCGGCAGGTCTGTTCCAAAAAGCGCTCGTCTTCGCTGTCAAACCATTCTTGCGCCGGTCTCGGATCCTCACGCACGACTGTTAAGCCCAAGGGCGTGTTCGGGTCTCTTTTCTGCGCCATTTTTGCCTTGCTGGATGCCTTGATGCCGTGTTCAAGCTCGGCTTGCGTGAGCCCCAGCGCCCAAAAGCGGTTGATGCCTTCCAAACCGGCCAGCGTATCGCCGCGCAATGACTCGTATTTCACCACCAGGGTCGCCGCGGGGAAGCGCGCTGCCAGCCGCCCCCAGGCGTTGTAGAAGCGGATGCACCACCAGATGTCGCTGTCAAAGCGATGCCCGCCGACATCGCCGCGCAAAAAGGTAGAAAAATCGCAGTCATAATGCGCCTTCCATTTCTCATACCCGGCCACCAGCACAGCGCGCAGATCACGCACCAGCACGACATAGGGCGGGAACTTCAGCGCACCGCGCACGAGGGAAGAACCAAGCAACGGGTGGGGGATGGAATGGCTGCTGGCAAGGCGTGGCAGACGTGCATGAAGGCGCTTTTCTCTCGGGCCGCCGATGATCTCGTTGGCGTGGTCATAGCATGGCGGCGGCAGCCCGTGCTTATGGGTCAGGGCGCTGGCCAGCATGTGTTTCAGCCAATGCGTGCCGGACTGGTGCATGCTTACCATGAAGCCGGCAAAGGCGCGGTGCCGCAGCAGGGAGAAGTTGGTGAGATCACGGCGCAGGCAATGGTATAAAAACAGGCTTCTCATCCCGGTCTCCGGCGGAAAAAATCAGCCTTCGATCCTTGCACGTTTTGCCCCGCCTCGCCTGCTTTTTTTGAGGCCCCGCCCGGCAGCATTGTTTAGCAGCGGTGAGATCAGTCCGTTTTTGCCGCCGCCTTTCAGTGCTGCTACCATGGCGGTTTTGAAACAGGAGTCTATGATGAGCGAAGCACCAGAAACCCGGCACAACGCGCCCAACCCCGGCGCAATGCAAGCCGGAAGTGCGGGGGGGGGGGGAATGGTACGAAGAGCAGCAGCGCTTTAATGCGATCACCAGAGTCCTGCATGCCACCCGTTACCGAAACCTTGAACAGATCGTAGCAGACTTATCACCGGCCTACGCAGACCGCCTGCGGGTGGTGGATATCGGCGCCGGCCCTTGCAAGAGCTTTGCTGTGCTGAATGCGCTAAGGGAGGACATTGATTATACCGCGATCGAAAAGTACGCCCCCTTCTGCGCCCTGGCAAACGAGCGCTACGGGGCGCTGGGGAATTTTCACATCCATTGCGCCGGCATCGAAGAGCGGCTGGCGCTGCTGGATGGGGCGGATTTGATCGTCGCTCTGGAGTCCTTTGAGCATATCCCTGAGCGGCTTGTGGTGCGGGTGATCGAGGCGATCGGGCGGTGCGATTTTCAGCGCCTGTATGTGACCGTGCCGAACGAACTCGGCCCGGCGATCGCGATAAAAAACCTCGGTAGCTGGCTGATGGGCTATAATCGTCATCACTCATATCCGTGGCGGGAGACCTTTTATGCCGCCTTGTGCGAACTGGACAAAGTCGGCATACATGGCACCGCCCACAAGGGCTTTGACTGGCGCTGGCTGGCGCAAACCCTGCGCCAGAATGTAAAGATCATCCAAAAATACACCTCGCCGGTGCAGTGGATTCCTAAGATGTTCTCCCCGTCCATCGGCTTCTTGTGCGAGAGACGATGATGAATGGCGGCGGCGCTTGAGGATAATAAACGAGATCGCTGCGCTTGATGTTGCCGCGGCATAAGCGCGCCTGATGCGCCCTGGCGCATGCTACCATGCGCGCATGGCGGGTTTGGCAAAAATGGGTGAAAGGCCCCGGCGGTGGTTGCAGGCGCATTGGCCGGTCTTGCTCATCGCCGCCGCCTTGCTGTTGTTCGCCAGCACCGCCCTGTTCAACCTGCCGCTCCTCTTGATGCTCGTGCTTGGGGCTTATTACACGCTGCAATCGCCGCGCCGCTTGCTCGCCGACCCGGCGCTGCGGGCGCTGTTGATCTGCTTTTTGTGCCTGTGGCTGCCGCAGTTGCTCGCCCTGCCCGATGCGGTCAATCCCGCCCGGGCGCTGAAGACCACGGCCAGCTATCCACGCTTCTTTTTCATCGGCGTGTTCATCATCCTGGCGCTGCAAGGCCGGGGGCGAGCGGCAGTGCTCAACCTGGCCGTGTTCACGATTCTTAGCCTGTGGGTCATTGACGCCCTGCTGCAATTTTTTTCCGGCTACAACCTGCTCGGCCAGCCGCTTGAGTACGCATGGCACCTGCAGGGCATGTTCTCCAAACCGCGGCTCGGCCATGTGCTGGCCGTGTTCCTGCCCTTTTACCTGGAGTTTCTGCGCACCTCCGGCCGCCGTTATCAGTGGGCCTGGCTGTTGCTGGCGGGCTTACTCGCCGTGGTCCTGTTAAGCGGGCGGCGGGCGGCTTGGGTCATGGCGGCCGCCGGTTCTCTTGCTTATGTCGTGTATTTTTTTATCTATTGCCGCGCGGTGAAGATAAAGACGCTGATTGCGCCGGTGTTGCTGATTGCGGCCATCCTGGCGGCGCTGATCTGGCAGCACGAGCCGCTCCGGCATCGCATCGAGAGCACCTTGGGCCTGTTCAGCGGCGAGCTGACCCGGATGGATCGGGCGACCTCGTATCGGCTGTCGCTGTGGGAGACGGCCATTGTTATCTTCAAGGACAACCCGCTCAACGGCATCGGCCCGCGCGGCTTTCGCTATGTCTATGCGGACTATGCGGCGGCGGATAATTTTTTTCTGCAAGACGGGCGCCGCGGCAGCACCCATCCGCACCAGGCGCTGCTGGAGATTGCCGTTGAGACCGGTCTCATCGGCCTGGCCGGTTTTTTGGGCTTCTGGGGCTATCTGCTTGTCATCGCGCTGCAGCAGCTGCGGCACAGGCCTAGAGCCTTCCCCTGGCTGCTGTGCGCTGGGCTCGCCTGGCTGCCGGTGAATGCACACCTGGCCTTCTACGGCTCCTACTGGTCGTCGCTGGGCTGGTGGCTGCTCTGTGTTGCCCTGGCGCAGCGCCGCGGCAAGATGGGCTGATGCAGAAGGTTCTCATCATCAAGCTGGGGGCGCTGGGCGATGTGATCATGGCCACGCCCTTGATCCGGCAGATCCAGGCGCACCACCAAGCGCATGACAAGGAAAGCCGAATTTTTCTGCTGACCAGTCTGGGCTTTGCGGGCCTGTTTAAGGACTGGCCGTGGCTCGCTGTGCAGGCTTTTCCGAGGCAAGGCGTGAAAGCCATGCTAGCGGCGATGCGCTGGATCCGGCAACAGCATTTTTCCTGCCTGTACGACCTGCAATCCAGCGACCGCAGCGGCCTGCTGTGTGCCCTCTCCGGCGTACCGCAACGCATCGGCAACCACCCGCGCTTTCCTTACCACCTGCACCCGAAGGAAAAATACACCGGCCAAGTGCATGCCTTTGAACGTATGCTGGAGCTGCTGCGCGCCGGCGGCGTGGCGGCGCGGTTTGAAATTCCCGACTTGCCGGTTTCCGCCGAGGATGAGGCCACGGTGGCGCGCTGGCTGGCGCAGAGAAATCTCGCCGGGCGCTCGCTGGCGCTCATGCACGCCGGCGGCAGCGCTAAGCATCCGCAAAAACGCTGGCCCTATTTTGCCGAGTTGGGAGAAGCGCTGGTGGCCGCCGGTTATGCCGTCCTCTGGCTTGGCGGCGCGGCGGACACCGAGCGCAATCGCGCCTTGGCGGCGGTGTGTGGCGTGGACGCCGGCAATGCCTTTTCCTTGCCGGGGTTGATCGCCTTGGGGCGGCGGGCGCGCCTGGCCGTCACCAACGACTCCGGCCCCATGCACGTGCTGTCCTGCTGCCGCATCCCGGTCTATGGCCTGTTCGGCCGCACCGACTGGCGCCGCAGCCACGCCGTCGGGCAGCGCGATCAGGTGATCAGCCTTGACCGCGACCAGCCCTCGTTCACGCCCACCGGCCTGGAGGACTTGTCCGTGGCGTTGGTGTTACAGCGTTTGCGGCAGGATCAGCTTGTCCCAGTGCTTTAGCCTGCTACCCGCGTCATTCCCCGTGTCCGGCACGGGGCTGGCTCTGCGAAAGCATGTCCCCGTGGAAACGGGGGCAGGAATCTACTTGGCTTTTACCCGCTGAACCGCCTTGCTGTATGATGGCGCGAAACAACGGAGCCGCTTACCTATGAAACAAACGAAAAACCTCCTCCTCATTCTGCTTTGCCTGACCGCCCTTGCCGCCCCGGCAGCGGATTTGTACAAGGGCTTGGCGGCCTATGAACGCGGCGACTACGCCACCGCCCTGCGTGAACTTAAACCCTTGGCCGAGCAGGGCGATGCTTTTGCCCAAAACAGTCTGGGAGTGATGCATGAATGGGGGTGGGGCGTGGCGCAGGATAACAAAGAAGCCGTGAAGTGGTTCCGGCGGGCTGCCAAGCAGGGTGATGCTACTGCCCAGACTAATCTGGGGACAATGTATGACAATGGACAAGGCGCACTACAGGATTATCAGGCCGCGCTAAAGTGGTTTCGACTGGCGGCCGAGCAGGGCAATGCCGAAGCCCAGTACCGTCTGGGGATTATGTATGCCGAGGGGGAAGGCGTGGCACAGGACTACAAGAAGGCATTTGAATGGCACCGAATGGCAGCCGAGCAGGGCTATGTCGATGCTCAAGCCATGCTGGGCGTGATGTATAGAGAGGGGCGAGGTGTGCTACAGGATTATCAGCTGGCCATAAAGTGGTACCGGCGGGCTGCCAAGCAGGGTGATGCTACTGCCCAGACTAATCTGGGGACAATGTATGACAATGGACAAGGCGCACTACAGGATTATCAGGCCGCGCTAAAGTGGTTTCGACTGGCGGCCGAGCAGGGTGGAGCCCTTGCCCAAGGCAAACTGGGGTTGATGTACTACCAGGGGAAAGGCGTACCGCAGGACTATATCCGCGCCCATATGTGGTGCAATCTGGCCGCAGCGCAGGGCGAGGAGCGGGTCACAAAACTCAGGGACTTGGTTGCCGAGAAGATGAGGGCCGCCGACATCGCCACCGCCCAGCAACCGGCCCGCGAGTGTATGGAAAGGAATTATAAGGGCTGTTGAGGTGCGAGGAGATGTTGGCAATATGGATTCCTGCCCCTGCTCGCAGGCAGGGGTGACGTTCTTGCGCAGAGCCAGCCCCGTGCTGGACACGGGGAATGACGGGGGGGTAGCCAGGCAGACAGCCGCGTCATTCCTGGCTTGACCAGGAATCTATGTTGCCGATCAGGCAGTGTTGCCAGCAGCAAGGAGGAGAGGAGGTCTGAGTTAATGTGGATTCCTGCTTCCGCAGGAATGACGTTATTTGTGCTCGCGCGGCTGTAGGTGGCGGGGAAGGCAAGCCCTCAAGCTGGGTTTCTCTGTGCGCCGGTCTTGTAAAGCGGCTTTACAGAAGCGCTCTGATCTTGCTTTCCACCTCCGCCACGCTGATGCTGCGGGCGTCCCCATCTGCGGCCTTGATCCAGGCGGCCTGTTTGCCCCAGGGTGCATAACGGGCCGGATCCGCATGGCTGAACAGGGACAGGCTGGGGGTGTTCACCGCGGCGGCGATATGGCCCAGGCCGGAGTCGCTGCCGAGAAAGAAAGCGGCCTTTTTCAGCACAGCCGCGGCCAACAACAGATCCGTTCGTCCGGCCGTGTCGATGCAGGGCAGCGATACGCCTCGCCCGATTGCCTCGCTACGCGCCGCATCGGCCGGGCCGCCCAGCAGGATCACGGCGCTGAATTTATCGCCAAGCCGGTTCGCCAGTGTGCTGTACTTGCTCTCCGGCCACGCCTTTTTGACACCGCCGCCGCAGGCCGGGCCGATGGCCAGCCGGCGTCCGGGCGGCAGCGCGCGCAGCAGATCTTCGGCGCGCGCCTCATGCTCGGCATCCAGCCAGAGGGTGGTGGCCGGTAGCGCTCTGTCGCCGTGTAGTTTCCTGATCACGCCCAGCAGCTGTTCAACGGCGTGCGGGCCGTAGGCCCTGCCGCACCACTTGGTCAGGCGCCGCTTGGCGCGGATGAGATAGGCCAGGCCGTCGGTGCGCACATCGACGATCAGGTCGTAGCGCCGTGCCCGCAAGCGGCGCAATACGTCCAGCGCCCCGCGCAAGGGCGCGCGCTTGTCCTTGTGGATGATCTCGCCACGATAGGGGCAAAGGGTGAACAACTCGCTGGCGCGTTGGTCCGCCACGATGTCGATCCCGGCCTCGGGAAAATGCCCATGCAGCGCCTCCAGCACCGCTGTGCACATCACGGCATCGCCGATGTTGCTCAAGGCAATGAACAAAATGCGCTGCGTCATCGGCCTGCGCCCTACTTGCCGATGCAAAAGCGGGAGAAGATCTCGCCGAGCAAATCATCGGCCAGGAACTCGCCGGTGATGCTGCCGAGCGCCCCTTGCGCCGCGCCCAATTCTTCGGCCAGCAGCTCGGCTGAATCCTCTTCGCACCAAGCGGCCAGGCCACGAGCGACGCACACGCCGGCCTGGCACAAGGCGTCAATGTGCCGGGCGCGCGCCAAGAGCACGTCCTCGCCGTGCTGTTCCAGCCCGGCCATTCTCTTCAAGGCCTGGCGCAATTCGTCCAGCCCTTCTCCGGTCTTGGCCGAGACCGGGAGGGTTTGCCAGCCCTTTTGCACCGGCAGCCTCTGCAAGGGCAGCTGCACCAGATCGATCTTGTTGATAAGGAGAATGCCGGTCTTTGTCTGCGGCAGCATGGCCAGCAGTTTCTGCGCTTGCCGCTCGGCATCGACGCCCGCCTCGATCACGAGCAGGACGAGATCGGCCATCTCGCCGGCCTGGATCGCGCGCCGCATGCCTTCCTGTTCGATGGCATCGGTGGCCTCGCGCAGCCCGGCGGTGTCGGCGATGCTCAGGGGCAGGCCCTCGATCAGAATGTGGTCTTCTATAAGGTCGCGGGTGGTGCCAGGGGTTTCTGATACGATTGCGCGGTCGGTCTGCGTCAGGCGGTTGAGCAGGCTGGACTTGCCGACATTGGGACGGCCGGCGATGACCACCCGCAGCCCTTCTGCCAGCACCCGGCCCTGGTGGGCCTTGCGCAGCAGTGCCTCCAGTTCCCCCTGCCATTTTTTTAGCCGCGCTTCTACTTGCAAATCGGCCAGGAAGTCGATCTCTTCTTCAGGAAAGTCAAGCGCGCCTTCTACCTGGGCGCGCATGCCTGTCAGCGTCTCGACCAAGGCGTGGATCTCGGCGGAGAACTCGCCTTCTAATGAGCGCATGGCGCTGCGGGCGGCCTGCTTGGATGCGCTTTCAATCAGCGCGGCGATGGCTTCGGCCTGCACAAGATCCAGCTTGTCATTCAGATAGGCGCGCTCGCTGAACTCGCCGGGCCGGGCCTGGCGGGCGCCCAGCTCCAGCGCCCTCTTGAGCAGCATGCCCAGCACAACGGGGCCGCCGTGGCCGTGTAATTCAACGACATCCTCGCCGGTGTAGGAGGCGGGCGCACGAAAACACAGGACGAGGCCACGATCCATGATTTGGCCTTTTGCATCGAGAAAGGCGGCGTATTGGATGAGGCCGGCTTGCAGGTCTTTGGCGCAGATTTGCCGGGCGATGGTAAGGCTATCCGGCCCGGAGAGGCGCACGATGCCGATGCCGCCGCGGCCGGGGGGGGTGGCGACGGCGGCAATGGTGTCCGCGCTGTCGACCATGAATCGGGAGTTATTTCTTCGACTGCGCGGCCGCGCCGGCATGTTCCAGGCTGCGCGTGATCTGCCACTGCTGGGCGATGGACAGGATGTTGTTCGCCACCCAGTACAGCACCAGGCCGGAGGGGAAGAAGGCAAAGAAGATGGTGAAGGCAAAGGGCATGATCATCAGCACCTTTTCCTGGATGGGATCCATCGGCGCCGGGTTGAGCCTTTGCTGCACCAGCATGGTTGCGCCCATGATGATGGGTAGGACAAAATAGGGATCGGGGCTGGACAGATCGTTTAGCCACAGGATGAAATCCGCCTGGCGCAGTTCCACGCTCTCCAGCAGCACCCAATACAAAGCGATAAAGACCGGGATCTGCACCAGGATGGGGAAACAGCCGCCTAAGGGGTTGATCTTCTCTTCTTTGTAGATCTCCATCATCGCCTGGTTCAGGCGCGGCTTGTCGTTTTTATAGCGCTCCCGGATCGACATGATGCGCGGCTGCACGCGGCGCATGTTGGCCATAGAGCGATAGCCGGCGGCGGACAGCGGATAAAACACCAGCTTCAGCAATAAGGTAACCAGGATGATCGCCCAGCCCCAGTTGCCGACCAGGCCATGCAGCCAGTCCAGCACCAGGAACAGGGGGTAGGCGATGAACCACAGGACGCCGAAGTCCACGGTCAGATCCAGGCCATCCGCTATTCCGGCCAGGCGCTTGTGGATCTTGGGGCCTAAGTAGAGCTGCTCGCTGATCAGGCCGCTCTCGCCGGCGGCCACGGCAAGCGCCGGGCCGATGGCGCCGATGGCAAAGCGATTGTCCGGCAGGGACATGGTGTAATATTTATACGGCAGCGTCTCATCGCTCGGCACGAGTGCGGTGACGAAATAATGCTGGATCATGGCCGCCCAGCCGTTGCTGATGTCCTGCTCCAGCTTCTGCTCGCGCATATCATCAAAGTCGATCTTCTCATAGCGGTTTTCCGGGCTGGAAATCACCGCGCCGGTGTAGGTATAGATCAGCATCCTTCCCGCCCGGCCGGGGTCGTTTCGTTTTATCTGCTGATACGAACGCCCGCTCCAGGCTTCCCCGGTGCGATTTTCAATCTGATAGCTGATGTTCACCAGATATTCTCCGCGCCGAAACGTAAAGGTCTTAGTCACCGTGAGACCGTCGGCTGATTCCCAGTGTAGCGGCACCTCAAGGACATCCTGTCCGGGTGCCAGGACATAGGCCGGCTGGGCGGCGGAGAAGAGCTGCTCGTGGGTCGGCGCCGGGCGGGTGCTCAGCAGGCCTCCTTGGGTGATATAAAAAAGTTCCGGCGAGCGCTCCATCAATACGAAGGGCTCCTGCGGCCTTTCCGGGTCGATCGGGTATTTCAGCAGCGCCGCCCGTTCTATTCCGGCGCCCTTAGGGTTGATTTCTATCGCAAAGACGTCGGTCTGCACGCTGATCGGGCGCGCCCGCTCTTCCGGCTTCTCTTCCAAAGGCAAAACTGGCGCGGCCGGATCCAGCTCGGCGCTGGACAGGGAAGGAAGATCCGCAGATGGTGCTACGGCGGCGCTGTCCTGGTGAGCGCCAACGGGCTGTGCCGGCCGAGGGGCCGTGCCGTAATCCTGCTCCCAGGCCTGCCACAGCATCATGCTGACCAGGGCCAGGGAGAGGATCAAAATAAATCGCGTACTTTCCACCGGCGGCTGGTCTTTTACGCCGGAGGCACCGGGTCATGGCCGCCTTCACACCAGGGATGGCAGCCCACGATGCGCCGCAGGGCCAGACACCCGCCTTTGAGAACGCCGTGCTGCTCAATCGCCTCGTGCGCATAGGCCGAGCACGAGGGAAAATAGCGGCAACAGGGCGTGAGATAAGGGCTAAGCAGGTACTGATAGAGCCGGATCAGGGCAATGACTATCTGGCGCATCGGGCTATTTTTTTCCAGTGCTTGGATAAGGCCCGGCTAAGGACGGTGTTGCAGTCCTGCTCAAGGTTTTTCTGCGCCATCACGACAATATCAAGACCGCTTAAGTCTACCTGCTTGCGGCGGAAGCTCTCCCGTATCAGACGCTTCACCCGGTTTCTGGTAACGGCCAAGTGTATGTGCTTTTTTGCTATGGCCAGGCCTAAGCGGGCAAAAGGCAACTGGTTTTGTCTGGCCAGGACAATGAATTGCCCGTCAATCGAGCGCAGGGGCTGCTTAAATACCCGCTTAAATTCGTCCGGTTTTTTGAGCCTGTTGGCTGGCGATAAGCCTTGTTGCAAAGACGTCACGATATTAGGCAGACAGTCGCTTGCGCCCCTTGGCCCTGCGTGCCTTGATAATAGAGCGACCGGCCTTGGTTTGCATCCGCAGGCGGAAGCCGTGGCTGCGCTTGCGTTTAAGTCTGCTTGGTTGGTATGTGCGCTTCATTATTCTTCACTGTCGGTTGCAAATTTTTGATTAAAAAAGCCGAATATAGTACTCATCCTTTGTTAATATTGCCAATCTTTCCTTCGCTTGATCTTAAATGATCGGAACTAGGTGGATATGTTCGGCGAATAGGTATAGACTTAGGCCCCTTAGGTTTTTTTAGGTTCGACATAGCTCGCTTTGAGGCACCCAAGTATAATGCTGCGGATGAATTTTTATATCTGTTACCCTTCTTAAGGAGACTTGATCTTGTCAGTGTGGGCATTATGTGTTGAGCGTCTGGAGGGAGAGCTGCCGCCGCAGCAATTCAACACATGGATACGGCCGCTGCAGGTGGTAGAGAGAAAGGGCTCGATACGCCTGTTGGCGCCGAATCGCTTTGTGCTTGACTGGGTTAATAAACAGTACGCGGCGCGCATAGAAGAGTTATTAGGCGGTTTTTTTACCAACAATGACTGGCGCTTTAGTGTCGAGGTGGGGAGTCAACCATTACCACAACCGGCGGTGCAGGAGCAGGGTCAGGCCCGCTCCCAGCAGCGATATTCAAACAACCTTAACCCGGCCTTTTCCTTTGATAACTTTGTTGAAGGCAAGTCCAATCAACTGGCGCGCGCTGCATCCATGCAGACCGCCAAGAACCCGGGAGATGCTTATAATCCCCTGTTTTTATACGGCGGGGTGGGCTTGGGCAAGACCCATCTGATGCATGCCATTGGATGTGCCATACTGGAATTACGACCCGACGCCAACATTGCCTACCTGCACTCCGAGCGCTTTGTCGCCGACATGGTGCGTGCCTTGCAACACAACGCCATCAACGAGTTTAAGCGCTATTACCGCTCTTTGGATACCCTGCTGATTGATGACATCCAATTCTTTGCCGGCAAGGAGCGCTCTCAGGAAGAGTTTTTTCACACCTTTAATGCGCTGCTCGAAGGACAACAGCAGATCGTCCTGAGTTGCGATCGCTACCCGAAGGAGGTCAAGGGCCTGGAGGAGAGACTGAAATCCCGCTTTGGCTGGGGCCTGACTGTTGACATTGAACCCCCCGAGCTGGAGACCCGGGTGGCCATTATAAAAAAGAAGGCTGAGCAGTCGGGCACACATATACCGGATGAGGTGAGCTTCTTTATCGCCGAGCGCTTTCGCGCCAATGTGCGCGAGCTGGAAGGTGCTTTGAACCGGGTGGCGGCCAACGCCAACTTGACCGGACAGGCGGTAAGCATGGATCTGTCGAGGCGGGCGCTGCGTGATCTTCTATTGCTCCAAGACAAGCAGATTACGATAGAGAATATTCAAAAGACCATTGCCGAATACTACAAGATACGGGTAGCAGAACTCTTATCGAAGCGGCGCAGTCGCTCCGTTGCCAGACCCCGGCAGATGGCCATGGCCCTGTCAAAGGAGTTGACCAAGCACAGCCTGCCTGAGATCGGGGACGCCTTTGGCGGAAGAGACCACACCACCGTCTTGCATGCCTGCCGCAAGATTAGCGCGCTACGGCAACAGGAACATAAGATCGAGCAGGACTATAGTAATCTCAGTAATATACTGACGCGCTGAGTTGAGCAAGCTGTGGATAAGCCATGTTTGGAATCATCGGATACAAAACTCAAGTTTTTGCGCACAGGAAAAAAGACTGAATCAATCTGCTTCATAAATACAAAATAATTTATGAGATATTGATTTTAATAGGAAAAATAATCTTATCCACATATCCACAAGTGTAATTATATAAACAACAAATAAAGAGTATATTTATGAAAGTAATTATCCAACGAGAAGAACTCCTGCCTGCCTTGCAGGCGGTCAACGGGGTGGTGGAGCGTCGGCAGGCCCTGCCGATTCTGTCCAATCTGCTACTACAAGAAACGGAAGAGTCAACATCTATAACCGCTACGGACATGGAGGTGGAGTTAAAGACCACGATTAACAAGTCCTTTGGCGGCGCCGGAGAGATCACCCTACCGGCACGAAAATTGCTGGATATCTGTCGGGCATTGCCTGATGAGGCAAGCCTGGATATCAACATTGACGAGGGACGGGCAACGGTTGTCTCCGGCAAGAGCCGCTTTACACTCGCCACCCTGCCGGCCCAGGAATACCCCTCCATTGATATGGCCGAATCAATGGTGCAGTTTTCAATCCCTCAGCAATCCTTGAAGGAACTCTTAGACAAGACCGCCTTTGCCATGGCGCAGCAGGATGTGCGCTATTATCTAAATGGCCTCTTGCTTGAGATCGACAAGGAAAGGCTACGGGCCGTGGCCACCGACGGCCATCGCCTGGCCCTGTGTGACACTCAGTTAGAGATCGAGGCCGACGAGACCATACAGATCATCATCCCCCGAAAGGGCGTGGTGGAGTTGGGCCGCCTGCTGCAGGATAAAGAGGATGAGGCGAAGATAAGCATAAGCACCAACCACATCAGAGTGGAATTGTCCCACATGCAATTCACCAGTAAGCTGATAGACGGGAAGTTCCCCGATTACCAGCGCGTCATCCCCGAACAGGCGGTGGAACAGGTCGTGGCGGATCGGGAGTTATTAAGGCAGGGCCTGACCAGGGCATCGATATTGTCGAATGAAAAATATCGGGGAGTTAGAATTCTCTTGGAAACCAATAAGTTAAGAGCGCTTGCGCATAACCCGGAGCAGGAGGAGGCCGAAGAGGAGCTTGAGGTTGCCTATGCCGGTGCGGCGCTGGAGATAGGCTTTAACGTGTCTTATCTGCTGGATGCCCTAGGCATTGTACGCACTGAGAAGGTAAAGCTGAGCTTGACGGATCCGAATAATAGCTGTCTGTTGTTGCCGGAGAAGGGAGAGGAGAGCAAGTATGTAGTGATGCCCATGCGTCTTTAAGGCGTATGTATATTGAACAACTACAGGTCAAATCGCTTCGTAACTTATCTGAACTCTTATTAGAGCCGGCCCCTTGCCTGAACCTGCTTGCCGGGAAGAATGCCAGCGGCAAGACCGCCGTATTAGAGGCCATCTATTTTCTCTCCCGTGTCCGCTCATTTCGCACAACACGCTTGGCAGAGGTGGTTCAACATGGCAAGGAGGCCCTGCAGGTGAGCGCAAGATTGGGGTTTCCCGCCTCGCTACCGGTGGCAACTGGCATAGAGAGGGGGAACGGGAAAAGCCTGATTCGATATAACGGCGAGACCATTCGCACCGTTTCCACCCAGGCGCGCCAGGTGCCGCTCATATTGATCACGCCGGACAGCCATCAGCTCATTATAGGCCCGCCCAGGCAGCGCCGGCACTGGCTGGATTGGGCGATGTTTCATGTGGAACCAAATTATCTTAGCTGGTGGCGCAGTTATCATCGATCACTCCGACAGAGGAATTGCCTGCTTCGCTCTGGAGAGAGGCCAATTCTTAAGGAGCTGGCTGGCTGGGAGCAGGCCATGTTCAGCATCTCCAACAGCATTCAGGCGGCACGGGGCCGATTTATACAAAAGTTGGCGGCGGCGCTGCAGGCATTATTGGCAGATGGCCTTCCCGAAATCCCGGAAATACGGCTGCAAAGAGGCTGGCCGGATGACAAGCCCTTATTGAGCCTGCTGGAGCAGAACAGGGAGCAGGACCGTAGGGCGGGCTATACGCGCTATGGACCGCACAAGGCGGACCTGGGTTTTTATGTAAATAATAAGCGCCTAAGCGCCGTCTGTTCGCGAGGCCAGGTCAAACTCTTTGTCAATGCCCTGCTGGTCGCCCAGGCGCAGGTCTATGAGGCCTACAGCAAGGAAAAGCCGGTCTTCCTGGTGGATGACTTTGCCGCCGAGCTGGATCATGATTCGCAGCTTCGCCTGCTTGATCTACTTGCCGAGCAGTCGGCCCAGGTATTCCTGACAACAACAGAGCTGAGGCGGCGCGGCGAGATCAATGATAGAATGGCCTTGTTTCATGTGGAACATGGGGAAGTGCGAAGGGCGGCAGGATAATCGTGGCCTTGATAGAGACAAGTTGATCATGTCGGCAGAGAATAATTACGGTTCATCGCAGATAAAGGTGTTAAAGGGCCTGGATGCCGTGCGCAAGCGCCCGGGCATGTACATCGGCGATACTGATGACGGCACCGGCTTACACCACATGGTCTTTGAGGTGGTTGATAACAGTGTCGATGAGGCCCTGGCCGGGTATTGCAGCGAGATCAACGTGATCATCCATAGCGATGAATCGGTAACGGTCGCAGACAACGGCCGCGGCATTCCTGTGGATAGGCACGAGGAAGAGGGCGTGTCCGCCGCCCAGGTGATCATGACCACCCTGCATTCCGGCGGTAAGTTTGATGATAACTCGTATAAGGTCTCCGGCGGCCTGCACGGCGTCGGGGTCTCGGTGGTCAATGCCTTATCGGAGAAGCTAAGCCTGAGGATCTACCGCGGCGGGGAGTGTTATCAGCAGGAGTATGCCGGTGGGGTGCCGCAGGATGCGCTTGAAGTGGTGGGCGCTTCAGAGCGCAATGGCACAGAGATAAGATTCCTGCCTAGCGAGAAGGTCTTCCGCAACATTGAATTTCATTATGACATCCTGGCCCGGCGCCTGCGCGAGTTGTCTTTTTTGAATTCCGGTGTGCGCATTGAACTCACTGATGAGCGCAGCGGCAAGCAGGACATCTTTGAATACAAGGGCGGGATCAATGCCTTTGTCAGCCACTTAAACAGAAACAAGACGCCCTTGCATGAAACGGTGCTTGCCGTGGAGATGCACAGAGACGGGGTCTCCGTGCAACTGGCGATGCAATGGAATGATTCTTATCAGGAGAATATATTTTGCTTTACCAACAATATCCCCCAGCGCGATGGCGGCACGCACTTAGCCGGTCTTCGCGGTGCCCTGACCCGGGGCTTAAATCATTACATGGACCGGCAGGGCATCGCGGCAAAGGCCAAGGTGGTGATCAGCGGCGAGGATGTGCGCGAGGGCCTAACCGCAGTCTTGTCCATCAAGGTCTCCGATCCAAAGTTTTCCTCGCAGACGAAGGATAAACTGGTATCCAGCGAGGTCAAGCCGGCGGTTGAGTCCAGTGTCTCTGAGAAGTTACAGGAGTTCTTGATGGAAAGGCCGGGAGAGGCCAAGGCGATATGCGAGAAGATCATCGATGCTGCCCGTGCGCGTGATGCAGCACGGAAGGCCCGGGAACTCACCCGACGTAAGACGGCCCTGGATATCGCCGGCCTGCCGGGCAAGCTCGCCGACTGCCAGGAGAAAGACCCGGCCCTGTCCGAATTGTTCTTGGTCGAAGGGGACTCCGCCGGCGGCTCTGCCAAGCAGGGACGGGATCGAAAAAACCAGGCCATACTCCCGCTAAAGGGAAAGATCCTAAACGTAGAAAAGGCGCGCTTTGACAAGATGCTCTCATCAGTCGAAGTGGGCACCTTAATCACCGCCTTGGGCTGCGGCATCGGCCGAGACGAATTCGACATAAACAAACTGCGCTATCATCGCATCATTATCATGACCGATGCCGATGTGGACGGCTCCCATATCCGCACCTTACTGCTCACATTTTTTTATCGGCAACTACCGCAGCTCATTGAAGCCGGCCATGTCTATATCGCCCAACCCCCGTTGTATAAGGTCAAGCAGGGCAGACAGGAGCGCTACCTAAAGGATGAGGCCCAGAGAGAGGGCTACTTTATGGAGCTCGCATTGGATGGGGCGGCCTTGACGCCTGTTGCGGGTGCCGCGCCGGTACAGGGAGAGGCGCTGACCGGGCTGGCCGAATATTACCTGACGATGCGCCAGGCCCTTGACCGGCTCTCAAAGAGGTATCACCCGCATATCCTGACCACGATGCAGGAGCTATCTCCGCTTAAGGCGGAGGATTGCCTGGATGAGAAAGCCTTCGGCCGATGGTTTGAAAGCATAAGTGAACGCTTACAAACCGGAAAAGCCAATGGTGCCCTATACAGCGCCCAGGTCTTTGCCGCCGAGGTAGGGCAGGGCTATGGTGGCAAGATCACGATTAACACCCACGGCATTGAGCTGGTAAACGTATTCCAGCCGGATTTCTTCGCCTCAGCGGAATATAAAAACCTCGTTGGGCTGGCACAGCGCCTTGAAACCAGGGCACCCAGCATCTCTCGCGGCGACAAGAGCAGGGAGATCGGCTCCTTAAAAGAGGGTTTTGACTGGCTGCTGGAAGATGCCGCCCAGGGCCTGCATGTACAGCGCTACAAGGGCCTGGGCGAGATGAACCCGGAGCAGTTGTGGGAAACCACGATGGATGCCAAGACCCGCAGCCTCTCCCAAGTCAGGATCGAAGATGCGATTGCCGCAGATGAGATCTTCACCACCCTGATGGGCGATCAGGTAGAGCCGCGGCGCGAGTTTATCGAACTCAATGCCTTAACAGTCGAAAACCTGGATACCTAAAAAGGCAAGCCAGATTATAAGAGATTAACCAGTGCGGGCCAGGGCCCAGACAGAAATATCCTTAACCCCCGCCCGTTTAAGCAGCCGCGCCAATTCGTTCACCGTAGCCCCGCTGGTAACGATGTCATCAACAATGGCCACCGACTCATAAGGCGGCGGACGTCTAAGTGCAAAGGCGCCGCGGACATTGGCCTGTCGTGCCTTGGGTGACAACTCAAACTGTGGTGCCGTTGCGCGTATTCGTCTCACCAGCCCCGGATCAATCTTAATCGCCAGCCGCCTGCCCAGCAGCCGCGCCAATTCCAGGGACTGGTTAAAACCCCGTTGCATGAGTCTCTGCCCATGCAAGGGAACCGGGATCAGGCGCTTAGGCGGGTCTTCCTGTCGCGCCTTAAGCAGCCTGATCAGCCCCTCGCCGACGGCCGAGATGAACTCCAGGCGCTGATTATACTTCAGCGCCCGGATGAGTTGGCTTACCGGAGACCGATACGCATAGGCGGTGAGCACGCGATCATAGTTGGGCGGCTTACGCATACATTTTGCGCACAGCCCTGCGCATGCCAATGACACGCCGCAGCGCTCACAGGCGCTTTTCGTCAGCGGCAGATCCATGCGGCAAGCCTCGCAAAGGCCATCCAGCGCCTCCTCGCCCCGACACAGCAGGCAGATCGACGGGGCAAAAAACCCCAGGGCAGAGTGAAGCAGAGCAGAATGAAACATGGATTACCCGTTAACCATAGCAAAAGAATCAAGTTGACAGCGGCGCGCCTGAGACTATGATGAACAAACTTCAAGTCCAACCATTTAAGAGCTAACGATGCTTATACAACAAGAAGCCGCCCCTGCAAAGGCGCAACAAGGACAGCAAGACCTTGCCGAGCGCTGGTCGAAACAGGCAATAAAGGCCCTGTTCGCGCTGCCATTTAATGATCTCATTTACCGGGCGCAGGGCGTTCATCGGCAGTGCTTTGATGCCAACGAGATTCAACTGAGCACCCTGGTCAACATCAAGGCCGGCGGCTGCCCGGAGGACTGCGCCTACTGTCCGCAGAGCGCCCGTTATGATACCCCAGTAGAGGCCGAAGAAACCATGCGGCTGGACGAGGTGCTCGCCGCCGCCAGAGCGGCAAAGGCAAGCGGCGCCACCCGCTTTTGCATGGGCGCGGCCTGGCGCAGCCCCAGAGAGAAGGATTTCAAAAAAGTGCTGGCTATGGTCTCGGAGGTAAAATCCTTACGATTAGAGACCTGTGCCACGCTCGGCATGCTAAGCCCGCAGCAGGCAGCGCGCCTCAAAGCCGCCGGGCTGGATTACTATAATCATAACCTGGACACCTCCAAAGAATACTACCCGCAGATCATCAGCACCCGCAGCTACCAGGATCGCTTGGATACCTTGGCGCACGTTCGCAATGCCGGCATCAATGTCTGCTGTGGCGGTATCCTCGGCCTGGGGGAAGGCGAAGACGACCGGGTGGGTCTTCTACATACGCTGGCAAATATGGATGAGCCGCCGGAGAGCGTACCGATCAATCTGCTGGTGCAGGTGGAAGGCACCCCGCTGGCCGGGACGGCGGCCCCGGATCCCTTTGCCATGATCAAGACGATTGCCGTGGCCAGGATCTTGATGCCGCGATCTTATGTGCGCTTATCAGCCGGCAGGAGCGAGATGACGGACACGATGCAGGTGCTGTGTTTTCTGGCCGGGGCCAACTCCATCTTCTATGGCGAGAAACTCTTGACCACCGAAAACCCGCAAAACGAGAATGACCGACAACTTTTTGCGCGCCTGGGCATCAAGGCAAAGCAATAGGGCGGGAGCCGTAGCGGCCTTTCCATGCTCTCATCAGCCTATGCGCACGAACTGGCGCAGATAAAGGCCAAAGGGCTTTATCGCCGCCGCCTGATTATTGACGGCGCACAAGGCCCCAGCGTCCGCCTGAAAGACAAGCAAGTGCTGAATTTTTGCAGCAATGATTATCTGGGCCTGGCCAAGGACCCGCGCCTTATCCGCACATTCAAACAGGCCGCCGAGCGCTACGGCATCAGCAGCGGCTCCTCACCGCTGGTCTGCGGCAGGAGCCGCGCCCTGGCTGATTTGGAGGCCGCTGTCGCTGCGCATACTGGCCGCGACAAGGCCCTGGTCTTCTCCAGCGGCTACCTGGCCAATCTCGCGATCATGAACGGCCTGGCGAGCGACAAACAAGACTTAGTTCTGCAAGACAAACTCAATCACGCATCGATCATTGATGCGGCGATCTTATCCCGGGCAAGGCTAAGGCGTTATCTGCACCGGGACATTGATTCATTGAAGCGCCGCCTGCGCCTGCCAGCACGGCAGCGGCTGGTCTCTACCGAGGGCGTTTTTAGCATGGAGGGCGACATCGCGCCGCTGCCGGGGGTTGTCGCCGCCTGTCGTGAACATGGCGCGACCTTGATCGTGGACGATGCCCACGGCCTTGGCGTCCTGGGCGAGGGTGGCGGCGGCAGCCTGGAGCACTTTAAGCTAAATCAAAACGATGTGCCGGTGCTGATGGCGACCTTCGGCAAGGCTTTAGGCGGTGCTGGTGCCTTCGTGGCGGGGAGTGCGGAGCTAATAGACTTCCTCCTGCAAAAGGCGCGGCCCTTGATCTACAGCACCGCCCTGGCGCCGGCCCTTGCCGCAAGCAACCGCGCGGCGCTTGAGATCGCCGCCAATGAACCGGGGCGCCGGGAGAAGCTCTTTGCGCTGATCAAGCGCTTCAAAAAGGGCGCACATGAATTGGCTTTGCCGCTAAAAGATTCTGCTACGCCGATACAACCCTTGATGATTGGCGATGCAGAAACAGCCGTGAGAATCAGCGATAAGCTGCTGGAGCAGGGCGTGCTGATCAGCGCCATCCGCCCGCCGACGGTGCCGGTCAATAGCGCCCGCCTGCGCATTACCTTCTCGGCCGGGCATACTGCCGCGCAGGTGGGTCGGCTGCTCGAATGCCTGTCCTTGGTGCTGGGAAAGTTTGGGATAGAAAGACATGCTGCCTGAGCAGGCCTTTTTTGCGGAAAAAGACAAGGTGGCGCGGAACTTCAGCGCCGCCGCCGACAGATACGAGAAGGTCGCGGTCTTGCAGAAGCTGGTGGCGGCGCGCCTGCTGGAGCGGCTGGAGCTCATAAGGCTTGCCCCCCAAAGAATTGTCGATATGGGTTCGGGCACCGGCTGGCTGGCCTGCGGCCTGGAGAAACACTACCCCCGCGCCGCGATCATCCAACTGGACATCGCCCTGGACATGCTTACGTTTTCGAAGGGCAAGCCCCCAAGCCGATCTAATAAACAGACCTTTGTCTGTGCGGACGCAGAACGCCTTCCCTTGGTGGAGAACGCGGCTGACATGCTCTGCTCCAGCCTGATGCTGCAATGGTGCAATGATGTCGATGCCGTGTTTGCCGGCGCCGCAAGAATACTTAGGCCCAACGGCCTGTTTCTGTTCTCCTCCTTCGGCCCGGATACGCTCATGGAATTGCGCAAGAGCTGGGCGGCGGCGGATGAGGGGTGTGTGCATGTTAATCGCTTTATCGACATGCACGATCTGGGAGACGCCCTGCTGCGGGCCGGGCTTGAACAGCCGGTCATGGAGCGGGAGACATTTACCTCGGCCTATGATGATGTCTATGCGCTGATGAGGGAGTTGAAACAGTGGGGCGCCCACAATGTCAACCGCGGACGGCGGCGCAGCATCACCGGCAAGCAGCGGCTAGAAAAGATGCGCGCTGCTTATGAGGCCCTACGCGCAGATGGCAGCCTGCCCGCCACCTTCGAGGTGGTCTATGGGCATGCCTGGACGCCTGCGGTGCCGACCGCAAGGGCAATAGATGCGGCAACGGCGGTCTTTCCGGTGTCGGCATTAAAACGAACAAGGGCCGTGGAGTGAGCCATGCTCAAATTCGCCTGCTTTGTCAGTGGCACCGACACGGAGATCGGCAAGACCCATACTACCTTGGGCCTGATGGAGGGCTTCAAGGGCCGCGGCCTGGTGGTGGCGGGCATGAAGCCGGTGGCGAGCGGCGGGGAAATCCTGCACGGGCAGTTGGTTAATGAGGATGGCCTAAAGATACGTGCCGCCTGCAGCAGGGCCGTTGATTATGCCTTGATCAATCCCTATGTCATGCCAGAGGCCATCGCCCCGCATATCGCGGCGCAGAAGGCCTCCCAAGCCATCCGCCTGGCGCCGATTGTTGAAGCCTATCAGGCCCTGTCTGCGCAGAGCGAGGTCCTTGTGGTGGAAGGCGTGGGCGGTTGGCGTGTGCCGCTTGGGGAGGGCCTGCAGACCACAGATCTGGTCAGGGCGCTCTCGCTGCCCGTTGTCTTGACCGTCGGCCTGCGCCTGGGCTGCATTAATCATGCGCTGCTGAGCGCCGAGGCCATTCTGGCCGATGGGCACAGGCTGCTCGGCTGGGTGGCAAACAGCATCGATCCGGCTTATAAAGAGACACAGGCCATGATCGAGACGATTGACAATGCCATCCCCGCACCCCTGCTGGGCCACATTCCGCACCGCGAAAGCTTCGATGCCGCCGAACTGGCCGATGCCTTCGCACAGCAGGTCTTTCGATTAGAAGGCTATGGGATTTAAGGAAAACTAGATGAGAAAGATTCGCATCTGGGTCGGCAAAAAAGGGCTGTCATCCGGCCCTTGATTTGATGTATGATGAAAGGCTAAATGTGATCGGGGTCGGCAACTTTCTATATGATCAGGCCCTCTAAGGCTTGTTAGACATTTTAATTATCATCTTTTGAGGAAGACGGCATGTTTGTCAAGGCACTGCGAAGCTATCTACAAGCCGCCATGATCCCCTTGTTTTTTTTGTGGACTGGGATGGCCCAGGCCGGCTACGGTGAACTCAACTTAACCCGGGGCGTAACGGAGATCAGCCGCGAGGTCTATGACCTTCACATGTTGATACTATGGATAGTAACGGCCGTCGGCATTGGTGTGTTCGGCGTCATGTTCTGGTCTATCTTTCACCACAGAAAATCAAGGGGAGCGGTTGCGGCAAAATTTCACCACAGCACCACCGCCGAGATCATCTGGACGATCATCCCCATCATCATCCTGATTGCCATGGCGGTGCCGGCAACGAAGACACTTATCTTTATGGAAGAGGCCTCTGATCCGGATATGACGATCAAGGTTACCGGTTATCAGTGGAACTGGCAGTACGACTACTTGGAAGAAGACCTGAGCTTTTTCAGTTCCTTGCTCCCGGAACACAACGCCGTAAGAAGTGGGGATTCCGAGAAGACGCCGCAGGAGGTTGAAAACTATCTGCTTGAAGTAGATAACCCGATGGTCATCCCGGTCAATAAAAAAGTCCGCATCTTGACCACCGCAGCCGATGTGCTGCATGCCTGGTGGGTGCCGGATCTGGGCTGGAAGCGCGATGCGATTCCCGGCTTTGTCAATTCCAACTGGACCATTATCGAAGAGCCGGGCATCTACCGCGGCCAGTGTGCCGAGTTGTGTGGCCGTGACCATGGCTTTATGCCGATTGTTGTGCGGGCAGTGGAGCAGGAAGAATATCAACAATGGGTGGCGCAGATGAAGGCCGCTTCCGCCGAGATTGATGCGGAACAATCCTACACCACGCACTGCTCGGCCTGCCATCAGGCCAACGGCCGCGGCATCCCGGGTGCCTTCCCGTCATTAGTCGGCTCGCCGGTCGTAACCGGCCCGGTGGCCGATCATCTGAATATTGTTCTAAACGGCAAAGCCGGCACCACCATGCAGGCATTCGGCCCGAAGCTCTCCGATGCTGAGATTGCCGCGATCATGAGCTATCAGCGGACTTCATGGGGGAATGATGCCGGCGAGGTGAGCGCGGCCGATGTGCAGGCCGCCCGATGATTGATTTTATTAAGCTATATAGAAAGCATGAGGACAGGCAAATGAGCGAAGCAGTAATAGGCCGGGACGAAGTAATAGGAGCCCGCGCAGATCATCATGATCACAAGCCCACCGGCATCGGCCGCTGGCTGTTTTCCACCAACCACAAAGACATCGGCACCATGTACCTGGTGTTTGCCTTGATCATGTTTTTCATCGGCGGCGCGATGGCGATGGTCATTCGCGCCGAGCTGTTCCAACCCGGCCTGCAGTATGTTGACCCGCAGTTTTTTAATTCGATGACCACCGTGCATGCCCTGGTGATGATCTTCGGTGCGGTGATGCCGGCCGGCGTGGGCTTGGCGAATTGGATGATCCCGATGATGATCGGCGCCCCGGACATGGCCCTGCCGCGCATGAACAACATGAGCTTCTGGATCCTGCCCTTTGCCTTTACCCTGCTGCTCTCCACGCTGTTCATGGAGGGCGGTGCGCCGGCCGGCGGCTGGACGATGTATCCGCCGCTGGTGTTGCAGACCCAGGACGCCTTTCCCTTTCTGATCTTTGCAGTACATTTTCTCGGCATCTCCTCCATCATGGGCGCGATCAACATCATCGCAACCGTTTTCAACATGCGCGCCCCGGGCATGGGCTTCATGCAGCTGCCGCTGTTTGTCTGGACCTGGATCATCACCGCCTTCTTGTTGATTGCCGCACTGCCGGTACTGGCCGGTGGCGTTACCATGCTGTTGACGGACAAGTTCTTCGGCACCAGCTTTTTTGATGCAGCCGGCGGCGGCGACCCGGTCATGTTCCAGCATATCTTCTGGTTCTTCGGCCATCCGGAGGTGTATATCCTGATTCTGCCGGCTTTTGGCATCGTCTCGCAGGTCATCCCCACCTTTGCGCGCAAGCCCTTGTTCGGCTATGCCTCGATGGTCTATGCCACCGCGGCGATTGCCTTCCTGTCCTTCTTCGTCTGGGCGCATCACATGTTCACCGTCGGCATGCCGCTCGCCGGCGAGTTGTTCTTTATGTATGCCACCATGTCGATTGCCGTGCCGACTGCGGTGAAGATATTTAACTGGGTGGCCACCATGTGGAAGGGCTCGATGACCTTTGAGACGCCGATGTTGTTTGCGGTGGCCTTCGTCATCTTATTTTCCGTGGGCGGCTTTACCGGCCTGATGATGGCCATCACCCCGGTGGACTTTCAATATCACGACACCTATTTCATCGTGGCGCATTTTCACTACGTGCTGGTGCCGGGCGCGGTCTTTGCGTTGTTTGCCGGCGTGTATTTCTGGATGCCGAAGTGGACTGGACACATGTATGACGAAGCCTTAGGTAAATGGCACTTCTGGCTGTCCACCATTTCCGTGAATGTGCTGTTTTTCCCGCAGCACTTTCTCGGCCTGGCCGGCATGCCGCGGCGCATCCCGGATTACAGCACCCAGTTCACCGACTGGAATGTTGTCTCCAGCATCGGCGGCTTTGTCTTCGGCCTAAGCCAGCTGATCTTCGTCTGGGTGGTGATCAAGTGTGTGTATGCCGGAGACAAGGCGAGCGATGAGGTATGGGAGGATGCCCACGGCTTGGAGTGGACGCTGCCCTCCCCGCCGCCCTTCCACAGCTTTACCGAGCCGCCGGTAGTAACGGCAGCAACGGCGCACTCGTGAATATCAGCGTGGCAGAGCAAGAGCAAAACGAAGATCGGGCGGCCCAGGACAAGAGGGCGGCGGCGAATATCAAGCTGGCGGCAGCCCTCGGCGCGCTCTCAGTGGGCATATATCTTGTCTATATTCTCTGGAATTTTCTATAGGAGTCTATCTTGTCGAACATAACCCGGACGGCGGCGAAGTTAGGTCTGTTGGCCGTGGCCATGTTTGGCTTCGGCTACGCCATGGTGCCGCTATACAATGTATTTTGTGACATTACCGGCCTAAACGGCAAGACCGGCAGCATCAGTATCGATACGGCGGCGACGCTGGATGTTGATCCGAACCGGGTGATCGCAGTCGGCTTTGATACCAACACCCGCTCCCTACCCTGGGAGTTTCGCCCCTTGCAGGAGAAGGTCGAAGTCAGCCCCGGGCAGCTTGGCGAGGCCCGGTTTGTGATAGAAAACCAATCAACGCGGCCCATGGTGGGGCGGGCGATCCCCAGTGTTGCGCCAACGCAAGCCGCGGTCTATTTTAACAAGACAGAATGTTTCTGCTTCACCGAGCAGACCCTGCTGCCGGGCGAGCGCTTGGAGGTGCTGGTCAGGTTTGTCGTAGATACGAAGATGCCGCAGCGATTTTCCGCCCTGACTTTGTCATACACGTTTTTTGACATTACGGATAAGGTGGCAATCAGAGCGGCGGCGACAGAGAATGCCAAGATATAATAAAGACCAACACATGAGGAAGAGACATGTCTGAAACCCAAGGCGCCTATTTTATCCCGGAGCCCAGCCCGTGGCCGGTGGTCGGTTCGCTGGCCCTGTTTCTGGCCTTTGCCGGCGCGGCCTTCATGTTAAATGAAACAAGCCCCGGCACGGTCATCCTGATCATCGGCCTGCTCGCCCTGGTCTATATGTTCTTCGGCTGGTTTGCCGAGGTCATCGGCGAGAGCCTGAAGGGCAATTATAACGAACAAGTGGACATCAGCTTTCGCTGGGGCATGGGCTGGTTCATCTTATCCGAGGTTATGTTCTTCGCCGCCTTCTTCGGTGCGCTGTATTATGCGCGCATCTACTCCGTGCCCTGGCTGGCGGGTGACGGGACCGGCTTTTTTACCAACGAAGTCCTGTGGCCGGAGTTTGAGGCCAGCTGGCCCATGCACGTCATCCCCGATCTGGACAAGTACACCCAGTACAGCGAGATCGTGCCGGCCTGGGGCCTGCCGGCGCTGAATACGATCATCTTGTTAAGCAGCGGTGTTACTGTCACCCTTGCGCATTGGGCCTTGAAAGGCGGGCAGCGCACCGCGCTGTGCTGGTGGCTTGCAATCACCGCCGCCCTAGGCTTTCTCTTCGTCGGCTTACAAGCATGGGAATATGTTCATGCCCACCATGAGTTTGATCTCACATTGAACTCCGGCATCTATGGATCAACCTTTTATATGCTGACCGGCTTTCACGGCTTTCATGTCACCATGGGCGCAACAATGCTGCTGATCATCCTGTTTCGTTCCATGAAGGGGCACTTCACCCCGCAGCATCACTTCGCCTTTGAGGGTGTCGCCTGGTATTGGCACTTTGTTGACGTGGTCTGGCTGGGGCTGTTTATCTTCGTCTATTGGCTATAACCGAAAACTACTTTTCAGCATCAGGAAGGCGTTGCGCAGGCAGCGCCTTTTCTGTTTGCGCAGGCCCAAGACCATGCGGCTTTATCAGGCCGGCGGCAAAGCCGATAAAGAGCAGGACGAACAGGGCAATGGACAGGGCAACGCGCACGGTCAGCGACTTGGCCATGCGGGTTGATTGGCCCTTGTCGTTGATCATGAAAAAGACGCTGAATGCGAGCGAGCAGATGATGGCGAACAACACCATGCCGATGAGGATTTTGAAGAGTACAGCTGCGGTCATTATAAGGCCAGGCTTAAGTGAAATGAATCGCTACTATACTCTCTTTTCTCGCCATAAATAAGCCTTGATTAAGAGCGGAAAGACATTGTGCAGATCGCTAATTGGCAATTCAACCCCGGTCTTTGGCCGAGCGTGGCGGTGCTGCTGTTGTTGCCGCTGCTCGTGCGCTTAGGCTTCTGGCAGCTTGAGCGCGCCGAGCAGAAACAGATCATGCAGGAGCAATATCAACGGCGCAGCACGGGAGCCGCGGTAAATTTGAATGCGGCGCGCGGCGCCTTGGGCGAGGATCCGGCAAAGATGCAATGGCAACAGGCCATTGTGCGCGGCCGCTTTGATGCCGAGCCTATCTTCCTGCTTGATAATCAGGTCATGGGGCGCCGGGTGGGCTATTTTGTCTATGGCGTCTTTTCATTAGTAGATGAAGGGCGGAAAATTCTGGTCAATTATGGCTGGGTGCCGGTCGGGAGAGATCGCAGCAGGCCGCCGCTGATTGCCCTGCCCGATGGCGAGCAGACCCTAAGCGGCCTTATAAAAAAGGCCCCGGCAACGGGGATCAAACTGGCCGCAACAGAAGAGGAAAATCTCGGAGAAGGGCTTTATCTGGTGCAGGAGATAGACTTGGAAGCCCTGGCGGCGGAGACGGGCTGGGCCTTGTTTCCTTATGTTCTGCGGCTGCCGGGGGCGGAACAAGAGTCGGCATCGAGCGCTTTTCTGCGCACCTGGCCAGCGCCGGGCTTTGGGAAGGAAAGGCATCTTGGCTATGCCTTTCAGTGGTTTGCGCTGGCAACGGCCCTGGCGATCATATACCTGGTGGTGAACCTAAAACGAGCAAAGCGCCCCGATGAAGAGCAAAGATGAACAAAGCACCGGACAGCAACACTATATCTTGATCTTGCTATTGGTCGTCTGTGTCGGCCCGGTTGCCGGCTCCTGGTTGTTGGTCAATTTCACTGATATGGGCGAGAGGCGCGGCCAGGTCAACCACGGCGCCCTGATCCAGCCGCCGCGCCCACTGCCCAATCTTACCCTGTTTGACCCCGCACTAGGCACAGACAGTGCTACACTGCACGGCAAATGGAGCCTGGTCTATCTGCTCGGCGGCAGCTGCAATCAAGACTGCGAGCAGAACCTGTACAAGATGCGGCAGTTGGAACTGGCGACCGGCAAACATTCCCATCGGGTGCAGCGCGTCCTGTTCAGCTATGGGGGCGATAAGGCCGCCTTGTCTGCTGAGCGCATCAGGCCCTATGAGCGGCAGTTGATCGCCGCAGTAGGCCGGGGAGAACCCAATGTGGCGCACTTCGCCCTTAGCGTGGGCGATCTGCCCTTACAGGCCGGGCGGCTGTATGTCGTTGACCCGTTGGGCAATTTGATGATGAGCTACGAGCAGGGGGCGGAGCCATCAGGCATCATTAGAGACCTAAAGCGTTTATTGAAGTATTCAAAGGTGGGCTGATGCTTGCATCCAGAAGCTTTTTTATCACATCGCTGCTTGCCACGGGCCTCGCCCTGATCGTTATTGTGCTGGGCGCCTATGTCCGCTTGTCGGATGCGGGCCTGGGCTGCCCCGACTGGCCGGGCTGTTATGGCGCCCTGATCGTGCCGGCCCAGGCCGTGGCCATCTCTGAAGCCAATGCGGCCTATCCGGACCGACCCCTGCACCAGGGCAAGGCCTGGAAGGAAATGCTGCATCGTTATGTCGCCGGGGTCTTGGGCCTTTTGATCCTGTTTCTGGCAATACAGGCCTGGCGGCAGCGGCAATATGTCGTGCCGGCGAGCATACTGCTCGGCGCGGTGGTGTTTCAGTCGCTGCTGGGCATGTGGACGGTTACCTTGTTGTTAAAACCGGTGGTTGTCGTTGCGCACCTGCTGGGCGGGCTGACCATCTTAAGCCTGTTGTTCTGGCTGGTATTACGCCAGACTAGTACGCCCGGGCTGGCACAGCCGGGTTTTCTGCCCTGGGCGCTGCTGGGCCTGGGAACGATCATCGTGCAAATATCCTTAGGCGGCTGGACCAGCGCAAACTATGCGGCATTGGTCTGTCCGGAGTTCCCCACCTGCCGTGCCGGTGCTTGGTGGCCGCAGACGAATTTTGCCGAGGGTTTTAGACTCTGGCGCGGCCTGGGCATTGATTATGAGGGCGGGGTGCTGGATGCGGGCGGGCGCTCGGCCATACATCTTAGCCACCGGCTCGGGGCGCTGCTCACCCTGCTCATCGTTGGCACCTTGTCCCTGCGCGCGATCCTTGTCCACGGCGGCGCCTTGCGGGTGGCGGGAATGGTTTCTTTAGGCGTGCTCCTGGTGCAGTTGGTATTGGGCATCGCCAATATATTACTGGTGTTGCCGCTGCCGGTTGCCGTTGCCCATAATGGCGTGGCGGCATTGTTGCTGTTGTCTATGGTGACGCTGCTGCATTATTCGCTTCCCCGAAGAGCGGTATAATGACGATGTCTGACAACAGCCTGTCGCTGATGGCCATGCCAAAGTGGCGCGACTATTTGGCGCTGTGCAAGCTCAAGATCGTCGGCCTGATTGTTTTTACCGCCATTGTCGGCATGGCGCTTTCCACGCCCGGCTTGCCGCCGCTCTCCGGCCTGGTCTTTGGTGCCTTAGGAATCGGCCTGGCTGCCGCCTCTGCCGCCACGATCAATCACATTGTCGATCAAAAGATCGATACCCTGATGCTGCGCACAAAACACCGGCCCCTGGTACAAGAGAAGGTTTCGGTCGCCTCCGCCATGTGCCTTGCCTCTTTGCTTTGTGCTGCGTCAATGCTGATCTTGGGCCTCCTGGTGAACGTGCTGACGGCGGTCTTGACCCTGGTGTCGCTGGTGGGTTACGGCTTTGTCTATTCCATGTATCTAAAACGGGCCACGCCGCAGAATATCGTCATCGGCGGGGCATCCGGCGCGGCCCCGCCGGTCCTGGGCTGGTGCGCGATTACCGGCACCCTGGAGCCGGACTCCCTATTGCTGTTCCTGATCGTCTTTGCCTGGACGCCGCCGCACTTCTGGACGCTGGCGATCTACCGCCGGCATGATTACGCCAATGCAGACATACCGATGCTGCCGGTAACGCACGGCCTTGCGTTCACGCGCCTGCACATACTGCTCTATACGATTGTGCTGTTTGTCGTCAGCCTGCTGCCCTTTGTGACCTACATGAGCGGTCTCGCCTATCTGCTGGGTGCTGTGTTCCTGGGCGGGATCTTTCTCTACTACGCAATAAGAATGCAGTTCGATCATGACGAGAAGCTGGCCTATCAGGGTTTTTCCTACTCAATCATCTATCTGATGGCCCTGTTTGCCCTGCTTCTTATCGATCACTACCTCTTGTTGTTTGCCTGATGGTGGGCTATGCTTTGCTGTGTTGGGGGCAAAAGGCTGGGTGTCCGTAATTAAAAGATGGCGCGGAATCCTGACCCGCCAGGGCAGAAGTTCTTGCGCGAGGACTATTGCTGTGCGTAAAAACCATTAAATGCTGCCCGCCTTATTGGCCTTATTATTGATAAACGAAAAAATTGCCCCCGCTAGTGTTTGTTCTGCGATTCATGGGAGGTGCGCATGAAAGAAGAGATCTTTTTGTCTGCCGAGGATGAAGACTCGGCCTCCGTTACAAAGGCCAAATGCCTGCTGTTGCTCTCCAGAGACTCAGCGCTCGTCGACCAGATTTATCCGGTAGTCAAAGACCTGCCCGGCGGCTACATGCTGCGCATTGCATACAGCCCCGGCGAGTTCAAAAGCTCCTTTGATGAATACCAAGAAGATGTCCATGCTGTTCTCCTGGATTCTTTAAGCATGGATGAAAAAGAGGTGGGGGTGGTAGCGAAGCACCTGGCCGCCCACACAAGCCAGGTAGTCATCTGCATCGCAAAAAAGGCTGCAACAGTAGAAAAATACGCCAAATCCGTAGGTCTGCATAATCCGCACATGGGTCTGCCCAGAGCTTTCTATCGCCGGGCGGCCTATGAAACCATGCGTGATGCCGTGGAGAAGCACATAGCCCTGTCTGCCCCCCCGGAACCGCCGGAGAGCGAGGAAGAAGAGGTCGCCCCGCCTCCTGCCAAAAAAGCAAGCCCCAAGCCGGCCCCCACGAAAAAGGCAAGGGCCAAACCCGCCCCCGCCCAAAGCAAGCCAGAGCCTAAGCCAGCACCCAAGCCAGCACCCGCAAAAAAGGCGAGGCCCAAACCGGCTGCCAAGAGCAAGGTCGCCCCCCCCCCCCGCGCCTGCAGATGAGGCTGCGGCTGCCGCGAAGATAAAAAAGATCGGGATGATCGCCGCGCCGGTTGTCGTTGTGCTGGTGTTGGTGGTAGTCGGCCTGCTTTCAGGCAAGGATGAGGAGGAAACCGCCCCCGCCGTCTCACAAGAGGCCGCCGCCCCCGTCCAAGACCAACAAGCGGCCCAGGAGAAGGACGAACAGGAGGCCATGCGCACGCGGGCTTTGCAGATCGATACGCTCATAGGCCGGGCGCAGTCCTCCATCCAGTCCGGCGACTATATTGCACCGGAAGGGCTGAGTGCGCTGTACTATTATTCCCAGGCCCTGGCGCTGGCCCCGGAGCATGTGCCCTTAAATCAGAAGGTAGATGAATTTATTGAACTATTGTTGCGCCAGGCGGATGTGGACCTGGATAAATACGAACTCAGCAAGGCGGCCGGGAAGGTAGAGGCCCTGCGCACCTTGCGTCCGAACGATTCTCGCCTTGCCGATTTTGATGCAAAGATTCAGCAACAGACCAAGGCCGCCGTTGTCATCGCCAGGCGGAACATTCAGGACGAAAACCCCGAAGAAGCGCGCCGCATCCTGCAAGAGGTGGCCGCGGTGCAGGGCGTGGCCGCCGATACGCTGGTGGATTTGTACATGGGTATGGCGGAGCAGCAGGACACGCAGCAAGTGGATGCCTTGTTGCAATCTATGCAGGCGAGCCTGGAAGCGGGGAGCTTGACAGCGCCGCCGCGTGATAACGCCAAATATTATCTGGCGCAGCTAAATTCCATGGCACCTGATGACGCAAGGGTAGCGGCGGCCCGGGAACAGTTGGGGCGAAAGCTCATAGAGCGGGTGGACGCAGAGGCGGATAAGGATAATTTGCCGCAAGCCGAGGCCTGGCTGAAAGAGTTGCGATTGCTGAATGTTCTGCAGGCCGAAGTTAGCCAAAGAACGCAGTTGCTCAACGACCGGCTAACAGCACAGCGGCAACAGCTGGCCGAGCAAAATAAACAGCAACGTATTCGGCCTATCGAGGAGGAATTTAATCGGCACTTTGATAATGGCCAACTCATAGCGCCCGCCAACAATAATGCCTTACACAGCGTAAGGAAATTACAGGACTTTGCAGCAGACGATGCAGTAACCCAAGAACTGGCCCTGCGCCTGAATGAGGCTCTCCAGCTTGTAGCCTTCCAGTATATCGAGCAGGACAATCTTGAGCAGGGAAGGGCCTATGTGCAGGCGGCCTTGTCCCTTGCTGCGAGCGAGGAGGCGCTTGCCGAGGCGCAGCGCTTGCAGACGGTGGTAAGAAACTTATCCGCATTGACACTAACGCGCCGGGTCAATCCCAGGTACCCAAAATCGGCCATGCGTAGAGGCGTGGGCGGCTGGGTGCAAGTAGCCTTTAAGGTGAATGGCGAGGGAGAAACCTTTGATGTCAGGGCGATTAACGCTGAGCCGGAGGGTGTGTTTGATGATGCGGCCGTGGATGCGGTGGAAGAATGGGAGTATGAAATAGCGGACAGCATTACCGACCGAGCAAATTTCAGCGTGGAGAAGGGCGTGGTTTTGCGCTTTGCGCTGGAGGAGTAATCGGCCGTTCTTTCATTGGCCTGGGCCACTTCCTTAGGCCATCGCCCAAGCCATTTCCGGGGCCATCTCACAGGCTATTTCTTGTGGCGCAGCAGGCACTTCTGCCAACGTCATTTCTCGGGTATTAGATGGATGCTGTCTTTACAGCCCCGGGCTGATAGGGGAGCGACCGCGGTTTTATGTTTATGCGGCCAAAACCGCCCGCATCCTTTTCATGGCCTGTTGTTCCAGTTGGCGAATGCGCTCGGCGGATAAGCCGAATTTATCCGCCAGTTCGTGCAGGGTCATTTTTTTATCGCTAAGCCAACGGCTCTGTATAATCTCCCGGCTCCTTTCATCCAACGCCGCGACTGCCTGCGCCAGCCCGGCCTGATCCAGTTCCTGGTTTTGCCGCTGTTCTATCTCCTGTTCCGGCCCGGCGCGCTGGTCTTCCAGGTATCCGGCCGGGGCGAAGGCCGCGCCATCATCATCTTCTGCGGCCGGGGCATCAAAGGCCGCATCATAGGCACTCAGCCGCTTTTCCATTTCCATGACATCGCGGGCGGAGACGCCCAGGTCTTCGGCCACGCCATCTACTTCATCCCGGCTCATCCAGCCGAGCCGCTTTTTTGCCGAACGCAGATTAAAAAACAGTTTCCGTTGTGCCTTCGTCGTGGCCACCTTGACGATGCGCCAGTTGCGCAGGATGAATTCGTGCATCTCCGCCCGTATCCAGTGCACCGCGAAGGAAACCAGACGCACACCGACCTGCGGGTCAAAACGCTTGACCGCCTTCATCAGGCCGATGTTGCCCTCCTGGATCAGGTCCGCCTGCGGCAGGCCATAGCCGCTGTAGCCGCGGGCGACGCGGACAACAAAACGCAGGTGAGACATGACCAGTTGACGGGCTGCGTCCAAGTCATCCTTATCGCGCAGGCGCAGGGCGAGCGCTTGTTCTTCCTCCGCGCTCAGCATCGGGATCTGGTTGACCGAGTGAATATAGTTATCCAGCGAGCCTGTGGGCAGGGCCAGTTGCAGATTCATGTTTGGTTGCATGACTAACTCCAAAATATAAGTAAAGAAGCGATGATTTCGTTTAGCGCCTTAAGACAAGTCCCGCATGTACTTGTTCAGAGCTTTTCTAAAAAGATTTTAGCACTCTAAACCTTAGAGTGCTAATCTTTTAATGAGTTCAAATCAGGGCACCAAGTTATTGAATTATAAAGACTAGGCCGGTTCAAGCGCCTTGAGATGCTGGGACACGGCAAGCCAGGAGCCCGCCAGGCCCAGCAGGCCGCCGGCAAAGAACAGCAGGCCGGCCTGCGCCAGATCCTGGCCGCTCAGGGCGAAGTTGCTGTAATAGAGCCGGGCCAGCTCGCCGACCCGCCCGCGCAGGGCGATGATGGAGGCTTGCAGCAAGAGCCAGGCGATCAGGCTGCCGCCTAAGCCATGCACCAGGCCGGCGTAGAGGAAGGGGCGACGGATGAAGGCATCGGTAGCCCCGAACAGCTTGTTGATCTCAATCTCCGCGCGGCGGTTATAGATCGCCAGCCGAATGGTGTTGCCCACGATCAGGAGAACGGCAAGGGCCAATAAGACCGATAAGATCATAATGCTTCCTTGCAGGATGTCGATGATGGCAAACAGGCGCCGCACCCACTGTCGGTCAAACTGGGCGCTCTCTACCGCGGTTAATGCGGCTAATTCCGACAACAGCCCATCTACCTGCTCCGCGCCCGGCGCGCTGAACTCGGGCCGCACCAGCAATATGGGCGGCAGCGGGTTCTCACCTAAGGTGTCAATCACATCAGCAAACCCCGAGGCGCGTTGATACTCAGCCAGCGCCTCAGCCGGACTGATTAGCTGCACCGACGCAATCTGCGCCGAGCCGCTAAGCTCATCCGCCAGCGCCTTTGTGCGCGCCGCATCCAGGTCTTGTCGTAAAAACAAGGTGATCTGTACCGTGCCGTCCCAGCGGCCGGTCAGCCGGTTTGCGTTTTCCAAGAGCAGGTAAAAGCCGGCGGGCAGAGCCAGAGAAATGCCGATCACCGCCGTTGTCATCAGGCTGCTGAGCGGGTTTTTGCAGAGCTGTCCAAGGTTGAAGACACAGGCCTGCGCATGCTGCGCCAGCCAGGTGAGAAAGGCCCGTTGCAGGCCCTTGATGGAAACGGCTTTTCTGCGGCGCCTTCTCATTCTTTGATCGTATGCCCGATATGAGTGAGGATGCGCCCGTCACGCAGGGTGATAATATTTTTCTTCATCTTCCTGATCATGTCCAGGTCGTGGCTGGCGATCAGCACGGTCACGCCGACGCGGTTAAATTGCTCAAACAATTTCATGCTGTCCCATGATAAGGCCGGGTCGAGGTTGCCGGTGGGTTCATCCGCCAATAACACCGCGGGACGATGTACCACGGCGCGGGCAATGCCGACCCGCTGTTGCTCGCCGCCTGAGAGAGAAGCCGGGCGCGAGCGCTCCTTGTTCAACAGGCTCACCTTGTCCAGCGCTGCGCGTACGCGCCGTTTGATGTCCTGATAGCGATAGCCGGCGACCACCAGGGGCAGGGCGACATTGTCAAACACGGTGCGATCACCCAGCAGGCGATGATCCTGGAACACAAAGCCGATGCTGCGGCGAAAAAAGGGAATGCGTCTTCCGGCGATGCGCTCTAAGTTCTGCTCATTAACGATGATCTGACCGCGACTATGGCGCTCGATCAAGGCAATCAGGCGCAGCAGGGTGCTCTTGCCGGCACCGGAGCGCCCGGTAACATACACCATCGCGCCGCGCTCAATGTGCAGGTTAATGCGTTTTAGGGCATCATCCCCGGCCGCATAACGCATATAGACATCAATGAACCTGATCATGCTTCAACAAACAGCAGCGCCTCGACAAAATCACGGGCGTTAAAGGGGCGTAAGTCCTCCGCCCCCTCGCCGACACCGATAAAGCGAATGGGCAGCGCAAGCAAATCCGTAAGGGCAAAGACCACGCCGCCCTTTGCCGTGCCGTCCAGTTTGGTGAGGCTCAAGCTGTCGATGCCGATGGCCGCATGAAATTCCCGTGCCTGCGCCAGAGCGTTCTGGCCGGTGCCGGCATCGAGCACCAGCATGACCTCCAGCCCGGGCGCAGGCTCAAAGCGGCGGATGGTGCGGTGGATCTTTTTCAGCTCGCCCATCAGGTTGTTCTTGTTATGTAGGCGGCCGGCGGTATCGGCGATGAGCAGATCAAGGCCTTGTGCCCGGGCCGATTGCAAGGCGTCAAAGATCACCGCCGCTGCATCCGCCCCGCCCTGCCCGGCAATGACCGGCACGGAAACCTTATCCGCCCAGGACTGGATCTGCTGGGTGGCCGCGGCACGGAAGGTATCCCCGGCCGCCAACAAGACGGAATAGCCGCGCTTGGAGAAGTGCTGCGAGACCTTGCCGATCGTGGTGGTCTTGCCGACGCCATTGACGCCGACGACCAGGGTCACAAAAGGTTTTTCCCCGCTCTCAGGTATGGCAAGCGGTTGTTCGGCAGGATGCAGCAAGGACACCATCTGCTCGTGCAATGCAGAGAACAAAGCCTCGGCATCGGGCAGGGATCTTCGCGCAAGGCTCTCCGACAGGCCGTCAATGATCCGCCGGGTGGAATCCACGCCCACATCGGCGAGCAACAGGCGGGTTTCTATCTCTTCAAGCAGTGCGGCATCTATTCTTCCGGAGCCGCGAAACAGCGCGCCAAGATCATAAAACAGCCCCGCTCGTGTTCGCTGCAATCCTCGGCGCAGCCTTTTCAGCGCCGCGGGAGAATCTTCCGCCGGTTTTTTCTTTTTTAGCCCAAACATGCGGTTTTTATACTATCTTTTTTATGCTCATCCTAGCGGGATACGGAAGGCTATCGTATCATTAAGCCCCGCAAAGAATGACGAAAAAGAGCTACTAAAATATCCAGCCTTCTAAGGCAAGAGCGCAACCTAAATGTAAGGGGAGCAACGTGGACTACAGAAGAGGAATGAGCGCTGGGCGCAAGACCTAAGAGGCCGGGGGGCATACGTATCATCGGCGGGGCCTGGCGCGGACGCAGACTGCCGGTTGAGGATATAGCCACACTACGGCCCAGCCCCGACCGGATACGTGAGACGCTGTTTAACTGGTTGCAGACGCACATCCAGGGCGCCGCCTGCCTGGAGCCCTTTGCCGGCAGCGGCGTGTTAAGTTTCGAGGCGCTCTCACGCGGGGCGGCCACAGCCTGCCTCATAGAAAAAGATCGACAGCTTGTCTGCATGCTGGAGCGCCAGGCTGCCCGGCTTGGTGCGGAAGGGCGAATGAAGATCCATCACGCCGATGCCATGCGTTGGCTGGCCGGCCCTGCTGCGAGCGCCTATGATATTGTATTTCTTGACCCGCCCTTTGCCGGGCAACTAGCAGAAAAAATCTGTGAGTTATTGCTAAATAAGGGCTATTTACGCCACAACGCGCTGGTTTATATCGAAAGCGAGCCGGGCGTGAGGGTGGAGGCCCCGGGCCTCGTGCAGACAAGGCAGAAGACGGCGGGCCGGGTGCAATACCAATTACTGACGTACACGACTTAATACTAAAGAGCAAAACATGACGGTTAGGGCCTTATACCCGGGAACATTTGATCCGATAACCAATGGCCATAGCGACATTGTCGAGCGCGCCTCCCGGCTCTTTGATCAGGTGATCGTTGCGGTTGCGCACAGCACCAATAAAAAGACCGTATTTGATACCGAAAAACGTACCTGGCTTGCAGAGCAGGCCCTGGCCGGATTAAAAAACGTAGAGGTGTGCAACTTTTCCGGGCTGGTAACGGCCGTGGCCAAGAAACAGCATGTCTCGGTCATCATTCGCGGTCTTAGGGCGGTATCCGACTTTGAATATGAGTTCCAGATGGCCAGCATGAATCGCCACCTGATGAAGGAAATCGAGACCGTATTTCTTACCCCGTCCGAACACTTAAGCTATATCTCTTCCAGCCTGGTGCGTGAAATCGCCAGCTTGGGCGGCGATGCAAGCAAGTTTCTGCACCCGGAGGTGACGAAGGCCGTGCAAGAGCGTCTGAGCAAATAATACCATCCTCTCGCCATGGCCCTGATGATTACCGATGCCTGCGTGAATTGCGATGTGTGTGAACCCGCCTGCCCAAACAATGCCATCTACGAGGGCGCAGAGTATTACGAGATCGACCCCAAACTGTGCACGGAATGTGTCGGCCACTTTGCAGAGCCACAATGCGTGGCGCTGTGTCCGGTGGAGTGCATCCCGCCAAATCCCGCCTATCCGGAGACCCAAGCGCAGCTGTATGAAAAATATCAGCGCCTAAGTGGACAACAGGCAGGTTGAGAGTCCCTAATCGTCATAGAAAAACGCAATAGACAAGAGGGAACATACAAGGCTTGGTGCTGGTGCCTGAATTTGCCCTAAATTTGTAAAAACCTTGTATTCCACAGACTGTTTGGCCTATGCTTAATGAATCATCGAAAAAGTTTTTACATTATGAGGACGCTTTCATGAACAAACAGAAACATCAGGGCCTTGGTGCGCTATTCGTTGCATCACTCGTATCCATAGCCGTAGCAGCACCGCTTGCTATGGCACAAGTCTCCCCCGGCGCGGGCGCAAGCGATATTGAAGAAGTGCTTGTTACTGGTACCCGCCGTAAGGACCGCACGGTGGCGGACAGCAGTGTGCCGATTGATGTGCTCAATGCCCAAGCGCTCACCGCAACCGGGTTGACTGAAACCAATCAGGTCTTGGCGATGTTGCTGCCGAGTTTCAATTTTCCACAGCCGTCCGTCGTGGATGGCACTGACCATGTACGTCCGGCGCAGTTGCGTGGTCTCGCACCTGACCATACACTCGTGCTGGTCAATGGCAAGCGCCGCCATACGAGTGCGCTGCTGAACCTCAACGGCTCCGTTGGGCGCGGCTCTTCTGCTGTTGACCTTAACGCAATTCCCATAAACGCGATCCAGCGCATTGAGGTGCTGCGTGATGGTGCCGCGGCGCAGTATGGCTCCGATGCGGTCGCCGGGGTGATTAACGTTGTGCTGAAAGATGCGAGCAAGGGCGGCACGATGTCGGTGTCATACGGCGCGCACGTGACAACATTGGATGGTGTGCCGGAACTCGAAGGTGTTGCTGTTGGTGCTGACGGCAAGCTGGCGCTCACTACAGGTAAAGACCGTAGTCGCACAGACGGCGAAACCATGACGCTGCGCGGGAATGCGGGCTTTGCCCTCGGCGCAGACGGCTTCTTGAACGTATCGCTTGAATATCGTGACCGCAATGCAACCAATCGCTCAGACTATGATGACCGTGAAGCCTATGATCGCATCAATGGTGCGCTGGATCCGCGCGAGCTCAGCTATGATCGTTACAACACGCGCTTTGGCAATGCCAACGTTGAAGATATAAACCTGTTCTATAACGCGGCCCTGCCGGTTGGCGAGCTTGCACTATACAGCTTCGGCAGCTACAGCCGCCGTAGCGGTGATAGCGCCGGCTTTAACCGCCTGCCGGGCAACAGCCGCAACGTACCCGCAATTTACCCGGACGGCTTCTTGCCGCTGATCACCTCAGACATTGATGATTATTCCTTCGCCGCTGGTGTACGCGGCCAGGCCTCCGAGTGGGATTTTGATGTCTCTCTTGTCTATGGCAAAGATGATTTCCACTTTGGGGTGGACAATTCCCTGAATACCTCGCTCGGCCCGACCAGCCCAACAAAGTTTGATGCCGGCCACCTGATCAACAGTCAACTGACGCTGAATGCGGATTTCAGCCGTCTGGTGGAGGCGGACTTTCTGCCCAATCCGCTAAGCGTGGCCTTTGGCGCAGAATATCGCGATGAAAACTACGAAATTGATGCCGGCGAGGAGGCGTCTTACATTCAGGGTACGTTCTCTGGGTCCGCCGGTTCACAGGTATTCCCGGGTTTTGCTCCCGCCTCAGAAGTGGACGATGGCCGCAGCAGCTATGGTTTCTATCTCGAGTTGGATACCGATCTCACCGAGCAGTGGAATATGGCCGTGGCGGGTCGTTTTGAGGATTATTCCGATTTTGGCTCCACCTTTAACTGGAAAACCGCAACACGCTATGCGCTCACTGAAACCTTCGCACTGCGCGGCTCTGCTTCCACAGGCTTCCGTTCGCCGTCTCTGGCGCAGCAGCATTTCACCTCGATTGCAACGATTTTCGTTGACGGTGAGCCAACAGAAACCGGCACCTTCCGCCCCTCAAGCGATGTAGCACAGGCTCTTGGTTCTCCCGGCCTTGAAGAGGAGACCTCCTTCAGCTTCAGCAGCGGCTTCTCTTGGATACCATCAGGCGGCTTCAAGCTGACGGTTGATTATTACAACATCAAAATTAAAGACCGTATCGTACTCTCATCCAATCTGTCCGGTGCCGGCGTTGAAGGGCTGCTCAAAGGCACAGGCGCGAACCGTGCGCGCTTCTTCTTAAACGGCATTGATAGCCGCACACAAGGCGTCGATATTGTGGCCGGCTATTCCTTTGATCTGGGCGGCAGGGGCCGTCTTGATCTGAACGGTGGTTTTAACTACAGCGACAACAACGTAACGGATATTATCGAGCCGCCGGCAGTGCTGCAGGAAATTGGCATTGAGCAGACGAACCTGTTTGATGGAAATGAGTTCCGCCGTTTTGAGTTGGGCAGCCCGGAGACGAAGCTGAACTTGGGCGCAAGCTGGTTCTGGCAGAAGTTCTCTGTCACAGCACGCACAACGCGCTATGGCAAAGTGGTTGAGCCAAGCAACAATCCGCAGCGCGAAGAAACGCTTGGTTCTGCCTGGATCACCGATCTGGATATAAAATATGACGTATCAGAGCGCATCACCGCCGCTGTCGGTGCCAACAATCTGCTTGACGTGTATCCAGAGGCAACACGTAACACGGTTGTTGACGTAACGCGCTTCTCTCGCATCTTCCCCTATTCGGGCTTCTCGCCCTACGGCTTTAACGGTCGTTACATCTATGGCAAGGTCACTGTGAACTTCTAGGCCGACACCAGGCAGATTGAGAACCTTGATCGTTATGAAGCAAAGCCTGTCAATTCTATTTTTTGCCCTGCTAATTCTTGGCACTTCCGCCCGAGCGGATGTGGTATTGGGGCCGCCGGCCGCCGCCGTTGCGAGCGCCCACCCGCTGGCGACTGCCGCAGGCGAGGAGATCTTAAAAGACGGCGGCAATGCCTTTGATGCGGCGATTGCTGTGAGTGCGGCCTTAGGCGTGGTGGAGCCAGCCGGCTCCGGCTTTGGCGGCGGCGGCTTTTGGCTGCTGCACCGGGCCGGGGACGGCAGGCAGGTGATGCTGGATGCCAGAGAGACCGCACCCGCCTTGGCCCATGCGCGCATGTATCAGGATGAGCAGGGCAATGTCATTAAAGACAAATCCATCAACGGCCCCTTATCCGCCGGCATTCCCGGCCTGCCGGCGGGCCTGGTTCATCTGGCCCGGCACTACGGCAGGCTGCCGCTGGAACGCTCGCTGGCCCCGGCCATCCGTTATGCAAAGGAAGGTTTTTATGTGACGCCGCGCTACCGGCGGGTGGTTCGCTGGCGCCAGCCGGTTTTGGCCGCTTATCCGGACTCCAGAGAAATATTCCTGCAAGACGGGGAGGTGCCGCAGCTTGGCTATCGTATCGTGCAGCCGGATTTGGCTAGTACCATCGAGCAGATCGCCGAGAAGGGACTGCTGGGCTTTTATCACGGCGAGCTTGCCGAGCGCCTGGTGCGGGGGGTGCGTGAACACGGCGGTATATGGAGCCGGCAGGATCTGGCCAATTATACTGTGGTAGAGCGTGAGCCGATTGTGACTGAGTATAACGGCATTCGCATCGTCTCCGCGCCACCGCCCTCCTCCGGCGGCGTTGTCCTAGCGCAGGCTTTGCAGATACTGGAGAATTTTGATCTGGCCGGCATGAGCGAGATTGCGCGCAAACACCATGTGATCGAGGCCATGCGCCGGGCTTACAGAGATCGCGCCATCTTTCTGGGCGACCCGGACTTTGTGAATGTGCCGGTGCAGCGCCTGCTGGATGAGGACTATCTTGCCGGGCTGGCCCTGACGGTGGATGGGAAGCGGGCAACGCTCAGCGCCGAGTTGGGTGATACGCCCGGCCTTGAGCAAAGCGGCACACAGACGACGCATTTTTCCGTTATCGACTGGCACGGCAACCGGGTTGCCGGTACCTTGAGCATCAACCTGCCCTTTGGCTCCGGCTTTGTCGCCCCAGGCACCGGGGTGCTGCTCAATGATGAAATGGATGATTTCTCCGCCAAGGAAGACACGCCCAACGCCTATGGCCTGATCGGCGGGCATGCCAATGCCATTGCCCCAGGCAAGCGCCCGCTCTCCAGCATGACCCCGACCTTTGTGGAGAGCGAGGATCGCATCGGCATTGTCGGCACCCCCGGCGGCAGCCGCATCATCAGCATGGTGTTGCTGGCGCTGCTTGGCTTTGCCGACGGGCGCCTGCCGGCGTCCTGGGTAAGCCTGCCGCGCTATCACCACCAATATGAGCCGGACCGGGTGCAGTTTGAAAGACTTGGTCTGACCCCGGGCGAGCAAAAGGCGCTCAAAGACATGGGCCACGAATTGGAAGAAAAAAGCCGCCGTTATGGCAACATGCAGGCGATCTTGTGGGATAAAAAGGCAAACAAGGTCTATGCCGCTAGCGACCCGCGCGGCGAGGGCGAGGCGAGGGTCTTCCGCCCCTAAAACAGCGCCGTCATACAAGGGCTCGCTTTATTGCCCGTGCGCATTGGATAAATTTTCTGTATCACCGCGGGCGAGAAGGGCTTGTGATTTTGCTGTGTCCAAGGCGGACGAGGGCAAGGATGGCAGCGTAGGGGATTGTTGCCCTTATCCCCCGTCATCCCTGCGCAAGAACGTCACCCCTGCCTGCGAGCAGGGGCAGGAATCTATATAAACGTCTCGCCGGAAACCTAAGCGGACTCCGGCCCCCTTTTGCACGGGGACAAGCCTTGCAAAGGAATAGCCGCCCCGTACCCGATACGCAGGACGAGCAATTACACTCATCCCGCTTTCGATAAAAAGGCAGCGGCTTCTTTCCACAGCTTGGCTCACCCGCCCTCGTGCAACCGATCAGCCTTCGCCGCCATGATGAAATCATTACGATGCAGGCCCTTGATCTTGTGCGTCCACCAGGTGAGCGTTACCCGGCCCCATTCCGTTAGCAGTGCCGGGTGGTGATCTTCTTGCTCCGCCAGCGCGCCCACCTTGTTCGTGAATGCCAGCGCCTCAACAAAATTGTTGAATTTATACACCCGGCGCAGTCGTTCCATATTGTCCTCTTCGATAAGCTCCCAGTCCGGGATCTGTGGCAGCATCTCCTGCTTCTGTTGCGCGCTAACACGCGGTGCGTCAGCCCGACAGGCCGTGCATTTTTGAGCGCTTAAGTCTGTCATGGTGAACCTCAATTATAGCTATTGATGGTATTAGGGCAAGGATACAGGATCGGTAGCAGAGATGAAGAGATTCTGGGGCATAGTCACTGTTGGCAGCTGGAACAATAAAAAGTCGAGCGTTGTCCCTGCCGGATCTGTTTGATTAGCGCGCTGCACTTTTTGCAGGCCCGGCCCTCACGATCATAGACCTTTAGTTCGATCCTGAAATAGCCCGGTTGGCCCCGCTCATCGGCGAAGTCGCGCAAGGTGGTGCCGCCCTTTTTAATCGCCGCGGCCAAGACCCGCCGGATCGCCCGGGCTAATTTTATGTAGCGCGCTTTGGAGATCCGCCCCGCCGCCCGCTTCGGATGAATGCCGGCGAGGAACAGGGCCTCGCTGGCATAGATATTCCCCACGCCGACCACGATGCGGCTGTCCATGATGAATGTCTTTACCGCCTGGCGGCGTCTGCCGGCGCGCTTGTGTAAATACTCGCCGCTGAAATCCCGGCCTAATGGCTCCGGGCCAAGATGACCAAGCAGCCTGTGCTCAAGGGGGTCTGCTGCGGTCCAGTGCAGGGAGCCGAAACGCCGTGGATCACGAAAACGCAAGATCGTGTTGGCAGCAAAGACAATATCGATATGATCGTGCTTCGAAGGCGGCCGCCGCTGCTTCAGCACACGCAGACTGCCGGACATCCCTAAGTGCCAAATCACGCAGCCCGCATCTAAATAAAGCAACAAGTACTTGGCCCGCCGCGCAATACGGATAATCTTTTGGCCGACCAGTTTCTTTTTTAGTCCCGCCGGTAGCGGCCAGCGCAGGCGGCGGTTTCTGACGATGACATCGACAATTCTTTTATCCAGGATGTGAGGCTCGATCCCGCGACGAGTGGTTTCAACTTCAGGTAATTCAGGCATTTTTTTATGCGCGGCCTAAGCACATGGCTCACGGAAGGTCGGCGGCATCTTCATGATGCGGTTTTGTTGTGACAAGCCAGGCCGCCAGGCCGACAACCAGAAAAAATAACCAGAGCGTCAACCGGCTACGGGCGTTCACGGGATTAAAGTGTGCGCCGCCGCCACCAGAGACCCAAGCCGATGGCAAAGAGCGCAAGCGGAAGGATGAATACGAACAGGACACCCAAGATGCCGGCGGCGGTTGCGCCCATGGCAAAGTGCGCATCAAGGACCGTGGTGGCCGGAATAGCGATCAGCGCATCATCATCGCTGAGCCAGTTTATCAGGCGCAGGCCCAATTCCATGTTGCCGCTATTGCCGACATAGGTATTGGCCAGAAAGTCCCCATCGCCGAGTACGACAATGCGCTGTTGTTTCATCTCGCCCAGCCCGTGTTCGACTTCTCGCTCCAGGCCGAGACCGATGGCCAGCGGCCCCGGCAGATCCGTATCGTCCAAGGCGACTTCCCCCTTAAGCGCGCCCGTCTCCTGCCAGGTATGATCCCCGGTGGACAAGAGCGTCCGTGCCTGCCAGCGGTCATCCGCCAGGCTGGTGATGGCGGTGCTTTGGGGGAAGAGCGTAGTGAGGGTCATATCGTTTAGCGTTGGGTGCTCGCCGTACAGCCGCCGGGTGACCAGCGCGATGGTAGGATCATCAATCCCGATCAGGCGGCCGGCGGAGTCAATAATAGTGCCCGGTGGAAACGCAATGCCCAGCAAGGCCGCCACAGGCTCCAGCCCATGCAGTGCGCCCGGATCGTGCAGCCAGAGCAGGTTCCCGCCCGCATCCAAATAAGACCGGATGCGTTCTACCTCGCCGGGCAGATAGGGCACCGCCGGGCCGGCCAGGATCAGCACGCTGGTGTTCTCCGGAATACTGCGCGCCTCGCTGAGATTAAGCGGCTGGATGCGAAAACCGCGTTGCGCAAGCTGTTCGGCCCACAGGCCCAGATCATGGTTGGCCTTGCCTAGTGGGTGTCGCTCGCCATGCCCCTCGATAAAGACCAGCCAGCGCTCGCTGCTGCGCAGCAGGCGCGACAAGGCGTTGGTGAAGGCCTGCTCGTCGGCACTGCGCACATGCTGGCTGCGCCCCTTGTAGCGCAGCACCAGTTCGCCGTTGACACTGATCGCCAGGTTGCGGACCTCATCCGGCACGGCATCGGGATTGACAAAGCGCAGCACAATGTCGTCCTTGTTGCGCTGATAGCGCGCCACGAACTTTTTTATCGCATCGCGCAGCACCACCTGCTCGCGGGCATAGGCGGTGATCTCAAGGGCGTCATCCATCTTGCTTAATGTCGCAAGGCTGGCCGCCGATAGGCCGTGCCGACCATCCCGGGTCCAGTCGGCCACATAGACATAACGGGTGCTCATCCAGGCCAGCAGGCCGGCGAAGATAAGCAGCAGGGCGATCTGGGCAATGCTGTGAAGGGCCAGTTGCGCTCTGGTGTCCATCGGCGGCCAGGGCTGGGTGCGCCTCATATCCAGACGCCAGATGCTAAGCGCAATGCAGCTTACGATCACCAGCAGGTAATAGATCACATCGACCGAGCTGAACATGCCGCTCAGCAGGCTCTCGTAGTGCTTGAGCAGGGAAAGATAGCCAAAGATCGCCGCCTGCTGTGCATTGCCGGTGTTCGCGGCGATATGTATCAGCCAGAAGACAAGGCAAAGGCCGAAGGTGCTAAGCGCGGCCAGCGCCGGTTGTTCAGTCAGGCTCGATATAAATAGGCCAATCGCAACCAGCGCCATGACTAACAAGGCGAGTGCCAGGCCGGCAGAGCACAACAGGCCAATGTCCAGCGGCGTTGCCACCAGGAGGCTGAGCGGCATCAGCGCCAGCATCGCTAATGCACAAAAGAAAAAGGCCAGTGCGCCGAGATATTTGCCCAACACCAGCTCGCTGATGGAAACAGGGGCTGAGAAGAGCAAGGCAATGGTGCCGCTTCGGTATTCCTCGCTGAACAGGCGCATGGTGATAAAGGGCGTGATCAATAACAAGATGATGGCCGCCACCTGCAAGGCGCCGCCAACGACCATCGCCGTTAGGCCGCGGCCGGCCTGCCAGCCGGTCGGTTCAAGGTACTGGGAGAGCAGGATAAAAAAGAACAGGGCCACCAGGAATTGCACCAGCGCCAGGATCGTCCAGGCCAGGGGTGACGCAAACAGGCGGCGCAATTCGTTCCGGGCGATGGCGAGCACGATCATGATGGCGTGTCTTTATAAGGCGCTGTTTTGCGTGTGAGCTGCATGAATAGGCTCTCCAGATCATCTGTCTCCGGCCGCAGTTCATACATGCCCCAGGCCTTTTGTGCGGCAAGCGCGGCGAGGATGGCGGGCATGTCCTCCCCGGCCGCATACTCAATGCGGAAGCGCCCCTCGTCCAGTTGCGTAACCTGATCGACGCCGGCGATCTGCGCTAACTCTTCCACGGCCGGCGCCTGCCGCAAGGCGATAGATAAGTGTCGTTGTCCGCCCTGTTCTAGTTGATCTAGCGCCTTGTCCAACACCAACCGACCCTGATGAATGATCAATACCCGGTCGCAAACGCTCTTGACTTCCTGGAGAATATGCGTGGATAGGATCACGCTGTGCGCCGCGCCCAACTCGTTGATCAGTGCGCGGATCTCGACAATCTGCTTTGGGTCCAGCCCGGAGGTGGGCTCATCAAGAATGACCACGGCGGGGGCATGCACAATGGCCTGGGCAATGCCAAGGCGCTGCCGATAGCCCTTTGACAGGTTCCTAATCAGGCGCCCGCCCACCGCATCCAGACCGCAGCGCGCCTTGGCCCGGGCGAGGGCGGCGGGCAGATCTGTCTTCCTCACCCGGCGCAGTTGCGCACAATAATGCAGGTATTCATCCACCCGCAACTCCGGATACAGCGGCGGCGTCTCCGGCAGAAAGCCGATGTGTGCCCGGGCCTGGCGGGGCGCATGAATGATGTCGTGGCCGACGATGGATACGGTGCCGCCGCTGCTGGCCAGTATTCCGCAGATCATCTGCATGGTCGTGGTCTTGCCGGCGCCATTCGGCCCGAGGAGACCGAGCACCTCGCCGCGGCGCAGGCTAAAGCTCAGCCCGTCCACCGCCTGATGTGCGCCAAAACGACGCGCAAGCCCCTCCACGCTGATTAGAATTTCCGCCGTCATAGCGCCGTATTATTGCCATTGCCGTCTTAGTTGCAAGGAGTGCCATCCTTGTTATGTATCGGGCGATGAGACGAGCGCTTGGCGGACAAGCTGAAAAGTCACCTTTTCTGCCGGTAACTCCTATCTACCCCTGCGGGCAGGGGCAGAGTAGGAGAAACGATAGATGCTACACAGCTAGATTGGGACGGTCACAGGATTATGCGCCGGCCGCCGTGTATGAGCTTGCTACCACAGCTTCTTTTTCTTCTTCTTTTGCTTTTTGGGTCCCGCGGACTTTGCAAAGCGGGCAATCATACCCTTCTCTATACGACCACTATCGAGCCCTTCAACCTCAACAGCAGAGGCCTTGGAGAACTTCGCCTGAACACTAAACACCTTAACTCTTCCTATCAGCTCCTCTTCGCTACCCAATTCTTCACCCGTATCCGGGTCAACAAATGATTCGCCCTGGCTGAATATTTCAAGACTATCCCCATCTCGCAAAAGACCATTCCCGTAATTGAGCATGATCTCACCCTTGTCGGTTACCGCTACTACTTTAATCGGATAAATTGTTGATACGATCAAGTTGGTAACATTGGTAGCGGTCTCTCGCATGACTCGGCCAAGCAAAGTGCCGCTGCTATCATCGCCGCCTGAGGCAAAGCCTTTAAGCCCTATGGCGCCGCCGCCACTTGCTTCGACCCTTACCGTATCGGCGAAGCCAATGGCGCCACTGGCAACATCCAAGACCCTGATATCGACAGCCATGGTTGCAAAGCGCTCATCCTTGGAGAAACCCTTTACCCTGACGGCCTTTGCCGATTCACCATACTCGGTGATGGCCCCGGTCAGGATATAGTCAACCCCTTTCAAGTTAAACTTGCCTCCATCATAGCCGCCACTGGCGATGCCTTCCAGGCTAAGCCCCTGCTCCTGCAAAATTTCAGCCATACGGTCGCGCTCAATCACATCAAACTTCCTGGTCTTGACCAGAGCAGTCGTTACCATATCCACGAAGGCCCTGGTGTCTTCACGCGAGCCTTTCCCATAGGCCCTATATTGTTTGTTTTCAGTACTGTCTTTTGCGCGCTATTCAATATCGCCAATGGCGATAGTCACCTTGTTGGCAAGCACGGGGCCGCAAACAAGCATTCCCAGTGCCAGGGTTACAACCTTTATGCCCCTCATTGCGATTGATAAGCCATTGTTTTTGTAGAAAAGCGTGCGAGAATCATAGCGTTTCATTACCTTTATCTCCTATGTTGTTTAACGGGTAGTAATCACGCCCGGCACCATAACAGTGCCGGGCCGGTGACCAAACAACCAGTGGATAAGAAAGGTTCCCGCTTATTCCAAGATGTATTGTATTCGCGGGCGGCCCGACATAGGCTGTCCACTGGTTTGTTTGGTCTGTGGCCAGTATGCTAAGTATCCGGCGGGTAAGCAAGAATTTTTTCCATAAATTTCTCAAGTCATCGCCATCATTACCCGCAAGTGCCGTAGCTTGCCCTTGCCCTTAAATGCTTGTAGATCACCTCTAAATTAGACTGTCCGCCGAAACTTCGATAGGATTGAAGCTGGCCTTTGTCTTTTTTAAGGAGTAGGTATGTACCATGAGTTGCCCGTCTGGGCCTATGTAGTGATTACGCTGGGCCTAACCCATATTACCATCGCCGCCGTCACCATCTTCCTGCACCGGCACCAAGCCCATCGCGCCCTGAGCCTGCACCCCGTTGCCAGCCACTTCTTTCGCTTCTGGCTGTGGCTGACCACCGGCATGGTGACCAAAGAGTGGGTGGCGATCCATCGCAAGCACCATGCGCGGGTGGAGACGGATGCAGACCCGCATAGCCCGCAGCGCAAGGGGATCGGTGAAGTCCTCTGGCGTGGTGCCGAGCTCTACGCAAGAGAGGCGAAAATCACGGCCACGCTGGAGAAATACGGCCATGAGACGCCGGATGACTGGCTCGAACGACACCTGTACCAGCGGTATTCCTACGCAGGCATTGTCCTGATGCTGCTGATCAATGTTGCCTGCTTCGGCGCGGTCGGCATCACTATCTGGGCCGTGCAGATGGCCTGGATCCCCTTCTTCGCCGCCGGGGTGATAAACGGGCTGGGCCATTGGTGCGGCTATCGGAATTTCGAACCATCGGACGCCTCCACCAACATCCTCCCCTTTGGCCTGCTGATCGGCGGCGAAGAGTTGCACAACAATCACCATGCCTTTGCCAGCTCGGCGCGCTTCTCCAGCAAGTGGTATGAACTGGATCTGGGCTGGTACTACATCAGGCTCATGCAAGCCTTCGGCCTTGCAAAGGTGAAAAAACTGGCGCCCCGGCCGCGCATCAACCGCAGCAAGCAGGGCATTGATCTTGATACCTTGCGCGCCATTGTCAGTAATCGCCTGCACGTCATGTCGCATTACACCAAAGACGTTGTCGGCAAGGTCTATCGGGAAGAGAAGGCCGGGGCGGATAGTAAGAAACGTAAGATTCTGAAGAAGTGTAAGCGCTTACTTACAAGACACGATTCGCTGCTCGATCTACAGGCCAGGGCGCGGCTTGAGGCCGTGCTGGCCGAGCATCGGGCGCTGGAGACGGTGTATGAATTCAGGCGGCACTTACAAGCACTGTGGCTGCAAAAGACAGCCAGCCAGGAGGCCCTGCTTGATTCGCTGAAAGAATGGTGCCGGCAGGCGGAGCAGACCGGCATTGAGTCGCTGCAGGACTTTGCCCGGGCCTTACGCGGCTATACCCTGCAGCCGGTTTAGGAGGCTTTTCCCGCCCGCTGCGGCTAAGCAAAGCCGCGCTTTGGGTTACTTGATCTTGGCTTCCTTGTACAGCACATGCCGGCGGATGATGGGGTCATATTTCTTCATCTCCAGCTTATCCGGCGTCTGCCGCTTATTCTTGTCCGTGGTATAGAAATGCCCCGTGCCTGCGGAAGAGACCAGGCGGATCTTCTCTCGTACAGCCTTTGCCATGATGGTTCTCCTAGGGCTTGGCGCCGCGTGCGCGGATCTCAGTCAGCACCTGATCAATACCGCGCTTATCGATAATGCGCAGCCCCTGTGTGCTGACGCGCAGCCGGATCCAGCGCTTCTCACTGGCCACCCAGAAGCGGCGAGTATGCAGGTTGGGCAAAAATCGTCGCTTGGTCTTGTTGTTGGCATGGGACACATTGTTCCCGCTCATCGGGCCTTTTCCTGTTACCTGGCAGCGCTGGGACATGGCGGATTCTCTAGTTAGGGCGATGATGAATATAAATAAGGGCGCGCATCCTAGCACGGAAAGTGCGCCCCGGGCAAGCAATAACAAGCGCAATAACAAGACCAACAGGGCTTGCCTAGATCAAGCCCTTCTCGGCAAAGGAAACGACCTCTTTGTCGCCGATGATGAAATGATCCAATACCCGAATGTCCACCAGCGCCAGGGCGTCTTTAAGCCGTGTCGTAATGGAGCGATCTGCTTCGCTGGGCTCGGCGATCCCGGAAGGATGATTATGGGCGAAGATCAGGGCGGCGGCATTATGGAACAGCCCGCGTTTGACGACCTCGCGCGGGTGTACGCTGGCGCCGTTAATGGTGCCGGAGAAGAGCTCCTCAAAACCGATAATGCGATGGCGATTGTCCAGGAACAGGCAGGCAAAGACCTCATGCGGATAGGCGCGCAGCCGGCATTTTAGATAATCGCGGGTCTGCTGCGGATTAGTCAGCGCAGTGTCTCGCTTCAAACCCGCCTCAAGATAACGCCGGCCCAGTTCCAGCGCCGCCTTTAGCTGGACATATTTTGCCGACCCCAGCCCGTGCATGGCGCACAGCGCCTCGGCCTCGGCCTCCAACAAGGGGCGCAGGCCATCGAATTGCTTTAACAGATCGCGCGCCAAGTCAACGGCGGTCCGGCCAGGGGTGCCGCTGCGCAGAAAAATCGCCAGTAACTCGGCATCAGACAGCGCCGCCGAGCCCTTTAGCAGCAGCTTCTCACGGGGTTTTTCCTGGCTCGGCCAGTCGGCGATGGGCATGGGGCGCTCCTTAACATTTATCGGTCGGCCGCAACGATCCGGCCGCTACTGTACCATCTTTGCCCTTAAAGAATAACGGCCCGATAATACCGACCCTGGACTAAAACAGGGCTAAAGTAGGGTACACTTGGGCGCCATGAACTTGACCCACAAACGAATCCTGATCGGCGTAACCGGCGGCATTGCCGCGTACAAGAGCGCCGAGCTGGTGCGCCGCCTGCGCGAACAAGGCGCGGCGCTGCGTGTGGTGATGACCTGCGCGGCGTGCGAGTTTATCACGCCACTGACCATGCAGGCCTTATCCGGCCGGCCGGTGCATACCGCATTGCTTGATTACGAGGCGGAAGCCGCGATGGGACACATTGAACTGGCGCGCTGGAGTGATCTGGTGCTGATTGCCCCGGCCAGTGCCAATTTTATCGCCGGCCTGGCGCACGGGGCGGCGGATGATCTCCTGAGCACCTTATGCCTGGCAACGGACGCGCCCATCTTGCTGGCGCCGGCGATGAATCAGCAGATGTGGAAGAATGCCGCTACCCAGGCCAACGTAGCACGGCTCAAAGAGAGGGGTATAAGCATGGCCGGCCCGGCCTTTGGCGCGCAGGCCTGCGGCGAGGTCGGGCCGGGCAGGATGCTGGAGCCGACCGCGCTGGTTGAGCGAGTGATGAAACAGTTCACGACGAATATCCTATCAGGCACCAGCGTGTTGGTGACCGCCGGGCCCACACGCGAGGCCATCGATCCGGTCAGGTACATCAGCAATCGCAGCTCCGGCAAGATGGGCTATGCCATTGCGCGCGCCGCCCAAGAGGCCGGTGCCCAAGTGACCCTCGTCTCCGGCCCGGTGGCCCTGGAGGTGCCGGAGAGAATCGACCATATAGCGGTTGATACGGCGCAGCAAATGCTTACTATGGTCATGGATGAGGCCGCCGCCACCGACATCTTCATCGCGGCTGCTGCCGTGGCCGATTATCGCTGTAGCCGCACTGAGAAGCAGAAGATCAAGAAGAACGAGGCACGTATGTCGCTGACCCTCAAGAGGAACCCAGATATTCTGGCCACGGTCGCCGCCCTGGCAAGCCCGCCGTTCACAGTGGGCTTTGCTGCGGAGACGCAACGGCTGGAAGAACAGGCAAAAGAAAAATTGCAGCGCAAGCACCTGGATATGATCGCGGCCAACCAGGTGGGCGCCGGCCTGGGCTTTGAAAGCGAGGACAACGCCCTGGAAGTCTTCTGGCCGGACGGACATCTGTCTTTGCCCCAGACGCATAAAGAAAAACTGGCGCGCGAACTGATCCGCGTGGTGGCTGAGCGTTATCATGAAAAAAATTCAGCTACGGCGCATTGACCCCCGGCTGGGCAATGAAATCCCCATGCCGGGCTACGCAACGGCCGGCTCTGCCGGGCTGGATATCCACGCCTGTCTTGATGCACCGCTGCAGTTGCCGCCCGGTGCCTCCCGCTTAATTCCTAGTGGCTTTGCCATCTATATCGGCGATAGCGCCTTGGCGGCCGTGCTGCTGCCGCGCTCCGGCCTTGGGCATAAGCACGGGATCGTGCTCGGCAACCTGGTCGGTTTAATCGATTCGGATTACCAGGGGCAGGTCTTCGTTTCTTGCTGGAACCGCAGCGCCCAAGCCTTCGCCATAAACCCGGGCGATCGCATCGCCCAGATGGTATTCGTGCCGGTGGTGCAAGCCGGCTTTGAGTTGGTGGATGCGTTTGCACAGAGCAAAAGGGGGGATGGGGGTTTTGGCCACAGTGGACGCTAAGCCAGCAATGAACAGCGGCCGTCGCCGCAGACAGGCACAGCGGCCGCTGCTGCTTGGCGGTGCTGCGGTTTTGTTTATCCTCGCCATTGCCGCCGGCAGTGCCGAGAGTGCGGAGGAAGAATCCAAACAGACGCCTGCGGCCAAGGCGCAGGCCGGGAAATTATCCGCTTTTTTCGGGGAGATAGCAGCACAGTTGCAGTTGCTCTCAGAAGAACCATCGCTGATCGCCCTCTTTGAACAGGACGATGAAGGTCTATTGGCACAAGAGGCGGAGAAGAGCGTTCAGCAGTTTGCGCATGGCTTGAAACTTCGCCTGTTGCGGCCGGGGCAGTATGAACTGGACAATGAAGGCTATCCGCCGCTCAGTTATGCCTCGCTGGATCTGCTTAGACGGGCCGAGAGTGCAGCCGGCCCGAGCAGTCTCGAAGCCCTCTTCTTTGGCGACCCGGCGCAGCACCTCGTCCTGGCGCAGAGCGTGAGCAATAAAGACGGCGCACTCATCGGCCTGCTGCATCTGAGCCTGGATGTGGCGCTGCTTGAAGAGGCCGCAGCCGGCCTGGCCTTGAGCGAGGGCTATGTTGAGTTGCAGCAGTCGGCGCGCGGCACTCCGCTGGTTTTGGCAAGCAGCGGGGTGCCTGCCGCCAAAGCGGGCGAGCCGGTAGTCGTCGATGTCGAGGGGACGCGCTGGCGTGTGGCGTATTGGCAGGCGGCAAGCGCGCCGATGGAAAATGGCACGGCTGTCGGCCTGCCGCTCCTGCTCATTCTCTCTGCGCTGCTGGCCGTGCTTGTTGTTGGCGGTGGGATGGCCTTTTTCTTAAAGCGCCGCTCGGCCGGTGACGAAGATGACGAGGATGTCGAGCGGGAGGACGAGGACACCGAGCAAAAGGATGATGCCGAGTTGGAGGAGGATGCCGAGCCGGGCATTGTGTATGCAGGGGCCGTGAAGGCGATCATGGACGGAGCGCACCCGGGCCTGGAGAGGCTGGTGCCCAATCTGCCGAACCGTGGGCAAAGGCGCATTGTGCCGACTTCCAAACCGGCGGACAGAACCGGCGATGACATAACCCGGATAGTCCGCAAAGACGAGGTGCAGGCCGCCGTGCAAAAAGAGCCCGGCCCGGCCAAAAAGGGATGATAGACCCAAGCCTTCCATCTGCGCCTGCCGCAATGCGAACACCGGCAAAAGAGATCGGCGTAAAAATAGCCCCCGGGATCTTTCGTGCCTATGACATTCGCGGCATTGTCGGCGAGACGCTGGATGCGGATATTGTCAAGACAATCGGCCGGGCGCTCGGCAGCGAGGCAAAGGCGCGTGGACAGCAGTGCATGGTCGTTGGCCGTGATGGGCGCAGCTCCAGCCCGGAACTGGGCGCGGCCCTGATCGCTGGCTTGCGCGCCGCCGGGCGGGATGTGATCGATGTCGGCCTCGTGCCAACGCCGGTGCTGTATTTTGCCACCCACTTTTTGCAAACCGCCAGCGGCGTGATGCTGACCGGCAGCCACAACGGCCCGGAATACAATGGGCTTAAGATTGTGCTGGGGCATGAGACCTTGTCGGAAGAGGCAATCCAGGGCATCTACCGGCGCATTAGCGCGGGCGATCTCAGCGCGGGTGAAGGCGGCCTTAAGAGCGCCGCGATCATCCCTGAATATATCCGCCGTATCGTGGATGAGATCCCGGCTCCCGTGAGCGATGCGTTCAAGCTGGTGGTGGATTGCGGCAATGGCGTGGCCGGTGTTGTGGCGCCGCAGTTATTGCGCGCCCTCGGGCATGATGTCATTGAGCTTTACTGCGATGTGGACGGCAGCTTCCCGAATCACCACCCCGACCCCAGCCAACCGGAGAATCTGCAAGTGCTTATCAATAAGGTAAAGGCGGAAGGGGCGGACCTGGGGCTTGCCTTTGATGGGGATGGCGATCGGCTGGGTGTTGTGGATGGCGCCGGGAATATTATCTGGCCGGACCGGCAGCTGATGTTCCTGGCCAAGGATGTGCTCACACGCAATGCGGGCGCGCCGATCATCTTCGATGTGAAATGCAGCCGCCATCTAAAATCAATCATTGAGGCGAGCGGCGGGCAGGCGCTGATGTACAAGACCGGGCATTCACTCATCAAGGCCAAGATGAAGGAGATTGGTGCGCCGCTTGCCGGGGAGATGAGCGGGCATATCTTCTTCAAGGAAAGGTGGTACGGCTTTGATGATGCCTTATATACCGCCGCGCGCATGCTGGAAATACTAGTGAATGCCGGGCAGACGCCTGAGCAGGCCTTTGCCGAGATCCCGGAAGGGATCGCAACGCCGGAGCTAAAAGTTGCGCTGCCCGAAGAACGGCATCAGGCCTTTATGCAGGAATTAAAGAGCCAAGCCGCCTTTGATAAGGCCGAGATCATTGACATTGACGGGCTGCGGGTGGAGTTTGCCGACGGCTGGGGCCTGATCCGGCCATCGAATACTACGCCCTATCTGGTATTACGTTTCGAGGCCGATGACCGGGCTGCGCTTAAGCGTATTCAGGGGGAGTTTCGCGATCTACTGCTCGCCCTGGACGCCGATCTGCCGCTGCCTTTTTAAGAGATAAAAGACGACCCGTTACGAAACCTTCATGCCTGCCCAGCAACAAACAAGCGGCCCGGCCGGGGCTGATGCCATCGCCAGGGTCTTGACCGAGGCGCTGCCCTATATTCGGCGCTTTAACGAGAAGACCATCGTGATCAAATACGGCGGCCATGCCATGTCGGATGAGCGGCTAAAGAGTGGTTTTGCGCGCGATGTCGCCCTGATGAAACTGGTCGGGATGAACCCGATCATCGTGCACGGCGGCGGCCCGCAGATCGGCAGGCTGCTGGAGCAGCTCGGCAAGGAAAGCCGCTTTGTCAACGGCCTGCGGGTAACCGACAGTGAGACAATGGACGTGGTGGAGATGGTGCTGGGCGGGCTGGTGAACAAGGAGATCGTGAACCTGCTCAATCGCCACGGCGGCCATGCTGTTGGCTTAAGCGGCAAAGACGGCGACTTGATCCGGGCCAGGAAGCTGGTGTTCACGCGCGATAAGCCGGCGCTTAGGGCGCCGGAAATCATCGACATCGGCCATGTCGGCGAGGTGGCCGACATCAATGTGGCGGTCGTGGATATGTTGATCAAGGGAGATTTTATCCCGGTGATTGCCCCTATCGGCGTCGGTGCAGACGGCCAATCCTACAACATCAACGCCGATCTGGTTGCCGGCCGGCTGGCCCGGGTGATGCAGGCCGAGAAGTTGATCATGCTGACCAATACCGCCGGTGTGCTTGATGCCGATGACAAAGTGCTGACCGGCTTATCACGCAGCGAGCTCCGCGCCCTGGTAGACGAGGGCGCGGTTCACGGCGGCATGTTGCCGAAGATCCATTCGGCCTTGGATGCGATCAGCGCCGGTGTCAATGCGGTGCATATTATTGATGGCCGGGTTGAGCATGCGGTGTTGCTGGAGTTGTTGACGGATCATGGTGTGGGGACATTGATCGAGCGCCGGGATGGGCATCCAAGTGAATGACGGGAAAAGACCGCCGCGCGCTGCGCAGATCCTGCAGGCCCTGGCGCAAGAGTTGGCAGACAGGCCCGGTGCGCGGATTACCACCGCCGCCTTGGCAGGGGCGGTCGGTGTGTCCGAGGCCGCCCTGTATCGCCACTTCCCCAGCAAGGCCAGGATCTTCGAGGGCCTGATTGATTTTGCAGAAGACTCCGTGTTTTCGCTGCTTAATCGCATTATGGAACAAGAGCAGGATGCCGCCCGGCGCTGTGAGAAGACAATGAAACTGCTATTGGGCTTTGCCGAGCGCAACCCGGGCATTAGCCGCATCCTGCTTGGCGATGCTCTAATCGGGGAAAACGAGCGCCTGCGGGCGCGGGCGGCCGGCTTTTTTGCCCGCATAGAAACGCAACTAAAACAGGTTCTTCGCGAGGCTAATCTCACCAGCACTAAGCGTCCGGCAATCCCCATAGCGGCCGCTGCCAATCAGATAATGGCCTTGATCGAAGGCCGCATGAACCAGTATGTGCGCAGCAATTTTGCCTATAAACCCACCGCCCATATTTCTGAGCAGTGGGCGGCGTTGGAAGTGGGCTTGTTCCGGGATGTTTAAGGGAGCGCTGATTTAATTAGCCGGCTTTGCCCCGGTCAGCGTGTTAAATCGGTCGATGTATTCGGCATAAGAGGCCTTGACCGTCTCTTGCTCCTCAAGTTTGCCGGCGATGAATTTCTCATTATCTTTGACCTGGCGGCGCAATGATGCAATGTCTTTTTGCAGGTTTTCATTGGGCGTCTTGCCGGCACGTTCCACTGTGGCCGCGGCCGCAATCAGCTTGTTAAGATCCTGCTGGATCTTTTCCCGACGCTTGCTGGCCAGGTTGATGCTGGATTGAATGGTGGCGATATCCTCATCACGCTTTCTTTCGATGCCGCCGACATCGGTGTAGGTATCGAGCAGCAGTTTGTCCTGGCGCGCCTGTTGCTCTGCCTGGCGTTGTTTTTCCGCGGCGATGGCTGCAAGCCGTGCCTCTTCGGCCAACTCCTCACTCGTCTTGGTCCTGGCCTGCTCACTCTTGATCATGCCTTGTGCGCTGATCTCCTGATGGCCTTGTTGTGCAAACTCGGGCGGCACCTTGTTGCCGCATTCGCGGATGCCCTCATGGTTTTTCCAGCACTTAAATGCCGCATGGGCCGGCATGGACATTGACAGTGCGCTCAAGATGAACAGTGCTGCGAGCGGCAAGTGGTTTTTAGCAGGCATGGCGTCTCCTTCTTTCAAGTCAGGCTCATTCTAGATTATAGCAGCTAAGGCAGTCGATTGACACAATACAAACGCTCACACAGCGCCGGTATTTATGCCGTATTCTCTGCGATAATTTTGCATATCCGCCAGCGGCCTTGCATATTCCGGCTTATCGCGCAGGTATTCAAGCAGATTATCCAGCGTGATGATGCTTATGACCTGCAAATCATGGGCTTGTTCAAGGGCTTGCGCGGCAGAGGTCTCACCTTTGCCGCGTTCTTGCCGATCCAGGGCGATTACCACACCGGCGGCACGCGCCCCGGCCGCGCTAATAATAGCAACGGACAAGTCAACCGAGCCGCCGGCGCTAATCACATCATCGATGATTAACACCCGGCCCTGCAATGCAGCGCCGAAGGTCATGCCGCCTTCGCCGTGATCTTTCTCCTCCTTGCGATTAAAGCAACAGGGCAGGCTGCGCCCGTATTTTTGCGCATAGGCAATCGCGAGCGCCGCGGCCAAGGGAATGCCCTTGTAAGCGGGCCCGAACAGCATATCAAATTCAAGGCCGGCGGCCGCAATGGCCTCGGCATAGTAGACACCCAAGCCGTGCAGGCCGGTGCCGTCATTGAACAAGGCGGAGTTAAAAAAATAAGGGCTGCGGCGGCCTGATCGCAGCGTGAACTCGCCAAAGCGCAGGGCCTGTTTTTCAATGGCGAAATCAATGAATGCTCTTTGATAGTCCTGCATTAAGATAAAAGCTGTCTTTAATGGGTCAGCAGAAAAAACCTTAAGCCGGCGCAGCCCCCGGCCTGGCGGGACAATGCGCGAGTCTAATTCGTAAAAAACTGCTGCTGGAATGACAGGGAAAAGGGCTTGTCCTCGCCTTCCGGGGTGATGCTGAGTTCATAGCGGAGCGTTTCCTTATGATCTATCGTGGTCTCGGCGATGTAGTAGATCGCGCCGCGTTCGCTTAATTCCCGCACCTTTAATTCCCGTAATTGCGCATTGAGGTTCGTTGCGGTCGCCCTTATCTCTGCCCGCACCGGCGCGCCGGTGGTCTCCATGACCTTTTTCAAGACCGAGATATTCAACAAGGCGCGGTTTTTACTGCGCGGGATCTTGTAAGACCTGGCCACTTCCCTGGTGAGTATGTCCGTGGTGAAGGCGCTGTAGTGAACGGTATAATCACCAAAGCGCTGTGACTGCTCTGCCTGTGCCGGCAATGAGAACGCGGCCAGACAGCTTATCAGTATGCTTGCAATGCATCTAAACATAGCGCTACCCCTTAAAAAGTGAAATCGGCTTTGCTAACTATAGCAGAGATTTTAAGATTGATGCTGCAAATGCCGTAGTGCGTAAAAAGCATCAGCGGCCGGCGAGGCTGCTGCCCAGGTCCATGAGCGGCGCAACGCCCAGGGCCAGCAGCAGATACAGCGCCAGCAGAGCCGCCAGCGGCGACCAATCCAGCCCGGCGGTGGTCGGCAGGCGCCGACGGATGGGGCGCAGCAAAGGTTCCGTCAGTTGGTGGATGAGAACGGTCAAGGGGTTATACGCACCGGGATTTATCCAGCTAATGATGACCATGATAAAAATCAGGAAGATATAGACATAGATTGCCAGCCGTAGCAGCTCTGCCAGGCTCAGCACTAGCAAGGCGGCGGGCTTGGGCATGCCCCCGTGCAGCAGCAGCGCGATCAGCACCAACTCCAGCATTTGCAGCAGCACCAGCAGCACGATGGCCGATAGGTCTATGCCGGCAAGGCCGGGGATAAAGCGGCGTAAAAAACGCAAGGGCGGATTGGTGAGCGTGACGATGGCCTGGGATATGGGGTTATAAAAATCCGCCCGCACGCTTTGCAACAGCAGCCGTAATAATACCAGCAGCAGATACAGGCCCAGCACAAACTGCACCAGGGTCAGGCCGGCCTGGGCCAGATAACTCATTGGCCGGCGTCTTGCCCAAATTCGTCGGCAAGCGCTACGGAGCGCCGCCTTGCCGCTCCCAGCGCATCCGCAAACAGCCCTTCCATGTCGCCCTGTTGGGTCAAAACCTTCAGCGCCGCTTCCGTCGTGCCGCCGGGCGAGGTGACCTGTTGGCGCAGCGTGGCGGCATCATCCTTGCTTTCCCGGGCCATTTTGGCGGCGCCAGAGACCGTCTCTACGCTCAACAGGCGTGCCTGCGCTTGCCCCAGCCCCAGCTTGATCGCGGCCTTCTCCAAAACCTCGATCAGCAGGAAGACATAGGCCGGGCCGCTGCCGGATAGGGCGGTGACGGCATCCATCAGCGCCTCCTCTTCCAGCCACAGCGCCATGCCCACAGAGCGCAGCAGGCCCTCCGCCAGCGCCCGTTGTTCATCGCTGACGGCGGCGTTGGCATACAGCGCTGCGGCACCGGCGCCGATCAAGGCCGGCGTATTGGGCATGGCGAGCACGATGGGAAATTGGCCGCCCAGCCAGCCCTCCAGCACCGCCACCGGCACACCGGCGGCAATGGAGATGAGCAGGGGCGGACGCGCTTGCAAGGCAGCGGCCAGGCTTGATACCGTGGCCTGCATGGCCTGCGGCTTGACCGCGAGCACAACAACATCGGCCGCAGCAATCGCTTGTTCGTTGTCCGCCACGGGCGCCACGCCGAGCGTCTCTTGCGTCTTGGCCCGTTGCGCCGGGTCGGGATCAGCAGCGCAAAGCAGGGCGGCGGGATGACCAGCGGCGAGCAGGCCGCCCATGAGGCTCCGGCCCATGTTGCCGCAGCCGATAAAGGCGATGTGATTTTTTTTCATAAACGCATGCAGATTTTGGGCGGCCACGAGGCCGGAGTGTAGCACAGGGCGGGATTGCGCGTTCGGCCGGGATGAGCTTAACAGGCAAAGGCGGCTAGGGCTTTTGCCGGGGCCCGAAGATGGCCGTGCCCAGCCTGACCATGCTTGCGCCTTCGGCGATTGCCGCTTGCATATCCCCCGTGGTGCCCATTGAGAGCGTATCGAGCGCCAGGCCGGCCTGCTGCAGCGCAGAATAGCACTGGTGGAGCAGCTGAAATGCCCGGCGCTGTTGCGCAAAATCGCCTGTTAGCGCCGGCATCGTCATCAGCCCCCGCAGGCGCAGCTTGGGCAGCGCCGCAATCGACTCAGCCAACTCCAGCGCCTGGTCGGGTTCAATGCCGGATTTTGTTCTCTCCCCACTGATGTTCACCTGGATGCAAACGTTCAGGGCGGGCAGATCCGCCGGGCGGGCCGCGTTCAGTCGCGTGGCAATTTTGATCCGATCAACGCAATGCACCCAGTCGAAATGCCGGCCAATGAGCCTCGTCTTATTGGATTGAATGGGGCCGATAAAATGCCAGCAGAGCCCATGCTGACGCAGCGCATCTATCTTGGCGACGGCCTCCTGGACATAATTTTCCCCGAAATCCCGTTGCCCGGCCCTGGCGGCAGCCACGATGTCGGCAATGGGGCGCATCTTGCTGACCGCCAGCAGCCTGACCGCTCCGGACGGACGGCCGAATTTCCGCTCTGCCGCGGCGATTTCCCGGCGCACCTCATTTAGGTTCGCTTCGATGTTTTGCATGAAATATCGCTAGGCTATATTGGAAAAAATCAGTACCATTGTATTGTATCTGCAAAGAACGAAGGAAGCGCTGCGCCAAATCAGCGCCTTCACAAAGAATAAATGGCTGTCCCTTAGGAGGTATAGATGGACATCGGTGATTTACTTGCCTTTGGCGTTAAAAACGGTTGTTCCGACCTGCATCTCTCCGCCGGCATGCCGCCTATGATGCGGATTTCCGGCGATATGAAAAAGATCAATGCACCGCCCATGGAGCACAAACAGGTGCATGAGTTGGTGTATGACATCATGAACGACAAGCAGCGCAAGGACTTCGAGGAGTTTCTGGAATGTGACTTCTCTTTCGAGATCCCGGGTCTGGCGCGCTTTCGGGTCAATGCCGCCAACCAGAACCGCGGCACCTTTGCCGTGTTTCGTACCATCCCTTCTGAAATCCTGTCGCTGGAGCAGCTAAAAGCGCCGAAGATCTTTGAAGAAATCTCGGAATATCCGCGCGGCGTGGTGCTGGTGACCGGGCCTACCGGCTCGGGGAAATCCACCACCTTGGCCGGCATGATCAACTACAAAAACGAGACCGAATACGGCCATATCTTAACCTTGGAAGACCCGATCGAATTCGTGCATCAAAGCAAGCGTTGTCTGATTAACCAGCGCGAGATCCATCGCGATACCTTAGGCTTCACCGAGGCGCTGCGCTCGGCGCTGCGCGAGGATCCGGACGTGATCTTAGTCGGCGAGATGCGGGATCTGGAGACCATCCGCTTGGCGCTGGAAGCCGCCGAGACGGGTCACGTTGTCTTCGGCACCTTGCATACCAGCTCGGCCGCCAAGACCATCGACCGCGTGGTGGACGTATTCCCGGCGGAGGAGAAAGACATGGTGCGGGCGATGATGTCCGAGTCCCTACGCGCGGTGATCTCGCAGACCCTGCTGAAGAAAAAGGGCGGTGGCCGCGTGGCGGCGCACGAGATCATGATCGGCACCCCCGCCATCCGTAACCTGATCCGGGAAAACAAGATCGCGCAGATGTACTCGGCCATCCAGACCGGCGCACAATTCGGCATGAAGACTTTGGATCAGGACCTGGAAAGGCTGATACGAGAAGGGCTCGTGGATCGAAACGAAGCGCGCTCAAAGGCCGCGAATAAAGACAATTTCTAACACGCTAATAAGGCAAAGCGGAGTAATCCTAATGGAACGCGAACAAGCGATTAAATTCATGCGCGACCTGCTCAAGCTGATGATTGACAAGAAGGGCTCGGATCTATTCATCACCGCCGGTTATCCGCCGGCCATGAAGGCGCAAGGCAAGATGACGCCCATGTCGAAGACTGCCTTGAACCCCGATAATTCCAAGGCGCTTTGCTATGCCATTATGAACGACCGCCAGTTGAAGGAATTTGAGGCCACGAAGGAATGTAATTTTGCCGTCTCTCCGCCCGGCGTCGGCCGCTTTCGCGCCAACGCCTTCGTGCAGCGCGGCTCCTGCGGCATGGTCTTGCGTGTGATCGAGACTGAGGTGCCGAACATCGACAAGCTCAAGCTGCCGGAGGTATTAAAAGACGTGGTCATGACCAAGAACGGCCTGATCATCATGGTGGGCGGCACCGGCTCCGGCAAATCCACTTCACTGGCGGCGCTGATCGATTATCGCAACCGCAACAGCTATGGCCATATCATCACCATCGAAGACCCGATTGAATACCTGCATCCGCATAAGAACTGCGTCATCATGCAGCGCGAGGTGGGCGTGGATACGGACGACTGGGACATTGCCCTGAAAAACACCCTGCGCCAGGCACCGGATGTGATCCTGCTGGGCGAGATCCGCGACCGGGAAACCATGGAGTTCGGCATTGCCTTCGCCGAGACCGGGCATCTGGCCATGGCAACCCTGCATGCGAATAGCTCCAACCAGGCCCTGGATCGGATCATCAACTTCTTCCCCGAACAACGCAAGACGCAGCTTTTGATGGACTTGTCCTTGAACTTAAAAGCGGTCATTTCCCAACGCCTGGTCAAGACCCCGGACGGCAAGGGCCGCCATGCGGCGATCGAGATACTGCTGAACTCGCCCCTGATCTCGGACTTGATCCTGAAAGGCGAGGTGCATGAAATCAAGGCCATCATGCAAAAATCCAAGGAGCAAGGCATGCAGACCTTTGATCAGGCGCTGTTTGATCTGCAACAGGCGGATAAAATTTCCTACGATGAGGCGCTGCGTAATGCTGACTCCGTGAACGAGCTGCGTCTGAAGATCAAACTCGAAGGCAAGGATGCCAAGGAAAGCGACAAGCTGGCCGGCCTGGATCACCTAAGCCTGAAAGAAGAAAAAGACGAATCCAGAGTGATGTAACGCGCCTAATTATCTTAAGCGTATTTTTCTGTTCATAATAAAAAGGTAATCGTTAATGGATATCCTGCCGTATCTAAAACTTGTTGTGGGAAAGGACGCCTCTGATCTCTTCTTTACCACCGGTGCGCCGGTGAAGATCAAGCTGGAGGGCAAGGTCACTTCCGTTGGCAGGGGTCTACTGAGCGCAGATATGTGCAAGGCGGCGGCTTACGGCATTATGAGCGAGCAGCAAATCCAGCAGTTTGAAGAGACAATGGATGTTGATTTTGCCATTCCCATGCCGGATGGCTCGGCGCGCTTTCGGGTGAATGTATTCCGCCAGCGCGGCGATGTCGGCATGGTCTTGCGCCGCATCCCTTCTGAGATCCCGACCATCAGCCAGCTGGGTGTGCCGGATATCTTGCAGGAGCTCATTAACCATAAACGCGGCCTGATCCTGATGGTGGGGGCGACCGGCTCCGGCAAGTCCACTACCTTGGCGGCTATGATCAACCATCGTAATGAGACCATGGCCGGGCATATCCTGACCATCGAGGACCCGGTGGAATTCAGCCATCCTAATAAAAAGTCCATCCTCAATCAGCGTGAGGTTGGCGTCGATACCCTGTCTTATCCCGCCGCGCTCAAGGCATCGCTGCGTGAGGCGCCGGATGTGATCCTGATCGGCGAGATCCGTGATCGACATACGATGGAGGCCGCCTTGGAACTGGCCAACACCGGCCACCTGGCCATCTCCACCATGCATGCGAATAACGCCAACCAGGCGATGGAGCGGGTCATCAACATGTTCCCGCAAGACTTGCACAAGCAGTTGTTTATGGACCTGTCCTTGAATATCCGTGCCGTCATTTCCCAGCGCCTGGTATTGACGGTGGACGGCAAGCGTTGTGCGGCGATTGAGATCCTGGTCAATACGCCGCACATCGCTGAATTGATCTTAAAGGGCGATCTGGAACAGATCAAAGAGGCCATGGCGGAAAGCGGCCAGAAGGGCATGCAGACCTTTGATGCCGCCCTGTATGATCTTTTCAAGGAAGGCCGGATTGAGCTGGAAGAGGCGCTGAGCAATGCAGACTCCAGAACCAATCTGGAGGCCAAGATCAACTTTGGCTAGATGCGGGCGCCGTAGCCAGCCCGGATCTTCCCCGCCCCCGCCCTGCCGTATGCGGCGCGGCCGCCTTGCCCATAGCATTGTATCGGGCTGTTTCCCCTTGAACTCGCGCCGTGCATAGCAGGAGGCACACCGCGCTGCGGCTGCTGATCCCCATCGGGCTTTTCTCTTTTGCCGGGTTGCTTGCCGCTCCCCTGGCCGAGCCGCTACCTGCTGCAAGGCATACGACTGAGGAGATCATCGTCAACGCTGGCCGTATCGACAAGCCCGTGCAGCGTATCCCGCAGGCGCTCAGCGTGGTGAGCCGGGAAGACATCCAACCCGGCCGCCAGCAGCTTGGCTTGGATGAGTCCCTCGCCCGTGTACCCGGCCTGTTCTTTCAAAACCGCTACAACTTCGCTCAGGATTTACGCATTGCCATGCGCGGCTTCGGTGCGCGCGCCAATTTCGGCATTCGCGGCATCAAGGTCTTTGTCGATGGCATTCCCTCCACCCTGGCGGACGGGCAGAGCGGGGTGGATGACATTGACCTCGGCGCGGCTGCGCGCATTGAGGTCATGCGCGGGCCTTCTTCCTCGCTCTACGGCAGCGCCGCCGGCGGGGTGATCAGCATTCATACAGAGACCGGCCCGAAGAGGCCCTTTATAGAAGCCGGCTTGAACTTCGGCGATTTTGACCAGCAGAAATACCAGTTGAAGGCCGGCGGACAGTATGAACGGCTTAACTACCTGCTGAATGTTTCCCACCTGGCGCTGGACGGCCATCGGCAGCATGCGCGCCTTGCGCATACGCTGTTCAATAGCAAATGGCGCTATCAGCTTGATCCCAAGGCGGAGCTAACGCTGATCGTGAATGCGGTGGATTCCCCCATCGCCGAAGACCCCGGCGCGCTGAACGAGGCGGCGGTGGCAAATGATCGCAGGCAGGCACAGGTACGCAACGTGCGCTCCAATGCCGGCGAGGAATTGGCGCAGCAAAAACTGGGCCTTGTGTATAAAAAATCCTTCGGCGATAAGCGGCAATTACTGTTGCGCAACTATTACACCTGGCGCGACTTTGATGCCTTCCTGCCGCTCGGCACACACATCCCCTTCGCGCCCGATGACGGCGCGGTGGCCCTGTCCCGCTTCTTCTTCGGCGGCGGCGGCCAATACAGCCATGTCGGCACCTTCTTCAGCCGGGCCAACCGCTTCGTGATCGGCTTCGACATAGACCGACAGCAAGACGAGCGACAACGCTTTGTGAACAAGGCCGGCGTGCGGGGCGGCTTGAGCTTTGATCAAGTGGAGCAGGCGGCGGCTTACGGTGTCTATGTCCGCAATGAGCTTGCCTTTACCGACCGGCTGGAAATCAGCGTCGGCGGCCGCTACGACAGGCTGGCCTTGTCCCTTAGGGATCGCTTCCTTCCTAACGGCGATCAATCAAGCAAGGTGGATTTTGATGAGTTCAGCCCCATGCTAGGCATCTCATGGCGCGCCTTTGAGACCGTGCACCTCTATGCGAATTATTCCCTCGCCTTTGAAACGCCGACCTTTAGCGAGTTGGCCAACCCGGCGCGCAACTTCAACCTCAACCTGGGCGGCTTTAACAATGTAAAGGCACAGACAGCAGAGAGTTTTGAAGTCGGAATAAAGGGCAAGCTGGCGCGGCGCATCTATCTTGACATCGCCGCGTTTGCCATGCAGGTGGAGGATGAAATAACCGGCATCGGCAACATCGGCAACCGCGCCTTTTTCGAAAATGCCGATACTCGCCGCCGCGGCCTGGAAGCGATGCTGGTCATGGACATGTTTAAGGGCTTGAAACTGAGCAGCGCCTACACCTGGTCTGACTTTGAATTTGAACGCCTTGAGGCCCGCCCCGCTCTTGCAGGCAAGACCCTGCCCGGCATCCCGGCACATCAATTTTATCTTGAACTGGCCTGGCGCCATGATTCAGGCGCCTACCTGATTTGGGATCTTCTCCTTGTCGATGCGCTATTTGTGAACAATGCCAATTCCGTCCGCAACCCGGCCTATAAGGTAGCGAACCTGCGCCTGGGACATGAACTTGGCGCCGGCAAACTGCGCCTTGCGCCCTATCTCGGCATCAACAACCTCTTCAACGAAAAATACAACGCCAACACCCGCCTCAACGCCTTCGGCGGCCGCTTCTTCGAGCCGGCCCCCCGGCGGCATTTCTATGGCGGGATACGGCTGCGCTACCGGTTTTGAGCAAGGGGTGCAAGGATCACTGCCCCTTGCCATACACGAGCAAGGGCAGGACGACTTCCCAACTGTCGCACTTGATGGAAAGCTGATACTGCGGCTCGCTATCCTCCCGCCGCCGGTGCACAACGGCAAAAACGCAAGCCCGTTGTAGCCCCATGCCCACCGGCGGGCTGAATTTCTTGGCCAGCCGCCCGACCATGGTGCCGGCGCTATCGGCGATCTCCCAGCCTCCGTTTCTCTCCCGCATCTGCAAGGCATCGCCGGGTTTCAGCCGGGCGATGGCAGCATGAATGCCGTGCTTGGGCGCATACCGACCGGCAAAGCCGATGTCAATATCCTCTAAGCTCAGGTACCGGTAGTGTTGATTCAGGCTCTCCCGCCGGCCCGGCCATGCACTGTTGCCGTGCTGCCGGATGAAGTGGGCGGCAGGGAGGTCTGCGGCTTCCGTGAATTGCTGTCCCCGGTCGCAACAAATGAGCGACAATGACTTTGCCGCCCGCGTCATGGCGACATAATAAAGCCGCCGCTCGGCGTCCTTATCTTCGTCTGTACTGGCCTTCCCCCAGCCGCCGTCCAGCACCATGACAAAATCAAACTCCAGGCCTTTGGCGCTATGCGCCGTGCAGAGCAGCAGCCCCGTTTGCCGGCGGCGCATTTCCCGGCCCCACTCCACCAGCCAGTCGCTAAACTGCGCAGCCGAGAGCGCCGCCGCGCCGATCTCCAGGCCCAGATCATCCAGCGCCTCATGCAACAGCGCCCACCAAGGGGTGGCGGCTTGTTCTTGAATCCGTTCTTTGATTTTCGGCACGGTGATCTGCGTCGGTGCCGCCTGTTCCAGCCAACTCATTAGCTGCCGGGTTTCGCGCAGCCTCCACAGCGGCGGTTGCTGCTCCTTGGCCATCTGCACCGGGATCTGCTGCAACTCGCAATAGCTGCGCAGCGGCTCCAGATATTCCCATTCCCGGGCGATGACGGCGGCCTTTTTCCAATCCCAATCCGGCGTAAGCTCGGCCAGTCGCTGTAATTCATTCATCGCCACCAACGCCTGGCTGATGCGATCCGATTCACAGGTAAGGATCTTCACCCGTCCCTTTGTGGTTGGATCACAAGCCTCCAGCTCCCCGCCCGCCGGCTGTTTTGTGCGCGCCTTATCAATTTCAACGGGATGCTCGGCCTTCATGCGCCCCGCCGCTGGCGCGATGATGTGGTTGGCTGTGGCAATGATGTTTTTGGTGGCGCGATAATTTTGCAACAGGTAGCGTGGTTTGGCGCGGTAGTCCTGCTCAAAGCGGCGAATGAATTCCACCGATGCGCCCTTGAAGGCGTAAATGTTCTGATCATCATCGCCCACGGCAAACAGGCTGAGTTGCTTGTCCGGATCATCGCGCGTCCTGCCGGCCAGCGCCGAGATCAGCGCATACTCCTCCGCGCCCAGGTCCTGGTATTCATCCACCAGGATCCAGCGAAAGCCGGACAGCAGTCTCTCCCGTTGCACATCGGCCTCATCGTCCGGCAGGTTCTTGCCTTCCAGCAAGGCCGTGGCCTCTCGTAGCAGCGCCTTGAACTCCTGCTTGCTCGCATCTCTGCTGCGCTCAGCAAAACTCGCCCCCAGCATGCGCATGGCCAGGGCATGACAGGTCAGCACCGTCACCCGCCTAGCCTCCTCATTGCCGAGCAGGCCGCCTAAGCGCCGCCGTATTTCAATGGCGGCGTGGCGGTTGTAGCTGATCGCCACGATGCCGCCGGGGTTTTCCCGCCGCACCCGCACCAGGTAGGCGATGCGATGCACCAGCACCCGCGTCTTGCCAGTGCCCGGCCCGGCCAGCACCAGCACGTTGGTCTGTTCCCGCTCATCGGCAACGATCTCCTGCTGCACACGGTTGTTGAGCGCATGCACGATGCGTTGCAGGGACTCTGGCGTAGTCTGCAAGTCCAGCTCCTTGCGCTGCTCCGGCAGCCACTGCCGGATAAACTTCTCCCCCGGCAGGCGGAAATAGGCCATGGCAAGCTGCCAGGCTTCCCGCATGTCGGCCAGCGCCCGTTGCGCATAGGCGTTCATCACATGGATTTGCTGCGCCTGTTGCCGGTAGTGCTGCTGCAACGGGGCGTAGTCTTCCCTGACGAAACCACGCTTTGTCTGCGCCAGGTCTATGGTCATGGCCGGGCGGAAGATCGCCATCCCCTTGTTCAGCCGCAGCACCTCCTGATCGTGCAACCACAGCAGGGCGTAATCGATAAACTTCGCTGTATCCGTATCCGCGGTCTGCGTGGCCGTGTTCTGGTCAATGGCGTGCTGCAGCTGCCCCAGCGTTGTCTTGGCCAGCAGGTCCCGGCCTTTGGCTCCGGGCTGCACAGCAGCGAGGAATTGCCCCAGCAACACGGCGGCACCAGTGCGCCGGTGCTGCGCAATCTCTTCCAGCTGCGGCCACTCCCGCTGCAAGGTAAGCTGTACATTTTCCACATCGCGCTTTTTGATCTTGAGACTGCCCAGCCCCAGCCCGCGCTCGCGGCCATCCGTGGCCAGGCTTGTGAGTATGCGCCAGATATTCCCCGGCAGGGCGTGTTCCTGGCCCTCATCCTTCAGGCGCTGGCTTACCCGGCGCAGGTGCAGCGAGGAGGTATCGCCCGCGCCCAAATCGGGCGCCTCCTCGCGCAGCAGCTTCAGCAGGGCGCACTCCAGCCCGGTGGCCTGCGCCAGCCGCTTCTCGGAAGAATGCGCAACGCCCTGATGCACAAAGGCGGTCAAGGTCGTATCGTTATTGGCGATGCCGATGCGCTCCAGATCATACAGGGCGCGCCGTACGCCTTCGGCCGAGAGCCCGGTTATCCCCATCAGTTCATCGGTGGACACGCCCTCATCGGCATCGGTATCGATCAAGTGCGCCACCATCTCAAGCAGTTGCTGCCGGTATGTTGCGAACAGCTTGTGCCGCGCCAATTTCTTCTCGGCCTCCGCCCTCGTCCTGATCCGCAGGGAAGACGGAAACACCTGCACCCGGTTTTCCTCACGCCGCAGCAAACCCGCCTCCTCCAGCCACAGCAGGGCCGTGCGCACCCGGTCATCATCGCTTAGTGAGTCGCGCTGCAACCAGCCCTCGCTTTCTTCAGCCAGGATCTCGCCGGAGGTCGCCACCAGCTCGGTGCCTTGCTCAGCCTTCCGCAACTTCCTTTGCAGCCGCCGCAAGGCGCGCAGAATCGCAGAAATCTGCCGTTGCGAGAGCCGCGCATAGGCCGACATGCCGAATTGCTTCTCGACATCGTCCTGGCCGTAGAGCAACACGCAGCGCGCCGCCTCCCCATCGCGCCCGGCCCGCCCGGCCTCTTGCAAGTAGTTCTCCAGGGAGCCGGGAATGTCGGCATGGATCACCAGCCGCACATCCGGCTTGTCGATGCCCATGCCGAAGGCGTTGGTGGCGGTAATGACCGGCACACGCCCGCCGATGAAGTCCTCCTGAACGCGCTTTTTCTCTTCCGGCTGCAAGCCGGCATGGTACCTTTCCGCGCTGCGCCCCTGCTCGACCAGAAACCGCGCCAGGTCCTCGGCCTGTTGGCGGCGGGCGCAATAGATGATGACCCCGCCCGACTGCTTTGCTGACAACGAAGTGGCGAGCAGCTGCTGGATCAGGCCGGGCTTCTCCGCCTGGCTTGCCGGGATCACCTCAAAGGCCAGATTGCTGCGGCTGGCCCCGCCGTTGAACTCGCGAAAGCTGATCCCCAGCGCATCCTGAAAATGCTGCTCAATGTCGCTAATGACATCGGGTTTTGCCGTGGCCGTTAGACACAGCACCGGGGCGATGTCGCCATCGCCCGACCACTCCTTGATAAAACGCCCGACATAGCGGTAATCAGGCCGAAAGTCATGCCCCCACTTGGACAGACAATGCGCCTCATCCAACACCCAGGCGCCGATCTCCCTTTGCGCCAGCACCCGCTTTAATCTCGGGCTGCGCAGCTGCTCCGGGGATATGATCAAAATGGCGACATCGCCCAGCCGCACCTTGTCCAGCACATCACTGCGCTCGGGCATGGACAACAGGCTGTTCAGCGTGGCGCATGAGACGATGCCGCGCGCCCGCAAGCCGGCCACCTGATCGGCCATCAGCGCCACCAGCGGCGAGATCACCAGGGTCAGCGCACCGGTCTTGTCGTACCGGGATAAGGCCGGCAGCTGATAACACAGCGACTTGCCGCTGCCGGTGGGCAATATGCCCAGCACATGCGCCCCCTGCATGGCCGCGCTAACGATGCTGCGCTGTAGCGATTGTCCTTGTTCATCGGCCGGCGCGGCCCTGAACTCTGCGAGGCCGAACCAGCGTGTGAGCTCCTTGTCCGCATCGTGGTGCTGCCGGCACCAACGGCAATCGTCCTCCGCACAGGGCCTGTTCCGTAGTTTCTTGAGCCAGTGCCCGGCTTCGGGAAACTGATGTCGGATCCAGGGCGGCATGACCGAATTACCGCCGGCAACGGACAGCCAGGCCATGACATAGGCCAGCGGCCAGGCCAGTTGCGCAAGCTGATCCAGGGCCTCCCGACTGGCCGTGGCGCAACAGTGCGCGAGCAGGTAGCGTTTGACGGTTTGCATGCCGAGTTCATCCTTAGGCCGCGGTGCCTGGCGCAGCGTGGTAAAAAAGGCGTTGAGCCCGGAGGCAGCCTGATCGGTCGTGGTCAGCCAATGCCAGGCCAAGAGCAAGTCCGGTGCACTCTCTGCCAGCGCGGCGAAGGCATTGCGCTGTTGTTCAAAGACTTCCAAGGTAAGGCGGGCGTCCAACTCCGGGTCGTTTAACTGTCCTCGGTGAAGGCGGCCATCGTGGTAATGCTTGACCAGGCGGTGATAGGGATTGCGCGGGAAGGCCAGGGGATTAAGCCACAGGGTATCCACCACCGGCAGGCCGAGAATCGACAAATCAGGCCGGGCCGCCGCCAGCCTTGGCAGGTCAAAGAAGATAATATTATGGCCCAGCAAAAAGGCGAGGTCGCCGGCAAAATCATCCAGTTGCTGCCAGCATTCCGCCAGGTTGTCTGCGTCCCGGACAAAGGCCTGTCCGTCATCGCCTCGAACCGCGGCCAGCCGGTGTATGCGCCCATCGCTAACGCCGACTTCCAGGTCTATGGAAAGACACCTGGGCCGGAACGCCGCCTGCTTTTCCCCACCCTTGTCCGGCTTCGCTTTTGTCATGTTGCCTTCGTTGCGCCTGCTTTTTTGCGGCTAACAGTAAGCCTTGCCTTATGAAAGGGCAAATTGTCGGCTCGTGCCGGTGGCGAAGACGAGAAAAAGTTTCAGGCAGGGCTACTGTCCGGCGGCGGGAAAGACGGCGGCGGCCTCAAACACCGGGCCCTCAACACAGACGCGTTGCATGGTCGGGCCGGTGTCGGTTTCCACGCGCACGGCGCAACCGGCGCAGCCGCCCACCGCGCAGGCCATGTATTCTTCCAATGACACCTGGCAGGGCAGGGCGTATTCCCGTGCCAGTTCTGCGACGGCTCGTAGCATCGGCGTCGGGCCGCAGGCGAAGATTTCGATCGCCTTGTGTTTCTCTTGTGCATGACGCTCCAGCCAGTGGCGCGCCAACTCGCTGACATGGCCGGCATAACAACCGGGATAGCCTTGTCGGCTGCTCAAGCGACAGGCGATGCCCCAGTCCTCCAGCAAGGGCATGGTGGCAATCACGCCGGCGGGGATGCCTTCGATCAGGCGCTTGGACGGCGGCGTGCTGAAGGGGAAGGGCACTTCCGAGCCCATGAACACCAGCGGCCGGATGGCCGGGTGGTTTTTTTTGATATGCTCGGCTAAGAAGATCAGCGGCGGGATGCCGACCCCGCCGCCGATCAGCAGCGGGCGGCTTTTGTAATTGCCCTGTCGGAAGGGTACGCCGATAGGGCCGAGCAGGCTCAGCGTGTCGCCCACCGTGCGCCGTGCCAACAGGCGTGTGCCGGCGCCGTGTGCTTTGTAGAGAATATCCAGCCAGCCTTCTTCCGCGCTGGCGCGCATGATGGACATGGGGCGGCGCATGGGTAGCGCCGGATCACAACGCAGATGGACAAAGCTGCCGGCCCGCGCTGCGGCCGCGATCTCCGCTGCGTACAATCGCAGCAGGAATTGATCGCCTGCGAAGGATTGATGCGCGAGGATCTCCGCCTCTTCCAGGTTTATAGTGTTGCGTGTTTTAGAACACATCTGGCTTGTGCTATCGGTATGCGCCATAGACCAGCCTGCCGCCAACGACGGTATGCGTCACCTTCCCGGTCAATTCCCAGCCCTCAAAGGGCGTGTTTTTCCCGGCGCTGCGAAGTGCATCCGTGCGCACGGTCCAGGCTCGTTCCGTGTCAATGATGATGACATCCGCGCCCGCGCCCACGCGTAAACTCCCGGCGGCCACGCCCATGATCTGTGCCGGCCTGCTGGTGAGAGAAGCCAGCGCCGCATCCAGGGACAGCTTCTCCTTGCCGACAAGATCAAGCACCAGCGGCAGCAGCAGTTCTATGGTCGAGGCGCCCGGCTCGGTCTGGCTAAAGGGCGCGGTCTTCGCATCGGCATCGTGCGGCTGATGATCCGAGCAGATCGCATCAATGCTACCGTCAATCAGCCCCTGCAACAGCGCCTCCTTATCCCGCAGCGTCCGCAAGGGCGGGCGCAGGTGGCAGTTGCTGTTATAGCCATCGACATCCATCTCGGTCAAGTGCAGGTGGCAGATGCCGACATCGGCCGTAACCGGCAGCCCGGCCTGCTTGGCCTGCGCGATCATCGCCACACCGCGCGCCGTTGACAGCCGGCAAAAATGCGCGCTTGCGCCCGCCTGCTCAATCAGCAACAGGGCGCGGCTAAGCGCAACGGTCTCGGCGGTCTCCGGAATAGCGGGCAGGCCGAGCCGGGTGCTGAGCGCCCCTTCGTGGATGACGCCGCGGTTGCGCAGATACTTATCCTCCGCATGGATATGCACAGTCAGGCCATAACCGGCGGCATATTCCAGCGCCCGCCGCAGCACTTCGCTGTTGTCGATGGGCTGCCAGGCATTGCTCACGCCGACACAGCCGGCCGCCTGCAGGGTCTGCATCTCCGCCAGCCGCTCACCACAAAGGCCCAAGGTAAAGGCGGCCAGGGGATAGATGTGTATGTTCTCCGCACTGGCGGCGCGCTGCTGAATGAGCTCAACCACGGCGGGCGTGTCGATGACCGGCTCGGTATCCGGCGGGTAGCACACGCTGGTGATGCCGGCGCTCAAGGCGGCGGCGGCCTCTGTGCTGATGGTGGCCTTGTGCTCCTGGCCCGGCTCGCGAAAACGGGCGCTCAAGTCCACCAGGCCGGGGCAGACGATCTGATTGTGCGCGCTAATGCTCTGCTCCGCCCTAAAGCCCGGCGGCGGGTTGCCGATGGCGGCAATCCGGCCCTTGGCGATATAGAGATCGCCTGTTGTATCCAGGCCCGTGGCCGGGTCAATGAGGCGCCCGCCGTTAATCTGTATGCGCATTATCAGGGCGCGGCCTGGGCGTTGTCTGAGCGGCTGCCGATGATCATGGCCATGACCGCCATGCGGATGGCGATGCCGTGGCTGACCTGTTGCAGGATCACCGAGCGGCTGCCGTCCGCCACCTGCGAGTCGATCTCGATGCCGCGGTTAATCGGGCCGGGGTGCATGACGATGGCATCGTCTTTGGCCACGGCCAGCCGCGCCTCGCTCAGGCCATAATTGGCAAAGTATTCCTGTTCACTCGGCAGCAGCGCGCCCTGCATGCGCTCCCTTTGCAGGCGCAGCATGATGACCACATCCACGTCTTTTAAGCCCGCTTTCAACTCATAAAAGACATGCACGCCCAGGCTCTCAATGTCTTTGGGCAGCAGGGTCTTGGCGGCGATGACGCGCACCTCGCCGACGCCCAGGGTATTCAAGGCATGGATCTCGGAGCGCGCCACGCGCGAATGCAGGATGTCGCCGACAATGGCCACGCGCAAGGGCGCAAAGTCTTTTTTATGGCGGCGGATGGTGAGCATGTCCAGCATGGCCTGGGTGGGATGGGCATGGCGTCCATCGCCGGCGTTGATGACGCTGATATGCGGGGCGACATGGGCGGCGATAAAATGCGCCGCACCGCTATTGGCATGGCGCACGACGAACATATCGCAGTGCATGGCTTCCAAGGTGCGCAGGGTGTCCAGCAATGATTCGCCCTTGCTGGTGGAAGCGGCGGCGATGTTGATATTGAGCACGTCGGCGGATAAGCGCTTGGCGGCCAGTTCAAAGGTGGTGCGGGTGCGGGTGCTGGTCTCAAAGAAGAGATTGACGATGGTCTTGCCGCGCAGCAGCGGGACTTTTTTCACTGCGCGTACGCCAACGCCGGTGAAGGACTCGGCATAATCTAAAATATCGAGCAATAATTGCCGCGGCAGGCCCTCGGTCGATAGAAAGTGTTGCAGGCGGCCTTGCCGGTTAAGTTGAATATTCTTGACCGCCGTCACTTTGCCTGTTTGATTTCCAGTTGTAAGGGCGCCGGCCCGGCGAGCTTCACCTGCTCGTTCTCATGCAGTGTGAGGCTGGTGCCGGCGACATCGGCCTGTATCGGCAACTCCCGCCCGCTGCGCTCCACCAATACCGCCAGGCTAATGCCGGCCGGGCGGCCGTAATCAAAGATCTCGTTCATGGCGGCGCGAATGGTGCGGCCGGTATAGAGCACATCATCGACTAAGATGATATGCCGATCTTCCACATCAAAGGGCAGCCGGGATGGGGTCACGCGCGGGTGCATGCCAATGCGGCTGAAATCATCGCGATAAAAGGCGATGTTGAGATGCCCCAGGGGTAAAGCGATCTGCAGCGCCTCATGCAGCCGCTCCGCCACCCAGACGCCGCCGGTCTGGATGCCGATCATTACTGGTTCTTCACCGCCGACATTTTTTAAGCGCTGCGCAAGCGGGCCGGTCATGCTTTTCAGTAATGCCTCCGCATTGAGCGCTGCCGGGCGTATGCTCATCTCTTTGAAATCAGGCTCTTTATCCATCCATTGCATCACTATGACTTTCTCTATCAGCGAGCCATGCCTCCAGCATGATCTGCGCAGCCACCGGGTCGAGATGGCGGGTGGCCTTTACTCGCTGTCTGGCGGCGTAAGAGCTAAGATACTCATCCGTCCGGTAGATCGGCAGTTTATGGCGCCCCGCCAGTTGCCGGGCAAACTTATCCGCCGCTGCCGTCATCTCCTGAGCCGTGCCGTCCGGTTGTCGCGGCTCGCCGACCAGCAGGGCGTGCGGCGCCCATTGCCGGATCAGCGCGGCAATCCGCTCCCAATCCGGCCGGTTACGCCTCACCGCCACGGTCTCCAGCGGCCTTGCGGTGGCGCTCAAGGTCTGGCCGACCGCCACCCCGATCCGCTTCCTGCCGTAGTCGAAACAGAGCAATAACTTCTCTTTTGCCTTTTCTCCGGACTTTTCGTTGGCAACGCTCGCAGGGTTAATAGGCAAGGATGAGAGAAGGCCCGCATCGGCCCGGCCCCCGGGCACGGCACCGCGTGTACTCACGCGTGACCGATGTCCGTGGACAGGTTTTCCAGCCGGATGCCGAGCAGGGCGGCGGCGGCTGCCCAGCGGTGCTGATCTGGAATATTGAAGATGATGTCGGTGCTGGCCGGGCTGCTCAGCCAGGCATTTTCTTTTAGCTCCTGCTCAAGCTGTCCGGCGCCCCATCCGGCATAGCCTAAGGCCACCAGGGTCTGCTCCGGTCCTTCTCCATCGGCGATGGCCTCCAGGATATCGCGCGAGGTGGTCACTTCAATATCCTCACAGACCTGGATGGAGGATTGCCACAGAGCGCCGGGCCGGTGCAGGACAAAGCCGCGATCCACATGCACCGGCCCGCCGTGATAGATGGATTGCCGGCCCAGCTCTTCCGTGCAAGGCCCCAGTTCCATCTGGCTTAATATCTCGCCCAGCTCCAGTTCCAGCGGCTTGTTGATGACAATGCCCATGGCGCCATCGGCATTGTGCGAGAAGATATAGGCCACGCTGTGGGAAAAATTGGGATCAGCGAGCTGCGGCATGGCGATCAGAAAGCGATTTGTGAGATAGCTTGATTGCATGGTGTGAATGGTAACGGCATCTACGGGAAAAGGCTATCCTTATCTCCTGGCCTGCCTGAAACCGCCCTTGTCCAGAAACTGCCAGGTGCGGATGATATGCAGGATGTCCGTGTCTTTCTTTATGTTTGCCGGGAAGGGCGCGAAGGGCGCGGCCAGCTTGACGATACGCACGGCGGCGTCATCCAGGATCTTGTGCCCGGAAGAGCGACTGACGATGATCGCATGGATTGTCCCATCCGGATTCAGTGCAACATCCAGGATCAGGCTGCCGGATAGTTTCCGTTTGCGGGCGGCTTCGGGATAGTTCAGGTTGCCGACCCGCTCCACCTTTGCGCGCCAGGCCTCCATATAGGCGGCATAGCGATATTCCTGGGTGCTGGCAGAGATAAAATTTCGCTTCGGGCGCTTCGCCCGCGCCTCCAGCTTTTGTTTTATCTCCGCACTCAAGGCCGCGCTCTTACGAATGCTGGTCAACAATGCCGCGGCACTGGGCCGGGGTCTCTTTGCTTTGGATTGGGCCGACTCTGCCGTGCCTTTCTCGGTGGCTGGCTTGGTCTGCTCGGTTGGACTGTTCTCGGCGGTGTCGCTCTCCACAGCAAGCTGCTCAAGCGCCTGTTCCGGCGCGGCTTGTGCCGTGGCTGCCGTCTGATCCGGTGACTCCTGCTCCGCTGTGGCCGGTTGATTCTCCGCCGGCGGCGGCGCCGAGACGGCGGGGGTCTCGTCTGGGAAGGGCGGCGGCAGGGGGCTGGCTGGCGTAAGATCCTCGCTCACATCGCCGCCGCCGTCAAGGCTCGCCTGCGCCAGCAGCTTGGCCTCTTCCGGCGGCTCTTTGTCTCTTTGCTGCACCAGCACGATCTCCATGCTGTTATAGCGCGGCGTGGGTTGTTCTTCGGCGGCGAAGCTGATACCAAGAATGATGATGCCATGCACGAGGATCGCCAGGCTAAGGGTTAAGCCCAGGCGATCGGTGGGGCTTATCTGCGCTCTTGCCGGGGCTGTACGCACGTTTTAGTAGTCTCGTTTGCTTAGGAAAACGCGGAATGTATTGCCTGGCGAAGCTCCGTAATCGGTGCGTCTGCACCACTTCTCAGGGCTTGCTTGGACTCACCTGCATTATAAACGAGGCCGAGGGTTTCATTGGGTTTCATTTATGGGGCGCGCAGCTTTTCTGCGACCACATCCATGAATTGTCCGGCAATATCGATATGGTAGATCGCATCCAACTCCCGCACACATGTGGGGCTGGTGACATTGATCTCGGTCAAATAATCGCCGATCACATCTAAGCCAACGAAGAGCAGACCTTTTTTTCGCAGCACAGGGGCGACTTGTGCGCAGATCCAGCGATCACGCTCGCTTAGCGAGACACCCTTGCCGCGGCCGCCCGCCGCCAAGTTCCCGCGTATCTCGCCCGGCGCCGGTATCCGTGCCAGGGCGTAATCAAGCGGCCGCCCGTCGATCATCAAGATGCGTTTATCGCCTTGTGCAATTTCTTTCAGATAGCGCTGCGCCATCGTAAAACGCCGGCCGTGCTGCGTCAGTGTCTCAATAATGACCGCGGCATTGGCATCTTGCGTATGGGTCCTGAAAACAGAAGCCCCGCCCATGCCGTCCAGGGGTTTGAGGATGATGTCGCCGTGCTCTTCGATAAAATCCCGCAGCATCTCTGCGCTGCGCGTTACCAGCGTGGGCGCCGCGCATTGGGGAAAATGGCTGATGATAAGCTTCTCGTTGGCATCCCGCAGGCCCGCAGGCTTATTGACCACCAGCACACCCTCGCCTTCGGCTTGTTCCAGCAGGCAGGTGCTGTAGAGATATTCCATGTCAACGGGCGGGTCCTTGCGCATCAAGATGAGATCCAGTTCACTCAAGGCGGCGCGCCGCTCAGCGGCCAGGCAATACCAATCGGCCGCATCATCCTGCACCTGTAGCCGGCGCATGCGCGCACCAGGTCTGCCATCGCGCATGAAGAGATCGGACATTTCCATATAGAGCATTTCCCAGCCGCGCCGCTGCGCCGCCAGCAGGATGGCGAAGGTCGTATCCTTGCCGATCTTGATCCCGCTGATAGGGTCCATGATTACACCCAGCTGCATAACTGTATTAAACTCGCATAGCATCTATCCGCCTTAGTGTATCCACAAGCGGATGGAAAATATATCTTCAGATTGAACAGTGACACTATCCAGCCTAAGGATCATCAGCCGCAAAAGCCCCCTGGCCAGGTGGCAGGCGGAGCATGTCCGTGCCCGCTTGGCCGCCCTGCATCCTGAACTACAAGTTGAGCTTATCGGCATCAGCACCCGGGCGGATAAGTTTCCGCAGTACGCGCTTGCCGACATGGGCGGCAAGGCCATGTTTGTGAAGGAATTAGAGCAAGCCCTGTTGGCAAGGCGGGCGGATCTGGCGGTGCATTCCATGAAGGATGTTACGGTGGCGCTGCCTGCGGGGCTTGGCCTGCCCGTCATTCTTGCGCGTGCGGACGCGAGAGATGTCCTGGTGTCCAATCGCTTTGCCAGTCTGGAGGCCTTGCCCACCGCTGCCCACATCGGCACCTCCAGCCTGCGCCGCCAATGCCAGCTAAGGGCGCTGAGACCCGATCTGCAGCTGCTCGACATTCGCGGCAATGTGGGGACGCGCCTGGCAAGGCTGGATGAGGGGCAGTTTGATGCCCTGATCTTGGCCGCAGCCGGCATCAAACGCCTCGGGCTGGAAGGGCGCATCGCTTCTTATCTGTCCATTGCCCAGTCGCTGCCGGCCATCGGCCAGGGTGCATTAGGCGTGGAGCTACGCAGCGATGATGAAGAAGTGCTGTCCCTGCTCAAACCCCTGGATGATCCGCCCACCCACGCTTGCGTTGCCGCCGAGCGCGCGCTCGGCAGGGCCGTCAACGGCGGTTGTCATGCGCCCATCGCCGCCTATGCCACCGTGCAGGGAGAAAGGCTTTCGCTCTCCGCCCTTGTCGGTCGTGTTGATGGAAGGAAAATTATTCGTGTCGCGGGCGAAGGCAGCGTTGATGCGGCCGAGGCGCTGGGCCGCGCCCTCGGCGCGGAGTTGTTAGAAAAAGGCGCGGCGGAAATACTGGCCGAGCTGGGTATTGCCGATGCGGCCGGCGCATAATTTTATGTTGGCGGAGAGCTTGGCGGGACAGTGCGTTTGGGTAACGCGTCCGCCGCGGCAGGCGGATAAATTGATGGCCCTGATCCGGCAGGCAGGCGCCCGCGCCTTGCATTTTCCTGTTATTGAAATAAGAGCGGTGGAAAACCGTGAACAAGCGGCGCCGGCCTTGCAGTCTCTGGGGCAATGCTACGCGCTGATATTTATCAGCCGTAACGCCGTGACCCATGCCTTTCGCTTAGCCCCTGCGCTGGCTGAGACGATGAATAAAGCCGCCGTGATCGCGGTCGGCGCCGGCACCCGGGAAGCATTATTTGAACATGGCGTAAGCGATGTCATTGCCAGCATTGATGGCAGCGGCAGCGAGGCGCTACTGCGGCTGCCTGTGCTACAGGCGCAGCGCATTCGTGCTAAGAAGATCATGATCGTGCGTGGAGAAGGGGGGCGGGAGCTACTAAGACAGGCCTTGTCCGAGCGCGGGGCGCAGCTAAGCTACGCTGAGGTCTATCGGCGCACATTGCCCGCGCTTAGCCGGCGCAAGGCAAAAAAGCTCTGGCGGGAGAACCGGCCCGATGTCATAGTAGTCACCAGCGTGGAAGCCCTGCATAATCTGATTAGGCTGATAAACAAAGCACAACATGCGGCGTTGTTTAACACGCCCCTTGTTGTGCCCGGCAGGCGCATACAGGAGCAGGCCAGGAACTTGGGATTTGTTGTGATGCCATACGCCCAAGACAGCGTGAGCGATGAGGGTCTGTTACACGCCGTGCTGCATAGTCTTGAGAGCAAACAAAGATGAGCGAGGATACGGATACAGCAATCGTCAAGCCCGAAAGGGAAGAAGAGACGCAGGCGGCGGCGCAGAAGAAATCAAGGGCCGGGCTTGCCATAAGTCTCGTGGTGTTGGTGCTGCTGGCACTGGCGGCAGCGGCTTATTTCGCAAGGCAGGCGTTGCAGGATGTGGCCGAGCGTGAGCAGGCTGAGCGGAGTGGGCTGTCCGCCCAGGTAGCCGCGCTTGAGAAAAATATTGCCGACCTCAAGGCGCAACAGACGGCCCGGCTTGCAGACATAGACGCCCTTAGTAAGGAGCAGGCCGAACTGCGGGAAAGTATCGCAGTTCTCTATCATGGGCAGAACTATCCCGAGCAGGAATGGGCGCTGGCGGAGGTGGAATACTTATTATTGATCGCCGCCCATCGCTTGGCGCTGGAAGCGGATGTTGATACCGCCCTGGTCGCCATGCAGGCTGCGGATAGCCGCTTGCAGGGCCTGCCCGATCCCGCCCTCTTGGCCGTGCGCCGGCAATTAGCGGCCGATATGAATGCGCTGCGCGCCGCCGTCTCGGTTGATATTTCTGGCCTGGCCTTATATCTCGCCGATCTTATCGAACGCACAGACAGCTTAGCGCTCAAAACCCCAGAGATAAAGATCGCGCCGGCAGCGGCAACGGCAAAAGAGCTTGAAGATCCCACAGCCCCGTGGTGGCGGCGCCTGCTCTCCTCTATCTGGCGCGAGCTAAAGGGCGTGATCGTCATTTCTCACGAGGGCGAGCGGGCCGAACTAGCCCTCCTGCCACAGCAGGCCTTCTACCTGCGTCAGAATCTGCGCCTGCAACTGGAGGCGGCGCGTTATGCGGTATTGCAGCGCGATACGGCGCTTTTGCATAGTGCCATTGCGACGATCACGGCCTGGCTAGGCCGTTACTTTGCCGTGTCTGATAGGAGCATCAGCAATATAGTGGAGTCCCTGGCGCAGATGCGCGCGCTGGACCTGCAGCCGGCGCTGCCCGATGTCAGCTCTTCATTGGAGAGCCTGCGCGCCTACATCCGGGCCGACCGGCCGGGTGCGAATGCGCGGGAAAATGAGCCGCCGGAGAACGAGGCAGCGGCGCCGTGAGGTTGCTCATTACCGCCCTGCTGGCGCTGTTTGTCGCCATCGCGCTTGGCGTTTTCATCAAGCATGATCCGGGTCTTGTGGTGATCAGCTATGCCGGCACGACCGTGCAGACTCCCTTTTCAATCTTTGTGGCCGCCTTGATCCTGCTTGTCATTGCTCTGTTCTTTGTTGTTGCATCGATGCGGGTGCTCATCCGTCTGCCGCGGGCGCTGCGGCACTGGCGCAGCCAGCGGCGTCATCGCCGTCAGGAAGGCTTGCTGAATACGGCCCTGCTGTCTATGGCCGAAGGAGACTGGAAGGCGGCCGAGAATGCCTTCAGGAGGGGGGCGGCGGCCGCCGCTGCGCCGCTGGTGAATTATCTTGGCGCAGCCCGCGCAGCCCAACAACAAGGCGCATTGCAGCGCCGCGATCATTACCTGCGCCTGGCGCATGATCACAGCGCGCAATCCGCCGCCCTTGGCCTGACCCAAGCGGAACTACAGCTTGACCGGCAACAGACAGAACAGGCCTATGCGACCTTGAAAAAGCTTGATGCAGAGCAGCCCGATCTGGCGCCCGTGCAGCTGCTGTTGTTGGAGGCCGGCGCCGACTTGGAAGACTGGGCGCAGATGCTGGTGTGCTTGGAGAAGGTAGAGCGCAAGCGGCTCTTGTCAACGCAGCAGATCCGGGCAAAGCGATTGAACGCCTATGCCGGCCTGTTGCGGCGGGCGGGGCAGTCGTCGGCGCGCGATAAACTTGATGAGCAGTGGCAGAAGATCCCAAAAAAACTGCGCCGGGAAGCCTGTCTATTGAAAGTTTATGTGCAAGAGAGATTGTGGTTCCCGGATACGAGTGATTGTGAGCCGCTATTGCGCCAACACTTAAAGAAAAACCGGGATGATGAGTTGTTGCGTCTCTATGGCGAGGTGGCCGGAGCCCAGCCGGACAAGCAGTTGGCCTTTGCCGAGAAGCAGTTGGCCGGCCATGCGGACGATCCGGTGTTGTTATTAACGCTTGGCCGCCTGTGCAAGCGCAATAGCCTTTGGGGCAAGGCCAGGAACTACCTGGAGGCGAGCCTTGCCCTTGCCCCCAGGCCGGAGACCTATCGGGAGCTGGCCGCCTTGCTTGCGCGCCAGGGCGAGCATAATGCGGCGGCGATCTGTTATCAGGAGGGTCTAGAGCAGGCAACCGAGCGCCATCGACAAGGCAGCATCAGCCCGCCCGCTGACCAGGCAGGGGAAATCCGCAGCAAGTCCATCAAGCCCGCCGCTCTGCCGCTTCCCGGAACGCAGGCCTGGGAGCAGGCCGTCTTGAAGTAGCCACGACTGATTTGCTAAAAAATTAAGCATAACAAAAGACAGCGCGATGGATTTTGAACACTCGAAGAAGTCACAGGACTTGCTCGCCCGCCTGCAGCATTTCATGGCTGAGCATATCCATCCGAATGAGGCGAACTATGCGCGGCAGCTACAGGCGGCTGAGAATCGCTTTGCGGCCGTGCCGTTGATGGATGAATTACAGCACAAGGCCAAGGCGGCAGGGCTATGGAATCTCTTCATCCCGAAGAGCTATAGGCAATATGCCGAGCATGGCGGCCTTGGCAATGTCGAGTATGCGCCGCTGGCGGAGTTGATGGGGCGGGTGCAGTGGGCACCGGAGGTGTTTAATTGCAATGCGCCCGACACCGGCAATATGGAAGTGTTGATGCAATATGCTACCGATGCGCAACGGCAGCAGTGGCTGGCGCCGCTACTGGCCGGTGATATTCGCTCGTCCTATGCGATGACCGAACCGCAGGTCGCCTCCAGCGATGCCACCAACATTGAACTAAGCATCGTGAAGGATAATGATGAATGGGTGTTGAACGGCCGCAAGTGGTTTATCTCCGGGGCCATGTATGAGCGCACGCAGGTCTTTATTGTCATGGGAAAATCTAACCCCGACAATCCTGACCGGCATAAGCAGCAGAGCCAGGTGTTGGTACCAAAAAATACGCCGGGCTTAACTATCGTGCGCCCGCTCACCACGCTGGGCTATGATGATGCGCCGGTTGGGCATGCGGAGCTTTCCTTTGACAATGTTCGTGTGCCGCAGGAAAACATCCTGTTGGGAGAAGGCCGCGGCTTTGATATCGCCCAGGCGCGTCTCGGCCCGGGGCGTATGCATCATTGTATGCGGCTCGTTGGCGCGGCCCAGCGCGCCTTGGAGATGGCCTGTCGGCGCGCCAATTCGCGGCGCACCTTCGGGCGCCTGCTCAGCCAGCATCAGTCAGTACGTGAGGAGCTATCCCGCTGCTTTGCCGAGATCCAGATGGCGCGCCTGCTGGTGCTAAAAACCGCATACGAGATGGATCGGGTCGGCGCACAAGCGAGCCGCGACATGATCGCCGCCAGCAAGACCAGTGTGCCGCTCATGGTGCAGAATATTCTTGATCGCTGTATGCAGATCCACGGTGCCGGCGGCTTGACCGAAGATTATTTTATGGCCCAAGCCTTTAATTATGCGCGCTGGTGTCGGCAGGCGGACGGGCCGGATCAGGTGCACCAGATGGCGCTCGGCCGGCAGCTCATCGAGCGCTATGCCGGCGCTGCCAAAGAGTAGTCAACCCTTATGACCACGGCGCTGTTGGACCTAGACATCGTCGGCCCCTATCTTGAGGCGCACCTGGCCGGCTTCAAGGGATTGTATGCGGCAAAGAAATTCCCCGATGGCCAGTCCAACCCGACTTTTTTGCTAAGCGCCGCCTCGGGTCAATACGTATTGCGCCGCCAGCCGCCGGGCGAATTACTAAGTTCGGCCCACGCGGTTGATCGCGAATACCGGGTCATTGCGGCCCTGGCTGAGAGCGATGTGCCGGTGCCTTGTGCCCTGCACCTGTGCGAGGATCGTGCGCTGCTCGGCAGCATGTTTTATGTGATGAGCTATGAGCAGGGACGCATCTTTTGGGATCCCTCTCTGCCCGGGCTGGACAAGGCCGCGCGCGCGGCGATCTTTGATGAGATGAATCGAGTGCTGGCGAGCCTGCACGATGTGGATGTCAGCGCGGTCGGCCTGGAGGACTATGGCCGTCCGGGCAATTATTTTGCGCGCCAGGTGACCCGTTGGAGCAAGCAATATCAGGCCTCAGAAACACAGCGCATCGCTGCGATGAATGTCCTGATGGAGTGGTTGCCGGCCAATATTCCCGCTGACGATGGCGCCAGCAGCCTGATCCACGGTGATTACCGCTTAGATAACCTGATCTTTCATGCCGATCATTGCTCTATTCTGGCGCTGCTCGATTGGGAGCTCTCTACCTTAGGCCATCCCTATGCCGATCTTGCCTATCAGTGTACGCAGCTGCGCCTGCCGGCGGACTCAATGATAGCGGGATTGGGCGGCCTGAACCGCGCTGCGCTGGGGATTCCCGAAGAGGAGGAATATGTCAACGCCTATTGTGAGCGCCGCGGCTTGAGCGGCATAGCGCACTGGAATTTTTACCTTATCTTCAGCTTCTTCCGCATCGCTGCCATCTTACAAGGCGTGTTGAAACGAGCCTTAGACGGCAATGCCTCAAGCCCCAAAGCGCTTGAATACGGCGCCTTTACCCCGGCGCTTGCCGCCATGGCGGTGGAGTTAATTGAACGAGATTAAAGATGATGAACAGGAGCCCGATTTGAAAGAATCGCTGTTTGATGTCAGCAGCCGGGTGGCCCTGGTAACGGGCGCATCAAGCGGCCTGGGGCGGCATTTCGCTAAGGTTCTCGCCGCGCATGGCGCCCGGGTCGTGGTGGCCGCGCGGCGCCTGGAGCGATTGCAAGTGCTGGTTGAAGAGCTATGTGTCGCCGGCGCTGAGGCCCATGCCGTGGCGCTGGATGTGCGGGATAGTGATAGCATCAGGGCGGCCTTTGCGGCCGCGGAAGAGAAGTTCGGCATCGTCGATCTGCTGTCTAATAATGCCGGCGTTGCCGATTCAAAGCTGGCGCTGGATCTTGGTGAGGCAAGCTGGGATTATGTGCTGGATACCAATCTCAAGGGGAACTGGCTGGTGGCCGTCGAGGCAGGCCGGCGCATGATTGCCGCAGGTAAGCCCGGCAGCATTGTCAACACGGCCTCCATTCTCGGCCTGCGCGTGGCGATTTCTCAAAGCAGCTATGCCACTTCTAAGGCCGGCCTCATTCATCTCACCCGGAGCCTGGCGCTGGAATGGAGCCGCAAGAATATTCGGGTCAATGCCCTGTGCCCGGGCTACTTTGTGACTGAGCTAAACCGGGATTATTTAGAAAGCGAGGCCGGCAGGCGTTATATCGATACCACGCCGCTGCGCCGAACGGGCAAGCTGGAAGAGTTGACCGCGCCGTTTTTGTTGCTGGCCAGTGATGCGGGCTCTTTTATCAATGGCGTGGCCTTGCCGGTGGATGGGGCGCACAGCCTCGGCACCATGTAGATGCAGCGCTCTTGGTTAATCTAAGGCAGGCTGCGGCTGCTGTTTAGCCAGCGGGTCAGGGGCCGCCACTGCTCTCGATCATACTCAGTCTGGCCCGGGGCTAACTCGAACAGGCTCAGGCCCCTCTCGGCGGCGCGGATGTAATTCTGGCTGTTACGCAGCAGGGCGATGAAGGGCAGCCGTTGCCCGCCGGGGAGTTTTAGTTTTCCTAAGTAATCTTCCAGGCTGGCCGCAATGATCGTATCCTCGCGCACACGATTGGCGACCGTGGTCAGTTTGATGCGGCGGTTGATGACCTTGCGCAGCGAGAACAACTCGATGAGAAAGCGCTCGGCAGCGCGGATGTCTAAGGGGGAAGGCAGCAGCGGCATGACGATGGTCTGGCTGAGTTTTACGTAGTCGGCCAGCTTCTGGCCGTGCAAGGATGCCGGCGTATCAATAATCAGCACTTCCGTGCCACGCGGTGCGTCGATCTTGCCCTTCTTGATGTCGGCGCGGCGGATCTCGGGCGCGGTTTCCGGGCGCAGGGCCAGCCAGTCGCTGGCGGAGGACTGCAGGTCACAATCGGCCAGCGCCACACGCGCATCTTTCTGGGCGAAATAGCCGGCCAGGTTCATTGCTATGGTGCTTTTGCCACAGCCGCCTTTGGGGTTGAGAATGAGGATTGCGCGCATAGTGCTTGCCTTATGTCCGAGTAAGAACTGGAAGCATCTACTTAACCCGTATTAAACAGCTTGTCAAATGATCTGGTGACATGCTGCATCGCACAAGAACCAAACGCAGCGCTTTAGCCATCTTTAAGAACCGCGCCGTTTTTCTTCCATGAGCCGCCGGATGAGCGGCTGGATGAGCAGCTGCATGGCAAAGTCCGTCTTGCCGCTCGGCACAACCAGGGTATAAGGCCGGGACATAAACGAGCCGCCCAGCATGTGCAGCAGATAGGGGTAATCCGCCTTGATCTTCTCCCGGTTGCGAATGTGGATGATGGTAAAGCTCTCATCTGCCGCCGGGATGGCAACGGCGCCGAAGGGGTTGGCGGTATCCACTGTGGGGATGCGCTGGAAGTTGATGTCGGTGCGGGAGAACTGCGGCGTGATGTAATGCACATAATCGGGCATGCGCGCCAGGATCATATTGGCCGCATCTTCCGCCGAATAGCCGCGCACGTCCTTGTCCCGATGGATCTTCTGCATCCATTCCAGGTTGATGCTGGGTGCCACGCCGATTAAGAGATCAACATATTGGGCAATGTCAACCTCCGCACTCACCAGGCCGCCATGCAGGCCCTCATAAAAAAGCAAATCCGTGTCCTCCGGCAGGGCTTCCCAAGGCGTTAAGCTGCCGGGCGGCATCCCATGCGCCAGGGATTCCTGTTCATCGTGTATGTAATAACGGCGCCTGCCCGTGCCGTGGGCGGAGTATTCCTTGAACAATGCTTCCAGTTCGTGAAACAGGTTCCCCTCCGGGCCGAAGTGCGTCATCTTGCCGCCGGCCGCCTTGGCCGCGCTCGCGTGCGCCTCCATTGCCTCACGGCCATAACGATGAAAACAGTCGCCCTCGATCATGGCGGCCTTGATCGCATCGCGCCGAAACAGCTGCTCAAAGGTGGCCTTGGCGCTGGAGGTGCCGGCGCCGGAGGAGCCGGTAACAGCAATAATTGGATGTTGTTTGGACATGGAGCCAGCGTGACACAAAGCCTAATCGCCCTGGTTATAGCCTTTTTTTGCCGCCGCCGGCAAGCGCTGCCTGCCTTGCGCTATACTTGCCCGCAGATCCCAAGCACGCAGCCCGGATGAAACGCGCCGATCAAAAGCTATATCTTCGTCTATTGCACTTTGTCAGGCCCTATTGGCGGGTATTTGCACTCGCCATCGTCTCGATGATCGTGCTGGCCTTGTGCAATCCGGCGCTTGCCGCCCTGCTCAAATACATCACCGCCGGCGTGTTTTTATCAGAAGATCAGGCGCTGGTCTTGCCGGTTATTGCATCGCTCTTGGCGATCTACGCCGTGGCCAGCGCAGCGTCCTATGTAAGCGGTCTGGCGCTGAACTGGGTGGCCAATAAGGCGATCATGGATTTAAGGCTCAGCATGTTCACGAGACTGCTGGCCTTCCCCAGCCGCTATTATGACCAACACACCGCCGGCGGGTTGATCGCCAAATTCTCCTTTGATGTGACCCAGATCAAGGAGGCATCCACCAACGTTATCCTGGTGTTGATAAAGGATTCCACGATCATTATCGGGCTGCTGGCCTGGATGCTGTATATCGACCGGCTGATGACGGCGGTGGCTTTACTGAGCGCGCCGGTCATTATGCTGGCACTGCTGATCATCCGCCGGCGCCTGCGCCGCATGAGCCGCCGGCTGCAGGAGTCGATGGGGGAGATCCACCATGTCTTAGATGAAGTGATCAAGGGGCAGCGCATCGTCAAGGCCTATGGCGGAGAGCAACAGGAAGCGCAGCGTTTTCAGGGCATTATCAATGCCAACCGCCGTTTCAATATGAAGTTCGCCGCTGCCTCTTTGGCCAGCAGTCCGGTGGTACAGATGCTGGCGGCGCTGGCCTTTGCCATCACGATCTACATCGCTGCACAAAAGTCCGCCGCCGGGACCCTGGGCGTGGATGACTTCGTCTCTTTCGTGGCCGCCGTTGCCATGATACTCAGCCCGCTAAAACGCCTGGTAAGGATTAACGAGCACCTGCAAAAGGGCTTAGCCGCCTGTGAGAGTGTCTTCGGCCTGCTGGATGAGCCGGTTGAGGCCGATACCGGCGAGCAGAAGCTGGAGGCGGCCGGCGGGCGGATAGAGATCCAGGGGCTCAGCTATCAATATCATCAAGACAAGCAGCCGGTGCTCAAGGTGATCGATCTCAACATTCGCGCCGGGGAGAGCATCGCCCTGGTCGGCGCATCCGGCAGCGGCAAGACCACCCTGGCCAACCTCATCCCGCGCTTTTATGCATACCGGCAGGGGAGGATCCTGCTGGACGGCGTGGATATTCGTGAACTGGCGCTGCCTTCCCTGCGCCGTAATATCGCTCTGGTGAGCCAGGACATCGTGCTGTTTCATGATTCTATCCGCAACAACATCGCCTATGGAAACCGCGCCGATGCCGGTGAGGAGGAAGTGCTGGCCGCAGCACGCGCGGCACATGCGCTGGAGTTTATTGCGGCCTTGCCGGCCGGGCTGGATACTGTGCTCGGTGAGAGGGGCGCGCCTCTCTCCGGCGGCCAGCGCCAGCGCATCGCCTTGGCGAGGGCCTTGCTAAAGAAGGCGCCGATCCTCATCTTAGATGAGGCGACTTCCGCGCTGGATGCAGAATCCGAGCGCCACATTCAACAGGCCCTGGAGGCCGTCCGGCGAGAACGCACCTGTATCATCATCGCCCATCGCCTATCGACCATAGAATCCGCCGACAGGATCGTGGTGTTGGAAGCAGGGGAAATCATCGAGATGGGGACACACCGCGAATTGCTCAAAAACCACGCCGCCTATGCGCGCCTCTACGCTGGCAATGCCTTTTAGCAGCAGTCGGGCGTGGCCGTGAAAGCCTTCTTTCTTGGCGTAGGAAAGCTCTGAGAAGTGCTGCGTGTACGCAAGCGTTCACGGAAAGCAAAGCATGCAATAAATCAGAAGCCGCTTCCAGGTCGTTATCCAGTCATCCGCCGGGCCGGGCGAAAGCGCTGCACCGCTTGCCGGAACGCCGGCATGGCTTGGTCTTGATCGCCATAGCGAACACGAATATAAAGCCGGGTTATCTTCTCTATGCTTAATTTCAGGTCTGCCCTCCGTAAAGACGCACGTCCGGCAAAGTCCAGCGGTCCCTCGTGGCCATGTCGAATGATCCCCAGTTTAGAAAGTCTGGCGCAGAATCGCTCATACAGGGCCCTGGCCTCATCCGTCTTTGTGGCCGGCGGCCGGAACAACCACAGCGCCAGGCCGGCGATGATCAGGGCAAGGGTGAGAGACAGATACAGCAACAGGCCCGGCCAGTCCGGCCGGCCCAGGCCGATGTGGCGCAAAAACAGCAACTGGCGCTGCTTGTCATAGGCCAATATCCACTGGTTCCAGCGATTGTTCACCGCATCCAGCGTGTCACGCAGCCGGCGCCAGAGGTCGCGCGCCATGGCGCTATTTTGCAGCGCCAGCGGGATATCGATAAGGCTCTCCGGCAGGGCGTTTTCTATGCCTTCGATTATCCTGGCCGGTGCAACGGCGGCAGTGGGATCAACCCGCACCCAGCCGTGCCCGGCAAGCCATACTTCGGCCCAGGCATGTGCATCACGCTGGCGCACGATGAGGTAATTGCCGACCGGGTTCATAGTGCCGCCCTGATAGCCGGTGACAACGCGGGCCGGGACGCCGGCGGCGCGCATCAGCACGACAAAGGCGGCGGCATAGTGCTCGCAGAAACCTGCGCGGGCATCAAACAGGAATTGATCCACGCTGTCGTTCAGCAGGAGGGGCGGCTGCAAAGTGTAATAAAATTCCTCCTCGTTGAACAGGCGCAGGGCCTGATTGACAATGGCGGCCGCATCCATGCCGCTGCTGCGCCAGCTCTGCGCCAGCGCACGCGTACGCGGGTGGTAGCGTGGCGGTAGTTGCAGGGCTTGCCTGAGCTCCTCCGCACTATTGGCATCGAGCTGATATTGGGTGTAGGAAGTGAGGGTGTAGCGGATGCGCTCACGCACGGCCGAGCGGGTAAAGATCTGCAGATCATGGCTCAGCTGCGCCCGCGCCGGCGGCGCCTCGACATGCTCCAGGCCGTATAACCAATTTTTGTCCGTCGGCTCCAGCGTTATCGTATAGCGAAAGGCCGGGCCGGCTAATCTCGCCCGGCGCTGCGCAGCGCGCGGCTCATCGGGCAGCCATTTTACCCCATCAGTGAACCACAACACCGGCCCGCGCCAGTACAATGCGGCCTTCTCCGGCACGGCGCCGTGAAACTCCGCCCGAAAGGCGACTGCATCAGACAGCGTTAATTGGGAGATCATCCCCGGCGACATCTCATCATCTAGGCCGCTGAGGCCGCTGTGCGCATCTTTGGGCAGGCCCCAGAGCGGGCCGGACACCCTGGGAAAGAGCACGAACAGCACCAGCATCAGGGGCGCGGCCTGCAACAACAAAGCGGAGGAGAGGCCAAGCCGCCGGCCTGTATTAAGATAGCGCCCGGGGTCATTAAGACTAATCAGCGCGGAGAAGATCACCGTCAGGCACAGCAGCATATACAGCGCGCTGAGGATGGACTCGCTGTAGAAAAAATTCGTCAAGACCAAAAATAAGCCGATGAAAGCGGCGATGTAGTAGTCGCGTTCCTTGCCTGTCTCAACCAGCTTCATCCCGGCCAGCAGGATCAACAGCGCTACGCCGGCGTCTCGACCAAGCAGCGTGCCGTAACTTAAGAATATGCCGGCAAAGATCGCAGCACCCATCAGCAGCTTGAAGAGCGGTACGAGCAATTTAATTTTATCCAGCGAGCGCGCCCTGCCGCTGTGAGCAAGCAGGCGCCAGCCGGCCAGGATAAAAAACAAGATGCTTATCCAGACCGGCACCCGCAGTGCATGCGGGATGACGCACAGGCACAGACCGAGCACGAGCATGCGCATGGTGGCCGGTATGCCCGTGAAAGGCCGGCCAAGGTCAAGACCGGGGCTAAGGCTAAAGCCCGGCCATGCCATAGCCGGCCAGTCTCTCCAGACAGCGATGTTGATGGGCTTCCCCCGCCCCGGGTGCGATGGATGCTTCGGGGAGTTCCAGGCCGTAGTAATGGCCCTGCGCCTCGGCCTCCAGCACCCACAGGCAAAGCTGCGATAGGCCGCGTTCAATATCATGCGACTGCCCGGCCTGTTCCCAGCTTAAGATCAGCCGCTGGCTGCCGCTGCCGCTAAAGCGTTTGACCAAGAGGCCGCGCTCCCGTGCGAGCGCCTTCCAGTCAATGCTGCGGATGGAGTCCCCCGGACGATATTGTCGGAAGCCGGCAAAGTCATCGGTGCCGCCCTTGTTGCCGCTGCGCTGTTGCCGGTCAAACTCGGCAGGCCGCGGCAGCATGGGCGTACCGGCGGGCCGCGGATAGACCAGGCAGGTGCGCGATGAGGGCATATAAGACCAAGCGCGGAACAGGCCCAGTGGATAGGTAGAGCTGATGCGCAATCTGCCCAGTGCCAAGCGGCCACGCTGCATTGCCAGCAGGGCCAGGCTCGCGCGCGCAAGCCGCCCCGGGGCGAGATCGACAATTAGTCGTTGGCCTGCTGGCGGCGCAGGTCTTTTGCGCAAGAGCCACGCAGACCGGCACGTGGGCCAACCTTTCGGATAAGCGGCGAGCTCCAGGCCCACCCGCGCCGGGCCGGCGCGATTGTCCAAAAGAATGGGAAAATGCGCGGTTTCCCCGGCGAACACCGGCGTTGGCGTCGCCGTATCAAGCACCAGCCCGCGCAGGTTTTTATACGTGTGCAGCATGCACATCATAAACAGGCTGCCAAGCAAAAAGACCAGCACATAGGCCATGCTGTTGTTGTAATTCACCGCACCCAAGAGCATGACCAGCAACAGCAGGGCGAAGATCAGGCCGTGGCGGCTGGGAAAGATATAGACGCGTTGGCGCAAAAATTTTGCATAGGCCGGCTCGCTTGACCCTGCGCGGCCTTCAAGGACAATGCCCTCGGCCATCATCCATCCGCTTAGGCCGCGTTCGCTTACGCGGCAGAGGTGAAGGCGATCAACAAGGCATTCGTCCCGGGCCGGCCGCGTGTTGAATCTTCCCTTCAAGGCACCGGCACCTGCCTGATAAGCGACTGCGCCGCCGCCTCCGCAGACATCTCCCCCGGCCCGTCCGGCAGCACCAGACGATGACTGATCACGCTGGGCAACACCGCCTGGATATCTTCAGGCAGCACCTGTTCATGGCCGTGCAACAGCGCCCAGGCCTGGGCGCAGTGCAAGACGGCCAGCCCGGCGCGCGGCGACAGGCCGTGCCGGTAGTCTGAAGAGATGCGGCTGAGCGCCAGCAGGTCTTGCAGATAGTTCAGCAGGGCGGCGGCGACATGGACGGCCCGGGCCTGTTCCTGCAGGGCCTGCAGCGCACCCGGCGACATGAGCGCCGGGCTCTCGGCCAATAATTCCCGGCGATCGCGGCCGGTTAATAATTCACGCTCGGCCTGGCTGTCGGGATAGCCCAAGTGCAGGCGCATGGTGAAGCGATCCAGTTGTGATTCAGGCAGGGGGAAGGTGCCGATCTGGTTGGAGGGGTTCTGCGTGGCGATCACGAAGAAGGGCTCCGGCAGCGCGCGGGTTTCGCCCTCGATCGTTACCTGATGCTCTTCCATTGCCTCCAGCAGGGCGCTTTGTGCGCGCGGGGTGGCCCGATTCACCTCATCAGCCAGGACCAGCTGCGAGAAGATCGGCCCGGGGTGAAAATCAAAGACGCCGCTCTCGCGGCTATAGATCGACACGCCCAAGATATCGGCAGGCAGCAGATCGCTGGTGAACTGGATGCGCTGAAAGCTCAAGCCCAAAACATGGGCCAGCACATGCGACAAGGTTGTCTTGCCGAGACCGGGCAGATCCTCCACCAGCAGATGGCCGCGCGCGAGCAGGCAGCTTAAGGCCAGCCGAATAATATTTTCCTTGCCCAAGATAATTTTATTGGCTGCGGCAATGAGCCGCGCCAGTCTCTCATGCGCCCCTGCGTAAGCCGTGGCCGGCCTTATCTTTTCCGGTGTCGCTGTCATGAAGGTTTGGAAGAAAATTCTAGAGTATAGCAAATCGTGTAAGTTGGAGGCCCTTTATGCCTCGTCCCCGTATCTGGTACGGGGAGAGAGGCCGGGCAAGATGTAACTACCCGTCATTCCCGGCTTGACCTTAGAATCCATGCAGCATTTCGACAGCAACCAAGTGGATTCACGCGTGCGTGGGAATGATGTTCTTTTACGAGGCAGGCTATTTATCCAGTGCTGCAAGGGCGTTTGCCACCTCAGTTTTTCCGTCTTTAATTTCATCAATGCTTAGGCCCACCAGTTCATGCGGAAAGACCAGCCAGGCATCGGTCTCGTGCAGGTAGAAGTCCGGGCTGATGTCGGTCTTGTTGTTGGCGGGCTTATACCACGGGCAGGCGACTTTGAGCACTTCCGGCATGTTCCTTCGGGTCTTGCCGGACAGCTCGTTGATGACTGCCTCAATGCTCCTGCCGGAGTCGAAGACATCATCCACGATCAATACTGAATCATCGGCATTGACGTTTTCGATGATGTAGTGCAGGCCGTGCACACGGATGGTCTTCGCCTGTTGATTGATGCCCAAATAAGAAGAGGTGCGGATGGCGATATGGTCGGTCTTAACGGCCCTGTATTCCAGGTATTCCTGCACCGCGATGCCGACCGGCGTCCCGCCGCGCCAGATGCCGATGATGAAATCAGGGCGAAAGCCGCTGGCGTAGATCTTCTCGGCCAGCAGAAAGGAATCTGCCAGCAGATCATTGGCACGTAGATAGGTCTTTTCCACAATCAATCTCCCCGCTTCGCTATCCGGCTGTTGATGATACTCTAGGCAAGCCCTTAAATAAATTTAAGAGCTTCTTTGATCTCCATCTGGATAGTCAGCCCGTCTTCATGTTAGCATCGTGAAAAATTCATGTTGCTGCGCCCCTCCCTCATCTCCGCTATCCGCCCCTTAAACTTAGATCCTGATAAAAGCCAAGAACATGTCGGCACTCGATACTGAAAGGCCCAGAACCAGAGCGCTGCGCGGCAGCATCCTGCATTTTCTAGCCGATCCCGCAGCGCTCGGCCCGAAGCAGGCATACGAGTATTTTGAAGATGGGCTATTGCTGCTTCGAGGTGGGCAGGTCCAGGCTGTTGGCGCGTTTGAAAAATTGCAAGCCGAGCTGACCTTTGACACCGAGCTTGAGGATTATCGCGGGCACCTGATCATGCCGGGCATGATTGACACGCATATTCATTATGTGCAGACGGATGCGATCGCTTCCTATGGCGAGCAGTTGTTGAGCTGGCTTGCCGACTATGCCTTTCCGGTGGAAGGGCGTTTTGGTGATAGTGATTATGCTGATGAGGTGGCCGGGTTTTTTGTGCAGGAGCTGCTGCGCAACGGCACCACCTCAGCCCTGGTGCTGGGCAGCGTACACAAGCACAGCGCCGATGCGCTGTTTACTGCTGCGCAAGCGCAAGGCATGCGCCTGATCGCCGGCAAGGTGATGATGGACCGGAACTGCCCGGACTACCTGCGCGATACGCCGGCCTCCGGCTATGAAGACTCGCAGGCGCTCATACACAAATGGCACGGCCGGGACCGATTGCTCTATGCGGTAACGCCGCGCTTTGCGCCGACATCCTCGCCCGAACAACTGGCCCTGGCCGGGCGCCTACTTGATGAGCATCCCGATGTCTTTATGCACACGCATGTGGCGGAGAGCCGCGACGAAGTCGCCTGGGTGGCGGAATTATTCCCTGACAACCGCAGCTACTTAGATGTCTATGATCGCTATCATCTGCTGCGAGAGCGCTCGGTGCTGGCGCATTGCATTTATCTTAATGCCCAGGATCGAGCCAGATTGGCCGCGACCGGCGCCAGCGCCGCCTTTTGTCCGACCTCGAATCTGTTCATCGGCGGCGGCCTGTTTGATCTGGCTGCTGCCGATGCGGCCGGGTTTCGGGTAGGCATGGGCACCGATGTGGGCGGCGGCACCAGCTTCAGCCTGCTGCGTACATTAGACGAGGCGTACAAGGTGTTGCAGCTGTCCGGGCAATCGCTGCCGCCCCTGCGCGCCTTTTATCTGGCGACACTGGGCGGTGCCCGTGCGCTCTATATTGATGAGCAGGTGGGTAATTTTGTTGTGGGCAAGGAGGCGGACTTCGTAGTGCTGGACATGGCCGCAACCCCCTTGCTGGCGCGCCGATGCTCTCTCGCCAAGAGCCTGGAAGAGAGATTATTTGCCCTGATGATCCTGGGCGATGATCGGGCGATCAAGGCGACCTATGTGATGGGGCAGCGGCGCCATGCCCGGTGATGAATCAGCCTGCCTTGAGCTTATGGCTTGCCATGTCTGCCATAGTTTTTGAATTTCTCCAGGATGATACGCATCTCCGCCTTGTCCAATAGCTGCGGTGCGCCGATTTGTAAGCTAAGGCAATACTGCTTGGCCAACTCTTCTACCTCCAGCGTCATCCTCAAAGCCGAGGCCACGTCTTCGCCCAAAGCAATCATGCCGTGGTTGGCGAGCAGACAGGCACGGCGACCCTCCAGCGCCTGCACCGCATAGTCGGATAATTCCTGCGTGCCGAAGCGCGCATATTGTGCGCAGCGAATGGAATCGCCGCCGGCAATGGCGATCATATAGTGAAAGGCCGGGATGGCGCGGCCGCTGCAGGCGAGCGCGGTGGCAAAGGGCGAGTGCACATGCACGATCGCCCGCGCCTCGCCGTGCGCCCGGTAGATGTCTTTGTGAAAGCGCCATTCGCTAGACGGCGGGCAATCGCCGGCGATGACTTCCCCGTCCGCGTTCATTGCCACCAGCATCTCAGCTTGCAGTTCTTCATAGGCCACGCCGCTGGGCGTGATCAAAAAGCCACTGCCGCTGCGGGCGCTGAGATTGCCGGCAGTCCCCACGCCTAATCCCGCCGCGGCAAAGCCCTGCACGGCGCAGATGATTTCTTCTCTTAGCTGCAAATCGGCTGACATGAGCTATCACTAAGGCCGGGCAAAGAGCGCCCGCAGCGCATCCTCAAAGGGCGGCCGCAGCAGGCCGCGCTCGGTGATGATCGCGCTGATGTACTTGGCTGGGGTAAGATCAAAGGCCGGATTGCCCACCGCTACACCCTCTGGCGCAAGCCGCTCCGCGCCGATGCAGAGCACTTCCTCCGCGCCGCGCTCTTCTATGGCGATGTCCGCGCCGCTTGTGATCGACATATCAATGCTCGAAGTGGGGGCGGCGACATAAAAGGGCACCTGATGCGCATGCGCCGCCAGGGCGAGGTTATAGGTGCCGATCTTGTTCGCCGTATCGCCATTGGCGGCAACCCGATCACAACCCACGATGCAAAAATCCACCCGGCCCTGCTGCATATAAAACCCGGAAGCGCCATCGACGATCAAGGTATGGGGGATGCCCAGTTGTTGCAGCTCCCAGGCGGTCAGGCGGGCGCCCTGCAAGCGCGGACGGGTCTCATCGATCAGCACCGAGATCGCATGGCCGCGCTCATGGGCGGTGCGGATAATGCCCAGCGCCGTGCCATAGGCCACTGTTGCCAGGCCGCCGGTGTTGCAATGATGAAGGGCCTGCGCCTTCTGCGGTATCAAGGGCAGGGCGTTCCGGCCAATCTGCTTGTTGGTCGCAACATCCTGCCGGGCAATAGCATGCGCCTCTTGCAAGAACATACTTTTAAGCGCCTCGCCATCAGCATGAGTTCTCTTCTCCACCCGCGCCCGCACCCGATCCAGCGCCCAGGACAGGTTGACCGCCGTGGGTCGGGTGCTGCGCAAGCGCTCATCGGCTTGGCGGTAAAGCGGCAGCAGCAGCGCCGCATCATCACTGCCGCAGCGACACAATTCGACGGCCAGGCCATAGGCCGCCGCCGCGCCGATGGCCGGTGCGCCGCGGATCACCATGTCCTTAATGGCACGGGCCACGGCCTGCGCGCTCGCACAATCCACATACTCCACCCGGCCCGGCAGCATACGTTGATCCAGCAGGCGCAGCGCCTTTTCATCGGCCAGCCACTCTATGCTCTTGTATTCCAATTTTTATCCCGGCATTGTTTGCAAAGATGGGTTGCCCTGATGAATATAGCGCATGTGCGGCTGAAGCAGTAGCACACGGCCGCCCGCCGGCAAGTTTCTACTTCATTTCCAGCCCTAATCTATTTAGTATGGAGAAAAATAAAGCGAGCGATTCGTATGCCTGATATTCATTTTATTTCCCCGCGGCCGGCGGTTGTTTCCCTGCTGCTTGTTCTTGTCGGCCTCACCTTGCAGGCCGAAGAGGCCGACCTCATCATCTCCGCCGATTATGTTGTCACGGTAGATCAGCAAAACCGCGTGCTGGAAGACGCCGCCGTTGCCGTGAAGGACGGCGTGATCATCGACATTGATGATACCGCCAAAATAGAGCAGCGCTTTTCTGCGAACGAGCGCCTGCACGGCAAGGGTCGGGTGTTGATGCCGGGCCTGATCAACGGCCATACCCATGCCGCCATGACCCTGTTTCGCGGCATGGCCGATGACCTGCCGCTGATGGACTGGCTGACCAAGTATATCTTCCCGGCCGAGATCCGCTTTGTCGATGCCGAGTTTGTGCGCGTGGGTACGCAGCTGGCCTGCCTGGAGATGATCAAGGGCGGCACCACCACCTTTGTCGATATGTATTTTCATCCGCTGGAGATTGCTGCTGTCGTTGAAGAGTGCGGCCTGCGCGCCGTCATCGGCGCCGCCGTCATTGAGCAGGAGAGCGGCTACACCCGCGACTTTACCGATGCCATGAACAAGGCCGAGGATTTTATTGAACAATGGCAAGACAAGAACCCGCGCATCACGCCGGCCATTGCCGCGCATGCTGCCTATACCATCGGGCCGGAGAACCTGCAAATCGTCCGCGCCCGCGCCAATGCACTGGGCGTGCCGATCAGCATGCACGTATCCGAATCCCAGGCCGAGTTGGCGATCATCGCCGAGCGCTATCAAAACACCCCGGTGCAGCACCTGGAAGACCTCAACTTTTTCAGCGGCCCGACCATCGCCGCGCATGTGGTCTGGCCGACGGATGCGGAGATGCAGATCCTGGCGCAACGCCGCGTCGGGGTCATCCATAACCCGACTTCGAACCTAAAGATCGCCTCCGGCATGGCGCCCGTTCCGGAGTTGCTCGCTGCCGGGGTGCCGGTGGGCTTAGGCACCGATGGGGCGGCCTCCAACAATGATCTGGACATGTGGGAAGAGATGCGCTTGGCCGCCTTCCTGCACAAGGGACGGCTGTTGGATCCGAAGATCATGCCCGCCGCCGAGGTCGTGCGCATGGCTACGGCGGACGGCGCCCACGCCATCGGCCTGGAAGCTGTCGGCGCGCTTGCGAAAGGCCAGGCCGCCGACATGATCCAGGTCGCTTTAGGCGCGGCGCACCTGGTGCCCTTGTACGATGTCGTCTCCCACCTCGCCTATGCCGTCGATGCCCAGGACGTACAGAGCGTCATCGTGGCCGGGCGCATACTCATGCGCGAGCGCCGGGTATTGAGCCTTGATGAGGCCGCCGTACTTGAGGAAGCAAAGACAATCGCCGCGGAGATCAACCAGGAGATCGTCGAAGCGCAACAGGACTGATCGTGGCCTCTTATGTCTTTAATGCGAAGGCCGGCGAGATTGCGGATACCGTGCTCATGCCCGGCGATCCCCTGCGGGCAAAATACATTGCGGAAAACTACCTCGAAGACGCCCGACTGGTCACAGACGTGCGCAACATGCTGGGCTTTAGCGGCGCCTATAAAGACAGGCCCTTGTCCGTGATCGGGCATGGCATGGGCATCCCGTCGGCCGCGCTGTATTGCACGGACTTGATCAAGGAATACGGCGTACAACGCATCATCCGGCTCGGCAGCTGCGGCACTATCAGCAGCGAAGTCAGGCTGCGCGAGCTGGTCATCGCGATGGGCGCATCAACCGATTCAAAAGTCAACCGCACCCGCTTTGGCGACTATGATTTTGCCGCCAGCGCCGATTATGCGCTGCTGGAGAGACTGGCGGCGAGCGCACGGGCGCTGGCGGTGAAATACCATGTCGCCAATGTCTTCACCTCGGATTATTTCTACGCCCCCGCCGGCAGCGAGATGTGGGAAGTCATGGCGCGCTGCAAGGTGCCGGTGGTGGAAATGGAAATCGCCGGCATCTATGGCCTTGTTGCAGAATACGGCGCTAAGGCCGCCGCCCTGTGCACCGTCAGCGATGAAGTCGGAACCGGGAAGGCTTTGAGCATCGAAGAGAGGCAAAACAGTTTTGATGAGATGATCCGGGTGGCGCTAGGCGCGATAGCCGCTTTGTGAAACATGTTCGCAGCAGCGCATCGTCTTCAGCACTGTATGCGATATTCATATTGCCATGCCGGATCTATTCCGTCTTCCACCTCCCAGTCAAGCCAAGCGTCACTTTTGTACAGGAAGTACTTCAGGACTTTTGTTCCTGACAAATCCTAAGTACCTACATCCCTTCTAAGCAATGCTGCGAAGCACAGGGAAGTGCGGGAGCAGCCCTGCGCAGGCATGTCCCCGTGGAAACGGGGGCAGAAATCTACCTGATCATCGGCACTTCCCTGTGACTGGATTCCGGGTCAGGCCGGGAATGACGAGTAATTACACGGTTCCAGACCCTTCCTCGTCATTCCGGCGGCAGCAGGAATCCAGTCGAATGACATATCATTTGTCCACCTCCGGCCGCCGCATCCCTCCTTACACATCCGGCCGGTACCAGATGGCGGATGACCAGGCACGTTCCTGAATGAGGGGCGGGACATCTTCAAACGGAGGCCGACCTTCCCGGAGCGCCTCCCAAGTGGACCAACGACAGGAGGGATTTTCCAGCACCCGAATGTAATAAAAGGCCGCTTGGCTGGCATCAAAATCCGGGTCCTGCCAGCGCCCTTTTAATTCCACTGCGCCCGTATCACCGCTTGCCGCACAAGTATTGAGATCCACCGCAGCACCATTGTCCGGGCAGCGATGGCTGCGCGCATCCGGAACGAGCCCATCGGAGCAGGCAAGGTCATAGGTGGCCTCGCGGCTCTCGCCCTGCTCGCGCCAGCCCTTGATGAGCTGAACCCGCTGCAAAGGCGCGCCGTCCGCCGCCTTCATGGCCCAGAACAGGAACTCCGGGGCGTCTTGTCCGGCAGCGCGCGGCAGCGCCGCCCCCATGGCCACGCCGCGTTGATAGCCGTGCCGGGCGATGTCCATGTCATCAAGCCTGTCATTGCCAAAATCCCAGCCGCCAAAGAAGCGCAGGATGATGCGGGTGCCGCTGGTGGCGAAGGTTTCTCTGCGCGCAAGCGCGGCAAAGATGCTCGCGCGGGTGTTCTCTTCTGCCCAGACCGCGGCCAAGCCCGCGGCGCTGTGCAGCCTCGGCGGCTTGAATGCCTTGATTGCGGGCAGGCGCGCCCGTGCCGCCGGCGTGGCATCTTCGGCACCAAACAGCCCCATGTAATTGCGCTCATCAGTGGCGCCCGGGGTGCCGTTATGGGTATCGGTGCCGGCGATGACGCCAAAGCGATAGGGATTCACGCCGAGCGCTTCTTCCAGCCGCAGGCCCTCCTTGAGCGCATTACGCAGATAGCTGTTTGCGTGGATGCAGGTGCCCGGCTCGTCCCCAGCCCTGCATACACGGATGCAGTCTGTCGCCTGGGTCGTGTTGTCGTCTGAGCAGACCGGGCGGCGCTCAAGCAATTCAAAGTTGCAGTATTCATCGGCCGTGCCGACACCCATCTTGCATTCCGAATTGCCCTTGCCCTGAATCAGCTCCACCAGGGGTTCCAGCTCGCTGCGAAGCTGCGCGTCTTCCTGACTGAGGCTTGATGGAAATTGCCGGCCGCGGCTTTGGTTGGCGTTATGCGGTATGGCAAGCACCGCGCACGGCGGTCGGCAGCTTTCTTTGAGTTGCCGCCAGAGCAGGGCCGGGGTGCTCGCCTCAAAATGGCTGATCGGCCGGGCCGGGACATGCTGGTTGCTGAAGATGACATTGCGGTGCAGGTTGTTGCCGTCGGTATTGCCGGTCCATTCATAGGCTGCAAAGGTGGTGAAGCGGCCCGGGTCATTGTGCGCATCGGCCACGGCGATGAGCCGCTGCCACATGTTGCGCGCCCGTTCTTCACAGGCGCGCTTATCTGCGCCGCAGATTGCGCCTTGACGCTGCGGGTCGGGCGAGCTCACATCGGGAATGATCAGTTCTTTATAAACCCGCGTGACCAGCGCCTGCTGCTCTGTTTCATTGCGAATATCCCGGCATAGCGGCAGCGTATACTGCGCCGTTTCTTCATCCAGGCACAGCGACAATTCGCCCAAGTACTCGGCATGGTCGGTGACGGCGGCGAAATCCAGCGCGCTGGCCAGTTGCAGCCGCCGCCCTCCGGCGATGCTAACCTCCTCGCCCCTGGCAAAGCGATAGGCCTGTTCCGGGTCAACCGGGTTGAAGTTGATATAGCTGTCCAGCGACCAGGACGAGTGAACATGCAGATCGCCAAACCAGGGGCGGCGCTTAAGGTCCCGCCCGGCAACAGCTGGTGTCGAGTGATTTTTCTGCTCAGTACTTTTCTGCGCAGCCGGTATTTCTACATCGGCCGCGGGCGCGGCCCCGGACCCGATGGATTCCGGCGCCTCAACTGTGCAGGCGGCGAGGAAAACCAGACTGCCTGCCAAGGAGAGACTCCTAAGAAGCGCTGCCGGGCGGCACCGCTGACGGCGCGTCCCTACACAATCAATCAGCGCACCCTCAGATTTTTTTTAAGGCCCCGCATTTAGAAGCGCCAGGAAAATTCGCCGCCCCAGATGCGCGGCTCATTCACATAGCCGGTGTTATTGGCAAAATCAATACCGCCGATGGGGTTGTCCTCATCGGTGATATTGGTGGCGAAGAAGCCGATCTCAAAGCCGTGCAGCGTGTTGCGGTAGCCGGCGCGCAGCCCGCCCTCGAACTGTGTGCCAAAGACAAACTCCTCGCTTTCATAGAGAAAGTCGTTGGTCTCGCCCTTGAACTTCCAGTCGGTGAACAGGTAGAGCTCATGGCCGCCGGGCAAAGGATGGCTGTAGTCCAACTCCACATTCAGCGTCCACTGCGGCGCATGCTGGAAGGGGTTGCCGTCAATTAAGGCATTGCCGTTGGCATCTAAGGGGTCTGTCGGCGTTGTCAAGGGCCCCGGCGTCAGCGACAGGCTGTCATCCTTGATCTCGGTCTTGTTATAACCAAAGCCGCCGGAGAGGATCAGCTTATCGCCCAGCAGGTAATCAAACTCGGCTTCCACGCCGTAGCCGCTGCCCGCATTGGCATTGAGCAGGGTCGTGGCATTGCTGCGCCCGCCAATCGCAGTCAGCTGCATGTCGTCAATTTTATAATAAAACGCGGCCATGTTATAGCGAAAGCGCGCCGACTGCCCCTTGATGCCAAGCTCATAAGACAAGATGGTCTCCGAATCCGCCGTGGTAACTTCCACATCATCTTGAATTCGATCCTGGATGGTGGGGGCGCGAAAACCGGAAGCTGCGCGGGCATAGAGCCGGGTGTCCTCATTCACGGCATAGCCTAGTGCCAAATCCCAGCTCAGGTTGTCATCGGCAAGCGTAATCGGCACCCCGGATGCGGCAACGGGCCGGGCCCGGAAATCAAGGATCACGGCGTCCTTCTTATCATCGGTATAACGCAGGCCGGCGGTTACGCTCAGTTGCTCGTTCAGTTCATAGCTGCCTTGTCCGAAGAGGGCCCAGGTGGTGTTCTCGATATGCGAGGTGGACTCGGTGGCAAAGACCTTGGCGCCGAAGCTCTGCGCCTTGGAGTTGCCGTTGAACTCATCTTCAAAGTAGAACACCCCCGCTTGGTAATTGAAGGCACCGCCGAGGTTGCTTGTTAAGCGGATTTCCTGGGTGAATTGCGTGGCCTCGATGATACTGCCGGTATCGATATTGCCGTTAAAGGGAGAATTGCCGGCCCGAAAGGGCGTACTGCGCGGCCCGGCCGGCTTGCTGCAAAAGGGCAAGGCACAGCCATACCCGCCGTCTATGTCGGCACGCCCCAGGCGGTCATAGATTTCCTGGTAGGAGGTGATCGAGCTCAGGGTATAATCGCCGAGCTCCCAGTCCAGCCGCAGCGTGGTGCCGTGCGACTTGAGCGTGGCCGGGTTGCCGTCGCCGCCGTCAAGAAAGACCGTGTCCCGATCATAATTCGCGTTCAGCTTGTTGCTGCCCTTGTTGAAGACGTTGGCGCGGAACAGGCTGGCGGTGCTTTCCGCGTCCTGGTGCTGGTGCATGATCCAGGCGCTGAAACGATCCGTCGGCGTCCACAACAACTGCACCCGCCCGGCCAGAATATTATGGCTGCCCAGTTCAGTGCCGAGAATGGGGTTGTCCACCCAGTCGCCGCGATTCTGGCTGAGAAAGGAGATGCGGCCGAGCAAGGTGCCTTCCGTCAAGGTACCGCCGATGGCGCCTTCCGCATTGACTGTGCCCTTGTTGCCGATGGCCAGCCGGATGAAGCCTTGCGCCTCCGCCGTGGGGCGGGCGGACTTGATATGCACGATGCCGGCGGTGGTGTTGCGGCCGAACAGGGTGCCCTGCGGGCCGCGGATGACCTCGACATCGGCCATGTCAAACAAGGGGAAGGCCTTAAAACCCACCTTTTCCATCGGCACCTCATCAAAGACGATGGAGACCGGTTGGGAGGCGGCCTGGGTAAAATCCGCGTTGCCTAAGCCGCGCAGATAGAAGCGCGGCGCCAGCCGGCCGTTGGAGGACTCCACATGCAGCCCCGGCGCGGCGCTGGACAAAGCCAAAATGTCGGCGCCGCCGGCGAAGCGGTTGTTTAAGCGGTCGCCGCGCAGCTGGCTGATCGAGATCGGCACTTCCTGCAGGTTTTGCTCGCGCTTTTGCGCAGTAACGATGATCTCTTCCAGCACATTCTGCGCCTGCCCACCGCCGGCCAGGCCGAGCAGCACCACGCCGAGCAGCGCCTGATAAAGACCCGGCCTCTTGAACTTGTGTATCATGCCCGTAGCTATCACTTTTGCGTTCCCCCTTTTCATGGATGGTTTTCGTGGATGGAGTAAAATCAAGTGCGGCGGGATTATGATTAGGCCGGGGGTTTTATGCAAGCAAAAATCAAAGCGGGATTTTTTATGCTGCCTTGTCCTTGAACCATGTCCTTAGGCACTGCGCAGAGCCGATGAAGAGACGCGAATTTATCTTAAAAGCCAGCGCTGGCTTGAGCGCCTGCCAGCTACGGGCACCACTCGCTTTTGATGCCGGGCTTGTGCAGAATCCCTTTACGCTGGGCATCGCCTCCGGGGATGTGACGCAAGACTCGGTAGTGCTTTGGACTCGGCTGGCGCCGCAGCCCCTGGCGGCGGACGGCGGCATGGCACCGGTGAACATTCCGGTGCAATGGGCGCTCGCAGACGATGCAAAGATGACGCGCATCATCCAGCGCGGGGAAGTCGCGGCCGGCCCGGCCCTGGCGCATTCGGTGCATGTGGAGGTGCAGGGCTTGAAGCCCGCGCATGAGTACTGGTATCGCTTCATGGCCGGGGGACACGCTTCTAAGATTGGCCGCACCCGCACCCTGCCCGCCGCAGCCGCTGGGCTTACGGCGTTGCGCTTCGTTACTGCCTCCTGCCAGAACTATACGCACGGCTATTTTGTTGCCTATAAACACATGCTTGAAGACAAGCCCGATTTTGTCATCCACTTAGGCGATTACATCTACGATACCGCCTTCGGCGAGAGCTTCAGGGAACACGAGACGGTCGAGGCACTGGCTACGCTGGCCGCATTTCGCCGCCGCCATGCGCGGTATAAGACGGATAAGCACCTGCAGCAGGCGCACGCACAGCTTCCGTTCTTTACTATGGTGGATAACCATGACGCCATCGAAGACCGAGATGCGGCTAAATTCCAAAAGCGGGCGGCGGCCTATCAGGCCTGGTATGAGCACATGCCCGTGCGCGGCTACGGCGGCGCAGGCCGCAACCACTTTGAGTTAAAACGGCGGCTCGTATTGGGCGACTTGGTGCAGCTCAGCCTGCTCGATGCGCGGCAGTTTCGCGATAAAAAAGACCTCTGCCGCGCCGACATGGATCCAGACTATGGCTTCGGTGCCTATCGCCAGCGCTGCCGGGAACTCTTTGCAGAGAAACGATCCATGCTGGGCCGGGAGCAGGCGCAATGGCTGCGAGATAATCTGGTGCAAAACCGGGCGCGCTGGAATGTGCTCGCCTCGCCCGGCCCCTTTTTGCCCTTTCGTTTTTATCAGGGCGACAAAGAGCTTGCCTATATCGGCGCCTGGGAGGCCTACCCGGCCGAGCGTCGGCGGATTGTACAGGCGCTCGGCCAGGCACGCTTCGGCCATCCGCTCATCCTGAGCGGCGATCTGCATTCCTTCTGGGCCTTGGACGGCGCACTGGCGCGGCCATCCGTTGGGCCAATTCCGGTAGTGGAGTTTGTTAGCTCGTCTATCTCCGCCAACTGGCCCGCCCCTCTGGCGCAGCCGGTGACGGACAACCTGCCGCGTAACCCGCAAGTGCAATTCTACGAACCCGACCGGCGCGGTTATCTGTTACACGAGGTAAATGCGGTGGCCTGGCAGACCACGATGCGGGCGCTGGAGGACGTGCGGGAGATAGATTCCGGTGCCTTCGACCTGGCGCGTTTTCTGCTTGAAAACGGCCGCCCCGGCCTGACAAGGATTGATTAAGGGGCCGCTCTTAAAGCGGGCTTGATCTTCTCATAGATATCCTGTGGTGTTTGAAAAATGATACACCGCTCAGCCCCAGTCCCGTCCGGATACTTCGGCGGCAGGTCGCTGAGCTTGTAGGATGTTAGCGGGTCAAAGTACCAGGTTGTCCAACCCGGCATACCCTCCTCATTCTCTTTGAGAACATAGGCTCGAGTCGTAAGGACTTCCAGGTTTTCAGCAGACCAACGAGGGGGGAGCCGCTGGAGAAACAAGTAGATCTGGTTGTGCTGAACTTTATATAGATCCCAGCGGTAATAAGAACAGTCATCCGGGTCAGCAAAAGCATGTTCCCGGAACTTTCCATCTCCCAGCCGGATCTTTCCATAATATCCGGTGTTTTCAATCATAACCAGGTGTTTCACTCCATCAATTTCGACATAAAATGTGGTCTTACAAAAGGCGTGCCGGTTAAAATCTTCACGATAAAAAGTTACCGATGACAAGGCCAGAGACCCCGATATCGGGATGCTCCGATCCTTCACGGGACACTCCGGGGTCCACCCCTCCTGCCCGTGAACGGGCGCAGCCACAAACCCAAACAGGGCAAGCAGCAGAGCCGGCAGACCCAGCGAAGGAATTGGCCTTCGCACCGCTAATCCTCCGAGCTTGATGCAGGCGGGCAATCATTGGGCAGCTCTCTTGTCGTGCCGCGCTGATTGCCTTCTTGGTGAATCATGGCCTCGATAATTTCGGGAGTGTTCTCTTTAGGTTTATTGCCCATAATTTTTTCTCCCTACATACATTTGTCATCTTATCTTGACGCTGCATCAAAAGAGGCCGATCTCAGATCGGCTGTCTTCTTCTAAGACCCTTGTTGATTAAAATTGTTGCATGAGATAAATCTGCTACGCTTTTATTTTTCATCCCTTCCGTTCACTAAAAGCCGACGACACGCTCGATCAGCCAGAAAGCGGCGCTGCCGCCGGCGCTGTAGCTGGTTACAAGGCCAAGCCCGGCCAGGCCGTCAACAAACAGGCGCTGCAGGAGCCTTATAAGGAGCAGGGCAAGGATGATAAACAGCAGCTGTCCCAATTCGACGCCGACGTTAAACAGCAACAGCGCCATCGGTATATCGGTTTCCGGCAGACCGATCTCGGCTAAGGCCCCGGCAAAGCCCAGGCCATGCACCAGCCCGAAGAGCGCCGCAAGTAGCCAGGGCCGGCGTTTCGTCAAAGAGCCTTCATTCCCGCGTAAAAGCTCGCGCGCCAGCAAGACAATGCTGAGCGCGATCAGTGCCTCGACCGGCGCGGCGGGGAAATGCACCCATCCCAGTACACTGGCCGCCAGGGTGATGCTGTGGCCTAAGGTAAAGGCCGTGATCGTCTTGATCAGCGCCCCCAAGCCTCTTAGCAAAAGCAGCAGCAGTAAGACAAACAAAAGGTGATCCGGCCCACCCAGGATGTGCTCCACGCCCAGGCGCAGGTAATACGGCTTGCTATCCGGCGCTGAAGCGCTCTCCTCCGGCAGCACAAAGGCCGGGTTTTTCCGATTCAGGAGCGCCGTGTGTGATGCGCCGTCTTGAGACTGGAACCTGAGCAGTACATCGCTGATGCCGGCCTTAAGTCCGGCCACGGCTATGCGCCTGCCGGGCAATGGACTTTCCCCGCAGTCCAGCGTCCATCGTTGATGGAGCAGCCCTTGCAGTGGATAGGGGGCCACCGTGCCGACCACCTTGCAATCCGCCGGAAAGATGGGGTGGAGCGGCAAGACGCGCTGGTTGCGCACCGGCCGCGTCCAGTTCACCGCCAGTATGCCGGCCGGTGCCTGTCGTATCTCCAGGTGCGCCGGGCGTGATTCGTGGGCGTTAAGTGATGGCGACAGCGACAGACATAGCAACAGGGCTGTGAATCTCATCTTCGCCGACTATACCCTTTGGCCGACACAAAACCATACGGTGCCGCCAATTTATTCATCCTCAATGTTCACTTCATAGCGCTCGCGCATGGCCTGATAAGACTTTTCTTTGAGCTCGCCTAATTGCCTGTTCATCAGATCGGCTAAGAGCTTTTCTTTTATGTTCGAGAATGCGGGTAGATACGATGCGCTTATGTTGTCTATGCGCACCAGATGGCTGCCGTAGGCGGACTGTAGCGGCCCGCTCCAGGTGTTCGGGTCAAGTGCAAACAGGGCCGCGGCAAAATCAGCCCCGAATAGCTGTGCCACTCGCTGTTCTTGTCGGTCCGTATAGCTTGATGGCAGGATAAAATTATCGCCGTATTGCGCGATGCTCTGTGCATTTTGAGCCGCGGTCAACTCTTGCAAAACGGCCTTGACCCGGGCCTGCAGCGCTTCGCCGTGTCGTTCATTGTTAAAATAAATGTGGCGAAAACTTCTCTTCTCCGGCACCCGATAACGCGCCTTGTTCTGCTCGAAGTATTCCATCAGCGCGGCATCATCAGGTGTCTCAAGCTGCGCCATGTTGGCCGATAAAAAGCGCATCTTTTGAATCATACGGCGGCGGATAATGCTATCGTTTTCATCCAGGCCCAGGCGCCTTGCCTCCCGGAACAAGACCTCTTCCTGGATCCGGGATTTGATTAATTCGTCCAGTGTCTCCTCATCGGCTGCGCCGCCGTTTTGCAGCCGCCATTGCTCACGTAGCTGTTCAATGTCGCTTGCGCTGATATTGATCGTATTGGTGAAGGCCGCATGCTCGTCATCGGAAGCAAGTTCATAGAAGCCGAATAGCAAGACGCCGATGATCAGGAAATGGAGCAGGGGTTCGCGTAGCAGATTATTCAGCATCAAAGCGCATGTCGGGTTCGGAAAATTTTAGATCGCCCGGAGATAAGGGTAAGATAGACTGCAATTCCAATTCCACTCTGCCGATCATTATAGAGAACACAGCCATGCCTGCAAAACACATCAATGCCAAGCCCGGCGATTTTGCCGACACGGTGATCATGCCCGGCGACCCCTTGCGGGCGAAGTACATTGCGGAGAAATACCTGCAAGACGCCAGGCAGGTGAACGATGTGCGCAATATGCTGGGCTTCACCGGCACCTACAAAGAGACACGCCTGTCCGTCATGGGGCACGGCATGGGCATCCCCTCCATTTCCATCTATGCCACCGAGCTGATCAACGAATTTGGCGTGAAAAATATTATCCGCGCCGGCAGTTGCGGGGCGGTAAGCGCCTCGATAGGACTGCGCGATATTGTCATCGGCATGGGCGCATCCACCGACTCCGCCGTCAACCGCATCCGTTTCAAGGGCTGTGACTTCGCCGCCATTGCCGATTTTGGCCTGTTGCAGAACGTGGTTGCCGCGGCCAAGGCAAGACAGATCGAGGTGCAGGTCGGCAATCTTTTCTCTGCTGATCTGTTTTATACGCCGGCGCCGGAAATGTTTGATGTCATGGAAAAGTACAAGATACTCGGCGTGGAGATGGAGGCGGCCGGGCTCTATGGTCTGGCCGCGGAGTTCGGTGCCAGGGCTGTAACCATCTGCACGGTCAGCGATCACATCCGCAGCGGTGCCGCCCTGTCGGTGGAAGAGCGCCAATCTTCCTTTGATGAGATGATCGAGATCGCCTTAGATGCGGCAATACGGACGGAGAAAACGCCATGAACAACCTGCTACTATTAAGCGCCGCGGGCCTCATCGGCGGGCTGGCCATTGGCTTGCAGGCACCGCTCGCCAGCCTGATCGGCCAACGCCTAGGCATCCTGGAGAGTGTGTTCATCATCCACTTAGGCGGCCTCCTGGTGGCCACGGCCTTGTTAATAGCAGGCAAGGGCGGCAACCTGGCGCAGTGGCAGAGCGTGCCCTGGTATGCACTCGCCGCCGGGGTGTTCGGCGTGTTGCTGATCGGCGCGCAGGTCTATATCATCCCCAGCCTCGGCGTGGCCGCCACCATCACCCTGATCATCAGCGGACAGCTGCTCATGGCCACCTGTGTCGATCACTTCGGCATCTTTGAAATCCCCGCCAAACCGCTTGGCTGGGAGAGGCTCGCAGGGCTGCTGATCGTGCTGCTCGGCGTCTGGCTAACAGTAAGACAGTAGATTTTCTCACGCCTCCATTCAATAAATACCATGGCGCAATTCACCGGTCTATTAGGAATCGCCGCGATCTTCTCTGCGGTCTATTTTTTCTCCCGCAACCGCCAGGCCATCAACTGGCGCCTGGTCGTGTGCGGGTTTTCCCTGCAGATCTTTCTGGCGCTGTTCATCTTGCGCACCCCCTGGGGGCAGCAGCTGTTTCTGCTGTTGGGCAACATGGTCGAGAAGGTATTGAGCTTTGCCCAGTCCGGGGCCGGTTTCGTGTTCGGCCCGCTGGCCTCGCAACCGGAGAAACTAGTCGAGATATTCGGCCCCGGCGGCAGCTTCATCTTCGTCATCCAGCTGGTGCCGGTGTTTATCTTTGTCGCCGCCTTGGCGGCCTTGGCCTATCATCTTGGCATCATGCAAAGGATAGTCGGGGCCATGGCCTGGGTCATCTATCGGGTCATGGGGGCGAGCGGCTCGGAGGCCACGTCCAATTCAGCCAGCGTCTTTGTCGGCCAGGTAGAGGCGCAAATTCTCATCAAGCCCTTCCTCGCCACGGCAACGGAATCGGAATTGCTCGCCATGATGGCCGGCTCCATGGCCTGTATCTCCGGCGGCATCATGGCGGTCTATATCAACTTAGGAATCCCGGCCAGCTATCTGATGACCGCCAGCATCATGGCCATCCCCGGCGCTTTAGTCATCGCCAAGATCCTCTATCCGGAGACGGAAAAATCCATGACCCGGGGCGTGATTAAACTTGATCTGAAAAGTGAATCGGTGAATGCCGTGGATGCCATCGTGATCGGCGCCGGCGATGGCCTGAAGATCGGCCTGGTGGTAACGGCCATGCTGATCGCCTTCATCTCCACCATCGCCATGATTGATTATTTACTCGGCAAGCTCGGCCTGTTTTTGGCCGATGTCTTTTTCGGCGGCGCGCCAGAAGCAATTTTCCTGAACCTGGATTTCAACGACTTAACCCTTAGCAACATCTTGGGCGCCCTGTTCTATTATCTGGCGCTACTCATGGGCGTACCGCTCGCCGATGCCTTAGCAGTCGCCAGCCTGATGGGCACCAAGCTGGTGATCAACGAGTTCGTGGCCTATTCCCAGCTCTCGCCCCTGCTCGCCGACGGCGTACTCTCAGCCAAGTCCGTCATCATCGCCAGCTTTGCGCTGTGCGGCTTTGCCAATTTCTCCTCGGTGGCCATGCTGGTCGGCGGCATCGGGGAGATGATCCCGGAACGCAAACACGAGTTGGCAAGGCTCGGCATACCGGCCATGATCTGCGGCACCCTCGCCTCCTATCTCTCCGCAACGATTGCCGGTATCATATACCTAGAACCGGACGCCGCCCTGTATGATTCGAATATTCTGCCGCTCGCGGTGATGCTAATCAGCGCGGCGATCATTATCAGCTTCGGCGTCAATGAGAGATGGCCCGGAAAGATAGGACGTAACCAGCACCTGATAAGCCTGAAAAGACTGCTATTGAAATGAACAACGATAACGAACCGCTTGCCGGCCTGATTGACCATACCCTGCTCAGGCCGGAAACCACCGCCGCCAACATCCGGCAACTCGCACAAGAGGCCCGGGCGCATGAGTTCTGCTCGGTTTGTATCTTGCCCGCCTATGTCTCGCTGGCGGCGGAATTGCTGCAAGAATCAGAAGTAGGCGTTTGCACGGTCATCGGCTTTCCCCTAGGCGCAACGGAGACACAGGTCAAGGTTATCGAGACCGACATTGCTGTTGAGCAGGGCGCCGATGAGATAGACATGGTGATGAACATTGGTGCTTTGAAGTCTGGGCAGAGCGGCATTGTGAAATCCGACATTGCCGCGGTCGTCGATGCAGCAAGGGGCAGGACCGTCAAGGCCATCCTGGAAACCTGCTTACTAAGCAATGATGAGAAGGCGGCGGCCTGTCGCATTGCCGTGGCCGCCGGCGTTGACTTTGTCAAGACCTCCACCGGCTTCTCCCACGGCGGCGCAACGACAGACGATGTGCGCCTGCTGCGCGAGAGCGTCGGCCCCGATATAGGCGTCAAGGCGAGCGGCGGCATCAGGGATTACCAGAGCGCCCACGACATGGTCAAGGCCGGCGCCAACCGGCTGGGGACGAGCGCAAGCCTAATTATCATAGGGGCCGACGAGCAAGAGGAAAGTGGTCGCAATTAAATTATTCGTCTTATTCAAGTGAGGCCGGCGCCGTAATCCGAGCGCATACAAAGGCGCACCTGACCGGCGGCGTATCTTTCCCTCATTCTTGGCTTGAACAGGAATCCATAAAGAGCGGCAAAATTCCCCCTCGAACTCCTACCCCCTGCTCCCGCTTTCCCCACTTCCGCGAGGACGAGGATGGGCGGGGGTGAAGTTCCTTCGCAGAGCCAGCCCCGTGCTGGACACGGGGAATGACGGGGGCGGCCTGAGAAGTGTATAATTACCCGTCATGCCGTGCCTGACACGGCATCCAGTTATCAACACAAGCCGCGCTCAGCGACACCTTATTCCAAGACCATCCATGCTCTCCCCCGCTGTCATTCCCGGCCTGACCGGGAATCCATAGAAAGTCCGAAGAGAAACTTTTTGGATTCCTGCTTCCGCAGGAATGACGAAGTTCTGGGCGGCCGCAACAGCGCTTGACGCCGCAGGCCGTCTCGCTATAATCAGCGCCCACAACAGGCAACGCACTGCTGCACCAGACTGACAAGCAAGCGGAGGCCGCCGTGCCGGATTTCAAAATAGACGCCATGAAAAATGCAAGCACCACAGCACCCATATTTCCCCCCCCAGAAAATCCATTAAAATCAGGCAGTTACGCACGAAATCGTCCTCATGCGCTACTTGATTCTGCCCAGCCTATATCTCGTCATTCCCCGTGTCTGGCACGGGGCAGGCTCTGGCTTGACCAGAAATCCATAAGAGATAAGGCAAGAAACTTTCTGGACTCTCGCCCCTGCTCACAGGCAGGGGTGACGTCCTTGCACGGGAATGACGAAAAAGAGGCCGCCAGCCGCGATCTAAACACCCGGGCTGTCGGCCGCGGCACGCTTACCCTCCCCATCGGGCTAAGCCTCGCCGCCCTCTTCACTCTGCCCGGTGCCGCCCAGGCACAGCCACCCCCACAGCCGGGCCGCCCCGGCCCGTGACGCTGCCAACCATCAACGCCGTCTGGATAGGCACCAGGCTCGGCCGCATGCATGCGGCCTGTCTGGCCTCCTTCGTCCGTCTTGGCCATCGAACGCGGCTGCATGCCTTTGATGCCATCGAGGATGTGCCGCCGGGCGTGGAGCTCTTTGATGCCACGCAGCTGATGGCCTCCCATGAGATTTTCCGGCACGAGGGACATGCGTCCCTGGCCTTGACCGCCGACATCTACCGCCTGCGCATCTTGCGTGAGAACTTAGGCATTTATGTCGATTGCGATGTCTATTGCTTACAACCCTTCCCGGACGCCGCATACCTCTTCGGCTGGGAGGACAAGTTCATCATCAACAATGCAGTGCTGGGGATGCCTGCCGACTCGAAGCTGCTGCGCGCCCTGTTGCGCGATGCTGAAAACCCGAAATTCATCCCGCCGCGGGCCGGCCTTAGAATCTGGCCGAAATTGCGGATGCGCCAGCTGATCGGCACTGCGGACACCCGCCCGCACCTCCCGTGGGCAAGTCTCGGCCCTCACCTGCTGACCCATCATGTCAAGCGCCTTGGGTTGCAGGGGCTCGCTCAGGATATCGACATCTTTTATCCGCTTATTTACACCCACACGCCCCTGCTGAACCAGGCAGGGCTGAGGCTGGAAGATCTCACCACCCGGCGCAGCCTCGCCCTGCATCTGTGGAATGCGACCAACAATTTCGATGAAATCCAGCCCGGCTCCACATTGGATCAGATCGTCCGTAGTCATGCCGCGAGGGAAGATGCGTCCGTGGCGGATAACCGATAGCGGAAGGCGGAGAATATCGTCATTCCTGGCCCAACCAGGAATCCATGAAAGGTCGAGTGAAACCATCTGGGTTCCTGCTTCCGCAGGAATGACGGGAGAGGACTCAGAGGCAAGCAATGACTCGTCATTCCTGTCTTGAACAGGAATCCATAGAAAACCCGATGCAACCCTCTGGATTCCTGCCCCCGTTTTCACGGGGACATGCTTACGCAGAGCCAGCCCCGTGCTGGACACGGGGAATGACGAATCGGCAACATATCCTTTCCGTCATTCCTGGCTTGAGCAGGAATCCATAGGAGCAAGGCGGATTTGACCATAACAAAAGGGCAACAGGGGATGAACATAAAGGAGCTTGACTCCGATTCTCAGGCTGGGTATCTTGCGGACATGAACGCAAACGGCAGCATTCGTAGAAACCGGCAATGGTGGCAGCGGCTATCAGGGCGGGCGATTGCGTAAATTTTGAAAGACAGTCATGCATTGCAAAAAGCCCGCTCATCGAAGCGGGTTTTTTGTTTTTACGAGGCTGTTTTTTTCGGCGGCTGGGGCGATGCTTGCGTGAGAAAATCCAGACACGCCGCTTGGCGATCTTTTGCGTTCATACATTAACCATTCAAGAGCACAAAAAATGGATGAAGAAGTGACCAAGGGCCACGCGGCATTGCTGACTACGATCAAGAGAGCGCTTGGCGGCGCTTATGATGCCCTGGTCGCCTATCGGGAACTGGCTGCTGCTCGCAATCTGCACGCTGATCCAGCGCCCACCGCGCTGTTGGAGACCGCCTGTATTTACTCGCGTGAACACACGCAGAGCATGCTCATGCTCTCGGCCGCTGTAAAAATTGAATGCAAGAATTCCAAGGTTTATATCCAGGCATTGAACAGCAACGGCAAGGCGGCCCTGGCGATCTTGGCCGAGCGCGTGTCGGATTTTCACCGGCAGGATGAGCGGCTGGTGCATGAGCTTGCCGTCAAGTCCGCCGCCGGGGAGCGTGATGAGCAGAAACGCCTGCTGGATATTGCCTGCATGGCGCCTCTACGGCAGTTGCTGGATGCCCTTTCAAACGGAGGGGAAGATGATCATTCCACCATGTTGTTTGGTTGTTTCAGCTTTGAGCTGTTTGCCCAATTTGAGCAGGTGGGAGAAGAAAACAGCAAGCGGCAATATCCGGATTTTGAGTTTTATTTGGCCGATCAGCTGCTGTTCATCAATCATCAAGAGGCAACGGCAAGACTCATTTACAAGATGTTTAATAATGCGACATCATCTGTTCACGAGCACTATCGGCAACAGTTGGCAAGCGATGAGGCAATTTTGCTGCAATCGGTGTTGAATCAAAAACTGCCTTCGTTGCCCGACGCATTCAATAAAGATAAGCCCGATCACACAGTCAATCTATCCGATGAAGAATATGCAGCGAAGGTGGAGCACATAAAGCAGCATATCAAGGCCGGCGATGTCTTCCAGGCGGTATTGGCGCGGCAGTTCTCATTGCCTTGTCCCGATGCCCTGGCCGCCTATCAGGTCCTGCGCCAACAAAACCCCAGCCCCTATATGTTCTTTGTTAATGCCGGCGACTATCAATTATTCGGCGCCTCGCCGGAGAGTGCCGTGAAGGTAACAAGCCACAACAGACAAGTCAGCCTCTATCCCATTGCCGGCACTCGCCCGCGCGGACTCATGAACAAGGGCAGGGTGGATTTGGATCTGGATGCGCGCATGGAGGCGGCGCTGCGCATGGACGCAAAGGAAGGTGCTGAGCACATGATGCTGGTTGATCTGGCGCGTAATGATGTCGCCCGCATCAGCAAGCCGGGCAGCCGGCGGCTGGAGCGCTTGCTGGATGTGGATCGCTATTCCCATGTCATGCACTTGGTGTCAAAGGTGGTCGGCGAGTTGCGGGACGAGGTGGATTGTCTCACCGCCTATCGCGCCTGCATGAACATGGGCACGCTCACCGGCGCACCGAAGCTGCGCGCCACACAGCTGATCGCCGACTACGAAGACTTCGAACGCGGCCCCTATGGCGGCGCCGTAGGTTATATCAACGCCGGCGGTGATATGGACACGGCCATCGTCATTCGCTCGGCCGTGGTCAGCGAAAGCCTTGCGACCGTCAGCGCCGGTGCCGGCATTGTGTTTGACTCTGATCCGCGAGCCGAGGCCGATGAAACCCGGGCGAAAGCCATGGCGGTCTTGCGCGCAATCAGCATCGCCGCGCAAGATGCAAATGCCGCCGGGCAAGACGATATAAGGGGCCGCTGATGGCTGCCGCAACCAATGTCGAGCGCGTTCTGTTTATCGATAACTTCGACTCCTTTGTCTATAACCTGGTGGAGGAGTTCTACTGCATGGGCGCAGAAGTGGAAGTGGTGCGCAACGACATCAGCCACGCGGAACTGCGCCCCTTCATCGACAGGAATGCGCTGCTGGTATTGTCCCCCGGCCCCGGTACGCCGCAAGACGCCGGCATCTGCGTGTCTCTGGTTGAGCGCTATCGCGGCGTTGTGCCCATTATCGGGATATGTCTGGGCCATCAGGCGATCATTCACGCCTACGGCGGCAAGATCGCGCGGGCTGCTACGCCGGTGCATGGCAAGGTGTCCGGGCTTTCGCATAACAAGGACTATTTCTTTGCCGGCCTGGCAAACCCGCTCGCCATCGGACGTTATCATTCCCTGGTGGCAACGGCCATTCCAGCGCCGTTAAAAAGCATCGCAACGAGTGAGGGGCTAAGCATGTGCGTGATCGATGCGGCCGCCGGCGTGGTCGGTTTCCAGTTTCATCCCGAATCGATCTTAACGCCGCAGGGTTCACGTTTGCTTAAACAAACCAGTCATTATCTCATCACGCGGTTTGGCAAAAAGCAGCAAGGCTCGAGCGAATGAACATGCAATCCTTATTAGAGGCGCTCTATCAGGGCAAGGGCCTAAGCCGACAACAGAGCGAGTGGGCAATGGAGCAGATCGTGTACGGCGAGGCCAATGAGACTGAGATCGCCGCCTTCCTGGTGGCCTTGAAAATAAAAGGCGAGACGGCAGAAGAGATCGCCGGCGCGGCGTTGGCTTTGCGGAAGTCGGCCCTGCCCTTCTCACGCCCGGATGAGTGCCTGCTGGATAGCTGCGGCACCGGCGGCGATGGCCTGCACACGATCAACATATCCACCCTCGTTGGCCTGGTGGCGGCGGAATGCGGCGTGAAGGTGGCCAAGCATGGCAATCGCGCCGTGTCCTCGCGTTCGGGTTCCTCTGATCTGCTCGCCCGCCTCGGCGTGAAACTGGACTGCTCGCCCCAGCAATCCCGGCGTTGCCTGGAGGCGCTCAATTTTTGTTTCCTGATGGCGCCGCACTATCATCCCGGCGTTAAATTCGCCATGCCGGTCAGGCAAAGGCTCAAGAGCCGCACCCTGTTTAATCTCATCGGCCCGCTGGCAAACCCGGCGGCGCCGGAGGTGCAGTTGCTGGGCGTCTATGATGCGAAGTTACTGCTCGCTATGGCCGAAGCCCTGCGTGATCTCAGTTGCAAGGAAGCCTTTGTGGTCAACGGCGGCGGCTTGGATGAAATCGCCTTGCATACCGAGACGCAGGTTGCGCATCTGCATGAGGGAGCGATCAAGCAATTCACCATCACGCCGGAACAGGCCGGCCTACAGCGCGTGCCATTGGCTGAATTACAAGTTGACGCATCGGAGGATATGGCTGCCATCGCCCGTGCCATATTGAACGGCAGCGGCCAGGAGGCGCATAACCAGGTCCTTGCTTTGAATACCGCCGCCGCGCTCTTGCTGTATAAAAAAGTCAGTAGCTTAAAGGAAGGCACCGAGCTGGCCTTGCGTGTGCTGGCCGGTGGCCGCGTGGCCGCGCGCCTGCAAAACCTTGCCGCGCTGAGCCATGCTTAGAACCCCCAACATGCTGGATGAGATCATCGCGCACAAGCGCAAGGAAGTTGCGGCGCGCAAGCAAGCCATGTCGTATGCAGCGCTGCGAGAGAATCTAGGGCCTTCTGCGCGCAGCCTGGAGCAGGCGCTGAGACAACCCGGCAGCCGTTTCATCCTGGAATACAAACGCGCCTCTCCCTCACACGGCGCGATCAACCCCGGCTTGACGGTGGAAAAACTATGCGCGGCCTATAAAGGCTTTGCCGATGCGGTCTCGGTCTTGACCGATGAAAAATTCTTTGCCGGCCGCCTTGATGACTTGCGGCAGGTAAGCGACAGATTGTGCGTACCGGTATTGTGCAAGGACTTTATCCTGGAACCCTGGCAGGTCCTCGAAGCGCGCCGCTATGGCGCCGATGCCGTGTTGCTCATGTTGTCGGTTTTGGATGATGCGCGTTACCAAGAATGCGCGCGCATGGCGGATGAGTTTGCTCTCGATATCCTCACCGAGGTGCATACCGAAGCAGAGATGGCGCGGGCGTTGGGACTTGGTGCGAAGATCATAGGCATCAACAATCGCGATCTGAAAAGCCTGCAAACGGACACGGCGGTAACTGAGAGACTGGCGCCCAAGGCACCGCCCGAAGGCTTGCTGATTTCCGAATCAGGGATTGTATCTCGCCGCGATATTGTGCGGCTTGCCCCGCAGGTGGACGGCTTCCTGGTCGGCACGGCCTTGACTGCGCATCGGGACCTTCGCGCAGCCGTGAAGCGCCTGTTGTTTGGGGAGATAAAAATCTGCGGCATAACAAACAGCCGGGATGCCCGGCTGGCGGAAGCCGCCGGTGCCGCTTATCTGGGCCTGCTATGTTATAAAAAATCGCCCCGTTTTATTCGGGCGCAGGAAGCGGAAGCGCTTACAAAGTCCGTGCCGGCAAAATATGTCGGCGTGTTCGTCAATGCCGGCATGGAAGAGATGGTTGCCCTTGCGGGGCGTCTTAAATTACATGCCGTGCAATGTCATGGCGAGGAGTCACCGGCGCTGCTGGCAAGTTTAAGAAAACAGTTGCCGGAAGACTGCCGGCTGTGGAAGGCAATCGGTTACTCGGAAAAATCCATTGAGCAACAAATATCACAGATAGAGCCGCTGGTGGATCGCCTGCTGGTGGACAAGCTGCTGCCGCAGGTCTATGGCGGCAGCGGGCAGCGTTTTGACTGGCGGGCGATTGGAAGAATTCAAAGCCTCATGCGGCAGCCGGAAAAACTGATCCTGGCCGGCGGGATAAACTTCGATAACCTGCACGAGCTTGAAGAGCATCCCGAATTGTCCCTGGACATCAGCTCCGGTGTCGAGCGCGCGCCCGGCGTGAAGTCGGCGCAGAAGCTGCGACAACTTTTTCAGCAACGCCGATCATTCCCCGGCAACCGCCATGTTCTCGATTAGCACCGAGCCGGTCTGAATATTGCGCTGGCACTCAACATCACTCGCAACCGCAACCATTTTCTGATACATCTCCAGCAGATTGCCGGCCACAGTGATCTCCTCCACCGGGAATTGTCGCTCGCCGTCTTCGATCCAGAAACCCGTCGCGCCGCGGGAATAATCCCCGGTAACCTGGTTGACGCCAAAGCCGATCAACTCCGTGATCAACAGCCCCCGGCCCATCAATTTAAGCAGGGCGGGCAGGTCTTCCGCGCCGCTCTCGACGATCAGGTTATGCACCCCGCCGGCATTGCCTGTTGGCGGCAGCGCCAATTTGCGCGCCGAGTAGGCGCTTAATAAATAGCTCTGTAGTACGCCGTCCTTGACCAGGGGCTTTGGCCGCGTTGCCATGCCGTCGGCATCAAAGGCGGCGCTGCCGATGCCTTTTGGGATATGCGGCTGTTCATGGATGTTAATGTGTTTGGCAAAGACCTCCTCGCCCAGCCGGTCCAACAAAAAGCTCGCCCGGCGATACAAAGCCCCGCCGGAGATGGCACCGATGAAGGCGCTGAACAGGCTGCCGGCGACCGGTGCGGCAAAGATGACCGGCACGTTGCGGGTTGATAATTTGCGCGCCCCTAATCGGGCGACAGTGCGCGCAGCAGCAGTGCGTCCCACTGCGGCCACGTCTTCCAGATCGTTTTTATCGCGCGCGCGGCTATACCAGCCATCGCGCTGCATGTTGCCGTTTTGCTCGGCGATCACCGTGCAGTCTATGGCATGGTTCGACCAGTCCCAGCCGCCGATGAAACCGTGGCTGTTGCCATAGGCATGGCTGCCGGCATACGCGCTCAGCGAGGCGCCATCGGAATTGTTGATGCGTCCATCGTGTTCGCGCGCAGCATCCTCACAGCGCAAGGCAAGCTCGCCTGCCGCCTCCGGGCTCAAGTCCCAGGGGTGGTATAAGTCTAATTCCGGGCACTCTTTGGCGATGTAGTCGGGATCGATCAGGCCGGCACAATCATCCGCGCCGGCATTGTTTGCAATGGCCATGGCGGCACGTACTGTATTTTGCAGGGCCTTATCACTGAAGTCGGTGCTGCTGGCGCTGCCCTTGCGCCGGCCCGCATAGACCGTAACCCGCATGCCCTTGTCCCGCTCGTGTTCCAGCCGCTCCAGCTCGCCCATGCGCACGCTCACCACAAGCCCCTGGCCGCTGCCGGCACTCACCTCTGCGCTGCTCGCCCCGGCCGCGCGGCATAATTCCAAGGTACGCTCGATAATGGCCGTCAGTGTCTCATCAGTGCCGCTCACTTCTATCTTCCTTCAAGTCAAAAGAATGCTATTCTAGCACTCCTGCGGCCTTATGATGGCGTTACAATGCACTGATGGATGTGTCTTCGGTATTAGATGGCCTGAATACGGCCCAGCGCGCGGCCGTGGCGGCGCCGACGGGCAATATGCTGGTGCTGGCCGGTGCCGGCAGCGGCAAGACCCGCGTCCTGGTACATCGCATCGCCTGGTATATCCAGACCGGCCAGACCAGCCCCTTTGGCATCCTCGCCGTTACCTTTACCAACAAGGCCGCGGCCGAGATGCGCGCCCGCATTGAAGGCCTGTTGGGGCGTCCCATCGGCGGCATGTGGGCAGGGACCTTTCACGGCATCGCCCATCGCCTGCTGCGCGCACACTGGCGCGAGGCCGGCCTGCCGGAGAATTTCCAGATCTTAGACAGCGATGATCAATATCGCATCGTGCGCCGGACTATTCGGGATCAGGGCCTGGATGAGGCGCAATTCCCGCCGCGCGAGGCACAATGTTTCATTAACGCACAAAAGGACGAGGGCCTGCGACCACAGCATTTGGATGACAACGGCGATCCAAACCTGCGCCAGATGATCAAACTTTATCAGGCCTATCAGCAGCGCTGCGCCCGCAATGGCCTGGTGGATTTTGCCGAATTGCTGCTGCGCGCCCATGAGTTGTTTCGCGATCAAAAGAGCATACGGGCGCATTACTGCGAGCGCTTTCGGCACGTGCTGGTGGATGAGTTCCAGGATACCAATGCCCTGCAATATGCCTGGCTGCGCCTGCTGGTGGGCGAGGGCGGTGCCCTGTTTGGTGTCGGCGATGATGATCAGTCGGTCTATAGCTGGCGCGGGGCGCGGGTGGAAAACATGCAGCATTTTCAACGGGATTTTGCCGACTGCAAGCTCATGCGCCTGGAGCAAAATTATCGTTCTACTGCGAATATTCTAAAATGCGCCAATGCCCTGATCGCCCATAACGCCTCCCGTCTGGGCAAGGAACTCTGGACCGCCGGCCATGCCGGTGACAAGTTGCAGCTCTATGCGGCCTATAACGAACATGACGAGGCGCGTTTTGTGATTGAGCGCATCGCTGCGGCCAAGCGCGACGGCGGGCACTACCGCGACCATGCCGTGCTGTATCGCGTGAGCGCCCAGTCACGCGTGTTTGAAGAGGCCTTGATGCAGTCAAGCATTCCTTATCGGGTCTATGGCGGTCTGCGCTTTTATGAGCGAGCGGAGATTAAGGATGCCCTGGCCTATGTGCGCCTGGCCGCCTTCGGTGATGACGATGCATCCTTTGAGCGCATCATCAACACCCCGATCCGCGGCATTGGCCAGCGCACGGTCGAGCAGTTACGCAATACAGCAAAGACCGAGGACTGTAGCCTGTGGCAGGCCGCCCTGCATGCCATAGAACAGCGATTGCTGTCCGCGCGCGCGGTAGGCGCCCTGGAGAATTTTATGCGGCTCATCCGCCACATCGGCAAGGACATGACATTGCCTTTGAATGAGTTGGTGGATGCGGCGATTAAGCTGAGCGGCCTGATCGAACACTTCCGCAAAGAGAAGGGCGAGAAGGGGCAGGCGCGCATAGAAAACTTAGAGGAATTAGTCAGCGCCGCCGGCGAGTTTCAGGTCAACCCGGATACGCATGGGGAGATTGAACCCTTGCCCGCCTTCCTCGCCCAGGCGGCACTGGAAGCCGGTGAGTCCCAGGCCGATGCCCACACGGATTGTGTCCATCTGATGACCTTGCATTCCGCCAAGGGCCTGGAATTTCCCGGCGTCTATCTGGTCGGCATGGAAGAGGGCTTGTTCCCGCATCAGCGCAGCAGCGAGGACCTTGTGCAGCTCGAAGAAGAACGCCGGCTGTGCTATGTCGGCATCACCCGGGCGCGGCAGCAGTTGACCCTTAGCTACGCCCAGCATCGGCGCATGCACGGCAGCGAATACTATCCCGAAGCCTCGCGCTTTCTCGGCGAGCTGCCGACGGAATTACTGGATGAAATCCGTTTAGGCGGCACGGCGGCGCAAGCCGCGTTTAGCCGGACGAGCGCGCAGATGGAAAATGACGCCGGCTTCAGTCTCGGCCAACGTGTTTCCCATACCCGTTTTGGCGATGGCGTCGTGCTCAACCTGGAAGGCGCAGGCAGCCAGGCGCGGGTGCAGGTGAGATTTGAACAGGCCGGGTCGAAGTGGCTGGTGCTTGCTTACGCTGGCTTGCAACCGGCCTGAAAATGGCAGAAACCTCTCAAAAGGTAAAGAAATTATGATCAGCATAGCGCGAAATAGCATTGTCATTGCATTGGGCATCTTTCTCATTGCCTGCGGTAGCAACGATTCCGCGCAAGAGGCCGGCCGCGCCGCCCTGGACACGAGCAAGACCTTTCGCTGGAAGATGGTAACGACCTGGCCGGCCAATTTTCCTGTGCTTCAAGAAGGCGTGGAGAAATTTGCCCGCGAGATAGAGGCCATGAGTCGAGGCCGCTTGAAGATACAGGTGTTTGCCGGCGGCGAGCTGGTGCCGGCCTTGCAGGTCTTTGATGCCGTCTCGCAAGGCGCGGTGGAGATGGGGCACGGCGCGTCCTATTATTGGGCCGGCAAGATCCCGGCGGCGCAGTTTTTTACTTCCGTCCCCTTTGGCATGACGGCGAAGGGCATGCAGGCCTGGTTATATGAAGGCGGCGGCTTAAAACTGTGGCGCGAGGTCTATGCGCCTTTTAATGTCATTCCCTTTCCGCTGGGCAACACCGGCGTGCAGATGGGCGGCTGGTATAACAAGCAGATCAACTCCCTGGATGATCTCAAGGGCCTGCGCATGCGCATGCCCGGCCTGGGCGGCAAGGTGCTGAAAAAGGCCGGCGGCAATCCGGTGTTGATATCCGGCGGCGAGATCTACACCGCCTTGGAGCGCGGCACGATCGATGCCACCGAGTGGCTTGGGCCCTTTCATGATCTGCGCCTGGGCCTAAACCGCGCGGCGGACTATTATTACTTCCCCGGCTGGCATGAGCCGGGCAGCGAGCTTGAACTCATCATCAACAAGACGCGCTGGCAAGAATTGCCGGAAGACCTACAGCAGATAGTAAAGACCGCGGCGGTGGCGAGCGGTGCCTGGATCTATGCCGCCTTTGAATATCGAAACAGCCAGGCCCTGCTTGCGGTCAAGCAAAAGCAGCATGTGCAGTTACTGGAGTTGCCGCAGGAAGTCCTCGCCGAGCTAAGGCGCCTGACCGGCCTTACCTTGGATGAAGAGGCGGCGAAGAACGCCGATTTTGCCAAGGTGTATGCGGCCTATAAGGACTTTCGCGCGGACTATGTCGGCTGGAATGAGATCGCCGATAAGTCTTATGAGAAGAGCCTGGAGGATTAGTCTTGCCGGGGAATGAATTTTCCACGCCCCGTCATCCTTAGAAACAAGGGCCTGCCTTTTTACTGGCTGTTTTCCACCATGTAGTCCACCGCGGCCTTGACTTCCTCATCGCTCAAGGCCGGGTTGCCGCCCCTGGCCGGCATCATAATGCCGCTGGAGCCGGTAAAGCCGGCGATGGAGCGCTCATAGAGGAGTTGGTTGCCTTGTGCGATACGCGGCGCCCAGGCCACCGCATCGCCGAACTGCGGGATGCCGGGCAGGCCGGTGCCGTGGCAGGAAAAGCACAGGCCGCTATATACCTGTTTGCCGATACTCACCTCGACCAAGGCGCTGTCTGCTGTGTCGGCGATGCTTTCACTTGCAGCAACAATCTCTTCGCCCTCAATGCGGAGCCTGCCGATGGGCGCCGTGCGCGCAGCCGTCTGCTCGGAGCGCTGCTCGATATAGACCTGATCATCGGTGCCGATCAGTCGGGCGGCCAGCAGAAAAATGATGATCATCAGCGCCAGTACGCCGATGACGATGGAATAGTTCCTAAAAAATATTTGATCTTGCTCTTGGCTCATGTTTTGTCCCTCCAGCGCAGCTTGGGCCTTGATGATTTTAATCCAAGCATCTTGCATTATACCGATTGTCGCCTGGAGTGGAAACTTCGGATAGAATTTAGGTGCTTACATTAAGGCGCCCGTAGCTCAGTTGGATAGAGTGTTGGCCTCCGAAGCCAAAGGTCAGAGGTTCAAATCCTCTCGGGCGCGCCAGATTATAGTGATGCCAGCGTCCGCCACAATTCCTGTTCCGGGCTTTCCGCATTTGCCGCAGGAGGCATCCATTTCGGATTTAACTATCTGATTTTACTGCTATTTTTCTTGAATGGGAAATGACGCTGCGCTGACATCCCGGCCTTAGCAAGAGAGTGGGCCGGGTGCTCCATGTTGTCGTGCAGTTCTTAAGATGTTTGCCTGGCGGCAGCAATCCTTTAACGCCGGCGCAAGGCCGAGGCGCCTGAGCATCCTTATAAGCGAACCCGGCAGTAGATGGACATTTTCAATCGCCTTGCATTTCGTCCGCCGACGCGGGTCTTGTCTTTGGAGGGGTAAAGCAAAGATCTCTCTACGGCCAATGCAGCAGGCGAGCCCGATCAATCAACGCAACATTTTGCTCTCGGGCGAGTTCCTGCGCGCTTTCGGTAAAGCCACGGGCATTCGTGATAACGGCCAGTGAGGCGGCCTCCCGCTCGTAGGCCCTTTTTGCCCTCAGCAGTTCCTTGATGGCCTTGTCATCACAGGGTCGTCCGGTTTGAATATGCTTGCATTGTATGATCAGGCAGCCGCCTGTTTCAGGATGCTCGGCGATCCCGTCAGCCCCGCAGTCCCAGCTTCTTCTCGTCCTGTTTACCTTGTAACCCGCCTCTCCAAGCCGTTGCAGACACCAGTCCTCGAAGTGCTGCGGCTCCAGCGCAGCAATTTCATCCAGCGTCAGCTTGTCCCGGTGCACAGGCTCCTGGCCGAGCGTTTCGGAGTACAGGGTCTCCGTGTCCCGCTTTTGATCAACCGGCGGCAGTAACATCTTGCGGCTTAGTGTACGTTTGCGTTGCAGCAACGCGTGCAGTTGTATATCAAAGGAAAGCCGGTCCAGCTGCGGGTGCCGGGCCTGCAGGTAGTAAACATGCACCGGCCGCGTCTGGCCGATACGAAAGATCCGGTCTGTGCACTGATCTTCAACCGCAGGGTTCCACCATCGAGACAGGTGAATGACGTGGTTCGCCGCCGTCAGGGTCAGGCCCACGCCGCCGGCCCGCGGCGATAAAATCATCAGATCAAAGCCGGCACACTCAGGGCGGTCGGACTGAAAACTGTTGACGCGCTCTTGGCGTTTAGGGCCTGATACCTGGCCGTTGATAATCATCGGTTGCCGGGCAAGCGCATATTTCTGTTTGATGAAGCCCGCCAATGGTGCTTGCATTTCTACTGCCTCAACAAACACCAGCGCCTTCTCCCCGGACGCCCTGATTTCATCCAGGATCTTAAACAAAAGGACAAAACGGGCCGACTCTGAAAAATAGCCCTTAGCACCTGCATGGGAAGGATGAAACGGATGCAGTGAAATGCTCTTCATCCGATGCAGGACTTCCAACATCTTGCTGCGCCCCGGCCCGCCCTGTGCTTGCGTGATCACCTCGCTGTAGGCGTCGCCTTGCGCCTGCGGCATGTCGTGTGTCTTCGTATGTTCTGTCTTCTCCGGCAATCCGGGCAACTTGTCTTCCTTCATCCGCCGCAACATCACGGGTGCCAGGTCTTGCCGCGGCTGTTCCAGCAGCTCTTTGAGCCGCGACAGGGCCGCCTCTGCCCCGTCTTTCTCGTAGGTACGGCTGAAGGTCTTGAGATCGCCAAGATAGCCGGGTGCCAGGGTGTCGATGATGCACCAGAGATCCGCCAGCCGGTTCTCGATCGGGGTGCCGGTCAGGCCAATGATGAAATCCCCGTTCATCGCCTTGGCGGCTTGTGTCATTACGGTTCCCGGGGTCTTAATCTTCTGCATCTCGTCAAAAACGATGGCGGCAAACTTGATCGATGCGAAACTGTGCTGGTAATCACGCAGGGTCTCATAGGTCGTCAGCACCCATGCCGCCTCTTGCATCTGCGTAGTGTCAAGATTCGACCGGCCCAGCTCGATCTCGCGGCCCGCTGCGCCGCGCCATCGCCTAAGCTGGGTTCCGTACGCACGGCAGCATTCACCCAGGCCGGGCGCATGCAGATGATGCTCATGTTCCTGTTCCCAGTTTTTGAGCAAGCCGGTGGGCCCCACGACCAGCAAGGGGCCGGTTTTGAGTCTTTTCTCGTCCATGCCCTGCCGCAGCCAGCCCAGGAAGACAAGCGCCTGCAGGGTTTTCCCGAGGCCCATGTCGTCCGCCAGCAGGACGCCGGTCTGCCCTTCCTGCCAGGCCCGTTGCAGCCACTTAATGCCCTCTTCCTGATGCGGATGCAGGGTGCGTGTTTTAAGGCAAGGCGGCCTTGCTGTTAGCGACAGCCCTAGCCGGGGTGAAAGACGGGAACGGGCGTTGACCTGCTCAAAATTGTCGTTGATGATCAAGACGAGCGGCCGCCGCTTCCGCTCGCTTGTCGGCGGCCTGCCCAGATCTGTCGGCCCAACTTCCGCCACCAAAGCCGCCAGCGCATCCAGCGTCCCCTGCGAGGCCGGCAGCATCTCGCCTTTCCAGTCAAGGGCAGCCTTGCCCTGCGCAATGGCCGCTTGCACCTGATCCTGCAACTCCTTGACATCCGGCTTATCCAGAAACAGGGTTTTTGTGCCAATCGTGAGGCCGAACTTTTCCGGCAGCCACTGCTCTCCTTCGCATTGCACCCAGGGAATAACCGGGGTTTCCCATAACCCGACATCACGAACTCGCTCGGAATACTCGGCAGTTTCGATGAAGATGCTCTCAAGCAATGCCTCATCCAGCTCATTTGCCAGGGCCTCACGCAGATAGGCGCGGGGATTGCGGCAAAAGACCGCCGTGTTTCCTGCTCTGCGTTCCTGGCTGTGCGGATGACATCAAGTGCCCGGCGCACCGGCTCATCGAGAATGACATACCAGCCCTCCCGCAACGCATAACGATCACGTGTTCTCGTCTCGGCCGGGAACCTGGATTCAACAAAGAAACGCTGTTGCGACGCCGGCAGCAGTTGCCCCGCCTCGCTGATCAGTTCCTGCTGCCCGTCTGTTTCATCTTCACCGGCATTGACCCGGCTGTCGCGGCCAAAGAGCAGCGGCTCAAAATCAAAGCCCTGCGTGTCGGTTTTCAGCGCCAGGGAAAACGCCGTGGCGTGGACAATTCGGGTGTTCACGAGATAGTCTTCCGGGCGGATCTGCGTCTGCGGATGATCACTATCCGGGTGATCCGAAATGACCAGGAAATCCTGCATAGCAGCCCAGGCTTTAAGCCTTGCAGCACTATCAGTCCGGTCTTGCGTGTTGAATTTTTCAATCGTTTCAATGAGCGTGAACAGCGGCTCAGCAAGACGAAACTTACGCCCTGCCTGCGTCAGGATTGCGCCGTTTCGACCGACCCCGAGGGCGGGCTGGCCCGAGCGCTCCAACCAGGAGCCATGCAGCCGGAAGGACTCCTGATCGACCGTGCCTTCACTCCACACGTTCAGGATATAGGGCGGCGCATCGGGCAACCCGAATGCCGCCGGGGGCGAGCACAGCTGCGCAACCCTGGTATGCGAAGCCGTTATCGACTCCGCATCCATCGGCGCGCCGTCTTCGTCCGCCCAATGCCGAAGCGTGCTGATGGCATGCAGCGTCACTCCATCGGCGTGTCTATCCCAATCCGCAAGCGCAAGCCGCTGCTCTGTCCTGCCAAGTTTCTTCCTGACAAGGAAGAACCGTAGCCCCTCTGCCGACACTTCAAACGTGAGTCTTGTCGCGGCCATGTCAGTTTCGGGCCGGCCTGTAGTTTTGTACCCTGATGCCCGTTTCATTGCGGATGAATCCCGCCACCTTCTGCTGCCAGGTGCCGTGCCTTGATGCGCTGTGAACCACGCCCCCATTGTCGGAACTGGTGATGAGTTCCCTGCGTACATAGCGGTCTTTATAGAGTTCAGGCGCAGCTGGGTTGCCGCGGCGCCATATGTAGCACTTGCCATTCTCGCTCCATTCGGCAATCCGCAATGAACCGATCTCAAGCACCAGCACGGCATGGTTGGGTTGAACGCCGCTGCGCTGCAAGCGGCCAAAGGGTAGCTTGTCCCTAACCAGCCGCGCCCGGTGCGCACCCCTATCTGCAAACACCACCCAGGCCTTGTTGATAAGCCCGTGGCGCTCATAGGCCTTCCAGAACGCCCGTCTGTAAGGCCATTGCAGGCGCAGTGCGGGCGAGGCTATAGCATCGACGATCTGCAAAAACTGCTCCAGCGAGGCGCGCGCCAGCCAGCCGTGCATCACCTTCAAGGCGTCCTCATCAACATCGTTCCAGCCGCCCGGATGCAGCCTCGGATCCTTATAGTGTTGCAGCAGGAAATCAACGCTGCGCCTTTGTAAGGCTTGCGGGGGCGCATTCACAGTCCAGGGCAGCAGCAAGCAGTTGGCAAGATGGCCGCGCAGAGAACCGCCGGGCAAGGGTTCCCCGTCAGGAATGGCCCAGCAGCATACCCGCTCAAACAGTTGCTGCTCCGGGGTGGCGCGGTAGGCTACCAGCGCAGCATGAAGCCCATCCCGGCCCAGCTTCGAGTCAGCCTGCGCAAGGGCCGGCCTTACTTCATGCAGGGCCTCATCCACCGGCGCGCCGGATTCCAGGACATGCTCTGCGATCTTCCCAGGTGCTTGATCAGGCGAGAACAGCGCAAAGCGCTGCTGGCCTTCCTGCCAGGAACTGCCGGGCGCGGCACTTTTAAGGAAAGCGGCGATGCGCCGGCAGGCGCGATCTTGCGCATCAAAATCACGCAGATAACTTATCGCGAGGGTATCGTAGTGCCGATTCCAGCGCGCCTTGCGCAGCCATTCCAGATAGGCATCCAGCACCGGTTCATCATGGGCCAAGGGGTAACTCTGCAACCACAAACACCAAGGCAGCCGGCGCCAATCCCGGCGCGCAATGTCACCGGCCCGGCCTGCATGTATATTCTCTGCTATGCGCCGGGCAATCTTCTCCAGCGCCGCAGCAGCCGGCGGTGGTTCGCCTTGCTCGAATTTCTGTTTGAGCCATGCATTTGCCTCGCTAAGCCGCATGCGTTCCGGCGGCGGCAAGCGCAGCGGCAAGTCCGCCACCTGTCGCAATTTCTCGACAGCCGCGTGCATCTTCATTCCTCCCCGGCCTCGTCCAATGTCCGCTCCATGTCGATCTGTGGCCGCGGCTTTGGTGAGGACATGATGAAACGAAGGTCAATGCGGCGGTCTGCCCGCTTCATTTCCGCCGCCGTTTGCCCGGGCAAGCGCGCAGTCGGGCGGCGTTTCTCATAACCGCTCACGCCGATAAGCGGCTGGGATGCGTCATTGCGAATATCGTCTAAGATGCCATGCCCCTCGGTCAAGGCGCGAAAGGTGTTAATGGCGCGCTCAGCGGACAGGCTCCAGTTGTTCCCGGCCGCGCCCGGGGCGAAATCATCGGAATCCGTATGGCCTTCAACGTACAAGGCCTCCAGCCGGCCGCCGCTGAATACCGGGCAGTCGGCCGATCTTTCGTGCCCCGGGGTATTGGCATAGCAAGGCAGAACCAGCGTCAGCGCATCCGCCACCTGGCCGATGAGCGCCTGCCCGGCGCGGGTGAGTTGCGGCTGCCCCTGCTCAAACAGAAGATCGGCCTTCAGGCGCAACACGCCGCTCTCGCGGTCAATTTCGACCTTCACCCCGCGCGCTTCCAAGGTCCGCCGGATATTATCCAGCATGTGATCTCGGGCCTGGCGCGCGCCGGTGAGTTCGGCATTGATGCTCTCCTGGGCCTGCTGGGCATTGCGCAGATTGAGCGTAAAGGCCATAAGCATAATGATGAAGACGAAGAGCATGCCGATCATCAGATCCGTCATGGAGATAAAGTAATTCTCATCGGCCTCGCCGGGCAGCGTGCTTCTTTCACTCATTGTCGGTTCCCCTGTTTTGCTCCTGCCATTCGCTTAAGTCCTCGACTGCTTCCTTCAGCCCCTCGATACCCCCGCCCAGGCGGCGCATGGCCTCATCCAGGTGCGTAACAAGCTCGCCGAAGAATGCCCCCACCTGGGCCCGGTAGGCATCGGCACCGGTGGTGAGCTGATGGATGGAACCCGCCAGGCCCTCATCTACTTCCTTAAAGCGTGACTGGTAGTTTTCCCAGGCCGCCTGCATGGACTCGCTTGTGTTATGAATGGTTTGTGCCAGTTCCGTCAGCTCACCGTGAGTTTTCGAAACAGTTGCCCCGGCGGTTCCGACTTTTTCTGCGGCTGCCGTGAGGCTTTCTGACACGGAAGCCAGGGGCGAGACGGCAGTTTGGAGGCTGCGCACGGTGGAGGCCGTCTCTTTGGTGATGGCCTGGACATCCGCGGCCACTTGCCGGAAGGCATTGCGCTGGTTGTCGAGTTTTCCCTCCAGCGCATCAACAGTACTGCCGAAGCGCGTAATCTGCGCCTGTAGCGGCACCAGTGAAGTGGACAAATTATCAGCGGCCCCCTTTGCCTTGTCCTGAAGTTCGTTACCAGCGCTGTTGAGGTGCTCCACAACCTGCCTGGTGGATTCGTCCATGCGCGTGCTGAAATTCTCACTCGTCTGCGCAACAGTACTGCCGAAGCGCGTAATCTGAGCCTGTAGCGGCACCAGTGAAGTGGACAAATTATCAGCCGCCCCCTTTGCCTTGTTCTGAAGTTCGTTACCAGCGCTGTTGAGGTGCTCCACAACCTGCCTGGTGGATTCGTCCATGCGCTTACTGAAATTCTCACTCGTCTGCGCAACAGTACTGCCGAAACGATCAACCTGCGCCTGTAGCGGCACCAGTGAAGTGGACAAATTATCAGCCGCCCCCTTTGCCTTGTCCTGGAGCTCGTTACCGGCGCTGTTGAGATGATTCTCCAACTGCTGGGTAGATTCGTCCATGCGCGTACTGAAATTCTTACTCGTCTGCTCGATCCGCTCGACCACCGTGTCCAGTGAATTTTTAATCTCGATCAGACTCTTCGTCAGGGCCTTCATTTCAGTGCCCGCCGCGCCCTGCAAAGTCTTGCCAAAGTCGCGGGTCATTTTATCCAGCGCGTCCTGATTAGCCGTGCCCATGTTTTTGGCCATGCTGTTAATCGCTGCGGTGAGCGTATTCAGGCTCTCTTGCATCCGTTGGCTGACGGCATCGCCGACGGCAATGGCGAAGTCGGTATTAAAGCGTTTGAGTTGGGTGGAATGCTCGCCAAGTTCGGCCAAGATATCGAGGGAGATGGACTCCTGAGGGGCGAACGACATGCCCTTTTCCAGCGCTTCGCACAAAGAAGTGAATTGCGCTTGCAGCAGTTGTGCCAGTACCCGATAAGTCAAAGAGAGGATGAGCGAGGCCGCAAGGCCCGTGATCGAGGTCAGAAACTTGAAGGTGGCGGCATCAAGCAGCTTTTGCAGGCTCTCCTGGGCCTGGCGGACGTCCGTGCTAGCCACGCCCGCGCTGGCGAAGTAGATGGCGGCCGCCAGGCCGATGAAGGTGAACAACAGGCCGAAACCGACAAAGTAGTTCGGAACAGATCGCAGGAAGTGCAGGCTCTCGCTGGCATCGATATTGAGATAGAGTCCGGGGCGTTTTGTGTTGCGGACAGGATTTGTGGATGGATCCCTATCAATATGCAGCGTCTCCACGAACTCTTGCCAGCCGTGGCGCAAAAAACCATGTCTGCCCATCGCCGCATCGATCTCGTTATAGGCCTGCCGAAAGCTATCGTAATCGCCGTTATGGCGTGTGATCAGTTTTTTATGCGCCAAAGATGAAACAACATGGGCAGAATAAGGCCGATGGTCAACAACAGGGAAAGCACAAGAACCGCCAACATGACAAGGGATAACTTGATGGCGAGTTCAGGCCCTTCGAAGAGAGGAAAAACATGCGCTTCCAATCCGTATATGATGAGATTGACAATGTATTCAATGAAACTGACGATCACCCTTTACGTCTCCTGTTGCTGATGGCGCACCGAACTGTCGAGGGCCTTGCCGGCGCCTTCTGATCAGGCCAAAGTGTATGAAATGTCACGGATGCAGCTATGCCAATGGTGTTTTATCGGCATATATTATCACATCGGCGCCCGACGCAGATTACCTCTCGACAACCTTATCTCCATAAGCATCCCTTGACGCCGGCGATGCTCGCCTATAGGATTTTTTCCCATGAGCCGGGCGAACTGGAAAAGCCAGACGATATGGACGGAAGATTGCCTTGGCGTGATGCGCGGCATGAACTCGGCCACAGTAGATTTGATCTATCTCGACCCGCCGTTTAACTCCAAGGCCAATTATGCCGCCCCCATCGGCTCCCGGGCGGCGGGCGCGGCGTTCAAGGACACCTGGACGCTGTCGGATGTGGACGTGGAATGGATAAACTTGATCGAGGCCAAGCACCCGGCCTTGCAGCGCGTACTGCTGGCCGCCACCACCAACAGCGACAAGTCCTACCTGGTCTATATGGCCGCGCGCCTGCTGGAGATGCAGCGCCTCCTAAAACCCAGCGGGTCTATCTATCTGCACTGCGACCCGACCATGAGCCATTATTTGAAGTTGGTGATGGATGCTATCTTCGGGCGGCGGGCTTTCAGGAATGAGATCGTGTGGTGCTACACAGGCCCGGGGAACGCAAAGCGCGACTTTCCGCGCAAACACGACTGTATTTTGCGTTATGCAAGTAGCTCGGGTTGGAAATTTAATGATGAAGACGTACGCATTCCATATAGCGGGACGACTATGGCGCGGCGCGCTTATTCCGAAGGTGATAAAGGGATAATTTCACCATCGGCGGAAACGAAAAAGCGCCGTGGAAGCGCTGCGGCTGAGAAAATATTTGGGCGGGGCAAAATTCCAGAAGACTGGTGGCCGGATATTCCTGTCCTAACCAGTCATAAAGAACGCGTCGGCTATCCCACGCAAAAGCCGCTGGCCTTGCTGGAGCGCATCATCAAGGCCAGCTCCAACGAGGGTGATGTGGTCTTTGATCCCTTCTGCGGCTGCGCCACCACTTTAGTAGCCGCCGATGCACACGGGCGGCGCTGGGCCGGTATCGATATCTCGGCCAAGGCCGCCGAGTTGGTGCAGGAGCGTATCAACGACATCACCCGCACCCTGACGCATCGCACCGACATCCCCAAACGCACGGACTTGGGGCGGCTGCCGCGCTATAACTCGCCGAGGAACCGTCAAAAGTTATATGGTATGCAAGGCGGGCATTGCGCTGGCTGCGGGACGCACTTTGAGGCGCGACACTTGGAAGTCGATCACATTATCTCCCGCGCCAAAGGCGGCACCGATCATATCGACAACCTGCAGCTGCTGTGCGGCTCCTGCAACCGCATCAAGGGGCAGCGGGGTATGGATTATCTAAAGGCGAAATTACAATTATAAGCGGTGCGCTGGTTAGGCTTGGCCACGGCGCATCCTTCTACCGGTGGATTTCCGTTCCTGCTTCCGCAGAGCCAGCCCCGTGCTGGACACGGGGAATAACGTGGGGGCAAGGAAGCGACAGCAGGACAAGGCGCAGTCTATCCTGGCCGCCCCGCCATCGGCCGGTTTGCCACAGCGGTGAATCATCCCCTGCTTTGGGTTATCATGCTTAAACCCCCATCAAGCCTGTGCCGCTATGTCCGCTGAATTGCAAAATGATCGCATCATTCGCGCCCTGCTGCGCCAGCCGGTGGATCGTACCCCGGTCTGGATCATGCGCCAGGCCGGCCGCTATCTGCCGGAGTATCGGGACACGAGAGAGCGGGCCGGGGATTTTCTGAACCTATGCAAGACGCCGGAGTTGGCCTGTGAGGTGAGCTTGCAGCCGCTGGCGCGTTTTCCGCTTGATGCCGCCATTTTATTCTCCGACATCCTGACCATTCCCGATGCGATGGGTCTTGGCCTGAGCCTCATTGAAAACCAAGGCCCGCAATTTGCCCGGCCGCTTCGCGATCAGCGCGCCATTGAAAAGCTCGGTGTGCCTGATCCGGAAACAGACTTAGGCTATGTCATGGACGCCGTGCGCCTGATCAGGAAGGAACTGGATGGCCGCGTCCCGCTGCTCGGTTTTGCCGGCAGCCCCTGGACACTGGCCACGTACATGGTGGAAGGTGCATCAAGCAAGGATTTCGGCCTGGTGAAGGGTCTGCTCTATGAACAACCCAAACTCATGCACCGGCTGCTGGGCGTACTGGCCGATTCGGTCGTCTTATATTTGAACGCGCAGATCGCCGCCGGCGCACAGGCCGTGATGCTTTTCGACACCTGGGGCGGCATGCTGAGCGGGCCGGGATACAAGGAATTTTCTCTGGCCTACATGCAAGACATCATCGATCGGCTGCTACGAAGCGCGGCGGGCAGGCCGGTGCCGGTGATCGTCTTTAGCAAAGGTGCCGGGTTGTGGCTGGAGAGTATCGCCGCCACGGGCTGCGATGCGGTCGGGCTGGACTGGACGATCGATATTGCCGATGCCCGCAAGCGCATCGGCGCCGAGGTGGCCCTGCAAGGCAATCTTGATCCGGCCGTCCTCCGTGCCTCGGCTGAAGTTGTGCGGGCGGAAGCGCAAAAAGTAATCGCCGGATTCGGCGTGGGCGCAGGCCATGTCTTTAACTTAGGCCACGGCATTCACCCAACGATTGAGCCGGACAATGTCGCAGCGCTGGTGGCAGCCGTGCATGAATTCAGTGCGCCTTATCATTCATGCAGCAGCGCCTAAGAGAACAGTCCCTGCTCCTTGCGAAGGGTTTTTGCATGGGCGCAGCCGATGTCGTGCCGGGGGTCAGCGGCGGCACCATGGCCCTTATCTTAAGAATCTACCCGCAACTTATCGATGCGATTAAATCCTTTGACAGGGCGTGGCTGCGCGCAGTGTTACGGCTCGACATCAAACAGGCGCTCTCACGACCCCACCTTGCGTTCTTGCTCCCGCTCTTTGTCGGGATCTTCTCCGCACTGCTTTTTTTTACACGAGTGCTTTCCCTTCCGAACCTCTTAAAGACCCATCCTGAACTCATCTATGGCCTGTTCTTCGGCCTGATCGTCGGCTCGGTGATTATCTTGTTGCGCGAGTTGAAACGTTTAAGAGCAAGCGACCTGGGTCTGCTGCTGCTGGGCGCAGCTATGGGGATCTTTGTCTTTAACTTGGTGCCGGTGGAGACGCCGGAGACCGCCTGGTTTATCTTCATCAGCGGCGCGCTGGCGATCTGCGCGATGATGTTACCCGGCATTTCCGGCGCATTCATATTATTGATCCTGAACAAATACGCCTACATATTCAATGCAATCGGCTATTTGCAATTCGGCATCCTGCTGCCCTTCGGCCTCGGCTGCCTCGCCGGCCTCGTCCTGTTCAGCCGCCTCCTGTCCTGCCTGTTACATCATTACTACCGACGCACCATGCTCTTGATCACCGGCATTCTCATCGCCTCGCTCCAGCTTATCTGGCCCTTTCAGGAACGCGTCTATGCCGGCGCCGGCAGCAGCGAGAAATTGATCTCAACAAGCCCCGTTTTTCCGCCTGGCCCAAATGCCACCTTGCTGGGCGCACTCGCCATGATGGCGCTTGGCCTGCTTGCCGTGCTTGCCATCCATCACTACGCCCAGCGCCCCAAAGCGCTCGAATGAATATAAACAGCCAGCACAGGTATTTATATTTTGTATGTTCGCCAATTTCTACGCGCTCAGGTTATCAATTGATTTTCCCGCCCCCAAGTAGTATTTTACGACCTGAATGCCTATTACAGGTGGTTAAATATGAGAGCCTATTTCAAGCGTCAGGGCGTTAGATTGTTCAATGGAGATGCCGTGAAAATTCTTGAGAAATTTCCTGATGAGTGCATTGACTTAATTTTCGCCGACCCTCCCTACAATCTTTCTAATGATGGCTTTACCTGCCACGCCGGAAAGCGCGTCAGCGTGAATAAAGGAAGCTGGGATAAAAGCAAAGGAGTAGAGCAAGATTATGAATTCCACTATCGATGGATTGAAGCGTGCCGTAGAGTTCTGAAAGGGAATGGTTCTTTATGGGTTTCAGGAACTTATCATTCAATCTATGCCTGCGGGTTTGCCCTACAAAGACAAGGTTGGCACCTGCTTAATGAAATCTGCTGGTATAAGCCGAATGCGGCTCCAAATCTTGCTTGCAGAATGTTTGCCGCAAGTCATGAAACTTTGCTCTGGTCTCGTAAAACAAAAACTGCAAAGCATAAATTCAATTATGAGTTGATGAAAAAAAACGAATGGCAGGGAGACTTTATCAAAAAACCCGATCGACAGATGCGTAGCGTGTGGGCTATCAATACCCCGAAAAATGGAGAGAAAAAATACGGGAAACATCCGACGCAGAAGCCTGAGTCTCTTCTGGAAAGGATTATCATGGCTTGTAGCAATGAGCATGACACAGTCCTTGATCCTTTTTGCGGAAGTGCGACTACCGGCGTGGCGGCTTTGCGTAACAACAGAAATTTTGTCGGCATTGATTCTGAGAAAGAATACCTTTCAAAAATGGCGGTCAAACGAATAAAAGATGTGGAAAAACACGAAAGATCATCAGCCCGGAGTCGTAAGCTGAAAGAAGAGTCCGCCGCCCATTTTGACAGTTTGTTCAAGTAGAATGATTGAGTATTCTATCCATAGTTCAACTTTCGATAAATCGTGGTGACCATTTGTAGTGATCTGAAAATACGATCGGTATCACTATCGACGGCATTGATTTTAGTGATTATTTTTTCTGCCAAATATTGGATAAGGGGATTATCTTTTGGCTATAAAAATAGATTCAAGAATAGAAAGACAGCTTAGTCTCCCTGATTTGGAGGCGCGCAACCAGTTTCGTCAATTCCTTGTAAGCCAATGGATGCAGGAGTCTTTCGGTAAAAAATATAGATACTTTGTTGAGAATTTATCTGATGGTAAGAGGGTGTATCTGGAACGTCCGGCAAGACTGAATAAGGGATGTGATTTTGTCATTTACATAGAAGACTTGTTTTTGTGCAAAAATGGAAATGACAAACCGCCAAGCCATCGAGACTTGTTTGCCGACTTAAAAAAGAAAAAGCGATTTTTAAGCCTTGGCGATTGGCAGGAATTAATGCTCGCAATTGAAAAGGTTCATAAGACTACTTCTTCCAGCATTGCTCTTCATTGTGCGGATAGAATCAACAATTTTTCCCCCATGAATGTTGAGCAAATTCTTCATCTATGCAAATGGTTCTTTCTTGAGCAGGATGTCACTTATTGGTCCTATAATGGAAGGGACATGTTACTTGATGGAATTCGGTCAATCCAATAACACTGCCAATCGCAAGCTCCCTTTCAGAGAGCCTTTATCTTCATGCGCCGGGGCGCTGCTCAGTCCTCTGCCCGGATGCGTAAAAAAGACGGGAACCTGGGCCTGCCGGTGTTGGTGAAGCCGTTGTATCGGTAGCTGATCGTGCTGCCGAGCGGCGGCGGCTTGCGGCGCTCTTCATCGGTGAAGCCGGTGCCGATCTTAAAGCGCAAGCCGGCGGGCGTCTCAACGGTGATGCTGCCCATCATGCCGGCCAGTCTGCCCTGTCCCGGGTTGTGGCCGACCACGCGCGCCTCGGCATCGTAGTAGGCCTTGAGTTTCAGAAAATCATCGCTTCTGCCGGCCTTGTGCGGGGCATCCTTGCGGCGCAGGATCAGGCCCTCGCCGCCGCTCTCTGTCACTTCCTCAAGCGTCTTTTGCAGCGCCGCCTTATCGGCAACGGTGAACTGTCGCACCTTCTCCAGATAGGGCGAGTCGGATTTCGCAATCAACGCGCCCAGCGCCCGGTTGCGGGCGCTGAAGGGCCCTTCGTGCTGCGGCAGATCAAAGACCATGAAGCGGATTTCCCGCCAACCGGCATGCGGCGCAGCGCGACTGACGATGGAAAGCGTCTTTTCAAAACGGCCGCGGCCAAGCCACAGCTCGCCGTCCATCGGTGCGGCCGGAAAGCCTTGCATGAACCAGGCCGGGGCGGCGAAGACATTGCCGGCGCGCGAGATGAGTTGCTCGCCATCCCAATAGGCGCGCACACCGTCCAGCTTTTCGCTAACCATATAATCTCCAACCTCCACATCGTCTTGATAAACATTCGCCAGAGCCAGGGGCGGCTGGGCAGAGGCGGCGGAGACCGCGGCCGGGGCGGCGAGCATCAAGGCCGCGAGAAAGGGTACTTTTGCGCAACGCAAGGCGGAGGTGCTTGTTCCAGGTAATTTATTTTTCATAAGTCGTAAGGCGATATTTGCTTAAGCATAATAACAATAAAAGTAAAACTACTAGCGGCACATTGCCGCGGCCGGCATAGGGCGTCATGCCAGCAAACAAGCCAACCTCGCCGGCCAGCACCGCCGGTTCAAACTGCGGCGAGCGGGAGAGGATCTTGCCTTTTTCATCAATGATGGCGCTGATGCCGGTGTTGGTGGCGCGCAGCAGATAACGGCCGGTCTCCAGGGCGCGCATACGTGCCATTTGCAGGTGCTGATGCGCGGCGGCGGAATCGCCGAACCAGGCGTCATTGCTGACATTGACCAGGATCTCGGCCTCCGGCAGGGCTTCAATGATCTGCTCGCCAAAGATGTCCTCATAACAGATCGACATGCCGAACTTGAAGCTGCTGGCCGCCAGCAAAGATGAACCCTGCTCGCCGGGACTGAAATCCGATATGGGAATATTCAGGTGCCGGATGATGGGCTTGAGAAGAAAATCCAGCGGCACATATTCGCCGAAGGGCACCAGGTGGCGCTTGTGATAGAAGGCGCTCGTCTGGTTGAGCAGGATAACGCTGTTGTAATAATCCGCAGTTTCCAAGTCTTTCACCGGCAGGCCGACCAGGACGTCCGTGTTATGCGCCAGGGCGAGCCGGTGCAACTCGCTAATCACCCCGGTGGCCTGGTGGTAGTAGGCCGGTATCGCCGTCTCCGGCCATATTATGAGGTCTTTTGTCCAGTGCGGCCCGGACAGCCGCTTATACAACGCCAACGAGGGCTGTTTGTATTCGGGCCGCCATTTTAGCTCCTGCGGTATCCCGCCCTGCACCAGGGCCACCGAGACAGTCTCATCCTTACCCTCCGTCCACGCCTGCCGACCCAATGACCAGCACAGCAGGCCGATGAGCGCCAGGGCGGCAGTAGCGATCATTTTACGCTTTAGCCCAGGCTGAAAGACACTCACCAACAGGCCGGCCAAGAGCGCGCAAATCCAGCTCACACCATAGACGCCCAGCAGCGGGGCGATGTTGGTAAGGGGCGTATCCATCTGGCTGTAACCGATAGCCAACCAGGGAAAGCCGGTTAAGACCCAGGCGCGACACCACTCCGCCAGGCCCCACAGCGCGGGGAATACGATGATGAGTTGCATGGTGCTGGAGCAGTCAAACCAGCGCCTAGCGAGATAGCCAGCAAAAGCCGGGTAGAGCGAGAGAAAGGCGACTAACAAGAGTGTCAGCAACCAGGCGGCGGCGATGTGCGTGCCGCCGAAGGTGTTGATGCTGATGTGCAGCCAGCTGAGCCCGGTGCCGAACATGCCGAGCCCGAAGAGATAGCCATACAGACAAGCGCGGCGCGGTGTGCTGCCCAGCCAGAATGCAAACAATAGCGCCAGTGCGATGAAGGCGAGCAGGTAAATATTATAGGGCGCAAAGGCAAGCGGGACGAGCATACCGCTACCAAGACAAACAAGGCCCCGGGCAAGGGGCTGCATGAGAGGCACAAGCATGACTTTACTTTGGAAGGAAAGCCTTAGCCTTCTTCCACCTGCTCTGCCAGTTTCTCAAGTCGTAGGACGTGGATGCGGCGTTTGTCGGCCCGCAGCACCTTGACATTGTAGCCGGCAAAATCAATCGACTCGCCGCGCTTTGGCAGATGCCCGAAGGCATTGATCACCAGGCCGCCGACGGTGTCATAATCGTTGTCTGATAAATCAGTCTGGAAATACTTGTTAAACTCCGCAATGGGCTGGGTGGCCTTCACGGTGTAGCGCTGCCGGCTGTGTTGTTGTACGGCAGCCTCGGCCAAGTCATATTCATCCTCGATCTCGCCGACGATCTCCTCAATCACATCTTCAATCGTTACCAGCCCGGCCACGCCGTATTCATCCACCACGATGGCCATGTGCTGGCGGTCGGCTCTGAACTCCCGCAGCAGCACGTTCAGGCGCTTGCTCTCCGGCACAAACACCGCCGGGCGCATTATGTCTTGCAGCGCAAAATGTTGCTGGTCGATGATCGCGAGTAAGTCCTTGGCCAGCAGGATGCCTAAGACCTCATCGCTGTCGGCGCCGATCACCGGAAAACGCGAATGGCCGGAGTCCACCACGGTCTTGATAATGTCGCTCAAGCCGGCCTCGTTTTTGATCGAGATCATCTGCACCTTGGGGATCATGATGTTGCGCACCTGCATATCGGCCACATGCAAGGCGCCCTCGATCCAAATCAGGGCATCTGGATCCAGCAGCTTGTGCTGCTCGGAATGACGCAGGATTTCGATCAGGGTCTGTCGGTCTTTGGGTGCGCCCGGCAGCAGCTTCTTGAACTTCTGCAACCAGTTGCCGGAACTGTTCGCCGCACCATTGCCGGGCGGGGGCTTGTCGTTGCTCATGGGTGCTTATCAGACATAGGGATTGTCATAGCCGAGTCTCTGTAGAATTTCAATCTCCACGGCCTCCATCTCATCGGCCGCCGTCTCCTCTATATGATCATAGCCTACTAAATGCAAGATGCCATGTACGATCATGTGCGCCCAGTGCGCCGCAGGCGATTTTCCCTGTTGCCGGGCCTCGCTCTCAACGAGCGGCGCGCAGATGATAATATCGCCCAGCAACTCTGGCTTAATTTCCTCCAGGCCCGCGGCCGGGAAGGCGAGCACGTTGCTCGGCCCGCTTGCTTTACGCCAGCGCTCATTGAGCCTGATTGCCTCTATCATATTGACGATCCGCACTGTCAATTCCGCCTCCGCCCTGAGACCTGCCAGCGCCCGCTGCGCCCAATCTTCGATCTGCCTCTCATTCGGGACAGAAGGAAAATGGCAGGCGTATTGCACATCAACCACGATGGTCATCTATGCCCTTGCTCTTTGCCAAGTCATTGCCAGGGCATTACCAGCGCCGCGCTCATTTTTCATGCCGTTCATAGGCGTTTAATATGCGCGCCACCAGCGGATGCCGCACCACGTCCCTGGATTTGAAAAAGGTAAAGCTGATGCCATGCTCGCCGTTGAGAATATCAATGACATGTCTTAAACCCGAGCTATTGGCGCCGGGCAGATCGATCTGGGTAATGTCGCCGGTAATCACTGCGGTTGAGCCGAAACCGATGCGCGTTAAGAACATCTTCATCTGCTCCACCGTCGTGTTCTGCGCCTCATCCAAGATAACGAAGGCCTCGTTCAAGGTGCGCCCGCGCATGAAGGCCAGCGGCGCGACCTCAATGACATTCTTTTCAATGTAGCGGATGACCTGTTCAAAGCCGAGCATCTCGTAGAGCGCATCATACAAAGGGCGCAGATAAGGATCGACCTTTTGCGCCATATCGCCGGGCAGATAGCCCAGCTTCTCGCCGGCCTCCACCGCCGGGCGCACCAGCACGATGCGCCGCGCCCGCTCCTGCTCCAGCGCGGCGACTGCCGAGACCACGGCTAGGTAAGTCTTACCGGTGCCGGCCGGGCCGATGCCGAAGCTGACATCATGGCTCTGGATGCTTTTTAGATAGCCGCGCTGGTTGTGGCTGCGGCCCTTGATGATGCCGCGCCGGGTCTTCACCGCCACCTCATCCTCATCCGCAGCTATGGCCTCATCAACTTCCGCTTCTTGCAAAAAAAGATGCACCCGCTCGGCGGACAGGGTCTCGTCCTTGGTGGATTCATACAGGCTGCTCAGCAGGCGCCCGGTTGCCGCGACTGATTTCGGCGCACCGATGATCCTGAAGCGATGCCCGCGATTGTTGATCTCCACACCCAGGCGTCTTTCTATATGCCGCAGGTGCCCATCGAGCGGCCCGCAGAGACTGGCCAGCCGCTCATTATCCAGCGGCTCCAGCGAGAGCTCGGCCGCATCGGGCGGGCTGATAGGCGTGGGCGTATTCAAGAACCGGCGCGCAGCAGCTTTGCCTGGTCAATGGCGCTGCGCCGGCAGGGTGCCGCGCAGGGAATTCGGCAGGGCCTCGGTGATCCTTACATCGACAAATTGGCCGATCTGATCGGGACTGCCGCGAAAATTTACCACGCGATTATTCTCCGTGCGTCCGCATAGTTCATTTTTATCCCGCCGCGAGACGCCTTCCACCAGCACCCGCTCGGTGTTGCCGACCATCGCCCGGCTGATCGCCGCCGCCTGGTCCTTGATGCGGGCCTGCAGGTGTTGCAGGCGCTGCTTCTTTACCGCGGCAGGGACCTCATCGGGCAGGTTGGCCGCCGGCGTACCGGGGCGCTTGCTGTAGATAAAGCTGAAGGATTGATCAAAACCAACGTCCGCGATCAGTTTCATCGTCGCGGCAAAATCGGCCTGCGTCTCGCCTGGGAAACCAACGATGAAATCTGATGACAGGCTGATGTCGGGGCGCACTTTTTTTAGTTTGCGGATCTTGGCCTTGTATTCCAACACCGTGTGGCCGCGCTTCATGGCGGCAAGGATGCGATCCGAGCCGCTCTGCACCGGCAGGTGCAGGTGATTGACCAACTGCGGCACGCGGGCATAGACGCCGATCAGGCGCTCGGAAAACTCCAGCGGATGGGAAGTGGTGTAGCGAATGCGCGCTATGCCCTTAATCGCCGCGGTGTATTCGATGAGCCGCGCCAGATCCGCGCTGCCGCCCTCGTGGGTCGGCCCCCGATAGGCATTCACATTTTGCCCCAGCAGGTTGATCTCGCGCACACCGTGTTCGGCCAGTGCGACAATCTCGGCCAGCACATCATCCAAAGGCCGGCTGAGCTCCTCGCCGCGGGTATAGGGCACGACACAAAAGCTGCAATACTTGTTGCAACCTTCCATGATGGAGACAAAGGCCGTGGCGCCTTCGGCGCGGGGCGGCGGCAGGTGGTCGAACTTCTCGATCTCCGGAAAGGAAATATCCACCAGCGGCTGCCGCTTCCTGCTCACTTGTTCATACATTTGCGGCAGGCGGTGCAGGGTCTGCGGGCCGAAGACCAGGTCAACATAGGGCGCGCGTGCGCGGATGGCGCTGCCCTCCTGGCTGGCGACACAGCCGCCGACGCCGATGATGAGCGCCGGGTTTTGCGCCTTTAGCGGCCGCCAGCGGCCCAGTTCAGAGAACAATTTTTCCTGCGCCTTTTCCCGGATCGAGCAGGTGTTGAACAAGACGACATCGGCCTCCCCCGGCTCAGCCGCCGCCGTGAAGCCGTGGGATTCGGCCAGCACGTCCCGCATTTTGGCCGAATCATATTCATTCATCTGGCAGCCGAAGGTCTTGATGTAGAGCTTTTTTTCCATCAACTATGCGGACATAACAAAGGGACGGCCAAGTTACACTGTCCGCGCGGCCTTTTCCAGTTTTTCAGCGGGGAAAACCGGCTTGTGGTAGTAGCGCCTTAGGGCAAGGGCGGAAGACTAATGAATCGGCAATGCCGGGTCTGCTATGGATTCCTGCTCAAGCCAGGAATGACGGGGCTGTTTGACGACTTCTTTTCCAGACAGATTCGGCTGATGCGCTTAAAAAAACTTAATCAGCCGGGCGTCTTCCGGGCAGAGAGAGCTACGCCCTCATCAAGCGCAAAAGAGCCGGCACCCGGGGCAGGTGCCGGCCCGGTGCATCAGAATTTGAACAGGGCACCGAGGCTGCCGCCATAGCCTTCTAAATCAAGCTCGACCTTATAAGGATTTTATCGCCATGCGTGGCCGGAAACGACGGGAATGTCTGCCTAAGCTGGCGTAAAATGCGTAAATATGGATTACTTCTCGCAAGCCCTCGTGTCCGCCATCGGGCTCATCGTGCAGCTTGACGGGGAAGTCTTTGCCGTGGTCTGGACTTCCATCCGCATTTCCCTGCTGGCGGTGGTGTTCTCTTCCCTGCTTAGCATTCCATTAGGCTTTCTGGTGGCCTTGCATCGCTTCCCCGGCAAGCCGCTGCTCTTGCAGAGCCTAAATACGCTCGTTGCCCTGCCGACGGTCGTGATCGGCCTGCTGCTGTACGGCCTACTGAGCCGCCAGGGGCCGCTGGGCGACTGGGGGCTGCTCTATACGCCGGCGGCGATGGTGATTGGGCAATGCGTGTTGATTACGCCCATCATCTGGAGCCTGTCGATTACGGCAGCCGCCGCGGCCGACCCGCGCCTTGCCCCGACCTGCCGGGCCTTAGGTGCCAGTCCCCTGCAACAGGGCCTGCTGTTTTTTAATGAAGTCCGCTTTGCGGTGCTGGCGGCGGTGGTGATGGGCTTTGGCCGCGCCATCGGCGAGGTGGGGATTGCCATGATGCTGGGCGGCAATATCGACGGCTTCACCCGCACGATGACCACGGCAATCGCCCTGGAGACCAGCCGCGGCGAGTTTGAGTTTGCACTCGCCTTGGGTCTGGTGCTGATGCTGGTGGCCTTTGTGGTGAACGGCCTGCTGCAAGGCTTTCAACGTCTGCACCAATGACGCATCCCGCCTATCAGCTGCGCGCGGTGGAATATGCCTACGGCGATGAGGTTGTGCTGCGGCTGGATGCCTTGCAGGTTGAGAGGGGCGCGGTGACGGCACTGCTGGGGGCGAATGGTTCGGGCAAGAGCACCCTGCTCGATATACTCGGGTTTTTGCGCAAACCGGCCAAGGCTCCGGCCACGGGCGCTGTCTGTTTCTTTGGCGCGCCGGTCAGGCAAGAAGACTATCCCGCCTTGCGCCGCCGTATTGCCTACGTACAGCAAAAACCCTATTTGTTTAATACTTCGGTCTTGGGCAACATTGAGTTGGGCCTGAAGCTGCGCGGCGTGGGGCCAGGGCCGCGCCGGGCGGCGGCGGAGAAGGTGATTGAGCAATGTCGCATTGAGCATCTGGCGCCGCGCCGCGCCCATGCGCTCTCCGGCGGCGAGGTGCAAAAGGTGGCGCTTGCCAGGGCGCTGGTGCTGGCGCCGGAGGTATTGCTCTTGGATGAGCCCTTTGCGCATCTGGATGCGCAGTTCCGGCAGGAGCTGGAGCAGTTGTTGGAAGAAATCCGCCGGGCGCAATCCCCGACGGTGGTGTTGGCCACCCATGAGCGAGTACAGGCGCAGCAGCTTGCCGAGCATATTATCAGCCTGGATCATGGTCGGCTCATCCCGACCGCGGCGCTGAATCTATTCCAGGGTGCGGTGGAGAAGGAACGCGGATTGTTTGATACCGGCCGGATCAAGATCCATATTCCGGCTGGTCTTAAGGCCGGGGAGAGGCTGGCGATTGAGGCCAATCACCTGGTCATATCCCGCGAGAGGCTCTCATCGAGCATGCGCAACCGCTATGCCGGGCGGGTAAAATCGCTGCGTGAGGAGGGCGAGGAGATACACCTGATCATCGCCGCCGGCGAGGAGTTTCACGCCATCGTAACCCATGCCGCCCTGCAGGAGCTGGGCATTCAGCTTGGCGATACGGTGTGGGTCAGCTTCAAGTCCACGGCTGTTAAGCTGTTGCCGTGATACGGGCGAGCCTTGCTGATTCTTGCCGATGCGGGTCTGTGCCGGTAGTCTAGGGAAGCTCTTAACAAGTGCTGCATGGAGCGCAGCCTGCCCTTGGGGTACGCAGCGTTTACGAAGCTAAGGATGCGTTTAATCAGAGCTTCCCGTGGCATAGGGAAGTGCCACCAAATTCAATTACGATAAGTAATTGAATTTGTGAGTAAACTAAAAATCGCATTTTTAGTTTACGTCCTCTGGCAAGTCCCGGACGGACTTGTCCAGAGGTTTTTTTGGATACATTTTGGAGTAATGAAAATACATGCCTGCCTATGACTATTATTGCGAGGCGAATGGCCGCACCATCGAAGTGGTGCACGGCATAGACACCCGATTACAGACCTGGGGCGAGCTCTGCTACGCAGCGCAGCGGCCCCTGGGCGAGACCGACCCGCTGGCAGCGGTGAGGAAGGTGTTTAAGACGGCGCCGGGCGTTGCGGTGCCGGTAGGCAACAGCCAGCTCAAGAACCACGGCTTTACCAAGCTGGTCAAGCGCGATGACGGGGTTTATGAAAACGTGACCGCACAAGATGGAGAGAAGCGTTATATGCGGCATGATGATCCGGCCTCAGTCCCTCACCTGCACAAGAAGATCGGCGATTAACACGCAAACCGGCCGATTGCTTGCCGGATGAGCAACCGGATTTCCCGCGAAGCCGCGGATGCTACCGGGGGCCGTTTTAGTTAGCCTTCCCCACTTTCTCCTTGAGCTCATCATAGTGTTTCTTCAGCACGATGTAGTGCTGGCGGATATTCTGATATTCGTGCTCGCGGAAGGAATAGGTGCTCAGCTGTGTATTCAACCTGTAGGCGATCAGGTTGATAAAGAAAAAGTATAGCAAGATGAAGCCGCCCAAAGTGCTGTTGTATTTATCGCCCAGCGAGATCAGATACAGGGCCGGCGGCAGCAGCGCCGGGATGGTATGCGACAGGCTAATCGTCATGCTGATGGAATAGCTGGCGACGGCACCGGCAACGATACCGCACACGGTGAGCATGGTCAGGCTGTTATAGATGGCAAACTCCACCATGGCCTGGGGCTCATAGGGGATCAGGATGATGCCGGCACTGCCCCACATCAGCCCGGACAGGAAGATCACCACGAGGAAGCGACGAAACCACTTCTGGTTATTCGCCGCGCTCTTCTCATCCCGTGTATAACGCCACAGGAGAAAATACCGGAACACTGCATAGACAATCACAAGGGCTACCCAGCCCAGCAGGATCTCTTGCCGGGCGTAATCCCAGATCGCAATGCTGATTGCCACCGCAAAGATCACCGGAAAGATGAAGGTGATGACGGATTGTGAAAAGAGTATCTCTACCTGAGACTTTAGCTTGAGATACTTCCGGGCGGCATCGGAGAGGATATCAGGGTCGCTGGTTTCCATGATTGACAACCTTTACGCACGTTAAAATTATCTAACCTAGTCTAGCTTACTTTATATTAAAACTGGTGGCTATGGGTGGACTTGACAATTTCATCGGGAATGAAATTGGTCGCACGCGGTGCGCCCGCAGGGTGAATGACAAGGATGTCATGCAACAGCCTCCGACCGCAGGGCGGTGGTTTGCCGAAGCAGCGTGAGCCGTTCAAATTGCGGATGACCTTCATTAAAACTGGTGGCTATGGGTGGACTTGACAATTTCATCAGGAATGAAATTGGTCGCACGCAGTGCGCCCGCAGGGTGAATGATAAGGATGTCATGCAACAGCCTCCGACCGCAGGGCGGTGGTTTGCCGAAGCAGCGTGAGCCGTTCAAATTGCCGATGAACTTCATTAAAACTGGTGGCTATGGGTGGACTTGAACCACCGACCCCGGCGTTATGAGTGCCGTGCTCTAACCAGCTGAGCTACATAGCCATGAATACAAACCCGCCTTTCATCACTGCAAGGAAAAAGCAATAAGCCCACAACGAGGGTACGGATCTTCGGTTTTCGCGCCTGACTTGTCAAGCTGAGGATGCGGCGAGCAGCAAAGCAGATGCCACCGTGCTTTTCCCCAACCCGCCAGGCTGTGTTAGTCTTCTTTATATCAGCATTAACCGGTTGAGATTGGAAAAATGAAAACAAGCCTGCAATGGGCGGGGGGCGCTGCCTTTGTCGGTGAGACCGAAGGCGGGCACAAGATCGTCATAGACGGCCCACCGGAAGGCGGTGGGCGGGACCTGGGCGCACGTCCCATGGAAACCCTCCTGATCGGAGTAGGCGCCTGCACTGCCTATGATGTTGTTTCTATCTTGAAAAAATCAAGGCAGGCCATTCGTGATTGCAAAATCGCCATGCGCGCTGAACGCGCGGACAGCACGCCGAAGGTCTTTACCGACATCCACATTCATTTTGCGCTAATCGGCAAGGGCCTGCAGCACAGACAGGTAGAGCGGGCGATTCGCCTCTCTGCTGAAAAATATTGTTCCGCCTCCATCATGCTTGCGCCATCCGTAGAGATCACGCACTCCTTTGAAATCCAGGAAGCGGATGAACAGGGGAAAAGCCGATAGCACCAGGCCATCAGCCACATCTCATATCTTCTGTGGCGACCTGGCGCGGCGGATATAAAACTCGACCAGGGCCTCCGTCTCAGAGACATGTATCAGCGCATGCCCGGTGCGTGCGCAATAGGCCTCAAAATCGATCCGGGCATGCGGGTCTGTTGCCTCCACATGCAATATCGTATCCGGCTGCATCCGGTTCAAGGCAAGCTTGGCCTTTAGCACTGGCAGGGGACAGTTAAGCCCCCTGGCATCCAGGTATTCATCAACGCAAAGCCCGGTCGTGTTTTCCATAGCCCGATTATAGCGCACTGGCGCAGAAATAACCGGGATCGCCGGGCTTTCCATCAAGGAGTACCAGCAGCAAAGGGCTAGAAGGCGGCGCGTATTCCGAAAGTGCCGGAGCGGCCGGGCAAGGGGGCGAGGTCTTTTACAAATGAAGTATGGCGGCGCGCCTCTTCATTGAGCAGATTCGTCCCGCGCACAAACAGGCTCACATCGCTGCCCGCAAGTTTGAAGGTGTAGGCGAGATAGGCGTTCAGCATGTCATAGCCGGAGGTGGCCGTCTCTAAGGGGGCCGTGTCCTTTTGTTTGTTGGTGCGGGTGTAGTTAAGGCCTGCATACCAGGGGCCGCGTACATAGTCCAGCCCGGCGCCGAAGCGCCAGGGCGTGATGCGGGGTAAGTGAATGTCCTGATCACGCTCGGCCGCTACATAGTCGGCCCAGAGACGTGCATCCAGCACCCCGCGGCCATCATCCAGAACACGGAGCACCGTTTCCAGCTCGAAACCCCAAAAATTCGCATCGCGCTGTGTCTGTTGCACCAGCAGCGGCTCTTCGTCTTCATCGGCGTCTAAGACATCCGCCGGGTCGCCGTCAAAATCCTCTTCCACCCGATCGGCGATGCCGTCTCCGTTCAAGTCCTGTTCCTGGAGAAAGATAAAGTCATCCGTCCGGTTATAAAACAGATTGGCGCTGGCGGTGACCCGGCCGGCGGTCTTATGCCAATACAGATCAACATTCGTCGAGCGCTCTTCATCCAAATCCGGGTTGCCGATTTCAAAGGTGCCGGTGGCCAGATGCGGGCCCTTTGAAAAGAGCTCCTCAATAGTGGGTGCGCGTTGTGAATGCGTCAATGATAAGCCCAACTGATAGCCTTCCCGATAATCCCAGCTTGCCCCGCCGGAGAGGCTATACGCCGTGTTTTTGGCGCGGGTGCCGGTGTCTGTCTTTGCATCCTGCTGCTCATAACGTGCGCCCAACTCCAGGTGCCAGCGGCCGATGTCGGCCTTCTCTAAGATAAACACGGCGAGTGAATCAAGCCGTGCCGGCGGCACAAAGCCCTCGTCACCGACGGCGGAGAAGTCCTTGTCTCGATACTGGATGCCGATGACGCCGTCCCAGTCAGCGAGCGGGACATGCAGGAGCTCTATCCTGCCTTGCAACTCACTGTTTTTAAAGCGCGTACCCACCTCGCCGCTGCCCTCGACTTCATCATGCTCATAATCATTATAGGCCCAGCGCGTCCTGATCTGCCGCAAGCCCGGCAACGGCGCATCCAGCGTGGCCTCCAGATCATAACGCGTCTGCATCATGTCAATGCGCACACCTCCCTCTTCTTCTCCTTCCTCCTCCTCATGCTCTTCCTCGCCTCCTTCTTCATGGTGGTGATGGCCGCCTGGGACGCCGTAGTCCGATGCGGATTGGCTCACAGCAAAACCGATGAAACCGCGCGCGCCGATATAAGAGGCGCCGATGCCTAGGCTGTCGGTCTTCAGGCTGCTGTTTTCCAGGCGGCCCGACCCCGGCTCATCCGGCTCCAACTCGGCAAAACCAGGAATGTCATAGTCATCCGTATCGCGCACCATCGCATCAACATGCAAGGCGAAGTCTCCGGCCCCGGCGTTGAGGCTGGCCGCGCCCGTTACGCCGTCGGTAACGCTGTCATAGTCAAGGGATAGCTCACCTTCCAGCGCCTTGGGGACATATTTGAGCATGCGGTCATTGACGACATTGACCAGGCCGCCGCTGGCACCGCTGCCGTATAGCAAGGTCGCTGGGCCGCGGAAGATCTCGATCTGGCGCGCCAATACCGGTTCGGTGGCAACGGCATGGTCAACGCTGATGGTTGAGACATCCATCGTGCTGATGCCGTTCTCCAGGATCTTTACGCGGCTGCCGCCTAAGCCGCGAATGATCGGCCGTCCCGAGCCGGGGCCGAAGTCGCTGGAAGAGACCCCCAGCTCATTGGCGATGGCCTCGCCGATATTGCTGAGATTGCGTCTCTTCAGCGCATCCTCAGTCAAGACCTGCACCGGCTGTGACAAGTGACGATCGACTGCGCTTAAGGGGTCGGCAGTGACGATGACCTCTTCCGCTGGATTGATATTTTGCGCATGGACAAGCGCGGCATTGCACAATAAAACCACACTGATAAACAGATAACGAAACATGATTTTTATCCTTCCCAAATGTAATTACTAAACAGACACCCGCCCTTATTTAAGCGGGCATTAAGGCGAGCGGGCATCGGCCCTTCCCGCCACAGGGGGTGAAGCGCGATTTTTTAAGAAGAGGAGGGCGGTGCGCGCGCGGTGGCTGGTCGTGATTTATCTTGGGAGTATGCGGCTGTGGCTAATGGGATTGCGCTCGCCCCCGGTTTAAGGCCGGGCAGGCAATGAGGGACGGGGGCGGCGGCATCAGTGGATGCCGATTGCAGCACACATTCAGCGCAATAATCATCTGCGGCCTGTACGCCGTGGCCCAGTTCATGGGCGATGACGAGCGCCTGTCCGAACAGCAACAGCATGGCCAGCAGGACGCTTCGCAGCCGCAAGGAATCCGGGCGCATGAATCGAATAACAGTGCATGTATTCATAAGAAAAAATGTTATACTATAACATTACACCGATGCAAGCGATTCTAATAGAAAAACTTCAAAGAAACACTGGATATTCATGGACAAAATGCGGGTATTACGTGAATTTACCGCGGCCAGGCACGAGCATGTCGCCTGTGTCAGGGCGGCGCTGGGTGCGGCGGAAGCAACATGCCGCAGGCGCGGTCGGCGGCTGACGCCTATCCGGCGGCGGGTGTTGGAGTTGGTATGGGGCGGGCATGAGCCGGTCAAGGCCTATGATCTGCTCCAGCACCTGCAGCGAGAACACAAGGCTGCCGCGCCGGCAACGGTCTATCGCGCCCTGAATTTTCTCCTGCAAGCGGGGCTGGTGCATAGAATTGAATCCTTGAATGCCTATGTCGGTTGTGGCCGCCCCGGACATGGCGATGCCGGGCAGTTTTTGATCTGTGAGCACTGTGGCGAGGTGGCTGAGTTGGACGATGCCGAACTCGCAGCCCTGATCGCAACCAAGGCCGATGAGCTGGGCTTTGCCGTTGCAAACAAGGTGATTGAATTGCAAGGCACCTGTGCGGAGTGCCGGCCATCCGGCTAGGCTTCTCGCATGCCCCTCATGTTCAGGTACTTGGCCGCACTCGTTTTTTTCATCTGCTGTATGCAGGCCGGCGTAGCCGGTGCGACACCGCCCTTAAAAATATTCGTCAGCATCCCGCCGCAGAAATACCTGGTTGAGCGGATAGGTGCTGAGCATGTGGATGTTCGTATCATGCTAAACCCCGGCGACTCCCCGGAGACCTTCGACCCAAGCCCGGGGAAACTACGGGAATTGACCGCAGCACAGATCTATTTTCAGATCGGCGTGCCCTTTGAGCAGGTGTGGATGGAGACCATCAGCGCCGGCAACGGCAGGCTGGAGATCGTTGCGTGTTGTGCGGCTATTCTGCAGAGCCAGTCTGCTGGGCATGATAATCATGTATGGACCAGCCCGCGCAATGCGCTGGCGATTGCCGCGCAGATCAAGGACAGGCTGAGCGCGCATGATCCGCAAAATGCAGCCGAGTATGAAAACAACTACCAGGCACTGGCCGCCGATCTCAGGCAATTAGACGCCCACATCATCAAGGCGCTTGGTTCCCGCCGTACCTCCTACTTCATCATCTCGCATGCATCCCTGGGACACTATGCGGCGCACTATGGCCTGACCCAGTTATCGCTGGAGAAAAACGGCCGCCAACTGGGGGCGAAGGGCCTGGCCAGGCTCATAGACAAGGCGCAACGGGAAAGGCTCGATATCTTGTTCGTGCAAAAGCAACATCACTCGCCGGGCGAGGCCGCCTTCGTTGGTGAGTTGGGGGTGCAGGTGGTTGAAATTGATCCTTTGGCCGAGGATTATATCGTCGGCCTGCAGCAGCTGACCAAGGCCATCGCACAGGCGGTGGAGTAGCAGTGTCGGCGGCTATCTGCTTTGATGAGGTTGACTATGCCTATGGCCGGGCAAGGGTGCTGGAGCGGGTCAATCTCACGGTGGAGGCAGAAGAGTTCTTCGGCCTGATCGGCCCTAATGGCGCCGGCAAGAGCACCTTGCTCAAACTGCTGCTGGGCGTCTTGCCGCCGGATACAGGCACCATAGAAGTGCTGGGGCAGGCACCCGCACTGGCCCGTCATCGCATCGGCTATGTCCCGCAAGGCCCTTCCTTTCCGAAGAATTTCCCCATCAGTGTCCTGGACGTGGTCTTGCTAGGCCGTCTGGGCAGCAAGAACCCCCCAGGCGGCTTTAGCCCAACCGACCGGGAATTGGCCATGGAGGCGCTGCGCGTAGTGGAGATCCCGGAACTGGCGGGGCGGGCGATCAAGAGCTTATCGGGTGGGCAGCTGCAACGCATGTTGGTCGCCCGTGCCCTGGCGTGTAAGCCGGAGATATTGGTGCTGGATGAGCCGACGGCAAATGTTGACAGCCGGGCCGAGGCGAAGATCTTTGCCCTGCTCAAGCAATATAACGCACACATGACGATTATCGTCGTCTCGCATGATATTGCCTTTATCTCTTCTTACGTTGACCGGGTGGGCTGCCTGAACAAGACCCTTGTGTGTCATGAGACCGAGGCGCTCAGCGGTAAGACCTTTGCAGAGCTCTATGGCGCGCCGGTGAAGATGATCCACCACCGGCACTAGCCGCAGCATAATATGTCTGAATTCTTTATCAGCCTGTTGGATTTCCAGTTCATGCGCTATGCCCTGCTGGCCTGTCTGCTGTCGAGTCTGGGCTGCGGCATCATCGGCACCTATGTGGTGGTGAAGCGCATCAGTTTTTTAAGCGGCGGCATTGCGCATAGCGTACTGGCAGGCATGAGCGCGGCTTACTTTTTCGGCGCCGCGCCTGCCATCGGTGCGGTGCTTGCTGCGCTCATCACGGCCGTTTTGATCGGCTGGATAAAGCTGCGCTGGCAGCAGGATGAGGATGTCCTGATCGCCGCCTTCTGGTCGGTGGGCATGGCGATTGGCATCCTGTTTATCTCCCAAACCCCGGGCTATAACACAGATTTAATGAGCTACCTGTTTGGCAATATCCTGTTAATCTCCGGCCGCGATCTGCTGCTGATGGCGCTGCTGGATCTGCTAATCTTGGGGCTAGTCTTTTGTTTTTACAAGCAGTTCCTCGCAGTCGCCTTTGATGAGGAATTTGCACGCATCCGCGGCGTGAACATAGAAGGCTTTTACATCCTGCTCCTGTGTCTGGTGGCCTTAACCATCGTGCTGCTAATCCAGATCGTCGGGCTGATCCTGGTCATGGCGCTGCTGATCCTGCCGGCGGCCAGCGCGCTGCAATTTTCCAATTCTATTCCGGGCATGATGGGGGTGTCCGTGATTTTAAGCATGCTGATCACCACGGCGGGCCTGCTCTTGTCCTGGCAGCCTGATCTGCCCGCCGGGGCGACGATCATAGTGCTTGCCGGCCTGGTCTATCTGTTAGCCATCTTGAGCAGGGCTCTTCGCGTTCCCGGTTAAACTGGGTTAAGTTGGGCTAAGCCGGGCCGGGCACGGCGGCGCCTGACCGCCTGCGCCAGTTCACGAATCAGCATTTCCGTATCTGCCCAGCCGAGGCAGGCATCGGTAATGCTCTGGCCATAGACCAGCGCCTTGCCGGGCGTGACCTTCTGCTTACCCGCAATGAGATGGCTCTCGATCATCACCCCGAATAGGCGCGTATCGCCGCCGGCAATCTGCGCGGCAACATCACGGCCGACATCTAACTGCCTCTCGTGTTGCCGCTGGCTGTTGGCATGGCTGAAATCAACCATGATTAAGATCGGCAGATCAGCTGCGGCTAATTGCTTCGCAACGGCATCAATGCTTTTGGCATCGTAGTTTGGCTCTCTGCCGCCGCGCAAGATGATGTGGCAATCCCTATTGCCGGTGGTGGTGAAGATGGCCGAGCTGCCCTCCTTGCGCAGCGACAGGAAGTGGTGCGGCACGGCGGCGGAGCGAATGGCATCGACCGCCACCTGGGTCGTGCCATCAGTGCCGTTCTTGAAACCGACCGGGCAGGACAGGCCGGAGGCCAGCTCGCGGTGCACCTGGCTTTCCGTAGTCCTTGCGCCAATGGCGCCCCAGCTAACCAGGTCGGCCACATATTGCGGCGTGATGATGTCGAGGAACTCAACACCGGCGGGCATGCCCATGTTATTCAGATCGAGCAATAGTTGCCGCCCCAGCCGCAGGCCCTTGTTGAGCTGGAAACTCTCATCCAGATCAGGATCATTGATCAGGCCCTTCCAGCCCACCCTCGTGCGCGGCTTTTCAAAATAAACCCGCATGATGATCAGCAGCTCATCCTGCAATTCATCTTTGAGCCTTTTCAGGCGGTCGGCATAGTCTCTTGCCGCCGGCGGATCGTGTATGGAACAAGGGCCGATGACGGCGAGCAGGCGATCATCTCTGCCGCATAAGACCTCATGGATGCTCTGCCTGCTTGCATAGGTAGTGCTGGTTGCCTGTTCCGTGGCGGGCAGCTCCTCACAAATCTCCGTCGGCGTGGCGACCGCCTTGATGGAGGCGATGCGCAGATCATCGGTGTCATACATCATGACAATGGCTTGTTTTTATTAAGAGAAAAACGGCAATTATTTGGTGAGCACAGGCAGGGCAGCGCGCGGATCTGATCAGCCCGGCGGCCAGGTGAAGGCGCGGCCGGCCAGGATATGAATATGCAGGTGGAACACGCTCTGGCCCGCGCCTGCACCATTGTTCACGACCAAGCGAAAGGCCTCGCCCACGCCCTGCTCTGCGGCGATGCGGTTGGCTTTCAAAAGCAGATGCCCCAACAGCGCCTCATCCTCAGCGCCGGCATCGACAATGCGGGCGATTGGTTTTTTAGGAATCACAAGGATATGCACCGGCGCCTGCGGATTGACATCTTTGAAGGCCAGGCAGTGCTCGTCTTCATAGACAATATCTGCGGGAATTTCCCGATGGATGATCTTGCTAAAGATAGTCTCGGTCATGGCGCAATCTTCGTTTATGCCAACGTGGCTGGTAAGAATAAAAAGGCGATTATAGGGCGCTGGCGGCAGAAAATAAATGACTTCTTAATTAAGTATAAAAGAGACGCACAAACTAGCCACAGCAACGAATGCTTTACTTTCTCAGCGGCCTTGACTACCCTGTTGTGCGTTGATTTTTGGATAAAGGGGAGAACTCATGCGTACACTATCTCTGGCGGCTTTGTTGCTGTTATTGCCGCCGCAGCTAATCGCTGCGGAATTGATCTCCGAGCCCCATGCCATGCTGTATTATCGTGTGCCACTGGACGGGAGTAAGCTGCAACAACGACAGCATAGCTTTGGTCTGCGCATGGACCGGGCGAGTTTTAATGCCGACGAGATGCCTGAGCAGCATCAATTATTTGAGCAAGCCGCCCTGTTTGATCTTAAATTGAATGCCCGCGGCTTGGAGGGGATCTACCTGTCGGGGAATGCACTGTTGGAAAATCCTTACCTCAATCGTGCGGATGAGGACGGCGGCGAATCAGCCGTGAAAAGATTACAGGATGCAATCGATAACATGCCCTTTGGCGTATTTCTCGGTGCCGCCATCGGCACCTTGATCCTCTCCGGCGTGGGGGGATAGCGGCTTCCTTAATGAGCATAGACCTTGCAGCATTAAGAAGAGAATACCAAGGCCGCGCCCTGCTTGAGAGTGAGGTGGATGGCGATCCGCTTAAGCAGTTTCATCACTGGCTTGACGAGGCCGCCAGGCTCGGCATTGAACTGCCGAACGCGATGGCGCTGGCGACAGTAACGGCGAGCGGCAAACCCACCGTGCGCTATGTATTGTTGAAAGGCTATGATGATTCAGGCTTCGTTTTTTTTACTCATTCCACCAGCGCCAAAGGGAAACAGTTGGCGGCCAACCCCAATGCATCCATAGCGTTTTACTGGCAGCCCATCGACCGGCAGGTGCGCCTGGAAGGAGTCGTGGAACAGGTTAGCAGCGACGAGGCGGATGCTTATTTTCAGTCACGCCCCTATGGCAGCCAGCTCAGTGTCTGGGTGGCGCCGCAGAGTGCAGTCGTGGCTAGTCGAGAATTTATGCAGCAGCGCATGCAGGAACTGGCGGCGGAATATCCGCAGGGTGCCGTGCCGAGGCCCGCTACCTGGCGCGGCTATCGGCTTGTGCCTGCGACCTTTGAATTCTGGCAGGGACGAAAAAACCGCCTGCATGACCGGCTGCTCTATCGACGAGGGGCTGATAAGCGGTGGGCGCTTGAGCGGCTGGCACCTTAGCGCCGCTTATTGTTTGTCGCTAAAAAACATGACGGCAGGCAAGATTAAAAAATGGTGGGCCCGGTAGGACTTGAACCTACGACCAATGGATTCACTTAACCCCGCTGTTTCCAACGGGAGCGGACTATCTCATCACCCTTAATCACGGGTGCGGGACGCTCTACGCCTGTTATTAAGAGCGCTTAAGCTCTCAGGTAGTCTCTGCACCTTCCGGAGGTGTACCCCCGGCTTGGCTCAGGGTTGCCGTCAGCCTGGCTGTTACGGTTTCCCTGAATTCATCCCGTTCATTTCATATCTTTCAATATGAACGCACCTTCGTTGATGAGTCCACTGCTCTAACCAACTGAGCTACAGGCCCCTGTTTTGGAAAGCCCGGAGGGCTTAATAGGGCTTCCCTGGACATAATAATTACGGACGCTTAAGTATAAAGACAAAATCCATTGCCGGGAACCGTCATGACTGATCTAGAAAGGTGCGCAATTCTTCCGAGCGGCTTGGATGGCGGAGCTTGCGCAGGGCCTTGGCCTCGATCTGCCGAATGCGTTCACGGGTAACATCAAACTGCTTGCCGACCTCTTCCAAGGTATGGTCGGTATTCATGTTGATGCCGAAACGCATGCGCAGCACCTTTGCCTCTCTGGGGGTCAAGCCGCCGAGCGCCGCGTGCGTCGCATGGCGCAGGCCCTCAAAGCCGGCGAACTCCGACGGCGCCTCGGTATTCACATCTTCTATGAAGTCTCCCAGATGCGAATCATCATCATCGCCGATCGGGGTCTCCATAGAGATCGGCTCTTTCGCGATCTTCAGTACCTTGCGCACCTTCTCCTCGGGCATGTCCATCTTCTCTGCCAGCTCCTCCGGTGTCGGTTCACGGCCCATCTCCTGCAATATTCGCCGAGAAATGCGGTTGAGCTTGTTGATGGTTTCGATCATGTGCACCGGGATGCGGATGGTGCGCGCCTGATCGGCGATCGAGCGCGTGATCGCCTGGCGGATCCACCAGGTGGCATAGGTGGAGAACTTGTACCCACGGCGGTATTCGAACTTATCCACCGCCTTCATCAGGCCGATGTTGCCTTCCTGGATCAAGTCTAAAAACAACAGGCCGCGATTGGTGTATTTCTTGGCAATGGAGATCACCAGGCGCAGGTTGGCCTCCACCATTTCCTTCTTCGCCCGCCGGGCCTTGGCCTCGCCGATGGAGACCTTGCGGTTGATCTCTTTCATTTCCGTGATGCCCAGCACATTCTCGGCAAATATTGCGGCCAGCTTCCGCTGCGTCTTCACCACGTCGGCCTCGATTGCTGCAAGCCTGTCATGGCGGGCCGCATTCGCCCGGGAAAATTCCGCGATCCAGCCGCTATGGATTTCGTTGCCGGGGAAGGCGCTGATGAATTCCTTGCGCGCTACCCCGGCCTGCCCGACACAGAGCCGCATGATCTCGCGCTCGGTCCGGCGAATGTGGTCGATGAGATCACGCACGTTGCCGGTCAGCACATCGATAAACTTGGGCGATAATTTCAGCGCCATGAATTTCTCCGTCAATTCCTCTTGCACGGCAACGGAGCGCTTATCGCTCTTGCCATTTTGCTCAATGCCCTTGACCACCTCCCGATACAACGCCTCAATGGCGGCGATATGCGCCCGGACTTCCGCCGGGTCAATCCCTGTATCCGGCGCCTTATCGCCGCTATTCGCAGCATTCGCCTTCGGTGCCGGCGGCCTGCCGGCATCCGGGTATTCTTCCGGGTCAGTAAAGCCGACAATAATATCCGCCAGCTTCACCTGCCCGGCCTCCACACCGGCATGAGCGGCCAGCAGGAGTTTGATCGTGCCCGGATACAGCGACAGGGCGATCAGCACCTGGTTGATGCCATCTTCTATGCGCTTGGCGATCTTGATCTCGCCCTCGCGGGTGAGCAGATCAACCGTCCCCATCTCGCGCATATACATCCTGACCGGGTCCGTGGTGCGCCCAAACTCACTCTCAACGCTGGCCAATGCACCTGTTGTGGCAGCATCGCTGGTGTTAGTCTGGTTGCCGGTCATCAGGGCGTTCAGATCGGGCGGGGATTCATGCACATCGATGCCCATGTCCGTAATCATGTTGACGATCTCCTCGATCTGCTCCGGCTCAACGATCCCCTCAGGCAGGTGCTCGTTGACCTCATGGTAGGTTAAGAAGCCCTGCTCCTTGCCTTTGGCGATCAGGAGCTTGAGTTGCGAGGCTTCATCTTCGTCATTCTCAGGATTGATATCGGGTTCTAATTGTTCCATTTCCGGCTCTATCTCTTAAATAAGGCTTATGCTAATTCACTGAAAAAACGGCAAAAAAACAATCCATCAGTATAGCATATTGCCATGCAACAATCCAGGTGGATTTGACTCTTATTTAGCATTAACCGGTTCTTTGCAGCGCCCGCAGCTTGGCTTTCAGCGCCTCTGGGGCATCTTGCAAGGTGACTCTTTGCGCCTCTTCCAAAGGCGTCTTGCTATTACTCAGGATATTCTCACAGGCATCCAGAAACTCCTTTTCCAGGTCGATATTCTCCTCATCAAAGATGTCTTTTGATGATAATTCGTGCAGCCGCCTGCTGAGTCTCGATTCCCTCCAGCGCTCCAGTATCTGGCCGGTGGTGATCCCTGGTTCTTCCTGTATGGACACAATAAGCGCGCCTAAGATTTCCGCACCGGGGATGCTGAGCCGTGCAATATTCTCAGGTTCCTCGAGCAGCGCCGCCAGTTGCGGTCTGTGCAGCAGCATGGCGATCAACCAACTTATCCGGGTCATGCCGCCGCTCTGCTGCCGATATAACGGCGGCCTTCTCTTGGCTTGCCGCGCCGTCTCAGTTTTGCTCTTTATCTCGCCCACGGCTATGCCCGTGCGCCCTTCAACCTGCCGCAGCATGAACTGCTTAAACACTCCTTCAGGCAGTTGCGCCAGATGGGGTTTAATCTGCTTCATAAAAGGCGAGACGCCCTCTGCCGTGGACAGATCATGCGCGCCTTGGGCTGTCTTGAGCATATAATCCGACAGCGGCATCCACGCATCCCGGTCTTCAAAGGCTGCCGCACCCTTTTCTCTTACGTAGTCATCGGGGTCCTGGCCCTTGGGGAGAAATTTGAAAAATACCTGCCGGCCGTCTTTCATCAAGGGCAGGCTTGCCTCCATCGCCCGGCCGGCCGCCTTCTCCCCGGCCGCATCGCCGTCAAAACAAAACACAAGCTGCGGGCTCAGCCGGAAGATGCCTTCGAGCTGGGCTTGTGTGGCCGCCGTGCCCAGCGCGGCCACGGCGTTGTCGATGCCGTATTGCCCTAGGGCGAGTACATCCATGTAGCCTTCCACCAAATAGACCCGCTCCAGTGCGCGGTTTTTCCGGCGGGCGCGGTGCAGGCCGTAGAGTTCACGACCCTTGTGGAATACGGGCGTCTCTGGGGAATTTAAGTATTTGGGCAGGCCCTCATCGATCACCCGGCCGCCGAAGCCGATGACCCGCCCGCGCTGGTCGCGGATGGGGAACATGATGCGATCGCGGAAGCGATCATAGTAGCCGCCGCGCTCGCCCTGGATGATCAGGCCGGCGCTCGCCAGCCGCTTTTGCGCCTCCTCTGCGCCGCCCAATTCCTGCATAAGGTTATCCCAGCCGGCCGGCGCATAGCCCAGTTCAAACTCCGCCGCGCATTCGCCGCTGATGCCGCGTTGCTTGAGATAGTCGGCGGCGCGTTTGGCCTGCGGGTGGGTGCGTAACTGTTGCCGATAAAAACGTGCAGCCGCCTCCAGTAGATCATACAGGACGGCAAAGTTGTCTTTCGCCGCCGCATAGCCCGCCGTGCGCGGGATCTCCAGGCCGACGCGGCCGGCCAATTCTTCCACGGCCTCGACAAAGCCCAGCTGCCGGTATTCCATCAAAAAGCCGATCGCCGTTCCATTGGCGCCGCAGCCGAAGCAATGGTAGAACTGCTTGTCCTGGCTGACGGTGAAAGAAGGCGTTTTTTCATCGTGAAAGGGGCAGCAGGCCAGGTGATTTTTGCCGGCCTTGCGCAAGGAAACATGGCCGTCTATGAGTTCAACGATGTCGGTGCGCGCGAGCAGTTCATCGATAAAACTCTGTGGGATTTGGCCGGCCATGATGCGGCCCTAGTATAAACGGACAATGGGCTCACGGCACCTATGAATCGTGCGCGCGGATAGCAGTTTAGAATCTAAGAGAAGCCCTGATTCAATCAGAACTTGCTTAAGCCAAGTTGTGCCTTCACCAGCGCGCTCACCTTCGCCATGTCCGCGCGGCCTTGCAGCTTCGGCTTTAGCAGCCCCATGACCCGGCCCATGTCTCTCATGGATTCCGCGCCGGTCGCTTTCACCACATCCTGAATAATCCGGCGCACTTCCTCTTCATCAAGCGGCTGCGGCAGGTAGGACTGCACCACTTCCAGTTCAAAGCGCTCCTTTTCCACCAGATCATCGCGCCCGGCCTGCTCAAACTGATCGATGGAGTCCCGATGCTGCTTGGCCAGTTTGCCAAGAACCGCCACCACCCCACTCTTATCCAACTCAACGCGCTCATCCACTTCTTTTTGTTTCAACGCCGCTTCAATCAAGCGCAGCACGGCCAGGCGCGCCTTGTCGCGGCGGCGCATGGCGGCCTTCACATCGGCGCGGATTTGCGCTCTCAGATCGGCCATCGGGCAAGCGGCGGGGATAAGGTTAATACTGACGGAGGTGGCGGGTCTGCTCTCGGGAGACCCGTTTTACGTTGCGTTTTACCGCGGCCGCGGCCTTGCGCTTTCTCACCTGCGTGGGTTTTTCGTAAAACTCGCGCCGGTGCACTTCGGCCAGGGTGCCGGCCTTTTCACAAGAGCGCTTGAAGCGGCGCAGGGCGATGTCAAAGGGTTCGTTTTCTCTTACTCGTACTGCCGGCATGGGCTTGTCTCAATTCTCCGCATATAAGGTTTGAAAGGGCGGTGATTTTAGTAAGAATTGCGCCGATTGCAAGGTAAAATTCCTAGCTTTTGTTTAAAAATTTTTTGCGTAAAAAAACGACCCTGGAGGATGAAAGTCTTAGGCATAGAAAGCTCGTGTGATGAGACCGGCCTGGCCATCTATGACGGGACGCGCGGCCTGCTCGCCCACGCCCTGCACAGCCAGGCGGCGCTGCATCGCGACTACGGCGGCGTGGTGCCGGAGTTGGCCTCGCGCGATCACATCCGCCGCGTGCTGCCGCTCACCAGGCAGGTGCTGGCGGAAGCCGGTCTTGCCGCAAGCGAGATTGACGGCGTAGCCTACACCGCCGGACCGGGGCTCGTCGGCGCCCTGCTGGTCGGGGTTAGCATCGGGCGGGCGCTGGCCTATGCTTGGGGCGTGCCCGCCGTTGCCGTACACCACATGGAGGCGCACCTGCTCGCGCCCATGCTGGAGGAACCCGCCCCGGAGTTCCCCTTTCTGGCGCTGCTGGTCTCCGGTGGGCATACGCAGCTGGTGGCCGTGCAGGCGGCGGGGGCCTATAAGCTCCTGGGCGAGTCCCTGGATGATGCGGCCGGGGAGGCCTTTGACAAGACGGCGAAGTTGCTGGGGCTGGGTTATCCCGGCGGGCCGTCGCTGTCTGCGCTGGCCGAGCGGGGCGATGCGAAGCGATTTCTATTTCCCCGCCCGATGACCGATCGCCCGGGGCTGGATTTCAGCTTCAGCGGCCTAAAGACCTTCGCCCTGCATACCGTCCGCGACAACCCCTTTGATGAGCAGACCCGCGCCGACATCGCCTGCGCCTTTGTCGATGCCGTGGTCGATACCTTGACGATCAAATGCCGCCGCGCGATGGAAGAAACCGGCTTGACCCGCCTGATCGCCGCCGGCGGTGTGAGCGCCAATCGGCAGTTGCGGGCCGGGCTTGAGAAGATGGTCAGCGAGCAGGGTGGTTCGGTATTTTATCCGCGCCCGGAATTTTGCACCGACAACGGCGCCATGATCGCCTACGCCGGCTACTTGCGCCTGAAGGAAGGCGCCAACGAGCCGCTGGGCTTCGCCGCCCACCCGCGCTGGCCCTTGCGTGAGCGGTGCGATAGCTAGGGCGCAAGCGGCCAAAAAATTAGGGTCATAGGAAGCAGAACGATACCTGATAGGTGTTAAGCTTTTGAACGGCATTGAGTCGTTTTGGATCTGTGCTAAACTGCGCTTGAGTGCCTGAAGAGGAATTCGCGAAAGATCTTTTTTATTATCATCTTAAAAGAGACTTAAGTTTCGTTTAATCATCGCTGTGATAATCTCTATCGCATCATCCTGAAGCTGCTTCATGACAAGCCAATTTAAAGCGTTTTAACCTCCTGAGATCCTAAATTTTTATGAAAGATGAAATAAATAAAATTCAAGAGGATTTAGATTTTATCAAAAGCATATACAGAAATCTTTGCATATATTACCTAGTTTTAACATTACAGATAAAAAAATTTTACCTTATGGACTAAAGCCTCATACTAGGTCTGTAAGTTGGTTAGTAGAACAAGTCATAACCCAACAAACTAAATACAACGCCTCAAAACTTCATCTTGACCAGGTTAATTTTGATTTTCCTGATACATCTCTACATGACTGTGAAATAATTTGTAATAAAAAAAGCTATTTTATAAACATAAAAATTCATAATATGAATAGTAGGGAAAGCAAAAATGATATTGCAGCGATAGAAAAATTTTATTTTCAGTATAGTGCTAATAAACACTACAGCTTAATATACGCGTGTTTTGGTATTCAATTTGAAAACATAAAAATTAGCTTTGATGAAGAATACTTAGAAATCTTTTCACCCCAATTCCTGCCAATTTACGTTAACCCAAGAAACGATAAAATCCAAGCCACCTACAAGCATGATAAAGAATATAGAACAAGAGAAGAATTTCTAAAGATACTAAAAGAAAAATCAAAGAGCATAAAACTGTAAAATAAATATGAATAACATTTTTAATCAAGATGTTCTAGTAGCATTAGATAAAATAGAAAACAACTCTGTTGATTTAATATTAACTGACCCTCCTTATTCTTTAGGAAAGGACTACGGTAATGACTCAGACAAACAATCTCCAGAGAAATATTTGGAGTGGACGTACCTATGGATTGATGGTGTTTTGCCTAAGTTAAAAAATAATGGCAGTTTTTATATTTTTTTAAGTTGGCAATACTCCCCGGAAATATTTTGTTATCTAAAAAAGAAAATGAAAATGATTAACGAAATTATCTGGGATAGAAGAGTCCCTAGTATGGGAGGTTCTACCAGAAAATTCTCATCCGTTCACGATAACATTGGTTTTTTTGTTAATGGCAATGACTATTATTTTGATTTGGATGGTGTTAGAATTCCCTATGATCAAAAAACAAAAAAAGCCCGAACTAGGTCTATTTTTGTGGGTAAAAAATGGTTAGAGTTAGGGTATAATCCTAAGGACTTATGGAGTAAACCGAGGATACATGCTCAAGACCCGGAGCGAGAAAATCACCCTACTCAAAAGCCCTTAGAGATAATAGAAAGAATTATTAAAGTCAGTTGTCCTATCAATGGCATTGTATTTGACCCTTTTATGGGAACTGGAACAACGGCTGTTGCTTGTTTGGATAATGATAGACAATATTTAGGATGTGAAATAAATGGTGATTACTATAAGATCATTATGGACAGAATTAAAAAATGGAATAACAACTTGGGATTATTCCAAGCAAATACAAAAATGGGTCAATAAAAATTTAGAGCCTTAAGAAGTTAAGCGAAGAAGTTTTTAGCTGTTAATAACAAAACATACAACAACAGCGCAGTACACCACCCTTGCTTCAAGGTGGCGGAATCGCTACCGTATAGCTCGTCCCCCCGGCGACAGATCACCTTGAGAAACCATGCCGGCGCAGGCTTGCAGTATGGCGCGCCGGAGCACCTTATTACCTGGTATCATAATCCTCATGCCTTGCTTCATTGTTTCATCTCGATGATAACATTTGCTCAAGGCTTTTCTGTCCCGATTTTCTCCTCAGTCCCTGCCAGCAGGTGTTTGATATTCGAGCGATGCCGCCAGATGAGCAGCACGCCCATGCCGCTCACGCAGATGACATAGGCCGACCGACTAAGGAGCAGCCAGGCATAGAGCGGCGTGAGCAGTGTTGCGGTCACGGCGGCGAGGGAGGCATAACGAAACAACAGCGCCACAAACAGCCAGGTGGCGGAAAAGGCCAGGCCGAGCAGCCAGTGCCAGCCGAACAGGACGCCGACTAAGGTGGCCACGCCCTTGCCGCCGCGAAAGCCGAAGAACAGCGGGTACAGGTGGCCGACAAAAGTGGCCAGTCCGCATAGCGCGATGATGAGCTTCGGCACCGCCAGCGCCTGCGCCAACAAGACGGGGAGTAAGCCCTTGGCCATGTCGCCGGCCAGGGTGAGGGCGGCGGCGGCCTTGCCGTGCAGGCGCAGGACGTTGGTCGCGCCCGGGTTGCCGGAGCCGTCACGGCGAGGGTCGCCCAAGCCCATCAGTTTGCAGACAATGACGGCGCTGGCAATGGAACCTGCCAGGTAGGCCAGGATGGGCAGGCCGATATTTAGCAGCAGATCAAGCGCAGTCATGCTAAGTATTCTAAACCAAACGTCTTTAAAGCGGCTTTCAAAAGCGATTTATCGCAGTTACTCTTACCCAAAGCTCTGCACAAGTCCATCCGGGACTTGCCAGAGGACGCAGACTAAAAATGCGATTTTTAGTTTGCTCACAAATTCAATTACTTGAGCGTAATTGAATTTGGTGGCACCTCCTTAGTGCCACAGGAAGCTCTGATAAAATCAGAACTTCCATAGCAATATTTTTCTGGCTGATTTAGGTCCGATTGAACATGGATATTATCTATCTGAACGAGCTGCGGATTGATACCGTGATCGGCATTTATGAGTGGGAGCGGCGCACCAAACAGACGGTGCTGCTCGATATTGAAATGGCTGCGGATATTCGCCGCGCTGCCGAGACCGATCAGATCGACAACACCTTGAATTACAAGGCCGTGGCCAAGCGCCTGATCGCTTTCGTTGGCGACAGCGAATTTGCCTTGGTGGAAACCCTGGCCGAGCGCATTGCCGAGATTATTTTGCACGAGTTTGATGTGCCTTGGTGTCGGCTGCGTTTGAACAAGCAGGGCGCGCTGCGCGGTGTGCGTGATGTCGGCGTGATCATCGAGCGCGGCACGAGAGAATAGAAGATGGCGCAGGTGTTCATCGGCGTGGGCAGCAATATCGAGCCGGAGAAAAATATTGTCGCCGCAGTCAGCGAGTTGCAAAACGCCTTTGGCGCCTTGGACTTATCACGGGTCTATGAGAGCAAGGCGCTGGGCTTTGTGGGGAACAATTTCTATAACCTGGTGGTGGGGCTAGCTACCGGGCTTGGGCCGCAAGCATTGCTTCAGTCCTTGAGCTTCATTGAGGATAAGCTGGGGCGCGAGCGTAATGTTGCATCTTACTCTTCCCGCACCCTGGATCTGGATCTGTTGTTGTATGAAGACCTGGTGATCGATGAGGCGGGGCTGCAACTGCCGCGGGCAGACATACTAAAATTTTCCTTTGTCCTGTGCCCACTGGCCGAGATCGCCGGCGCACGAACGCATCCCGTCAGCGGACGGAGTTTTTCAGAAATATGGGAAACATTTGACCAGCGCGGCCAGGAACTCTGGCCGGTTGAGTTGGTTTTTCAATGATATAGCTTAAGAATTTCGATTAGGAGCCAACGCCAATGAACAGACTGATACTAAGCCTGCTGTGCGCCGTTACACTGCTCAGCGCCTGCAACACCGGCGGCGGCACAAAGAACAAGATCACCTCGCTAGATGATGCCATCAATCAATATGTCTTTGCCCTGCGCTGGGGGCGCTATAAGGATGCGCATGAGTATCATGCCGAGGCAGACGGCGGCAAGCCGGCCCTGCCGCTGGATAAGCTGCAGCAGATACGGGTGACGGGCCATGAGATTTATGAGAAAAATGTCAATGAGGAGATAACAGAAGCAATCGTGAAGGGCGAGATAAACTACTATCATACGGAGTATGGGACGCTGCGTAAGCTGCCTTTGAATCAGATTTGGTGGTATGAACCGGAATCAAAGAGATGGTATTTGAAGGGGGAGATGCCGAAGTTTAGATGAACGTAAAGGGTTCTGCTTTAATTAGAGCCGCGCTCAGGAAGCCAGGCTACGGCCGCCGTCAACAGCCAGGACTTGGCCGGTTACATACTCTGCTGCAAGCAGGTAGCTGACCGCATGGGCAATATCCGCCGGTGCGCCGGTCTTTTGCAGCGGGATCCGAGACAGGATTTCATCTTGTGTTGTCGTATCCATGTCTTCCGGCCACAGGATAGCGCCGGGGGCAATGGCATTTACGCGAATTTCCGGCCCAAGTTCTTTTGCCAGGGCCTTGGTCAACATCACCAGCCCGGCCTTTGCCGCGCAATAAACCGCATGCGCCACTAAGGGTCTGTCGGCGTGGATGTCGGTGATGTTGATGATGCAGCCGCCTGCGGCGCGCAGATGAGGGATTGCCTGTTGTGCTAAAAAAAACGGCGCCTTCATATTCGTGCCGAGCAGTTCGTTCCATTGCGCCGGATTGGCTTTTTCAGCTTTAGTCGGATAAAAGGCCGAGGCGTTGTTGATCAGGGCATCCAGCCGGTTTTTCCATTGCGCAGCATCCCGAATCAGCTTGGCGTAACTGGCATCATCCAGCAAGTCGGCCTGTATGCTCAGCGCCGAATCCCGCCTCTTGGCATTTAGCTCCGCCGCCAGTGCCGCAGCGGCCGCGGCGGACTGGCGGTAATGGATGGCGATGTCCCATTCACGTTGATGCAGTTGTCGGGCGATGGCGGCACCGATGCGTCGCGCCGCACCGGTAATCAGGACTGTCTTGGCGCTCATGGCTTGCTATTATAGCGCTTGCGTTCATCTTAGAACACCCGATGGAAAAACCACTCACAATAAACCCGTAGGGCAAGACACTTGGCACCAGCACAGACTCATTCGCCGCCGCGCCGGCCCGACTTTCCGCTACCGGATGAAGAAGCCTTATTCCATAGCAGGCGGCTTGAGCAGCGCATCCGGCAAGGCATCGACAGAGAAGGCGGGGCGATCAACTTCAGCGCCTTCATGCAGGCGGCGCTGTATGAACCGGGGCTTGGCTATTACAGCGCCGGTGCGGCGAAGCTGGGGCGGGCCGGTGATTTTGTTACGGCGCCGGAAATCTCTTCCCTGTTTTCCCGTTGCTTGGCGCGGCAATGCGAGCAGGTGCTGGAACTGACGACAGATGGCACCATCCTGGAATTGGGCGCCGGCAGTGGGCGCATGGCGGCGGATATTCTGCGCGAACTGGCGCAGCGGGATTGTTTGCCGAAGGAGTACATCATCCTGGAAACCAGCGCGGCGCTTCGGCAGCGCCAACGGATCTTTTTACAAGGCACGCTGGCCGCGACACTTTATGCACGGTGTCACTGGCTGGATGCATTGCCCGAGCGTCCCTTCACCGGACTTGTGCTGGCGAATGAGGTGATGGATGCCCTGCCGGTGGAGCGGATATGTTACGAACACGGCCGCTATCATGTCATGCAGGTGGCCTGCCAAAATGGCGGCTTTGTCTGGCAAAAGGGGCGGCCGGACGATGCCTTGCGCAGCCGCATTAAGGCCACGCTGGGCGAGTATCAGCCGCACCTTGCCGCCGGCTATACAAGCGAGATCAATACCCTGCTGCCGGCCTGGATCCATGCCCTGGCCGATAGTCTGGAGGCGGGCGTGCTGCTGTTGATTGATTATGGTTATCCGCGTGCGGAGTATTATCACCCGCAGCGCTTCGACGGCACCCTGCTCTGCCATTACCGCCAGCGCGCCCATCACGATCCCTTCCTCCATGTCGGGCTGCAAGACATTAGCGCATCGGTGGATTTCACCGCCGTTGCCGAGGCCGCAAGCAAAATCGACCTGTCTGTCGCTGGCTATTGCGGCCAGGCGCACTTTTTGCTCTCCTGCGGCCTGGACGAACTCCTCGCGCAAGATGCTGCGCATGATGAACTGAGACGGATAAAATTATCCGGCGAGGCAAAACGCCTGACTCTGCCGGCAGAGATGGGCGAGCGCTTTAAGGTCATCGCGCTGGGGCGCGGGATGGATGCGCCCTTGCTGGGCTTTCGTATGTTTGATCAGCGGGAGAGGCTGTGATGATGCAGGCTATCTTGAAACCGCCGTGTCTTATGCTGCTTTTCATTGCCTTAGGCGCCTGCGCCGGCAAGGAGGCGCGAGAAGAGGGCCCGGCGGGCAAGCGCCTTTCCTTAGACGCCCTGGTCAAGTCCGAGACCGGCGAGGTGCTGGAGGTTCATGTTGCAGAGGCCAGAAAATACCTGCGCGAGCTAATGATGAAACTCTATAAGCGCAATCCGCGCGAGTTGAAAAAATCCAAATATCAGAGCATTGATGAAAATCTGCTGCAGCTGTTTGACCTAAGACATGGGTGGGACTTTCCGGAGTTACAAGGGAAAACGGGCATTGCTGCCATTCGTCTGACCTTTGCCGCTGAGTATCAGGGCGATCGGGTGTTTAGTTTCGTTGCCGGGCTGACATCAATGATCATGGCGGCGTATAATAACCAGAGCGAGTTTTATCTCTTGCAGTCGGTCGATCCGCAGAACCTTTATAAGAGCGCCAGAAACATAGAGATTGCTGTATGGAAGCTGGAGCATGATCATGCGCCCGATGGCGAGTTGTACCTGTACAGCAACTCCCGGCCCGGGGATATGAGCAACCTCAGCTATGAGCGCCTGTTCGGCAATCTGATCGCCTTGCAGGATACCATGGCGGTGATCATCACTGGCAGGACAAACCGAACCCTCATCAAGGTCGTCCAGCAGATGGCAACGGCCATCTTCCTGCCGATATTGAAATAACCGGGGGAGCCGCGTGGAACTCATCCATCTCATCATCCTGGGACTGGTGCAGGGCTTAACCGAGTTCCTGCCGATTTCCAGCTCGGCCCATCTGATCTTGCTGCCTGAGCTATTCGGCTGGGCCGATCAGGGCATTCGCTATGACATCGCCGCCCATGTGGGCAGTCTGTCCGCCGTTGTGCATTATTTCCGTGCGCATCTCAGGCAGATCCTATCCGGCTGGTCGGCATCGCCGCTTCATAACGAGAATAGCCGCATGTTATGGTTCCTCGCAGCGGCAACCATTCCCGTTGGTCTCGCCGGTCTAATCAGCCATGACTTTATCGCCACGCAGCTACGCAGCCCGTTGGTGATCGCCTGTGCCACAATCCTGTTCGGCGTAGTCCTGTGGTGGGCCGATGTGAAGGGCAAACGGGCGCGCGATCAAGCGCAGCTACACTGGCGCGATGTGCTCATCATCGGCCTGGCCCAATGCCTTGCGCTCATTCCCGGCACCTCGCGTTCGGGCATCACCATGACCGCGGCCTTGTTGCTGGGCTTGAACCGAGAGACTGCGGCGCGCTTTTCGTTCCTGCTGGCCATCCCGGTCATCTCCCTGGCGGGCTTGTATGAGGGCTATCAGTTACTCGGCCCGGCGGCTGAGTTTGACTGGCTGGGCTTGGCTATCGTAACCCTGGTCTCAGCAGCCAGCGCCTGGCTCGCCATCCATTACTTCCTAAAGTTCTTAGAACGCACCGGCATGTTGCCCTATGTGATCTATCGCCTGGTGTTGGGCGCGGTTTTATTATTCTTATTTCTTTGAGTGTCCGGGCGGAACAGGGCTACCTGCATTGCGAGATTGCCGCTATCGCCTCCAGCCGCCGCGCTCGAATAGCCGCGCCGATCTCGCTGCCCTCTCCTTCTATGTCTTGCGTATTGATCGAATTGGCCGCGCTCAGGTAATCAAGAAACCGCTCGGCTTGGGGATAGTCCCGCTGTTCAAAGCCGGTTCTCCCGCGCGAATCCGCCTCACAGGCGATGAGAAATTGCGCAAAGCGCCCTGGCCGGCGCAGGGCGTCCATCTGCTCCAGCTTTTTCAAGATGGTATCCGCCCGCATCTCTTCCACACGATGACAATTCAGATGATAGCGCGAGGTCATGACCGCCAACTCCCGATATTTATTCGGGATCTTGAGCCGGTCGCAGAGTCCATTCACCAAGCCAACGCCGCGCTCTTCATGGCCGCGATGGCTGGGCCATTCCTCTTCTGGTGTCGTGCCCTTGCCCAAGTCATGCACCAGGGCGGCAAAGCGAACCAGCGGGTCTTTTGATAATCTACAAGCCTGCTCCAGCACCATCATGGTATGGATGCCGCTGTCTATCTCCGGGTGATGCACCGCCGGTTGCGGTACGCCGAATAACTGCTGTATCTCCGGGAAGATAGTCGCCAGGGCATGGCATTCCCGCAATACCTTGAAAAAGTTCACCGGCGCCGGCTCATTCAGCGCACGTTCAACTTCCACCCAGATACGCTCCGGCGCCAGCGTCTGAAGCTCGCCGGATTGACTGATCGCCTGCATCAGCCGCATGGTTTCCTCAGCAACAGCAAAATCAAGGCGGGCGGCAAAGCGCGCCACCCGCAGCACGCGCAGGGGGTCTTCGCTGAAGGCCGGCGAGACATGGCGCAGCAGCCCGGCGTTGAGATCAGCGACACCGCCGAAGGGGTCGATGACCGCGCCGTTTTCATCTTGGGCGATGGCGTTGATGGTCAAGTCGCGCCGCTGTAAGTCGGCTTCCAGCGTTACCTCCGGCGCGGCGTTGAAATGAAAGCCCTTATAACCCGGCGCCGTTTTGCGCTCGGTTCGGGCCAGGGCATATTGCTCATGGGTCTGCGGATGCAAAAAGACCGGGAAATCCTTGCCGACCGCCCGGTAGCCCAGGCCCTCCATCTCGGCTGGTGTGCTGCCCACGACCACCCAGTCTCGATCTGCAAGCGGCAGGCCGAGCAATCTATCGCGCACGGCACCACCGACCAGGTACATCTTCATTGCAAGCCCCCGCCTATGCCGATGCAAAATATTCGATCATGGCCCGGCGCATGGCGGCATCCGGCAGGCGGCCGTGACCTGCGGCCATGTTGTCCAACAGGTGTTTGGGTTTGGATGTGGCCGGGATGATGCAGCTTACCGCCGGGTGTGCGGCGATGAACTTTAGGAAAAACTGCCCCCAGCTGGCGCAATCGATCTCCGCCGCCCAGTCGGGCAAGGGTTTGTTTTTCACCTTGCGAAATAAACTGCCGCGCTGGTACGGACGATTGATCAAGGTGGCGATGCCCTTGTCTTGCGCCAGCGGCAAGAGCCGTTTCTCGGCACGGCGATCCCCGATGTTATAGCTGAACTGGACGAAATCGAGTTTCTCCCGCGCCATGATCGATTCCAACTCCTCATGGTGGCGTCCGTGCGAGGTGGTGATGCCGATATAGCGAATCTTCTCTTGCGCCTGCCACTGCCGCAGGGTCTGCAAGTGTATCTGCCAATCCCGCAGGTTATGGATCTGCATCAGGTCTATTTTTTTCACGCCCATGCGCTGCATGGAACGCTGCATCTGCTCAACGCCGGATTCTTTCCCGTCAGTCCAGACCTTGGTGGCCGTGAATAAGCCGCTCGTGTTTTTCACCTGGCCGAGCAGGGCGCCGACAACGCTCTCGGCATTGCCGTACATGGGCGATGAGTCGATCAGCTGGCCGCCGTGGGCGAAAAAGCCCTGCATAACCTCTCGCAACTGCGGCATCAGCGCAGCCCTGCTATCGACATCAAAGGTGCGGGAAGTGCCCAGCCCGATCAGCGATAACTGCTCGCCGCTGGCGGGGATGGGGCGCTTGCGCATGTCCGGCCCGGCGAACACAGCTCGCGGCCACCACGGCAGCAACGCAGAGGCCGCCGCGCCTAGTTTTAATAGCTGCCGCCGGGAAAGCAGGGCGTGTCGAGTTGGCATATTTCGTCCTCCGCTAACGTATGAAGGTAGTCTTGCTTAATTTAAGCGCAAGTTCGGCCTAAATGCCAGTTTATGAAGCGGCCGATGCCCCCGGCATAGTGGATGCGTCGGGGCGTGCGCGCTCGTAGAAAAGGCCGAGAGAGACCGCGACCACGGTCCACAGCAGCGCCAGGCCGGCGCCGATGCCGGCAATCGCCGTCAAGCCCAGCCCCAGGCCGTGGGCGAGCGCGGTATAGGCCCAGCCAGTCAGCATGTCCCCGCCGCGATAGACCACTACATCGATCACTGGTTTCGCCTTGAAGCGAACCTCCCGGCTCACCAGCGTGAACAGCATTTCCCGTCCCGGCCGGGTAATGGCGTAGTTGCCGGCGCGGCGCACGATCTGCAAGCCGATGAGCAAGGCCAGCGCCGGGGTGATAGCCACCATCAGCCAGCCCAGCACGAGCAGGCAGGGGATCAGCCCCAGGGTCGGGGCGAGGCCGAATTTGAGCGCTAAGCGGCCGGTGGCGAACATGGCGGTGAAAATGGCCAGGGTATTGACGCTCAGATCGATCATGCCCCAGTAGCGGGCGCGCTCGGCGCGATCAAACGCCACCAGCAGGTTCTTCAGTTCGTAATACACGAAGGTGCTGAGCGCGGTGTAGAGCAGGATAAATAAGCCGATGGCCAGCAGGTACGGGCTGCTGAAAAAATCCACAAAGCCGCGGTAAAAATCACCGCCGATGGCGTTTTGCCCGCCCGGTTTGGGGCGGCCGCCCCGCTCAGGGAAGGCGCTTGTTTTCTCAAGAAAGATGATGAGCGGGATGATAAAAAGCAGCAGCAGGGCGGCGAGTAAGAGCAAGGGATAAACCCCGAGCACCTCGGCGAACAGAACCGGGATGGCCGGCCCGGCAACGGCGCCGCTGCTGGCCCCGGCGGCGATGAAACCAAACAGGCGTTTGGCCTGCTCGCGGGAGAAGATCTCGGCCATGAAACTCCAGAACACGGAGACGTGAAACATGGCGAAGAAACTGACCCAGACATAAAAAATCTTGTCGATGTGAACAGTGCTGGCAAGCACTTGTGTGCTGAGATAAAAGAGCAGGAAGGAGGCGGCGAAGAAACCATAAACCGCCGGCACCAGATAGCTAAAGCGGATCTTTGCCACGGCAAAACCATAGGCGATGACGGCGAGGCCGCTGATGAAAAAATTGGCCGTCCATAGCCAGCTTAACTCGGCATCGCTCCAGTCACTGGCCATGGCATCGCGCACCGGCCGCAGGATGTAGTAGCCCGCCATCAGGGTGAACACCAGCAGGAAGGAGACCAGCACGGCCTTTATTTCATCGGCCTCTATCTGTAAGGTCTTGCCGAATGCCTTTTTAATCAGCGTGTGCATGCGGATTTTTCTTTTGCCGACAAGTCAAGTCCGGCCTTCTACCTTTTGCCGGTGCGCCGGCAAATGCCCAGGCCCTGCACCGCCTTACTCGCGCCGGGCCTGTTTGCGGAACTGTTGATAGCGCTGGCGTTGGGATTGCCCGGCCAGGTACGCCGGCACGATTGCATCTATGCTGGTGCGCTGGCGGGCGGAGGTTTGCGCATCCCGGGCTTGGCAGACCGAGTCGCGCTTGGTCGAGAGATAGTTGTCCATGGAAAAGGGCTTCTCCACGCCGATGGCATAAAAGGCAAAACCGGCCAGATCAAACAGCAGCGCTTGTGTGCGCGCAAGCCAGTCCGGCAGGGGGATGATCACGCGCCGGATGCCGCAATGCCGGGCGGTGTATTGCACCAGTTCCTGCAAGGTATAGATTTCCGACCCGCATAATTCGATCCGGCGGCCATGGCTGTCCGGTTCTTCCAAGCTGCAGGCGAAGGCTTCCGCCACATCGCCAACATACACCGGCGCAAAGCGCGCCTGTGCGCAGGCCAGTGGAAAATACACCGGGGCGAGTCTTAACAAGCCGGCGAAGCGATTAAAGAAACTGTCATCCGGGCCGAAGATCACGGAGGGCCGAAAGCTCGTAACTTGCATGCCGGCCGCCGCATGCGCCTTGTCTTCGGCCTCGCCCTTGCTGCGCAGATAATGACTGCTGCCATGCACGGCATCGGCATTGAGAGCACTCATCTGCAACAGGCGTTTTATGCCGACAGATTGGCAGGCGGCGAGCAGCTTCTCCATCAGCGCAACATGGGCATGGTGAAAGCCGCGGCCTTTGCTGCCGCGTTCATTCAATATGCCGACAAGATTGATCACCGCATCGCAGCCGGCCAGTTGCTGCTCCAGCGCGATCGGATCATGGATGTCGGTCTGGATGAGTTCAGTATTGGGCAGCAGGATCAGCTTGCTGCGGTTTCTTTCCCGGTTGCGGGTCAGTATGCGCAGCGCATAGCCATCGCCGGCCAGGCGGTTGGCGAGGGTGCGCCCGACAAAACCGGCACCGCCCAAAATAGCGATCTTTTTTATCTGCATAATCTAGTTCAACGACAGCTGTAGTGCGGCGCAATCCAGCCCGGCCAGCTGCCGCTGCTTGGCCGGATAGACGGATTCCATACGCTGCGCCAATCTTGTGATCGTAGCCCCCCGGCGCCAGTCGTAGATGCTGGCAAAGTACAGGATACGTTGCACGTATTTTCGAGTCTCCGCAAAGGGGATCTTTTCTATCCAGATGTCTGCTTCCATGCAGCCGCTCCTGGGCAGCCACTTCCTCACATTATTCGGCCCGGCATTGTACGCCGCCGTGGCCAGGATCATGCTGCCGCCAAACCAGTCAGACATGCGGCGTAAATAGGCTGAGCCGATGGCGACATTTTTCCTCGCATCCAGCAAGTAGGCATTATTGTAGCGCTTAAAACCGATGAACTGTGCCGTTTCCCGCCCGGTGGCCGGCATCACCTGCATCAAGCCCAGCGCCCCCGCCGGCGAGCGGACATCTTCCATAAAGGCGCTCTCGGCCCGGGTCAAGGCCAGCATCCAGCTCAAATTGAGCGCGCGCTTCTCCGCATACTTGCTTAAGATGGAGGCGTACGGCATGGGAAAGCGCAGCGCCAGATCATCAAAGGCTTCGGCCTTGCCTAAGGTCAGGATGGCGCGGTCATGCCAACCCCAGCTGGCGGCGATGGCGGCGGCAATCTGCATCTCATAGCCGGTCATGCTCTTTAAGGCATGGTGCCACTCGCGCCGGGCCGGATAGCCCGTGTCGAGGTAGTATAGTTCCCGCGCCCGGACGATGGCTGGCAGTGTGGATAATCTCTGCCAGGTCGCCGGATCTTCGGATAAGGCAAGAGGATCCATTTTGTATGCCTGCCCGATCCTGTCCGCAGCCATGAAGCCATAATAATCGCGCTCATTGGCCAGCGCCTTGAAATTCTCATCCGCCGCCGCCTGCTCGCCGCCCTCTTCCAATGCACGGGCGCGCCAGTACAGCCAGCGGGCGCGCAGTGTCTCATCGCTTGGACTGCGCTCAGTCCATTTACGCAGCAGGCCCCAGTCCTTTTCATGCAGAGCGGTAACAATGCGCCAGTGAAAAATGTCAGCATCAATCTGCTCCTCCGCCAGAGAATCCAGCAGCGCTCGGGCGCGTTGATGCTTGGCCCGGGCGGCTCTCACCGCCAGCTCGCGCGCTACCTCCCGGCCTTGCTGTTCGGAAAAAGAATAGGCCGCTTGCAGTTTCTGCCAGCGCGAGATCGCCGCATCGATATCGCTTCGTGCCAGCCGTTTTATGCCATGTACGAGCATGCGCCTGGCCAGTTCCGTGTCTTTGTATCGGGCCTTTTTCATGGAACGTGCCGGGTGCTTGTGTATGGCGATCCAATCTCTGAGCTGTCGTTGTCCGCTTGCATCTAAACGCCGGCCCAGATACCGGGCCAGGCTCGTGTTGCCTTTTTCCATCGCCAGAGAGATGCGCTCCCACACCAGCTCGCTGGTCATGAGTTTGCTTTTATAAAGTTTCGCAAAGGCCGAATCGCACTCCGGCGGCAGGGACTCGCCGGACAACCACAAAGCGCGGGCGTCTTCCAGCAGCCGGGCCTGCTGGCCAGTCTCGATGCGCGCTTGCAGTTGATAGCATTGCAGCACGGTCTGCGTCTGCGGGGTGTAATAGTCGATAAAGGTCTGCCAGCGGCCGCGCTCAGCCAGCAGCTTGAGCCAGGCGCTGCGGAAACTCTCCGCCATCGGCAGGTCGCTGTAGCGGCGTAAGAAAATAGTAACATCCTTGTCCCGCAGCCGCCGCAGCCGTGGGCGCAGGTAGTCATGCAGCAGATAGGGATACAGCGCATAGCCTTTCAGGGTAAGGGCCGTGGCCTTGAAGCCGCTGATGTTGCCGGCTCTAAGTTGCTCGCGCGCTTGGAGAAACTTTGCTCGTTGCTCGGTCAGTGTCGTGGTCTGGGGTGCAGCAAGCAGGTGCATTGACAGCGCAGCAAGCGTGAATACAAACACCCATTTTGAAACTTTACGCGGCATCTGATTAGTTTTGTTCCTTAAAAAAACATAGAGGCACTATCTTAGCGCAAATCGTATTTCTAAGCATGGTAGAATATTCAAGGCAAGGCACACAGTCGCAAGAGTAGCATCATCATTTAATAGTGAATGAGGAGTGAAACATGGCAACAGCAAGCTGGAACGGTGCGGTGCTGGCAGAGAGTGATCGCTTTGAAATCGTAGAGGGCAATGTCTACTTTCCGCCGCATACAATTAACCAAGCCTACTTCAAGACAAGCGATACCCACACCAACTGCCCCTGGAAGGGCACCGCGAGTTACTATGATATTGAGGTGGAAGGACAGACCAACAAGGACGCCGCCTGGTATTACCCGGCACCAAAAGACAAGGCCAAAAACATTCAAGGCTACGTGGCATTTTGGAAGGGGGTTGAGGTGAGTGAGTAGTTTGCAAGTTTCCCTTAAACCATGTGGCGCAGCAACGCCATGAAAAGAAAACGGCTGCTATCATCCGCCCTTGTGCTCGGCCTCACTGCTGCAACAGCCAGGGCGGATAGTCCGACCGGGGGCTATTTCTTCAGGAGATAGCCGATGATCCCGCCGGTTGCTGCGGACAAAATTGACATCGCCCATTTCTTCGCCTCAAGAGTAGCTTGTGCGTCTTGCAATGTGCTAAGACATAGCCATGCAATAATCACCACAAAGGCAATGGCCAGCATAAAAACCACCAACTCCTTAAACAGCCGGACATACATCTCCGCGCTGCTTTCTTCCTTGTCGATCGAGACCGAGTAGTTATGCCCGACGGGCGGGCGGTTTAGGTCAATCCGGCTCACAACCCGATGATTTCCGTCTCCAGTTTATTCGTCTCCGGCTGCGCCAGCCCGATTTTAAGCCCCCTGGACTGGCCCTCTCGGGCGGCCAGGTAGAGTTGCAGCGCCTTGCGCAGCACCTCGTTTTTGCTGATTTCGGCCTCCGCCGCCGTCCGCTCAATCGCCTTTGTCAGATCATCTGAGAGCGTTACACTGAATCTGGTCATGGTTCCTCTCCGCATCTATTAAGTCAAAGTTGAACCAACTATACACCAAATTGGTGCGATAAGCCAGTGCCAGTATCCATCCATCGCCAAGTAGTCTATCGTATCCGCTGCAAGGTATTGGATAGCATAAGCCATCCGCCGCACCCCCCTCCGCATTGCAACGCAACACCAGGTGTACTAGGATAGCCCTTGCTTACATTCACATCGCCGCCCTTAGACAATAAAACCCACAGGAGCATCATCAATGTCAGAAGTAGTCAGTTACGAACGAATTGATCGTATCGTCGTGATAACGATTGACAACCCCCCCGTGAACGCAATGGGCCACGCAGCCCGCCGCGGGCTTTGTGCGGCGGTGGCGCAGTTTAATACTGATGCGAACGCCCGGATAGCGGTGTTGCTCTGCGCCGGGCGCACCTTTATCGCCGGCGCGGACATTAGCGAATTTGACCAGCCGCCCCTTGCGCCGTGGTTGCCGGAGGTGGTGCAGACGCTGGAGGCCAGCCCCAAACCCATCGTGGCCGCCATTCACGGCACGGCCTTAGGCGGCGGCCTGGAGGTGGCGATGGGTTGCCATTATCGCTGCGCGGTGGCCGCGGCCAAGGTGGGCCTGCCGGAGGTGGCATTAGGATTGTTGCCCGGGGCAACAGGCACCCAGCGCCTGCCGCGTCTGGCCGGTGTCGGAAAAGCGCTGGACATGATGCTCTCCGGCAAGCCGGTGTCGGCAGGGGAGGCGCACGAGCATGGCATCATCGATGAAATCATCGCCGGTGAGCTGCGGGAAGGTGCCATCGCCTATGCCGAGCGTCTTCTTGAACAAGACGCACCGCCGCGCCGGGTGAGCCAGCTTCGCGTTGACAAGGCGGACCTAGATGCAGAATTTTTCAGCGACTACCGCCAGCAGATCGCCCGCCAGGCGCGCGGCTTTTTTGCGCCGCAGCAGATCATACAATGCGTGGAGGCGGCGGTCGAACTGCCCTATGAGGAGGCATTGGCCGTTGAGCGGGAGCGGTTCACGGCCTGCCGCGAGTCCGGCCATTCGCGCGCCCAGCGCCATCTGTTCTTCGCCGAGCGCGCGGCGGCGAAGATCCCGGATGTGCCGAAAGACTCGCCGCTGCGGGCGATCAACAAGGTGGCGGTCATCGGCGCCGGCACTATGGGCGGCGGCATCGCCATGAACCTGGTCAACGCCGGCCTGCCGGTGACCCTGCTGGAGACGGACGAGGCGGGGCTGGAACGCGGCTTGGGAAGCATCCGCAGTCATTATGAGGCCGCGCTCAAAAAGGGGCGCATGACCCAGGCGCAGCTGGAAGAGCGCATGCGCCTGATCAATGCCGGTCTGGATGACATTGCACTTGCCGATGCCGATCTGGTCATCGAGGCGGTGTTTGAAAACATGGCGATCAAAAAGCAGGTCTTCGAAAGGCTCGATGCCGTCTGCAAGCCGGGGGCGATCCTGGCGAGCAATACTTCCAGCCTGGATGTGAACGCCATCGCGGCCGCCACCAGGCGCGCCGAGGATGTCATCGGCCTGCACTTTTTTGCTCCGGCCAATGTCATGCCGCTGCTAGAGATCGTCAGGGCGACACACACCGCGCCGGAGGTGATTGCCACCGCCATGGCGCTGGCGAAGACGCTGCGCAAGACTGCCGTGCTGGTGGGGGTTTGCTATGGCTTTGTCGGCAACCGCATGTTCTTTCCCTATATTCGCGAGGCGCAGATGCTGCTGCTCGAAGGCGTGTCGGCGGCGCGCATCGATCAGGTGGCCTATGACTGGGGCATGGCGATGGGGCCGCATGCCGTGTCGGATCTGTCCGGGCTGGATGTGTTCTACAAGTTATACGAGGAGTGGGAAGACAAGCCCGATGACCCGGCCTACTTTCGTATGGGCATTGAGTTGTACAAACAGGGGCGCTATGGGCAGAAGAGCGGCGCCGGTATTTATCAATACGACGGGCGCACGCCGCTGCCGGACCCGGCGGTGGCGGAACTGGCCGCCCGCCTGGCCGAAGAGTTGGACATCGCGCCGCGGGAAATCAGCGATGAGGAGATCATCGAGCGTTTGTTTTATCCCATGATCAACGAAGGCGCGCGCATCTTAGAAGAGGGCATCGCCCTGCGCCCGGGGGATATCGATGTGGTATTTGCCAACGGCTACGGCATGCCGCGCTACCGCGGCGGGCCGATGTTTTACGCGGATGCGCTGGGGCTGAAAACCGTGCATGCCGGCATCTGTAAATATCGAGAACGCTATGGCGAGCGCTACTGGACACCGGCACCCTTGCTGGAAAAATTAGCGCAGGCGGGGAGTACCTTTGCCGACTGGCAGGCCGCGCAGCAGTGATCATCGGGCGAGAAATGCAGCAACGGCAAGGCAAGCCGAGATCATGAAGCAGGGCACGACAACAAGCCGTGAGGCCACCTTCGCCGAGTTCTGCCGTAAGCATGACCCGGTGCTGATCTTCAGCGCCGGCAAGAATGGCTCTACTTCTTTGCATAGTGCCTTGTCTGGCTATTATCCCGGCCGGGTGGTCCGGCTGCAGCGATTGCCGTTGACCTATGGCAATGAGAAACTCAAGCATCTGGGCGGGCACAAGCCTTCTGATTTTCTCGATTACCTGTTGCCACGTTATGTCCACGCAACCTCGCCCCCCCCCCCCGCAAGCATGGACGCGGCGACCAGCAGACTGAAGATCATCACGCCGATCAGAGAGCCGATTGGCCGCGATGTCGCGATCTTTTATCAAGCAAGGTTGTCGCTTTGGTTGGGTGCGCCTTCCATTAAGCGCCATCCCTTAAAAAGATACCTGATAACCCGCCTGTCGCCAGCACTTAAATCACGCATCAGAAAACGCCTGGCCAAATTGACGCCACGATTATCAGGGCGCTTGCTCAACGAGTATATTTATAAAGACAAGCATATCAAGCAGTTACAAGGCCTAAGCCCACAGCAATTACGAGAGATATTCTTGGAGTATTCTTCGAAGACTTCTTGCATACACTGGTTTGATCGATACGTAAAAAAGCATCTGTCCCTGGATGTCTATGAGAAGCCTTTCCCGGCAACGCAGGTGGCCTATTATCGCTTCCATCAAGCCGATATGATGGTCATGGAATACAGCCTGGATAATGCGACGAAGACGCAGCGGGTGAAGGATTTTCTTGGGATTGATGAACTAACAATAGGCCATCACAACGTCACCGCTGAGAAGCTGAAAGCGCTGGCGGATTCTTATGAACTGTTCAAAAACGAAGTGAAGTTTCCCAAGTGGTATTTGGACAAAATGCTATCCTCACAATTCTTCCGCCACTTCTACACCAAAGAGGATGAAGAGCGACTGCGGCAGCAGTGGGCGGAGTAGGGCGATTCCCGATTGCTCTGCTAAAACCCTTGTTCAATACGTGATAGCATAGCGCGCATGATTAAAGAGTGTTCGTGAGATGGTCAGTTGGCTGCCCTGCCAGAGCGACGTGCTGGCCGACCTGCCTGCGCGGCGACAGGCGGCTAAGGATGCATGGGCATGAGTTCGTCTAACTCCGATTCCAATTTCGCCAGCGGCACGATCTGGACGGGTGATAACCTGCCTATCCTGCGCGGCATGAACGCGGCCTGCGTGGATTTGATCTACCTCGATCCGCCGTTTAATTCCAACCGCACCTATGAGGCGCCCATCGGTTCCAAGGCGGCCGGTGCGGCCTTCAAGGACGCCTGGACGCTGGATGACGTGGATGTGTATGAGCATGGCGAGTTGGCCGCGCGCAACCCGGCGGTCTATGCGGTGATCGATGCCGCCCACCAGGCGCATGGCAAGTCCATGCAGTCCTACCTGATCTTCATGGCTGTGCGCCTGATAGAAATGCGACGGGTGCTGAAAGACACGGGCAGTATCTACCTGCACTGCGACCCGACCGCCGGACACTATCTGAAATTGCTGATGGATGGCATCTTCGGAGACGGGAACTTCCTGAATGAAATTATCTGGCACTACGGCAAATACACTAATGCTGCAAACCATTTTCAAAAAAATCATGACACCGTATTGGTTTATTGCAAAAAGAAAGGTATTCATTTATTCAACAAACAATTCAAAGAAGGTGCTGAAAGCACTCAAATTGACTACGAGAGAGGGTACAGAAGGCACAAGCCTGGAGGTGTTCCTCAATTACTGGTTTATGACAAAAATAAAGCTGCGGAAGCGATACGAGAAGCTGAACTTGATGGGCGTAAAATTGTATACAGGAAAGGAAAAACAAAAGTTGCTCTTTCAGATGTTTGGAAATTACCAATAATCGGTTCTACTTCAAAAGAGCGCACCGGCTACCCCACGCAAAAGCCGCTTGCCTTACTGGAACGCGTCATCAAGGCATCGTCCAATCCGGGCGACATGGTGCTGGATCCCTTTTGCGGTTGTGCCACCACGCTGGTGGCCGCCGACCGCTTGCAGCGCGAATGGGCCGGGATTGACTTATCGCCCTTGGCGATAAAACTGGTGAATGAGCGCATCGCTCATGACCGGACTGAGAAAAAAGACCTGCCCATGGTCGGCGGCGGCCTGCTCAAGGCCATCGCCCTGGATGAACCACCCAAGCGCACAGATCTTGGCGAGTTGCCCAACTACCGTACCCATCGGCACCGATTGTACGGCGAGCAGGAAGGATTCTGCGCCGGCTGCAAGATACACTTTCCCTTCAAGGTCATGGAGGTGGATCACATCCTGCCGGAGTCAAAGGGCGGCAGCGCGCATCCCGACAACCTGCAACTGCTGTGTTCGCACTGCAACCGCAGCAAGGGGGACAAGACAATGGCGGAATGGACGGCGGGGAAGGCGGCGCAGTAAGACGGGAGCTTCGGAGCATAGGCCCGGATAAAAGTCGCGGCGCTGTTATGAATTTCCTCTATACTTAAAGGGACTCTTATAAAATAAATCAAGCGTTTCCTTGAGAAGTTAGGTTCGTTGTTAAGGAGGATTTTATGAGTGGTGTGACTGTTTTTATTATTCTTGCCGTGGGGGTGGTGGCCCTGGCATATAAGCGCGCGAGGCTCAAGACGGCGGCGATGGCCTCTGCGGGCTTGTTTGTTTTCTATTTTTTATTCGGCTCCGATGTGCTGTTCTGGGAACTGCTGCTGTTCGTAAGCACCTTGTTCCTGACGCTGCTGAGCATGGATGACTTTCGAAAGACTTGGGTCAGCAGGCCCTTGTTCAATTTTTACAAACGTGCCTTGCCGCCGATCTCGGCAACAGAGCGTGAGGCCATTGATGCCGGCACGGTCTGGTGGGAAGGCGAGTTGTTCACCGGTAAGCCGAACTGGAAAAAACTGCTGGGCAGCGGCCGGCCTGAATTAACGGATGAGGATCAGGCCTTTCTTGCCGGGCCGGTGGAAGCGCTTTGCGAGATGGTTGATCCCTGGGCGCTGCATTTCAGCGCGGCGGATCTTCCGGACAATATACTGGCACATATCAAGCAACACAGATTGCTCGGCATGATTATCCCCAAGCAATACGGCGGCCTGGAACTCTCCGCCGTGGCCCAAGCCGCGGTGATGACCAGAGTCTATGGCCTGGGCGGCATCGTCGGTAATTTTATCGGCGTGCCGAATTCCTTGGGCCCCGGTGAGCTATTGGTCAAATACGGCACCGCTGCGCAAAAGGAGCACTACCTGCCGAGACTGGCGCGCAGCGAGGAGATCCCCTGTTTCGCCCTGACCGCGCCACTGGCCGGTTCGGACGCCGGCGCCATTCCCGACACCGGCGTTGTCTGCAAGGGGCAATGGGAAGGACAAGAGATCATCGGCATGCGCCTGAATTTTGACAAGCGTTATATCACGCTTGCGCCGGTCGCGACCCTGGTTGGCCTCGCCTTTCGCTTGCACGATCCGGAACATCTGATCGGCGAGACGGATGACTATGGCATCACCTGTGCCCTGATACCCAGAGACACCAAAGGACTCGACATCGGCAAGCGGCATCTGCCCATTGGCGATCCCTTTATGAACGGCCCGGTGCGCGGCCAAGATCTCTTCGTGCCATTAGATACCATCATCGGCGGCAAGGAAATGGCAGGCAAGGGCTGGCGCATGCTGGTGAATTGCCTATCCACCGGCCGCGTGATCAGCTTGCCGTCTGCGGCGAATGCCATTGCCCAAAATGCGCTGGCGGCGACCAGTGCTTACGCACGTATTCGGCAGCAGTTCGGCCTGCCGATCGGCGAGTTCGAGGGCATACAAAAGCCGCTGGCGCGCATAGCCGGGCTGACCTACATCATCAACGCCGGCCTCATGCACACCGCGCAGGCGGTGGCCGTTGGTGCCAAGCCATCGGTGCCCTCATCCATACTCAAGTATCATTGTACCGAGATGGCGCGCCAGGTGTTGATGGATGCGATGGACATCAACGCCGGCAAGACCGTGGTCAAGGGGCCGAAGAATTACTTAGCCGCCGCCTATGAATCGATGCCGGTCGCCATCACTGTGGAGGGCGCGAATATCATGACGCGTAACCTTATGATCTTCGGCCAGGGCGCGATCCGCAGTCATCCCTTCATCCTAAGAGAAATGGCACTGGCTGAACACAAAGATGAAAAAAGGGCGGCGGCAGAGTTTGATGCGCTGCTGTTTGAGCATATCGGTTTCACCAACGCCAACGCTGCGCGCGCATTGGTATTCGGCCTGAGCGCCTCTCGCCTTGCCGAGGCGCCTGCCAACTCGCCGCTGCAACGTTATTACCAACACCTGACGCGGCTGAGTGCGGCCTTTGCCATGCTTGCCGATGTGTCCATGCTGATCATGCAGGCCTCTTTGAAACGCAAGGAAATGATCTCAGCGAGACTCGGCGATCTCTTGAGTAATCTGTATCTGGCAAGCCTGGTGTTAAAGCAGCATGAGGATCAGGGCTGCCCGCCGACGGATGAACCGGTAGTTGAATGGGCCTGCCGCTATCTGTTGCACCGCTATCAGCAGGCCATGCACGAGATACTGCAAAATTTTCCGAATAGGGTCCTGGCCTTGAAACTACGGCTGCTTGTCTTTCCATTAGGCCGACATTTTAACGCACCGGCGGATGCGCTAGAGAGGAAAATTGCAGCGCTGGTATTACACGACACGGCAACACGGCGGCGCATGACCGCGGGCATTTTCTCTGCCCTATCGCCATACAATCCAATCGGCGCCTTGAATGAGGCCATGGTCATGGCCGATACCCTCGCGCCTTTGGAGGCCAGGCTGAAAGCTGCCGTTAAGGAAGGGAAGATTCCATCTTTGCTGGGCATGGCATTGATCAATGCCGCTGAGGAAGCCGGCGTCATCAATAAGGATGAAGCCGCGCAGCTGCGCGACTATGACCGCAAGATCATGGACATCATTCATGTTGATGAATTTGACCATGATGCCTTTAGCCGCAGGCAGGCTGTTAAGAAGACGATCAGAAAAAAGGCGGCCAGAAAAAAGACAACGAAGAAGACAGGCGTAGCGGCGGTTTAGCGAGCGCTGATAAATGTTCTTAAAGTTATGGCAGGCAACCACGAAAGCAAATACCCATTGCCATGCCTGATCAAGAACACATACAGGACTATCTGGATTTTGCCATCGGCCTGACGGCAGAGGCCGGCCGCATTGCCTTGCACTATTTTCGTCAACCCATCCAGGTGAGCAACAAAGCAAGCGGTGCGCTGTTTGATCCGGTAACTGCAGCCGATAAGGAGATCGAGGCCTATATTCGTTCACGCATCGGGGAGCGCTACCCGCAGCATTCCATTATCGGCGAAGAGGGCGAGGACCGGATCGGCGCGGACAGCCTGAGCTGGTTTATCGACCCGATCGACGGCACCCGCGGCTTTGTCGCCGGCTCGCCGATGTGGGGCACCTTGATCGGTTTGGTGGACGGTGAAAAATGCCTGGTCGGCCTGATGCACCAGCCCTTTGTCGGCGAGACCTATATCGGCAGCGCCGCCGGTGCCTGGCTCATCAATGCACAAGGCAGGCGGCGGATACAGACCAGCGAGAAGGATCGACTGTCCGATGCCGTGCTGGCCTGCACGCATCTTTCCATGTTTGCTCAAGGCGAGCGGGATGCCTTTGCCCGGGTTGCGGATGCCTGCCGCTTTTCCCGCTTCGGCACGGATTGTTATGGTTACGCCTTGCTGGCGCATGGCCTTGTCGATATTGTTGTGGAGGCGGGGCTGGCTGCTTATGATATTGTGGCGATGATCCCCATCGTTGAGGCGGCGGGCGGGATCATAACTGACTGGCAGGGCGGGCCGGCACATCAAGGCGGCAGGATTGTCGCCGCGGCAAATTCCGCATTACACGAACAGGCCTTGAGCGAGCTTGCGTAACTTTAAGGAGACAAAAAATGGATAAACCCGTTGTGGCACAAAGAGCGCCCATTCCGGTACAGACAGAGGCAGGCAAATCCTATTGGTGGTGTGTCTGCGGCTTGAGCAAAGGGCAGCCCTTTTGCGATGGCTCTCACAAGGGCACCGGCTTTGCGCCCATGCAGTATGAGGCGGAGGCATCCGCGCGAAAATTCTTTTGCGCCTGCAAGGCAACCGCCACGCAGCCCTTTTGTGACGGTACGCATAATAAGATAGAAGATTAGGAAAGCTCTTAAGAAATGCTTGCATGCAGCGCAGCCTGCCCCTGCGGTATGCAGCGTTTATGGAAAGCGTAAGGATGATTAAACCAGAGCTTCCATAAGAAAATTAGATCTTATACGAGGTTAATAAAAAAAGATGAACAATATCCAAGCCGGCATTCTCGCCCCCGTCCCCCGTCTGGCCAGGTATCTGAGTTTTTCCTTACGCACAGAGCCTTCGCCCGCGCATTGCCTACAGTCGCTAAACGACTCCGTTGATGTCAGCGAGGCGGTGATCGGCCTCGGCGCTTCATTGGTGCAGGCACTAGGCAAAGACATAGCGGGCCTGCATAATTTTCCCGGCCATAGCGGCCCCGGTCTGGATGTCCCTGCCACCCCCATGGCCTTGTGGTGCTGGTTGCGGGGCAGTGATCGCGGCGAGCTGGTGCATGACACCAGGGCTGTTGCACAAGCCCTGTCGCCCGCCTTTGCATTGGTCAAGGTCATTGATGCCTTTGAATATCGGGATGGTCGGGACTTGACCGGTTATGAAGACGGGACGGAAAACCCGCAGGGCGAGGAGGCGCTGGCGGCGGCCATCGTGAGCGGTCGCGGCGCGGGCCTTGACGGCTCATCCTTTGTCGCGGTCCAACAATGGGTGCATGATCTGGATCACTTTCAGTCCCTGGATGAAACACAGCGCGATCATGTGATCGGGCGGCGCATCAGCGACAACGAAGAGATTGCAGATGCGCCAAAGTCCGCCCATGTAAAGCGCACCGCGCAGGAAGACTTTGCACCGCAGGCCTTTGTGTTACGCCGCTCCATGCCTTGGGCGGATGCGAGCGAGCAGGGCCTGGTGTTTGCCGCCTTTGGCAAATCCTTTGCTGCCTTTGCGGCCCTGCTTAACAGGATGCTCGGCAGGGATGATGGCATCGTCGATGCGCTGTTTCGCATATCACGGCCGGTAATGGGGAGCTATTTCTGGTGTCCGCCCGGCAAGGACGGCAGGCTGGATCTCAGCGCGCTGGGTTTATAAGACGAGGATCTTAAGATGAACCTGGCGGAATCCCTGCTACATGGCTTAAAGAACTATGGCGTCTCGGAAATCTTCGGCATTCCCGGCGACTTTGCCCTGCCGCTGTTCAAGGTCATCGAAGAATCCAAAATCCTGCCGCTTTATACCTTGAGCCACGAGCCGGGCGTCGGCTTTGCGGCCGATGCTGCGGCACGTTTTCATTGTAAGCCCTCGGTGGCCGCCGTGACCTACGGCGCCGGTGCCTTCAACATGGTCAATCCGGTGGCTGCGGCCTATGCTGAGAAATCGCCGGTGGTGGTCATCTCCGGCGGGCCGGGGGCGGCGGATAAGAGCACCGGCCTGCTCGTGCATCACCAGGCCAAGCGCCTGACCTCGCAGCTGGAAATGTTTGCGGAAGTTACCTGCGCGCGGACGATATTGGACGACATGAGCGCAGCACCGGCGGAGATTGCGCGGGTGCTGTCTCGCTGCATTTTTGAGTCAAGGCCGGTGTATATTGAGGTGCCGCGAGATCGGGTGTTTGATGATTGCGCGGAGGTGCCGCGCTTGCCGCTGGCACCGCCGGTTGATGCAGAAGCCCTGGCCGCTTGCGTTGCCGAGATCATTGCGCAGATCAATCAGGCCCGCGCGCCGGTGTTGATGGTGGGCGTGGAGATACGGCGCTATGGCCTGGAACATGCGGTCACCGAGCTGAGCAAAAAACTGGGCATCCCGGTGGTAACGACCTTCATGGGGCGCGGCCTGCTGGCCAGCGAGCATGTGCCGCTGCAAGGGACCTACTTAGGCATCGCCGGCGATCGGGAATTGACCAATGCGGTAGAACAATCCGACGGCCTGATCCTGCTGGGCGTACTTTTATCCGATACGAATTTTGGCATATCAGAAAAAAAGATCGACCTGCGCAAGACCATCCTGGCCTGCGATGGGCAGGTCTCGCTCGGTTATCATACCTATGCCAACATGCCGCTCGCTGCCCTGGTCGGCGAATTAAATCAACAGCTAAAACCCCGTGCGCCGCGGCCGGCGAAGTCCATCCGCTACCCGAAAGACTTAGCTGCGGATGCGCAGGCCATCACGCCGACAGACATCGCCCGGGCGGTGAATGATGTCTTTGCGCGCAATGAACCCATGCCCATTGCCGCGGACATGGGCGATTGTCTGTTCACCGCTTTGGACATTGAAAACACAGAACTGGTCGCGCCGGGGTATTATGCCACGATGGGTTTCGGCGTACCCTCCGGCCTGGGCGTACAGGCGGCCACAGGAAGGCGGCCCTTGATCATGGTTGGTGATGGTGCCTTTCAGATGACCGGCTGGGAGCTATTAAACTGCCGGCGTTATGCCTGGAACCCCATCGTCTTGCTATTCAACAACAGCAGTTGGGAAATGCTGCGCGCCTTTCAACCGGAGTCGCGATTTAACGATCTGGATGAATTGAACTATGCGGAAATTGCCAATAGCCTAGGGGGAAATGGTCGGCGCGTTACTTGTCGGCGGGAACTACAGCAGGCCCTGGATGCAGCAGTACGCGCAACCGACTGCTTCCAGTTGATCGAGATCATGCTTGAACGCGGACAACTCTCCCAAACCTTATCGCGCTTTGTAACAGGCATCCAGAACATGCGAAAGCGCGGGTGATGCGCCAGACGAAATCAACGCGGAGAGATCATATACCGTGTGAACGTCAAGACGATAAATGAGAACATGGGCGACCTCGGCAGGAGAGAGGGGATCGCCGTGCATGCGGTGGCCTTGATCGACTAGCGTTGGAAGTGAGCGCCAGATGGCACTAAAAAAGATCAAACACATTCCGAAGTTAAAAGTCGGGACGCAAATCAGGGCCGCGGAATGCCTTGATGCCCAAAGCACTTGCCGGGCAGGTTCTCCTGACAAGGCCGGCGTGTTTCACTACGAGGCCAGATCACACAAGCGCTGCCCCCATGTGGTGAAATTCTCCGGCGGGGCGACCAGCGGCATGATGCTGTTCACGCTGCTGGAAGCCGGCTTGCTGAAGGCCGAGCGGGGCGATGTCGTCATTTTCAACAACACCTCGTGCGAGCATCCCAATACGTACGAGTTCGCCGCCCAGTGCAAACGCATCGTTGAAGCGCGTTACGGCATTCCCTTCTTCTGGCTTGAATACCAGACCTATGAAGACGCCCGGCAGGGCGAGTATGTGCGCCTGCCCGCTTTCAAATTGGTGAACACAGCGCCCGCCTCAAAGGCCAACCCGGACGGCTACCACCACAAGGGCGAGGTCTTCGAGGAGATGCTCAGTTTCAAGGGGTATGTGCCGAATGTGTTCCAGCGCACCTGCACCCAAACATTGAAACTGGAGACCAGCCGCTCCTTTTTGCGCGAATGGTTTGCCAACAAGCCGGCCACCGCGCGGCTGGGGCACTTTGGCAAGACCAGCCGCATCAATGAGGATGAACAATACAAACGGCATATCAGCAACGGGGGCGCCGTACCGCAGCCCATCTTTGCCGCCAAGAAGGCCTATTTGCAACAGTGTCCGCTGGCGCGTGCAGCGCAATCGTTTGTGGATTTCAGCGCTGCCGTTATCCCCTTTACCAACCAGCAACTGGTACGCGGCGTATATGGCGCCAAGGCGCACTTTGGCGGCGGTGGTATTGAATATGTGTCCTTCGTCGGCATTCGCCATGATGAGATGCAGCGCGTTAGCAAAATACAGCAGCGCAATGCCGGCGGCCCTGCGGCTGGCGGCCATGAAGGCGAGCATGTGTATATGCCGTTAGCCGCTATGGGCATTAGCGCCGATGACGTTCATGCCTTCTGGAATAAGCAGACCTGGCGGCTGGCACTGAACAAGGCGGATAAGCTGGGGAATTGCGTATTTTGTTTTATGAAGGGCAAAGCGTCTTTGTTGGCGGCCAAGGCGGCGCTTGAGCAGGAAGGCCAAGCAGGTGCAGATCACGCCGTCCCGTCCCCTGCATCAACACAGGGTACGCCCTGCGACCTGCGCTGGTGGGCGGACATTGAAGAGCGATATGGCCGCGATCTGAAGGCCGAGGCACGGGAGATCAAATCCACCGTGCCGAATGACTTCATCGGTTTCTTCGGCGCCTCACGCAGCCTCTCCTACCGGCGCTTGGCAGATGCTGACCCGTCGGCCAAGGCCGGCCTGGCGGCCTCCGCCAGTTTGCCTTGCGATTGCACCGACTGAGCATGCCGCAGCCGCCTATCTATCTGGACAATCAATCCACCACGCCGCTGGACCCGCAGGTGCTGGAGGCCATGTTGCCGTACTTTGGGCAGATCTACGGCAACCCGCATGCCAGCGAGCATGTATTCGGCTGGCAGGCATTTGCCGCGCTTGAGCGCGCCCGGCTGGAGGTGGCCGAGCTGATCGGGGCGGAGAAGTCCACCATCGTATTCACCTCCGGGGCAACGGAATCCGTGTCGCTGGCCATCTTAGGCCTGGCGCAGCCACCCAGTCGCCGCGCCCGCCACAAGATCATCACCGCCGCCACCGAGCATGCCTGCGTGTTGGAGAGTTGCCGACAGATGCAGCGCCTTGGCTATGAGTTGAATATCATGCCGGTGGCAAGCGATGGCCTGATCGATCCAGCGCGCTTGCAAGAGCAGCTCGATGATAACACCCTCCTGGTGTCGATCATGCTGGCGAACAATGAGATCGGCGTACTCCAGCCGCTGGCCGAGATCGCTGCGCTTTGCCGCCGGGCCGGTTGTCTTAGCCATACCGATGCCACGCAGGCGGTTGGCAAAATCCCGGTGGATGTTAAGGCGCTGGGCGTTGATATGCTGAGCGCCTCGGCGCACAAGCTGTACGGCCCGAAGGGCATCGGCCTGCTCTTTATTCGGCCCGGCATGGAGCGGGCATTACAAGCGCAGGTGCATGGCGGCGGGCAGGAAAAAGGCTTGCGCCCCGGCACCGTGCCGGTAGCCCTGGCGGTGGGATTTGGCGCGGCGACACGGCTGGCCGGTGAGAACATGGCGAGTGAGGCCGAGCGGCTGCTTGCATTGCGCGACCTGCTGCTTGCGCGCTTGCAAACAAGCATCCCGGAACTCCAGGTGCTTGGCAGCATGAAACAGCGCCTGCCGGGCAATCTGTCTCTTGTCTTTCCGAATGTCTCGGGCGATCATCTGCTCGCCCGACTTGGTGAGCGGCTGGCCGTCTCCACCGGCTCATCATGTTCATCAAGCAGCACTCGGCCTTCCCATGTGATCCGGGCGCTGGGCGTAGGCGAGGATGTCGCCAATGCCGCCTTGCGCATCAGCATCGGCCGTTTCAACACAAAAGAAGAAATTGAGCAAGCTGCCGACATGCTGCTATCGGTGGCGGCTGGCGAGTAAAGTTACGAAAACGAATATGACTGAACCCGATCTTCATTTTAGCCCCGGCGGTACGCTGGAAGGCTTTACCTCGGCCGGCGTGCAAGCCTTCAATGAGTTAAACCCGGACGCCATTGTGCGGGAGTTGATCCAGAACTCGCTGGATGCGGTGCGGGAAGATGGCCGGGAAGAGGCAATGATGCGTTTTGAGTTGAGCGAGATAGCGCTTGCCGAGGTGCCGGCGATAGAGACCTACCGCGAGAGATTTGACCGGGCGGTTGCATCGCAAAGGCAACGTCTTGGCGGCGAGTTGCCTGCTCAGGCGGCGATGGTGGCGGATGCGATAAGGGACGAACTGGAAAAGGACACGGTGCAGGTACTCTCGGTTTTGGATAACGGCCTGGGTTTGGATGAGCAACGCATGCTTGGTCTGCTGGCTGATGGCCTCAGCGTGAAGACAAGCGCCGGCGCCGGTGCAGTCGGCAATGGCCACCTCACCGCCATTCCCGCCTCCAATCTGCGCTATGTCCTGTACGGCGGCTTGCGCGCCGGGGGCAGGCAGATAGCCACCGGCCATGCCGTGCTGGCCTCGTTTGCCGATGAGCAGGGCAGGCGCATGGGCAAGGATGGCTACTACGCGCTCTCCGTGAGTCCATCAATGGAAACCCCCTATGACTTCGTGCCGGCTGGCGCCATGGCACCGTTGATCAAAACCAGGCTGGACTGGATTGCGGCCAATTTCGACTCCGGAACCGGCGCCGCCGTCATCATCCCGGGCTTTAACGGCTTTCGGGAACCCGGCGAGCTGTGGGCGCTGATCAGCAAGGCGGCGGCTTGCAGCTTCTTTGCCGCCATCGCCGATGGCCATTTGCAGATTGCCTACCAAGACGGCAGCGGCGAGCAGCGCCTGGACCAATCCACCATTGCCGGCGTGTTTGCGGGCGAGCTGGCCGGGGAGAGACGGGCCAGGCATTTTCTCTCCGGCGGGCGGGCTGCCCAGGCGTATCAAACCGCAACACGGGGCCGGCCTTATTCCGTTGATGTCGGCTGTGGCCGGGTGGAAGTGCGGCTGCTGGACAGCGAGGACGGCCGCTCCCGCATCGATCTGTGCCGCAATGGTATGTGGATCAGCGATCGGCTGCCGCGCTTGAACATCAGCAAATTCACGGATCGCAAGCCCTTTCATGCCTTGATCAAAGTCACCGCTCGGGATGGCGACATCCATAGCCTGATCCGCAAGTCGGAAGGGCCGCTGCACAACCACATTGAGGCGAAGAAGTGGCTGCAACCGCACGAGAAAAGGCGGCTGGAGAATGCCTTCAAGAAGATCGCCGATTTTCTGTTGGATACGCTTGAGCGATTTGCCCAGGAGACCTTTGCGGTGGATGATTTTTTGAACATTCACATTGAGGATAGCGGTGCAGTCGGTGGCCTGCGCGCCGGCAATATCGGTAAGTTCGAGGAAGAGCCGGCGCGCCCGCCGAGAAGCCCGAAGGGCGGCAGCCGCAGCAAGGGTGGCGCTGAGGGTGATGGCAATGGAGCGGGTGATGGCGGCGGGGGCGGTGGCGACAGCAACCCCAACGCATTCAGGCGCAGCGGCAATGCCGTGCCCTTCGGTGCTGTCCCGGTGCCGACCGGCCTGCGCGCCTGTCTGGTGGAACTGCATCCGCAGGCGGCGCTGAACGCCGATACCGAGGCCGAAATCCGCTTTATCTTAGATGAAAACATCGACACCAGCTGCGACCGCAGCAGTGAGGAGCAGTTCGTTAGCTTAAAAGCAGTGGCATTGAACGGGATGGCCGTGGCCGATGAGCAGCTGATCAAGGGCGATGCCGGTGTGCTGGGTGTGCGGCTGGGGCGCTTTGCGCCGGATGAACCGCACCGGCTTAGCTTTGAGTATGAGCTGCCGGCGGGGTTTGCTGTGCCGGCCGGTGAGCGCGTGTTTCTACGCGCCGAGATCGTCTGCCGCCGCAAACAGACCGGCCAGCAGCCATGACAAAGGCAGCTGCAGCAGTGCGCGCCTTGCCGCACCCGGCCATAGAGGACGGCAATTTCTCTTTTCCGACCGGCGATTACCGCGTAACAACGCAGCTGCCGGACAACACCGGCACCAGGGTTATCCTCCAGCATACGATCACCGGCGCGCCCTTTATCGAGCGCCTGCTGGTGGAGGGCGAGGCGCGGTTTGCCTGTCTGGTGTCGGTGGCAAAGACCGGCTATCGCAAGCTGCACATAGCCGATGCCACTGCCGCCGAGCAGGAGGTGCGCTGGGACCTGGCGGTGGTCGGCGAGCCGCCCATGCTGGGGCCGCTGGTGCTGTATGTCGGCACCGGCTTGCAGCATACATTCACCGCCCAGGACGGCGTGGCCCCGGCCTGGCAGGGGCAGGGCATTGATGTGCCGAAGGGCGTGCGGCTGGCCCGGCGCGGCTACCTGCGCCCGGTGGCCTCCATTGCCAGTCTTCTAAGCGTCCAGTGCGCTGAGGGCATGCCGCCCGGCAGCTTCACCGTGAAGGCCAATTCCAATGAGGGCTTTTACTTCAGCCTGGAGGCGGCCACGGATGTGTTTCGATTTCTGCAAAACCCGCAAGGCGAGGCGGCCCTGCGCGCCAGCATGCTCACCCATGCGGTGAGCCAGTGCTTTAACATCCTGCAAAAGGACTACAGCAAATCCGCCGAGGACGATGGCGAGGATGGCGGCTGGGAGCAGCACAAAAACCTGCTCGCACTGGCGGATTGGTTGCAAGATAAGGGCATGCAGCACTGGAGCGAGGATGGCTTTGATGCCGTCCGCACGGCAACAGAGTTATACCCGATGCAGCTGCCGAAACCGGAGCGGACGCATGATGCGCTACCCGGCACTTGATGACGCCGGCTATACCGCCTTGCGTAAAGCGCTGCTGAAAGAAAAGGGCGGCGATCAGCAAAAAGCACTGCTGACAGCGGCAAGAGACAGCCGCGATTTTATCGGCTGGCTTGAGCAGCGCATTGGCCCGGAGGGCACCGGCGAACCGTTTGATATAGGAGATGAGCAGCTATCCGAAGGTGAATACAAGGAGCTGCCGGCGATGGTGGAACAGCAGTTGTTTGAGCGCTGGGCCGGGCTAACGCCGGCGCTGGCTAGCGAGGAGACCTTCTGGGGCTATGTAACGCTGACATATATTCGGCAGGGGCTTATCGAAGCGCATTTTCTGGCTGGCAATAGCGCTAACCTGGCCGGTCTGGAGCGCATCGACAGGGCATTGAAGGATGATCATGCAAAGGGCATGGATGATGTTACGCGCACGATCTTGCGGCGCCTGGGCGGCCTGCCGGAGGTCAGAGGCAAGAGAAGCGTGTATGTGGATTGCCCGTTTGCGCGCGCCTGGTGGCGGGGCTATGTGGCCAGAGAGGTCTGTGCGGAAACCGGTGCTGACTTTCATCGGGTGTGGCAGACGTTGACTACTACACAAACCTATTGGGAGAAACTGATCGACCTGATCGTATCCCGCAATGCCGTGTTGGGCGACAGCAAGGTGCGCTCGGCCTTGATCTGGGCTGTCTCCGAGCGGTTGGATGAGCCGGGCTTGCTTGTGGCTGATACAATCAGGACGATTTCGCGGCAGATCGGCATCCGTGCCGCCTGGCAGGAACTGGCCGTATTCGAAACCAGCGATCTGAAACAGCTGATGGCGCGGGAGTTTCTGCCAAAAACCCCTGCCAGCCAGGACTAACCAGGGCGGGTTACGGGGGCAGGTTTATCGCCCTGAACTGCCAGCCCTTGGTTTGACGATAGGAACTTGCAAGCCTGAGCCGAAGGATGCCAGTTGGCATCCGCCCACAGCCGCCCGGAGAGGTTCGAGTCCGCCACTATGAAGCAGATGGCATCGGCGATCTCGGTCGGGGAGCAGCCGCACTCATACTCGGCGATGGGATGCGTGAAGGTATCACTGCCTGTGCCCTGAAAAACGAGATGATAGTGCTGACCTAAGGAGACGCTGCTTTATAATGAGAGAAATAATTTAACGTATCCCTTTCCCATAGCTATGGAGAAAAATCATGAGTGAACACATAAAAATCTCGGTTGATGAAGGCATTCAGCGGGTTCAGATTGCGCGGCCGGACAAGAAGAATGCCCTGACTTTCGAAATGTATGCAGGTCTGACTGCCGCCTTGCGGGAGGCGAATGAAAATGACGAAATTCTTGTTACTGTGTTGACGGGATCTGGTGACAGTTATTGCAGCGGTAATGATATTCAGGACTTTCTGCAAAACCCGACTGCGGATGATTCCAGTCCGGTGCTTGCTTTTGCCTTTGTGCATACGATCATCGGCTCAGAGAAGCCGGTTATTGCGGCGGTGAACGGGGTGGCGGTTGGGGTTGGTGCAACGATGCTGCTGCATTGCGATCTTGTCTATGCCTCGCCTGATGCCAGTTTTCAATTTCCCTTTGTGAATGTCGGGCTGTGTCCCGAGGCAGGCTCATCAGCCCTGTTGCCGGCCTTGCTCGGTCATCACAGGGCCTCTGAATTATTGCTATTAGGTGAGCGCTTTGATGCCGATACGGCCAAGCAGATGGGCCTGGTTAATGCTGTCGTGGCGGAGGTGGAAGCAGCCGCCATGACCGCGGCAGAGCGCATCGCCGCACAACCCCCTGAAGCACTGCGAATAACGAAAAAATTACTCAAGAGTTCGATGCGTGACAACATCAGTGCGGCGGTGCAACGCGAGAATGCGCATTTCCTGCCCATGTTAAAAGAGGCCGAGGCCAAAGAGGCCCTATCGGCCTTTATGGAAAAGCGCAAACCGGATTTTTCTGCTAAGCAGTCTTGAAAATGCGCTGCCTTGCGGGGTAAAACTTTGCACTATGCGAAGCTGTTTTTGCCTGTAGATCCTTGTGCCCCGTAGAAGCCAGATGTTCGCATCAGACAAGCACTGCCGAGGATTCGCTCATCCTGTCTGAGTTGGATTCAAGCATCGCCACCTTAAGCCTTTACCCAGTCGGGCTTGCGCTTGTCATGGATCCTCGTATCAACATTGAACACAACGCACCTTTCAAACATTATTGCGCGGTCCAGCCGCCATCTACTTTCAAACTATCGCCGGTGATCATGCCCGACCGTGGCGAGGCGAGGAACAATACGGCATTTGCAACATCTTCCAACTGGCCGACATGGCCCAAGGGGATACGGTCCAAGACGAATTTGTTAAATTCGGGGTCTTCCAGCATCGGCCGGGTCATCGGTGTGTCGATAAAGGTCGGCGCAACGCTGTTGACCCGGATGCCGTGCGGCGCCAGTTCCACCGCCATCGCCTTGGTGAGTCCTTCCATCGCATGTTTGCTCATGCAATAAACCGTTCGATTTGGTGAACCGATATGCCCCATCTGGGATGACATATTGATGATAGAGCCCTTTGTCTGCGTCCGTAACATCACTCTGGCGGAGGCTTGAGCCACACGAAATGCAGCGTGGATATTTAAGGCAATCATCTCTGTCAGGGTCGCAGGGTCTACCTCTGCAAAGGGCTGTGGTCGGTTGGTGCCAGCATTATTCACCAGGATATCGAGCTGCTGCAACTTCTCCACGCGGGCATAAAATGAATCGGCCGTCACATCAGCCTGCCAGGCCTCTACTTGTCCGGGATGGGCCGCGGCAAAGGCCCGGGTTTCCGTATCAGTACGCGCCACGGCAATGACTTTGGCACCGGCTTGCGCCAAAAATTCTGCACAGCTACGCCCGATCCCGCGCCCGGCCCCGGTAACCAGCGCAACCTTATCCGTCAGTGCATAGCTGGGCTGCTCGCTTGGTGTCATCGACTTGCGCGTCCGGGAGTGGATAAACATTGCATTCAGAGCACAATATCGCTTAGGATTTTATCGCGCAAGTAAAAATATATTCATAGACTCTATGGCCTTAAGGAGGAACTTACATGGCAAGGTATTTGAAATCCGGCAAGAGCGGTGAGGAGGTGGCAACCCAGGATGCAAAGGTGCGGCAGATCGTGGAAGACATTCTGGAGGACATCACCCAGCGGGGCGATGCCGCCTTGCGTCATTATTCAGAGCAATTTGATCAGTGGAGTCCCGACTCTTTTCGCTTGAGCGATGCGCAGATCAAGGCCTGCCATGCTGAGGTCTCGGAGCAGGTAGTAGAAGACATCGGCTTTGCGCAGGCGCAGATCCGAAACTTCGCCGAGCACCAACGCAATGCCTTGCAGGACGTAGAGGTGGAGACCCTGCCCGGCGTTATCCTGGGACACAAAAATATTCCTGTGGGCAGCGTCGGTTGCTATGTGCCCGGCGGCAGGTATCCCATGGTGGCCTCGGCGCACATGAGCGTGGTCACGGCCAAGGTTGCTGGCGTTCAGCGCATCATCGCCACCGCCCCGCCCAATGAGGGCCGGCCGCACCCGGCCATTGTTGTCGCCATGGACATGGGAGGGGCGGATGAGATCTATTGTCTCGGCGGCGTACAGGCGGTAGGCGCGATGGCCATCGGCACGGAGTCCATTGCCGCTGTGGATATGTTAGTAGGGCCGGGCAATGCCTTTGTTGCCGAGGCCAAGCGGCAGCTCTTTGGCCGCGTCGGCATCGATCTCTTTGCCGGGCCGACGGAGACATTGGTGATCGCCGATGAGTCTGTTGACGGCGAGTTGTGTGCGGCGGATCTGCTCGGCCAGGCCGAGCACGGCCCGAATTCCCCCGCAATCCTGCTGACCAATTCGGAACGGCTTGCTGCTGAGACGCTGCGGGAGATTGAGCGGCAACTGGAAATATTGCCGACCGCCGACATCGCCGGCCGCGCTTGGGCTGATTACGGCCAGGTAATCCTCTGCGATTCGTATGCAGAGATGGTGCAGGTGGCCGATGATCTCGCCTCTGAACATGTACAGGTGATGACCGCAGATCCGGATTACTTCCTGAATACTATGCGCAACTACGGCGCCCTGTTTTTAGGGCCGGAGACCAATGTTTCTTACGGCGATAAGGTGATCGGTACCAACCACACGCTGCCGACTAAGAAGGCGGCGCGCTATACCGGCGGCCTGTGGGTAGGCAAGTTTATCAAGACCTGCACCTATCAGCGCGTCAGCGAGGCGGCCTCGGTCAAGGTCGGCGAATACTGCTCCCGGCTGTGCGCGCTGGAGGGATTTATGGGCCACAAGGAACAAGCCGACATTCGGCTGCGGCGCTTTGCTGACAAGGCTGCCTGATATTCCCATAAATATTCCCATGAAGCAGCCCCGCATCCCCGCACTGGAACTGGTGCGCAACCCTAAGCCGTCGGCGAACAAGGGCCGGCGCGTGACCTCCTATGATGTGGCGCGGCTGGCGGGCGTCTCGCAATCCGCCGTATCGCGTTGTTTCAAGCCCGGTGCCAGCGTGTCGAAGGAGATGCGCGCGCGGGTGATGCAGGCGGCCCGAGCATCGGGCTATCAGCCCAATGCGATTGCCCGCAGCCTGATTACCCGGCGCTCCCACCTCGTTGGCGTCATCCTGTCTGATTTTACCAACCTGCACTACCCGGAAGTGCTGTTTGAACTCAATCAGGGCTTCTCCCGTCGCGGCGTGCATGTCCTTCTGTTCACCCTGCGCCACGAGCGGGATGTTGATGAAGTCATTGAGCGGGTACTCCAGTACCAGGTAGATGGCGTTGTCGTGGCCTCCACCCTGTCGCCGCAGCGCATAGACTATTTTGCGAAGCGACAGATCCCCTTGGTGTTCTTTAATCGCAGCATCCGCGACCGACTGGTCAGCTCCGTATGCTGCGATCAGGCCGGTGGCGAGAGGCTCTTGGTGAATGCGCTGGTGAACGCCGGCCACAAGTCATTCGCCTGCCTCAGCGGGCCTGATGATTCACTGGTGAGCATCCAGCGTACCACCGGCGCGCGCGATCGACTGCACGAGCTGGGCTTTGATAAGATCCCCATCGTCCAGGGCGATTATACTTATGAAAGCGGCCAGGCGGGTGTACGTGAACTGATTGTCAATAACAGGCCGGATGCAGTTATCTGCGCCAATGATGTCATGGCGATTGGCTGCATGGATACATTGCGCCGCGAATATAACATGAACATTCCCGAAGATATCTCGGTGGTGGGCTTTGACGGCATCGCCCCGGCGCTGTGGTCGGGTTATAGCTTGACCACCATCCGCCAGCCGGTACGACAGATGTCGGCGGCGGCGGTGGGCATGATCATGGATCGGGTGGACCGGCCGGATACGCCAGCGGAGATGCGCGTATTTGCCGGCGTGATGCAGGGCGGCAGCTCCGCCCGCGTGGCTTGAAGTCCTTAATTATGTTGTGCATTAACCCCGCTTTTGCACAGTGTTCATTTTGATTGCAGGTTATAGATGACTTAATGGAAGCGGAACATCTCCTATTATTGCCCGGCATGATGTGTGATGAGCGCCTGTGGGCGATGCAGTCCGAAGGCTTAAAAGATGAATGTGCAGCCATCACCGTGGCCGATCTCAGCAGCGCAGACAATGTTTATGATGCCGCCGACCGGGTACTCGCAACAGCGCCTGAAACCTTCGCCCTGGCCGGCCTTTCGATGGGCGGTGTTGTGGCCTTTGAAATGTGGCGCCAGGCGCCGCAGCGAATCACCCGCCTGGCCCTGCTGGGCACCAACGCCGAGGCCGATTCGCCGACACGGCGTGAATTGCGGGATGAATTGTTAGCCAGAGTAGTACAGGGGGAGTTAAAACAGGTCATGATCGACTCCTTAAAGCCATGCTACCTGGCCGCATCCAACTATGACAATCAGGCACTGCTCGATACCATTATCGCTATGGCGCTGGACTTGGGCGAAGACGTTTTTATCCGCCAGACCCGTGCATTGCGAAATCGACCGGACAGTGTCGAGATGCTCAGTTCGATTAGCGTGCCGACATTGGTGCTGTGTGGCAGGGAAGACTCGCTGTGCCCCGTGGATTCCCACCGGCTGATGGCAGAACGCATCCCGAAGGCCCGCCTGGTGATTGTAGAGGAGTGCGGTCATCTAGCGACCATGGAACAGCCGCAACGAGTAACCGCCGAGATGCAGGCATGGCTAAAGGCCGCCTAAAAGAGAGACAAGCCCATGAAAACCAGCACTGATCGCATCCTCACCACCCACGTTGGCAGCCTGCCGCGCTCACAGGCGGTGACGGACGGGGTCTTTGCCAGAGAAAAAGGTACGCTGGAAGATGAGTCGGCGTTACAGGCCACCATCGCCCGGGCGGTCACCGAAGTGGTCAAGCGTCAGGTGGCAACAGGCATTGATGTCGTCAGCGATGGGGAGATGAGCAAAATTTCCTATGCCACCTACATCAAGGATCGGATCACGGGCTTTGCCGGCGACAGTCCGCGCACACCGCCTAAAGACCTGGAAGAATTTCCGGGTTTTCTTGAACGTCAGGCCAGATCCGGCGGTACGCCCGCATACAAACGGCCGCGTTGTGTCGGCGAGATAAGGCCCAAGGACATGGCGCCGGTACAGATGGACATCGATAATTTCAGCGCCGCCGTGGCAAAGAGCAAGCCGCAAGAGGCCTTTATGAATGCCGCCTCGCCCGGCGTCATCGCCTTGTTTCAACCCAATGAATACTATGCTGATCACGAAGGCTATCTGCAGGCCCTGGCTGAGGCCATGCGAGTGGAGTATGAAGCCATCGTGGCAGCCGGTTTTCTCCTGCAACTGGACTCACCGGACCTGGGGCTAGGCCGACACATGATGTTTAAGGACAAGGATGAACGGGAATATATTGAACTGGCCACCCTGCATGTGGAAGTGCTGAACCAGGCCCTGCGTAATATTCCTGCCGAGCGCATCCGCCTGCACGTGTGTTGGGGAAACTACGAAGGCCCGCATCACCATGACGCACCGATGGAGATCGTGTTGCCGATTGCACTGAAAGCAAAGCCACAGGCGCTGCTGTTTGAAGCGGCCAATCCCAGACACGCCCACGAATGGGAGGTGTTTCGCGACAGTGCTATCCCGGAAGAGAAAATATTAATCCCCGGCGTAATCGATTCCACCACCAACTTTATCGAACATCCACGGCTGGTGGCCGAGCGGATCTGTCGCTTTGCCGAGATCGTCGGGCGTGAGCGGATCATCGCCGGGACTGACTGCGGCTTTTCCACCTTTGCCGGTTTCGGTGCCGTCGATGAAGATATTGTCTATGCAAAACTGGCCGCCCTGAGCGAAGGTGCGCGCATCGCCAGCGCGCGGCTATGGAAAAGGGCCGCATGACAAGCGCCTCTTTTCGAGAGCGCCTATTGGCCAAAGAGACGCTCATCGGGACCTTCGTCAAGACACCCGCGCCGATCATCTGCGAGGTATTGGGTTTGACGGAATTGGATGCGGTATGCCTTGATGCAGAACATGCCCCTTTTGGCAGACTGGAACTGGATAGCGCGGTACAGGCGCTGCGCGCCGCACACATGCCGGCGCTGATACGCGTTGCCGCCAATGCCCCGGAATATATACTCCAGGCCCTGGACTGTGGCGCCGCGGGCGTGGTCGTGCCGCATGTCAACACGCCCGAGCAGGCTGCGGCCGCGGTCAAGTCCGCCGGCTTTGGGGAAGGCGGCCGCGGCTACGCCGGCTCCCCCCGCGCCGCCGGCTATAGCACCAAGCCCATGGCGCAGCACCTGGCAGAGAGCAAGGCAGAAACCACCGTCATCGTCCAAATCGAAGAGCCCGCCGCCGTGCAGGCGATTGATGAGATCTGTGCCGTTGACGGCATTGATTGCCTGTTCATTGGCAGGATTGACCTGACCGTGGCGCTAAAAGCGCATTCCCCCAACGATGCCGCCGTCATAAGCGCGGTGGAAAAAGTATGCCGGGCGGGACGGGATTTCGGCAAACCCATCGGCATGTTTGTGCCTGATTCTAATGAGGCCAAACACTGGATTGACCAAGGCGCATCGCTGTTTTTATTGGGCTCGGATCATGCCTTTGTATTGCAGGGCGCCGCTGCGCTTATCAGCAGCGTAAAATCCTGAAACTGCACGGGCGCTCTTAAAGCGAATAAAAGCGCCTTGCGTTCTCGCCGAACATCTGTCGGCGTTCCGCTTTGGAATAGGCCATCGTGATCGCATCATAGGCGCGCCAGATGGCCTGATACTCAGCATAGAGTTTGTCCACCGGAAAGTTGGAAGCAAACAGACAACGGGCCGGGGTGAAGATCTCTATCACGCTCTCGATCAGCGGACGGATGCTTTTCGTTGTCCAGTGATGGTCGAACATGCCGAAACCCGAGAGCTTGCAGTGCAGGTTGGGTAGTTGCGCAAGCCGTTTTAATCCTGCCTTCCATGAGCGTAAGCCGGCCTTGCTCTGATCAAAGGGCGAGCCGCAATGGCACAGGGCGACTTTAACATTCGGGACACGTGCGAAGACCCGCGCCGCCTGCGGCAGCTGCGCCGGGATGAGTTGTAGATCGAATGAGAGATCATACTCTGCCAACCTGGACACATTATTGATCCAGCTCGCATTCTCCAGCAGCGCATGGCTGCCGCTCTTTGCATCTTCTTCCGGCGAGCGTCCGATGATCTGTCGGATGCCGCGCAAGTTGGGGAAACGCCGCTGTGCTTTAAGCCGTTCAATGGCGTCCTCTGCGCTGAGATCACAAAAGGCGACGATGCCTTGTGGAAAGCCCTTGCTGGTGGCGGCATCGGCTACGCCCTGCAGCCAGTGCGTCTCGGAAAGCGCCTGGGATTCCTCGACGCCGACCTGTATATGTACAGAGGCCGACACCGGCAGCTCGCCAATGTCGTTAAACAGATCCTGCACCAGGTAGTCTTTTTGTATCGGCGTGGGGTCGCCGAAGAAGCGCCTTACCCCCCTTGCCATCAGCCAGGGATAATGACAGACCTTAAGGTCCCACAGGTGATGATGGGCATCAACAATGAAATCAATATCCTGCATAGACACAATCCCGCGGCGTGGAAAAATAGTTTTATTATACTTCGCTAAGCGGCGCTGCGAAGAGGGCATAATATCCTTGCAACATTTTTGCATTCGAAGTAAATTCCAATGCTCCTATTGAATAACAAATAATCCCGTACATGACCGCCTCATACAGCCAGGAAGAAATAGAACAGCGCCTGGTTCGTTATGCGGAACTCAAGCCATGTACCACGGCATTTATCGACACGCGCACGCCGGGAAACCAGAAAGAAAACTTCACCATCATCGGCCCGGGCGTGGCGGAAAACCCGGAGCAGCATGTCCACATTGATATTCTGCATGGCTTTAATATCGGCGGTGTGCGCCAGGCACCCCATTGCGTTAATTCCCAACACAGCCATGAAACGGCAGAGGTATTTATCGTCCAGGACAGCCACTGGGCCTTTCGCGCCGGCGTTGATGCAACAGACGGCGAAGTAATCCTGGGGCCGGGCGATGTCATTTCCATACCGACCCAGGTATTTCGAGGTTTTGAGAATGTGGGGGCAGCATCGGGTTATATGTGTTCCATATTGGGTGGCGATGATCCCGGTCGGGTCACCTGGGCGCCGAGTGTGTTTGCCATGGCCGAAGAACATGGCCTGGTATTGCTGGAGAACGGCCAACTGATCGATACGGCAAAGGGAGAGCAAGTCCCGGACGGTGCCGCAGTGATGCCGGCCACCACAGAGGAAGTTGTGAAAAGTATGCGCAAGCTTAACTCCGAGCGTATGCAGGAATGCGTCTGGTCAGCTAAAGATTTTCCCGCCCCCTCCCCATCTGAATTGGCCGCGGCCGATGGCATAGAAGAGATCCCGATCATAGGCGCTGCCAACCCGGAAGAGGCCATTGCTGCGGGCAAAATGACCTGGCCGCATGGTTTTCATTTGCGTTGTTTGCGCATGGATGCCGGGGCGGAGATTGCCTCACATCACAGAGCGGAAGAAGAAGTGATCTACATGTACCAAGGCACACTGCTGTTTGCATGGGCGGGGGGAAGCGTAAGCCTGGGAAGAGGGGATGTGTTGACGCTGCCCAAACTTCTGGCACATTCATTCCGCAACGCCGGCGAGGATACAGCAACGGCCTATGTTGTGCGCGGCGGCGACAGGCCCGCCGCCCCGCAATGGTGCGCTTAACTTCCTAAGACACTATGGTATAAATCTACAAAACACTAACTTAGTTATTTTAGCTCACTCTTATGATGCCAACTAACCCGATGTCCTTGAACAAGCTGCTGGCTCTCATTGAGACCGCCGGTAACCGCCTGCCTAATCCGGCCATGCTCTTTGTCTGGCTCTGTATTATTGTGCTGGCGCTGTCCGCCTTGCTGTCTATGGCAGGCTTTAGCGCGGTGAACCCGGTGACCGGGCAGACCCTGGAGACTGTTAATCTGTTGAGCGTTGCCGGGCTGCATCGGATCCTGGCTGATACAGTGACGAACTTCACCGGCTTTGCCCCGGTGGGCACCGTGCTCATCGCCATCTTGGGCATTGGCGTGGCTGAGCATTCGGGCCTGATCGCCGTGCTGCTGCGGGTGTTGATTTTAAAGACCCCGCCGCAGTTGCTGACCTATGCGGTGGTGCTGGCCGGGGTCTTGTCCAGCATGGCTGCTGATGTCGGCTATGTTGTGCTGATACCCTTAGCCGCACTGGTTTTTATCGGCGCCGGGCGCCACCCTGTGGCGGGCATTGCCGCGGCCTTTGCCGGGGTCTCCGGCGGCTACAGCGCCAACCTGCTGATCGGCCCCCTGGATGCCCTGCTGGCGGGCATATCCACAGAGGCGGCCGGGCTGGTGGATGCCAACTATCAGGTCAATGCCGCCGGCAATTATTATTTTCTTATCGTCTCGACCGTGCTGGTTGTTATCATCTGTAGCTGGATAACCGAGAAGATCACCAGCAAGCGCTTTGCCGACTATCAACAGGGCGATGATGCGCCCACAACAACGACCATCCTGCCTGCGGAGCGGCGCGGCCTATGGGCGGTGGCCGTCTTCAGCCTGGTGGTGGTCGCAGCATTATTACTGTGCCTGGTACCGACCTCCGGCATCTTGCGTGACCCGCAGACAGGCAGCATCCTGCGCTCCCCCTTCATCAGCGGCATCGTAACCCTGATCTCGGTGTATGCGGCGCTGGCCGGTATTCTCTACGGGCGCATCAGCGGCCGCTATCGCCGCAGCAGCGAATTTGTGGATGGCATGGAAAAGCACATGGCCACGATGGCCGCTTATCTGGTGCTGATGTTCTTCGCCGCACAGTTCGTGAGTTATTTTAACTGGAGCAACTTGGGCGGCATCATCGCCATCAAGGGGGCAGAAGTGTTGGCCGAATTGCAACTGCATGCCGGCCTGCTGCTGGTCGCCTTCATCCTGACCATGGCCTTTATCAATCTCTTTATCGGCAGCGCATCGGCAAAGTGGGCCTTGATTGCGCCGATTTTCGTGCCGATGCTACTCTTATCGGGCATATCCCCTGAGGCCACGCAGATGGCCTATCGCATTGGTGACAGCACCACCAACATCATCACCCCTTTGATGCCATACTTCGGGGTGATCGTGGCCTTCACCCGCCAATACGATAAAGCAGCCGGGCTTGGGACGATCATCGCCATGATGCTCCCTTATAGCATCGCCTTATCGCTGGCTTGGTCAGCCTTATTGCTGCTATGGGTGGTGCTTGGCCTGCCGCTGGGGCCGGGGGCCGGCATCTATGTCGCCGGTGGCCCTTGAAGTTTGGCCGGCGCGTAACACCCTCAAGACCCAAAGTGATTTTGCAGTAAATTTGCAGCAAATACTGAGAATGTCTATAATTATGGGAAAGTAACCGGTCAGGAGAGAAACCATGCCCAGATTTACCGTTGATTTAGCCGAAGAAATTGATGCTCGTCTTACCCTCATCGCCTCTGAAAAGAAAATCAGTAAGGCCGAGGCTATGCGCAGGGCCTTTGCTCTGTTGTCTATTGCTTATAAGGAAGGTGCTAAGGGCAATGCCCTTGGCGTAGTCAGGGAAGAAGAGGGGGGTGAGCTCAAGGCGATTGCTCAGTTTGTTGACGTCTGATGAACGAAGAGCAGGGAAACAGTAAAGAAATAAAAGTCGGTGATGAATTTTCATCCAGTGGAGCCGATCAGCTTACGGGTGCGCATCAGCAAAGTAGCGAAAGAAGAGAGGCTGGCACTGAATTTTCGCCCGACAGCAGTATCGATATAAGCGGAGCCGACCGGCTCAGACTCGTCAGGCAAGTCCTCTTCTACCTAGCGATTATTTGCACCGGCGTATTTATAGCCTACGGTAGGTACCCGGACAACACAGCACTGCAGGCCATGTTTGAACTCATCAAGATAGGTGCCTTGCCGCTGGTCACCCTTGTGATCTCGTTTTATTTTCCCAGTGCCACCAGATAAGAGGCTGTTGGCACCCCGATGGCGCACGTAATAAATCATCATAATGTCGGCGGCTAATTAACTAAGCCGCCATACATCCAACTCAATCGTTACCCGCTTCAGCCCCTGCTCGAAAGGGAATCTGACCGTGTAATCATCTCGGCCATTTCAGGCCAGCACAAAAAAAGAAGGGGCGCAAAGCGCGCCCCTTGGCATTGTTGCCTTATCGCTGATTGTGAGTTAATCCCAGCTGGCCGCAAAACGCACGCCGAAGTTGCGCGGGTACAGATAGCCGGTCTGCACGTTATCATCGCCGCCATTGTTGCCGCGCGCCAGCACCGCCTTGTCTTCCAGGTTCTCCACGAAGCCCTCCAGCGAGTACTTCTGGCTGGCCGAGCGCCAGATCACGCGCAGGTCAGTTTTGGTGAAGCTGCCTTGCTGGTGGCTGGGGTCGAGCGCCAGCAGGTTGGAGGTGTTGTAGCCATCGCTGTAGTAGAACTGTATGTAGGGCGTTACGCTGCCGCCGCCGTCTAATGCCACCTCATAGGCGGCGCTCAAGGTGGCGGTGAATTCCGGCGACCACCCTGGCGTCCTGCCCTTCATATCCACGAAGTTGTCGGGCAGTATTTCGCCGTCAAACAGCTGATAGGGGTTGGTCTGGCCGAAGGTGCCGAACTCGGCGTTCAGATAGCCTACTGCGGCGGTCAGCGTCAAGTTCTCCGTTGCCTGATAGATGCTATCCACCTCAATGCCCCAGGCCGTGATCTCGCCGCCGTTGCGGCTGTTTGTGATGACGTTGCCGGTATTGGGGTCTGGCACCTGGAATTGCGCCAGCATGTTGGTGTACTCGGTGTAATGGGCGCTGAGGTTAAGGCGCAGGGTATCATCCAGCAGGGTACTTTTTATGCCTGCTTCATACAGCTGTGATTCCTGCTCTTCCGTGGAGGTGCCGTTGGAGTTCACCGCGCCGGACAAGAAGCCGGTGGAGACCGTGAAGTACAGCATCGCATCCTGCTCAGTCAGGTCATATTCCAGCCCCGCCTTCCAGCTGACATTGTTAAACGATTTGTTCAGCGTATTGGCACCGCTGGCATCGCGGTCATAAGAAAACACATCGCGGGAAAATTCCGGCACCACCAAGGGCGAGTCGCCATCCTTGTTCAGCCAGGTGACCGGGGGGCCGTTGCGGGTGAAGTTGCTGCCGCCGCCGGTCAAGTCCTTCTTCTCGTAGTTATACCGCGCACCGGCGATCAGGCGCAGGTTCTCCTGCACGCTGAACTCGCCTTGCAGGTACAGGCCGAAGGTGTCGATATTGATCCACTGGCTATCGGCGAAAGGGCCGTTCAGATCGGTGGCGGCCGATACGATTGGCGTCCCGTCCAGCAAGGTTAAGTTGCCGCCGCCGGGGGCAACGACAGTCGGACGATTATTATTCTCCCGCGTCTGATTAAAGATGGAGAAGCTGAAAAAGGTCTTGTCCTGCGAGTAGTATGCGCCGCTAGTCCACTGGAAGGGGCTGTCATAATTTGAAGTGAACTGCAGCTCCTGCGTGAAGGACTTGGCGGTTTCATCAAAGCCGCCGATGTTGAAAGGCGTCTGGCTATAGTCAAAGTCAAAGCCGATCAGGTTTTCGAAATTCGTATAGGAAGTGATGGACTTGACTAGCACCGGCCCGGCGTCATAGTTGATTTCCAGGGTAATATTATCGTCATCCAGATCCATAGGCGGGACATAATCTTGGGCGATTTCATATGCGCCGGAGTTTCCACGCGGCAGCTTGTTGGAGCCGTTTTGCGGGTTCTGGCAATCCACCACCGAGCCTAAGGGGTCGGTGAGGCCCTGTGAGGTCGTGCGCCGGCAGATATTGCGGTAGCCGAACAGGCCGGCAGAGGTGCCGGATTCGCGGATGCGGGTGTAGCGAAACAGCACATCCATCTCATCGGTCGGCGTCCATAAGGCGCTGAAGCGCATGCCGTGATCATTGGGAGCGCCCACATCCGGGCCGGCGCTGTTCTTCACGAAGCCATCGCCGTCTTCAACAAAACCCGCCAGGCGCACGGCGAATTCATCGCTGACCGGCAGATTCACTGCGCCCTCAAACTTCATGGTGTTAAAGCGCTCATAGCCGACCTTGATGTCACCGCTGACGCCGTCCAGGTTCGGGCGATTGGTGTATAAGTTCAAGGCACCGGCAAAGGTGTTGCGTCCGTACAAGGTGCCCTGCGGGCCTTTCAGGAACTCAATGCGCTCGACATCAAAGAAGGCGCGGGATTGTTGCGAGGCGCGCGGTTTATACACGCCGTCAACGTAAGTACCGACAATCGAGCCGTTATCATTGAAGGTGTTGGTGGAATTGGCGCCGCGCACGTTGAACTTGGCATCGTTGCCGGCATAGGCAAAATTCACGCCCGGCACCAGCAGCTCAATGCGACTGACATCATCTAAGCCGCCGCGCTCCATCGCATCGGCACCGAAGGCCGAGATGGACAGGCCGACATCTTGCACGTTCTCGGCGCGTTTCTCGGCGGTCACCACGACCTCCTCCAGCACGGTGGCGGCCTGCGGCGCGCTGATGGCGACCAGGCACAGCAGGGCGAGCGGGTAGCGTAGCCAGGCTGCGGGGGGGGGGGGGTTATGCGCCTGGGCGCCGGTGTGCGCTGGCAGGCGACAAGGGTGTTTCAGTACTGCGGCCAGGCTTTCCCCGGCCATTTGCGTAGCATTGCTCATTGGATGATGCCCTCTTAAATGTTGGTTTGTATCGAGTTTTGTCGTAAAAATGCGTCTTGTAAAAATGACAAGGCGCATTCTGATACGGGATGTACTTCGTATGCAAGCGCTTTTTGTGCTAAAAATACAAAAAATCTGAAAGTTTGTAAATATACAAAAACCCAAGCCCGATCAACTGTGGCCGACACAAGCCTTGTCAATCGGCCCGGCCGGGTGAACGGGCGAGAAGGGGAGAGCGAACAATCGAAGCCGGCACACGCCGCGGCTTTTTGCAAAGGATTGAAATGCAGGGGTTTATTGCGCCGCCGCTGCCGCCGTCCAACTGCGGCGATGGCACTTCCCCCGTCATTCCTGGCTTGACCAGGAATCCATGCCGCAACCGGGTAGATTCCCGCTTGCGCGGGAATGACGGGGGAAGTGCTTACCTCCACTCCCCGCTTCTGCGAGGACGGGCGGGGTGACGTTCTTAATGTGGGAATGACGGACTGGCCGGAATCGAACGCGCTACTGCGCCGTCCGCCTATTCGGCTTGCGTCTCTGCCTTCTTGCGGAAAAGATAGGTAAAGATTATCAGCATGATAGAGCCTACCTGGACAGTCATTGCGCCCAGCAGCACCATGATGACGTGGCTGTTGATGAGCCTGTCTGACGGTCTGACCTCCCCTAAGGCCAGAGTGACGCAATCAACAAGGATGAGGACTGCTATAACGCCAAGAACGTACTTGTTAGCCCTCTCGAACAGGGAGGTGATCCTCTTTACAGTGGATATACGCAGATCGTGTTCTTCATGTTCACGCGTCTCAGCATTTAATTCCTTTCCATCCGCACGTTCCTCAACGTTGATTTTCATTGTGCACTGCCGCTCGCCAGCTGTACTTCCAGCGGTTCATTATCCTTATCAATGATCCTGAGCACATGGTCGTCGTTCGCGTACTCAGCGGCGATGTCTGCCAGGGCCAGCGCTTTACGGAGAACATCCGCGTTGTTATTCACGCCGAAATCTGCTTGCAACTTTTCAAACATTGCAAGCGTCTGCGGGCTAACCGCAAAACTGATTTCATTCTCCAGATCTTTTGTCTTACGGCCTGCCATTCTCTTGATCTCCCAAGGTTAAGGATTGAACTGTAATCAAACCACTAATAATACGACGGTAGTTAATCGGCAATATTGAAGTCAAGCTAATTTTGCCTCAGGTTGCGGGACAGTCCGAATCTCCCCAGCCCTACCGCACTGTCCAGCCGCTGTCCAACTGCGGCGATGGCACTTCCCCCGTCATTCATGGCTTGACCAGGAATCCATGCCGCAACCGGGTAGATTCCCGCTTGCGCGGGAATGACGTCTGCCTTGATTGCGAGATAAAAGAATCGCCATCCCGGCCAGGGCCCGGCTTTGACCCCGCATTCACGCAGATGCCGGCTTGCGGTCTGCTCTCTTTAATTTTCCAACTGTTAAACCAACATCAGCCGACCTTTAGTTTAGGTTCCTTACAAACACGGGCCGGGCCTACTCATAAATCTGTCGCATAACGGCCAGCTCATCAAATACCGTCCACTCCTCAGTAATGACATCATGCTTGATATGCCAGTGAGTAACAGCCAGGATAAAAATATTTTTATATGAAGGCTCGCCATAGATGCCCGCTTTGTCATGTACGCCGACCAAAGTCCAGCGTATCGCGACATCAAACTCATCATTTTCCCGCGCTACCCGGCAGACATGATCGACGCTCGTTTTGATGCCGGATAAGCTTGCAGTAATGCCGTCTATATAGTTGCTGATGCCGCTATGCCCGTTTAGCTCACGCCCGCCCGGCCCGTGAAACACGACATCCGCGGTATAAATGGATGCAATCGTAGCCGGCCTTTGCGTATGCCATAGCGCTTGGAACACATGTTGTACGAAGTCGTGCAAATCATCTTTGGGCGCGGGGATGGCACTGGATAGCGCACGATATGTCAGCGCTTTAAGGCGTGCGGTTTCTGCCGCCAACCAGGAATGCAATGCTGTGTTTTCCCGGTTTTGTTCGGCCAGTTGCTGTGCGATGAGATGTGGCTCAAGTCCCAGCTGTTGTACCAGGCCCATGTTGTCGCGCACCAGCCATTCTTCATAGATCTGATTATCTTTCACCGCGCAATCGGCGATGGTGCGGACGCTTGCCTGCTTGCCGGTGGGCGGGCCGAATTCGCTGTGGCCCAGGTTGCTCATCTTCGGGCTGATGAGCCGGTGTGAGGAATAAAAACCCTGCCGGTCGTTGCCGCCCCAGATCACATCTTCAGCATTCAGCAATCGATCCGGGAAGGCGGCCAGGGTCTTGATGGTAGAATTGATAATGGCCGCGCTGCCTGAGACCGGCCCGGCCAGGGTATGGATGCGGCAATCTTTCGCATAATAACGCGCAATAGCACCGATATTTTTCTCCAGCCAGATGCGGTCCGTGATCACGAGTATGTAATCAACGATGTCCTTAAATTCCTCATCAAAGCCCTGCATGGATATTTTGCCGCTACGCATTATAGGCAAGCCGCGGGTAATCAAGTAATCATCTGCTTGTGCATCAAGTGCTTCCCGGCGTGGGGGCAGGGGCATGACGCCGGCGTATCTCGCCTGCTACGCAAACACTGATGGCTTGCGAAACTGTTGCCTGACCCTGGCCATGACATCAACGCCCAGCTGCAAGAGGATATGCACGATGTCTATGGGCACCCAGTTTTCCCGGATCAGGCCGCCATCGGCGAGATAAAAATCCATCACCCGCATCTCCACCTCTTTGCCCGTTGCTGCCAGCCCCAGCCAGTTTCCGCCCTCGTGTTTTGCTACCACACTTGGCCAACCTGCGGTGGCGGAATACCTTCCATCGCCGATGCTGACATAGTGATTTTTGTCGTAGTTGCGCACCGGAAAGGCGACCCGGAAGGGCCGCTGATGACGGTCAACAAAGCCTTCCAGCCCGCGGCTGGTGCCGATGCCACAGGGCCCATACCACATCATCTTCGGGTGCCAGTATTGCCTTTGCGACATCTTCAACAGCCCCTCACGCTCGATGATCGTATTATCCAGTGACCGGTGCATGGCCCTTGTCAAGGCCAGGCTGGCGGCGGATTCTTGCGCGTCCTGCTCGGTGAGCATAACGCCGTCTGCGGAGATCGGCCCCGGCCACATCTCCTCGCTGCCGAGGCTGGGCGGCAGCGGCCAAAATCCCGCCTGCCGGATGACATCCAATACATCAAGCAGTACGGTGCTCTGGCATATCCTGCCCTCAACAAGCTGATGAAATTCGCCGTAGCGCAGGTACATCAGGCCGCCCGTTGCCGGGATGCCAAGCCAGTCGTGTTTGAAACTACCGGCAAGATGCCCGACCATGCCCACGTAGTGGCGGCCGTCGTAATTCCCGCCTATTACAATATCATCGCGCCGCTCCAGATCAGGAAAGGCACTCAGCAACGGCGTCCACACCACCTCTTCAATGGCCGCAATTCCTTGCAGTTCATTCATTGGATGGGAACCGCGCCAGCTTGCATCATCATGATAGGCCGTGTGCAGATTTTTATTCAGGCTGTCCAGATCAGCGCTGGCAATATTATCCAGCAGCGCCTTGACCGCCTTTTTGTTTTTCAGGTTTTCAGATTCTCTCGCCATAACTTCCACCGGGGAGTACAATTTTATCTGCCTAGATAAGGCGTTCAAAGAAGAACAGAAACAGCATCACGCCGAGAAAAAACAGCAGCAGCAGGTAGGCGCATCTGTCAACCTTTCCTGGCACGACATACCAGCCGCCTTCCATCTCCGCGATTTTCTCTTGTTGGAATTTCTTTATCTGTCCCTTGATCGTGTAGGGAGAATGCTCCGCCTGCACCCCGTCGATGATGCGGCTTGCAGCCAGCGTTACAAGGACGCTGACGATGATGCCGGTGGCGCAATACCAGGGCCATGCGATATCCGTGAAGCTGGCAACAAGAGCAACAGCAATAAAGGCCGCTGCGGTACCCACCAGCAATCCCTTTTCCGTTGCCTGTCTGGAGAAAAAGCCGAGCACGAACATACCCAGCTGCGCACCAACGAAAAAGGACCCGACCTTGCTCAAGATCTCAAGCACCGAGCCTTCGCTTCGGGTGTAGATGATGGCGGGAATGATAATCAAGACCGCAAACACCACGGTAAATATTCGGCTTATCTTCAGATAATGTTCCGGTGAGGCGTCCGTCTTGAAATATTTCTGATAAAAATCCACAGTGGCCACCGTTGACAACGAGTTAAATGCGGAATCCATGCTCGACATGGAGGCCGCCATCACGGCAGCAGCAATAATCCCCATCAGGCCGGGCAGGCCGTAGTCAGCGGCAAATTGCAAAATGATCGTGTTGCCGTTTTCAAATTCCCGGCCGCCGTAGTAGCTGTAAAACAGCACGCCTAACAGAATGAACAGAAAATAGATAAAGAAGGCCAAGAAGCCCATCAGCATGTAGGACTTCTTGGCATCCCCGATATTCTTCGCCGCCAACGTACGTTGCACCATCATCTGGTTGGTGCCATAGACCATAATGTGGAAGATGGTCATGGCGATCACGCCCGACCACACTGTCGTGACCTTGGTGAAATCAAAAGAAAAATCCAGCGGATTCATCTTTCCCTGCAATTTGAGCTCGGATAAAGTCTGCGACAAGGGCATGGTCATCTGCTCAAACAGGGCGAAGACAATAATGATGGTGCCTATCAACAAGATGGCGGACTGGATCACATCCGTCCATATCACTGCGGTAATCCCGCCCATCGCGGTATAGATCAGCGCAATCAGCGTTACAATAAAAATAGCATGGACAACATCCATGCCGGTAATAAAGCCCAGCACCAGAGAAGTGGCATACAGCATGGCCCCGGCTGCGAGGGTTTGCGACAAGATCCAGATGCTGGAGATCGTACCGCGCGCCATGGTGCCAAAGCGTTTTTCAATGTATTCGTATATTGAGGCAACGCCGCTGTTATAGAAAAACGGAAAGAAAAAGGTAATCACCGCGAAGATCACCAGCGGGTAATTAAGATGAATGGCGATGACTGACAGACCTTCGGTGTAGGACCAGGCCGGCGCACCGAGAAAGGTCAGGGCACTCACATAGGTGGCGATCACGGAAACGCCGATCGCCCACCAGGGCGTGGTGCGCTTGCCGAGATAGAAATCCTGCGCCGAACTGATCTTCTTGCCCAGCACATAGCCAAGCAGCAGGTTGGCGATAATATAGACCACCAGGATGACCCAGTTTACCAGGCCGAATTCAGGCATGTCGGGCGCCTTTCGATAGCAGGTTTTTCAGGCGATGGAGCATTAGGCAGTGTATTTTTATCAAGGCAAATTCGAAAAGGGCTTGGATTAAGCCGTATTTGTACTTCGTATGCAAGCAATATGCAAGCATTCCAGGTCGGCTGATATTGGCATTGGCTGTTTTAAGGCAACTTTTAGATAAAGCATACGTAAAGAAGGGCATGGCCAATCCTGCGGCTTAAGGTGAACGCCCCGGCTCTTCTTGTTTGATCATCATTGCCGCAAGCAGCAGGGCTGCGAGCAGGATCACGTTTAGCCAGATTGCCGCATCGTAAGAACCAAAAAGATCGTTGCCAACGCTGAATAATGCCGGGCCGATGGCGCTGCCGAGCACGGTCAGGCTCATGTTCAGGCCGCTGATCTCGCCCAGGTACAGCCGCCCGAAGAAGCGGATGAAGGCGAGATTCGACAACACCCCCCACAGACCACTACAGCTGCCGAGGCCCACGATCAAGAGCCAGTAGCCCCAGTCGTGGGCAAGCGCAAGCAGGCCGCAGGCGCCCAAGATAAAGCCGATGAGTTGTACAATGAGCAGACTTTTCAGGGGCCAGTGATCGGCGGCCCAGCTGGCCAGCAGATTAACCGCCACCGAGACCATGGCGTGCGGCAGGAAATAGGCAAAGGCCGCGGCCGCGCCTCTGCCGGCTGCTGCGAACAGGGAGACGATATGAAAGACCATGGCGGTAGCAAACAGGGAGTACATAGCCAGCACCAGTGCGTAGAGCCAGAAGACCGGGCTGCGCCGCGCCTGTTTTATCGTTTTATCGGGAATGCGCGCTGGCGTCTCTTTGGTAGCGTCAATTCTTTGGCCGTCCGCCAGCAGGCCGCAGGATTCCGGGTCATCGCGCACCAGCACCAGGGCGATCAAGCCAAAGACCGGGCCGACAATCACGGCCAGCACGAAAAGTGCCACGCGCCAGTCAAATGCCTTGATGAGCGTGGCCAACAAAAGTGGTGCCAGGGAAAAGCCCAGCGTGACAAATACCGCCCTGGCGCCAGAGACCAGGCCGCGGCGCCGTTCAAACCAGACCAGGAGCAGGTTTCTCGATGCGCTGGTCAGTACGCCCTGGCCGGCGAGGCGCACGCCGAAATAGCCGAGCAGGATTAGCGGAAAGGTGAGCGCTACAGCGGGCAGGCCGGCGAGCAAAACCAGCCTTTGTGCGAGTATGTCGATGCAGCCGATGAACACTAGGCACAGGCCGAGCACGATGCTGGCCGCGGCGATAGTCGTGCGCGCCCCGGCCTGATCATAAAAGCGCCCAGCGCGGGTTAGGAAGATCGAGCTGCCGAGTGTGCCTAGCAAGTAGGCGATGGAGAGCTGGGTGCGGGATAAGCCCAGCACCTCAATAAAATGATCGGTGAAGACCGCCATGCCCATCGTCTGCCCGGGGATGGACATCAGGATGCCTACGGTCGAGACAGACCAGATCACCCAGCCATAGAAGAAGGGCAGGCGATCGACAGCAAAGGGCCAGCTGGCCGCTAACCTTGACATGGACGGGAAAAGCTAGAACAGGTAGCCCAGCAACAGGTAGCAGACGATGCTCACCAGGAAGATGCCGCACAGGTTCAGCCACAGGCCGGCGCGCGCCATCTGCGGGATGCGCAGCAGGCCGGAGCCGAACACGATGGCATTCGGCGGCGTGGCAACCGGCAGCATGAAGGCACAGCTGGCAGCGATGGTGGCGGGAATGATCAGCAGGATCGGGTCAACGCCCAGACCAGTGGCCATGGCCGCCAGCATCGGTACCAGAGCGGTTGTGGTCGCGGTGTTGCTGGTGAGCTCGGTTAAGAAAATAATCAGCGCAACAACGGCCAGACACAGCAGCAAGGGATGAAGGCCCTGCACCGCGCCCAGATAACTCGCCAACAAGGCGCTGATGCCATTGGCGCTGATCGCGGAGGCAAGCGCAATGCCGCCGCCTAATAAGAGAATAATGCCCCAGGGGATCTTAACCGCCGTCTCCCAATCGATCAGGAATTCTTTCTTTTCAATGCTGCTGGGGATGACGAATAACAACAAGGCGGAGATGATGGCAATGCCCGAATCAGACAGGTTCTGTAACAGATCTATTCTGTTGAGCAGGGGGCGGAACATCCAGGCGGAGGCTGTTGCAAAAAACACCAGCAAGGTCAAACAGGACCCTGCATCCCAGGGCTCCGGACGAGTGCCCAGCGCTTGTCTATCGATTGCCTCATCATCGAGCGGATAGACCCACTTTGTCAGCACCACCCAGACTAGGGGGACGAAGAGGATCACCACCGGCACACCGATCTTCATCCATGTTAAAAAGCTGATCTCTACGCCTAACTCATTTTGCAGAAAAGACGAGGCGAAGATATTGGGCACCGTGCCGATGATCGTGCCGATGCCGCCGATGGAAGAGGCATAGGCCACGCCCAGCAGCAGACACAGGGCGAGGTTCTTTTTATGCGGAAATTGTCTTTCATAGATCGCGATCACGCTCAAGGCAATCGGCAGCATGACCAGGGTGGTGGCGGTGTTGGTGATCCACATGCTCAACACCGCGCAGACAAACATAAAGCCGCCGACCAGTTTGCCGGGGGCGGTGCCGATGGTGCGCAGGACCATCAGGGCGAAGCGTTTATGTAGTTGCCAGCGCTCCAGGGCCAGGGCCAGGATAAAGCCGCCAATAAATAGGAAGATCAAGGGATGGGCATAGCCCAGGGCCGTCTCCTTCATGGTTCTGGCGCCGGCTAAGGGAAATACCGCCAGCGGCAACAGCGCCGTGGCGTAGATAGAGATCGACTCCCCCAGCCACCAGATCGCCATCCAGACCGCCAGCCCGGCGGTCACCTTGCCGGCATGGCCGATCACCAGCCGCTCGCCATCCAGCTTTATAAAGGTCTCGGGACAGAGATAATAGATCAACAGCCCCAGCAGCGGGCCGCCGACTAAGGTAAGCCAACGAAAATTATGAATGAGCTGAGCCTTTATCCCCATGCGGCGCATTGTACAGGAATTCGTGCGGCTTGCCCGTCTGCCTCAAGAGACACAATCCGCGCCACAAAATGAGGGCGCGCGAGATCAGCCCACCCGCTAAACCTGTACAAGCCGCCGTTCATGGCCTACCCTTAAACTACCATGCCTGTATTTTTTTAAGGGGTAGCTACCATGGACAACAAGATCAAGACCATCCCGCTGTTGGACATCCCCGGCGCCCTGCCCTGTGTTTTTACTGATCTGGAAAACAAACAGATCTCGGAGAACCACCCAGCCTTGTCGGTGATGACGGATTTCTCTCTGGTAAAGCCGATCACGGTGGAGCCCCTGCTCGGCACCCAGCTGGCGCTGGAGAAGATGAAGAGCAGCGGCGTACGCCTGCTGCTGGTGACCGATGAGCAGGATCACATCGCCGGCATCATCACTTCTTACGACATCCAGAGCGAGAAACCGGTGCAATATGCCGAGAACCACGGCATCAGCCATGCCGACATCCAAGTATCGATGATCATGACGCGCTTGGAAGAGACGCCGGCCTTTGATCTTGACTACGTGCAACAATCCCTGGTGCGGCATGTGATCAACACCATGCAGGAACTCAACCGCCCGCATACCCTCGTGATCGAGACCGCCGAAACAGGCCAAGTCATCCGCGGCATGTTCTCCACCTCGCAGATCTCCCGGGTGCTCGGCCGCCCGATCTATCGCCCCCTGCACAGCGCCCAATCCCTGGCGGACTTACAACAAAAAATCGCCCAGGATTAGGCGGGGAATTACATCCACCGGCGGCTGTGAGCCAAGCCCACCATGCCGCTGCGGATAAAGATCGTCATTCCTGCGGAAGAACGTCACCCCTGCCTACGAGCAGGGGCAGGAATCCACTAAGCCTTCTGTTTCTTTGCGGGTGGGGAAAGTCCACAATCCAACGTTGGGGGGGATAGCGTAAAGACAGTAACATTAAAGAGTTGCCGGCACTTTCTTATGACTGGATTCCTGGCCAAGCCAGGAATGGCGGCGGGGAGGCAAGGCAACTCCTTTCGGGAAGGCAGAGCTGTACAAACTAAGGAGGGATGCGAAGCAGCAGCACTATCAAGATAGTCATTCAAGCCATAGCCCCCGGTCGATGAGCTCCGTCCATGCAGAGAAGGGATAAGCGCCCCTCACTTGGCCTGCTTTTTGCCTTGTGAAAGCTGTTTACATCGTTTCTCCGCGGTGCATGACTAGGTAAGTGCTTGAATTGACTATCATTCTCTCTATGTCATGCGCCTTGATGCAACAACAAGGTGCGTTTTTTGCACCAGGATAGTGCATAATACCTGCGATGAGTTTCTCTGCGGAAAAGGCTACCCAGTTACTTGAAAATATCCAGACGGCCGTGCTCGTCTTTAACGACAATTTGCAGCTAAGGCATATCAACTCCGCCGCAGAAAATCTGCTGTCGATGAGTCAGCGTAAGTTGATCGGCACCAGTGCCGCTGCGCTCTTGCCCGGCCTGCCTGAGTTTGTGGCTAACATTGAACGCGCCCTGGCAACAGGCCAGCCCTTTGCCGAATGGGGGATTGAGTTGGCCCGGGATGCCGCAGGCGCGCTGACCTTAGATGGCATGATCACGCCGCTGCTGGATGGGGATCGCTGTCAGGAGGTCGTGGTGGAGTTGATTGATGCGCGTTCATCCACGCGGGTAAAGCGTGAGGAGAGCATCTCGGCATTGCATGAGGCGGCGCGCAAATCCTTACAAGGCATGGCCCATGAGGTCAAGAACCCTTTGGGAGGCATACGCGGTGCGGCGCAGCTTCTAGCGCGTGAATTACATGAAAACAAGGCGCTCAGCGAATATACCCAGATCATTATCAACGAGGCTGATCGCCTGTGTAAGCTGATCGACCGAATGCTAACACCGCATGAGCAGCAGGCGCTCATCAGCCTGAATGTGCATGAACTGCTGGACTATGTGCAGGGCATTGTCGAGGCGGAATTGCATACCTGCTTACAGATAGAACGGGATTATGATCCCAGCCTGCCGAGCCTGTGCGCGGATAGGGAGCAGCTCATCCAGGCCCTGGTGAACATTCTCAAAAACGCCATACAGGCCACCGGGGGCGAAGGCAGGATCTTGCTGCGCACCCGCATTCGGCGCCAGTGTACTATCCGGCAGCAGCACCACCGGCTGGCGGTGAACATAGAGATCATCGACGACGGGCCGGGCATCCCCGCCGAGATTGAAAGCGAATTTTTCTATCCCCTGGTCACCGGCCGCGCCGAAGGCACCGGCCTCGGCTTGTCGATCGCGCAATCCCTGATCCAGCAACACCACGGGGCGATCGAGTATGAACGCACGAGCGATCTCACCATCTTCCGAATCCTGCTGCCACTGGATGAGTGCGATGTCTGAGCCGGGCGAAGTCTGGGTGCTTGACGATGACAAATCCATCCGTTGGGTGCTGGAGAGGGCGCTCGGCCGAGAAGGAGTAAAGGTGGTCAGCTTTGATCATCCAGAAAAGCTGTTGACGCGGCTGGCCTCGTCCGTGCCGGATGTGCTCATCTCCGATGTGCGCATGCCGGGCCTGGACGGGATCTCCCTGCTGGAGCGCTTAAAGCAACAGCTGCCGACGCTGCCGGTCATCGTGATGACGGCCTATTCAGATCTTGAGCGGGCGGTGTCCGCCTTCCAGGCCGGCGCCTTTGACTATGTATCCAAGCCCTTTGACGTGGATGAAGTGATCCAACTGGTAGGGCGGGCCCTACAACAGGCACAAGCAAGCAGCACGGTGGTGAGCGCGGGCGGTGCTGCCAAGATAACGGACATCATCGGCGCAGCCCCGGCCATGCAGGAAGTCTTTCGTGCCATCGGCCGCTTATCCCGTTCCCATCTGACTGTCTTGATCACTGGGGAATCCGGCACCGGAAAAGAACTGGTGGCGAGGGCGCTGCATAAACACAGCCCCAGGGTGGAGCGGCCCTTTATTGCGCTAAACACCGCCGCCATTCCCCGGGATTTGCTGGAGTCGGAATTATTCGGCCACGAGAAGGCCGCCTTTACCGGCGCCAACGCCCGGCGCATCGGGCGCTTTGAGCAGGCCGATGGCGGCACCTTGTTCCTCGATGAGATCGGCGATATGCCGGCGGAATTGCAGACGCGCCTGTTGCGGGTGCTGGCCGAAGGCGAGTTTTATCGCGTCGGCGGGCATGTGCCGCTCAAGGTGGATGTGCGCGTGATCGCCGCCACCCACCAGCAACCGGAAGAGAAGGTCCGGCAGGGCACCTTTCGCGAGGATCTATTCCATCGGCTGAATGTCATACGTGTGCATGTCCCGCCCTTGCGGGCGCGGCGCGGTGATATTCCCATGCTGACCAAACATTTCCTGCAGCAGGTCGCCCAAGAATTAGGCATCGAAGTAAAGCAGGTGCTGGAAGAGACCCAGGTTCATCTCAGTCAATTAGCCTGGCCGGGCAATGTCAGGCAGCTGGAAAATTTTTGTCGCTGGATCACGGTCATGGCCTCAGGAAAATCCATCCATATCAGCGACCTGCCGCCTGAGTTGAAGCAGTCCGGCGAGGATAGCACAAAGGATGATTGGGAGAGCCTGTTGCGGCGCTGGGCGGAAGTAAGTCTGCGCCGGGGAGAGAGCCGGCTGCTCAGTGAGGCGCTGCCCAAGTTTGAGCGCATCATGATCGAAGAGGCGCTCAAAGAGTCGGGCGGACGCCGCCAGGATGCGGCGGCATTACTAGGCTGGGGGCGGAATACGCTCAGCCGGAAGATCAAGGGGCTGGGCTTGAAGCTCTAGCACCGGGATCTTGCTGTTTGTCATTACTGGTTTTTTTTAATACAGTTAGGTCGTGAATCTAAGACAGCGCAGGCAAAAAAATGATCCAGGAAAAACGCATAGAATATGAACACGATGGCCTCATGCCGGAGGGCCTTCTCGCCTGGGACGATGCCAGTGATAAGCCCGATGGCAGGCAGCGCCCCGGCGTCATGGTCGTCCATGCCTGGGCCGGAAGAAGTGAGTTTGAGTGCGACAAGGCGCGGAAACTGGCCGCGCAGGGCTATGTCGGTTTTGCCATCGATCTGTACGGCCAGGGCGTACTGGGCAGCAGCGTTGAGGAGAACGCCGCCCTGATGCAGCCCTTCATGGATGACCGGGCCTTGCTGCAAGCACGACTAACCAGAGCCTTTGATGTCTTGCGTGGCCTGCCCGAGGTCGATGCAGACAAGATCGCGGCCATCGGCTTTTGTTTTGGTGGCCTCGCGGTGCTGGACCTGGCACGGATCGGCACAAACTTGCGCGGTGTGGTCAGTTTTCATGGTCTGCTGGGGGCGCCGGGCAACACAGAAGGCAATAAGATAAAGGCCAAGGTACTGGTGCTGCACGGCCACGATGACCCGATGGCGCCGCCTGATTCGGTAAATGCCCTGGCAGATGAATTAACCCAAGCCGGCGCAGACTGGCAACTCCATGTCTGTGGCAACACCCTGCATGCCTTCACCAACCCGCAGGCCAACGATCCCTCCTTCGGCACCATCAGCTATTTTACCTATATGGTACTTTTGCAGTATTATTCTTTACTATCAGTTAGTTAAAAGCCTTTTCATTTCCAATCTATTTACTTAAACTTGCTTTAGCTGGTGCTTCTTTCGTAAAATTTACGAATAAGAGCGATTATGGCAAGCATTAGAAAAAATGGCAAAAAGTGGTTGGCCGAAATCAGGCGACAAGGCTTCTACAAGTCAAAGACATTCACCGCCAAAGTCAATGCCTTAAGCTAGGCGCTGGAGATGGAGCAGTCTCTTTCGGATGAGGCGGGTGTTATTCGTGGAAAAACTGTGTTGGATGCGCTGGATCGCTATGAGGTGGAAGTCTCCAGAGGTAGAAAGGGCGAGCGTTGGGATAAGGTACGCATCAACAAACACCGGCGTGACCCTCTCGCCGATATCATGTTAGAGCAGCTACGTACAGAGGATGTGAACCGCTGGATTGCCGAGCAGACAACTTCAGCAAGTACCATTAACCGGGATTTGAATTTGCTTTCATCCATCTTCACCCATTGTGTCAAATGGAAATGGATGAAGGCAAACCCTTGTAAAGATTGTAACCGCCCCAAGGCCCCGCCGCCCCGAGAGCGGCGGATTTCCAAAGATGAGATCGACACAATACTAAAAGCCTTGTATTTCCATGAGGATGTGAAGCTGACTGCGCGTAAGCAGACGGGCTATGCGTTTTTAATTGCCTTGGAAACCGCCATGCGCCAGGGGGAGATATGGGGCCTGGACTGGTCGGATATTGATTTGACTGGTCGCTATCTCACCTTACACGACACCAAAAATGGTAGTAGCCGACATGTTCCCTTATCCAGCAAAGCGCTTGAACTATTTCGGGCATTGCCACCGAAACCAACTGGCAAGGTGTTCGCTGTCTCGCAGGAGAGCGGCGCCATCTACTTTCGTAAAGCCGTCAAACTGGCAGGTATTAATAATCTGACCTTTCATGATGCCCGGCATGAAGCCTTGACCCGGCTGGCCAGAAAGCTGGATGTGCTGGATCTAGCCAGGATGGTGGGACATCGTGCCCCAAGGTCATTGATGATCTACTATAATCCGACACCGACCGAGATCGCCGAGCGGCTGGGGTGATTGAACCAGCCTGAACGGATACAATTTGCATAATGCAAACTGATCTGCAAAAGGTAGATTTACTCATCCAATATGCCCTGTTGGTGGCTGGGTTGCCCATAGCCTGCCCTGTTCTTCCTTATCGCCGGCCCCAGCTGTGGAACTGAATATCATTGGATTTATCTACCTGCACCGGCAGCCTGGCCCCCGGGCGCAGGGAAGTAGATTTTAATGGTCTTGTCATCTCTTTTGTAGACCACACCGCCACACATGATTGGTTATCGGTCAAGAGCTTATCCAAGTGATTATTTTATGAAACTATAATAAGGTGCCATGATGCAAGCCTATGGAATACTTGAGCAGCGTAAGGCACAACTGGACGAACATCGCCCGTTACCGCAGGCAGTTCTCGCCAGACTGCGAGAGAACCTCGTGCTGGATTGGACGTATCATTCCAATGCCATTGAGGGCAATTCACTAACACTCATGGAAACCAAGGTGGTGCTTGAGGGGATCACTGTGGGCGGCAAGACCATGAAAGAGCACCTTGAGGTCATCAATCACATTGAGGCCATTGATTATGTTGACAGTCTGGTTCAGGAAAATCAAGCCTTGTCTGAACGGCATATTAAAAACATCCAGCAATTGGTCTTAAGGCAGATTGATAATGATAATGCCGGTGTATATCGCCGGGTGATGGTCAGGATTGGCGGTGCCAGGCATATTCCTCCAGCGCCGGTACTGGTAGCAGGAGAGATGCAGGATTTCATCGCCTGGTACATGGAAAAAGCACTGTCACTGCATCCTGTTGAGAGAGCAGCGCATGTCCATGCCAACTTTGCTAAGATTCATCCCTTTATTGATGGGAATGGCAGGACCTCACGCCTGCTGATGAATTTTGAACTAATGAAGGCCGGTTACCCGCCTGCCATTATTGAGATAGGTCAGCGTTTTTCCTACTACCAGGCACTGGATAAGGCGCATACAGAGAAAGACTATGATCCTTTTATCAAATTGGTGTGTGAAGCGGTTGAAAATGGTTTCAAGCCTTATATGGAAGCATTGAGCATAACACCCTGCATAGCGACAGCATCTAAACAATCACGAACAGCGCCAGGTATGTGATAATAGTTTTGTAGCCTGTCTATGGGATATGTTGCTGTGATAAGGTCAGTCCGTACACATACTGGCGAGTATTTGATGAATGAACTACCCCAACGTCCTCGCCACCCATACCACCTCACCAATCACCTCGGCATCGGCAGGCAAAGGCACAGCATCCCAAGCCGGATGGTCGCTTACCAATAGCTGGCGGCCAGCCCTGTCCTCTCCCGCCCGCTTGACCACCAAGCCATCATCCGTGCGAGCAACGTAAATCATATTTTGCCGCCAGTCCGTGCGCAATTTATTCACCTTCTATCTTCCGGTAATGATCTGGCTGTTATCGGCACGCAGGATAATGTACCCGCATCTACTAAGCACGAGACCGCCGGTGAGCAACTGGCCAGAGCCATAGCTGATACCAGCACAATGGAAGAATTACAGGTGCTGATCAAGCAAGCAAATGATATGGGTCTGCTTAAATCAGACCAGGCAGCGGCCAATGCAGTGATTGATCCCGCTGCTGTCACGCCTGCATATCCTGAGAGTTGTCTGTAACGGATGCCCAGGAAAATTCAAGGACTCAAAAAGCGGCAAGTCTATGATGCTGATCGGTATCTGCGTGATACCAATTCCATTGGCGAGCGTATCTACGCTGTATTGGGCGAGCCGGTATTGGTGTGTAGCCTGATTGCATTATTACTTATTGTTAGCTGCTACTATACCGTACTCATTCATTTCACCTTGCCGACAGCCGGTCTATTCACGTTGCTTTGGTGGATGCACCGAGAGGAAAACGTCTTACCTTTAAGGCTTCCCGTGGAAGCCAAGATGACGGACTACAACGATCCGAGACCCGGCATACGAGGTGGCTTCAACAAGTCCAGAGGCATGTATTACTTTGGCAATGAGATCGATTCCCACCAGGAGATATTTCTGCACCGCGATGACATCTTGCAACACAGCTTGTTCCTAGGCACCACGGGGGCGGGCAAGACTGAGGTCATGACGGCGCTGATGGCCAACACCTTAACGATGGGCGGCGGTTGTGTGTATGGCGATGCTAAAGGCGCTGCCGATGTTCTGTGGACAACAGCCGCCATGGCCAGAGCGATGGGCCGAGAAGACGATCTGCTGATCATCAATTACATCACCGGCGGGCGCAATGTGGCCGCCCAAGACACCGAGCGCCTATCCAACGATACCAATCCCTTTGCCCGAGGATCCGCCGACAGCAATACACAGATGCTGACCTCCCTGCTGAAAGAGCAAGAAGGGGATAATGCCGTTTTCTTTGAGCGGGCTGTCTCGCTGGTCAGCTCCATTATGTATCCGCTAACCGAGTTGCGCGACCGGGGCGAGTTGGAGCTTGGGGCGTCTGTCATCCGGCAATACCTGAACCTGGAGAGAGTGGTTGAGCTATCCAGGCGAACAGACTTGTCCGAGAAATCCTTAAATGCCGTGAGCGAGTATCTGCTTTCCTTACCCGGATATAATCCAGACAAGCCGGTGAACGAACAAGGGCCTGAAGTTGCAGTACAATTTGGTTATGCGCAGATGTATTTCACGCGCGCCTTGTCCTCGCTATCGGATACCTATGGGCATATCTACTGGACGACAATAGGCGAGATTGATTACTTTGATGTCATCATGAACCGGCGCATTTTGGTGTTCATGTTGCCGGCGATCGAAAAGGCAGGGGCGGAGCGTAAGAACGTAGGGAAAATTATTTTATCCGGCATCAAAGATGCGCTGGTCGCTGGCTTGGGTCGGCATGTGGAAGGCGAACGGGAAGACGTGCTGGATAACAAGCCGACCAGCTCGGCCATACCGACATCCATCATCTTGGATGAATACGGCTACATGGCGGTGGAAGACTTTGCTGTGTTGCCCGCCCAGGGGCGTAGCATGGGCTTTTCCTTTGCCTTCGGCGCCCAGGACTGGCCGGGGATCAAAAAAGCGGGCGAGGAGGAGGCCAGCCAGGTCTGGAGCAATACCAATATCAAATGGTTTGGGCGGCTAAATGATGAGGAGTCCATTGAAAAATGTATCAAGGCCGCCGGCGAGGCCTATACCACCATCAGCGCCGGCTTTGACCGACCACGCGATGGACTGGGACTGGATTATATCGATAACTTATCCGCACAAATCGAAAAAAGAGAGCGCGTGACGACCACCGATCTGCAACAGTAGTCCGAGGGTGAGTTTCATTTATTGTTCAAGGGTAATATCATCCGTGGACATTCGTTTTTTACCGCTATGGACAGGCTCAAGACATTTCGCATCAACCGTTTCATCAAAGTCCCGCCGCGCACGGGGATGAGCCTGCTGGAAGCGGTGACACCCGGCATTGACCGACCACCGCGCCGGGATGAGTCAGTCCCTGTTTCGAGAGACGATTATGTGCAGGCTCAGGCAGTGGATAAAGACGATACTGGCGATAATGAGGGGCCGAGCGGTACGCAACAGGCTCAGACACAGACGGTTGCTACTCCTCATGATACACCGACCAGTCCGTCTCTGGTAAGCGACTATGCAGATTTATTCCCGTTAGAAACACAAGATAAAGAAACAGCGAATGAGCAGCAAGCCCATGATGTTCGTGGTGTTAGCGAGCTGGTTGATCATTTTCTGGATGATGCAGCCAGAACAGAGGGAAAGCTCATTGAAGCCGGCGAGAAAATGGCGACAGATGCTGCCAATCTCGCCAACATGAGTCCGCTAACGAAGACAGCGCAGATCGCACTGAATGAAGGTGAGGAGTTGTTGTCTGCGGCGGTGAATAAGCTGCGCGGGATGGAGTAGTATGAGTATGGTGAGGTAAATTCCGCCACACAAAAACCAACGTTTACGCATCGCGGACGGTCTATTTGATTTCACCAATCACAACAAAAATCCAATTAAGAGACGGATTCATAACATTAACTTCCCAATTGACCTAAAATATAATCATTAACCCATGTTTGCCAATACAGTAAATAAAAGCTGACCACATGCCCCATAGCGAGAAACAATCCCAGCCCCTGATTTTGCCTGCCAATCTGCTGGAGAAACTAGAGCTGTATGCTGATTCCATCATGACAGTGGAGATGTTGATTGAACAATTGGCTTTGACAGCGTTGGCGAATTTGAGGACAGAGATACAATCGTTAAACGATAGTCATTCGCCTGTGAGAAAACGCCTCTCCACTGTCATGATGGCAGGCCAGGGGATGGGGGAGGAGCCGTTATAGAACACCGCCACGTGGAAGACCTGCCATATTCCCCGGGCACTTGAAGCGGAACTTGTTGCCCTTGGCAAAGCGTATAATCTCTCTGTGTCAGAGCTCATGCTGGCGCTTGTTGTCATCGGTATTGAAATGATTGAAAAAAAATACTGGTCGGATAGGAAAGACATCCGCTATAAATTTTAGCGATAAAGAGATGGGGAATGCTGTTTTTAACATGCGAGATTTGTGATAGTGCTGACATGCGTGAACGTTGAATGATGGTTGCAGAACAGTCTCTGGATGATTTGCTTGCAGGGTTTTTAGAGCGGGTACCCAGTGAGATAAAAGGGTTAATTTATACTACCACTGAAGATGATCGTTCAAAGCATATTGGGAGGTTTGGCTATGACAATGAGAGGGGCATCCTCAATCTGTCCATCGCAGAGAGTGGTTTTATTGGCAATATGAAGGGCAGATCGCTGAGTATCAACATACATTGACCAATCCGTCTCCTTTTCAGTTGGAGTCGTTATTCAATGTGCCATCGGGGTATCTGGCACAGTTGCTTGCCAAAAGATACCCTGAAGAGCTTACGCCCAATGCCAAACAATGGACTTCTCCGGAAATATTAAAAGAGATGTTGTTCGCTGGTAATGACCTGTCAGGCGGTATGATGTTCTTTGCAAATGAACAGGAAATGCAAAAAGCGTTTAGTCAATCTCTTGATGAGAATGTCTCATATCACATTGGTGAAGATGAACTCAGTCAGATTAAAGTCATACAGATGCAATATCATAACCTGCCGGCGTCAAAGCAAAGCAATCTTGGTGGGGCGAAACCGAAATTCCTGGCCAATAGAGTTCATGCAGATGGCACATACGATAATGTGATGATTAAATACAGTATGCCTGGCGACCTTTTATTTGAGGAGGAGTCCAGGCAACTGGTACTGGAACACGCCTGCCTTAAGGCATTACATTTAAATGGCATTAGCGCGGTTGAAACCAGGTTGATAAGAGACGATACCACGGGGCAGATCTTTTTCGAGTCCGTAAGAGCTGATCGAAGCCTGCGCAATAGCCCCGATCAGCACGCGGCTGTTAATCATTGGATATCAGCACAAGCCTGGTATGCCGCACGAGGTGGCGCCACCAGCGATCCTGTGCATACTGTTGTCAGGCAATTACATGCAAACAGGCGAAACAATGCCACAAACAGTGCTGATGGAAAACCGATCTATCGTTCACAAGATACACAGGCGCTGCACGACTTTATCACCCTGGTGGCATTTAATTATCTGGTTGGGAACTCGGATTTGCATGGCGGTAATTTATCCCTGCAGCATCAGGGTATTGACAAAAGTGGTGAGGTAATCATCGGCCATTCTCCGGCTTATGATGTAGAACCGTATATGTTGAGAACCAATGAGCCCGTACCTGAGTGGGCTAAAAATAAAAATATGGCAGACATTCAACCTGCCGATCTTCCACATGGGGCATTGCTGTTCAGCCACAACAAAATGGACTTTGATCGGGCAAAGAAAATACGCACTGATATGCTGAGTATCGTGAAAGAACTGGCAGAAGATAATTACTTAACAGGCCAAGATATACAGAAGATAAATCACTTTTTTTCAGGGTGCACCAATATGGTTGCCCCATCACAAACATTCAAAGCATCGATTCGAATGAAAATGTAACGTCACCGATTTGTCATGTTGTACCGGTATTTGGTCAGTTGCTATTATACTGTTTATAATGTCTTATTATAGTGGTAAGCTTTGAGCATTCAGATCACAAGTGATGACTTGTTCATGTTCTATCCGACCTGCTCTGATTGCGATGGTTGGGGCTATGTTTATCAAGGCGGGATGAGTCTTAACCCGGAGTCGACAACAAAGTTCTTTGTCCAGCCTGCCTGAGTCGCTTCAAGGCGATAAGAGAAATAGACATCAAAGCACATGAAATGTCTCCACAAAGAGTAAAATTCAGGCAGTTGCTGGTATCGCTGCAGGATGATGAGCATGACCGATGTGTCTATGCCCATATCAATGATTTTCTAACCGGCGTATCAGCCGCAGACTTCAGTGAAGCGGTGGCGGATGCCCCCTATCATGGACTTTCCCATCATACGCAAAATTATCTGGCGGCGATGGTTGAACAGGCGGCGTACCTGAAAAACCAGTCAGTGCCTGCATGGACCGAGCAGATCACACCTCTGGCGGAGCCTTATTTTGCCGTGCCCTTAAAAAGCCTGCGTTTGCATCTGTTGACACAATCACCGCCTGCCTTTCGAAGACGCAATATCTTCGTTGATGCCGGCATCGGAGATCGTGTCTGATGGTGGCGGGTCTCAGCAAAGATCAGCTAGAAGCCTTGTTCAACGAGCTCAACCGGGAACTGCAAAAAGACGCTGTGCAAGGGGACATTTATCTGGTTGGCGGGGCCGTCATGTGCCTGGTCTATGGAGTGCGGCCAACGACACAGGACGTGGATGCTTTTTTTAGTCCGGCGACAAAGATTCGGGACGCAGCGGCAAGGCTCGCCTTGGACAAGAGCATTGATGAGGGTTGGCTCAATGATGCTGTCAAAAGCTACTTGAGTGATAAAGGTACTTTTGCGCCTTACCTGGAGTTGACACATCTCAAAGTAATGGTTGCCCAACCTCAATATCTGTTGGCAATGAAGTGTTTGTCCATGCGGCTGGAAAAATCGTTTCATGATTACGACGATATTCAGTACCTGCTCAAACACTTACACATCAGCGACCATAAACAAGCCATTGCGCTCCTATCTCAATACTATCCCCTAGAGCGTTTCCCACAGAAAACGCGCTACGCCTTGGAGGAGATGTGCCAAACCAATTCCGATAACGAGCCGCGCCTGACAGCAAGTAGTGGTTTACAACATCACAACAGGTATAAGAACCGGTTGTAGGATTAACAGCCGCCTGGAGACGGACACCGCTCATATATAGGCCGGCATAGTACCGAAGTTTCAATAAGCCTTCTATTTTAGTGTAGGCCCCTCTTTATCTTGGCAATTTATTCCCGCTGCAGAGTAATGTCGGGCTGAAATAAAAAAATTACTTACCCGGCGTTATGATATATTGCTATGATATATTTGTAATACAATATTATTACATTTACTGTGTTACTTGTTTTTTATGTTTTAGCTGTTTTTTATATTTTAACTATTCAAGAGGTGTCATTATGTCCGTTTTAGATGAATTCAAATACAAACAAAACCAACCCTTTCAACCGTCCAAACGACTGGCAATTGAAGTGACTGGCTTCGAGGTCGCTAAGAACCCGCTTGATTCGCGCATCATCGGTAAAAACATTGAGAATGATGAGCCGGTCAGAGTCTTCTTGCGGGATATAGAGCAAAAGCAAGACACAGAGCATGCCCGGCCGGAGATTGTTAATCTGGAAAAGAAAATTGAACTCGGCGGGATTATCCGCGCGGACGGGGCGTTTTTCGATAACAACAAAGATGCCTTTAGTGCCAGGTGGATCAAGAAGCTCACAGCCGGCCCGGATCAGGGCATGGTCTATATCGGCAGCGCGCGTGTCAGTCCGGTGCTAGAGCGCAAAGATGGCTCCGGCAAGAAGTTTCAAACGGTTGAGTTGCTGGATGACAGGGCAGAAGTGGTGACCAAGAAAAGCGAATTGGACACCGCGCTGACCGCAGCACTGGATAGCAAGGTGCCGGGCAACCCGATTGCCATGCTGCGGATAGCAAACGAGGACAGAAGTGATGTTGCCTCCTTCATTATTGATGCCAAGAATGCCGGTAAAGATGCAGGCTATGCCAGATTAACCGGCAAGGAGAGCCTGGCGCGGCACTTGAGCGAGAATGCCGAGTTCAAGCGTCGCTATGACACCGTGGTGGACAAGATATTTGGCAACACCGAGGAAGCGTTACAAGTGGAGGTGGTTGGCGGTGCTCGCTTCAATGTCGGGCCGAAGACGATGAGCAGCACATTTGGCAATGAGTTTCATCTGAAAAAACGCGATTCAGAGGATAAGTTTGCCGCCTTTGCTCATGCCATTGTCGGTTATACCAAAGTGGGCGCAGGGGAGAATCAAGGTTATGTGGTGACCTCGGCGGTACCGGTCAACCTGAGCGCCGATTTGGATGTACATGGTCGGCCCAGCAAGGAGCCGTACAAAAAGCCTGAGGAGGATAAGGCAAAGACAGGCACCCGGGCTAATACCGATGCGGATAAAAACACGGAACACAACGCACCAGCAGCCGAAGCCAAAGCAGCCGTGCAGGCGCAGGCAGCGACCGGTAGTCGCAGCCGCATGAGCCTGTAATCTCCCGCCAATGCCATCCAACAGCGTCCCTGCTACAGGGGTAGGGGCGCTGTTGCTACGATAACGGTCAATTATTTTCATGGCACAAGTATTACGGTTTGATACGTATCGGTTGCCTCAGCCGCCCACTCACGCAAAGGCGGGTAAAGACGATAAGGACACAAGGACTATTGCCGCGGCGATCCGGCATGCACTACGGGCCGGACACAGAAAAGCCGCCGAGCCGATCAAGGTCGGCGATAAGCTGGTACGGTTTTTTCCCGATGTCGAGGTGACCGGCGAGGTGATTGATGCGCAGACCAGGGATGAGGGAAGGCAGGTCAAGCTCTTGGTTGCCGGCAGCGAGCAGAAGATGACGCTTACCGAGGCAGACTTGGCATCCTGCACGATTGCTCCACACAAAAGCTATGCAGCCTTTCTGGGTCATATTGATACGCTAATTCGCTTAGCCGGGCACACCTATACCGCTTCTCGGCTGCGGCCACTCAAGATGCACAGCGGCCGCCAAAGGTGCCGAGGCCGTCCGACATGAGTTCCCGGATGATAGCAGGCAACTCAGTCAGGCCATCGTCGGTGCGATGTGGCATGCGCTGCTGGACCAGGGTTTCAGCCTCCAGTTGCAGCCTCCCCGCCGCTTCGTGAAAAAGATAAACGGCAACCAGGTAGAGGTGGGCTTTCATTTTAGTGAGGCAAAACAGACACACTATCTGGAGTTGGCATGTGGTGCGGTACAGCAGATGCACCCGATTGAATTTGGCAAGGCCAATCACAGTGCGCTGATTGCATCTTTCATCTTGCCCTTCACACGCAGTGCCGCGGTGCGATGTTTTCAGTGGGCTGCGCGCACAGAGGATGGATTATGGGGCGAGCAACAGCGTATCTTCCGTCTGAATGATGTCTTGTTTGAGGCGCATGTGCTGCCGACTCTCTCGCCACCGGTCAGCCGGGCCGAGTATGAACTGGAGACACAGAACACATATATTTCCATGTTGAGACTGGCCGATGGCAGCCAGACTGTTGGCAGCAGTCATGGTCGGGGCGCCGGCGTGGGCAAGCTCACGGCGCTACTACCCACCCCTGAGCAGCTGGCCGCAGGCAATGTGATGGAAGTCTCCACGGAGGCGAAGGCCTTTGATGCCTCTCATGTCGCCCTGTTTGCCAGGCGTTCGGCGAGTTCAACTGCACCGCGTTCGGCGGCCGAGGCCGGACCATCGCTCAGCCACGCTGACAACGAACAGATCGTTGGTACAACTACAGAAGAAGCTGCTATATTGGCAGAGGAGGAGGTCAGCGATTATGAAAAGCAAAGGCCATCTGATGCACTTGGCCGAGGAACACCTCAAGGAGTTTCTACCGGCGAGGTATCAGGAATTGGAGGGAACGGGCGAGCTGCAGGCCAAGCTGGAGAACCTCGCCGAGCAGACGATCAAGGAAATGACGCAGCTCATGGAGCGGGGGATGAGAGAATTCGAGGCCTGGGAGGTGGTGCGGGAGAAATACATACTGGTGAAGCCCGAGGCGGATCCTTACCAAGCGGTAGCGACCGAGGAGGACCGGGCGAACCAGGCGCGTCTGGGCGAGATGATGGCAGACTGGCAGGAGACCCAACGCGTCATCGACGCGGCGCTGGACGAGGACGGGGAGGAACACAGACAAACAGCCACACCGGACAAGGCACCGTAAGCCCATCTACTGACCGCTCCACGAATTACACGATCACGTCCCGGGATAAGCTCGGCAAGGATCGCCCGGCGTTTGCCCGACATATTGGATAAGCCACAGCTTAGCATTCTGAAGTTGACCGCGGCACAAGTCACACGGGCAAAGTTGGTGATTGGTGTTCGTGAGCAGCTACGCACCCTGATTAAGATGGAGATGACGCCGGGATTTGATGAGGTCAGCATCAACCAGCAGCGCGAGGCATTGAATCGTGATTTTGATAGCCTGGTGCAACAGGTGGGGCCGATGCACTCGGTGGGCACCCGGCGCATCTTTGAAGGCGACCCGGATTATCCCCTGCTGTTGTCGCTGGAGCACGATTATGATCCGCCCATCTCCAGAGAAGTAGCAAAGAAACGCGGCATTGAACCCCGCAAGGCGAGTTTCAGGAAGGCCGACATATTTAGCAAGCGGGTGTTATACCCGGCAAAACGCATAGAGCGGGTGGACAGCGCCAAAGATGCCTTGATGGTGTCCTTGAATGAAACTGCTAAGGTCGATATGCCGCGTATGGCGGAGTTGACCGGCAAGCCTAAGGAGCAGATGCTCGATGAGTTGAAAGGGGTGCTCTACAAGGACCGGGGTAAGATCGTGACCGCCGATGAATACTTAAGCGGCAATGTCAAGGCCAAGCTGGCTAAGGCGATAGAGGCCATCCAAGACCACCCCTATATGGCTGAGAATATTGAAGCCTTGCAACAGGTGCAGCCGGAGGATATTGAGGCCGTTGACATTGATGTACACTTGGGCTCCCCTTGGGTCAGCCCTGAATACATACAGGACTTCATTCGTCATCTTGTCGATGCCGATGCCGCTGTGCATTACCATGTTGGCCGCTGGGATGTGCGTATTAGATCAAGGATGCCCAAACCTGGGGTGTTGACAGGATGTCGGCTTCAAGGATGATTCCGAAGATCCTCTCCGGCAAGGAGATTAAAGTGACCTATAAGGATGTGGATGGGAATACACACATCGATAAGGACCGAACCTTGGCCGCGAACTTCAAGGCTGATGAGATTCGCAATGAATTTAAGGATTGGATCTGGCAGGATGCCGAGCGTCGAGAGAGCCTGGCGCGCATCTATAACGACACCTACAACACAGACCGGTTGCGGGAGTATGATGGCTCGCATCTCACCTTCCCCGGCATGAATGCCAACATTGAACTGCATCCGCATCAGAAAAATGCCATTTGGCGCATGATAGCCGATGGCAATATCTTGTTGGATCATACTGTTGGTGCAGGAAAAACCTACGCCATGATTGCTGCGATCATGGAGAGTCAGCGCATGGGGCTGCTGCACAAGCCGATGATTGTGATGCCCAATCATCTGGTCGGGCAATGGGCGGCGGAGTTCTGTACCCTCTACCCGAATGCCCGGGTGTTGCAGACCACCAACAAGGACTTTGCAAAGCGCAACCGGCAGCTACTGATGTCCAAAATCGCTACCGGCGACTGGGATGCTGTCATCGTTTCTCACTCCAGCTTTGGCTTTCTTCCTTCGCTGAGGGATGAGGAGAGAAACTTCTGTGAGGAGCAGATCGCCGAGGTCTTGGCGGCGCAGGAAAAAATGCGTCAAGAATATGGCCACCGTGACAAGTCCGTCAAGCAGCTGGAAAAAGTGAAGGTACGCTATGAGCAAAAAATCAAGGAGATCGCCGACCGCCCGAAAGACGATACCGTGAATTTTTCCGAGTTGGGGGTGGATGCTCTGTTTGTCGATGAGGCGCATGAATTTAAGAACCTGTTCTTTGCCACACAAAAGAGCCGCCTGGCCGGCCTTGGCAATAGCAACGGCTCGAAAAAAGCCTTCGATCTGTTCGTCAAGGTCAGGATGTTGCAACAACGCCATGGCGGCAAGGGTGTGTATTTCGCCACAGGTACACCAGTGAGCAACTCGCTGGTTGAGATGTTCACCATGCAGCGCTATCTGCAATACGATGCGCTAAAAGCGAAAGGGTTGCATTATTTTGATGCCTGGGCGGATGTGTTTGGCAATGTGGTAACCGGTTGGGAGTTGGATGCCACCGGCGTCAATTACAAGCTGAACAGCCGCTTTTCACAATTCGTCAATCTACCGGAGTTGATCACGATGTATCGTGGTTTTGCCGATGTGGTGACTCTGGATGATTTAAAGGCGCTGTTCAAGGAAGGTGGTAAAGCCTGGCCAGTGCCGCAGATACAAGGTACAGCACCCAAGCAGCGCATTGTTGATCGCTCTGCGGCTCAAGCTGCGTATATGGATGACATCATTCACAGGATGCAGAACATGCCGTCTGATGCACGGGAAGACAATCCATTGAAGGCCACCAATGATGCTCGCAAGATGGCGCTGGATATGCGATTAGTTGACCCGGATGCCGGCGATCATCCACACAACAAGGTCAACACGGCGGCGGGCGATATTCACCAGATTTATCGGGACTGGGATGACAAGAAGGGCACACAGCTGGTGTTTATTGATTTATCCACGCCAAAGGATTTCAAGGCTGCCGAGGCGAAGCGGATTACGGATCTGATTAACAAGGCCGAAGCCGGTGATGAGGCGGCCATTGAGGCTTTAGGCAAGGTATCAATGGACGAAGTAGAGGCCGCCAGTAGTCGTTTTGATGTCTATAACGAACTAAAGTACAAATTGATGGAGAACGGCATTCCGGCTGATGAGATCCGTTTTATCCATGAGGCGAACACCGATGTGCGCAAGGAGAAGTTATTTGAGGCGATGCGGCGTGGTGATGTACGCATCCTGATTGGCTCAACGGCGAAGATGGGTTCAGGCATGAACGTGCAGAACAAATTGGTGGCCTTGCATCATTTGGATGCGCCTTAGCGACCAGCCGATATTGAGCAGCGGGAAGGGCGGATTATTCGCCAAGGCAATGAGTTTTATGAATCTGACCCGGACAATTTTGAGATCATCATCAATCGCTATGCCACCAAACAGACCTACGATGCCCGGATGTGGCAGACCCTGGAGATCAAATCCCGTTTCATTGAGCAGGTCAGAAAAGGGGCAAAAGGTGAGCGGAGCGTGGATGACATTGCCAGCCAGGCAGCGAATTTTGCCGAGATGAAGGCAGCGGCCACCGGTAATCCTCTGATTCAAAAACAGGTAGAGTTGACCCATACCATACGCAAGCTCGACGCGGCCGCGGCGCAATGCAAGCGCAGGGAGTACCAGCTGCAGGATGCGGTAAGGCGACTTGAGAACGACGACAATCGGTATCGCGCCAAGGTCAAGGGCATAAACGCCGATATAGCCAAGCGGGAGAGTACGGCCAATGCTCCCTGGCGGGTAACGGTGGGTGATAAGGTGTTTGCTATCAAACCCACCGACCATATTGATGCCGCAACCGCGGAGGGAAAAGGGCAGCTCGGCGAGGTAGAGAAAGAAAACGCCGAGACCAAGAGGCGGGCGAATGGAGCGATGGTGACGGCTCTTCTGAGTTTTATCAAATCAGGCAAGAAGGACGAGTTGGATGCCATGCAGTATCGTGGCTGGGATATCGATTTTACCAGCAGCTTACGGATGCCGGGCATTACAATTAGCGCAGAAGGCAAGTCCTTTTTTGCCAATTATGGCAAAGGCGAGAACTTCAGTGGTCAGGGCCTGCTTACCCGCATAGAGAACTGGCTGGCGGGCTTTGAAACGGAACTAAACAAAGCCGAGAGCGCCCGAGATGAGGATAAGTGCCAGTATGAAACGGCCAAGACAAGCCTGGGCAGTCGGTTTGAACAGCAGGATGAGTTGGATACGGCCAGAGAGGAGATGCAGGCGGTGATGGCAGAGCTAAAACGTATGGAAGGCCCGCACTATGTCCCCTTGCATGAGCGTGAGCCTGCCCAGGAATACGATGAAAAGGGGCATTTGATCACACAAGCTATGCAAGCCGACAGCCCGGTTACAGCTGAGAGCAAAGACCGGCAGGATGATGGCTTTGAGCGTGATGTACCACAGCGCATGGCCGCTGCTGTCCCAGACCATGAACGCATTGAACAGGATAGTACCCCCATCCCCGCTCCAGTTCTTCAAAGCCGGCGCGCTACAGCCAGTATGGGGATGTAAGGATGTGGATACTGGTCAATAAAGTGGACGATGACTGGCGGCCTTTTGAGAGCACCTGGCGCATGGATAAGTATCAAGGTAAGACTGTATGCGACCCTGTCGTCTATTTATCACTCGCCAAAGCACTGGAAGAGATGAACGATTGTATGTATTGGAGCAAGGTCAGGGATGATAGTGCGGCGGAGACTTCGGAGGATGAGGACTATCACGTGCTGGAAATCCTGCCGCGCCCGGGCGTGAGTGTTGATCGCCTTATCATGGAAACACTGACCGAGCGCTTGCCAGATATAGAGGTGGACTTTCACGCCGCCGGCAGTGGTACAGCCGCCGGTTTCAGTATCTCGGCCTTGTCCCGACATCAAGGCGCACTGTGAGACACAGGGCCTGCCGGTATATATCGTACCCTCAATGGGAGATTTACCTACTATCATCAAAAACAAGCTGCCTGATGCGGCCAGAGTGGATGCGGTCTACCTGGATGATGCGGTTTACCTGGTGGCCGATGCGATTGCTGATATGGCCGCAGTAGAGAAAATCCTCTCTTCAAGACTGCTCCGGCATGTGGCATTGGCATCACTGGCCGGGGCTGAATGGCCGCTGATTGTCAATGAGATACAACAGCTCAAAGCCAGGGACGAGCCGCAAATCGTCCGCTTAGCCAATCAGGTCAGGCAACGCTATGGTGAGCTGGCACCGCAGGCAGAGGCGAAGGAAATCCTGACGGTGGCAGTTCAATCAAGACTGGAAGAGGGGGCGCTGGCCGGCATACTTAGACGCCTTCGTGAGGCGATTGCCGGCACATTGCGGAAGATGGGGTTTAGGCACCGGTTTGATACTGTCGATCTTGATGTTGCGATAACATCTGCCGAGAAAGAGATCGAGTCCGAGCAGGATATTGTGCACGGCCGTGGCCTGCCAGGCTTTGCTGTTGTCACGGGTTTTCCGGAAGATGATGCAGCTGTTTCTCCTGTGGGCACAGCACAAATCCATCCGCGATCACCTCTAGCGAGGGAAAAATCAACAATGGGATTGCAGTTATAACAGCGTAGCGGACTTGTTAGCGCCCCCTCTGCTGAGTAGATCAGATGATCTCCTCTCTGCCTTTCAAGTGCAAAACCGGCAGCTTCAAAGATTTTTACTTGCGTCTGCCAATTAGTGGGCCTGAGTCTGCTGGACATGTTTCGCTACCAGCAAATCGAACGGAATATCAATTCTGTGCGACGATGTGGCTGTATGCTGTCTCCCCTTGATTGTTTTCTCAGCAGGGACTAATCCTATCTCTTTCATGGCTCGTTCAAGCGTACCGCGCTCATAGCATGACTCAACAAACAGTTGCAAAGCTTCAGCAATATTGTCCAGCGCCTCCTTTTCTGACTGTCCTTGGCTATGAACATCAAATACAGGAGACGATGAATAAAACCATTCACCTTTTTGTTTGACTTCAATATGAACAGTCAGCGTAAACCTGACTGCATCATGTGACCGCTGAACTTGTAGGCTGTCTTTTTTCATGGCTACGCTAACTTCGATAATCGTTCTACGTACTCAATTGCTAAGGTATTTGCAAGCAACAACGGCTAAATCACCCAAAATATTATAAGATTATTGCTGTCAGAGATAAATTCCCCAGGATTTGTGCCTGTTAATCACAGTAGTAACACATTAGTAGAGGGTTTGCCCAAGCGGAGATTACCCAGCGTATTTGTGTGACTGGAAAGCCGGTACTACGCTCACATCCCCGGCCCGGGCCTCGGTGTCGGCGCTGGCGCAGGTTCAAGCTCAGGCTCAGGATCGGGGTTATCCAGCCACAGCGCACCTAGGGGGAAGCTAATCGCCGCAAAGGGCGGGACGGAGACGGAAGCATCACCAGCGAGTGAGGCAGTCAGCACCCACAGACCCTCTTTCAGTTGAAAGGCTTCCAGGGTGCGCGCATCGGGATCAACAAACCACAGATGCGACACTCCCTCGCGGGCATAAATTTCACGCTTGTCGGTCACGTCCGTCTGTCGGGTGGAAGGCGAGAGGACTTCACAGGCCCAATCCGGGGCGAGTTCAAAGAAGGCGGCATTGGGGAGGGTGGGCAAGGTCTCCCGCCGCCAACCGGCCAAGTCAGGCACGAGAATATCCTTGCCCAGGTGCAGTTCCGGCTCATCGATAATCCACCAGCCGCCCGGTCCGCCGCGACCGCGACCGAAGGGGTTACCCACTTCCATCCCCAATGTAGAACTCGCCCAGGCATGCGGGATAGCGGGTCTGGGTTGCATCCGCAAAATGCCATGGATGACCTCCGCCACCTTGTGCGGCGGCGCATTCAGCACGTCCTGATAGGTGGCTTCACGACTTCTGAGGGTAGGGGCGGACATAGCTCATATCTTAGCGCTATTTATGGGAAAAACCAATGATCTCAATAGGGTATGGAATCACTCGTTTCTTGCAATTCATACAAAAACTTGCTTTCCCATCCACAAAAGGCTAGGATGAGACAGAACACACTCCAAAATCAACTCGCAGGGAATGCAGTAATGGTAGATTTGGTCGGTTACTGGTCAGGGATTACGGATAAGCGTGGCAATGAGGCTGCCAGCGAGCGGAAGATAAAATACTTGCACATGAGACGACTAGCAAAAAACCTCATCAATGGGGCTGGCCGGGTTTTGCAGATTGCTCCTTCCAGGCCCCGCCATAGCATGAAATCAGCACCCATCTCAGCGTCTGAAGCACTGCAAACCGATGTCAAGGCCCTGCGTTCTGACTGGGTGAGAATAGGGCAGGACATGCGTGTTGCGATAAAGAAGTATGCCCAATCGTCAGGACAGTAGAGAGCCTCAGAAGCCACAACAGAGTTTAGAAAGCTCCTCAGATACTGGTGATCAGGCAGAACTTTTAGCTGTTGCTCAGCGCACAGAGTTTTCGGGCCCGGTGCCGCATCCGGAAATATTGCGGGGCTATGAACAGATAGTCCCCGGGGCTGCTGAGAGAATGATAGCAATGGTTCAAAAAGAGGCTGAGCATAGGCACAAACTAGAAGCTAAGGCAGTAGAGTCAGATTGCAAAACGGCGCGCTCAAAAGACAGGGAGATACTTTATAGGTCAAATATTCGCTTTTATTATTGGGCTATTCGCTGTTGGTTCGGGCGTTTACTTAGGGCTGCAAGGGAAAGAAATTTTTGGCAGCGCTATCAGTTTAATTGTCATACCAGCACTTGTGTTAGCCTCTATTATGGGGCGGAAAGATAAAGATACAGACGTGTACGGTAAACCTTACATAGTGATACACACCTGATTTAGGAGGAGCATCACCATGAGCATCTATGACTACTGGGCAGGCAGGAATGCGGCGGAAGCCTCGGCCGCTATGGGCGAGTTCATGCTGAGGAGGGATATGGAAAGGGAGCGCGCCGATAACGAAAGGGTCTTTCGGAAGGCTACCAGAACCATGGAAGGACTCTGTACGCGGGTCTGCTCAGAAATCAAGTGGAAGACGCAATTTAAGGCGAGTGTGTCGGGATGGGGGTATAAGGCCGATACCTTCAAGAAAGAACTGTTGCGGATAGCCGGGGATACCCAGGAAATTCGTGATTTCATTAAAGAGCAAGGTGTTAAGAGCCACCTCGATTAAGCCTTCACCGTTCACCTGAACACTCAAGCATGCCTGTCGTTATCGTGTCTGCGTGAGTGCTGCGACATTTTGCCCGCATGATCTTGTTCCTGCTGCGCCTCTCCCTTGGCGAGCATATTGCCTGCGGCGTGTACTTCTTCCTCGGCATTGTTCGAGGAAGTGGATTGTGTTTTGTCTGAACTGTTGGCCGTGCCCTGCTTACCTTGACCTTGCCCACCCTCCTTCTTGCCGAGCAGCATGTTGGCCACTTCCTTCGCCACCTTATCGCCGCCTTGGCCGGCGGCCATAATCATCGTCTTGCTCTCCTCGCCCATCTGCGTCTCGCCCAGGTTTGCGGCGCCTTGTCCTATCCAGGCCAAGGTGCGGTCGGGGATAACATAGATGAGCGAGAAGGCAGTCTTGGCGAGGATGAGCACGACCACCACCAGCAGGGCGAGCACGGCCAACATGCTGAACAGGCCACTGATGCTGTCGGCGTTCATGCCTTTGGCAAAGGGGGCGAACATGAGCAGCAACAGCTCACTGCCGTAGTGCAAGAGCAGCATGGCCCCGACTAAACCGGCGATCATCAGCACTGGTCGTGCGATGAGTGAGAGCACCAGCATCCAGCCGGCCTTGCCGTGTTGCCCGGCGATGCCCTCGCCCTCGGGCACGGCATGGGCAGCCGCCCAGAAGGGTGCAGCAAATACCGCTTCCAGCAGCATCACCAGCCAGCCGATAACGGCCGAGAACCAGTTGATAAAGGCGATGGCGGGGAAATAGAAGGCGAGCAGCAGGCCAAGCAGAAGCAGGGCGATGGCGAAGGCGCTTAACACATTGACCACATCGTGGATGAGCCTCTGTGCAAACCTGACAGTGAAGCCAGAGGACTCGCCCAAGCCGGGGATGAATCTCGCCAGGCTACTCTCCTTTGCCCCGGCGGCGCCATCTGCTGTGGCCCTGGCGATCAGCGCGGCCACAAAATAGGACTCTGTGGCGGCGATGATCCAGTGTCCTAGAGATTGCAGTTTCGCCTCGGCATGGCCATCTTCCAGCAGGAAGTTGGAGACGGTGTCGATGAAGGGATAGAAGTACTCCTTGGTCATACGGGCGATTGCGGCACGTGGGTCGCTTAAGGTTACGATCTCCAGCCAGCCGACTGGCTCGCCCAGATCAGCACTGCCCATCCCGGCCACGCCGGCGCTGCTGGTATTCGGGGCCTTTCTCATCTTTGGGATGACGGCCCCGCTAATGCGGCGCATCTCATTTTCGATCCCGACTTGCCAGAATTGGGAGGTAGTGCTGATGTCGATCAGGGTGTAGCTGGGTTGGTTTTTGATGGTGTCGGCGATTTGGCGGTTAATGCCGGCCATAGTCCAGAACCAGGCCCCGGCCATGACCCAGCCGGCATCCCTGGCCTCCTCATAGAAGGCCTTATTGGCCTTGTTGACTTCGCCCTCGCCTTGTTGGATGGCCTGGGCCGCGGCTTCGCGAATGGCGCGGTTATACAGGCGGGTGACCTGGGTTATGGCATCGGCGGTTTGTTGTGCCGTAGCTGCGGGCGGTTTGCTGACAAACTTGTAAGCCGCCTCGTTGAGTCTGGAAGAGAGGGTGTTGAAATATTGCACACTCTTCTGGTGCATGTAATCGCTGATGGGGCTGGCTGGGTGGGAGATGATATACTTGCCACAGCCACCTTCGCGGATGTCCATGTTGGGCATCCCATCAAACGAATAGACGTAGGTCCTGGTGCCGTCCGCCGTGATCATTGCCTGCGTTCTGATTGCCGCCTTCTTCGGTCGTTTTCCCTTATATAGCATCGTATTTAAGCGCAACATACAGGTATGCGATTTGTACAGAGCGACAGCGAGTTGGTCGGTATCGGGCGGACTGATGTTGACAATCGGGCCGGTATTTTGGAAGTGTTTCAAGACGGCATCCCAGGTCATATCGGCGAACTTGAAGCCGAGCATGGCGAGCAGCAGGATCATGATCTGCACTAAGGAGTAGCCTTTGGCGATGGGCAGCACCAGGGCGAGGGAGAAGGCGCTGCGCAGGGGGATCCACAGGTTCGAGTATTTCTCACCGCCCAAGTTGCCTTCATGGGCGGTATTGGCGGTCATGGTGATAGTCGTCCAGATCATCAAGGCCACCGCAGCGCTCAAGGCGGCGGAGTTAATGACATTGGAGACGGCGGCGATGATGCCCGGGGCATTCGTGCCGTGGATGATGCTATCAAGCGAGCGCGGGTCGAGTCCGAAGATGTCGATGATAGAGCGCACTGCCTCGTTCGGGTCAGATGCAGCGAGCGCCAGGCCAGGGGCGAGGAGCAACAGGCTGAGGCAGACGGTTTTGTTCATCACCGTATTATTATATCATCCTGATATAGTATATGTAACAAAATACTAAAACATACTTAATGTATGTTTTATATGTATTAACTGTTTTTTATGTTTTAACTGTTGCAGCTAAAATAATTGTTATTAATGCTTCAAAGTCAGATATTATTGATCTTATAATAGTAGTCAATAAAGCGATAAAAAATCGGTGTTTTCCTACTGTTTTTTTACTTTATAAATGTTTATTAAATGTACCAAGATATTATTTCAAAATAATATTGATATGTGGGAAGATAAGGCAAACCAGATACCATGCTGCACTACTATACGGTTATCGTCTTCATTACTGCTGCGCTGAGTGTCCTGCCAGGGCCGGCCCTCGCTCGTACTGAGGCTGAGCAGGATTGTTATGCGGCTGTGAGCGGAGCAATCGCCGCGCAACGGGCCTGGTCACGGCAGGGCTTTGAAGTGGCAAATAGCACCTTGGGACAAACCACCGATGGCCTGTTTAACTTGGATTGCCTAAAAGATATCAGCCTGGCCGGTGGAATAAACCTCTACGGACTTAACCTGCTCGATGTATTGAAAAAGAAACTCTGCGATTTTGCCAATCAGCAGATCGATAAGGTCAACGCCCGTACCCGCCAGCAGTTTGACCTGCCCCACGGCTTGGGCGGGATAAGCACCGATGCCGGCCTGCGTAGCGACGGGGGGCGGGCAAGGCAGCCTGCCGTGCGCCGGCCATCGGCCTCGGTTTCCGGACGCGCCCAGGCCGGACTTAAGGGAGTGCAGACCCGGACTGAGAAAAATACCAACGGTTTCTCTCGCTTGGAGGATTTTTTTCGATGAGGGCCTGTCGCCTGGTTCTGGCCTGCCTTGTCCTGGCACTGCTACCGGCACCGAGTTGGGCAGTCAGCGCCTGTTGTCCGGCGGAGATTTCGGCCACCCAGAGCGTGGCCTCGGCAGTGGTCAGTATGAACCAGTCGCTCGCCGTTGTACTGACCAAGCTAGGCAAGGCCGTGACCCAGCAACTGGTGGCGAATAACCATAGTCAACTCACCGCCATAGAGACCCAGACCCGGGTGTTTGAACAGATCATGAAGACCCATGCGGCGACCTTGGCGAGCCAACAGGCGCAGCGCGATTTCGGGGTGGCCGGCGAGGTTACAGTCAATGGCAGGCGCGTGGTCTTGTCATCTCGCTCACCCACTTTGTGTGATGAGTTACGGGCGGCACAGCTGGCGGCGCTTCATGCCGACAAGATGGATGAAGTACGAGCGCTGTTCAAGGCTGATCAGTCTGCACACAATCGCGCAGCGACAGATATGGAGCGCACGGCCGAGCACTTGCGCGCTACCGATGCAAGCGGTTTCGATGTCACCTGGCTGGGCCTGGAGGTCCTGACCGAGGACGAAGTGCTGGCTGCCAACGAGCAGATTAAGCACCTGACCAATCCTTTGCCGTTACCTGCCTTGCCGACTGATAAGGCAGCGACGCCGGCAGGGGAAGATTACATGCTGCAGCGTGATCTCATCAACGCGCAGGTGGAAATCGCCCAGGCAGCGATGAGTGAGAATCTGGCACTACGCTCGCCGGTGCTCGAAGATGAGGCGGGAGAGAAGAGTAGCGCTTTAGCGGAGATGCAAGGCCGCGTTGAGCGCACCATTGATGACATGGGTGCCGATGCCTGGCTTAAGAAAATAGAGCGCAAGGGTATTGCGGCCTTGGTCAGGGAACTCAACATCACTGCTGCACATATCTACAAACTCAATCTTGCGCAATATCGGGCAGACCTACGACGCAATAATCTGCTGGCGGTGTTGGTATCACACGCTAACAAGGCCAAAGCCGATTCGGTTTACACTGAACATCAAAACACTTTACGTAACGAGAAATGAGGAGAGAAGCCTATGAGCATACTTGATGACTTTAAGCGGTAGGTCGATGAGCAATACGCATACTTGCGCGAGGAGGATGTGTTACGCACCCGGCTTGAGCATGAATCTGACAAGGAAGACGAGCAGTCTGTGTCAATGGGCGCGGCAGAGCCGCCGTTTGAACCACATCCCCCGGCGAGTGAGGGTGAGGGTATGGAGCAAGTGGCAGAGGCGACTTCGGTAAGCGGCGTTTCTCTGCCGACCAGCCCGCAGGAGTTGCTCAGTCAGGTGGCGGCCGGGATGATGGTGCTGCCCTTTTACATGGCGGCGAGGATGCTTACCCTCACTCAAGAGAATCTGGCTGCCTGGCGAGAGCAGCGGGCACGGCTTGCAATGCAAGTGGTCACAGATCACACCGAGGTGCTGGATCACTTGCTTGATGCACAACAAGCCGGCTCGGCAGGGAATGAGAATGATGCCGCCAGGCTGGATCAGATCAGACAGAGCATTGATCGCATCGGTGCGGCCGCTTCTCGCGCCATCGCCTATTGTGGGCGCACGGGTGATGCGGACAGCCTAAAGCAGTTCAAAGGTACTATCAGCGCCACGCTGAAGAACCGTGCTGGCCTGTTGCAGGGTGTGGCACATCAAGGTGTCCCCCTGTCGGATTATCTTGCCAGGCAGCTCAGCACGATTGTAGCGCGTATTGACGCCATGTTGTCGAGGTTGACACAACCCGCCAGCCCGGTGGCCGGTGCAGCCCCTGCCGCCGCATGAGCCCGGTGTATGCGTGAGCAGCAGCCTGCCTTGTTTGTGATCGAGGCACCCGGCAAGGTCAAGACCCTTGAGAAGTCACTCAAGAGACTTGGGATGGCAGGTGCCAAGATAGCGCATACCAAGGGGCATTTTGTGCGCTTTCCTGCCGGTCTCAGGCCGCTGGGGATCACGGCGGATTACCAGACACCCGGCTTGAGCGCCAATCCGCTGGTTAAAGGAAGGTTACGGTCTTTGGCCAAAGATGCTGTGGTCTATATCGCCACCGATGATGATCAGGAAGGACACCTGATCGCAGTCGATGTGTATGACGCCATCAAAGACCTGGCCCGGCGCACAGTTCGTATGCCGTTGCGCGATGTCAGTGTAGCTGGTGTAAGGCAAGCACTGGAGCGGGCCGCAGCGGTCGTCCCGCATACGGGTCGCCCCGCCCATGTTCGGCGTATTGTTGATCGCCTCATCGGCTATACCTATTCGCGGCAGGGGGTAGCATGTGGGCGGGTATCCAGCGCCTTGTTGGCGGCCTTTGCGCGCCGCCCTCCCATCATCGGTCATGTGGTATTGAGTGTGCCGGCGACCGATGGCGGGGCACCGTTTGTCGCTCGCCTGCCGGTTACCAAAGCCACATTACCCACTTGGCGCGAGCGACAGGCCGCGCTGCTGGGCAGTCAGCCGGTGAAGGTAGCCAAGGCCGTTGGAAAACGCACCGCACCGCTAAATTATGCCGGTTTGATGCAGCATTTACTGCGGGCACACTATGAGATGCGGGCATGAATATACCAGCTCAGTTTGGCGCAAAGGCGCGCATAACCAGCAGGAGTACGCCGCAGCCAATACCACCTGGCATCCACTATATCATGGTCGGTTTAGCCTCTATCGTCCCCAATCGATCATTCAGGTTGGCTACCGCAGAAATCATGATAGTCATTCCAGGGCGGTATATCAGAACGCACGGGGTATGCGTATGAGTAAATTAACCCGTTTGAATCGGGCCCTGCAATCGGTGTATGAATCAGGTGATAGTACCTATTGTTGCGCAGCCAGCAGTGCCTTCTCAGCGGCTGCCATACCGATCCTCGGCCGCATTGCCCATACTGCCGGGTTGGCGTTTAACCGGCACACATCCCGATACATGCCTTGGATGCCGATGGTGCGCATGAAGCGCAGCGCCCGACTGAAGCGGCGATAGACAAGGTCGCCGCTTTATTGGCGGTGGATACGGCCTTGTTATCTGATGAGGAGTTTGCACTGGCCGAGATTGGGCGTATGGCTCTCTCTACCGGGGCGGAGTTTGAGGTAGAGCAGGCGGATGTGAGTCATCTGCCTGACTGGGCAAAAAACCTGCCTTGGGCACGTCCGAGCGCCGCCGCCGAGCCCTTATATCATCATGAGCCGGCAGCGGGTGTGCATGCCTATGACACAGATGAGATCGCCTTTCATCACCTGGTACGTTGTGGGCTGGGCAAGCCTTCAACGCTGGTCGGGCACGCCCGGCGCTTTGCCGCGCGCGAGTTATATCGGCCCGATACCGGTTTGACCGAGAAAGGGCGGCGGTGGTTGGATGCCTCCCCCACCATTTTGCAAGCTGCAGATACCAGCTTGATGATGGAGGCCGTCTTTGATGAAAGCGATGCGTTTGAGGATGAGCGTACCGCTATAGAATATGCGCTTGCCATGTTGGGCGAGGCGGAGCAACGATATATAGACAAGCGACTTCGGGGCGAGGCGGTGCTCTCCTTGTTGAACGGCGATTCTGGGGATAAGAAGCCGCGGACAACCGGGCCGGCTCATCCCGATGAAGCGCCAGCGAAACGGGCCGAGCCACCCCGGCAAACCGACGCCAGAAAAGCGCCCGGTCGTATGCAGATGGGGGTGTGAAGTGAACTCGACGCCCCCTTTCCCTGATACTTCCGGTGATCTGGCGGAGGATGGGCCTACTTTGATCAGTCAGGCGCTAGGGCAGCATGCTGGTGCCTCTGGTCTTAAGGGTATCGTTGTTCAGGGCCTGAGCGAGCGGCGTGATACGGCTTGCCTGTTGGCTTTGGATGAGGCCTTTGCCGCCGATGGACTGTTGCCCATGCTGGTATCGATGGTGCAGCAGCGCCCTGGGTTCCATGGCTCGCCCCTGTGCCTTGTGGCGGATCCCGAGCAGGGCTTGATCGGCTGGCGGGTGCGGGTGACGCGGCAGCTCAGCAGTGTGCAGATGCGTTCGTTACTGGTGTTGCTCAAGGATGAATTAAGCACCCTGATTGCGTCATCAGACAGCCAGAGCCAGGGCGTAGTCAGCCTGGATAGCCGGATGTGGCAGCGCCTGTTGTGGCAAAGGTCGGAGGGGCTGGCTTAAGAGATGAACAGCAAGACGCTACAGGCTGAGCGCAAGCGCTGGTATAACGGCGAGCGGACGCACAAGGTCAGGGCGGTGATATGGCGGGCGGCCAAGCTATTCAGGCTATTGTTCCTGCCGGACTTCAAAGCCCTGTGGCGCCTTGCCCGCAACGATTATCCTGGTGGTCTGAAAGCGGGCCTGGTCACCGAAGATGTCATCGCCGCCTGGCAGCGCGCCACCAAGCCGGCGCGGAAGATCCATGCGTCCTTTGCCAAGATCAAGCCCCAGGTGTTGCTGGCCTGGTATCTCTGTGCGCTGATCTTTGGCGTACTGGCTATTTAGTTGGCGTACAGTTTTTTCACAGTCTCTCACTGGACTGCGAAGCTGAATTGTTTTATGGGGTTTTTAGCGGCGCTGACCTTTTCCGCCATGGGTTTTTACAACACCTGGCGCGATACTCGTACTGTGGCGGCTTATAAGCGCTCGATACAGCAGTACATTGAACAGAACAGCCATTCCCTGCCGTGAGATCACCATGATGAGGTTGTATATTGCCGAGAAGCCCTCACTAGGAATGGCGATCGCCAAGGTGCTGGGCATCCAGCCGGGGCGCCATAACGGCTATATCAAGACCAAAGACGGCTATGTTACCTGGTGTGTCGGCCATATCCTGGAGATGGCCGCACCGGAGCATTATTGGCCGGAGCTGAAAGGTGAGCGCTGGTCACTGGCGCCGCTACCGATGGTGCCGGAACAATGGACGAAACTGCCGGTGAAAGCCAAAGCCAGGCAACTGGGCATCATCGGCAAACTGCTCAAACAAAAGGACGTCACGGAGATTGTCCATGCCGGCGATGCGGGTCGGGAGGGACAGATCATTGTCGATGAAGTACTGAGCTTTCATAATAACACCAAGCCGGTGGTGCGTTTTTGGGCCAAAGGACTGGATAGGCAAAATATTGAGCGCGCGCTGCGGGCCATGGAATACAACGTCAAGTTTCAGCCCTACTCTTAGGAAGCCAGGGCCAGAGCGGAGGCCGACTGGCTCATCGGTATGAACATGTCTCGTGTTGCCTCAATTAAGCATGCCAAATATGGCGAGATACTCTCGGTCGGGCGGGTACAGACACCGACCCTGGCGATCATTGTCAACCGAGAGCGGGAGATTGCGGGCTTTGAGCCGCAGACCTACTACATGATGGTGGCGACCTTTGAACATGCGAGGGGTTGCTTTGAGGCGACTTGGGAGCTGAAGAAATCGGCCTATAAGCAGGGTATGGATGCGCACGGTTATTTCATAGATAAGCAACTGGGCGAGAAAATAAAGCAGACGTTGGAGAACAATAGCGGGACAATCAGCGCCTTTGATGAAAAAACGCACATCGTCCCGCCGCCGTTGCCGCTGGTGTTATCCACCTTGCTGGCCAAGGTCAACAAGCGTTATAAGATTGACATTGACAAGATCCAGGCGGCGGCACAAACGCTGTATGAGGCCGGTGCCATCACCTATCCGCGTACCGATTGTGAATACCTGCCCGAGACCCAGCATGGGGAGGCAGCCGGCGTGATCGAGACCGCCGTGCGCGCCTTGGCGCTTGCCTCTGAGCGCACCGCCGCCCTGGACAGTACCTTAAAGTCCCGTGCCTGGAACGACAAGAAAATCACCGAAGACCATCATGGCCTGATGCCGACTGTGCAAGCACCGACCTTCAAGGGCGAGCTGCAGCGCTATGTGCATGATGATGTGGCCAGATACTACCTGGCGCAATTCTATCCGCCTGCGCAAGACTTCAAGCGTCGCTGCACTGCGTTATTGGCAGGTGAGCGCTTCACCGCATCCGGAACAAACGAACTCGTCCCGGGTTGGCGTTGTCTGCTGGTCGGGGACAAGGATACGGGCGATAAGGGTAACGCCCTCCCGGCCATGCAGGTGAACGATCAAGTCAACTGCATTTCTATGCGCCTGGATGCGCGGCAGACCAAGCCGCCACCACGCTTCACGCAGGGGACGCTGGTCGATAAGGCCGGTGGCGCTATGGCCTCGGTGGCGAAGTTTGTGCACGACCCGGCACTGAAAAAGCTACTGAAAGATACCGCTGGTCTGGGCACACCGGCCACGCGCACCGAGATCGTGAAAAAGCTCTTTGCGCGGAAATTCATTCAATCGGGCACAGGCAAGCAGAAGAACACTATCTTGCCAACGGAGTTAGGTTGTCGCTTAGTGGATCATGTCCTGCCGGAACTCAAAGACCCCGGCTTGACCGCCTTGTTTGAGCAAGAGCTTGAGCGCATCAAAAACGGCGCGTGCACCCGCCAGGCGTTTATCGATAAACAGGTGGCCTTTCTTCAGCGTGTGATTGAAAAAGAAAAGGCGGCGTAGCGGAAATTGTCGTGACCGGATGCAGCCCAGGAGTAAAAGGCTTGTGTTTTTGATTGGATTTAGATCGAAAAATTAAAAATATGCTATTATTTTTAGTATGAATAATCATAATAGAAATAAATTAAAAAAAATCTTGCAGGAACACCTGCCAGGTACGATATGTTTGGCATCCTGGTTGGAGGCTAGAGGAATATCTCGCAACCTACAAACATGCTACCGTCGTAGTGGATGGCTGGAGTCTGTCGGGCCTGGTGCCTTTAAAAGACCGGGGGAGCAGGTGACTCTGGAGGGTGCGCTTTATGCCATACAAGAGCAAGCTGGATTGCCCGTCCACCTGGGAGGTCAGACCGCATTAAGCAGGCAGGGGCTAAGCCAGTACATTCGGATGAGTCGAGAGACTGCATATTTGTATTCACCCCTGGGCGTAAAACTGCCGGCCTGGTTCAAACGCTATGACTGGAAGGTGCAGCTAGAGCATATTCGTACTAATTTTATTCCCGATGCCTCAGGCTTGGGTCAACAAAGCAGGGCTACCTCATCGCTGCTTACTCCGCACTTTTCGTTAAAACTCTCTGCGCCGGAACGAGCCATCATGGAATGTCTGTATCTGGCACCGAACAGACAGGACTTGGTGGAAATATTCCAGATAATGGAAGGACTTACCAATCTGCGTCCCAAAATCGTGCAGCGCTTGCTTGAGACATGTCGCTCGGTCAAGGTCAAACGACTCTTTCTCTATATGGCCGATAAAGCCGGGCACAAATGGCTACAATTTGTGGATAGACAACATATCAATCTGGGGAGAGGAAATCGCTGTATTACACCCAATGGGGTGTATGTTGCCGAACACTGCATCAGCATTCCGAAGACATTGGTATCCGTATGATTTCAACTTTCTATCAGGCTCAGATCGAACTGCTCTTGCGAGTATTACCTCACATCGCTGCGGAAGATAATTTTGCCCTAAAGGGCGGCACGGCCATTAATCTCTTTTATCGTGACTTACCACGGTTATCGGTTGATATTGATCTGACTTACCTGCCAAATCAGGATCGACAAACCGCCTTAGAAGGTATAACCAATGGGCTGGCGCATATAAGAAAGCGATTGGAAACGGGATTTAACAGTATTCAGATCAACACACTTGTACAGCAAGATGGCCATGATGCCAAACTCATCTGCAAACATAATGATGTCCAGATCAAGGTTGAAGCCAATACGATAGTTCGAGGATATATGCAGCCGCCACGTTTCATGCCGGTGTGTAATGCGGTGCAAGACAAATTCAAGCTATTTGCAGCCGCTCAGGTAATCGCAAAGGGTGAACTTTATGGCGGAAAGATTTGTGCGGCGCTGGATAGACAGCATCCTCGTGATTTATTTGATATTCGTGAACTCTTTTCTGCTGAAGGCATAACAGATGAAATCAGATTAGGATTTATTGCTGCGCTGATGGGGCATAACCGACCTATCCATGAATTGTTAAGACCAAATTTTCGAGGACAACAACAACTTTTTGACATGCAATTTAAGGGGATGGCATTGAAGGCGTTTACTTATGATGAGTACAAAGAAACATGGCAAAAGCTGATCGCAAAGGTGAGTAGTCTGTTAACGGAAAATGAGCAAAAACTTCTGCTGGGTTTTAAGTCTGGCGAGCCAAATTGGAGTTTGTACCCACTGCCGGGGTTAGGCGATATGGCTGCTATAAAATGGAAATTGCAAAATATCAGAGCGTTGAGAAAAAAAGACCCTGCAAAGCATGAAGGGATGCTGAGGAGACTGTCAGCATGCTTCGAGCAATCATCCTGTCGCCCTTCAGCGCACTCTCCTGCATGATAACACACATTCAATGGCGCATGATTGCCAAGGAAAAGGCGGTCTAGGTACACGCTCTGGTAAAATTTGTTAGACTGTAACAGCGTTTAGTGGTGATAGTAGATATTCAATGTTCAAGATGAGGAGGCGTAATTGTGGGTGAAAAGCAGAAGGAATTCCTGACTATGAGTAAAACAGATGCAGATAAGCAGGACCCTGCTGTATCTGGATGCGATTTGGCTGGACATGATGTTGATATTGATCTGCAAATAAAAATTGCAAAAGAGATTATGGACGAACATGACGAGGGACTGCATAAGCTGGCCATGCGATGAGCGAGACTGTATGGCTGGCATTGCAAACCATTGTCGCGGCACATGATGTGCTACTGGCCAGACATGGCGGCTTACCGGGTGTGCGCGATCAGGGCTTGCTTGATTCAGCGCTCTCCCGTCCACAGAACATACTTGCTTTTAGCGAAGGCGGGCGTGACCTTTGCGCCCTGGCCGCTTCCTATGCTTATGGCATCGCTCGCAACCATTCTTTCATTGATGGTAACAAGCGCACCGCTTTTATCAGTATGCAATTATTTCTGCGCTTAAATGGCCATGAATTAACTGTCAGTGATGGATGCACAACAAGATTTTATCGATAAACAGATGGCCCGGGTGTCAGGGCTTGTGCCGATGCCATGACGACTCAAATAGGTTAGAATAATCATATGAAACTGGATCGTAACATAGTCAAAAAAGGCGCATTAGCCACACATCGGGATGACAATTATGTTGATGCCTCAATAGAGGATCGTATGGCGATAGTCTGGCCGCTCACCAGAGAGGTTGCTGCTCTCAGTCCGCAACATGATGTGGAACGAAGATTACAAAGACATACTACGCGCCTTATCCGAAGAGCAGGCTGATTTCATTCTGATCGGCGCTTACGCCCTGGCCGCCCATGGTCTGCCCAGAGCGACAATGGATATGGACATCTGGGTGAAGCCAGCGGTGGATAATGCCGAGAAAATCTATGCGGCATTGCTTGCCTTCGGTGCGCCAATGGATGAGATTTCAGTGGTGGATTTTGCAGAAGCAGGTACGGTTTTTCAGATTGGCGTGGCACCCCGGAGGATTGATATTCTCACTGGGATCAGTGGCGTCAACTATGATGCGGCGAGCAAAGAGGCGATTGCTGCCGAAGTGGAAGACATACACATCAGAATACTGTCAATGCAGCATCTTATACAAAATAAAATTTCAACGGGGCGGCCTAAGGATCTGGATGATGCAAAGAAGCTGCAAGAGTTAGCCGGGCGCTTTCATGCAAAAATCAATAAAGATATCAAACCAGGATGAAAAAATCAGACATCTAATAGACAAGATTGGACAAGGTAATGATACGCACAGTAGGCAGACGTAAAATGCAACATTTCAGTAGCAAGCCTTCAGGCGATAAGTTGAAGGAGGGTACCATGCTCAATGAGATGATAAATGACTGGCCGGGAGAGAACACCAATCATATTCCCCAAGGGGTGTATTGCTTTCACAGCCATGAGGCTATCTTGAGTACAAGTGTATGCCGGGATTTGATAGACTAGGCGGCACATAACGCTGGGGAGCAGACCATGCAAAACACGACCACACAGTACGAGAGTGAGGCCAATAATCCACGTATCCGCAATCGGGCATTGCGACGCAAAGGCATTGCTGCGCTTGAGGCTGGCGATCATGCAACGTCCAGAGAATGTCTCAGGCAGATGTATCGGGATGCCGATGACTTACTCTATTTGAAACGGGTGCTTGGCAGAGAATACATTGAGCGGATTGGCATGGACACCACGCCGGCGGAAGAGAAATATGGCAAAGATTGGCTTGATCGAGACATTTAGCGATTTGGTTGATTATGAACGCGATGTGCTAAAGGATTTGTATAGTCCTGAGTTCAATCGTGATCTCAAGCGCATTCGTGCCGGGATGCAGCAGGTCTTAAAAACGGTTGGCGATGAGGGTGAGATTGCCGATATTCTCTTAAGTGAGCGGATTATGGCATTGAATGATCGTGAACATTTTGCCAACAGTGCGGCCATGAAAACCAGCCTGGATAATACGCTGATGGAGATAGAGATAGCGGAGCGGATGCTACGGGCAATTAATGACCCGGAAGAATATCGAATTATTGCGAAGGGGTTTGAGCACCCAAGGGATAGTAAACGTGGTGTACCCGTTGACAATGCCCGCAAGTTCTTTGTCTCACACACTGCCCGGCTATTGAATCAGGATAAGGCACGCCTAAGCGATGAGGAAAAAGCCATCTTGAGTGTTCGCAGGCGTAACATACGCCGAGCTAAACAAATCTATGAGGCGATGCAGCGGCGGGCGTTAGAAAGCAAGCCCAAGCATCCCGAGGCGAGCCGGAATATGAGTATGTCATAAAAAACCGAGTATCGGCTAATCAAGATTGGAAAAGGTAATGATACGCACAGTAGGCAGACGTAAAACACAACATGTCAGTAGCAAGCCGTCAGCGGATAAATTGAAAAAAGGTATTTTGTTTACCGAAGAAATGGGCAAGCTGTGTCCTGTAAAGCAGGTTCCTAAAGGCGTGTATCACTTTAAAGGTCACGATGAAATGAACAAACATGAAATGGATTGTGTTGTCAAGGCTATGAAAAAAATGAAAAAGGAGCGGTGTGAACATGTCTGACAGCGATTATTGCAGGACACCTACTGCTGCTGATCTCATTCAGCTAATACAGTCTTTAAATAAGGAAAATGTGCCCTATCTCCTGATAGGTGGTCATGCCTTACATGCACATGGTCATTACAGAATGACCACAGACATTGATCTGCTGCTGCCCAAAACAGTAGCACCGGATGCGGTGATTCGGGCTTTGCTTACATTGCCGGACCAGATTGCCAGAGAGATTGACCCCACCTGGTTTGCCGAGGGCAATACTATTCGTGTAGCGGATGAGTTTATGGTGGATCTGATGTTCAATGCCTGCGGCGAGAGCTATGAGTCGCTCGGTAAGCATGCCTGCACCATTGAACTTGACGGGGTGCCTGTTAAAACCATTGATATGGAAGGCCTGGTAAAGACCAAACAAACTGTTAGGGAGAAAGATAAAATAGACAGAATGTTGCTTGAGCGGGTATTAGCGGAAGAGAAACAGGAGCAGGAGAGCGCCGAGCAGGCAAGACAAGATCGAAAATCACCAGGCCCCGGGTTTTGATCTATCCGGGGTGGCTGCAGCCAAATAAACAGATGAGCCCGTTCGACAAACTCGGCTTTTCCTGGGATAGCTCTGCGCTGCCAGCTACTGTATCGACATCGACCCGCCGGGCTGTTTTTCGTTATAAACAAGCGCTTGCCCAATTTGTGTTCGATGCCAGCGTACTTGAAGGTAATCCGTTCACCTTTCCTGAAGTTCAGACCTTAATGGATGGCGTGACAGTCGGTGGTCATAAAATCTCTGATCAACAGCAGGTACTGAACCTCGTGGCGGCGTCCGCGGAGTTATTCAGCTTAGTGAATGCCGATACCTTTCGCATGGACAAGGCGACCTTCGATCACTTGCATGGGCTGGTGGCCCGAGAGGAGGCGCTGGAATGGGGACATTTTCGCGGCGAAGGCGAGGAGACAGGGCTGACATTTCCAGTGGCTCTTGGCGATAAAGGGGAATATGCGCCACCGCCGACTGAAGCCGGTGGTGCTAACTTATAGCGGATTTTTACTGAGGGTGTTGATGCCCTGAACCTGGTCACCGCGCCGCAAGAGCGGGCCGTGGCTTTCTTTCTGTTCGGTGCGTTGCAACAGTTCTATTTTGATGGCAACAAACGTACCTCCCGCTTCATGATGAATGGCATCCTCATGTCACAGGGCCTGGATGCGATCTCTGTTCCTGCTGCACGGGCTAAAGATTTCAATGAGAAAATGGTGCGCTTCTATCTGGAGAAGGATGCCACCGAGATGATGCACTTTCTTATTGAGTGTCGGCAGAAGGATGCTCTTGCGCCGCATTCTGCATTCGGGCCAGCGCCGTGATAAAGGAGCTTATGAGTAAACCACACGAAGTCAATGAATGCCTAAAGCGCCTCGGTACCTACATAGAAATTGCCCGCAAGCGCAGGCGACTGACAGCGAAGCAGATGGCCGGCAAGCTGGATATTAGTGTTCCCACCTACTTAAGCATAGAGCATGGCTCGCCGACAGTTAAGTTATCCAACTACTTAACCGCCCTGTGGATCATGGGGTTACTTGAACAAGCGTTAAAGATTGCTCATCCGGATAGTGATAGCTATGGCAAAGAACTGGAGCTGCGGCGTTTGCTTCGCGGTCGCTGCCTTGAGAGTACGTATGAGGCAAACGGGAGGCATGATTTTTAGATGCGGCCGGCGTTGTCGGAGTTGTACGTCTATATCACCTTGCCCGGCACAACTACACCGGTTGTCTGTGGCCACTTAAAGGCGATACCGGCCTATGATGGTGCTGGCGGCTATTATCATTATGTCTATGGCAAGCGCTATCTGGCCAGGGACGCAGCGATTGCTGTTGATCCCTTTATCCTGCCGCTTCGCCTTGAGAGCTTCAACACAAAAGGCAGGCATTTATTTGGCATATTCAGTGATGCGATGCCGGATCTCTGGGGACGGAAGGTCATTGGTCGGCGCTTGCAAAGCGCGGCTATCAGCGAGTTGGATTATCTGTATTATGCCGGCGATGACCGCACAGGCGCTTTGTCTTTTTCACCGGATTACACAATGGTGCTACCCGCGGGGAAGCCAAGGGCGAGCCGCTATCATCTGACCGATATGGTACAGGTCATCCAGCGCATTGAACAGAAGTTGCCGCTTGAGCCGGGGTTTGACGATCTAGTAAAGACCGGCAGCGGCATGGGCGGGACACGGCCCAAGTCCGTCGTTGAACGAGATGATGGTCTGTGGCTGGCCAAGTTTGCCCGCACTGATGATATGTACGACAAACAAAAGGCCGAGTTTGCTGTCATGTGCATGGCCAGGGACCTGGAACTTGATGTGCCGCCTATTGAGTTGTGTCAGGCAGGCAAAGACTCGGTATTTCTCATTAAACGTTTTGACCGTGAACTCACAGAGGCGGGAGGCTACAAAAAGTATCATTTCCTGAGCGCCTGTACCTTATTTGCTGCCCATCCGGTGGATACGCCCATCCATGACTCCTATCCGCGCTTGGCTGACTTATCGCGCCGCTTGAGTACAGATGCGGCCGCTGACAGGAAGCTGTTATTTAAGCGCATGTTGTTTAATGTGCTGGTGAGTAACACGGACGATCATAATCTCAATCATGGCTTCATACTGGGCAAAGCGGGCTGGCGGCTCTCACCGCTATACGATGTGGTGCCCCTGCCGGTTACGCAGGATAGAAAATCACACGGCCTGGCATTGGGCGAGCAAGGCACTTGTTCATCCATTGACAATGCCTTAAGCCGGACTGGACACTTCGGGGTCAGTAAAAGCCAGGCGCAGTCCTACCTTGAGGAGCAGTTGGAGAAAGTCAAAGACTGGGAGCGCTATTGCAAGCGGGCGGACATGTCTGTCCACGATCGCACGTTGCTTCAACCCTGTTTCCTGTCGGAGCATATCGGCTTGAAGCAGTATTTTCCGAAGGTGTATGCGGCCTGGCCAGCGGGCAATAGGCAGCTATCGAAGGTCTGATAATGCAGTCAAAGACCGGGCATATTCTTACGACTTACACGATCAGTACGCATTGATTTTTCTACAGCCTTGACCATGCGACAGGCCAGATCAATGGATGTTTTCAGTGCATTAACATTGCCGATATAAGCTCCTGCTGCATCTTCTGCTCGTTGCCGTAGGGTGGATGCATTAATGAGGCCCTGTCGGGCGAGTGAAGCTATATCTTGCTGATCATGTTCGGCAAAGCGACTGATCTTACTGACAGCTAAATCAAGCGCTGAGAGCAGGCGAACATCCAAAGTGCGTCTATCCATGCCTCGCAGTGCTAATGGCACAGCATCTTCTCGAGCGTCTTCGTGCATCAGTGCAAAACTATCATTATATTGGCGATCAAAATATAATAGACGCACATCACCGCTGGCATCAGCATAGCTAATTTCCAGATCATCGGGCAGTATAATTCGATGTGAGAAGACCGCATCGATGTCGCTGGATATGCGCTCACCGGTATAAAAGTGCAATGCGGCACCGCCGGCAACATACATCTTAATGGGCAGGACCTGTTCAGGTAAGTCCACAAGCGGCCTGCTGATACGTTCAGCGATTTCTCTGAAAGCCCTGATATATTCTGTCTGGGCGGCCGGATTAGGTCGCATGTGCCATTTCCATTTCCAGCATAGCCAGAAAGCGTGAGGGGCGTAGCGGGCTGTGCACTAGCCAGTATGCAAAATCCGCTGGCTTGCTGGCACCGGGGGAAAGTTGTTCAGCAAGCCTCAAAAGAGCGGGGCGATTTAATCCCCTGACACTGGCAAGCATCACCGCAAGACCTGCCATGAAACAAGGTGGCCCTACTGCTACCCAATCAGACTTCATCAAGGAACCTGAAGCACACAAACGCAGCAGTTCCTCTTCGTATGCGCGCGTGATTTTCAAGGGAAAATTACGATCACAGCAGGCTGGAAGTGACATCGCATGACCAGTTGGCTTTTGCATTGTTTGCCAGATAATTATATGTATTCTCTTGTGTCAACTTAGCACATCGAGCATATTTTTCAATGACCACCATTGGATGTTGGGGAGGTTAGAATAGTTTGAACTGTACCAATATCTCGGGCGGTTATTTGTGATAATTTCTTTAGGGCACACACTCGTCCATCGGCCAACAAACAGCTATCGAAGGCATGATTGAAGTAGCCAGGATGAAGTACCTAACTTCATAAAATGGCATAATAGATTGATTCTTATACTTTTATCATTCATTATCGTGTTTATCCGCTATTGAATGATAAAAGTATGAAATATAACCACTTAGACAATGATTCGAGACGAATACTAATTGATATATTGAAAATATCCCTCTGAGTTACCGGTCTGGTCTAGGCTGACCGCGTTGTCTTAATCCGTCAGTTTGTGCTTGATTTTCTAGTAATCTTGTATATCTGGTACACCGTTCAGCAATATGAGTTTTCACCTCATCACCGATGGGATGGGATATGTCTAGTTCATCCAGCCTCGAAAGACAGAGACTTACCAACTCAGATACCCGCTGAACGACCGCAGGTCGGGGTAATCCCACCTCATCCGCCAATGTCTCAAAATGTCCCCGGACGAGGCGAGCAGACTGATATTCACCGCCCAGCTTCATTGCCATATTTTGGGTGAGCTCAGGGTAGTAAACTGTGCTGACAAGATCATAAAGTGGAGCAAAGCGGATAGCAGAAATTTTTCCTGCCGCATCCTGCTCATATAGAAACGAGAAGTTTTTGGCATGTGCATCATGGTTGCCGATCAGGACATTGAACAGAACAGCATCAAGGAAACGTTGTAGATCACTGTGCGGGTCGCTTGAGACTTCCCGCAGAAGAGTGAAGCATTGCTTAAGTCCCGGGCCGCCTTCACTTTGATATTTTCTTTGTGCGGCAATGCCCAGTGCCTGGCAAAAGTCCTCTTGATGCAGGCGCTGTATTTGCCTGCCGCGCGGTGTCTCTTTTATGTGGCGATCATAGCGCTCGATCAGTAGATAATCAATGCCTTCCACCTGCCGGAATGTAACGTTAGCCGTTGAGATGCCGACCGCAGCGGCGAGTTTCATGCAAACCGCTTCATTGAATACCAGTCCTTCAAAGCGCTCAATGGCCGGTTTTAGGACATGCGTACTGGGTGCCGTATCCAAAGGGAGGGAGACCTTGTTCCCTTCGACATGAACGGCAATCTTGTCCTGGGCACCAGCCAGAGAGAGCCGAACACCTTCGGTGCCCGCCATCAAAGGGCGGTGCGGTAATTTCCGGAGAATGCTAGCCAGTTCGGTATCTTTTAACGGCCTGTACTGATAGTGGGTATAGAGCAAGGGCTGATCCTGCGGCATGAACGTGACCGCCCCCGCACACTCGCCGCCAAGATGCACCAGCATGGCATGGTCGTTATGTGCGCTGATGCCTAAGTTTTTTGCAATCTGTTCACGCTTTGCTTCCTCCGGTAGAATGCCACCAAAAAAACCCTGACACTTCTTGCCACGAAACGGCTCTGCCTGCAAGGGCAGAGAATGTGAAAGCGCTATTGCGCCCGGATGATTTAACCAGCTTTCATCATATTTAAATAGCAACAGTCCATGTTCGTTCTGGGTGAGATGGCCAATAAAATCCCGATTCAGATAGACATCAAGCGTTTTTGTCATCAGTCAGCCTTGTCTGTTGTTGCATGTTTGTATATCCACGCAGTAAACACCGTATGATTTAAGGTGATTATACCTTTTATTCACTGCATGATGAGGTGATAAGCTGGCGGATTATCACCTTTTATGGGGATGGATATGTCTGCCATGATCGGCAGCTGCTTCAATCTTATCTGAAACCACCGAAGCCTCCGAAAGAACCATGAGGGAGAGGTCTTCTGCCAAAAGAGGGTCGGGCAGGTGCTGGCGCAGGCTCACCATTGCTCAGCCTGAATCGACATTCTTGCGGATCGTTATCATCGCCATGCATGCTGGTGAAAAAAGGACTCCAATGATTAAGGGAAGTTGAACAGACTTCAGCTTGTAGCCTGCCTTCATATCGACATTGAGCGCATACTTTAAGTCTATTACCTATGCTATCAACACCCTTCTTCCAGACGCTTCCCTGGCAGGTGAGGAGCTTGCCTTGACTGTCAAGTGCTATGCTACTACCACTGCAAGCGCCCCCTTCTGTCTGTCTGCCAACACGCAGGAGTAAAGTATCCGTGATATTCAACTTGGTAGTGGCAGCCGGATCGACATAATAGGCGGTATTATCGCGGTCATAGACGATACTTGTACGCATATCATTCATCGTGCTGGTTCCCCCCGGATCGACCGAGAATCCGGCATGATTAGCGTCCTGTAATGTATTTGCTCTTAGCGTGATCGCATTGACGGTACGGGTATTGGTGATATTGTTTCCCCCCACATTTAAGTCGGCCAGCATGGAATTCGTGCCATCGGTACGCAGAAAAGCCGAGGGATGATGACCGGCGGTGGAGACAGTGGCGGTGATCAAATTGGCTTTGTTCAGCGCGAAAGTCTGTATGCCGGTGATATTTTGTAGCTTGGCTAATGCCGTAGCGGCCACCTCATTGGCGATATCCCCCCGATAGCCCCGCGCGCCTGCACCGGTCGGGGGCTAAAAGGTGGTAATGGCAGTGACCCGCCCAGCGGTGTTGGTGATGATCGTTCTTGCCCGCTGATGAAAGGGCAGGACATCAGGAAAGCCGCAGGGCAGGTACCGGGTAGCGGCCCTGCCACCGGGGCAGTTTGCCCTGTCTTTCAGCCAGGCCGTCCCGGCATAGCTATTTGCGGGGGTAGTCGGGCCGTTATCGTGTATATAACCGGCCACTGCAGCATTATACTGCGCCACCAGACCACCGGAAAAGCGGCTGAGAGAAACCGACACTTTGCCCACTGATATCGATATTGATCGCGCCGGGTCCAAGTTGAAAATACTGCGTCAGTTCCGAGATCAATCCTGTGTTGGAGATATAATTGAAGTAACAATTCGCTGCGCTCATCTCACATTTCACCCCGGCAAAATTCCACCCGACTGGATGCTTATCGTAGCTATTGATTAACTGCCATACCGCCGCCATGAACGCGCCTGTATCCGGGCCGGTAACATCCTGCAACTTAGCTGCATTCACAGCGGCAATCGCCTGGCTTTGCCGGGCAGCTCGTTCTGCCTGTGCCTCTGGCTCAATGCCCGGATCACTCAGTCCGTACCAGCCGACAACGCCCAGCAGGATGAACAGAACAAGCGTAGTGACGTGGCTTTTACCAGGCAGTTTGCGTATTTTTGCTTTTTTTATCGCATCAACGGTGGGGGCGCTGAGGATCGTGTCAAGCGCATCAACCAACCGGTCTTCACTGAGATTCAAGGTATTGACTAATTCCGTTTGTCCAATGGCATTGCCTACCAGCGTCACATCTTCTACCCCGAATTCCACGACAGAAGTCAGCGCCGCACAGGCCTCGTCAATCCCCTGCAGCAAGATGTCCGTGTCGGAGATGACGCTGCCTTTCATGATGACCAATGCCCAGTATCGATCCAGTGCAGGATAATGCTCCAGAATGATAAACGTCCCTGTTGGGGCTAGGGAGGCAGCCACCAGGGCGGCGGCCGATGGCATCCGGTTATACTGACTTGTGTTATCACAGACAAAGCCGACACAGGCAGGGGGATCCCCAACCGTGACATATCTCTTCGCTGCCAACTCCTCAGCATGTAGTGCCATATCCGTTTGGGTAGTGGCTGTGTCCAACTGCCGCCATACCAGTCCGGCGAGGGCGGCGTGACCATTGATTTGTATTACTTCGGGCATCGTTTATATCAGTGTTGGGGTGATGGTAATCACAATGCGGGTACGGTCCCGCTGTGCCTTGCGCGAGCCAAGCAGGAAATTATTGAAATGCCCCAGCCCTCGTCGGTTATCATGGTTGACCACCTGCTCAAAGCCCGATAAAACTAATGAATCACCGCTACGCATGACCACCTCTTGTAAAAAGGCCCGTTCATCAATTTCCGGGATTTGAATGGTGGCACTTCCGCTGGACTGTTCATTGATTCTGATTAATGATGAGAGCGAGGCAGAGAAGCGAATGAGCATACGATCATCCTCCAGTATTCTGGGGGTGAGCGTCATGAAAAAGCCGGTCTGCAACTGCCCTGGCTGCAACTCGGTCTCGGACACACCAGTCGTACCGGTCACGATGTTGGCGACTGCTCGCAGGTAGCCGACTGTGCTGGTCACCTGCTCGGTGACCGGCTGGTTATTGACCGTTACGAGTTGCGCACTGGTGATGGTGGAGACATTGCGATTGGCTGATAGGGCCTTGATGAGCATCCTCGTACCGGCGAAATCACTGGAAGGCCTGACCAGGCGCGTGGCCAGCGTACCGGGCCTGCGGCTAACAGTGGGGTGGTCAAGTTGATGTTGACATCATCATTGTTGAAGAGTCCCTCCCAATTTATCCCGCTATCGGCATCCCTGTCTTCGGATACGGCAAAGACACCGACCTCGAAGGCGACCTGTCGAGTCATGGTCGTATTCTGCCTGTCAATATACTCAGCAATACGCGCTATGGCATCCGGTGTGTCCGTTACCACGATGACACCGGTACCCATTGAAGACTTAAGCCTTGCCCAAAGGGGAGAGCATGGCCTGGACTATTTCCGTCAACTCATCCCACTTCCTTGGCGCACTGCTGATCTGGGTAACCTGATTGACATCATTGTCAGTGCCGCCGCCTGCATCGCCGCCGCCTACATCACTCAAGGTAGATTGCTCGCCGCCGCCGATACCATCTAGTACCGCATCACCGGCCTTGGCATGACCGCCCACGGAGGCTTCAAAACGGGTATCTCCGGGCAAAAGGTGTACCTGAAACACCCGCGTGATGAGCCGTGAGAAGAGTAGCTTGCCTTGGGCATACCGCCAGGTGATGCCTAAACGCCCTGAGATATTATTCAGAAATAAGTGTAGCGGCCCATCATGTGCATAGGTGATGGCGCGTAGTGGTGTCGCATCGTTATCATCATCATAGTCATCAGTGTTGTCCGGCTTGGCTGATAGCAGGTACAGATCAGGTGCCAGAGTGACGGGGATCTGTGTCAGACGTGTAATGCGCTCGGTTATGTGTTCAATAGTACGTGGTTCAACGCTGGCGAGGATCAGCCCTTGCTGTAAGGCGGCGGGGAGCGGCTCGGCCAATTTGACTTTTTTTACGCCCAGGTATTGCCCATCAATGATTTCTACTAATGGCGCTGTCTGTGGGAATTGTGCAGCGACTTGATCCAGCTGTGCTTTTCGGGTCTGAACCTCCTCATTGACCTCATGCGTTAGCATACGATTGCCACAAGCTGTCATAAGTAGCATCAAGCAGGACAGGCCAATGCAGGTGATGATGCAGTCTATACGCATTATGATCCTCCGCTGATATGGATGACTTTATTTTCCCGATACAATGTAACGGCAATGGATGTGCCGCCCCGCCCCACATTGCGGATAAGTGCCGTTACGGCCTCTTCGAATGTGCCGGTGAAACCGGCGCTTGCCGTAATCAAGACATCGTCGCCGAGATCCCAGATGGGGCGTTGCCAGTTAGCCATCTTGGCCCAGGCGGCCAGTGTCTGCCTGATGGTCGTACCGGCCATAGCGCGCCAGCGTGTTGTCGTGGGAGTATCTGTTGATGCCGTCGACTCAGCGGGTTCAGCGCCGGTCTTTGCTGTCTTAAGGCCTGCTTTATTAACCACCTGCATGGTGGTGTCGTTGCGTAAAGGTTCTGCCTTGATAGAGCTATTGCGCTTAGCTGCATACGCATCTATGGCCTGTGTCCCCGTTCCTTGCACATACAGATGGATATGCTTATCCGTCCAATCCAAAGTGGCACAGGCGGCAACGTCAGCCAGCACCGCAACAAGGGTATTCGTCCAGATTCCGCCGGCCTGCCAGGTGACGCGTAGCGAGGCTAAGGACAGGCTTGCCGTTATCCGCCAGCCATCGGGCGCTATCATCCTGGCAGCAGTGGTTATCGGGATGGCATATCCAAAACTCATCGTGTGAGTTGCTAATCCTTGCCCGGATTGAATAAGCCCGGACAGGGTGCAAGACTCAGCCGCGCCAGTGTCTATCCGTGGCGTCCCGCTGCGGTATTCAAAGGCAGCCTGAGTCATGGCCGGCATGAGCAGTAGCACTATGAGCCATGTTTTTCCGATCTTCATATTGCTGCTCTTTGGTTCAGATAAGTATGATTGCCAAGGCGAGAGAAACGAAAACCGACCGTGGCGATCCAGGTATAGAGTGAACGGACAGCAACAGCAGGCGACATACCGAATAATTCAAAGACCCACAGAATAAGAAAAATTGTCAGTGCCACCAGAATCGTCCAGACCCTGAGATGCAGGACAACCAGCAACAGCGCATAGACCGCCCACGCATCGACGATAAAAAATCGGGGATGCCGTCCAGTATCGCGCCACCAAGTATTAGCCACGACTCAGCTCCCCATATTCGCTTGCCAGGACACGGTACTCCTCGGCGGAGATGATGTTGTCAGATAACTTTTGTTGTGCATCCAGCATGAGTGGCTGACCCTCCCTTGTCAGCAGATGATTGATGTACTCCCAGGTTTTGTCCGCAGACTGAACCGCCCCCGCCTGTACCTGGGTGATCAGCCTGTCCCGCATCGCCGGTGTGAAGACCAGCCATTCCCGTAGCGCGACCCGCCCACCATCCACTGTACGGATTAATCGTTGGTGAATAATGATGCGTATGCTGTCAATCAGCTTGATCGTCATGGCATGACGTTCCTCAGCAGGGAACTCATCGGTCAGACGGGCGATGGAGGCAGCCACCCCATTGGTGTGGCTGGTACTCATCACCAGATGACCGGTTTGGGCGGCGCGTATCATGCCGCTGATCGTTTCTTTATCTCGTGCCTCGGCGATCAGGATAATGTCCGGCGCTCGCCGCAGACAATTTCTGACCGCCGCAGCAAAGTCAGGCAAATTGATAAGGATTTGTACTTGTGAGACCACACTATCGGTATGTTGGGAGAGACTGCCCAGGTTAAATTCAATCGGACTTTCGTAGCTCAGGATAATTTTCCCCGGCGGGGTTTCGATAAGCCTGCGCATGGCCGCTGCCAGTAGCGTGGATTTGCCGGACCCGGTCGGACCGGTCACCAGCACCAGGCCAGCGCGGGCATCGGTAATCGCATTGACTATCGCCGGCTCCGTGTCAAGTTCATCAATAGTCGGTGGCACATCGGGAATCGCTGGAGGGGTTAGGCTTACGCTCCGCCCTATACCATTAACCGGCGCATGCGCCGTGACATTGACCCGGAATCGACAACGCTCATCTCGGGTCAGCGTTAGTTCATAAGCAAAGTCCATATCCTGCCCACCTGATAACGGGCTATCCGCCGAGGCCAGATAGATGTCTTTGACGATATTGATGAGCTCGGTCGCTATCAGTCGGCGTCTGGCGACCGGCTCAGCCACACCATGTAACTTGACGATGGGGGGACGATCATCCCGTAGTATGATGTCCGAGATATGGGTTTTGTGCGCCCACTCAAGCAAGGTGTGCAGGGCTTCAGTAGTAAAGGCGGCTGGCTCGGCCACAAAGGGTCCGTTGGCAATCATCTGTCAGGCCACCTTGTGTAAGGACGGAGAGCCTGATCGCCGAAGACCGGCAACCAGGTGTCGGGGGAGGCAAAAGCAGCGGGACGGACGAGCATCAGCACCTTATCATCGATACGTAGCGTATCGTCCTCAATAACAGCGCCGTTGTCGGTTTCATTGAGGAAGGGGGAGGAGATATAGCCCCTTCCTACCAGCAGGTGGTAGCGCAACATGCCGGTCAGATCACGGCGTAAGCGATGGAGGTTATCGGCAAAGATGGCATCGGCCTGTCGTATGCCTTGTTGCCAACCTTCTGCTATCCATGCCGCCCAGGCGGCTCTCTCTGCAGCTGAATTGGGCAGGAGGACCGATGGCGTTACTGGTGGCGGTGATAAGTCGATGAGCAGATAGCGTTCCCATATAGGCGGTGCCCCCGCAATCCTGGCTTTCTGTTTGATCTTCAGAACAATACCCGTTTGCCGGACGGCCGCGTCTGTTTTTTGCAGACTTACTCCTCTGGCGCGGATAATGACGGGCGGCACAATGTGCTTATCCACCATCAGCGGCGCGAAATTAAAAATGCTATTGAGCGTTGGTTTTAATGCGTTCAAGCGCCGCTTGATGCGCTCATTTTGCCAGATGAGACCATGACTGGCGCCCAGTGCATGGGCGGTTTCTTGTTGGGTTCTGTTGCGGGTGGCAGCCAAATTCTGCAATGCCCTGTCATCACTCTTCTCTGCCTGCCCATCTGACAGGGATTGCAACGTAAGCAGTTTATCGGGGAGAGGGACTGAAGCCGCCAGGGCCACTAGTGGCAGAAAAGCTAAATAAACCAGTATTTGTATTTGCCTGACTTTAGGGCGGCTAGTCATAGTAGATCACTTCTAGCTTCTTTTTATCACCATGCACCACAATGGCGGCACGCTCACCGGTCAAGTAGCCTAACTCACGCAGGATTTCACCAATCGGCCGATCTTCAGCGGCAATGGTGACAAGAATGGGCGGCATCGGTTTGTTGCCAAGCCCGGCATACTGATAACCAATTCTGTCCGCTAACTGCCTGGCGAGTACGCCTGCTTCCCCCGTCCAGGTCTCTAACGTCAGTGGCTGCCGTAAGTCATCTGGCACTTCGCCGCCGGGATATTCCTTAAGATTACTGAGTTTGCTAGGGTTACGGGATTGCTCAATGCGGCCGAGTTGCGCCCACATAGACTGGATCTCAAGGGCAGTATCGGCCAGGGCGCGTTCAATGGAAGCGGTGCTATCGGGATCATCCTGAAGTGCAGGTCGGGCGGATTCGGGCATGCAGGCAGGCAGCGTGAGGTAGCTTAAGACACACGCAGTGGTTGCCAGTGATCGAGCTTGGCAATTCGCTATCTTCGCCATCACTTCAGTTAAAATATAAAAAACAGTTAGTACATAAAAAACAAGTAACACAGTAAATGTAATAATATTTTATTACAAATATATTATGGCAATATATCATAGTGCTAAATTAAAATGCACAACTTTTTTTATATTTTAACTGAAGTGATGGTTTGCGATGAGAAGCAACATTCCATTAGGAGGGTATTTCATGTTCCGTTTAGGGGGAATTAAAGTTCCACTAAGGGGAGGAATAGACAGAGCTTATGCGAAAATCATCCATAATTTGCTCCCCCGATTTTTCCGTTCGCACACCGAGCAGGCATGGACGGCGGATTATCTCGTCTGGTGGCTGACAGATGATGTGCGCCCGACTGTCACGGCGGCGAGCTGGAATGTGTATAAGGCGGCGATAGTGCGTTATCTGGCGGCGGTAGGTGCGGATGAGGCGGCCTATAACTTAAACGAGGTCGATGCCAGAGGGTGTTTACCGAGACCGAAAAAAGCCAAGCACCGCACATCGGGACAGAAGGCCAAACTTGTGGATGAGGTGGCGTTAAGACAAGTCAGGCGGTATTTAATGGAGACGGGCGGCAAATGGGATGGCGTCATTGGGCGCTGGCTGGAGGTCGGCATCCTGACCGGTTTGCGCCCCGAAGAGTGGCGTGATGCCAAGCTGTTTTTGCAAGAGGGAGAATGGCGGTTGAAGCTCAGGAATGCTAAATACCGTGCCGCGCTGACCGAAGATGAAGAGGGGCGAGCGCATGGTGAGTTTCGACATCTCTGCCTGCATGGGGTCTCAAAGGAACAGCAAGAGACCATCGCCGCACATATTGACAACTTGGCTGATTATGTAACTAATGATGAGGTTTGGGCGCACTTCTATGAGAAGATCAGAAAGCGCTTAAGCTTCGTGATGCGCCGGGCGGTGAGGGAGAGGCATAAGCGTTTCACGCTCTACAGCCTGCGCCACCAGTTTGCCGCCAATGCAAAATCCGCCGGCTTGTCGTTGACAGAGATTGCCTGCCTGATGGGACATGCGGTGACCAGAACGGCAGCGGTCACATACGGTAGAAAGCGCTACGGGGGGTATGGGGAGAGTCAAGCATTTCCGCTGCGGGCGCTGGCCGATGAGATGGCGCGGGTGAAGGTATCGAAAGGGGACGCGAGGGCATCAAGGCAGCCATCCATAGCAGTGGAGTACCGAGAGTAAGGCACACGCTTACGTTGCCTGGATACGAAAGAATACCGCATAATACCTTATTTGTTACAAAATATTAATACAGTATTCATATGTTCCATGTGGAACAAGATAACAAGACGATACGCTACATTTCAGCAGTGACAGGCAGTCAATGTGATTATTAGCAAAGACGGACACAGGCATTATAGTTCACATAAGTGCGCTACTATGCCATCATAACCACATGCAATTGAATAGCAAAAGAATACTGATCGGCGGCGCTGCGTTGGCCGAGTTAGGAAGTTCCCGGCATACTGAGGATGTTGATTATCTGGTCTATCTTGAGGGTAACCCTGATCTGTTTATCAAAGATCATGACAACAATACTGATTACATCAATGCGGCCGCCCATGATTTTTACAAGGAATTATGGGAGCGGGAAAAAGATGTCATCTCGCCGATCGCCACTCCCCTGACCTTGCTAAACAGCAAGGTGTTTGCCTTTGTTCAGCATTGCAAAAATGGTTTTTTTGAAAAAGCGGATCAAGCCGAGTTCGATATCAAGTTCATCGTTCGCAAGCTCAATGTGCGCGATATTTCTATTGTTGCCGGATATATTGACCCGGACGCGCTTGCTGAAGTACAAAGCATAATCGACAGTATCAGGCCAGATGATCCGCCCCGGCATACTATGCGGCCGGGCATGTAAGATCATCTAAGCGGCAATCAACGGTGATTAAAGTGCTAAAGCCATGAAAGAGGCCTTTGTGTGGATGTGGTTGCCGGACGAAGTAGAGCCTGTTCTGGCGGGCAGGCTTGAAGATGCCAGTGGACAATTCCAGTTCAATTATAGTCAAGACTATCTTGAACGAGACAATGCGATTTCTCTCTATGAGGCCGAACTCTCCTTCGTCCCCGGCGTTCAATTGCCACTGGAAGGTTTGTCCATGCCGGGCTGTCTCCAGGATGGGGCACCTGATGCCTGGGGCCGGCGGGTTATCATTAATCAGCTCTGTGGTCATGAGGATAATAAGGCGGACATCAATGAGCTGTCCTTCATGTTGGGATCCGGCTCCGACCGTATCGGCGCCTTGGATTTCCAATGCTCTGCTACTTAAGTATGTGCCTCGTTTGTCCGGGCAGGTATCTCTTGCCCAGCTATTGGAGGCAACGGAGCGGGTTGAGCAAGGGCTGCCTTTAGCTCCAGGTTTGTCTCAGGTGCTGTGTCATGCCAGCTCCGTGGGTGGTGCTCGCCCGAAGGCGTTAATCGAAGATAGTAAGCGCAAGTATATTGCCAAGTTTTCCAGCCGCGTTGATTACTACAATGTGGTCAAGGCAGAGTTTATCGCCATGCGTTTGGCGAAATTGAACGGCCTTGATGTTGCTGAAGTTTCCCTGACTGAGGTAGCAGGCAAAGATGTCCTGTTGATCGAGCGTTTTGATCGTATCAAGCAGGAGCATGGATGGACGAGAAGGCATATGCTCTCTGCGCTTACCCTGTTCGGGTTGGACTCCATGATGGCGCGTTATACTTCATATGAAAAACTGGCCGAGATCATTCGTTACAACTCTACAGAGCCAGCGCAAACACTCAAGGAATTGTTTGGTCTTCTGGTATTTAATATTCTTTGTGGCAATACTGATGATCACGCCCGCAATCATGCGGCCTTCCAGGATGGTTCCATACTTACCCTGACCCCAGCCTACGATGTCTGCCCGCAGGGTAGGGGAGGGAATGAGGCCTCACAGGCCATGTTGATTTCAGGCAACAGGAACCTGAGCCAGCTGAGCCTGTGTCTTGATGCCGCGCATCACTTCCAGCTTGATAAACATCAGGCGCAGGCCATTATCGAGTCGCAGATCGAGTGCACCCGGGCAAATTGGCAGCAAGTATGCGATGAGGCGGCATTGCCGGAGGTGGAGCGTAACTTTTTGTGGGGGCGTCAGTTCTTAAATCCCTCTGTCTTTACAGCAGATAGACAAGCCCATTCTCAAACCTCAAGAAGCCCGGGCATGTCGATATGACGAGCAACTGGCAGAGCATGGAGGATTATCTGGAGTGCGCGCCCCGTGGTTCTATAGGATAAAGAACGGTTACGCTCACATCCCCGGCCTGGGGCTCGGTGTCGGCGCTGGCGCAGGTTCAGGTTCAGGATCGGGATTATCCAGCCACAGCGCACCTAGGGGGAAGCTGATCGCCGCAAAGGGCGGGACGGAGACGGAAGCATCACCAGCGAGTGAGGCGCTCAGCACCCACAGACCCTCTTTCAGTTGAAAGGCTTCCAGGGTGCGCGCATCGGGATCAACAAACCACAGATGCGACACTCCCTCGCGGGCATAAATTTCACGCTTGTCGGTCACGTCCGTCTGTCGGGTGGAAGGCGAGAGGACTTCACAGGCCCAATCCGGGGCGAGTTCAAAGAAGGCGGCATTGGGGAGGGTGGGCAAGGTCTCCCGCCGCCAACCGGCCAAGTCAGGCACGAGAATATCCTTGCCCAGGTGCAGTTCCGGCTCATCGATAATCCACCAGCCGCCCGGTCCGCCGCGACCGCGACCGAAGGGGTTACCCACTTCCATCCCCAATGTAGAACTCGCCCAGGCATGCGGGATAGCGGGTCTGGGTTGCATCCGCAAAATGCCATGGATGACCTCCGCCACCTTGTGCGGCGGCGCATTCAGCACGTCCTGATAGGTGGCTTCATGGCTTCTGAGGGTAGGGGCAGACATAGCTCATATCCTAGCACATTGCAGGGGGATGCACCAACAGCTTGTACGAACAAAAAGCGAGCATCATGGTCGGCTCTTAAGATGTCCCACGCTTTTTAACCTTGTGGCGGGTTCTGATGGCGACTTCCTGCTCCATGAAGGCCATGAGTTCATCTAAAATCACCCTGCGCTCGGCCTTGTTCTTGCCTGCCTTCAGTGCTTGCTGTACTACATAAGCCCAGCGATAGACAGTAGGATAGGGGGTTTTGAACTGGGTAAACCATTCCTTGATTTGCGGTTCAGAGCGCCCCAGCAACCTCACCACATCACGCTTGCTGAATGATTTGTCCACATATCTGTGGATATACGCCAACAACTCGCTGGGGTGCGGGAAGCGGGGCAGAAAAAATGCCTCCGGGCGCTCATACAGATACCGCGTCAGGGCGCTCATCGCCAAATCCTTGACAGGGTGTTTATCATTGCCGGGCGCAATCATGGCCGGCATGTTCAGGCCCAGCATAAATACCAGGTCGCGTTGGCGTAAATTTTCTATGTCGGCCAAAGCGCGCGCATGACCATAGGTGACAGGCTGATCGTGTTTGGGTTTCATGATGACGCTCGCTGGTTTATATGGTGATGGGCGGCATTATACAGCGATAGGCGCCGCATCGTCACTCCTGTGATAGACTGTTATTACATAGACAGTACGACTGATAAGGCGCATCATGTCCATCTCAACACTGAGCGGCTATTATAGCTACCGCCATCATCCACCGGCCAAGGTCAAACTGAAATCCATTGCGACCTCGCCCGCCCCGCCAAAGCAAGGCATCACCTTGGCGTGTCTGGAAACCCAACGCGCCCTGATCAGCCGTGTGTATCGGCGCGAGCAGGCAAAGGCCAAGCAGCTCACCCGCATAGAGGTGAAGCTGGAATTGGGTGAGCAGCAGAATATGGCGCGCCCCGACCTGCCGGATTTACCTCGGCTAACCATGTTGCATTTGGCCTTTGTCAAAAAACGCCTAAGAGAGCACTTGGCGGATTATCTGATTGCCTATCAGCGCCAGGGACAAGGCCGGGGTAAGCAGGCCTATGTCGATCCCTTAGAGGCGATAAAATACAACCCTGGCCTGTTGAACAAGCTACTCAACGAGCCGGCATTCTCCCATGTGCGCATGGTTATCTGGCAGCCTGAATATGTAGAGGGCGAGAAGCCCGGGCCGGTGCAGGTCGCAACCCTGCCCGATACCCGTCATATCCTCAGCGCCACGGCCGTGAATGCCAGGACGAAGGTGGTGTATTAAGTTAGTTAGATGGATGCGTGTTCGGCGAGAGTTGGCGCCTCTATCAGATTCACATATTTGACTGAGTACCTCTCAACCTGCCCAGCGATGCCAGCCTTTTCAATACGTTCTATAATATTGAGAATGGCAGCTTTAGAAGTTAGGCCACTTAGGATATGGAAGTTTGCAGTTGATGACGATGTTTTGATCACCGACAGCGATAAAATATTGATCCCACTCAAGGCGCTGAGTAGGAGCGTACTGAAGCGCAGGATCATTAGCGCGTATTGGTTGAGGTATTTCAGCAGCAGGTAGACGTGTTAAATTGGGTTTCGGATTGAGTTCATGGAAAAGAAAACCTGGTAGAATATCAACAAGTCGGGTTGTGCCTTGCAATCGAACTTCAAAAGTGGCATCAACAAGAGGTTCATGTTGCAGTATTTTAGGTAATTGCATTTGTATCAGCGATGCTATTCTATAAAGTCGAACTTTGGTAAATAACATAACATTCCAAGAGGCTAAAGCCAAAATGAGGCCGGAAATGGTGTATTGCCAACATACTTGATATTTCTAGTTCGTTTATGTTTATTATATACCTGATAACCGATAGTTAGGTATCTTTCACTCTGAATATGTGATTATTTTACGATAAAAACAAATAACTATCTATCTATTAAAGTAATTATTTGTCTGGCCATCGGCACTGTCTATAGCGAGGCGGCGGATACGCGTTCGTGGCAGAGCTTGCTGGGTTTTCTGGAAGAGATTTTTTAAGAATTTCCGGCTCTCGCAGCCTCCGCAGCCTCCATGCCGGGCAGCGCTACCGCCGCCCAGCATAAGTGCCGGTCTGCCCTCGCCTCAGGCGATGACTACTGGGCGCTGCCTATTGGATGGGCCTACTGAATAGGAGACAACAGTGCCGGCTGTATGACCAGGTTCCTGACCCCATGCGCATGGTCTTCATTAAAGGCATTGCCCTGACACCACTTGCCCACGCTGTCGATATTGACCTTGGCCACCCCTGGGCGCACGCTCCAGGTAACCTGAAACGGCGAGCCGGCCTCGTTGTAGCCGGGGCCGGTGGTGGAGCCGGCATAGACCACCGGCGTGCCGGTGTTGCCGGGGATGTTCAGAGCCTGATAAAAGCCCGCTCTCTTGCCATGCCGGGCCAGCTCGGCAAAGTCCATGGCCGCGCTATCATTGACCAGCACATAGACCTGCGCCTCCACGCGCAACTGCGGGTTCTTGATCGCCTCATTGAGACAGGCACCTAAGGTAGGCCCCGGCTTCACCTGGGCGGAGGAATGAACATAGTGGGTTTCGATCGTGTCACCGGACTGCAGGCCACCGTACTTGCCCGCACATACGGCCTGGGCGATGGGCGCCGCTTCACGCTCAGTCAGCTGGCCGGCATACACATAACCGGTATTTTTCCCCTTGCCATCGCCGTTGCCGGCATATTTTGTATATTCCCCGCCCTTGTGCTCGGCATAGCGATGAAAATGGATATTGCATAGATTCATCTTGCTGTAGGCCGGCGCCGGGTTAAAGCTGATCGTGTTCGTGCCATTGCCGGCGTCAATATCCCGCGGCGACTGCGGGCCGAAGCCTTTGCCTTTGGTGTTGGCGCCAAGGTTAGCGCGCTGTTCGGCAATGACCGCATCGGCCACCGCCCCATGCGCATCGGCCCTTGCATTGGCACCAAGCGTTACGGCCGCCATGACTGCGGCCAATAAAAGACTTGTTCTTTTCATGAGATCTCTCCTGTTAAAAAATTCTCTTAAAAGACTGCTGGGTACATTAGCGCGGGCGGCTGAAACCACCTCGACCAGGCCCTTAACAGCAGCTAAGGATCAAGTCTTGGCCCGGCGCACATCAATCCAGTATAGCGCCTGTGCCCGGCTTCATCCAGCTTTGACGGTCACGCCCGTTTGCCTGGGAAAGCCGTGCCGCCACCTTCGTCAAGAGGACTAGTCGGCCAGCCACTGCGCCACTTCTTTGGCATAATAGCTTAGGATGGCGTCTGCGCCGGCGCGCTTGCAGCACAGCAGGGATTCCAGCACCACGGCCTTCTCATCCAGCCAGCCCTTTTGCGCCGCGGCCTTTAGCATGGCGTATTCGCCGCTGACATGATAGACAAAGGTCGGCAGGCCGAACTTGCTTTTCACCCGATGGACAATATCCAGATAAGGCAGCCCGGGTTTCACCATCACCATGTCCGCGCCTTCCCGGATGTCCAGTGCCACCTCGCGCAGCGCCTCATCACTGTTGGCCGGATCCATCTGGTAGGTGTGTTTGCCGCCGCCCAGATTGTCGGCCGAGCCGACCGCTTCCCGGAACGGGCCATAAAAATAAGAGGCATATTTGGCCGAGTAGGCCAGGATGCGCGTATTGACAAGGCCGGCCTCATCAAGGGCGCGGCGTATCGCCTCTACTCGCCCGTCCATCATGTCCGATGGAGCGACGATGTCCGCACCGGCCTGCGCATGCGATAAAGCCTGTTTGACCAGCACCGCAAGCGTCGGGTCATTGACAATATAGCCGCGTTCATCCACCAGGCCGTCCTGACCGTGAGTCGTAAAGGGATCAAGCGCCACATCAGTGATGACGCCAAGCGCCGGGGCTTCTTCCTTCACGGCGCGCACCGCCCGTTGCAACAGCCCCTGCGGGTTGTATGCTTCTTCGGCCTGCGCGGATTTTTTCTCCGGCGCAATAACCGGAAACAGGGCGAGCGCGGGGATACCCAATGCGGCACACTGTTCTGCCTCCTTGACCAACTCGTCAATGCTGAGCCGTTCAAGGCCGGGCATGGAGGGGATGGCCTCGCGCACTGCCTCGCCTTCAATGACAAATATCGGATAAACCAGATCATCAACAGCCAGATGCGATTCCCGCATCAACCTGCGAGTAAAATCATGCTCGCGCATACGCCGCATGCGCGTGGCGGGAAACTTGAAATGGCTCATAAACTGTTCCACGTTTTGTTCAGCATCACATTACTGCCTTAATAGTCCCACGAATCATCCCCGCAACCAATAGGCAGTTCTTTGCCGGGGGAATTTGGCGGGGTAAAAGGGTTAATACAGTGCTTGAGAAAACAGCCAAAGCCAAAGGCATGGTCGGCTACCCGCAAAGCAAAAGAGAAAAACCATTGCACCATTGCTCCGCACCTGCTCAACGAATACATCTCCGGCGCAAAACTTTTTCTGTGACATCGATAAGCTAAGCGGCGGTGTTGGATAGCCCGCCCTTGCCATATGGGGCGAAGTTCCGATACCCCACCATCGGAATGTTTGTTACACTCGCTCTGATCGTGGCCCTGCGCCAAAGAATGTTCCGATACCCCACCATCGGAATGTTTGTTACACTGACAACGACAATAGAGATAGTGAGAAGTGCGTTCCGATACCCCACCATCGGAATGTTTGTTACACTATATAATAGAAAAATGGAAGGGAGTCGCCAAGTTCCGATACCCCACCATCGGAATGTTTGTTACACTATTGCCATCACCATCTGTTCAGGCTCTGGCGTTCCGATACCCCACCATCGGAATGTTTGTTACACTCCGGCTTGATCTTGCCAGCCTGTCCAGTCTGTTCCGATACCCCACCATCGGAATGTTTGTTACACTACTCCGGATAATTATCAATGATGCGTATTAGTTCCGATACCCCACCATCGGAATGTTTGTTACACTTTGCAGATTGACGATCAGTCGCTTATGATAGTTCCGATACCCCACCATCGGAATGTTTGTTACACTTTGCAGATTGACGATCAGTCGCTTATGATAGTTCCGATACCCCACCATCGGAATGTTTGTTACACTGCAAAGATGCGCGCCTGCACAGTGGCAAAGGTTCCGATACCCCACCATCGGAATGTTTGTTACACTTAGCCTGCATAAAGCGCGCTAAGGGCGATAGTTCCGATACCCCACCATCGGAATGTTTGTTACACTTTGACGGCAACGCCGGAACGCTTAGACGGGGTTCCGATACCCCACCATCGGAATGTTTGTTACACTTTTGCGATCATTGACGCTTACCCTTAGCACGTTCCGATACCCCACCATCGGAATGTTTGTTACACTAGCCTATCGCGGTTTCCGCATTTCTTAAATGTTCCGATACCCCACCATCGGAATGTTTGTTACACTCAGCGAGCGGTGGTCCGTGGACTTCCTGGTGTTCCGATACCCCACCATCGGAATGTTTGTTACACTATGGCGTGGCCGTGCAGCCGGCGCAGGTCAGTTCCGATACCCCACCATCGGAATGTTTGTTACACTCAGCGAGATAGGATTACCGCCGTTGACATAGTTCCGATACCCCACCATCGGAATGTTTGTTACACTGCCTGCTCCAGCGCACCAATCAAGCGTTCGGTTCCGATACCCCACCATCGGAATGTTTGTTACACTGGATTCTAAGGAAGTCAGGTACTACCTGCAGTTCCGATACCCCACCATCGGAATGTTTGTTACACTCAGCGAGATAGGATTACCGCCGTTGAGATAGTTCCGATACCCCACCATCGGAATGTTTGTTACACTCAATTCCCGCATTTGCCCGTTGCGTTGCATGTTCCGATACCCCACCATCGGAATGTTTGTTACACTTTGCGCAGCAGCAAGGCGGTGAGCGGGTGTGTTCCGATACCCCACCATCGGAATGTTTGTTACACTAAACAAGTCACCGAACACCGCCATTTGGTAGTTCCGATACCCCACCATCGGAATGTTTGTTACACTGCTAGAGTCATTAGTACTGCTCGGTAAAGCGTTCCGATACCCCACCATCGGAATGTTTGTTACACTCGCCAGGGATGGCCTTACAACGAGATAGTGGTTCCGATACCCCACCATCGGAATGTTTGTTACACTAGCGGCGGGAAATTATCCAGCACTATCGGGGTTCCGATACCCCACCATCGGAATGTTTGTTACACTCTGCGCGTGCGTGCGCCAGGGCGCACAGGAGTTCCGATACCCCACCATCGGAATGTTTGTTACACTCCAGAATCAGAGCCGTTCGTCTGGTATTGATGTTCCGATACCCCACCATCGGAATGTTTGTTACACTCTATGCCGGGAGTGCAAAAAGGAAACTTATGTTCCGATACCCCACCATCGGAATGTTTGTTACACTGCAATGAATCACGGATACACTGATTATGAGGTTCCGATACCCCACCATCGGAATGTTTGTTACACTCGATTGTGTGTACATTGACACAATCATTGAGTTCCGATACCCCACCATCGGAATGTTTGTTACACTCCGCCTTCACCCGCGCTGAGATCGCCCGCGGTTCCGATACCCCACCATCGGAATGTTTGTTACACTACAGGGGCGCTAAGCCCCTGTTTTTTGGCTTTTACAGGCATGAGCGCCTGTCCCACACGCTAGAACAGCGCGACTTGCTGCGGCGCATCGGGCGCGGTCTTTTTCTGCTGCGGGCCGAAAAACTCCCTGGACATGGCGTATTGCTTGTCGGTGACCAGAAAAAAAGAGACCTTGGCATCTGCCGGAATGCCGTGCTTCAAGCGGTGTATCACGCCCTCGGCCAGCGCCTTCGTGGGATAATGGCGCACATACAGGGAGTTCTGCAACTGATAAAAATTCTGCTTTAACAAGGACTTGCGAAACTGCGTGTAGTCGTGCCGGGCCTCTACGGATGTCATCGGGCAGTCATACACCGCAATCACCCACATGATTCTCCAGCCATTCGCCGCCATGCGCTAACGCAGCGCAAACGCCGGCAAGGCGAGCCGCTGCCGCCCCTGCTCCAGGACACGCACGAAGCTGTCCACGGTCTCCTGAATGGCCGCCGGAAAGCGGTATTCCCGCCCGGCCAGCACGACCGTTGCAGTAACCAGCTGTGCCAGTTGCTGCTTGGCCGGCCCGTCCAGCGACCGACCGAGCAGTTGCCCACGCACCCGCTCCTCGACCAGGTAGCGATACGGCTCTATCAGATCATCAATCAGGTTGAAATAATTCTCGCTGCTGCGATGATGGATGCCCAATGCCGGATGTAAGCCGGCGGCGACCACGGCGCGAGCCAGGCACGAGCGCAGGATGGCATAGCCGAAGTTCAGGCAGGCGTTGATGTTGTCCTCGGCCTGTTGTTTGTGCCGCCGGTGCGGTTTCTCCAGCCAGTGTTGCCAGAAATGCCTGGCCCCCTGGCTTTCCAGATTAGCCTTATCGCCCGGCTCCACTCTGGCGGCCAGCCGTTTCAGCAAGGCCACCCCGCCGCGCTGCGCCTGTTGCAGCAGGAAAGCCTGGCCGCTGAGGCGGGCGGCGATCAGCTGCTGCCATAATTTATCCGGCAGCTCGCTCTGGCGTAGGCTGATCTGCGCCTCCAGCCTGGATACCAGCTGCACATTGTTATACAAGGGTATCTGCACGGCGGCAGGCAGGTGTTTGTGGTCGGTGGACAGCACCACCGCGCCATGCTCGGCGAGGGCAACCAGCGCGGCATGGGTGATGGAAATGGCCTGATGATGCAACACCAGAACGGCAATGTCATCCAGGGCAACATGGACGGGCGCCTGCTGCCTGCGTCCAATCTTCAGCCGCCCAAGATCAATGCTGAGCCGGGCAGGATTTTCCAACAGAAATATGCGGTGTTCGGACATATTTCAATCAGCCCCGGTCAGCAAATACTCCGGTTTGTAATCGGCTATTTTTCTGATGCTGCTAACAACAAAAGCAATCGGTTTAAGTTTAATTTTACCCTTGGAGTCACGTTTAGGTGTACCCGTGGAGTCTTTTACTTGTGCTTTTTCTTTTATATCTTCCCAGTTACGGGTCTCGGTTAAGGGTGCCAGATGAATCTTGCTTTTACTTTTGAACTTGCAAACAATAAAACGCTCCCGTGTGTCCAGGCTCACCACTATATCGCCCTTGTAATAACGCCATTCATTTACGGACGGCCTGTTTGCATTCTTGGGCGCTCCGGCCATGTCTCTGTTGTGCTCGGCTAATGTAACCAAACGACTACTGCCCTCGTCAACCTGCCCGTCTTCCGTGAAGACCAGCTTGAAGTAGGCGAACGGTCCGGGGATGAGGTATTTGATTTCCTTGCCATCAACCGAGATGGCTTCGGCCTTCTCCTCACCTTGGTCGTGATATACTTTAACCGAAAAGATCGGTTTTGCCTCGCCGTACCAGTCCTGCATGATCGGTTTTGCCAGCGCTTGCTTGGGGCTAAGGTTACGATCAGCCGCAAGCCGCTGCTTAAAGACAGCGATAACATGCTCCCGCGTTCTCTTGCTGACAATGCGCGCCAGCCTTTTTAGCACTTGCTCGGCGTTGCCTTTATCGGCAAGTTTAGCCAGTGTTTTGCGTATGACCAGGCGCGGCTTGCCCGCCTCATCCGCTACTTTTTGATAAGCGCCATCCTGATAAAATTGCCCGGCCCCATAATGATCGGGGCGGTGCGTGATGTGCGCCGCGCTAAGAAAACCCACTGCCTTCTCCCGAGCCTTAAATGCCTGTACGCTACGGCCAATGGCCTTTCGCATTTGATCGCTGACTGTCTTGCGATCAGGTTTTCCAGTCCTTGCCAGTGCTTGATCAAAATAGTGTTGATGTAGCCTGGTCGCCCGGATGACTATCTTCCTGTCGCTCAAGGCGATCAGCAGCGCATCAACCAGGTGATGGCGATGATCGATGCGCTTGTCCAGCGGCGGCGGTAGATCTTCCGGTGCGCCTTGCCAGCGATGTCCTTCGTAGAAGTTTTTATACCGCTCAAAATCCGCCTGCGGCAGCTCATTGCCGTCTTGGGTCTTGACGCTCTTGCCTTCTGCGTAACGTAACTCCGGGATCACCGTATCCAGCCCCAGATGGCGGCGCATATAGGCCGTCAGGCCGCCCTTGGTGATGCTCATATCATCCACATAGGCGCGCAGCCATTGCGCGGCCAGCTTGGCGATCCAGGCGGTATCGTGTTGTTGCCAGTCGGCAAAGCCGGAGCTCTCATCCAGCAGGCCCTCGTCATCGTCCAAGCGCAGCAGCTTGGCCTTGCGCAGCAGTCCTAAACCCTTGCTTCTCTTATCCAAAAAACCTCCTTCATTTTGACTCGAAAGTGCCCTGGCCCGCTGCAAGAGTTTTTTGCCCTTTTCCTCCAGGCGCTCCGCCATCGCTTCAATCGCCCGCTTGCGCTGCGCATCGTTGATAAACTCAGGTACGCACAAGGGCAGGCGCTTGCCCTTCATCGCATTGCATCCTCTGTGCGCCAAGATAATCTCGCTGCGCTTGCGCCCGACGCTGGATTGGCTGCGCGGGATGATGTGTTCAAAGTTGGTCTGACTGCCGGCAAATACCGCGCTACAGGCGATCCTTTCGTTGCAGTAAGGGCAGTGATGATCCTGCTCTTCCCATAGTTCATATTTCAGGATATTGGTCGGGGTCGCCACCTCGTCTCGCTTGGTAATATCTTCGGCGGCCTTTTTGCGCGCTTCTTCGCGTTGTCGGTTTTGTGTGTCAATTTCATTGCGCATCGTAACGCTGTTTTTAATCTCCCGGCTCAGTTCGATGATTATCTCGGCAGGCTTGGCGCCGAGCGCATCCACGCAGTCCTGCAACACATGCCGCAGTTGCCGCAGCGCCACATCCACCACCGCGTTACCCGTCTTCGGCGGTTGCCGGATGAGGGTATCATCACTCTTCTCCGCCCGGCCCGGCGCGGCATAACAGCCCTCCAAACCAGTCTCAGCATCGCCATGCCGCGCCCCATGTTCATCGCAGTGATGCTCGCGCATGTAGCCGGTCAGACGCTTCAGCGCCTTGATGGAATAGGCGCTGCGCCCGCCTTCAAAGTGCGGCATCTTCGCCAGGCGGTCGAACTTTTCGTTGGCTCTCAGCTTGTCGATAAAACTGATGAAGGCATCTGAAAACGTGGGCTGTTTGCGTTTTTCCGGCTTTTTATTCCAGGTGAGGAATTTCTCTTGCCAGCGCTCATCGTATAGTTGCTCAGGCGAGCCGAGTTCAGCCAAAAAATTGATGAGCTGTATCTGTGTGTGCGCATCCAGTGCCTGCCAGTCATCCAGTAATCCCAAGATTCGAAATCCCGCCAGCGTACTGTTGCCCTTTAAGGCCTCTCGCCGCGCCGTTTGGATGGAAAAACGTTTGCCTTCGGGCAGAGGGCAATCGGCCTTGTCTAATGCCTTATAGATGCGCTCCAGCGTGAGTTCGGCCTGTTGGTTCAGCAGCGCACGGATCACATCTCGCTGTTCGGGGCCTAGGGGCCGGGCGCTGCGCCCTTGCCCGATGCGCAGATCGGCCAGGGTCTTTTCGATGCGAAAGGCCTGCGCCGCCGGTTGCGCCTTGGGCGAGCGCGGCAGGTTAGGCTCCAACTCGCATTGGCCGATCAGCGCATTAAAGGGTTTGAGTGGCCGCTGATAAAAGATGGCATATTTGAAAATAGCCTTGAGCGGCAGCTGTTGCCCCTCATGTTGGCCGGGGATAGGGCATGCCGCCTCGCCATCCAGAATCTTATGAAAGCGGCGCTGCGTTGCCCAGATGGTCTCAAACTCATCCTCAACATGGCGGCGCAGCGCGTAGAGATCCATATCATTGTAATGCTCAAGCTTCAGGCGTGTGGGTTGCCCGTCTTGTAGCCGCGCAAGCAAATATTGTCCCAGTGTGCGCCCGTCCAGTTTCTCCGCCAGCGCAGCAGCACCCTGTTCCACCGTGCCCTTTTTCGCTTGCTTTTGGCTATCGGTTTTAGCGCCCCTGCCTTTGGCCGACTTGTTGCTGCGCGCCTTGAAGCCGCCGCTGTAGCCGCGGCGCTTGGCCAGGCGGCCGAAGATATGCAGCAGGTCGCCTAAGGCAACCTCATCGGTAGCGGCCTGGGCGCGTACATAGGCCGAGTAAGGCACCTTTGCGCCATCCTCAAGCCGTATGTGGCCATCATACTTTTGGCGGCCATGCTGTGCGGCCTTCTCTATGCTTAAGCCCAACAGCGGGGCCAGGGTATGGAGCTTGGTCAGCCGCCGTGCCCGCCGTTGCAACTGCCGGCGTCTTAGCCTGGCTTTACGCCGCTCGGCGGTTTTGGGGACCAGCCCTGCTGTCGTATTGCTTAATGGTTCGCTGAAGATATGGGCGCGATGCCAGATGACATCACGCGGCAAATAACGCTTATCAGCAGCATCATAGTCCAACGAAAGCGCCACTGCGCCGATGGAATTAGTACCCAAGTCCAGCCCCAGCCGGTATTTCATGGTCTTCTTTTCCTGCCCCGAAATAATGCAAAATGATAGATGATGGCGCTCTCTGCAACAAGCATAAATGCCTGAGATTAGCTGGCCTGTTCGCCGCTTTGAATTTAAGGCTTGCATTGTGCGGGATGATGTTCTATCTTTGTGGCCTAACAAGCATTCCGATGGTGGGGACTATCGGTAACAAGTCGAAAGACAGCAATTCCCGCAAGGGACAAGAGGCGCACTTCGGTGCGCCTTTTTTATTTCCGGGCTACAGGCGCCACCAGTCTAATTCGATCACCAGGCCGCCGCAAAGCAGATCTATTTTCTCCCCTTAACATGCCGCATTAATCTTCGGCGTTTGTCTCGTTGTCTTTTTGTTAAGGTATTCTTTTTGTCCTGATAGGGATTGTTGCTGCTGTATTTGAATTCGATCAGGATTGGTGTGGCGCTTAGTTTCAGTTCTTTACGCAGGGCTTTTGCGAGGTAGCGCCGATAGGAAGTCGGTACTTGGCTGGTCTGGTTTCCATGCACGATGATTCGCAGCGGCTTATGGCCGCCGATGTGGGCATAGCGCAGCTTTATCCGGCGGCCATGTACCACCGGAGGGGGGTGAACTGTTACGGCGTGCGCTAATAATTTTGTTATCTTGGATGAGCTAAATTTCTTATCTTGTGCGCTGCGGATTTTTTCTAGCGAATCAAATAATCCGCCCACCCCGCTGCCGTGCAGGGCCGAGATAAAATGAACGGGCGCATAGTCAACGAAGCTGAGTTTTCTATCCAGTTGGTCTTTGATGCGCATCTTCTGATAGTCATCCAGGCCGTCCCATTTGTTAATGGCAATGAGCAGCGATTTGCCGCTCCCTGCGCTTAGGCCGAGCAGGGACAGGTCCTGCTCGGTGACAGCCTCGCCCGCATCAATCAGCATGATAAGGACCTCGGCCGCATCGATCGCCTGCAGGCTTTTCACGATGCTGAATTTTTCTATGCTGTTCGTTACTCGTGAGCGCCGCCTGATGCCGGCGGTGTCTATCAGCACGTAGTCTCTGCCGCCTCTCTGGAATGGAACGGCAATGCTGTCTCTGGTTGTGCCGGGCTGATCACAGCTGAGCATGCGCTCCTCACCAAGCATGCGATTGACCAGGGTTGACTTACCGACATTAGGGCGACCGATGATAGCTATTTTTAGTCCGTGATTTATCTCGGCTTGATCTTTTTGCTCGTGCCCAGGAATTGCACCGAGCACATCTTCCATGAGCGCATGAATGCCATCACCACGCGCAGCGGATATGGCGGTGGGCCGACCAAAACCAAGGGCGTGAAAGTCAGCGCTCAGGAGATGCGGGTTGCGCCCATCGGTCTTATTAACGGCCAGGTGCAGGACCGCACAAAGCGGACGCAACTTTTCAGCAAGCAATTCATCGCCCGCAGTCAGTCCGGCGCGGCCATCCACGAGCCAGATCACCGCATCCGCCTCCGCTATCGCCTGCAAGGACTGCCGTGCAACTTGTCTCTGCAGGGAAGCATTGACACCTTCACCATCCCCCAGCCCCCCGGTATCAATCAGCAGGCAAGTGCGATCTTCGAATCGGGCCAGGCCATATTGACGATCACGGGTGACTCCGGGATGGTCGGCGACCAGGGCATTACGAGTGCGGGTGAGGCGATTGAACAGGGTGGATTTGCCGACATTGGGGCGGCCGACCAGGGCGATGATTGCGCTCATGTGCGTTCATCTCAACGGTAGGTATAGGCGGCAAGCTCGCCGTTGCTGCAATAGGCGTACAGCATCTTGCCGGCAACTATCGGTGCGGCAATGATGCGTTCCCTGCACAGGCGCTGCCGGGCGACGAAGCGCCCGGAGGCCTTGTCCATCCAGTGCAGGTAGCCCTTGAAGTCGCCCACAACAAGATACTCGCCGATGAGCGCCGGCCCGGTGGCAGCGCGTGCATGCAGCTTCTCGCTCTTCCACGCCCGTGTGCCGGTGTAGCGATCAAAGGCGGCGATGTCGCTGTTTTCATCGCTCACGTAGATATAGCTTTCATCACCGCTTATCTTTGCGTGTGTTGATATATTCTCGCTCCAGATCAGTCGGCCGGTCTGCAGCTGTACCGCGGCCAGATTGCCCTGGAAGCTGGCAACATAGATGACATCATCGATGATGATCGGCGCGCCATCAATATCCACCATCTTCTCCAACTCAGAACTGCCGCGGGCCGCGGCGACTCGTGCTTCCCACAACAACCTGCCCGTGTTGAGCTCGACGGCGGCCAGCCTGCCGCCGTCGAAACCGGCGATGACGATACCGCTGTCCTTGTCGATGACCGGTGTGCTGGTGCCGCGCAGCGTCAGGGAGGGGACGCTGCGGTCGTAGATCCACAGGCGCCTGCCGCGCCGGCCATCAAGCCCGAATATTTTTCCGTCAATCGTGCGCACTACCACGACCTGGTTGCTCTTCTGCGGGGCTGAGAGTACCTCGCTGGATACCTGCGCGCGCCAGCGCTCGGCGCCGTCTTCTGCGGAATAGGCGAGCACCCGGCCTTCGTTGGTGCCGACCATGACCATGTTCTCGCCATAGCCCGGGCCGCCGCTGATCTGCACCCGCGCCCCTCTCTGCCAGAAGGGGCCATCGTCGATCTGCTCGGTGGCCTTCATCCGCGCCGTCCACAGCTTCCTGCCGTTGGTTGCATCCATGGCGGCCAGCCGGCCCTTGGTATCAACAGTGAATACGCGCTGGTTGGCAACCACCGGGCGCAGCTTCAGATATTGCTCATCGGTGCCGCTGCCCGTTGCTTCCGACCACAATTCCACAACGTTAATGCGCGCTCGAAACTCGACCAGCGGTGCGGGCGGCTCGGCTAGGTCTTTATCAGCGCCGAAGAGGTCTGATACGCTGTCCTTTACGCCGCCGCAGCCGGCCAGCAAAAAGAGCAGCAGAGAAAAAAGAACGGCGCGCTTCATTTACAGATCAACCCGGCCCAGATCATCAAGTTTGAGTTCCAGGATAGCCGTTTCCGCACCGGCGCTGCGAAACTTGGTCTGCGCCTGTTGATAGGCGCCGCGGGCGGCATCAATGTCTCCCTGCAAGGCAAGGATGTCGCCGCGCAATTCGTCATAGCTGCCTGAATGGGCGCCACGCTGCTTGACTTCAAGCAGGGCCAGCGCTGCGGCCAATTTCTCCTCGGCGATCAGCACCTGGGCAAGGCGCAATCGTATGTCGTGCCCCAGGCTCTCATCCTTATTTTTTTCCAGCGCCCGGCGCAGGTACTCTTCAGCCTGCGCCGTCTCTTTATCGCTAACAGCCTGTTTGGCCAGCAGCAGCCCGGCAAAGACGGCATAGGCGCTGGCGCCGTGTTCAGCAAAGAGCTGCTCAGCAGCGGCACGCGCCCCCGCCGCATCGTTTTCATCGCTGGCACCGAGCATCTGCTGGTAGATGGTTGAGGCGGCTTCGGCGCGGATGACCTGCTCCGCCTGCCACCAGCGCCAGCCGAATAGGGCGCTGAATCCAAGCACGATGGCGGCGATGACCGCTGTGCCGTTGTCGCGCCACCATTTCCTGAGCTGTTCTACCTGTTGCTCCTCGGTTGTGTAGATGTCCAAAGCGGCTCTCCCTAAGATAATATTTTTATAAATTTCAGCGCGAACAAAGGGCGCATTATAGCCCCGCCGGCGGGTCGGATGCAGGACTAAAATTCGATTTTTCTGGATAATACTTGCGCCAGTTCAGACCAGATCAATTGTTCTTGCTGTGCATCCTCTCTGAGTGCTTTCAGCCCGATGGTCTTATTTTCCATCTCCGCCTCGCCCAGGATTAGGGCGAAGTCGGCACCGGATCGGTCCGCCTTTTTGAACTGGCTCTTGAAGCTGCCCGCCCCGCAGTGCATGGTCAGGCGCAGCCGCGGCATTTGGTCACGCAGTGCCTCGGCGAGCGTGATTGCCGCGGCCTTAGCGGCCGCACCGGCCACGATGAAATAGACATGGGGCTTCGTCTCCCCCCCGCCCGCCGCTGACCTGGCAAAGAGTTCCAGCAGGCGCTCAAGCCCGATGGCAAAGCCGACCGCCGGCGTGGCTGGGCCGCCGAAGTGTTCCACCAGGCCGTCATAACGCCCGCCGGCGCACACCGTTCCCTGCGCGCCCAGCGCATCGGTGATCCATTCAAAGACGGTCTTGTTGTAGTAATCCAGGCCGCGCACCAGGCGCGGATTGAGCCGGTAGGGAATGTTGGCGCCATCCAGCATGGATTTAAGCCCGGCAAAATGCTCGGTCGATTCTTCATCCAGGTGATCGGTCAGTGCCGGGGCAGCGGCAAGCAGCGCCTGCATGGCCGGGTTTTTGCTGTCAAGAATACGCAAGGGATTGTGCGCAAGCCGGCGGTGGCTGTCTTCATCAAGCTGCCTCAGGTGATCTGAAAAATACTCAACCAATACCCGCCGATAGCGCTTTCTGACAGCAGCCGTGCCCAGGGTGTTTAGTTCCAGGCGGATATCGGCAAGCCCCAGCGCCCGCCAACAGCGCGCGCAGAGCAAGATCAGTTCCGCGTCAATATCCGGCCCCTCCAGGCCATAGGCCTCGGCCCCGATCTGGTGGAACTGGCGCAGGCGTCCTTGTTGCGGTCTCTCATAGCGAAACATCGGCCCGCCATACCACAGCCGCCGGGGTCCTTGATGGAACAGGCCATGTTCAAGCCCGGCCCGCACCGCACCGGCCGTGCCCTCCGGCCGCAGGGTCAGGCCCTCGTTATTGCGGTCTAAGAAGCTGTACATCTCCTTAGCAACAATGTCGGTTGTCTCGCCTAAGGAACGCGCAAACAGCTCGGTCTTCTCCAATATGGGCAGGCGCAGCTCTTCATAGCCGTAGCCCAGCAATATGGATTGAATGCCCTGCTCCAGCGCCCGCCACAGGGCGGTCTTCTCCGGCAGGGCATCGTGCATGCCGCGGATGGCTTGAATCTTTGCAGACAATTTTAAGCCCCGGCGCTCAGCTTTGATTGGTGGAAAAACGCAGATGAAGCAGCAGGCAGCCGAGACAAGCCCAGGCTTTATTCTGCGATGCTGCTGGTGCCGGCACTGCTCACGCTGAAGCGGGCAATGCTGGCGCGTGCATAGGGGGCATGATCAATCTGTTCGCCATTGAAGCGGACGAGCGCGCCTGCAGAAAACCCAAGCAGGATGCGAAAGGGCGCGCGCCCTTGCAGGATCAGGGTCTGGCCATTGCGCGCCAGATCCAGATACAACTCAGCCCCATCCGCTTCAAAGACTTCCACCCATGAGTCTGCATTTAAGGTGATGCTTACCTCATCCGGGCCCACGCCACGCCGGTCGATAATCTCGTCATCCTGCAACGGGGCCGGCGCTGCCATCTCTGTTGCGATGGCGGGATTGGGAGCGGCGGCAGTCGCGGTCAGATCTTCTGCGGCTGCGTCTCCCTCTGCTGCCGGGCTAGTTGCGGCACCGGGATCGATGGTGTCACCAGTACGCTCCTCTTCCACCGCCTCGCCATCATCAATCTCATCTGCGTATTCCTCTTCCGCTGCTGCGCCATCATCCGCCTCTGGCGCGGCGCTGGTGGGTGCATTCTCTTCAGCCGCAGCCGGGGCGGACGCAGTGCTTGCAGCATTCGTTGCCTCAACCGGGGTCTCGACAATGTGCTCGCTCTGCCACCAGGCAAGGAACAACAAGACCAGCACCAGGCTGATCAAGTAACTGAATGCCTTCACCGGCGTATCGCTGCTACTGGTCTGGGTAGGATGTCTTACTGCGGGGACGATCTCCGGGGGAGGTGCCGGTGCCTCATCGTCATACAGTGCGATGATCGCATCGGCATCGGCCCCCAGCAGCCGGGCGTAGTTACGCAGATAGCCCCTGGCATAGGTCGCGGCCGGCAGTATGGCAAAGTCATCGGCCTCCAGCGCGGCAATAATGCGCGGTTCCAGGCGCAGCTTTGCCGCGACATCAGCAACAGACAACTCTTTTTCCAGGCGCAAATTCTTCAGCAATGCGCCGGCACTGTTTTGATTCTCTTGTGCGTTGCTTGCAGACATGCCTAGCGTGGGCCGGAATCCCGTAGCAGGCCGGCCTCTTCGGAGTCCGGATAGTTATTTCTCAACAGCAGGCTGTAGCTGGACACGGCATCCTTATCGCCGAGGATGCGCTCCACCTGGATGCCCAGCCACAGGCTCTGCGGCGTGGGCGCGGCGATCTGCTGATAGCGCTGCAAATAGGCACGGGCCGAGAGGAAGTTCTCTTGCGTAAAGGTGAGCTGCGCCATCTGCATGAGTGCCGCTGGCACCTGCGGGTTCAGCGACAATGCGCGGCGAAAGTACTGCTCCGCCTTGTCATAAAGCCCGGCCCGATAGGCACAGATGCCGGCGTTCGTCATCGGGATCTCCGGGCTCTCATACAGCGGGTTGTCTGCCGCGCGCACAAAGATGCTCTCGGCCTTGTCCAGGCGTCCCTGCTGGCACAGAAAGCGTGCATAGTTGTTCATGGTCGGGGAGTCGTTTTTGTTCAGGCTGAGTGCCTTCTTGAAATGCCGCTCCGCCTTTTTGTATTCGCGTAATTGCTGGTAGAGCAGGCCATAGGCATTGTGTGTTGCATAATAACGCGGATCCGCCTGGTAGGCGCGATCCAGCCGCTCCAGCGCGGTTTCATAATTCCCGCGCCGCATGTATTCAATCGCCAGGTTCAGGTTCGCCTGCGCCGAAGCATTGGTCACCGCCCCGGGGCGGATGTTGTCCTGCGAGCCGGGCAGATTGCAGCCGCCCAACAATGCCGCCAGCGCCAGCATACTGATGAGCCGCTTCATCCCCGCCGCTCCAGCCGCTTGGCGCGCGGCGCTACTTCGCCCACGAGCTGTCCGCAGGCGGCGTCGATGTCATCCCCTCTTGTCTTGCGTGTCATGGTCATCAGCCCGGCGTTTAGTAGGGTCTCCCGAAATTGATCAATAGCAGATTGCGAGGGGCGAGTATAGCCCGAATCGGGGAAGGGGTTGAACGGGATCAGGTTAATCTTTGCCGGCAGCGGGCGCAGCAACTCGGCCAGGCGGCGGGCGTCTTCCAGGCTGTCGTTGACACCCGCCAGCATGGTGTATTCAAAGGTAATCGCCGCCCCGCCCTGCGCCTCGGCATAGCGCCGACAGGCCGCCAGCAGCGCCTTCAGAGAATAACGCCGATTGAGCGGCACGAGCACATCCCGCAGCGCATCATTGGCCGCATGCAAAGAGACCGCAAGGCTAACCTTGCTCGCTTTGCTTAATTTATCCATCGCCGGCACCAGCCCGGCGGTGCTTAAGGTGATGCGCCGGGCGGACAGGCCAAAGCCGAAGTCATCGCGCATCAGCGCGATCGCCGTGACCACATTATCAAAGTTCAGCAAGGGCTCGCCCATACCCATCAGCACCACGTTGCTGATGATGCGCTGGCGCTGTCGAAAGTAGCCCAGGCGTTCATTCGCCAGCCATACCTGCCCGATGATCTCGGCCACGCTCAAGTTGCGGCTAAAGCCCTGTCTGCCGGTGGCGCAAAAACGGCAGTTCAGCGCGCAACCCACTTGGGAGGAGATACACAGCGTGCCGCGCCCGGTCTCCGGGATGAACACCGTCTCAATGCAGTTTTGACCATCCACGCGCAGCAGCCACTTGCAGGTGCCGTCTTGGGAGCGCTGCTCGGCGATGATCTCCGGCAAGGCAAAATGGGCAATCCCCGGCAGCTGCGCGCGCAAGGCCTTGCTGAAATTCGTCATCTGCGCAAAGTCGGTGATGCCGTGGTGATAGACCCACTTCATCAGCTGGGTGGCGCGAAAGGGCGTCTCGCCCAGGCGCACAAAAAAGGCGCGCAGGCCGGCCTGATCAAGGGCGAAGAGGTTGCTGCGAGCGCTCACGCCGTCACCGGGTGCGGGCGTGGATTTCCTTAGGAGAAAAGAAAAAGGCGATCTCCTGCGTCGCCGTCTCGGCGGCATCAGAGCCATGCACCGCATTCTCGCCCTGATCGCCGTCGGCATCGCAGAGATCCGCCCGGATGCTGCCGGGGCTCGCATCTTTGGGGAAGGTCGCGCCCATGATCCGGCGGTTAAGTTCAATCGCATTTTCCCCTTCCAGCACCTGGATCAAGACCGGGCCGGAGGCCATGAAATCCACCAGCTCCTGATAAAAAGGGCGCGCCTTGTGCACGGCATAAAAGGCCCCGGCCTCCTCCGTAGTCAAATGCTGCATCTTCGCCGCCACAATGCGCAGGCCCTCCTTTTCAAAACGGGAATAGATCTCGCCGATGAGGTCTTTCGCCACCGCATCGGGTTTGATAATGGACAAGGTCCGCTCAATCGCCATCTCGTGACTCCATCTTGAGGTTTATAAAGACCGGGAAAGGCGATTATACGTGTCTATCCCCCGGCGGTAAAACGCAGGGTGCATCCAGGCCGGGGAAATACTGATTCGTCATTCCTGCGCAAGCAGGAATCTAGCTGGTTTTCGGTGCTGGCCGATGATCACTTCCCTGTGGCTGGATTCCTGGTCAAGCCAGGAATGACGGGAAAGGCGAGGTGTTGCACTAGCCGACGGCGAGTTGCCGGGGTCGGCTAAAACATCCCCGTCTCCAAGCGCGCGGCCTCACTCATCATGGCGTAGTTCCAAGGCGGGTCGAAGGTCAGTTCAACCTCAACCTCGCTGACATTGGGCACCGCCGCCACCTTGTAGCGCACATCTTCGGCCAGAAACTCGCCCATGCCGCAGCCGGGCGCGGTCAGGGTCATGAGGATATTCACGGCATTGCCGCCGTCCGGCAGCGGCGTGATCCTGCATTCATAAATCAAACCAAGCTCGACCACATTGACCGGGATCTCCGGATCATAACAGGTGCGCATCTGGTTCCAGACCTGCTCCTCGTTCACCGAGCCATCGGCCGGCACCTCCGCCGCATTGATGACGCTCTCGGCGGGCACGGCAAAGCCCAAGGCATCGGCATCCTTGGCGCCGACTTGCGCCAGATTACCGTTGACATTGACCGTGTAATTGCCGCCCAGGGCCTGGGTGATGAAGACAACGCTGTCCTGGGGTAAGGTGATGTGCTCGCCCATGGGGATGAGAATGGCCTCGCAGTCGCGGGCCAGCGTGATCGGCTCGTTGTTTCCCATGTTTCCCATGTTCATGCCCATATTCATTCCGTTGACACCGGTGCCTGACTGCCTTCCAGCGCGCCCTGCAAGGTATGCCAGCATAGCGTGGCGCACTTAACGCGAGTCGGATAATCGCGCACACCGGCTAAAGCCGCGAGCTTGCCCAGCCGATCCAGCTCCGGCGCACCATCGTCTTGTGTCAGCAGCCGGTGGAAGTCCTTGAATATCGCCTCCGCCTCAGCGGAGGTCTTGCCTTTCATGGCCTCCGTCATCAGCGAGGCAGAGGCCACCGAGATCGCACAGCCATTGCCGTCAAAGCCGATGTCGTCAATCCGTCCGCCGTTCATCTTCAGGTACAACATGAGGCGGTCGCCGCAGAGCGGGTTAAAGCCCTCTAAAGCGCAGTCGGCATCTTCCATCTTGCCGAAGTTACGCGGGCTGCGGTTGTGATCGACGATTACTTCCTGGTATAAATCTTTCAGGTCAAGCATGGCGAAGCGCTCTTTACTTAAATATCCGCTTGGCGTTTTCTATGCCGGCAATGAGCGCATCCACTTCATCCCGGGTGTTGTAAAAGGCAAAGGAGGCGCGCGCAGTCGCCGGCACCTTGAAGCGCGCCATGATCGGCATGGCGCAGTGATGCCCGGTGCGAATGGCAATGCCGTCATGATCCAGGATCGTCCCCAGATCATGCGGATGAATGTTGTCCACAACGAAGGACAGGATGCTGGCCTTGTCTTGTGCGGTGCCGATCAGGCGCAGGCCCTTCACTGCGGCAGCAGCTTGAGTCGCATAGTCCAGCAGCTCCTGTTCGTAGGCGGCGATTGCTTCCATCCCGATGGCGCTGACATACTCCACCGCCGCGCCCAGGCCGATGCTGCCGGCGATGTGCGGGGTGCCGGCCTCAAACTTGTTCGGCAACTCCGCATAGGTGGATTTCTCAAAGGTAACCATCTTGATCATGTCGCCGCCGCCGTGATACGGGGGCATGGCGTTGAGCAAATTTTCCTTGCCATAGAGCACGCCGAAACCGGTCGGGCCGAATAGCTTGTGTGAGGAGAAGGTATAAAAATCCGCCTCCAGGTCTTGCACGTCAATGGCGGTATGCGGGGCGGCCTGGGCGCCATCAATCAGCGTGACCGCGCCCTGCTCATGCGCCAGCGCCAGCAGTTCTCTCACCGGATTGATGCTGCCCAGCGCATTGGATATATGCGTGAGGGCTACGATGCGCGTTGCCGGGCGCAGTAATTTTTTATACTCATCCAGGATGAGCTCGCCGGCATCGTTGATCGGCGCGACTTGCAACACGGCCCCGGTCTGCTCGCACAGCAGCTGCCAGGGGACGATGTTGGAATGATGCTCCATGGCCGAGATCAGGATTTCATCGCCGATTTTAAGGCGCGGGCGGCCATAGCTCTGCGCCACCAGGTTGATGCCCTCGGTGGTGCCGGTGGTGAAGATGATTTCTTTCTCCGAGCGCGCGTTGATAAATCTCTGGATTGTTTTGCGGGTGGCTTCGTAAGCCGCAGTGGCCTTCTCGCTTAAGGTATGTACGCCGCGGTGGATGTTGGAATTGTATTCGCGATAATACTGATCGATGCGGTCGATCACCTGCTGCGGCTTCTGGCTGGTGGCCGCATTGTCCAGGTAAACCAGCGGCTTACCATGCACCTGTTGCGCCAGAGCCGGGAACTCGGCGCGGTGCTTTTCCACCTCTAGGCCGGGTTGAGATTCCAGTGCTGGGGCAAGTTGGGTTATTGCCTGATTCATTGTCCCGCTCATGGCATGAACTCCCGGATGAGATCGGCATCGGGCAGTCTGCCGACGATGCTGTTCTCGAGCCGTCGGCGCAGCGGCGCAAGTGCCAGGCGGCGGATGACCTCATCAGCAAAGGCAAAGGTCAGCAGGCTGCGGGCGGTGGCCGCCTCAATCGCCCGCGCGCGCAGATAAAACAGCATGTTCTCATCCAACTGGCCGACGGTGGCCGCATGGCGGCATTGCACGTCATCAGCGTAGATTTCTAACTCCGGCTTGGTGTCGATCTCGGCGGCATCAGACAACAGCAGGTTGGCATTGGTCTGGCCGGCATCGGTCTTTTGCGCCTGCTCGTGGACGATAACCTTGCCGTTGAAGACGCCGCGCGCCTGTTCATCTAAGACGCCGCGATAATGCTCATCGCTGCGGGTGTGCGGGCTGCGGTGGTGCACCAGGGTATGGTTGTCGATGTGCTGCCTGCCGCCGGCTAGGTACAGGCCGTTCAAGGCCACTTCGGCACCGGCGGCAGCCAAGTCCACGTCCAGGTCGTTGCGGGCAATTGCGCCGCCTAGGGAAATGGCGTGGGACTCCACCCGGCTGTCGCGGCCTTGCCGGATGCTGCAATAGCCGATGTGAAAAGCGGCGCGGCTTTCCTGTTGCAATTTATAATGCGCCAGTTGCGCGCCGGCCGCGGTGCTGACCTCGCTCACGGTGTTGGTCAAGTATTGGCTTTGAGTGAGGCCGACATAGCTCTCCACCACGCTCGCCTGCGCCTGGTGGCCTAAGACGATCAGGTTGCGCGGCTGCATGATCAGCGGCTCTGACTGCTTGCCGGCCACAAACAGCAGGCTGATCGGCGCCTTAATGGTGGTGTGATCGGGGATGTGGATGAAGGCGCCATCGGCGATGAAGGCGGTGTTTAGCGCGGCGAAGGCGTGTTTGTTGCTGTTAGCCAGCCGGGTGAGCCGCGCCGGCAATGCCTCGTTGCCCTTTTGCAGAACAGCGGCCAGGGAGTCCACCACGACCCCGGCGGGCAGCGCCTGGAGCTTGGATAATTCCGCGCAGAAGTGGCCGTTGACGAATACCAACTCGTGGCAGTGTAATTCCTGCAAGCGGAAGGGCGCGATCTGTTCTCGGTCTATGCCCTTAGCGCCATTTGATTTGGCGCTGCTGATGAAGCGCTCTCTGGTGATGGGCCTGATATTGGTGTATTTCCAATGCTCGTGTTTCAGGCTGGGGAAGCCGTCTTGCTGTAACACCGCCAGCGCCGCCTCCCGCCGCGCCTGCAACCAAGGCGCCGCCGCCGGATGATGGCGATATTCCGCCAGATAATGCTCAACCGCCGCCCGGCTCATGCCGCCGCCTTCTCGCCAAGCCCGTCATAGCCCTGCTCTTCGAGTTGCCGCGCCAGCTCCTTGCCGCCGGACTGGACGATGCGTCCGCCGGTCAGCACATGCACATAATCGGGCACGACATAATTGAGCAGGCGCTGATAATGAGTCACCATGATGATCGCACGCTCTTTGCTGCGCAGGGTGTTCACGCCTTCTGCCACGATCTTCAGCGCATCGATATCCAGCCCGGAATCGGTCTCATCCAAGATAGCCAGCTTCGGCTCCAGCACCGCCATCTGGAAGATCTCGTTGCGCTTTTTCTCGCCGCCGGAAAAGCCCTCATTCACCGAGCGGCTTAAGAGTTCCTCCTGCATCTTCACCAGCTTCATCTTCTCGCGCACGAGTGCGAGGAATTCGACCGCATCCAATTCCTGCTCGCCGCGATGCTGGCGGACGGCGTTTAGCGCCGCTTTGAGCAGATAGACATTATTCACCCCCGGGATCTCCACCGGGTATTGAAAGGCCAGAAAAACGCCTTCGCGCGCGCGCGCTTCCGCCGCCATCGCCAGCAGATCTTGGCCGGCATAAGTAAGCGCATCGGCGCTGATCTTATAACCCTCGCGCCCGGCCAGCACATTGGCCAGCGTGCTCTTGCCGGAGCCGTTCGGGCCCATGATGGCATGCACCTCGCCGGCGCCCACCTCCAGGTCCAGCCCGTTTAGGATCTTCTTGTTTTCCACACTCGCATGCAGGTTTTTAATACTCAGCATAACTATTGTCTGTCCTCCGTCTTCTGTCCCCCGTCCTCTGTCAACCTACCGCCCCTTCCAGGGTTACGCCCAAGAGTTTTTGCGCCTCCACGGCAAACTCCATCGGCAGCTCCTTGAATACTTCCTTGCAAAAGCCGTTCACGATCATGTTGACCGCGTCTTCTTCGTCTATGCCGCGCTGCTTGCAATAGAACAACTGCTCCTCGCCGATTTTGGAGGTGCTGGCCTCATGTTCCACCTGGGCGCTGGCGTTCTTGGCCTCCACATAGGGAAAGGTGTGCGCCCCGCATTGGTCGCCCAGCAGCAGGGAGTCGCACTGGGTATGGTTGCGCGCTTGGTCTGCGTTACGGGAGATCTTCACCAGCCCACGATAGGCGTTCTGCGCCCGGCCGGCGGAGATGCCTTTGGAGACGATGGTGCTGCGGGTGTTCTTGCCGATGTGGATCATCTTGGTGCCGGTGTCGGCCTGCTGGCGGTTGTTGGTAACGGCCACGGAATAGAACTCGCCGATGGAATTATCCCCGCGCAACAGACAACTGGGATATTTCCAGGTGATGGCCGAGCCGGTCTCCACCTGCGTCCAAGAGATCTTGGCGTTCTGGCCGCGGCAATCGCCGCGTTTGGTGACGAAGTTATAGATCCCGCCCACCCCGTTTTCATCGCCCGGATACCAGTTTTGCACGGTGGAGTATTTGATCTCGGCATTGTCTAAAGCCACCAGTTCAACGACTGCGGCATGCAACTGGTTCTCATCCCGCATGGGCGCGGTGCAGCCTTCCAAGTAGCTGACATAGCTGCCCTCTTCGGCCACGATCAGGGTGCGTTCAAACTGGCCGGTGTTGGCGGCGTTGATGCGGAAGTAAGTCGAGAGTTCCATCGGGCAGCGGGTGTCTTTGGGGATGTAACAAAAGGAGCCGTCGGTAAAGACGGCGGAGTTCAAGGCCGCATAAAAATTATCCGCCGCCGGCACGACACTGCCCAGGTACTGCCTGACCAACTCGGGATGATCCTTCACGGCTTCTGAAAAGGAGCAGAAGATGACCCCGGCCTCGTGCAACTTTTCTTTGAAAGTGGTGGCGACTGATACGCTATCAAACACCGCATCCACGGCCACGCCGGCCAGCATCTTTTGCTCATGCAAGGGGATGCCGAGTTTCTCGTAGGTCTCCAGCAGCTTCGGGTCGACCTCATCTAAGCTTTTCGGGCCGTCTGCCTTTGACTTCGGCGCGGAATAATACGAGATGGCCTGATAATCGATCGGTTCATAATCGACTTGCGCCCATTTGGGCTCGGCCATCTTCAGCCACTGCCGATACGCCTTCAAGCGCCAGGCAAGCAGCCATGCCGGTTCTTCCTTCTTGCTGGAAATCAGGCGGATGACTTCTTCGTTTAAGCCCGGCGCCACGGTGTCGGCATCAATGTCGGTGACAAAGCCGTGTTCGTATTCCTTGTGGACGAATTCTTCCACCTCTTGTGCCTGTGTAGCCATGCTTCTCTCCAGTGCTTGTTGTCTGCTTATTGTCCGGCGGCCTCGGAAACAGTAAAACTCTCCCCGCAGCCGCAGGTCTCCCCGACATTGGGATTATTAAAACGAAAGCCCTCATTCACCCCCTCGCGCACATAGTCCAGTTCGGTGCCGGCCAGATAGGGCAGGCTTTGCTTATCAATCACGATCTTGATGCCGTCGGCCTCAAAGCATTGGTCGCTGTCATTCACCGCGGCCGCGGCCTCCACCACGTATTGATAGCCGGAGCAGCCGGTGGGTTTTACCCCGACTCGCAGGGCAAGGTCGCCGTCTTGGCTTCTTAAGTAGTTTTTGACATGGGCGGCTGCGCGCGGGGTTAATGAAATCTGTGTATTTGTCATGATGCTCTACCTTAAAAAATGTCTCATACCTGCATGTGCAACAGGGCGCTGTCCTGACGCCGCTGCACCTGTTTGACCTCCCGGCGCGCCACCAGGTCGGCTAAGCTGACCTCGCCCAGAAAGCCGGCGATGCGGCGGCTTAACTCTTCCCATAATTCATGGGTCAGGCAGCGCTCCTCGCCCTGGCAATTCTGCTTGCCGCCGCAACGGGTGGCGTCGACGGCTTCATCCACGGCGCGGATGACATCGGCGACTGTAATCGCCGCGGCCGAATGCGCCAATCCATACCCCCCGCCCGGGCCGCGGGCGCTGATCACCAGGCCCTGTTTGCGCAGGCGGGCGAAGAGTTGTTCTAAGTAAGACAGAGAAATCCCCTGCCGGGAGGCAATATCGGCCAGATTCACCGGTGCCCCGGCGTGATGCAGCGCCAGATCCAGCATCGCCGTGACCGCATAGCGGCCTTTCGTTGTCAGTCGCATCGTTATATGAGGACTCTTTCGTTTGCGTTTGCCTGAAAAGAAAAGGCAGGATCACATAACTGACTATTTTAGTCAAGTATATTTCTGATTGTTTTGCTTAGGTTATTTGCTTCGTCTTTGGATAGGGCGGCAGCGCAGCGCACAGGCGGTGGCGGAATGTAATACGAAAGCCAGGCTGCCCCCCGTCGATGCTTAGGTCGGCGGAAGAAAGTGTTTCTGCTGCAAGTCGGGAACCACGCCGGCCAGATGACTGAAGTCCTTATCATGGTGTAACAGGATGAGTCGGTGCTCCAATGCACATTGTGCAATCAGGCAGTCGACGGATGAGCGCAGAGTTATACCCTGGCGGCGGCAGTTGAAATAAATCCACGCGGCGGCTTCATGGCTCTGCCGTGGGCGCACAAAGCGATAGAAGGTCTGCGTGGAAAAATACCTTTGTAGTTTCAAAAAACTGGCTTCGCTCCTGGCCCCTTGCAGGAGTTCCATATACACCTGATCGCAGAGTCCCACCGCCTGCGGCGTTGCCAGTAGTCTATCCAGAAAGGCCACCGCTGCGGTGTCCTCGGCCCTGATGTAATCAATCCAGACCGAGGTATCAACCAGATACATGCCTCACTCACCAGCGCGCAGGCGTTTGTAGTCATAATCCGCACACAATTCGTTCACGCCTTTTAACTCCCGTAAATCCAGCCGCTTCCGATTGGCCACGAACTCCCGCAAGGCCACGTCAACAAGCTCACGCTTGGTCTTGATATGGCTTAAGGCCTGGGCTTCTGCAACAAGCTGATCATTGAGCACGATATTAGTTCGCATTTTTCTACACCTTAAAATGTGTTTATACAGGTGTATAATGCTCACAGAGTGCGTCTTTTGCAAGCACTTTTTAAGCAAGGTACAGTTCAGGCCGTCTTTGTATGGACGGGTTTTTATGTCTGCGCCTCAGCCCACGGCAAACCGGGCGATGGTCTGTTGATAGGTCTCTTCAAATTGCGGGATGATTTTTTCTATAAAGTACTTGTCTTTGTAAAGCTTCAGCGCGGCTCGTGCCCGCGCCGTCCTGCCGGCCGGATCATTGATCGCTCTTTCCAGGGCGGCCAGCAGGGCATCCGCATTACCCGGTTCGCATAACCAGGCGCATGACTCATCCAGCACCTCGCCCGGCCCCTGGCACCTTGCCGCCACGATCGGCAGGCCGCAGGCCATGGCCTCCAAGACCGCAATGCCGAAGGGTTCGTCCCGGGAAGGCAGCACAAAAAGGTCGCCCGGCAGCAGAAAATCACGGACATTGTCCTGCCAGCCGGCAAGCTGCACCCGGTCTTGCAAGTTGTGCTGCGCCATCAGTTTTTCCAAGTTTTCCCGCTCCGGCCCCTCACCAGCAAGGCGCAGATTGATTTGTCTATCAGCAAGGCGCGCCAGGGCCTGCAGCAACAGGTCAAAGCCCTTTTTGTGCACAAAGCGGCCGTGGCTCACCAGCGTCTTTACCTCTTTCCGCGGCTTGATTTCCGCCACCGGCGGGAATGCGGAAAAGTTCCGGATCAGCCGAATCTTCTCCGCAGTGATGCCGTGGGCGAGAAGGTAGTCATACTGCGCCCGGGTGGCCGGGATGAATGTATCGACCTGTTTGTAGTATTTCAGCTTGATAAAATTGTGCGTGTGCGCCAGCAGGGGGATTTGCAATTTGGCGGTGGCCTTGCCGGCGATATGGGCGCCGCGGGCCAGATGCGCCTGCACCACCTCGGGCTGATGTCGGGCCAAGATGGCGCTGATCTTTTGCACGATGAAGGGATCCCAGCTGCCCAGCACGGACACCGCATAATGCTCTATCCCCGGCGTCGCCTGCAAGAGCCGGCCCGCCACCGAACCGGCATGGGAGATGGCGATGAGTTCATGGCCGCGCGCGGCCAGTTTGCTGCTCAAGTCAACATAATAGCGCTCGGCACCACCGAAGTCCTTGGCGAGCATTATTTGGCAGATTTTCATGGCCGCCCGCCTTAATATTTCAAGCCGCGCAGCAGCCGGCAGAAGGTGAACAGATAAAGGCCCAGGCCGAGAAGACTTTGCACGGGTACCCACCACAAGGCGCACAGCGGCCGCGTCTTGCGGTAGCGGCCGGCAAACCGGCCAATCTTCGACTCGACGGTGATGCCTTCCAACACGCCGGATTCGGGGTCGAACTGCCAACGCGGTGTTGCTTTTACCCGCATAAACCTGGAATTCTCCGCCCAGGCGTGCATACGATGCAGGTAGATTTCCGTGCTGAGATCGGCAGCAACAACCAACTCAAAGGCCAGCCACGGCACCCCCGGCAGTCGTGCGCGTAACTTGTTATCGTGGCATGAGATCTGTGCCAGCAATGTCAGCGGCAACTTGAATGGAATCTCCGACAACAGATAAAACCCCGCTACAGACTCTTGCACCGCCTTCGCGGCTGCGGCCTTTTTTCTATAGCCTGCTGCCCCTTGCGCAGTGAGTTTGCCAGGGTCTCTTTGCCACTTTTTCAGATCAAGCGCAGCCATCCAGCGATGGCCGACATCTTGAAACAAAGGATCGCCCCATAGCACTTGCTGCTGCAGGGGGCCGGCCGCCTTCAGCGCATTCCAACACAGGTCTTCCGGGTCATCGATCTCCCCGTCCGCCATGCGTACCAGCGGCTGATAAAGCGCCTCTCTGAACAGTGCCTTGGACCACAGGGAAGGATTAAGCGATACCTTGACCCTCGACACGAGCGAGACATACCACCACGCCGTCGCGTCATCGCCGCAGGATTGAATCAAAGCCTGCTTCTCTCGCAAGCTGCCGCGGCAGAGGCGCACCGGCCTGCCGGCCGCATCCGTGCTGCGGCCTACCCGATAGCGGTTCAGCCAGCGCACAAGCCGGCTTTGCGGGGCGAGCATCCAGTCATCCTCCAGCCAGAACACACCGCAGCGGCACTGCGACAACAGCGCTTCTGCGCGCATGGCCAGGTGCTTGCTGGCTTGGAAAAAACAGCCATTTTCCTGGTTGTGCGGGGGGGGGGGGGGGGGGGGGGGGGGGGGGGGGGCGTAAAAACTCGACATCAATATTTTCTGCGCCTGAAAATATTCGCGTGAAGTTTTCAATGGTCTCATCAACGGAATAATCATTCGCGATATTATCGACATGAATCAACCACTTCACCGCCACGCCGTCAATGAATCGCACAATGTCCGGGAAGATGCGCCGGTGCAACTCTGGCCGCGTAATCGCGGTGGTTAAGATGATGAAGTCGTACATGGTGTTTGCTCTGCCCTGCCCCCGCTAAGGCCGGGCATTCGTCCTAAGGATAAAAATACGCCGAGTTTGTCATTGCACACCGTTCTCTCGCCGCGCTGAAGACACAGCCAGTTGTCGATACAGTGCCTCAAATTTCAGCACCGCCTTATCCAGGGTGTAGCTATCTTTGTACAGCTGCAAGGCCCTCTCGGCGCGTGCCTGTCTGCCGACAGGATCGGCCAGCGCCTGCGCCATTGCCTCAGCCAGAGAGTCTGCGTTGTCTGCCGCACAGAACCAGGCGCTCGCTGCATCCAGGATCTCCCGCGGCCCGTCACAGTTTGTGGTGACGATGGGAATGCCACAGGCCATCGCCTCCAGCAGGACAATGCCAAAGGGTTCATAGCGGGAAGGCAACACAAACAGATCGCCTTGCAACAGAAAATCACGCACCTCGTGCCGCCAGCCGACCAGCCGTACCCGGTCTTGTAGTTGGTATTCTGCGACTAATTCCTGAATGCGCTTACGCTCCTTGCCATCACCGGCAAGAAAAAGCCGTATGTTCTGCGGCTTGAGCTTCGCCACCGCCGCCAACAGCACATCAAAACCCTTCGCATCGTCAAAACGACCCAGACTGACGATCGTTTTCACCCCCCCCCCCCCCCCCCCCCCGCAATTTGACGCGCTCCACTGCGTCCAAGGCCGAGAAGTTGGGGATCAGGCTGATTTTCTCTGCCGGAATATGCTGGCTTCTCAGGTAGTGATGTATCGTCGCTGTGGGCGGGATGAAGAGATCAACATGGCGGAAATACTTCAGTTTAACATAGTCATTATGCACATGAGCGACCAGCGGGAGCCCCAGTTTTTTGGCCGCCTTGCCGCCATAATAGATGGCCGGGAGTTGCTGTGCCTGCACCACATCGGGCTTAAAGCGGGTGAGGATACGCTCTATTTTGCCGGCGACAAAGGGGTGCCACTTCTTGATCTTGAAGGCGCGCAGCGGCGACAGTGCGGCCTGTTGTAAGTTAGGTGTGGCTTGAAACATGGCCTCACACTCGGTGCCGCGCACTGCTACAGCCAACACCTCATGGCCGCGTTCAACCAGTGCCCTGGTCAGGTCAACTGCATAACGTTCAACCCCGCCAAACTTTTTTCTGCGGGTTAATATTAGCTGGCAGATTTTCATCATTGTCTCCTCATGCGTAGTGTTTATGAATGTCTCGCTTGCAGGGCCTGTAAAAGTTCATCAACGTGATCATGCCAATTCTTATCCGCAGCAAGAGCAGACAAGGTGTCTTTGTGCAGCGCCGCGCGCCAGGGCATGGGGCTGGGCAGCAGGTTCAGGGTGAGCGCATAGCGGTCACCGCGCAGTGGGCTGAGGCCGCGATGCAAGACCTGCGCCGGCTGGAACAGGATGCCCTCACCGGCGCGCAGCTCTTTCTTATGCGTTACGATCGGCCGTCCGGCGAGCGCCTCCAGGTGCCCGACATCGCTGGTGCGGGTCTTGGTCCAGCCGAACACATAGCCGCGCTCGCCCACGCTGCGGGTGTCGTCTAAATCAATAAACTCGGTGTTGCCGCCGTGCTCGCTGCTGGCGTTCAGATAGACGATCAGCTTCAAATGCTGGGTCGGCCCCTTGTCGCAATGCCAGGAGAAAGAGACGAGGTCCTGCTGCGCCGTCTTGCGCGCAACCGAGAAGGTGAGCCAGTGCACCAGGTATTCGCTCTGGAAAAAATGCTTGAGCGCGGCATCAAGCTCGGCCGTGAACAGCCGCGCCAGCAAGGGCTCCAGCAGCCTGATGTCGGTCAGCCGCTGGAAGTGGCTCTTGCTGCCTTGCCGGATGCCGTCAAGCCGGTGCGAAGCAGCAACAGAGTCGATCAGCGCCGCGGCCGCGGCAGGCTCCAGCACGTCCAGATAATCAAAGCCGCGCGCATTGAGCAGGCGATGTCCGCCATCAGCCACCGGGCGCGCCAGTTGCGCCCGGCAAAGCGTGTGGTAGCGTTCGTAGCCGCGCCCGATGTCGTACTCCCGCAGGGTGCGCTGCATGCGCTGCGGGTCGCGCTCGCGCTTGTAGAAACGATTGATCAGCGCCAGCAGTCGCTGCTTCATGGCGCGGCCGGCACAGGCGTGGCGGCCGCGCTCGCCACCAACTCGGCGCGGCCGTTCCTTAACTGATACAGCTGATCGGCGGCGGCGTTTAGGCGCGGCTGGTGCGACACGGCGATGATGGTCATCTCCCCGGCCAGCTGGCGCAGGGTGGCGCAGATGGTGGCCTCGCTGGCCGCATCCAGGGCGCTGGTCGGCTCATCCAGGATCAGCAGCTTCGGGCGATGCGCCAGCGCGCGGGCAATCGCAATGCGTTGGCGCTGGCCGCCAGACAGCCGCCCACCGCGCTCGCCAACAATGGTGTCCGCCCCTTCCGGCAGCGCTTGTACGTACTCCCACACGCCGGCCTGGCGCAGCGCCCGCTCAGCATCGCTTGCTGTGAGCGCCGCTTCGCCGATGAGGATGTTGTGCAGGATGCTATCATGCAGCAGCACCGTGTCTTGGGAGACATAGCCGATCATGCGCCGCCAGGCGTGCAGGTCTAATTCCGGCAAGGCAACGCCGTCGATCAGCACCTGACCGGCTCGCGGCTGCAACAGGCCGCAGAGCAGGTCGATCAAGGTGCTCTTGCCGCTGCCGGAGGGGCCGCTGATGGCGATGAAGGCGCCGGCCGGGATGTCCAGCGCCAGCCCGGCGAACAGCGGCGGCTGTGCCTTCTCCCGGCCATAGTCAAAACGAATGTCGGCCAAGCGGATGCTCTGCGCCAGCGAGGGCGGCCTGGTACCCATCGGCGGCTCGGCCGCGCGGCGGGCATCGGCGGCTGCGGCCAGCAGCGACCAATAGGCCGTTTCCACCACACGCAGCTTTTGAAACTCGCGCTGGGTCTTGTTCAACAGGCCCAGTACGCGGGCGAGCAGGAAGGCCAGCACCAGCACTGAGGACAGGCTCAGCTGCCAGATGCCAACGGCAAGGTACAGGCCGACCGCGGCGAGCGCCGCCAACATCGGCTCTTGCAGCGCCCGCAGCGCCTCGGTGCTGATCACCTCGCGCCGTATGTTTTTCTCCAGCGCCGCGGTCTGCTCACGCAAGATGGTATCGGCCACCTTATCGCGCGCCATCGCCTTTAGGGATTTCACCGAGCCTAGTACGTCGCTGAGGTAACTCAACAGGGATTTTAACAGGCGCGTCTGCCCGGCCCCGGCGCGCCCGGCTGCGCGCACCAGGCGGTGCAGTGCGCCTAAGAAGATCAGGCCGATGCCTAACGAGATAAGCGTGGCCCACCAGGAGATCAGCAGCGCCACGCCGGCATAGACCAGCACCTGTACGCCTAAAGCGATGACCCGGGCGCCGTGCTGGAAGCCGGTGGCGGCGCGGTAGGCTTCCGTTGCGATGGCATTCGCCAGCGCGCCGGTGTGCTGGCGCAGGTAGAACTGCCAGCGGCTGGCGAGCAGCGCCTCGATGAGTTCCAGGCGCAGGGCGGTGGCCACGCCGGCCACGCTGTAGCCGACCTGGCGATAGGCGGCCAAGAGCAGCAGGCTGCGGATGAGGATGCCGCCGACCACGATGCCGAGCAGTACGCCGATGGTGGGGTCGATGCGCAGGTAGGCCAGTTGCTTGACGATGAAGGCGCCCAGGCCCGACTGCGGGGCATCGCCGCCGGCGATGGACAAAAGTGGCAGCAGGGTGCCGAGGCTCAAACCCTCGGCCAGGCCGGCGACCAAGAAGGCCAGCAGCACGATGACGCTGCGCCGTGGATAGGCGAGCAAAAAGGCTTTTAGGGTTTTCATGGGGCGGGTCGCCAACGCTCAGGCATGGTATCCACCGGGCAGGCATGGGCGAGTAAGGCTCATCTTTAAGATTTTCATGCGGCGGGTTGCCGCGCTTCAGGTACGGCAGCGGCCGAGCGGGCGGAAGGGCCGGTGTGGGCGAGCAAGATTTTCATCGCTCCGGCTTCGCGGAAGGTTGCCGAATGGGACGCAGGCGGGGACAGAAAGACCGTTAGAGCGCTCATCGTTCCGGCCGCTGCTCAAGTTGTTGGTTGATCTGCAAAATCAGGACGCTCATCGTTCCGGCTGCCGCCCGGCTTGCCGGTTGAGTCGCAAGATATGCTCGCAGAACTCGCGCACCGCGCCGGCGCCGCCGGGATGTTCACAAACGTAGGCCGCCTGGCTTCGCACCTCCGGCACGGCATCGGCAGGGCAGGCGGCGAGGCCGGCGTAGGCAATGCAGTCCAGATCGCCCAGGTCATCGCCGATGTAGGCCAGCGATGCGGCGGCGAGGCCCCAGTCGGCGAGCAGTTGTCGCACCAGGGGCAGCTTATCCGCCACGCCGGGGTAGTAGTCGCTGAGGCCGAGTTTGCGCATGCGCGCCGCCACCGCCGGGCTGTCTTCTGCGGTGATGACGCCAACCCGCACGCCGCTGGCCTGTACGCGCAACAGGCCGTGGGCATCGCGGGTGTTGAATTTTTTCAGCGCCTCGCCCTCAGCGCTGTAGTACATGCCGGCATCGGTTAAGGTGCCATCCACATCCACCAGCAGCGCGGCGATGGCGGTCTCATGCGATGGCTTTTGGCGCGCCAGCAACAGCGATTCGGCGCACAGCCAGTCGGCCTCTTCGTCGATCTCGACCGCGCTCTCCGGCGCCATTTCATACAGGCCGATGCGCCCGCCCAGGCGGCAGCGCTGTTCTTTCAGTACAGCGGCACGGGTGAAATAAAAGGCGCCGTTTTCCATCTGCCAGCCGGCCAGGTCCTGGCGCCGCGGTCGCAGCGATGGGTCGTAGTTGAGCGGCTTGGCCGCAGCATCCCAGAACAGGCGTTTTGAATTGACCGTGCTCAGCAGCGAGTCAAGGTTTTCATCAATGAACGTCTGTTTGGCAGCGACAAAATCCTGCGCCCTGGTTAGCGGCGAAGTGGCCTGGATCAGGGCGATCACATCAAAATCGATCTTTGCCTGAAACTCCAGCATGGCGACCTCGGTGCCGGCCTCGTCCGTGCAGTTGGCCGCGGCGCGCCCCAGCACACTGACCTGGCCGCCGAATGCCTGCTCCACGCTGGCGCGGATGGCGGGCGAATCGGTGGCCACATACAGCGCCGCAAAGCAGCCGGAGTCAATCGCCTGCGCCAGGCTCCAGGCGTACAGCGGGCGCCCGGCGATGCGGCGCAGGTTTTTATCGGGAATGGACTTTGACCCCGCCCGCAGCGGCATGAAGGCGACCCAGCGCATCAGTCGGACTGTTCTCCTGAATGCTCCTCGGCAAAATGCTCACCGGGCAGGCGCTTGAGCTTCTCGCGCTGCGGCACTTCAATTTCAAGGATGGGCGCCTCCTTGAAGCGCAAGGCGGCGGCGACGGCGCGCACATCCCGCACCAGCCGCCGCAGGCCGTCGGGTTCTAAGGAAGCGGCGTGATCGGTGCCCTTCCAGGTGCGATCCAGGGTGTAGTGCCGCTCCAGCCAGTCGGCGCCTAGGGTCATGGCGGCGATGTCAACGGCGATGCCTAAGTGATGGCCAGAGTAGCCGATCGCCTTGACGCGCTCGCCAAAGCGCTCGGCCAGGCTTTGCACCTCCCGCAGGCAGACCTGCTCAAAGGGCACCGGATAGCCGGAGGTGCAGGCATAGAGAATGACGCGCCCGGCGGCTTGGTGTCTTTCCATGTGGGCGACGATCTGCGCCTGTTCGGTGGGCGTGGTCATGCCCAGCGAGATATGCACCTCGCCGGCGTATTCTCGGGCCAAATATTCCAGCATGGGAAAATTCAGGTTGCAGGCCGAAGGGATCTTGATGAAGTCCGGGGCGAGAGCGGCGATCTCTTTGGCGGAGGTCAGATCCCAGACCGAGCTGGCATAGCCGATGTTGAAATCGGCGCACCATTGTTGCAGTTGCCGATGTTGTCCCACGTCAAACTCCAGGAACTCGCGGTGCTCGCCGTAGGTCTCGCCGTAGCTGTTTTGCGGGTTCGGGTGCGGCGCTGCGTATTCGGCTGCGCTTAATAATTCGCGGTTGTGGCGCTTTTGGAATTTCACGTAATCGCACTTGGCGAAGGTGGCGGCGATGCCGATCATCTCGCGGGCGATGTCCATATCGCCCTTGTGGTTGCAGCCGATCTCGGCCACGACTTGGGGTCTGTTCATGTTGAAAAACTTTCTATGAGTAGCAACAAAAGAGCGGCATTTTAGCAGGAAAAGGGCCTTGCGGCTTGCTGAGGATTTATGCCTGCTTGCTGATGCGAAACAGGTGCTTGGAATGCGCCTTTGCCTGGATGTGTTCAAAGCGTTGCAGCAGTTTGCTAAAGCGTTTGATGCGCTGTTTAAGATCGCTCAAGCAAAGCGCCGGGAAGCGGTGGTCGTGATAAGCGCGGCGATTCGGGCCGGGGCGGTGCATGTACAGCCGCGTCAGCATGGCCTTGATGTGGGTGGTGAGCCAAGCCCGGATGTAGCCCGGCAGGGGCGCGGGCGGCGGCGGGCGATGCAGATAGCCGGCCTTGATCAGTGTGTCAACGATGCGCTCGCAGGCCAGCGGGCCCTGTTGCGCGCTGACATGGTAGGCCATGAGTTGTGCGCGTTCATCCCCGTCTGCCGCGCCCAGCCGGCCGGCCATGACTTCGGCGATGACGTGCCGCAGGGAATCAAGATCACGGCACTCATGGCTTAAGCGATTGGGCAGGCCCTGGTAGTCGTAATCATAAAACGCATTAAAGGTGGGCAGCCAGGCGATGGCCGGCACGCGCAAGGCGTAGGCCTCCAGACCCGTGGTGCAGCCGTTGTGCAGCATCACCTTCATCGCCAGCAGCCAGGGCAGGACATTGCCCTCGTTGCTCACATGGATGTGTGCATCTTGCCCGGCGAGCGCGTGATAGACGGCGAAGTTCTCGCTGGGGTGCGGGCGGATGACGATGTTTAGCTCAGGAAAAGCGGCGCGCAGTTGCGGGATGAGTTCCTTAAAGCTGTTCAAGGTGGCCTGTTTATGGTGGTACAGACCTTCGGCAAAGGCGCGGCTTAAACCCCTGCCCAGCTGCCCGAAGCGGCGCTCGGCCAGCGGCTTCTCAGACGGCAGGAACATGCCGATGGCGGGGATGAAGGGGTTGACATCGGTGAAGTTGGTGTTGATCAGGATGAACTCGCCGTATTGCTTCTGCAAGGCCGCCACCGCCGGCGCAAAATAAGGACGCAGTTCCGGGCGCAGCATATCCCCGCGCGGGTTACCGCTGATATGGATGGGCAGGTCGCTCGGCAGCGCCGGGTACTGCTTCAGCAACTCGGCATTTTCCTGCCCCCAGGCGAAGATGTGCGAGACTTGGCCAATCGTGGCGGCCGATAGGCGCAGCGAGAAGTAATTATCCGCCGGCGGGTGCACCAGCGCCTCTTCCTCCCAGGCGACAATCTCATGGCCCAGGCCGCGCAGCAGGTCAAACATCAGCCTGCTTAACCCGCGCATACTCTTGGCCAGATAAACCCCGCGCGGGATGGCGGCGGCCTGGAAATGGGTATAAGCGCGAGAGCCGAGGATGACCGGAAAACCGCGCTCGGCCGCAATGCAGGCCAACAGCAGCTTGGCGTCCAGCTCGCGCACCTGGTTCTCGACCGGGATGATGAGCGTGGCGGGCGTGGCCTTCATGGCGCGCGGTGCAGTGCCTGCCAGTGCGCAGCGAAGGCGGCATACAGCGCCGGTTCTTCGGAGACGGCGGCGATTTCATAATTCAGCCACAGCGACGGCCAGGTCCAGTTGGCGCTGCCGAATGCCGTCCAGCGTTGGCGGCCCTCTTCCGCCAACATGAATTTCAGGTGCATGGGCGTCTCACTCTCGCTGCCGATGCGCCGGAAACTGATGCCGGCGGCGCGCAGCCGTTGCTCAGTATTCTCGCTCACGCGCCGCCTTGATGCGCCGGCCAGGATCTCCACCTTCGCCCCGCGCGCGGCGCAGGCGCACAGGGCCTTGATCGCGGCGCGTGCGCTGAGGTGCGAGGCGGCGAGGCGCAGGTGTGCGCCTTGACCAAGGCGGCCTACTAAGGCGATGAGCGGTTGTTGACGGCAGCGCGGCCAGAAGTGGATGCGGGTGTGGCCGCTGTGCAAAACCTGATTCGCGCGGCGGGTGAAGCGATGGCCGATGCGGGGGGGGGGGGGGGGGGGGGGGGGGGAATATATTTGTTGCGCATGCTCGCGCAGCGCCGCCGCCAGCCGCGGCTCGCTGAGGGCGACCAGGACATTATGGCCGCGATCCTGATCGCCGATTTCCCGAATAATGTCCGGGCGCTCTTCCGGGACATCGCCGGAGGGATTAAAGGAGCCGATGAAGGCGGTGGGTGTCGGGTGCGAGAAACAGTACAGCTTCTCGTGCAACTGCGCGCGCCAGGCGCGGCCGGCCGGAGCGGGGATGCCGGGCAGCGATATGAGCCGCAGGCCGCCGTCCAAGCCTTTGCCCGACCCGGGGGCACCTGCGAGCAGGGCGATCACGGCCGCATTGGCCGCGGCGGTACGCGGTTGGGCGGCCAGGCAGACCGTTACCTTCACGCCGCGCCGCTGGGCATCGATCAGCGCCCGGGCCAAACGCCGATCACGAAAGTAATACGTCACCCAATGAATGTAGCCACCGGCGGGCGTTGCCCGGACGCGCTCGGCCAACAGATCGCGCAAATGCCGCGGCCGCTCAGGGCCGCCAAAGTGTACCTGGTACGACTCACGCACAGCGATAGCGCCGGGCCTGCTCAAGGTGCCTGTTATTCATCATTGGGCCAATCATATCAAGGCGCTTGCTTATCACTTTGCCTTGTACTCTGTAAAAAATCGACGATTTTCCTGGCGGCACGCAGGGATGAGGGGGTTGTCGTGCGAGCAAAGGTATAGGCAAAGGCTTGTTTTTGCCTTTGCTTATATTTGTCATGCGTCTCCCAGGCGGTGTTGAGCGCCGCATCAAGCGTGTTTATATCATCCAGCACGCGGCCGAATTGCCAGTGATAATAGTAGGGGTTGTCCCGCCATGTTGCCTGATGGGCATTTAAGAAAATACAGGGGCGGGGGCGGAGCAGGAACTCATAGACCTGACTGCTGACATCGCCCAGATACAAATCTGCGCATAGCGTATAAGTCATATCAGAACTGCGTTGGCTGCCGGTATCGATGAGCATGTGCGGACAGTCGGCATAACGCTGCGACAGGCACCCGGCCTTGTTCTTCCAACGCCGCTCAAACAACATGATATGCGGGGCGAATAGCAGGTTGAATTTTTTCGAGTGGTAAAAGTAATCCAGCACAGCCGGCCCCATACGATGCCATGAGGACAAGGCCGGTGAGAAATGCGGATTATACAACACAGTCAAGCGATCATTATCGAAGTAGCGCACGGCTTGTTTATCGGCCAGCAGGTCAAACTTCGGATAGCCGGTGATTGCATAATTTTTCTCGCTTGGAAGGCGGCCTAATTCTGCCAGGCGATCACGCATTTTCTCACCCGGAAGTAGTACCAGATCAAATTCTCTGATGCGCTTATCAAAAGAGACTTCCCGGTCTCCCGCCCCGTGTGGTATTTGCATCAAAAGTAATTTTTTATGAGTATGCCGTAAAGAGAGGCTGGTATATTCAGAGACGACCAGGGCATCAAGCTGCCGAAATAATTCTTGATTGAAAGACCTGACTATTAACTTTTCAAGAGAAAACCAGCCCTTCAGCGCTTGATGTAAGATAGCTACAGGCCGGTAACTTTCTGATTGGATTATACTTGCCCGGTGGCTGGGAAACTGCTCTCCCAATTTTTTGATAAGAAAAAAGTTTTCCGCATTCGCAGCGATGATTGTGACCTTTATATCCGGATAATGTGATGCGAGCGCAAAGGCAACCCCAACGGAATGAAATACCTGATGATGACGATGGTTAAACAGAAAGCCGATGTGCATTGAAGGGAACTCCGGCATAGGCGTGTAGAGAAATTTACCATGCAGTTTTATCGCCGACACATTATGAGGATAAGCAGGCATTTTGCAAGCCGCGCTGCGGCGGAGACTTGCTTGTTCCCTTGCGCGGATTCCCCTATATTGCCGCCGCATTGCTACCGGTCTGATTGATCGTATGAAGAAGAATAAGGATCTACGGCGGTTTTATGACGGCGTCTATAAAAAGGGCGAGCGCCGCCATTATTATTCCAAGCGCGCCTTGTCTGAAGATGCGCTCTCCAATGAGGATCGTGAGGTCATCAAGGCCATGGCATGGCGGGGCAAGAGCGTGCTGGATGTGGGCTGCGGCACCGGCCGCGCTTGCCATGAGATTGCCGCGCGCGGTGCCAAGCGGGTGGTCGGCATAGACTTCAGCGCGGCGGCGATTGCCAAAGCCCGGGCGCGCCCGGCCCGGGACAATCTGGAATACCGCGTGGAGGCGCTGGCCGCGCACAAGGGGCGTTATGATATGGTGATTTCCCTCGGCACGCTGGAGCATACGGACGATCCCTATGCCGTGCTGCAAGATTTCAAGGACCGCCTGCACCGCGGCGGGGCGATCATCCTGACCTGTCCGAATTGGACCAACCCGCGCGGCTATGTCTTGCAGACCTTGCTGCGCCTGTTTGATGCACCGATCACGCTGGCCGATCTGCATTCCCTGACGCCGATTGAATTCATCGCCTGGGCAAAAGAATTAAACATGCAGCTCACCTGGCATACCTTCGATCATGACTGGGCGCACGGTGAGCGCCTCATTGCGGATTTGACACAGCGTCTGCCGAATGTGCTGCGGGATGCGAAATTGCCGCACAAAAAGAAGAATGTAGCCGGCCTGATTGAGTGGCTGGAGCTGCACGTGCTGCCGCTGGATCACACCAGCACTTTTAGCGGCGCCACCGGACTTTACCTGTTTGAGCAGAAGAAATAGCATGTTAATTTTCTGCTCCCACGCCGGTCATGGAACGTACAAACTGATCGCTGAAGGCAGCGCGTTCCTCTGCGGCACTCTCGCCCTTATCCAATAAGGAAAACACGACCAGGCAACTTACGCCGGCGCTCATGGAGAACAGGGCCGGATATTTATAGGGAAAGATGGCCTCGCTGTTGCCGAGAATATCCACCCACACGATCAGCCCCAGGATGACCATGGACACGGCGGAGACTAACCCGACCCAGCCGCCGATGAGCGCGCCGCGGGTGGTCAGCCCCTCCCAGAACATGGCAAAGAATAAGACCGGGAAGTTGGCGCTGGCGGCGATGGCGAAGGCCAGCCCCACCATGAAGGCAATGTTCTGTTTTTCAAACAAGACGCCTAAGGCAATGGCGGCAAGCCCTAAGGCCAGCGTTGCCAGCCGCGATACCATGATCTCGTTCTCTTCCGTGGCAGTACCGCGTTTGAGACAATGCGCATACAGATCGTGCGACACCGCGGCCGCACCGGCCAGCGTCAGGCCGGAGACGACGGCCAAGATGGTGGCAAAGGCCACGGCGGAGATGAAGCCCAGAAACAGATTGCCGCCTAAGGCTTGGGAAAGGTGGATCGCGGCCATGTTGTTGCCGCCTAATAATGCGCCGCCGGCGTCTTTGAATTGCGGGTTGGCGGAGACAAAGACGATGGCGCCAAAGCCGATGATAAAGGTCAGGATATAAAAATAACCGATGCAGCCGGTGGCGTAGAAGACCGAGCGCCGTGCCTGTTTGGCATCCGGCACGGTGAAGAAACGCATCAGGATATGCGGCAGGCCGGCGGTGCCGAACATCAGGGCCAGGCCCAGCGATATGGCCGATACGGGATCGGAGATCAAGGTGCCGGGCGCCATGATCGCCATGCCTTGTTCATGTGTGCTCACGGCCGCGGTGAACAGGGCGCTGAGCGAGAAATCCAGATGGAATAAGACCAGAAAGCTGAGCACGGTCGCCCCGCCCAATAACAGACAGGCCTTGATGATCTGCACCCAAGTGGTCGCGATCATCCCGCCGATGCTGACATAGATCACCATCAGTACCCCCACCATGACAACGGCATAGGCATAGGGCAGACCGAACAGGAGTTGGATGAGTTTTCCCGCCCCGACCATCTGCGCAATCAGATATAACAGCACCACGGCGAGCGAGCCGCAGGCCGCCATGAGGCGAATGGGACGCTGCTGCAAGCGGTAGCAGGCAACATCGGCAAAGGTGTATCGGCCCAGGTTGCGCAGGCGCTCGGCCAACAGAAATAAGATGATCGGCCAGCCGACCAGGAAGCCGATGGAATAGATCAGGCCGTCATAGCCGACGCTAAACACCAGCGCCGAGATGCCTAAGAACGAGGCGGCGGACATGTAATCGCCGGCGATCGCCAGGCCGTTTTGGAAGCCGGTGATGCCGCCGCCGGCCGCATAGTAGCCCTTTGCGGTGTGCGTATGCCGCGCCGCCCAGTATGTTATCCCCAGTGTCGCGGCCACAAAGAGCAGGAACAGAGAGACTGCGGCGAGATTGATGGTCTCACTCATGTGGCCTAAGCACCGGATGCTCTATCGGCCGCTGCCATCTGCTTGACGTGCGCATGGGAGGCATCAATCACCTCCTGCATCAGCCCGTCATACAGCCGGTTCGCCTTATACACATAGATGCCGGTGATCATAAAGGTGAAGAAGATAATGCCGATGCCGATGGCCAGGCCCCAGGTGATGATCGTGCCGGCATGTAATCGCGCAGCGAGCCATTCGGGGTAGAAGGCGATGATCAGGATGAAGCTGAAATAGACCAGCATCATCACCAGGGCCAGGCCCCAACTCAGCCTGGACTTTTGCGCTACCAGGCGATGAAAATTCTCATTTTCACGGATGTGATCATAATGATATCTGCTCATGCCCGGCGCTTTGGATAGATTAAGTTGTTACTAAAACAGATATTGGGCGATGTAGGCAAAGAAAAAACCGACCGAGAATACAAGGACCGAGGCCCAGTATAGCCGATGATTCCATCTGTGTGCATCATCACATAATTTTGCCAGCGCAGGATCAGCCGGACAGCTGCGCCCGCGGCGATATAAGGCCCGGTAGCCTGCGATGAGCAGTAGCCCGGTGCCGGCGAACACCCAGCCCTTGTGCAGGCTTAGGCCAATCAGGAAGGGGAGATTGGCAGCCATAGCGGCGACGACTGCGCCCAGGCCCAGGCCGACCAGCACGATAGGCAGGGCGCAGCACAGCAGGGTTGTCGTTGTCGCAAACAACAGCAGCCAGCCCCATCTCTTCGGCGGTGTAGTGTTAGCGCTCATCTGGCGTGGCTAAAAGGTTAATCCCGCGGCAATGGAAAATTCCGCGCCGCGAGAGTTTGCCAGGCTGCTGCTATGCTCATAGAGTGGATGCTTGTACTCCGCCCGAAACATGAAATTATCCTTATACAAGACGAGGATGGGCCCGGCGTACAGGCGCTGTCCTCCGGCGGCACCTGTGTTGGTGCCGGCCGCCGGCCTGTTATGATGTCTGGCGCTGAAATCCCACATGATAAATAAGCCTGCGTTATTATCGTTGCTGTGCAAGGGGTGAAGCCCAAGATTGATGTCCAGGCCCGCCTCATCGCCCTCATGAAAATGCTTCTTGCCGCGGCCGTTCAGCCAGTAGAACACATCGATCAGGGTGTAGAAGCGGGGGCTTTCGCTGCTATACGAGAGGCTTAGTCCCACGTCCAGGCTGCCATCGCCGAGCGGAAAATCCCCGGCGGCGCTGCCCGTCGGCAGTCGCAATGCCGGCGTAAAACCAAAGTTGTCGGTGAACGCGCCTTGATTGCGATAGCGCTTCAGGGGCAGGGCAATGATGAGATCGCCTAAGCCCCGCGCTGCTTGCCTGATTGTACGCCCGTCAATGTTGCGGGTGCGGCGCTGTTCAATATAAGGCAGCTTGAAGGTGGCGCGGATGCTGCGCTTAAAGGTATAGACGCCTTCCAGCCAGGTCTTCTGCACATAGCGTTTTAGTCCCAGCGGGTTTGCCACCGCGGCGCTTCCATCCAGGAGCTTACCGGAACCATAGGCCTCATGGCGCAACTGCAGACCGAAGCCGTCCTGCCAGCGCGGCGCCATATCCATAACCGGCTGATGCGCATAAGCCGTGCAGGCCATTAGAAGCAGCGGCATCGCCATAAAGATACGAGCACCGTTCATGACTCAAGATCCTCAGGCTTTTTATGCACTACCCCGCTTTTCCCATCACGGACATAGGCCGCAACCGGTTCATAGCCGCCGGCACGAATAGACTGGAAGACCTGTCTCAAGTCCGCTTTCTGATCGGGCCGGATGGCGATGGTGACTCGCTGGTTTTCTATTTCCACCCGTACGCCTTTTTTATATTTGGATTGATCGATAAAGGTGAGCCGCGACAGCTTCCGCATCACGCCTTGTGCGCAGAAGGAACAGACAATGCCGTGTACGATGATGAGCACATCATCAGGCCCAAGCATCATATCCTTGGCCGTTAAGGCAGCGTCACTCTCTGCATGAGCTTCCTGCTGTTCAGGCGCAGCAGGAATTGCCGTTGCCACCAGCAGCATGAATACAGACAAAATAATTTTCTTACACATAACAAACAACCTCACTGGATAAGTGAATGAAAAGGGACGCAGGAACAGATGCACAACAGCACCTGCGCCAAACGCGAACTAACGTTGTTTGAAATTTAAGATTTTGGCGGCGGGGTGGGCGGGGTGAGAATGGTTAATGGCGGGGCTTCATCCGGGATTGGCCGGGCATTCTTAAATTTAATTCCGGAAACAGTGAGCAAGGCATTGCCGACATACACAGACAGGCCATTGCACAGGCTCATGTCCTGACAGCAACTGGGAGAAGAAGTACCCGGGGCATCACTGCTTTCCGGCGGGTGGCAGTGATCAATCATCTCTTCAGCAGGCCCTGGTTTTGTACTCTCCGCTAACCGACTACAGCAGCCGGCGGCGGCCGCAAGCGAACTGCTCGCCGTGAAGCAGAACAGGACAAGGACACAGATCAGTCTCACTGGCAGACGCATCATGACAGCTCTATAGAAAAATCGATCGCATGGGTACAAATTGCTACAAGTATCACTTGGACCATAGCACAAAATTCTTAATAAAAGAGTTAGCCGGGGATAAATTTGTGAACCGGGTGCCAAGAGAATATCAGTTGCCGCTCGCATCAGGCGGTGCTTCGGCGGGTTTTACGCCTAATCCCCGTGCGCGGCGGCGCCAGAAGCGGCGCGCCAGTTCCCGCATATTCACCGAGCGGTCTTCTTCGTCCCTTATCTCCAAGCCCAGTATGGTCTCCAGGATGTCTTCCAGGGTCAATATGCCCTCCATGCCGCCATATTCATCAACGACCAGCAGGATATTCGCCCGTATCTCCAGCAGTTCATTGAAGGCCTTCGACAGCGGCATAGCCCCGATCATGACCGACAGCTCGCGCATATAGCTTGCTACTTTTGCCGCCGTCTCTCCATGCGCATGGGCCAGTAACAAATCGGAGCGCAACACAAAGCCGCTCACCTTGTCTCGTTCATCCTGATAAAGCGGTATGCGGGAAAAGGACTCAGCATTATGCTGCTCGTAATACTCCTGCACAGTCATGTCCTCCGGGATTGAAAACACCACCGTGTGCGGGGTCATGGCATCTTCCACCTTTGTCTCATGCAGCGATAACAGGTTAAGCAAGATTTTTGATTCCTGTTGCTCCAGCAGCCCTTCCTGCCAGCTTAACTCCGCCATCGCCGAGAGTTCGTCCCGATTAAAACCCTTCAGACTCGGCCCGTTTGTCATTGATTGCGTCAGGTACTCGGACAATTTGACAAAGGGATATAACAGCCAGATCAGGCCGGCCAGGCCATAGCCGACCGCCGGGGCCAGTGCCTGCCAGTAGTGCGCGCCGAGGGTCTTGGGGATGATCTCCGAGAAGACTAAGATGAGCAGAGTCAGCACGGCGGAGATAAGGCCGAGATAGGCGCTGCCGAAGACGGTAGTTGCCTGCGCGCCGGCACCGGCCGCCCCGACGGTATGGGCGATGGTGTTTAGTGTCAGTATGGCGGCCAGCGGTTGATTGATGTCATCCTTCATCTTACGCAGCAATCGTCCGGAGCGCCGGTTTTCCTTTTCCAGCACCGCAACATAGCCTGCGGTAACGCTTAAGATTACGGCCTCTGCGATCGAACACAGAAATGAGAAGCCCAGCGCGATGAGCACGTAGATGACTAACAGCAACATGATAGTGCCTATTATACCAGTTCCATGCGCCCGGGCTGAAGAAGGAAGCGCCTCCCTCTTGCAGGGGAGGGCCGCGTTAGAAGCTGTCCCCTGCTTAAGGCTTGCGAAACTTCAGTGTAAAACGATCGCTCTCGTTGGGCAGCGATTCATGTCTGGAATCAAACTCCAGCGTATCCTCAGCACGGGCATGCAGATCCGAGAAACCGACAAACTCAAAGCCCGCATCCAGCGCCTCTTTGATAATGATCACCGGATCAATACGGCGCCAGGTTGCGGCTGCAAAGGGCTGCATGTGTCTCTTGGTATGGTCGATCACGCCATAAATGCCCCGGGGTTTAAGCGCCTTGAACACCGCCTCGTTAGTGCGCCTTCTGGCATCGGCACTGAGATTATGCAGATTGCGAAAGGTAAGCACCATATCGACATCAGCAAGGCCTAAGTCAAGGCTGGCTATATCAAAGATATAACCGGGCGCATCGGTTTGCGCAAAGCCTTCCATCGTCCCGGTCTCTGCAAACATACCCGCCGCGCCCAATGCCTTGACCTCATCTTGTAATCTGCTGGTGCCCATCGCCAGATATAACTTGCCCTTCTCCCGCAAGACCGGAGCGAGAATCTTCGTGTACCAGCCGCCGCCCGGCAGCAATTCAACCACGGTCATGTCATCTTCCAGACCAAAGAACTCCAAGGTCTCTACTGGCCTGCGATTTACATCGCGGCGGCGTTCTTCATCGCTGCGGACATCGCTGGATAGCTGTTCATGGATTTTTTTGCCGGTCGCCGTGGTATAAGGGCCGGCCTTGTCCGCGCCGAGCGCGGCAAACGACAGGCCGAGGAAGATAGCCGCTGAGAGGATCATGCTGTGCTTCATAATAAGCTCCTTATAGGTAGATTTTAGGTGGATGAGGGACTATTCTTGCACTTCCGGCATTGTTTGAGAAGGGGATGGTCAGGCGGCTTGGAAAGAAGTGTGTTTTAAGGCGCAATGTTCTTTAGGTCTCTGGCCTGACAGGATAAAAACGATGAAATTCTATGATTGCTCAAGCGCACCCAGCCCGCGGCGGGCGCGCATGTTTATTGCTGAGAAGGGCCTGGACCTTGAAACGCTACAGGTGGACCTGATGAACGGCGAGCAATTTACACCAGAATTTAGGCGCATTAACCCGCGCTGCACAGTGCCGGTGTTGGAGTTGGATGACGGCACCATGATCACCGAGAATCAGGGCATCGCCCGTTACTTCGAAGAGATCTGCCCGCAACCCGTCCTGCTCGGTGGCAGCGCGAAGGAGAAGGCCCTGGTTGCAAGTTGGAATGCACGGGCTGAGTTTGAAGGTCTGCTTGCCGTAGGCGAGTGTGTGCGCAATTCCTTTTCCGGCTTTGAGAATCGCGGCCTGACCGGCCCGCTTGACTATGCACAGATCCCGGCCCTGGCGAAACGCGGACGTCGGCGCACGGCCGAGTTTCTGGCGCTGCTGGATGAGCAATTAGCCGATAAGGAATTTATCTGCGGTGCCAACTTCAGCATGGCCGACATCTGCGCCTATGTCACTGTTGACTTTGCCCGCTGGATCAAGGTGCCGGTGCAGGAGGAGCAGCGCCATCTTACGCGCTGGTATGCGGCAATCAAGGCAAGACCGAGTGCGGCGTTGTAAGCCAAGAAAACCTTAAACGAAGGCGTTTTCATCATGGGAATTAGCGCAAGCGATCTAGATAACATCATCGAATTAGGCGAGCGCGGCTTTCGTCCGCACAGGATCGCCACCATAGGACGCTTGTCCTTATTTTTGCATCCCGTCCATCTAAGGCGTCTGCGTAAGCTATATCCAGACAAAGCGGCGATTGCTGCGTATCAGTGGGCCGAGCCATGTGAAGCGGTGTTGAAGGCGGTGACCGGTGCCGCTGAAATTATCAGCATTGACGCATCGGATTATGAAGGCGCTACCCACATTCACGACATGAATGTTCCCCTTGCGGATAATCCCGAAATGACTGGCGCTTTTGATCTGGTGATAGACGGCGGCTCATTAGAGCATGTATTTAACTTTCCGGTTGCTGTTAGCAATCTGGCGGCACTGTGTTGCGTGGGCGGTTATATTTTATCGGCCAATCCCGCCAACAACATGTGTGGTCATGGCTTTTATCAGTTCACGCCGGAACTGATGTACCGGATTTACTCGGCGCAGAATGGCTTTGAACTTAAGCACGTTCTACTGACCGAGTACAGTACCTTCAATGTCGAGCGTGAGCGCCGGCCCCGATCATACCGGGTAAAAGACCCTGCTGAGTTAGGCCATCGCATGCTGATACGAAACCGCAGACCGGTCTTGATCAGCGTCATGGCGCGCAAGATTTCCCCGGAACCAATCAAGCCGAGCCGTGTGCAGCAAAGCGACTATGCGTCCGCGTGGAGCAAGAATCGATCAGCGTGTGTCGCCGCAATTCCCCCCCCCCGCAGATCGCTTACAATCGCTTAAATCGATATTATCCTCTTTCCTGCCATACGAGCTAAAAACCTGGTTATTGGACTGCTTGTATAGAACATATCTTCGAGACGGCAAGACAATGAAACGCTGGCGCGGGAAAATAAGCTGAAAGCATGTAAATTACGACTATTTTGCCGGGGCCGGGTGAGTGGAGAGGAACTCCGTCAAGCCGGTGGGCTGAAGCTTTCATGTATCGACTCCGGGCAGAAGACTGTGAGCCAATTTACTTATGTCTGTCCAGATACAGGATGTTAATTTCTAGCTTTCGACCCCCGCAATAACCAGCGGCACCGCCGGCACCCCTCTTCCTTGACGAAGCACGTTGTATAACGCCCCTTTATAATAGGCAACACCGGAACTCATTTTTCCCTGTAGGGATTTCATGGGCAGTATTTCTATGCCGACATCGATCTTGTCACCGACATAAAATGCCAAATGTTTTACGAACAAATCATAGGCAACAAAGGAATATTTCCCGAACTGCACTTCAATCGCCACCCTTTCTTTTACGAAATCCGTTTGGTTATAACTAAATATCGCTTTCCCGCCATGCTCTTCAATTTCCTTCTTTTGTTCATCAGCACTTAAAGAAAGAGTTTTACGTATTAGTCTCTCATCCTTCGTTACCCAATAGCTGACCCTGCTCTCTCGCCATGCCTTATTCTCCAGCCTTTTCTTGAAGGCCTTGTTCATATCAACGGGGCTATATAACAGCTTCCCCTTCTTTGTCTTTTCCTTTGATATTTTAGTCTTGCATGCATCCGCATCTATCTGCGTTATTACATTCAAAACTTCCTTCCATAGCTTTTCCTTATGTACCAGCAAAAATTCCAGGCCATTGAGATGTGAATATGTTTCAGCTATTTTCAATATTATATTCTCCTTTATCATCCAGTAATAATTTTTGTCGCTGTTTATTTTTTCCCCACGGAGACAGCGTAAGTTTATTTTTATCTAACACCGGATCATATTTGGGTTTATTCATCGGTCTTGTTTTCAGCGTTCCATTTATAGCCTGCCTGATCCTTTCTCTGGCAACCTTTACGTACCTCTTCTCCACTTCTGCGCCTGCGCCCTTCCTGCCGTGTCTTATTGCCGCCGCTACAGAGCTTCCTACACCTAAAAACGGATCCAATACCCAATCCTTCTCATTGGTCATGGATAATACCAAGCGCTCAATAAGCTCAACCGGGAACTGGCATGGGTGAATGGTTTTCTCCACATGATTGCTTTTTACATTGGGAATATCCCATACATCGCCGGGGTTTTTACCAAGGGGATTGCATGAATAACGCCCGGCCTTTGGCCCTTTGAAATACTTCTTAGCCGGATATTTCTGTGGAACTCTTATGGGGTCTAAGTTGAAAATATAGTCTTTGGTATTTCGAGTGAACCACATGATTGTTTCATAGCGACCGGAGAGTCTCCTGGAACAATGCAGTCCATGCTCAAAATGCCACACGATCCTGTTACGCATGACCAGCCCCAGCTCTATAAAAATTTTATATAAAATTGCATCTAGAGGAATAATCGCACCGTTATGCACATAATTCCCGACTTGCCAACAGATGCTGCCCGTTTCCGACAGACAACGTACACTTGCTCTTATGATGTTTTCTTGTTGTTCGAAATAATCTTCGATCTTCAGCTTTTTTTCATATTCTTTCCCGATGTTATATGGCGGGGAAGTGACGATTAACTGTATGGACTTATCCGGTATCTCTCCGAGCAGATCAAGGCAGCTTCCTTCATAGATTACTACCGTCTCGTCAGTGTGAAATCTATTTGCAATCATCTCTTTGCATCACCTGATAAAATAGAACAACAAAAGTATTATTCCATACAATGCAAAATTGTGGTGAACCCACAGGCCTTGCATTGCTTCAAAGACTCCCCGCCGTGCCGATGAGTCTGCCGAGCCCGTGGCGGATCAATTCTTCGTTTAGAAGCGCCCGGATCTGCGGCGGGTTTTCCAGCTTGCGCACCTTGCGCCACAGCACCTTTGCATGTTGGTGGCTAAAGCTGCGGATGACCCATTTGATCCGCGGCAGATCGCCGGCGCTCAAGCTGAGGCTGTTCACCTGCATGGCGATCAACAGGATCGCGACCGTCGGATCCCCGGCGGCTTCGCCGCAGATGCACAAGGGAATATCACATTTTCTGGCCATCTGCGCTATCTGCGCAAAGGCCTCCAGCACGGCGGGATGCAATGGATCAAATAATCTAGCGATGCGCTCGTTGTTTCTGTCTATCGCCAGCAGGTATTGCGTCAGGTCATTGCTCCCCAGAGACAGAAAGCTGACCCGCTTGGCAATGGCGGGGATCTGATAGATGGTTGAGGGAACTTCGATCATGGCGCCAATCTCAGGGAAGGGAATGGACAAGCCTTCATCGAGCAGTTGCCGATTGGCATGATGGATAAGGGCGATGGCGCGGTCTATTTCATCCACCGTGCTGATCATGGGCAGCAGTATCTTGAGGTTGTCCAGGCCCACATTGGCGCGCAGCATGGCCCGCACCTGGGTTAAAAATATCTCCGGGTGATCAAGAGAGATCCTGATCCCGCGCCAGCCGAGGAAGGGGTTCGGTTCACTGACCGGAAAGTACGGCAGGGGCTTATCGCCGCCCACATCCAGGGTGCGCAGCGTGACGGGCAGGGGGGCGTATTCTTCTAGGACCTGCCTGTACAGGCGGTATTGTTCTTCCTCGCCGGGAAAACTATCCTTGCTCATAAAGGGCAGTTCGGTGCGATACAGGCCGATGCCTTCTGTGCCGACGCTGTGTATGTGGCTAAAGCCGCTCAGCAGGCCGGAGTTGGTATAGAGATGGATGTGTTGTTGATCCGTGGTGATGGCGGGCGCATCGCGTAAGGATGCGAGTTCCTCGTTCAGCGCCCGCTCGCGGCCCATTACTTCAAGATACTCTTCCCGCTCGGTGGCATTGGGCGAGATATGGATAGCGCCCTTATAACCATCAATGACCAGGGTCCTGGCCTCGAGTTTGAACAGCGGCAGCTTGTTGGAGAAGCCCATGACTGCGGGGATGCCTAAGGCGTGGGCGACAATGGCCAGGTGCGAATAGCCGGAGCCGTGCCCGGATACCAGGCCGGCCAGCGCGACGGGCGGGATCTGTGCGATGTCCAGCGGGCTTAGGTTCTCGCCGATCAAAATGACCTTGTCCGGATAATCCCGCCGTGTCTGCACCGCGCGCTGAAGATAGCCTAAGATGCGGCGGCCGATGTCGCGAATATCATTGGCACGCTCGCTGAGATAGACGTTGTCCATCTCTTCGAACTGCCCTGCATACCACTCAATGGTATCGCGCAGGGCGCCTTGTGCCCAGTTGCCGGCCTTAATGCGCCGGAGCGTCTCGCTGATTAGTTCTTCGTCCTGGGCGATCAGGGCATAGGCATCAAACAACAGCCGATCAGCCTCCGGCAAGCTGTCGGCCAGCTGCGCGCTGATGCCGTGCAGCTCCTCAACCACGCTGTCAATGGCGGCGCGAAATAATGCTTCTTCATGATCCGGATCATCCGGCACCCGATCCGGCACGGTGAGGATGTCGGTCAAGGTGTAGATGACGACACCGGTGCCCATCTCCAGGCCCGGGGCACCGGCGATTCCTTCATACAGCCCGCCGGCCGGTGCCGTGCCGGAGCCAAGCTCGTCGATCTCCCCTTTCGCCTTGGCGAAGACGATGTTGCCGGCGATGAGCGCCGCCAGGGTGGTCAGGAAGGCAAGGTCCTGATCATCAAACTGGCGCGGCGAGATCTGCTGCACTACCAGGATGGCCAATAATTCGCCGCTCTGGATCACCGGTAGGCCCAAGAAGGAATGATAGGCCTCTTCGCCGCACTCCGGGATGGGCTTAAAGCATGGGTGTTTGTCGGCGTGTTCAATATTGACCGGCTCTGAGCGCCTGCCGACCAGGCCGACCAGGCCCTCGCTGTAATCAATAAAAATCTTGCCGACGGCCGCCGGATTCAGGCCGTGCGTCGCCATCAATACATAATGGCCATTGGCCTTGTCGTTCAGATAGATCGAGCAGACATCAACTTTAAGCGTCTGGCGGATTGACAGCACCAGCCTGTTTAGTGCATCGCTTAAGTCAAGCGCGGCATTGATTGACTGGGCGATCTTCTGGATGGTGGCAATTGAGCGTGCAGGCATTTTTATTTATCTGTCTGAATCGTCTATCTTTCGTTTCAGTCGGGCTACTTCCTCATCCAGCGCATGCAGATGATCCAGCATGGTATCCACGGCATGCTGCATCGGATCCGGCATGTCCTTGCTGGTGCCATAAGCAGCAAAGCCGATCTTCTTTGCCATCGCCTCACGCTGTACGTCTTTATCGCTAAGCGCCTCTCCTCTTGAAGCAACAACATGCCCGGGAATGCCGACCACCGTGGCCCCCGCCGGCACATCCTTGACCACAACGGCATTGGAACCCACCCGGGAGTTTTGCCCCAGTGTAACGGGGCCTAAGATCTTCGCGCCGGCGCCCACGATGACGCCGTGCGCAAGCCGCGGATGCCGTTTGCCCTTGCTCCAGCTGGTGCCGCCTAATGTCACGCCGTGATAGAGGGAGCAGTCATCGCCGATCTCGGCGGTCTCGCCGATGACAATGCCCATGCCGTGGTCGATGAAGAGGCGCCGCCCGATGGACGCCGCCGGGTGGATCTCCACGCCAGTGACAAAGCGTACAAGGTGCGCGCACAGACGCGCCGGAAGATACAGATTCTTATTCCACAGCCAATGATTAAGGCGATGCAGCACGATGGCATGTAAGCCCGGGCAGGCGAGCAGGGTCTCCAGTGCCGAGCGCGCCGCCGGGTCGCGCTCAAACACAACCTGGATGTCTTCTTTGATGCTCGCAAACATTATTCGATTAGTTTTTTGATCCTGCCAAGTTGCGCCTGTAGTCTGTTCAGCGCATCATCAAGCCCGCTTAATCCGGCGCGTTCTTTCTCAACCACCGCGGCCGGGGCGCGGCGGATGAAATTTTTATTCGCCAGTTTCGCTGCAATCCGCCCACGCTTATTGTTCAGTTTCTCAAGCTCCTTTTCCAGCCTTTCTATTTCCGCCTGCCGGTCAATCAACTCCGCCAGGGGAATGAGCAGGGTCATCTCACCGGCCAGTGCAACCACGGCATCATCCGGCTCCTGCTCGATCGCAGTGATGGATTCGATCCTGCCCAGATCTTGTAGATACTGCGCATTGCCCTCCAACCAGCCCTGCTCCTGCGCGCTACCGCCCTTGACCTGCACCGCCAGCTGTTTGCCGGGGGAAATATCCCGTTCTGCGCGGATACGGCGCACGGCCAGGATGAAGCTCTTTATCCACTCGATCTCTTGTGTGGCCGCGGCATCGGTCTCCAGATCTTCCGCTGCGGGATATTTTTGCAACATGATCGTCTCACCGGCCCTCCCCGCCAGGGGCGCGATCTTTTGCCAGAGATCTTCAGTAATGAAGGGAATAAAGGGATGCAACAGGCGCAGCAGTATTTCCAGGTTGCTGAGCAGGGTAGTGAGCGTGCCGCGCCGGGCGACAGCGCTCGCCTGTGCATCATTCAAGGTCGTCTTGGAGAATTCCAGGTACCAGTCGCAGTATTCATCCCGGGTGTATTCGTGCAGCGCTTGGGCCGCCAGGTCGAAGCGATAGTCGTGCAGGCTCTGCCTTACCTTGCCGATGGTCTGTGCCAGGCGGGTATTGATCCAGCGCTCGGCCAGGCCCGGCTCGGCATTCGCATGACCGGGATCAAGGCCATGCTCCTCAACGCGCATCAGTACATAACGGCTTGCGTTCCAGAGCTTGTTGCAGAAGTTGCGGTAGCCGCCAATGCGCCCGACATCAAAGCGAATATCGCGCCCCTGGGTGGCCAGGGCGGCAAAGGTAAAGCGTAAGGAGTCAGTGCCGTAGGCGGCGATGCCTGCGGCAAAATCCCGGCGCGTGGCCTGCTCAATCTTCGCCGCAAGCCGCGGTTGCATCAGGCCGCTCGTGCGTTTTTGCACCAGGCTGTCCAGTTCAATGCCGTCAATCAAGTCGATCGGATCAAGAATATTGCCCTTTGATTTTGACATCTTCTGTCCGTCCGCATCCCTGACCAGCCCGTGGATATAGATTTCCCTGAACGGCACCTTGTCCATAAACTTCAGGCCCAGCATGATCATACGCGCCACCCAGAAGAAGATGATGTCAAAACCGGTAACCAGCACACTGCCCGGGTAGAATGCTTGCAGCTCCCTTGATTTTTCCGGCCAGCCGAGCGTGGAAAAGGGCCACAGGGCGGAGGAAAACCAGGTGTCCAGCACGTCCTCATCCTGTCTTAGATTGATGCCCACGCCCAGTTGATGTCGTGCCCTGACATCCGCTTCATCCCTGCCGACATAGACCCGGCCTTGTTCGTCATACCAGGCCGGGATGCGGTGTCCCCACCATAATTGCCGGCTGATGCACCAGTCCTCGATATTGCGCATCCATTCAAAATAGGTCTTCGCCCAGCTCTCCGGGACAAAGCGAATGTCGCCGTCTTCCACCGCCTTGATCGCCGGGTCGGCCAGCGGCTGGATCTGCACATACCATTGATCGGTGAGATAGGGTTCGATCACGGCCCCGGAGCGATCCCCGCGCGGTACCATGAGCTTATGCGGCGCGATCTTTTCCATGAGTCCTTGTGCTTCTAAGTCCGCAACGATCTGCTTGCGTGCGGCGTAGCGATCCAGGCCCTGGTATTTGGCCGGGGCATTCTCATTCAGCGCTGCATCGATAGTGAAAATATTGATCTTCTCCAATCCATGACGCTCGCCGACGGCGTAGTCATTGAAATCATGCGCCGGGGTGATCTTCAGACAACCACTGCCGAAGGCCGGATCAACATAATTATCGGCAATCACCGGAATGGTGCGCCCGGTCAGGGGCAATTCAACTTCACCGCCGATGAGCGCCTGATAGCGCGCATCCTCCGGATGCACGGCAACGGCCGCATCGCCCAGCATGGTCTCCGGGCGCGTGGTGGCCACGACAATATGCCCCTGGCCGTCTGCGCGCGGATAGCGAATGTGCCACATAAAACCCTCTTCTTCTTGGGCGATCACTTCCAGATCGGAAATCGCCGTATGCAGCACCGGATCCCAGTTCACCAGCCGCTTGCCGCGATAGATCAGCCCCTCCTCATAGAGACGGATGAACACCTCCTGCACGGCATGGGACAGCCCCGCATCCATGGTGAAACGCTCGCGCTCCCAGTCCATGGAGGTGCCCAGCCGGCGGGACTGGCGGGTGATGGTGTCGCCGGCGCTTTTTTTCCAGGCCCAGACGGCTTGGGTAAATTTTTCCTGGCCCAGCCCATGCCGCGACTTGCCCTGCTGTTCTAATTGGCGTTCCACCACCATCTGCGTAGCAATGCCGGCGTGATCGGTGCCGCATTGCCACAGGGTCTTATCGCCCTGCATGCGGTGATAGCGGATCAGGATGTCCATCAAGGTCTGCTGGAAGGCATGCCCCATGTGCAGGCTGCCGGTTACATTGGGCGGCGGCAGCATGATGCAATAGGCGCGCGGGCCCTCCTGCGGACGAAAATAGCCGCGGCCTTCCCAGGTGCCATACCATTTAGCTTCGATTTTTTTTGGCGTATAGGTCTTGTCCATTAGTCTCCGGCCTGGTTGGTTTTTAAGGAAACCCTTGATCTATTCAAGCGCCTGCTTAGATAAAAGTCATCTGCCTTGCAGCCTGCGCTGCGGAGGGTCTTACTCTAAGCAGAGGGATGAGACAGTGACAGATAGCGCGCTTTGGTATTGGCCGGCCGCTTGTTTGCCCTGACTATCGCGGCGCTTCATTATCGGCCCCATGTTGTTTATGCCCCTGTCCCGGCTTGGCCCGTCCGGCCAATGTTGCCTGTAACTCTTCCATGATACTTCCCTTTAGCCTGTCCTTCAGCGTGCGCATGGCTTGGGCCAGTTCGATGGTGAGCCTTGTTTCTAATTTGCCGACCAGATTATCCAGCACGTTTCCGCCTTCTTTTGGGGCTTGGGCGACCGATAGATTTTTATCTTCCAGATAATCTTCTGCACTAACGAGCTCGTCTAGGATTGGAATGCTGTTTTGCTGTTTTACATCGCTCGCCGCCTGTTGCTCCAGCAGGTTTTCCAATTCGCCCAGTTTGTCTGTGAGCGGGTCTTGCTTGCGTTGCTGTGGCGCAGGCATATCAGGCCTCTATCCGGTGGTTGTGCAGTTCAAATCCGGACTCGCGGTAGCGGCGATAGTGCTGCCGGGCCTGTTGGCGGCGCGCCGGTTCAGCCGGGACGATCTCGACGATGCGCTCATAATCCTTCGCAAAATCCGGGATCGAGGTGCCGAGATTGATCAATACCTGCGCGGCACGGGGTGCCTGTCCGCGCCAGCCGATGGCGATAGCAACCGTATCCAACTCCGGCGCATCGATCAGGCTATGCGGCAGAAAACTGATATCCCGATGCGTCCACAAGAGATCATCCATCTTGTCGGCATCTTCTTTGCTGTCCGTGTGGATGTAGATCTCATGGCCTTGTTGGTGCGCCTTGTTGGCGATGTTGCAGGCAAAGCGCTGCGGCGGGTTGCCGTCTGGCAGGATGTAAAAATCAACTCGGCTCATAATGCTGTCTGCTTATTGGCGCATCTATTTCCCGCATCTATCCAGGATGAACTGCACCAGCAGGGGCACCGGTCTGCCGCTGGCACCCTTTTCCTTGCCGCTGTGCCAGGCCGTGCCGGCAATGTCCAGATGCGCCCAGCGCAGTTTTTTGGTAAAGCGCGAGAGAAAACAGGCGGCCGTTATCGTCCCGGCCGCCCGCCCGCCGATATTAGCCATATCGGCAAAGGGGCTGTCCAGCTGCTTTTGATACTCATCCCACAATGGCAACTGCCAGGCCCGATCCCCACTCTGCTCGCCGGCCTGGAGCAGGTCTTTGGCCAGTGCCGGGTGGTTGCTCATCAGGCCGCTGGCGTGGCTGCCTAATGCGACCACGCAGGCGCCGGTCAAGGTGGCGATGTCGATGACCTCGGCGGGATGAAAGCGCTCGCTGTAGCTTAAGGCATCACAGAGGATCAGGCGGCCTTCGGCATCGGTGTTTAACACCTCGATGGTCTGGCCGGACATGCTGGTGAAGATATCGCCGGGCTTGGTCGCCGCCCCGCCGGGCATGTTCTCTGTTGCCGGGACAATGCCGACGACATTGATGGGAAGCGTCAACTCAGCAACGGCACTGATGACGCCCAATACCGTAGCCGCCCCGCACATATCATATTTCATCTCATCCATGGCCGCAGACGGCTTAATTGATATGCCGCCGGTGTCAAAGGTGACGCCTTTTCCCACCAGGACGATGGGCCGGGCACTTTTCCTCGTCCCGGCATATTCCAGCGTGATCAGCTTCGCCGGCTGGGCGCTGCCTTGTGCAACAGATAGCAGGGAGTTCATGCCGAGTCTGCGCATCTGTGCCTCGCCTAGCACCTTTACCTGCACGGACTTATAGGTCCTGCTGAGGCGCCGCGCCTGTTCGGCAAGGTGCGTAGGCGTACAGACATTGGCCGGGCGATTCGCCAGATCACGCGCCAGCTTCACCCCGGCGGCGAGCGCCTGTCCGGTGCGGACCGCCTCTTCTCCCAGCGTCAGTTCACGCCGCGAGGGAACCGTCAGAGTGAGCCTGCGCAGCTGTCTCTTTCGGCTGGCTTTTTTGCTCTTGAACTCCTCAAAGCGGTATTGATGGTGGCTCATCACCTCAACGGCCTGTCTGATCTTCCAGGCATGATCCCGGCCGCGCACATTCACATCGGGCAGATAACTAAGCGCCTCGGTCGCACCGGTCTGTTCCAGCTGCCTGATACTGTGCCGGATTACCTGTCGATATCTGCCATCGTCCAAATCCTGCTCGCGCCCACAGCCGATCAAGAGAATACGATCCGCCGGCACCCCGGGCACATTGTGCAGCAGCAGGGACTGCTCGATCTTGCCGTCAAGATCGCGGCGCCGCAGCAGGTTGGAAATGTACTTCTTGCCGGCCTCATCAATGGCCTTTGCCGCACTGCTCAGCTTGCGTGATTCGAGGATGCCGACGATCAGGCAGGAGGTGCGCTGTTTTTCAGGGCTACCGCTTTTAATGCTGAATTCCATAATGTTGTGTCGTTATGTGTTATTGTTTAAGGGCTTGTCTGGATTGATAATGCTAATCAGGATGCCAAGTATGCCTGTAAGGGCTGCGTTTTGCCAGCTATTCATTGTTTCTTATAAGGATGTCAGGGCATTCATGTCGCCTAGCTTACTAAGAGCATGATCTTCAGACGCTATATACACAAGGAAATAGCAGAGAAACTGGGCTGGATCATCGGCCTGTTGCTGTTGGTGTTGACCAGTCATCGCTTTGTGGGTTATCTGGCCGATGCCGCAGTGGGCGAGTTGCCCGGTGAGTTGCTGTTTCAGTTGCTGGGCATGAAGATGCTGGCGAGCCTGCCCAAGCTGCTGCCGGTTGCCCTGTTTCTCGCCGTCATCCTGGCGCTCTCGCGCCTGTCCCAGGACAAGGAATTGATCATCGTCAGCGCCGCGGGCGTGCCTAGTGCCTTCCCGTTCTGGGCGGTTAGCCAGTTCGCCCTCGCATTTGCCGTGCTCATCGTGATTATCAGCTTTTTCATCGCGCCGCGGGCGGAGCTGCAGGTCGCCAAGCTGCGCGAGCAGGCCAAGGTGGAGGCCGATGTCAGTGGGATCAGTGCCGGTCAGTTCCGAGAATTTAGCCAAGGCGAGCGGGTGGTCTATGTAGAACAGTTGTCCTTAGACAAATCAAGCATGTTGAATGTCTTTTTGCAGCTGCGCCAGGATGAAAACCTGGGGGTGCTAAACGCTGCGCGCGCGCACTATGTCTTCAGCCCGGGATCCGGCAGCCGTTATGTCGTGTTTGAACAGGGCCGGCGCTATATCGGCAGCCCGGGTGACAAGGATTATCAGATCACTAAATACCGCACCTATGCCGTGTTGCTTGATGATGAAGAGCAGAAGGCACCGCCGGCCAAACTTGAGTTGCTGCCCACTTCCGAGTTGCTCGGCGCTACCCAGCCCGGCCATAAGGCGGAGATGCAGTGGCGCATATCTTATGTGCTGACCGGCCTGCTGCTGCCGCTGCTGGCGGTTGCCCTGACCCGTTTTGCTTTTAGCGAGCGGCGCTATACCTTTATTCTGATTGCCATCATGATCTATTTTATCTACAGCAACCTGCTCGGCATATCCAAGTCCCTGGTCAGGCGCGACAAGCTCTCGCCCTACATCGGCCTGTGGTGGGTGCACCTGCTCCTGCTCCTGGTGATTATCCTGATCATAAAGCTCCCGGCTATTAGGCGCTGGTATCGCAGCAGAAAGATCAAGGCGACCGACGCTGTTGTTCGATGAAGATCCTTCAACGCTATGTCACGCTCAGCCTGCTCTGGATAAGTTTTCTTGTCCTTTCTGTGCTGGTTGCCCTGTTTTCCTTTTTTTCGCTCATTGACCAGCTGGGCGATGTGGGCCGCGGCAATTACAACCTGCCGCAGGTGTTGAGCTATGTGCTCTTGACCATGCCGCGGCTTGCCTATGAGTTGTTTCCGGTGGCCGCAGTCATCGGCGGCATGGCGGTGTTGGGCATCCTGGCCAAAAACAGCGAGCTGGATGTGATCCGTAGTTCCGGCGTCTCTACCTTTCAGTTGATCAAGATCATGGCCAAGGCGGGCCTGCTCCTGGTCCTGCTTGCTGTGCTGATTGGTGAGTTTGTCGCGCCGGCGAGCGAACAGGCGGCACAGCACCTGCGCTCGGTGGCGTTGACGGAGCAGATCACACTGAAGACGAAATTCGGTTTCTGGGCGCGGGATGGTGACAGCTATATCAACATTCGCAAGATACTGCCCGGCAACCGGGTGGAGCAGATCTATATCTATGAATTTGACCAGCAAGACCGGCTGCGCAACAGCATCTACGCCGAGCGCGCCACCTATGACGCAGAGCAATGGCTGCTGGAAGACATCAGGCAGACGGTATTTAGCGCGGGGGAAATAAGCGGCGAGGAGAGACTCACCACGCATGATTACAAGCTGGCAAGCTGGGATTCGCTGCTTAATCCGGAGATCGTCAACCTGGTTGTTGTCCGGCCGCGACACTTAAGCATGTGGGGCCTGTATCATTACATCGGCTTTTTACGATTAAACGCACAAAGTACGCTATTGTACGAACAGGCGCTGTGGACCAAGATCATCCGTCCCTTTTCCATCATCGCCATGATCGTCCTGGCGGTGCCTTTGGTAAGGGGGAATGCCCGCTTTACCGCGCTCGGACAACGGGTCTTTGTCGGCGCCGGCATAGGCATCCTCTTCCATATCATCAATCAGGCCTCCAGTCATCTGGGCGTGGTCTATCGGCTGCACCCGCTGGTCAGTGTCGGCGCACCAACCCTGCTGCTGATTGGCATTATCTACTGGCTGCTGCGGGAAGACTAGGCAGAGCGATCGATAATCAGCCGGGTATTGGAAAAGCGATCATGAAATGCCAGCCGCTCCTTATCGAACAGGCTCCAGAGAAAGCCGATGCCGCAGGCCGATACAGACAGGCAGGCCAGCAAAAAACGCCTGCTGACGAGCGGCCAGTCCAATACGGCCTCATCAGAACAAATTAGCCTGATGCGCCATGCCTGCATGCCCAAGGTCTGCCCGCCGCGTTGCCATTGCCAGCAGAAGTAGAGGTAGGTGCAAAAGAATAGGTAGAGAAAATAGAAGGGATTGCCACTTTCAATCGCCGCGCCTTTGGTGAGCGGCAGGACGGCGAGCGTTGCCAAAAACAGCACCGAGAACAACAGCAGCAGATCATAGCCGATGGCAAACAGCCGCTTGAAAAAGCCGCAGGGCTCTATCTGCGTTTCTGACATGAACCGGGATCGGCGCTAAGGACTCGGCCGCATACGATACCACCGCAGAGCGTACCCGGCGCCTTATCAACCGGCACCGGGCACAGGCATCAGTTGGCCTTTTCTATATAGAGAAAGCCGACACCGGCGGAAGCCCCGAGGCCCTCGCTGGTCTCCAGCGCCAGGGGTTGCAGGCTCAGGCTGCTTTTCCCCGCACCAACCAGCACCTTCGCCCCAAGCCCGACACCGGCCGCGGCCGCCGCCTGACCCCCCACATACCTGCCGGCCAGGGCATAGGAACCGGGCTGGACATCCTTTCCGGCGGCAATCACCGCAAAGGCAATCTTCTCATTGCTCTTAAAACTTAAGTCAAGCCCTAAGGCAATCCCGGTCTCGCCGCGGTATCTCTCGATCGTTCCCTGATTGTTAAAGGTACATTCCACATCGGCGGTTGAGCGAACCAGCAGGTTGATCCTAGATCCTTCAATGACCGAGCATTTCAGCACCCCCAGCTCAAGGCCGGCCTTGTCCTCTGCCATTGCGGTATTGGCAGATAAGGCCACAGACAGGATTGAGATAAGCCCAAACAGCCTGGCGATCATTGTTTTTTTCATCTATTTCTCCTGAAGTTTTATCAACCACATGAATATATTTTGATTTTAGGCAAGCGCTGACTTGATCAGGGCTTGCTTTGAATTTTATCTGATAAATATCCGCCGGAACAGGGAAATTTTTGTGCTTAAAAAGATGCTATGATAGGCGCTCTGTTATCAGTGAATGGAGAAGAAATGTTTTGTAAGTTGCTGGCTTACGGAGACCCCGAAGAAGTAACCTTTGGCAGCATCATTGATCATTGGCGGGGAGTTGCCGAGAGGTTGCGTAGCCGAGCATGACAAGTAAAAAAAGAAAGTTACCACCGGTGCTAATCAGCGCCGGCGAGTTACAAGCCATACTTGATCGGCACGGGTGGACAATCTATCGGCTTATGCAGTTAACCGGTATATCTTGTCCGACCGCTTACGGCTATCAGCGTAACGGAGTCCACCGGAAGGCGGACGCCCTGTTGATACGAATCATTGATCAATATCCGGAGTTAGCAAGGATAAAACAATAAAAATCATGATACAATAACCATGCAAGGGCGGAACATTCAACGGAAAATCTCTCTCAGTTCCGTCCTATCTCAGCCCGCCCGACGCCTGCGGGTGCATAAGAAAGGCGTCCCTTTCATTTGTGTTTTCCTAAATTTTCTTGACATGCCACAACATCGGGTGCTATTGCCCTTGTTTTTTATTGTACGATGAGGCGATAGGAGTAATGCTATACGCAAAGTCTAAAAAAACGGCCCAAAAGAAGGCCATGAAAGGCATGGGGCCTACCAGCAAGGGGAGACGGCAATGAGTGCACGAAGAGAAGAACTCGAAATCGAAAAGATCAGAATAGAAATCGAAGAGATTCGCATGAAGATTAACAAGATGTTTGCCGAGACTGCCAAGATCAATGCCGAAAACCACTATTACCTCATCATCATAACAGCAACCGCCACACTCGCCCTGCTCGCGGTGGTGAAGCTGTTTCTATAGATGTAGGGCCTGATCCAAAGATTCCCGGCCAGCCCCCCAACGGAAATGAGAAGGGAATATCCACACCGAAGAGTTAGTTTATGTCAAAAGAATACATACCAAACAGCATCAGTCATTTGCATCCCAGGCCACGCATCATCCCGCGTGAAGAACACAACATCTCGCGGCGGATGATCAGCGAGGGCGCCTTGAATGTGCTGTATAAGCTGAAGAATGGCGGCTATCAGGCCTATCTTGTCGGCGGGAGTGTGCGCGATCTGCTGCTGGGCCGGGAGCCGAAGGATTTTGACGTGGTCACCGATGCCCGTCCGGAGCAGATCCGCGAGCTGTTTCAAAGGAGCCGCCTGATCGGCCGCCGGTTTAGATTGGCGCATGTCCGTCATGGACGGGAGATCATTGAGGTATCCACCTTCCGGGCGCCGCACCACATCGCCGCAGGCGAGGGGCACAGCGTGGATGGGCGCATCATTCGCGATAATGTCTATGGCACGATGGATGAAGATGTCTGGCGCCGGGACCTGACGGTGAATGCCCTGTTTTATAATATCGCCGACTTCTCCGTGGTCGATTATGTCGGCGGCATGGCCGATATACAAAGCGCTCACATTCGCCTGATCGGTGAGCCAGTGCATCGCTTTACTGAAGATCCCGTCAGGTTGCTACGAGCAGTGCGCTTTGCGGCAAAACTGGGCTTTCGCATTGACGCAGAAACTGAAAAGGTCATGCCGGAATTGGCGCATCTCTTGAAAGATATACCTGCCGCGCGCCTGTTTGAAGAGAGCTTGAAGCTGTTTCTAAGCGGTGCTGCCGTGCAGAGCTTTGAGCTGTTGCGGCGCTATGCGCTGTTTGCCGTCTTGTTCCCGCAGACAGAAGCCGCGCTGGCCGTGGAAGAGGACGGCTTTCCGCAGACCCTGTTAATCCATGCGCTGGAAAATACCGATAGCCGCCTGGCCGCGGACAAGCCGGTAACCCCGGGTTTTCTGATTGCCGCCTTGTTGTGGGATGCCATGCACAGGCTGGCGGATAACTATGTCCGCAGCGGCATGCGCGAGGTCGATGCCTTGTCCCTGGCCGGTGATGTCGTCATCTCCAAACAGACCAGCAGCACCAGCATGCCGCGGCGCTTTACCCAGATGGCGAGGGAGATCTGGCAGTTGCAGCCGCGCCTGAAACGACATAAGGGCAAGCAACCACAGCGCCTGTTGCAACATCCGCGTTTTCGCGCCGCCTATGACTTTTTGCTGTTGCGCGTACAGGCCGGCGAGCCATTGCAAGAACTGGCGGATTGGTGGACGGATGTCCAAAAGTCTATGCCGGAGCGACACGCCCGGCCGTCTGCGGCGGGCAAGCGCCGCCATTATTATCAACGCCGGCGCCGCCCCACGGCCTGATGAGCATCGCCTATGTCGGCCTGGGCAGTAACCTTGAGCGCCCAATGTCCCAATTATCCAGCGCCCGATCAGCGCTGGCACAACTGCCGCAGACCAGCCTGCTCAGGCACTCCTCGTATTATCGAAGCCGACCGCTGGGGCCCGAGAAGCAGCCGGATTTTATCAATGCGGTCGCGGCGCTTGAGACATCGCTTGCCCCGGTCAAGCTCCTGGATAAACTACTGGAGATTGAAACACAGCAGGGCAGGGTGCGCAGCCGGACACGTTGGGGCCCGCGGACCCTGGATCTGGATCTGCTGCTATATAATACCGAAGAGTTGGATGAGCCGCGCCTGGTCATCCCGCACCCGGAGATGAGCAGGCGTAATTTTGTCCTGGCGCCGTTGGTTGAGATTGCGCCGCAGGTGCTGATCCCCGGCTACGGCTTAGCGCACGCGCTATTGGAAAAAGTCGGCCATGCCGGCCTGCAGGTGGTGGAGCACGGTGTCTGGAGAAGTACCTGAGTACATTGTCGTGGAAGGACCGATCGGCGTCGGGAAGACCGCCCTGGCCCGCCGCCTGGCGGAGAGCTTCAACATTGCGTTGATGCTGGAGATGGCAGGGGAGAATCCCTTTTTGCCGCGCTTCTACGCAGACCCGAAGTCAACGGCATTGCCCACCCAGCTGTACTTTTTATTTCAGCGGGCGCGGCAGGTGCAGGCGCTGCGGCAGGCCGATATGTTCAGGCCAAGGCGGGTGGCGGATTTTCTGATGCAAAAAGATCGCCTGTTCGCCCGCTTGGCCCTGGATGAAGATGAGCTGGCGCTCTATGATCAGGTCTATCATCGCCTGACGCTGGAGGCACCGGTGCCGGACCTGGTCATCTATCTGCAGGCGCCGGTGGAGGCGCTGCTAAGGCGCATATTTGCGCGCGGCATCGCCTATGAGAGAAACATTGATGAGGAATATCTTGAGAAGGTCGCGGCCGCCTACATAGAATTTTTTTATCATTATGAGGCCTCCCCCCTGCTGATCGTCAACACCGCCGAGCTGGATGTTGCCGCTAATAGCCAGGACTATGAGTTGTTGCTTGCGCGTATCCATGCCCTATCCCCCGGCCGACATTATTTTAATCCACAGCAGCTATGAGTAAAAAAATAACCGTGCCCAGGCTGTCTGCGATGAAGCAGGCGGGTGAGAAGATCGTGAGCCTGACGGCGTATGATGCCGGCTTTGCGCGCATCTTGGATGCGGCGGGGGTTGAGATAATCCTCATCGGTGATTCGCTGGGCATGGTACTGCATGGTGAGGAAGACACCTTACAGGTCAGCATGGACGACATGGCCTATCACACGCGCCTGGTCAGCCGCGCTGTCGAGCGCGCCTTAATCGTCAGCGATATGCCCTATATGAGTTATCCTTGCGCCGAGGTGGCGGCGCTAAACGCCAGGCGTCTGTTGGATGAGGGCGGGGCGGATGTCGTCAAGCTGGAGGGGGCGGATGCAGCTACGCTGGCGATCATAAGACAGCTTGGCGAACACGGTATCGCCGTCTGTGGGCATGTGGGCCTGCAGCCGCAGTCGGTGGAGAAATATGGCGGTTATAAGGTGCAGGGGCGCGATGAGGCCGGGGCCAAGCGAATCTTTGAGGAGGCCCAGGCCCTGGAAGCGGCGGGTGCGATCATGGTGGTGCTGGAATGTATCCCGGCAGGGCTTGCCGATCAGATCAGCGCAGCCATCACCATTCCCACCATCGGCATCGGCGCCGGGCCGGGCTGTGACGGCCAGGTGCTGGTTTTGTATGACGCACTGGGCATTTCCAGTCGTATTCCTAAGATGGCAAAGGATTTTCTGGCGGAAGAGAAAAGCGTCTTTGCCGCAGTGCAACACTATGTCTTGGCCGTTAAATCTGGTACCTTCCCCGCTGCTGAACATAGTTTTACCTAGCAAGGAGCAGCATGAGCGCAATACAGATCCAGCAGACGAGTCCCCGCCCGGGCCTGGCAACAGTATATGAGCTCGCCGCCCTGCGCGAGCAGGTCTCGGCCTGGAAGAATCGGGGCTTAAGCATTGCCTTTGTCCCCACCATGGGAAACCTGCACAAGGGCCACCTGTCCTTATTAGAACGTGCGCGCGAGATTGCAGATAAGGCGGTGCTCAGCATCTTTGTCAACCCCGTCCAGTTCGGCCAGGGCGAGGACTATGACAAATACCCCAGCACCCTTGCAGCAGACAGCAGGAAGCTGAGTGCGCACGGCCTGGATCTCTTATTCGCCCCGGACCTTGCGCAGCTCTACCCAGGCGGCCTTGATATTGATACGCGGGTGAGTGTGCCCGGCCTGTCAACGATCCTGTGTGGCGCGTTCCGGCCCGGTCATTTCTCAGGCGTGGCCACCGTCGTCACAAAATTGCTTTTTAATGTGCAGGCCGATGTGGCGCTATTTGGTGAGAAGGATTATCAACAACTACTCGTTATCCGCCGCGTGGTGGCGGATCTGTGCGTACCGGTGGAGATAATTGGCATGCCAATCATACGAGAGGCCGATGGTCTGGCGATGAGTTCACGCAACGCCTATCTGCTTGCGGCGGAAAGGGCAAGGGCGCCGATTATTTATCAGACCCTGCGCCATGCGGCGGAAGCATTACATGAAGCACCTGATAAGATAGCGGCAATCGAAGCCGATGGCCGGCAGCGTCTTGCACGGGCCGGACTAAGGCCAGAATATTTTAGCATACGCCGCAGTGAGGACCTGGCTGCGCCAGGGCCTGGCGATGCAAGGCTTTCCATCCTGACCGCAGCCTGGTTGGGTGCGGCGAGATTGATAGATAACGTAAAGGTTATCTTGGCAAAACCGCTTGGCGAGATCGCTTAAAATTTAGGGCTAAAAAACGGCTTTCAGGTTCGGAGAATAGATGATCATGCAGCTGACCATGTTAAAGGCAAAATTACACCGGGCTCGCGTTACCCATGCCGAGCGCGACTATGACGGCTCCTGTGCGATCGATGGCGAGTTGCTGGATCGTTCCGGCATACATGAATTTGAGCAGGTGGATATCTACAACATCAGCAATGGCGAGCGCTTCACTACCTATGCGATCCGGGCGGCGGCGGGCTCCGGCATTATTTCATCCAATGGCGCGGCGGCGCACAAGGCCGGGCCGGGCGATAGGCTGATCATCTGTAGTTATGTCAGGATCGATGAGGCCGAGCTGGGCCGGCACAAACCCGTATTGATCTATCTGGATGAACAGAACAGCATTCGGAGAGTAAAAGACAAGATTCCCGTCCAGGCCGCTTGAGCATGCCGGCTTGTTGCCTGACACCTTTTGCAGACGAGCAGAGCCTAGTCTCTTAAGCGCTGAGCAAGTGACAGGCCCTTTAGCAGGTTCAGGGCCTCGTGCAGGGCATAATCCTTAATGAACAGTGAGGCATTGGCGTCTTTCTGATCGCTTTCGGCCTGCGTCTCTCCATCATCGCCGGTATCATTTTCCAGGTGGCGGCTCAGGTTTATTTCTTTCACGCCCGGGTTATTTTCCTCGATGCTTTCCAATTTGAGACGCTTGAGAATAATGTCGGGCGTGATCCCTTCCGCCTGGATGGAGCGACCTGACGGCGTGTAATAACGGGCAGTGGTCAGTTTTAATGCGGCCTCGCTATTCATCGGCAGGATGGTCTGCACCGAGCCCTTGCCGAAGGTCTTCTCGCCCATGATGATGGCGCGGTTGTGGTCTTGCAGGGCGCCGGCGACAATCTCTGAAGCAGAGGCCGAGCCGGCATTCACCAGCACGACCAGCGGTGCGCTATTGAGCAGATCGGTCGGCTTGGCGTTAAATTTCAGCTGTGAATCCTTCACCCGCCCCTCGGTATAGACGATGAGACCCTCATTAAGAAAGCTGTCCGACACGCCGACCGCTGCGCTTAACACGCCGCCGGGGTTGTTACGCAGATCCAGCACCAATCCTTTCAAGGCATTATCCGATTGCAGTTTTTTTAGTTCTCTTTTCAGATCATCGGCGGTGTGGAGTTGAAAATTTGAAATGCGCAGATAGGCAAAACCGGGTTCGAGTATGCGGCTGCGCACGCTCTTCACCTGGATTACCGCGCGGGTCAGCGTGATCTTGATCGGCCTCTCCTCGCCCTCGCGCAGAATGGTGAGTTCAACATCTGTATCCGGCCTGCCGCGCATCTGCTTTATCGCATCATTTAACGACATGCCCTTCACCGGCGTACCGTCCAGCCGGATAATCAGGTCGCCGGCCATGATGCCTGCGCGCGCCGCGGGCGTGTCGTCAATCGGCGCGATAACCTTTATAAAGCCGTCTTCCATGCCGACCTCAATGCCCAGACCGCCGAATTTTCCCGAGGTCCCTTCCTGCAGATCGCTGTAGGCCTCCTTGTCCAGATAGGAAGAATGCGGATCGAGCCCTTCGAGCATGCCGCGAATGGCATTCTCTAAAAGCGCCTTGTCCTCCACCTTTTCAACATAGTCATTTTTTATCTTGGCAAAGACCTCGGTGAAGGATCGGAGTTCATCTAAGGGCAACTCCTCAGAAGGGGAGGCCGGCAGGGAAATGCTTAGGCCCAGCAGTGTGAGGAAAAGGATGCGATGGGTTAAGGTTATTTTCATCATGGTGTTAATGCGCCTTGTTTAATTACTATGACAGCGGGTGCTTACAGAAATTCATTTGCTTAGATGATTGGGAAGTTTTATCGAAATCATACAGTGCCGGCGCATGGGCGGCAAGGAATGAAATGCTGCGACTATTTTCTGCACCATAATTGCGGGTTCTCCGGTGTGCCGTTTTTGCGGATTTCAAAATAAAGCGCTGCTTCTTGTTGTCCGCCGGTATCGCCGGCCCGGGCGATCACCTCGCCGGTCTTAACCCAATCGCCGGATTTTTTTATCAGGGCCTGGTTGTGGCCGTACAGGCTCATGTAGCCGTCGCCGTGGTCGAGGATTAACAATAATCCCATGTTCCTGAACCATTCTGCAAAGATGACCTTGCCGGTGCTGACTGCATGAATGTCGGCGCCGTTTTGCGCCTGAATGATAACGCCCTGCCAGCGCAGTCTGCCGCCCTTTTTTTGCTGTCCGAAGCGATGCGCAAAGCGCCCGTCAAGCGGCCAGTTGAGGGTGCCCTTGAGGGAAGCAAAGGGCGGCAGGTTTTCATAGCGCTCAACAATCGATTCCTGCTCTTGCAGTTTCGCTATAAGCAAGGCGAGTTCCGCCTCGTCTCGTTGCAGCATCTCCAGCTGCCGGTTTTGATCCCGAGTATATTCTTCCAGTTGTTGCAAGGTCTTGCCCCTGGCGCGGCGATAGGCACTATATTCATCCAGCCGGGTCTCCTCGCTTGCCTGGAGCTGCGTAAGCTGCTGCGCCTCTGATGCGATGCTCTGCTGGGTTGCAATGATCTGCTCCAGTGCCGCGGTTACTGTAGTGATGCGCTGGGTGCGGGCGCGGTTAAGATACTTGTGATAGGCAAGCACCCGACCGACCAGGGCCGGGTCTTCCTGGTTCAACAACAGCTTTATGTAGTCGTTTCTGCCGGTCTTATAGGCAACACGGATCTGTTGGGCGAGTAATTTTTGTTCATTGCTCAGTGCGGCTTCTTGCGTATTCTGCTCCGCTTCCAGCCTCGCCAAGGCATCTTTCTTCTCAGCAATCCTGCCTTGCAGTTCAGCAATCGTCCCGGCCACCCTTGCCGCCGCAGATTCAAACTCCTGTAACTCCTGCAGGAGTTCTTCCGAGCGGCTGCCGGCCTGCTGAATACTGGCTTCGACATCTTGTATCTGGGCGCGCAGTGATTCAAGTTCAGCGGCCCTTTGCGCGGCTGTATCCGTCTCGGCCAGCACCATCACGCCGGTGCTTAAAAAAACCGAACAGCATAGTGATCTCAGGTAGCGGGTCATGGGTGCTAATCCTGTTATGCTGTTTGGAGGGCTTGTTCCTGCAAGCTTAGCAGCGGCCTGCCGGTCATCTCATCGGGTTGTTCCAGCCCCATGAGATACAACATGCTGGGGGCAATGTCGCACAGGGCACCGACGCCGGGCTGTTCCATCAACGCATGGCGCTCGCTGATAAAAAGAAAAGGCACCAGGTTATTGGTGTGCGCAGTATGCGGCTGGGTCTTGGTACGCATCTGCTCGGCATTGCCATGATCCGCGGTGATCAACAGTTCCCCGCCGGCCTTCAGGCAGGCCGCGGCGATTTTATCCAGGCATTTATCCAGCGCCTCGATGGCCTTGACGGCGGCATCAAAATCGCCGGTATGGCCAACCATATCGGCATTGGCGAAGTTACAGATAATCGCATCGTATTTGTTAGCCTCGATCGCCGTGACCATTTTGGCGGCGACTTGCGGGGCGCTCATCTCCGGCTGCAGATCATAGGTTGGCACATCAGGAGAAGGCACCAGGATACGCTCTTCGTTTTGAAAAATGTTCTCCTCACCGCCGTTGAAGAAGAAGGTTACATGCGCATATTTCTCGGTCTCGGCGATGCGTAGCTGATGCAGGCCGCATGCGGCCACATACTCCCCAAAGCCCTTGCTCAATCGCTGCGGCGGGAAGGCAACCGGGAAATCAAACTCCGCCTTGTACTCGGTCATGCTGATAAAGGCCGCAAGCTCGGGCAGACGGGAACGCGGGAAGGCATCAAATTGCTTTTCAGTAAAGGCCCGGGATAAGAGCCGGGCGCGGTCGGCGCGATAATTGGCGAAGACAAGCACATCGCCGTCTTCGATGCAGCGGGCTTGGCCTCCGGTAACAACAGCAGTCGCCTTGACAAACTCATCCGTCTCGCCACGCGCATAGGCCGCCTCAATGCCCTGCATGGCGCTGTCGGCGCGGTATTGTGCCATGCCTTCACAGAGCAGCGCATAGGCCGCGGCGATACGCGCCCAGTTCTGGTTCCTGTCCATCGCATAGTAACGCCCGATCAGGCTGGCGATTTTCCCCGCCCCGAGTCCCTGCATCCGGCGCTCGGCCTGCGCAATGTATTCCCTGGCGCTCTGCGGCGGCGTGTCTCGACCGTCAAGGAAGGCATGCAGATAGATATTTTCAAGTCCACATTGTACTCCTAACTCGATCAGGGCGAAGATATGCTCCTGATGACTGTGCACCCCGCCGGGGGAGAGCAGGCCGAGAATATGCAGGCTCTTTCCATTTCTCGCCGCGGCTTGAAGCGGTGCGCGCAGGGTTGCATTATGATAAAACGAGCCGTCTTCAACGGCCCGCGTGATGCGCGTGAAATCCTGCTCGACGATGCGGCCGGAGCCGATGTTCATGTGGCCGACCTCGGAATTTCCCATCTGCCTATCAGGCAGGCCGACGTCCGTGCCGGAGGCACTGATCAGTGTATGCGGATAGTTCGCCCAGAATCGGTCCCAGGCCGGCTTTCTCGCATGACTGATCGCATTAAATTCAGATTCTTTAGAATAGCCCCAGCCATCCAAGATAATCAAAATAGTCGGTCTGTGTCTCATAATTGATTTTTAAGTGTTATTAAAAGTAGCTAAGGTTTTCTAAGGTACGGCTAAGTCTAGCATGAAATTAGCCCCAAGATTGCAGGTGCTGTAAATAACGTAGGTCTGTGCCATAGGCGATCAGCACTTATTTCATGCTATGATTGCCGCTTCTTTTTAAGCACAACGGAAATAATTGATCGGCTATGGAAAAACTGCCTGAATTTATTGCCAATCATCTCTTTCTCTCGATGCTGTTTATTGCCATTCTCAGCATGCTGTTGTGGAATTTATTCGGGAGTGCGATGACGGGCATCCAGCAGATCCCGGCTGCCGAGGTCACCCGGCTGATGAATCATGAAAAGGGCCTGGTGTTGGATGTGCGTTCCGTGGATGAGTATGCCAGTGGACATATCTTGAATGCGATCAATATTCCGGATAAGGCGATCACACAAGAGCAGAAAAAACTGCAAAAACACAAACAACTCCCGGTCATTACTTATTGCAACAGTGGCACCGTGTCAACACGCAGCGCACGCACCCTGAAGATGCAGGGCTTTGAGAAAGTATATTGTCTAAGCGGTGGGCTGCGCGCCTGGCAGGTTGCTAATCTGCCGATTACGAAAGATAAAAAATAGAGCCTAGTCAGCTATGACACAGGAAAATGAAAATCAGGCCGCCGCCGAGTCGGTGCAACAGGGCCAGTTTGGGATACAAAAGGTCTATACCAAGGATCTTTCTTTTGAGACGCCGAACTCGCCGGCGATCTTCCAGGAGCAATGGCAACCAACGGTGAATATGGACATTGCCAATTCCGCCCAGTCTCTGACTGATGATCTCTATGAGGTTACCTTATCAGTTACTGTCATGGTCAGCTCGAATGAGAAGAGCATGTATCTGGTGGAGGCCCAACAGGCCGGCATCTTTCACATCGCCGGCTTTGCGCACGAGGCCGTGAACCGCATGTTGGCGACAGTCTGCCCGAATATCCTGTTTCCCTTTGCCCGCGAAGTGGTCGCTGATCTGGTTACAAGAGGCGGCTTCCCGCAGTTGTTGTTGGCGCCGGTCAACTTTGATGCCCTGTATGTGCAACACCAGCAACAGGCGGCGCAGGTGGCCGCGGGCGAGACCAGGCACTGAGCTTATATAGTTCGATGGCCGGCATGGTCTTGGTTCTTGGTGCGGGTTCCTGGGGCACGGCTCTCGCGCTGGTGCTGGCGCGCAATGGACGCACGACCTATCTCTGGGATTGCTCTGTTGCGCATATTAAATCACTGCAAAGAGACAAGAGCAACAATCGACACCTGCCAGGGCATGCCTTTCCGGATAACTTGATCCCGGTCAGCGATCTTTTTTCAGCACTGGATAAGGTGAGCGATATCCTGCTCGCAGTCCCCTGTGATGCCTTGCGCGCCGTCTTGCAACATTTAGAACAAAAAGACCTTAGGCAGTCTTCACTCTGTCTTGCCTGCAAGGGGCTGGAGCCGCAGAGCCTGTCATTGAACAGCCGCGTTGTCGAGGCGCTGTGCCCGCAGGCATCGGTTGCGGTCTTGTCAGGGCCTTCCTTTGCCAAGGAAGTCGCCGCCGGTCTGCCGACTGCGGTCACGATTGCCGCCGATCAGATGGATACAGCGATCTCTTGGGCGGAGCATTTTCATAGCGAAGTATTCCGCATCTATACGCATGATGATGTGGTCGGCGTGCAGGTGGGCGGGGCGATAAAAAATGTCATGGCCATCGCCGCCGGCATTGCCGATGGGCTGGGCTTCGGCGCCAATACCCGCAGCGCATTAATCACCCGTGGGCTGGCCGAGATCATGCGCCTGGGCGCGGCGCTGGGCGGCAGGCAGGAGACCTTCATGGGCCTCGCCGGTCTGGGCGATCTGATCTTAACCTGTACCGATGATCAATCGCGCAATCGCCGTTTTGGCTTGGCACTGGCACAAGGCAAATCACCACAACAGGCAAGGGACGAAATCGGCCAGGCGATTGAAGGCATTCGCACCGCAGCCGTTGTCGGCGAGCTGGCCAAAGTCAATGGTATTGAGATGCCGATAAGCCAGCAGGTATTGCACGTCATTGATAACAAAGTGAGTCCCAAACAAGCCGTGCAAAACCTGTTGGCAAGGGAGCGCAAGATGGAGTTGTAGTTTGAGGGGTGACTATAAAGATATGAGTAAGGGGATATAGACAAAATGGGCTATGAAAATCTGGATCTGAAAAAACCAATAGAATCTGAAGACTATGAGGAATGCTCGGATTTTGTGATACGTTCCATTGAAAGCATTATGCAGGAAGCTATGGACGGCGGAGGCAACAAGATCGTAATCAATACGAATCTCAAACATGGCATTCCAATGGAAAATATAAATAAAATTGCCGGCCCTTTCGTTGAGGCGTGGGTATATGAGATATTTACAGAGTGTCTTGAAGATAAAAATAATAACTATCAACTAATCAATGTTGAAGCCGGTGAACGCTTAAATATGGCGGATGTAATTTTACAGTTTAGGAAAACCAGAAAAAGAAGTTCCAGTGTCACTGGTTATGTTGATGTCAAAGCAACTTCAAAAGATATTGAGAGCAGTGGAAAATCTCCAAACATTACTTCATTCGCTCGTATTCGCTCGGCCTATGTCGCTGATCCGGATTATATATTCATCATCTTATCGATTAAACATAGGGTATTTAGCACCAGAGATAGTACAACTGAAATGATGATGGGGGTGATGGAGGTGGTGGATTTTAAGTCTTACGATCTGAAGTACTTATCTGATTTTGATATTAGCTATAACCCTGCATTAGGGACTGGACAAATTCAAGTACGGGATATTCACTATATCTCGATACAAAAGAGGAGTACCTGGGAGTTTTGCAAACTACTGGACAGAAAGTTTATTGCATCAAAAAAAGGCTATGATCAGTGGCTTGAGTATGCGGAACAAAATGGGTGGATTAAGTAGATGAAGAAGATCGATCTGCGCTGTGGTGATGCGCTGAAATTATTTAAAGAAATAGAGAGCGAATCAATAGATGTCATCATTGCTGATCCCCCCTATAACCTGGGAAAGGATTATGGAAATAATCACGATTCAAAAGCATTTGAAGATTATTTGCAATTCACCAGATGCTGGCTTGCCGAGGCCAAACGAATATTAAAACCTGCTGGCACTATATACGTATTCATGGGCGTCAGGTTTATATCATATCTATATGACATTCTCGATAGGGAATTACAGATGTTTTTTAATAGTTGGATAGTATGGAACTACACGCAGGGGCTAGGGAAAACAAAAGGGTTTTCACCCAGGCATGATGATATTTTGATGTTTACAAAATCAGAAAAGTTTATCTTTAACCTGGATGATGTCCGTATCCCGCAGAAATATTACCGTGCGAGAAACAACATGCGTGGTGCAAATCCCGGTGATGTCTGGAAATTCTCGCATGTCCATTATTGCAACGTCAACAGGCAGAATCATCCCACCCAAAAACCGGAAGGTCTGATAGAAAGAATGGTACTGGCATCCAGCAACGAAGGCGGAGCGGTTCTTGATCCCTTCTCCGGCAGTGGAACAACCTTAAGAGTGTGCCAACAAGTCAAACGAAAGGCTATAGGATTTGAATTAAATCCCGATTACGCAGGCATGGCCAGGGCGCGTCTCTCCGAACGTTTCGTTGGATTTGACAGCATTGATGCAAGAATGAAGAGAGTGCCGAACGACTTGCGCAAACCTGAGATCAGGGATGAATATCTGGAAAATCATGTGAAATGGTTCTTGCACAATCACGAAAATGCTTTGGAAGTATTCAAAAAAGCCGTTAAGGAAAAATATGGCATTGAGGTTGACGTAGCTTCAGTCAGATATAAACAAGCGGGTTTATTCTAGTTTATACCTGGGTGTGCCGACCGAGATGAAGACGCCAGGATAGTTGGCGCTGACGACGATGATTTTTTGGCCGGCATTGGCGTTATGATAAAGTCTCTTGGGGCTTTATTCAGTTCGCAATAATAAATATCTTATTAAGTCAATTTTGAGGTAGATTCATGCCGATGACTAGTACAAATCACAAACCGTGGAAATTCTTTGAATATGTAGAAGGAGAGAAGCGACGAGACTCATCCAGCCAAAAACATTTTACCGGCTTGGGTATCAATGAAAGCCTGATCAGGGAATTGATTCAAAACTCTCTGGATGCTGTATCGGACAAAAACCAAGCGGTTGAAATTAAAATACGCTTTACAGAGATCAACATAAGCGACTACGAGCAGTACTTTCAAGGTCTTGAACCGCACTATAAGGCATGCTACGAGAAATCAATAGCAAACGAAATAAGGGAAAAAGTAAAATTCCTGATCATAGAAGACTTTAATACAACGGGGTTGGAGGGAGAGAAGGAAACGGACTTTTTCCAAAAAGATAACATAAGAAGCGATAGTAGCAATTCCAGTGGTGGCAGTCATGGGATTGGGAAAATTGTTTTTTACCTGGCAAGCAAGATCGCTACGTTCTTTGCATTTTCGATCCATGAAAACGGCCGTGTTTTTCAAGCATCCTGCGACTTTAAAACCCACGAACTGGGCGGGAAAGAATATAAAGAAGACGGGAGGTTATTTTTATTTCCTGAAAAGGATAAACATTTTATCGAGGCGCTTTTCACCAGAACAGGAAAACAAAAAGGATTATCCATCGCCATCCCTTTGCCTGATGATAAGCTGGCTGAAGAAAAACTGAAAGAAGCTGTCGTTGAGGAGTATTACTACCCGGTAATGAATGAGAAATTGATTGTTAATCTTGGGCCTACAAGCATTGATCCAAACTATATTTTTGATCAGAAAGGGGAAAAGCAAGAATTAATATCTGAATATTTCACTGTGTCGGAAAAAAAGTATCTCCGCATAGACATTGGAGAGACTTATCGGGATAAAGATAAATTTTTAAGCCCGCAACAGGAAGAGCAGATCATATCAAGGCTTGAGAGCGATGATAGGATCGTAATTCGTTTTCACTTTTTAGTAAAACTAAAAGGAAAACGGAATCCCAAAGCCGGTTATCTGGATTTGCTAATGTCCAGAAAGGGAGATAAGCAGGATAGCAAGTTCGATTTTTGGCGGGAGTATTTGTTAATAAAAGAGGCTGTCGGCAGAGGGAAGAGTTCATCGCATTACACTGTCATAGTGCTAATCCACGGAGAGGCCAATGAGTTGAGCCAGCTGTTGCGAAGATTGGAGAACCCGTCTCATACCAGGTGGGACTATAATAACCCAGCCGATGAAGTTAAAAATGAGTATCAGTATATAAGACAATTAGTCCCTTTTGTTACTCGGCTGCCGAATAAGCTTATCCATTTTATTACGAATGCAGGCATTAAACTGGATAGCAATTTCTTTAGCGATTTATTTCCGGATACCTCCACCAGAGGAGGGGCCTCAGATAAAGGGCAAGCATCTGGGGATACAGATAACGAAAAGCCGTCCGGCATTCATTCTAACCCCAACTTTGATTTTCGTGAAAACCGAAGGAACAATGGATTTATTCTATCCCTATCAGCGGCGGGCAAACAGGAAGGTATTGCAAGGCTAAGTATCACTGTGGCATACGGAACAAACAAAGGTAATCCATTTAAAAACTATGACAGCAGGGATTTTGACTTACAGAGAAATATAATAAAAATAGAATTAGACGGAGGCAAAGAAATAGAAAGGAAAGAAAATCGCGTACTTTGTCAAATCAAAAATAAAGATGATTTTAAGATAACTTTATCCGGTTTTGATCCAGACAGGGAATTGAAAATAGATGCTAACGAGGAGAGCGAATAATGAAACGAACGATAGCGCCTGAGCAAAGGCAGAGGTTTTTACAGGAGAATATTACATTAAACATTGAGGAGGAAAATAACAGCCTGAGGGTTAAGGTGTTGTTGAAAAATATTCAGCAGCAAGGCTATCCGGATAACTCAATCATCATTTTGGAAGCCTACAATAGAGTCAATATTGAAAGGCTGAAAATGGGAAGCGTTGAAGATTATGAAGAAAAAGAGCAGTCTCATCCGCTGGCTTTTGACGTACCGCTAAGATCAAAGATCAATTTTAGACTAAAAATTATTGATCCGAAAAGCTTTAAATTATTGGGGTATGCTGAAAACTTGAAAGAAGAAAAATATGCCAAGTCAATGCTGTATATTAGTACCGATGATGAAAGCGTAAAAAATATCTATAAAATAGATTTTGCTAATCCGCAGCACCCCGTTTTGTACTTGAACCCTCAACTGAAATCATGTGCAGATCAATTAAAACCGATCATTGCTGAAATGGCTTTTAAGGACATACTCAACCATTTGTTGTTTAATCAGGAAGAGATTACAGCTGAAGAGGATCATAAATGGTTTAAGTTCGCGCACAACTTGTATTCATACGATGAAAGCGAGGCACAGAGTGATGAGGACTATAAGCAGGACTGGATAAACAGAGTTTTATGTGAATTTGCAGAGAAGAAGAGTTTGATAAAACTGGTAATAAAAGAGCATGAAAAAGATGATTAAGCTAAAAAAACTAACGGGCAGAGGAAATGAAAGGTTTCTTGATCTATGCAGAAAAAATGATTCATCAGGTTCTAATTTTGATATTGAAAAATTCACTACAGAAGAAATTTCTGAAAATATCATAATTGATCCAAGCAAGATATTTGTTAATAAACTGGAGCTTGGTGAATATCTTTATGAAAAGCTGAAGGATATTTCAGTGGAGAATAGCGTCTGGCATTTTCTGGTCATTGTCTATCACAAACAATTATTAAAGGACGGGAAGATAGGAGAGATTGATCGATTTTATATTGATCCGCAAAAGTCATATTATCCTTTTACACATCTGTTAAAACCGGTGTTTGATTTGTATAGCTTTTATTACGACAAAAAAGATCTGATAGATTTTTTATTATTGAATCCAATCAATGAAACCGGGCAACTGTTTTTAGAAACCGTAAAGCGCCAGGATATGATGAAGAATCAAAGTTTTATTCAGGTAAGCAGAAAGCTTTTTTATGATGATAAGAATAAAAAGATAAAAAGAGGAATACAGAATGATTTGCGCAGGCTTATCGCCTTGTTCAAACAATATGAAAGAGCTTATGATTTATATAGTATGCCTGCCGAGAAAATCTTAAAAAACCTCATTACCAGACACCAGGAATTTGAAATATATACGTAAACAACAAGAGAAAATACAAATATGGAACTGATCGAAAAAGCCATCGCCGAGATCGATCACGATAAGCTGATGATGGCTCTGGTGGACTTCCCATTGCGCACTATAACCATACCGCTTCACTGATCTTTAAATACCCGCAAGTGATGATAAAAAACCCTGTTGCCTCCACGCCTCATAGGCGATGACCGCAACGGCATTGGACAAGTTCAGGCTGCGGCTGTCGGCCTGCATGGGGATGCGTAAGACGGCGCTGGTTGCGCTGCTGCTCAAGATCGCCTCCGGTAGCCCCCTGGTCTCCGGACCGAAGAGAAAGGCATCGCCGCTCTGATAGTATAGCTCTGCATAGTTGATCTTTCCTTTGGTGGAGATGGCAGAGACTCGGCCAGGATTGACGCCTTGATAAAAGTCATCTAAGGATTGGTATTGATTGACCTTAAGCAGTTCGCTGTAATCCATCCCCGCCCGGCGCAGGGATTTTTCGTTCAAGTCAAAGCCCAGCGGCTGTATCAGGTGCAGCTGCGTGCCGGTGTTGGCGCACAGGCGTATAATGTTACCCGTATTAGGTGGGATCTGCGGCTCAAATAAGACAATATGAAACATTCAACCAACTCTACCATGAAAGACTAACGGGCATGGCGGCTGCTAATCACGATTCGCTGAGACTGAAATTTTGCGGTCTGGATTTTAATACTCCCCTGGTTTTGTTGTCAGGCTGCGTCGGCTTTGGCGAAGAATATACGCGCATCAAGGGCTTTGCCAATACCGATGCCGGCGCCGTCTGTCTAAAGGGCACGACACTAGAACCGAGATTGGGCAATGCCCCGCACCGCCTGGCCGAGACCTACATGGGCATGTTAAATTCCATCGGCCTGCAAAACCCCGGCGCCAAAGAGGTGGTGGATGCCTACCTGCCGCGGCTGGACTTTGATGAGACCCGCTTTATCGCCAACATCAGTGGTTCTACGATTGAAGAATATGAAGCAGTCGTTCGCATCTTTGATGATTCGCCCATTGATGCGCTGGAGATCAATATTTCCTGCCCCAATGTCAAGGAGGGCGGGGTGCAGTTCGGCAATCACCCGCAGATGTCGGCACAAGTGGTTGCCGCCTGCCGCCGCGCAACGAAAAAACCGCTGATCACCAAGCTCTCTCCCAACCAGACGGACATCGCGGAGAATGCCAGGCTTTGTATTGAAGCCGGCAGCAACGGCCTTGCTGTGATCAACACCATGATGGGCATGGCCGTTGATAGTGAGCAAAGACAGCCTATTATCGGCGACAACCAGGGCGGCTTATCCGGCCCGGCGATCAAGCCGGTGGCCTTGCTTAAAGTTCATCAGGTCTATCAGGTATGCAAGGCGCACAATATTCCGATCATCGGGCAGGGCGGCGTTACCAATGCAGAAGATGCCCTGGAATTTATCATTGCCGGCGCCTCGGCGGTAGGGATCGGCACCGCGTTATTTTATGAGCCCTTGCTATGCAAGGAGATCAATCAGGGGATTGCTGAGTATCTGGTTCGGCATGGTTTTGAAAATGTAGCAGATCTGGTCGGGACGCTGCGGCTTAATCAATTCTGATTCATTTTTTAGGCGTTCTTTTTGGCTACGAGTAGCGCCTCATTGCGCAGGCCCTTTCTGATGTTGCCGACACTGCCCTCTTCACGATATACGATTATCTGCAAGGGCCTAAATAATCTCAGCAGTTCATTCGTTTCCAGAAGATAATCCGGGTTCTTCGGGCCGGCGGCTGTTACCTTGTCCTTGATAAAGGTCTGATAAAAGATCAGGCCGCCCGGCCGTAAGGCCGTGATGATGGCCGGGATGATCTTCCTGTCAAGAAAACGGCTGATGACGATGACATCAAAGGACTCAGGTGCCGGGGGCGAGCGCACGATGTCTCTCTGCAAGGGATGGATCCTTATACCTAATTCCGCCTGTCTTTCCTTGAGTTGTCTGATCGCCACCGCTGACAAATCCCAGGCATGAACTTCAAGGCCGTGCTGCGCCATGAGTATGGCATTGCCGGCGCGGCCGCAGGCCAGCTCAAGGGCCAGGCCATGTTCGGGTAGGAGGTGCTGGTTTTCTGTCAGCACCCTGGCGGCTGCGGGTTCTCGCGGATCGCCGCGCAAATACCTTTGGTTCCATTTCTCAACATCGCCCATCTTATTTGCGCCAGAATGCCGGCGTGAAGATGACCAGCAGGGTGAAGATCTCCAGCCTGCCGAGCAACATGGCCAGGCACAGTATCCACTTGGCCGGGCTGTTGATCTCGCCATAATGCGCGCTCACATCGCCAAGCCCGGGGCCTAAGTTATTCATGCAGGCGGCCATGGCAGAGAAGGCGGTGACTTGATCTAAGCCGGTGGCCATGAGCAATAGCATCAGGAAGGTGAACACGACAACATAGGCGGCAAAGAAGCCCCATACGGCGTTGATGATGGATTCCGGCACCGGCCTGTGTCCGAGCTTGATCGGGATGACGGCATTAGGATGCACCAGGCGTTTGATCTCGCGCAGGCCCTGTTTGTAAAGTAATACTACGCGGATGATCTTCAGGCCGCCGCCGGTTGAGCCGGCGCAGGCACCGGCGAAGCTGGCAAATAACAGCAGCACCGGCAGGAAGGTTGGCCAGTCCTGGTAGGTGGTGGTGGTGAAGCCGGTGGTGGTGGCGATGGAGACCGTTTGGAAGATGCCGTGCGTGAGCGCGGCAGTATGATCATGATAGACATCCGTGATGATCAGGTAGCCGCAGCAGATAATGCAGATGCCGGCCAAGGTGCCCAGGTAGGCCTTGACTTCCGCATCAAGCCAGTATTGTCTGAGCGTCAACGAGCGCCAGGCCAGGAAGTGCAGGGTGAAGTTCAGGCCCGCTAACAGCATGAACAGCACGGCGATGGCATCAATCAAGGCGCTGTTGTAGTAGCCCATGCTCGCATCATGGGTGGAAAAGCCGCCGATGGATACGGTGGAAAAACTATGGGCGATGGCATCAAACAGCTCCATACCGGCCAGCCAGTACATGGCGGCACAGGCGATGGTTAGCGACAGGTAGATATACCACAGCGCCTTGGCCGTCTCGGTAATGCGGGGGGTGAGCTTGGAGTCCTTGATCGGGCCCGGTGTCTCCGCGCGATACAGCTGCATGCCGCCGATGCCGAGCATGGGCAGGATGGCAACGGCCAGCACGATGATGCCCATGCCGCCCAGCCATTGTAATTCCTGGCGATAGAACTGGATGGACCGCGGCAGGCGGTCAATGCCGGTGATGATGGTGGCGCCGGTTGTGGTCAAGCCGGACAAGGATTCAAAGGCGGCATCGGTGAACGACAGCTGCAACTCATCAAACAGCAACAGGGGGATTGCGCCGATCAGGCCCAGCCCGGCCCAGAACAGGACGACGACAATAAAGCCATCGCACAAGCGCAGTTCCTTGTGAACATTCTTAACCGGCAGCCACAGCGCCAGGCCGGCTATAAGGATAATCAGGAAGGCACAGGCAAAGGCAAAGGTGGCGTGATCGGCATACCACCAGGACAGCAGCAGGGGCGGCAACAGGGCGAGGCTAAACAGCGCAAGTAACAGGCCGACTATGCGTTGTATGACGTCAAACTGCATGGCTTAATTAGGCGTGCAAGCAGCGCCTTCACAGGAAGGTTACGCCGACCTGAAACAGGCGCTCGACCTCTGGCACCCGCCGCTTATCGGCAACCAGCAGGATGACATGATCCTCTGCCTTTATTAAGGTGTCATGGTGTGCCATCAGCACCTTGTCATTGCGGACAATAGCGCCGATGCCGGTATCGGCGGGCAGCGATATTTCATCCAGGCGCCGGCCGACGACCCGGGAAGAGTGTCTATCGCCGTGGGCGACGGCCTCAATGGCCTCTGCCGCCCCGCGCCGTAAGGCATGCACGACCACCACATCGCCGCGCCGTATGTGCGCCAGCAGGCTGCCGATGGTCGCCTGTTGCGGCGAGATGGCAATGTCGATCACATCGCTTTGCACCAGATCGACGTACGCCGCGCGGTTAATCAGCGCCATGACCTTGCGCGCCCCAAGCCGTTTGGCCAGCATGCAGGAAATGATATTCGCCTCATCCGCATTGGTTAAGGCACAGAAGACATCGGCCTCATCAATATTCTCTTCCATGAGCAGCTCTTCGTCTGCGGCATCGCCGTGTAACACCACCGCGCGTGATAATTGTTCGGAGGCCCGCTGCGCCTGCGCGACATTGAGCTCGATGAGCTTGACTTGATAACGGCCTTCCAGGGCGCGGGCTAAGCGCATGCCGATATTGCCGCCGCCGGCGATGGTGATGCGCCCCACCGGTTTATCCAGGCGACGGATGGATTTCAGCAGCGTGCGTATGTGTTGCGGGGAGCCGATGACAAAGACATCATCGCCGGCTGCAATGGTGGTATCGCCGGCGGCGATGATGGCCTGCCCGGCCCGAAAGATGGCGACAATGCGATAGCTGATCGCCGGCAGCAGGCTGTCGAGATCACGGATCTGCCGACCGACCAGCGGCCCGTCCGCCGGTACCTTGACCGCCACCATCTGCACCCGGCCGTGGGCAAACTCCAGCACCTGTAGTGCGCCGGGGAAGCTGATCAGGCGCTCAATATAGTCCGTCACCAGCTGTTCCGGGCTGATCAGCACGTCTATGGGCAGGGCTTCTTGCGCAAACAGCGCGGCATGTTGCTGGTAGTCGGTGCTGCGGATACGGGCAATCTTTGTCGGCGTATGAAACAGCGTGTAGGCAACCTGGCAGGCGACCATGTTGGTTTCATCGCTGTTGGTAACAGCAATGATCATATCCGCATCATTCGCGCCCGCCTGGGTCAGCACGGAAGGATGCGAGGCACTGCCGTGAATGGTGCGCAGATCGTGGCGCTCGCTTAAGCCCTGCAAGACGGCCGCGTTACTGTCAACGACTGTGATGTCGTTGGCCTCGCTGACCAGGTTCATGGCGACGGAAGAACCCACCTGCCCGGCGCCCAGGATGATGATCTTCATGTTTGGAGGCAATGAGAACGAGGCATTAGGATAGGGGCGCGTGATGATGCTAGTTTTTTATGTTGATGCCCAGCGCCTTTAATTTTCTATATAAATGCGTTCGCTCCATCCCGACTATGCGGGCGATCTGGCTGACACTGCCGTTGCTCTGTTTCAGTTGGTATTCCAGATAGGCGCGTTCAAACTTTTCCCGTGCTTCTCTGAGCGGCAGTTCAAAATCGTGTTGCGCAGCCGCCGGATTGCTGCCGGGCTGTTGCCCGAGCATCACTTCCACCTCGTCCGCCTCGATGGATTCGGCATTGCCCAAGATCAACATGCGCTGCACCAGGTTTTTCAACTCACGGATATTTCCCGGCCAGTGATAGCCGCGCAAACGGTTTTGTGCCGCCGTACTAAAACGCCGATAGGCCAGTCCCTCCTGCCCGACAAAGTAGTTGACATAGTACTCCAGCAATTCAGGCACATCCTCGTAATGCTCGCGCAAGGGCGGGACGCTGATGGGCAGCACGCTGAGTTGAAAATAAAGTTCATCGCTGAATGCACCGGCCTTGCGCTTGCTGTCCAGGCCATTGGCGGCGGCGATGATGCGCACATCCAGCTCGATCGGCTCGGCGCCGTTGATGCGGGTAAAATTCTGCCGTGCCAGTGTATCTTGCAATCGCGCCTGCGCACCCGCATCCAGCTCGGCAATGTCTTTTAGGAACAGGCTCCCGCCGCGCGCCTGCTCCAGGTAGCCGGGCTGGATGGTGTGCTCCCGCTCGCGGCCAAACAGCTCGGCAGCAGCATCCTCAGCTGTCAAGGAAGCAAGGCCGACGGAGATAAAAGGGCCGTCGCTGCGCGCACTGTTGGCGTGGAGATAGCGGGCGATGCTCTCCTTGTCCGTGCCGGCCTCGCCGTTGATCAATACCGGCGTATCATGATTGGCGATACGTTTGATCTGCTCGCGCAACTGCGCCATCGCCGCGCTCTTGCCGATGATGTCCGGTGCCGGGTAGCTGTATTGGCGCAGGCGCTGGTTTTCACGCGCCAGCCGGGCCGTATCGAGCGCGTTTTTAACGGTCAACAGCAGCTTGGCCAAGGACAGCGGCTTTTCCAGAAAATCATAGGCGCCTAAGCGCGTTGCTTCTACTGCGGTCTCAACGGTTGCGTGCCCCGACATCATGATCACCGGAAAGTCCAGCCGACCGGCCGCGCTCCATTCTTTCAAGAGCGTGATCCCATCTACATCCGGCATCCAGATATCCAGCAGGCCCAGGGCCGGCCGTTGGCTCTGCAAGAGCTGCCGTGCGCTTGTGCCGTTTTCTGCAACGCTGACCTGAAAGCCCTCGTCTTCCAGGATCTCTTTCACCAGGTGGCAGATGTCCGGCTCGTCATCAACAACCAATATCTTGTTAACGCTCATAGTGCCTTCTTCGTTGTTGCCAAGGATCCCACATGGCCGAGTTCTTCCGCCGCCGGCACTGGCAGGCGAATGATAACGCAGGTCCCTGCACCGTCGGTATTATTTTCCAGCCGCACCAGGCCGCCGTGGTCTTCAATGATCTTCTTGACAATGGCCAATCCTAAGCCGGTGCCCTTCTTCTTGGTGGTAACATAGGGCTCGAAGATGCTGCTCATTATATTTTTGGAGACGCCACAACCTGAATCCTTGATGCTGACCTCGATGTAGTCTATGCCCGCCTCGACAGTATAATGGCTGGCAATGTTCAAGGCCGCGCGCGGCTGTTCGCGGCTGGCATCATAGGCATTGCTCAGCAGGTTATTAAATACCCGTCGCAGACGACCGGGATCGACCTTTATGCGCGGCAGATCGGCGGCCAGTTGCAGGCTAATCTCGATGTCTGTATCCAAGTTGCTGTACAAATCAACGCTCTCGCGGATGAGCCGGTTCAGATCGACATACTCAGGCGCCATGCTGGGCTTGCGGGCATATTCGGAAAAGTTGTTCACCATGCCCTGCATGGTCTCAACCTGTTGCACGATGGTACGCGTTAGTCTATCTAAAGTATCGCGCTGCTCAGGCGGCAGCAGCCCGGCGTATTTATGGCGCAGGCGCTCAGCAGCGAGCTGTATGGGGGTCAAGGGGTTCTTGATCTCATGGGCTAAGCGCCGCGCCATCTCCCCCCAGGCGGCATCGCGCTGGCCCTGGATGAGGGCGGTGATGTCATCAAAGACGATCACATGCACCGGCTTGTCTTCTTCGGCAAAGGACAATGAGGTGCCGCTGCACATCAGGATCTGGCGGCCGCTGATGCCAAACAGGGTCAGCTGCTCGCGCCAGTCGGCCCGCTGTTGGCGCAGCTTGAGCTTGAAGGTCTTGCCCAGCTGTTCCAGATAGGGATAGGCATGGCCGATCTCATCAAGCGTTCGCTGGTGTAGTGCGTCTTGTTCAAGCCCCAGTATCTCGGCGCTGCTGATGTTGGCGGTGCGGATGCGCGCCGCAGCATCAAGCACCATCACGCCCGATGACAGGCACCCCAGCACGGCATCAAGATAGGCATGCTGGGTCTCGGCCTCCATCTGGCTCGTGCGCGCCGCATCCCTGGCAGTGGCGATCTTGCGCGTCATGTCATTAAAGGAGGCGACCAGGAAGCCGAGCTCATCACGGCGGGTCACCGGCAACTGGGTATGATAACCGCCTTCGGCGACAGCCTTTGTGCCAACGGCCAAGTATCTGATCGGCGCGACCAGGGCCTGGGCCAGATAAAAGGCCGCCCACACCGCGGAGAATATGCTGAACAACAAGACCAGCGTAAGAATCAGTATGAAACTCAGTTTCAACTGCTCGCGCAAGTACGCCAGTTGTTCATATTGCACAAAGGCCGACTGTACGCTATCGCTCAGTTCATTGACGCGGCCACTCACCGGAAACAGCGCCTGCATGATCCGGGCCTCGGTCTCTGCGCCTGCCGCCCGCATGTTGACCACCACGCGAATAGTAAGCCCGGCACTGCGGATCGTATCCAGGCCGATATAATTGCTGCCGTTTTGCAGCTGGAACAGGATCGTCTCATTGGGGCGATCCGGCACCAGGCTGGCCGTGTCCGTTGTGCTGGATGCAATAATGCCGCCTTGGCGCGTCATGATGGTCAATTCTTCGGCGCCGCTGCGCATTCGATAGTCATCGATATCAAAGGGCAGCACAATATTGGTGATCTCCGCCAGTTCATCGGCGTTTTGCTCGGCCTCCTTCAAGACTTTTTTCATCCGTTCATCCAGCGCCAAGCGGCTGAGTTCCAGGGAATCTTCCAGGGCCGCCTCGACTTCTAAGTCAAACCAGTTGTCAATGCCCCTATGCAGGAAGTCCAGGGAAAAATAATAGACGATTAGTACTGGTGTTGCCGCCAGGATGACGGACATCGTAACAATCCGCACGGTCATGTTGGCACCGGCGACCTTGTCACGGCGCTGGCGGATGAGTTGGCGCAGATTGATGCCGATTAAGCTGAGCAATATGAGCAGGCCGGCGGCGCTGAAAATCAACAACACGGCATAGAACTGGCCGAAGCGCGCCGAGTGCTGCAAGGCATCACTCAGCAGCAGCAGCGCGGCCAAGATAGCGCAGAACAGGACGATGCCGGTGATAAGGATGAGTTGTCCGTTTTGTTTCATGTCAGCGCACCACCCACTCATACCAGGGGCTTTGCAGACGCCACTCTTTGGAGAAATGGGCCGTGGGTTGCAGGGGCGGCGGCAAATTATCAATATTGAGCTTGGCTTTTAACCGACCCACATATTCCGCATCGGGCTTGAGGGAGGCGCGGTTCAGGAGCATGTAATCGCGGATAGTACCGAGCGCTGTACATGCCTCCTCAAGCGACTTGAACTGCGAGCGATTGCCGTTCACAAGGTTGCTGATGATATAGAGACTGCTGAGCGGATGATAGGCCAGTTGATAGCGCAGCACGCTCTCCACAACGCCGGGATCCCAGAGCCATTTACGCTTCCGTCTTAGCGCAATGAATATATCAATATTGAGTTCAACCCCGTGTATCAGGGCTTCCTGCACCTCTGCATCCAGCCGGAATTCGATATCGGCATTTACCGTATAGATATCGCCGAGCAGCGCACTCGACACAGAACGAATCTCGATCCCCTCGCCATAGACCGAGGACACCAATAACAATAAGACAAGCAGGCCCCCCAAGCGCTTTCTATGATCACGCATAATCATCCGTGCATCTTTATGTAAGTGGGAGAATTTTTCAATCTCATAATCGTCTTGCTTCTAAGGAAACTCTTGGTTTATCTAAGAGCTTGCTGAAATACAAGCATCGTGGTTTTTTTTACGCCAATTTGCTAACTCATAAAGTCAGGATGCGCATTATAGAAATCCTGCGCGCTGATGATCTTCTTCCCAGGCAGTTGCAGGCTGAGGATGCGCAGCGGAAAATCGCCGGTGGCAACATCAATGCCTTCTCTTGAATAGCCGAGCACCGTCCCGGGCGCAGCCCGGCAATTTTGTCCGTCCAATACGCCCGCCGCCCAGATACGCATGGCGACATTGTTCAGGCTGCTGTGGGCGACCGGGGCGGGGTTAAAGGCGCGAATATTGCGCTCTATCTGCCCGGCACTCTGCGACCAGTCTATCTTTGCCTCTTCTTTGCTGATTTTGCCTGCATAGCTGGCCCGGGCCTCGTCCTGCTTGCGCTCTTGCAGGCTGTTCTCAGCCAGGCCGTGCAGGGCCTCCAACAGGGCGCTTGCGCCAAGCACAGCCAGGCGCGCATGCAGGCTGCCGGCAGTGTCATGGCTATGGATAGGGCAGCTTCTTTGCAGCAGGATATTGCCCGTATCCAGCCCGGCATCCATGCGCATGATGCTGATCCCGGTCTCTTCATCGCCGGCCTGGATGGCGCGTTGAATGGGGGCGGCACCGCGCCATCTGGGTAACAGAGAAGCATGCACATTGATACAACCCCAGCGCGGCCTGGTGAGAATATTCTCCGGCAGGATCATGCCATAAGCCGCAACAACGAAGGCGTCAAGTTCGGCCAGCTGCTGATCCGCATCAATCTCTGCGGGCCGCTGCGGTTGCCTGATGGGGATCTTATGCTGATCAGCAAGCAGCTTGACCGGGCTGGGCCGGTGTCTCCTGCCGCGCCCGGCGGGGCGGTCCGGCCGCGTATAGACCCTCTCTATGCCATACGTCTCATCGTCCAATATGGCTTGCAGAATCGTGGCGGCGAGTTCCGGCGTACCGGCAAAGGCGAGGCGCAGCTCAAGAGCGCTCACAATGCGAGCGAGTCTAGCCGTGCCTGTTTCTGCAGCTTCTTCTGCAGCCGCTGCCGTTTCAGCGGTGATAAGTAGTCGATAAACAATCTACCGTCTAAGTGATCAATTTCATGCTGAATACAGACTGCGAGCAGGCCTTCTGCCCGCGCCTGCCTGCGCGCCCCGGTCGGTGTCAGGTACTGGTAGTCGATGATTTCCGCGCGCTCAATGTTCTCATAAAAACCGGGCACCGACAGACAGCCTTCCTGCATTTCCGCCCGGCCTTCTGCGCCCAGAATTTCCGGATTGATCAGGATCATGGGCGCGCTCTTGTCCGCAGACAGATCCATTACGATCAGCCGCTTTTGCACATTTACTTGCGTGGCGGCTAAGCCGATCCCGCCTTGCTCGTACATGGTCTCCAGCATATCCTGTGCCAGTTGCCGGAGTTCATCATCAATGGACTCGACCGCGAGCGCCCGTTTACGCAATCCGGGGTCGGGAAAATGCAAGACAGACAATCTGGCCATGAGGCGTGATACTCCAGTTAAACAAGGCAATATCTCTTAAAGCTACTGATAGTATAGTAGCTTAAAATTATAATTTTTAAGGGAATTGTAAGCAAACATGGTTCTGGGGCGAAGATTTTGCTAGACTTTATGCCTAACTGTACATGAAGAATTCTATCTAAGGTGCTGCGTATGCCTACTAAAATCCTTGCGATGATGCTCTTTTTCAGCCTTGCCCTGCCGCTGCGGGCGCAGACGATTGCTGTGAATCCGGACTCGCCTGAGCAGTATGTCGTACAAAAGGGCGACACCCTGTGGGGCATTGCCGGCCGCTTTTTGGCCGAACCCTGGCGCTGGCCGGAAATCTGGAAGGTGAACCCGCAGGTTGAAGATCCGAACCTGATCTACCCGGGCGATGTGATTAGCTTAAGCTACGATGCGGCGGGCGAGCCGGTGCTGAGCCTTGAGCGGGATGGTGAAGGAGCAGAGCTTGGTGATGAACTGGAGATTGTTACCCAGGATCGGAGCGTCAAGCTCTCCCCCGCCGTGCGCAGCCATGACCGAACAGACGCCATTCCCGCAATACCGATTGATGCGATTCAACATTTCCTGTATCGCCCGAAGATAGTCAATGTGGGCGAAATGGCGACCTGGCCCTATGTTGTCTCCAGTTATGAAGAGCATCTGATTGCGGGCACGGGCAACAAGATCTACATACGCGATCTGCCTGCGGGGGCGGCGGGAAGCCGCTATTCGATCTACCGTCAAGGCCCGGCTTACAAGAACAAGGCAGGCGAGGTGCTGGCCTACGAGTCGCTGTATGTGGGCGATGTGGCGATTGAGCGGGATGGGGATCCGGCGACCGGTATTATCTTACAGGCCGAGCGCGAGGTATTAAACGGCGACCGGCTGGTCTTGCAGAGCGAAGAGGCGATCAATACGGATTTTATCCCGCGCCCGCCGGGCAGTGCAGTGCAGGGACATATTATCTCCGTTGTCGATGGCCTGTCGCAGATCGGGCAATATCAGGTCGTGGTGCTGGACCTTGGTCAGTCCAGCGGCCTTGAGGTGGGCAATGTGCTGGGCGTCTATCAGAGCGGACGCGTAATCAATGACACCATCAAGGGCGGTCAGGAAGATAAATTCGGCGGCGGTGGACTGGCGGCTTACCTGGGCACGGTCAAGCGGCCAGGCGCAAGGGTTGAACTGCCGGCCGAATATGTCGGTGTCCTGCTGGTATTTCGCACCTTCAGGGATCTAAGCTATGCCCTGGTGATGGAGACCAATGCGCCTCTGCATCTCTATGATGAGGTCCGGAATTTGTAAAGTCTCCTTAAGTCTATGTGAGATAGACCACGAAAAAACGCGGCATTGACCATGATCAGGGATGACAGCGGCAACAATCGCGAGTTGGCTTGGTGGTTGGCGCTCATCCGCACCCCGGCGGTTAATAACCACGTACTGCATCAACTGCTTAGGAAGGCAGGCTCTCCAGAGGCAGTATTTGCCTTGGATACGCAGACTCTCACTTCCCTCGGTGTGCAGGCCAAGGCTCTTGCCTATGTCCAAGCGCCGGACAAAGAGCGGATCAAGGCGGATCTGGCGTGGCTGGAAGAAGACGGGCATCATCTGCTCAGCTTTGATGCGCCGCATTATCCCGCCCTGTTAAGAGAAATTCCCGACCCGCCCGTGGCCCTGTTCGTCAAGGGCCGGCCGGAGGTCTTGAATGAGTTGCAGATCGCCATTGTGGGCAGCCGCAAACCGACCCGCGCTGGCTGCCGTCTGGCTGGTGAATTCGCCGCGCAGCTGGTGGAATACAATGTTACGGTAACGAGCGGCCTAGCAGGCGGAATCGATACCTGCGCACACCGCGGCAGCCTTTCTGCGGACGGGAAGACACTCGCCGTTTTGGGGCATGGCCTAGATATGATCTATCCGGCCGGCAACAGGAAACTGTCTGAAGAAATCGCCGCGAGCGGCGCGCTGGTGTCGGAATATCCCTTAGGTCACAAGCCGCTGCCGCATCACTTTCCGGCCCGCAACCGCATCATTAGCGGCCTGAGTTTGGGCGTGCTGGTGGTGGAGGCCGCAGCAAAGAGCGGCTCCTTGATCACGGCCCGGCACGCCACCGAGCAGGGCCGGGAGGTCTTTGCCATCCCTGGCTCCATCCGTAACCCGATGAGCGCAGGTTGCCATGCCCTGATCCGGGATGGGGCGAAATTGGTCGGCGATATCCGGCATATATTCGAAGAAATCGGGCCGCTGGCGGGCTTTGTCTCCGAACGCGGCCTGGCTGAGGACAGACGCACGGAGTTGATCAATGAACTTGACGAACAAGAGAAAGTCCTGCTTGATAATATAGGCTATGAGTCGATCAGCATGGATGAGCTGGTGGAGATAACTGCTCTGCCGGTCAATATTATGTCGGCGGCCCTGCTCAGGCTGGAGCTGCTGGAGTTGATAGAATCACTGCCCGGCGGCAGCTACACGCGCAGATAAACTGAAGAAAAACACTTATGAAAGAAAACGTGCTCGATGTCCTGATCTACCTGTTCGATCATTATGAAGCGATTGATCTACAGCAACTCAAATGGGTCGTGCTGATGGTCTTGCTAAATCAGTTGGGGAAGGAGGCCGCCTTTGGCCGGATGGAAGACATGGTGCTGGGCGATGTCAATCTCGGCCTGCATTAGGCCGCTTGGCGATTCACTCTGGCAATCCAAGAATAAATCAAATTCAATTCTACAAGGTCTTAAAACTACGCAGGTCTTTGCATGGCTAAAAATCTGGTCATCGTCGAATCCCCCGCCAAGTCCCGCACCTTAGAGCGCTATCTGGGCAAGGACTTCAAGGTGCTGGCATCCAACGGGCATGTGCGCGATCTGTTGCCCAAGACGGGGGCGGTGGATCCGGACAAAGATTTTCAGATGCAATACCAGATCATTGAGAAAAATATCAAGCCGGTGGAGTACATCGCCCGCGCCCTGAAAAAGGCCGACACGCTGTATCTGGCGACCGACCCGGATCGGGAAGGCGAGGCCATTTCCTGGCATCTGTATGAGTTGCTGAAAGACAAGGGCGCGCTCAAGGGCAAGCAGGTCAAGCGCATTGTCTTTCATGAAGTGACGAAGGCCGCGGTGCAGGCCGCCGTGGCCCACCCGCGTGCGCTATCCAAAGAGCTGATCGATGCCCAACAGGCGCGCCGCGCGCTGGACTACCTGGTCGGCTTTAACCTATCGCCCCTGCTGTGGAAGAAGATCCGCCGCGGCTTGTCCGCCGGCCGAGTGCAGAGCCCGGCGCTGCGCATGATCGTCGAGCGGGAAGAGGAGATCGAGGCCTTCAAGACCCTTGAGTACTGGACGATCGAGGCCGATCTCAAGCATAAAAAGAAAGACTTTGTCGCCAAGCTCACGCACCTTGGCGAGGAAAAACTCAAACAATTTACGATTACGGATGAGGCGTACGCCAGGGCGGCCACGAGCAAGTTGCAACAGGCCGCCGGCGGTGCCTTGACTGTCAGCAAGGTTACGAAAAAGCAGCGCCAGCGCAGGCCGGCCGCGCCCTTTATCACCTCCACCCTGCAACAAGAAGCGGTACGCAAACTAGGGCTTACCGCACAAAGAAGCATGCGCATCGCCCAGCAGCTCTACGAGGGCATAGACACTGGCGAGGGTGCCGTGGGACTGATTACCTACATGCGCACGGACTCGGTGGTAGTGGCAACGGAAGCGATCGCGGAGATGCGCGCCTACATCGCCGCGGTGCACGGCGAGGAATACCTGCCTTCGCATGCCAACCAATACAAGACCAAGTCCAAGAATGCCCAGGAAGCGCATGAGGCGATTCGCCCGACCTCGGCCTATCGGGTGCCGGCGGAGATCAAAGCCCGCTTAAGCGATGAGCAATATCGGCTCTATGATCTGATCTGGAAGCGCGCCATCGCCAGCCAGATGAAACCGGCGCTGCTCGCGACCGTGGCCGTGGATCTTGATTGCGGCCCGGGCAATACCTTTCGCGCCAACGGCTCGACCATCATCGACAAGGGCTTCATCAAGGTCTATCAAGAAGGCGAGGACGATGCCGGGCCGGATGATTCGAATAAGGCACTGCCGGTGCTCGCCGAGGGTGACAAGGTTGCCTTAAAAGGCATCCGGCCGCAGCAGCATTTCACCGAGCCGCCGCCGCGCTACACCGAGGCCAGCCTGGTGAAGTCGCTGGAAGAATACGGCATCGGCCGGCCATCGACTTATGCCTCCATCATCCAGACGCTGCGCCAGCGTGAATACGTGGAGATGGACAGCAAGCGCTTTCTGCCGACCGATGTCGCCCGCATCGTGAACAAGTTCTTGACGCAGCATTTTACTGATTATGTCGATTATGATTTCACCGCGAAGCTGGAAGATGAACTGGACGCCGTCTCCCGTGGGGAAAAGCAATGGGTGCCGCTGATGCGCGATTTTTGGCAGCCCTTTGAGAAAAAGGTGAAGGACAAGGAGGAAAACGTCAGCCGCAGCGAGGCGGCGCAGGCGCGCGAATTGGGCACCGACCCCGGCAGCGGCCTGCCGGTCTCCGTCCGCATCGGCCGCTATGGGCCTTATGTGCAGCTGGGTAGCAAGGATGATGAGGAAAAGCCCAAGTTCGCGGGCTTACGCCCCGGCCAGCGCATCGACACCATCAGCCTAGATGAGGCGCTGGAGTTGTTCAGATTGCCACGGGTGCTGGGCGAGACTGAGGAGGGGGAGGAGATTGCGGTGAATGTCGGTCGCTTCGGGCCCTATGTGCGCTATGGAAAAAAATTCGTCTCGCTGAGCAAGGAGGATGATCCCTATACGCTGGAGCGCCCGCGCGCGCTCACGCTGATTGCGGAGAAGAAAAAGGCTGATGCGGAAAAAGAGATCAAGGTCTTTGCCGGCGGCATCCGCGTACTGAACGGGCGCTACGGGCCCTATGTGACCGACGGCAAGAAAAATGCCAAGATTCCGAAGGCCACAGAACCAAAGAGTCTCACCTTGGGAGAATGCGAGGAACTCCTCGCTGCAGCGCCTGAGCGCGGCCAGCGCCGCCGCTGGACGAAGAAAAAGGCGTAGCCGGTTAAGGATTTTTACGAAAACACTTTTATAAAACTTAACGGAGAGAAAAGTTTATGAGTAACGCAGAACCCTTTGTTGCGGTCTTGATGGGCTCGGATTCAGACCTGCCCGTGATGCAGGCCACCTTGTCGGTGCTGGATGATCTTGCGATCAAAAAGGAAGTCAAGGTTACCTCGGCGCACCGCAGCCCGGCAGCCACGCATGCTTATGTCAAGGGTGCGGAGGCCCGTGGCTGTGCGGTGTTTATCGCCGCCGCCGGTCTGGCCGCGCACCTGGCCGGCACCGTGGCCGGTCTGACCATCAGGCCGGTGATCGGCGTGCCTATGGATGCCGGCTCGCTGAACGGCATGGACGCCCTGCTCTCCACCGTGCAGATGCCGGGCGGGGTGCCGGTGGCCAGCGTGGCGATTGGCAGCGCCGGGGCGAAGAATGCCGGCTATCTCGCCGCGCAGATCCTGGCGGTCGGCAATGAAGACCTGCGCGAGAAGCTGCGCCGGGAGAGAGAAGACAATGCGCAAAAGGTCGCGGCCAAGGATGCGGCCTTGCAAGAGCAACTGGGTGCATCGGCAAGTAGTTGAACCAACGGCACATCAAGCAGGCGGCGGCGGCGGTAAGAAGCGGCGGCGTCATCGCCTATCCCACCGAGGCCGTCTATGGCCTGGGCTGCTGCCCGCACGACATGGTTGCGGTGCAGCGCATACTGGAATTAAAACAGCGCGCGGTCGAGAAGGGGCTCATCATCGTGGCCGCCGACCTCCAGCAACTCGCGCCTTTCCTGGCCTTTCCCGATCAGGCGAGCAAGGAGCGGGCGCTGGCCAGCTGGCCCGGGCCGACTACCTGGATCGTCCCGGCGGACCCGGCGGTGCCGGTCTGGTTGCGCGGTCGGCATAGCGGCCTGGCGGTGCGGGTCAGTGCGCATCCTCTTGTGCAGGCGCTGTGCCGGCTCGCCGGCCCCCTGGTCTCCACCAGCGCCAATCCCGCCGGGCACCCGCCCGCCAAGAGCAGCCTTGCCGTGCGCCGTTATTTCGGCGCGGAATTGGATTACATCCTGGCCGGCGCCACCGGTCGCCTGCGCCAACCCACGGCGATTAAGGATCTCTTAACCGGCGAGGTGCTGCGCTGAGCAGGGCTTGCTTGGCTAAAATCTCTAAAAAAGCTAAGGAATCTTAGTTGACAGCCTGGCCGGGCGGGGTCATACTGATCGGCTTGATCTTTGGAGGGGTACCCAAGCGGTCAACGGGGGCAGACTGTAAATCTGCTGGTTCTACCTTCGTAGGTTCAAATCCTACCCCCTCCACATTCAGAGGACGGGGGGCAGATGACGGAGGACGGACGGGGATGAGGCAGCAGGCTGTCTTTTTGAATGGCGGGTGTAGTTCAATGGTAGAACCTCAGCCTTCCAAGCTGATGACGTGGGTTCGATCCCCATCACCCGCTCCAGCTCGGGGGGTAGTAAAAGTGCTCATATAGCTCAGTCGGTAGAGCACTTCCTTGGTAAGGAAGAGGTCACCGGTTCAAGTCCGGTTATGAGCTCCAGTATAAATTTCAAAACATCGTTTTAAGGAGAGTTGCAAATGGCAAAGGCGAAATTCGAACGCACCAAGCCGCATGTGAATGTGGGTACTATTGGTCATGTGGATCATGGCAAGACCACCTTAACCGCAGCCATTACCAAGGTAATGAGCGCCCAGCATGGCGGTGAGGTTCGCGCCTATGACCAGATCGACAACGCCCCGGAAGAGCGCGAGCGCGGCATCACCATCGCCACCGCCCATGTGGAGTATGAGAGCAAAGCCCGACACTACGCCCATGTCGATTGCCCCGGCCATGCCGATTATGTGAAGAACATGATCACCGGTGCGGCGCAGATGGACGGTGCTATCTTAGTCGTCAGCGCGGCGGACGGCCCCATGCCGCAGACCCGGGAGCATATCCTCTTGGCCCGGCAAGTGGGCGTGCCCTACATCGTCGTCTATCTCAACAAGGCCGATCAGGTGGATGATGCCGAACTGTTGGAACTGGTCGAGATGGAAGTGCGGGAACTCTTGGACAGCTACGAATTCCCCGGCGATGACACCCCCCTGGTGACGGGTTCCGCCCTGAAGGCCCTGGAAGGCGATGACAGCGACATTGGCGTACCCTCCGTTGAGAAACTGGTGGCGGCCATGGATGAGTACATCCCGGAACCGGAGCGCCCCGTTGACCAGCCTTTCCTACTTCCCATCGAAGACGTCTTCTCCATCAGTGGCCGGGGGACTGTGGTCACCGGTCGGGTGGAGCGCGGCATCGTCAAGGTGGGCGAAGAGATAGAGATTGTGGGGATTAAAGACACCACCAAGACCACCTGCACCGGGGTGGAGATGTTCCGCAAGCTCTTGGACGAAGGCCGGGCGGGGGATAACGTAGGCGTCTTACTGCGCGGCACCAAGCGGGATGAAGTAGAGCGTGGCCAGGTACTGTGCCGGCCGGGCTCCATCACCCCGCACACCGGCTTTGAGGCCGAAGTCTATGTCCTATCCAAAGAAGAAGGTGGGCGCCATACCCCCTTCTTTGCCAATTACCGGCCGCAATTCTACTTTCGCACCACCGATGTTACCGGTGCCGTGGCCTTGCCGGAGGGTACGGAGATGGTCATGCCGGGCGATAACATCCAGTTGCGGGTGAGCTTAATCGCCCCCATTGCCATGGAAGAGGGCTTACGCTTTGCCATCCGGGAAGGCGGGCGCACGGTGGGCGCGGGGGTTGTTACGAAGATTGTGGAGTAGGCGCGCTGCAGATAAAAGTTAAGGCCAGTAGCTCAATCGGCAGAGCGGCGGTCTCCAAAACCGCAGGTTGGGGGTTCGATTCCCTCCTGGCCTGCCAACGGCACTGGCGGGGCGAAAAAGAAAAATGCTTTTTTTATTGGACAAGGTTTGCAAGTGGACACCCGAGTTGAACTAAGCAACGCAAGACTGGATCTGGTGAAACTGGGCGTGGCGATCGCGATCATGGTCGCAGCACTCGTGGGCTTTTATTATTTTGCCGAGCAGTCGCTGCTGTACCGGGTCATGGGGCTGTTGGCCAGCGTGGCCGTCGCCGCCGTGATCGCCTTGCAGACCGAGCAGGGCCGGATGCTGTGGGCCTTTTTCCAAGATGCGCAGTTGGAAGTGCGCAAGGTGGTGTGGCCGACCCGCCAGGAGACTTTGCAGACAACCGGCATTGTCATTCTAATGGTGCTGATCTTCGCCGCCATCCTGTGGCTGCTGGATCTGTTATTGGGCGCGGCGATTCAGACAGTGATCGGTCAGGGCTAGGCGATGGCGTTGAAGTGGTATGTGGTGCATGCCTATTCCGGCTATGAGCAACATGTCATGCGCACCTTGAAAGAGCGCATCCAGCATAGCGGCCTGGAGGATCAGTTCGGCGACATCCTGGTGCCGACCGAGGAAGTCGTGGAGATGCGCGATGGCAAAAAGCGCAAGAGCGACCGCAAGTTCTTCCCGGGCTATGTGCTGGTGCAGATGGCGATGAACGATGCGACCTGGCATCTGGTGAAAGAGGCCCCGCGCGTGCTGGGTTTCATCGGCGGCACCAGCGATAAGCCGGCGCCGATCACGGACAAGGAGGCCGATGCCATCTTGCAGAGCGTGGAAGATGGGGTGGATAAGCCCAGGCCGAAGATCCTGTTTGAACCCGGCGAGGTGGTGCGGGTCATCGACGGCCCCTTTGCCGATTTTAACGGCGTGGTGGAAGAGGTGAATTATGAAAAGAGTCGGCTGCGGGTCTCGGTGTTGATCTTCGGCCGCTCAACGCCGGTGGAGTTGGAGTTCGGCCAGGTAGAGAAAGAGTAGGCCGACGAGTTTGCAAAAACGGGGCGCCGCCCGGAACGAGGTCAACCCTTCGTTAAGGAGAGAAAAAACAGTGGCAAAAAAAATCAGTGCCTATGTCAAGCTACAGGTGCCGGCAGGCCAGGCCAATCCCAGCCCGCCGGTCGGCCCGGCGCTCGGCCAGCATGGCCTGAACATCATGGATTTTTGCAAGACCTTTAATGCGCAGACGCAAAATGTCGAGCCGGGGCTGCCGGTGCCGGTGGTGATCACGGTCTATGCCGATAAGAGTTTCAGCTTCATCACCAAGACCACGCCGGCCTCGCACCTGTTAAAGAAGGCCGCCGGCATTACAAGCGGCAGCGGCACGCCGAACACGAACAAGGTCGGCAAGGTAAGCCGGGCGCAGCTGGAAGAGATCGCCAAGGCGAAAGAGGCTGATCTAAGCGCTGCTGAGCTGGAGGCCGCGGTGCGTACCATCGCCGGCACCGCCCGCAGCATGGGCATAGAAACGGAAAGGCTATAAATGGCCAAGCTATCAAAACGCATGCAGTCCATTCGGGCGCGGCTGGAACCGGCGCGGCCCTATCCGGTCGACGAGGCGCTCGCCCTGTTGCGCGACTGCGCCACGGCCAAGTTTGACGAGGCGGTCGAGCTGGCCGTTAATCTGGGTGTTGATCCGCGCAAGTCCGATCAGGTCGTGCGCGGCGCCACCGTCTTGCCGCAGGGCAGCGGCAAGAGCATCAAGGTGGCCGTCTTTGCAGAAGGCGAGCAGGCGAAGGAAGCGCAAGCGGCCGGCGCGGATTATGTCGGCATGCAGGAGTTGGCTGAACAGATCCAGGGCGGTCTATCCGATTTCGGGGTGGTGATCGCCACGCCCGCGGCGATGCCTTTACTCGGCAAGCTGGGCAAGGTGCTGGGGCCCAAAGGGCTGATGCCGAACCCGAAGGTCGGCACAGTTACCAAGGAAGTCAAACAGGCGGTGGAGAACGCCAAAGGCGGGCAGGTGCGCTATCGCACGGACAAGAACGGCATCATCCATTGCGCGATTGGCAAGGCGTCTTTTGCTCCGGCCGCGCTCAAGGAGAACCTGGAAATGGTATTGCGCGATTTGGTCAAGGCAAAGCCTGGCAGCGCCAAAGGGATTTATATGAAGAAGGTCAGCTTGTCCACCACGATGGGCCCGGGGCTGCTCATCGATCAAAGTACTTTGGGGAACCTCTGAACAAGTCCATCCAGGACTTGCCAGAGGACGCAAACTAAAAATGCGATTTTTAGTTTGCTCACCTTATCAATGGCTTGACGCCACTGATAAGGGCGGTACATCCGTGTACCGCAGGAAACTCTGACTTAATCAGAGTTTCCTTAGCGATGTAATGCGTTAATAGGAGAGAAGTTGTGAGTATCACGCTGGCGCAAAAGAAGCAGATCGTTGCAGAGGTGGCCGCGGTGGCGGCGCGGGCGCCGGCGGCCGTGGCGGCGGAATATACGGGCTTGAATGTAGCAGCCATGACGGCGCTGCGTGAAAAGGCGCGCAATGCCGGCATTTGCCTGAAGGTAGTTCGCAATACCCTGGCGCGCCGGGCGCTGGCCGGCTCGAAGTTTGAATGTATGCAGGACGCGCTGGTCGGCCCCCTGCTGCTGGCCTTTTCCAATGATGAGCCGGGCTCGGCGGCGAAGGTGGTGCGGGATTTCGCCAAGGAAAACGACAAGCTGGTGGTCAGGCTGATCGCGCTGGACGGGCAGTTGCTGGAGGTTGATGCGCTGGAGCGCCTGGCCGCGATGCCGTCTCAGGATGAGGCGCGGGCCATGTTGCTCGGCCTGTTGCAGGCGCCATTAGCCAAGTTTGTCCGTACCCTCGCCGAGCCGCCGGCCAAGTTTGCACGTCTGCTGGCCGCCCACCGGGATCAACAAGAATCTTAATTCATAAGTAATCACTGTTAATTTTTGAGGAGTTTGAAAATGGCTGTATCACGAGAAGAAATTAAACAGAGCTTGGGTCAGATGCCGGTACTGGAACTGGTGGAATTGATCAAGGAGTTGGAAGAGGACTGGGGCGTCTCAGCAGCGGCCCCGGTGGCCGTTGCCGCCGCCCCGGCTGCGGCGGAAGCCGAAGCCGCCGCGGAAGAAAAGACCGAGTTCGATGTGGTGCTGACCGGCTTTGGGGAGAACAAGGTGGCGGTGATCAAGGTCGTGCGAGTGCTGACCGGCCTGGGCTTAAAAGAGGCAAAGGGCCTGGTGGAAGCCGCGCCAGCGCCGATCAAGGAAGGCGTTGGCAAGGATGAGGCCGAAGAGATTAAGAAGCAGCTGGAGGACATCGGCGCCGCGGTTGAAGTCAAATAAACAAGGCGTCTCGTTCGCCCCGGCAAGACCCGCTGCCGGTTTTTTGTCTGGTGCATTTGTTGCCGGGTGCATTCTTTGTCCGCGTCGGTGCTTGGAACAGCGGCAACCTGCGCGCGAGGCGGCAACCATCGGTAGTGATCAATCTGAGGATGTGTAATGGCCTATTCCTACACTGAGAAAAAGCGCATTCGCAAGGACTTCGGCAAGCGCCCGACGATCCTGGATGTGCCCTATCTGCTCGCCACGCAGATCAATTCCTATGCCCGCTTTCTGCAACCGGAGCCGGAGGGCGCGGCGCGGCGCGACATCGGTCTGCATGCCGCTTTTCAATCCATCTTTCCGATCAGCAGCTATTCCGGCAATGCGACGCTGGAGTATGTGAGTTATAAGCTGGGCACGCCGGTCTTTGATGTGAAGGAATGCCAGCTACGCGGCGTAACCTATGCCGCCTCTTTGCGGGTCAAGGTGCGCCTGGTGATCTATGACAAGGAGGCGGGCTTAAGCAACAAGGTGGTGAAAGACGTGCGCGAGCAGGAGGTCTATATGGGGGAGATCCCCCTGATGACCCGCACCGGCGCCTTTGTGATCAACGGCACCGAGCGGGTCATCGTCTCGCAGTTGCATCGCTCGCCCGGCGTCTTCTTTGAACACGACAAGGGCAAGACGCATTCCTCCGGGAAGATCCTCCATTCCGCACGCGTGATTCCCTATCGCGGCTCGTGGCTGGACTTTGAGTTTGACCCGAAAGACACCCTGCATTGCCGCATCGACCGGCGGCGCAAGATCCCGGCCACTATTTTATTACGCGCGCTGGGCTACAGCACCCAGGACATGCTCGATATCTTCTTTGAGACGAACAAGTTCAAGCTCAACAAGAAGGGCATCTTCCTGCAGCTGGTTGCCGAGCGCCTGCGCGGTGAGACCGTGATCTTCGACATTTGTGATAAAAAAGGGAAGGTAATCGTCAAGGCCGAGCGCCGCATCACCGCCCGCCATATACGCGAGATGGAAAAGGCCGGATTAAAGGCGCTGCCGGTGCCCGCCGCCTACCTGATCGGCAAGACCCTGGCGAAAGAGCTAGTCGATCTTGAGACCGGCGAATTGCTGGCCGAGGCCAATGCCGAGATTACGGAAGAGTTTCTTGAAAGCATTCAAGACAAGGCGCCGCTGGAGTTGGAGACGCTCTTTACCAACGAACTGGATCGCGGCCCTTATATTTCCGACACCCTGCGCATTGATGCAACGACCAATGCGCTGGAGGCGCAGATCGAAATCTATCGCATGATGCGCCCGGGCGAGCCGCCGACCAAAGAGGCGGCCGAGAACCTGTTCAAGAACCTGTTTTTTACCCCCGAGCGCTATGACCTCTCCGCCGTTGGGCGCATGAAGTTTAATCGCCGCGTTGGCCGCCAGGAGACCACCGGGGTGGGCCTGCTCTATGACGGGAAGTATTTCAGCCAGCGCAGCGATGCCGGTTCGAAAACGCTGTATGAAGAGTTGGGTGAGGAATCCGACATCGTCGAGGTAATGCGCACCCTGCTCGATATCAGAAACGGCAAGGGCACGGTGGATGACATTGACCATCTGGGCAACCGCCGCGTCAGGAGCGTCGGCGAGATGGCCGAGAACCAGTTTCGCATCGGTCTGGTGCGTGTTGAGCGGGCGGTGAAGGAGCGCTTGGGGCTGGCCGAATCGGACAATCTCATGCCGCAGGAGATCATCAACGCCAAGCCGGTGTCGGCGGTGATGAAGGAATTCTTCGGCTCCGGCCAGTTGTCGCAGTTTATGGATCAAAACAATCCCTTGTCCGAGATTACTCATAAAAGACGCATATCCGCGCTGGGGCCGGGCGGCTTAACGCGCGAGCGCGCCGGCTTTGAGGTGCGGGATGTGCATCCCACGCACTATGGGCGCGTGTGCCCGGTTGAAACGCCGGAGGGGCCGAACATTGGGCTGATCAACTCGCTGGCGGTGTATGCGCGCACCAACGAGTACGGCTTTTTGGAGACGCCTTATCGCAAGGTCAGCAAGGGGCGCGTGAGTGATGAGATTGAATATCTCTCCGCCATTGAGGAGGCCGATTATGTGATTGCCCAGGCGAACTCTAACCTGGACGCAAAGGGCAAGCTCAGCGATGAACTCATCTCCTGCCGGCATTTGAACGAGTTTAGCCTGACCACGCCCGATCAGGTGAATTATATGGACGTATCCCCGCGGCAGATCGTATCAGTCGCCGCCGCCCTGATCCCTTTTTTAGAGCATGACGATGCCAATCGCGCCCTGATGGGCTCCAACATGCAGCGCCAGGCGGTGCCGACATTGTGTGCGGAAAAACCCCTGGTCGGCACCGGCATGGAGCGCCGGGTCGCGATTGATTCCGGAGTAACTGTAACCGCCGGGCGCGGCGGGATGATCGACTCGGTCGATGCCGGCCGCATCGTGATCCGGGTCAACGACGATGAGACGCAGGCCGGCGAGCCGGGCGTTGATATTTATAACCTCACCAAGTACACCCGCTCAAACCAGAATACCTGCATCAACCAACGGCCGCTGGTCAAGCCCGGCGATGAGGTGGCCCAAGGCGATGTGCTCGCCGATGGCCCGGCGACCGACATGGGCGAGCTGGCGCTAGGGCAGAACCTGATGGTCGCCTTCATGCCTTGGAATGGCTATAACTTTGAGGACTCCATCCTGCTCTCCGAGCGCCTGGTGGAAGAAGACCGTTATACCTCCATTCACATTGAAGAGCTGAGCTGTGTTGCCCGTGATACGAAGCTGGGGCCGGAGGAAATCTCGGCGGATATTCCCAATGTCAGCGAGAGTGCCTTGAACAAGCTGGATGAGTCCGGGATCGTCTATATCGGCGCTGAGGTCAATGCGGGAGATATCCTGGTCGGCAAGGTTACGCCCAAAGGCGAGACCCAGTTGACGCCGGAAGAGAAACTGCTGCGTGCCATCTTTGGCGAGAAGGCCTCGGATGTGAAAGATACCTCCCTGCGTGTCGCCTCAGGCATGAACGGCGTTGTCATTGACGTGCAGGTCTTCACCCGTGACGGCGTAGAAAAGGACGCCCGCGCCCTGGAGATCGAGGAGGCCGAGCTGAACCAGGTGCGCAAGGATTTGAACGATCAGCTGCGCATCATGGAGGACGGCGTCTATCAACGGCTGGAGAAACACCTAAGCAACAAGGTCGCGGACGGCGGTCCCAATGAACTCAGGCCGGGCAGCCGCATCAGCGCCAATTACCTTGCCGCTACGCCGCGCGAGAAATGGTTTGAGATCCGATTACGCAGCGAGGCGGCCAATCGGGTGCTGGAGCAGGCCGCGCAACAGTTTGCCCAGCTAAAGCAAGACTTTGATCAACGCTTTGAAGAAAAACGCAGCAAGCTGACCTCCGGCGATGATCTGGCCCCCGGCGTGCTGAAGATGGTCAAGGTCTATATGGCGGTGAAGCGCCGCACCCAGCCGGGTGATAAGATCGCTGGTCGGCACGGCAACAAGGGCGTCATCTCCACCATCGTCCCGGTGGAAGACATGCCCTATATGGAAGACGGCACGCCGGTCGATATCGTCTTAAACCCCTTAGGCGTACCCTCGCGCATGAATGTCGGCCAGGTGCTGGAGACCCATCTGGGCTGGGCGGCAAAAGGACTGGGCAGAAAAATTGGCGCATTGCTGGAAGCCAGAAGCAGCATTGCCGAGATGCGCAAGCTGCTGGACAAGATCTACAACGCCGACGGCAAGAAGGAGGCGCTGGCGTCTTTGTCGGATGAGGAAATCCTGGCACTCGCCCGCAACCTCGTGAATGGCGTACCGATGGCCACGCCGGTCTTTGATGGCGCTGCCGAGGTGGAGATCAAGGCCATGCTGGAACTGGCCGACTTACCGCCAAGCGGGCAGACCACCCTGTTTGACGGCAGGACCGGCGATGCCTTTGATCGAGAGGTGACTGTGGGTTATATGTACATGCTGAAACTCAATCACCTGGTGGATGACAAGATGCATGCGCGCTCCACCGGGCCTTACTCTTTGGTCACGCAGCAACCCTTAGGCGGCAAGGCGCAGTTCGGCGGCCAGCGCTTTGGGGAAATGGAGGTGTGGGCGCTGGAGGCCTATGGCGCGGCCTATACCTTGCAGGAGATGCTGACGGTGAAATCCGATGATGTGAATGGCCGCACCAAGATGTATAAAAATATCGTTGACGGGGATCACCAGATAGAGGCTGGAATGCCGGAGTCCTTTAATGTGCTGTTGAAGGAGATCCGCTCATTGGCGATCGATATTGAAATGGATGAGAACTGAGTCTCATCAAAAATTTTTCACGCACACCTAAAATTGTGGAGGCAGTGAGTTAAGTGAAAGACCTACTAAAGCTCCTTAAACAGCAGGGACAAAGCGAAGAATTTGACGCCATTTCCATCGGTCTGGCATCGCCGGAGAAGATCCGTAGCTGGTCCTATGGCGAGGTAAAAAAACCCGAGACAATCAACTACCGCACCTTCAAGCCGGAGCGCGACGGCCTGTTTTGCGCCAAGATCTTCGGGCCGGTCAAGGACTATGAATGCCTGTGCGGCAAGTACAAGCGCCTAAAGCACCGCGGCGTGGTCTGCGAGAAATGCGGCGTAGAGGTTACCTTATCCAAAGTGCGGCGTGAGCGCATGGCGCATATCGAGCTGGCCAGCCCGGTCGCCCATATCTGGTACCTAAAATCCCTGCCATCTCGCATGGGCCTGTTGCTGGATATTACGCTGCGCGAGATCGAGCGAGTGCTGTATTTTGAGGCCTATGTGGTCACTGACCCCGGCATGACCGAGCTGGAGCGCGGCCAGCTATTGACCGAAGAGAGCTACCATGAGGCGATCGAGCAGTACGGGGATGAATTTGATGCGAAGATGGGCGCGGAAGCCATCCACGAGCTATTAAAGACCATCGACATCAGCGCGGAAATACAGCATCTGCGCGAGGAGATCCCGGAGACCAAGTCGGAGACCAAGCTGAAAAAGATAGCCAAGCGCCTGAAACTCCTGGAGGCCTTCGAGAAGTCCGGCAACAAGCCGCAGTGGATGGTCATGGAAGTGTTGCCGGTGCTGCCGCCGGAGTTGCGCCCGTTGGTGCCGCTGGACGGCGGTCGCTTTGCCACCTCCGATTTGAATGATCTGTACCGGCGTGTGATCAACCGCAACAATCGCCTAAAACGCCTGTTGGATCTGAATGCGCCGGACATCATCGTGCGCAATGAAAAACGCATGTTGCAAGAGGCCGTCGATGCCCTGCTCGATAACGGCCGCCGTGGCCGGGCGATCACCGGCACGAATAAGCTGCCGTTGAAATCCTTGGCCGATATGATCAAGGGCAAGCAGGGGCGCTTTCGCCAGAACCTGCTGGGCAAGCGCGTGGATTATTCCGGTCGCTCGGTGATCGTGGTCGGGCCGACTCTGAAGCTGCACCAGTGCGGCCTGCCGAAAAAAATGGCACTGGAATTATTCAAGCCCTTCATCTTCAGCAAGCTGGAGCGGCGCGGGCTGGCCACCACTATCAAGGCGGCGAAGAAGCTGGTCGAGTACGAAGGCGCGGAGGTCTGGGACATCTTGGAAGAGGTCATCCGCGAGCACCCGGTGATGCTGAACCGGGCGCCGACCCTGCACCGCCTCGGCATCCAGGCCTTTGAGCCGGTCCTGATCGAGGGCAAGGCCATCCAGTTGCACCCGCTGGTTTGCACCGCCTTCAACGCCGACTTTGACGGCGACCAGATGGCCGTGCATGTGCCCTTGTCCGTGGAGGCGCAGCTGGAGGCACGCACCCTGATGATGTCCACCAACAATATCCTATCGCCCGCCGACGGCGAGCCGATCATCGTCCCGACCCAGGACGTGGTGCTGGGGCTGTATTACATGACGCGCGAATCGGCTGCGGCCAGGGGCACCGACATGGTCTTTGCCGATGTCGATGAAGTGCATCGAGCTTATGAAGGCCGGCATGTTGACCTGCATGCGCGCATCAAGGTGCGCATCGCAGAGAAGGTGGAAGCAGAAGACGGCGAGCTACGGGAAGAGCGGCAACTGCTGACAACCACGGTCGGGCGCGCCCTGCTGGCCGGTCTCCTGCCCACCGGCATTTCCTTTTCTTTGATCAACCAGCCGATGACGAAGAAGTCGATCTCAACCCTGATCAACCTCTGCTATCGCCGCTTAGGTCTAAAGGCAACCGTGGTCTTCTCGGACAAGCTGATGTATGCCGGCTTTCGCTATTCCACCCGCTCGGGCGTCTCCTTCGGCGTGGAAGATATGGTCATCCCGCCGCAAAAGGACGCCATTATCAGCAGCGCCGAGGATCAGGTGCGGCAGTTCCAGTCGCAATATACTTCCGGCCTGATCACCGATGGCGAGCGCTATAACAAGGTCGTTGATATCTGGTCGCACACCAATGACCAGGTCGCAAAGGCCATGATGGAAGAGCTCGGCGAGGATGAGATCACCGACAACCAAGGCGAGCGGGTCAAGCAAAGCTCGTTTAATTCCATTTACATGATGGCCGATTCCGGCGCCCGCGGCTCGGCCGTGCAGATCCGCCAGCTGGCCGGCATGCGCGGGCTGATGGCCAAGCCGGACGGGGCGATTATGGAGACGCCGATCACCGCCAACTTCCGCGAGGGCTTGAATGTCTCGCAGTATTTCATGTCCACCCACGGCGCCCGCAAGGGCTTAACCGACACCGCGCTCAAGACCGCTAACTCCGGCTACCTGACCCGACGGCTGGTGGATGTGGCACAAGACATGGTCGTCACCGAGGTGGATTGCGGCACCGAAGAGGGTCTGGTCGTTACCTCCCTGATCGAGGGCGGCGATGTCGTCGAACCCCTGCGGGAGCGCATCTTAGGGAGGGTGCTGGCGGCGGATGCCGTGAAGCCCGGCAGCGATGAAGTAATCGCCGCGGTCGGCACCTTGCTGGATGAGCAATGGGTGGAGCGGCTGGATGCGCGTGGCATTGATGAGGTGGTGGTGCGCTCGGCCATCACCTGCGAGACCCGCTACGGCATCTGCGCCATGTGTTACGGGCGCGACCTGGGCCGCGGGCACCTGGCCAACATCGGCGAGGCGGTCGGCGTGGTGGCGGCGCAGTCCATCGGCGAGCCGGGCACCCAGCTGACCATGCGCACCTTCCACATCGGCGGTGCGGCCTCGCGCGCAGTCGTGGCCAGCAGCATCGAAGTCAAACACGGCGGTACGGTCAAGCTGCACAATGTCAAGCTGCTGGACCAGGAGGGCGGCAAGCAGATCGTCAGTTCCCGCTCCGGCGAGATCGGCCTGCTTGATGAAGTGGGACGCGAACGCGAGCGCTACAAGATCCCCTACGGCGCTATTCTTACCGTTGCGGACGGCGACACGGTGCCGGCCGGGGCGCGGGTGGCCGCTTGGGACCCGCACACGCACCCGGTGATCTCGGAACTGGCCGGGCGGGTGCAATTCTCGGACATCGTGGAAGGCGTTACCATCAGCCGCGACATAGACGAGATCACGGGTCTCACTAATATTGTGATCATGGATCCGAAGACGCGCCCCGCCGGCACCAAGGACCTGCGCCCGGTGGTGAAGCTGCTGGATGCGGACGGCAACGAATTGAAGATGCCGGGCAACATCCCCGCCCATTATCCCCTGCCGCCCCGGGCCGTGATCAGGGTGAACGAGGGCGATGAGGTGAAGATCGGCGATATTATTGCCCGCCTGCCGCAGGAATCCTTAAAGACCCGCGACATCACTGGCGGCCTGCCGCGGGTGGCGGACCTGTTTGAGGCCAGAAAGCCCAAAGACCCGGCGGTGCTGGCCGAGATGTCCGGCACGGTCAGCTTCGGCAAGGAGACCAAGGGCAAGCAGCGCCTGGTCATTACCGATCAGGAGGGCGTGAGTTGCGAGGTGCTGATTCCTAAATGGCGGCACATCAATGTCTTCGAAGGCGAGCATGTGGAAAAGGGCGAGGCCGTGGTTGATGGCCCGCCGACCCCGCATGATCTCCTGCGCCTGATGGGCGTGCCGACGCTGACCAATTACATCTGTAACGAGATCCAGGAGGTCTATCGCCTGCAAGGCGTGAAGATCAACGACAAGCACATCGAGGTCATCGTGCGGCAGATGCTGCGCAAGGCCGAGATCGTGGAGCCGGGCGACACCACCTTCTTAAAGGGCGAGCAGCTGGAGCGCGCCCGCGTGCTGGATGAAAACGAGGCGATGACCGCCGACGGCAAGCAGCCGGCGGAGTGGGCGCCGGTCTTGCTGGGCATCACCAAGGCGTCTTTGTCCACCGAGTCCTTCATCTCGGCGGCCTCCTTCCAGGAGACCACGCGGGTGCTGACCGAGGCCAGCGTCAGCGGCAAGCGCGATGACTTGCGCGGCCTGAAGGAAAATGTCATTGTCGGGCGCCTGATCCCGGCCGGCTCCGGGCTTGCCTATCACTTAGACAGCCGCAGGAAACAGGAAGAGAGCGAGGCCGAGGTTGAGCAGACAGAAGGCGCTGAGCAGGAGATCCTTTCCCTGCCCGGCTTCTCACCGGCAGCCTCGGTCGCCGAGCCGACACCGGATTCGGCCAGCGCCTGAATTTGCCCTGAATTTACAACAATAATCGGTTGACAGGTCGCCATCATAAGCCGTAGAATCCCGCCCCTTTTTAACGGGCTGTGGGGGCTTAGGTGTAGGCCTGTTAGTAGTTTTTAAGTCTGGCAAAAGAAGCGCTTGGGGATTTAAGCTGGGATTCTGGGGATGTCCCAAGCGATTCGCCGGCCATCATCGTCGATCCATTTTTTTAACTTAGCACTTGCGTGAGGCGTCATTGACGCAAACAAACAGAGGATAAGGTTTTAGCAAGATGGCAACCGTGAACCAGTTGGTACGCAAACCGCGCCGCCGGCAACGCGCCAAGAGCAATGTGCCGGCGCTGGAGAGTTGTCCGCAAAAGCGCGGCGTGTGTACGCGCGTCTATACCACCACGCCCAAGAAGCCCAATTCGGCCTTGCGCAAGGTGGCGCGCGTGCGCCTGACCAACGGCCAGGAAGTGACCACCTACATCGGCGGCGAGGGGCATAACTTGCAAGAGCACTCGGTGATCTTGATCCGCGGCGGGCGGGTGAAGGACTTACCCGGTGTGCGCTATCATGCCGTACGCGGCACCTTGGACACCTCCGGCGTGGCCGACCGGCGGCAAGGGCGATCCAAGTACGGCGCCAAGCGCCCGAAGTCATAACCCAAGTCCTAAACGTAGAGCCAAGCCCATGTCACGCCGCCGAGTCGCCGAGAAACGTGCCATCCTGCCGGATCCTAAATACGGCGATCAGGTGCTGGCCAAGTTCATCAACATGCTCATGCAAAGCGGCAAGAAATCCATTGCCGAGAAGATCGTCTATGGCGCCTTAGATGAGATGAGCAAGCGCAAAAAGATGGACGCCCTGAGCCTGTTTAACCGCGCGCTGGAGAACGTCCGCCCCATCGTGGAGGTGAAGTCGCGGCGCGTCGGCGGTGCGACCTACCAGATCCCGGTGGAGGTGCGCCAGGATCGGAGCATGACGCTGGCCATGCGCTGGCTGGTGGATTCTTCCAAAAAACGCAATGAGAAAAACATGGGCCTGCGCTTGGCCGGCGAGCTCATGGATGCGGCCGATAATCGGGGCACGGCGATCAAAAAACGCGAAGACACGCACCGGATGGCCGAGGCCAACAAGGCCTTCTCGCATTATCGCTGGTAGGGTATCCTCATGCCAAGAACCACCCCCATCGAGCGCTATCGCAACATCGGCATCATGGCGCACATTGACGCCGGCAAGACCACGACCACCGAGCGCATCCTGTACTACACCGGCGTCTCGCACAAGATCGGCGAGGTGCATGATGGCGCCGCCACCATGGACTGGATGGAGCAAGAGCAGGAGCGCGGCATCACCATTACCTCCGCCGCAACGACCTGCTTCTGGCAGGGCATGGCGCAGCAGTATCCGCAGCACCGCATCAACATCATCGACACGCCCGGCCATGTGGATTTCACCATCGAAGTGGAACGCTCCCTGCGCGTCCTGGACGGCGCCTGCGCGGTGTTTTGTGCGGTCGGCGGGGTCGAGCCGCAGTCCGAGACCGTCTGGCGCCAGGCCACTCGCTATGCCGTGCCGCGCCTGGCCTTCGTGAATAAGATGGATCGCGCCGGCGCGGATTTTCTGCGCGTGATAAACCAGATCCGCGAGCGCCTGGGCAGCCACCCGGTGCCGGTGCAGATGCCCATTGGCGCGGAAGACACCTTCAAGGGCGTGGTTGATCTGATCAAGATGAAGGCCATTTACTGGGAAGACCAGAACATGGGCATGCGCTTTGAGGAGCAGGAAATTCCGGCGGCGATGCTGGCCGACTGCGAGTACTGGCGCGAGCAGCTATTAGAGGCCGCGGCGGAAGCCAATGAAGATCTGATGGAGGCTTACCTTGAGCAGGGCGCGCTGAGCGAGGCGCAGATCAGGCAGGGCCTGCGGCTGCGCACCTTAAGCAATGAGATCGTGCCGACCCTGTGCGGTTCGGCCTTTAAGAACAAGGGCGTACAGTCCATGCTCGATGCCGTGATCGACTACATGCCGGCGCCGACGGATGTGCCGGCGATCAAGGGGATTTTGGATGATGCCGCCGAGACGGAAGCCGCGCGCGAGTCATCAGACGATGCGCCCTTTGCCTCGCTGGCCTTTAAGATCGCAACCGATCCTTTCGTTGGCACCCTGACCTTCTTTCGAGTCTATTCCGGCGTCTTAAAATCCGGCGATACCTTATACAACCCGGTGAAGGCCAAGAAGGAGCGCATCGGCCGCATCTTGCAGATGCATGCCAACAGCCGCGAAGAGATCAAAGAGGTGCGCGCCGGCGACATTGCCGCCGCCGTGGGCCTAAAAGACGTCACTACCGGCGACACCCTGTGCGCGGCGAACAGCGTGATTACCTTGGAGCGCATGGAGTTCCCCGAGCCGGTCATCGCCGTGGCGGTGGAGCCGAAGACCAAGCCGGATCAGGAAAAGATGGGCATTGCTTTAGGCAAGCTGGCGCAGGAGGATCCGTCCTTCCGCGTACATACCGATGAAGAGTCCGGCCAGACGATTATCTCCGGCATGGGCGAGTTGCACCTGGAGATTATCGTGGATCGCATGAAGCGCGAGTTCAAGGTGGAGGCCAATGTCGGCAAGCCGCAGGTCGCCTATCGGGAGACGGTGCGCAAGCTGCTGGAGAAGGCCGAAGGGCGCTTTGTTCGCCAGAGCGGCGGGCGCGGCCAGTACGGCCATGTGCTGCTGAAGATCGAACCGCAGGAGCCGGGCGCCGGCTATGAGTTTGTGAATGAAATCGTCGGCGGCGTGGTGCCCAAGGAATACATCCCAGCGGTCGATAAGGGCATTCAGGAGCAGATGGAGAACGGCATCTTGGCCGGTTATCCGGTCGTTGACGTCAAGGTTACCTTGTATGACGGCTCCTACCACGAGGTCGATTCCAGCGAGTTGGCCTTTAAGATCGCAGGCTCTATGGGTTTTAAGGAGGGCGCCAAGCAGGCCAACCCGGTCTTGCTGGAGCCGGTGATGAATGTAGAAGTCGTCACCCCGGAAGACTATCTGGGGGCGGTTACGGGGGATCTAAATCGGCGCCGCGGCATGTTGCAGGGCACGGAAGAATCCCCAGCCGGCAAGGTCATCAAGGCCGAAGTGCCGTTGTCCGAGATGTTCGGCTATGCCACCGATCTGCGCTCGGCCACCCAGGGGCGGGCGACCTATACGATGGAGTTCGGCAAATACAGCCAGGTTCCGCCCAACATTGCGGCGGGGATCATCAGTAAAAATCAATAGTAAAAGCAAATGAGGTAAAGAGAGTGGCCAAGCAAAAATTCGAACGCACCAAGCCGCATGTGAATGTGGGTACTATTGGTCATGTGGATCATGGCAAGACCACCTTAACCGCAGCCATTACCAAGGTAATGAGCGCCCAGCATGGCGGTGAGGTTCGCGCCTATGACCAGATCGACAACGCCCCGGAAGAGCGCGAGCGCGGCATCACCATCGCCACCGCCCATGTGGAGTATGAGAGCAAAGCCCGACACTACGCCCATGTCGATTGCCCCGGCCATGCCGATTATGTGAAGAACATGATCACCGGTGCGGCGCAGATGGACGGTGCTATCTTAGTCGTCAGCGCGGCGGACGGCCCCATGCCGCAGACCCGGGAGCATATCCTCTTGGCCCGGCAAGTGGGCGTGCCCTACATCGTCGTCTATCTCAACAAGGCCGATCAGGTGGATGATGCCGAACTGTTGGAACTGGTCGAGATGGAAGTGCGGGAACTCTTGGACAGCTACGAATTCCCCGGCGATGACACCCCCCTGGTGACGGGTTCCGCCCTGAAGGCCCTGGAAGGCGATGACAGCGACATTGGCGTACCCTCCGTTGAGAAACTGGTGGCGGCCATGGATGAGTACATCCCGGAACCGGAGCGCCCCGTTGACCAGCCTTTCCTACTTCCCATCGAAGACGTCTTCTCCATCAGTGGCCGGGGGACTGTGGTCACCGGTCGGGTGGAGCGCGGCATCGTCAAGGTGGGCGAAGAGATAGAGATTGTGGGGATTAAAGACACCACCAAGACCACCTGCACCGGGGTGGAGATGTTCCGCAAGCTCTTGGACGAAGGCCGGGCGGGGGATAACGTAGGCGTCTTACTGCGCGGCACCAAGCGGGATGAAGTAGAGCGTGGCCAGGTACTGTGCCGGCCGGGCTCCATCACCCCGCACACCGGCTTTGAGGCCGAAGTCTATGTCCTATCCAAAGAAGAAGGTGGGCGCCATACCCCCTTCTTTGCCAACTACCGGCCGCAATTCTACTTTCGCACCACCGATGTCACCGGTGCCGTGGCCTTGCCGGAGGGTACGGAGATGGTCATGCCGGGCGATAACATCCAGTTGCGGGTGAGCTTAATCGCCCCCATTGCCATGGAAGAGGGCTTACGCTTTGCCATCCGGGAAGGCGGGCGCACGGTGGGCGCGGGGGTTGTTACGAAGATTGTGGAGTAAATAAGACATGGCAGAGCAACAGGTCATACGCATACGCCTTAAGGCCTTCGATCACCGGCTGATCGATCAGTCCACCCGCGAGATCGTGGAGACGGCCAGGCGCACCGGGGCGCAGGTCAAGGGGCCGATCCCCCTGCCGACCAAGAAGGAGCGCTACACCATATTGATCTCGCCGCATGTGAACAAGGATGCGCGCGATCAATACGAAATCCGCACGCACAAGCGCCTGATGGACATCGTCAACCCGACGGATAAGACCATCGATGCCCTGATGAAGCTGGAGTTGGCCGCCGGGGTGGATGTGCAGATCAGGACCAGCGGTCGCTGAGGCCGGCGCTCTTAGGGCAAGACATAAAGAGATGAGAACATGACCATAGGCATTGTAGGCCGAAAGTGCGGCATGACCCGGGTCTTCACCGAGTCCGGCGAGTCCATTCCCGTGACCGTGGTGGAGGCGGGGCCAAATAAGGTAACGCAGTTGAGCGATCCGGCTCGGGTCGGTTATCGCGCCGTGCAAGTCGCCTGGGGCGAGAAACGCCGGAACCTGATCAACAAAGCGCTGGCCGGAAATCTCGCCAAGGCGCAAGTGGAGACGGCGCGCGGCCTAACCGAGTTTCGGCTTGAGGAAGGCGAGGGCGAGGGGCTGGCCTTAGGCGCGGAGATCAAGGTCGATATCTTTAGCGCCGGGCAGAAGGTGGATGTGAGCGGCACCACCATCGGCAAGGGCTACGCCGGCGTGATCAAGCGGCACAATTTCAGCAGCCAGCGCATGTCGCACGGCAATTCGCTGGCGCACCGGGCGCCGGGCTCTATTGGCCAGTGCCAGACGCCGGGGCGGGTGTTCAAGGGCAAGAAGATGGCCGGGCGCATGGGCAATCGCCGCCGCACCACGCAGAACCTGGAGGTGGTGCGCGTGGATGCCGCGCGCAACCTCTTGCTGCTAAAGGGTGCCGTGCCCGGCGCCAAAGGTGGCCGCCTCATCATCCGACCGGCGGTGAAGGCCAAGGCCCAGGGATAGAAGCATGGAGTTGAAATTGCATCAGGCGGACAAGGGCAAAAAGGCCGGGGTAGCCGTCTCCGAGAATGTCTTTGCAGTCAAGTACAATGCTGCCCTTGTGCATCAGGTGCTGACCGCTTATATGGCCGCGGCCAGGGCCGGCACCAAGGCGCAGAAGTCGCGCTCTGAGGTGCGCGGCGGCGGCAGAAAACCATGGCGCCAAAAGGGCACCGGCCGTGCCCGCGCCGGCACCATCCGCAGCCCGCTGTGGCGCGGCGGCGGTGTTACCTTTGCGGCCAAGCCGCGTGATTATGCCCAGAAGGTGAATAAAAAGATGTATCGCGGTGCCATGCGCGCCATCTTGTCCGAATTGGCCCGACAAGAAAGACTGAGTTGCGTGGATGAGTTTGCCCTGACCGAGCCCAAGACAACGCTGGCGCTGGAGAAACTCTCCGCCATGGACCTGAGCGAGGTATTGATCGTAACTGATGCGGTGGGCGAGGAGTTGTATCTGGCCACGCGCAATCTACCGCGAGTGGATGTGATTGATACGACCGAACTAAACCCGTATTCGCTGGTGGGCTTTGAACATGTCCTGTTCACCAGGGCGGCGGTGGAGAAGGTGCAGGCACAGCTGGCATGAACAAGACTGACGTTAAAAAGACCGACATGAACAAGGTTGCCATGAATTCCGGGGACATAAACAAGGAGCGGCTGATGCAGGTTCTGCTGGAGCCGCGCATCACCGAGAAAAGCACGCTGGTGGCCGAGCATAACCGCCAGTTTGTCTTCAAGGTGCGCAAGGGGGCGAGCAAGCCGGAGATAAAACAGGCCGTTGAGTTGATGTTTGAGGTCAAGGTGGAGGCGGTGCAGGTGAGTAATGTGAAGGGCAAGCGCAAGGGTTTCCGCCAGAGGGCCGGGCGCCGTGCCGATTGGAAAAAGGCCTATGTCAAGCTCAAGCCCGGCTTTGACATTGATTTTGCCGGTGCCTAAGGGGGATTTGTAGATGCCCTTAGTCAAGCTCAAGCCAACCTCGCCCGGCCGCCGCGGCCAGGTCAAGGTGCTCAGCCCTGAATTGCACAAGGGTGCTGCGCATGCGCCCCTGCTGGAGAAGCAGAGTAAAAATGCCGGGCGCAATAACCGCGGGCGGATTACCGTGCGGCATCGCGGCGGCGGTGCCAAGCAGCGCTACCGGCGGATCGATTTCAAGCGCAACAAGGACGGCATTACGGCGAAGGTGGAGCGGCTTGAGTATGACCCGAACCGCAGCGCCCACATCGCCCTGCTGCTGTATGCCGATGGCGAGCGCCGCTACATTATCGCGCCCGCCGGGGTCAAGGCCGGCGCGGTATTGCATTCAGGCAGCCAGGCCGAGATACGGCCGGGGAATTGCTTGGCCTTGCGCAACATTCCATTAGGCTCGACGGTTCATTGCGTGGAACTAAAACCGGGCAAGGGGGCGCAACTGGCGCGCAGCGCCGGCGCCGGTGTGCAGCTGCTGGCTCGGGAGGGGCGCTATGCCACCCTGCGGCTGCGCTCCGGCGAGATGCGCAAGGTGCTGAGCGATTGTCGGGCGACTTTGGGCCAGGTCGGCAACGCCGAGCATTCGCTGCGGCAACTGGGCAAGGCCGGCGCCAAGCGCTGGCGCGGGGTGCGGCCGACGGTGCGCGGCGTGGCCATGAACCCGGTCGATCACCCGCATGGCGGCGGCGAGGGGCGGACTTCCGGCGGACGGCATCCGGTAAGCCCTTGGGGTACGCCGACGAAGGGCTATAAGACGCGCAAGAACAAGCGCACCGATGAACTGATCGTCCGCAAGCGCAAGCGCTAGGGAAAAGAATGATATGCCGCGTTCGATAAAAAAAGGCCCCTTTGTCGATCACCACCTGCTGAAAAAGGTGGAGACGGCAAAGGCGAACAACGACAAGCGCCCGATCAAGACCTGGTCGCGGCGCTCCATGATCGTGCCGGACATGGTGGGCCTGACCATTGCCATACACAACGGGCGCGATCATATCCCGGTGTTTATCTCCGAGAACATGGTCGGGCATAAGCTGGGCGAGTTTGCCGGCACCCGCACCTACCGCGGCCATGCGGCGGACAAGAAGAGCAAATAGGCGAGTGCAGGCGATGGCGACTTCGGCAACAGTAAAATATGCGCGCATCTCCCCGCAAAAGGTGCGGCTGGTGGCCGATCAGGTACGCGGGCTGCCGGTGGAGAAGGCGCTGAATATTTTGGCCTTTAGCAACAAAAAGGCCGCCGCAATCGTGAAAAAAGTGCTGGAATCGGCCATCGCCAATGCCGAGCATAATGACGGCGCTGATATTGATGAGTTAAAGGTGTCCGCGATCTGCGTTGATCAGGGGCCGACCTTAAAGCGGCTTAGGCCAAGAGCAAGGGGTCGGGCAGACCGGATCATCAAGCGCATGAGCCACCTCAGCGTGACCGTGGCCGAGACATAAAAGAGAGCCAATACAAAGTGAGCCAAGAAAAAGAGAGCCAGGAAAAAGTGAGCAAATAACATGGGACAAAAGGTACATCCGACCGGCATGCGGCTGGGCATCATCAAGGACTGGACATCAACCTGGTATGCCGATTCGAAAAACTACGCCCGCTACCTGCACACGGATCTGGAAGTGCGGGAGTTTCTGCGCCGGCGCCTGGCCAATGCCTCGGTCAGCCGCATACAGATCGAGCGCCAGGCGAACAAGGCCAAGATCGTCATCCACACCGCCCGCCCCGGCATCGTGATCGGGAAAAAGGGCGAGGACATAGACCGCCTGCGCGCTGAGACCTCGCAGCGCATGGGCCTGCATGCGCAGATTAACGTAGAAGAAATCCGCAAGCCGGAGCTGGATGCGCACTTGGTCGCCGAGAGCGTGGCCCAGCAGATCGAGCGCCGCATCATGTTTCGCCGCGCCATGAAGCGGGCGGTGACCAACACCATGCGCTTAGGTGCCTTAGGCATGAAGATCAATGTCGCCGGTCGCTTGAACGGCGTTGAGATTGCGCGCTCGGAATGGTACCGCGAGGGGCGCGTCCCCTTACATACCCTGCGCGCCGATATTGACTACGGCGTGGCGCAGTCCAACACCACCTATGGCGTGATCGGCGTGAAGGTGTGGATCTTCAAGGGCGAGGTGTTCAAGCGGCAGGAGCCGGCCGCAGAAGAAGGCGCAACCCCGGCCCAAGAGCGTTGATAAAAAAGACTCATGTTACAGCCGAAAAAGACAAAATTCAGGAAGCAGAGCAAGGGCCGCAACCGCGGCCTGGCCGGCAACGGCAACAAGGTCAGCTTCGGCGAGTTCGGCTTAAAAGCGACCACGCGCGGACGCATCACCGCCCGCCAGATCGAGGCCGCCCGGCGGGCGATCACGCGCCAGGTAAAGCGCGGCGGCAAGCTGTGGATCCGCATCTTCCCGGACAAGCCGATCACGACCAAGCCGCTGGAAGTTCGCCAAGGCAAGGGCAAGGGCAATGTCGAGTACTGGGTGGCGCAGATCCAACCGGGCAAGATGTTGTATGAGATTGAAGGCGTGCCGGAGCCGCTGGCCCGGGAGGCTTTTCGCTTAGCCGCCGCCAAGCTGCCGGTCAAGGCGACCTTTGTCAGCCGCACGGTGATGTGAGATGAAGGCGGCGGAGCTACGAGCAAAAAAACCGGAGGAGCTGCAATCGCTGCTGTTTGAGTTGCACCGCGAGCAGTTTAACCTGCGCATGCAAAAGGGCTCCGGGCAGCTCAGCAAGACCAGCCAAGTCAAGGCGGTGCGCCGCGATATTGCCCGCATCAAGACCATATTGGGCGAATTGGCGCGGGAGGCCAAATGAACAAGCAAATGAATGAGGCGCAGAAGACATCGCCGACCTTAACCGGGCGGGTGGTGAGCAACAAGATGGACAAGACCATCGCGGTGCTGGTACAGCGCACTGTTAAGCACCCCATCTATGAGAAATTCATGCGCCGCTCGACGAAGGTGCTCGCCCATGATGAGCATAACGAGTGCAACGAGGGCGATGTGGTGCTGCTTGAATCATCCAGGCCCGTATCAAGGCGCAAGGCCTGGCGCCTGCAAAAGGTGCTGACCAGGACGCAGGCAGTCTAAGAACGAAGGATGTCGGAGACCCTCAATGATACAGATGCAATCCATGCTGGATGCCGCCGATAACAGCGGGGCGCGGCGCCTGTTGTGCGTCAAGGTGCTGGGCGGATCAAAGCGCCGCTACGCCGGCATCGGCGACATCATCAAGGTCAGCGTCAAGGAGGCGATCCCGCGCGGGCGGGTGAAGAAGGGCGAGCTGTATAATGCCGTGGTGGTGCGCACCCGCAAGGGTGTGCGGCGCGCCGATGGTTCGTTGATTAGATTCGACGGCAATGCGGCGGTGCTGTTGAACAACCAGTTACAACCGCTGGGCACACGCATCTTCGGCCCGGTAACCCGTGAACTCAGGGGCGAGCGCTTTATGAAGATCATCTCACTCGCACCGGAGGTGTTGTAGGCATGCACAAGATCAGAAAGGGCGATGAGGTCGTTGTGTTGGCGGGCAAGGACAGGGGCAAGCGCGGGGTCGTGCTGAGCGTCGTTTCCGATGCGGCCAAGGTCATCGTCGAGAATGTCAACATGGCCAAGCGGCACACCAAAGGCAACCCCATGCAGGGCACACCTGGGGGCATCATTGAAAAGGAAATGCCGATGGCGGTGTCCAACGTTGCGCTCTGGAATCCGGTGGCGAACAAGGGCGACCGGGTGGGTTTTAAGTTTTTGGAGGACGGCCGCAAGGTGCGTTATTTCAAGTCGGATAATGAAGTGGTGGATGTGTAGGCTTTGAACAGGCGATGACCAGATTACAGCAACATTATTGCGAGAAAGTGATCGGGCAGTTGAGCGCGCAGTTTGCGTATAAGACGCCGATGCAGGTGCCGCGCATTAGCAAGATCACCCTGAACATGGGGCTGGGCGGGGCGATTGCGGATAAGAAGGTGCTCGAACATGCGCTGGATGATATGACCCGCATCGCCGGCCAGAAACCGATCGTAACCAGGGCGCGCCGTTCCATTGCCAACTTCAAGGTGCGGGAGGGCTATCCGATTGGTTGCAAGGTGACCCTGCGGCGGGCGCGCATGTATGAGTTTTTAGATCGATTGATCTCCGTTGCCATCCCCCGCATTCGCGATTTTCGCGGCCTGAGCGCGAAGTCCTTCGACGGGCGCGGCAACTATAGCCTGGGCGTTAAGGAGCAGATTATTTTCCCCGAGATCGACTACGACAAGATCGATGCCATCCGCGGCCTGGATATTACGATTACGACCAGCGCCAAGAGCAACGACGAGGCGCGGGCGCTGCTGGCGGCCTTTCGTTTTCCGCTTAGAGGCCAGGGCTAGAGCGAAGATGGCAAAGGCATCCATTGTCAATCGTGAGCGCAAGCGCATGCGCATGGTGAAAAAATACGCGGCACGGCGCGCCGGGCTAAAAGCCAAGATCGCCGATATGAATTTGAGCGAGGAAGAGCGGGCTGCGGCGCGGATAAAACTGAACAAGATGCCGCGCGATTCTAGCCCGGCCAGGCGGCGCAATCGTTGCGCACTGACCGGACGGGCGCACGGCTACTATCGCAAGTTCGGCTTGTCCAGGAATAAACTGCGGGAAGCGGCCATGCGCGGCGACATCCCCGGGCTGGTCAAGGCGAGTTGGTAGAACATCGGGACGAAGACAAAGAAGAGAAAGATCAGAAATGAGTTTGCAAGACCCCATCGCAGACATGCTGACCCGTATCCGCAACGGCCAGGCGCGGGCGAAGCATTCGGTCAACATGCCTGCTTCGAAGTTGAAGGTAGCCGTTGCCGGCATCTTGAAAGAAGAGGGCTACATCACGGATTTTGGCCTAAGGCAAGATGGCGTAAAAAAGACGCTGGCCATAGAGCTCAAATATTTTGAAGGCAAGCCGGTGATAGAGACCTTGCAGCGCGTGAGCCGGCCGGGCTTACGCCGCTTTTGCCAGAAAAAGGCGCTGCCCAAGGTATTGGGCGGCTTAGGGGTTGCGATTATTTCCACCTCACAAGGCGTGATGACGGACAAGAGCGCCGCCCGGCAGGGCATCGGCGGCGAAGTGCTGTGCATCGTTGCCTGAAATAAGTAAGAGAACTATGTCGAGAATTGCGAACAATCCGGTTGTCTTGCCCGACGGCGTTGCGGTGAAGATGGATGAAAATACGCTCTTCATCCAGGGCGCAAAGGGCGAGTTGTGCCATGCGCTGCATGCTTTGGTCAGCGTGACCGAAGAAGATACCGCGCTCAAGGTCAAGGCCAGGCAGGCCACCAAGCCGGCGCGGGCACTGGCCGGCACGACCCGGGCGCTGCTGCAAAACATGGTGATTGGCGTCTCCGTCGGCTTTGAACGCAAGCTGGAGATCGTCGGCGTCGGCTATCGGGCGCGGGCGCAAGGCAAGACCCTGAACCTGGCCTTAGGCTTCTCCCGCCCGGTGGATTTTCCCATTCCTGATGGCATCAGCATTGAGACGCCGAGCCAGACCGAGATCGTGATCCGGGGCATCGACAAACAACAGGTAGGCCAGGTGGCGGCGAACATCCGCCGCTATCGGCCGCCGGAGCCGTACAAGGGCAAGGGCGTGCGCTATGCGGGCGAGCGCATTATCCGCAAAGAAGCGAAGAAGGCGTGAGGATTTATGAAGGGCTTGATGAATAAAAAGGCAGCCAGGCTGCGCCGCGCCAGACGGGCGCGGGCGCGCATCGCCCTGCTGGCGGTGAATCGATTGTGCGTACATAGAACGCCGCGGCATATCTACGCGCAGGTGATCGCCCCCGGCGGCGCTGAGGTGCTGACCAGTGCCTCCACCCTGGACAAGCAGCTTAAACCTGAGCTCAAAGGCGGCGGCAATGTGGAGGCGGCCCGACTGGTCGGCAAGACCTTGGCTGTACGCGCCAAAAAGGCTGGTGTGACCAAGGTCGCCTTTGATCGTTCCGGCTTTAGCTATCACGGCCGCATCAAGGCGCTGGCCGAGGCCGCCCGTGAACACGGCATGGAGTTCTAGAACATGGCGCTGTCTGAATCAGTAACCGGAAACGAGGGGCTGCTGGAGAAGCTGGTGGCGGTGAATCGGGTCGCCAAGGTGGTCAAGGGCGGGCGCATCTTCGGTTTTGCGGCGCTGACCGTGGTCGGCGACGGCGATGGCAATGTCGGCTTTGGCCGCGGCAAGGCGCGCGAGGTGCCGGTGGCCATTCAAAAGGCGATGGAAAAGGCGCGGCGCAATATGGTCCCGGTCGCGCTCGCTGGGCAGACCCTGCAATATCCGATCACGGCCCGGCACGGCGCGGCCAAGGTCTATATGCAGCCGGCCTCAGAAGGCACCGGCATCATCGCCGGCGGGCCGATGCGGGCGGTGTTTGAGTGCGTCGGCATCCAAAACGTACTGGCGAAATCCATCGGCTCGACCAACCCCATCAACGTGGTGCGCGCTACCATCAAGGGGCTGCAATCCATGGCCTCACCAGAATACATCGCCGCCAAGCGCGGCAAGAGCATTGACGAGATCAGGGGCTAGATAGGTGGCCAAGAAGGCGAGCAAAAAACTGAAAGTAACCCTAACCCGCAGCACCATCGGCAGGCTGGCCGCACACCGCGCCTGTGTGGCCGGGCTGGGGCTGCGGCGCATCGGCCAGAGCGTGCGCGTGTTGGACACGCCGGAGAATCGCGGCATGGTGAAAAAGGTCGCCTACCTGCTGGCGGTCGAGGAGGGTTAAAGGTGCGATTGAACACCCTAAAACCGGCGGCGGGCTCGCGAAAAAAACCTAAGCGCGTTGGGCGCGGGGTCGGCTCCGGCAACGGCAAGACCGCCGGGCGCGGCCACAAGGGGCAGAATTCCCGCGCCGGCGGCTCGCAGCCGGTCGGCTTTGAAGGCGGGCAGATGCCCTTGCAGCGACGCCTGCCGAAGGTCGGCTTTCGCTCGCGCCTGGCTAAAGTGACCGCCGAGGTGCGCCTGCACGAGCTCGACAAGATCGAAGGCGAAGGCGAGGTCGATCTGGCGGCCTTGAAAAGGGCCAACCTTATTTCGAGAAATACCAAACGCGCCAAGGTGATCCAGTCCGGCGTCTTGACCAAGGCGGTGACTGTGAAGGGTCTGCGGGTAACAAAGGGTGCGCGTGAGGTCATCGAAGCCCTCGGCGGCAAGGTGGAGGATTAAGATGGCAACGGCAAATCCGGCAATCCCCGGCGGCATCGGCGCCCTGACACAGTTAAAGGAACTGCGCCAGCGCCTGCTGTTTGTGCTGTTCGCCCTGTTCGTGTATCGGGTCTGCACCCACATCCCGGTGCCGGGGATTAACCCCATCGCCTTAGCCGAATTGTTCGAGCAACAAAGCGGTACCATCCTGGACATGTTCAACATGTTCTCCGGCGGTGCCTTGGAGCGCCTGTCGGTGGTGGCATTAGGGATCATGCCCTATATCTCCGCCTCCATCATCATGCAGCTATTGTCCTTTATCGACCCTAGATTGAAGCAGCTGCGCAAGGAGGGCGAGGCCGGGCGGCGCAAGATTACCCAATATACGCGCTATGGCACGGTGGTGCTGGCGACCTTCCAGGCGCTCGGCGTATCCGTGGCCCTGGAAGGGCAGCAGGCCGCCGGGCTATCCGTGGTCATGGATCCCGGCTTAGGCTTTCGCATCACCGCGGTCACCTCGCTGGTAACGGGCACCATGTTTTTAATGTGGCTGGGCGAGCAGATCACCGAGCGCGGCGTCGGCAACGGCATCTCCCTGATCATCTTTGCCGGCATCGTGGCCGGCCTGCCCTCTGCAGTCGGCGGCACGATGGAGCTATCGCGCACCGGCGAGCTGCATATCTTAATGCTGTTCGCCCTGTTTGCCTTGACCATCGTGGTCACCGGCTTTGTCGTCTTTGTCGAGCGCGGCCAGCGCCGCATCACCGTGAACTACGCCAAGCGCCAGGTGGGACGAAAGATGTACGCCGGCCAGTCCAGTCATTTGCCGCTTAAATTAAACATGGCCGGGGTCATCCCGCCGATCTTCGCCTCCAGCCTGATCCTGTTTCCCGGCACCTTAGCCAGCTGGGCCGGCCAGGCCGAAGGCATGCGCTGGTTGCAGGATTTGGCCACCCTGTTGCAGCCCGGCCAGCCGATCTATGTCCTGCTCTATGCCGCCGGGATCATCTTTTTCTGCTTTTTCTACACCGCCATCGTCTTTGACCCGAAGGAGACGGCGGATAACTTGAAAAAATCCGGTGCCTTCATCCCCGGCATGCGCCCAGGCGAGCAGACCGCGGCCTATCTGGACAACATCCTGACCAAGCTGACCATGGCCGGGGCGGTCTATATCACCTTTGTCTGCCTGTTGCCGGAGTTCCTGATCCTGCGCTTTAATGTGCCCTTTTATTTCGGCGGCACTTCCTTGCTGATCATCGTTGTGGTGGTGATGGATTTCATGGCGCAGATCCAGGCGCACCTGATGTCGCATCAGTATGAGGGCCTGTTGAAGAAGGCCAATTTGAAAGGCCACGGTCGGCGCGGATAGTCGGGAGAGTAGAAATGAAAGTCAGGGCATCGGTAAAAAAAATCTGTCGTCATTGCCGCATCATCCGCCGGCGTGGACGGGTGCATGTCATCTGTTCCGACCCGCGGCATAAACAACGGCAAGGCTAAGACGGAGAGAATAATCTATGGCGCGTATCGCAGGCATCAACATCCCGGACAACAAGCACCTGGGCGTTGCGCTCACCCATGTCTATGGCATCGGCCGCCGGCGCGCACAACAGATCTGCGCAGCGACCGGCCTACAGGCCGAGACCAAGGTGCGGCTCTTGAATGAGGCCGAGTTGGACAAGGTCAGGAGCGAGATCACAAAGTTTGAGATTGAGGGCGACCTGCGCCGCGATATTTCCATGAACATCAAGCGCCTGATGGACCTGGGCGCACAGCGCGGCATCCGCCATCGCCGCGGCCTGCCCGTGCGCGGCCAGCGCACCCGCACCAACGCCCGCACCCGCAAGGGGCCGCGCCGCATTATCAAGAAATAACGACACAGGCAAAGCTATGGCAAAGACACGCGCTACCAGGAAAAAGGTCAGCAAGACGGTAACGGACGGCATCGCCCACATCCATGCCTCCTTTAACAACACCATCATCACCATTTCTGATCGGCAGGGCAATGCCCTGACCTGGGCGACCGCCGGCGGCAGCGGCTTTCGCGGCTCGCGCAAGAGCACGCCCTTTGCCGCCCAGGTGGCGGCGCAAAAGGCCGGCGAGGCGGCGCTGGAATTCGGCATGAAGAATCTGGAGGTGAACATCAAGGGCCCGGGGCCGGGGCGGGAATCTGCGGTGCGCGCCTTGAACGCCGCGGGTTTTAAGATCACCAATATTACCGATGTCACGCCCTTGCCGCATAATGGCTGTCGGCCGCCGAAGAAGCGGCGCGTATAAGGGGGAGAAGTCATGGCCAGATACCTAGGACCGACATGCAAGCTAAGCCGCCGCGAGGGCACGGATCTCATGCTCAAGAGCCGCGCGCGGGCGCTGGAGAGCAAGTGCCAGATCGACAAGACCCCCGGCCAGCAAGGCACTCGCCCGAAGCGCATGTCGGACTATGCCTTGCAGTTGCGTGAGAAACAAAAGCTGCGGCGGATGTATGGCGTACTGGAAAAACAGTTTCGCCGCTATTACAAAGAGGCCGCCCGGCGCAAGGGCTCTACCGGCGAGAACCTCTTACAGTTGCTGGAATGCCGCTTGGATAATGTCGTCTATCGCATGGGCTTTGGCGCCACCCGCAGCGAGGCGCGGCAGCTGGTCAGCCATCGCGCCATGCTGGTCAATGGCCACTCGGTCAACATCCCTTCGTATCAACTCAAGGCCGGCGATAGCGTTGCGGTCCGCGAGAAGAGCAAAAAGCAACTGCGCATCATTGATGCCCTGAATGTGGCCGAGCAATACGGGCTGCCCGAATGGGTGGAGGTTGATCCGAAAAAGATGGAAGGCGTGTTCAAGGCCGTGCCGGCGCGCGAGGAGCTGCCGCCGGAGATCAATGAGCAACTAGTCGTCGAACTTTATTCCAAGTAACCAAGCCACAGGACAAACATTATGCCGTCAACATTTAGCGAATTACTAAAACCGCGCCGCGTCGATGTGGAATCCCAAACCGGCACGCATGCAAAAATTGTGATCGAGCCGCTGAACCGCGGCTTTGGCCATACCTTGGGCAATGCCCTGCGCCGCGTCTTGCTCTCTGCCATGCCCGGCTGTGCCGTGACCGAAGTAGAAATTGAGGGCGTCCTGCATGAATACACCACGATTGAAGGCGTACAGGAAGACGTCACCGACATCCTGCTGAACCTCAAAGGGCTGGCGCTCATCATGCACAGCAATGACGCGGCGAGCCTGAGCCTGCGGAAGGCCGGGCCGGGGCAGATCAAGGCCAGCGACATTGCCCTGGATCACGATGTGGAGATCGCCAACCCGGAGCATGTCATCGCCCACTTAACCAAGGCCGGTGAGTTGAACATGAGCATGAAGATCGAGCGTGGGCGCGGCTATCGGCCGGTGGTCATCGCCGGCATGGATGAAGCGCAGGCTATTGGCCGCCTGAAACTGGATGCCTCGTTCAGCCCGGTGCGCCGGGTGGCCTATGATGTGCAAAGCGCGCGCGTGGAGCAGCAGACCGATCTGGACAAGCTGTTGATAGAGATCGAGACCAACGGCACCATCGACCCGGAAGATGCCGTGCGGGAGGCGGCCCGCATCCTGCGCCGACAGTTGTCCGTCTTTGTTGATCTGGAAGCCGAAGAGGCAGAAGAGGCCGCAGCCAGCAGTAGGCCGGAGATCGATCCCATCCTGCTGCGGCCGGTGGATGATCTGGAGCTCACCGTGCGCTCGGCGAATTGCTTGAAGGCGGAGAGCATTTATTATATTGGCGATCTGATCCAGCGCACCGAAATGGAACTGCTAAAGACCCCGAACCTGGGCAAAAAATCCTTGACCGAGATCAAGGATGTCCTGGCCTCTCGCGGCTTGTCCTTAGGCGCGCGCCTGGAAAACTGGCCGCCGGCCGGGCTGTATGAAGATAAGTTCAGGGCCACGGCGATCTTTTAATCATTAGCGACTTAGAGAACTAGCATGCGTCATCGTGAAAGCGGACGAAAATTAAACCGCAACAGCAGCCACCGCAAGGCCATGTTTCGTAACATGGCGGTGTCCTTGATGCAGCACGAGATGATCCGCACCACGCTGCCCAAGGCAAAAGAGCTGCGGCGGGTGGCCGAGCCTCTGATCACGATGGCCAAGGCGGATTCCGTTGCCCGGCGGCGGCTGGCCTTTGCCCGTCTGCGCGATCGGGCGACCGTGACCAAGCTGTTCAATGAACTGGGGCCGCGCTACCAGGCGCGCCCGGGCGGTTATCTGCGCATCCTGAAATGCGGTTATCGCACGGGCGACAAGGCGCCGATGGCGATCGTTGAACTGCTGGACCGGCCGCAACGCCTTGCAGAAGAGGCTGATGATAAGACAGCGGAGCAAGAATAATAATCATAAAGTAGTAGCCCTTACGAAGGCCGGTTTTCCCCGGCCTTTATTTTTTGCGCCAACCCTTTAGCCAAGGCAACGCTTCCCGGCGGGCTTTTCACTTCTCCCGCCCGGCCTTACACTACCCGCATGATCGTTTTGTTCACCGACTATGGCCTGGCCGGCCCCTACATCGGGCAGGTAGAAGCGCGTCTGTTTGCGCAAGCGCCCAATGCAAAGGTGATTAACTTGCTGGCCGATGCGCCGCGCAATAACCCGAAGGCCGGTGCCTATCTGTTGGCGGCGTATGCGCCAAGTTTTCCGCCCGGCACGGTGTTTTTCTGCGTGGTTGACCCCGACGTTGGCTCACTCACGGACAAGCCGGTGGTGATGAAGGCGGACGGGCGTTTTTATGTCGGCCCGGACAACGGCCTGTTCGACATCATCGCCAGGGGTGCGGACAGACTGGAATGCTGGGAGATCGGCTGGCGTCCGCAGGAGTTATCCATCAGCTTCCACGGCCGCGATCTGTACGCCCCGGTCTGTGCCATGCTGGCGAACGGCGAGGACTTTGAGTGCAGTAAATTGAACTGGCGCGACCGGCACGGCTGGCCGGATGCGCTGCCGGAGATCATCTATGTCGATAGCTTCGGCAACAGCATGACGGGCTTACAAGCCGGCGCTTTGCAAAGATCCGCAACCCTGCGCATCGCCAACACGGACATTCACCACGCCGCCACCTTTGCGCATGCCGATGAGGGGCGGCCGTTCTGGTATGAAAACGCCAACGGCCTGATAGAGATCGCCGTGAACCGGGGCGATGCGGCGCGCTGTCTTGGTATCGGCATCGGCTCGGATTTTTCCATTGTTGAGTAAGCAGGGTGCCGCCGGAGTGTTGGCAGTCCAAGCGGGTGCAAAGTACAGCACTTGGGATTATACTTTCTTTTCCTAAGCTAAAGAGCAGTGCAGCCGCGGCGGATGCCAAACCTTCGCTGCCTGCCCGGGAGATGAAGATGAAAAAGACCATGTATGAAAAGATCTGGGATGCGCACCTGGTGCATGAAGAGGTCGGCCAGGCGCCCATCCTTTATATCGACCGGCACCTGTTGCACGAGGTGACCAGCCCGCAGGCCTTCGCCGGGCTGCGGGAGGCCGAGCGGGCAGTGCGCCAGCGTCGCGCAAACCTGGCCACCCTGGATCATTGCGTGCCGACCAAAGATGAGGAGCGCCGATTTATCAAAGACCCCATCGCCCGCAAGCAGGTGGAGGTGATGATCGCAAATTGCAAAGCGAGCGGCATCCCCCTGTATGACATGCAGAGCCCGGATAACGGCATTATCCATGTCGTGGTGCCGGAGCACGGCTTTGTACATCCGGGCATGACAGTAGTCTGCGGCGACAGCCATACGGCCACTCACGGCGCCTTCGCCGCCCTGGCCTTTGGCATCGGCACCTCCGAAGTCGAACATGTGCTGGCGACCCAGACCCTGCGCCAGAAGAAATCAAAAACCATGCTGGTGAGCGTGGAGGGTGAGTTGTCCGCGTATTGCACGGCCAAGGACATTGCGCTCGCCATCATCGGCCAGATCGGTACCGCCGGCGGCACCGGGCATGTGATTGAATATGCCGGCAGCGCCGTGCGTGCGCTCAGCATGGAAGGCCGCATGACGCTGTGTAACATGGCCATTGAAAGCGGCGCCCGTGCCGGGCTCATCGCGCCCGATGAGAAGACCATCGCCTTTCTCAAAGACAAAGAGTACGCACCGAAGGGCGATGGTTGGGAAGATGCGGTTGCCTATTGGCAGAGCCTGGCGAGCGATGAGGGTGCCGGCTTTGACAAGGTTGTCAGGCTCAAGGCCGAGGACATTGCCCCGCAGGTCAGCTGGGGCACCTCGCCGGAGCAGGTTAGCGGTGTCGATGGCGAGGTGCCGGCGCCGGAAGACTTTGCTGATGAGGGCAAGCGCAAGGCATGTGCGAGCGCGCTGGCCTACATGGGCTTAGAAGCGCATACCAAAATCACCGACATCGCGATCGACTTTGTCTTCATCGGCTCCTGCACCAACAGCCGTATCGAGGACTTGCGCGCCGCGGCCGAAGTTGCAAGAGGAAAGAAGGTGGCCGCGGGCATTACCGCGCTGGTGGTGCCGGGTTCCCGGCGGGTCAAACAGCAGGCCGAGGCCGAAGGTCTGGACAAGATCTTCTTAGAGGCCGGCTGGGAATGGCGCGAACCGGGCTGCTCCATGTGCCTGGCCATGAACGGCGATACGCTCAAAGAAGGCGAGCGTTGTGCCTCGACCTCCAATCGCAACTTCGAAGGCCGGCAGGGCAAGGGTGGGCGTACCCATCTCGTCTCACCGGCGATGGCCGCCGCGGCTGCAGTGGCGGGTAAGTTTGTGGATATTCGCAGCCTTTCATAGGAGGAGAAGTCGCATGATGCAAGCCTATAAAAATCACGAGAGCATCGCCGCCCTGATGGCGCGCAGCAATGTCGATACCGATCAGATCATCCCCAAGCAATTCTTAAAAAAAGTGGAGCGCTCGGGTTTTGGCGCGCATCTCTTCCACGACTGGCGCTTTCATGCGGACGGCAGCGACAACCCGGCCTTTGAGCTCAACAACCCGGCCTTTGCCGGCGCGAGGATCCTGGTGGTGGGCGATAACTTCGGCTGCGGCTCATCCCGTGAACATGCGCCTTGGGCGATTGCGGACTACGGCATCAACACCCTCATCTCCACCAGCTATGCCGATATTTTCTACAACAACTGTTTCAAGAACAGCATCCTGCCCATCGTGGTCGGGCGGCAGGTGCTGGATGTACTCATGGATGAGATCAGAAACAACGAGGGCGTGAAGTTCCGGATCGACTTAGAAGACCAGCAGCTGAGCACACCCGCCGGCACGGTGGCGACCTTTGAGATCGATGACTTTCGCAAACAGAACCTGTTGCAGGGCCTGGACGACATCGCCCAGACCCTGCAACACGCAGACAAGATCGCCGATTTTGAAAGGCGGCAGCAGGAAGTACCCTGGCTGTGGGCCGATTAAGTTCAAGAGAGCGCCGAGCGCATGGAAGATGCCGGGACCTCGCCCCGCTCTTACATCCGGCGGCAAGTCCATGAGCGCATCCAAAAGGCACATCCAGCTCTTAGACACCACCTTGCGTGACGGCGAGCAGACACGGGAAGTCTCTTTTACCCCGGATGAGAAGGTCAGCATCGCCAAGGCACTGTTGGAAAAACTCCGCGTGGATCGCATCGAGGTGGCCTCGGCCACGGTCTCCGATGGCGAGAAGCAGGCGGTGGCCACCATCAACCAATGGGCCGCCGAGCACGGCCATCTGGACAAGGTGGAAGTGCTGGGCTTTGTCGATCATAGGCGCAGCGTGGATTGGATCCGCGATACGCACGGCCGCACGATCAACCTGCTGGGCAAGGGCAGCGAAGAACATTGTCGCAAGCAACTGCACAAGAGCCTGCAGGAACACTTGGCCGACATTTTCCAGACCATGGACTATGCCTTCAGCAAGGAGCTCAAGGTCAACCTGTACCTGGAAGACTGGTCTAACGGTTATCAAGACAGCCCGGCCTATGTCTTTGCCATGCTGGACGCCCTCCAGGACAAAGGGATTGGCCACTTTCTCTTGCCCGATACCTTGGGCGTCATGGGGCCGGATGAGGTCTATCAGGGCGTTGCGGCCATGGTCGCCCGCTATCCCGATGCCTGCTTTGATTTTCATCCGCACAACGACTACGGGCTGGGCACGGCCAATGCCTTGGCCGCGGTGAAGGCCGGGGCCGGCGCTATTCATTGCACGATCAACTGCCTGGGCGAGCGCGCCGGCAATGCATCATTAGCCGAGGTCGCGGTGGCCTTGAAAGACAAACTCGACATGGAGATCGCGATCAATGAAAACCATATCGTTGCGCTCAGCAAGATGGTGGAGAACTTCTCCGGCAAGTGGATCGCGGCCAACGCCCCGATCGTCGGGCGCGATGTCTTTACCCAGACCGCCGGCATCCATGCAGACGGCGATCAGAAGGCCGGGCTGTACCTGAGCAATTTGAAGCCCGAGCGCTTTGATCGTGAACGAAGTTATGCCTTGGGCAAGATGAGCGGCAAGGCTTCCTTACGCAAGAACCTGGAGGCGCTGGACTTGAGTCTGCGCGAGGAGGATCAGCAAAAGGTCTTGCAGCGCATCGTCGAGCTGGGCGATTCCAAGCAGAGCATCACGCCGGACGACCTGCCCTTTATCATCGCCGATGTCATGGAGAGCAAGGAATACCGGCATATCCGCTTGACGAATTGCTCGATCACCAGCGGCCTGGATCTCGAATCCACAGTGAGCATTCAGGTGCAGTTGGACGGCGCGAGCTTCAAGGCCACCGGCACCGGCAACGGCGGCTTTGATGCCTTCATCAATGCGCTGAACAAGATCTTGGAAAGCCAAGACTATAGCCTGCCGCGGCTGGAAGATTATGAAGTACGTATCCCAAAGGGCGGCGAGACCAGCGCCCTGACCGAATGCATCATCACCTGGAACACGCAGGGCAAACACCGGCGCACCCGCGGCGTACATGCCAACCAGGTCTTCGCTGCGATCAATGCGACCTTACGGCTCATTAACCTGCAAATGCATGAGCGGAAGACAGGTTTGGCAAATTAGGGAGGCCCTTAAGAAGCGGGCGCACGAAGTAAGGAAGGTGCTGGATATTCTTAATTAGAGTAATAATTTGTTAGCCTAAAGAGAAAGCATTAAGGTTCTTCATGTGTTGCCATCTCTTTTTTTAATAGCTCAATTTCTGTCTTTAGTTTGTATGTTTCAGATTTATACTCGTCTCGCAATGTTGCCGTTGCTTTACTATTTTGATAATGAAATTTTGAAATATCAATTACCACAAGTCCTACAGTAAATAAAAAGGCGACTCCTATTCCTATAACGATTTTCCAACTCAAACTTTCCTGTTCCTGAATTTTTTGCTTCAGGTCAGAGAATTCTTTGCGAAAGTAATATACCTCTCGTGAAATGGCGACTGGTTCTGCAGCATCTTCTATGGGAGTGAAGCCATCAAGAGATTCTTCTTCAGATGAGGACTCCCCAGAGTCATCGGTCATTGATAAATTCCCATAATTTCCACATAGCTTCCGCGATCTTCAATAGCCAGGTCCTTATCCTTGTGCTTCATAAAATCTACACCACCAAACGAATTTCCTGCCCATGAGGAAACACCAGAGTCGAAAGCCATCCCGTTTATATGGATTTTTCGAACTGGAGTGAGAGAACCATTAGGGTTTTCTCGGAATACCCGATTAAATTCAACTTTTTCGATCATATCAAGCTCCTTAAGAGATTACTGTTTGCTATCTATTATGTTAATCATATTGAAAAAATCAATTTTTTATAAAGTCATTATTCATGTTCCGTGCTTCTTAAGAACCAGAATAAAACCCTACAACTTACTCAAGTCATCCACCACACGATCACCGAACTCATCGGTCTTGATCATCTCTACCCCGGCACCCGGTCTTGCCAGATCCGGGGTGGAATAGCCGGCGGCGAAAACGGCCTGCATGGCACGCCAGACATTCTTGGATTCTTCTGGCATATCAAGGCTGAGTTCCAGCATCATGGCGACCGAGCCGATCATGGAGTAGGGGTTGGCGATGTTCTGCCCGGCGATGTCCGGGGCGGAGCCGTGCGCAGGTTCATAATAGGCATTATGCTCGCCCAGACAGGCCGACGGCATGAGACCTAAGGAACCCAGTATGCCGCCGCCTTGATCGCTCAGGATGTCGCCAAACATATTTTCCATGACCATGACATCAAATTGCGCCGGGTTCAGGCACAGCGCGGTCGCTGCGGCATCCACCAAAGTATGCATGACTTCCACCTCAGGATAGTCTGCGGCCACCTCCCCCAGCACTTCATTCCAGAGCACGCTGGATTTCAGCACATTGCTCTTATGAATATTGTGCAATACCTTTTTACGGCGCAGGGCCTGTTTGAAAGCGACATGCAATATGCGGGCAATCTGCTGCTCATCGTATTCCAGGGTCTCCTTTACATAACGTCGACCTTGGGCGTCGGTACCGACTTCCTTTGCGCCGAAATAGAGGCCGCCTACCAGCTCGCGGATCATGAGCATATCGATACCGGCGCCGATGATCTCAGGCTTCAAGGGAGAGAAATGTGCGAGTTCTTTGGGCAGGGAGATCGGGCGCAGGTTGGCATAGGTATTTAAGCGCTTGCGAAGTGGCAATAATGCGCCGCGTTCCGGGCGCAGCTCGACCGGGATCTTTTCTGACTCTTCATGCCTGAGCCCTATCGGGCCCTTGATAACGGCATCAGCCACATCACACAGCGCCGCGGTCTCTTCCGGGAAGGGGTGTCCGGTTTCGAAATAGGCATTGCCGCCAAAGGCGGCCTCGCATACTTCGAGCCGTATGTCATTGCGCTCGGCAACCAGCGCTAATACCTTGAGCGCCTCTTTAGTGATCTCCGGGCCGATGCCGTCGCCGGCCAGTACGGCGATTTTGTAATGTTGCATTGCAATATCCTCTTTGAAAATCAAGCCAGCCTTGATGGATGCCCACGAATCAGCGCGGCAGGAGGCCGTTCTTTTGCTGATAATACCGGTAGCTCCGCAGACGCTGCATCATAAGAGTAGTAAAAATGCGACTCTTTTGCCATGCCCCATGCTCTTATGTCGCCCCACGTTGCCCCATCTAGGTGGCCTTCGGTCCTGCATAGCGCCTGTTCTGATCATGCTATAACACGGCTCGTGGGCTTCCCCACAATTCTTGTTTAGACTAAGTGTTGCAATAATAGAAAGAAGTGGTAAATTGGGGGCAATTATTATAAACACTGGCGGAGGTCGATTGACTAAAGACCAGTAAGATGAGATAGCCAATGGGAGGCAAAGCAATGCACAACACAACACAACACAACACAACACAACACAACACAACACAACACAACACAACACAACACAACACAACACAACACAACACAACACAACACAACACAACACAACACACAACACAACAGATAAGCATACGCCAAAATGGCGTAGCTATAAACCACACCTAAGCCGTTTTACCAGCACGGTCGCGCTCGCCGCCCTGGCGATGGCCTTCGGTGCCACTGCGGCAAGGGCGCAACAAGGCGCTGATGATGCTGCAGCACAAGACACGGAATTAGAAGAAGTCATCGTCACCGGTTCCCTGATTACCGCCAACCCAAATCTGACCCGTTCTGCGCCGGTTGCGGTGATTGAACCGGAAGAGATGGAATTTCAGGGCACGCTGGTTGCCGAAGAGATCCTGCGCGAAATCCCGGGTGTGGTGCCGTCCATCGGCCAACAGGTGAATAACGGCAACAGCGGCTTTTCTCATGTGAATCTGCGTGGCCTCGGCTCGAACCGTAACATTGTCCTGATTGACGGCGTACGCGTGGTGCCGTCTGACCTGGAAAGCATCTTCGATCTCAATAATATCCCGCTGGCGCTGGTTGAGCGGATTGATGTGCTGACCGGTGGTGCGAGTACCACCTATGGGGCCGATGCCCTGGGTGGTGTTACGAATTTTATCACGCGCAAGAACTTCACCGGTGTTGAAGTCAATGCCGGCCTCGGCACGACTGCAGAAGGCGATGGCGACAGCAAGCGCGTTGAGGTGATCTTAGGCGCCGGTCTGGATGATGATCGCGGCAACGTAGTGATGAGTATCGCTTATCAAAAGACTGATGAAGTCCTGCAAGGCAGCCGTGACTTCTCCGACACAGTCAATTTTTACTGGAATGGAAACATTGGCGGCTCCGGACTGGGTTCGTTTAATACGCGTTTTGGTAACGTGAACCCGACTGGTCAGGATAATGCGAATCTGACGCTCGGTGCGGTGCAGCCGGATGACGATGGTTTTGCTGCTGCGTTCACGCCCTTTAACTACGCCCCGTTCAACAGCTTCCAAACGCCGTTTGAGCGTTACAATGTGTATGCTGCCGGCCATTACGAAATCACCGCCGGCATTGAAGCCTACACCCGCGCCCTTTTCTCCAGAAACACGGTAACGACCCTGATCGCCCCCTCCGGCTCATTCGGCGATACTGTGGTCGTTTCTCTGAACCACCCCTTCCTGTCCGATGCCCAGCGCAATGCCTTCTGTGCCTTCGACACCGATTCGGCCGCGGGCGTTTATACGCCACGCTTCACGCAGGCGGAGTGCGATGCTGCTGGTGCCGCGCAAGATCCAAGTGATCCGAACTACCGCGAGGTAACCACTCAGTTGCGCCGGCGTAATGTCGAAGGCGGCCCACGTATCAGCGACTTCGTTGCGGATTACTTTGACTACCAGTTGGGCTTGCGCGGCAATATTAGCGATAGCATCAACTTTGATGCGCTGGTCTCTTACGGCCAGAGCAGCCAGGTACAGACACAGAAGGGGTATTGGCTAAAGTCCCGCTTTCGTAATGCGCTGCGCGCCGGGCCGAACGGCTGTTTCGCCGACTTGGCCAGCGGCTGTATTCCGGCGGATTACTTCGGTTATACCGGTGCCATTACAGAAGAGATGAACGCTTATCTCGCCGGTGGCGAAAGTGCCATCACTACTAAGTATGACATGCTGCAGGTGAAAGGCGTGATCGGCGGTGAGTTGGACATGGTGCAGGCGCCGTGGGCCAGTGATCCAGTCAGCTTTGCCGTGGCCGGTGAATATCGTGACTACACCGCCTCCCGCGCATCCGATCTGCTGTCGCAGTCCGGGGATCTGGGCGGTGCCGGCGGTGCCTCACCGAATATTAATGGTGGTTATAGCGTCTATGAAGGCGTGGCCGAGGTGCTCGTGCCGGTGGTGCAGGATATGGAATTTGCCGAGCAGCTGAACCTGGAGGCCGGTGTTCGTTATTCCGACTATCAGGTTGACGCGCCGGAGGATCCGTCTTACACAACCACCACCTGGAAATTTGGTGCGAGTTGGACGCCGATCAATGACATCACGCTGCGCGGTACGTTCTCTCGTGCGGTTCGTGCTCCAAACATTGAGGAGTTGTTTGAACCGCAAACCACGCTGCTGGACAATCTTTCGGTGGATCCTTGTGCCTCTGTCAACGATCAAGGCGTAAACAGCGGTTTCGTGCCCACCGGTGCGCTGCGTGATGTTTGTATTGCCCAAGGCGCGCCTGTTGGTGCCATCGGCAACATTCCACAGCCGGCGGCCGGCCAGGTGAACTACACGACTGGTGGCAACCTGGAGTTGGTGCCTGAGGACTCGGATAGTTGGACGGTGGGCGTTATCCTGCAGCCACAACTTGTTCCTGGTCTGACAGTAACGGTGGACTATTACGACATCAAGATTGACAGTTCTATTGAGCAGCCGGCATCACAAGATGCAATCAATGCCTGTTTCGAGAACCCAAGCACGTCGAATGCCGCGTGTACGTCTATCGTTCGCTCGCCCATTGATGGGAGCCTAAGCGGTGATGAAGCGGTCGTGAAGGGCCTGCCGCGCTTCCGCTCCAACACCGGTAACCTGAGAACCAGGGGCATTGACTTCACTGCATCCTACGGGTACGACCTTAGCGATGAATTCCGTTGGTCCTCACGCCTGGTGGGCAACTGGACGGACATTTCTACCTTCCAGGCGGTGACCGGCATATCGCTAAACCGTGACTGCGTTGCGCTGTACAGCTCCAGCTGTGAGTCAATCCAGCCGCGGTTCGCATCCAACTGGCGTAACACCATCACCTGGCGCGGCGACCTCGATGTATCTTTGAACTGGCGCTACATCAGCAGAAACAAGTATGAGAACCGCGCCACCGATGAAGCCTTTAGCGGCACACCGGAAGGCCAGGGACGGTCGTGGGATTTCAACGTAACCGATGCCTACCATCTCTTTGACCTGTCTCTGCGCTACCAGGTATTGGAGAACCTGTCTGTTACCGGCGTGGTATCCAATCTGTTTGATAAACACCCGCCGCTTACCGGTGCCTTTATCGGTGCGACCGGCTACAACAGCGGCAATACCTATCCCTCCACCTTCGATACGCTGGGCCGTCGTTTCAGCATCAACGCCCGCCTGTCTTTCTAAGTTTGGACGAATCGGGGCGGCTCTGATTGATTTTTAAGAGTCTCCCCTTGACAATCCGGGCGGGTCTTCACCTGTTTAGTGTCCGCCCTTTTTCTTTCCTTGACTGCGCAAGGGCTTACTTAAAGCCTGTCTTTCAGCAGGGCCTTGAGCTGTTGCGGGTTGGCCTTGCCTTGTGAGCGTTGCATCACCTGGCCGATGAAGTAGCCGATGAGCTTCCCCTGTTTTTCTTTAGGCGCGCTGCGATATTGCTCTACCTGTGCTGGATTATCAGCAATGACCGCTGCGACCAGTTTTTCAATGGCACCCGGATCGCTGAGTTGCTTCAGGCCCCTGGCGGCGATAATCTCATCGGCCGTGCCTTCGCCATTCCACATGGCCGCAAACACCTGCTTGGCGAGCTTGCCGGAAATAGTATGATCGACGATGCGCCCAATCATGCCGCCGAGCAGAGCAGCGCCGACCGGGCTATCCGTAATCGCCTTGTTGTCTCTATTTAAGGCGGCGGCCAGCTCGCCCATGATCCAGTTTGCGCTGAGCCTGGCCTCGCCCTTTGCCTCCGCAGTCACGGCCTCAAAGTAATCTGCCAGCTCCTTATTCGCCGTCAGTTGCCGACTGTCATCTTCGGATAGGCCAAAGTCCGTGATGAAGCGGCGGCACTTGGCATCGGGCAATTCAGGCAGGGTCTTTCGTATCGCCTCAATGTCCTCCTCCGTCAGTTCCAGCGGCAATAGATCGGGATCGGGAAAGTAGCGATAGTCATTCGTCTCTTCCTTGCTGCGCATGGGGCGGGTCTCATTCCGCTGCGGATCATACAGCCGTGTCTCCTGCATGATCTCCCCGCCGCCCGCAAGGATGGCGCTCTGTCGTCCTATTTCATAGCTGATCGCCTGCTGCACAAAGCGGAAGGAATTGATGTTTTTTATCTCTGTGCGTGTGCCCAGTTCACGCTGGCCTTGCGGGCGCATGGAGACATTGGCATCGCAACGGAATGAGCCTTCCTGCATGTTGCCGTCTGATATGTCCAGATAGCGCACCAGGGAATGGATCTTTTTCATATACGCAAGGGCTTCTTCGGCGGAGCGCAGGTCTGGCTCGGAGACGATCTCTATCAGCGGCGTACCCGCCCGGTTCAGATCAATCCCGGTGGCATCGCCAAAGCCCTCATGCACGGATTTGCCGGCATCTTCTTCTAAGTGCGCGCGGGTAATGCCGATGGTCTTGGTGCCGCCGTCATCCAGCTGGATCTCCAGTCGGCCCTTGCCAACGATGGGCAGTTCAAACTGGCTGATCTGGTAGCCTTTGGGCAGATCCGGATAGAAATAATTCTTCCTGGCAAAGACCGAGTGCCGGGCGATCTGCGCATCCACGGCAAGACCGAATTTGATCGCCTTGTGTACGGCGGCCTCGTTAATCACCGGCAGTACCCCCGGCAGGCCCAGATCAACGGCACAAGCCTGCGTATTGGCCTTGGCACCATAGGCCGTCGATGCGGAGGAGAATATTTTGCTCTTCGTGGAGAGTTGCACATGCAACTCCAGGCCGATGACCGCTTCCCATTCCATCATTCATAGCCCCCCGGTATCTGTCTGTGCCAGTCGCTTAGTTGTTGATACTTATGAGCAACATTTAAAATTCGGGCTTCCGCGAAATAGTTGCTGATGATCTGCAGGCCGATGGGTAGCCGGCGGCTGAACCCGGCCGGTATTGAGATGGCGGGCAGGCCGGCGAGATTTACCGAGGCGGTATAGATATCGGATAAGTACATGCTGACCGGATCATTGGTGCGTTCATTGAGCTTGAAGGCGGTCGTCGGCGAGCTTGGCCCTATTATGACATCGACCTCCCTAAAGGCATTTTGAAAATCATCACGGATCAGGCGGCGGAGCTTCTGTGCCTTTAGGTAATAGGCATCATAGTAGCCGGCCGATAACACATAGGTGCCGATCATGATACGGCGTTTTACCTCCCGGCCAAAGCCCTCAGCGCGCGAGCGACAATATAGATCGGCCAAGTCTTGCGGGTCATCACAGCGATGGCCGAAGCGCACCCCGTCATAACGGGCCAGGTTGGAAGAGGCTTCCGCCGGTGCGACCACATAATAGGCGGGAATGGAAAGTGCGGTATTGGGCAGATCAATATCTTTAATAATGGCACCGGCCTGTTCGAGTTGCCGGATTGCATCCTGTATTTTCTCAGCGATGTCATCGTCCAGCTTCTCATCGAAGTGTTGTTTGGGCAGGCCGATCTTCAGGCCGGCAATATCATCGTTTAAGGATGCCAGATAATCTTCCACCGGCCTGTCAACGGAAGTCGCATCACGCGGGTCATGCCCGGCCATTACGCCGAGCAGAAGGGCGGCATCTTCTGCTGTCTGCGCAAGGGGGCCGCCCTGATCAAGACTGGAGGCAAAGGCGATGATGCCGTAGCGGGAGATGCGGCCATAGGTGGGTTTAAGTCCGCATACCCCGCACAGCGCGGCCGGTTGTCGGATGGAACCGCCGGTGTCGGTACCGGTAGCAGCCGCTGCCAGACGTGCGGCAACAGCGCTCGCCGAGCCGCCGGATGAGCCACCGGGAACATATTCGGCATGCCAGGGGTTTTTTGCCGGGCCGTAGTAGCTGGTTTCATTGGATGAGCCCATGGCAAACTCATCCATGTTGGTCTTCCCCAGTGTGACCATGCCGGCCTGATTACATTTCTCCACCACTGTTGCGTTATAGGGCGCAATAAAATTATCCAGCATCTTCGAGCCACAGGAAGTCCTAACGCCGTCAAGGCAGAAGATATCCTTGTGCGCAATGGGAATGCCGGTGAGCGCACCGGCAGTTTTATCAGCGAGCCTTTTATCAGCGGCCTGCGCCTGCCTGAGCGCGAGTTCTTCGGTCAGCGTGATATAGGCATTTAACGCAGGATTAAACTGCCTGGCGCGTTGCAGGAAATGCGCGGTCAGCTCTTCGCTGCTCAGCTCGCCGGTGTGCAAGAGCTGCGATAATTCCATTAGGGTGTGTTGGTGCATTTTATTTAAGGCGAGGAGCAGAACAGGCAAAAGGGGTTCGGGCCTGATGCGTCAAATCTTACTTCCGGCTTCTTCATTCCTATTATTCAATGACTTTGGGCACCAGGTAATGACCCTCTGCAACGGCGGGTGCCAGCTGCTGAAATTTTTCCCGCTGATCGGTTTCAGTTATTTCATCACGGCGCAGGCGCGCCATGATCTCCACCGGGTGGGCCAGCGGCGCGACGGCCTCGGTATCAACATTCTTTATCTGCTCCACCAACTCCAAGATATTGCCAAGGTCGTGCTGGTAGTCCGGGAGGCTGTCCTCGATCATGGCCAGCCGCGCCAGCCATGCAATTTTTTCGATCTGCGCCTTGTCAAGAGACATGAAATTTCCCCTGCTTGTTATTGAAAAAGCGAAAATTTATCACATCCGGCTGCTTGCCCAAAGTAGCAGCGATTGATAGAGTAGCGCATTCTTACTCCATTGCATCTGGCAGAGGTATGAGATCGCCCATGAAAATTGTTTGCTGGCAAAGCGCTGCCCGCTTGGTGTGCAAGTTTTCAAGGCCAGGCTGCATGGTGACATTGCCTGTTTCTGCGCTGTCAGCGCCTGGTAAGTGCCATTCATTGATTGCGGACTGTGTGGTCATATGCTGAAAGGGATTCGAGGTTTCTTCTCCAACGATCTATCTATTGATCTGGGTACCGCCAATACCCTGATCTATGTACGCGGGAAAGGCATTGTGCTGGATGAGCCATCTGTGGTGGCGGTACGCCAAAATAGCGATGACTCCATTAACAGCAAGTCCATCCGTGCGGTCGGGGCAGAAGCCAAGCGCATGTTAGGGCGCACCCCCGGCCATATCAAGGCCATCCGGCCCTTAAAAGACGGCGTGATCGCCGATTTCATGATCACGGAAAAGATGCTGCAATACTTTATCCATGCCGTGCATGGCGGCACCCTGTTCCGGCCTAGTCCGCGCGTGCTGGTCTGTGTGCCCTGCGGCTCTACTCAAGTGGAGAGACGGGCGATCCGGGAGTCTGCCATGGGCGCTGGTGCGAGACGGGTGCACCTGATTGAAGAGCCGATGGCAGCAGCCATTGGTGCCGGTATGCCGGTGAGCGATGCGCGCGGCTCGATGGTGCTGGACATCGGCGGCGGCACCACCGAGGTGGCCGTGATTTCCTTAAACGGCGTCGTCTATTCCGCTTCGGTACGCATCGGCGGGGATCGTTTTGATGAGGCGATTATCAGTTATGTCCGGCGCAATTACGGCACCTTGATCGGTGATGCCACCGCAGAGCAGATCAAGCAGCAGATCGGTTGTGCCTATGCGGCGGATGAGGTGCGGGAGATGGAAGTGCGCGGCCGCAATCTGGCTGAAGGCATCCCGCGTAGCTTTCGCTTAAAGAACAGCGAGATCCTGGAGGCCTTGCAGGAGCCGCTGACCGGGATCGTCGATGCGGTGAAAAACGCCCTAGAGAAGACGCCGCCGGAGTTGGGTTCGGACGTAGCCGAGCGGGGTATGGTGCTGACCGGCGGCGGCGCGCTGTTGCGCGATCTGGATCGTCTGCTGATGGAAGAGACCGGCCTGCCGGTCATCGTGGCCGAGGATCCATTGACCTGCGTGGCGATAGGGGGAGGGCGCTATCTGGAAATGGTGGATGAGTTTGGGGATGACATCCTGGCCCTTGAGTAAGCCCGAATTATCCTGAGACCTGGTAGAGGCTTACATCATCAAAACACTGTTCCTGAAAAGTCCTTCTGCTAATGTCAGGCTGGTCATGTTTATGTTGGCCTCTGTGATCCTGATGACCGTCGATCATCGCCACGGCCATCTTGCAGCGCTGCGCTCGCTGCTCTCCGCCCTTGTCTATCCCTTGCAGTATGTTGTCAGCCTGCCCTTTGACTTAGGCCGGGATTTGTCCACGGCTGTGGCAACACGCAAGGCACTGTTGGAAGAAAATGAGCGCCTGCGTGAGGGGCGGCTGGAGATGAATTTCAAGTTGCAGCGTTATCGTGTGCTGGAAGAGGAAAACCGGCGCCTGCGCGCACTGTTGGAGTCTTCCATTGATCGACAGGAAAAGCTGCTGGTGGCGGAACTGGTGGAGGTGGAACTGGAGCCCTTCAGGCAGCAGATCGTGATCAACAAGGGGCATAATGAGGGCGTCTTTGATGGGCAACCTGTGGTTGATGCCGGCGGGATCATGGGCCAGATCATCCATGTCGGCCCCTTTTCCAGCACGGTACTGCTGATTACCGATCCAAGCCATGCCTTGCCGGTGCAGCTTAATCGAAACGGCCTGCGCGCGGTTGCCATCGGCACCGGTCGCGATCAGGTGCTGCTGCTGGAGTACTTGCCCACGAATGCCGATATTGAAGAGGGCGATCTGATCGTGTCTTCAGGGCTGGGTCGGCGCTTTCCCAGGGGCTATCCGGTCGGTGTTGTGGCAACGATCAAAATGGAACCTGGCGAGCCCTTTGCCAATATCATGGTAACGCCGAGTGCGAAGCCCGGACAGAGTCGTGAGGTGCTGCTGGTGTGGCCGGATGAAAAGCGGCCGGCAGAGTCAGACTTGGCGCTGCGATGATGCGCAGACAACATAACGGCGGCTGGGTCATTGCGCTCAGTTTTATCATCGCCCTGATGCTGACCGCGCTGCCCTTGCCGGACTGGGCGATAAACTGGCGCCCATCCTGGGTGGCGATGGTGTTAATCTATTGGTGCATGGCCTTGCCGGAGCGCGTCGGCATGGGCATTGCCTGGTGTCTAGGCCTGCTGCTGGATGTACAACAAGGCTCGGTGTTGGGCCAACATGCGCTGGGCTTATCTATCCTTGCCTATATTACCATTAAGTCGCACCAGCGCATCCGCGTCTTTCCCTTAACCCAGCAGGCCCTGCTCGTCTGTCTTTATCTCTTGGTGCTGGAATTTTTGACCCTGTGGATACAGGGGCTGCTGGGAAGCCCAACGCCGCACTGGACATTCTGGATGCCGGCGCTAACGGGCATGCTGCTGTGGCCGTGGCTGTTCATCATGCTGCGAGATATTCGCCGTAAGAGCCATGTGTTCTAAGCCCGGACATTATGCCCGCGTAGAAAAGATTGTTTTACATTCCGCTTTGTAAATTCATTGATCAACATGGCCCAGGCCTTCACCCTCAAGGATCCCAACTGGGAAGCACGTCTTACGCACGGGCGCATCTATATCGCGGCCGGGCTGATGGCCTTGCTGACCCTGCTCCTGTTGCTGGGGATCTTTTATTTGCAGGTGATGCAACATGAACATTTCACTACCCTATCCCAACATAACCGCGTCAAGATCGAGCCCATCGCCCCGACCCGGGGCCTGATATTCAGCAGCGACGGGGTGTTGCTGGCGGAGAACAGGCCCTCCTTTCGGCTGGAAGTGGTGCCGGAATTAATTGACGACATCGATGCGACCATTGACAAATTAACGCAGTTTGTGCGCATAGAAGAACAGGACATTCGGCGCTTTAAGGAGCAATTAACCCGCCGCCGGCGCTTTGAGAACATTCCCTTGCGCTTGAACCTGAGCGATGCCGAGGTGGCGCGCGTGGCGGTCAATCGCCACCTGTTTCCCGGCGTCGATGTCGTTGCCGGGCTGAGCCGTCATTACCCGGCCGGCATGGACCTGGCGCATACCATCGGCTATGTCGGCAGGATCAACGAGCAGGAACTGGCGGCCCTGGATGCCTCGAATTACAGCGCCACCACGCACATGGGCAAGCTGGGCGTGGAAAAGGCGTATGAGGAATTGTTGCACGGCCAGGTCGGTTATCAGCAGGTGGAGGTCAATGCACAGGGGCGCGTGATTCGGGTGCTGGACAGAACCCCGCCCAAGCCGGGCAAGAATATTCATCTAACGCTGGATGCCTCCCTGCAAGACCTGGCGGTGCAGGCGCTCGCCGGCAGGCGCGGTGCCATCGTTGCCATTGCGCCGGATACCGGCGCCGTGCTGGCCATGGTGAGCTCGCCCTCTTATGATCCCAACCCCTTCGTCAATGGCATTGATGCGGACTCCTACCGGCAGCTATTGGCTTCAAACAATGCGCCGTTATTGAACCGCACCTTGCAGGGCAAGTACCCGCCCGGCTCCACCATTAAACCCTTTATTGGCTTAGCCGCCCTGGACGACGGCACGCGCGAAGCGGATGAGACAAGCTGGTGCCAGGGCTGGTATGTGTTGAAAGGACAGGCGCATCGTTATCGCGATTGGAAAAAGGAGGGGCATGGCGAGGCGAACCTGATCAGCGCCATTGCTGAATCTTGCGATGTCTATTTTTATAAGCTGGCGCATGACTTAGGCATCGATCGCATCTCTGCGGCGCTGCTGCGCTTTGGCTTTGGGGCCAAGACCGGCATCGATATCGGCGGTGAGAGCAGCGGCCTGATCCCGTCTCGTACATGGAAGCAGAAAGTCTATGGACAGGCCTGGTTTCCGGGCGAGACCTTGATCTTAGGCATAGGCCAGGGCGCGGCGCTCACCACCCCGCTGCAGCTGGCAAGCGCCACAGCAGCGCTGGCAAACCGCGGCCGACTCATGCAACCGCGCCTGCTCGCCGCAGCGCGCGACTCGCTCAACGGCCGGCCGGTCCTGCAAGGCCAAGATACGCTCAATCAATCCGTCACGCTGATGCAAGCACAGCATTGGGATGCGATCATTCATGCCATGACGGAGGCGGTGCACGGCCTTAACGGCACCGCCCGGCGCAGCGGCGCAGATGCCGATTATCAATTTGCCGGCAAGACCGGCACGGCGCAGGTCGTTGCCATTGCCCAGGATGAGGAATACCAGGAAGAGGAGCTGGCCGAAGAGCATCGCGATCATGCCCTGTTTATCGCCTTTGCCCCGGTCGAGACACCCAAGATCGCCGTGGCCATTATTGTTGAAAACGCCGGCAGCGGCTCCACCCATGCCGCCCCCATTGCCAGGACCTTGTTTGACCATTATCTAAAAGACCGGACTGGGCAAGAGACGGCATCTGGATGAGGGTGGCATGAAGGAATTGACGCTGACAGAGCGGCTGCATCTGGATGTGCCGCTGTTGTCCGGCCTGCTGGTCTTGTGCGGCATCGGCCTGCTGGTCCTATACAGCGCCGGCGGCCAGCAGAGTAGCCTGATCTGGCGCCAGGGCATGCACATGAGCCTGGCCCTTGTCTTGATGATGCTGGTGGCCCGGATCCCCCCGGCGCAGCTGGCGCGCCTGTCGCTCTGGGCCTATCTCTTCGGCATCGGCCTGCTGGTGCTGGTCATATTCTTCGGCCATAGCGGCAAAGGGGCGCAGCGCTGGCTGGATTTGAAATTATTACGTTTTCAGCCCTCGGAGCTAATGAAGCTGGCATTGCCGATGGCGCTGGCCTGGTATTTTTCCGAAAAGGCCCTGCCGCCTACCCCGGTACGCATCATCATCGCCTTCATCATGATCATCGTGCCGGTCTGGTTGATCGCCAGGCAACCGGATCTGGGCACAGCCCTGTTGGTCGCCACGGCCGGCCTGTCGGTCTTGTTCATCGCCGGAGTCAGCTGGAAGTTCATCGCAGGCTTTGGCCTCAGCGCTGCGCTGGCAACGCCGGTGTGGTGGTATCTGATGCACGATTATCAGCGCCGCCGGGTGTTGACCTTCCTTAACCCGGAGCAGGATCCCCTAGGCGCCGGTTATCATATTATCCAATCGAAGATCGCGATCGGCTCCGGTGGCCTGTACGGCAAGGGCTGGCTGAACGGGACGCAATCGCAGCTTGATTTTCTGCCCGAGCGCTCTACCGACTTCATCTTTGCCGTGTTTTGCGAGGAGTTCGGCCTGCTGGGCGTGCTCTTCCTGATCTGCATCTATCTGTTCATCATTGCCAGGGGGCTGTATATCTCCATGCAGGCACAGCATACCTTCGGCCGCCTGCTGGGGGCGGGCATTGTGCTCACGTTTTTTGTCTATGTCTTTGTGAACATGGGCATGGTCTCCGGGCAACTGCCGGTTGCCGGTGTGCCGCTGCCCCTGATCAGCTACGGAGGCACCTCGATGGTAACATTGATGTTGGGCTTTGGCATCTTGATGGGCATACAAACCCACCGCCGACTATTGACCGGCTGAACATGAGAACACGAGATATTTAAGGCAAAGAGAAACTATGAGAAAACCAGCACTGTATTTCGGTTTAGTGGCAGCGTTGTTGCTAAGCAGCCCGGGCCGGGCAGATATTTCCGGACGCGAGGATGTCCGGCAGTTCATCAATGAAATGGTCGGCAAGCATGGCTTTGATAAGGATCGGCTTAAGTCTCTGTTTCGGCAGGTCAGCATTTCCGCTGACATTATCCAGGCCATCTCAAGACCGGCCGAGGCCCTGCCCTGGTATAAATATCGGCCTATCTTTCTAACGTCCGAGCGCGTGCAACTGGGCGTGGAGTTCTGGCGTGAAAACAAGGCCACGCTGGAGCGGGCTAATCAGGTCTATGGCGTGCCCATAGAGATCATAGTGGCCATCATCGGTGTGGAGACCCGCTATGGCCGGCTGCAGGGCAAATACAAGGTGCTGGAGTCGCTGGCCAGCCTGGCCTTTGCCTACCCCAAGCGCGCCAGATTTTTTCGCCGCGAGCTGGAGCAGTTCCTGCTGCTGGCCCGTGAGCAGAATATTGACCCGCTCAGCTTACGCGGCTCCTATGCCGGCGCCATGGGAATGCCGCAGTTTATCTCCAGCAGCTATCGCCATTATGCCGTGGATTTTGATGAGGACGGCCGCATCGACATCTGGGATAACCCGGTGGATGCGATCGGCAGCGTGGGGAATTATTTCAAGCAACATGGCTGGCGCGAGGGCGCCTGGATTGTATTCCCGACACGCCCGCAGGATGAGCGCTATCTGCTGGCCTTGAGCAAGGGGCTACGGCCGAGTGTATCAAGCGCCCGGCTGGATGACTACGGGCTGGGAAAGGATGTGCGGCTGGGCGATGATGAGAAGATAAAATTGTTGGAATATGAAACGGAAGAGGGGAGGCAATACTGGCTGGCGCTGCATAATTTTTATGTGATTACCCGCTATAACCACAGTTCTATGTATGCGCTGGCGGTCTATCAACTGGCCGCACAGATACGAACTGCGTATTTAGAAGGGCAGCGCTAAGATCAATCTCTTCCGCAGGAATCTCGTTTTTATAAATCATATCAATATAGATTAGGTCTAATGATGAGAGTTATTTTAGCAGTCGGCCTTTTGGCAGCATTTCTTTTGCGTACAACAGCAGGCGTCGCAGCCATCGTGCCGGCCCCACCGGCTTTCAAGGCCACGTCTTACCTGGTGATGGATTCCGATAGTCGGCAGTTCATTGTGGCAGAGAAGATAGATGAACGGGTGGAACCCGCCAGCCTGACCAAGATGATGACGGTCTATGTCGCCACCGGCGAATTACTAAACGGCCGCATCACTCTGGATGACGAGGTCAGGGTGAGCGAGAGGGCCTGGCGCATGCCGGGGTCCAGAATGTTTATTGAGGTCAACAGCCAAGTAACAGTCGAGGCGCTGCTCAAGGGCATCATCATCCAGTCCGGCAATGATGCCAGCGTTGCCCTGGCCGAATACATCGCTGGCAGCGAAGAGGCCTTTGCGCAGATGATGAATCAATATGCGGCTGAGCTGGGGATGACCAATACCCACTTTATGAACAGCACCGGCCTGCCGCATGAGCGGCACTACACCACTGCACGGGATATGGCGCTGCTCGCCGCCGCGCTCATCAGGCAGCATCCCGATATCTATGCCTGGCATGCGATTAAGGAATACACCTTTAACGGCATTACCCAATATAACCGCAACCAGATGCTGTTGCGTGATGCTTCGGTGGACGGGATCAAGACCGGCCATACCGAGAGCGCCGGTTATTGCCTGGTGGTGTCCGCCAAGCGCAATGACATGCGCTTGATATCCGTGGTCATGGGCATGGATGGCGCAAACAGCCGGACCAGGGCAACCCAGGCGCTGTTGAATTTTGTCTTTCGTTTTTATGAAACGCACAGGCTCTATGGCGCGGAGGAAGCGATTGCCACCGGCAGGGTGTGGAAGGGCGCGGTAGAGAATGTTGCGCTCGGCCTGGAGGATGAGCTGGTGCTTACTATCCCGCGCGGACGATACGAAGATCTGGATGCGTCCATTGCCGTCAACACAAAACTCATTGCCCCGCTTGGCCGCGGCCAGACAGAAGGCAGCTTGACGGTGAGTCTGGATGGAGAGGAATTGGCCGAGCGCCCCTTGATCACGCTTGATGCGGTCGCCGAAGGTGGTTTTTGGGAGCGTATTAAAGATGAAATCAAACTGCTGTTGCAGTAAGCGCATATGTCGATCGTCTATCTAAATGGCGCCTTTTTGCCCCTGGCAGAGGCCCGCATCTCGGTACTGGATCGCGGCTTTACCTTTGCCGATGGCGTGTATGAGATCATCCCCGTCTTCAATGGCCGAATATTTCGCTTGCAACAACACCTTGCCCGGCTGGCGAATAGCCTGCGGAGCATCCACATCGCCAACCCGCATTCAGAGGCCGAATGGACTGATCTACTGCAAGCGCTGTTAAACAAGAACCCGGCTGATGTGGAGCGGTCTCTTTATGTCCAGGTAACGCGCGGCGTTGATGAGCGGAATCATGTCTATGCCGGCGCGCTGGAACCCACGGTCTTTGTGATGTGCCGTTCGGTCATCGCCAAGGATCCTGCTAAAGGCATCACCGCGGTCACGCATGCGGATATTCGCTGGCACTATTGTCATATCAAGGCCATCGCCCTGCTGCCAAATGTCTTGTTAAAGCAATATGCCCGGCAAAAGGATGGCTCCGTCGATGCCATATTGATACGGGAGGGCTATGTGACCGAAGCCGCGGCGGCCAATGTCTTTGTGGTGCAAGAGGGCATCGTCAAGACACCGCCTAAGGACGGCAGGCTGCTGGCCGGGGTGACCCGGGATCTGCTGGTGGAATTGCTACAGGATACGGGAATGGCCTGTGCGGAGGCCGCCATTTCTGAGGATGAATTACTTAAGGCCGATGAAATCTGGCTTACCAGTTCCAGTCTTGGCATCGCCCCGGTTATTCGGCTGGACGGCAGGGCCGTGGGGGATGGCCGGGTCGGGCCGGCATGGAAGAAGGCACACCAGGTCTATATGGATTATAAGCTGCGCTTTTGAACCAGCCCCCAAGATGCACGAGGATGCGCCCGTTCAAGAGGCTCTTCAGGTCTTGATGCCGGTGCCTCTGCGTAACAGCAATAAGGCGTAGCCGCCGAGCACGGCGATAAAGATGAGGGTAATGCTAAAGGCCGTGGTGATGTCGATGTCTGATACGCCCAGTATTCCATAGCGGAAGGCATTCACCATGTACAGCACCGGGTTGAGGCGCGAGACATCTTGCCAGAACTCCGGCAGCAGTCCGATGGAGTAGAATACCCCGCCGAGATACATCAAGGGCGTTAAGATAAAGGTCGGAACGATGGATATATCATCAAACTTCTTCGCAAAGATGCCGTTGATCATCCCACCCAGAGAAAACACGATGGCGGTCAGCAGGACAACGGCGAGCACCACCGCATAGTTATGAACCTGTAAGTCAGTGAAGCACAGGGCAACCAGTGTAACGACAAGACCGACCAGCAGCCCGCGCACAACGCCGCCGGTGATATAGCCGGCTAAGATGATGATATTGGGCACCGGCGCGATGAGCATCTCTTCAATATGGCTTTGGTATTTTGCCCCGAAAAATGAGGACACCACATTGGCATAGGAATTGTTGATAATGGCCATCATCACGATGCCCGGGGCGATATAGTCCATATAACTGAAACCATCCATCGGGCCGATGCGCGGGCCGATCAGGTTGCCGAAGATGATAAAGTAAAGCGTCATGCTGACCGCAGGCGGCACGATGGTCTGCATCCAGATGCGGGTGAAGCGCGTCACTTCCTTGATGACAATCGTGTTATAGGCGATCAGTATTTTTTCAGTCTTCATCTAAGTGTGCTTCTTTTACGCAGCGGCATTGTTATCGCCGAGCAGGTCGATAAATAACTGTTCCAGCCGATTGGACTTATTGCGCATGCTCTGCACCTGAATACAGTGTTTGCTCAGGGCGGCGAACAGCGCATTGATATCTTGTTGTTTATCCAGATCGGCCTCCAGGGTCATGGGGTCGATAAGCCGTAACCGGAGTGTCGGTATCTGCGGCAATGTTTCAAGCGGGCGGCCCAGATCAAGCACAAAGCTCTCCGTATGCAGCTTGCCCAGTAACTGTTTCATCGAGCTGTGTTCAATGATCTTTCCCTTGTTAATAATGGCGATGTTCTTGCATAGGTGTTCCGCCTCTTCCAAGTAATGGGTGGTTAATATGATGGTCGTGCCGTGGCTGTTGATCTCTTTTAGGAAGGCCCACATCGAGCGCCGTAGCTCAACATCCACGCCCGCCGTTGGTTCATCTAAGATCAGCACCTCGGGCTCATGCACCAGGGCGCGTGCGATCATAAGACGGCGCTTCATGCCGCCAGAGAGATTGCGCGAATAATCATCCCGCCGCTCCCACAGTCCCAGTTGGCGCAGGTATTTTTCCGCCCGCACCAGCGCTACCCTGCGCCGGATGCCGTAATAGCCGGCCTGGTTCACGAGTATGGCCAACGGCGTTTCAAAGACGGAAAAGTTGAGCTCCTGCGGCACGATGCCGAGCCGCGATTTGATCTCTGTGGTATGACGATCAAAATCAAGGCCGAACAGGGAGATCTTCCCGCCGGTCTTTTTGACCAGAGAAGAGAGGATACCGATGGCTGTGGATTTGCCGGCCCCGTTCGGGCCGAGCAGGGCGAAGAAGTCCCCGCTTGCGATATCTAAGTCAATGCCCTTCAGCGCCTGCGGGCCCCTCGCATAGGTCTTCTCAAGCCGACTGATCTCCAATACGTTCATCGCGGCCCATTATAACTTGGACAGGACAGGAATTGGGAAGGAAGGATTCAGGTGCAGGGCTTGTCCAGGGCTTGCCTGATCTGTTATCACGCACAAATATCACGCAAGCCCGGGGGCTAATCCAGTGAAGCAGCGCCTCATCGGATCAGCGTAGAAGCCATTGCTTATTGTTTGCCCTTGAAGGCGCGCACCGCGGCATTGAATAGATCGGCAATCGCCTGTTGGTCGTCCACGATCTTGTTGTGAAACATGACAATCATCGCCCGTTGTTCCTCCGTTGCCTCCTCGCCCCAGCTGCCCTCCAGTTCATCCAGACATTTTATATAATCCTCGCCGTTGGCGATAAAAGCCTTCAGCGCCTTTTGCGCAGCAATCATCTCTTCCTCAGAGGCCTGCCGACCATTCGGGACTGCCGGCTGCTCTGGTGCGGCGCCACATTTCTCAACGATCTGCCCGGAGTTGGATCCGGTATCGGCAAGACTGATTTGGATAAATCCCAGGCTGGTGAGAACTAAGAAAAATAATATTATAGACTTCATTTTTACAGGCCCTTATATGTTTAAGTGAATGATGAGAATAATCATCCTGTTATATTGGCATAGCAAGTGAAAGCATTCAAGATGATCATCGTAAGGCCCTTTTATGCCTGCACCAAGGCCGAAGGGACAGGCCCCGGAAAAGACAGACCCCAAAAAAGATTAACCCAGAAAAGATAGAGCAAGCAAAGATAAAAATTCATGGACACAGACTCCTCCCCCCTCACCTTTCCCTGTACCTTTCCGATCAAGGCAATGGGCCGGGCGGAAGATGATTTCGATGCCCTGGTGGTCGAGATCGTCCGCAAGCATGCGCAGAATATCCATGAAAATGCAGTCAAGACCAAGGTCAGTCACGGCGGCAGATACATCTCGGTAACCGTTACCATTCAGGCCGGGAGTCGGGCACAACTGGACAATATTTACCTTGAACTGAGCGCTAATAAACGGGTCTTGATGGCGCTGTGAGGCAACTCATTGTCAGGCAGCTCGGCGTGCAGGCCTATGATGATACCTATGCGCAGATGCGCAGGCTGAGCGATATGAGAGGCCCCGCAACGCCGGATGAACTCTGGTTCCTGCAGCATCCGCCGGTCTATACCTTAGGCATGGCGGGCCGGGCGGAGCATGTTCTGGATGCGGGACAGATCCCAGTCATCAAGACAGACCGGGGCGGACAGGTCACCTATCACGGCCCGGGGCAGCTAATCGTCTATGCGCTGATTGATCTAAAACGCAAGGGATTGGGCATAAAAAAATATGTGGGCTTGTTGGAGCAGGCGGTTCTCGATCTCCTGCATGAGCTGGGGCGGGCGGGGCGGCGAAGGGCGGGGGCGCCCGGGGTCTATGTTGAAGATAAAAAGCTCGCCGCCTTAGGCCTCCGGGTGCGCCGAGGCTGCTGCTATCACGGGCTGGCATTGAATGTCGATATGGAACTTGCGCCCTTTCGCGGCATCAACCCTTGTGGATATCCGGGATTGGCAGTAACGCAGCTAAGCGAGTTAGGCGTAGCATTGACGCCTTCTGAAGTTGCCCTGAGGCTGTTGCCGCTATTAACATCACGCCTTGACTATGATAGTGTTGACATCATTGCCGCTCAATCAAACCTAATTAACGAGACCGCCTGATCATGCAAAACGAGATACAACAAGGGCCGCAACTTGCGCAACGCGGCCGGCTCAAGATGGCGCGCATCCCCATCAAGGTCGTGCCGACGGAAGGCGCCCTGCCGCGCAAGCCGAAGTGGGTCCGCGCCAAGGCACCGACCAACCCGCGGGTCGCAGAGCTAAAAAAACTCCTGCGCAGGCATAAACTGCATACCGTCTGTGAAGAGGCGGCCTGTCCGAATCTGGGCGAGTGCTTTGCCAACGGCACCGCAACCTTCATGATCATGGGCGATCTGTGTACCCGCCGCTGTCCCTTTTGTGATGTGGCGCACGGCCGCCCAAAGCCGCTGGATGGCAATGAACCTGCCAATGTCGCCCAAGCGATCAAGTTGATGCAGCTGCGCTATGTTGTCATTACCTCAGTGGATCGAGATGATCTCAAAGACGGCGGCGCGGCGCACTTTGCCGCTTGCATCCGCCGGATACGCGCTGAGACACCGGATACCAAAATTGAAATTCTGACGCCTGACTTTCGCGGGCGCATGCAGCCGGCCCTGGAAAAGCTGGCAGCGGCTCCGCCGGATGTATTCAACCACAACCTGGAGACCGTGCCGCGGCTCTATAAAAAGGCACGGCCCGGTGCCGATTATCAATGGTCATTGGATCTGATAAAACGATTCAAGGCGCAACATCCCTCCATCCCGACCAAGTCCGGACTAATGCTCGGGCTTGGGGAGGAGATCGAGGAGGTCAAGGCGGTGTTGCGTGACCTGCGTGCGCATGATTGTGACATGCTGACGATAGGCCAATACTTGCAACCCAGCCGTTATCACCTGGCGGTGGCGCGTTTTGTTGAGCCGCAGGAGTTCGATGACTTGGGCGCCTATGCCACTGCGCTGGGTTTTAGCAATGTTGCCAGCGGGCCGATGGTGCGCTCCTCCTATCATGCTGATCGACAGGCGCAAGGCGATGCCGACATCGGCAAGACGGCTTAAGCGTGGATTTGCTGGCACTCATCAAGGCCCTAAAACCGCTGCTCTTTCCGCCGGCGCTTAATCTGTTACTAGTCCTACTGGGCTGCCTGCTGCTGCGAGGTCATCCGCGGCTGGGCAAGGGCTGCCTGCTCGTATCGGTCGTCTCGCTGTATATAGCCAGCATCTATCCCACGCCGGTGTTCCTGTCTGCCGCCCTGGAAAATATCCCGCCCTTGCCGGAGGAGATTATCAGCCAGGGCGAGCAGGCCATTGTCGTGCTTGGCGGCGGGCGCTATCCGCAGGCCGCGGAGTATTTTTCCGATACGGTGAGTTCCTCTACCCTAGAGCGCCTGCGCTATGCCGCCTTCCTGCAGAAGAAGACCGGGCTGCCGGTGTTGCTATCGGCGGGACGCTTACGAGACGAGCCGCTCGCGGAGGCGGAACTCATGGCGCGCGCACTGTCCGATAGTTTCCGGGTGGAGGCCAAGTGGAAGGAAACAGAGAGCCGTAATACCGCCGAGAATGCCATGTACAGCGCCCCTATCTTGCACGCAGCAGGCATAGAGCAGGTCTATCTGGTCACGCACGCCCGGCACATGCAGCGCGCCGCGGCAATGTTTGAGCAGGCGGGCCTGATAGTAACGCCCGCACCGACTGTCTATACAAGATACGATCCCAAGCGCAGCCTGATCAAAAAACTCATCCCCAATACGCAAGCCTTAGCCGCCACAAACCGGGCGGTACATGAATATCTCGGTATGCTCTGGTATCGATTGCGCTATTAGGCCATTCACTCAATCGCCAGAAACAATTCGGGGTTCACCATGGTCTGATTTACTATCACGCCCCAGTGCAGGTGGGCGCCGGTTACCCGGCCGGTCTGGCCGACTGCCCCGATGATCTCCCCGCGCTGCACGGCCTGGCCGCTTTCCACATTGATCCTGCTCAGGTGACAATACAAGGTGAGCAGTCCCTGGCCGTGGTCGATAAAAACCGTGCCGCCGTTAAAAAAATACTCGCCGGTATTGATCACCCGGCCTGCGGCCGCGGCCTTGACCGGGGTGCCCTCCGCTGCGGCGATGTCCAGGCCGCTGTGCGGCCGGCGCGGTTGCTCGTTAAAATAGCGACGCAGGCCAAAGGGGCTGCTGTAGGGACCTGCCACTGGCAGGCTTAATCTAAGCGAGCGCGGTGCAATCTCCGACCAGTGCGCCTTTGCCTGTCTGATGAGCGGGCGCTCCCGGCTGATCCTTTCCATGTCCACCGGCGCCGGGTTGACCTTGCGCTTGTCCGCTATGGTGATGTACTGAGTCTCATACTCCTTGTCCTTGACCGCAAAGAAATGCTCTTTTTGCGCACCGTTTTTAACCAGCAGCGTATGCCTGCCGGGCTTCGCACTTAGCGGGATGCCGATGATCGCCTGCCAGGCACCGGGCCTGCCAAGCACCATCACGCGCCGGCCTTGATAATAGGCCGCCGGCCTTGCCGCTTGCCTGATCTCGACCAGCGCCAGCCCGCCCGGGACCTGCTCCGGCCGCGGCAGGTCTTGCGCTGCTGCCGCGCTTAAAAATAACAACAGGCTGGAGGCAAACAATCGTTTGCTAATCATCTTTACTGATCTTCTCTACGCTTGAGTGAATATGCCCTCTGGCAAAACGCGTCCTGATCATCTGCCCCGGCCTCAAGGTGCCCGCATCTCGAACAATGTCGGCGCTCTCATCCGCCGTGACGATGGCATAGCCGCGCGCCAATGTCGCCAGCGGGCTGACCGCATGCAGAGCGCTGTTAAGATGCCGAAGCCTTGCCCTTGTTGCAAGAAGATAATGAGACATGCTCACGCGTAATTGCTCGCCCAGATAAGAGGCCTTGTTCTTATACAGCGCCAGTCGCTGCAAGGGATTGTGGCTGTTGATTGTGCCGCAGAGCGCCAGCAGTTGCGAGCCTTTCAGCGCAAGGACGGCGCGGGCGCTTCGCTGTAGCCGCAGCGCCATATCATCCAGGCCCTGACTGATATTTTCCAGTTCCCTGGCGGGATCAGGCAGGCGCCTCTCCAGCAGCAGCAGGCTTTGTCTATAAGATTGCAGCAGATGTCTGCTATGGGTGCTTAGTCTGTCTTGCAGGCTGGATAAGCGCGCCCGTAGTGCTGTCGTATCCGGGCTGACCAACTCAGCAGCCGCCGAAGGCGTCGGGGCGCGTTGGTCGGCGACGAAATCGGCGATGCTAAAATCGATCTCATGGCCGACGCCGCTGACTACGGGTAAAGAAGAATCGAAGATCGCCCGGGCGATCACTTCCTCGTTGAAGGCCCACAGGTCTTCCAGCGAGCCGCCGCCACGGGCGAGGATCAGCACCTCACACTCGCGGCGTTCATTGGCCAGCGCCAGGGCGCCGGCGATCTGCTGCGCAGCACCCTCGCCCTGCACCGCAACCGGATAGATGATGACATTGCCGCCGGGGTAGCGCCGTTTCAAAACCTTGAGAATATCCTGCACGGCGGCACCGGTGGGTGAGCTGATAATGCCGATGGTTCTGGGGAAAGCGGGCAGGGCCTGTTTGTGCGCGCCGTCAAATAGACCTTCGCGGTTTAATTCTTCTTTCAACCGGGCAAAGGCCTGTTGCAGGGCGCCGGTGCCGGCCGCTTCCAAGGTCTCAACAACGAGTTGAAATTCGCCCCGCCCTTCATACAGGCCGACATGCGCCTTGGCGATGACCTGCATGCCGTTTTCCGGGGAGAATTTTATGCTGCGATTGCGATTCTTGAACATCGCACAGCGCACCTGTGAAGATGGATCCTTCAGAGAAAAATACCAATGGCCGGAGGCGGGCCGCGCTAAGTTGGAGATTTCCCCTTCCACCCAGAGCGCCGGGAAGCTGCCTTCCAGCACGGCGCGCACCTCGCGATTTAAGCGGGTGACGCTGTAGATCTCACGGCAACTCATGTTCAGGGCGCTGTGCATTTTGGCTTCATTAAATCTTTAAATTTCATTATAATGGCCGGTCATTTTACCTTACGCAGGCGGTGCGTGTTTCTTCCATGAGAATTATCGAACAAGCCCTTACCTTTGATGACGTACTGCTTATTCCCGCCTACTCTAAGGTGCTGCCCAAAGATGTCGGCCTGGAGACCCGGCTCACGCGCGAGATTGCGCTCAACATCCCGCTGATCTCCGCGGCAATGGATACCGTGACCGAAGGCGCGCTCGCCATCGCCATCGCCCAGGAAGGCGGGATGGGGATCATCCACAAGAACATGAGCCCGGCAGAGCAAGCGCGCCAGGTGCGCATGGTAAAGAAATATGAGGCGGGCGTCATTCGCGATCCGCTAACCGTCAGCCCGGATACCAGCATCGGCGAGATCATTGCCTTGACCCGTGCCAACAATATTTCCGGTGTGCCGGTGGTGGAAGGTGCAGCGCTGGTCGGCATTGTAACCAGCCGCGATCTGCGCTTTGAGACGCATTATAACGCGCCGGTGTCCAGCATTATGACGCCCAAAGAGCGCCTGGTAACAGTCGCAGAAGGGGCCGATAATCAGGCGATCACGGCGCTCTTGCACCGCCATCGCATCGAGAAGGTGCTGGTGGTCAATGATGCCTTTGAGTTGCGCGGCCTGGTAACGGTCAAGGACATCAGCAAGTCGGAAGAGTTTCCCGATGCGTGTAAAGACAGCGATGAGCGCCTGCGTGTCGGTGCGGCCGTTGGGGTGGGGCAGGGGGCGCGCGAGCGGGTGCAGGCGCTGATCGAGGCCGGCGTTGATGTGCTGGTTGTCGATACCGCGCACGGCCATTCGCAAGGCGTACTGGACATGGTCACATGGATCAAGACCAGCCATCAGGACTGCCAGGTGATCGGCGGCAACGTGGCCACTGCCGAAGGTGCCAAGGCCGTGGTGGAGGCAGGGGCGGACGGCGTGAAGGTCGGCATCGGGCCGGGCTCGATCTGCACCACCCGCATCGTCACCGGCGTTGGTATGCCGCAGATCTCGGCGGTGGCAAACGTGTCTCAAGCCCTACACGGCAGCGGCGTGCCGTTTATCTCCGATGGCGGCATTCGCTACTCTGGCGATCTGGCCAAGGCCCTTGCCGCCGGCGCCCATTCAGCCATGATCGGCGGGCTGTTTGCCGGCACGGAAGAAGCGCCCGGCGAGGTGGAGTTATACCAGGGGCGTTCGTACAAGTCCTACCGCGGCATGGGATCGCTCGGCGCGATGGCGCAAAAGCACGGCTCATCCGATCGCTACTTCCAGGAAAGTGACGAGATTGAAAAGCTGGTGCCGGAGGGGATCGAGGGCCGAGTGCCATACAAGGGCGCGCTAAACACCATCGTGCACCAGCTGCTCGGCGGGCTGCGCGGCGCGATGGGCTATACCGGTTGCCGCAGCTTGGAAGAGATGCGCAGCAAACCAAACTTTGTCCGCCTAACCGGCGCAGGCATGCAAGAGAGCCATGTGCATGATGTGACGATCACCAAGGAGCCGCCGAATTACCGCGCTTGAGTTCGTCATTGCCGAGCGCTGCATTGACCGGCCTTTCGTCTTTCGATGACTGAAAGAGTGAGGACAAGATGAAAGACATCCATGCCGATAAGGTGCTGATCCTGGACTTCGGCTCGCAATATACCCAACTCATCGCCCGCCGCGTGCGCGAGGCCGAAGTCTATAGCGAAATACATCCCTACGACATGGATGAACAAGCCATCCGCGCCTTCAACCCCAAGGCGCTTATCTTATCCGGCGGGCCTGAGTCGGCGACTGCAATCAACGGCATCAGCATCCCGTCCATTGTCTTCGAACTGCGCGTCCCGGTGCTGGGGATCTGTTATGGCATGCAGGCGATGGCGGCACAGCTGGGCGGCAAGGTGCGGCCGGCAAGCGCGCGTGAATTCGGCCACGCTCGGGTGCGGGCGCGCGGTCATTCTCGATTACTCAAAGGCATTCAGGATGAGACCAACGCGGCCGGTCACGGCCTGCTTGATGTCTGGATGAGCCACGGCGATAAGGTGGAAGCCCTGCCGGAGGGCTTTCAGCGCATCGCCTCGACCGATAATACGCCGATAGCCGGGATGGCGGATGAGCGGCGCGCCTTGTATGGCTTACAGTTCCACCCTGAGGTAACGCACACGCGCCAGGGCGCGGCGATTTTACATCGCTTCCTGCATGATATTGCCGGCTGTGGGTCGTCGTGGAATACCGGCAACATCATCGCTGAATCCATTAAGGAGATACGAACAAGGGTCGGCAAAGATGCGGTCTTGCTCGCCCTATCCGGCGGGGTGGATTCTGCTGTTGTTGCCGCCCTGCTGCACAAGGCGATTGGCAAGCAACTCACTTGTCTCTTTGTTGACACTGGCCTGCTGCGTCTTGATGAGGGGGATCAGCTCATGCAGGGCTTTGCCGAGCATTTAGGTATAAAGGTGCGCCGTATCAATGCGGAAGCGCGCTATATGAAAAGGCTCGCCGGTGTGAGTGAGCCTGAGGAAAAACGCAAGATCATCGGCCGTGAGTTCATTGCCATCTTTGAAGAAGAGGCGCGGAAACTACAACATGAAAAGTGGCTGGCGCAGGGCACGATTTATCCAGACGTCATCGAATCCGCCGGGGCACTGACCGGCAAGGCAGCGGTGATCAAGTCGCACCACAACGTGGCCGGCCTGCCGGAGAAGATGCACCTGAAACTCATTGAGCCGCTGCGCGAGCTATTCAAGGATGAAGTCAGAAAACTCGGCGTTGAATTAGGTTTGCCAAAGGAAATGATCCATCGACATCCCTTTCCCGGCCCGGGGCTTGGGGTACGAATCTTGGGTGAAGTGCGTAAGGAATATGCCGAGATACTGCGCCAGGCGGACAGCATCTTTATCGAAGAACTGCACAGACATGATCTGTATGACCGCACGAGCCAGGCCTTTGCCGTATTCTTGCCGGTGAAATCCGTCGGCGTAAAAGGCGATGCGCGCGCCTATGAATATGTCATATCGCTGCGTGCGGTAGAGACCATTGATTTCATGACCGCGCGCTGGGCACACCTGCCGTATGAATTCCTGGAACTTGTCTCTGGCATGATCATGAACGAAGTGGCCGGCGTATCGCGTGTCGTTTATGACATTTCCAGCAAACCGCCTGCAACGATTGAGTGGGAATGACAAGGATCAGCACAGCGCGCCTGGTCTTGAAAAGGCCGCGGCCGCAGGACAAGCCGACGCTGCTGGCCGCGATAGGCGATTGGGAGGTGGCCAGGTGGCTGTCGCGCGTACCGCACCCCTACACGGAAAAAGATGCCGATGACTGGCTACGGATAACCAGCGAGTCGGAATTGAACCTGAGTATATTTCGGCACGATGTACTGATCGGCGGCGTTGGTTTAAGCCGGGATGGCGAGTGCGATTATTATGAACTGGGCTACTGGCTGGCGCGGGTGCATTGGCGCCAAGGTTATGCAACCGAGGCCGCCAAAGCGCTGCTGGACTATGCTGCTGAGGCGCTGCAACTTCAAAACTTCGCATCGGCGTATATCAAAGGCAATGAGCAATCCGCCCGCGTACTGAAGAAACTTGGGTTTGAAGAGATCGGCGAGGGCGAGCTGTATTCGCTTGCAAACAAACGAACGCTGCCTTGTGTCAAGCTGGTGCGGCATGAGCGACTCAGGACTTTCCTGCCATAATGAATGACGCGGACTGGATGCAGGCAGCGATCACTCTGGCGCAACGGGCCGAGCGGGAAGGTGAAGTGCCGGTTGGGGCGGTGCTTGTTCGGGACGATGAGCGCATCGGCGCGGGCTGGAACCAGCCCATTGCCAGACATGACGCCAGCGCCCATGCGGAAATTCTCGCCATGCGCCATGCCGCTGAGCGGGCGCGGAATTATCGTCTGCCGGGCGCTACCTTGTATGTGACCCTTGAGCCGTGCGTCATGTGCGCCGGCGCAATTATCCAGGCCCGAATCCATCGTCTGGTCTTTGGCGCATACGACCATGAAGCCGGGGCGGCCGGCACGGTCTTTTCCATTGCGGGGACGGACAAGCTCAATCACCGCATCATTGTGACCGGCGGCCTGCTTGAGGAAGGCTGTTCTAGGCTGTTGCGGGAATTCTTCAAAAAACGACGCTAAGGCGGATTATTTTCAGCTATCAACATGACTGAAAGCACCGGGCAAGACATGGTCGAGAGACTGGCCGCATTATTGATCGCGAGCCGTCAGACCGTGGTGACGGCCGAGTCATGCACGGGCGGCGGCATTGCCCATCTGCTGACCAGCGTTGTCGGCAGTTCACAGTGGTTTGAGCGGGGTTTTGTGACCTACACCAACAGTGCCAAGCAGGAGCTGCTGGGTGTCGCCGGTGATACGCTGCTGCGCTATGGGGCGGTCAGCGAGCAGACCGCATCCGCCATGGCCGCCGGTGCGCTTGGCCATAGCCCGGCGGACTTCAGTGTCGCGGTGACCGGAATCGCCGGGCCGGGCGGCGGCAGCGCAGAGAAACCGGTCGGCACAGTCTGCTTTGGCTGGGGCCTACGCGGCCATAGTACCAAGACCGCCCAAGTGCGATTTGACGGCGACCGGCGGCAGGTGCGCGAGCAGAGCATCTTAATGGCGGTGCAGGGCCTGCTGGACATTGTGGAGAGCAGGGCCTAAGGCGGCGCGCTATTTTTCTCATCACCAAGACATGCCGCGATTATTTTTTGCCCTGTGGCCGGATGAGGATGTCCGGCGGCAGATAGCGGCGCTTGCGCAGAGACTGCCAATACGCAAGGGGCGTCCCGTCGCATACGATAACTGGCACCTGACGCTGGCCTTTTTGGGCGATGTGCAAGCGCACCATCGCCAGGTATTATTATCCGGAGCGGCGCAAATAACAGCGCCGGGTTTTTCCCTGCGGCTGGATCGAAGCGGCTGGTGGCCGGGGTCTGAAGTCTTCTGGCTCGCCCCCGCCGTGATCCCGGATGCGTTGGGCGAGCTGGTCGGGAAGCTGAAGGCCCTGGTGCAGGCCCGCGCCCTGCCGCTGGCGCGGCGGCCCTATCGACCGCATGTGACGCTGGCCAGAGGAGTTACCGCGCCGCCCGTACAAGCCCAGACTGCCGGCCTTGAACCCATCTTGTGGAACATACGGGATTTCTGTCTGCTTGAGTCCATTTCAGGCGCGGCAGGCGTGCGCTATGAAGCGCTTGAAATCTGGCCGCTGTCATCCGGCTAGATTTGTGGGATAATGCGCCGTTCTTTTAACTTAAATCCAAGCAGAGAGGCGATTAGAGAAATGGATGAAAAAAAACAGCAAGCCCTGACCGCGGCGCTTAGCCAGATTGAGAAGCAATTCGGCAAGGGCTCGATCATGCGCATGGGGGACGGCGGTGTCGTCCAGGATGTGACCAGCGTCTCCACCGGCTCACTCGGCCTTGACATCGCACTGGGCATCGGCGGCCTGCCGCGTGGCCGCGTTGTTGAAGTCTATGGGCCGGAATCATCGGGCAAGACCACCCTGGCCCTGCATGTCGCCGCGGAGATCCAGAAATCCGCCGGCACTGCGGCCTTTGTCGATGCGGAACATGCCCTGGACCCACAATATGCGGAGAAGCTCGGCGTGAACATGGAAGACCTGCTGGTTTCCCAGCCCGATACCGGCGAGCAGGCGCTGGAGATTACCGACATGCTGGTGCGCTCCAGCGCCGTTGATCTGATCATCATTGACTCCGTGGCCGCCTTGACGCCGCGGGCGGAGATCGAAGGCGACATGGGCGATAGCCACATGGGCTTGCAAGCGCGCCTGATGTCCCAAGCCCTGCGCAAATTGACCGCCAACATCAAGCGCTCCAACACGCTGGTGATCTTTATCAACCAGATCCGCATGAAGATTGGCGTGATGTTCGGCAACCCGGAGACGACCACGGGCGGGAATGCGCTGAAGTTTTACGCATCAGTACGCATGGACATTCGCCGCATCGGCGCGATCAAGAAGGCCGATGAGATCATCGGCAACGAGACGCGTGTGAAGGTGGTGAAAAACAAGACCGCACCGCCATTCAAAGAAGTCATCTTCGACATTCTCTACGGCCGCGGCATCTCCCGTGAAGGCGAGATAATCAGCCTGGGCGTGAAACACGAGCTCATTGAAAAGACCGGCGCCTGGTACAGCTATCAAGGCGAGCGCATCGGCCAGGGCAAGGACAATGTGCGCCGGCATTTGCAGGAAAACCCGGCGATGGCGCAAGAGATTGAAAGCGCAATCCGCGCCCTTGCCCTGCCGCGGCCTGATGCTTCCGCCGAAGGCGCGGCCGCCGAGGAGCTTGAAGCCTGAGCAGCAGGGCTGTCTCGATCCGGGCGCGCGCATTAAGCCTGTTGGCCCGGCGCGAGCACAGCGAGAGCGAACTAAGGCAGAAACTCGGACGCCGCGGACTGGATAGCGATGCGATCAGCTTGATTGTTGCGCAGCTCAAGGAACAAGGCCTGCAAAGCGACCGCCGTTTTGCCGGGTCCTACATCCACAGCCGTGAGCACAAGGGCTACGGCCCCAGACGCATTGCCCAAGAACTGCGCGCGCGCGGTGTTGCCGCTGAGATCATTGAAGGTGCCCTTGCCGAGAGCGCTATCGACTGGTCTGTGCTCGCGGCAAAGCTGCGTGAGAAAAAATTCGGCCCGGCGTTGCCTGTTGATTATGCGGCACGAATGAAGCAGTCGAACTTTCTCAATTACCGCGGCTTCACCAGCGAGCAGATACGCGCAGTATTTGATGCAGATCGCGTTCAGAACTCATCGTAGAAAAATGAAAAGCAGTGACGAAATTCGCCGCGTCTTTCTTGATTATTTCAAGGGCAAGGGCCATGAAATCGTGGCCAGCAGCCCGCTCGTGCCGGCCAATGACCCGACCTTGCTGTTCACCAACGCCGGCATGGTGCAATTCAAAGAGTTCTTTCTCGGCCTGGAGAAACGCAGCTATCAGCGCGCGGTCTCTTCACAACGCTGCGTGCGCGCCGGCGGCAAGCATAACGACCTGGAAAACGTTGGTTATACCGCCCGTCACCATACGTTGTTTGAGATGCTGGGCAATTTCAGCTTTGGCGATTATTTCAAGGCCGAGGCGATTCACTACGCTTGGGATTTTTTGACCCGGGTTTTAGGATTGCCCGCCCGCAAGTTGTGGGTGACGGTGTATGAGCAAGACGAAGAAGCCGCCGCTATCTGGCTGAATGAAATCGGTGTAGCTGAGAGTCGTTTCAGCCGTTGTGGAGAACAGGACAACTTCTGGGCAATGGGCGAGACTGGCCCCTGCGGGCCCTGCAGCGAGATCTTCTATGACCACGGCGAGGGCATCGCCGGCGGCCCGCCCGGCAGCGCTGAACAAGACGGCGAGCGCTATGTGGAGATCTGGAACCTCGTGTTCATGCAATATGAGCGCGATCAGTCAGGCAACTTAAGTCCCATCCCGCAACCCTCTGTCGATACCGGCATGGGCTTGGAACGCATTGCCGCGGTCATGCAGGGCGTACATGACAATTACGACATAGACAGCTTTCAATATCTGCTCAATGCCATCAAGGAACTCGCCGGCAAAGAGCAACTGGACCGGGTCTCAGCCCGCGTGGTGGCCGATCATATTCGCGCCTGCGCCGTGCTGATCGCCGATGGTGTGCTGCCCGGCAATGTCGGGCGCGGCTATGTCCTGCGCCGCATCATCCGTCGCGCCGCCCGGCATGGCCACCGGCTCGGCTTTAGTGAGCCGTTTTTTTATCGGCTGGTAGAACCGCTGACGGCGCTGATGGGGGCGGCCTTTCCTGAACTTGAAAGTGCAAAGGCGTTTATCGAAACCAGCCTGCAACAGGAAGAAGAGCGCTTTGCCGAGACCCTGGCGCTGGGCCTAAAGCACCTGGAAGACCTGGTCGCCGCCCTGCCGGATAAGACCATTGCGGGGGAGGATGTCTTCAAGCTCTACGACACCTACGGCTTCCCCCTTGACCTGACTGCGGACATTGCCCGGGAGCGCGGCCTCAAGATCGATCAGGCCGGCTTTGATGCGGCGATGGCCGCGCAACGTGAACATGCGCGCGCGGCAAGCAGCTTTGCGCCTGATCTGCCGACTGCCGATCATGATGTTGCTCTGCGCTCTGATTTTAGCGGCTATAGACAACTGGAAGACAAAGGCATAGTCAGCGCCGTCCTCAAAGACGGGAAGACTTATAAGGAACTCACGCAGGGCGAGCGGGGCGGGGTTATCCTGGACACCACGCCGTTCTATGCCGAGGCCGGCGGCCAGGTGGGCGACCGCGGCCAGTTGCTGGCTGACGGCGTGGTGTTCGAGGTGGTCGATACGCAGAGACAGGGCAAGGCGCACGTGCACCTGGGCGAGGTGATCCGGGGCAGCATTCGTCCAGGCCAGGCACTGACTGCAAAAGTAGATGCACGCTGCCGCAGCGCTATTGTTCGGAATCATTCTGCCACGCATCTATTGCATGCGGCGCTGCGCCGGGTATTGGGCGCGCATGTCAGCCAGCAGGGCTCGCTGGTTGCACCAGAGCGCCTGCGCTTTGATTTTTCTCATCCAGCGCCGCTCTCTGAGCAGGAGTTGCAAGAATTAGAGACCATCGTCAATCGGGTTATTCTGGATAATCAGGCCACGCAGATAGCGGAGATGTCGTTGGATGCGGCCATCGCCGCCGGCGCCCTGTCGCTGTTTGGCGAGAAATACGAGGAGCAGGTGCGGGTCTTGCGCATAGGGGGGGATTTTTCCGTAGAACTCTGCGGCGGCGTCCATGTGCAACGCAGCGGCGATATTGGCCTGTTCAAGATCATCGCCGAGAGCGGCATTGCCGCCGGGGTGCGGCGCATAGAGGCGCTGACCGGAACAGTTGCGCTGCAATGGATAGGGGAAAACGAAGCTCGCTTAGATCAGCTTGCCCGGCTACTCAAGACGGACAGAGACAGCGCCCTGCCGCGTCTGGAGGCATTGCTCGAGCGCTCTCGCCAGCTGGAGAAGGAGGTTGAGCGGCTGAAATCAAGGCTTGCCAGTCGTGCCGGCCATGACTTGGCAGCGGATAGTGTTGATGTGGCCGGGGTCAAGGTGCTGGCGGGCGCGGTGGAGGGGGCGGATGTGAAGACCCTGCGGGAGATGGTTGATCAGCTAAAGAACAAGCTGGGCACGGCCGCGGTGGTGCTGGCCACGGTGCAGGATGCAAAGGTGAATCTCATCGCTGGCGTGACCCGGGATCGGACCGCGCAACTCAAGGCGGGCGAATTGGTGAATTTTGTCGCGGCTAAGGTGGGTGGCAAGGGCGGCGGGCGCGCCGATATGGCCCAGGCCGGCGGCAATGATCCGGCGGCGCTGCCGGCGGCCTTAGCCGCCGTGCCGGAGTGGGTGAGACAGCGCTTGACTTAAGAAAAAAGCCGCGCAGCCTTTCATCTAAACGCATGGCACTAATCGTCCAGAAATACGGCGGCACCTCGCTGGGAAGCGTCGAACGCATCCAGGCGGTTGCCGGCAAGATCATCGCCTGCTGTGAAGACGGGCACGAGGCCGTGGTGGTGGTCTCGGCAATGAGTGGCGAGACCGATCGGCTGCTGCGGCTGGCGCACGAGATATCCGCAGCACCCGATAGCCGTGAGCTTGATGTGCTCTTAGCAACCGGCGAGCAGGTTACCATCGCCCTGCTGAGCATGGCATTGAAGCAGCGGGATTACTTGGCCGAATCATTCACCGGCGGCCAGGTGCGCATCCTGACCGATAATGTGCATGGCAAGGCGCGCATCGTCGATATTGATGCGCTGCGGGTGCGCAAGGCGCTGTCTGAAGGCAAGGTGGTGGTCATTGCCGGCTTTCAGGGGATCAACGATGCCGGCAATATTACCACCTTAGGCCGCGGCGGCTCGGATACCACGGCCGTGGCGATGGCGGCGGCGTTAGAAGCGGATGAATGCCGCATCTATACCGATGTGGACGGCGTCTATACGGCCGATCCGCGTATCGTCCCTGAGGCGCGGCGGCTGGCGCAGCTGAGCTATGAAGAGATGCTGGAGTTGGCGAGCCTTGGCGCCAAGGTCTTGCAGATACGCTCGGTGGAATTCGCCAGCAAATATCACGTTCCCTTGCGGGTGCTGTCTTCCTTTGCACCGGGCCCGGGCACACGCATTACCGATGAGGATGAAAATATGGAAAAGGCGCTCGTTTCCGGCGTGGCACATAACCGCGATGAAGCCAAATTGACCATACTGGGGGTGCCCGATAGCCCCGGGGTGGCGTACAAGATCCTGGGGCCGATTGCCGCGGCCAATATCGAAGTGGATATGATCGTGCAGAATGTCGGGGTGGACAACACCGCGGATTTCACCTTTACTATGCACCGTAAGGAGTATGACAAGGCCCTGGCGATACTGAAACACACAGCCGCCGAATTGGGCGCCCGGGAGGTATCGGGCGATGCGCGTATCGTGAAACTGTCCATTGTCGGGGTGGGCATGCGCTCACACGCAGGCATCGCCAGCCAGATGTTTGCGGCGCTGGGGCGTGAGGGGATCAATATTCAGATGATCTCCACCTCGGAGATCAAGGTCTCGGTTGTCGTTGATGAGAAGTACCTGGAGTTGGGTGTGAGGACCCTGCACGCCGCCTTTGGCTTGGAAGATGCAGACAATCCAGCGGCATAAATTGAAATGATCGTTTTATCCAGGCGATGTAGAATTATAGCGCAAATAGAACCTGATAGGAGAAGTTAAGGATGTTGATATTAACGCGCAGGATTGGAGAGTCGTTGATGATTGGCGATGACGTTAACGTAACAGTGCTTGGGATCCGTGGCAATCAGGTGCGTATCGGTGTCAACGCACCAAAGGAAATCGCCGTGCATCGAGAAGAAATCTATGAGCGGATCCAGTTGGAAAAGGCCAAACAAAACAAAGAGCAGCTTGCGCAAGACTTTGCCGCCGAGCAGGCGGACATTGATGAAGAGCGATAGCTTGTATCCATCGATCCTGATACATCGCTCTCGTGTTGTTTGGTGCTTGATGAAGGACGGCACACCCTTAGTGCCCGCCGCCAAGAAACTATGATTTGATCAGAGCTTCTTTGCAGCAGCTACAATTTGCATGTCGTATTTTGGAGAAATGGCCGAGTGGCTGAAGGCGCTCCCCTGCTAAGGGAGTATGGGTTAAAAGCCCATCGAGGGTTCGAATCCCTCTTTCTCCGCCAGATGCTCTTGCTCTCTTGGGGAACGGTTTTGATCTCGTTGCTGCGTCCTTGTCACCGCCGCCAATTAACTCATCTGTATTTTCTCCATGCGCCGATAGATAGCGGCGTTTTTTTGTTCTAGTTGCCACAACTTTAGTTTGGCCTGCATGGCGAGCCAGAACTGGGGGGTGCTGCCCAGCACCCGACTTAAGCGAATAGCGAGGTCTTCGGTTATATTCCCGCGTTCATTCACCACCTTGGACAGGGTATTTCGAGCAACACCACAGCGCTCCGCCAAGGCACTGACAGATAAACCTGTTTCAGGCAGTATGATATTCCTGATGAGGGCACCGGGGTGTGATGGTTTACGGGTCATTAGTGATAATCCTCCAAATTTACGTTTGTGACATCATTGCCATCCATACTCCAGGTAATTCTCCAGTTAGCTGTAACACGAACGCTGTATTCACCTTTTCTATCGCCGGTAAGTTTATGAAAGTACAATCCAGCGATGTCCATTTCTTCGGCCTTTTCAATCACATCCAAGGCATCAAGTATCACGCTCAATCGAGACTCAGTATTTTGATTGATACCTCGTTTATCGCTATATCTTGGATCAGCAAAAAATCGTTTGATTCGCTTATGGCGAAAACGTCTTATCATGATTTTATAGTGTAATCAAAAAGTGCGCATGGTGCAATCAGAATGATTACACTTGTTGTTAATTTATCTATGTTCCTGTTTATTCCTGTGGCATACATGAAAAGCCCCATCAGCCGGGTGCGGCTTGCTTCCCCGGCCCTGCATTATTTATCTTAACAAGCTGTGATAGACTGCATTCCCCCGTCAATCTGCCGCCGTAGCTTATAGCCAAGTGAATAACAAGCAACGCATCGCCATCATCGGCATGGGCGCGGCATTCCCCGGCGCCGATGATCTCAGCGAGTTCTGGGAAAATATCCTGGCCGGGCGCGATTGTTCACGCGAGCCGCCGCCGGGGCGCTGGCTGTTGTCGCTGGAAGATGTGTATGCGCCCGGCGGCCCGGCACCGGACAAGGTCTATTCCCGCCGCGCCTGTTTTGTCGATGATTTTCCCTTAAATACGGCCGGGCTGTTGCTGGAAGAGGGATTGCTGATCTCGCTTGATCCGGCCTTTTCGCTGCTGCTGCATGCCGGCAGACAGGCGTGGGATGATGCGGCAACGGCGCAGCTTGATAAGGCCCGGGTCGGGCTGGTGATCGGCAACATCGTCTTGCCGACTGAGAGCGCATCCAACATTGCCGCCGAGCGCCTGCTGCCGCTCTTTGAACAGGCCATCTTCGGCGAGACCCGCACGCAAGCAAAGACCGATACGCGGAACCGCTACGCCGCCGCCCTGCCGGCCGGCCTGCTCGCCCGGGCGCTGGGTTTGGGCGGTGGCAGCTACACCCTGGATGCAGCCTGTGCATCTTCGCTGTATTCGCTCAAGTACGCGGTGGATGAATTACAGGCCGGGCGGGCGGACGCTATGCTCTGCGGCGGCCTGTCGCGTCCGGATTCGCTCTATACGCAGATGGGTTTCTCCGCCTTGCATGCCATCTCCGCCTCCGGTCGCTGCGCGCCCTTTGATCACAAGGCTGATGGCCTGGTCGTCGGCGAGGGTTGCGGCATCCTCATGCTGAAGCGCCTGGATGATGCGCTGGCCGCCGGCGATCAGATCCATGCCGTCATCGCCGGCGCCGGTCTGTCCAACGACATCGGCGGCAACCTCATGTCGCCGGACTCGGAAGGCCAGTGCCGGGCGATGCGCGCCGCCTATGCACAAGCCGGTTGGCAGCCGGGCGATGTGGATCTGATCGAATGCCACGGCACCGGCACACCGGTCGGTGATGCGGTGGAGTTCAACAGCCTGCTCAGCCTTTGGGATGGGCAAGACAAGGGCAAGCGCAAGGGCCAAAACGACAGCCAGCGCAACGGACCCAAATGTGTCATCGGCTCGGTGAAGAGCAATGTCGGCCATCTGCTCACCGCCGCCGGTGCCGCCGGGCTGATCAAGGTGCTGCTGGCGCTGCGGCACGACACACTGCCGCCAACGGCCAATTTCACCCGCCCACCGGCCTCCATTGCGCTTGGCAATAGTCCGTTCCAAGTCTTGTCAGAACCGCAAGCCTGGGCACGGCGCGCAGCGGCCACGCCCCGGCGCGCGGCCATCAGCGCCTTCGGCTTCGGCGGCATCAACGCCCACGTCTTGTTGGAAGAATGGCGCGGCCAAGCGGCGGGGCGCACCGAAAGAGTATTGCCCCAAATAAAATCGGCAAAGATCGCGGAACGGGGCGGAAATGAGGAGATAGCGATCATCGGCATGGATGCGCACTTCGGCCCGTGGGCCTCCTTGCAGGACTTTCGGCAGCGCATTTTTGCCGAGAGCGGCCGGGTTGAACCGACCGAGGTGCATGGCTGGGGACAAAAGGGCGCGGCGCGGGCCTATCAAATAGACCAGCTTGCCATCCCACTGGGACGTTTTCGCATTCCGCCGAATGAGCTAAAGGACATGCTGCCGCAGCAGTTGTTGATGTTGCAGGTGGCGGCCAAGGCCCTGGAAGACGCCGGCATCAGCGCGGCAAAGTCCGTCCTGCGGCAGGCAGGCGTCTATGTCGGCATAGGGCTGGATTTGAACACCACCAATTTTCACCTCCGCTGGGCCTTGTTGAAGAAGGCCAGAGAGTGGACGAGACAGCACGGCCTGGCGCTGGATGATGCCGAACTCGAAGCCTGGACAGCGGCGCTGCGTACGGCCTGCAACCCGCCCTTGACGGCCAACCGCACCATGGGCGCACTAGGCGGCATCGTGGCCAGCCGCATCGCCCGTGCCTTTGCTGTGGGCGGCCCCAGCTTTACCTTGTCCAACGAGGAATGCTCGGGCCTGCGCGCCGTGGCGGCAGCGGTGCGAGCGCTGCAACGCGGCGAGATCGACATGGCCATTGTCGGAGCGGTGGATTTTAGCGCCGATCTCCGCGCCGTGCCGGGCTGGCGCGAGGATGTCATGGGCGAGGGGGCGGCGGCGCTGATCTTAAAGCGCCGTGCCGATGCGGCGCGCAATGGCGATCGCATCTACAGCCTGATCAGGGGGCTTGGCGGCGCCGGCGGTGCGGACGCTGCGCTGCCGTTTTCCGCCACCTATGTCCGTGCCGCCCGGCGCTGCCTGCAAGACGGCGCGGTGGCGCTGGATTCCATCGGCCTGGTTGAGGCGCAGGGCAGCAGTGATACGGCAGCGAAACAGATGGAGGCGGAGGCGCTGGGGCGCTTGTTTGCAAAAACGCCCCGGGAAATTCCCTGCGCGCTCGGCAATGTCCAGGCGGATGCCGGATACACCGGTGCTGCCGGCGGGCTTGCTGCCCTGGTCAAGGTCAGCCTGGCGCTGTATCACCAGCGCATTCCGGCCTGGCGCGGACACGACCCGGCGGGTGCCACCCCGGCGGGCGATGTCTTATACGCCCCGACCGAGTCGCATTACTGGCTGCGCAACCGCAGCGCCGGCCCACGCCGCGCCCTGCTTGCTTCCTTCAGTGTCGATGGGAATTGTCTGGCCGCGGTCTTGGAAGAGGCCGGCCCGGCGCATGGGCAAATCCCAGCGGTTCCGGTTGCCGTAGGCGCGGCCCCGGCGGCCATGTTTTCCGTTTGTGCAGACACGCCCGAAGAGCTCTTGACTGCGCTCAAAGACCTGCGCCGGCGTAGCCAAAGCTTTGATGCGAAAGGCATCCACGCCCTCGCTCGGCAATGGTGGCGGCAGCAGGCGGAAGGCCAAGCGGCGAGGCTGGCAGTGAGCATCCTCGCCGGCGATGTGCCGCAGTTGTCGGCCTTGCTGGATACGGCCGAGCAGGCGGTGGCAGGCGGGCGGGCGGTCATGGCGGAGTCCCTGTCCTACACGCCCGAACCCCTCGCCGCCGGAAAACTGGCCTTCGTCTTTCCCGGCTCCGGCATGCATTTTGCCGGCATGGGCCGGGAAATGAGCCGACACTGGCCTGAGATCCTGCACCGGCTGGATGAGGAAAATGCGGCCCTGGCCAGCCAGTTTGCCGGCCTGCGTTTCTGGGCCGGCGATGACGTAGCCAGGCTCAGCCAGGAAGATTATCTCTTCGGCCAGGTCTGGCTCGGCACGATGGTGAGCGATGTAATCGCCGGTTTTGGCATCCGGCCCGATGCCGTACTCGGTTATTCTTTGGGCGAGACCGTGGGCCTGTTTGCCACGCGCACTTGGCGGGCGCGCGACCTGATGTTGCAACGCATGCGAACAACCAGCCTGTTCAGCCGTGAGCTGGGCGGGCCGTGTGAGGCGGCCAAAAAAAGCTGGAACAGCAAGGCGCCGGTGAACTGGCGAGTGGGGGTCGTGGATCGCCCGGCCGCAGAGGTGCGGGAGAGGTTGGCCGGCCGCGCCAGGGTTTATCTGCTGATCGTGAATACGCCCACAGAGTGCGTGATCGGTGGTGATGCGGCCGCGGTGCAGGCGCTCGTGCAGGACATGCGATGCGGCTTTCATCCCCTGAGGGGCGTGACCACGGTGCATTGCGAAGTGGTCAAGCCGGTGGCGGAGGACTATCGATCCTTGCATCGCTTTGCAACCACGCCGCCGGCGGGCGTGGACTTTTACAGCGCGGCCAAGGGCGGCCGTTTTGCGGTAACAACCGAGAGCGCAGCGGATTCCATCACCCGCCAGGCGCTGGCGACCTTTGATTACACCCGGCTCGTCAATGCCGCCTATGAAGATGGGGTGCGACTTTTTATCGAGATGGGGCCGGGCATGAGTTGCACCCGCATGATTGGGCAGATACTTGAGCCGCGGCCGCACTTCGCCCGCTCGGCCTGTGTGCCGGGGCAGAGCGATGTGGGCAATGTCCTGCAGATCCTGGCGCGCCTGAACGCCGAGCGCATTCCCCTGCAGCTGGATTCGCTGTATGCCGATAGGGGGATCGATGGCGGGCAGACTGTTTCCAGCGTTGAGCAGGCGCAGATACTTATCCCCGTGGGCAAGCCGGCCTTGACCGTACCGCCGCCGCCATGCCCGGCCGCGGCTGCGCCGCAGCCATCGCGGCAGGCGGCGCAGACCGCCAAGCTCATCGCCCCCCCGGCCATTGCTCCTCCGGTTGTTGCCAGGGGCGCTGCCCATCCGGTCGCCGATCCCCCGACTGTCGCTGCCGAGATCAGCGCTCCTCCGGCCATTGCCGCTGTGGCCATCGCCGCTACGCACGGCTCGCTGGCGGCGCTCATCGGGCAGATGGCCGCAACGGAAACAGCCAAGGCCGAGGCACAGGCGACCTTCCTGCGCGTCTCCAGTGGCATGAATGCAAGCCTGGCGCAGGCCCTGTCAACGCAACTGGCCCTGTTGCAGGCCGCCCCGGCAAGCCGGGCGCGGCCCTCCCCACCCCCGGTTGTCGAGGAGCACCCGCCTGCCCCCGCCCCGCAGACTCAAGCGCGGCCCTCTCCGCTCCCAGTTGCCAAGCACCCGGCCACCGCCGCCCCGCAGAGCCAAGCGCGCCCTTCGCCGCCCCCGGTTGCCGAGGAGCGCCCGTCTGTGCCTGCCCCGCAGACTCAAGCGCGGCCCTCCCCACCCCCTACCGCCGAGCACCCGCCCGCGCCTGCCCGGCGCGCCGACATCGCCTTTGACCGGGGCATGTGCCTGGAGTTTGCGACCGGTTCCATCGCCGAGGTGCTAGGGTCGCGCTTTGCCGCGGTTGACAGCTACCCAACGCGGGTACGGCTGCCGGATGAGCCCTTGATGCTGGTCGATCGGGTTATGCAGATCGAGGGCGCGCCTGCTTCCCTGCGCACCGGCCGGGTGGTGACCGAACACGATGTGCTGCCCGGCGCCTGGTACCTGGACGGCGGACGCATCCCGGTCTGCATCGCTGTTGAGGCCGGCCAGGCCGATCTGTTTTTGTCCGCCTGGCTGGGCATCGATCTACAGACGAAGGGGCTGGCGGTCTATCGCCTGCTGGATGCCGAGGTGACTTTTCATGCGCCGCTGCCTGAACCCGGCCAGGTGATCCGCTACGACATCCACATCGAGCGCTTCTTTCGCCAGGGCGACACCTGGCTGTTCCGCTTTCGCTTTGACGGCACGGTGGCCGGTGCGCCGCTGATCAGCATGCGCCGCGGCTGCGCCGGGTTCTTCACCCAGGCTGAGCTGGAGGCCGGCCGCGGCATTGTCCAGACCGCCCTTGAGACCCAGGCCATGCCGGGCAGGCGTGCGGACGACTGGCATGCGCCCGTGCCGATGGAAAAGGAGTCCTACAGCGATGCACAGCTTGAGGCACTGCGGGAGGGCGATCTGGCCGCCTGTTTCGGCGCGCGTTTTGCGGGCTTGCCGCTAAAAAATCCGGCGCGGCTGCCGGGCGGGAGGATGACGCTGGTGCATCGCATTGTGGCGCTGGAGCCGGAAGGCGGGCGTTTCGGCATCGGCCAGATCACCGGCGAGGCCGACATTCATCCCGATGACTGGTTTTTGCGCTGCCACTTTGTCGATGATCAGGTGATGCCGGGGACGCTGATGTATGAGTGCTGCCTGCACACGCTGCGGGTCTATCTACTGCGCCTGGGCTGGGTCGGCGAGGCGGATGCGGTCGTCTATGAACCCATGCCGGGGATCAGCAGCCAGCTGAAATGCCGCGGCCAGGTGCTGCCGGGCACGCGCCGGGTGAAGTATGAGATCAGCATCCGCGAGATCGGCTATTTGGATGACGGCACGCCCTATGTGCTGGCCGATGCGCTGATGTACGCCGATGGCCGGGCGATCGTGCAGATCGGCAACATGTCGCTGCGCCTGAGCGGCTTGAGCAGGCAGGGCATAGAGTCGATCTGGGAAGGCGCGGGGCAAAAGGCAAGGCAAGATGCAGCGCGCGCAGCACCCGCCGGCCCGCTCGCCGCGGCAGGGCAATCGCTTGCGACAACTCCCGCTCAGCGCGCGGAACCCGCCGGCCCGCTCGCCGCGCCGCCGCCGAGAAAAGCCCTCTTCGATCACGCCTCCATCCGCGCCTTTGCCGTCGGCAGGCCATCAGTGGCCTTTGGCGAGAAATACCGCATCTTTGATGAAGAGCGGGTCATCGCCCGCCTGCCCGGCCCGCCCTTCCAGTTCCTGGATCGCATCGTCTCGATTGCGGATTGCGAGCAGTGGCAACTGGCCGCCGGCGGGCGCATTGAGGCTGAATATGAGGTGCCGCCGGATGCCTGGTATTTTACTGAGAACCGCCAAGACGCCATGCCCTTTTCCGTGCTGCTGGAGGTGGCCTTACAACCCTGCGGCTGGCTGGCGGCGTACTTAGGCTCGGCCTTGACCAGCGAGGTGGATCTGTCGTTTCGCAATTTGGGCGGTGCCGCCACGCAGTTTCTTAATGTTACGCCCGCAAGCGGCACCTTGACGACTAAGGTTCGGATCACGAAGGTCTCCCGCTCCGGCGGCATGATCATCCAGCACTATGATTTTGATGTGTACAGCGCCGCCGGCCCGGTTTATCAAGGCAATACCTACTTCGGCTTTTTTACCAAGGCGGCGCTGGCCCAGCAGGTCGGCATCCGCGCGGCAAGGCTCTATACGCCGAGCGCGCCGGAGCGGCAGCGCGGGACGGCCTTTCCCTACCCAGACCAAGCGCCCTATCCGCAGGCCATGCTGCGCATGGTGGATGAGATTGAATTGTTCGACCCGGTCGGCGGGCCGCAGGGCCTGGGCTTTATCTCCGGCAGCGCCCATGTCAACCCGGAGGCATGGTTCTTCAAGGCGCATTTCTACCAAGACCCGGTCTGGCCGGGCTCTTTGGGTCTGGAGTCTCTTTTGCAATTATTAAAAGTCGTGGCTTGGCATCATTGGGGGGCGGCGGCAGGCAGCGCACCCTTTGAAACGATGGCCCTGAACGCGCCGCACTCTTGGGTCTATCGCGGCCAGATCACGCCCAAAGACAGCAAGGTAAGCGTACAGGCCGTGATCACCGAACTGGATCATGCGCGAAAGCAACTCAAGGCGGATGGCTTTTTGGCCGTGGACGGCAGAATTATCTATCAGATGAAGGATTTTGCCCTTACAATGCCGGGCTTATGAAATATCGCAAGGTCTATATGGAGGCCATCGGCTATGAACTGCCGTCCGAGGTCATCACTTCTGATGACTTAGAAGCGCGGTTGGCGCCGATGTATGAGGCCCTGCACATCACGCCGGGGCAGTTACAAGCGCTGACCGGCATCGCCGAGCGGCGCTGGTGGGGGGCCGGCCATGCCTTATCCGATGGGGCCGCCGCCGCGGCGCGCAAGGCACTGGAGCAAGCCAAGGTGCGCGCCCGGGACATCAGCGTCCTGATCTATTCCGGGGTGTGTCGGGAGAATTATGAGCCGGCCACGGCCTGTGCGGTGGCGGACAAGATCGGCATCAGCACGGACGCCTACATCTACGACATCTCGAATGCCTGCCTCGGCACCTTAAACGGCATCATCGATATCGCGAATCGCATTGAACTCGGCCAGATCCGCGCCGGCATGGTGGTCTCCTGCGAGTCCGCGCGCGAGATCGTTGACACCATGATCGAGCGCATGGTGGCGGAGAAATCCATGGCCTTATTCAGCTCCTCCCTGGCCACCTTGACCGGCGGCTCTGGTGCCGCCGCGGTGTTGTTGACGGATGGCTCCTTTGATAACGCACAAGCCCACCGCCTGATCGGCGAGGCGACCCGAGCGGCGCCGGAGCATCATCGCCTGTGCCGCTGGGGCATTACCTTCACCCCGGCCGAGCTGGGCAAGCTCATGTTCTCGCCGGATCGCCTGATGGCGGCCTTGGATGAAGTGATGCAGCCCGATGCCATCCCAACGGCCATGAAGGAGATCATGACCAGCGAGAAGCTACCGCCGGTGGTGGCCGGCCTGATGCCATCCGAGACCTTGCCGGCGGCGATGAGCGAGTTCATGTCAACCGATTCCGTGTCCGTGTTGAAGCACGGCGCCAAGCTGGGCGTGCGCACCTGGGGCGCGTTTTTGAAGAAGATGGGCTGGGCCAGGGAGCAGGTGGACAAGGTGATCTGTCACCAGGTGGGCGAGGGGCACCGCGACACCATCCTCAGGGAGCTGGGGATTGCTAAGGAAAAGGACTTCAGCACGTATAAATACCTCGGCAACATGGGCACGGTCTCCCTGCCGATGACCGCGGCCATTGCCGATCAACGCAATTTCCTAAAGCGCGGCGACCATGTCGGTTTCTTAGGCATCGGCAGCGGCTTAAATTGCCTGATGATCGGGTGGGAGTGGTAGTCACGGCCTGACCTTTTTTAGGAGCCATCCCTCAAAGACACGATGTCTGCAACGCAATTTCCCGATTATCCCTTTGCGCCTCACTATCAAGACTTAGCCGGGCTGCGGCTGCACTATCTTGATGAGGGCGCCTTGGATGCCGAACCCATCGTCATGTTGCACGGCAATCCCACCTGGTCCTTTTATTATCGCCATCTGGTGCGCAGCCTGCGAGATAATTATCGCTGCATCGTCCCGGATCACATCGGCATGGGCCTATCGGACAAGCCCACTGCGGCGGAATATGAGTTCACGCTGGACCGGCGTGTCGATGACCTGGCGGCCTTGCTTGCTGAACTGAAAATTAGAAAAAACATCACCCTCATCCTGCACGACTGGGGCGGCATGATCGGCATGGCCTATGCCACTCGATTCCCACAGCGGATCAGCCGTCTGGTCATCTTCAATACCGCCGCTTTTCATCTGCCGAAACAAAAGACGCTGCCCTGGCAATTACGCCTAAGCCGTATTCCCCTTGTGAATGCCATACTCAACCAGGGCTTGAATGCCATCGCCCGCGGCGCAGTAAGATACCGCGTAACCCGCCGACCGCTGCCGGCGGAGATCGCTTGTGCCTACCTGGCGCCGTATGATTCCTGGGACAATCGTCTGGCGGTGAGAAAATTTGTCGAGGATATTCCATTGAAAATTCATCATAAGTCATACGCAACGGTCAGTACGGTCGCTAAGAACCTGGGGCAATTCTCCCAACTGCCCACGCTCATCTGCTGGGGCTTGAAGGATTTCGTCTTTGATCATCACTTCCTGAAAGAATGGAAACAACGCTTCCCCTCAGCGCAGATACATCGCTTTGCAGATGCCGGGCATTATGTTTTAGAAGATGCGGCAGAAGAGCTTATTCCATTGGTCAATAATTTTCTGGAGACGCACCGCATCTAACGGGCTATTTAAGCCCGACTCTGCCGCGCCATGTTGACGACGAGAAACCGAACTCGTCCCCGCGCGTGAACCCGTCCCCGTATCAAGTACGGGGCAGGCTATTCCCGCGGGAGAACGCCCCTGCTCGAAACCATCATTCCTGCGTAAGAACGTCACCCCTGCCTACGAGCAGGGGCAGGAATCCATCGGACTAGCCAGGTCACTTCATAGATTCCTGGTCAAGCCAGGAATGACGTAAAAATACGCCCCGGAGCCATTCCCGTTAAAGAACGTCACCCCTGCACAAAACCGTCCCCGTATCCAGTACGGGGCAGTCTATTCCTGCGGAAGGGAGCGAGCGAATCCGTCATTCCTGCGCAAGCAGGAATCCAGTCGAAAAATCCATACCGCTTATCCGCCCTTCCCCGCCCCCGCTGGCAAAGCTGCGCCCCGCCATTGCACAGTAGCCGGCCTTCCCTTACAATCCCCGCCCATGCCAAGTCTGGATTTCAAGGGCAAGCCGCTGGTCTATTCCCACCACCTGAGCGTACCCGCCCGTGCGCTGGCGGTGGATGCCAAGAAGTCGCTGCCGCCCAAAGGCGGCAAGCCCGCGCTGGATGACAACCTCATCATTCACGGCGACAACCTGCATGCCCTAAAAGCCCTGCTGCCGCGCTATGCCGGCAAGGTGAATTGCATCTACATTGACCCGCCGTACAACACCGGCAACGAGGGCTGGGCCTATAACGACAATGTCAACAGCCCGCTGATGCAAGCGTGGCTGAAAAACAAAGGCCCGGTGGATGGCGAGGACTTGGAGCGCCACGATAAATGGCTGTGCATGATGTGGCCGCGCTTGCAGTTATTGCATGAACTGCTGGCTGATGACGGCGTGATTTTTATCTCCATTGATGATAACGAGCAGCATCACTTGCGGCTGATCATGGATGAGATTTTTGGAGAGCAAAACTTTATTCAAAACATAATCTGGCAGAAAAAATACAGCCCACAAAATGATGCAAAATATTTTTCTGATATGCACGACTTTGTCATTTGCTATGCAAAAAACAAAATTCAAGGAGACGTTAAAGATGGGTGGAAAAGAAATTTATTAGCGCGTTCGGATGAAATGGATGGACGCTACAAAAACCCTGATAATGATCCGAGAGGCGTTTGGAAGCCAAGTGATTTTTCCGTAAAGACATATTCCGAAGAATACGATTATGCCGTAACTACACCCTCTGGCAGAGTTGTAAATCCTCCACAAGGTAGAAGCTGGAGAACGTCAAAAGATAATTACGAAACTCTCATAAAAGAGAATAGAGTTTTCTTTGGTAAAAGAGGAGATGCTGTTCCTCAAATCAAACGTTTTCTGTCGGAAGTAAAACAAGGCGTTGTTCCTTTGTCTATCTGGCGATACAAGGACGTTGGACACAACCAAGATGCAAGAAAGGAACTAAAAGAACTTTTTGCTGATGCTGAGTTTCCGTTTGAAACGCCTAAACCTGTTTCCTTAATAAAGCGTATCCTTGAAATTGCTACAAATAAAAATTCCCTCATCCTCGACTCCTTCGCCGGTTCCGGCACCACCGCCCAGGCCGTGCTGGAACTAAACCAACAAGACGGCGGCCGGCGCAGGTTTATCCTGGTGGAGTGCGAGGCGAACATCGCCGATACCATCACCGCCGAGCGCGTGCGGCGCATCATCAAGGGCGTACCCGAAGCGAAGGAGGCAAGGCTGAAAAAAGGCTTGGGCGGCAGCTTCACGTATTGCACATTGGGCGCTGAAATCAACGCGGAAAATATGTTGCATGGGAAAAACCTGCCGAGTTATGACACCCTGGCGCAGCATCTGTTCTTCACTGCCACCGGCACCTCGCCGGATAAGCTGCGCCCGAAGACCCGGCGCGGCAAGGATGGCTTCTTTTATGAAACGGCCGCGCGGCGGTTTTATTTGATCTACGAGCCGAACCTTCGCTTCCTGCGCGCCAACGACTCCGCCTTAAACAGCGAGCGCGCCGAGCGCATCGCAAAAGAGTTAAAGCAGGCCAACAAGACGGCGCTGGTCTTCGCCACGCATAAGTTCATGGGCCAAAAAGAATTAACGGCAATGGGCATCACCTTCTGCGGCTTGGCGTATGGGGTGGAGTGACGGTTGTTATGGAGAATTTTTTCCTTACCAATAAGGAAATAGACGACCTGGTTAATGAGCCAAAACCAGTGGGCATGTCCACGAACGAATTTATGCAAAAGATGAAAAGAAAATCGGGCAGAGCCGCCTCATTTTTGCAAAATTCACACGCCTTTCAGCGCCAGCATGGCGAGGGGGAGTGGCTTCTATATGCCCGTATTAACGAGGATAATCTGCTTGATTTCTCCTGCGGTTTGGGATTTATTCCAAAGGCCAGAAACAAAGTATTTATTCTCAGAAGGTTTAATGGAAAAAGTCACCAGCATACTAATAAACTTGATGGGCATGAGTCTTTCTATGACTTTCATATCCATCAAGCAACCGAGAAATATCAGAATTCCTCTTATGCCGATGAACACTACGCAGAGAGGACTGATCGTTATACACGTCTGGAACAGGCGCTCGACTGTTTACTGCAAGACTGTAAAGTAACCATGTCGGCAGAGGATAACAACCAAGGAAACTTGTTCGATTAAAAATGCAAGAAATACTAAACAATTTCAAAGATTCTGTTGCCAAATCAGTAGAGCTTTTCCCTGAAGGAAAAGATCGCTACAAGGTTTTTACCCCGTTTAGTTTTGATGACGGCGATCACTTTGTTATCGTCCTGTTTCAAGATAAGACAAGAAACTGGGTAATAACTGATGAAGGGCATACCTATATGCACATGAGTTACCATACGGGTTTGTCCTCTTTGAGCAGTGGAAATCGTAATGAAATTATAGAGAATGCTTTGGAGAAGTATGGCGTAAAAGAGCAGGAAGGAAAACTTCTCGCCCCGATTGGTGAAATGAATGATGCGGGCGATATTCTTTATAATTTCATTCAGTGCCTGATCAGCATTACTGGTGTTTCCTACCTTAGTCGTGAGAGGGTAGTCTCTACATTTCTAGAAGATTTCAAGCAGTTTATCAGTCAAAAAGTCCCTGAAGAGCGCATTCAGTTTGATTATAAAATACAGGCAAAAGATCCTGAAGGAAGGTACACCGTGGATTGCCGCATCAACGGCACGGCTAATCCCTTACACATATATGCCATAGGCAATGATGATAAATGCCGCGACACGACCATTAGCATCCATCAGCATAAAAATTGGAACATACCTTTTTTTACGCTGGGTATCTTTGAAAATCAGGCAGGTATAAACCGCAAGGTGTTGTCCCGTTTCACTGATGTTTGCGACCGGCAGTTCTCCAGCCTGGCTACAAACAAGGGAAACATTGAGAAGTTTGTCGCCGGACAAATTGGCTGATGCAACTCAAAACCTATCAACAAAAAGCCCTGGAGCAGTTGGCGCGCTGGGTTGCGGCGCTTAAAGAAGCGAGCAAAGATCGGGAGGAAGCGAGGGAGCTTTATGGCAACAAAAACAAGCCGGTGCCAGAAGCTATGCAAAACTATCCCGCCGCCGCGTGGGACTCTCTGAAAGCACAAGGCGCGCTGCCCGCCACCCCAAAAGGCGGCGAGCAGGTAATTCCCGCTTACATCAACCGCACTGCGGCCTGCGGTGCGCCGATTCCGCATGTGTGCATGAAGGTGCCGACCGGCGGCGGCAAGACGCTGCTGGGCGTGGCGGCGCTGGAGCGCTTGCAGACAGCGCGCGGCTTTGTGCTGTGGATCGTGCCGAGCCGGGCGATCTATGCGCAGACCATTACGGCGTTCAGAACCCGCGAGCATCCCTACCGCGCCATGCTGGAGCAGATCGCCGGCGGCCGTATCAAGCTGCTGGAAAAAGACCAGCGCTTTACCCAACAGGATGTGACCGACTACCTGTGCGTGATGCTGCTGATGTTGCCTTCGGCCAACCGGCAGAAGGCTAAGGAGTTTTTGAAGATCTTCCGCGACAGCGGCGGCTATGAGTCCTTCTTTCCCGCGGCGGATGATCAGCAGGCGAACAAGGCGCTGGCGGAACAACATGCCGATTTGGAAAGACACGAGGCCGGCGATCTGATCAAGCAGAGTTTGTTCAACACCCTGAAATTGCCGCGCCCGACTGTGATCCTGGATGAGGCGCACAAGGCATACGGCCGTAATGATCAAAACAATCAGGAGTTTGTCCAGTCCGTCAACCGGCTGAACCCGCGTTTCGTGCTGGAGCTCTCCGCTACGCCCAAGATCGACATCAGCAATATTCTGGTCAACATAGGCGGGACTGAACTGAAAAGTGAGGCGATGATCAAGCTGCCGATTAAAATCTACAGCCGCACCAATTCCGATTGGCAAAACACGCTGGCCGCAACGAAAGAGAAGCTGAACGAACTGCAAGGCGCGGCGATAAAATTGCAACAGCGCGCAAACCGCTATATCCGCCCCATCGCCCTGGTGCGGGTGCAAAGAACCGGGCGCGAGCAGCGCGGCAGCGGCCTTGTTCATGCCGAAGATGCGCGGGCGTATCTAATACAAAACCTTGCCGTGCCGGCGCGTCATATCCGGGTGCAGTCCTCCGAGCAAAAAGAGCTGGCCGGGGAAGACCTGCTGGATGCGCTGAGCGAGGTGCGCTGGATCATCACCAAGGATGCCTTGAAGGAAGGTTGGGATTGCGCCTTTGCCTATATCCTGGCGCTGCTCGATAACACCAAGGCCGAGACGGCCTTGACTCAGCTGGTCGGGCGAGTGATGCGCCAGCCGCAGGCACGCGCCGTGGAGGAAAAAACGGATACAGGCGACCTGCTCAATCGTTGCTATGTGTATTGTTATAACGAGGATGTCGGCGATGTGGTGAAGTGGGTGCGAGCCGGGCTGGAAAGGGAAGGGCTGACCGGGCTGGGCCATTCGGATGTGGGCGCTAAGGAAAGCGGCGTGAGCCTGCAAAAGATTAAAAGGCGCAAGCGGTATAAGAAACTGGATATTTTTCTGCCGCAGGTCTTGCATAAAGACAAGGCGAAATGGCGCTTGCTGGATTATGAGCGCGACATACTTGGTGCTTTGGATTGGGATGCGCTGGATGCGGGCGCGGTGGAGGCGCTGGGCGATGGCGAGGCCCTGGAGGAGCTACGCGCCACAGTCGATATTCAGGGCGAGGAGAAAATATCGGAAGCGGAGATCGAGACCGGCGAGGCCCTAACGCTGGATTACTTCGTGCGCCGTTTGCGCAATGACGTGCCCAATCCCTGGCAGGCGGCGCGCATGGCCGCGCGTTTTATCAAACGGCATAAAGAGGAAGATGCGGCGCGGCTGTTGCAAAACCGGAGGGCGCTGGCGGATGCTTTGCAGCGGCGGGTGAGCGAAGAGATCGACAACCAGGCCGAGCGGCTTTTTCGGGACAAGATCAAAAACGATGAGATCCGCTTTCGCCTGGAAACTGACAAGAGACTGAACTATGCGATTGAAAAGACGCTTGAAGTGGCCGTTGCTGATAATGAAGCGCGCCTTTACAGACAAGGTCGGCCGCTGCAGCGTAGCTTATTTAAGCCTGTTTATGAAAGTGGCTTGAACGGCCTGGAAAAAGACTGTGCGCTGTATCTGGATAAGAGCAATGCGATCCATTGGTGGCATAAAATCGCCGCCAGGCAGGAATACGGCATTCAGGGCTGGCGCCGGCATCGGGTCTATCCCGACTTTATCGCCTGTAAAAAAGACGATGGGAAGCTGTTGATCCTGGAAACCAAGGGCCTGCATTTGAAGGGTAACGAGGATACGGAATACAAAGAGAAGCTACTGCAAACCCTGGAAGAGGTTTATCAACATGCGCTGCACCGAGGGGAGATGAAGATCGGCGAGCCGCCGGCGGCGTATAGAATATTGCTTGAAAATGGTTGGGATGAAAAAGTTGATCGTATCATTGCGGAAGATTAGGCTTTTCGTTGAATTAAACCGACGATTGAGATGCCGGCCAAAGCATTAGCATAACCAAACTGGCAGGTTTCCACACCAGTGGATTTGTGAATCGTATAATAGCGGCCGTGGAAAATAAAAAGAGGAAGTAAAAAATGGTGCTTACTTTTCGTAGGTTCTCTTCGCCGTGAACCCATGAGCTTCACAAATATCGCCGCTTATCTATCTGCCATGGCCGGGCGGCAGCCGCACACGCTGGCGGTCGCGATACAGAATGTTGGCAGGCAGTATGCTCGTTACACCTATCGGGAGCTGGATGCGGCGAGTGAGCGCATGGCGCGCGGCCTTCGGGAAGTAGGGATTGGAAAAAGAACACGAACGGTCTTGATGCTTACCCCAGATCTCGAATTTTTCGCCCTGGTCTTTGCCCTGTTCAAGACCGGGGCGGTGCTGGTGGCGGTTGATCCGGGGATGGGGATTAAGAACTTAGGAAAATGTCTGGCCGAGGCTGAGCCGGAGGCCTTTATTGGTTCTCGCCGTGCCCATATTGCACGACTGTTGTTTGGCTGGGCAGGGGCCACGATTAGCACCAATATAATTGTTAAACCGGGCGTGTTGGCCTGTCTTAACATGATTAGCCTGAAAAAAGTTGAAGCGCTTGGCAGCGGTTCAAATAGACCGGGCATGAATGAAACCGGGAGGCAAGACCCTGCCGCGATCTTGTTCACCAGTGGCAGCACCGGCGCACCGAAGGGGGTGAATTATACGCATGGAAACTTTATTGCCCAAGTGAAAGCGCTGCAAGACCTGTATCAGATTCAACCGGGCGAGATTGATCTGGCGACTTTTCCTCTGTTTGCACTCTATGCGCCGGCCATGGGCATGACCGCCGTCATTCCGGAAATGGATTTCACTCGTCCGGGGCGCGCAGACCCGGGCAATATCTTTGCCGCCATTGATGATTTTTCTGCAACTACAATGTTTGCCTCGCCGGCGCTGTTAGATAAAGTGGGCAAGTGGGGATGTAAGCATAAGAAAACCTTGCCTTCATTAAAACGTGCGCTTTGTGCCGGTGCGCCGGTTGCGCCACGCATTATCGAGCGCTTTGCTATGCTGCTGAGCGAGGAGGCGCAGGTGTTCACGCCCTATGGGGCGACCGAGTCCTTGCCGGTGAGTTCTATAGGCAGCCGCGCGGTGCTGAGCGAGACGGGAGAGCAAGCCGCCGCCGGCAAGGGCATCTGTGTCGGACAGGCGGTGGAGGGGATCAGGCTTGCTATTATTCGCATTACGGATGCAGCGATTGCAGACTGGGCGGAGCTTGAGTTTCTGTCAACCGGGGAGATTGGCGAGATTATTGTGCAGGGTGCGCAGGTGACGCATTCTTATTATAACCGCGCGCACGCAACGGCGGTGGCGAAGATACGGGCTGATGATGGCAGGCTCTATCATCGCATGGGCGATCTGGGTTATCAGGATGAACAGGGGCGGTTGTGGTTTTGCGGGCGTAAGAGTGAGCGGGTGGTGACGCAAGAGCGGACTTATTTTACCGCCTGCTGCGAAGGCGTATTTAATGCGCATCCCCGGCTACGGCGTAGTGCGCTGGTGCGGCTGAGCGTGCATGGCAAGGTTAAGCCGGGGCTGTGTGTGGAGCTGGAGGCAGCAGCTTGCAGCATGGATAGACAAAGGCTTAAGCGTGAGTTGCTGGCCTTAGGCGGTAATTATGAGCATACGCGCTCGATAAAAGACATTTTCTTTCACGCCGGCTTTCCGGTGGACATTCGCCATAACGCCAAGATTGCCAGGGCTGAATTGTCAAAGTGGGCGCAGCGGCAGCGATGAAGGTGCTGGTTACCGGCGCGGGGGGGTTTCTTGGGAAAGGGCTCGTCAGCGCCTTGTGCGCCCGGGACTATGCGCTAAGCAGCTTGCAGCGCGGCGACTATGCCGCATTGGAAGCATTAGGCATCGAGATCCATAAGGGCGATATCGCGGACAAGCAGGCGGTGCTGCGGGCGAGCCGAGCTTGCGATGTGGTTTTTCATGCCGCGGCCAAGGCCGGCGTATGGGGGGCTTATCAGGATTATTATCAAAGCAATGTTGTCGGCACCAAAAATGTCATTGCGGCCTGTCGGGAAAATGGGATCAGGAAATTAGTCTATACCAGCTCGCCCAGCATTGTATTTGATGGCGAGGATGAGGACGGCATCGATGAGTCTGCGCCCTATGCCGGACACATGCTGACGCATTATCAGCGCACCAAGGCAGAAGCAGAAAGACTGGTGTTGGCGGCGAATGAGGACGGCCTTGCCAGCGTTGCCCTGCGTCCGCATTTGGTATTCGGCCCCGGCGACCCGCATCTCGCCCCGCGCATCATCGCCCGCGCCCGGAAGGGGCGTCTGCGTCTGGTCGGCAGGCGCAAAAATCGGGTTGATATTACCTACATCGACAATGCCGTGGCGGCACATCTGGCGGCGCTGGACAATCTGCTTGGCAGTGCAAGCTGCGCCGGCAAGGCCTATTTTATCAGCAACGGCGAGCCCTTGCCGATGGCGGACATCGTGAATAAAATACTGGCGGCAGCGGGTCTGCCGGCCCTTACTAAAACAATTTCACCGGGCCTGGCCTATGGCCTCGGGGCGATCATGGAGCTGGCCTATGTGTTGTTACGCAGCAAGGAAGAGCCGCCGCTGACCCGCTTTATTGCCCGACAGTTGGCAAGGGCGCACTGGTATGACATCAGCGCGGCAAGACGTGAGCTTGGCTATCAACCCTTTGTTAGTATTGAAGAAGGCATGCAGCGCTTGCAAGAGTCCCTGGCCGATGAGAAGGCAGATGACAAGGCAGATGATAGGGCAGTGGCATAAGACACCGGCGGCCCTGCAGCTCTCAGCCGGGCATATCGATCTTTGCTCTGCCAAGCTGGATCGGTCCACAGCGGCAGTTGGCGAGCTTGCAGCAACACTCAGCCAGGATGAGATGGAACGCGCGCAGCAATTCGTTTTCCCTGAGAAATATCGGGAATATGTTGTCACCCGCGGCCTGTTGCGGCGCAGCCTTGCCTTGGTATCGGGACTAGCACCACAAAGTTTTCAGTTTGCCTATACCGAGCATAAGAAACCCTATCTCAAGGCCGGCAACATCGCCTTTAATGTCAGTCACTCGCATGGCTATGCCCTGGTTGCGCTGGGCCTAAACCGAAATATAGGGGTTGATATAGAAAGGATCAGGCCGGATTTGGAATGTGAAAAACTGGCCAGGCGATTTTTCTCCAAAGCGGAATACCGCGCCGTGATGAAGCGGGCCCGACCAGAGCGCAAACGCGCCTTCTATGCCATCTGGACTCGCAAAGAGGCCCTGGTCAAGGCCGCCGGCACCGGCATTGCCTTGGGCTTACGCGAGTTTGAGGTGGCGCTGGAGCCGGATGAGCCGGCCTTGACCAGCGCTCGCCGGGACGCGGCTGGCGCATCTTCATGGCAGCTGGCGAGCATTGCTGTTGATGAAGACTATCAGGCCGCCCTGGCGACAGACGGCGGTGCCTTTGCATTGCGATACTGGGCCTTCTAGGTGCAGGCAATGAACCTGCGTATTTTTCAATGAAGAGGTGTAGCCCCCAAGTTCATATCACGCGGCCGCGGTTGAGAATATTTGCCGGATCAAGGGCGCGCTTTAGCGTGCGCATCAAGGCGATTTCTTCCGGTGTGCGGGAATAGGACAGAAAGGGTTTCTTGATCATGCCGATGCCGTGTTCGGCCGAGATGGAACCTTCAAATTCCCGGCAGAGTTGATACATGCGCTCTTCAATAACGGGATTATCTTCCTGCCTGCCGGTCGTCATCATGTAGTGCAGATTGCTGTCGCCGATATGCCCGAAGATCAGCATGCGCAGGTCTGGAAATTGTTTTTTTAACTCTGCCTGGGACTGTTCCACAAAGGCGGGCATGCGGCTGATCGGTATGCTGATGTCCAGCGCACAGAGCGGGGCCAGGGTCGGCGAGGCTTCAGAAACCGCATGGCGAATGGCCCAGATTTCTTCTACTTCCCGGCTGGATTGGGCGATGGCGGCATCTGCGATCAGCCCTGCTGCCAGGGCCTCGCCTAAAAACGCTTCAAAGCGTTCGCTATCGCTGGACTGCTCGGCGCCTTCGATCTCCAAGATGGCATAGGCCGGAAAGGATTGACTAAAGGGCGAGCCGGCGGCGTTGATGCTTTGTGTAACATAATCGTAGTAGCTGGCCAGCATGACTTCATACGCGCTCAGCTCGCTGGAAAAATAGCCGCTGGCCTGTTGCAGGAATCGGATGGATGCCTGGAAACCTTTCAGCGCGCAAAGCGCCGTGCAGCTGCTGGTCGGCGCTGGAAATAATCGTAGCACCACGCGGGTTACGATCCCTAGCGTGCCTTCGGAGCCGATGAATAATTGCTTGAGATCATAGCCGGTATTATTTTTCAGCATCTTGTTCAGGGAACTGATGATGGTGCCGTCTGCCAAGACGACTTCCAGGCCCAGTATGAGGTTGCGGATCATGCCGTAGCGGATGACCTGGGTGCCGCCGGCATTCGTGGCAACATTGCCGCCGATGCTGCAAGAACCGCGCGCACCAAGATCCAATGGGAACAACAGGCCGGTCTTTCTTGCCGCTTCTTGTACCGTTTCCAAAGAGGTGCCGGCGCGCACGGTCATAGTCATGCCATCCGGGTCAATCTCTTCGATGCCTGTTAGCCGCTCCAGCGACAGCGATACCTCTTCCGCCTGCGGTGTGGCAGCGCCAGAAAGCCCGGTCAGGCCGCCCTGTACAACGAGCCTCTGTTTGTGTTCCTGGCAGTGTTTCAGGATGGTGGCGATTTCTTCCGTGCTGGCCGGGCGCAACACGGCGGCCGGCGCCAGTTTTGCCTCGCCGCTCCAGTCGGCATGATAGCGCTCGCCAATGGCCGCCCCTTCTAACAGTGCCTTCTGCGGCAGTGTCTTTTTTAGCTTGTCAATGAATGCCTGCATGGGGTCATCATAAGCGAAAACGATGGCCGCTTAGAACAGTTTTATGTAGAGATAATAAACAGCAACGGCCGCCATGCTGACAATGCCGCTGAGGCTCCAGACCCATAACACCTTGCCGGGTCGCAACTTTGCAGGCATCGCTTTGGAGAACATCGCCCGATGGTTAAAGAAGGCCAGTATGGGCGCTGAAAGAAAGGCAACGCTGGTGGCGAAGTCGATGAAGGTCTTGAAGGATTGTAAGAACACAAGCAGGATCAAGGTGGCGCCGATGACCTGGATGAGCATAAAAAATGAATATTGCTTGGCGGGACGAAAACCTCCTTCAGGGTATAAGGTGCTGGTCAATACACTGGCTACTCGGGGGCATGCATCCAGGGCGGCCAGCATGGTTGACACCATCACGGCAAAGGCGGCGATGGTGATCAAGGGTCTGGCCCAGGCGCCGCTGACCTGCGTGAACATGTTGATGAGCTGGGTGGCAAAGCCGGCCGGGCTGGCGGCTACTTCTATGCCGGCGTTGAAGAGAAAGGCGGCACCCAGCAACATGAAGCACAGCGCCAGCAGGATGCTGCCGAAGTAGCCGATGTTGAAGTCAAAGGTGGTCTCCTTGATGCTGAGTGTGTGCTTCGATAGTTTGGCCTTCTCGCAAACCCACAAGGACTGGAACACCGACACCGTAAGGCCGGTGGGCAGCCAGCCGGCGATGGCGATCATAAAGAGGATGGAAGGTTGATCAAAGACGATCTCGCGCGTTAGCGCATCCTTCTGCCAATCCAGCTCCGGCACGGCCAGGGCGGCGCTGACTATCACCATGATGGAAAATAAGACCACGATGGTCTTGGTGAGGTTCTCAAACAGCCTGTATCGGCCGGAGATCAACAAGATCGCACAGGCACCTAACAGCAGGGCGGATAGCCAGATGTCATGGATGCCAAGCTGGAAGAGGTTGCTAAAGATGCCGGCGGTGACCAGGGCGATGGCGGCGGTGGCAACAAACATATCCAAAGGAAAGCAAAGGGCATAGACCAACAAGACCCAGCGCCCCTGGCTTTCATAGGCCTGTAATAAGGACTTGCCTGTTGCTGCGGCATACTCGGAACCAAAGCGGAAGGCGGGGTATTTCACCAGACAGGCCACGATGAGCAGCCAGTACAGCGACAGGCCGTAATCGGCCCCGGCACGGGTTGATTGCACCAGGTGCGATACGCCCACAGCGATGGCCGCAAACAAGAGCCCGGGCCCGAGCTTTTCCTTGATGTAGAGAAAAATGTTTCTTGGCATCATCTAATTATGCCCTGTCGTGCGATTAGTCCATACGCTTTTTTAGGGCCTTCGCCCGCTCTTGACGGTGCCGTAGTTCCTCGTTGACGGCTTGCGCATCCCAATCTTCAGCAAACTCCGCCCAGCCCTGCGTGTGTCTGCTGATAATGTCTGTCAAGGCACGGATGTGGATCGCCTGATCATTCAAGGCCGGAATATAGGAAAAGTTCTTCCCGCCGGCCTGTAAAAAGAAATCGCGGTTTTGCAGCCCGATCTCTTCTAAGGTCTCTAAGCAATCCGCCGAGAAGCCGGGGCAGATGACCTGTACATGTCCAACGCCCGCCTTGCCCCATTCTTGCAATCGTTTATCCGTATAGGGTTTCAGCCATTGTCTCGGGCCGAAGCGTGATTGAAAGGCAACGCTGTATTGCTCATCGCCCAGTTCAAGTTTCTCCGCCACCAGGCGTGCGGTCTTTTGGCATTCACAATGATAGGGATCGCCGGCCAAAAAATAATACCGCGGCAGGCCGTGGAAGGAAAACAGCAGCTTATCCGGCCGGCCGTTTGTCGCCCAATGCGCAGCGATACTATGTGCCAGGGCGGCGATATAGCCGCCATGATCATGGTAGTGGCGCACCATGCGCAGTTCCGGCAACCAGCGCCAGGTCTTTAATACATCGGCAACGGCATCAAAGGTTGAAGCCGTTGTAGCAGCGGAGTATTGCGGGTATAAGGGCAAGATCAAAAGGCGCTGCACCTTCGCCTGACGAAGTTTTTCCAGGCCCCTTGCAATCGATGGATTGCCATAGCGCATGGCGAGTTCCACCCGTATCGGGCCGGGAAATTGCTCTGCCAGCGCGGCCTGGACTGCTGCGGCCTGACGCTTGCTGATGCACAACAGGGGCGAGCCTTCATCCGTCCATATTTTCTGATAGGCCGCCGCCGATCTGGCAGGCCGGGTGCGCAGGATGATGCCATGCAGCACAGGCCACCACAGCAGCCGGGGGACTTCTATGACGCGTCCATCTGAGAGAAATTCTGCCAAGTAGCGCCGCAGCGCCGCCGCATCTGCTGCGTCCGGTGTGCCGAGGTTGCTTAGCAGGATCCCGGCGCAAGGCGGCGTATCGTGTTCGTGAGCATCACTGCCGACATAAGAAGCCATCGGGCTTTATCGATACGCGCTCGCGAGCTTCTCAAGCGCGACCGCATAGACTTCCACAGGCGGCGCATCCCTCCCGCAGTCTATATCCAGGTCTCGTAAGCGGCCCTTGCTGATGTCATAGATGCAGCCGTGCAGGGTGAGCGCCGCGCCCCGCGCCCATCCATCTTGAATGGCATGATGCTGCGACAGCGCCATGAGCTGTTCAATAACATTCAACTCGCAGATCAGATCAGCACGTCTCTCTTCCGCCACCCCGGCCAGCAGGCCTTGGTGTTTTTTAATAGTAAGTTTTATGTTCCATAGCCAGTAATCGACAATGCCGTCGGCGGAATCTTCCAGCGCCGCCTGCACGCCGCCGCAGCCGTAATGTCCGCAGACGATAACTTGCCTTACCTTAAGTGCTGCCACCGCGAACTGGATCACGGCCAGACAATTCAGATCGCCGGGCTGAATGAGATTGGCGATATTTCTATGCACGAATAGCTCGCCTGGTTGCAGGCCCGTTATCTGCTCCGCCGGCATGCGACTGTCGCTGCACCCTATCCACAGGTATTCCGGCCGTTGTTGTTTGGCCAGCGCCTTGAAGAAGCCGGGGTCTTCAGCAAGCCTGGCGGCCGCCCATGCCTGGTTTTTATCCAACAGCCTTTGCAGAGTGCTCATCGGTTTTTTTTAGTTAAATTTTGTATTCGTTAGACTTACATCAGCAAGGGCTTATTCAGCCTGGCTCTTTCCCTGATTCTCCCTGATAGTCTTGCGGTATTCATTATAGATCTTCAGGCATTGATCGCCCAGCGCCGAATGCTCATCAATATTATCCACATAAAAACGCATGAGTGCGCGCAGGCTGCCTGCAACACGCCCGGGGTTTGCTGCATCCTCGCTTGTCTTGACAATGCGGCGCAGATACTTAAGCAGAAACCATTTGGTTGAATAGGCGGCAATCTGCTCCTCTTCGATGCGCTTTATATGGGCGATGACGAAGCTTCGAAAGTCGCCAAAATACAGCTGCTTGATCTTGTCGGTCTTGTCCTCAGACATTTCGCAGTGCGACCAGCGGCGGCGTATGCAAAACCTTTCTGGTGCCGACCAGGCCGCCGATGACGACCACGGCGGTGCATAGTAGCGGCGCGACCAGCCACACCCAGAGATTGATGCTTACTTCTAAGTTAAAGACAAATCGGGCCAGGATGAACTCCACACAGCTGGCGGCAAGGGCGGCCAGAATGCCAGTGATCAGGCCGATGCACAGAAACTCAGCAGTGAGGATGGCCAGTATCTTCCTGCGGCTGGCACCCAATGCGCTCAACAGGGCGGATTCTTTTGTCCGCTCATCATGGGTGGTCTGCAAGGCCGCCAGCAGTACCACCAGGCCGGTGAGCAGGGTAAAGCCAAAGACAAATTCCACCGTGCGGATTACCCGATTCATAATAAGGCGTACCTGGCTGATCAAGGCATCAATATCAAAGACGGTGACGCTGGGAAAGGACTGTACCAGCGCTATTAACAGCTGCCGCTTTTCCGGCGGCAGATACAGGCTGGTGATATAGGTGCCCGGCAGCTCATCCAGCGCGCCCGGATTGGCGATGACAAAAAAGTTGACTTCAAAGGAGTCCCACTCCACCTCACGAATATTGGCGACCTTGCCGCTAACCTCCCGCCCGCCGATGCTGTAGCTCAAGGTGTCATGCAGGCCAATGCCCAGGGTCTCTGCAATACCCGCCTCGACTGAGAATAGCGTTGCCTCTTCCCCCGCCTGCCACCAGCTACCCTGCACCAATCGATTATTCGCCTGCATGTCTTTAGCCCAGGACAGATTGAACTCCCGTGCCGCCAGGCGTTGCGCCCGTTGCCCGGGGTAGGAATCCGGCGCCACCGTGGTCCCATTGATCGCGACCAGGCGGCCGCGGATCATCGGATACAGCGCTGCGGTCAATGCGGCGTCTTGTTGCAGGAAGGCCCGCAGGGCCGCTACCTCATCGGCCTGTATGTTGATCAAGAAATAATTCGGCGTGCCCTCAGGGAGGCGCTCACGCCAGTTTTCCAATAGATCGGTGCGGATTAAGAAGAGCAGCAGCATGACCATGATGCCGGAGCCGATGCCGATGATCTGCGCCACACTCAGCTTGGCCCGGCGCCGGATGTTTGACAGTCCATAGCGAACGGCAAGGCCGGCATGAGAGCGCAGGCCGGACAGATAACGAATGACCAGCCTTGCGACCAGGAACAGCAGGCATACGGTAACAATGAGCCCGCTGAAGGTATAGGCGGTGAGTTTGATGCTGCCGGACTGCCACGGGGTCAACAGCGCCAGGGTGCTGATCGCAATGCCATAGGTCAGCAGGCCGCCGGGCGCTACCGGTGCCAACTCGCGCCGCAACACGCGTAACGGTGAAACCCGGCTCAGACGCTGTATCTGCGGCATGGCAAAGCCGATGGTGGTAACAGTCCCTGCGACCAGGCCGTAGAAGACCGGGTAGATGGAAGGCCGCGGCAGGGCGTCTTTGGTCAGGCCGGAGGCAAGCGAGACCAGGGCTTCTTGAGCGAGGAAACCCAGCCCGATGCCGCTTAAGCTGCTTAATAAAGACAAGATGAGCATCTGCAGCAGGTAGAGCCGGCTGATTAGCCTTTGCTCGGCGCCCAGGCAACGCATGACGGCGCAATTATCAAAATGCCGCAGCGCATAACGCTGCGCCGACATGGCCACGGCAAGCCCGGCCAGGGCGATGCTGACCAGGGCGGCTAAGCCTAAGAACTGCTCGGCACGCTCCAGCGCGGCCTTTAGTTCCGGTCTGGCATCACGGATGCCGCGCACCTGCAGCTGTTCATCATCCAGGCCCTCAATCTTCTCGCGAAAGCGGGCCACCTCATCCAGCCCGCCGCCGACGAGCAGCTGATAGCGCACCCGACTGCCGGGCAAGATCAGTTCTGTCGCCGCAACATCGTCCAGGTGCATCAGCAGTCTGGGGGCAATGTTAAAGATGTCGCCGCCTCGATCGGGTTCATAGGTCAAGATGCGGGCGATGGTAAATTGCGCCGCACCGAGCCTGATGGCATCGCCCATCTGCAAGCCTAAGAGCTGCATGAGCCTGGGGTCTGCCCAGACCGCGCCCGGGGCAGGCGTCTCTTCGGTCCTTGTCTCTGGAGCAAATAGACTTTCGCTGGTGCGCAGTTGTCCGCGCAGGGGATAGGCTGCTTCCACTGCCTTGACCTCGGCCATCTGCAATTTTTCGTTGGCCACGATCACGCTGCGAAAACTGGTCGTCAGCGCGGTGGTGAGCTGCTCTGACTTAGCCAAGTCAACAATCTCCGCAGCAATGGCGCGGCCGGAGCGCAATACCAGATCGGCGGCGAGCAGTTCCGTGGCCTGGATTTCGGTGGCCTGGCGAATGCGGTCGGTAAAGAAGCTCACGGAACTTAAGCTGGCCACCGCCAATAAAATGGCAATGGCGATCAGGCTCAGTTCACCGGAGCGCCAGTCCCGCCGTAGCGCGATGATGGAGTGCCTGAGAATAGTCATGGGGAAGCTGTCTCATCAAGGGCTAAGATTCTGCCGCCGGCCAGGGTCATCTTGTGTTGGCAGCGGGCGGCGATGGTCGGATCGTGCGTCACCAGCACCAGGGTCGTGCCGCGTTCCGTATTCAGCGCAAACAGCAGATCGATGATCTGTTGCGCCGTCTTTTGGTCGAGATTGCCGGTCGGCTCATCGGCAAAGAGTATCTTCGGTTCCCCGGCAAAGGCGCGGGCGATGGAGACCCGCTGCTGCTCGCCGCCTGATAATTGGCTGGGGTAATGATGGATGCGCGCCGCCAGCCCGACCTCAGAAAGGCCGGCCGTGGCAATCTTCTCAGGCCGAAGAACACCCGCCAACTCCAGGGGCAACATTACATTTTCCAGCGCGGTGAGGCTGGGCAATAATTGAAAGGACTGGAACACAAAGCCGACGCGTTGATTGCGCAGGCGCGCGCGGCCGTCTTCGTCCAGCGTGTTAAGTTCAGTGCCATCTAAGATGGCGGCGCCGCTGGTGGGAACATCCAGGCCGGCCAGCAGCCCAAGCAGGGTGGATTTGCCGGAACCGGACACGCCGACAATGGCCAGGCTCTCTCCCGGGCTCAATGAAAATGAAATGTCATCGAGAATAATGAGCTCGCCCGCCGGACTGGCGACTTGCTTTCCAAGCCGGTCCGCCTGCACAATGGGGCCTGAGGAGTCAGTCATGTTGAAAAAAAGTATCCTTGTTGTTGTCTGTTTTCTATCAATCAGTGTTATGGCCGCTGCGAATGACAAGACCCTGGTGGTGCTGGGTGACAGTCTGAGCGCCGGCTACGGGATAGCACCGCAAGAGGGCTGGGTTCACCTCTTACAGGAAAGATTAACTGCACAAGGCTACCGCTATCAGGTCATTAATGCCAGCATCAGCGGTGATACCACCCGCGCCGCCCGGGCGCGTCTTGCGCCCTTATTGGCCACAACAACGCCGGACATCGTGATCATTGAGCTGGGCGGCAATGACGGCCTGCGCGGCATCTCGATTGAAGAGATGCATAGCAATCTTTCCAGCATGGTAAATAAATTAACCAGGCTAAATGTCAGTGTGTTGCTCATTCCCATGCAGCTGCCCCCTAACTATGGCCAGGTTTATACGGCAAAGTTCATGCAGACCTATGCGCAAGTGGCCGCGGCACCAGGCGTTACCTTAGGAACCTTCATCCTACAGGACATCGCCGGCCATGCTGAGCTAATGCAGAGCGATGGCATACACCCACAGGCCAATGCCCAGTTGATGATGCTGGAGAATGTCTGGCCAGACTTAAAGCCGCTGTTAAGGCGCACGCCTTAAAGCAGGATTAACGCAGCGCAAGATACTTTAAGGCAATGAATTTCTGTAGCCAATGCGGCGGCGGCATCATTATCAAGGTGCCGCCGGCGGATAATCGCCCGCGCCATGTATGTACCTCCTGCGAGATGATCCATTATCAAAACCCGAAGATAGTGGCCGGCTGTATTCCGGTCTGGGAGGGGCAGGTGCTGTTGTGCAGGCGCGCCATTGCGCCGCGCTATGGATTGTGGACTTTGCCGGCGGGCTTTATGGAGTTGGGCGAGACAACACCGGAGGCGGCGCTGCGCGAGACCCGGGAAGAGGCCCGCGCCCGGGTGGAATTGCAGGGCTTGTATGTGGTGATGAACCTGCCGCATGTTAATCAGGTCTATATGATGTTTCGTGCGCGCTTGCTGGATATGGATTTTTCTGCGGGCGAGGAAAGCCTTGAGGTACGGCTGTACCGGGAAGAAGATATTCCTTGGGATAGATTAGCCTTTGCAACCATCCGGCACACCTTGTGCCTGTATTTTGAAGATCAGAAGCGCAAGGAATACAAGATGCACGCAGGGGATATTATTAAAGCAGGAGATAGCTACCGCTTTCGCCGTGAAGGCCGGGACGGGCATGATGAAAGTTAATCGCCGACCTGTACCCAACTGCCGAAACTGCATTCATAACACTTGCCGCCGGTGCTGACCTGGTCGCCGCTGGAAAATTCTGCATCATTCCAGTAACACTTCTGCTCCATTTGATCCATCTGCACGGTGGCTTCATCGCTGTTCGGCCCCAGGATGGCGGAGGTCTTTTTGCCAGGTGCCGCTGGCTCAACAGGTGTGGACATGCCTAAGTCTCCTTATCAAAGTTACAAGTACGGCCTATCATAATGCCTCGCCACCGAATGTGCCAGCGATATGTATTCTTAAAGAGAAGCCGTTTTAAGAAGATGAGGAGGGTTTATGCGCCCACCTGCCGGCGCATCCTCCTCCTGACCCCTTCCAGCCCCGAAAGGGGCGATCTTCTCAACAGCGGAGCAGTTCTGCCCCGCCTATTTTTTCTCACTAAAAAATGTTGACATTGAAAAAAAAAGCCCTATATTTCTGGCACTCACTCGGCAAGAGTGCTAACAACCCTTAATTTTTTTATATAAAACAATCGCTTAGTTTAATTGGAGGTAAGCAGACTATGAATATCCGTCCATTACATGATCGGGTGGTCGTCAAACGGCTGGAGGAGGAAAAGACCTCGGCCGGTGGCATCGTCATCCCGGACAGTGCCACGGAAAAGCCCATCCAGGGCGAGATCATTGCCGTTGGCAATGGCAAGATCCTGGATAGCGGCGAAGTGCGGGCGCTGGATGTGAAAAAAGGCGACCGCATCCTGTTCGGAAAGTATTCCGGCACCGAGGTGAAGGTCGATGGGGAAGAACTGCTGGTGATGCGTGAAGACGACATCATGGGCGTTGTCGAATAAGCCGTTTTTTTTAAGAGGAAATACAAAAATGAGTGCAAAAGAAGTTAGATTTGGTGATGACGCTCGCAGCCGCATGGTGCAAGGCGTCAATTTACTGGCCAATGCTGTGAAGCAGACGCTGGGCCCTAAGGGGCGCAATGTCGTGTTAGAGAAGAGCTTTGGCGCCCCTACCGTTACCAAAGACGGCGTGTCTGTGGCCAAAGAGATCGAGCTGGAGGACAAGTTCGAGAACATGGGCGCGCAGATGGTCAAGGAAGTCGCTTCCAAGACTTCCGATGTCGCTGGTGACGGCACCACAACCGCCACCGTGCTGGCGCAATCCATCGTCCGTGAGGGCCTAAAGGCAGTCGCCGCCGGCACCAACCCCATGGATATTAAGCGCGGCATTGATGCCGCCGTGAGCGCGGCCGTTGCCGAGTTGCAAAATCAGTCCGAGCCCTGTGAAGACAGCAAGGCCATCGCCCAGGTTGGCACCATCTCGGCCAACTCCGATGAGTCCATCGGCAATCGCATTGCGGAAGCCATGGAAAAGGTCGGCAAGGAAGGCGTGATCACCGTGGAAGAAGGCTCCAGCTTGGAAGACGAGCTGGATGTGGTGGAAGGCATGCAGTTCGACCGCGGCTACCTGTCGCCGTACTTCATCAACAACCAGGACACCATGAGCGTCGATCTGGAAAGCCCGCACATCCTCTTGCATGACAAGAAGATTTCCAATGTGCGTGATCTGCTGCCGATACTGGAGGCGGTCGCCAAGGCCGGTAAGTCGCTGTTGATCATCGCCGAAGACGTAGAAGGCGAGGCGCTCGCCACGCTGGTGGTCAACAACATGCGCGGCATCGTCAAGGTGGCCGCGGTCAAGGCGCCCGGTTTCGGGGATCGGCGCAAGGCCATGTTGGAAGACATCGCCGTCTTAACCGGCGGCACGGTGATCGCCGAAGAGGTGGGCCTGAGCCTGGAGAAGGCCGGCCTGGATGATCTGGGCAGCGCCAAGAAGATCCAGATCACGAAAGAAAACACCACCATCGTTGACGGTGCCGGCAAGAGCAAGGACATCGAAGGCCGGGTGAATCAGATCCGCGCCCAGATCGAGGAATCCACCTCGGACTATGATCGGGAAAAACTCCAGGAGCGGGTCGCCAAGCTCGCCGGCGGGGTGGCGGTCATCAAGGTCGGTGCGGCCACGGAAGTGGAGATGAAGGAGAAGAAGGCGCGCGTGGAAGATGCCCTGCACTCAACCCGTGCCGCAGTGGAAGAAGGCGTGGTGCCCGGTGGCGGCGTGTCCCTGATCCGCGCCATTGCCGCGGCCGCCAAGGTCAAGGGCAACAATGATGATCAAAAGGTCGGTGTCAACATCCTGGTGCGGGCGCTGGAGGAACCAGCGCGGCAGATCATCAACAATGCCGGCGATGAGGCATCTGTCATCCTGAACAAGGTCAAGGAAGGCGAGGGCAACTTCGGCTACAATGTCGCCAGCGGCGAGTTCGGCGATATGATCGAAATGGGCATCCTGGATCCGACCAAGGTCTCCCGCTTTGCCTTGCAAAATGCCTCATCAGTCGCCGGCCTGCTGCTGACGACTGAGGCCATGGTGGCGGAAGCGCCAAAGAAGGACGAGCCGGCACCGGCAATGCCCGGCGGCATGGACGGCATGGGGGGCATGGGCGGCATGATGTAAGCCGTGCTACCTTGCCTTCTCTTAAAATAAGTCCAAGGACGGGCTTGTTTTAAGAGTTTGCCGTAAAACAAAAAACCCGCTTTTTTAGCGGGTTTTTTTATGCGCTGCTATGCCGACGGCTTCCGCGCCTCGATCGTCATGTGTCCCCATTTCCGGGCGATGAAGCGGCACAGCCAGGCTGGCCAGTTGGCATGGCCGAAGCGGGTGTGGAACCAGTCCACCTCCAGGTGATTGAAATCAGACAGATGTCGCTCGAAGGTCGCGACGATCTGCGGATACTCCCGGTAATAAGTCCAGTCATCCAGCCATTGGCAAAAATCGCTTGCCCATTGCCGCGGGCGCTTGTTCTCCTTGTGGTGTCCCAGACCGGCCAGCCGCGCCAGATGCGCATAGTGGATGCGCAGGGCGGAGCCCTTCGGGAACCAGTGCAGGAAGGGTACCCCGCAATGGCCCTCACGCCAGACGCCCTTGTCCGGGAACAGGCAGAGCAGCCTGCCGCTGGGTTTAAGCACCCGCGCCATCTCGGCGATGACGACACCCAGATCAGGAACATGCTCCAGCACCTGGTTGTTGGTGATCAGATCGAAGCTCTCATCGGCAAAGGGGATGCGGTCGTCCTCCATTTTGAAGATCGTCCGACCAAACTTCTCCGGCGCAATCGCAGCAGGTGCATGGGCGGCTTCATAGAAGACATCGCAACCGACACAATCGATCCCCTTGTCCCGGGCGAGCTCGACGATCTGTCCGGCGCCGCAGCCGTAGTCCAGCATTCGCCTCCCCCCCCCCCCCCGCAGCGGGCAGGTGTTTGGCGGCATAGGCGACGCAGTATTCGTAGTTATTCATGGGCATCCCTTATGAACGCCTAAAGCAGGTTGATTGCAAACATCGGTTTATGTGGCCGCCAAGTCCGGCGGCATGAGGATGGGAGGTATGCGTCCAAGCTGGATCGTGGTCGTTGCACCATCCGGGATACGCCACCTTTATCGCTTCATCGCATCGAAGAAGTCGGCGTTGCTCTTCGTTGCCTTTAGGCGTTCCAGCAAAAACTCCATCGCCGCCAGGGGCTCCATCGGGTGCAATAACTTGCGCAGGATCCAGATCTTTTGCAGCTCGTCTTTTTCAGTCAGCATCTCCTCCCGGCGGGTGCCGGAGCGGTTGATGTTGATCGCCGGGTAGATGCGTTTCTCGGCAATCTCCCGGTCCAGGTGCAATTCCATGTTGCCGGTGCCCTTGAATTCTTCGTAGATGACATCGTCCATGCGCGAGCCGGTATCGACCAGGGCGGTGGCGAGAATCGTCAGGCTGCCGCCCTCTTCGATGTTGCGCGCAGCGCCGAAGAAGCGCTTGGGGCGTTGCAGGGCGTTGGCATCCACGCCGCCGGTTAAGACCTTGCCGGAGGCCGGCACGACAGTATTGTAGGCGCGGGCCAGGCGGGTGATGGAGTCCAGCAGGATGACCACGTCTTTTTTATGCTCGGTTAAGCGTTTGGCGCGCGCAATCGCCATCTCCGCCACCTGCACATGGCGGCTGGCCGGCTCATCAAAGGTGCTGGAGATGACCTCGGCGCGCACCGAGCGCTCCATTTCGGTAACTTCCTCCGGGCGCTCGTCGATCAGCAGCACGATGAGATGACATTCCGGCTGCTTATGCGTGATGGACTGGGCGATGCTTTGCAGGATCATGGTCTTGCCGGCTTTGGGCGGTGAGACGATTAGGCCGCGCTGGCCCTTGCCGGTCGGGGCGACCAGGTCAATGATGCGGGGCGTTAGGTCTTCTGTGCTGCCGTTGCCCAATTCCAGCTTCAAGCGATCATCGGCAAACAGCGGTGTCAAGTTCTCAAACAGGATCTTGTTCCGCGCCTTGTCCGGCGGCTCAAAGTTGATCTCGGCGATTTTTAGCAAGGCAAAGTAGCGCTCGCCGTCTTTGGGCGGGCGGATCTTGCCGGCGATGTTGTCCCCGGTGCGCAGGTTAAAGCGGCGTATCTGGCTGGGCGAGACATAGATGTCATCAGAACCCGCCAGATAAGAGCTGTCGGCGGAGCGCAGGAAGCCGAAGCCGTCCTGGAGTATTTCCAGCACGCCGGAGCCATAGATGTCTTCGCCTCGTTTGGCTTGGGCCTTTAAGATTTCAAAGATGACATCCTGTTTGCGCGAGCGGGCTAGGCCGTCCAGGCCGAGGGTTTCGGAGAGCTTGATCAGTTCAGAAGCCGGCTGTTGTTTCAGTTCGGTTAGGTTCATGGATTCTTAGATTGTATTTTAACTAGGGATGGAATGCGCAGATGCCGATTATCGCACATGGCACCTGCATGGGTTTTTACTTCTTTTACGTTGCGGGATTGGTCGGGACTTGATTGTCCCTTACTCTTATAGGGTAGCACCTCAAAGCGCGGGCGTCCAGTTTATTTTTATCCTTAAATCGCGCTGTCGATAAAGGCCGCCAGCTGGGATTTTGACAAGGCGCCGACCTTGGTGTCAACGACCTTGCCGTCCTTGAAGATCATCAGGGTTGGGATGCCGCGCACGGCATATTTGCCCGGCGTTTTCTGGTTGTCATCGACATTCATCTTGGCCACCGCCACCTTGCCCTGATACTCCTGGGCGATCTCATCTAAAATAGGCGCGATCATCTTGCATGGCCCGCACCACTCGGCCCAATAATCAACAAGAACGGGCAACTCGGCCTGCAAGACATCTTGTTCAAAGGATGAATCGGAAGTGTGCATGATGTGTGCGCTCATGGTGCTTGTTGCTCCTTGTTGGTTGTGCTTGGCAGGGCATTTCAGCGTAAATGTGCGCCAAATGCAAGTATTGTTCAGAGGCTTGTCCCCGCGCAAGCGGGGAACAGGGGACGAAGGGCAGAAGACGGATTCTAGAGAATGCCGCTTTGCGGGCATACTTTATTTACTGTTCTCTGCCCTCTGAAAGCATCTCATCATCGCTCTTCGTCATTCCTGGCTTGACCAGGAATCCATTCAATGCCTTAAGTAGATTCCTGCTTCCGCAGGAATGACGTTCTTGCGCAGGAATAGTCGGCCCCGTTCCCTGGTCGGTGCCAGGGACTTGGCTGGACACGGGGACGGGAAAAGGGAGAAGCGCCTTAAGGTTGCCGCCCTTACATTGATATAGATACTTCTCATAATCTGCTATGCTCATCCGCCTTTATTTGGCGAAAAAAGTATGACTCCCCGACACATTCTCAGCAAGAGCCGGACTTGGCTGCTCGCCCTTGCGCTGTTGGCATTGAGCGCCTGCGGCCAGAAGGGTGCGCTGTATTTGCCCGATGAGCGCCGCGCCGCGCCGGCCGAGAGCGGCCACCCCGCTTAAAGCCTAAAGATGGCGCCGTTTCACTACGCCGACGGCCGCTTGTACGCCGAGGCGGTTGCCTTGCCGGAGATCGCGGCGCGTTTTGGTACGCCCTGCTATGTCTATTCTCGCGCTGAAATCGAGGCGCAATGGCGGGCTTACTCGCAAGCCTTTGCCGCCCGCCCGCACTTGATCTGCTATGCGGTCAAGGCCAACAGCAACCTAGCCGTGTTAAATGTCCTGGCGCGCTTAGGATCCGGCTTCGATATCGTCTCGGTAGGCGAATTAGAGCGGGTTCTAAAAGCAGGCGGCGATGCGGCCAAGGTGATCTTTTCCGGCGTGGGCAAGCGGCGGGATGAAATACAGCGCGCCCTGGAAGTGGGGATTAAGTGTTTTAACGTGGAATCCCGCTCTGAATTGCAGCGGCTTAATGCGCTTGCGGCGGCAGCCGGCGTTCGTGCGCCCGTGTCCCTGCGGGTCAATCCCGATGTGGATGCCAACACCCACCCCTACATCGCAACGGGCTTGAGAGAGAATAAATTTGGCGTACCTTGGGAGGAGGCGCTCGGCGTCTATCAGGAGGCGGCGAACTTGGCGCATATCAACCTAAGCGGGATTGATTGCCACATCGGTTCACAGATAACGGAAATCTCGCCCTTTAGCGATGCCGTAGCAAAGATCATGGAATTGACCCGGGCGTTGCGCAAGCATGACATTGCATTGCGGCACATTGATGTCGGCGGCGGCCTAGGCATTGCCTATGAGGCAGCGGCAAAGATGCCGAGCGCAAAGGAACTCATCGATGCGATATACAAAGTGGTGGGTGATGCGGCCTATGAAATTCTTGTTGAGCCGGGTCGTTCCATCGTCGGGAATGCGGGCGTGTTGCTGACCAAGGTGGAATATCTCAAAGAGGCGCCGGAGAAGAATTTCGCGGTTGTGGATGCGGCCATGAACGATCTGCTGCGCCCGGCCTTGTATGGGGCGTGGCAGGAGATCAGGCCGGTGCGGGAGCGGCCGGATGCGGCGACCGGCGTCTATGATGTTGTCGGGCCTGTCTGTGAGAGCGCCGACTTTCTGGGATTGGGGCGAGCCTTATCCGTGCAGGAGGGCGATCTGCTGGCGGTCTCCTCTGCGGGCGCCTATGCCTTCAGCATGAGTTCTAACTACAACAGCCGCCCGCGGGTTGCTGAGGTGATGGTGGATGGAAGTGAGGCACACCTTATCCGCCGCCGCGAGACCATGAGCGAGATGATGGCCGGTGAGGCCATGATCGAGAAGCTGTAGGACAAGCTCGCTGCTGCCGACATCCTTGTCCGCCCACGGCGTGTAAGACAAGCCCAACAAAGACTCATCAGGACTTCATCAATATTAAATGCCGGCTTCCTTTGTCGTCTTAACGATCGCCGCGGCCACCTTGTATGGATCGGAATTGGACGCGGGACGGCGGTCTTCAAGGCGCCCCTTCCAGCCGTCCTCGATGGTGCCTACCGGTATGCGAATGGAGGCGCCGCGATCAGAGACACCGAAGCTGAACTGATTGATAGATTGCGTCTCGTGCTTGCCGGTTAGGCGGTGTTCATTATCAGCGCCATAGACGCTGATATGGCGCGGGATGTTTTTGCCGAACGCCTCGCAGATCCGGGTAAAGGTATCTTCATCGCCGGCATTGCGCATCGCGCTGTTGGAAAAATTAGCGTGCATGCCGGAGCCGTTCCAGTCGGTATCGCCCAGCGGCTTTGGATGCCATTCAATGGCCAGGCCGTATTTCTCCGCCGTGCGCTCCAGAATATATCGGGCCAGCCAGGTTTCATCGCCGGCGCGCTTGGCGCTCTTGGCGAAGACCTGGAATTCCCATTGACCGGCCGCCACCTCGCCGTTGATCCCTTCCACATTGAGACCGGCCTCAAGGCAGATATCCAGATGCTCTTCGATGACCTCGCGGCCATAGGCGTTGTTTGCCCCGACGGAACAGTAATACGGGCCTTGTGGGCGCGGGTAGCCGGCATGGGGGAAGCCCGGTGGCAGGTTGGTGACCGGGTCCCAGAGAAAATATTCCTGTTCAAAGCCGAACCAGAAATCATTGTCATCGTCTTCGATGGTGGCGCGCCCGTTGGACTCATGCGGCGTGCCATCGGCGTTGAGCACCTCGTTCATCACCAGATAGCCGTTTTTTCGATCCGGGTCCGGGATGATGGCAACAGGCTTTAGCAGGCAGTCCGAGTCGCTGCCGTCCGCCTGCAAGGTAGAACTGCCATCAAAGGACCACAGCGGACAGTCTTCGAGCTTGCCGCTAAAATCAGATTCCACGCGCGTCTTGCCGCGCAGGCTTTGTGTCGGTTTGTACCCATCCAGCCAAATATATTCCAATTTGCTTTTCATGATGTCTTGTGTTCCTCCAAAAATCGATCTTGTGGTTTGCTTCAGGTTTAATTTGTAGGTTTAGGCCACCTTAGGGATCGCAATATGTGTTCCAGTTTTTTGCCGATGCTAAAAGAAAGAAATTTTCCTATTAAAAACAACCGCTTGGGTTTGTAGCCGATTAAATGATCGACAATATAAAAGTCCGCCGAGGAAAACAGGCTTGCGGCGGAAGGCTCATCTGCACCATCGCTGTGCAAATAGTCGGGGTTAAGATACTAAAATGCACCAGGATAGTGCAAAGAACAGCGCGGCAATCCCGCCTACCAGTCTTCTTCCAGGAGCCGGATCAACTCTGCGCAATTCTGCATTCGCTGCGGCGGCGCCTTGGCGATGCAGCGCATGGTGATATTCTCCAGCAAGGCGGGGACGGGAACCCGGGCCAGGCTGGAAGGCTTCGGCGGCGTCTCGTGGATTATCTTCCGGCTGATCTCATCAACGGTCTCCCCGGTCGCCGGCAGGCCGCCCGCCAGGACCTCAAACAGGACGACCCCCAGGCTGAATATATCCGTTCGATAGTCGATGTCGGGGTCGCGCTGCAACTGCTCCGGGGACATATAGGCAATCGTGCCCTGTAGTTGTTCCAGGTCGCTGATGGAGTTCACCTTCTGGGTGGATAATTTATTCGTCGGCTGCGGCAGATCCTCGCTGCTGCCGTCCGGGTTCCAGACCTTGGCCAGACCCCAGTCCAGCAGCAAGACCTCGCCATAAGGGCCGACCAGGATATTCTCCGGCTTGATGTCGCGATGAATGACGCGATGGCTGTGTGCATAGGCCAGGGCATGGGCCACCTGGATGACGACATTAATCAGCTGGCTAAGGTCATAGCGCTCGCGATAATCCAGCACCTCGCGCAGGGTGTAGCCATGCACGAGTTTCATGGTGAAATAATAATAGCCCTTGGCATCGCGCCCGAGCTCATAGGTGGGCACCGTATTCGGATGTTGCAGCAGGGCGCTGACGCGCGCCTCTCGTAAAAAACGTTGCTGCTCTATTGCGTCATCGGCAAATTCCGGCAGGAGCTTTTTATAGCAGACCACGCGCGATAAGTGCAGATCCTTACAAGACTGCACGATCGCCTTGCTGCCGCGGGCGATTGTCTTGAAATGGATATAGCGGGTGCCCGGGTTTAGCTTGCGCGGCAGCGGCTTATCCGTCGTCTCCAGATAGGGGATGGCATCATCATCACTGGGCGGTTCTGGAAAGCTGGTCATGCGCAAGGAATAGCCCGCATCGGTTCAAATTATTGGTCATACTAGGGCAGCAGGCGTAGAAATGAAAGGGCGCGGCGGCCTGTTCGGCCGGTGCCTGGTGCGGAAACGCGATGCGGATAGGCAAGGCGCGCCTGATCAAGCAAGGCTTTATAATAACTTTCTCTAAAAGTATGTAAATACTTACTATTTTAGTATGAAGAGCTTGTTGGATGCGCCTGAATCCTTACATAGTAGATAGCCAATGGAAGCCCTTCCTAAAGGCATCTATCCTATCTTGTGGCACGCTATGCGATAGATTATGCTGATGATCATGCGCTATTTACTGTTAATCAGCCTGAGTTTTGCTGCTCCGGCCTTTGCGGAGGTCTATCGCTCGGTGGATGCCGAGGGGAATGTGGTGTTCTCTGATGAAGCCAGCCCGGAGGCTGAGAAGATCATTATCCCCAAGCTGCAGACAATACCGGCCTTAAATCCCGGCAGCTTTCAGTATAAGCCCGCCGCAAAAAGACCGCAGCCCTATACGCTGGCCATCACCTCCCCTGCAGATGATGCGGCAATCCGTAATAATGCCGGCAACATCAGCGTGAGTGTTTCCGTCAAGCCCGACCTGTCTTCGGGAGACAAGTTAGTGATATACTTAGACGGCAAAGAAGTGGGCACCGGCACTTCTGTCAGCCTGCAAAACATAGATCGCGGCACACACCAACTGCGGGCGGTCATCAGGGATAGCAATGATCGCATACGCAAGAGCTCAAAATCAGTCCGCTTCCACATGCTGCGCCGCTTTGTCAGGCCCGGCGGCTAGGCACCTAGCCCTTAAGCGAGCGGGGAAGCATCACGAGGGCAATGTTTGTCCGGTGCATTGCGATCATTCTTTTCACCGGCTGGACATAGCTGCCATCTACACGTGTAAGGAAATGGAATGGCGCTGCAACAATCGGCATTCAAACAAGTTCAAGGTTTTGCTATGATGCCTTGAAGAGAAAACCCACCCCGCCAGGCAAGACCTGAACAAACATGGAATCGCTACTGAACATACCCCCGATAGGCATAGCCATCATCCTGCTGATTATCGTACTTACATGTGCGGATCTGTGGACTTACGTTAAAGACAAGGGCAGAAATCATCGCTCGTTCAGAAGCGATGTCGTAACAGTTGGGATACTGGGCACCTTTCTGGGCATATTTGTCGGCCTGTGGGAGTTTGATGTCAACAATATTACGGCCAGCATCCCGCTGCTGCTGGAAGGCATGAAACTGGCCTTTGTGACTTCCATAGCAGGCATGGTGTCTTCCGTTGGCTTGAACCCGTATCAAAAATTCCATCCCTCGCCCTATGCAAAAACGGGCAATCCGATCGGCGACAAGTTATCGGATCAGAGCCGCCTGCTGGCGGCGTTTCTGGAAGACTGCAAGGCGAGCAATGCGGCGGTTGTGAAGCAGGTCAAGAAGCATCGTATTGAATCAAGAGATGAACTTGTAAGGGTCAGAGAGTCGCTGGATAAAACGCTGCAAAAACTCTCCGAAGGAGCCAGCAAGGAGATTATTCAGGCGCTGGAAGATGTGATCAGCGATTTTAATAAAAACCTCACGCAGCAATTCGGTGAGAATTTCAAGCAGCTGAATGAAGCCTGCTTAAAGTTGGTGAATTGGCAGGAGCAGCATATTAAAGACATGCAAGCAGTAGGGGAGGCGCTTGCAGCAACGAAAGATTCTCTTCAGAGTACGGCCGCATCGCTGTCCGAGATAGCAAACAGGAATGAGGAGTTTGAAGAATTTTGTAACAGGGTCTCACTGAGTCTGACAACGATGAATACCTTGTTGAACAACACTACCCGCCTCCACAATGAGATAAGCGCGTCGATTGCAAAACTGAATGAGGTCGCTCGGGAATTGCATAAGGTGCCTGCCGCCTTCCATGCCGTCGCCACTGCGATAACGGACAATAACAAAAGAATCATCGATTCATTTAATGAAACAAAGAAAACGTTGGATAACTACATTACTCAGCTATTAGGGCGCATCAATAAACTGATCGATGATCTGAAGCAAGCGATGAACAATCTAAACAGCGCACTGGTTTCCTTAACAAAGCAGTTCGGTAAGGACTACAGAAATTTTCTTGAGCAGATAAGGAAAATAATGCCCTGAGCAAATGACGCTGAAAAAAATGGAAGAAGAGAATAACTGGCATAGCGGCATCGCAGACTTGATGACTGGTCTGATGATCGTCTTTTTATTGATTGCCGTTAGTTACATGCTGGTTATCCATACATCCGCCGATCAGGTCATCAGACAGGGCCTGGCGGTGCGGGAAATTACCGCAACCTACAGCAAACTCCAAATGGGGCTATATAACGATCTGATGGATGAGTTCAGAGAGGACCTGCCGCAATGGGGGGCGACCATAGAGGAAGACTCCACCATTCGCTTTCATGAACCCGACATATTGTTTGAACCCGGCAGTTCTACGATTCGTGAAAACTTCAAGCGGATACTAAGGGATTTCTTTCCAAGATATGTAGCAGTCCTGTCATCAAAAAAGTACTTCAACGAAATTGATGAAATACGCATAGAAGGCCACACTAGCTCGACCTGGCAGGGAGCGCAGACGCCCGAAGATGTCTATTTGAAAAATTCAGCATTGTCCCAGCAACGCGCGCACAGCGTATTGACCTACTGTTACAGTCTGGATTCTTCGGCAAAGCGGCGAGACTGGCTGCACAGAGTGATCAGGGCGAATGGCCTGTCTTACGGCCACCCGGTTTTAGACCAATCAGGAAGGGAAGATCGTACCCTTTCCAGGCGCGTGGACTTTCGCGCCGTCACAAAGAGCGAGGAGAAGATACTCAAGATCGTAGAAGAGTTGAACAGATAGCCGTGGTTGAACTGAATAAGTTCATTGAGTTGCGTAGAGTCATTGAGGAGCTGGGGGTTAGCGTTAGCGAGAAAACGCTAAGACATGTAAAAGCGCTGGCAGAGGGCATTCTCATAACGGATGAGAATCCCGTGCTGGAGACGGAAGATGGCTTTTATGACATCGCCCCCAATGGCGATCTATATCGGGTCGCTATTTTCATCAATCAGCGTAATGCAACAAATCACCCACAACGAGAAACTGCAGCGCATTGGCACAAATACCACCTCTATAGATGCACCACCATAGAAAATTATCCCATCAGCCGCCAACATAGATACAAAAAGACCAATAACCGGGAAGGGCTGTTCCAATACATCATCACCCATAACAACCGGGAATACGAAGTAGAGGCCAGACAAAGGGGCCGCCGGCTCAATCTTTGCAAACATTGTTTCAGGGAACTCCCCCTTGCATTCCGGCGATATAGGGTCAGTGAGTTTCCGTTAGAGTCGTTTTATCAGGCCGAACCGACCGACCAATTTCTTGATTACTCTGAGTATGAGTATGACCATGATCAAATCCCCAGGCTTTATGCCCATAACTGGCGACAGATTGCCAATGGGTTGAAGGCATTACGGGGTTGGTGTTGCGAACAATGTTATATAGATCTGTCGAGGCATAAAAAATATCTTCATGCTCACCACACGGATGGAGATGTCAATAATAACATCATCGCGAACCTCAAGGCACTATGTATTTATTGTCATGCTGAACAGCCATTGCATGACCATATAAAAAGACAAGATGCGTATCAGGAATTTGTATCCTTGTTTGGCCCCAGAAACAATAACCTACTCTAATGGAGCAATTAATATTTTTTTGGGAGAGGGCTTCAGAGGCCGCGGCAAAGATAGCAATCTCTTCCGCCCCTGCGGCAATGGCGGCCTCCAGGCCGTGCATGTTCGGCACCAGCACCGGGTAGCTAACATTGGGTCGGCGCGCTATCCTCGCCATCACCACATCGGTATCCGCCATCTGCGGCACCTATTTGGGCGACACGAAGCTGCCTGCCTCGATGACAGACAGGCCACAGTCTGCGAGCCGATTGATCAAGTCTATTTTTATCGCGGCAGAGACAGGCTGCTCATTTTGCAGGCCGTCACGCGCGCCGACTTCAACGATCTTTACTCTCTTGGGTAACGGCATTCGCCTTAAGCTCCTTGGCCTGCGGCGCGCGGGTTATTCTTCCAGGACAAGCAGTTGGGCACCGTCCTCCACCATATCACCAGCGGCACAATGAATTGCCGCCACCTGTCCGTCTATCGGCGCGGTGATGGTATGCTCCATCTTCATGGCCTCCAGGATGATAAGCGGTGTGCCTTTTTTTACCGTATCATTTGCTTTCACCAATACCTGAATAAGCTTCCCCGGCATCGGTGCCTTCAGGCTGCCGGCTGCCGCTTCCTCTGCCAGATCAGTGGCGACCTTGCTGATGAGTTGCAACTGGTAGCTATTTCCGTCATGAAAAATTGTCATCTGCTCGCCCTCTTGCACGACCCGTAGCCGCCGGTGGCTTTCGTTTAAGTGTGCAGCAAGCGCGCCATTCTCGCCCAGCGATCCTGAGGCAGTAAATGATTGGCCGCCAATGGAGAGAATTACCTCGTCGTCCTTGTGATGAACGGCGATCTCATGCTCAACGGCGCCATCGTTAAGATGAATTTTTTCCCGGCCCGGCAGGTTCATCCGCCAACAGTTTGTCTGCTGCCAGGGCGATGCGGGATCGCTGGATTGTGCCGCTCGGTGTTGCGCGGTCTTTCGGCGTTTCAACAGCACATACAAGGCCGCCAGTGCCAGGATTACGGCGTCGGCCCTCGGCGCATTGATGAACAAGTCGGCTTGGTAGCGCTCGATAAAGCCGGTATCTACCTCGCCCGCCGCAAAGGCCGGGTGAGCGACGATGGCGGCCAGGAAGGCGGTGTTGGTGCTGACCCCGACCACCTGCGTGGCGGCCAGGGCGCGCGCCATGCGCCGCAGACAGCTCGGCCGATCCCGCCCCCAAACGATCAGCTTGGCGAGCATGGGGTCATAATGAACACTGACATGATCGCCCTCTTGCACGCCGGTCTCCACCCGCAGGTCCAGGCCGGCATCGGGAAAGCGCAGGTGCGCCAGGCGGCCGGTGGCCGGCAGGAAGCCTTGTTGCGGGTCTTCGGCGTAGATGCGCGCCTCCAGCGCATGGCCCTTGCTGGACAGCGCCGCTTGCGTACACGGCAGGCGCTCCCCGGCGGCCACGCGCAGTTGCCATTCCACCAGATCCTGGCCGGTGATGAACTCGCTCACCGGATGCTCCACTTGCAGGCGGGTGTTCATCTCCATGAAATAAAAGGCGCCACGCTCATCAACAATGAACTCCACCGTGCCGGCCCCGGCATAAGCAATCGCCTTGGCCGCAGTCATGGCCGCCGCCGCCATCGCCCGGCGCCGCGACTCGGTCAGCCCCGGTGCCGGGGCCTCCTCCAGGATCTTCTGATAGCGCCGTTGCACAGAGCAATCGCGCTCGTACAGGTGCACGGTGTTGCCATGTGTGTCGGCGAATATTTGTATCTCAATGTGCCGCGGCCGGCGCAGGTATTTCTCGATCAGCACCTTGTCATCGCCAAAGGCCGACAGCGCCTCGCGCTTCGCTGCCGCCAGCGCCTCGGCAAACTCGGACGCCGTATTCACCACCCGCATGCCTTTTCCCCCGCCGCCGGCTGCGGCCTTGATCAAGACCGGAAAGCCGATCTTTATCGACTCGGCTTGCAGGCGTTTGGCGGCCTGCTCCTCGCCGTGATAGCCGGGCAGCAGCGGCAGCCCGGCTTGTTCCATGATCTGCTTGGCGGTGCTTTTGGAGCCCATGGCCACGATGGCCGCTGCCGGCGGCCCGACAAAGACCCGTCCGGCCGCCTCGCAGGCCGCAGCCAGCGCGGCGTTCTCGGAGAGAAAGCCATAGCCGGGGTGGATGGCCGCAGCATTGGTGGCTTTCGCGGCGGCGATGATCTTATCAATGCGCAGATAGCTCTCGCCGGCTGCGGCCGCGCCGATGCCGACCGCTTCATCGGCCAGCAGCACATGCCGCGCGGCGGTATCGGCTTTCGAATACACGGCCACGGTGTGGATGCCCAAGCGCCGCGCCGTCCTGATGATGCGGCAGGCGATCTCCCCGCGGTTGGCGATCAGCAGCTTGGCAAACATGTCATCGCAAACCTCAAGGCTGTTTGACCCAGGCGGGCGGGCGCTTGTCCAGGAAGGCAGACAAGCCCTCTTGGGCTTCCGCCGTGGCGCGAATGGCGGCTATCCCCTCGCTGGTCTCTTGCAACAGCGCCTGGTCGATGGGACGTCCTTCCAGCTTTTGTATCGCGCCCTTCGCCGCCCGCAGCGCCGCCGGGCCGTTTGCAAGCAGCGCCTGTATCAATTCCGCCAGGCGCGCATCCAGGGCCGGCTCGGCCACGACTTCCGAGACCATGCCAGTGCCAAGCGCCTGCCGGGCGGTGAAGGTCTCTGCCGTTAAAAAAAAGCGCCGCGCCGCGTGGGCGCCGATGGCGCGCAGGGCATAGGGGGCGATGGTGCTGGGGATGAGGCCGAGCTTAACCTCGCTGAAGGCAAAGGTGGCGTCTTCCGCGGCGATGGCCATATCGCAGCAGCAGATGAGACCGACCCCGCCGCCGCGGGCCGCGCCTTGTACGCGGGCGATGGTCGGTACCGGCAGGGTGTCCAGCGCATAGAGCATCGCAGCCAGGGCGCCGGCGTCCTTGATGTTTTCCTGCCGGCTGCTGCCCGCCATGCGCCGCATCCAGCCAATGTCTGCCCCAGCGCAGAAGTGCTTGCCTTCAGCGCGCAGCACCAGCACCCGCATTTGGGCCTCGCCAGCCAGGGTTTTGAAGGTGTCGGTCAGCGCCGCAATCAGCGCCTCATCAAAGGCATTACGCACCTGCGGGCGATTGAGCGTGACAGTCGCTACGCCATCGGCATCAATGTCAAGTTTTACGGAATTGTTGTTCATCTATTCATTTCCCGTCCCCGTATCCAGTACGGGGCAAGCTATTCCTGCGTTCGCCGGAATCCGTCAATACGATCCCGTCATTCCTGCGGAAGCAGGAATCCAGAGTACAAAAACCGCTTTTGAGTGCAAAATTATTTCACTGGATGCCGGATCGAGTCCGGCATGACGCAACGCTACCGGATGCCAACTCAGGGTCGGCATGACGCGGTGCTGCCGGATGCCGGGTCAACTAACATCACCCCTAGCCATCCTCGTCCTCGCGAAAGCGGGGAAAGCAGCGAGCAGCGGCTGGAGTCCAATAGCACAATCCCTTCACCCCTGCGGCAGCAGTACTCACATCCTGAACACCCCAAAGCTTGTCTCCTCTATCGGCGCATTCAGCGCCGCGGCGAGGCCAAGCCCCAGCACCATTCTCGTGTCCAACGGGTCGATCACGCCGTCATCCCACAGCCGGGCGCTGGCATAATACGGATGCCCTTGGGTCTCGTATTGCGCCCGGATCGGCGCGGTGAATTGGGCTTCTTCTTCCGCCGACCAGTCCGCGCCTTTGGCCGTCCGCTGGTCGCGCTTGACTTGCGCCAAGACATTGGCCGCCTGCTCGCCGCCCATGACCGAGATGCGCGCATTCGGCCACATCCACAAAAAGCGCGGGCCATAGGCGCGCCCACACATGCCGTAATTCCCGGCGCCGAAGCTGCCGCCGACAATCACGGTGAACTTCGGCACACGCGTGGTGGCCACCGCGTGCACCAGCTTCGCCCCGTCCTTGGCGATGCCGCCGGCCTCGTATTTCCGCCCGACCATGAAGCCGGTGATGTTTTGCAAAAAGACCAGCGGGATCTGGCGCTGGCTGCATAGTTCAATGAAGTGCGTCCCCTTGAGCGCGGACTCGGAGAACAGCACACCGTTGTTGGCGATGATGCCGAGAGGATAGCCGAACAGGTGGGCGAAGCCGCAGATGAGCGTGGTGCCGTAGCGCTGTTTGAATTCGTCAAACTCGCTGCCGTCCACAATGCGGGCGATGAGCTCGCGTACCTCATAGGGTCGGCGCGGATCAGCCGGGATGATGCCGTAGAGCTCGGCGGCCGGATAGCGCGGCTCGGCCGCAGCGCGGGTCTCCAGCGACATGAGTTTTGTCCGGTGAAAGCGCGTAACAATCGACCTGGCGAGGCTCAGCGCATGGGCGTCATCCAGGGCGTAATGATCGGCCACGCCGGAGAGGCGCGTATGCACATCGGCCCCGCCCAGCTCTTCGGCGCTGACCACTTCACCGGTGGCGGCCTTGACCAGCGGCGGGCCGCCCAGGAAGATCGTGCCCTGGTCTTTGACAATGATGCTTTCATCGGACATGGCCGGCACATAGGCGCCGCCGGCGGTGCAAGAGCCCATAACGATGGCCAGCTGCGGGATGCCTTGCGCGGACATATTGGCCTGATTATAGAAAATCCGCCCGAAGTGATCGCGATCCGGGAAGACCTCGTCCTGCTTGGGCAGATAGGCGCCGCCGGAGTCGACCAGGTAGATGCAGGGCAGGTGGTTGGCTTGGGCGATTTCCTGCGCGCGCAGGTGCTTCTTGATCGTCAGAGGATAATAAGTGCCACCCTTGACCGTGGCATCGTTGGCCACGAGCATGCACTCGCGCCCCTTGACCCGCCCGATGCCGGCGATGAGGCCAGCCGCCGGGACTTCATTGTCGTATAAGCCGTAAGCGGCCAGCTGCGATAATTCCAGGAAGGGCGCGCCGGGATCCAGCAGTTGGGTGATGCGCTCGCGCGGCAGGAGCTTGCCGCGCGCCAGGTGCTTTTGCCGGGCGGCCGCATCGCCGCCGGCGGCAATCGCCTCGACCTTCGCGCGCAGACTGTTGACCAGCGCCTGCATGGCCGCGCGGTTGTTTTGAAACTCCGCAGAATCCGGGTCAAGCCGTGAGCGCAGTGTGGTCATGGTCGATGAACAAGGCGGCCATTTCTAAGCCGAGTCGGCGAATAATTCCCGACCGATCAACATGCGCCGGATCTCGCTGGTGCCGGCGCCGATCTCATACAACTTGGCGTCCCGCAACAGGCGCCCGGTCGGGTATTCGTTGATATAGCCGTTGCCTCCCAGCGCTTGAATCGCATGCAAGGCCATCCAGGTGGCCTTTTCAGCCGAATAGAGAATCGCGCCGGCGGCGTCCTTGCGCGTGGTCTCGCCGCGATCACAGGCGCGCGCCACCGCATAGACATAAGCGCGGCAGGCGTTCAAGGTGGTGTACATATCGGCCAGCTTGCCCTGCATGAGTTGGAACTCGCCGATGGCGCGGCCGAATTGTCGGCGCTCGTGCACATAGGGCACGACCACGTCCATGCACGCCTGCATGATGCCGAGCGGGCCGCCGGCCAAGACCAGGCGCTCGTAATCCAGGCCGCTCATCAGCACCTTGACGCCTTCTTCAGGCTCGCCCAGGACATTCTCCGCCGGCACCTCGCAGTCTTCAAACACCAGCTCGCAGGTGTTGGAGCCGCGCATGCCTAACTTGTCCAGCTTTTGCGCGGTGGAGAAACCGGCAAAGCCCTTCTCGATCAAAAAGGCGGTGATGCCTTGCGCGTCGGCATCGGGCTTCGTCTTGGCATAGACCACCATGGTCTCGGCCTCCGGGCCGTTGGTGATCCACATCTTGTTGCCGTTTAAGATGTAGCGCTCGCCGTGTTTGTCGGCCTTGAGGCGCATGCCGACCACGTCAGAACCGGCGCCGGGTTCGCTCATGGCCAGGGCGCCGACATGCTCGCCACGGATGAGCGGCGGCAGGTATTTTTGCTTCTGCGCCGCGCTGCCGTTGCGGAAGATCTGGTTGACGCAGAGATTGGAATGCGCCCCGTAGGACAGGCCCACGGCGGCCGAGGCGCGGCTGATCTCCTCCATGGCGATGGTATGTTCCAAATAGCCCATGCCGGCGCCGCCGTACTCTTCCGCCACCGTGATGCCTAAGAGACCCATATCGCCCAGCTTCGCCCAGAGCGGCGGCGGGAATGCGTTTTTTTGGTCAATCCCCGCCGCCAGCGGGGCGATCTCGGCCTGGGCGAAGTCGTGTACCGAATCGCGCAGCATATCGGCGCCTTCGCCCAGCTCGAAATTCAATGATGGATAGGGGTTTATGTTCATCCTGGCCTTAACTCTTCTTTACTTACACGTCAAACTAGATTGAAAAATGCTCATTATCCTGCTGTATTGGCAAGCAGCTTTTCCAGGCAACTCCGCTCTACTTCGTCCATTGCCTTTAAGGTGTCCTCTATGTCCCGCATCTTCTCGATCAAGAGGCTTCGGTGTTGCCGGATCTTTTCACACAGGTGCAGGAGCTGAGGCGTGTCGTTGGCCTGCCCCGGCTCATACATGTCTATGACCTCAGTGCATTCTTCCAGCGACAGCCCCAGCCGCTTGCCGCGCAGGGTGAGCTTTAAGCGGGTGCGGTCGCGCTCGGAATAATGCCGCACCTTAGCTCTACGCTGCGGTGCCAGGATGCCCTTGTCCTCATAAAAACGCAGCGTCCTCGGCGTGACTCCGAATTCTCTTACCAGCTCATTGATGGCGTAGCCCGGTCGCATTGCTCTTGCTTGCTTATTTACGTTTACGTAAACTGTAGAATCTTTTGTTGACTATTGCAAGGGATTGCTGAATATAAGCCGGGAAAGAGTGCTAATTTTCGATACGGGGAGATGAGATAATGTCTGGATTTGATAAGGTAGTGGCGAGCTATGCGCAAGCCATGGCCGGCCTGCAAGACGGCATGACCATCATCGCCGGTGGTTTCGGCCTGTGCGGCATACCGGAAGGACTCATCGCCCAGATAGAGAAAATGGGCACGCGCGAGCTGACCATCGTCTCGAATAATTGCGGGGTCGACGACTTTGGTTTGGGGCTACTGCTAAAGACCAAGCAGGTGAAAAAGATGATCTCTTCCTATGTCGGGGAAAACGCTACTTTTGCGCGGCAATACCTCGCCGGCGAGCTGGAGGTCGAGCTAACCCCACAGGGTACCCTGGCCGAGAAGATGCGCGCCGGCGGTGCCGGCATCCCGGCCTTTTACACCGCCACCGGCTATGGGACGCTGGTGGGGGAGGGCAAGGACAGCAGGGAATTTAACGGCCGCCACTACATCTTGGAAGAATCCATCCGCGGCGATTTTGCCATCGTCCGCGCCTGGAAGGCGGATCGCTACGGCAACTGCATCTATCGGCATACCGCCATGAATTTTAATCCGGTGGCGGCCACCGCCGGGAAGATCACTGTTGTCGAGGCGGAAGAGATTGTCGAACCTGGGACGCTGGAGCCATCCCGGATCCACACCCCCGGGATATACGTCAATCGCCTAATCCAGGGGCGCTTTGAGAAACGGATTGAAAAGATCACGCTGAGACAGAATTAACGAGGAAAAACAAATGGCACTGACTCGCGAGCAGATCGCAATGCGCGTTGCACAGGAATTACGAGATGGCTACTACGTCAACCTGGGCATCGGCATCCCCACCCTGGTTTCAAACTTTGTGCCGGACGGCATGGCGGTCATGCTGCAATCGGAGAATGGACTCTTGGGGATGGGCCCTTATCCCACCGCGGCCCAGCTGGATGCCGATATGATCAACGCCGGCAAGGAGACCGTCACCGCCGTAACCGGCGCCTCCATCTTTAACTCCGCCGAGAGCTTCGCCATGATTCGCGGCGGCCATGTTGACCTGACGGTGCTTGGTGCTTTCGAGGTGGATCAACACGGCAACATCGCCTCCTACATGATCCCGGGCAAGCTGGTGAAGGGCATGGGCGGGGCGATGGACCTGGTCGCCGGTGCGCAAAACATTATCGCCATCATGACCCACGCCAATAAACACGGCGCATCAAAGCTGCTCCCCCGCTGCACCCTGCCCTTAACGGGCGTGAATTGCATTAAGCAGGTGGTCACGGACTTGGCGGTGCTGGATATACGTGACGGGTGCTTTCATCTGCGCGAGCGTGCGCCTGGTGTAAGTGTTGAGGAGATACGGGAACTCACCGCCGGTGAACTGGCTGTTGCAGGCGATATTCCGGAAATGAAAATTTAGCTTATCTTTAGAGAGGGCAGCGTATGTCGGACAATCTAAGTTATGTAAATGGTACAGGCGGGCAGCCGCTGATCTATCGCACCATCGGTAACATGCTGGATGCGTCAGCAACGCGCTGGCCGGCGCGCGAAGCACTCATTGTCAAGCATCAGGGTGTGCGGCTCAGCTTTGCCGAGTTGAACAGAGAAGTGGATGCCATCGCCGCTGGTCTGCTGGCGCTGGGTCTGCAACCGGGCGATCGGGTCGGCGTCTGGGCGCCTAATTGTGCGGAATGGGTGCTGGCGCAATATGCCACGGCAAAGGCCGGCCTGATCCAGGTGAATATCAATCCCGCCTATCGCGCCCACGAACTGGAGTATGTGCTGAATAAGGTTGAGTGCAAGGCACTGATCACTGCCGCCCGCTTTAAGAGCAGCGATTATCTCGCCATGCTCCGGGAACTGGCCCCGGAGCTGGATGAGGCAGACCCCGGCGGCCTGAGTGCAGAGAAATTGCCTGCGCTGAAAGCCGTGATACGCATCGGCGCAGACAAGACTGCAGGCTGTATCAATTTCAACGAGCTGCCGGCCATGGCTGATGACCGTCACCAGCAAGACCTGAAGGCACTCGCCGCAAGCCTGCAACCCGATGACCCCATCAACATCCAGTTCACCAGCGGCACTACCGGTTTCCCCAAGGGCGCAACCCTGACGCACTTTAACATCCTTAACAACGGCTATTTTGTCGGCGCGGCGATGCGCTTTAGCGAGCATGATCGCCTGTGTATTCCGGTGCCGTTGTATCACTGCTTCGGCATGGTGCTGGGCAGTCTTAACTGCGTGGTACATGGCGCTGCCATGATCTTCCCGGACGAAGGCTTTGATCCGGCCTTGACCCTGCAGGCAGTGGCCGAAGAAAAATGCACCGCGCTCTATGGTGTGCCAACCATGTTTATCGCCGAGCTGGATCTCCCGAATTTCAGCGACTATGACCTGAGCAGCCTGCGCACCGGCATTATGGCGGGGGCGTCTTGCCCGATAGAAGTGATGAAGCGGGTCATTAGTGACATGCACATGCCGGAGGTGACCATTGCCTATGGCATGACTGAGACCAGCCCGGTGAGTTTCCAGAGCAGCACCGATGATCCCATTGCGCGGCGGGTTGCCACCGTGGGCCGGATCCTGCCGCACCTGGAGGTAAAGGTCATTGATGAAAATGGCATGACTGTTACGCGCAATGATCCGGGCGAGCTGTGCACCCGCGGCTATAGCCTTATGCGCGGCTACTGGAATGACGCAGAAAAGACAAGCGAGGCCATAGATGAATCCGGCTGGATGCACACCGGCGATCTGGCCACGATTGACGAGGAAGGCTATTGCCGCATCGTCGGCCGGGTAAAGGACATGATCATTCGTGGCGGTGAGAATATTTCTCCGCGCGAGATCGAGGAGTATCTTTATACCAACGACAAGATCCAGGACGTATCTGTATTCGGCGTGCCGGATGAGAAGTACGGCGAGGAGATCTGCGCCTGGGTAAGGCTTAAGGATGGGGCAGCACTGGCAGAGGAAGACATCAGGGCATTCTGCAAAGACAAGATTGCGCATTACAAGATCCCGCGCTATGTGCGCCTCGTTGATGAATTTCCCATGACTGTTACCGGCAAGTTGCAAAAATTCCTCATGCGCGAGCAGATGATTGACGAGTTGGGTTTGAAAATACAAGAAACCGCGTGATCCCCTGAGGAGATAACAAGTGTCCAGATTTAACATGCAGGACTATGACGAGGTGTATCAGCGCTTTGTCTGGGAGTATCCTGAGCACTATAACTTTGTCAGCGCTGTCATTGATAAGTGGGCGGAAGAGTCGGATAAGCTGGCAATGCTCTGGGTAGATGATTCAGGCCGCGAGATAAAAAGAACGTTCTCTGATATTGCCAGCGCGTCGAAGAAACTCTGTAATGTATTGCGCGACCTGGATATTCAACGTGGCGAGACTGTTATCCTTATGCTCGGCCGCAACCCGGAATGGTGGGAAATATTTACCGCCTGTCTGCGTATGGGGGCAGTCATATCACCAGGCACCACCCAGCTTTCCGCACAGGATTTATCTTATCGCATCAAGGCGGCACAGGCGACCTGTCTCATTACAGATGCGGCCAATGCCGGCCGGCTTGAGCAGGCGGTGAACGAGTGTCCCAGTATCAAGGCCCGGATAGTGATCGATGGTACGCGCAGCGGCTGGGTAGCCTATCACGAACGGATGGATGCGGCGGTAGAGGAATTTACAACCGTCGCCAGCCGTGCGGATGAAGAGGCCATGTGCTATTTTACCTCAGGCACGACGGGCTATCCTAAAATGTGTATGCACGCACATAGCTACCCGCTTGGTCATCAGACAACAGGTAAATACTGGCTGGACGTAAGAGCCGATGATCTGCACTGGAATATCAGCGATACCGGTTGGGCCAAGGCGGCGTGGAGCAGTTACTTCGGGCCGTGGCTCTGCGGGGCGGGGCTCTTTGTACACCATAGTGCTGGCTTCAATGCGGCCGCTACCTTAGCGCTACTGCAGAAATATCCGGTAACCACCATGTGCGCTGCGCCAACCATCTATCGCATGCTGGTGCAGGAAGACTTGACGAAATATTCTTATGCTTCTCTGCGCCACTGCGTTGGTGCTGGTGAGCCCTTGAATCCGGAAATTATACAGACCTGGCGCAAGGCAACCGGCATTACCATCAGAGATGGCTATGGCCAGACGGAGACGACTATTTTATGTGGCAGCTTTCCCTGTATTGAGGCGCGCCCCGGTTCCATGGGCAGGCCCGCCCCCGGCATCGATCTCAACATTGTGGATAACGATGGTCGTGTTGTTGCGGCAAATACAGAAGGCGATATTGCAGTGCGAGTGAAGCCCAAGCGACCGCAAGGTCTGTTCAAAGAATACAAGGGCGAGCCGGAGAAGACCGCCGCAACATACAAGGGCGACTGGTATCTTACGGGTGATCGTGGCTATGTGGATGAGGATGGCTACTTCTGGTTTGTCAGCCGCGCCGATGATGTCATCCTGTCCGCAGGTTATCGCATCGGTCCCTTTGAGGTGGAAAGCGCACTCATACAGCACCCGGCGGTTGTCGAGTCCGCGGTTGTCTCCAGCCCCGATGAGACACGCGGGGCAGTGGTCAAGGCCTTTGTCGTGCTCGCCCCGGACTATAAGGCAGATGAGGGGCTGAAGAAGGCCTTGCAGGAACACGTGAAGAAGGTAACGGCACCGTATAAATACCCGCGCAAACTGGAATTTGTTGCGGCCCTGCCCAAGACAGTCAGCGGCAAGATACGGCGCATTGAACTACGAGAGCGCGAATGGCAATAGCGCTCACAACAAAATAAATAACCGGAGAAAGTAAATGTCCTTGATAGCAAAGACTCCCGAGCCGCCATACTATGCCGCCATATTTACCAACCATCAAACAGATGTAACAGCAGGCTATGAAGATATGGCGCTAAGGATGGTCGAACTTGCGAGTCAGCAGGCAGGCTATCTAGGCATTGAGTCGGTTCGGAAAGAGCTTGCCATTACAATTTCATATTGGCGTGATCTTGAATCCATCAAGCATTGGAAGGCCAATGTCGAGCATCTGGCGGCACAGGAACAGGGCAGGAAAATATGGTATAGCCACTACAAAACCCGAATATGTAAAGTAGAGAGAGACTATGAGTTTTCAAAGACACTCTCTTAGTCCGTGCTGCACTTAATTTAAGCATCAGCAAAATAATTATTGGAGGATTAAAGCATGAATGATCCAGTCGTTGTTGTTGGCATGGCGCGGACACCGCTTGGTGGCCTGCAAGGGGAGTTGGCGGAAGTGAGCGCGCCTGAGTTGGGCAGTGTTGCGATCAAGGCGGCGCTGGAGCGGGGCAATGTCGAACCCGAGGCCGTGGATGAGACGATCATGGGCTGTGTGCTGCCCGCCGGTCTGGGCCAGGCGCCGGCGCGGCAGGCGTCTTTAGGCGCCGGTATCCCCTATGCCAGCGGCTGCACCACGGTGAATAAGATGTGCGCCTCCGGCATGAAGGCGGTGATGCTGGGGGTTGATGCGCTCAATGCCGGCGCGGCGGAGGTTATCGTTGCCGGCGGCATGGAGAGCATGACCCGGGCCCCGTACTTATTGCCGAAGGCACGTCAAGGTATGCGCTTGGGGCACGGACAGCTTCTCGACCACATGTTCTTTGATGGCCTGGAAGACAACTTCGGCACGGGCGGGCTGATGGGCACCTTCGCCGAGAAGTGTGCGGGCGAATATCAGTTTTCCCGCGAGGCACAAGACGCCTTTGCGATCGAATCACTCACGCGCGCACAAAAGGCCATTGCGGAGAACCGATTCTGTGAAGAGATCGCCTCAGTAGTTGTTAGCTCACGACGGGGTGATAAGATCATCGATACCGATGAACAGCCCGGCAGGGCCCGCCTGGAGAAGATCCCGATGCTCAAACCGGCCTTCGCCAAAGACGGCACCGTAACGCCGGCCAACGCCAGTTCCATCTCTGATGGTGCCGCCGCACTAGTCCTGATGAAGCAGTCTGAAGCGGACCGACGCGGCCTGAAAAGCCTTGCCCGCCTGCTTGCTCACAGCACGCATGCCCAAGAGCCGGCCTGGTTTACCACGGCGCCGGTTGGCGCAATCGCCAAGCTCCTGGAGAAGGTGTCCTGGTCAAGGGCTGAGGTGGATCTGTACGAGATCAACGAGGCCTTTGCCGTTGTTGCCATGGCCGCCATGCACGATCTGAAACTGCCCCATGAGAAGGTCAATGTCAACGGCGGTGCCTGCGCGCTGGGTCATCCGGTGGGTGCCTCTGGTGCGCGCATCATGGTAACCCTGATCGCCGCCTTGAAAGATCGTGGACTAAAGAAAGGCGTGGCCGGCCTGTGCCTCGGCGGCGGTGAAGCAACGGCCATTGCCCTGGAACTGATCTAGGCAACCATCATGTCGGCCGGGCTGATTTAGACATTGCAAGTGAGAAGGCTACCATGAATATTTCCGAGTTTAGTTATTGCCAGTGAGAATAGCGCAATGAAAATTGCAGACTGCGCCGCCGTGGTAACCGGTGGTGCCTCCGGCTTAGGCGCAGCAACCGCAAGCAGGCTGGCGGCGCAAGGTGCCCGGGTCGCCCTGTTTGATCTGGATCGGGCCCGGGGCGAGCGGCTTGCAAGAGACATCAACGGCCTCTTTGTGCAGGTGGACGTAAGTGACGAGGCAAGCGTCAAGCAAGGCTTGGCGGCCGCGGCAAAGGCGCATGGTGAGGCGCGCATCCTGGTCAACTGCGCCGGCATCGTCATTGCCCAGAAGACCACCAGCAAGGGCGCAGCACACGCATTGGAAGATTTTCAGCGCGTACTCGCGATCAACCTAAGCGGCACCTTTAACTGCATCCGCCTGGCGGCCACGCGCATGGCCGCGCTCACAAAGGTTGATAATGAAGAACGCGGCGTGATCGTCAATACCGCCTCAGTCGCCGCCTATGAGGGCCAGATAGGGCAGGCGGCCTACTCCGCATCAAAGGGCGGGATTGTGGCCATGACCCTGCCGATTGCCCGCGACCTGGCGCGAGACAATATACGCGTTGTCACCCTGGCGCCGGGAATATTCAACACGCCCTTGATGGAGGCCCTGCCGGAAGAAGTACAAGCCGCATTGGCGGCGAGCGTCCCCTGCCCGGCGCGATTAGGCGCCCCCGATGAGTTTGCCCGCATGGTGCAGCAGGCTTGCGAGAACGCCTATCTCAACGCTGAGACCATTCGCCTCGACGGCGCACTCAGGATGGCACCGCGCTAGGGTGGATTTTTTCCGGCCTGCGGTGCCGGGCGGTGGCTTTGCCTCGTGCCTTACTATCGCCGCATTTGCCCTCGTAACCTGTTTGACCCACTGCCCGGCCGTGTTGGGTTATAATCAGCGGTGGGCGATCCTAATCGCCTAGAAATAAGCCCACGTAACCTATAGAGAAAAGATAATGAAAAAGCTAAAGATGCGCACGCCTGATTTGGTGGCGGAGAATATTCGCAAACTAAAAGCGCTGTTTCCTGATTGCGTGACCGAGGTGCGGGATGAGCAGGGCAAGGTTACGCCGGCGGTGGATTTTGATCAGCTAAGCCAAGTGCTAAGCGGGCAGCTGGTGGCCGGGCCGCAAGAGCGCTATCAGCTGAACTGGCCCGGCAAGCGGGCGGCGCTGTTGGCGGCCGCTGCGCCCGCAACGGGCCGAGAGCGTTGATTTTGATACCACGCAGAACCTGTTTATCGAGGGCGATAACCTGGCTGCCTTGAAGCTGTTGCAGGAGACGTATCTTGGCCGGGTGAAGATGATCTACATCGACCCGCCTTACAACACGGGCAAGGATTTTATTTATAAGGATAATTTTGCGGAAGCAGCGGCGGATTACCTGCTCCGCTCCGGCCAGCGCGATGGTAATGGCAACCACCTGACCGCCAACACGGACGGCAACGGCCGCTTTCATTCCGACTGGCTGTCTTTTATCTATCCACGGCTGAAGCTGGCGCGTAACTTGTTAAGAGACGATGGCGTTATTTTTATTTCCATTGATGATAACGAGGTACACAACTTATGCGCGTTGATGAATGAGGTTTTTGGGGAGGCTAATTTTATCGTCACATTTCTTTGGAATAGCACCAAGGGTGCTCAAGGCATGGTTACAAAGCATATGATTGTCAACAATCATGAATATGTTTTGGTATATGCTCGATTTAGAGATAACTTTCATTTCACAGGTATAGAACGTGACGAAAGAGATTTTTCTAATCCTGATAATGATCCGCGCGGAAAGTGGAAACGACAATACTTGCAGAGATTCGGTCAAAATCTACCTGTACGTTCTATTTCTGATCCTGCGACGGGGAAGCTATACAATTTTGAAACACCCTACACTCAAGAAAAGTTGGCGGCTTGGGTTCAAGATGGAAGAATTCTGTTTCCTCAGGGTGATGAAGGCTATCCAGCTCGCAAAGAATTTTTATCTGAGTACAAGCATAAGAAGCAACTGGTGACAACTCTCGGTTTATACTCAACAAAATCTAACACGGAAAAATTGTATTCTTTATTCGAAGATCGAAAGATATTTACCAATCCCAAACCCAATGATTTATTAAAGTACTTTGTCCAGACAGTTACTGATAAAAACGACATCATCCTCGACTTCTTCGCCGGCTCATGCACCACCGCCCATGCCGTGATGCAACTCAACGCCGAAGACGGCGGCAAGCGCCGCTTTATCATGGTGCAACTGCCCGAACCGTGCGAGGAGAAATCCGAAGCGTATAAGGCGGGTTATCAAACCATCGCTGCGATTGGCAGAGAGCGCATCCGCCGCGCCGGCCGGCAGCTCGTTCACGGCGATTGCCATCAGGATTGTCATGAGAATTGGAATAAGGACTTTGGCTTTCGCGCCCTGGCGGTGGATAGCTCCAACATGGCCGATGTGTATTATACGCCGGCGGCGCTGAAGCAGTCTGATCTATTGGCCGCGGTGGATACGATCAAGCCGGGGCGGGATGACCCGGAAGACCTGTTGTTTCAGGTGTTGCTGGATTGGGGCATTGAGCTGACCCTGCCTATTCGTGCGCGCAGCGTCCAGGGCAAGCGCGTGTTGTTTGTGGGCGAGGCACCGCTTGTTCTGATCGCCTGTTTTGATGGCGGCATTACTGATGCGCTGGTGAAAGAACTGGCCGCTTATCAGCCGCAGCGAGTGGTGTTTTGCGACAAGGGCTTTGCTTGCGATTCGGTGAAGATCAATGCCGCGCAGATCTTCCATCAGCTATCCCCGGCAACGGATGTGAAGTCGATCTAGGGGCGGCCGAGGTGCAGCTGCAATTCAAAGTCCAGCCCTATCAAAGCGCGGCCGTGGCTGCGGTGGTGGATTGCTTTGCCGGCCAGCCGCTGATCGGTGCAGTGCGCTATCGGCAGCCGCCGCGGCCGGCGCGCCAGGCCGATGCGCTGCAAGCGGGCTTTGGCAATGCGGAGATACAACTGCCGCAGGCGCAACTGCTGGCTAATGTCCGCGCCGTGCAACAGCGGCAGAATTTAACGCCGACGCGAACGCTGGATGCCTTCACGCAGGTGGATGGCCGCGGCGGGGTGAAGCCTAAACCTGCGGCATACCGGCCGGGGGCGCGACTGAATCTGGATATCGAGATGGAGACCGGCACCGGCAAGACCTATTGTTATATCAAGACGATCTTTGAATTGAACAAGCGCTATGGCTGGGGCAAGTTCATCGTGATGACGCCCAGCATCGCCATTCGTGAAGGCGTGTATCAGTCTTTTCAACTAACGGCCACGCACTTCACGCAAGCCTACGGCAAGCGGGCGCGGTTTTTTATTTATCATTCCAAGCGCCTGCATGAGCTGGAGAGCTTCTCATCGGATGCCGGGATCAATGTGATGATCATCAATATTCAGGCGTTCAATGCGCGCGGGGCGGACAACCGGCGCATTTATGATCAGCTGGATGATTTTCAATCGCGTCGGCCGATTGACGTCATCAGCGGCAACCGCCCCATCTTGATCCTGGATGAGCCGCAAAAGATGGAGGGCCGGGCGACTTTGGATGCGCTGCCGAAGTTCAGGCCCTTGTTGATCCTGCGCTACTCGGCCACGCACCGCACCAATCATCTCAAGGTGCACCGGCTGGATGCGCTGGATGCCTATCATCAAAGGCTGGTGAAGAAGATCGCCGTGCGCGGCATCTCGGTGCGCGGCCTGCCGGGGACGAATGCCTATCTTTATTTGGAAGGCATTGATATATCCAGACAAGCGCCGGTGGCGCGCCTTGAGTTGGAGGTGAAGTTAAAGTCCGGCGAGATCAAACGGCGGCTGCGGCGGCTGAAGTTCAAGGACGATCTGTTTGCCGAGTCCAATCAGCTGGATCAGTATCGCGGCTTTACCATCTCGCAGATTGACGCCAACGAGAACACGGTGGAATTTACCAACGGCGTGGTGTTGCGCGCCGGCGAGGCCGGCGGCGATGTGCATGAGAAGGACGTGCGCCGCATTCAAATCCGCGAGGCGATCAAGGCGCATTTGGACAAAGAGCGGCAACTGTTCGCACAAGGCATCAAGGCGCTGTCGTTGTTCTTTATCGATCAGGTGGTGAAGTATCGGGATTATGAACGGGCGGATGAGAAGGGCGAGTATGCGCGTATCTTTGAAGAGGAATACGCGCTGTTGCGGGATGAGTATCTGGACGTGGCGGCGCTGGATGCGGGCTATCGCGATCACCTGGCCGCGATTGATGCAGTGCAAACGCACAAGGGCTATTTCGCGATTGACAAGAAGGGCCGCATGCAAGACCCGAAGGCGGCGGTGCGCGGCGAGCAGGCCGGACTTTCCGATGATGTGAGCGCCTATGAGCTGATCCTGAAAGACAAGGAACGGCTGCTCGCGTTTTCTGAACCGACGCGGTTTATCTTCTCGCACTCGGCGCTGCGGGAGGGCTGGGATAACCCGAATGTGTTTGTGATGTGCATGTTAAAGCATAGCGACAACACCATCTCGCGGCGGCAGGAGGTGGGGCGCGGCCTGCGCCTGGCGGTGGATCAGCAGGGCCGGCGCATCGACCAGCCGGCCATCGTGCATGAGGTGAATGTGCTGACCGTGGTGGCCAGCGAGAGCTACGAAGGCTTTGTGGCCGGCTTGCAGAGCGAGATTGTCGAGAGCCTGTCTGCGCGACCGCGCAAGGCCAATGTGGAATATTTCGCCGGCAAAATAATGAAAACAGCGAGCGGGGCGGTGGAGGTGGATGAGAAAATGGCGAGGCAAATTTATCGCTATCTCGTCAGGCACGATTATACGGATGAGGATGACGGCATCACGGACAAGTACCATGCCGGCAAAGAAGCCGCGGCGCTGGCTGATCTGACCGCAGAGATGAAGCCTTATACCGAGCAGATTTTTTATCTGATCGATAGTGTCTTTGATGACAGCAAGCTGCCGCAGATCGGCGATGACCGCAGGCGGCACCGCAATCCTTTGAATGATAATTTCAGGAAAAAGGAATTCCAGGAACTCTGGCAGCGCATCAATCGCAAGGCGGTGTATCGGGTGGATTTTGAATCTGCCGAGCTGATCGACAAGGCGGTCAAGGCGCTGGACGGATTGCAGGTAAGGCCCTTACAATACACGGTGCGCGCCGGTGAGCAACTCGCTGAGGTGACGGATGCACAACTGAACGCCGGGACGGGTTTTGCGCTGACCGCTACGCATACCGAAAAAGGCGGAGCGGTGCATTCGGCAGTGCGCTATGACGTGATCGGCAAGGTGGCCGCCGATACTGAGCTGACGCGCAAGACCATCGCCGCTATTTTAGGCCGCATGGCACCGGCGAGCTTCGATCAGTTTCGCATGAACCCGGAGCATTTTATCGCGGAAGTATCACGCTTGATCAAGGAACAGAAGGCGACCGCGATGATCGAGCGGCTGTGTTATGACGCCAGCGAAGGCCGCCATGAGGCCGATGTATTCACCGCCGCCCAGACCGGCCAGGATTTTTCCAACGCACTCGGCAGGCTTAACAAACATGTTTATGATTATTGCGTGACGGAATCCGGCGAGGAGCGAGCCTTCGTTCGCGTGCTGGATACAAGCGCCGAGGTGAGCGTCTATGCCAAGCTGCCGCGCGGCTTTCGGATCCCCACGCCCGTGGGCGAGTATAACCCCGACTGGGCGATTGCCTTTGAGCAGGGCAATGTGAAGCATATCTACTTCGTGGCCGAGACCAAAGGCAGCCTGTTATCCATGCAACTGCGCGGGGTTGAGAAAAGCAAGATCGATTGTGCACAAAAATTCTTTGATGAGTTAAATAAGCGGCTGGACGCTGACAAAGTTAAATATGAAGTCGTTACCGGTTATGAGAAACTGATGGAGATAGTGGCGGGGTAGCGGCAAGGCCGGAATGTTTGTAAGGTATTCTGTCCGCCTGTCTTTGCTTACGATGAAGCACTGGTCAAGTTCAAGGCGATAAGTGATTTATTTTTCAAGTTAGTTATCTGCCCTGCCCTGCTTCGCATCATTGACAAAGGCTTGAATATCATCCTCGCTCGTGTTCCAGGAGCACATCAGCCGCGCCCCGCCGGCGAAGAAGTTGTAGAAATACCAGCCCTTCTCTTTGAGATGTCGGCTAATATTCTCCGGCAAGCTGACGAATACGCCGTTGGCCTCAACGGGGGCGTTGAGTACTACACCGGGAATTTCTTCCAGCCCTGCCGCCAGTTTCTTTGCGCATTGGTTGGCATGACGGGCATATCGTAGCCAGCTATCGTCCCGATACAGGCCGACCCAGGGCGCGGTGAGGAAACGCATCTTGGAGGCAAGCTGTCCCGACTGTTTGCATCGATAATCAAATTCGGTGGCGAGCGCCTTGTCAAAAAACACCACCGCATCGCCGACCGCCATGCCCAGCTTGGTGCCGCCGAAACACAGCACATCCACGCCGCTTTGCCAGGTGAGCGCTGCCGGGCTTAGATCCAATGCGGCCACGGCATTGGCAAAACGCGCCCCGTCCATGTGCAGTTTGAGCCGGTGGTGTCTGGCTATCGCGCCGATCTCGGCGATTTCGTCGCGGGTGTAGAGTGTACCGAGTTCAGTGGCCTGGGTGATGGAGATGACCTTGGGCTTGGGGAAGTGGATGTCCGTGCGGCGGGTGATCTGGTGTTCGATTTCTTTAATATCCAGTTTGCCGTTCGCACCGCCCGCCAAGAGGATCTTGGTGCCGTTGGAATAGAACTCTGGCGCCCCGCACTCATCGGTTTCAACATGCGCTGCTTCGTGGCAGATGATGCTGTGGTAGGACTGGCACATGGATGACAAGGCAAGCGAGTTTGCCGCGGTGCCGTTAAAGGTAAAAAAGACTTCGCAATCCCGTGCGAAGACCTCGCGGAGCAACTGACAAGCCGCATTGGTCCACTCATCTTCCCCATAGCCCGGGGTGTAATCGCGGTTCGCCTCTTCCAGGGCGGCCCAGGCCTCCGGGGCGACCCCGGCGGTGTTGTCACTGGCAAAATGGTATTTCATTGCGTTGTGCGATGGTTGTCGTTCTATTGACCAGTCTGGGGCGGACTTGTTCAGGGCTTGCCTTACCAGCGTGCTGCTCATGCTGATCATGCTGATCGCGCCGGTTCAAGTTCAACTGGCTTTGGGCTTGCGTTGAATTTCTCTTCCGCCATGGCTTCTGCGATAGCATGGCTGGAGCGCCTTTCCGCATCGGCCCGCGCGAAGATATGCTTGAGCCGGTCGCCGATGCGGAGGATCTGATCCTTGACGGACTCTAAAGCGGCGCTGTTTGTTTGATGATAAACCTCAATGATGCCGCCGGCATTGATCACAAAATCCGGCGCATAGAGAATGTCTTTTTCAAGCAGCAGGTCTGCATGCCGTTCTTCGGCCAGTTGGTTGTTGGCGCCACCGGCAACGATGGGCGCATTCAAGGCATGGATGCCGGCATCGTTTAGCACCGCCCCTAAGGCGCAGGGGGAGAATACCTCGGCCTCTATGCCGATCACATCCTCGCTTGAGACTGCGTGCGCACCAAATTCCTCCACCACACGCCTGACATTCTCCCGGTTAATGTCGGCGACGAAGACCCTGGCACCGGCCCTGGTCAGTAATTCGGTTAAGTAATAGCCGACCTGCCCCACGCCTTGTAAGGCGATGCGCAGGCCGCTTAGTTCATCTAAGCCCAGTTTGTGCTTAACGGCGACCTGGATGCCGGTAAATACGCCTAAGGCCGTGCTGGGAGAGGGATCGCCTAAGTGCTTGGCGCTGCTATCTACACCGGCGACATGGTGTGTTTTTTCCTTGATGATCTTCATGTCTGCCACGCTGGTGCCGGAGTCTTCGGCGACAATGTAGCGCCCACCAAGACTATGGATGAATGTGCCCATCGCCCGCAGGAGTTCAGGCGTCTTGTCTTTCTGCGGGTCGCCGATAATGATGGATTTTCCGCCGCCAAACGGCAATTCCGCCAGCGCCGATTTATAGCTCATGCCGCGCGAGAGGCGCAACACATCGTCCAGCGCCGCTTCAGAGTCCGCATAAGGATACATGCGGCAGCCGCCGGCAGCCGGGCCCAGGCAGGTATTGTGAATGGCGATGATGGCATTTAAGCCGGTGTCTTTGTCATGGCCGAAGGCAACTATTTCATGCCCGTCAAAGGATCTTGCATCAAATACCGACATCGCCTGACTCTTCCATTTCTTAAGGGATAAAGATTAGCGCCGGGTGTTCCAGTAGTTTTTTCAGATACTGGATCATGCGGGCGGCATCGTAGCCGTCAATGACGCGATGGTCGAAGCAAGACGACAGGTTCATCATCCTGCGGGTCACGATTTGACCCTTCCTGACCACCGCGCGCTGTTCTGCCTTGTTGACGCCGATGATGGCGACCTCCGGATGATTGATAATGGGCATCACCGCAACCCCGCCTAAAGCGCCGAGGCTGGTGATGGTAATCGTTGATCCGCTTAAGTCTTGTCTGGTTGCCGTATGCGTTCTGGCCGCAGCGGCCACGCGCTGTATCGCAGCCGCGCAGCCCCAAAGATCCAGCGCCTCGACATGCCGGACCACCGGCACCATCAGGCCGGCCTCCGTCTGCGTGGCGATGCCGACATGAAGCCCAGCGTGTTGCCGCAGCACCCCCGCCGCCTCATCATAACGGGCGTTGCACTGGGGAAATGTTTTTAGCACCTTTTTCAGCGCCAGTAGAAAAAACGGCAGATAGCTCAGTTTCACCTGCCCTGCCTCCCGGCCCTCGTTCAACTCCTGCCGCAAGGCCTCCAGCGCGCTGATATCGATCTCTTCCACATAGCCGAAATGCGGGATGCTCTGTTTGCTCTGTGCCATCTTCTCGGCGATCTTGCGGCGCACGCCGGTGATTGGAACATTCGTTACCGCATCATTTTTCTCTGCTGTCACTTTCTCTGTTGGCACGGATGCCAAAGCCCCATCCTGCGCGGCAATAAAGCTATCCAGATCCGCATGCGAGATCCGGTTTTTCGGGCCGCTGCCGACGATCTGTCCGAGATCGATGCCGGCCTCGCGGGCGCGGCGGCGGATGGAAGGAGAGGTCAGGGGTCTTTGGGAGCGCTCGACCTGGGCGGCGGCCGGCCTTGTTTGTTGATCATTTCTTATCTCCGCCGTCTCCTCTGCCTGGGTAAGTTCCGGTTCTGGGTTGGCGACAGCTTCTTTTTTACTATATTCACCGGTTTCAAAAACCACCAGCGCGGCACCGACCGCAATCACGTCACCGGCCTCACCCGCCAAGGAGGATACCCTGCCTGCAACCGGTGCGGTGATCTCCACCGTTGCCTTATCCGTCATCATGTCCACCAGGGGCGCATCCATTTCAACATAGTCGCCGGCCTGCACGCGCCACTCGGCGATTTCTGATTCGACCGTGCCCTCGCCCAGGTCCGGGAGTTTGAAAATGTATTCGCTCATCTTGGGGCGCTTATCGTAGGGGCGCTCATCCTGAGACCGCCAATACCTCGTGCATGGCTGCAATCACCCGCTCCTGGCCGGGAAAGTAGGCCCATTCCTGGGCGTGGGGGTAGGGCGTGTCCCAGCCGCATACGCGCTGTATGGGCGCTTCCAAGTGCCAGAAACATTCTTCCTGCACTTGTGCGGAGAGCTCGGCGCCATAGCCACAGGTGCGCGTTGCCTCATGCACGATCACGCAGCGTCCGGTCTTCTTTACCGATACTGCGATGGTGTCGATATCCAGCGGCATCATGCTGCGCACATCGATCACCTCTGCATCCACCCCGGCCCGCCGGGCAGCGGCGACTGCGACATGCACCATCGTGCCGTAGCCGAGAATGCTTAACGCGCTGCCCGCCTGCACGATGGCCGCCTGGCCAATCGGGATGGTGTAGTAGCCTGTCGGCACCTCGCCCTTTTCGTGTCTGTTCCAGCCGCCGGCCACCTTGTCGGTATCGCCATCAAAGGGCCCGTTGTACAAGCGCTTGGGCTCAAAGAAGACCACCGGGTCATCATCTTCAATGGCGCTGATCAGCAGGCCCTTCGCATCGTAGGGGTTGGACGGCATGACCGTCTTGATGCCGCTCACATGGGCGAAGATCGCCTCCGGGCTCTGCGAGTGGGTCTGGCCGCCGTGGATGCCGCCGCCGCAGGGGGTACGGATGGTAACCGGCGCCCAGTATTGGCCGGCGCTGCGGTAGCGCAGCCGCGCCAGCTCGCTGACCACCTGATCAAAGGCCGGGTAGATATAATCGGAAAACTGGATCTCGACCACCGGCCGCAGGCCATTGACGCCCATGCCGATGGCGGTGGCAACGATGCCGCCTTCGGAAATCGGCGTATCGAAGACGCGCTGCTCGCCATATTTTTCCTGCAGGCCCTCGGTGCAGCGAAACACCCCGCCGAAATAGCCAACGTCCTCACCGAATATCAGCATATTGGGGTCCCTCTCCAGCATCACATCCATTGCCGAGTTCAGCGCCTGGATCATGTTCATCTGTGCCATGCTTACAGACCGGCCTGTTCACGTTGTTTTATCAAATGCGGCGGCAGCTCCTTGAACACCTGTTCAAACATGGCCGCGGTCGGTGCCTGCGGCCCGTCGCTCATCGTGCCGTAGGAGAGCGCCTCCTGCCATGAGTCAATGACATGCTGCGCCAGTTCTTTTTCAAGCTCTTGGTGTTCTGCTTCCGACCAGGCCTGCATGCTGATCAGGTGCCCCTTGAGCCTTTCGATCGGGTCGCCCAGCGGCCAGCATTCCCATTCATCCTCAGGCCGATAGCGGCTTGGGTCATCGCTGGTGGAGTGTGCGGCGGCGCGGTAGGTATAGAGTTCTATCAAGGTCGGGCCGCCGCCCTGCCGGGCACGCTCGGCGGCCCACCGGGTTGCGGCATAGGCGGCGAGAAAATCATTGCCGTCAACCCGCAGGCCGGGGATGCCATAGCCGATGGCCTTTGCGGCAAAGGGATTCTGCTCGCCGCCGGCAATGTTCTGCGAGGTGGAAATGGCCCATTGGTTATTGACAATGTTTAAGATTACCGGTGCGCGATAGACCGAGCCGAAGGTCAGGGCGCTGTGAAAGTCAGACTCGGCGCTGCTGCCTTCCCCCACCCAACTGGCGGCGATGCTGTTCTCGCCCTTGTAGCTGGCCGCCATCGCCCAGCCCACCGCCTGGGGAAATTGTGTGCCGACATTGCCGGAGATGCTGAAAAAATTCACCTCCTTCCAGCTATATAAGACCGGCAGCTGTCTGCCCTCCAGGTTGTCGCGGGAATTGGACAGGCACTGGCACATCATATCCACCGGCTTGATGCCGCGGGTAATGAGCAGCGCCTGCTGGCGATAGGTGGGAAAGAGCATGTCATCGGGGCGCAGGGCCAGGCATTGCGCAACGGACACGGCCTCTTCCCCGGTGGATTTCACATAAAAGGTCAACAGGCCCTGGCGCTGTGCCTTCAACATGCGATCATCAAACAGGCGCGTGAGCAGCATGTGGCGCAGCCCTTCCTTGAGAATGCCCGTATCCAGTCCGGGGTTCCAGGGGCCGATGGCCTGATGCCCCTCATCCAAAACGCGGATCATGCTAAAGGGGAGCTCTCTTATCTCAGCGGCATCGATCAGCGGCTCCGGCCGCGCCAACTCACCGGCCTTGGGCAGTTGGATATTGCTGTAGTCGGGCCGCTCGCCCGGTCGAGATGGGGGTGCTGGAATGTGTAGCCTGGTAGCCATAAGGGAAATAATAGACAAAAGTGAGGGGATAAATTATTTTATTTGTTTCTCTATCCAGCCTTATAGAGCATAATTTATCCAAAAAGAGAAGATATAAGAATTGATTATGCAATTCGCATTGAGCAAGACGGATGTGAAGATACTCAAGCTGCTGCAGGAAGATGCCGGGCTGAGTACCGCGGAGATTGCAGAGAGGGCCGGTCTGTCGCAGTCACCCTGCTGGCGCCGCATCAGCCGCCTGGAGCAGGCCGGGATTATCAAAAATCGGGTCGCCGTATTGGATCACAACAAGCTGGGGATGGAGGTCGTGGTCTTTGTCAATGTGAACCTGAGCGCGCATGGCCGCCAGAACCTTGAGGACTTTGAAAGGGGCATCAAGAAATTTCCCGAGGTGCTGGAGTGTTATACCATCACCGGCGAGATGGATTATCTGCTGAAGATCGTCACCCGGGACATACAACATTACGAGACCTTCCTGCGCAACCATCTCATGACCATGCCGATGATTAGGGAGATGCACTCCACCATTGCGGTTACCGAAATCAAGGATACCACCGCGCTGCCCCTGGATACGCAGTTGTAAATTTCTAAGCGCCATCCAAGTGCCCGTTAAGAACATAGCAAAAATCCGATGCGATTATTTAACTTGCTTGTCGCAAACAAGTAACTATACTCACTGCTATGTCCATCCTGCTTAGCAATCATGTTGCCCATCTCGGCCAGGCCCGCCTGACCCAGGCCGAGCGCAGCGGCCGGTCTGATAAAAGGATGCTGGAGGCGGCGATAAAACTCATCGTGGCGAAAGGCACGGAGAAGACAACGCTAAAGGAGGTTGGGGAACTGGCCGGCTATAGCCGTGGTCTGGCGGGTTATCGCTTCGGCTGCAAGGAAGGTCTGTTTGGTTTTGTCGTCCGTGCCATCAGCGAGGAATGGTTGTCGGAATTAACGCAGGCCACCGCCGGCAAGCTCGGCATTGCGGCCATTCACGCAGCGACCGATGCGCACTACCGCTTTTGCGTAGAAGCCCCCGATCACGTGCGCGCCTTTTACATCCTCTGGTTTGAATCCATCAGCCCCGGCTCACAGGCGAAGGGGGTGATTACCGGCGTTCACAGGCGCCGGCAGCGAGATGTGAGCGATTGGATTAACGCAGCCATCGCAGCGGGGAAGATCGATGCGGGCGTGGATGCCAATGCCGCCGCCGCCCAGTTCTGCTCGGCGCTGGTGGGCATCGTCTATCAGTGGCTGGTGGCCGCGGATGCAATGCAAGAGATAAAACAACTACACGAAGGACTGAAAAGCACGATGGAACTGCTGCTGTCAGCAAAACAAAAATGAGCATAAAAATGAGCGCGACCGCCACAGAAATAAAACACGCAACATTGACCGAGGGCGCACCGCCGGTGCGCTTCATCACCGCCGCCAGTCTTTTTGACGGGCACGATGCGGCGATCAACATCATGCGCCGCATCCTGCAAGGCGCGGGCGCAGAAGTGATCCACTTGGCGCACAATCGCTCGGTGTATGAGGTGGTGGAGGCGGCCTTGCAAGAGGACGTGCAGGGCATTGCGGTCAGTTCCTATCAGGGCGGGCATGTCGAGTATTTCCAATACATGGTCGATCTCCTGCGGGAAAAAGACGCGGCGCATATCCGCATCTTCGGCGGCGGCGGCGGCGTCATCGTGGCAGAGGAGATCAAGGCGCTGCAGGCCTATGGTGTGGCACGGATTTATTCCCCCTATGACGGGCAGAAGCTCGGCTTACAAGGCATGATTGATGACATGATCTCGCATTGTCTGTTTGACCCAAGTGAGACACACCCGCCGGATTGCGTCTTGTTGGAAGACGGCGACCGGCGGCGGCTGGCACGGGTCATCACGGCGCTGGAAAACGGCCGGCTAAGTGAACAGGCGCGCGCCACGCTGGCAAGCCAGGCGGCGGGGCGCAACACGCCGGTGCTAGGCATCACCGGCACCGGCGGCTCGGGCAAGTCTTCCTTGACCGATGAGCTCATCCGCCGCTTTCGCCAGGACAGCAAGGAGCAGTTGCGTCTGGCCGTGATTGCGGTCGATCCTTCCCGGCGCAAGAGCGGCGGCGCCTTGCTGGGTGATCGCATTCGCATGAACGCGGTGTATCATCCGCACATATTCCTACGCTCGCTCGCCACGCGTAGCGCCGGCACGGAGGTGCCCGCCTGCCTCGCCGACATCATCCATGCGCTCAAGGTGTCTGGCTTTGACCTGATCATTATCGAAACCCCCGGCATCGGCCAGGGCGATGCCGGCATCGTGCCTTATGTCGATGAATCGCTGTATGTGATGACGCCGGAGTACGGCGCCGCCAGCCAGCTGGAGAAGATCGAGATGCTGGATTTTGCCGCTGTGGTCGCGATCAACAAGTTTGACCGCCGCGGCGGGGAAGATGCCCTGCGGGATGTGGCCAAGCAGGTGCAGCGCAACCGCCAGGCCTTCGCCACCGCCCCGGAAGAGCTTCCGGTCTTCGGCACCATCGCGGCAAAATTCAATGATGATGGCGTAACCGCGCTGTACCAGGCGCTGTTGCCGCGGCTGCGGCCGCGCGGCCTGCCTGCGTATGCGCCGCGCCTGCCGCAGACCGACACGCGTGCCTCCACCAGCAAGACCGCCATCGTCCCCTCCGGCCGCCAGCGCTACCTGGCCGAGATCGCTGATACAGTGCGCGACTATCATGGGCAGGTGAAGCAACAATGCCGCATCGCCCGTGAGCGCCAGCAATTACAAGCCGTGCGCGCCATGCTGGAAAAAGACAGCAAAGACGCCGCCGCCGTTGAAGCATTGCTGGGCAAGCGCGAGCAACGTCTGGATCAACGCGCCCGCCGCCTGCTGGAGACCTGGCCTAAGGTGCAGGCGCAATTCGGCCCGGACGGCGATGCGGCAAATTGGCACACGAGCTTGGCCGGCACGAAGATCCCCAAAGTCGCCCTGCCGAAGTTTGAGGATCAGGGCGAGCTGTTGCGCTGGCTGTTGCTGGAGAACATACCGGGCAAGTTTCCCTACACCGCCGGCGTCTTTACTTTTAAGCGCGAGGGCGAAGACCCGACCCGCATGTTCGCCGGCGAGGGCGATGCCTTCCGCACCAACCGGCGCTTCAAAAACCTGTCCGAGCATTCCGCGGCCAAGCGCCTGTCCACCGCCTTTGACTCGGTCACGCTCTACGGCTTTGACCCGGACGAGCGCCCGGACATCTACGGCAAGATCGGCAATGCCGGGGTGTCGATTGCCACGCTGGACGACATGAAGGCGCTGTATGCCGGCTTTGATCTGTGCGCTGCGAAGACTTCGGTGTCCATGACCATCAACGGCCCGGCGCCGACCATCCTGGCCATGTTCCTAAACACCGCGATTGACCAGCAGGTGGACAAATTCCAACAAGAACAGGGTCGCGCGCCGGATGAAAAGGAATATGCAGAAATCCGCGCCTGGGCCTTGCAGAACGTGCGCGGCACGGTGCAGGCGGATATTCTAAAAGAAGACCAGGGGCAGAACACCTGCATCTTCTCCACCGAGTTCAGCCTGCGCATGATGGGCGATATTCAGCAGTATTTTATCGACAAGCAGGTGCGGAATTTTTATTCGGTTTCCATCTCCGGCTACCACATCGCGGAAGCCGGCGCCAACCCCATCTCGCAACTGGCCTTCACGCTGGCCAACGGCTTCACCTTTGTGGAGGCCTATCTCGCCCGCGGCATGGCCATTGATGACTTTGCGTCTAACCTGTCCTTCTTTTTCTCCAACGGCATGGACCCGGAATACACGGTCTTGGGCCGGGTGGCGCGGCGCATCTGGGCGGTCGCCATGCGCTTTAAGTATGGCGCCAACGAGCGCAGCCAGCGCTTGAAATACCACATCCAGACCTCCGGCCGCTCGCTGCACGCCCAGGAGATGGCCTTTAACGACATCCGCACAACCTTGCAGGCCCTGATCGCCATTTATGATAATTGCAACAGCCTGCACACCAACGCCTTTGATGAGGCCATCACCACCCCGACGGAAGACTCGGTGCGGCGGGCGCTGGCCATACAACTCATCATCAACAAGGAATGGGGCTTGGCGAAGAACCAGAACTCGAATCAGGGCTCGTTCATCATCGAGGAATTGACCGACCTGGTGGAAGATGCGGTCTTGCAGGAGTTTGAAAGGCTGTCCGAGCGTGGCGGGGTGCTGGGCGCGATGGAGACCGGCTATCAGCGCGGCAAGATCCAGGACGAGTCGCTGTATTACGAAGAGCAAAAACACGCCGGCAGCCTGCCCGTTGTCGGCGTCAACACCTTCCTCAACCCGAGCGAGCAGGAGACGATGGAAGTGGAACTGGCGCGCTCCACCGATGAGGAGAAAAAGAGCCAGATAAAACGCCTGCGGGAATTTCAGCAGCGCAACAAAGACGAGACCGAGCAGGCGTTAGACCGCTTGCAAGCCGCGGTGGATGAGAATAACAACGTCTTCGCCGAGTTGATGCAGGCCGTGCGCCACTGCTCCTTAGGCCAGATCACCAAGGCCTTCTTCGCCGTCGGCGGGCAGTATCGGAGGAGTATGTAAATTTTTCTCTTTGAAGCCGTCGGCAGGTGCCCTTGTGAGGGGATTTTTATAGAACAGCGATAATGGCATCGCTCAGATAATCAATGTTGGCGGCATTGACGCCGGCGATGTTGATGCGGCTGGAGCCGACCATATAGATGCTGTGTTCGTTGCGGAGCCGTTCTACCTGCTCTTTGGAGATCCCTAAAAACGAAAACATGCCGCGTTGTTGCTTGATAAAGCCAAAGTCCATCGGCGAGCCTTTCTCCGCCAGCGTATCCGCCAGTGCTGAGCGCAGTCCGTTGATGTGCTCGCGCATGGCAGCTAATTCTTCTCGCCAGCCTTTGCCCAACTCGGCATTCTCCAGGATTGTCTTGACGATGGCGCCGCCGTGCGCCGGCGGCAATGAGTACATCGTGCGGGCAATGTTGGTGAGATGCGACAGGCCGATCTCGGCGGCGGCGCTGTCCTCTGCAAGCACAATCGCCGCGCCGATGCGCTCTCTGTACAGGCCGAAGTTTTTTGAACACGAGTACGCAATGAGCATCTCCGGCACCCGCTCGGCCAGCAGGTGTATGCCATAGGCATCTTCCTCCAGGCCCTCGCCCAGGCCGTGGTAGGCGCTATCGACAAAGGGCAGGAAACCATTGCGCGCAGCGAGCTCGGCCACGGCCTGCCAGTGTTCCGGTTCAAGGTCAACGCCGGTCGGGTTGTGGCAGCAGCCGTGGAGAAGCACGATGTCGCCTTGTGCTGTCTGTTTTAGACTATCAAGCATGGCATCGGCCAGCAGGCCGTGGCGGTCTGCATCGTAGTAAGGATATTCCTGAATGTTCAGCCCGGCAGTGCCCAGCAGGGGAATGTGATTGCCCCAGGTGGGCGCGCTCACCCACAATCTAGCGCCGGCCTTGCAGCGCTGTACCAGCTCCGCACTGATGCGTAAAGCGCCACTGCCGCCCGGTGCCATGGTTGAGCGAACACGCCCGGCCTTGAGCGCCGGATGATCCGGGCCAAAGATCAACGGCAATATCTGCGCATTGAAATCGGCAAAGCCGGGTTGTGGGATATAGACCTTGGTGTGTTCCTGCTCCTGCCAGAGCCTCTCCGCCTGTTTAGCAGCGGCGAAGATAGGCGTATTGCCGCTTTCATCCTTATAGACACCCGCCCCCAGATCGATCTTGTCGGGATTGCTGTCCTCGTTAAAGGCGGCCGTTAGACCCAGGATAGGGTCGGCAGGTAGTTTTTGTATTGCTTCAAACATACGAACTCCACGTATTGGCGTTTTTAAGACGTAAAAATAATGATTGACGCCTCCTGGTTAGCCTTAAGGCCGGGCAGGTTTAAGGCGCTGATCATACGCTGGATCTACTGAAATACCTTAACTTAACGAGAGAAAAAGATGATTTTCCAGGATCAGAAATGGTTGTAGTCTCTTGCACTTTTTGCAGCGTAAGGAGTATCGGGGAGGGTGTCATTGTCATCTGCACCTGACTAACGGGGCCGAGCGGTCGTAACTTTCGCCAGCTCTCAACCAGGCACCATCAAAAAACCGGTTGCCCCAAGTTTCAGTAAACCGGCCATGTGCTCATTGCATTTCTCCTTACACTTTGAATGACTGTACTACCAGCCTAGCAGGATTATCAGCGATTGGCACTATAAATTTCTAATGAGTCCCCCAGCCTTACCCCCTTCCCGCCCAAAGATCAGCGCTGTAAGATCACCATGAGGGCTTGATTCTGCCTTATGCCGTTGTGGAATAACAACAGAACTAAGAATGTTGTAAAAAATGCGATTTCTCGTTTTACATCCGCCTTCGGCCGCGCTATCGTTCAAGCAAATGCCTTAAGCGCAGCGATAGCAAGACTAAGCTGCATTAGGGCATGATAAGTAAGTCCCGTCGCCGTGCAGTAATCAACGGTAGCGGGGTCGTTCACGTATAACTTCGGGGAGCAAAGAAAGATGAAGCCGATATTCTCAATCTTGTCCGGCGGCCTGATCGCTGCTGTCTCATTCACCATGCCGGTGCAGGCACAGGTCATTTTGGAAGAAGTAGTCGTTACCGCACAAAAGCGCGAGCAGAACTTGCAAGACGTTGGCATCGCCGTGACTGCCTTCTCCGGCGACCAACTCCGGGCGCTGGGCTTTACCAACGCCCAGGAGATCGCGGCGCAGTCGCCCGGCGTCAGCACCATTCAGCCCAACGGCCCGTCCAATTATGCGCTCGCCATTCGCGGCGTGGCGCAAAATGACTTCATCAGCAACCAGGAAAGCCCGGTGTCTATCTATGTGGATGAGACCTATGTCAGCCAGATGTCCGGTGCCGGCTTTCTGCTGTTTGACATGGAGCGCGTGGAGGTGTTGCGCGGCCCGCAGGGTACGCTGTTCGGGCGCAACGCTACCGGCGGCCTGGCGCACTATGTAACGCGCAAGCCGACCCAGGAGTTTGAGGGCTACGCCCAGGTAACGCTGGGTTCGTATAGCCAGATCAAGTCCCAAGGCGCAGTGGGCGGCGGCCTGGGCGAGGCAATCGCGGCGCGCCTCTCGTTCGCTACGCACCACAACGGCGGCTACATTGAAAACCGCGTGCTGGGCGAGGACATCAACAACGCCGATGATTATGCCGCCCGCCTGCAACTCTTGTTCACCCCGACGGAGGATCTTTCCGTGCTGCTCAATGTGCGCGGTGCCTTGCAGAATATCCGCACCGGCGGCCCTTTTGAGAATGTCTCCTCGCGCGATCTGGACGGCGACGGCCTGGGCGAGTTGACGCCGGATGAAACCAATATCAACGGCTATCGCGATGAGGACGGCGATGTCTTCGCCGGCGATTATGACCGCTTCGGGCATCAGGACTTGGAGTCCTACGGCGCAAGCGCCACAATCAAGTGGGACTTTATTGATGCGATGACGTTCACCTCCATCACCGATTTTCAATCCATCAAGCGCGATTACTTAGAAGACTCAGACGCCTCGCCGCGTGCTGACTTTAACTTCTTCTTAAACACCGATGCCAAGCAGTTCTCGCAGGAGTTGCGCGTGAATGGCGAGGATGAGCGCACCCGCTGGGTGGCCGGGCTGTATTATCTGGACATTGACATGAAAGATGCCAACGGCGCCGAGCAGCCCTTGTCTGGCGAAGGTGTTGCCGCAGCGCTTGGATTGCCTAACCGCCTGATAGACGAGCCGGGCAATGCTGTTCTCGGCGAGCAGGAGGGAGACGGCACCTTTCAGGGCGTGGACAATCCCTACACCACGAAGACCAAGAGCTGGTCGGTGTTCGGGCAGGTGGAATATGACTTGAGCGAGCAGTTCACCGCCATCGCCGGCTTTCGCTGGATCGAAGAGAAGAAGACGCACAGCTACGTCAGCAACTTCGTCGATTTCCAGCCGGGCGAGACCTTACGCAACGGCAACCCCAATATCATCGCTCCGTTCGGCAGTTATGAGGGCAAGCTGAACCGTGGGCTGTGGTCGGCGCGGCTGGGGCTGGACTGGCGGCCCAGCGATGATGTGCTGGTCTATGCCAGCTGGAACCGCGGCGTGAAGGGGGGGGGCTTTAACGCGCCTTTGGATATTACTGATCCTGACCCTGCGGCCGGTGGCGGCCCGCTGGAATTAAACGATGCACTGTTTCGCTTTGACGAGGAGACGCTGGATGCCTATGAAGTCGGCTTCAAGTCCACCCTCGCCGGCGGGCTGGCGCGCCTGAACGCCTCAACCTTTTATTATGATTACAAGGACTTCCAGGCCTTTCGCATCGTTGGCTTATCCACCTTCATCTTTAATGCAGACGCCAAGAGTTATGGCTTTGAAGTGGAATTACAAGCCGCGCCCACAGAAGGGCTGGACCTCCTGCTCGGCCTTGGTTACGTGGACATTGACCTGCCGGTGGATCTGCAGATCGGCTTAGGCGTGCGCGACACCGATCCGGTGCAATCGCCGAAGTGGAACCTCAATGGGCTGGTGCGTTATGAGGTGCCGACCCTTGACGGTACCTTCGCCATCCAAGGCGATTTTCATTACCGCTCCAGGCACTACTTCAGCCTAACCCAAGCTGAGGCCGTAACCGAGAATGGCTATGCGGTGGTGAACTCGCGTTTTAGTTACACCACCGCCGATGGCACCTGGGAGGCGGCGGTGTTTGTCAATAACCTGCTCAATGAGGAATACCTGGTGCAGACCTTTGATCTGGCCACCGTGCTGGGCATGACCGAGCAGTACTACGGCCTGCCCAGATGGATCGGCGGCAGCATCTCGTACCAGTGGTAGGTGCTGGCCCCAGGATTTTTGCCAGTGTGCTTTCTTACGCATGGCTTGTTTGCCTAAGGCCGGGCCGCGATGACTTTCCCCCTAAAGTTGTCGCGGCGCCGGCCTTGGTCTTTGGCGCGACCGGGCGGCGGGGCGTTTAAGGTAATGCGCCGGCCGGCCCACCTCGCCCTGCTTGCCTGCCTGCTGCTGCCGCCAATGAGCAGCGCCGAGTTGGCACCAGAGCCGATCCCACAGGTGCTGTCCCTGCCGACAGACTATCCGGATACGTGGCTCTATGCCCACGACAGCAATTTCTTTTCCTTGGTCGATGGCAAGGTCGTCATCGTCGATGTGGCGGCGGAGAACAGGAATTATAAAGGGCAGATCGGTGCCGGGCAGTTTGCTTCCTTTATTGAGTCAAGCCGGCGGCCGGAATTGTACGTGGCAGAGACCTTTTATTCCCGCCGCACCGGCGGGGAAAGAACCGATACCATCACAATCTATAACAAGGCGGGGCTGGAACAGATCGCCGAGATCATCCTGCCGGGCGGGAAACGCGGCCAGAACGTGAGCCTAAAAAATAACCTGCAACTGCTGAATGAGGAGCGGTGGTTGCTGGTGTTTAATTTCACCCCGGCGGCCTCTGTTACAGTCGTTGATATTGTGAACAGAGAGGTGCTGACTGAAATCGCCATTCCTGGCTGTGCCTTGATCTATCCGAGCGGGAAGACCGGCTTTGGCTCTTTGTGCAGCGATGGCTCCATGCTGGTGACGGAGTTAAGCGATGAAGGAAAGTTGAAACGGCAGGAAAGGTTGCCCGTGTTTTTTGATATGGAGGCCGATCCCCTGTTCACAAAGACCGGTCGGATTGGACAGATGGCCTACTTCCCCTCTTTCCGCGGGGACATACAGGAGGTTGATTTTTCCAGTACCCGGCCCGTGATCAGCGCCCGCTGGAGCCTGGTGAGCGAGGAAGAAAAGGCGCAAGGCTGGCGGCCGGGCGGCTGGCAGGTGATCACCAGTCATCCGGATGGACGCTTGTACGTGCTGATGCACAAGGACGGGTATGACGGCAGTCATAAAAATGGCGGCGCTGAGGTGTGGGTTTTTGATGCCAAAAAACGGCAGCGCATTCGGCGCATCGTGCTGGAGAACTGGGGCGTGACCATTGAGGTAACCCGCGGCGAGCGGCCTTATCTGGTGGTAACCAATGCTGACTTTGCGATGGATGTCTATGATCTTGAAGATGATAAACTGCTGCGGACGATCGGTGGGCGCGCCGCCGAGACGCCGTTTATGCTGCATGCGGTGAAATAAGTCATGGCCAGCGATCCGGTGATTACGCTTGTCAGCGCCCTGGTGCTGAGTTATGTCTTCGTGGTGGCCGGCATGCACAAGATTCACCACCTGCCGGAGTTTCTGGCGACCTTGAAGAACTATCAGTTGTTCCCGGACTTTCTGCTGCTGCCCGTATGCCTGCTGGTGCCGGTGCTGGAACTCGCCGCCGGCGTAGGGCTGTTGATGCCGCATAGTACGCCGCCAGCGGCCATGCTGGCTGCGCTGCTGTTATGTTTTTATATAGTGGCCATTTTGATCAACCTGTTGCGTGACCGGCGCGATATTGATTGTGGCTGTTTGGGGCCTTCGCAAAGACAAGGGCTGTCGGAATGGCTGGTCCTCCGTAATATGCTGCTGTTTGGCCTGGCCTGCCTTGCCATGCAGGCCGGCGCCCAGCGTGAGTTGGCCGGCTTTGACTGGCTGGTTGTGGTTTTAGCCACCGCCCTTGCCTGTTTGTGTTATAACATCGGCAACCAGCTGCTGGTGAACCAGGAGAAACTAAAATTGTTGCGCTCTGATCATGCTTGAGGCCCTGATGATTTCCAATGTCCTGCTGTGGGTTGCTGTGGTGAGCCTCGGTGTAATGGTCTTTGCCCTGACCCGCCAGATCGGCGTCTTGTATGAGCGCGTGGCCCCGGCCGGGGCCTTGATGCTGAACCAGAAATTACGGGTCGGTGGTGCGGCACCGGAGTTGGAGGTGCTTGACTTACATGGCAAGAAACTTTCCTTAGGTGGTGCTTCCAAAACGGGCAAGAGCAACTTGCTGTTTTTTGTCTCGCCCACATGCCCGGTCTGCAAGACTCTGTTGCCGGTGGTGAAATCAGCAAGCAGCAGTGAGTCGGCGTGGCTGGAGTTGATACTGGCCAGCGATGGGGCCGAGCATGATCACCAGGCCTACATCAACGAGCATAAATTGCAGGGCTTTCCCTATGTCTCTTCTGAAGTGCTGGGTCTGGCCTACGGCGTTTCCAAACTGCCCTATGCCGTCTTGATAGACGAACATGGCAAGATCGCCTCCATGGGGATTATCAATTCGCGCGAACATTTAGAAAGCCTGTTTGAATCAAAGGAGCGTGGCGTTGCCTCTATTCAGGATTACATGGCCGATCGCTCAAGTGCCTGACTATTGCGTTTGCTGATTTTTCTATGAACTACTTCGATCACATTACTGAGATCATCTCGCGCAAGTTTGCGCAGCGAAGCTCAAGGAGGGGCCTGTTGACCGCGCTTGGCACTGCTCTGTTAGGCGGCTCGGTGTTGCCGTTGCTGCCGGTGGCGCGGGCGGCGGCGGACAATGGCTATCCCGGCGTTGCCGCACAAACGACCGGCAACCCGGAAGATCCCGGCGATCCCACTTCCTGTGACTACTGGCGTCATTGCGCCATTGATGGTTTTCTCTGTAGCTGTTGTGGCGGCAAACAATATGCCTGTCCGCCGGGCACTGAGATGTCGCCGATGACCTGGATCGGCACCTGCCGCAACCCTGCCGATGGCAAGGACTACATTATTTCCTATAACGACTGTTGTGGCAGGACGAGTTGCTCTCGCTGTCTGTGCAACCGCAACGAGGCAGACAAACCGCTGTATCGCGCCTTTTCCAATAATGATACCAACTGGTGTCTGGGCACAGAAAGCACGGTCTATAGCTGTTCAACGGCCGTCATCATAGGCGTGGCCATCAAAAAGTAGGGATAGCCCAAGGCTTGGGTGGATGCGTATCCTGCTTATCCTTTGCCTCTTCTTGCCAAGCAGTCCTGCTCATGCCAATCCCATGTCTGAGCCGGCGATGCAGCGCGCAAGGGTCAATTATCTCTTACATTGCGTGAGTTGCCACCTGCCGGACGGCCGTGGTTCCAAGGTCGGCCGGGTGCCGGATCTGGGCGAGTACTTAGGAATCTTTGCCCAGCACCCGGAGAGTCGGCCGTTTCTGGTGCAAGTGCCCGGGGCTGCCGGCGCGCCTATGGATGCCCAGACGCTTGCTGAGGTAATCAACTGGATCTTATACACCATGAATGCGCAGCAGCTAGGCCCCGGTTTCAAGCCCTATACCGCCCAGGAGGTGAGTGAATACCGCAAATCGCCGCTGCTTGATGTTGAGCCGGTGAGACGGGAATTGATTGGGAAAATAAAATACGATTATGCCGTTAAGGAATAGTCAAGGGAGGCTCTAACCTGGCATCCTCAGGTGCCGTGAACGCTGCGTCCATGCGGCACTTCCTTCGCCGCTAAAACAAGACATCGGCGCCCTGTTCCGGCCGGTTGATCGATGCGCGCAGCCGCCTGAAGATCTCGCGCCCAAGTGTCGTTGCTGCCGGTGCTTGTTTGACCGGTTTGCGTTTGTCCAGCGTTTTTGCATCCACCTTCAACTCAAGTTGACCCCGGTCGGCATCTAGTTGGATGACATCGCCGTCCTGGATCTTGCCGAGCAGTCCACCGCGGGCGGCCTCTGGTGACAGATGAATGGCCGCGGGCACCTTGCCGGATGCCCCCGACATGCGGCCATCGGTGATCAAGGCCACCTTGAAACCGCGATCTTGTACCACACCCAAGAGCGGCGACATCTTGTGCAACTCGGGCATGCCGTTAGCCGCTGCGCCCTGAAAGCGCACCACGGCGATGAGGTCCCGGAACAGTTCCCCGTTTTCAAAGGCCGCCTTTAACTCATCTTGTGAATCAAATACCCGGCAGGGCGCCTCCACGCTGCGGTGTTCTGCGGCCACTGCGGAGACCTTGATGATCGCCTGGCCCAGATTGCCCTGTAGCAACCTGATCCCGCCATCCTCTGCAAAGGGCCGCTCAGCACCGGCAAGCACGGCAGCATCGCCGGCGCGGGTGATCTCCTCCTTCCAGATGACTTGCGCGGGCGCATTGTCCTTCGAATCAACCAACTCCGGCTTGCAGCAGTAACTATCCAGACCGGCGCCCATCACATTGACGACATCTTCATTCAGGTAGCCGCCGTGCCGCAATTCATGGATGAGATAGGCCATCCCGCCGGCGGCCTGGAAATGATTGACATCGGCCTGCCCATTCGGATAGATGCGCGCCAGCAGGGGAACGGCAGTGGAGAGTTGCTGCATGTCTTCCCAGCAAAGATGTATGCCGGCCGCTCGGGCGATGGTGATCAGGTGCATGGTGTGATTGGTTGAGCCGCCGGTGGCAAGCAGGCCGATGATTGCATTGACGATGCTTAATTCTGTCACCACCTCGTACAGCGGGCGATAGTCCTGTGCCGCGGTGATTGCGATCAGCTTCTCAACCGCCGCTCGGGTGAGCGCCGTACGCAGGGCGGTGCCGGGGTTTATGAATGATGCACCGGCTAACTGTACGCCGAGCAATTCCATCAGCATCTGGTTGGAATTGGCCGTGCCGTAGAAGGTGCATGTACCCGGGCTATGATAGGAAGCGGATTCCACCGACAGCATCTCCTCCCGGCTGATCTTTTTCTCGGCAAAGAGCTGCCGCTTTGCCGCCTTTTCCCGGTTGGGGAGGCCGGAAGGCATCGGGCCGGCGGGCACGAAGACGGCGGGCAGGTGGCCGAATTGCAGGGCGCCGATCAACATGCCGGGAACGATCTTATCGCAAATCCCCAAGAACAGGTTGCCATCAAACATGTTATGGCTAAGACCAATGGCGGTCGCCATAGCTACGACATCCCGGCTGTGCAGGCTCAACTCCATGCCCGGCTGGCCCTGGGTCACGCCATCACACATGGCCGGCACTCCCCCGGCAACCTGTGCCGTCGCCCCCAGCTCCCGCGCGGCCTCTTTGATCTGCTGCGGATACTCAGCATAGGGTTGATGGGCGGACAGCATGTCGTTATAGGCGGTGATAATGCCGAGGTTCGGCGTTTTGCCTTGCGCGATCCTTTCCTTTTCTGCCTGTGCGCAGGCGGCAATACCGTGCGCTAAGTTGCCGCAGGACAATCTCTTGCGCGGCGGGTTTTGCGCCATGCAGGATTTCATTGCGGCAATATAGGCCTGCCGACTTGCCTGGCTGCGCTTGATAATGGCCGCGGTAACTTCTTCGACGGTGGGGTTCATGCGGCTGACGTGAGTATGCTAATCAACATGATGAGGGCATTGCTTAGGTTCCCCCACGAATAGCTCGGCTTTATCGCGGCACCCGGTGTCATTCATAGGTAGAGCTCGCTCCATTCGCGCCCGTCTCTGGCCATCAGGGCGATGGCCTGTGCCGGTCCCTGGGTGCCGGCGGCATAGGGCTGCGGCTTTACCTTGGCCTGTTCCCAGTGATTGAGGATCTGGTCGATCCATTGCCAGGAGGCCTCGACCTCGCTGGCGCTGACGAACAGCGCCTGGTTCTGTCTCAAGATCTCCAGCAGCAGGCGGGCGTAGGCATCAAAGCTGTGTTTGCGGCGCGCTTCCGGCACGGACAGGTTCAGTTGCAACTCTTCCATCGGCTGATCGCCCAGGCCGGCCTGCTTGGTAAGAAAGTGCAGATGCATCTCTTCATCAGGCTGTAGGCGGATGACCAACTTGTTGGCGGTATTGGCCAGACCCAGATCGGCGAAGATATCATGCTGCAGCGGCTTGAACTGGATATGGATCTCGGAGGTTCGCAGCGGCATGCGTTTGCCGGTGCGCAGATAAAAGGGCACCCCGCTCCAGCGCCAGTTATCGATATGCGCCTTGATCGCAACATAGGTCTCAGTAACCGATGCCTTGTCTTTTCCCAGTTCGTCCAGATAGCCCGGCACCAGCTTGCCGTTTTGTGAACCGGCGATATACTGCCCGCGTACCGTTAAGTGCTTGATGTCGTTTAGCGCGATCGGCTTCAGGCTTTTCAGCACCTTGAGCTTCTCGCTACGGATCATGTCCGCCTCACGGTTGACCGGCGGCTCCATGGCGATAAGACAAAGCACTTGTAAGAGATGATTTTGCACCATGTCTCTCAAGGTGCCGGTCTCTTCGTAGAACTCATGCCTCTCCTCCACACCGACGGTCTCGGCCACCGTCACCTGCACATGGTCGATATAATTGTTATTCCAGATAGCACCGAACAGCACGTTGGCAAAGCGAATGGCGAGCAGGTTCTGCACCGCTTCCTTGCCGAGATAATGATCAATGCGATAGATCTGCGCCTCCTCAAAGACATTGACCATCTCCTTGTTCACTTGCAAAAAGGATTGGCGGCTGCCGCCTAGGGGCTTCTCGACCACGATCTGCGTGTCCGGCGTGGCCAGACCCGCCAGTTCTAGCGCCCGGCAGGCGGGGCCGAAGATCTTCGGCGGCGTGGCCAGATAGACGATCAGCCGCGCATGATCCGGCGCCAGCGATGCCTTGAATCGCTCCAAGTGCGCCGGCTTGACGACATCGCCGTGCAACTGGTGGATACGCTCGGCGAAGCGCGCCCAGATGGCCTCGTCAAAGTCTTCATAGGTGCTGGTCTTCGCCTTGATCTTCTCCAGCAGGGCGGTACGCTCATCGCCGTGTCGAGACATGCTGGTGATACAAATCTCCTTATCCAGATGGCCTGCCTTGTCCAGCGTAAACAGGGCCGGATAGAGCTTCCGGATCGCCAAATCACCATCGCCACCAACAATGAGTATCTGCGTCTTCATCATGCTTTTCTAAATGCTGCTCTCAGCTTCGTAACGAAGTCATCGTAAAAGTAAGGCATAAAGACTATCACGACGATGATGAAAACGGAACATAAGCCCGCTCATCCTTCCGGGTGCCTAATCCTTGTGGTTATTGCACAAGGGCGTGGGCAGGGTCTTAAGAAAATAAGGGCATGATATTCTCCGTCCACTCAGACAGCGTGAACATGATGCGTCCGGTAGCCGTAGATGGCGATGATGATAAAGCACATCAGGGGCAGGAGAAACGAGGTCTTGACCGATGGGATGCCGACGATGAGCGGCCCGGCATCAATCAGGGCCGCCTGCAAGGGCGGCATCAGGGCGCCGCCGACAATGGCCATCACCAGGCCGGCAGATGCCAGGCTGGCATCATCGCCCATGCCGCTTAAGGCGATGCCGTAGATGGTGGGGAACATCAAAGACATGCAGGCGGAGATCGCGATCAAACAGTACAGGCCGACCATGCCGTCGAGCAATACCGTGCCGAGGCAAAAGGCAATCCCGCCCATTGCCAGCACCATCAGCAGGCTGCCGGGGCGAACATAGCCCAGCAGGAAGGTACAGACGAAGCGGCTGGCGAGGAAGACCACCATCGCGATAATGTTGTAGCCTTGCGCTTGTGCCGCCGTTAGCCCGATGGCGGTCATGCCGTAGTGGATGATAAAGGTCCAGCACATGATCTGCGCGCCCACGTAAAAGGCCTGGGCGATCACGCCCTCCAGATAACGCGTATTGCGCACCAGCCGGCCAAAGATGGCCTTGAGCTCGATCAAGCTCAAGGGATGATCATGGCGCATGGTGCGGGGCAGTCTGCTGAACAGAAAGACCAGGAAGAGGAGGCTGACGATGATGGCAATGGCCACATAGGGCGTGCGCACGATCGCCAGATCAGCGGCCTGCATGGCCTGGTGTGTCGCCGGATCACGCACGGCAAGCTCGTGCAAAGCCGCCGACAATTTGCCATCGACCACGGCGGGCAACAGCGCCTGATACTCAGGGTGGGCGGCCTTCTCCGCCTTGCGGAATGCCTCAACCTGCAAGCTATCTAAGATCACCGTGGAGGCGATAAACATGCCGGCCAAAGAGCCCACAGGATTGAAGGCCTGGGCCAGGTTAAGGCGCCGCGTGGCCGTGTCCTGAGCGCCCATAGAGAGAATATAGGGATTGGCGGTGACCTCCAGCAGCGCCAGGCCGCAGGTGAGCACACATAGGGCGCTTAGAAAAAAATAAAACTCGCGGTAGATGCTGGCGGGGATGAACAAGAATGCGCCCAAGGCATAGAGCGCCAGGCCTAGCAATATCCCCGCCTTGTATGAGTAGCTGCGGATAAAGATGGCGGCGGGAATGGCCATGATGCCATAGCCCAAGTAGAAGGCGAACTGCACCATGCTGCTCTGCGCATTGGAGATGAGAAAAACGTCCTTGAAGACCCTTACCAACGGGTTGGTGATGTCGTTGGCAAAGCCCCACAATGGAAACAGCATTGCCACCAGAATAAAGGGCCACAGCATCCCCTGCGGCAGGATAGGTACGCGCGGCGCGGCGCGGTTTGCCTTGACGGATCGCTTCGCTGCGTGATCAGGCATCAATTTTCGGCCTGTTTGAAGGGCATGTCGTGATAAGGGTGGTCAAGCTTCTTCCCACTCCAGCATCACTTATCCAGGATGGCGCCGGGATTTAGTTTTCCCACCTCAAACCTTGGGCCTCCAGGTATTCGATCACAAACTTCGGCTCATCGGTCTGAATGATGGTGGCACCCCGCCGCACCCAGAAGCCAAATACCTGATCCGGATACTTAAGGCCGAGAACATCATGCCGCCCCCCATTCCACATCAGCTGGTGCAGGGCGCTGTCGGGATGCTGAAGCGGGTCGATATACAGCGTGTTGATCCACAGGTGAACGCTGTTCTTCACTGCAAGTTTTCTCACGGCATCAGAGAACAGAAAGCCGCCGTCCCCGGTGATGCGCTTGTCCGGGTCTGCGCGGATACCCACGATCATCTCCGCCGCCTCGGGTTTCAGGACGCTCAAACTTTTTCTTATCCGGTCCAGGCTGCGGGTGTCCCGGTCCCGATGCATCGGCATAAACTCGGCAGCAAATGGCAGGGCTGACAGCATAGTCTTGATCGCATCCAGCTGCTCATCCGTATCGCTCCCGCCCTTGAGCACTACCTGGTCTTCCACGCCCATGTCCCTGGCGATTAACAGTGCGCGCCCCAGCTCCTTCACCGGCAATTTCGGATCAAGGTTGATCATGATGCGGCCCTTTGCCAACGCATAGACCTCTTCCAGGGTGGGAATCTTGTACTGCGTTAGCTCGCCGCTGGCCTCATCAATCAGGTTAAATTTGCGCAGTTCGGCCAGGCTGAGCGCAGCGACCTCACCCTGGCCATTGGTGGTGCGATCAACAGTGCTGTCATGCAGCAGCACAAAGTGCCCGTCCTGGCTTGCCCGTACATCTAGCTCGACCATGTCCACGCCGAGTGCTATGGCGTACTTTATGGAGGGAGTGGCATTTTCCGGCAGAATGATCCGTCCCCCTTCCATGAAGGCGGCTCGGTGGGCGACCACAAAGATATCCCGACTGGAAGGGTTCTCCCAGCGGTGCATGATGTGTTCAAAGTCTCTGGCGCAGCCAGCCTGGCTCGCCAGCATTAGGACGCTGAACAGACAGACTATTCCGGCGGGCTTCATAATTCCTTAAGGTTTTCGTAATCTGCATCGCTGAGATAATCGGGGCCCTGCTTTTCAAGCGCCCCACCAGAGTCTGCTAAAGTCTATAGCGAAGACCAAGGATGTAAATAGGCCCTTGATCGACGAAACCTCTCACCAGGCCGGCTTCACGGATGGAGCGATAATCCTCACCGAGCAGATTCAACCCGTCAAACGAGACGCTCAGGTTCTCTCTGATGTCATAGCTGGCCGAGACATCCAGCTGATCACGTGCATCCACAAAGAAAGGCACCCTAAGATCCGGAATGCCACTGAAACCATTCCGGTATTCATCCCGATGCGAGAATGCCAAGCGCACACTGGCGCCGTGTTTTTCATAATAGGCGATCAGGTTATAGGTCAGGTCCGACTGGCCGGAAAGTGTGGCAGTAAGCTCCTCTCCCTGGACATCGAAGGTTCCCTCACTATCGGTCAGGGTGGCATTGATCAAGGCGCCAAAGCCGGTGTCGCCGAAGGGTTGCTGGTATGAAAGCTCCAACCCGGTCAGCTCGCCGCCCTCGCCATTGACCGGTCGGCTGACGAGAAAGGTCTCGCCGCTGACATTGTTACCATCATCATCGATCAGGTTGGTGCCGGTAATGACTTCACGGGTGGTACCGTTGACGATGAAGGAGTTGATGTCCTTGTAGAACAGGGTGGCGGATAACAGCCCTTCCTCGGCAAAGTACCACTCAAAGGACAGGTCGTACTGTGTTGCCTTGAACGGTGCCAGGTTGGGATTGCCGCCGCGCGCAGTCAGCAGGGTCGGGAATACCGAGGTGCCGGGGGATAACTGCCCCAAGGTGGGGCGGGTAATGGCCTTGTTTGCAGCAAAACGAAGGATAATATTATCGGCGAGATCAAAGCGAATATTAAGCCCCGGCAGTACATTGGTGTAGGTATTCTTGACCGTCACCGGCTCGATCACCCCGCCCACCTCCTGTGAGCCGCTGGAAGTCTGTTTTGTTCTGACAACGCGCACACCCAGATCAACAACGCCCCAGCTTGGTCGCCAGTCCGTCTTCACATAAAAGGCCCGTGTGTCCTCCGTGACTGTCCACGAGCTCAGTGGGTCGTTATCGATCTGCGCCGTCAGGCTGGTTGGCAGGATCCGGGCGCCCGCCTCCGGGGCAATGATCAAAAAATCCCGCGGCGTACCTGCTGGCGCCCCCGCCAGAAACCCATCGGCAACCGAAGTCACCGATGCAGAGATGTCCGCAAAGGGCGTGTCATTGCCAAAGCCCGTACCGGTTAAAGCGGCAAAGGTGTCCAGGTCGCCGCGCAACTCAGCGCGCAGCTGCGACACTTCTTTTTCCGAGAGCCTGACGCCGAATTTCAGGGCGGACAGGGCGCCCGCATCGACAAAATCATGCTGGAAATCAAGCTGCAGGGAGGTCTCCTCATCTTCACGTTTTCTGGGGCGATACCTGAAGCCTCCGGCACCGTAATCTGCGGGGTCGAGGTAGTCAAATTCCGGCCCATTGAGTAAGGGATAGTCTCCGCCCGAGCCGATGTCGTAGGAAAAGGGCCCGGTGTACTGGTACAGATAGGTGCGCCGCAGCTCATCCTGTTTGGATGATGAGTAGCCAAGTCGGGCAAACAGGCTCCATTGATCATTGATCTGCCATTCGCCGTCCAGGGTAAAATGCAGAAAATCGGTCTCAAAGCGATCTTCAACCGATTCAGTGCGCTGGGTGATGTTATCCAAGAGCGCAGCGCTGAGCACGCGCTGGCCGTCGAAGGTCTCGACATCAAGCCGCCGCGGCGCTACGCCGCGCCGGGCAAAGCCGGTGAGGCCATCTATCGTTGCCCGATAGCCCACATCGTCATAGATGGCATACAGCAGGTCGGCGGACAGTTCGATATCCTCATTGGGGCGCAGCTGTAAGGAGGTGGTAAGGCCCAGGCGCTCTCTATCCAGCACATTGGGGCCGACCCGCGGCAGCGAGTCGGTAATCGTATTGGCGGCGATATCCTGGAGTTGCGCGAGAGTTGCCGGCGTACCGTTGATCGTGGTGCCGAGTGCATCCAGGTCGGCTTGAGCCAAGTCATCCGCCGTGCCTGCCGTGCGGTCTGCGCCATTTAGGGTATTGCTCAAAAAGGCGTTGCCGGTGTTTTGCAGTCTGAATCGCTGGGCAATATCACCGCGGCTGGTCGTGTCGGAATAGGCCAGTGATGCAGCAAGGCCGACTTTTCTATCAAGCCAGGTATCGGCTGCCAGCACCGCCAAGCGCGGATCAAGGCCGCGGCTGCCGCCCGCCAGCTCGGCATATTGTCCGCGCGCAGAAACCACCACAGTGCGGCCATCATAATCAAAGGGGCGCGGCGTCCGCAGGTTGATCGATGCCGCAATGCCGCCCTCGGTTTGATCGGCAGAGCCGGACTTGGCCAGCGTCACGTTTGAAAATAGCTCAGAGGCAAAGATATCATAATCAAAGGCGCGGATCGCATCAGCGCCGTCTGTTGCCGAAGATGCCGCGGTGATGCCGTTTAAGGTTGACCTGACGAAGTCCGCCGGCAGCCCGCGCACACTGAGCCGCCGCCCCTCGCCGTTATCGGAGCGATCCAGGGTAACGCCGGTAACGCGCTGCAGCGCCTCGCCGATGTTTAAGTCCGGAAAGTCGGCGATGTCTTCTGCGACAATCGCATCCAACACGCCGACCGCCTCCCGTTTTTGATCCAGGGCGCGGCTCAGGCTGACCCTGACCCCGACGGTTACGACAATCTCTTCCAGCACCACGCCATCATCGGCCTGGGCAAAAGCGCTGTGAATCGGCAGCGCACAGAGGCAGGCGATCAGCGATAGACGGATGGACAGGGATGGGTAATATGATCTGTTCATGGTATTTCCTCTTAATTTTATATGCAAAAAATACTTTCTCTTATAAAATTATATAAGAAAATACTTTTCGTCAACAAAAAATTGAAATTTTTATGAAAAATAATTTTTTGTTGCCTTTATGCAACGGGACAAGGCCGACTGGCCGATCATAAGCGCTTATGCAATACGGGGGCAGAGGGGGCGGCGCCGGGTGCCGACCTTGCATTAGAGAAGGGAGATGACCCGCTGCCGCTGCTGGCCAAGCTCGTCTATGCCCAAAACCATCTCATCGCCGGCGTTCAGATAGACCGGCGGGTCTTGCCCCAGGCCGACCCCGGGCGGGGTGCCGGTGGAGATGACATCGCCCGGCTGCAGGCTCATAAACCGGCTGATATAACTGACCAGATAATCAGGCTTGAAGATCATGCTGCGGGTGTTGCCGTGCTGATAGCGCCGCCCGTTCACCGCCAACCACAGGTTCAAGTCAAGCACATCGGCTATCTGCTCCGGCGTTACCAGCCACGGGCCGATCGGGCCGAAGCTGTCGCAGCCCTTGCCCTTGTCCCATTGTGTGCCGCGCTCCAGTTGAAAGGCGCGCTCGGATATGTCGTTGATCACGCAAAAGCCGGCGATCACGCCGGGCGCATCCGCGACCTCTACATAGGCCGCATCAGCACCGATGACGATGCCCAGCTCCACTTCCCAGTCCAGCTTGGTGGCACCCTTAGGCTTGATGACAGCATCATTCGGCCCGCAGACGGCGCTGGTGGCTTTCAAGAATATTTCCGGCTCTGTCGGCACTGCAAAGCCGGATTCTTCGGCATGATCTGAATAATTCAGGCCCACGCACAGGAATTTCCCGATGCCGGCCACGCAGGGGCCGTAGCGGATTTCATCAGCGATAATCGGCAGGGTGCTGACATCGATGGCGCGGATCTTGTCCAGGTTTTCCGGGCGCAGCATCTCGCCGTCCAGATCGCAGATATGGCCGGACAGATCACGGCGCCTGCCCTCGGCATCCATGATGCCGGGGCCTTCTCGGCCTTTATCGCCGTGGCGACATAGTTTCATTGGGTTGACCTCCCTTGTAAATACTTATGGATTCCTGTTCAAGCCAGGAATGAAGGTTATGGATTCCCGCCCCTGATCGCGGGCAGGGGTGAGGTTCTTGCGCAGGAATAGCCTGCCCCGTGCTGGACATGGGGATGGTTATAAACACCAGCCGCCATCGATCGGAAAGGCAACGCCGGTGGTGTAGCCGGATTCATCTGAGGCTAGATACATGGCCAAGGAGGCGATTTCATCCGCCGTGCCCAGCCGCCCCATCGGCTGGCGGGCGATAAAATCGCGGCGGGCTTGGTCCGGATCAGCAAAGGCTTGCAAGCGCTGCCGCAGGGATGGCGTATCCACCGTGCCGGGGCAAATCGCATTACAGCGGATCCCCTGCCTGATAAAGTCGCTGGCCACGGCCTTGGTCAGGCCGATCACCGCAGCCTTGGTGGTGCCATAGACAAAGCGGCTGGGTACGCCCTTGAGGCTGGATGCGACCGATGACATGTTGATGATACTGCCGCCGCCGGTCGCCAGCATCTTCGGCAAAAAGGCCCGGATCAGGCGGTAGCAGCTCTTCACATTCAACTCAAAAGAAAAATCCCAGGCGTCTTCATCACATTCGAAGATGGTGCCGTCATGCACAAAGCCGGCGCAGTTAAACAGGATGTCGATGGCGCTTATCCTGGCGGCAAAGGCCGTGATCATGGCCTTGTCCGTCACATCCAGGACCTGGGTCTGAATGGCCGGGTGGCGGTCTTTTAGCGCGGCCAGTGCGTCCGTGTTACTGTCGGTCGCCCACACCGCCGCCCCGGCCTGGTCAAACAGCTTTGCAGTGGCGCGCCCGATCCCGGCCGCGGCTGCGGTGATGACGGCGGTCTTGCCGTGTAGCCGTGCGCTCTGCGTAGTGACCATGACTTGTCCGCCTTAGAAGATGAAAGATCAGCGCGGCAGGCAGGCCGGGCCGAGGGGTTCAAAGCTCTTATAAGTCAGGATAAATTCCTGGTGGCCCAGGACCTCCGACTTGCTCTGCGCGCCGCCGGCAACGGCGATGACCTGCGCGAAGATCTCGTCGCCCAGCTCATCTAAGGATGCCTGTGCCTCAATGATCCGGCCGGCGTTGACATCCATATCAGCGCGCAGCGTCCGCCAGGTATCCGGATTGGCGCAGATCTTGATCACCGGCGAGATCGCCGAGCCCACCACCGAGCCACGCCCGGTGGTGAACAGGATCAGGTGGCTGCCGCTGGCAATCAACTCAACGATCTCGGCATTGTCCGAGATATTGGGGAAGCCAAAGCGGACTTCCCCATCGGGCACCACATCCATCAGGTACAGCCCGCCCTTTGGCGGTATATCGCCGGGTTTGATCAGCCCGTCAATGCGGGACTGCCCGGACTTGGCATAGGCGCCCATGGATTTCTCTTCCTGGGTGGTGAGGCCGCCTTCGGCATTGCCGGGGGCAAAGCTGCCGTAGCCCAGCGCCTGATAGTAATGCACCGCCTTGGCGACCGACTTGCGGATTTCCTCGGCCAGCGCCGGCGTGGCGGCGCGCGCCACCATCACCGCCTCACAGCCGATCAGCTCGCCGGTCTCTTCAAAGATGCAGGTCGCGCCTTGGCGCAGCAGCTGATCAAAACAGCGGCCGACGGCCGGGTTGGCCGAGATGCCGCTGGTGCCATCGGAGCCGCCGCAGATGGTACCGACCACCAGTTCATCCACGCCCATCTCGGCCCGCTCAACGCTGGCCAGCTCTTGCCGCAAGGCATGGAGCGCGGCAATGCCCCGTTCAATGGTTGATTGTGTCCCGCCGTTTTCCTGGATCACCAATAATTCAGCTGGTCTGCCGCTGTGCCTGATATGCGCCAGCAGGCCGTTGCGGTGAAAGCCTTCGCAGCCTAAGGAGATCAACAGGGCGCCGCCGACATTCGGATGGGTGCTGAGCCGTTGCATCATCTTTTGCGCATAAGCATTGGGATAACAGCCGGGAAAGCCGATCAGGTGAACGCTCGGATCATGGCTTCGGTTGACGATGACGCGCGCCACATGATGGGCACACTCCACCAGGTAGGCCACCAGGATCACATTGCGTATGCCCTTGCGACCGTCCGCCCGTAAGTATCCGTTGATCATGTCGGCGCGGCTATTTGTGTTGACTGAGGTCTTTTAGCTGCTTGCGGCTATGGGCGGCGATATAATCGCTGCGCATGTTATGCAGGTGCACATGCTCGCCGGTTGTGATCGCCTGCGTGGCCGAGCCGACGGACACGCCGTATTTTATGATCCCGGCGCCGGCGCTGATGTGATGGCGGGCCACCTTGTGGCCGAGCGCAACAGCATGATGAATGGTGCAGGCATGGCCATCTATCATCACCCGCTCGCCGGCCTGCACCCCCCGGCAACACACCAGTACATTATCCTCATCATGCAGCAGCAGAAATTTCTCGGCGTTCATAGACCATGCTCCTCACATAGCATCACTTAAATCGTTTTCATCTTTGTCAGCAAAGCGCAGCCGATAGAATGCTCGGGCCGTGCCACCATAGATCTTGTTGCGCTCATCCCGGCTGAGCGGTGCCAGTAACTGCTCCGTCAGGGCCAGCCAGTCGGCATAGGTGGATGCCAGGTTGACCACCGGCCAGTCGCTGCCCCACAGCAGGCGCTCCGGGCCGAAGCATTCAAGCAGGTGATCGACATAGGGTTGCAAGTGCTCAAGGTCGGGATCATCCCCGGCCTCCGTCACCAGGCCGGACAATTTGCAATGGGCGTTGGTGCTTGCGGCGATGCGCTGCAGTTGCTCGACCCAGTCTTGATAGCCATTGGCGGCAATGTCGGGCTTGGCCCCATGATCGATCACAACCCGCAGTTCAGGGTGGCGCTGCATCAGGGTATGCAGGGGCTTAAGATGCTGCGGTCTGACCAGCGCATCAAGGCTCAGATCAAGGCGGCTCAGGCTATCGAATGCCGGTTGCAGCGCGGCCTGGAGCATCCAGTTCGGATCGGGGATGTCCTGAATCATCGGGCGAATGCCTAAGAAGTACGGCGAGGCGGACAGCGCCCTGAGCACATCATCGGCAGCTTCCATGTCCACCCAGCCCACAACGCCGGCCACAAAATCCGTTGCCTCGGCCAAGTGCAATAGATAACGAGTCTCCGCCACGCTCGGCGCCGCCTGCACCGCGATGGTCTTGCTGATGCCGGCCTTGGCGATCTCCGCGGCCAGATCCTGGGGGAGAAAATCCCGGTACAGGGCCCTCATCTCAGGATTAAGCCAGTGGTAATCCCTCCGATCCAATCTCCAGAAGTGCTGGTGGCTGTCAATGCGTAGCATCTACAGCGCCCCCTGCTGCATAGCGCCGGGGACAGGCGCATCGGCGCGCAACAGCCCGTTCGCTACCAGCGCCTGCCAGAACTCCGCCGGGATCGCGGTGTTTAGGCAATCAAGCGTCTGCCGGATGTGCTTAGGCCTGCTTAGGCCCGGTATGAGGCCGGCCACCGCCGGGTGATGCAAGGGGAATTGCAGGGCGGCGGCGGCCAAGGGCAGCGCAAAGGCTTGGCACAGCGCTTCAATGGCCTGCACGCGCTGGATGATTGCAGGCGCGGCCGGGACATAGTTGTAATACAGCGGGGCATTGGATGCAGTGCCGGTCGCCAGGATGCCGGAGTTATACACGCCGCCGATGATGATGGAAACACCGCGCCGTTCACATTCCGGCAGCAATGAATCCAGTGCGTCTTGTTCCAGCAGGGTATAGCGGCCGGCCAGCAGGAAACAATCGTAATCGCCGTATTGCATGGCGGCCTCGCAGACCCGACACTCATTCACACCCAAGCCGACGGCGCTGATCTGGCCGGCGCTGCGTAGCTCGTCCAGGGCCTTATAGCCGCTGTCTGTCAGCGCCTTCAAGTGCTGCGCATTCTCCGCTCCGTGCGTACGCTCGCCAATGTCATGCACATATAAAATATCCACGCGGCTTAGGCCCAGGCGTTGCAGGCTATGCTCATGGGAGCGCATGATGCCATCGTAGGAGTAATCATAGAGCGGCGCAAAGGGCATGGGTGAGCAGAAGCCGTGGCGCGGCGTGGACGCATCGACCTCGCCACAGGGAGTGAGCAAGCGGCCGACCTTGGTCGATAGGACATAGCTGTCCCGTGCCTCATGGCGCAGCAGATCGCCCAGGCGCCGCTCGCTTAGGCCGAATCCGTAATAGGGCGCAGTATCAAAATAGCGCAGGCCGGCATTAAGGGCGGCCCGTACCGTCTCCCCGGCCGCTTCATCAGAGATCGGTTGATACAGGCCGCCTAAGGAGGCACCGCCGCAGCCGAGCAGGGGAATGTGCAGCGCGGTCTTGCCGATTCGCTTAGATGGTATGTTGCTGTGCATGGGCATGTCATTCAAATATGAAAAGATATTTTATCAGAAAAATAAAGAAATGCTACAAATAGTCAGGCGCAAGCGCTTACTTTTTCTAACTGATTGATATATAGACGAAACTTAAATTTTTTTATTTGCACAAAGACGGCATTAATCGATAGCCCGGCCCGATACCATAGCCTGGGGCCGAGTCATCGGCTAACATAGACAGCGCCATGGCGAGGAAATCCACAACAAGAAAGAAGCCTACAGCGCGCAAGTCCTATTCGGCGCCGGCATTGGACAAGGGCCTGGACATCATTGAGTTGTTATCCGATGAGCCGGATGGATTGATCTTAAGCGACATCGCGCTCAAGTTGCATCGCTCGGTCGGTGAGATCTTTCGCATGTTGGCGGTGCTGGAGAGACGTGGCTACCTGGCCCTGGATCCCGAGACGGATCGCTATGCGCTGACCCTGAAGATCTTTGCTATTTCACACCGCTACCTCCCGGTCAGGCGTCTCACCGGTGCCGCCCTGCCGGTCATGCAAAAGCTGGCCATGCAGCTTGAGCAGTCCTGCCATCTGGTCATCTACTATAACGGGCGTGGCCTGGTCATCGCCCAGGCCGATAGCCCGGCGCCGCGCAGTTTCAGTGTGCGCCTGGGCGCTGAGGCGCCGTTGACGACCTCCTGCTCCGGTCATTTGCTGCTGGCCTTTGCTGATCCGCAGTCCCGCATTGACATGCTAAAGGCGCAACCTCGCCACCTTAAGGCAGACATGCCCAAATCGGCATTGCGTGAGTTGATAGAGAAGATCGTCGGGCAGGGCTATGAGAGTGTTGCCAGCACCCAGATTCAGGGCGTGAAGGACATTGGCTTTCCCGTGTTTGATTATTCGCAAGAGATGGTGGCTGCCTTGTCGATCCCATTCTTAGAGCATCTGGATGGCTCCCAGACCAGCACCCTTGATGATGCCCGTGAGGCACTAAGGCTTGCCGCTGAGTCCATCTCCAGCGCCTTGGGTTACAGTCGGGCCTAGCTACGCCCGTCTCCTTATTTAGCACGGGACAGGCTATTCCTACACAAGAACGTCATTCCTGCGGAAGAACGTCACCCCTGCTTGCGAGCAGGGGCAGGAGTCCAGAAAGTTGCTTACCTCGCTTCTGATGGATTCCGGTCAAGCCGGGAATAGCCTGCCCCGTACTGGATACGGGGACGGGGGACGAGTCATGACGGTGGTGTTGCCTTATTCGTCATTCCTTGCGGAAGCGGGAATTCAGTGTCGATGAAGTGATGATAGGAAGCTGCAAAACGGGGCGGACGCTATCGCTCCTCCGGCTCTTCCAGACTGCGGCGTAGATAGTCCAGCGCCTCATCCAGAACTTCCCGGTCCCCGATGTGATTGGCCAGCATCAGGATCAGCTTGGCGTTGACCTTTTGGCTTTGCTCCGGTGTCAGGCCCTCATGCAGCTCGATCAGGTCGGCGTAGAATCCATCCGGATCCTCGACATTGATCGCGGTGTTTAATTTACCGGACATCTGCGCAAGGCGCTGTCAGGCTTCTAGCGCTTCCCACATCTTGGCATCACGCTCGGCCGTCCATATCTGCGGGTCTTCCATGCCGCCCGCCAGGTCATAGGCGCGGGCGACATCAAAGGGCAGGCAGTGTTCAAAGATGACCCAATGACCAAATTCGGGTTGCAAGGCGGCGAAGCTCTCCTTGTAGATCGTCTTCAAATCCTTGCCTTCGTCTTTGCCCTGTTTTACCAGCGCATACATCTTGGTAATAAAGGCACGTGTTCCGTCAATGCAGGCCCTGATCTCTTCCTGGGTGGTCAGGGCATCGCCGCGGCCGGGAACCAGCGCCGCGGGCTTCAGGGCGGCGATCTTGTCTAGTGTTGCCGGCCAGTCGTTCAGGTAGGCATCGCCGGTGTAGGGCGTGGCCCCGTATTCCAGCAGGTCGCCGCTGTATAGAATTTTTCCCTCAGGCAGCCAGACGATGGTGTCGCCTCGGGTGTGGCCGCGCCCGGGTTGGATGATCCGGACCTCGGTCTTGCCCAGAAACAGGCGCATCTCGCCAGTGAAGATAATCGTTGGCCAGGTCAGGCCGGGGATGGATTCATGGCCCTGGAACAGGCGCGGGAAGCGCTCAAATTCAGACTTCCAGTCCTGCTCGCCGCGCTCAACCACCAGCTCATAGGTGTCCTTGCTGGCGATGATGTGTTCGGCTTCATAGGCCGAGGCACCAAGCACACGCACGGCATGATAATGCGTCATGACAACGTACTTAATCGGCTTGTCCGTTACCATGCGGATCTTGTCGATAACCCCTTGGGCCATCATCGGAGTGGCTTGGGTGTCGATGACCATGACCGCATCATCACCGATGATGACGCCGGTATTGGGATCGCCTTCTGCCGTATAGGCATAGGCATTCTCGGCCAGCTTGCTGAATGTTATCTGCTTCTCACCCAGGTCCGCCCGGGAGGCAAATTCTTTAGCCATTCTCTCTCACCTTAATTTTATAGAGTGCTGATTGAAGGCGGCCATTGTGTCAGATCTGCGCCCTGATGTCTGTGCTTATTTAATCGGTGCAGCAAGAGCTAAGCCCAGAGCATCCTCTTCAAGGTAGCGCCCTTGTCGATGAAGTGGTGCTCGATGGCAGTGGTGTTGCGGTCGATATGGATATTGTCCCGGAACTGGATACTACCTACATGTTCCACAAAAACTGGGGCATAGAGGCGATCGCCGGCATTGCCAATCACAATGTCAAACTAAAAGGACCGGGGCCTACCTTAAGCAGCTTGGGCCTAAGCGATGGTTTTAAGGTGGTTGATACGTGGGTATTGCCGCCGACGGTCACCTTACAATATCACCTGATGCCGGAAAATTAAGGTGCGACCCTATGTCGGGCTGGGGGTTAATTACACCGCCTTTCTCTGGAGTGATGCCGATGATGATCTGGAAGCAGCAGTGGGCCGGTGGAGGTTGATGCGCGCAATAGCTGGGGCTGCACAAGTGGGGGTGGATATTGATCTTGAAGAGCGCTGGTTTGTTAATTTTGACGTGAAATATATTGACATTGATACCTCCGCCAGCCTGCTGATCAAGAGCGGTGCTTTAGCCGGTAGCAGCCTGCGTGTCGATCTTGCCGTCGATCCATTTGTTGTCGGTGCAGGAATTGGCTATCGATTCTAAGCGAGCGCAGTAAAGGGCGATAAGTGCATGCAGACGATCATGTCGCTGGCCGGGAACTATTTTGGTAACCACGCCATCTGTTCAGGCAGAGTTGGAAATTATTATTGGCACCGCCACCTTCCGGTAGCGGTGGTCGGCGGCTTTATCATCTCGCCGATGATCCGATCAAATTCGCACCCGGAAAAACTGGCACAAATGAAGCTCCTGTGGGATGAATATGCGAGAGAAAATGGCGTGATTCTTCCCAGCCAGGTCAGTGGTTATTAGTCAGTGCTTATTAGTTCTCCGGCCCATTCTTAACTGTCCGAAAGCCGATGTGCGCGGCCCCTAAGCTGCTTTCCTGTGCATGTCTTGCTGCGGGTCGGTAGCGCAGGCAATAATTCTCCGCGCACAGGTAAGAGCCACCCTTAATCACCCTCACCGGACGGCCGGGCTGGCGCGGGTCGAAGCCGGTCTTTGCCTCATCCCGGATTGCGCTCGCCTCATCCACATGGCGGGGATAATACCAGTTAGCCACCCATTCCCAGACGTTAGCGGTCATATCGTGCAGTCCATAGCCGTTCGCAGGATAACACCCCACCGGTGCAGCGCCCGCATAGCCATCGGCGGCGGTATTTTGCAGCGGGAACAGGCCCTGCCAGGTATTGGCGCGCCATTGATCAGCGGGCCTAAATTCCTCGCCCCAGCTATAGGTCTGCTGTTCCAGGCCGCCGCGCGCGGCATATTCCCATTGCGCCTCGGTGGGCAATTCATGGCCCAGCCAGTCGGCATAGCTGCGCGCATCCTCATAGGCGATATGCACCACCGGATAATGTGCCTTGCCGGCCAGATCACTGCCCGGCCCGGCGGGTTGGCGCCAGTTGGCACCGGGAATAAATTGCCACCACTGCCTCAGGCTGCCGCCGCCGGCCCATTCCGTCGGTATGATAAACACGACGGATCCCGGCATCAGGTTCTCAGCCGGAAGGTCCGGGAAATCCTCCGGCTGCGGCTGGCGCTCGGCAACGGTGACATAGCCTGTTGCCGCCACGAAGTTGGCAAACTGTGCATTCGTCACTTCGTATCGATCCATCCAGAAACCCTCAATCGAGAATTCTGTCAGCGGCCCCTCTTCCGGATAATAGTCCGCTGAACCCATCGTGAACGAACCCGCCGGGATCCAGACCATCTTGTCTTGCGTGTCGTCTGCACATTTATGCGCAGCAGTTTGTTTTGGCGCCGTTTCATCAACTGAAACACCGGCAAGATAATAAGCCGCAGCAGCGGCCAGCAAGATGAGCATGATGATAATAGCGTTTCGTAGCACAGGCTTTTCTATTTATTTAAGAAATATCTGAACAAGTCCATCCAGGACTTATCAGAAGACGCAAACTAAAAATGTGATTTTTAGTTTGCTCACAAATTTAATTACTTGCCGTAATTGAATTGGGTGGCACCTCCTTGTGCCACAGGAAGCTCTGATTTAATCAGAGCTTCCTTAGCAACGCCCATACATGGCAAAGATGGCGATAGAATACTCTCTGTTGTTGAAGCTGTTGAGTCATTTCCTCCGGCAACAGAGACTCTTTCTCCAGCGACACCTGCCACTCAAGGGACAGGGCGGCATAGTCAAAGGCAGGCCAGCCATAGCCGGCATATTCCCAATCCAGCAGATACAGGCGGCCGTCAGCTTCGATGATGTTGTGTGGGTTCGGGTCGTGGTGGCACAGGGTTCTTTTTCCTTTATGGCTCGTTAGCCATGCGCTCACCGCTTCGTATTCTTCATATAGAAGATCAGGGATTGCCGTGTCTTTTTTTTGCAGCTGCTGCCAGTAATTATCCAGGTGGGCGAGATAGTCAAAGTCCGGGAGGGCGATGTTCATTTCGTGCGTTTTTTTCAAGAGTTCAACCAGGCGCTCCAAATCTCTGCTGTCGAGCGATGAAATATTCTGGCGGTGTCGCCCGGCAATGTATTGACTGATCAGGATGCCTTGTTCAGGGAGTGATACCAAGACCGGCGGGGCAATGCCGAGCTCGCTCACGGCAGCGAGGATGTCGGCTTCACGCTGGCGGTCAATCCCCAGCCGGCCTGCGTGAGCAGGGCTTCGCCGCAGTACAAAACTTTGCCTTTCACTCTCGATAAGATAGCTCTGGTTGGTTTGCCCCTTGCCGTGTCCCAGTTTGCGCACCAGCCGCGGCCTGTGCGCAAAGCAATGCCACTGCGCCCAGTCCTGCAAGGGATCAGGCTGTCGCGGCGCGGCCGACATGGGTGCGGGCAAGACGCCGGTGCCAGGAGAGATAGCCATAGATGACGATGACGAGATAGACGGCAAAGAGCAGGGCGGTGAGCGGCAGGCCGCGCTCGATGTAGAGCGGGATGGAAACGCTGTCGATCACGAACCAATACAGCCAGTTCTCCAGTATCTTTTTAGCGACCATGACGGTGGTGATGACGCTGGCCCAGGTGGTGAAGGAATCGACATAAGGCCAGGCGGCGGCGGTATGTTGGCTGAGCAGGTAGCCTGATACGGCGCTAAGCAGGAGGATCGAACTGATGATGCAAAGATGCGTCTGCAGCCGCAGCGTACCGATGGCGATGCCGCGGCCTTGTTTGCCTCCGTAGCGCCATTGTTGCCAGCCATAGACCGCCATGCCCATGTAATAGAGGTTCAAGAGCGAATCCATGAGCAAGCTCACCTGCCAGAACAGCACGACATAGAGCGCGGTGCTCAGCAAGGCGCAGGCCCAGCACAGGATCTTCTCTCGCGCAGCAAGCAGCAGATAGGCAAGGGCGAGGCCGACGGCGAGTGCTTCTGCGAGCGGGAACAGTGCCGATGCTGCCATCTCAAGCCGGCTCAGTCCGGCGAATAGCCGGGGATGAGCTTGGCCACAAACACGGCCTTGCCATAGTTTTCATGGCTCCAGGCCAGCGTCTCTTTCATCGCCTCCATAACCACATCGAAATCACCGACCAGCACTGTTGCGGTCGCAAAGGTATGGACTTTTATATCGGCAAAGCTGTTGAGTTTTTTGATCACCGCATCAATAGGCGGAAGATACTCATCCCGTAAGGGATACATGCTGAGCTCGGCGCTTAGCTTCATGGTGCTTACTCCATTGTCTAAAAAGAATAGCGTGCGCTGAGGCCATAGGCGCGCGGCTCGCCGAATTGATAGTACGAGCGATTCACCGCAAAGCCGTCGCGCGGGTCGTTGGCGAAGTACAGCCCATGGATGTAATAATTTTTATCAAAGAGATTACGCACCCAGGCGCGCACGGTAATACTCCCAAGCCGATAACTTACGCTTGCATGCGCCAGGGCATAGCCGGCGATCTGTCCATTGTGATAATAACCGAAGAAACTTTCATCTCGCCCTTCCACTTCAAGGCGCGCGCGGATTCTCTCATTGAACTGTAGGTTAAGGCCGAGGTTGTACTGCCACTTCGGTGCCTTGGCCTGCGCCCTTCCCGCGCGGCGGACAAACTGAGAACGCGCCAGATCAAACACAGTGAGCGCATCAACAGAAGTGCGTAGATAACCAACATTGGCGAACAGGGCGGCGCGATCGTTTAGCTGATAGTTGAGCTCCAGCTCGGCGCCGTAATTCTCGGCATCGCTGCTGCTGTCTAAGAAGCCGGTGAAGATAAAGGTGTTGGCGTCCCAGACAAAGCTCTCCAGTTGCGCATGGTTCCGATCCATGTGGAACAGCGCCAGGCGCAGCGCCAGCCGCTCATCGAAGTAGTCAGCCTTCACACCGATCTCCTTGTTGAACAGGGTCTCGGCGGCGAACTGCTGTCTGGCGCGCAGAAAGGGTTGGAAGGACGGGGTGATGACCGGAAAGCTGGAACTGGTCTCGGTGTTCACCCCGCCGGGCTTGACGCCGCGCGCCAGCATTGCATAAAACAGCGTGTTGTCAGCATAAAAATATTCAAGGCTTAGCTGGCCGCTCCAGTAGTTATCACTCGAATCCGTGCGCAGCGCGTTACTATCGTCATACTCATCGGCAAAGTGTTCATAGCGCAGGCCGGCGGTGATGCGCCAGTTGTCCGCCAGTGCTGCTTGTAGCTGACCATAGACGGCATAGCGCGCGCTCTCATAATCACTGGAGAAGACACCAAAACGTTGGCGTTGCAGGGCCTCATCGCGCCGTTGCGCATAGACCCCGGCCACCCAGCCAAGCGCCGCCGGCGCAGACTGCAGGCGCACATCAAGCGCCAGCACATCCCGCTCTCGGGCCAGCTGATCGGTGGCGGCGAACTCAAGCGCCGGGTCGCAACGGCGGCCATCGCAAAAACCGGCAAACACCCAGTCCTCATCAAAGGCATAGTCCTCTTTGTTGTCGCGCCAGCTAAACAGCGTCTCCAGGGTTACGCTGTTTGCTATCGGCCAGCTGCCCTTCACGGCGAGGGCGATGCTCTCCTGTTTGTCATGCCCCGGCTTGTCCGCCAGGGTCGTCGGCACATTGTCTAAAGAAAAGGCATCATAGCCGCCGTCCAGATCAGAGTAAGCAGCGCTCAGCTTGATCGCCGCGCCATCATCTCCCGACCACAGCAGCTTGCCGCGCAGCGCCAGCTCGTCTCTTTTGTTGTTATCATCAATATCCAGAAAAGCGTTTTTGTAATGGCCGTCACTCTTGTTTTGCTGGATGGCCAGCCGTCCGCCGATGGACTCGGACAAGGGCCCGCTCACGCCGGCGCCGACATGCCAGGTGTTGAAATTGGCATAGCCGACATCAAGGTATCCGCTCGGCACGGCAGAGGGTTCACGCGTGCGGATGTTGACGATGCCGGCCAAGGCATTGGCGCCGAACTCCGTACCCTGTGGGCCGCGCAATACCTCGATCTGCTCGACATCCATCAATATGGCGCCGGTTGCCGTGGTGCCGACTTCCACATCATCAATGGTGATGCCGACCGAAGGAAAATGTTTGGGATCGACGAACTGCTCCAGATCGCCGACCCCCCTGACCTGGACAAAGCGCGCGCGCGCCCCGCCGGCGCTGAAATTGACATTCGGCAGCACGTTCAGCGCCTCATCAAAATGGCGCGCGGCGCGCGCCAGTATGCGTGCCTCATCAATGACGCTGATGCTGCCAGCGCTCTTCATCAGTGCCGCATCGCGAAAACCTGCCCTAACGACAATCTCTTCCAATCTATCATTGGCGCTGAGGCTGCCGGCGCACAGGGTGGAGCTGAGCAGCAGTGCATGAACTAAAGGCCGTAACATAACAAAGTCTCCGATAAGCGATGCTTAAGCAAGCTCTGATTAAATCAGCGCTTCCTGCGGCACAAGGAGGTGCCACCCAATTCAATTACGATCAAGTCATTGAATTGGTGAGCAAACTAAAAATCACATTTTTTAGTTTGCGTGCCTCTGGCAAGTCCTGGACGGACTTGTTCAGAGCTTCCAAAAGAGACCCGAACAAGCGGTGGAGGGCAAGGGCTATCTAAGTGCAGTGTCCTATTCCTACGCCGGCATGATCCGGATCAGGTTCACAGGGTTCATCAATGGACATCTCAGGCCGCAAGGCCACCCCTTAGGAAGACCCCTCGGCCAGTGGCGCAGGGGATCATGCGATGCACTCTAGCAGGATTGGGGAAAGTGGCAAGTTATTTTTTTAAGCGCAAGGCAGGCCATAAAAGAGACGGGCTAATCCTTAAGAGCTAATTCCCTATGTCTATTTTCTCGGGGCTACTTTCCCAAGACTATTTTCTCAGGACTACTTTCCTAGGGCCCGTGCCAGCGCTCTCTTTGCCCGGGCCGGATCAAATTGTTTCCAGCGCGCGGCGACGTGCTGATCGGGCCGGATCAGGTAAAAGCTCCCGGGGCTTGCATCGTAGTGTTGATAAACAAGACCGGCCTTATCAAAAACGGCCGTGCCGTCATTTCCCATGTTGTCTTTGCTGACGGTAAGAATATCAACGGGGATCTTCTCGCTCCCCAGCTCACGCAGTTCGGCGGGCGGCTGATTTTTCCTATCAGTGAAATAAATGCCGACAAAGCGCTCGCCCAGTTGATTCAAAAACCAACCCTCTTCTCCCGCCACGCTGACCGGCGCATCCAGGCATGCAGAGCCGGGGCGTTGCTTGGCAGAAAACGTATCTTCATCGGGCGTGACATAGGGCGATTCATCCAGCGTACAGGGTGTCGATAAGCGGCCCGGATTGACAAAGCTGCGGGCGAAGGCAAGCTCGCGCGCCATCTCCAGAGTCGCATTTCTAAAGGCCGTGCTGATCTCGCTCTTCGGCGTCATGAAATCCGTGCTGCGGGAGGAGTTGCTGATGTTTTCATCGGCGCCATAGATGCGCTCCTCGTTGTAACTCGCAAGGAAAGACGGCGGCACAATGCCCCGCAAGATCAAGGCCAGCTTCCAGACCAGGTTGTCAACATCTTGCAGGCCGCCGTTGGCGCCGCGCGCGCCGAAGGGCGAGACCAGGTGCGCCGAGTCGCCGGCGAAGATGATGCGCTTGTGGACAAAGCTTTTCATGCGCCGACACTGGAAGGTATAGAGGCTGACCCATTCGTACTCAAATTCAATGTCCCGGCCTAAGAAGGCGCGCACCATGCGGTCAACATTTTCCCGCCGTAATGCCTGTTCACGATCGATATCCCAGCCCATCTGAAAATCGATGCGCCAGACATCATCGGCCTGTTTGTGGATCAGGGAGGTCTGGCCGGGATTAAAGGGCGGGTCAAACCAGAAGCGGCGGATGGCGGGAAAATCGGCCTTCATCTTCACATCGACGATCAGGAAGTTATCTTCAAAGCGGCGCCCTTCAAAGTCCAGCCCCAGCATGGTACGGATGGGGCTGCGATGCCCGTCTGCGGCGATGAGATAATCACAGCTGAGCCGATACTCACCGGCAGGCGTTCGTACCGTAGCCCTAACCTTGTCCTCGCCATTCTCGACCGCGACCACTTCATTGTGCCAGCGCAGCGCGGTCTGCGGATAATCGGCAAACAGCTCGATCAAGTATTCCTCGCCGTAGAATTGTTGCAGGTTGATAAAGGCGGGAAACTTCTGTGCCTTGTCCGCGAGCAGGTCAAAGCTGTACAAGGGCGCAGGGTCGTTGCCGAAATAAACCTTGCCCTGATTCCAGATGACGCCCTTTTCCATCATCCGTGCAGCGCTGCCGAGCCGATCTAGGATTTCCAGGCTGCGCTTCGCCCAGCAGATCGCCCGCGAGCCGTCGCTGACGCTATGGTGTTTTTCCAGGACAACGGAGTTGATCCCGTGGCGCGCCAGGTCGATCGCCGTTGCCAGCCCGATCAGCCCGCCGCCGGCGATAAGGACCGGGACATGGGGTACTTCGCCGGATTGGAGCGCTGCCGGGGCAACGAAGTCATAACTGCGGCGCACCTTTTTATCCGCCCCCGCCCTGCCTGCATCCCCATATTTCGCCATTCGCCTTCACCTGTGGTCTTATTGTAAATGATTGCTCAGCATAGCCGCGACATAGTATAAATGCAGTGCGCAGATTTGGGGACAGTAAATCGTCATTGCGCATTTTTTCATTGCTAAAAGTAGAAGAGAAAGAGAAATGAGTGCCATGAAAAAAGAGAGCTACCACATGGCGCCGGAAGAGTTTCGGCACAATGCGTACAAGGCCGTGGACTGGATTGTCGAGTACATGAAAAAGGTAGAAGACTATCCGGTCTTGTCGCAGGTAAAGCCCGGCGATATTCGCAAGCGATTAGCGCAGCAGCCACCCGTATGCGGCGAGTCCTTTGACGCCATGTTGCAAGATGTACAGGACATCATCCTGCCCGGCATTACCCACTGGCAGTCGCCCAATTTCTTTGCCTATTTCCCCGCCAACAGTTCCGCCCCGGCGATCTTGGGCGAGTTGCTGGCGGCGGGACTGAGCGTACAGGGGATGCTGTGGGCGACCAGCCCGGCCTGCACCGAGCTGGAAACCCATGTCATGGATTGGCTGGTGGAGATGTTAAGCCTGCCGCAGAAGTTTAGGTCAGACACGGCCGGCGGCGGGGTGATCCAGCACTCGGCATCAGACGCCACCCTGTGCGCCCTGCTGGCGGCGCGCGAGCAGGTGACGGAGGCGAAAGTCAATCAGCGCGGCGGCAACGGCAAGCTCATCGCCTATGCTTCGGCACAGGCGCATTCTTCCATTGAAAAGGCCTGCATGATCGCCGGCATCGGTAGCGATAAGCTGCGCCTGATTGCTGTTGATGAAGACTTTGCCATGCGCCCGGCGGCCCTGGATGCACAGATACAAAAAGACAAGGAGGCGGGCCTCACGCCCTTTTTTGTCTGCGCCAGCGTGGGCACGACCTCTTCATTGGCTTTTGATCCGCTGGTCGGCATAGCCGAAGTTGTGCGAACACACGGTTTGTGGCTGCATGTCGATGCCGCCATGGCCGGCTCGGCCGCGCTCTGTCCGGAATTTCGCTTCATCCATGACGGCATTGAAAATGCTGATAGCTACACCTTCAACCCGCACAAGTGGCTGTTCACCAATTTTGATTGCAACGCCTTTTTCGTGGCTGAGAGGCAGGCATTGATCAAGGCCTTGAGCATCCTGCCGGAGTATCTGAAGAACGAGGCAACGAATGAAGGCGCGGTCCTTGATTATCGCGACTGGCACATCCCCTTGGGCCGCCGCTTTCGCGCCCTGAAACTCTGGTTTGTGATTCGGCATTACGGCATCGAAGGGCTGCAACACCACATCCGCCGCCATGTAGCCATCGCCCAGCAATTCAAACAATGGATCCTGGACAGCGAAGATTTTGCGTTGGCCGTGGATACGCCGCTTAACCTGATCTGCTTCCGCCATAGAGAAGGCGATGCGCTAACGGAGAAGATCATGCACAAGGTCAATGCCAGCGGCCAGGCCTATCTAACCCACACCCGATTAAATGATCGTTATACCATGCGCCTGGCGGTCGGGCAGACCCGCACGGAATTGCGCCATGTAGAAAATGTATGGGCCTTGTTAAATGCCGCGCAATAGCTGTCGTTGCCTGCCGTATTGAAAAATAGTTGCTTTTGTAACTAATTTTCGTTGTAATAGCGACTAGACACCAACAGCGAACACCTGGAGCATACTTATGACAGATTTATTTGAAAACCCGATGGGGCTGGATGGCTTTGAGTTTGTGGAATTTGCCTCGCCTAAAGCCGGGGTATTGGAACCCATATTTGCGATGATGGGTTTTAGCCTGGTGGCCAGGCATCGCTCAAAAGACGTGGAGCTATACCGCCAGGGGGATATTAATTTCATCTTGAACAAGGAGCAGCAGGGCGTTGTTGCTTACTTTGCCGAAGAACACGGGCCTTGCGCCGCCGGCATGGCCTTTCGGGTCAAGGATGCGCAGCGTGCCTACAAGCGGGCGCTGGAATTGGGCGCACAACCGATCGACATACCGACCGGCCCGATGGAATTGCGTCTGCCTGCGATCAAGGGAATCGGCGGTGCGCCGCTTTATCTGATCGATCGCTACCAGGCCGGCTCATCGATCTATGACATCGACTTTGAATACATCGACGGCGTTGATCAAGAGCCTGAGGGCTGCGGCTTTACTTGCATCGATCACTTAACCCACAATGTCTATCGTGGGCGGATGGAATTCTGGGCGAATTTTTATGAGAAGATCTTTAACTTTCGCGAGCTACGCTATTTCGATATCAAGGGTGAATACACCGGCCTGAGTTCAAAGGCCATGACCGCACCGGACGGACGCATTCGCATCCCCCTAAACGAAGAGGCCTCGCAGGGCATCGGGCAGATTGAAGAGTTTCTGATGGCATACAACGGCGAGGGCATACAACATATCGCATTGATTAGCGATGACCTGCCAGGTAGCTGGGATAGGCTAAAGGCAAGGGGCATGCGCTTTATGACGCCGCCGCCGGCCACCTATTATGAGATGCTGGAAGAGCGTCTGCCGGGGCATGGCGAGCCGGTAGAGGCGCTGCAATCGCGCGGTATCTTGTTAGACGGCAGCACGGAAGGCGAGAGCCCGCGCCTGTTGCTGCAGATCTTCTCAGAGGCCCTGGTCGGCCCGGTCTTCTTTGAGTTCATTCAACGCAAGGCGGACGAAGGCTTTGGGGAAGGCAACTTCAAGGCGCTGTTTGAATCCATCGAACGCGACCAAATCAAGCGCGGCGTATTGGAAAAGACATCCTGAGTTTTGTCTGACAGCATGGCGGCACGAATGAGGCTGCGGTGTCCCTTAAGTGATGCCGTTTCTTAGACAAGCGGCGCGGGAAAATAGGCGCACTATATACAACAGTAGAAATTAGTAAGCGGTCTTAGACATCAGGGGTGAGATAGACGCATGGAAGGTTAACCGATCTACAACAGTAGAAATTAGTAAGCGGTCTTAGACATCAGGGGTGAGATAGACGCATGGAAGGTTAACCGATCTACAACAGTAGAAATTAGTAAGCGGTCTTAGACCACCTCGCACCCTGCCTTGGCGCAGTATCTACAACAGTAGAAATTAGTAAGCGGTCTTAGACCAGATTGATAAGAATCTGTATCGCTCGCATCTACAACAGTAGAAATTAGTAAGCGGTCTTAGACTGCTAGGAGCGCACTAGGCAATATCTATCTACAACAGTAGAAATTAGTAAGCGGTCTTAGACATAAACCATGCTCGGCAATGGCGACAAATCTACAACAGTAGAAATTAGTAAGCGGTCTTAGACATCCACAGTGCTACATATCATTGCCAGATCTACAACAGTAGAAATTAGTAAGCGGTCTTAGACTTTGCAACTCTTCAGGCACTTCGTCACATCTACAACAGTAGAAATTAGTAAGCGGTCTTAGACTTGACTGTCAGGAAGTGACGGCAAGATATCTACAACAGTAGAAATTAGTAAGCGGTCTTAGACATGGAATTATTTACATAGTACCGCCCCGATCTACAACAGTAGAAATTAGTAAGCGGTCTTAGACACTTCCTGGTGGGGCGAGATGGCAAAATCTACAACAGTAGAAATTAGTAAGCGGTCTTAGACACTTATGGCTCTTGAGGATTCGTTAGCAATCTACAACAGTAGAAATTAGTAAGCGGTCTTAGACTTCGTTGGCCGAAACCGACCAAGCCAGATCTACAACAGTAGAAATTAGTAAGCGGTCTTAGACAGCTAACTGTGCTGCGAACAGCATATTTCAATGACTTACCCGGCATTCTTGATAATCCGGTTGCATTAAAAAGCCGATTTCGCATCGTTGTCACTCATCAAGACCGACATCTGCAATCCTATCACACCATAATCAAATCCGCATCATCATCCTTGGCATAACCGTAGCGGGTGATCTTGCATTGCTTACTCAAGTTAAAAATAATCACGCTGTCGCTGGGGGAGAACGCCTTCCCGTAATCGGCCTCTATCTCGGCGGCGATGAGCGCCAGCAGGCGCTTGCTGTTCTTGATCTCAAACACCGAGTACTGCAAGCGATAGCCAAACCGGGAAAGAAAGGCGGCAAAGCGCGTACGCAGCCTGTCATCGCGAATATCATAGGCCACGATAAGCATCATCAGTCCCGGGCAAAGATCGGGTATTGCTGGATTGGCCTATCCTGCATAAACGCCCGGTAGTAGCCTTGTATATAGAGAAATAGCGCCTGTTTATGCGCCAGGATGGCGTGCAGTAAAAACCGCATGTAAGGCTGGCTGGCCTTGCCGAATAGCCGGTACTGACCATTCACATAACTGAAATCGTTTTCTTTTATCTGCCCTCGCTGAAACGCATTCCGGATGCCAAGATCAACGATGGGCCGGAACGGCTCCACCAGGTCGCATACCAGCGATTTACGCTGATAGAAGGCTTGATGATAAACGCCCTGATAGGTATCAAAGCCATACAGGCTCAGCAAGGCATCAATGATATGAAACAACTGCATATAGCCAATGTCCAGCAGCAGGTTGATCATATCCTGCTTCGCCCGCGGCCGTCTGCCGCTCCACGGCATATCAGCAAACATGGCCTGAAAATACACCCGCGAGGCCACCCCCTCAATGCCTAAAATTTCCTGCAAGCCGAGGGCCGCATCGGCCAGCCGTTGCTGATAGCCCTGCAAGGAAGCTATCGCCTGTTGCAAGGGTGCCGGTTTTTTACGCCGCCGCTTTAAATTATATAGCTGTTGGTCAATCTTGTTGCTGATCAGGTGGCGGGCGATGGCAAGGCCCTGGTGGTGATATTGTCTCCTCCGTAACAGGACATTGCCTTCCGCCCTGGCCTGCCAACTCCCGTAAGGGATCAGGCCGTGCGTCATCAACACGATGCTAAAGCCGTATTTCCGCGCCCGTTGCAGCAGGCCGGTGGTGATCGTGGCATGGCCGACGGCGAACAGGGCGAACAGGCGGTAGCAACTGGATTGGTGCCTGATGCCGTCCTGCTCGCTGGTGATGATGATATTATCGTTCTTGAAGCTGAGCCGCTCGCCGCGGCTTAGCAGCGCGAATATGATCTTTTTCTGCTTGAAGTCCGGTGCGCTCAACATAGGCCCACATCACAGAGGCTGCTATAAATACAGCGCGCGCATTTTCTCTTATCCGGCTTAAACGGCGCGTTCAGATCATGTTGCCGCATCGCCGCCAGCAGCCGTTCAAAGGCTGCTTGCCTGGCCGTATCCTCGGCCGGCGTCTTGATGGGATAGACGCGATTATCATCCAGGCTGTATAACTGCAATCGCTGCACCTCATAGCCCATCTCGGTCAGGCAGTGATACTGCGCGTAGAGCTGGTATATGTAGCCATCATAAATAACCTTTATTTTCTTCTTCCGCTCGACCAACAGCGCCTTCGCCTTGTGATACAGATCGATCTTGCCGCCGATGGCGTATTGCTCGCTATACACATCCAGCCCCTGCAACACATCCCGGGCGCTGGTATAGCGCTGCCCATCAATGGTTTTATGCGCCGCCTTGCCCCTGGTCTGATCGGTGCTTTGATACAGCCGTTGCTCGGTGCGGCCATAGCACTGATGAAAATAGATCGAGCGCGGGCAAAAGACAAAATCGTTCAGATAAGAGATAGGCAGATACGCCTCCATGATAACTATCAGCGCCCGGCCATCTTGCTCAAGAACGCAAACCAGTCCGCATCTTTCAATTTTAAGTTTAATGTTCCCTCGCCATCCCACTGATCAATCCGCCGCAGATTCCACAGACCCTTCAGGGCGATATGATACGCACCGTTGGCATCGGCGTTGTCAGGCTGCTTGCCCGTTGCCGTGCGGCTGTCAAAGAAGGCGCCGTGCTTGTCTTTGACCGGAGAGAGGATGTAATCAATTTCCGAGCCGCGCTTGGTGTAGCGTAGGGCGAGGGTCACCCGCAACAACCAGTAGAGCGTCTTGTAAAACTTCGTGTCCTTGGCGGCAGCGATGGCTTGCCTGATGTCGCGGCCGTCGCGGTAGTCGATGTCCTTGCCGACAAATAATTTTTTCAACTCCTCGGTAACATTGACTTTTTCTGAGCGCCACTGGCCATTGTCGCGCTTGTCATAATATCTGGTATCACCGTGGGTGCAGACAGTCCATTTGCCTTGATACTGCCCTAAGTCTTTCTTAACCGGCAGCGCTGCATAATCAAAGGCGAGCTCAAAATAGCCCACTGTCGGGTTGTAGCAGATGGAGGTCATGGCCTCAAAAAATTCTTTGGATTTTGTTAAGGATTCATACCGGTCAGGCAGAAAATTGATAAACCCGGTGGCCGGATCCACCTTGGAAGTATAAGCAGCAGGCACGTAATACAATATGCCGGATTGCTTTCCCAAATTTTCAAAGCTGACAAAGGGTACGGTTAATTGATAGCCTTGCAGGTAATGTCCGGTCTGCCCCGACGTAGTATCCTTGAACACCAGATAATTGAGTTTCTCTATCAGCGCTCTTTCAAACTTCTGATATACCTGTTTTTCTATCTTGAAGCGGCCGCGCTTGAAACCTTCATTCAGATCCTCAAGACACACAATCGCGTTATGCTTGATGATCAGCCCGGCCAGTTGATGCACCACCTGCGACAGGTAGCCGGCTTTTAGCTCTTTGATGTTTTCAATCGTTGACCAGGATTTACGCGCCTGATCGCGCGCTTTTTCCTTATCATCCAGCCTCTGCCGATAGTTGATTTGATGATCCTTGCCGGACTGAATGATATTCAGGCTGTCTTGATCAATGATGCGGCCATCCCGATTGATCACGCTGTAATACAGCAGATGCCGCTCGCCCCGATCAATACCGATGATATGAACATCCGGGTTGTTCCGAATAGTTCGATTCACGCTCTTATTAAAGTCGGTTGCTTGTTGTCCCGGCGCCTTGAAGTTCAGCGTAACCGGCACATGCAAGAAAAATTTATCCTGCGTATAGCGCCGGTCTTTGATGATGTCATAAGAAAAATAGCTCTCACCCTGGCCGGTTTTCCTTTTCACTGGCGTGTTCGCCTTGTGGACGGCGGTTTTATCCAGAGAATGTTGGCGATAAAACACCTCCGCCTGGCCATTCAGTTTAATGCGTACATGACTGAGATTCTGCGCCTCAAAAACGGCCCGCCAGTACAGCGTATGCAGGTTCGGCTGGCCGCGGCTGTGATCGGAAAAGTCCTTGTTATAGATCTGAAAAAGAAAAATTTGTCCCTCCCTGACGCAGTGTTCAATGTGGCTGACCGGGATCTCGGTGAACCATATTTTATATGCCTGCTGCTTAACCTCATCATAGAAGACATTGATATTTTCATAGCTGGCAGTGTCTGAAAAACGGAAACCAAAATCGCGCCATTTGTAGCCATCTTTTTCATACTTGTTGATGCTGTCCTTGAAGAAATCAATCAGTGTATGCAGGCTTTCCTTTTTGAATGTCTCTCCCTTTTTATGCTCGTTGTTTTCATAAAGCCTGTCTATCTCCGCCGGTACGCCATGTTGCTGCCTGAATGTATCGGAGCGAAATATGCGCGGGAAGTTTTGTTTTGCATCTGGAATTTGCTTGTAGTTGATCTTCTCATAGCTCGCCTCATCGCCCTGCGGCGCTGGACAATCCTTGAAGACATTTTTGTGTTCGGTGTGCATAATCGCCAGAAAATATTTGTGATCTCTCCTGAGCAGGACGCCGGCGTAATCAGGTTCTTTATTCTTATCCCAGCCTTTCAATAGCTGATAGTTGTAAAAATTCAGTTTGATCTTGTCCGTGGCAAACGGCTTTTTGGTCAGATAGTTGCGGCTCTTGTTATATAACGGCAGCAGCCATTCCCTGTAGCCTTCATAGACATCGTTAAAATCTGCATAGAAGTCCAGGTCCGCATCCGGCACAGCTATCGGCTCGCCTTTATCCACCATGTAAAGGGGCCGGGCAAGGTAGTGCAGTGCCATGAATGCATCCAGCATGGCATGGATAGACTGTATCTGCCGATAGCCCTCACCGCCGGGGTCTTTCTCATCGGTCGGCGCCCTTCTGTCGCCGCTGATCTTGCCGGATGAACATGCTTGCTTGAATGTGGCGATGGCCTGCTGTAGCTGTTCCGGATGCATCCACTTTTCTGCCTCGGCCATGAAATAACCCGGCACGGGCGCTGCCTTATCCACGCCGTCCGGCAACGCATATTCCTGGTCGTTCTCTGCGCGCTCGGAGATATAACCGCACAATGCCTCGTCCAGCGCCGCCAGGCTGAAGACCTTTTGCTTGCAATAGGCCTCGCGCGCTTTTTCAATCTTCCCGGTGAGCTTGCGCCCCGCCGCCACCGGCGCAATGTGCGTTTCGGCATGATACGCCAGTGCATCCTCAATAAAGCGGCGATTCTCGAACATGGCCGTTGAAAGACCAGCAAGGGCACTGTCTTTGATATAAACCCCGTCGAGCCGGGCATCCGCCAGGTGCTTCAGGGCCGCGCCCAGTTTCTCGATCAGCCCGGCCTTACCCTGCGCCTTTGCGATGAAGGCATTCAGGACGTCCAGTAATTCCGCATCGTTTGCAAACGGCTGCGGGATGAAGGAATGCGACTCTGCCTCGCTTAGTATCTGTTTGCGTAAGCGCAGCAAATTCGGCAGGGCGCGCGGCTTTATCTTATGCTGCTGCCGGTACAGGTTAATGCGCTCATTCAAGCCTTGCAGCTTGTGGCCGTCCTCCGTTGTCTTGCCGCCCAGTAACAAGTTATGTTTCTCTATGCCGACCTGCGTGAGTAAATGAATAAAGTACTGCGGTTGAAACAGCTGATCAGGGTTATCCACGCCGGCATCCTGCAAGACTTCAGGCGCAAGGGATAACTCAAGCGCCGCATGCTCCCGGTGGATTCTCTCCCAGGCCAGGCAGTTATTGAAAAACCGCGGCAGGTTCTCATTCATCAGCCGATACGTAATCGCCGTTTGCTGCGCCTCTGCGGAATACATGTTTTCCCGGTTTGTATGAAAGCCGGTAAAATAGCCGGTGAAGCCCTTAAACGCTTCCACACAGGCACGGTTTTCTTCCCACTCGCCCCGCCTTTCCAACCATTCAGGTAGCGTTTCCTCTATCAGACTTTTCCCAAACAAGCGTTCCTTTTTATCTGAAAAACACCTGACCAGCTTCTTCCGCAAGTCCTTTTGCGTTTCTGTCCATTCCTTCTGTGCAGCTTTCCATGCGCCTTGATCCGCTGTTCTCTCCTTGGCGCGTTTGCGTAATGTTTGGTAGTGTTCATACGCCTGCTTGAAATCACGCGCATGCAAAAAACACTTATGGGTCTTGGGATCAACAGCATGCAGTAAACCGGGCTCGCCGGTCTCGGCATCAACCCGCGCGCCCAGCCTTTCTGTTATATATGCACGGTGGTAATCATCAATGATCGGCTTTACTTGCTTATAATAACCGGCGCGTTGATCGCCTTCCGCAATCACCCCTTGCAAGGCATCCGTGAATTGCTCACACCGTTCGGCAGCCAGCCATTCGCCCTGCCCATCCACCGGCCTTAGTTCAAAACGCAGCGTCTTTGAGCGTGAATGCAGGTGGTTAAAGTCATCAAACATGGTCTTGCTCATCTCTTTTGCCTCGTTGCAGACTTTGTTGCTCTTGCGCAATATCTGCATTAGCAGGATGGTTAAGAATAAAGCGTGAAATTTTATACGTCTGGCTTGTATTATTTTGACATCGTTACGATTACAGGATAGGAGTATCAGGTATTCATTGTTACAAATCAATCTTGAGGAGAACATCAATGGCCAAGAAAAGAGTTGTATTCACGTTTGACGAGGGAAGCTACAAGTACCTTAAAGACATGGCCGAAGAGAGGCATTCTGGCTCAATGGCGGAAGCTCTGCGGGCATCGCTTGCCGTCAGGAAGGCGTTGCAGTCGCAGGCAATCAAAGGCTTTTCAGAGGTTATTGTTCGAAATCCGGATACGGGCAAGGAGCGGGTTATGGCGGCTTCGGCTTTGGATTAAAGTCTGGCTGAAATTTGGCATAACCTTTCATCTACGGATACCTGTTAATGTCAGCAGCATCTGAAAATAGCAATTCAGATAATCAAGGTGGAGATTCGCCTCCAGAGCATGGTGGAGAAATAAAATCTGAAGAGGCCAAAGATGAGGTAAGAAACGCCGCCGCCGCCGAACCCAAATTCAATGACGCTAAGCACCGGGCAGAAATCGCTGGAAGGCTTGCATTTGCATTTGTCGGGTTATTTGCGGGCGCGTTGGCATTGCATTATTTTGTTTATCTGCTTTTAGTGCTATCTGGAGATTGCTGCGATTCAGAAGAAATATCCATACTATCAGATTTTCTTCATGTGTGGTTGCCGGCGTTGACCGGTATCGTCAGCGCCGCCGCCACTTATTATCTTACCAAGAATAGGTAATTGCCGCAGGTTTCCCATGAAATAATCGGCGGTGCCGGATCCCGCCATAGCAGCAACCTGCGCATTCTCATGCCTGTCAGCCCCCGTCAAAGCGGCTACCCACAGCAACAAACAACATCGATCAGGCGATTAAAAATACAAAGCTACAGGGCGGCATCAGGGCGATGATCGTACCGATGTTGGCCTGCCTGTCGTGCTGCCAAGCAGAGGTGATGTGCTGGTTGTACATGGGATACTATATAGCAGCGCCCGCAGTCATGCCTTAATTACTAAAGAATATTCTTTAATGAACCTGCAAAGAACCTTGCAATATCTCTGGTAAGCACCTATAGTCTTTCTATGACTTCTTCGGCATACATCAATTTTTCTCTACCGTTGCTCCTGCTGCCCTGCTAGGGCACATTCTTCTTAATCACACAATTTTATTCTCTATCCGCACTTACTTAAGATGTCGCAAGACGGCATGGTGTGGTTTTTTAAGTTATCCTCAAATCAACGGAGCAGCAAAATGAACGACAAATTACTTATCTTTGACACGACCTTGCGCGATGGCGAGCAGAGCCCGGGGGCCTCCATGACGCGCCCGGAGAAGGTGCGGGTCGCCAAGGCACTGGAGAAGATGCGGGTCGATGTCATCGAGGCGGGCTTTCCCATTGCCAGCCCTGGTGATTTTGAAGCGGTGCAGGCAGTGGCCAAAGCCGTACGCAACAGCACGGTCTGTGCTCTCGCGCGCACCGATGACAAGGACATTGATACCGCCGCCGCCGCTTTGAAACCGGCGCAATCGGCGCGCATTCACACCTTCATCGCCACCTCGCCCATCCACATGCAGCGCAAGCTCAAGATGCAGCCGGAAGAGGTTGTCGCAGTCGCGGTGCGCGCTGTTAAACGCGCAAGAGGCTACACCGACAATGTGGAATTCTCTCCGGAAGATGCCGGGCGCTCGGAGTTGGATTTCCTGTGCCGGGTGCTTGAGGCCGTCATCGCCGCCGGCGCGAACACGATCAACATCCCCGATACAGTGGGCTATAGCCTGCCGTTCCAGTTTGGCGAGACGATCAAGCAGTTGATAGAACGCATTCCCAATGCAGATAAGGCTGTCTTCTCGGTGCATTGCCATAATGACCTGGGCCTTGCCGTGTCTAATTCCCTGGCCGCGGTCTTGAACGGGGCCAGGCAGGTGGAGTGCACGATCAACGGGCTCGGTGAGCGTGCCGGCAATGCGGCGCTGGAAGAGATCGTGATGGCGATACGCACCCGCCGGGATGTCTTTTCCTGTGCTACGGATCTGGATACCACAGAGATCGTGAACTGCTCGCGCCTGGTGTCGAATATTACCGGCTTTCCGGTGCAGCCGAACAAGGCGATCGTGGGGGCGAATGCCTTTGCCCATGAGGCCGGCATTCATCAAGATGGCGTGATTAAGAGCCGCGAGACTTATGAGATCATGCGCGCCCAGGATGTCGGCTGGAAGGACAATCGTCTGGTCATGGGCAAGCACTCCGGCCGCAACGCCCTGCGCACCCGCCTGAAAGATCTAGGCTTTGAATTTGCCAGCGAAGAGGAGCTGAACGAGGCATTCAGCCGCTTTAAGGAGCTGGCCGATAAAAAGCATGAGGTCTTTGATGAGGACTTGCAGGCCCTGGTCACCGATACCTTGCAGGATGCCGGTGATGAGTACAGCAGGTTGATCAGCCTGCGTGTGGTGACAGAAACCGGCGAGACGCCTGCGGCGGACATCACCATGACAGTCGATGGTGCTGAGAAGGTGGGCGCGGCAACGGGCGATGGCCCGGTGGATGCGGTGTTCAAGGCGATCGAGACGGTGCTGGGCAGCGGCTGTGAGTTACAACTGTTCTCGGTGAATAACGTCACCAGCGGCATGGACGCTCAAGGCGAGGTCACCGTGCGGCTTGCGCGGGATGGCCGCATCGTGAATGGACGCGGGGCGGATACGGATATCCTGGTGGCCTCGGCCAAGGCCTATATTAACGCCGTCAATCGGGCCGTGGCCGCAGGCGAACGCACCCATCCGCAGGTATAATATGGACCCAAGGCAGCGCTATTATTTGCAGCAGATGGGCATCGATGTCTGGTTGCCGCGGGATATGGATGAGCTTGATGCGGCCGCTGCGCCGCCGGAGGCGCTCGCCGTGGCCGCAGAAGCGCGCATCGCGCACGATGCACCGGCGGCAGATCTTTGGCCGGGCCTGCGCCAAGAGGTCGCCACCTGTACCGCCTGTGCCTTGCATGAAGGCCGCACCCAGACCGTCTTCGGCGTGGGGGATGTGCAAGCCGACTGGCTCTTGATCGGCGAGGCACCCGGGGCGGAAGAAGACCGCCGCGGCGAGCCCTTTGTCGGCCGCGCGGGGAAGCTGCTGGATGCGATGTTGCTGGCCATCGGCCTGGCGCGTGAGCAGGTATTTATCGCCAATATATTGAAATGCCGGCCGCCCAGTAATCGCGATCCGAAACCAGAAGAGGTTGCGGCCTGTGCATCGTTTTTGAAGAGACAGATAGCCTTGATTGAACCGAAGATCATCGTGGCGCTGGGGCGCGTTGCAGCGCAGAACTTATTAGGAGTGGATACGCCTATCGGCCGCATGCGTGGCCGGCAATATGAGTATGGCGAGCGCGGCATACCCCTTGTGGTAAGCTATCATCCGGCCTACCTGCTGCGTGCGCCGCGCGAGAAGAGAAAGTCCTGGCAGGACCTGCAGCTGGCGATGAGGGTCTATAAGGCGAGCTTATGAGCGCCGTGGCAAGGGCATCCATCCCTGCTTTCAGGCCGATGTCTGATGAGGATATTGAGCATGTACTGGCGATTGAAGAGCAGGCCAACCGCTTTCCGTGGACACGCGCTAACTTTCAGAATTGTCTGCGCGTGGGCTATTGTTGTTGGGTAATGGAGCAGGATGAGGAGATCATCGCCTATGGCGTGATGTCTGTCGCCGTGGGCGAATCACATATCCTGAACCTGTGTGTGCGGCCTGAGTCGCAGGGTCTGGGCCTGGGCGCGGCCATCCTCCATTATCTCCTGGACTTAGCGCGCAAGCACCGGGCCGATAATGCCTTTCTGGAGGTGCGCCCCTCCAACCGGGCGGCCAAGCGCCTGTATCAGACCGCCGGTTTTGATGATGTGGGCATGAGAAGAAATTATTATCCGGCCGGGCGTGGCCGCGAGGATGCCGTCATCATGGCGCGCAGCCTGGCCATTGAATAGACGAGAGAGACGCATGAGCACGAATGAAGATGAGCTAAGCCTGCCGACCGTTGAATCTTGCGTCGGCGGCACCGCCTTGGTGCGTCTGCAGCGCCTGCCGGGGCACACGACCAATACCATACTGGCGAAGCTGGAAGGGGATAATCCCGCCGGTTCGGTGAAGGACCGGCCGGCGCTTAGCATGATCCAACGCGCCGAGGCGCGGGGCGAGATCAAGCCCGGCGATACCTTGATCGAGGCCACCAGCGGCAACACCGGCATTGCGCTCGCCATGGTGGCCGCGATTAAGGGCTATCGCATGGTGCTCATCATGCCGGAGCACATGAGTGCCGAGCGGCGCGCATCCATGCGTGCCTATGGCGCCGAGATCATTGCCGTTACCCGGGAGGAGGGCATGGAAGGCGCGCGTGATCTGGCCGAGCACATGCAGCGCGAAGGCAAGGGGAAGGTGCTGGATCAATTCGCTAACCCGGATAACCCGCGGGCGCACTATGAAACAACCGGCCCGGAGATCTGGCAGGATACCCGCGGTAAGGTGACGCACTTTGTCAGTTCTATGGGCACCACCGGCACGGTGATGGGCGTATCCAAATATCTGAAGGAAAAGAATCCCGCCATAGAGATCGTTGGGGTACAGCCCGCGGGTGATGAAAATATTCCCGGCATTCGGCGCTGGCCGCAAGCCTACCTGCCCAAGATATTCAATCGCGCAGCAGTTGATCGCATCATTGATATTACCCCGGCGGCGGCGGAGGAGATGATGCGGCGCCTGGCGGCAGAGGAAGGCATCTTCGCCGGCATTTCATCGGGCGGCACCATCCACGCCGCATTAACACTATCACAGGAAATCGAGAATGCCGTCATCGTATCCATCATCTGTGACCGCGGCGATAGATACCTGTCCAGCAATGTCTTTCCAGCCTGATGCCAAGATCACGCAGCGGTATGATTTTGAGCGGATATTTTCTCTCATTCTCCATGTTCTTAGCGCTTTAATCGCATAATCAATGAATACCTTGGTCTTTGATATAGAGACGGTCCCGGATATTGACTCGGCCAAGGCCCTGCACAAGCTGGAGGGCTTAAGTGATAAGGAAGTTTCTGAAGTCATGTTCACCAAGCGCCGCCAGGAAACCGGCGGTGCGAATGATTTCCTGCGCCTGCACTTACATCGTGTGGTCGCTATCTCCGTGGTATTGGCGAGTCCCGAGCATCTCAATGTCTGGAGCCTAGGCGATGAGGCGGCGAGCGAGAAGGAGATCGTACAGCGTTTCTTCGACGGCATAGAGAAATACACGCCCACACTGGTGTCCTGGAACGGGCGCGGCTTTGACCTGCCGGTGTTGCATTATCGGGCGCTGTTGCATGGCGTACAGGCACCGCGCTACTGGGAGGCCGGCGATGATGATCGGGGCTTTCGCTGGAATAATTATCTCAACCGCTATCACCAACGCCATACCGATCTGATGGATGTGCTGGCCGGTTATGAATTTCGCGCCAATGCGCCCTTGACGGAAATCGCTGCCATGCTCGGCTTCCCCGGCAAGATGGGGATGGATGGCGGCCAAGTCTGGGATGCCTACCTCACCGGTAACATCAGGGCGATTCGGGATTATTGCGAAACCGATGTACTGAACACCTACCTGGTTTATCTCCGTTATGAACTGATGCGCGGGCGCCTGTCCCCCGGTGCTTATGAGGAGGAGTGCGAGAGAGTAAAGGCGCTGTTGAGAGAAGACAAAAAGCATCTCGCCGATTTTTTGCAAGCCTGGGAAAAAGAAGAAAAGAGGCGCTGAAGAGTGTCACTCTGCGAACCATGTAGAATCCATCGCCTTATTTAACAAGATCAAGTAATCATTATCCAGATGGCCGGTCGGGACTATCAAATACAGATCAAGCTGGGTACGCAGAGACTATTGCTCAAGCAGGGAGAGGAGATCAAACAAGAGTACCCGGTATCGACCGCATTAAAGGGCCCGGGCGAGAGGCTTGATAGCGAATGTACGCCGCGCGGCAGGCATGTTATCGCAGAGAAGTTTGGTGCGGGCTGTGCTGTCAATACCGTCTTTGTCGGGCGCAGATGCACCGGCGAGCATTACACGCCGACACTGGGGCGAGCATTCCCGCACCGGGACTGGATCCTGACTCGCATCCTGCGTCTGTCCGGTGCCGAGCCGGGCAGGAATCAGGGCGGCGATGTGGACAGCTATCAACGCTATATCTACATACACGGTGCACCGGATGAGGTAGAGATGGGCGTCCCCGGCTCGCATGGCTGTATCCGCATGCGCAATAAGCAAGTGATGGAGCTGTTTGAATTAGTCGGCATAGGCACGCAGGTAAATATTGAGTCATAGGGACGAGTCGGAATCTCTTTATCTAGGGTGTTTGTCAACCAACCATCCTCGCCCTGCCGCTTCCGGGATGGGCGCAGCCGAGCATCTTGCCGCCAAAGGCAATTCCTCATCCTGGTGCCTTCCCATATCTGTTACTATGTATTCATCGAATTTGAAAAAACTTAGGGGAAAGGTGTGAGTCTAGGGCCCATCATGCTGGATCTGCGCGGCGCTGCCATGCAGGCGGATGAGCGGGAGTTCCTGCAACATCCCCTGGTGGGCGGCGTGATCCTGTTTGCGCGCAATTATCAGGACCCGCAGCAGCTCAGCGCCTTGACCCATGAGATCCACAACCTCAGACAGACGCCCTTGCTTGTCGCCGTCGATCATGAGGGCGGGCGTGTGCAGCGCTTCAGAGGCGATTTCAGTGCATTGCCCGCCTGCCATCGCTATGGCGAGAAATATGCGGCTGATCCGAAAGCGGCTTTTGCCCTGTGTGAGAAGGCCGGCTGGTTGCTGGCAGCAGAGCTATTATCCGTTGGCGTCGATCTCAGTTTCGCCCCGGTGCTGGATCTTGACAAGGGCCTCAGCCAGGTAATCGGCGACCGCGCCTTGCATAGCGACCCGGAGGTGGTGGCCGAGCTGGCCCGGCATCTTATGAATGGCATGAAGCGCGCCGGGATGATGGCCGTCGGCAAGCATTTTCCCGGGCACGGCAGTGTCATTGAGGACTCGCATCACGCAGTGCCCGTCGATGAGCGGCCTTATGTTGACATTGCCATGAGCGATTGCATTCCCTTTGAACGGCTCATCAATGCCGGCCTGCCCGCCCTGATGCCGGCCCATGTCATCTATCCCGAGGTGGATGAACTACCCAGCGGCTTTTCCCGCCGCTGGTTGCAAGAAGTATTGCGCGAGCAACTGGGTTTTCAGGGGGCGATATTCAGCGATGACATCAGCATGGCCGCTGCCGAGCGGCTCGGCGATTATCAGGCGCGCGCCGAAGCCGCTTTGGAAGCCGGCTGCGACATGGTCTTGATCTGTAATAATCAGCCGGCGGCCATTGAGGTCTTGGACACGCTGCAACGGGAGATCAACCCGGCCTCCCAGGTGCGCCTGATGCGCATGCACGGGATGCAGGCCGAAGACTCGCTCACCGCCTTGCAGCAGAGTGAGGAATGGCGGCGGGTGGCCGATGAAATCGCTGCCATTGAGACCATGCCAGAGTTGGGTCTGGGAGATGATGAAATACAGACTTGAGCGCACAGGCAAGCTCGCTCTCCTGCTGGGCGTATTTGCCTGATAAAATCAGCGCTTCTTGCAAAGATAGTTTTATGAGTGAAGCGATGGATCTAAACCAATACTTTGGCGGCATGGCCGATTATTTCGGCGCCGGTGCCTGGATCGCCCAGGTGTTCATCATCGTCTTTGTCTCGCTGTTGCTGGACTGGATACAGAAACGGCTGCTGCGCAGACTGTATGCCAGAGCGGAACGCACCGAGAACTACTGGGACGATGCGCTGATTGAGGCCGCACAGCGCCCCTTGAGCGTCCTGATCTGGATCGTCGGCCTGACCTTTGCCGCGGAAATAATGAAGGCGCAATCCGGCGCGGTGATCTTTGATGCCATCGATCCGATCCGGGAGGTGGGCGTGGTCTTTGCCTTCGCCTGGTTTCTGGTGCGCTTCATTCGTATCGCTGAGCGTAACATACTCCAGCGCCGGCTGGCGGCGGGCGAGCCTTTTGACCGCACCACGGCGGATGCCATTGCCAAGCTGCTGCGCATCTCCGTGTTTATTACCGCAAGCCTGGTTATCTTACAAACCCTGGGTTACAGCGTATCGGGAGTATTGGCATTCGGCGGCATCGGCGGCATTGCCGTTGGCTATGCGGCGAAGGATATGTTGGCGAATTTCTTCGGCGGCTTAACCATCTACCTGGATCGTCCCTTTGCGGTAGGCGACTGGATCCGCTCGGCCGATCGAGAAATAGAAGGCACGGTCGAGAACATAGGCTGGCGCATCACCTGCATTCGCACCTTTGACAAGCGTCCCTTATATGTGCCCAATTCCGTCTTTACGACCATCGCTGTGGAAAACCCCTCGCGCATGACTAACCGGCGCATCTATGAAACCATCGGCATTCGCTATGATGATGCCGACAAGATGGCGCTCGTGGTGGAAGATGTCAAGGCGATGCTGAAGGCCCATCCCGAGATCGATACCACCCAGACCCTGATTGTGAACTTCAACCAGTTTGCGCCCTCATCCCTGGATTTCTTCGTCTATACCTTCACCAAGACCACCGAGTGGATCCGGTTTCACGAGATAAAGCAGGATGTGATGCTGAAGATCATCGCCATCATCGAGGCGCACGGGGCGGAATGCGCCTTCCCGACATCGACTATTCACTTCGCAGACGGGCCGCCGGCACCGGCTATAGAGGGTTAAGCATTTAGCAAGCACCAAGGACGCCCTGATATTGGATTACCAGGGCAGCTGCGCGCTGAGTAAATGCTTTTCATTCCCATGCACAGGCGTTACTCTTGTCAGCCATGGCGCTGCACTTCACCAAAATGCACGGTCTGGGAAACGACTTCATCGTCTTGAATGCGCTGGAGCGGCCGTTGGCATTGAGCGCCGGGCAGTTGCGGCTTCTTGCTGATCGGCGCCTCGGCATTGGCTGCGATCAAATATTATTGTTGGAACCCAGCGCTAAGCCGCAAGCCGATCTGCGCTATCGCATCTTTAATGCCGATGGCGCGGAAGCAGAACACTGCGGCAACGGCCTGCGCTGTGTTGCTGATTTTCTCTACCGGCGCGGCTGCCTCAAAGGCGATGAACTCGTTGTCGATACCCGTGCCGGCATCATCAAGGCATATCGAGAAGACAATGGGCTGATCCGGGTGAATATGGGTGTGCCCCGCTTTGCGCCGTCGGCTATCCCGATGCTGGCGACTGAGCAGCAGCACGAATATTCGCTCGAATTAAATGAAAATAAAATTCGCTTTTGTGCGCTGTCGATGGGCAATCCCCATGCCGTGCTCTGTGTTGAGGATGTCGCACAGGCTGCGGTGCAGGAGCTGGGCCGGGCGCTGCAAGACCATGCGTATTTTCCCCAGAGCGTCAATGTGGGCTTTATGCAGGTGCTTGATGCCGATCACATTCGCCTGCGGGTGTATGAGCGCGGCGTGGGCGAGACGCTCGCCTGCGGCACCGGTGCCTGTGCGGCGGTGGTAGCCGGCGCAATAAGTGATAGACTATCGGGGCGGGTTGATGTTGCACTGCCGGGCGGACACTTACGCATCGCCTGGGATGGCGAGGGACAGGCAGTCTGGATGACCGGGCCGGCGACAATGGTATATGAGGGGCAAATTGAGCTATGAGCACTGAAAAGCGGTCAGAGGAAAGCGGCCAGATCAGCGAGGCGATGGTCGCCCAATACTTGCGTGAACATCCGGCGTTTTTTAATGAACACCCGGAGCTGTTGACGGACATTGAGCTGCCGCACGGCGGCGGTGCTGCTGTGTCGCTGGTGGAGCGACAGGTGCTGATCCTGCGTGAGCAAAACGAGCAGAATCGACAACGGCTGCAGGCGCTGATCGACATTGCCCGGCACAACGAAGAGCTTGCCGGGCGCATGCACCAACTTGCCCTGGCCTTGTTGGATGCTGCAGATCCCGGGCAGATGTTCTCTAGCCTGTATGCAAACCTGCGCCGCAATTTTACCGCCGAGCAGGTTGCGGTCAGGCTGTTTGCAGAGCCGGCCTTTGCTGCGCCCGCCGGGCCTGAATTTGTCGGCACCGCGGCCGCTGAGGAGCAGTTATTTACTTCGATTATCAGAGAAGGTCTGCCCTTGAGCGGCCAGTTGAAGCGGCAGCAACAGGTGTTCTTATTTGGCGATGAGGGCGATGACATTCGATCTGCGGTCATGGTGCCGCTGCACGGCCCGGGCTGGGGCGGCATCCTGGCCATTGGCAGCACCAGCAAGGCTCGATTTCAGGAGGGCATGGGGCTTGAGTTGCTGGCGAATATGGGCGAGATCGTGAGCGCCGTGCTTAACAACTGGATCGTGTCCAGCTATGGCGCATCGTAGAAAAAAATCGCGTGTTAGCGCTAAAGACTTGGCTAGTATGAGTTAAGCCCTATGCATCAAGATGAGATTGCCCATGTCGCCGGGTTTATCAAGACCCTGCAGCATCTATCCGCACACACCCGCAGCGCCTATCAGCGGGACCTGAAATCCTTCCAAGCCTATTGCGAGCAGCATGGCATTAGGCGCTGGCAAGACATCGACGGCAGACAGTTGCGCGCCTATGTCGCCCAGCGCCACCGGCAGGGCATCGCCGGGCGCAGCCTGCAACGCAATCTCTCCGCCATTCGCGCCTTTTATCGCTACCTGTTGGCCGCAGGTCTGGCGAGCCAGAACCCCGCGCAAGGCATCATCACGCCAAAGAATCATAAGAAATTGCCGCGCACGCTTGATGTTGATCAGACAACGCGGCTGGTCGAGATCAAGGACGAGGACATACTGGCCATTCGCGATAAGGCCATCCTGGAACTGATGTATTCCTCCGGCCTACGCTTATCTGAATTGACTGCCCTGGAACTGGACAGCATCGACATGGCCGATGCCACCGTGACCGTGCTGGGCAAGGGCAAGAAGATGCGCAAGGTACCGGTCGGCCGGGCCGCCATACAGGCGGTCAAGTTGTGGCTGAGGCAGCGAGTTGAATTTGCCAATGGCGAGGAGGCCGCATTGTTTCTAAGCCGGCGCGGCCGCCGCATCAGCCCGCGCAGCATCCAGCAACGCCTGCGACAATGGGCCGTCAAACAGGGCCTGGCCAATCACGTTCATCCGCACATGCTGCGGCATTCCTTTGCCACCCATATCCTGGAATCCAGCAGCGACTTACGCGCGGTGCAGGAATTATTAGGCCATGCAGACATCAGCACCACCCAGGTCTATACGCACCTGGATTTTCAGCACCTGGCCAAGGTCTATGACCAGGCACATCCGCGTGCGCAGAAGAGATCGAAATAAAGGCAGTTGACTTAACTTCCCTGGCAGCCTGGATTTTATTTGCGCCACCGCCGCACCGGCACTCGGCAATTTCCGCTATAATGCCGGCCCTTCTTTTTTTCTGGAGTAAAGATTTGGAAACGTTCAAAGGCACGACCATCCTGTCGGTGCGCCGCAATGATCATGTCGCAATCGGCGGGGACGGCCAGGTATCACTGGGTGATACGGTGATGAAGGGCAATGCGCGCAAGGTGCGGCGGCTGTACCAGGAAAAGATCCTGGCCGGTTTTGCCGGTGCGACCGCCGATGCCTTCACCCTGTTTGAACGCTTTGAAGGCAAGCTGGAAAAACACCAGGGTAATTTATTGCGCTCGGCCGTTGAGCTGGCAAAGGACTGGCGCACTGATCGTATGCTGCGGCGGCTGGAGGCGATGCTCTGTGTGGCCGACAGAAACGTCTCGCTGATCATCTCCGGCACCGGCGATGTGATTGAACCGGAAGACAGCATCATGGCCATCGGCTCCGGCAGCCAGTACGCCAAGTCAGCAGCCAAGGCGCTGTTGAAAAACACGGAATTGGGTGCGCGTGAGATCGTGGAGGAATCAATGGCTATCGCAGCCGAGATTTGTATCTACACAAACACCACCTTGACCATTGAAGAATTACGTTAGGCAAGCCCTGATTAAATCAGGGCTGCACGAATTTAAGCAGGCTCTTAAAAATTCATCCATGTACCATAGGAAACGTTTACATGCAGGAATTGACCCCCAAAGAAATCGTTCATGAATTGGACAAACACATCATCGGCCAGGAGGCAGCCAAGCGGGCGGTGGCCATTGCCCTGCGCAATCGCTGGCGCCGGGCTCAAGTCGATGAAGAATTTCGTAACGAGATAACGCCCAAGAATATTTTGATGATCGGCCCCACCGGTGTCGGCAAGACCGAGATCGCAAGACGCTTGGCAAGGCTCGCCCATGCGCCCTTTATCAAGGTCGAGGCAACCAAGTTCACCGAAGTTGGTTATGTCGGTCGTGATGTAGAGTCGATTATTCGAGACCTGGCCGATGTAGCCGTGAAGATGACGCGGGAAGAGGAGGTAGAGAAGGTGAGATCGCGGGCTGAGGCGGCGGCGGAGGATAGCATGCTCGATATACTGCTTCCCCCGCCGCGTTCCTTTGCCGATAATGCAGAGAGCGCGGAAAAGGACAATGCAACCAGGGAGAAATTTCGCGACATGTTGCGTAGCGGTAGCCTGGATGACAAGGAGGTAGAGATCGAAGTGAGCGCACCGGCCATCGGCGTGGAGATCATGGCGCCGCCGGGCATGGAAGAGATGACCAATCAGTTGCAAGGCATGTTCCAGAACATGGCCGGCGGCAAGAAGCGTACCCGCAAACTGCCTGTTAAGGAGGCAGTAAAGGTTCTCATAGAAGAGGAGGCCGCCAAAATAGTGAACGAGGAGGACATTAAGCTGCGCGCCCTGGAAAATGTAGAGCAAAACGGCCTGGTGTTTTTGGATGAGATTGACAAGGTAACGCGCCGCGCAGAGGCCGGCGGCGGGCCGGACGTGTCTCGTGAGGGCGTACAGCGGGACCTGCTGCCGCTGGTGGAAGGCTCAACAGTCTCAACCAAACATGGCATGGTCAAGACCGATCACATCCTGTTTATTTCCTCCGGCGCATTTCATTTATCCAAGCCCTCTGATCTCATCCCCGAATTGCAGGGGCGGCTGCCGATACGGGTGGAGTTAGCCGCGCTCGGTGTACCGGAATTCATCCGCATACTGACCGAGCCGGATGCCTCCCTGACCGAGCAGTATGCGGCCCTGATGCAGACCGAAGGCGTCGATCTGGTCTTTGATGCCGACGGCATAAATCGCATTGCCGAGATTGCCTGGCAGGTGAATGAGGCAACGGAGAATATCGGCGCCCGGCGCCTGCACACGGTCTTGGAACGCCTGTTGGAGACTTTATCCTTTGCGGCACCGGAGCATGCGGGAGAGAAGATCTGCATCGATGCGGCCTATGTGGATGAACATCTGGGTGAGTTGGTGCGGGATGAGGATCTGAGCCGTTATATTTTGTAAGGTAAAGATGCCATGTCTGCCAAAAAAGTCTATCCGCTTGCCATTAACTTGTTGCGCAAGTCGCGCCTGCTCAAGCTGGAGTTTGATGATGGTGCCAGTTTTGCGCTCAGCTGTGAATTCTTGCGGGTGCATTCGCCTTCTGCCGAGGTGCGCGGGCACGGCCCCGGCCAAGGCGTCTTACAGACCGGCAAGGAAAAGGTCGGCATAGATGAGATAGAGCAGGTTGGTAACTATGCGATCAAGCTCTGCTTTGATGACGGGCATGACAGTGGCATCTATAGCTGGGATTATCTATACGATCTCGGCCGGCATCATGACAGGTACTGGCGGCAATATCTCGCCGCCTTAAAACAGGCGGGCCACGAAAGACAGGTTTGAGTAGATGCAAGAGAACAAGACTGATTTTGGTTTTGCACGCATCCGGACGGAAGATAAGACCCGGCGTGTGAGCGCGCTGTTTAGCTCGGTTGCGGCGAATTATGACCTGATGAATGATCTGATGTCTCTGGGGCTGCACCGCTTGTGGAAAAGACAGGCGCTGCATATTTCCCATGTCCGGCGCGGCAGCTGTGTGCTTGATGTCGCCGGCGGCACGGGTGATATGGCGCGCCTGTATCTGGCGCGGATGGGAGGGCAGGGTCGAGTCGTTGTCAGTGATGTAAATCAGGCCATGTTGCATCAAGGGCGGGATCGCTCGCTGGATCTTGGTATCAGCGCCGGGCTTGATTATGTCCAGGCGAATGCCGAGTCGCTGCCGTTTGCAAATTACAGCTTTGATTGCATCTGCATGGCCTTCGGCCTGCGCAATGTTAGTGATAAACCGGCTGCGCTGCTGTCCATGTATGAGAAGCTGAAATTCGGCGGCACTGTGATCATCGTGGAGTTCTCAACAGTGGCCGTGCCTGTATTGAGACGCCTGTATGATCTGTATTCATTTAAGTTGATCCCGATGCTGGGTAAGTTTATCGCCAAAGACGAGGCCAGCTATCGATACCTGGTGGAGTCCATACGCATGCACCCGGATCAGGAAACAGTAAGCGCCATGATGGAAGCGGCGGGCTTTTGCCGGGTGGAGTATTTCAACTTGTCCGGAGGCATTGTCGCCATACACCGGGGCTATAAGCTCTAGTTCAAGCAACCATCACCGCCGAGTGCAAAAAAGGCACATGGCTAAAAGATAAACCGGGAAGGAATTGTGATCACAAGACTACTGCCCCAGCTGGAGCGGCTGATCCGGCGGATACTCTCTCTGGATCCGTCCATGTCGCATGAACTGTCGGAACTATCCGGCAAGTTGATCTCGCTGGAGCTGATCGATACCGGTCTTGTTATCTATGTCATGCCCGGTGCCGATGGCATAAATCTATCCGCCGAGTATGACAAGGAAGTGCATGTTCGCATTCGCGCCACCCCCGCCGATATGCTGGCCTACATGCTCTTTTCCCATGAAGGCAAGGGGCAGTCGGCCGGCCGGCTGGAGATCAGCGGCGATGTCGGCCTAGCGCAGCGTTTTCAGGGTCTGATCAAGAACCTTGATCCGGACTGGGAAGAGCAGTTATCAAATTGGGTGGGCGATACCGCAGCGCGCAAGCTGGGCCTCTTGGGTCGGGATGCCTTGCATTTCCTGGCCACATCAAGACAGAGCCTGGAGATGAATGTCAGTGAATACCTGCGCTATGAACAAGAGGCGCTGCCGCTGCGCGCGGAGATCAAGGCATTTATTTCGTCCGTTGATGCACTGCGCAACGATGTGCAGCGGATGAAGGTGCGCATCGACCGGCTGCAAAAAATCGTAAGCGAACCGTAGAACATGTTAGGCCCCACGCAGATAATCAGGTTGCTGCACATCCAGCGGGTGTTGGTAAGGCATGGCCTGGATGAGCTTGTTTTTGCCATGCACCTGTTTCGCCCGCTGCGCTTCATGGGCCAGCTGCTGCCCTGGAACTGGTTCAGACGCCGCCATGCAGGCACGACCGGTGAGCGGGTGCGCCGGGTGCTGGAAGAGCTGGGCCCGATATTTATTAAATTCGGCCAGATACTCTCCACCCGGCGCGACATGTTGCCGGAAGAGGTCGCCCGCGAGTTGGCCAAGTTACAAGATCATGTTCCGCCCTTCTCTGGGCGTGTTGCCCGGCGGCTTATTGAGGCGGCCTTTAACAAGAGGGCCGAAGAACTCTTCAAGGAATTTGATGAGACCCCACTGGCCTCGGCCTCCATCGCCCAGGTGCATAGCGCCACCATGCATGACGGCCGCGCGATGATCGTCAAGGTAGTGCGGCCTGATATTGAAAAGATCATCCGTCGGGATTTGAGCCTGCTGCACATCCTCGCGGATATGGCCGAGCATTATTGGGAAGATGCACAAAGGCTTAAGCCCGGCAACGTTGTGGATGAGTTTGAGAAGACGATTTTAGATGAGCTGGATCTGCAGCGCGAGGCCGCCAATGCCTCACAGCTACGCAGAAATTTCATCGACTCAAAGCTCTTGTATGTGCCGCAGGTGGAGTGGGAGCTGACCCGCCGCAGTGTCATGGTGATGGAACGCATAAGCGGAATTCCGGTCAGCAATACGGAGCAACTACAGGCCGCCGGCATTGATCTCAAACAGCTGGCACAGGCGGGCGTGGAAGTGTTTTTTACGCAAGTATTACGCGATAACTTTTTTCATGCTGATATTCACCCCGGCAATATCTTTGTCGAGCCCGGCGAGAATGGCAGGCCCAAAATCCTGGTCGTTGATTTTGGCATCATGAGCTCGCTCAGTGAGTTCGACCTGCGTTACTTAACGGAAAACTTCTTAGCCTTCTTAAACCGGGATTATCAGAAGGTGGCGGAGTTACATGTGGAGTCGGGCTGGGTGCCGGCCGGGACACGGGTGGATGAATTTGAGTTTGCCATTCGCACCGTGTGCGAGCCGCTGTTTGATCGGCCCTTGCGCGAGATCTCCTACGGCACCTTGCTGTTGCGCCTGTTCCAGACCGCCCGCCGTTTCAACATGGTCATCATGCCGCAACTGATCCTGTTTCAAAAGACCCTGGTGAACATGGAGGGACTGGGCCGGATGCTGCATCCGGAACTGGACATCTGGCATACCGCCAGGCCGATACTGGAGCGTTGGATGAGCCAGCGGGTGGGCCTGCGCGGGGTGATGAAGGGCACACGCGAGAACATACCGCATTGGCTGGAGCGGCTGCCGGACCTGCCGAACAAGACCATTGATCTCATCGAGCGTCTGCGCGATGGCAGGATCCAGTTTGAATGGAGCTCCAGCCAGATGGAGGCGCTGCGCAAGGAACTACGCGCCAGCAGCATTCGCAGTACGCATTCCATCATCGGCTCGATTACCTTACTAACCGGCATCGTCTTACACGGCTTTAACAACGCCCCGACCGAGCTGACGCAGGTGACGGTTCTGTCTTGGGTGCTGGGCGTGATCGGCATCGGCCTTTTGATCCGGGCAATGCGGGAATAGGGAATTTAAGATTATTTCTTTATGAACGAAAATCAATCCTCCAGCCTGATCCCAATGCTGATCATCGGCGGGCTGTTCTTTATGTTCGGCTTTGTAACCTGGTTAAACGGCGCGCTGATCCCCTTCTTGCAGATCGCCTGTGAGTTGAATCATCTGGAGGCCTACCTGGTGACGCTGGCCTTCTATATTTCCTACACTGTGATGGCCTTGCCCATGTCGCTGATCCTGCGCCGTAGCGGTTATAAAAACGGCATGGTGCTCGGACTGTTTATCATGGTGCTGGGCGCACTACTGTTCATCCCGGCGGCGCTGCTGCGCATGTACAGCATCTTCCTGTTGGCCCTGTTTGTCATGGGCACCGGGCTGACGATACTACAGACCGCCTCTAATCCCTACATCGTGATGATCGGGCCGCGGGAGACGGCGGCGGTGCGCATCAGCATGATGGGGGTATTGAACAAGGGCGCCGGCGTGGTGGCGCCATTGGTCTTCAGCGCCCTGGTGTTGACCGACATGGGGCAATTCACCGAGGCCCGTATCGCCGCGCTGGATGCGGCGCAAAAGGCGCTGGAACTGACCGAATTATCCTCGCGCCTGGTCATGCCCTATCTGATCATGGCCGGCATGTTGATCGTGCTGGGCGTGTTCATCAAGCTATCGCCCCTGCCGGAGCCCGACCAAGAGATTGCCGGTGCTGAGGATAATGACGACAGCAGCATCCTGCAACACCCGCAGCTGATCCTCGGCGCCGTCACCCTGTTCTTCTATGTGGGCGTGGAGGTGATCGCCGGGGATACCATCGGCCTGTTCGGCAAGGAACTGGGCGTGAGCAATTTCGGCCAGCTCACCGCCTATACGATGAGCTTCATGGTGGCCGGTTATCTCGTAGGCATAATGGTGATCCCGCGCTGGTTGAGCCAGGAAAAGGCGTTGATGATCTCGGCGCTCTCCGGCCTTGTCTTTGCCTTGTTGACGATCACATCCAATCCGGATTCGGGCGGCATCTGGCCGCTGCTGTTCAGTTGGAGCGGCGCCCCGGCCATTCCCGATGTTGTTCTGTATGTCGCCCTGTTTGGACTTTCCAATGCCCTGGTGTGGCCGGCGGTCTGGCCGCTGGCCATGCAGGGTTTAAGTCCCCGCCATACCAATACCGGCTCCGCCCTGTTGATCATGGGGATCGCCGGCGGGGCGATCCTGCCCCTGGTCTATGGTGCCTTGGCAGAGACCTCCCATGATCCGCAGTCTGCCTACTGGATCATGATCCCGTGTTACCTGTTCATCCTGTTCTACGCCGTCAAAGGCCACAGGTTGAGGCAGTGGCGTTGAACCATCGCTTAAGTAAGAACATGCAACATCTTTTAGACATCATCGCGAATAACCGCGCCGGTAAGGCGCAGGGGATCTATGCGATCTGCACGGCGCATCCCATGGTGCTGGAAGCCGCCTTGCAGCAGGGCAAACAGGACGGCAGGCCGGTATTGATTGAGGCAACGGCCAATCAGGTGAACCAGTTCGGCGGATATACCGGTATGCAGCCGGCGGATTTTCGCCCATATATTGAAAAAATTGCCGCTGAGGTCGGTTTTCCCAGAAAGGATATTATCCTGGGCGGTGATCATTTGGGGCCGGTGTGCTGGTGTGATGAGCCGGCCGAGCAGGCGCTGGCAAAGGCCCGCGATCTCATTGCGGCCTATGTCGCAGCCGGCTTTAAAAAGATCCATCTGGATACCAGCATGGCCTGTGCCGGGGAAGCGGATGCCTTGAGTGATGCAACGGTGGCGACGCGAGCGGCTGAGTTGTGTGCAGTGGCTGAGCATACGGCACAGGAGGCCTTCGGCGAGTCGGAACTGCTCTATGTCGTGGGCACAGAAGTCCCGAAACCCGGTGGTGCAAGAGAGGCGATTGAAGGCTTACAGGTGACGCCGACAGCGGCGGCTCTGCAAACGGTTGAGGCGCATAAAAACGCCTTTTTAGCGCGCGGCCTTGAATCGGCCTGGTCGCGCGTTATCGGCCTGGTGGTACAGCCCGGTGTGGAGTTTGACCACACTGCCGTATATGATTATGTGCCGGAGGCCGCAGCTGAGTTGAGTGTCTTGATCAATGATATTCCTAATCTGGTCTATGAGGCGCATTCGACTGATTATCAACCTGCACATGCCTATGCGGCATTGGTTCGTGATCACTTTGCCATTCTGAAAGTCGGCCCGCAGTTGACCCATGCCCTGCGCGAGGCGCTGTTTGCATTAAGCCATATTGAGCAGGAATTAATCGCTGCGGAGAAACGCGCCAATCTACCTGCGGTCTGTGAGCAGGTCATGGTCGATGAGCCACAGAGTTGGGCCAGATATTATCCTGCTGAAGAACCACAGGGCCGGCTGTATCGGCGCTATAGTTATAGTGATCGCATTCGCTACTACTGGAACCGGCCGGTAATTCACAATGCGCTGACCCGGCTGCTGCAGAATTTATCGGCTGTTGCGTTGCCGTTGCCATTGATAAGCCAATATATGCCCTTGCAATATAAAGCCATTCGCGCCGGTCTGCTTGATGCTAATCCAAGGGCATTGATTCGTCATCACATCATGCAGGTCACTGCGGCGTATGCTGCCGCCTGTTAGGTCTGTTCCCGCTCAAATTACCGCAACATTGGCTGCGGTTCGTGGATAGCGCAAAGATAAAATGCGTAAATATTTGAACGTAGAAGTAGATGCTCTGGAGGCCTGCGGCAGTCTCTGGACAGCCCGTGAAATCTGCCAGCAACCGCGCATCTGGCGGGAGGCCTATGCAATGATTGAGCAATCCAGGCCGTTCATTGATCGCTGGTTGCAGCCGGTGCTGGCCAAGTCGGCACTGCGCATCATCTTATCGGGTGCCGGCTCGTCCTCGTTCATAGGTGAGACTCTGGCGCCCGCCTTGCGTAAACAGCTACGGCGCAGGGTGGAGGCGGTCAGCACGACTGATCTGCTTGGCGCTCCCGATCAGTATCTGGCCGAAGATGTCCCGACCCTGATGATTTCGTTTGCACGCTCCGGTGATAGCCCGGAGAGTGTTGCCGCTGTCGAGCTGGCTAACCAAATCCTCGGCGATTGCCATCATCTGGTCTTGACCTGTAACCCAGAGGGGCGGCTGGCACAAGCTGCAGGCCGCGATGCTAACATGCTGTGTCGCTTAATGCCGGAAGGCACCAACGACCGCAGTTTTGCCATGACCAGCAGTTTCTCCTCCATGCTGCTGTCCTGCGCGGCTATTTTCATGCCCGCTCCCGAACAATTAGAGCAGGCCGCCGAATTAACACAAGGGTTGATCAATACGCAGGCATTGAATATTCAGGCGCTTGCGAGACAGGATTGCAAGCGCCTGGTCGTATTGGGGGCGGGTTGTCTGTTGGGCACTGCCCGTGAAGCGGCGTTAAAGTCCTTGGAGCTTAGTGCGGGCAGGCTGGTATCAATGGCCGATACCCCATTGGGTTTTCGACACGGCCCCAAATCGGTCATTGATGAAGCAACATTGATTATTCACTTGCAGTCGGCCCATCCTTATATACAACAATATGACGCTGATCTATTCCGTGAATTGCACAGAGACGGGCAATCAGCCGGGCTTGTGGCCTTGTCGCCATCCTCATTAGGCCCTGCAGCGCGAGAGTTACAGGACCTATGGCTGTCATTGCCCTATCTTGTCTATTGTCAGAGCTTTGCCTTTTTCAAGGCCCTGGCACTGGATATCACAGCCGATAACCCCTTCCCATCGGGGGAAGTGAACCGGGTGGTCAAGGGCGTCACTATTCGTCCTTATACGAAAGGGCTATAAAGAGAAGTAGCGCCATGCACTACGGTCTTGATATTGGCGGGACCAAGATCGAACTGGCCATATTTAATGTTCACTTTGAACGCATTGATTGTTGGCGGGCGGCGACACCAACGCAGGACTACCGGGAGTTTCTGCGGACGCTCACCGATATGGTGATTGCGGCGGATGAAAAGACTCAAACACGCGGCTCCGTGGGTATCGGCCTGCCGGGCATTGTAGATCAGCAGGGCCGTCTGGTATCGGCCAATATTCCCGCCATTAACGGGCAGCCGTTTTCAACCGATATTGTCAAACGGCTTAAACGGCCGGTTGCCCTGGAAAATGATGTCAAGGCCTTTGTCTTATCGGAAGTCAACGGCGGTGTTGCTGATGGGGTCAGGCATGCATTAGGGCTCGTGCTGGGTACAGGAGTGGCAGGCGGCCTGTGTATTGACGGGAAGATCTATCGGGGCAGACAAAATGCGGCAGGCGAGTACGGTCATATACCCCTGCCGGCCATCTTGCAGCAACGTTACCGGTTGCCACTGCGCCAGTGCGCTTGTGGTCTGCGCAGTTGTATGGAACAATACTTAGCCGGGGCGGGCCTGCTGTGCTTAGGTACGCATCTGGGGGGTGACTACGCATCCGTACAGGCACTGGCACAGGCCCGGCAGGCCGGGGACGCAAAGGCCGTAGAGATTTTTAGCGCGTATGTGGATTGCCTCGGGTGTTACCTGGCACAATTAACATTACTATACGATCCGGATATGATTGTGCTGGGCGGCGGCTTATCCAATATAAGCGAGCTATATCCGTCGTTACCGGCTGCGATGCAGGCCTATTTATTTGAAGGCATCGAAGCGCCGACGGTGGTTGCAGCAAGCTTCGGTGACTCCAGCGGCGTAAGGGGGGCGGCCATCCTCGGCCAATAGGTTGCTGATAAAAAAGCACCATAAAATGAATCATTGCGAACCGGTTATTTTTACAGAGCCACATGTCAAATAAAAAGAATATCCTGGATGTCTTCTTGGCGATAGAGTCTGAATTAAGGCGATATCTGCTGCGTTTTCTGCTAAGCAAGGAAGACATAGATGACGTGTTACAAGATGCGTTTATTCGTGTATATAAAGACGATGTATCTGCGAATATTCAGTCTCCGCGCAGGTTTTTGTTTACCGTGGTCAGGAACCTTGCCTTAACCGAGATCAACAGGGAGGTGAAAAAAACCGCCAGATACATAGAGGATTTTGATATAGAGGAAGTCATAGATGATAGGTCCTGCCCGGAAAGAAATGAAACAATACGCCGGGAGTTACTTGCCTGCCGGAATGCAATTAAGTCGCTGCCGACAAAATGCCAGCGTGTGTTTGTTATGCGAAAGGTCTATGGTTTCTCCCACAAGGAGATCGCGCGCACGTTGGATATCACGGTGAGTACAGTCGAGAAGCAGTTGATAAAGGGATTGAAGAGATACGAGGAATACCTCAATTCAGGCGGCTCTCTCAGAGCAGATGAGGGCAGAAGCCAAACCGCCAAGGCAGAATCAAAGGCGCCGGCACTGCCGGGGCTTGCTACCAGGGGCGGGCATGATAAATGAATAATATCGTTCTTTTACATGAGAATGATCATCCAGAGCGCATTGCAGCAGCCGCTGAGGCCCGGGCGTGGGTGATACGGCTTGATGGTGGCCCGTCCAGACAGGAACTGGCCGAATTTAGACGCTGGTTGGATAAAAACCCGTTGCACCGCAGCGAGTTCAAGAGGGTTGCAGAACTCTGGGATGGCATGGATGAATTGGTGCAAGAACTGGTCTTTCCCGATACCAATAAGATCGCGGCTGCATACCGGCGAGTGGGCTTCTCTTCTCTGGGGGCCGCTGCGTGTCTGCTGTTGGTATTTATCGGGCTGCAAGTCATCATGCCGCATATAGGCCACACGTATTACAGTGCGAGCTATGCTACGGATATTGGCGAATTAAAAGAGGTTACTTTGCCCGATGGCTCCGGGCTCAGGTTGAATACCAATAGCCAGGCCAGCATTGATTACGGCAGAGGGATCCGTTCTGTTCGGCTCATCAAAGGCGAGGTGCATTTCGATGTTTCACACGATCCCGACCATCCCTTTGTGGTCTATGTTGAAGATGTCGCTATCCGCGCCTTGGGCACGGCATTTGCCGTCCATATTAAAGATGACCAGACCGAGGTCACGGTAACCGAGGGCCGGGTGCGAATCCTGTCTATGCCGCAGGCCCCGGCCGGGACTGACGAGCTTGGCATCAGCGAGATTGAACTGGCCGATATCCTAGGCACCTTGTCGAGAGGGCAGCAGGCCATTTTGAAAAATGAAATAGAATGGGTGGAGAAGATTCAACCTGAAGAGATAGAAAAACAATTATCCTGGCGCGATGGCATGTTGATCTTTGAACACAAGCCGCTGGAGGATGTTATCAATGAGATCAGCCGTTACACCGAGATGGAGATTATTATCCTGGATGCGGAGATCAAACAGATGGAATTCGGCGGTTATTTTCCGGTGGGCGAGATTGACCTTATGCTGAAATCTTTGACGGAATCCTTTGGTATTCACGTGGAGAAGGCCAACGAAAAAAGGATCTATCTCTCGCGCCGATAATCTTATCGGCCACACTGCTTGCGGCGATATTCCCGCTTGACGGAATTTCCAAGCCCTTGATCTGCAATCACATTTTGCCTAACAGCAATATATTCAAAAAAATATTCTGCTAAAGAGTAGCGGGTTTTTACCAATCATAAAGTCATAGGCATGAGAGCGGGGAAAAGAGTGGACTGGTGGGCGCAAAAAAGCGGGCTGCCGGCCAGCGGCGCTCAGCAGGATTTGCGGGGAGAGCCTGAGATTATTTATGCCTGGTTGTTAGCCGTGGTGTTGATGCTCAGCATACACAGTGCACACGCAGGAGCGGGAGCATATCAGTTTCGTGTTCCTGTCTTGCCGGCGGAGAAATCGTTGCATCTATTCGCCCGGCAATCCCGCACACCGCTGCTTTTTTCCCACGATGAGGTCAGGGGCATACAGACAAATGCTGTTCGCGGCACTTATGTCATCAGCGATGGCCTTGATATCTTGCTCAATGGTACCGGCCTGGCCGGTGATATAAACGATCAGGGGGTATTGATTGTCACCTTAGTTAAACCTGAACAAGACATGGGAGATGAGAAGATTATGAAAGATGAGCAAAAACAATCATCATTGTTATCGAGGATAGCGCTGGCACTTTTTGGTGCAGTGGGTGCTAGTGGTCTGGCGGCGCAGGACGACGCTGATAATGCCGCCCAAGGCGCGGAGGTGATCATGGAGGAAATCATGGTCAAGGGGGTACGAGGCGGGATCTTACGGGGGCTGGAGCAGAAACGTCAGGCCGCCGGCTTTGTTGATGCGATCTCGGCGGAAGATCTGGGCAAGTTTCCAGATCTGAATATTTCTGAGGCGCTGCAACGTATTCCGGGCGTTACCCTGTTTCGTAATAATACCGGTGATGGCCAGTCTATTAACCTGCGCGGTCTGGGCTCGCAATTTACCCGGGTCGAAATCAACGGTCTTACCGGCACCAATAATGGTACTAACGGTCGTTTTGGCGGGAGTCATAGTTCTGTCGGCGGCGGCTTTAATTTTGAAATTCTGGCATCAGAGCTGTTTGATAATGTCAGTGTTTCCAAGTCCGCCACGGCGGCTCAAACCGAAGGCGGGCTTGCCGGTCTGGTGCAGTTGACCACTCCCCATGCCTTTGATCGCGATGGCTTTAATCTATCCGTCTCCGGCCAACTGCAACACAGCAGTACCGCCGATGATACCACGCCGCGCTTGGCCTTGGTCATGAGCCAAAACTGGGATGATTATTTCGGCCTCTCAGCCTCGGTTGCCTACTCCGAGGCGGCCTTTAAGTCCGATAGCAACGGCGGCATTAGCGCACGGCCGCTTGCGGCGGGGGCGAATGATACCTTAAAGGCGAGTGCCAGCGCCGAGCAGTTGGCGGCCCTGGTTCCGCAGACGATCAATTATCAGGTTGATGTGGAGGATCGGAAAACGCTGGGCCTTACCGCCGGTCTTCAGTTTCGCCCTTCTGATATGCTGGAGCTTACCGTTGACACTATCTACGCCAGGATCGACTCGGATCGCTTCTTCACACGGGCGGATGCCCCGCCGGAGGGCGGCCTCTCAGGAGTAGGCAACGATACAATTCAAAACGGGGTATTCCAGCAGGCGACCATTACGGATGTGCAACAGCGGATTGCCGCGAATGATCTCTCAGGCGAGGAAGACTTTCTGCAATTATCCGCCAAGGTCGATATCAGGCCGGATGATAACTGGACCATCACGCCGCTGGTTGGTTATTCCAGGCGCGAGAATTCGCGCACCGGGCAGTTATTGTCCTTTGCCAATGGCAACAGAGCTACCGGCCGACTGACTCGGGAGCCGGTCAGCTTTACCCTCAACAGCCCCTTTATTGCGTTTTCCACGCCGGGCACTGATTATTCCGGCAATACTGCGGTAACAGATCCGAGCGAGTTTTTCCTGAATGTCTTTCTCATTCGCCCGTCTGAAGACCGGGATGAAGAGCTGAGCACCAGATTGGATTTTTCACGCGCCTTTGCGCATGCTTTACTTAGCCGGGTGGATTTTGGGATGCGCTATTCCAGGCGTGAAACCGAGCGAAAATCCTACGAAATTCGTATTGATGATGTGCCCGGTGCCGACCTGACGAAATTACCGACACTGGCGGATGCACTGGTGGTCAATTCATTCCATATAAACGGTGCGCCGGACAGCTTTCCCGACACGATTATTAGCGCGGATCCGCGCCGGGTGCTGCAGCTGTACGCACCGGACGGCATTGATTTTTCCCAATTTGTGGCGCGCGAGGGGAAGGTCGCCAATGTGGATATTCTCGGCATAACGCCGCCCGGTTCGCGAATCCGAGACCTGCAGGCACGCGCCGCCAACCGCACCTTTGACGGCGAGGAAGAGACCCTGGCAGCCTATTTTGCCGCGACCTTCGAGTGGCGAGAGTTGTTACTGAATGCGGGCATGCGCTATGTGGACACAAAGCAGACTTCCAGAGGTTTCTCAGTCAATTCTTCATTGGGCACTTCGGAGCGGATCGTTGTTGAGAACAGTTATCATGAGTTTCTGCCGAGCATTACTGCGCGTTATAACATCTCCGAGCAGTTGATCGCCCGGGCGGCGTACTCTACCAGCCTGTCCCGTCCGTCACTGTTTGAGTTGCGTATTGCGGAGAACTATGGAGGCATTGACACAAGTGGCGGCAGCGGCAGCCGTGGTAATCCGAAGCTGAAACCCTTTACTTCGCAAAATTACGATCTGGGTCTGGAGTGGTATTTTTCTGAAGAGGCGCTGGTTGCCGCCAATATTTTCTACAAAGACGTTGATGGACTGGTGATCGGCGGTACCGAGGTTGAGAACAGGAGCTTTCTCTCTCAGGTAACCAGCATGGAAGTCACTGCGCCGATTATTTTTGACATCCCTGTCAACGGCGATGAGACCTCTATTAAGGGCCTGGAGTTGCTGTTGCAGTCCGGCTTTGGTTTTTTGCCCGGCACCTTGTCGAACATGGGCGCGATCTTGAACTACACCTATACAGATACCGATGCGGCGACTGATGAGGCCAGTATCTTGGCCGGGGAAACGATCCTGAACGGGGTCTCGGGCAATAGCTACAATGTGATCTTGTATTATGACGATGGGGAGCGTTTCGATGCACGCCTGTCCTATGCCTGGCGCGAGCGCTTCCTGGAAGATAATTCCGCTTCTTTTGGGGTGCCGATATTTCAGAATGATTATGGTCAATGGGACTTCTCGGCGAATTATGCCTTTAATGATCATTTTACCTTTCAGTTTCAGGTCTTGAACATTAGCGATGAGCGCCTGGAAGTTGAGTCGGTCGCCAATAGTCCGCATACTACGACACAACTTGATCGACGTTTCTTTTTCGGGGTGCGTTATTCTTTCTAAAGTTTGTTTTTTATCTTCTGGCTATAAATGGCGGGTAATCATTACCCGCCATTTTCTCTTTGCTGTTTTCATCTTAATGAACGTTACTTGCGCCCGGGGCGCTACTATGCGCAATGCAATCGGCCTTTTTCTCATCGCCATATTTTCATGCGTAACTTATGCCGCAGAGCCCTTTCCGTCGCTCAATATCGGCTATGTCGGCCTGCCGCAGAGGGTAACACAACAGAATCTGGGGGCCGGGATAGAGCTCTTCCAGCTTATCAGGGGTCAGCCATCTCCTTATGATTACTATACCTTGTCAAGCGGGGCAGTCACGGAAGCCAGGGCGCGGGAACTTGTCCGGCAACTGCAGGCACTGGGCCATGTCGCCGGAGGGCAACCATTACCTGAATACGTTTTACATGGGGCAGAGGTCGGGGTGATAGTGCGCACCGGCCGTTTTGATGATTTCGATGCGGCAGAGCGGCTAAAGCAGAAACTCCATCAGGCCGGCATTACAATGGCCGTGCGTTTTACCGCGGAGGATGGAGGCCCCACCTCCGGGCCCTTTTCTATCAGCATCCTGCGAGTGGATCTGGATCGATACCGGGGAGAGATTATTGCGACCCTGGCTCAGGATAGGATACCCGGCAAGGAAACAGTTTCTTCTATGGCCGGACGTTATCGGGCCCTGGCAGCGGTCAATGCGGGTTTTTTTGCTCTGAAACCGGAAGTCGGCACGGCAGGCGACCCCGACGGAATTACTGTTATTGATGGGAAATTAGTCAGTGAGGCGGTTGCCGGGCGGCCGGCATTGGTGATTCGGAATAGTAATCCCGCACAAGTTCGGATAGCACACAATCTAACAACAAAGATCACACTGCAACTTGGCACCAGCAAATGGAACATCAACGGGTTAAATCGCAGGGCCAGGATGATATTAAATTGTGGCAATCAGGCGGCCGAGCCGGTCACATTGCCGGCGCATGATTTTGTCTGCACCAATGATAATGAAATCGTGCTCTTCGATCATCACTTCGGAGAGCAATCAGAACCTGGCAAGGGAATTGAGTTCAGCATTGATGAAACGGGGAAGGTCAGCGCTATTCGATATGAATTAGGGGGGGCGATACCGCAGCAGGGCTACTTGATTCAGGCGCAGGGCAACATGGCGGAACGTTTTCTCAGACTGGTAAAAATCGGCATGTCGGCCAGCGTCAGGATGGAGGTATGGAGCAAAGTAGGGAAAATCCCCCTGACCAAGGGTCTGTACATAGTCAATGGCGGACCTACCCTGTTACGCAAGGGAAGGCTGGCTCTTGCGGCACGCGCAAAAGAGGGCTGGGGAACGGATCTTGATCTTACCGGGCAGGGCCTTGGTGATATATTTGTTGACAAAAAGAATACTGCCGCAGTGCGGGATCAATACTCGAATAATCACCTCGCCTTTTATCATGGCTGGGTGCTGCGCCGTCATCCGAGGACGGCAGTGGGCCTGAGTAGGGAGAATGTGCTGTATGTCGTTGTCGTCTATGGGCGCCGGCCGGGCATCAGCGCAGGTGCATCAATTACGGACATGGCAAACGTCTTACAGAGCCTTGGCGCAGAAGAGGCACTCAATCTGGACGGGGGCGGCTCATCAGCGATGGTGGTCAATGGAAGTTTGACGGGATTGCCTTCGGATAAGACCGGCGAGAGGGCGGTGGGGGATGCGCTTGTTTTTATTCCGGCAAGCAACTCATCCGATCAGTGATAACACTGCCTTTAGTGCCGAGCCCGGCATTTCAATTTCCCCGCTTCTGGTTATCATGGAGAGAAATCACTGGGTCTAAATGGTTGCATGAAGCGAGAGGATAGCAGCCCGACTGCCTGTGTTCTCATCATTGGCGATGAGATCCTGTCCGGGCGGACGCAGGATAGCAACCTGGCATTTATCGGAAAACGCTGCGACAAGCTGGGGATTCGTTTGCGCGAGACACGCATTATCCCGGATGTGGCCGAGACGATTATTGCGGCAGTGAATGAATGCCGACGGAGATTCACCTATCTGTTCACCACCGGGGGCATAGGGCCGACCCATGATGATAGGACTGCCGCCGCCCTTGCCCGCGCCTTCAATGTTAAGCTGATAAGAAACCCCGATGCGCTTGCAGCGCTGGATAAATATTATGCGGCGGGCAGATTGAACGAGGCGCGCCTGAAGATGGCGGATATTCCTGAGACGGCGCGCTTGATTGACAACCCGGTGAGTGGTGCGCCCGGCTTTCAGCTTGAAAATGTATTTGTCCTGCCCGGTGTGCCCTTGATCATGCAGGCCATGTTTGAAGGCATCGTCGATCGCTTAAGCGGCGGCGAGCCGATGTTGATACGTAGCATGGCGACTAATCTAACCGAAGGCATGATCGCCGCGGCCCTTGATGAGCTACAAGAGCGCTATCAGGACCTTAGCATAGGCAGCTATCCATACTTTAAGCAAGGCAAGCTGGGCGTGAATGTCGTCTCGAGAGGCACAGACAAGGTACGTCTTGATGAATTGGCTGGCGAGCTGGAAGAGATGATCCTGAACCTTAATGGCAAGGTGTTGTTGTCGGATACCTAAAGGATGCCCGGGCATCGGGGCGCCCTTTCGGAATCATCTCATCAAAGACAAGCATTATCTTCCGGATTACTTGGGCTCAGGTTTTTCTGGCCTGCTGTTTCACCGAGGAGGGCCTTATGCCGATGGCGATGCAGGCATCGGCTTCATTGAAGACAGGACAGGCGGGGGCGGTTCTCTCGCTACGGTGCGGCCGATCAATCCTTTTACCTGATCCGTTCCGGGCAGGCACATCTGCGCCCACTGGCGCAGCTATCACATCGGGAAGATACAACAGGCCTTTAGACAGGTGCTGGGGCTTCCTTGATTTCTATTTTGTGTCTCTAGCGCAGCTCGTCGTTGGCAATGCCCAGCTCTGAGCAGACCAGTTGTCTCGTATAAGCAGCCCGTTCCTTTCTCGCCCGGGCGCTGTTGTCGCTGATAGAGACCAGCCAGATGATGAAAAACGCCAGGGGTGCGGAGACGATGGTAGGATAGACATAGGGAAACAACGCTCTTTCCATGCCCATGATATCCACCATGATCTGCGGGCCGACTATGATCAGGCCGATAGAACTCACCAAGCCGACGATTGCCCCGGCCAGGGCGCCGCGGGTTGTCAGCCCCGGCCAGTACATGGACAGGATCAGGATCGGGGCGTTCACGCTGCCAGCGATGGCCAGCGCCATGGTGACAATAAACACAATGTTCTGATGTTCAAAGGCAATGCCAAGGGCGCTGGAGAGCAGGCCGATGCCCAGCACAGACAGGCGCGAGACCAGCACCTCCGAGGCTTCAGTAGCGGTACTTTTGCCCAAGGTATCGGCATAGAGATCGTGCGCAATGGTCGCCGCCCCGGCGAGGATGAGACCGGAGACGACCGCTAAGATCGTGGCAAAGGCGACTGCCGAGATAAAGCCCAGCAGCACATCGCCGCCCAGGTAATGGGTTAAGTGCAGCACTACCATATTTCGCCCGCCGATCAGCCGCCCGCCTGCATCGTGATAGTCGGGATTAAACATGATCAAGGACACGGCGGCAAAACCGATGAAGATAATAATGAAGTTAAAATAGGCAATGATAGAGATGGCATAAAAGGCGGATTGACGTGCCGCCCGGGCGTCTTTGACCGTGAAGATGCGCATGAGAATATGCGGCAGACCGATAAAGCCCAACAGGGAGGTTAAGCCAACTGATAATACCGAGATGGGGTCTGACAGCCAGCCGCCGGGGGCCAAGAGATCTGATCGCATGGGATGCACCGCGATGGCGTCTTGAAAGATCCGCCCGATGTCAAACTGAAACTCAATAAGCAGCAATGCGGCGATCACTGAGCCGCCGAATATCAGTACCAGGGCCTTGATAAACTGTACCCAGGTAGTCGCCAACATGCCGCCAAAGGTGACATAGAGGATCATCAGGGTGCTGACCAGGACTACCGCATAGACATAATCCAGACCGAATAATAGCTGGATTAACTTGCCCGCACCGACCAGCTGGCCGAGCAGATAAAAGACAACGACCGCCAGGGAGCTTAAGGCCGCGACGATCTTTATCGGGCGTGCGGCTAAGCGAAAGGCGATGACATCAATGAAGGTATAGCGCCCCAGGTTGCGCAGGCGCTCGGCGATCATGAATAAAATTATGGGCCAGGTGGCGATGACGCCGACGATCAGCAGCAGGCCGTCAATGCCGTTAAAGTACAGCAGACTGGTCATGCCTAAGAATGTGGCGGCGGAGAGGAAATCCCCTGAGATAGCAATGCCGTTCTGCCAGGCGGGAATATTGCCGCCGGCGGCATAAAACTCCTTGCGCGAGTGAGTGCGCCTTGCCGCCCACCAGGTGATCAAGAGCGTGATCAGGACAAAGGCCAAAAACGTGATAATAGCCGTTAGATTGAGCGACTGTTGTTCTGCCGTAGCACTTGCAGCCGCGCAAAATACCGGCCCGGGCAGGACGAGCAGCAGGCCGCTGGATACTGCGCGCAGCCTATTCTTTGGCATCAGCTGCATCGCCTGACATTGCCATCTCGCGTAAATATTTTTCTTTCATTACATCGAAGCGATTATTCGCCCACCAGGTGTAGTACCAAGACAGGGCGAGGCAGACAAAGCACAAAGCCATTGCACACCAAATCCCGAAACTGATGGACGCACCGATAATCTGCATATCGCCCATTAGTTGCGGGAAGTAGGCCATGCCGATTAAGAACAAGGTGTAGAGTATCACCATGAGCAGGCTTAATAGGCTGCTTATTCGCAGGCGAGTCTTGACCAAGGCAGTAAAGCGGGGCGACTCTGCAATATCTTCAAGACGGTAATTATTTTGCATAAAAATCAAACATCAGGAAAAGGGCGGCTGCGTATATTTAGACGTATAAGGCGAGTGTACTATGTAGAGGGATAATATAAGGGAACGCTGATTAGATCAAGGTTTAGCCCAGGCAAAGAACAAATGCTCAGGCAAGGCCGGGCAGTAATTGTTTGAGTCCATTGGCAATCATCATCACCGCAATCGCCGCCAAGATCATGCCCATGATGCGGGTTATGATCGCAACGCCGTGTACGCCGACGACGGCGCTGATGCGAGCGGCCGAGCGAAAGCACAGCCAGAATAATACGCCGTATCCCAAACATACGGCGGATAATCCCAGCATCGTTGCCCAGTCTCCCTCCAGCTTGCTTGCGTTGATCAACACCGTAGTGATGGCGCCGGGCCCGGCGACAATCGGTATCGCCATCGGCACAACCGCGATGGAATCCTTTTCCAGGGCGGCGCTGGTTTCCTCTGCCGAATGTGATTGGCGGCTCTTTTCACTGTGCAGCATCGACAGGCCCAGGCTGAGGACGATGATACCGCCGGCGGTCTCCAGCGCCGGAATGTTAATGCCGAAAAAACGCAGCAGATACTGCCCGGCCCATAAGACGACCAGCAGAATAATCGTGATCGCCAGCGCGGATTGGCGGGCAGTCTTGCCCTGTGCTGCTGCATCCAGTTCCGATGTCATGCTGGCAAACAGCGCCGTGTTGCCGATGGGGTTGGTGATGGTAAATAGCGCGGTTGCAAAGATGCTGATGGTTGCCAGTTCCATATCGATCCTCCGGGACGATTGACAGTGTTTGGAACATTCTACACTATATTTTTATTGGGGCGCTTCGGTTAATCTATTTGTTAATGAATCATGTCATGCAACGGCGCGCCCTCCAGGTTTAACCGCCACATTCAGGCGGGACGCCGATTAGCCGTTGGCATTCGCTATCGTTTATGACAGGATGCGTTTTTGAGAAGGCTCTGCTTTAATCAGAGTTTCCCTAAAATAAATTAACGGCCCGCACCGCTGTACTGCGCGCCTTTCATTTTGTCATCTTGCATTATGTTTAGCTGGACACATGGGCAGGCACTACGGCCTTGATATAGGCGGCACCAAGATCGAATTGGCGATCTTCGATCATGCGTTGCAAGCGGTGGACTCCTGGAGGGCCGCCACGCCGAAGGAAGACTATCAGGCCTTCTTGACTATCCTCACCGACATGGTCTTCAAGGCCGATCAAAGAGCCGCTCAAAAAGACGCAGCAGCGGGCACCGTGGGCATAGGCATCCCCGGCACTCTCGATAAACAAGGCCGTACTACGCTGGTTAATATTCCCTGTGCCAATGGCCGGCCCTTGGGCGAGGATCTTGCGGCAAGACTGGGGCGGCCGGTCGCCATTGAAAATGATTCCAACACCTTTATCCTGTCGGAATTCTCCGGCGGCGCAGCAGATGGCCTTGCACATGCCTTAGGGCTGATAGTAGGCACCGGCGTCTCCTGCGGCCTGTGTGTGCATGGTCGGCCTTATCGCGGCAGCCAGGGCATCGCCGGTGAATCCGGCCACCTGCCGCTGCCTGCCGTATTACAGCAACGCTACGCCTTGCCCCTGCGTCCGTGTGCCTGCGGCCTGTCCGCCTGCATGGAGCAATACCTGGCCGGGCCGGGCCTGCTCTGGCTGTGTTCGCATTTGGGCGCGGAATATACATCGGTAGCGGGCTTAATCGATGGCGTGAACGCGCAACAGCCGCAGGCCCAGGAGGTGTTCAGCGCCTATATTGATTGTCTGGCCTGTTACTTAGCGCAGCTGACCTTGATCTATGATCCGGATGTCATCGTGCTGGGCGGCGGCCTGTCCAACATTGCCGAGCTCTACTCCGCATTATCCGCCGCCATACCCTCCTGGCTGTTTGCAGGGATTGCCGCACCAAAGGTTGTGGCGGCTGAATTTGGTGATTCCAGCGGCGTGAGGGGCGCGGCGATCCTGGGACGCCAGGCAGCGGAGCAGGCGACCTAGCCTGGAAACGATGCAGGCGATCATTCATGCCCAGGTCTTTGATGGCGAGAAGCCATTGCCGGACCATGCCGTGATTATTCACGCGCATGAGATCGTGAAGGTGCTGCCGACAGAAGAGCTGCCCGGTGATATAGAAATCCAGTGCGACCTGGGCGGCACCCATCTGGTGCCGGGGTTTATCGACTTGCAGGTCAATGGCGGCGGCGGGGTGCTGTTTAATAATACCCCGGCCCTTGCCGCCATTCGCCGCATCGCCGCAGCGCACAGGCAATACGGCACAACCGGATTTTTGCCGACATTGATCTCGGACAGCTTCGATGTCATGCGCTGCGCGATCACGGCCGTTGATCAGGCGCTCGCAGACGGCGTGCCCGGGGTATTGGGGATTCATCTAGAAGGGCCTTTTTTGAACGCCGCTAAAAAAGGCGCGCATGATGCGGACAAATTCTGCCTGTTGGATGAGCAAGGCTTCGAGTTGGTAACATCCTTATCTAAGGGCAAGACCCTGCTTACCCTTGCCCCGGAGCTTACTACGCCGGCGATGATCCGGCGGCTCACCGAGGCCGGCGTGATCGTCTGTGCGGGGCACAGCCAGGCGGATTATGAGCAGACGCGCAGGGCCCTGGATGCCGGGGTTGCCGGCTTTACTCATTTGTATAACGCCATGACGCCCTTGCACAGCCGCGCACCCGGCATGGTCGGTGCGGCGCTGGAGGATGAACACAGCTGGTTTGGCATTATCGCTGATGGGCATCACTGTCATCCGGCGGCGTTTAAGATTGCTGTTGCGGCAAAACAGCCGGGCGGTGCCCTGTTGGTAACGGATGCGATGCCGAGTGTCGGCAGCAGCGAGAAATCTTTTACCCTAAATGGCGAGCGCATTGCAGTCAGTGGCGGGCGCTGTGTCAATGCGGCGGGCGCCTTGGCGGGCTCAGATCTGAACATGAACGCAGCGATTAACAATGCGGCTGACTTTGCGCAGATTGATTGGCCAGAAGCGCTGCGTATGGCATCGGTGTATCCGGCCCGGGCGCTCGGGATGGATGACCGCCTTGCCCATATCCGGCCCGGGTATCGGGCGGATCTGGTCGCTTTGAATGAATGCCATGAAGTGACTCATGTCTGGGTCGGCGGTGCGCTGCATGAAACGTAGATAGAATTATGGAAGTTATCATCCTTGAGAATGCCGATGCGGTGGCGCAGCTTGGCGCACAACGTGTCTGTGAATTGATCAACAAAAAGCCAACGGCCACGCTGGGCCTGGCAACAGGCACCACGCCCATTGCCATGTACCAGCACCTGATCGCCTTGTACCAACAGCAACACTTAAGCTTTCGAGAAGTGAGCACCTTTAACCTGGATGAATACATCGGCATTGCCGCTGACAACCCACAGAGCTATCGAGCCTTCATGCAGCGCGAATTGTTTGCTGCGATCGATATCGACATGGCCAATACGCACCTGCCGGAATGTGGCGAAGGACAAAATCCGCGAGAAATTGGCGCGGCCTATGAAAAGGCGATTGCCGCCGCCGGCGGTATCGATCTGCAAATTCTCGGCATCGGCGGCAACGGCCACATCGGCTTTAACGAACCCGGCTCCAGCCTTGCCTCAAGGACGCGGGTAAAGACGCTGACGCCGGCCACTGTAAAGGACAACAGCCGCCTGTTTGCACAAGGCGAATTCCAGCCGCATCTGGCGATGACGATGGGCATTGCCAGCATCTTAGAGGCGAGACGGGCGCTGTTGCTGGCGACCGGTGAGAACAAGGCGAGCGCCGTGCGTGATGCGATCGAAGGCCCGCTATCCGCCATGTGTCCGGCCTCTGCCTTGCAGCTACATGAGCGGGCCGGTTTCATTCTCGACCGGGCGGCCGCATCCAGGCTAAAAAATAGCGAGTACTACCAATGGGCCCATCAGGAAAACAAAGCGCTGGTTGATCAGTATGGAAGTTTCTATGAGCTTTGATTGAAGATACTGGCTTTGTAATGAGCCGGGTGCGTCAATCTCCATCAGCGCCTTCCCGTTGAAAGCTACTCTTTCTAATACCTTGCCTGACTTTTGCCATGAATAATGACTCGTCCGGCACTTCAATCTGATTGAGCAGACTTTCAACAAAAGGATCAATGTTAAAATCAACGCTTGGATCCTGTTTTGTCGCGCGAAATTTAACGAACTTGTCCTTGACAACAAACAAATAGATCAATGAAAGAAATGCAATATCGTCCCTGTCATCCTAGCTTACAGAAAACCGCAGTCCTTTGATGGTGCCATCCTTGTAATTCATTTCTATCCGGTCTTCCTTAAGATGCGCTACATTTTTTATTGCTCCCTCCTTCTGCATCAAGCAAGGCGTTAGTATCATTCCACTCAACACCTTTAATCGGGTAGGTATAAACATCAATATATCTGGATATAACACCATGCACATAGCGGCTTGTAGCACCTAAAAAAGGATCCGGATAAATGTATTTATTCTCAAAGAAGTAATCACCGACTCTATCCGGCATAAGCAGATCATTGACATAGTCGCTTGCTTGGAGGGCATCAGCCAGATACTCACCGGAGAACACCTTCTCGCTCTGACCGTCATGCAGAAAACGTGAAACGACAGCATCAGCAAACTGCTTGTTCGCTTTTTCACCCCCATCCAGATGCAACAATGAATAGTGCATTGTTAATGGTAGCTCATATCTATACTGCTTGATTGATATACCACGCCATGCCAGATCAAGTTCCAACTTGACATCTCGGGTCGTGGTCATAGGGATAACAAATAAACTTGCTCCGGCGGCTACCGCACTGGTTAGCTCGCCAGCATCTTCAAGATTATAGGTGGCGCTGCTGATTGACAGGCTATAATCATTATTCTGATTCGCCAAGTCTACTTTCTGGAAAAGCCGTGTATCAGACAACGCGGTCATGATCTCGGTAATATCGTATTGATCTAATAAGCAGTGGTGTATTAACGAGCGCCCATCATACTCCTTGCATTCGCTTGCCAACTCGGCAGAAGGGAGCTTGCTATAAATTGATAAGGCTGGATATGGCTGCTCAGTGTTGCGCACAAATTCCACAGGCTTTAGATTCTCTTTAGGAACACAAGCGCCCAGTGTCAATAGACTAGCAACCAGTAATGTATGTTTAAATATCCACTTCACATCGCGACTCCTTAAAGCAAAATACCGTAGTTTTTTACGCTCACTATAACTTGGCAATAACACTACACACTTACAATCGGCAGCACCGCTTTGACCAAGCCTTCATATCCTAATCAGCCGGTATGTTGATGGCCAGGATATAGCATAAACAAGTGGCCTGACAAGCGTATTAGCATCCAGATCCTGGGGCTCACAATTCAGTAGCAAGGTGTCTCCAGTGGCTGCTACGAGTTCACCAGCGTGATCCACCCGGACAGGCTCTGCCCCGGCATGAGTTTTGATCACATTACTGTATTTAATGACAAGATTGCTTAAGGAAACTGGTGCCGTAATCCATCGGTGATAGATCAAAGTAATCGGCGAGGCTCTGACCGATGTCTGCAAAGGTCTCGCGCTTGCCTATTGAACCCGGTGTGAGCTGTCCGCCATAGATCAATACGGGGATGTGCTCACGGGTATGATCGCTTCCGGCCCAGGTTGGGTCGCAGCCGTGATCGGCGCAGATGATTAAAATGTCTTCATCTTCCATCAGCGCAAGCAATTCCGGCAGCCGCACATCAAACTCTTCCAAGGCGCGGGCATAGCCGAGCACATCGCGCCGATGCCCGTATAACATGTCAAAGTCAACGAAGTTGGTGAAGATAATACTGCGCGCAGGACTTGCGCCTAAGGCCTGCAAGGTTGCATCAAACAGCGCGGCATTGCCGCCCGCCTTGATCTTTTTGCTAATGCCTTGATGGGCATAGATATCGGCGATCTTGCCAATGCCAATGACTTCACCGCCGCTGTCTGTGAGCTTGTCTAATACGGTTGCCGCAGGGGGCGGCACGGCGAGATCACGGCGATTAGCGGTGCGCTCGAAGTTGTCTTTGTTCTCTCCAACAAAGGGCCTGGCGATGACGCGCCCGATGTTATATTCATCAACCAGTTCTCTGGCGATTGCAGAGACGGCCAATAATCGTTCCAGGCCAAAGCCGTGTTCGTGGCAGGCGATTTGAAAGACGCTGTCTGCCGAGGTATAGACGATGGGCTTGCCGGTGCGGAGATGTTCCTTGCCCAGCTCGGCAATGATCTCCGTGCCTGATGCCTTGCAGTTTCCCAGTACGCCGGGCAGGTCGGCTTGTTCAATCAGGTTATCCAGCAGGCGCTGCGGGAATGAATTTTTCTCTTGCGTGAAATAGCCCCAGTCAAATAACACCGGCACCCCCGCTATTTCCCAATGGCCGCTGGGAGTGTCCTTGCCGGTGCTGAGCTCCGCTGCATAGCCATAGCTGCCGATAACATCAATCCCGGCAACATCGCAACCTGGGGGGAAGTCACCGCAGCTATCCCTTGCCGCGTGATACAGGCCCAGCCGTGCCAGGTTGGGCAGGTGTAAGGCGGCCGCTCGTTGTTGCCGGCAGGCCGCGGCGATATGCCCTAAGGTATTGGCACCCACATCGCCGAAGCGATCAGCATCCTCAGTGGCGCCGATGCCAAAAGAGTCCATGACCAGGATGATTGCCTTTTTCATCTTTGTAAGGTGTAGAGAAAACTATAGTTTATAAATCATATAAGGGTCATAGGAAGTTAAACGGTCTAAATGGGCTTCTTTTGATGCCGTTTCAAGATAACATGATAGAGCTTATCACGGCGCTGCGTAAAGTGAAACGTAAGTCTCTTTGAGATGATACTAAAACCACTCTTCTCACATGCCTTTGCGGACGCTCAAGCGCAATTTGGCACCTGTCTGCGTGCGGACACGCACAGGCAGGCCGCGAATGCGCTTTGGGCCGAAGCAGGACTCATCGACTTCAATCTCACCAGTAAAAGTCGATTGCGCCGCACAAAACGCCACGATACGCTGACGCAGTGTAATGTAAATATCATTCATTGCGTGCTTCCCTGATGCCAGTCAAACGGGCCGTATCCAAAGCGGTCAAATCCAGGGCAAACCTGCCCCTGCGAAGGCATGTCCTCGTGAAAACGGGGGCAGGGGATAGCGGATCCGTTGTCGACATTCCTTCTCTGTGATGTAAGGAACGAATATAGTACCTATTTTGCCTGGTCATTTCAGAAGCGTAGCACCTATTCACTGGTGCTTAACTTCCTAAGACCCTAATAATATGGTAAATGGAATTCGTGCCGTATCTGTTCAACGAGGCTATGACCCGAGAGATTTTGTTCTGGTGGGGGCAGGCGGTGCAACTGGTCTACATATTACAGCACTGGCCGAAGTAATTGGTATCGACACTATCATCATGTCAAAACTTGCATCAGGGCTGTGTGCATATGGGCAAATTATCTCTGATGTGAAATACAATTATATGGCCACACTGCCGTTGCGATTAGAGGGAATTGATACATATAAAAAGATTATTGAAAAGTTCGATGTAATCGAAAGAAATGGTATCGAGGCTCTAAAAAAAGATGGATTTACGGATGATAATATAAGTATCAAACGCAGTTTAGAAATGCGATACGTAGGACAAATTCATGAATGTACGGTTGCTATGGGTTCTAGCGACATGGGTAGTTCTTCAATTAAATCAATACTTCAATCTTTTCATTCTAAACACAAGCAATTATATACATACTCAGATCCAAATTGCCTCGTTGAGCTGGTGAATATTGAAAGCACGTTGTACGGTCATATTAATAAGCCGCCATTAACCCAATTGATTAGTAGTGAAGCGGCCGATCAGGCTATAAAATGCCATCGAAATGTAATTTTTAACCAATCTCCTAATCCACAAAAGATACCACTATATGAGGGTGATAATTTAAAGGTTAATATTAAAATTGTCGGGCCGGCCATAATTGAAGAAATTACAACAACCTTAGTAATTGAACCAGGGTGGGAAATAATACTTCACGACAGTGGAACATATGTTTTCAGTAAATTGAAAAAACATTAACAAGCCCTAATAAAGAATCAAAGTCAATAAATGGTGCCGAGGGCGAGAGTCGAACTCGCACTTCCGAAGAAACCGGATTTTGAGTCCGGCGCGTCTACCAATTCCGCCACCCCGGCATAAGCTGGCGCTGGAAAGGATGGCCAAGTATAAGCAATGATTCGGTAAATTTCACTCACCTTTGTTAGCATCCGGCACTATGCGCCGACAGGATTTCAATTTCGACCTGCCTGAAGAGTTAATCGCTCAATATCCGCCGCAAAACCGGGGCGAGAGCCGCCTGCTGTGTCTGGACGGCAATAGCGGTCAATGTCGGGACAAGACCTTTGCGGAGCTTGCCAGTCTGCTTAAACGCGGCGATTTGCTGATCTGCAACGATACTCGCGTGATGCCGGCGCGTTTGCACGGGCGCAAGGAGAGCGGCGGCAAGGTGGAGATCCTGATCGAGCGGCTTTTGGATGAATATCGGTGTCTCGCCCAGATCCGTGCCGGCAGGGGCCTGAAAACAGGTGCCGGGATTGTGCTGGCAGACGGGATGAACCTGCGCATAGCAGGCCGGGAGGATGCGTTTTTTGTTCTGTACAGCGAGGATGATACGCCCATAAATGCCGTGCTTGAGAAGCACGGCCACATCCCTTTACCGCCGTATATTGGGCGTAGCGCTGAAGCCATTGATGCGGAGCGCTATCAGACGATCTTCGCTCGGCATGAAGGGGCGGTGGCGGCACCGACCGCGGGTCTGCATTTCACCGATGCCGTGCTCAAGGCATTGCAGGATAGAGGCATTGAGATCGCCTTTGTCACCTTGCATGTCGGCGCCGGCACCTTCCAGCCGCTGCGCGTTGATGAAATCAACGAACATAAAATGCACAAGGAGCGTTTTAATATTGAAGCGGCGCTTTGCGAGCAGGTGGAAAGAACGAAACGGCAAGGGGGACGTATTGTTGCGGTAGGCACAACAACGGTACGAGCCTTAGAATCAGCAATGCGCGATGGCGTGTTACAGGCGGGCGGTGGCGAGACGGATCTCTTTATTTATCCCGGTTATGCCTTCAAGCTCATTGATGCCCTGATCACCAATTTTCATTTGCCTGAATCCAGCCTGTTGATGTTGGTGTCGGCCTTTGCCGGGCATAAAAATATCTTGCAGGCTTATGAACATGCGGTGCGAGAGCATTATCGTTTTTTCAGTTATGGCGATGCAATGTTTATCAGTAGATAATCATTAAAAAAACCATATGCAATTTACACTGCTTGAAACTGACCAGGACGCACGGCGCGGGCGTATAAGTTTCCCACGCGGTGTGATCGATACGCCGACCTTCATGCCGGTGGGAACCTATGGCACGGTGAAGGCGATGACGCCGGAGGAATTACAGGCCATCGGTGTGCAGATCATCCTGGGCAATACCTTTCACCTGATGCTTAGGCCCGGCACGGAAGTTATTGCGCGCAGCGGCGGCCTGCATGACTTTATGCACTGGCATAGGCCGATCCTGACCGACTCCGGCGGCTTTCAGGTCTTCAGCCTGGCCCAATCAAGCAGGATTAGCGAGGAAGGTGTACATTTCAGTTCACCGATCAATGGCGATAAGATCTTCCTCGGCCCGGAGGAATCCATCGCCGTCCAGCACAGCTTAAATGCCGACATCATCATGGTGTTTGATGAGTGCACCCCATTCCCGGTAACTGAAGAGCAGGCGCGTTCATCCATGCAGCGTTCCTTGCGCTGGGCGAGGCGTTGCAAGGCCGCACACGGCGCTCATGCCGGTGCCTTATTCGGCATTGTTCAGGGCGGCATGTATCCGCATTTACGCGCGCGTTCCCTGGCGGGTCTCATCGATATTGGCTTTGATGCTTATGCCATCGGCGGCCTGTCGGTGGGCGAGCCGAACGAGCAGATGCTGGACCTGGTAAGCGCCACGGCAGCGCAGCTGCCATTAAACAAGCCGCGTTATCTGATGGGGGTGGGTACGCCCGAAGATCTCGTTGCAGCCGTTTGCCGCGGCATAGATATGTTTGATTGCGTACTGCCGACCCGCAATGCACGCAATGGATTTTTATTTACTTCCCGGGGCAATATAAAGATACGCAATGCCCGGCATCGTAATAGCGAGAAGCCTGCGGATGAAAACTGTGATTGTTATACCTGCAAGAATTATTCCCGTGCCTATCTATACCATCTGGATAAGACCAATGAGATACTGGGTGCCCGCTTGAACACCATTCATAACTTATATTATTACCAGTCCCTTATGGTGGACTTACGCCGGGCAATCGCAAGGCAGGGCCTGGAGGATTTTGCCAGGAGCTTTTATAAGCTGCGCAAGGGCGATGCCGATAATATCTGATAGCGCGTCGGCAAAAAACGTAAATAAGGCATCAAGAGTTTATCCCCCGGCCTTTTTGGTAAAGTATTCTTCCAGCCGATCCATGGCCTCTTCAATGCGCGCCATAGGTTCCGCACCGAAGCAGATGCGCAGGTGTCCCTCGCCGGCGGCGCCATAGAAGGTGCCGGCCTCTACAACCACGTGTGCCTGTTCCAGTATTTCATCGGCGAGCTGCTGTGCGGGCAGGCCGGTGGCGCTGACATCGGGAAAGGCATAGATAGTCGCGTCCGGGCTGGTGCAGCGTACATTCGGCATGGCGTTCATGCGCCTGACCACGACATCACAGCGGCGTTTGTCTTCCGCCACCATCGCTCGCACGCAGTCCTGCGAGCCGGCAACGGCCGCATGGCCGCCGGCCTGGATAAAGGTATTGACATGGGCGACATCGTTCATGGTTATCTTCAACAGGGCGGGCATGAATTTCTTGTCCGCAGCGACATAGCCCATGCGCCAGCCGTCCATCGCATAGCCCTTGGTGAAGGCAAACATGGTGAAGCATCTTTCCTTCATGCCGGGTAAGGAGGCAATGCTGATGTGCTTATTGCCGTCATAAGTAATCAATTCATAGACCTCGTCCGACATGATTAACAGATCATGTTTCTTTGCAATGTCCGCCAGCGCGTCGAGCTCTGCGTGGCTGAACACCCGGCCGGTCGGGTTGGCGGGGTTGACCAGAGCGATCATTCGGGTGTTGGCGGTGATGTTCGCTTCGATGGCCTGCGGGTCAATCCGAAAACCACGCGCTTTATCCAGCGGCACCTGGACAACCCTGCCGCCGGGCAATTCAATCTTGTTGATGTGCTGCGGGTAGTAGGGTTCGAGTATGATGACCTCATCGCCCGGATCAATCGCCGCCATGCAGATGGCAAAGGCAGCATGGGTCAGGCCATTGCAGACTAAAACCTCCTCTGCATCAACCTCGATATGATTTCTCTCGGCTACCTTCTCAGCCAGCGCCTCGCGGAGCTTTTGTGTGCCGCGAAAGTCACTGTAGTGCACCTGGCCTTCATCCAGCGCCTGCTTGGCAGCCTCTTTGATATGTGCCGGCGTATCGAAACTGGGCATGCCGACTTCTAAGTGGATGACATCAATGCCGCGCACCATTAGAGCCATGGCCTTTTCATACATGCCGAAGGACTTGGTGGAGGATTCAGTGATACGTGTTGCCGGCCATTTCATTGTCTTTGTTCCTGCGAATGATTACTATGAATACTAAGGTGAGCATCGTATTTTCTTCCAGCGCAAGGCGCAAGTGCATTGATAGCCCCGGAGTACTAAAATCAAGCGGCGAATAATGTAAAAATGACAGACATAGCACAACTCCCGACCTTAGGACTCGGTGCCAGCTTGAGTCTCTCTGAAAAGCCGGATCCGGTCGCCCTGGTGCAGACCGAAGGCGGGCCGGGCTTTGTGGAATATGCCGGGCTTGTTGATGTGGAGGCCGTTATTGATGAAGTGGAACGGGTGCGCCGCGCCGGGGCCTCCATCTTGTATCACCCCTCGTACATTAATTTTTGCGGCTCCTATCCCAATTCCCCGGCCTGGCTGGCCGCCACCGCCAGGCACATCAAGCAGGTCGGCTCGCCCTGGTTTGCCCAGGATTGCGCCTATTGCTTCTGGCAGGAAGGCCCCGGCTACTCCAGCCAGCTGGGCTATTTTATCCCGCCGATCTTCAATGCGGCTTCACTGCAATATGCAATCAAGCGCGTACAGGAGGTGCAGGCCGTTGTATCTGTTCCGGTGGCGATTGAACCGCCGCCCATGACCTTCGTTGTCGGCGGCCTGGCGCTGTTTTCTTTCTTTGGCGAACTCGCTAAGGCAACAGACTGCGCCATCCTGCTGGACATGGGCCATCTTGTTTCTTATGAGATGGCGAGCGGCAAAGAAGTGTGCGCCGCCTTGGCGGCCCTGCCTTGTGAGCGTGTCGTTGAGGTGCACATCGCCGGCGGGCGCCTGAAAAAAGGGGAACAAGGCGCGGTCTATGTGGATGCCCATGAGTGCGGCATCCTCGATGAGACCTGGCGGATGTTGGCCACCATGCTGCCGGAGTTACCGAATGTAAAGGCCGTGTGCTATGAGTGCGAGGGCGTTGATGAGGCCACGGTACTGAGCACATTAAAACGCCTGCGCCGGCTCATCAGTGAAAAAAGTGCTAACCGGGAACTGATCGCAAAAATAGGCCGGCGCGCATGAGCTTCCACGAACAGGAGCGTGCGCTCTTTGATCTATTATTTGACCGGGCGCTGCGGGAGAGTTTTTGTAGCAAGGGCCTTGTCGCCCTGGCCGACTATGAGCTTGCGCCTGCCGAGCAGGCGGACTTTGCCGAGATCCGTCCGGATGCGCTGGCGCTCGATGCCGACATGCGGCGCTATCTAATCCTGACCCACATCTGCCGTGCCTTTCCATTGTCCTTTGCGCTGGTCTCTTCACTGCCCGGCGGCACTGCGCTGCTAAAAGCATTGATTGATGTACAGACCATGCGCATGCCGCCGATAGAACGCGCCTCCACCTTTGGCAGGCGTCTGCGCGAAAAACTGGCCGGGGTCGGCTTTACGACCGATAAGGAAAAGGGCCTGGTCATCGCCATTCTCGAAATAGAACTCGGCATGGCCTGGACCGGGCTTGGGCTTAAACGCGAGAGCCTGCAAGGCAAGGTCAGGCCCGATAAAAACCGCCCGGCAATGACACCGGACTGGCCTAACAAGGCGATCAAGCTGGCGGCACATGTGAGTGCGGCGCTGATCCCGCGACCCTATGGCCGGCTAAAGAGTGAATTGTGTCCCGGCGCCGCTGCCGGGCTATGGAAGCACCTGAGCCGTCGGCCCTTATCCAGCACCGAGCGCACCAAGATATTGCAAAGAGAAGATCCCAGGCTGTTGGTGGCCCGCGCTCATCTGAGCAGGCAGTCAGACTGTGAGCCGAATGTAGAGCACAAGACGGCTGAGCTCAGTCAAGGCTTTGCGCACCTGTTTCAGCACATTAACGGCACCAACAGCGTTGCTGAAATACTGGCACAGCTCCAAGTTGCCGGTGCGGAAGAGAAGATGCTGGATGCCGTGCGCGCCGGTTTTCAGCAGCTGCTGGAGACCGGCATGTTGGAAGTGGTGAGCGCTTAAGCCGTGAATGGAAAAGGGTGCATTAAGTCAGCGCGTATCTTCATTACTATCATTGCCTGTCGGTTTTGTTTAAGTTTATTTCATCATCTCTGCTATGCACTCATTGATCACCGCAATGGCAAGGTCCATTGTTTCCAGATGCGTCCGGTATGACAGTACATTGACGCGGATCATGTAATGAGCGCCGAGGATCGTTGAAGACAAAAAGATCCGGCCGTCTTTGCGTAATCTGTCAATCAGTCTTTTATTGAAATCATCGGCATCGCGCGGCCGAACCGGGGTTATAAGCATCTATCGCGGCCGGCCTAGTAGCAAAAAAATCCATTGCTGCTATCCTTAACGCCATGCTTATTCTTTTCAGCGACAGTTTATCTTCAGGCAGGTGTGCATTGACCGTAGCCGGAGGCCTTGGGTTTGAATGAGCAGCGCAACATTGCACAGACAAGGCTGTCCCGCCGGCGTTTTCTGCAACACAGCGGTCTCGCTTTGACGGCCGCCATGACGGCAGCGCCATTACTCCACGCATCAACTCCTGCGCAGGCTAAAACAGCAACGAGGGGAATCGTTAGCCTCACCGCGCTGGAACTCTCCCGCGCCATCCATGCGCGCGCTGTGTCCTGTGTCGAGGTGATGCAGGCCTATCTTGCGCAGATTGAAAAGCTCAATCCCCGTTTTAATGCACTGGTATCCCTGCGTGACCCCGAGGCATTGCTGGCTGCAGCGAGGCAGAAAGACCGGGATTTGGCCAGTGGGCGGGATCATGGCTGGATGCATGGTTTTCCCCATGCGATCAAGGACTTGAGCGATGCCAAAGGGCTAAAGACAACGCTGGGCTCGCCGATCTTTAAGACCCAGGTGGCGCTGCATGACTCAATCTTAACGCAGCGCATCAAACAGGCCGGGGCGATCATCATCGGCAAGACCAACGTGCCGGAATTTGGCCTGGGCTCACACACCTACAATCCCGTGTTTGGCACCACGCTCAATCCTTATGACGGCAGCAGTTCAGCCGGCGGCAGCAGCGGCGGGGCCGGTGCCGCCTTGGCGCTGCAATGCGTACCGGTCGCCGATGGCAGCGACCTGATGGGCTCGCTGCGCAACCCGGCCGCCTTTAACAACGTCATCGGCTTCCGCCCAACGCCGGGGCTGGTGCCGTTGAGCGATTCTTTCCAGGAAGAGTTGCCCTGTAACGGCCCGATGGGCAGAGATGTGGCCGACACCGCCATGTTGTTGTCCACCTTGGCCGGCCATCATCCCGCCTCGCCGAGCTCGTTACAGAGCAATCCCGCTGAGTTCGCCCGGCCTCTGGAGAGGGATTTTACCGGCGCGAAGATCGGCTGGCTGGGCGATTTTAATGCCTACTTGCCAATGGAAGAGGGCGTGCTGGCGCTGTGTGAACAGGCGCTTGCCGGTTTTAGCGAGATCGGTTGTGTTGTGGAGCCGGTGATATTGGATTTTTCCATGGAAGAGTTATGGCAGACCTGGCTCACCTTTCGCCATTGGCTGGTGCGCGCCAGGCTACTGCCCTTGTATGCGGCACCAGCGACCCGTGCGCTGTTAAAGCCGGAGGCAATCTGGGAGATCGAGGGCGGCCGTGGCCTAAGGGCTGATGCCATCGCCCAGGCCACAGCGGCCAGGGCGCGCTGGTATGCGGCCTTGCGGGAGGCATTTGCAAATCATGAGTATCTGGTGCTGCCCAGCGCGCAGGTATTTCCTTTCGATGCGAAGGAGCATTGGCCCCGAGAAATCGCCGGACAGACGATGGACACCTATCATCGCTGGATGGAAGTGGTGGTGCCGGGAACCTTGTCCGGCGGCCCGGTTGCGAATGTTGCCGCCGGCTTTGGCCGCAGTGGCCTGCCAATGGGTCTGCAGATCATCGGTCGGCGCTACGCTGATTTTGCCACCCTGCAAATCGCCCATGCCTATGAGCAGGCGACACGCTGGAACCTGGATAGGCAACCAGCAGTTCTCGCTGCTTAGGTTTTATAAGGCGTTTTAGCTTGGCGGACGTTTTTCTTACCCAGCTTGGTTACGGCTCATCTATTTCAGCTTCCGCTACGCCGGGCATGATTAGCTTTCCCTCGCTATCCCTATCGCCTGCTGTACTTCTTCAAGCATCCGCGCAGATCTTCGCTTGAGGCAAGACTGAGCTTGCTTCAAGAAAAGCGCCTCCTTGTCAAGGCCAAGCTCATCGAGCGCCTGGGCAATCAGCTCATACACCTTCTCCGGTTCCTCGCTGGACGGACCAAGATTCATTTTTATCTACGGCCTTGGCGCAGGGCGTTGGGCGACTTCGGCTTGTAGGTGAATCTTTTCCCAGCCTCGCAATAAGACGATATCGATCCGAGTCTCCGGCTGAAACTGCGAGACCATCTGGATGGCCTGGCGCGGGTTATACAGGGGCTCGTTATTGATCTCGGTGAGGATATCCCCAGGCATGATCCCGGCCTTGGCAGCCGGCCCGTCTTTTAGCACACCGGCAATCAGGACCCCGCCCTGCGTTAGGCCCAGTGCATCGACCATATCCTGCGGGATGATCTGTGTCTCTACGCCGAGCCAGCCGCGCCGCACGAAGCCGTGTTCGATGATCTGCTGCATGACGTTGATGGCAAGATTGATCGGAATAGAAAAGCCGATCCCTTGTGAGCCGCCGGTCCTGGAAAAGATGGCGGTGTTGATGCCGACCAGCTCGCCGCTTGCGCTGATCAGGGCGCCGCCGGAGTTGCCGGGGTTGATGTCGGCATCGGTCTGGATGAAATCTTCGAAGGTGGTGATGCCAAGGCGTTTTCTGCCTGTGGCGCTGACGATGCCCTGGGTGACGGTCTGGCCGAAGTCGTAGGGGTTGCCGATGGCCAACACGACATCGCCCACTTGTAATCTGCCGGAGTCACCGATGGGGGCTGTGGGCAGGTTCTCTAAATCGATAAACAAAACCGCGAGATCCGTCTCGCTGTCCATCCCCACCACCTCGGCGGTGGCCTGCCGACCATCGCTCAAGGTGACCAGTATCTCATCGGCCTGGTGGATAACATGGGCATTGGTCAGCAGATAACCGGAACTATCCACGATCACCCCTGAGCCAAGATTGTTATTTCTTTGTGCTCCCTGCTCAGGCATGCCGAAGAAGCGGCGCAACAGGGGGTCGTGGAACAGGGGGTGGCTACTTGGTTTTAAGATCTGGCTGGCATATACGTTGACCACCGCCGGGGCATTTTGCATAACGGCCTGATTATACGAGCGCGGCTGCGGCGCATCCGCCGGGAATTGCCCACCGCGCAGCAGCGCCGGGTTGAGATAGACCAGGACAAAGGCCAGCGCCAGACCCGCCATGCTCCATTGCAGCAGGTATTGCAAGATGTTCATCAGTTGTCGCTTGCGCATGTCAATTTATTCTTAAAAGCCGGTCCGCTATCTTATCACTCCGAACCTCTATGCGAGGGAGTTTTCCCGACTCTGCCATAGCCTAGCGGCCGGAATGGATGAATATTGGCGCAAGCACCCTTGACTTATCATGCTATAATGCGTTGAAGTTCGAGTTTCCACATTATTCCAGTTTGAGGATTTGCTCATGAGCGATGATGGAGTTGATGGCGGCCGCCGCCGTTTTCTAACGGCCACCGCCACGGTCGTCGGCGGTGCGGGCGTTGCTGCTGCTGCCGTGCCCTTTATTTCCACCATGACACCGAGCGCAAAAGCGCGGGCCATCGGCGCACCGGTTGAGGTGGATATCAGCGAGCTACAGCCGGGCGAGCGCAAGATCGTGAAATGGCAGGGCAAGCCGGTCTGGGTGCTGCGGCGTGATGAGGAGGCCGTCAGCGAGCTGGCCGGCTTGGATGCTGTGGTGCGTGATCCGGACTCATTAGAAGAGCAGCAGCCCGATTATGCCCAGAATCAATACCGCTCGGTGAAACCGGAATATCTCATCATCATCGGCCTGTGTACGCATCTCGGCTGCTCGCCGACCTATGTCGCACAAGATGATACCAATACCTTCGGCCCGGACTGGAAGGGAGGCTTCTTTTGCCCCTGTCACGGCAGCCGCTTCGATCTGGCCGGACGGGTGTATAAGGACGTGCCGGCGCCGACCAATATGATCGTGCCGCCGTATCAGTATCTCAGCGAGACGCGGGTGCTGATCGGCGATGATTCGGGAGTAGCATCATGAGCGTGATAGAGAAGGGCCTGTATGGTGCCCGCGACTGGATCGATGCGCGCTTCCCGCTGATGCAGAATTGGAATGAACACATAGCAAAATATTATGCGCCGAAGAATTTTAACTTCTGGTACTTCTTCGGCTCATTGGCCATGCTGGTGCTGGCGATACAGCTGCTCACCGGCATTTGGCTGACCATGAACTACAAGCCCTCTGCCGAGCTTGCCTTTGCCTCGGTGGAGTACATCATGCGTGATGTGGAATGGGGCTGGTTGATCCGCTATATGCACTCCACCGGTGCCTCGGCCTTTTTTATCATCATCTATCTGCACATGTTTCGCGCCCTGCTCTATGGCTCATATAAGAAACCGCGCGAGCTGCTCTGGGTGGTGGGCATGCTGATCTACTTGACCTTGATGGGCGAGGCCTTCTTCGGCTATCTGCTGCCCTGGGGGCAGATGTCCTTCTGGGGCGCGCAGGTGATTGTGTCGCTGTTCGGGGCGGTGCCGATCATCGGCGATGAGCTGGCGCTGTGGATACGCGGGGACTTTGTTGTCTCGGATGTAACGCTCAATCGCTTCTTCGCCTTCCATGTGATCGCCCTGCCGCTGGCCTTGTGCGCCCTGGTCTTTGTGCATATATTGGCCTTGCATCAGGTGGGTTCCAATAACCCGGACGGCGTCGACATCAAGGCGCAGAAGGATGCCGAGGGCGTGCCTTTGGATGGTGTGCCCTTTCATCCCTATTACACAGTCAAGGACATCTTCGGCGCGGTCTTCTTCCTCATCCTGTTTTCCCTGGCGGTATTCTTTGCCCCGGAGATGGGCGGCTATTTCTTGGAACACGCCAACTTTGTGCCGGCGGATCCGCTCAAGACGCCGGAGCACATTGTCCCGGTCTGGTATTTCACCCCCTTCTACGCCATCTTGCGCGCAGTGCCGGACAAGCTGGGCGGGGTGATCGCGATGGGCGCGGCGGTTTCCATCTTATTTCTCTTGCCCTGGCTGGATCGCAGCCCGGTGAGATCGATTCGCTACCGCGGCTGGAAATTCAAGACTGCCTTGACCTTATTTATCATCAGCTTCCTGAGCCTGGGCTGGCTGGGTATGCAGGTGGCCACGCCGACCTACACCCTGCTGGCGCGCATCTTCTCAGGGGTATATTTCGCGTTTTTTATTTTGATGCCCTACTACACCAGTACCGATAACGATAAGCAGGTACCGGAGCGGGTGAGTTGGCCATGATGCGTATTTGTTTTCTGCTATCCGCCATAGCGCTCAGTACCGCCAGCTGGGCGGCGGGGGAGAGCGCGCACATGATGCAGGCCAACGTTGATCTCTCCAATACAAAATCATTGCAGCGCGGCGCACGTATCTTTGTCAATTATTGCCTGGGTTGTCACTCAGCGGCCTATATGCGCTATAACAGGATTGCCGAAGACCTGGAGTTACCTGAGAACGTGCTCAAGGAGAATCTCATGTTCGGCACGGACAAGCCGGGCAGCACGATGACCATTGCTATGAGCAAGGAAGACGGCGAGCAGTACTTCGGTGTGGCCCCGCCTGATCTCTCTGTCATCGCCCGCTCAAGGGGTGCGGACTGGCTCTATACCTACTTCATGACCTTTTATCGCGACCCCGCCCGTCCCCTCGGTGTGAATAACCTGGCATTCAAGGACGTGGGAATGCCGCATGTCCTCTGGCAGTTGCAGGGCTGGCAGGAGGCCGTTTATGAGGAGCAGGTGGATGACACAGGCAAGACCGTGCAGAAGATCGTCGGGCTGGCACTGGAAACACAAGGCGAGCAGACGCCAGCCGAATATGAACAGACAGTGAGCGATCTGGTCAATTTTATGGTCTATCTGGGCGAGCCGATACAGTTGAAACGCAAGACCATCGGCGGCTGGGTGCTGGCGTATTTATTCCTGTTTTTACTCATCACTTATCTTCTGAAAAGGGAATTCTGGAGAGACCTGCATTAATTCCCCGTTTTTCTTTCATCGATTTACGAGCTTGCCCGGGAGGGCCTGATGGCCGGTGTAGCAAATAGACGTTCTGTTATGGTGCTGTATTCCGATACTCATAGTCCGCTTGGACATGGTGTCCGCATCGTGCTGGCCGAGAAGGACATCCATGTCGAGATAAACTACGTCAAGAGCGGTGATGCCGTGCCGGAAGAACTGGCGGAGCTGAACCCCTATAATCGGGTGTTGACATTGATTGATCGAGATCTGGTCTTGTATGACGCGCAGATTATTATGGAATACTTAGATGAGCGCTTTCCGCATCCGCCGCTGATGCCGGTTGACCCGGTGGCGCGGGCGAATAATCGGCAGCTGCGCTACCGCGTCATCCGCGACCTGTATTCAACGCTGGATGACCTGCACAGTGAAAATGAAATCGCCGCGGCGAATGCCAGAAGGAACTTACGTGATCACCTGACTGCGATCGCCCCGGCCTTTAAGCACAAGCCTTATTTCATGTCGGATGAATACTGCCTGATCGATTGTTGCATGTCGCCTCTGCTGTGGCGTCTTTCCCATTATGGTATTTCGCTGCCGGATTCTGCTGCGGACATACAGCAGTATGCCGAGCGCCTGTTTGCGCGTGATGCCTTTCAGCAGAGCTTGTCCGAAGCAGAACGCGAGCTGCGTCTGGCATGAAAACCATTGCGCTCGCCCATCTGATACGGCCTTAGGAAAATAACTCAAGATGCCTGGCGGTTTCGTAATCTTCTGCTCTTAGGTTCCGGCTCGGCTCATTAGGCGCTTACGATGACATCTAATAGACCATATTTACTCCGCGCCTTGAACGAGTGGATCCTGGATAATGGCCTGACCCCGTATGTGATGGTAGATGCTGAAGCCGCCGGTGTGCAGGTGCCCAGCGAATATGCCCAGGATGGCAAGATCGTCCTCAACATTTCACCTTCTGCGGTGCGTGAGCTTCTCATCAACAACGACTCGCTGAGTTTTAATGCACGCTTTGCAGGCAGGCCCTATCAAGTCTATGCGCCGATAGCAACGGTGCTGGCCATTTATGCCAAAGAAAGTGGCAATGGCGTGGTCTTTCCCGAAGAAGATGAGGCCTCCGCAGAGGACAATGCAGCCACCGCCCCCGGTGCCGGAAAACCCCATCTACAAGTTGTCAAGTAAGCAAACCTTCCCGCGATAAGGAACGTCATTTTTGTACAGGAGGTATTATGCCGCGGAGCACGGGGATGCGCCACAGCAGCCCTGCCGCTCCCGTCCTCGTCTTCGCGAAAGCGATGTCGCCTCATTCGTCATTCCCGTGAAAACGGGAATCCAGCAGGTCCCGGGGACAGCGCCTGTTCTTGGCTTTGACGTGGATGGATTCTAAGGTCAAGCCGGGAATAGCCTGCCCCGTTCCCTGGTCGGTGCCAGGGACCTGACTGGACACGGGGAGCAGGACCAGAAATCTATTCAATATCCCGCCAGCAACCAAGTGGATTCCTGCTTCCGCAGGAATAACGCTTAATCCAAGCAGCCTTTCCTCAATCGATATATTGAAACAGCTTGACGACTTTTTGTACGCCACCTGTCTGGCGGGTGATCTCCGTTGCCCGCTCGGCATCGGCGCGAGTGAGTACGCCCATTAAAAACACCACCCCGTTCTCGGTGACAACCTTGATATTTACTGCCGGTACGCCCTCATCGGTCAGCAGTCGGGTCTTTACCTTGGCGGTGACTAAGGAGTCGCTGCTGCGTGACATCAGCGAGCTGGGCGCGGCAATGGTGATTTCATTATAGATTTGCGTCACCTTCTCAATTTCACCGACCAGGGCGGCGGCATGCGCCTTGAGTTCCTCGCTGGGTGCCTCGCCGGTTAATAGCACAACGGTGTTATAACTGGTGACATTGATATGCGTTAGCTCATTAAACTCTTCATTGACATAGAAAAGTTTCTCCGCCTTTAATTCAATGGCCTGATCTTCGACCACGGTGCCTGTTGTGCGGGCACCGGCCGCCACCGAGGCACCGGTTGCCATGCCAGTAACCGCCACCGCAGCACAGCCCGGCAGCAGCACAACGAGGGCCAAGACAAGATAAAATCGCAGTATTTTTTTAAGCATTTTCTATCCTTCCACACCAAGTAAGTGGTGATCAATCAAATCGCAGATGCAATGCAGGATCATCACATGCACCTCCTGGATGCGCGCCGTTGACCAGCTTGGCACCCGGATCTCGATGTCGCTCTCCTGCATCAGCGCGGCCATCTTCCCGCCCTCACGCCCGCCAAGACAGACAATGCGCATATCGCGCTCATGGGCGGCATCAATCGCTGCGATGACATTGGCTGATTCGCCGCTGGTGCTGATCGCCAAGAGGACATCGCCGGGTTGCCCCAGCGCACGGATCTGTCGGGCAAAAATGTCGGCATATTGATGGTCATTGGCAATGGCCGTGAGTGTAGAGCTATCTGTCGTCAATGCAAGGGCGGGCAGGCCCGGCCGCTCCATTTCAAAACGATTCAGCATCTCGGCAGAAAAATGCTGTGCATCGGCGGCGGAGCCACCATTGCCGCAGCTCAAGATCTTTTGTTCATGCAGCAGGCACTCGGTCATCACCTGCGCCGCGCTTGCGATGGCTGGCGCAAGTGCGGTCGCGGCCTGCGCCTTTAGCGCGATGCTCTCATCAAAGTTATGCTGGATGCGTGTAATAGGGTCCATGTCTGTTTTTACGATCTGCCCTGTTCTGTGGCCTTTGCCAATATTATGCCGCAAAGGCGTTTTTGATCCAGTCGATCCCGGCCTTATCCAGCGCACCGCTTAAGGTGATGACATCAAAGCGACAAGCGGCGTAGCTGCCATGTCTTTGCAGGTAATGTTCGCTGGCCTTGATAATGTGCCTGCGCTTGTGTGTGTCGATGCTCTCTACCGCGGCTAAGAAATCGCTGTTGTGCCGGGCGCGCACCTCGATAAATACCAGCGTGTCTTCATCTCGCATAATGAGATCAATCTCACCCTGTGGGCTTCGATAGTTGCGCGCCAGCAGCTTTAATTTTTGCCTCTGTAAAAATTCCAGCGCCTTGTCTTCGGCCGATTTTCCATATTGCCGGGCAGAGAGCTTCTTGCTCAAGGCTTACATACCCTGATCCAGCAGCCGCGGCCGGCCCTTGGCAAATTTTGCCCACAATAGCCGGCGCAGCAGATGGCCGGCCTCGGTCATATACAGCTCACCGGTCTTGCCGGCGTGACGGCTATGTTGTTGCAGGGCAAGACGGCCAAGCTCGGGAATGACCTGGAAGGCATCGATCCCCAGTGCATACAAGCGTCTGTAGAGGGACGTATCGGCCGACCAGTGCTGATTAATGATCTCTTGAAGTTGCGAGCCCTGCTGGCCTTTGTCCAACAGCCAGGGCATATCCAGGAACATAACGCCATCCATATCCCGGTCTGCTCGGGGGTCTTCTTTGCCGCCGTAGGCATGGGAAGAGCTATACAGCGCCAGGTCAGCGGCGCGAAAAAAACGCAGCTGCGGCACAAGCTGCCTTGCAGCAACCGGCGTTGCGGCGACAAAGATCATATCCGCATCTTCACGCAGGCGGCTTTCACTAATCAGCCGCCGGCCCAAGCGCTGCCGCAGGATGATAGCTCGGCGCTCGCTGCTATCAATATTCAGCAGCCTCTTCACCGGTGTGCGATAGTCGCCGCTATCCGCCGCATAAGTAACATGCTCCAGCACTGTGCCGCCGTATGCTGCCCACTCTTCTCTGAAGGCTCGATATAATCGCCCGCCCCAGTCGGTGTCCGGCGTGATTACTAATGCTTGATGATGCCCGTCGAAGATTCCACGTTGCGCGATTTGGCGCGCCTCATCATCCGGGGAGAGTCCAAACTGGACCAAGTTGAGCAGCTTTGAGTCCAATCCCTCCTTCCCCACCGCGGTCATTTCGTCTATCCGGTTCAGGGCAAGCGTTGGCACGGTGATGTCGCCGGCCGCTGCCAGTGATTGTATGGCCTGTTTTTCCAAGGGGCCGACAATGAAATCAGCGCCATTGTCCAGCGCCCGTTGATAACTGGTGCGGATATTCAGGGCATTCGCGTCATAAAACTGAATGTTGGGCTGATAATCGGCTGCGGCATACCAGGCGGCCAGGAAACCATCGCGGATGGCATGTGCCGCCCGTTGGTACTTGCCTGAGGAGGGCAGCAATACGGCTATTTCCTGCGGATGCAGCTTGTATTGCCTACTCAAGGCCAGCATCTGTTGCGTGATCACAGGCAGTGCCGGATGTTGCGGATATTGTTCCTGCCACGAGCGCAGGGCCTGCTGTAGCAGTTCCGGCTTGAATAAATGCGCCTGGTTGATCAAGGCCAGCTCGATCCAGCTGCGCATTTGTTCATCGCTACTGTCACGCAGCGCCTGCAAGCGCTCCGGCCTGATACTGTTCAAGGCCCGCCACAGTGCCTCTAGGTTTTGCCGCCGGGCCGCATCCTGTTGCAGATAGTCCTGTAAGCGGAGACGTTCGCGCACCGCCCCCAGGTAATTCTTGAGTGCGACCTGGGCTTCTGCGCGGATGAGATAACGCTCGGCCTCTAAGGTGTCCGAAACCTTTGGGGAAAAGGGCTGCGCGAGTTCATCCAGCGCATCTTGCGCCTGCGCGTTTTTTAATGCCAGGCGCGCTAATAAAATTGTCTTTAAGGCCGCGGCTTCTGGTTCATCTGCATCAACCGCTGTCATCGCCAGCAGCTTCATGGCCTCTGCGCTCTCCCCGGCCTGGAGCCAGGCGGCCGCGGCTCGTAATTGGTACAGGCGCAGGGACTTCGGATACAATTTCGCCAAACGCAGGTATTCTTCGGCCGCTGCGGTGTGCCTGCCTGCGGCGAGCATGCGTTTTGCCGCCATTGCCGGATCATTCCCCACCGCCGGCCTGGTCATTGGCATACCGCAGCCGCAGAGTAAGACGAGCAGTGTTAGAAAAAGTACCGGACGCATCGTGCTAGTATCCTTTTTATGCGGCAATTAATAAAGCGCATTTTTGCGCAAGCCCGGGCAAGCGGGAGCTACTTATGTCAAGGCACAGCGGCGTTTTATACATCGTTGCCACGCCCATCGGCAATCTGGAGGATGTGAGCGCCAGGGCGAAGCGCATCCTGGCTGAGGTCGATCTGATCGCAGCAGAAGACACCCGCCACAGCAGGAAGCTCCTGGCCGCGCTCGGCATCCGCACCCCGCTGCAAGCCTATCATAATTTTAATGAACATGAGGCGGCGCGGCGGCTGATTGAGGCGCTCAAGGCCGGGCGGGATGTGGCGCTGATCGCCGATGCCGGTACGCCCCTGATCAATGACCCCGGTTATCGCCTGGTCAGCGCAGCCCATGCCGAGGGCCTGCAGGTGGTGCCGGTTCCCGGCCCCGCGGCGCTGATCGCTGCCTTCTCCGCCGCCGGTCTGCCGCCGACCCGCTTTGCCTTTGAGGGCTTTGCCCCGGACAAGCACGCCGCACGTCTAAAAATTTTCACCGCGCTCAAGACCGAGCGACGCACCCTGATCTTCTATGAAACCCCGCAGCGCATCGTGCATTTTTTGGAGGATGCCGTCACTGTCTTTGGCGGGATGAGGCCGGCGGCGCTGGCGCGTGAATTGACCAAAAAGTTTGAGACGATCAAAAAGGCCAACTTGGCCGGGCTGCTGGCCTTTGTGCAGGCCGATGAACAGCAGCAAAAGGGCGAGTTTGTGCTGCTGATCGGCGCGGCGGAAGCAGGCACGCATGCGGACGAGCAGGAGGCCAGGCGGGTATTGAGTATCTTGTTGGATTCGCTGGGCGTTAGGCAGGCCGCAGCAATCGCCGCGGCGCTGACCGGGCAACGCAAGAATGCGCTGTATGAATTGGCGCTCAAGATGCACAATGAAAAGCCGCCGACCGACAAATGAAGACCAGGCCTAATGGCCTTTTTACCGACCCACCAATCACTCTCGGCTTGCCACTTGGCGCCGTTTCCTTTTTAATTGCTGCCAAGGAGTTGGCCAGGCAATCGCTGCCGGTTTTGTGCCGGTGGAGGAAAGTCCGGGCTCCACAGGGCTAAGGTGCCAGGTAACGCCTGGGCGGCGCGAGCCGACGGAAAGTGCCACAGAAAAGATACCGCCTTGGTTGCACTAAGGTAAGGGTGAAATGGTGCGGTAAGAGCGCACCGCCTCGTTGGCAACAGCGAGGGCAGGGCAAACCCCACCCGGAGCAAGACCAAATAGGAACCCCATGATGCGGCCCGCATCGGGTTCGGGTAGGTTGCTTGAGGGATGCGGTGACGCATTTCCTAAGATGAATGATTGCCCACGACAGAACCCGGCTTATCGGCCAACTCCTTAACCTTTTCTTCCCGGCCCTCGGTATGCAGTGCGGGGGCAGCAACCTCGGCCATCCTGATTACCCGCCGTTCATGCCAAATCGCCTTGCCTTGCCGGGCAATTATCGCCAATGCCGCCGTCTTTGGCTAAGCCCTTGTCATAAGAAGGCGTACTTTGCGCCGGAAAATCGCAAGATCTGCTTGACAGCAGCGCTGCGGACTTCCTATAGTTTGATCTGGTGGGGAAAAGTGGTTAAAAGTGGTTTTTCTTCATAGATCAGGGGTTCTCAGGTGTTACGCGGCTTAAGCAATCTCAGCATCGACGACAAGGGCCGGCTGGCCATCCCGAGCCGCTTTCGCGAGCGCCTGTCCGTCATGGCCGGCGGCGCCCTGGTGCAGACGCTCAATCCCCTGGATCGCTCGCTGTGGCTCTATCCCCTGCCCGAATGGGAGTTGGTCGAGAAAAAGCTGGCTGCCTTGTCCGATTTTGACAAACAGGGCCGCCGCGCCAAGCAGATGATGCGCGGCTATGCCAGCGATTGCCAGTTGGACGGCCAGGGTCGGGTGCTCCTACAACAGGCGCTGCGCGAGTACGCCGGGGTCGGGCGTCAGGCCGTTATCTTGGGCCAGGGCAACAAGTTTGAGATCTGGTCGCAGGCAAATTGGGAGGCGCAGCGCGATGAGTGGCTGCAGCAGATTGGGAACGAGGAGAGCGAGCCGTCGGATGCGCTGAAATCCCTGTCGCTGTGAGCGTTGCCAGGCAACTGCTAAAAAATTGGGTGAATACGAACATGAGCCGGTATTACTGGAAGAGGTGCTGGATGGTCTTGGCATACGCGCAGACGGCCGTTACATGGACTGCACCTTCGGGCGCGGCGGCCACAGCCGGGCGATCCTGGGGCGCCTGGCCGCAAGCGGGCGGCTCTATGCGCTGGATAAAGACCCGGCGGCCATCGCCTTTGCCCGGCAGTCGTTCAGTGCCGATGAACGCTTTACCTGCATACACGAGGACTTCGCCGCCCTGCGAGAAGTCGCCGCAGCGCACGATGTATGCGGGCGGGTGGATGGCCTGCTGTTTGACCTGGGCGTGTCCTCGCCGCAGCTGGACGATGCCCGGCGCGGTTTTAGTTTTCTGCGTGATGGGACACTCGATATGCGCATGAACAACACCAGGGGTTTAAGTGCCGCGGCCTGGCTCGCCCAGGCCACGCAGCAGGACATCGCCGCCGTGTTGCGCGAGTACGGCGAAGAGCGTTTTGCCGGGCGCATCGCCGCGGCCATCGTGCGCGCCCGGGCCGCCGCGCCGATTGCCACGACCGCACAACTGGTGGAACTCATCCGTACCGCCGTCCCGCGCCGAGAGAGGAACAAGCACCCGGCCACCCGCAGCTTTCAGGCCATTCGCATCTTCATCAACCGCGAGCTGGAGGCATTAGAGGCGGTGCTGGAACAAACCCTGGAAGTCTTAGGCGCCGGTGGGCGCCTGGTCGTGATCAGTTTTCATTCCTTGGAAGACCGGCTGGTGAAGCGCTTTCTGCGCCGGGAATCCCTAGGCGATGCGTGGCCGGATGCGGTGCCGGTTGTGGCCGCGGATTTGCAGCCGCGCCTGAAACTCATCGGTAAGGCGATTCGTGCCGGGGCGGATGAGAAGCAGCGCAACCACAAGGCGCGCAGCGCCATCCTGCGCGTGGCCGAGCGGGTAGCCCGTAAGGTGGCAATATGAACGGCCTGCTCTGCGGCCTGCTGGCGCTGGCGGTGCTGGCCTCGGCCTTGCAGGTGGTGCGTTTGCAGCATGAGGCGCGGGCGCTGTTTGTGGAGATCCAGGCGCTGGAGAGGGAACGCGATCAGCTCAACGAGGAATGGAGCCGGCTACAACTGGAGCAGAGCACCTGGGCGACCCATGATCGCATCGAAGAACTGGCGCGCAGCAAAATCGGCATGCGCACCCCGGACCTGAACGCCACGGTCTTGTTGGTGCAATGACAACGCAAAAGAAACCGCCCTGCTATCCGACCCGGCGCTGGTTCCTGCTGGGGCTGTTTTCCCTGGCGGGCGCGGCATTGCTCTGGCGCGCGGTGGATTTGCAGGTCTTGAACAAGGAGTTTTATCGCCATCACGGTGATGCGCGCGCGCTGCGGGTGGTGGAGATCCCGGCGCACCGCGGCGAGATCCTCGACCGCCACGGCGAGCCACTGGCGATCAGCACACCGGTGGCCTCGGTCTGGGCGGTGCCGGGGCAGCTGCTGCAACAGCGCCAGCGTCTGCCCACCCTGGCCGCGGCCTTGGATCTGGACGCCGCCGCCCTGGTGGAAATGCTACAAGCGCGCGCCGGGCGCAAGTTTGTTTATCTGAAACGCCATCTCACGCCGGACCGGGCGGACGAGGTCGCAGCTTTAGGTCTGCAAGGCGTCCATGTGCGGGGCGAATACAAGCGCTATTACCCGGCCGGGGAAGTCGCCGCGCATTTAATCGGCTTTACCGACATTGATGATCAGGGCCAGGAGGGCATTGAACTGGCCTATGAGCACTGGCTACAGGGCCGGCCGGGGAGCAAGCGGGTATTGAAAGACCGCATCGGGCGGGTGGTGCAGGACATTGAGAGCATTGCCAAGCCGGTCGCCGGTCGAGCGCTCGTCCTCGGCATGGATCGCCGCATCCAGTATCTGGCCTATCGCGCCTTAAAAGCCGCCATGCTGCAGCACAAGGCCGCCAGCGCTACGCTGGTGATGCTCGATGTCGATAGCGGCGAGATTGTTGCCATGGCCGCGCAGCCCTCGTACAACCCGAACAATCGCAAGGGGCTTAGGGGCCATCGTTATCGTAACCGCGCCGTGACCGATGTCTTTGAGCCGGGTTCCACGCTCAAGCCCTTCACGGTCATGGCGGCCTTGCTGTCCGGGCTTTACGCCGGCGATTCGCTCATCGACACCCAACCTGGTTCCTTCCGCATAGGCGGCCACACGGTGGTGGACATCAGCAACTACGGCCTCTTGGACATCGCCGGCGTGCTGAAAAAATCCAGCAATGTTGGCGCCAGCAAGGTGGCTCTGGCGCTAGGGCCGGAGAGGATCTGGGATCTTTTCACCGGCGTTGGCTTTGGCCGCCCGACGGGCAGCGGCTATCCGGGCGAGGCCGCTGGCCTGCTCAGCGATTATCAATACTGGTCGGAGGTGGATCTGGCCTGGATGGCCTTTGGCTACGGCATTGCGGTAACCACCTTGCAGTTGGCGCAGGCCTACGCCGTGATCGCCAGCGGCGGGATCGCCCGCCCGGTTTCCCTGCAAAAGGTGGAGGGGGAAGTCGTCGGCAGCCGGGTCTTGCCGGAAGCGCAGGTGCTGGAAGTACGGGCGATGATGGAGGGCGTGGTGCAGGAAGGCGGCGGCGGGCAGCGGGCGGCGATCAAGGGGTATAAGGTGGCCGGCAAGACCGGCACTGTGCACAAGGCCGCCCACGGCGCTTATGCCGATGATCGTTACGTGTCGGTGTTCGCCGGCATGGCCCCGGCCACGGCGCCGCGCCTGGTGCTGGTGGTGGCGATCGATGAACCCTCCGGCGCGCAGTACTTCGGCGGTCAGGTGGCCGCGCCGGTTTTTTCCCAGGTCATGGAGGGCGCCCTGCGCCTCTTGAATATCGCCCCGGATGACCTGCCGTCGCTGACGCATCAACCGGTGTTGGCCGGCCAACCGCCGCCGGCGCTGCCGGAATATAGCCCAGGGACATAGCCTAGGAACATAACCTAGGAACATAACGATGATGGTACTCAGCGAACAGACCAGAGGCATGCCGCTGCGGGAATTGCTGCACGGCTTTAGCAGTGCAGAGACGTCCCTGGCGGTCACCGGCGTCAGCCTTGATAGCCGCCGGGTCAAGGCCGGCGAGCTCTTTCTGGCCTGCCCCGGCGAGCAGGGCAATGGCGCAGACTACATTCAAGAGGCCGTGGCCGCCGGGGCGGTGGCCGTGGCGGTAGATGCTGCACTATCGGGCAAGAGCCATACAAGGCCCACCGTGCCCCTCTTCCCGGTCAAGGCCTTGCGCTTCCAAGCCGGCCGCATCAGCGCCCGTTTTTACGGCCACCCCTCGCGTGCAATGAAGGTGATCGGCATCACCGGCACCAACGGCAAGACCTCGGTTGCGCACATGACGGCCCGCGCCCTGGCTGCGTATAAGGAAAAAGAGACCGGCGTCATCGGCACTCTGGGTCACGGCCTGCTCGGCGCGCTGCGCCCGGGCGCCAACACCACGCCCGATGCCGTGACCATCCAGCGCCTGTTGGCCGCATGGCAAGGCCGAGCGATTGAAAATGTAGCAATGGAAGTCTCCTCTCATGCCCTGGCGCAGGGGCGGGTGGCCGGCGTGGATTTCAGCATCGGCGTCTTTACCAACCTAAGCCGCGATCACCTGGACTATCACGGCGACATGGAAAGTTATGCCCAGGCCAAGCGGCGGCTGTTTGCATCGGAGCGCATGAAGTTTGCCGTGGTGAATGCCGATGATCAGTACGGCCGGCAACTGCAAGAGGAATTGCAACCAAGCCTGCCCGTCATTCCCTACGGCATCGTTGCCGAGTTCCCGCCGGCACCGGCTGCCGTAGCAGTACAGGCCGTGATCTGCGAGAACAGTCCTGATCGGCTGGCCTTGCAGGTGCAAAGCCCGTGGGGGCGCGGCCTGCTCAACAGCACCCTGAACGGCCGCTTTAATGCCTATAACTTGGTAGCCAGTCTGGCGGTGCTGTGCCTGCTGGATGTGCCCTTTGAACAGGCGCTCGCGCAGTTGTCGCGGTTCACCGGCATCCCCGGCCGGCTGGAATACTTCGGCAGCGTGGGCGGCCCTGCAATCTTTGTCGATTATGCCCACACGCCGGAGGCCTTAAAGCAAGCCCTGAGTGCTTTACGCGAGCAGGGACATGCGCAGATCACCTGCGTCTTCGGTTGCGGCGGCGAGCGTGATGCGGGCAAGCGCGCGGAGATGGGGCGCATCGCCGAGCAGCATGCGGATGCGCTGGTGCTGACCAGCGACAACCCGCGCAATGAAAAACCGCAGGCGATCATTGACGACATCCTGGCCGGTATCGCTGCGCCGGATACGGTGAAGGTAGAGCTGGATCGGGCCGCGGCCATTCGCGCCACCCTGCTGAATGCGGCGAAGACCGACACCATCCTGATCGCCGGCAAGGGACATGAGACCTATCAGGAGATTGGCGGCAAGCGTTTTCCGTTTAGCGACCGCCAACTGGTGCGCAACCTGCTGCAGGAGCGGCCATGATCAGAATGACCCTGTCCGCCGCCGCCGCCGCCACCCACGCCCGGCTGGTGGGATCTGATGCGCAATTCGCCGGTTGCAGCACGGACAGCCGCCGCCTGCAAGCGGGCGAGCTCTTTATCGCCTTGCAAGGGGAGAATTTTGACGGCCATGCCTTCATCAACGAGGCGCAGGCGAAGGGCGCTGTCGCCGCCCTGATCCAGCAAGAGACCGTCGCGGATAAGGATTTTCCGCTGCTCAAAACCCGCGATACCCGCCGGGCGCTGGGCGCGCTGGCCGGGGAATGGCGCCGGCGTTTTTCCATTCCGGTCCTTGCGATCACCGGCAGTAACGGCAAGACCACGCTGAAGGAAATGCTCTTAGCCATCCTGTCCCAACAGGCGCCGGTGCTGGCCACCATGGGCAATCGGAATAACGACATCGGTGTGCCGCTGACCCTGTTTGGTCTCGGCGCAGAACACCGCTTTGCTGTGATTGAGATGGGGGCGAATCACTGCGGCGAGATCGCCCGGTTGACGGAAATGGCCGCACCGACCGTGGCCGTGATCACCCAATGCGCGTCGGCGCACCTGGAAGGTTTCGGTTCGATTGAGAATGTCGCTAAGGCCAAGGCCGAGATCTTTTCCGGCTTGCAGGAAAACGGCATCGCCATCATCAACGCCGATGATGAGTTTGCTTGCCTTTGGCGAGAGACGGCGGGCGCGAATCGGCAACTCAGTTTTGCCGTGCATGCACAGGCCGATGTTGTCGCCCGGGACATTCGGGTGGATGCCGAGACAGGCCATGCGCAATTTTCCCTGGAGGCTGCTTCCGGTGAGGAGAGGATCAAGCTGCCCCTGCCGGGCGCGCATAATGTGGCCAATGCGCTGGCGGCGGCGGCCTGTTGCCTGGCGCTGGATTTGCCCCTGCCCCTTATCAAGTCCGGGCTGGAGGGCATGGCCGCGATCAGGGGGCGCTTGGAGGCCAAACAAGGCCGGGGCGGCATCCGCATCCTGGATGATAGCTACAACGCCAATCCGGCCTCACTGGCGGCGGCGATCAAGGCGGCGTCGTGCTATGTGGGCGCTGGCTGGCTGGTGCTGGGCGACATGGCCGAGTTGGGTGAGTCCGCGGCTGCCTTTCATTATCAGGCCGGCGAGCAGGCGCGCGCAGCAGGCATGGAAAGGCTTTATGCAGTCGGGACCTTGAGCGAGCAGGCGGCAAAGGGCTTCGGCCAAGGCGCCCGGCACTTCGCCACCCGGCAGGCGCTCATCAATGCGCTGGCGGCCGATGTGCGCGCCGGGGTTACGCTGCTGGTCAAGGGTTCGCGCAGCATGGCGATGGAGCAGGTCGTGGCTGCCATGCAGGAGGGGAGCTAAATGTTATTGTGGCTGAGCGAATATCTGGCGCAGTTCTACAGCGGCTTTAATGTATTCCAGTACATCACCATGCGCACCATCTTGGGCGCATTGACCGCGCTGTTCATCGCCCTGGTGGTCGGCCCCCGGCTGATCGCCTACCTTAGCAAATACCAGATCGGCCAGGCGGTGCGGGAAGACGGCCCGGAAACGCACCTGATCAAGATGGGCACGCCGACCATGGGCGGCTTGTTGATCCTGATCTCGATCACCCTCAGCACCTTGTGCTGGGCCGATTTGAGCAATCGTTATGTCTGGGTGGTGTTCTTGGTAACGCTGGCTTTTGGCGTGATCGGCTGGGTGGATGATCACCGTAAGGTGGTGCGCCAAGACCCGACCGGCCTGCCCGGCAGGTGGAAATATTTCTGGCAGTCCGTCGCCGGCCTGGTGGCCGCCGTGTATTTATTTGAGACCGCGAGTATTCCCGCCGAGACGCAGCTGATCCTGCCGTTTATTAAGAGCGTGAACCTGGAACTCGGCTGGCTCTTTGTCGTGCTGAGCTACTTCGTCATCGTCGGCTCCAGCAATGCGGTCAACCTGACCGACGGCTTAGACGGCCTGGCCATCTTGCCGACTGTTATGATCGCCGGCGCCTTTGCCATCTTCGCCTATGCCGCCGGCAATATAAACTTTGCCGAGTATTTGGGCATTCCCTACGTCCCCGGCGTGGGCGAGGTCTGCATTTTTTGCGGCACCATCGCCGGTTCGGGCTTAGGATTCCTCTGGTTCAACACCTATCCGGCGCAGGTGTTCATGGGCGACATCGGCGCCTTGGCCTTAGGCGCGGCCTTAGGCGTCATCGCCGTGGTGACTAGGCAGGAGCTGGTCTTGTTCATCATGGGCGGCGTGTTCGTGATGGAGACTGTCTCGGTCATCCTGCAAGTGAGTTCATACAAACTGACCGGCCAACGGCTGTTTCGCATGGCGCCCTTACACCACCACTATGAACTAAAAGGCTGGCCGGAGCCGCGCGTCATCGTCCGCTTCTGGATCATCACTGTCATCCTGGTGCTGATCGGCCTGGCCAGCCTGAAGATCCGTTGATGTGATTTAAGATGAACAATGCCTTGGCAAGCGCAGCGATGAAGAAAGAAAGGCAGCCGTATGAGACGGTGATTGTCGGCTTGGGCAAGACCGGCTTGTCCTGCGCCCGTTATCTGCACCAACGCAAAGCGGGCCGCTTCGCCGTGGTGGACAGCCGAGATCAGCCGCCGCAACTGGCCGCGCTGCAAGCGGCCTGTCCTGAAGTGCCGGTTCACTTAGGCAGCCTGGAGCGGGAAGTGATCTGTAGCGCACAGGCCTTGATCATCAGCCCCGGCGTGTCCTTAAGCGAGCCGGTTATCCGAGAGGCCATAGCCGCCGGCATTCCGGTCTGCGGTGATGTGGAGATTTTCTGCCGCGAGGTAAGCGCGCCCGTGATTGCCGTAACCGGTTCCAACGGCAAGAGCACGGTGGTCACGCTGCTCACTGAGATGATCCGTGCCGCCGGTTTCAAGGCTGCGCCGGGCGGCAACATCGGCACGCCGGTATTGGAACTGCTGGCGCTGGATGAGCCGGACTTTTATGTGCTGGAACTCTCCAGTTTCCAGTTGGAAACACTCAGCTCGCTCAATGCAGTGGCCTCCGTGATCTTAAACATCAGCGAAGACCATCTGGATCGTTACCCCAATCTGGATGCCTATCTATCCGCCAAGCTGAATGTTCATCAGGGCGATGGGGTCATTGTGTTCAACCGCGATGAGCAAGATAGCTTGGCCTTGGAAATGAAACACAGAAAGCTCATCAGCTATGGCACGGATAAACCTGAGGCGCCCATGTTTGGCTTGCAGAAGTTTGGTCAAGAATACTGGCTGATGCAGGGCGAGAAGAAATTACTGGCCGCGAGCAAAGTAAAAATACCGGGCCGGCACAATCTGTCCAATGCGCTGGCTGCCTTGGCGCTGGGTGCGGCGATCCGGCTGCCCATGCCCGCCATGTTGAGGGCCTTGCCTGCCTTTGGCGGCCTGCCGCATCGCTGCCAGTTTGTGGCGCATTACCAAGGTGTCAGTTGGTACAACGATTCCAAGGCCACCAATGTGGCGGCAAGCTGCGCGGCGATTGCCGCTCTGTCAGCTAAAGGCAAGCTCATCCTGATCGCCGGTGGCGCGGCCAAGGGCGCGGATCTCTCTCCACTAGCGCTGAGTGTGAAAGATGCCGTTCGTGGCGTGGTTCTTATCGGCAAAGACGCGCCCAGATTGGAGGCTGTCCTGGCGGGTGTGGTGCCGCTGTGTTTTGCCGTGAGCATGGAAGTGGCGGTGCGCACGGCGGCGGAATTGGCGCAGGCAGGCGACATTGTCTTGCTCTCCCCGGCCTGCGCCAGCCTGGATATGTTCAGCGATTATCAGGCCCGGGGCGATGCCTATGTGCAGGCGCTGCAAGCGCTGTTGCCGGGAGGAAAGTAACGGATGCCTAAGAAGATGAGCGGGAAGATGGCCGGGAAGCAGGCGAGCATGGCAGGCCCGGGCAAGGCCGGCTTGCCGTTGCAATACGATGCCTGGCTGCTCGGCGTGGTCTTGTTTTTGATCTGCCTCGGCCTGGTGATGGTGGCCTCCTCATCCATCGCCATCTCCGATCGGAATTACAGCGCGCCCTTGTATTACTTCTGGCGCCAGCTGATCGCCGTCATGCTGGGCCTGGGCGTGGCCTGTGCGGTAGTGAAGATGCCTTTGTGTTTTTGGGAACGGGCCAGTATGCCGCTGTTGTTGCTGGGGATCTTCCTGCTGGCCCTGGTGCTGGTGCCCGGCGTCGGGCGGGAGGTCAACGGCAGTGTGCGCTGGATCAATGTCGGCGGCATCAACCTGCAAGGCTCCGAACCGGTGAAAATTTTCATCCTGGCCTATCTCGCCGGCTACCTGGTGCGGCACGGCGAGAAATTAAAAAACAGCTTTGCCGGATTCATCAGGCCGATAGGCGTCGTCACCCTGATTGCGGGGCTTTTATTATGGGAGCCGGACTACGGCACCGCAGTCGTCATATTTGCCACCGCCTTAGGGATGTTATTCATGGGCGGCGTACCGCTGGGTCGGTTTTTTGCCTGGGTAATGGCGGCCAGCGTTACGCTGCTTAGCTTAGCCGTGCTGTCGCCGTATCGCCTGCAACGCTTAACCAGCTTCATGGATCCCTGGCAGGATCCTTTTAACAGCGGTTTTCAGTTGACCCAGGCCCTGATCGCCTTTGGACGCGGCGAATGGTTTGGCGTCGGCTTAGGCAGCAGTGTGCAGAAATTATTTTACCTGCCTGAGGCGCATACGGATTTTGTGTTTGCGGTCTTGGCCGAAGAACTGGGGCTGGTCGGCATTAGCCTGGTCATCTGCTTGTATCTTTTCATCCTCTGGCGCGCCTTTGTGATCGCACACATTGCCGAGCAGGCCGGGCGCCTGTTTGCGGCCTATCTCTGTTACGGCATCGGCCTGCTGATCGGCATGCAGGCCGTCGTCAACATGGGCGTGAACATGGGGCTGTTGCCGACCAAGGGCATCACGCTGCCCTTGATGAGCTACGGCAGCAACAGCATGATCGTTAATTGCATCCTGGTGGCGCTGTTGATTCGGGCTGACTATGAGAATCACGAAACTGTGCGTGATCGTGTGCCAGAGGCGGTGGCCGGCTATGCAGCCTAGACCCGTTTTGATCATGGCCGGCGGCACCGGCGGGCATGTCTATCCGGCATTGGCCGTTGCCGATTACCTGCGCAAGCAGCAGGTGCCGGTGCTCTGGCTGGGCACAATGAGCGGCCTGGAGGCGAGGGTGGCACCGGAAAATGATTATCCCCTGCTCAGCATCAATGTCAGCGGCCTGCGTGGTCATGGCCTGCTGCGCTGGCTGCTTGCGCCGCTTAGGTTAAGTCTTGCGCTCTGCCAGGCGCTACGCATCATGCTGCGGCATAAACCGGCGGCGGTGCTGGGCCTGGGCGGCTATGCCGGCGGGCCGGGCGGCATTGCCGCATGGCTGTTGCGCATCCCGCTGTGCCTGCACGAGCAGAATGCGATCGCCGGCATGACCAATCGCATCCTGGCGCCCTTCGCGCGCCATATCATGCAGGGCTTTCCTGCTACCTTTGCCAAGAGCAAAAAGATCAGCACCACCGGCAACCCGGTGCGGGACGCGCTTAGTGCTATTCCCGAACCTGAGCAGCGCTTTAGTAAGCGGCACAAGGTCAATATGCGCCTGCTCGTCCTCGGCGGCAGCCAAGGCGCGAGGAAATTAAACCAGACCCTGCCGGCTGCGATCAGGCAACTGCCCGCTGAGGTCATGATCGACATCCGGCATCAAACCGGCGCGCGGCATCTGCGCGATACCACTGATCTTTATAAGGAACTTGGTGTTGATGGGGTGCGCTTAGATGCCTTTATTGAAGACATGGCGGCGGCCTATCGCTGGGCTGATCTGGTGCTGTGCCGCGCCGGTGCCTTGACCATTGCCGAGCTGTGTGTGGTCGGCCTGGCCGCGATCCTGGTGCCCTTTCCCTATGCGGTGGATGATCACCAGACGGCCAATGCGCGTTATCTAAGCGATAGCGGTGCGGCGGTGTTGTTGCCTGAGCAAAAACTTGACACCCATAGCCTGGCGGACTTGTTGCAGGCTCTCGCCCAAGATCGCCCGCGCCTGCTGGACATGGCGAGCAAATGCAAGGCGCGGTCCTATCCCGATGCGACCCGCGATGTCGGCAAACGCTGTCTGGAGTTGATCCATGTCTGAGCTAAATGATCACGGCATGGGTCGGGTACGGCATATTCATTTTGTCGGCATCGGCGGTGCCGGCATGAGCGGTATCGCGGAAGTGATGCATAACCTGGGCTATGAAATATCCGGTTCCGACCTAAGCGCGGGCGCAACAGTGCGGCACCTGCAAGGCCTAGGAATCAGCGTGGCAAGCAATCACGCCGCACAGCATATCGACGGCAGTGATGTGCTGGTGGTCTCCAGCGCCATTGCTGCGGACAACCCGGAGATCATGGCGGCGCGCCGACACCGGATCCCGGTTATCCCCAGGGCGGAGATGCTGGCGGAGCTAATGCGTTTTCGGCGCGGCATTGCCGTTGCCGGCACCCACGGCAAGACCACCACCACGAGCCTCATCGCCAGCCTGCTCGCCGAAGCCGGCTTGGATCCAACCTATGTCATCGGCGGGCGTCTGAACAGCTCCGGTGCCAGCGCCCGGCTGGGCAGCGGCAAATACCTGGTTGCCGAGGCCGATGAGAGCGATGCCTCGTTTTTACACTTACAACCGAGCGTGGCGGTATTGACCAACATTGATATGGATCACATGCAGACCTACGGCGGGGATTACAAGCTGTTAAAGAATCACTTTCTTGAATTTCTACAGCGCCTGCCCTTTTATGGCCTGGCGGTCTTGTGCCTTGATGATCCGGGCATCAACGACATCGTAGCGAAAGTTACCAAGCCGGTTGTCACCTATGGACTGGATAGCCAGGCCGATTTTAGCGCCACGATTATCGGCCAGCAGCAGTCGCAGACCTGGTTTAGCCTCAGGCGCCCAGACGAGCCGCCGCTGGAGATACGGCTTCCTCTGCCGGGCCGGCACAATGTCGCCAATGCCTTAGCCGCCATCGCGGTGGCGTCCGAATTAGGCGTGGCCGATGCGGCGATCGTGGCCGGGCTGGAAAAATTCCAGGGCATCGCCAGACGCTCTGATGTCAAGGGGCGGATCGAGATCGACGGCAAGTCGCTCTTGCTGGTGGATGATTATGCCCATCACCCGCGCGAGATCGCCGTGATCATGGAAGCAATCAGGCAGGGCTGGCCAAAAAGCAGGTTGATCCTCATCTTTCAGCCGCATCGCTATAGCCGTACCCGCGATCTGTTCGAAGACTTTTCTCAAGCATTGACCGCGCCCGATGTGTTGATTGTCCTGGATGTCTATGCCGCGGGTGAGGCGGCCATCCCGGGTGCGGACAGCCGTTCCTTGTGTCGGGCGATCCGCCTGCGCGGCAAGGTTGATCCCATCTTTATCGAGGATCGACATGCAATTCATTCGCTGCTGCCTGGCATCGTTGCGGACGATGACATCTTGTTGACCCTGGGCGCCGGCGATATTGGTTCATTGGCCGGTGAATTGCTGCAACGCTACAAAGCCGTGCATTGAGTGTTGCGCTTGAGGAGAAACAGGACTGAAAAAAATGGCTTGTAGGATGAATGAGTTGAATAAAACTGCTGAGCTGCGTGGCCGCCTGCGTTATCAGGAGCCGCTGGCGCGCCATACTTCATGGCGCGTGGGCGGGCCGGCGGATAGGTTTTATGTGCCGGCGGATATTGATGATCTGGCCGTGTTTTTATCCGGCTTAGCCGCCGATGAGCCACTTACCTGGCTGGGTCTGGGCAGCAATCTCTTGGTGCGTGATGGCGGCATTCGCGGCACGGTGATCAGCCTGCACGGCGTGTTGAATGACTTGAAGCGCAGTAATGGCAGCGGCGTGATAGCCGGCGCTGGGGTCGCCTGTGCAAAGGTCGCGCGCTTTGCCGCCCGCAACGAGCTAAGCGGGGCTGAATTTCTGGTCGGAATCCCCGGCACGATGGGCGGGGCACTCGCCATGAACGCCGGTGCCTTTGGCGGCGAGACCTGGGCCTTGGTGAGGCAGGTGGAAGTCATAAACCGAAGCGGCGAGATCACAAAGCGCTCAAGAAAGGACTTTGCGATCGCCTATCGCGCGGTCGCGCTATCAAGGCAAGAATGGTTCATCGGCGCGGAATTGCAATTAGCAAGGGATGATTCCGGTGCGGGGCAGCAGAGGCTGCGGGCGCTGCTGGCAAGGCGCAGCGCCAGCCAGCCCACCGGCGTGTTTAGCTGCGGCTCGGTATTTCGCAATCCTGAAGGGGATTATGCCGGTCGTCTGATCGAGGCATCCGGACTCAAGGGCAAGGCAATCGGGCAGGCGCGGGTCTCGGATAAACATGCGAATTTTATTATCAATGAGCATGGGGCAAGGGCCGCGGATATCGAGGCCCTGATCCGGCACATCCAGCAGGTCGTTGAAACGCAGCAGGGGATTACGCTGGAACCGGAAGTGCGCATTGTCGGGGTGGCCGAGTGAATACGCCGGCGCACAAGCCCTTGCCCGAAGGCTATGGCCGCGTGGCCGTGTTGATGGGCGGATCTTCAGCCGAGCGGGAGATTTCCTTGCAGTCGGGCCAGGCCGTCTATGCAGCCCTGCGGCGCAAGGGGATTGCGGCACATGCCATAGATGTAGATAAAGATTGCGTCAGCACTCTGGCGGCAAATCATTTTGACCGCGCCTTTATTGCCCTGCACGGCCGCGGCGGCGAAGACGGAGTCATCCAGGGTGCGCTTGAAACTCTGAGCATTCCCTATACCGGCAGCGGCGTACTGGGCTCGGCGTTGAGCATGGACAAGGTGCGCAGCAAGTGGCTATGGCAGGCGCACGGCCTGGCCACGCCGGAGTTTATGGAAATAAATGACGAGGCGGATTTACCTGAAGCCGGAAAAAAAGTGGGCTTTCCGCTGATGATCAAACCGGTGCAGGAGGGTTCCAGCTGTGGCGCGGCGAAGGTTGAGAACGAAGAAGCATTGCGTCCGGCGTGGCTGGCGGCGCGTGAATTTGACCAGCGGGTCATGGCCGAGCGCTGGATAGAAGGCGGGGAATACACGGTGGGCATATTGGCGGGCGCGGCGCTGCCGGCCATTCGTCTGCAGACGCCGCGGGTCTTTTATGACTATGCGGCCAAGTATGAAGACAACACAACGCAATACATCTGCCCCTGCGGTCTTGATGCGCAGCAGGAGCAGGCGCTGGCCGCGGTTGCGCTGGAAGCATTTGCGCGTGTAGGCGCCGACGGCTGGGGGCGGGTTGATCTGATGCAAGATGCCGCCGGCAAGAGCTGGTTAATTGAGGTGAATACCATCCCGGGCATGACCAGTCACAGCCTGGTGCCGATGGCGGCCTTAGAGGCCGGGATTGAATTTGATGAGCTGGTGATCAGGATTTTGGATACCAGCATGCAACAGGTCGATATCGAGCGGAGGCTCGCTGTATGAGTGCGGCGGAGATGACAGTGGCAGCAGATGAGGAATGCGTGGCCGCAGAGCGCCAGGATCGGCCTAAGCGGCATGACTGGCATAAGCATCGCTCCGGCCGCGGCCTGCTGTTCAGTGCGGTGCTCATGCTCATCCTGCTCTGCGGTGGCTGGCATCTGCTCAATCCCGGCACCTTGCCCATCAGGCAGCTTGCCATCGAAGGGGAATTTCGCCATCTCATCCCATTGAAGCTGGAAGAGTCTGTCGCCGGGGTTGTGCAGGGCGGTTTCTTTACTGTGAACGTGGAGGCGATTCAGGAGACCCTGCTATTGGAGCCCTGGGTGGAACAGGTTGCGGTCAAAAGGGTATGGCCGGATGCCATCACCGTGCAGGTGCAAGAACAGACTGCCGCGGCGCGCTGGGGCGAGGAAGGTCTGCTCAATGCGGCAGGCCGGTTCTTTGCTCCGGCGGCGCAGACCATCCCGGCGGACTTGCCCATCTTGTACGGCCCGCCGGGTTCGGAGTTGCTGCTGATGGATTATCTTCATCGGCTAAGTGCCATGCTTGCAGGCAGCGATCTTGAGGTGGCTGAACTAAAGCTCAATGAGCGCCGCGCCTGGGTCGTGGTATTAAACAACGGGCTGGTGATTAAGCTGGGCCGGCGGAAAACTTCAGAACGGCTTGAATACCTTGCCCGCTATGTCCTTGCTCAATTCAAACAGCGCCTGGATGAGATGGCCGCGCTGGACATGCGCTATACCAATGGCTTTGCCGTGCGTCTGAAAAATGCTCCATTAACCATGAGCACAGGGCAGAGATAATATGGCCAGAAGAGCGGACAAACATCTCATTGTCGGTCTGGATATCGGCACTTCCAAGGTTGTTGCCATTGTCGGCGAGATCACGCCTGCCGATGAAATAGAAATTATCGGCATCGGCTCCAGCCGTTCGCGCGGCCTGAAAAAGGGCGTGGTGGTCAACATAGAGTCAACCGTGCAGTCCATCCAGCGCGCAGTCGAAGAGGCCGAGCTCATGGCCGGTTGTGAGATCCATTCCGTCTATGCCGGCATCGCCGGCAGCCATATCCGCAGCCTGAATTCCCACGGCATCGTGGCCATCCGTGATAATGAAGTTGCGCCGGGCGATGTCGATCGGGTGATCGATGCCGCCCGTGCCGTGGCCATCCCGGCGGATCAGAAGATCCTGCACATCCTGCCGCAGGAATTTGTGATCGATAACCAGGAAGGCATCAAAGAACCGATCGGCATGTCCGGGGTCAGGTTGGAAGCCAAGGTGCATATCGTCACCGGCGCGGTCAGTGCCGCGCAGAATATTATCAAGTGTGTGCGGCGCTGCGGCCTGGACGTGGATGACATCATCTTAGAGCAGCTCGCCTCCAGCTATGCCGTGTTGACGGAAGATGAAAAAGACTTAGGCGTTTGTCTGGTCGATATCGGCGGCGGCACGACAGACATAGCGATCTTTACCGATGGTGCGATCCATCATACTGCGGTCATTCCCATTGCCGGCGATCAGGTGACCAATGACATTGCCGTTGCCCTGCGCACCCCAACGCAACATGCCGAAGACCTCAAGGTGCAATACGCCTGTGCCCTGACGCAGCTGGCCAATGCTGAGGAGAGCATCGAAGTGCCCAGCGTGGGCGAGCGGCCGGCGCGGCGCCTGGCGCGCCAGACCCTGGCCGAAGTCGTACAGCCGCGCTATGACGAGTTGTTTAGCCTGGTGCAGGCCGAGTTGCGGCGCAGCGGTTATGAAGACCTGATCGCCGCCGGCATCGCACTCACCGGCGGCAGCGCCAAGATGGAAGGCTGCATCGAGCTGGCCGAGGAGATCTTTCACATGCCGGTCAGGGTCGGCATGCCGCAACACGTGAGCGGCCTGGCCGATGTGGTCAGAAACCCGATCTATGCAACCGGCGTCGGCCTGCTGTTATTCGGGCAACGCCAGCGCCGGGACGATGTAACGGGGCGGCGTTTTGATGGCGGTATGCAAGGCGTATGGGAGCGAATGAAGAGTTGGTTTCAGGGTAATTTTTAAGAGTTTATTTCATTGTATTCATATTTAAGAGGAGGGCGAGAAAATGTTTGAATTAGTCGATGCCGCCAATCAGGCGGCGGTTATGAAGGTCATCGGTGTTGGCGGCGGCGGCGGTAACGCTGTGGAGCATATGCTGCGTGCCAACATTGATGGGGTTGATTTTATCTGTGCCAATACCGATGCGCAGGCGCTGGAGAAATCATCGGCGAGGACGGTGATGCAACTGGGTCGTAATGTTACCCAGGGGCTGGGCGCCGGGGCCGATCCGGATATTGGCCGGCAGGCGGCACTGGAAGACCGGGACCAGGTGAAGGATGTGCTGGAAGGTACCGACATGGTCTTTATCGCCGTTGGCATGGGTGGCGGCACCGGCACCGGGGCGGCACCCATTGTCGCCCAGATTGCCAAAGAGATGCGCATCCTCACGGTGGCGGTTGTAACCCGACCGTTTTCCTTTGAAGGCAGCAAGCGCGCCCGGGTCGCAGATGAGGGGATTACTGATCTGGCGCAATTTGTGGATTCCTTAATTACCATTCCCAACGATAAACTGATGAGCGTACTCGGCCCGGATATCAGCCTGTTAAACGCCTTTGGGGCGGCGAACGATGTGCTGTTGGGGGCGGTGCAGGGCATTGCCCAGTTGATCACCTGTCCCGGGATGATCAATGTGGATTTTGCCGATGTGCGCACGGTGATGTCGGAAATGGGCATGGCCATGATGGGCTCCGGCAAGGCGCAGGGCGAGGACCGGGCCAAGATCGCGGCGGAAGCCGCAATCGCCAGCCCGCTGCTGGAAGATGTCAATCTCTCCGGTGCCCGGGGCGTGTTGGTGAATGTTACCGCCGGGACGGATCTGACCATCGGTGAATTTGATGAGGTCGGCAGCACGATCAAGCAGTTTGCTTCCGAGAATGCCACGGTGGTGGTCGGCACCGAGCTCGATCCGAACATGAGCGGGGAGCTGCGGGTGACCATTGTCGCAACCGGCCTGGGCCGGGTTGAACGGGATGAGCCGGCGCGGGTCAAGTTGGTGCAAAATCCCGTTGCCCCGGTTGATTATAAGGAGCTTGACCGGCCCACGGTGATACGCAAAAGGAACGCCAAGGCGGAAGGCGCGGCACTCAAGGATGATCCGGATTATCTTGACATCCCGGCATTCCTGCGCAAGCAGGCCGATTGATAGATGAGTCCTTGATCGTCAAGCCCGGATACATCTGCCGGGCGCGGGCAGGGGGTGTGCAAGAGCACACCTCAGTTCGTCATTCCCGTGAAAACGGGAATCCAAGAAATACCGGTGGGGTGCCCGGTGGATTCCTGGTCAAGCCATGAATGACGAGTAATTACATGGTTCCAGATTCGTCTCCGTCATTCCTGCGGAAGCATGTCCCCGTGGAAACGGGGACAGGAATATACCTTTTCCCTCGTCATTCCCGTGAAAACGGGAATCCAAGAAATACCGGTGGGGTGCCCGGTGGATTCCTGGTCAAGCCATGAATGACGGGGCATGGACGGTAGATTAAGGAATGACGAACTTGCTTATCTTTCCGGTGCTGATTCTGGTCGGGTTTTTTCAGTGAGGGACGGCAAGGGAAAGGCAATGCTTGACAGAGGCGGGATTTGCCTGCTAAAAGGATGAAGAATAAGTCGCAATCAGGGGGATTTTGGGGCCGCGCACAGGCCGATATAAGGGAAATAATAAGCATGATCCGGCAACGAACTCTCAAAAATGTCATCCGCGCAACGGGCGTCGGGCTGCACACGGGCAAGAACGTTGCTTTGACCTTAAGGCCGGCGCCGGTAAATAGCGGCGTCATCTTTCGGCGTGTCGATCTTGAGCCGGCGGTCGAGATCCGGGCCTGTCCGGAGAATGTCGGGGAGACTACGCTTTCCACCGCGCTTGTCTCCGGCGAGGTCAAGATCTCCACCATTGAACACCTGTTGTCCGCCCTGGCGGGCTTGGGCATAGACAATGTTTATATTGACATAAACGCGGCGGAGGTGCCGATTATGGATGGCAGCGCCGGCCCCTTTGTCTTCCTGATCCAGTCCGCCGGCCTTGTCGAGCAAGCTGCGGCCAAGGCTTTTCTGCGGATTAAACGCCCGCTGCAGGTCGAAGAGGGCGATAAATGGGCGCGCTTTGAACCCTGCGACGGCTTCAAGGTGGGCTTCACCATCGACTTTCCCCATCCGGCCTTCCACAAGCGGCATTGTCAGGCGGAGATAGATTTCTCCACCACCGCCTTTGTAAAGGAAGTCAGCCGCGCCCGCACCTTTGGCTTCATGCGTGATGTGGAGCGCTTGCGGAAGAACAATCTGGCCTTAGGCGGCAGCCTGGAGAATGCGGTGGTGGTGGATGATTATCGAGTGTTAAATGCCGATGGCCTGCGCTATGAAGATGAGTGCGTCAAACACAAGATACTGGATGTCATCGGCGATCTGTATCTGTTGGGCCACAGCCTGATCGGTGCCTTTGAGGGATTTAAGTCCGGACATTCGTTGAATAATCGCCTGATCAAAGAGCTGTTGGCGGCCCGGGATGCCTGGGAGCTGGTAGGCTTTAGCGAGCCGGAGGAGGTGCCGATCGCCTACATGCAGACGGTTGCGGCAGCCTAGGTGTATAGGCGGGCTTAGTTATTTCGATTGCCCGATAAGCGGAGCAGTGCAGCACGGAGCGCAGGATCGGCGATTGCGCGCGCCGTGTCTTCCAACAGCCGGGCGCTGTTGGCGGAAAGTCGGCATGATCTTCTCGCTGTACTCGGCGGATCTTGCGTCGGCGCGATCCTAATGCGGATGCCTTGTAGGTCCGTCAACAGGCATTCATCGCGGGCGAGGCTTAAGATTTCCGCGCGCTGAAAGCGTAATCTTGTTGCCCATGCTGCATTATCGGTATATAAATGCAGGGTAGAATTATGATAACTGACCGCCACGATGTGCTCTCGCAGGGTGCCGGGCAGATGGGCCTGGAGTTTTTCCTGTAACTTTTCGGTATCAAGGCTACGGGAATACAACGTCCGCAGCGGGCCGGAGGGCCTTGACAGGATCTCTGCTACTGATGCGGGGCGCGTTTTTTTTTGCATGGAAATCCGGGCGTAAATTCGCTACCTTAAACTTACTATGCACATCATATTCTTTTCTGATGCGAGGAAAAAGAGCCGACGCTTATCATTCGGCCCGGCGGCCTTGTGGCTGTTTCCCCTGTTCCTGTTGCTACTCGGTCTTGCCATTTTTCTGGCCGGCTCAAGATACTCTACCAATCGCGCCACCGCCATGCTCGACACTATCAGGCAGCAGACCGAGTCTGCCTGGGCGGTGGAATCCGGTGAACACCTGGAACATTTAAGAGCAGTGCGGCTAAAAACCGAGAAATCGCTCGATGCCATGGCCGGGCGCCTAAGTCTCTTGCAGGCACATGTCATGCGCTTGGATGCCTTGGGTTCACGCCTGGCCTCTATGGCGGATCTACAGGACATTGAGTTCGGCGTCGATAAGCCTCCCGGGCTGGGCGGGCCGGGCGGATCTGTCGGTTCTGGTGAGCCCGGCGCACTGACCGAGCAGGCATCCATAAACGCACCGGATCTGCTCGCTACGCTGGATGCGCTGGAATTGACCCTGCAAGACCGAACCGAGAAACTGACAGTGATGGAGTCCCTGTTGATCGATAAAAACCTGCAGGAGCAGACCTCGCCGACCGGTCGGCCGGCGCAGGGCGGCTGGTTGTCTTCCCTGTACGGCTATCGCACGGATCCCTTCAGCGGCAAAAGAGAGTTTCATCACGGCGTTGATATTACCAGCAAACCCGGTACCCCGGTTACGGCAGTGGCCGCCGGCATCGTGATCTGGTCGGGGCCGCGCTATGGTTACGGCAACCTGATTGAAGTCAGCCACGGCAAGGGCTATATCACCCGCTATGCGCACAACCAGAGGAACCTCGTTAATGTCGGCGAGAAGGTGGAAAAGGCGGCGGTGATCGCGCTCATGGGCAATTCCGGGCGCAGCACCGGCACCCATGTGCACTTTGAGGTGCTCAAGAATGGCCAGCATCTTGATCCGAAGAAATACATCTCTCTAAAGTAATCCATTCCCAATTTATCCTCGTTTTCGTTTACTCTTTGCCCCGTTTTTCTTTCCCGTTTTTGCGGAGAATAGGCGGGAAGTGCGCCTGTTTATGGAGTCAGCATGTTAGCCAGGTTAATCACAGCCCTATTCGGTAGCCGTAACCAGCGGGTAGTAAAACGTATCGGCAAGACTGTCGCCAGGATCAATGCGCTGGAAGGGCAGGTAGCGGCGCTTGCCGACGCACAGTTTGTCGGAAGGACACAGGAACTCAAAGGACGCTTGGCCGCCGGGGAGAGCCTGGAAGACTTATTGCCTGATGCCTTTGCCCTGGTGCGCGAGGCGGGCAAACGAACTTTAGGCATGCGTCATTTTGATGTGCAGCTAATCGGCGGGGCGGTCTTGCATCAAGGCCGCATCGCCGAGATGCGCACCGGCGAGGGCAAGACCTTAGTCGCCACCCTGGCGGCTTACCTTAATGCCTTAAGCGGACAGGGCGTACATATCGTAACAGTCAATGATTACCTGGCGCGGCGCGATGCAGACTGGATGGGTAAAATCTATCGCTTCCTGGGTTTGAGCACCGGTGTGATCGTATCAGGCATGGACAATGCGGCGCGGCGCGCAGCCTATCTGGCGGATATTACCTACGGCACAAATAACGAATTCGGCTTTGATTATCTGCGCGATAACATGAAGTTCCAGCAGCAGGAGCGGGTGCAGCGGGCGCTGCATTATGCCATCGTCGATGAGGTCGATTCGATCCTGATTGATGAGGCGCGCACGCCTTTGATTATCTCCGGTGCCGTGGATGATCGATCGGATCTTTATGTGAGCATCAACCGGCTTATTCCAGAACTCAAACTACAGAGAGACGAAGACAATCCGGGCGATTACACCATCGATGAGAAGACCAAACAGGCCTTTCTCACCGAGCAGGGACATGATGTGATCGAGGCCTTGCTGGTGAAGGCCGGGATCATAGATGCCGGTCACAGCCTGTATGAGCCGGTGAACATCCCGGTCTTGCATCACTTGAACGCCGCCCTGCGGGCACACGCGCTGTACAACAAGGACGTGGATTATATCATTGCCAACAACGAGGTCGTGATCGTGGATGAGTTCACCGGCCGCACCATGCCCGGTCGGCGTTGGTCGGAGGGCTTACATCAGGCGATTGAAGCCAAGGAGGGCGTGTCCATACAAAATGAAAACCAGACGCTGGCCACCATTACCTATCAGAATTATTTCAGGTTATACGACAAGTTATCGGGCATGACGGGCACGGCCGATACCGAGGCCTTTGAGTTTCAGCAGATCTACGGGCTTGAGGTCATCGTCATGCCGACCCATCTGCCGATGATACGTGATGATCAGCCGGACGCCATTTTTCTCTCGGCTACGGAAAAATTTGATGCGATCATCGAAGACATCAAGGCCTGTCATGCCGACGGCCAGCCGGTCTTGGTCGGCACGGCCTCCATTGAGGTGTCTGAGCATATCTCCGGCCTGTTCAGGAAGGACCGCATCCGGCATGAGGTCTTGAACGCCAAGTTCCATGAGCGGGAAGCCGAGATTATTGCACAAGCCGGCAAGCCCGGCGCCATTACCATCGCCACCAACATGGCCGGACGCGGCACCGACATTGTATTAGGCGGCAACCTGGAGGCGGAATTAAAACAGGCTGATGCGGATGATGCCGGGATCAACGAGAAGATCAAAACGGCCTGGCAGGGGCGACATGATGCCGTGGTGGCAAGCGGCGGCCTGCATATCATCGGCACCGAGCGCCATGAATCCCGGCGCATTGACAATCAGCTACGCGGCCGCGCCGGCCGGCAAGGGGATCCGGGTTCCAGCCGCTTTTATTTATCATTGGAGGATAACCTGATGCGCATCTTCGCCTCCGAGAGAGTTGCAACGATCATGCAGAAACTGGGCATGGAAGAGGGCGAGGCGATAGAGTCCAGGCTGGTCAGCCGCGCCATTGAAAATGCACAGCGCAAGGTTGAGGCGCACAATTTCGATATTCGTAAAAACCTGCTTGAGTATGATGATGTGGCCAACGATCAGCGCAAGGTCGTGTATGAATGGCGCAACGCATTGCTGGAAGAAGAAGATATATCTGAAGATATCCGCAACATGCGCAGCGATATTATGCAGACCATGATTGCTAATTACATCCCGCCGGGCAGCCTGGATGAGCTATGGGATATTCAAGGATTGACAGAGGCAATAGAGCATGACTTCGGCCTGGCTATCAATGTGCAGGCCTGGCTGGATGAAGATGATCAGCTGACAGAAGAGGGCTTACGGGAAAAAATCGTTGCGGCAATAGAAGCGGGCATGGCTGCTAAGGAAAGCTCGATCCCGGATGATTTAATGCGGCGGCTGGAGAAGGATTTTCTCTTGGACATACTGGATCGGCACTGGAAGGAACACCTGGTGGCGATGGACAGCCTGCGTCAAGGGATTGGCTTACGGGGCTATGCGGCGAAGAATCCCAAGCAGGAATATAAGCGCGAGGCCTTTACTATGTTCAGCCTGATGCTGGAGAACATCAAGCAGGATGTCATCACCATCCTGGCAAAGGTGCATGTGCGTGAGGAGCAGGACATGCAGGCGATGGCGCACCGGCAGCCCGCACGACAGATGCCCAAACAGATGCAGTTTAATCATCCTTCCGCGCCCAATGCCCTGGCGGCGCAGACAACACAGGAAAGTGCGCCGCAAAAGACCCCGTTTGTGCGCGAGCATCGCAAGATAGGCCGTAACGAGCCCTGCCCCTGCGGCTCCGGCAAGAAGTACAAACAATGTCACGGCAAGCTGGCCTAGCTCAAAGTAAGGCGCTGGTGTTCATAACGCACATGGCTGTTTTTTTCTTCTATCGCAAGCGCGCATGGCAGTCGTGGCAGTCGGCCTGAAACCGCCTGATAGGCTATTGCCCGTCCCCGGCATCCGGCTTGCCGCCATCTCGGCAGGGCTTTATGAGCCGGAACGCCCGGACCTGGCATTGCTGGCCTTTGCTAAGGGTGCGGCGTGCAGTGCCGTGTTCACGCAGAATGCCTTTTGTGCCGCACCGGTTCAGCAGGCGCGCAAGCATTTACTTTTTCCCGGAAAAAAATTTTGCCTTATCAACGCCGGTAATGCGAATGCCGGCACCGGCACCCGCGGCCTTGCAGACGCAGCGCATATCTGCCAACAACTGGCAGACATTGATGGCTGTGATGCAAGCGCGGTCTTGCCTTTTTCCACCGGCGTGATCGGCGAATACCTGCCAAGGCAGAGGATTGCGGCAGCGCTGCCGGCGCTCTATGCAAGGCTGGCGGAAGACAACTGGCTGCAGTGCGCACAGGCGATCATGACAACAGACACGATCGCAAAGGGCATCTCCAAGACGCTGTACATTGCCGATAAACCGATTACGATAACCGGCATTGCCAAGGGCTCCGGGATGATTCGCCCAGACATGGCAACGATGCTCGCCTTTATCGCCAGCGATGCGCATGTAGAACAGGCCATGCTTGATCAGATCCTGGCGCGCGCTGTTGACCAGTCCTTTAATCGCATCTGTGTCGATGGCGATACCTCCACAAACGATGCGGCGGTGTTGATCGCCACAGGCAGAGCCGGGCACGGCATCATTTCAGATATAGAGAGCGAAGCAGGCCGGGTCTTGCAGGGGGCGGTAGGCGATGTCTGTCGTTATCTGGCCCAGGCCATCGTTCGTGACGGGGAAGGGGCGTCCAAGTTTATTACGCTTCGCATAGAGCAAGGGAAAAACAGAGAAGAGTGTTTGCGTGTCGCCAGTGCGATTGCCACCTCACCCCTGGTGAAGACGGCATTTTTTGCATCGGCGCCAAATTGGGGAAGGGTGCTCGCCGCCATAGGGCGTGCCGGCCTTAAGAATCTTGCGCTGTCCGCAATAGAAATTTATTTGGATGATCTATGTATCGTTAAGGCGGGACAGCGCGCTGCTTCATATAATGAGGCGGCGGGTATAGAAATCATGCAACGGGATGAGATTGGACTAACCGTGAATCTGGCCCGGGGGCCGGCAAGTGAAACCCTGTGGACCTGTGATCTCTCTTATGAGTATGTGCGCATCAATGCTGAATACTATACTTGAGCGCGTTTGAAAATCAGTCTATGCATGATGCTGAGCGCCTACACATAGCCCTCGGCGTTATCTTCAATCCGGCAAAGGATAAGGTGCTCATAGCCCGCCGCCCGGAGCATGTTCACCAGGGCGGGCTATGGGAATTTCCCGGAGGCAAACTAGCCCATGCAGAGAACGCAGAAGATGCGCTGAAGCGAGAGTTGTCTGAAGAACTCGGTCTGCTGCTAAGGCAAGCTAAGCCCTTAATCTGTTTCGAGCATGATTATCCGGCATTAAAGGTGCGGCTGGATGTATGGACTGTGGAAGAGTGGCAGGGTGAGCCACATGCCAAAGAAGGGCAGAAGATCGAGTGGGTCACTACCTTTCAATTAAAAGAGCGTGAATTCCCCGCAGCCAACCGGCGAATCTTATCTGCAATCAGCAGGCTGCATGCTAATGCCACGTGAAACCCTTATTCTTTAATACTTAAATGGCCTGCCCCGGCTTAGTGGCTTTTTGCTGGGCGCTTGTCAAAAGTGCTAAAATATTTCTTATCACTCCAGCCAAAGCAGTAACTCCTCCCCCGCCCAGCAAGACATTTCGGAGGGCGACTGGCACACTGCCCTCGCCCCATCGCCGGCCACAGCTGCCGTATGAGCGGCAAGGCAGAGCTTGCAGCGGACGTATCCGCTCAGATTAGGCTCAGGTACGCATAACCCTGATGTCGTTACTGCGCCGTATAACCGCCGTCAATGACCAGATCGGCGCCTGTCATGAAGCTCGCATCGTCGCTTGCGAGAAAGACCGCGCCGCCGGCGATGTCTTGTGGGCGGCCGAGCCGGCCTAAAGGATGTTTGCCGGCCAGTGCCGTCTCGGCAGCTGCCGCCGAGCCGTAGCTATCGAGAATGCGCGGTGTCAACACTGCACCGGGCGACAGGCTATTGACCAGAATACCTTGCGCGGCATGGTCCAGCGCAAGCGCGCGCGTGAGTTGCAAGACGCCGCCCTTGCTGGCGCAATAGGCGGCATTGCCGGCGGCGGCGACTGCGCCAAGCTGCGAGGCGACATTGATGATGCGGCCGTATTTGCGCGCGATCATGCCGGGCAGCACCGCACGACACATGAAAAGCACACCGAGCAGGTTGACCGCGAAGGCTTGTCGAATGTCGCTCGGCGCGATGTCGTTGATCTTGCCTTTAGGGGTCTGCGTTGCGGCGTTGTTCACCAGAATGTCGATCTGCCCAAAATCAGTTAGAACAGCGCGTACAGCCTGCGCAGCAGAGTCCTCATCGCTGACATCAACGGAAAAGGCACACGCGCCGTGGCCTGTTGCCTGCGCAGCAACTTCCGCCGCCGCGCCGTTGCAATCCAGAAGGGCAACGTGTGCGCCCTCGGCTGCAAAGCGCCTGGCGATCTCAAGCCCAATGCCTTGTGCTGCGCCGGTCACGACCGCCATGCGATCTGCAAGTTTCATCGCCATTTCCCCTGCTCGCCACAGGATTTCCATTATAATGTGGAAGACTTACCCACTGCAACCGCGCACAAGATGCCCGATGAGAAAGATCAGACATGCCACCTGAAGCTACGCCAAAGCCCCCCGGCAACGTGGAGGAGGTCGAAGCAGCCCTGCGCGCAATACGGGCCAAACGCGGCTATCTGTTGGCCCATCATGGCCTGCTGGCGGTCTCCTCGCCCGCGCTGCTTGCGGCCTATGATGCGACCTATACCGAGCTGACCTTAAAGCCCCGCAGCATGACGCAACGAGAGAAGGAAATCGTCTGGCTTGTCATTTTGATCTCCACCCGGGAAGAGATCGCAACCCATCACATCGATCGGCTCTTGCAGGGGGGCGGGACGCTTAAAGACCTGCAGGCTGCCCTCGATCTGGCAGCTTGGGCGGAAGGGGCGCATGCACACCGCTTTGTCGGCGACCACTGGGCCGCCCATCTGGACGGCTACGATGCAATCGCCAGCTATCGCTCTGGTCTGGATGCCCTGTTGCAGCGCCATGCTGTGGCACCCTGGATCGCCGAGGTTGGTCTTGCTGCGGCCCATCAGTGCCACCGCCGCTGGGATTGGTGCGCCGCGCATATCCGCGGGGCCTACCGCATGGGTGCGCAGGAAGATGCGCTGGCGGAGGGGCTGAGCCTGGCCATGTTCCCCGGCGGGGTGCCGAATTTTGTTGATGCCTGTGATCTTTGGCGCCGGCTCATCATTGCAGGAGAGCTGGATGCCTCGCCTCCCTATGCTGCCTGGGCGCGCTTGTCCGGCCAGGGCGGGTTTGATGAAGCCGCCGGGATTGCCAAACCATGAGCAAAGACGGCTACACTCATATCGTCCTGGGTGCAGGCACGGCCGGGGTCATTGCTGCTGCCCGCTTGGCCGAGAATCCGGATTTCCGTGTACTCTTGGTGGAGGCCGGTGGGCGCGGACGTTATGATCCAATGCTCAAGGTGCCGATCATGACCGGCCTCTTGTTGAGAGGACGGCGGCATGTCTGGCGCTATACGGCCGGCCCCGAGCCCGGCCTGCACAATCGGCAGCTGGACTTGCCGCGTGGCAAGGTGCTTGGTGGCTCCTCTGCCATCAATGGCATGGTCTATGCGCGCGGTCTGCCGCGCGATTATGAGTTGTGGGCACAAGCCGGAATGCCTGGATGGTCGTGGGAGAAGGTAAAACCCTTCTTCTTGAAATCCGAGAACTTTCAGGGGCCGGGCGGCGACCCCGCCCACCACAGTACCAGCGGCCCGATGACAATTTCGCGGCGCGCCAAACCGGTCAGCCCCTTGGCAACGGCCTTTGTGCAGGCCGGCATCGCGGCCGGCTATCCACACTGTGCGGATTTCAATTCCGACGCCCCCGATGGCTTCGGCTTGTATCATTTCACCAACCGGCGCGGCTACCGCGAGACGACCGCTACGGCCTTCCTGGATCGGGCCGGACACAAGCCCAACCTGACTATTTCGACGGGGCAAGAAGTCGTGCGCATCATCGTAACCAATGGTTGCGCAACCGGCGTTGCCTTGCGCGCCGGGTGCCGCACGAGAATTATCGAGACCGATGGCGAGATCATTTTGTGCTGCGGCGCGATCGGTTCTCCTGCAATCCTGATGCGTTCCGGCATCGGGCCTGCGGAGCACCTGCATAGCCATGGTATCCAGGTACTGCTTGATAGCCCAAACGTTGGCGAGAATCTGCAAGACCATGTGCTGATCCGGGTAACACATGCAAGCAGCGCAGACGTCTCGCTCCACAGTCTGACCCGCCCCGACCGGGCGGCGCTGCGCTTTATGCAGGCCCTGCTGTTCGGCACAGGTCCGATGAGCGTTTTCCCGCTGGAAGCAGGCGCCTATTATCGAACGGACGGATCAGATATGCCGACCGTGCAAAGCCATTTTCTGCCCGCTTTAGGCAGCGCCACGATCCGTCTTAATCCCTTTGTCAAAGCCGCGGCCGACACAGGTCCGGGCTTTATGGCCAATGCCTCTGTCATGCAGCCTAACAGTCGTGGTCGCATCCGCCTCGGTGGTGCCGACGTGGACGCCGCGCTTGCTATCTGTGTGAACTATCTTGACAATGCGCGCGATGTTGAGGTGCTTGTCGATGCGGTTGGCGTTCTGCGCGATGTCTTTTCCCAGCGCGCATTCGCAAAATACCGCAAGGCTGAATTGTCCCCCGGGATCGATGTCCGTTCGCGTACGCAGCTGCGGGAGTGGGTACGCGCGACTGCGGATACGGTGCACCACCTGTGCGGCAGCTGCCGCATGGGGAATGCGCAAACAGATGTTGTGGATGAGGAGTTGAAACTGCGCGGCCTCCGTGGCTTGCGTATCGCCGATGCCTCGATATTCCCGACGATTCCATCCACCAATACGGCGGCGGCTGCGATGATGGTTGGGGAGCGCGTGTCTGAGTTTATCCAGCGTAGTCAATAAGCGCCCGTCTGCTCAAAAAGAAAGGTGGCGGACAGCGGACGCCTTTTGAAGTTTCAGCCTAACTGCTCGGCCTATCATCGCTGCGGCTGTGCAGTTCTGTTTGCGCATCTGTACCAGATCTTCGGTGGGCCTTTGCAAGGATTCGAGTAGGCCCCGGCAGTCCCGCTTTTGTGCCCTTCGCCGTGTTCGGATAGACCCCCTGCACCTCTGCCTTTGCTTGTTCCTCAGACACACCGGCGGCTTTTAGGGTCTTAATCGAACTGCATAGTTTCTAAGGTGGCGCGTGCCATTTTAAGTATCCCTGGCGCTTGGTATCTGATAAGTGGCTTTGCGTATTAATGTGATTGCTTCACAATGATATTTATTGACTGGATTCCCGTTTTCATAGGAATGACGAGGAGGGTGCCTGCCCCGGCTCCCCGCTTCCGCAAGGACGGCAGGGCTAAAGTTCTTGTCTTGCTTCTTATGGATTCTTAGTCAAGCCGGGAATGACGGGGAGAGACACCAGAGACATTCGGATAAGTTTCCAACTTTACTAAAGCGCTTGTTATGTCTTTCTCAACCATGCTCCGCCGGGCAAGAATCTTTATTTATGCGAGTGGACGGTGTTGGCGAGCGTTATGAAGTCTTGTACCGACAGGTTCTCGGCGCGGGCGCCCGGGGCGATGCTGGCCTGTTCAAAGTGGCTTGCATTTACGAGTTTTCCCAAGGCATTGCGCAGGGTCTTGCGCCGATGAGTAAAGGCGCTTTTCACGATTTCCTCAAAGAGTACGGGGTGGGAAATTTCTGCGGCTGTCGGGTGATCAGGGATCAGTCTGAGCAGGGCCGAGTCAACCTTCGGCGGCGGCGTGAAGGCATTTGGTGCGATGGTGAAGAGTTTGGCTGCTCGACACCGTGATTGCAGCATGACTGTAAGGCGGCCATAGTCTTTGCAGTTCGGCTGTGCGCAGATGCGCTCGACAAGCTCTCTTTGTAACATGAATACCATCTCTTCAATCACGGCCAGCTGTCTAAGCAGATGAAACAGCAATGGCGTTGAGATCTGATAGGGCAGGTTGCCGACAATTTTTATCTTTTCTTTGTGCAGGCTTGTGAAATCAAAGGCCAGGGCATCGGCCTGGTGCACGGTTAGTTTATCGGCGAATTGCTGATCCTGTTTTAGTCTGTCCGCCAGCTGCCGATCAATCTCCACAACATGCAGCCTTTGTGTCTGCGCCAGCAGGGGTCGGGTCAGCGCACCGCGGCCGGGGCCTATCTCAATAATCGGGCCGCCTGATCGGGGTTCAATGGCATTGATGATCTTGCGGATGACATGTTTATCATGCAGGAAGTGTTGCCCGTAGCGTCTGCGGGGCTGCTTGTGTGCCTGCTTCAAGTTGATGAGTGGCCGGGTTGTGCTGCCGTATCCGCCAGCCGCATGGCCTGATTGATTGCCGCCAATAGACTGCCGGGATTGGCCGCCCCGGTGCCGGCAAGTGCCAGTGCGCTACCGTGATCGACTGAGGTACGGATGATCGGCAGGCCGAGTGTGATATTGACGATCTCCCCAAATCCTTGCGCCTTTAGCACCGGCAGCCCCTGATCGTGATACATGGCAATGACCGCATCGATCCCCTTTAGCGATGAAGGCGTGAAGGCGGTATCCGCCGGGCAGGGGCCGGTGAGCGCAATGCCTGCGCGGCGTAATTTTTCCATGGCCGGATGGATGATCTCGATCTCTTCCCGGCCCAGATAAGCCTGCTCGCCGGCATGTGGGTTCAGGCCGCAGACCAGCAGCTGCGGGTCATTGATGCCGAACTTTTCCTGCAGTTCTTGATGCACCGTCTTGATAACGCCTTCCAGTTTCTCGCCCGTTATCGCGGCCGGAACCTGGGCAAGGGGCAGATGCGTTGTCACCAGTGCCACCCGCAAGGTCTCATTGGCCAGCATCATGACCGGCCGCGGACATTGACACAGCGCGGCGATAAATTCGGTATGGCCGCTGAACGCATAGCCGGCGTCATTGAGCACGGCCTTGTTCACCGGCGCGGTGACAACTGCGGCGAATTGTCCGGACAGGCAGCCATCGACGGCGCTCTTTATGCAGTCCAAGACATAGCCGGCATTGTCCGGATTAGCCCGTCCGGCCTCCACCGGCGCGGAAAGAGGATGCTCGATGAAATACAGGCGCCCGGGTGCAGGGCCTAATGCACTCTCCGGGGAAAATTCCACGAGCTCTATGGGCAGACCCAGTTGCGCCGCCCGGTCATTCAATAGATCTGGCGAGGCAAGGGCGATAATGTCGGCATTAATCCGCTCTTGGGCGAGCCGCAGGATAATATCTGCGCCGATGCCGGCAGGTTCACCCGCCGTTACAGCAATCCTGTTCCCGTTTGATTGCGGGGCCTGTTGCATGGGTTACACTGGAGGCCAGATGATAGCCTTGCCGGAAAATGAATGAGATAGAGCAGAAAAATGTCTTGGCAGAAAAAATTCGGGCGGACTTCTAAGAATCCAGCCGGTATTCCACATAGGCATCATCGCGCATCTGTCTGAGCCAGTTCTCGCGCGCCTCTTGGATCTTGCGCTGGCGGATGGCCTCGCGCGCGCGGGCGCGTTTCACATCCTCGGTGCTGTCATGCTCCCGGCGGCCCAGCACCTGAATAATATGCCACCCGCCCAGCCGGGATTTCACCGGCGCGCTGACCTCGCCCACTGCTAATGTCGCTATCGCCTCGTCAATGTCCGCCCCTAATGCGCCCGGACTTATCCAGCCGAGGTCGCCGCCTTCCGCCGCGCTGACCGTATCGTTTGAATGCCCACGCGCCAATTCGGCAAAGTCATCGCCGCCGTCAATGCGGATCTTGAGTTGCTCAAGGCGCAGTTTAATATCCTCTTCATCGGTCAATTCATCCGGGCGCAGAAATATGTGGCGCACATGGGTCTGGTTAATCACGTGTTTCTCGCTGCTGCGAATATCGTCCAGCCGGATGATGTGATAGCCGCTGGGGCTCTTGATCAATTCGCTGACATCCCCGGCCTCCATATCCGCGATGAAATCAGCAAACAGCGTTGGGATCTGCGGGGATTTGCGCCAGCCCAGATCACCGCCGCGCACAGCCTGCGCATCTGAATACAGCGCTGAGAGTTCAGCAAAATCGGCACCGGCGGCCAATTCCTCCAGCACCCCTTCGGCCTTTTGTCTGACCCCAGCCAGGTCATCAGCCGTCGGATCTCCGGGCAAGACAAACAGCAGGTGTGAGATCTTGTATTCTATTTCCAGGTTGCCCTGATGTTCCTGGGTCTCCAGGTGGTTTTCGATCTCCTGCTCGCTGATGCTGATGCGATTGTCCACCTGGCGTTGTTGCAAGCGGGAGATCAGGATCTCGTTGCGGATGTCTTCCCTGAATTTTTCATAGCTGTAGCCGTCGCTCTCCAGGATGTCGCGGAACTGCGCCAGGCTGAGCCGGTTCTCCGCGGCGATATTGCTGATCGTGCGATTAAGGCTTTCATCATCGACCCGAATGCCGGTGTTTTGCGCCGTCTGGATCTGTAGTTTGGTCAGGATCAAGCGGTCTAATACCTGTTTTTCCAATACCAGTGTGGGCGGCAGGGAGGTGCCCTGTTCCCGTAGCTGGCCCTTTATCGTGCGCACTCGCTCGGCCAACTCGCTCTGCATGACGACATCATCATTGACCACGGCGATGATGCGGTCCAGCGCCACACCGGCAGGCACTGGAGTGAGAAACAAGCCGCCGATAAGGCCGCCGGCAAGCAAACAATACATTTTATTTGAAATTTTAGAAGTCACCTTGATACCCTGGAATCTGTTGCGTGATGGATTCTAGCGCCTGCCGACCCAGTCCGGCCAGCCCTTTTAGCTCAACTTGCAGAAAAATCCCGGTTTGGAATTCGCCACCGGTGGTGGCCAAAAAGCGCCTGGCCCCGGCGCGCAAGGCCCAGCAGCAGCTATTGTATTCCAGTCCGCCGAACATATCTATGGTCTTCTCCCTTGGCACATCATAATACCAGCGGCCAATCGCGCTCCAGTTCTTGCCCAGCGGCCAGCGAAAGGAGACATTCGCTTGCTCCACCGAGACGATCGCGCGGCGGATAATGTCGGGCGGCACATTGACGCGGCGGTAGCCCGCATTGATTACGCGGTCTGGGCCAGGCCGGTATTGGGCCCTGAAGGATAATTTTCTTGTTCTTTTGTTTTCAAAGTCCCAGTGGTAGTGGCCGCTTAAGCGAAGGTGTCTGAAGGGTGTCAGTCTGTATTCAATGATCGTGGGGGAATAGGCTTCGGTTTGAACACTGCGGCCGGGAAGCGATACTTCCCGGTCTTGCAAATAAAATGCCTGGCCGATGGTGACCGAGCCTTGCAAAGCGCTATCATGCTGCTGAAACCGAGAGGTGAGGGCTAATGTCACCTGGTTGGCATCGCCCATCCGATCCGGGCCGCTGAAGCGATCCTTATAGAACAAGGTGGAGTACGATGAGGTGGTATCATATAGGCTGGTATCAAACACGGGCAGGTCGTCCTGATCATCTTTAGGGATATAGAGATAGAACAGCCGCGGCTCCAGCGTCTGCGAATAGCCGCGGCCGAAGAATTTTCCCTCCTTGTCAAAATACAGACCGCCGTCAACACTGACAAGCGGCAGGACTCGATGGGGCGTACGCTCGGCAAAGCGGCGGTTGGTGTTGAGCCGGTATTGCGTGTAGCGCAGGCCCAACTCGGGCCGTAGATAACCGAAGATGGCCTGCATGGGATAGCTCACCGCCGGAAAGAGATCAAGGCGCAGGCCTTCTACATTGTTCAATGAGGGGTCCTTGCCGCGTTGAAAATAGATCGCCTCGCTCTTCAAGTGAAGATTCAGCCGGTTATTTTGCTGCCTTGAATGGGCGCTGAATTGAATGCGTGGCAAGTGGCGATAGGGCCTTGCAGTGATCGCAAGGGCCTCGTTCACGATCTGGAAATCCTGGATCTGTGTAGATAGATTCCAGTTGTAGTGCCGCCAGTTGCCGGCCAGATTAAAATTGGCGCGGCGCGGCAGGGTCTGAATGCTGGTCGCAGTCAAGGCAGCGCCAAAGTTCTCGAAGTAGCGCGTATCAGAGACGCGATTATATAACAGATTTACCCTCGCCCGCTTGGAGAAGGACTGACTATGTTCAAAGTGTATGTAGCTGCGGTCTTTATTATTGAACTTGGTATCACCAGGCAGATACTCTACGTTTAGCAGGCCGCGGGCGCGCTTGAACAGATACCTGTATTCCCCGATTAACATCACCCCGCTATCGCTTAAGATTCGGGGCGTGAAGGTGGCGTCCCTATTTGACGCGATATTCCAGTAGTACGGCGTGCGTAATTCCAAACCATAGTTATTGGATGAGCCATAGGTCGGCATTAAGAAACCGCTTTTGCGTTTCATGCTCAGGGGGAAGCTGATATAAGGCGTGTAGAAGACCGGCAGGTCTTTGATCTTTAACACCGCATGTCTGGCCGTGCCGCGCTCGCTTTTATGGTTTAGGATCATTTCCTTGGCGCTGAGCTTCCAGATGTTGCCGGATAAATCCCAAAGGTTTTTTTGCGGTGCGCAGGTGGAGAAATCAATATTTTTGCCGAGCGTGAACCCGTCGCTGTCTAAAAACAATTCATCGGCGCGGCCGCGGCCCCACACACCGGGCAGGCGATATTCGGCATCGGGCAGGGTGCCGGTGCCGTCATCAAATTCCAGCCGGGCGCTGGGGCTGAGTGAATACACCGACTCATCCCAATAGTTCACCGCCCCTTGCAGATCGGCATATTCTCGATGGCTGTTGTAATCAACGATCTCGGCCCGCGCCTGGCGGCCATCGCGGGCTATTTCCACATTGCCCTCTAGGTGAGAGACGCCTTCTTCGATCAGATCGACCCGATCGGCGGTGACATAAATATCCCCGGGCGCCAGGGTTGCATCAACAAGCGGCCTTGGCGGGATGCCCAGGCCCGCCGGACACAGGGCCGGGTCCACTTCGATACCCACCATCTGTGATGGTTCAAAGGCTTGGCCGAGTGCAGCGGCGGATGAGAGCAGGACAATCAGGATTAGGCCGGCGGCTGTCTGTCGCATCATTCTATTTTTTCTAATAAAGGCGGTCACGGTTTAACGCATAGTAATCAAGCGTATTCTTAACGGCATTGATCACAGCGCGCGAGCTGATAGTCGCCCCGCTTAGTTGATCAAGGCCGCCGCCGTCCTTCTTAACAGTCCAGTCTGCTATCGGTGTATTCGCAAGCGAGCGCCCGTTGAAGTTGCCTATCCAGTCGCTCTTGCGATGGTCAATGCCATCGCCCAGGCCTTCCGTTTCCCGGTGCCGGTTGACGCGCACCGCGCTTAAGGTGCCATCGTACTCAATGCCGATGGCCAGCTCGATAGTGCCATTATAGCCTGCGGCCATGACGGGCATGAACACCACACCGACGGCATTATTATCTTTGCGGGCACGATAGACAATCACCGGCCTGTCGGTCCCAAAAAAGGCAGGCGCAGTGACTGTAATCGAATCGTTTAACAACTCATTGTCATGCTCCGCAGCCATAACCTGTGTTACTATTTTCAAGCTATGCTGGCGCTGATTTTGTGCGATCCTGTCTTTAGTCAGCTTGTTCGTGATGCTGATCACACAGGCGGAAAACAGGAACAACACAAACAGGGACAGGCCGATCTGCTTGAAGTATTTCTGCTGCGTATCGCTCACCTGGCTCTCTCCCCCAGCACCGGCGGGCGCGTCAGCTTATCGATCAGCGGTACGGCGGCATTCGCTGTTAATACGGCAAAGGCAATGCCGTCCGGATACGCCCCCCAGGTGCGGATGACATAGGCGATGATGCCGATCAGGGCGGCATAGATGAACTTGCCGCGCGGCGTGGCCGATGCTGTGACCGGATCGGTGGCGATGAAAAAGGCGCAGAAGATCGTGCCGCCGCTGAATAGGTGGAATAAGGGCGAGGCATAGCTGTCGGCATCAATAATGTTAAACACCAGGCTGATGCCGAACAAGCTGGCCAGCATGATCACCGGAATCTGCCACTTAATCACCCCGGCGGCGAGCAGGCCGAGCCCGCCGAGCAGGAAGGCGGCGCTGAGCCACTCCCAACCGGCACCGCCAAGATGACCGTATATGGGATCGGCTAAGATCTCCGATACCATGCCCATGCCGGCGAGCTGTGATTGCATCTGGCCAAGCGGCGTAGCACCGCTGATTGCATCCAGCTCGATCTGCCCGATGGAGAATATGCGGCCTAAGTAGTCGCCCACGCTGATCGATTGTTCCGCCAAGCCGGGGGCGGCCGGCCAGAGATTCATCGGCACCGGAAAACACAGCAGCACAAACACATAGCCGGCCATGGCCGGGTTAAACAGGTTATAGCCCAGACCGCCGTATAAGTGTTTGACGAATACGATGGCGAAAAAGATGCCGGCGAGCGTAATCCACCAGGGCGTCAGCGGCGAGATGCTAAAGGCAAACAACAGGCCGGTAAGGCCTGCGCTGCCGTCTTGCAGAAAGCGCCTGGGATCTTGCCCGCGCAGTTTCAATACCAGGTATTCACAGGCGATGGCAAAGCCAGCCGCCAATAGACACTGCAACAGGATGCCGGCGCCGAACAAGGCCATATAGCACAGCAGCGCCGGCGCCAGCGCCAGGCAGACCAGCAGCATGATGCGGGTGACGGAATTGCCGCCGTGCCGATGCGGCGGGCTGATCAGGCGCTCAGTCCTCATCAGGCGCATCAAGCCGGCTGTCTGGCGCTGATCGCTTGCGCCGTTCTTTAGTCCTCTCTCCGGCTCTCTTCACCGCCGCCGCGATGTAGGCCTGTTTATCATCGGGTGCAGATCGGGCAACGCCCGGCTCACCGGCGGCTTGCTGTTGTTTTTCCAGGCGCTCATTCCTGGCCAGGAAACGGCTGCGGGCATGGTCGGCACCGGCCTGTCGGCGCTCCTGCTCGGCGATCTCTGCCTTGGCGTAGCGGTAGTATTGCACCAGGGGAATGTGGCTCGGGCAGGCATAGGCGCAACAACCGCATTCGATGCAATCAAACAGGTGGTAATCCTGTGCGGCAGCGAAGTTTTCTGATCTCGCATGCCAGTAGAGTTGCTGCGGTTGCAGCCTTATCGGGCAGACATCCACACAGTCGCCACAGCGGATGCAGGGCATCTCCGGCGGTGGCGGTATATTTTCCCTGACCAGCACACAGTTGGTGGTCTTGGTAACCGGAATGTCCGGGTGGCGGACATGCATGCCCATCATCGGCCCGCCCAGGATCACCTTGTGCTCTGTATCAGGTTCATAGCCGCAGGCCAACAGGCAGTCCTTTACCGGCGTCCCCAGCAATACCTGTAGATTGCGCGGCTTCGCCACCAGGCCGGTCACCGTGACATAGCGGGAAACAGTAGGCTCGCCACGGGTAACGGCGCGATAAACCGCAGCCGCGGTGGCGACATTATGGATCACAACGCCGGCATGGATCGGCAGGCCGCCGCTGGGCACCTCAATGCCGGTCAAGACCTGGATCAGTTGCTTCTCGCCGCCGGCGGGATAGCGCGTGGGCACCTTTACCAGTTCCAGCCCCTCATCGATCAATTCCGCCAGCGCATCAAAAGCCGCTTGCATGTCGTCTTCGACGGCAATCACACAATGTCTGGCCTGCACCGCATGGCGGATCATGGCGGCACCGGCAACGATGTAGCCGGCCTTTTCCTGGATCAGGCGATCATCGCAGCTGATATAAGGCTCGCATTCAACCCCGTTGATGATCAGCGTATCCACCGCATTATTCACGCCCTCGTTGAGCTTTACATGGGCGGGAAAACCGGCCCCGCCCAGGCCGATAATCCCGCACTCGCGGATGACCTCCTGCAGTGCCTTCGGGTCAACCGAGGCATAGCCGTGCGTTGGCTGAATATCAAACCAGCGATCATCGCCATCGGGTTCGATGACGATGCAGGGGGCGAGCTTTCGTAAAGGGTGAGCCACTGGATAATCGCCAATGTCGCTGATCTTGCCGGAGGTGCTGGCGTGCATGGGGACGCTCACATAGCCATCGGCAGAGGCGATTTTCTGTCCCTTTAATACCCTATCGCCGATCTTCACCAGCGGTCTTGAGGCGATGCCGATGTGTTGTTGCAAGGGCAGGAACATGCGCTCCGGCAGCGGGTGCTGGATGGAGATCGCCCGGCCGGTTACTTCCTTGCGCGGTGCAAGCTGCAGGCCGCCGGGGAAGGCATGAAGTTCCCGACTCATAGCCTGATGCCCACGGCCTGGCCGGGCTTGAGCCATTGCCGGTGTGTATGACCATCATCCGCCGCCACCAGACGGATACAGTCAACCGGACAGGGCGGCAGGCACAGTGCACAGCCGGTACACGCTGCGGCAATGACGCTGTGCATCTGTTTCGGCGCCCCGATGATCGCATCCACCGGGCAGGCATGAATGCACTTTACGCAACCGATACACAGTGCTTCATCTATGCGCGCCGTCTGTCCGGGCCTGACCAGGGCATGGGCCGGGTTCAGTGCCTTCGCTGCCTGTCCGGTTAGCGCAGCGATCGCGGCAATGGTGGATTGCCCCCCAGGAGAGCATTGATTGATGTCCGCCCGGCCTGCAGCAATCGCGCGGGCATAAGGCAGGCAGCCGGCATAACCACAGGCGCGGCATTGCGTCTGCGGCAGCAGGCGATCAATATTATTGGCTAATTTTTTTTGCGCTATTTTGTTTTCCGCAGCGCTCTTCTCCGATGCCAGATACAGCAGACACGCGGCCATGATAAAAAGAACCATCAGGAATAAGAATGCCTGCATCATTGTACTCCCATGCCGGCGAAGCCCATGAAGGCCATGGAGAGTATGCCTAAGGTAATCAGCATGATGGCCGTGCCCTTGAACGGCGCGGGGATATTGGCGACATCCATGCGCTCCTGCATTGCGCTGATGAGAATCAGCACCAGGCCGAAGCCTGCTGCGGCGCTTAGGCCAAAGAGAAGGGAAAGAAACAGGCCGTATTCATATTGTGCATTCATCAGCGCAAGACCCAGCACCGCGGTATTCATCAGCGCCAGCGGCAGAAACAGGGTCATCTGCTGGCTTAGCGCCGGTTTGAATCGCTTCAGTATTTTCAGCGCCAACACGATGCCGAGTGCGATGCTGATGATGAAAGTGATGAGCTGTAGCCAGGATGCGTCTAATGGAATTAATACATAGCGATCGACCAGATGAGAAACCGCGGCGGTGATGGTGAGGATAAAAATCATCGCGAGACTCATGCCCAACGCCACCTCGATCCTCTTTGCCGTGGACATGGCCGGGGCAATGCCCAGCATACCGCTTAAGATCAGGTTATTGACCAGGCAGGCACCGAAGAAGACTGCGATTATCTCTGTCACGTAAAAGCTGTATCACTGATAGAAGCGCTTAAGGATACAGCAGCCGGCGCTCAGGCGCCAGAATCTAAGGATCAGCGTCGGGCGCGACTATTTAGGGGTTGTTGATCTTTTGTATTGAGAGAGAATACGCATCTTCTTTGTACTTTAAGCAATGTTTATAATGTCATGCCAAATCTACTCTTCCGCAGGAATAACGAAGTGTAGGCAGTCCAGGAGGCGAACCCTAACCCGTCATTCATGGCTTGACCAGGAATCCATAGAAAGTTTAGTCGCCTAGATGACTGGCAGTTAGACGCTTAACAGACTCCCCCCCTAAAACTCAACCCCCACCAGCACACGCCCACTCAAGGCGCGTTCACTCACCTCGCCCCTATCATGGCTGTATTCCAGCTCGGCCTCTACATGCAGGCGTTCATCTAGCCGATAGCGCAGGGATGCCCCCACATAGGCATTGTGCACACTGCTGTCATCATCCGTGCTGATACGGAAGTTGGCACCAGCAAGGCTGAAACCCGCATTCTCATGGTCAGTAAAGCGGCTGTCTAGGCCACTTCGGAAGACCACCTCGCCATCGGCTTCCAAGAGCCAGGCTACGGCCAGTTCTAAGCGGGTGTTCCAGCTCTTTCCCCCGCTTGCGCAGAGCCTGCCCCGTACCCGATACGGGGGGCAGGCCCTTGCGTTTATCCTGGGTGATATTCGCTCGACCACTCGCAGCGTGGTCGGACAGGCTCTGTTGCCCCTGTCTCGGTATAGCGGTCATACCAACCTTGTGTATCGCTCACACTGGCTGCCGGGCGCAGTTCCCACTGCCTTGTGAGCGGGGCACTATGGCTAAGCCGTAGGGCCGGGCTTAGGAAGAGGCTGGTATCGCTGCCTTGGACGATTTGGGCTTGCCCCCGGTTAATCAGTGCCCTACTGCTGTCATGGTCTTCGTAGCCCAGATTGAGGCTAAGCCCGATATCAATACCCTGCCAGCTGTCCTGGCCATAGAGCCCGAGAAAGAGGCTATCGGTCTCTATCTGGGTGTTCTTACCGCTACTTACCAGGTCGGCATGGGCATAGCCGAAAGAGAACCCCAGCAATGGCGTTAGTAGAAAAGCCTTGTTCTAGGCTAAAAGCATGCCCCTGCGAAAGCAGGGGGCTACCCCCCGATAGTCCTGAGAATGGGTAGCCATACCCCCATCCCGACCACGCCTACGGTCGGCAGCGAAGCCTGCCCCCCTGTTCAGGCCAGGGGCAGGCTGTACCTGATACGGGGTCGCCCCAGATAAGGGGACGGGCATCGGCCGCCAAGAGACCGGAGAGGAGTTCCCCTGCGGCTACTTGTAGCGAACGACTCTGGCCACGGCGGTTGTTGCTGCCTTGACCACCCTGACCGCCACCACTTAGGCGTTGGGTGACGACATTGTGCACGGCACCGCTTAAGGCCCCCATCGCAGTGGATAGGGCGCTCTCTGCCGCCCTATCCACAATGACCAGGGTGCTGGGGGCAAACGGGTCGGCACCGGGGGCCGGCGGTAAGGTGATGACCAGCCGGGTCGGATTGGCCGGGTTGATGACCTGGGCGGTGGGGACGCTGACCACAGGGGTGGTGGGGGCGGGGGCAGGAGCCGGTGCCGGAGCCGGAACCGGATCAACGGCAGGGGTGGTGGGTGGAGTTGTCGGAGGCTGTGTTGTCGGAGTTGTCGGCGTTGTCGGCGTCGTCGGGGTTGTGGGCGTGGTCGGTGTTACCGGTGCCGCGCCTTGTTCTTGCACTCTGGCGTTCGGCAGGCCCGACCCACTCTGCGAGTGGTCGGGCAGGCCCTTGACATCCTCAAAGTTACGATAGTCAATCACGCCAGCGCTGGCGCTGCCCAAGAGATTGGTCATATCCAGCGTATCGGCAGTGGTCTGGTCGCCACCATCCACCACACCGCTCACAAAGGCATCATCAGCCAGGGTTACGGTGTCATCGCCGGCACCGGTGTTGATGTCGCCGGCAACAGTCGCATCATTGCGCAGGCTGACTTTATCGCGTCTCCGTCTCCACCAATGAGGTTGCCCCTCACTTTGGCATTGCCGGTGAGGGTGCAGGTATCATCCCCGCCGGCACCATCTAAGTCAGCGGTGAAGGCACGGCTCAAAGTAAAGCCATCCTTGCCACTGTCACCGATGAGCCTGTCAAAGCCACTGAACTCCAGGCTGAGACTGCCGACTGCATAGGTAGAATTGGCCAGTGTCCAGACGGCATCCACATCATAGTCAGTCAAGGTATCATCCCTTGCACGGCCAGCGGTGAGTGCGTCGATGCCGGTGAAGCCATTGGTGATGGCGGTGGCGCTGCCGCCCTGTGCCGACTCGGCAGCAAAGCCTTCGGCGCTGCTGCCGGTGAAGGTTACGCTGAGGCTATCGCTGCGGGCGCTGTAGTCCATGGTACTGGTGCCCACCCCACCGGTGAGGCTGCCGCTTATCTCGCCGCCTGTCTCTACGGCAAAGGTATTATCGCCATCGCCACCGCTTAAGTTCTCTATCTCCGCCCAGGTGTTGCCGGTGGTGAGTTTATCCATCGTGCCGCTGTCCGTGCCCGTGAGGGTGAAGGTGTCGGCACCGCTGCCGCCCACAAGGCTATCCTCTCCATCCCCGCCGGTGAGGTTACCGGTGAGGTCGGCACCGGTGGCGAGGGTGATGGTGTCATCGCCCGCCTGCGCCATCTACGTTCAGGCTGCGGGCGCTGCTTAGGCTAAAGGTGTCGTTAAGGGGAGAACCGGCTATGGTCTCAATGTCGGTAAAGGTATCGCCTTGGGCATCGCCGGTGTTGGTGTTGGTGCTGAGGTTGAGGCTAATGGCAGTGGTGGCGTTCTCATAGCTGGCGGTATCATTCCCCGCCCCGCCGTCCAAGGTATTGGCACCGGGGCCGCCGATGAGCAAGTCATCCCCGTCCCCGCCGTTCAAGGTGTCGTCATCGGCCCCGCCGTCAAAGCGGTTGTTGGCGGCATTGCCGGTGAAGGTGTCGGCACCGGCACCGCCTTCGATGTCGCCGCTCACAGTAGCAGTGTCGTTGAGGCTAAGCTCATCATTGCCTGCGCCTAAGTCAACTGCGCCGGTGATTTGGGCGGTGTCGGAGAGGGTGAGGGTATCCACTTCATCCCCGCCCAAGATGTCGCCGGTCAAGTTGGCATTGCCGGTGAAGGTGAAGCGGTCATCGCCTGCGCCGCCGTCTAAGTTGGCGGAGAAGGCGCTGCTTAGGCTAAAGGCATCCTTGCCACTGCCGCCAATCAAATTTTCAAAGCCGTCAAATTCCAGGGCGCGGCCATCAGCCGTATAGCGAGTGGGCGCAGCGCCTAAGCCCCAGGTGGCGTTGACATCATAGCCGCTTAAGGTGTCGCTATTGGCAGGCACGGCACTGCCGGTGAGTTGGTCAATGTTGGTGAAGGCATTGCCGTTGGTATCTGCGCCATTTATGCCGGTGGCGCTGCCGGCGCTAAAGCCATCGGCAGCGCTGCCTGAGAGGGCAATAGAGACGGGGCTGGCATAGCCCGCCTGCTGCTGCCCCTGCATGGGCAGGCCGCTGTAGTTCAGGTGGTCGGTGCCTGCCCCGCCCACAACGATGCTGGTGATGGCACCGCCGTCCCGCAAGGCTAAGGTGCCGCCATTGGCAAAGCGCACTGCCGTGCCGTTGGCGACCTTGGTCTGGATGGTGCCGGCATTGGTCAAGGTGCTGCCCGTCCCAAAGTGAACCCTTTCCGATCGCCGGTGATCGTGCCCTGCGAGGTGTTGCCCAGCCACGCTTGCGTAACAGTGTTTCTGAAAGTTACACCACTGTAATTCAACCTTCCAGGCTCAATCTTCCCATCATTGAGAACTCTCATTGTAGATGAGGCACTCATATTGATACCACTTACTGAACCACTGCCGACATAATCGCTGGAGCTTGCAATGGTTCCCCGGTTGATCACCTGGGCCGACCGATTCACAAAAATGCTGCTGGCTGGCCCTGATGTGATTCTTGCCCCACGTTCGTTCAGGATATATGTCGGCCTACCCGGACCATCGTTAGCGATAAAAGATGAAATAATTTCATTGCTTTCTGATGAAGAGTTGCTTCCCTGATTAATGAGCCGGCCGCTATCGCTGATGACAATTGCTTGGGAGCCGTTCCCCCGGGAGGTGACGGTCCCTTGGTTGAGGATGGCTGCGCTATGATCGGCGATAATCCCTTGGACATTATTGCCATTAGTGTTGATGGAAGAACCCGCCGGGTTGATGAACAGCTTGCCGGTTTCGCCTGTCCCGCCCAAGGTTGTTGTGCGGGCGGTTGGATTGCCATTCGCATCAACATTGCTGACTGTGTTGGCGGGGGTGAATTTTGATTCATCAATTTCAAAATTGGCCGGATCGATGCCAATCTGGCTGGCGATGCGCGCAAACTCGGTCTGGGCCTGGCCTTGTCCCTGCTGCCCACCCTGACCTCCGGGTTGCGGCACCCCCTGTGCCTGGGCGGTGACGGGGAAGGTGAGGAGGGTGGTGAGGGTCAGGGCGAGGGCGATGAGGAAGATGAGACCGGGGCAGAAAGTAAGCCTGGCGTGACCAAACTGTTGGCCTGCAAACCCTACCCCGTCATTCCCGTGAAAACAGGAATCCATGTGGTTCCGGTCGTGATGTCTGGTGGACTCTTGGTCAAGCCAGAGCCTGCCCCGTACTGGATACGGGGAATGACGGGGGAAGTGTCTGCCCCTGCTCCCCACTTTCGCAAGGATGAGGACGGGCAGGTATCATGCAGTGATGAGGCTTTGCCAGTAGTCATCCGGGGCGAAGCGCTCTCCGGCCTTGTCCTGCAGGGCCTGCAGTTGCTGAATGATTAGGTCATAGCCCTGCGATTTGGCGTAGTGGATAGGGCCTCTGGTAAAGGGGGCGAAGCCGGTGGCGAAGATCATGCCGGCATCGAGTAGGTCGGCATCGGCAACGAGCCCCTCACGCATACAGGCGGCGCATTCATTGAGCATCCTGAGGGTGAGGCGCGACAGGATTTCATCGTCATTATGTAGCCCGGCCCGCAGTTTTCTTCTTAGCGCCTTGCCCTTTTTATAACGATAAAAACCGTGCCCGCTCTTTCTTCCCAGACGGCCGCGTTCAATCAGCTTTTTTAATCCGGCAGGAATGCTCATATCGAGTTTTTCTGACAACTCACGCGCAACGGCCAGGCAGATATCCAGGCCGACGGTATCGGCCAGTTCAATCGGCCCGACAGGCATGCCAAAATCTCTGGCCAGCCGATCAATCCGCTCGGCCTGTACCCCCTCTTCGAGTAATGCTGCGGCCTCCAGCAGGTACGGCGTCAGGACACGATTGATGAGAAAGCCGGGCGAGCTCTTGACCGGCAGGGGCAAGCGGCCAAGCTGTCGGCAAAATGCCGCGGCGCTGTGTTGCCATGCCGCCCCGGTGTTCTCGGCATAGATGATCTCGACCAACTGCATCTTCGCAACGGGATTAAAGAAATGTATCCCGACCAGGCGCTGCGGGGATTTTAGCGACTTGCTCAAACTGTCCAAGCTGATGCTGGAGGTATTACTCGCCAGTATCGCGGTGTCTCGCAGGCGTGGTTCCAGCGCCTGGAGCAATTCCGTCTTGGCATCAAGATCTTCAATGATCGCCTCTATCACGACATCGGCGAGTTCCACGCCTGCGCCCTTGTGATCGGGCATAAGCCGGTCCATCGCGGCGGTGATCAGGTGCGGCCTTTTCAGCCTTTTCTCAAACAGCTTATAGGCACGTCCTATGGCCGGGGCGATCAGCTTTGGCTCCCTGTCCTGCAAGGTGACGCGCATGCCCTTTAAGGCACACCAGGCGGCAATATCGCCGCCCATCACACCGGCGCCGACAACATGGACATGGCGGCCGCTGAAATCACTCTGTTTGCCCAGCGATTTCAGCCTCTCTTGTAATAGATATACCTGCACAAGGTTTCTGGATGTGGGCGTTAGGAATAATTTTGCAGCGGAGTCTATCTCGGCGGCCAACATGGCCTTGTCATCGCCGCCGAATGCTTCCCATAGATCAAGCAGGGCATAAGGGGCCGGGTAGTGTTCCGGGTTTACCTTTGCGGCTAATTGCCGGCGCATGAACTTGGCCAGCATTTTGCGCACCGGCCGCAGGCTTAGTAATCTATGCCGGAGCCTTGGCCGCGATTTGGGTCGCTTCTCCAGCAGTAAGGCGCGCGCCGCATTCTTTAGTTGCCGGGCCGGCACCGCCTTGTCGATAATGCCCAGTGATCTCGCCCGGCGCGGTGCCAGGCTGCGCCCGCTCAGCATAAGCTGCATGCCCTGAATCGGCCCGGCCTGGCGCAGCATCCGGGCGCTGCCGCCAAAGCCCGGATGGATGCCCAGCAAGACCTCCGGCAGGCCGATGCGTATGTCCGGCTCATCCACGGCCACCCGGTAGCGACAGGCAAGCGCAAGCTCCAGGCCGCCGCCCAGACAAAAGCCATTGATCAGACACACGGTGGGAAAAGGCAATGCTTCAATCCGATTGAACAGTTTATGCACACGGCTGATGGCTGCCCTTGCCTGCTCGCTGTCTTGGATCTCGGTAAATTCTTCAATCTTGGCGCCGGCGATGAAGCCGGTCTCTTTATCGGAAACAAAAGCAGCGCCCACCGGGCTGAGTTGCGCCAATTCTTCTACAAGCCTTTCCAGCTCTCCCAGCACGGCGGTTGACAAGACATTGGCGGAAGCGTCTGCTACATCCAGATGGCACCAGGCAATGCCTTTACCATCTACATGTAGCCTCCAGTTTTTATATGGTGCCGCCATAGCGATGCCCAACCTCTCAATCAATCCCTTTCGATCAGCATGGCCCCGCCCTGGCCGCCGCCGATGCAGATAGCCGCCATGCCGCGCCGGGCCTTTTTCTGCGCCAGCACTTGGCACAGATGCAAGACGATGCGGGCGCCGCTGCTGCCCACCGGATGGCCCAGGGCGATCGCCCCGCCATCGACATTTAATCTGTCCGGTGCAATCTCACCCATCGCGGTGCGCAGGTGTAGCTCGCTGCGGCAATAGGCACTATCCTTCCATGCCGCAATGCAGGCAAGGACTTGCGCGGCGAAGGCCTCGTTGATCTCGAAGTATTCCACCTCATCGGGACTTAGCTTCTGCCGCTTCATAATGGGCGTCATGGCATGTACCGGGCCGAGTCCCATCTGTTGCGGGGCCAGCCCGGCCCATTCGCTGTCAACAATGCGCCCGAGCACAGGCAGCCCATGTTGCTTCACCGCCTTCTCACTGGCCAGGATCACCCAGGCCGCCCCATCGGTGATCTGTGAGCTGTTGCCCGCCGTTACCAGGCCAAATTCCTTATCAAAGACCGGACGTAATTTCGACAGCTTCTCCGCCGAGCTATCCGGCCGCACCCCATCATCCTGCTCATAGTACTTGCCGGCCCGGTCATACAGTACTTCTATCTCTGTCAAGTTGCCGGCTGTTTGCGCCGCCGCAAGCCGCAGGTGGCTTTGGGCGGCGTATTCATCCAACTGCAGGCGGGTCAAGCCAAACTTATGTGCCAAGACTTCTGCCGTCTGCCCCATATTCATGCCGACCACGGGATCAGTTAGGCCCTTTAGCAAGGCGATGACGGGTTTCAACATCTGCGGACGAAATTTTGTGAGGGCGGCGAGCTTCGCCGGCAAGGCCCTTGCGCCCCATAGCTCCGCCAGCCACCTTGCCAGCGCATGACTGAACAGCAGTGGCGCACGGCTCATGGCCTCGGTGCCGCCGGCCAACACCAGATGCGCACGGCCGGAGAGAATGTTGCGCGCCCCGCTGTCTATGGCCTGCATTCCTGATGCGCAATTTCGCTGCACGGTCCAGGCCGGCACCTTGTCTCCACAACCCAGGCGCAATGAAACCACCCGCGCGATATTGGCCTCATCCGGCGCCGGCATGATGCAGCCAAGGATTACCTCATCGAAGGCCTCCGGCGAGAAGGGCTGGCGCTGCAACAAGGGACGACCGGCGGCCACCGCCAGCTCCGCCGCGGCAAAGGGCCCGGGCACACCGCGGCTCTTGAGAAAGGGCGTGCGGTTGCCGTCAATGATATAAACCGCGGCCTGCTTGGCCTGTCTTACTGTTGCTGCCATGATCAATTCGCTATCTGCTTGAATGCTTGTTCTCTAATAATCGCCCGAATGTCATGCCTTAGCAAGCATTATGATAATTCGCGCGCAGGGGATGCCTTCAGGCAGCAACGGCGCAAGCAGAAAAAGGCTGAGGGCAACTCCGCCTTTTTTGTATTATGATCAAACCAGCTTATAAAGCAAATAACGACTAAAAAGCTCCGGGCAATGACCTCTTGTCATTCATCAAAAGCGCAAGGCGAGCACTGCTGCGCCCCCGTGGCGAGATGTGCTGCTTGCTTTGCCGACAAAATCACGCTCGTGGTGGGTTTTGGCTGCGCTTGCCTGGGCGGGGAGGAAATGCTGCAATGAACAAGGGTGTCTTTACGCATTTGCTCTGCTATAGTTATTCGGTCGCCCAGATTTATGACCCCCTAGATTATGAAACTTGGACTATGTAAGGACTGAAATCCGATGAAAACAACGCCTTTATTTTTGCCTGTTGCCTTTTCCACCCTCCTGTTTGCCAATGTAAGCCTTGCTGCAACACACAATACGCCTGCCGATACCTTCAAGAAAGAATGTGAGGCCAACCTCGCCGAGACCGAGCGGCTTTTTACGAAAATCGAGGCGTCCACAAAAACCCGCACCATCGATAACACCCTCTTGCCCTTAAATGAATTGGAAGTACTTCTGGACCGGGGCTATAACAAGGTGCAGTTGTATTATAATGTTCACCCGCAGCCTTCGATTCGGGAAGTCGCAGAGAAATGCCAGCAGGACTTTGCCGAGTTGGCCACTCGTATCAGCCTTTCCCGCCCCCTGTATGATGCGATTAGGTCCATCAGTGTGAAAAACGCCGCTGCCGATACGCAGCGCCATGTCGAGCATATGCTGCGGGATTTTCGGCGCTCGGGCGTGAACAAGGATGCGGCCACGCGCGCCAGGATCAAGCAACTCCGGGAGGAGCTCGTGGTGCTTGGGCAGCGCTTTGGCCGTAATATCCGCGAAGATGTGCGCTCCGTCAGCCTGCCGCCGGCGTCCCTGCAAGGATTGCCGCAGGATTATATAGACAGTCACGCATCTGGGGCGGACGGCAAGGTCGTGATCACCACCGACTACCCGGATTACATTCCGTTTATGACCTATGCCGAAGATGACCAGGCGCGGCGACAACTCTACAGCGTGTTTCGCAACCGCGGTTATCCGGACAACGAGGAAGTATTAGAAGAGATCCTCGCCAAACGCTACACGCTGGCGAACATACTGGGCTATAAAAACTACGCCGAGTATGTCACCGAGGACAAGATGATAAAGAATGCCGAGAATGTGGCCTCTTTCATTACAAAGATAGCCGCCCTCGCAGAGGCGCGGGCGCAAAAGGATTATCAGGTGCTTCTTGAGAGACTGCAAAAAATTGATCCGCAGGCGAGCACTGTCGGGGACTGGCAAAAGGCGTATATCACCGAGCTGGTAAAACAGGAAAGTTATCAGTACGACTCCAAAGCAGTGCGCCAATATTTTGATTATGCAAAGGTGCGCGACGGCATCTTTCAACTGGTCAGCCGCTTGTTTGATGTGCGCATTGAGCCCTGGAAAACGGAAGTTTGGGATGAGAATGTGGAAGCCTATGCGCTTTCCGATGAGGATGGCCTGATCGGGTACTTTTACCTGGACATGCATCCGCGCGAGGGCAAATACAAGCATGCCGCGCATTTTCCCCTGCAGAGCGGCCTTGCGGATAAGCAGCCGCCGATTTCGACGCTGGTTTGTAATTTTCCGGGCGGGGATGCGCAATCTGCGCTGATGAACCACAGCCAGGTCGAGACCTTCCTGCACGAATTCGGACACTTGCTGCATCACATTTTCAGCGGTCGGCAGCAATGGTATAGCTTTTCCGGCGTTAGCACGGAGTGGGATTTTGTCGAGGCCCCCTCACAGATGCTGGAAGAGTGGATTTGGGATTCGGAAACGCTGAAGCTGTTTGCCAAAAACGCACAGGGCGAGACCATCCCGGATGCGCTGATCGAGAAGATGAACCAGGCGCGCTATTTTGGCCGCGGGTTATGGGTGAAAAACCAACTGTTTTATGCGGCCACCTCTCTTAACTATTACAACCGCGCGCCTGAGAGCTTTGAACTGCTGCCGATGATGATCGCCATGCAGGAAAAATACTCGCCCTATGATTATGTGGAAGGAACCCATTTCTACGCCAGCTTCGGCCATCTATACGGCTATTCTGCGATATACTATACCTACATGTGGTCATTGGTCATCGCCAACGACATGTTCAGCAAATTCCAGAAATATGGTTTGATGAACCCTGAGGTCGCCGGAGAATACATGGCCAAGGTGCTGGCCCCGGGCGGTTCTAAAGATGCCGCCCGGTTGGTGGAAGATTTTCTCGGCCGTCCTTATTCATTTGCCGCCTTTGAAAAAGAGTTGAACCAGAACTGATGAAAAAAGTCGGGCTACTTGCTCTAAGAAACGCGCTGCTTTTTCCGGCCGTCCTGCTGTCGCTGTTGCTGACAGCATGTGCGGATCTGGGAGAGACCAATGTGAAATCGGGCACCAGAGATCAGGTCTTGCATCTCGGCAACGGCACCGAGCCGCAGGATCTGGACCCGCACACGGTCTCTGGCGTTACCGAGCATAATATTATCTCGGCCTTACTCGAAGGTCTGGTGAGCGAGGAGCCGCGCACCTTGGCGCCGGTGCCCGGGGTGGCCAAGTCATGGGACATCTCAGAAGACCTAAAAACCTATACCTTCCACATCCGCCACGATGCCCGCTGGTCGAACGGCGACCCGGTGACCGCCCAGGATTTTATCTATTCCTGGGAGCGGCTGCTGACCCCGACCTTGGCAGCGGTGTATGCCTACCAATTATTCGTGGTCAAGAATGCCGAGGCCTTTAACAAGGGGGAAATTGATGATTTCAACCTGGTCGGTGTAAAGGCGGATGGCCCGCACACCCTGATCGTCGAGTTGAACAACCCGGCGCCCTATTTTCTGTCTTTGCTGGTGCATTACAGCACCTTCCCCGTGCACCGGCCGACTATTGAAAAATTTGGTACGATGGATGAGCGCAGTACGCTGTGGACCCGACCGGGAAACTTCGTCGGCAACGGCCCCTTTGCGCTGACGGAGTGGGCCTTGAACCGCATCATCACGCTGAAAAAAAATCCCTACTACTGGGATGCGGATATGGTCAGGTTACAAGAGATACGCTTTTATCCGATTGAGAATTACACCACGGAAGAGCGCATGTTCCGCGCTGGTACGCTGCATGTGACCAACATCATCCCGGCGGAGAAGATCGCGGTTTATCAAGACAAGCAACCGCATTTAATTGCCATCGCAGCCTATCTGGGTACCTATTACTATCGTTTCAATGTAACCCGCAAACCCTTTGATGATGTGCGCGTAAGGCGGGCCTTTTCCATGTCGATTGACAGGCAGAAGCTGGTGGAGGCCGTTACCAAGGGCGGGCAAATCCCGGCCTTCACCTTTACCCCGCCCGATACCCAGGGCTATACCGCCGAGCCTTATATCCGCTATGACATAGCAGCCGCCCGCGCCCTGCTTGCAGAGGCAGGCTACCCGGAGGGCGAGGGTTTCCCGCCGGTGGAAATCCTCTATAACACCAGCGAGGGACATCGCAAGATCGCCGTTGCCTTTCAGCAGATGTGGAAAGAGGCGCTGGGCGTTGAGGTCGGCCTGGTGAATCAGGACTGGAAGGTGTATCTCTCGCGCATGAAGACGCTGGATTATGACATTGCCCGCGCCGGCTGGATCGGCGACTATGTCGATCCAAACAGCTTTCTGGATATGTTTGTAACAGACGGCGGCAATAATCAAACCGGCTGGTCCAACCAAGAATATGATCGCCTGATAAGAAAGGCCTCTGAGGCCGCAGATCAAAGCGAGCGTTATCAATTCTTTCAAGAGGCCGAGGCCGTCCTCATGGCGGAGAGCCCGATCATGCCGATCTATACCTATACCAGTCAGGCACTGCGCTCGCCCGATGTAAAGGGTTGGTATGATACGATTTTGGATCATCATCCTTATAAATATGTGTATCTCGAAGCGCAGGAATAAGACTTGAGCCATGCTCAGGTTTATTGCATTTCGGTTTCTGCAAGCCGTTCCGGTGCTGTTACTTGTTATCACCGCGACATTTTTTCTGGTCCGCATTGCCCCCGGCGGGCCTTTTGATGCGGAGAAAGCCTTAGAACCGCACGTACTGGCCAAGTTAAATGAACGCTATAAGCTGGATGAGCCTCTGTATAAACAATACACCGACTACCTGCTGAACATTGCGCAGGGGGATTTCGGCCCTTCCTTTCGTTATCCAAGCCGCAGTGTGACGGAAATGCTCGCTGCCGGCCTGCCCGTTACCTTTGAGTTGGCTTTGTATGCTGTTCTCGTTGCTTTAGGCATCGGGATCAGTGCCGGCCTGCTCGCTTCCATGCGCCCCAACACCTTGCAGGACTACCTGCCTATGTCGGCGGCGATGATCGGCATCTGCCTGCCCTCCTTTCTGCTGGGGCCGGTGCTGGTGTTGATCTTCGGCATTTGGCTTGAATACCTGCCCGTGTCTGGTTGGGGCTATTCGCCGGGGGACAAGATCCTGCCGTCTATCACCTTGGGTGCGACCTATGCGGCCTATGTCGCCCGCTTAACCCGCGGCGGCATGCTGGAAATACTCTCGCAGGATTTTATTCGCACCGCTCGCGCCAAGGGCCTGCCGGAATATGTCATCCTCACCAAGCATGCGCTAAAGGGTGGACTGCTGCCGGTGGTTTCCTTTTTAGGCCCGGCCATGGCCGGCTTGCTCTCCGGTTCCTTTGTCGTGGAAACCATCTTTCAAATCCCCGGGCTGGGGCGTTTTTATGTACAAGCCGCGTTTAACCGCGACTACACGATGATCTTGGGCACGACTATTTTTTTCTCCACCTTGATTATCGTATTTAACCTGCTGGCGGATATTCTCGCCGTTATGCTCAATCCTCGCATCACATTTCAAGAGGAGCAAAGGGCATAACATGGAAGCCGCGCTGCAAATCGAAGAGAGCGCAGAAGGCCGCTCCCTGTGGCAGGACGCATGGGCGCGCCTGTACAAAAACAAGCTGGCCATGTTCGGCATGTACACGCTGATCTTCATGATCATCATCGCCCTGCTAACCCCATGGCTGGCACCTTACTCCTATGCCATGCAAAACCTTGACCTGGGTGCCTCCCCGCCGTCGGCAAAACACTGGCTCGGCACCGATGTGCTGGGCCGCGACCTGCTTACGCGCCTGATGTACGGCGGCCGTGTTTCCCTGGCAGTCGGTTTTATCGCCACCATCGTTGCCTTGGTTATCGGCGTGCTATGGGGTGCCGTGGCCGGCTACATGGGCGGCCGCACCGATGCGTTTATGATGCGGCTGGTTGATATCCTCTACGCCTTGCCCTTTATGATCTTCATCATTCTGCTAATGGTCGTGTTCGGGCGCAGCATCCTGCTGCTGTTTTTGGCCATCGGCTGTGTCGAGTGGCTGACCATGGCGCGCATCGTGCGCGGGCAAGTCAAGGCCATCCGCCAGCAGGAGTTTATCGATGCGGCCATCATCATGGGGCTGCCCGTGTGGCGCATCATCGCAAGCCATGTCATCCCCAATGTGCTCGGCCCGGTTATTGTGTATGTAACCCTGACCATCCCGAATGTAATGTTGCTGGAGGCCTTTTTGAGCTTTCTCGGCTTAGGCATACAGCCGCCGCAAAGTTCCTGGGGCTTGTTGATTTCCTACGGCGTAGAGAGCATGGAGGAATATCCCTGGCTGTTGATCTTTCCCGGCCTGGTGCTGTCCCTTACCCTGTTTGCCCTGAACTTCTTAGGCGACGGCCTGCGTGATGCCATGGACCCCAGGGTTGCAAAGGAGTAAGTATGGCCCTTCTCAGCGTACAGGATCTGGCCGTGAGTTTTCATACCCGCGATGGCGTGGTTGAGGCGGTGAAGGGCATCTCCTATGAAGTCGAGAGCGGTGGCACATTGGGAATCGTCGGCGAGTCCGGTTCGGGGAAATCAGTTTCCTGCCATTCCTTATTAGACCTCATCCCCAAACCACCGGGGCGGATAGAGTCCGGCCAGGCCTTATTTGCAAAGCTGGATCTGTTGCATTGCTCCAGGCAACAGATGCAAGCGATTCGAGGCGATCGGATCGCCATGATCTTCCAGGACCCCATGACTTCCTTAAACCCCTATCTATCCATTGAAACGCAGCTGCTTGAGCCTTTGCTCTTTCATGCCAAGATGGATAAAAAGAGCGCGATAAAAAAGGCCATCGAATCTTTGGAAGAAGTGGGCATCAATGATGCACAACGAAAGCTGGATTTTTATCCGCATGAGTTCTCCGGAGGGATGCGGCAACGGGTGATGATTGCCATGGCCTTGATGACGGAACCGGACCTGCTCATTGCCGATGAACCGACAACGGCGCTGGATGTCACCGTGCAGGCGCAGATCCTGTCCTTGCTGAAAACACTGCAAAAAAAACATGGCATCGGCATTATCTTTATCACCCATGATCTCGCTGTGGTCGCACAAATTGCCGATGACATTATCGTGATGAAACAGGGCCATATCGTGGAGTCCGGGCTGGTCGGGAAAGTCCTGCAAAGCCCGCAACATGAATATACGCAAAAACTCTTGCAAGCCATTCCCAAAGGGAGCAAGCCGGCGCAATACCAACTGCAAGACGATCCTGAGCCCGTGTTGGAACTGCAAAACGTAAAAACCAGTTATCGCGAGCGCCGCACCTCGCTGTTCAAAAAACCGGCCGCCATAACGCCGGTTGTCGATAATGTGAGCTTGCATCTGCGTGAAGGTGAGATACTGGGCCTGGTGGGTGAATCCGGATGCGGCAAGTCAACGCTGTCAAAAACCGTGATGCGGCTGGTCAAGGAGGATAGCGGTTTCATTAAACTCTTAGGAAAGGAATTAACCAGCAGCACACCGACGGAGCTAAAAACCCTGCGCAAGGATTTTCAAATGATCTTCCAGGATCCTTACGCTTCCCTAAACCCGAGGATGTCTGTCTATGATACCTTGGCTGAGCCTCTCAAGCTGTATGGTCTCGCCAGAAGCAAAAGCGACATGGACGCACAAGTTGCCACCTTGCTGAGCGAAGTGGGCTTATCGCCCAGAGACGTGCGCAAATATCCGCATGAGTTCTCTGGCGGTCAACGCCAGCGCATCGCCATTGCCCGCGCGATTGCAGTCAGGCCAAAACTGCTTATCGCCGATGAACCGGTATCCGCCCTTGATGTTACCATACAGGCACAGATACTGAATCTCATCCTGGCGCTTAATAAAAAATACGCTTTATCCATACTCTTTATCTCTCATGATCTCGGGGTCGTCTGCTATATCTCGGATCGAATCGCAGTTATGCAACAGGGAAAAATAATCGAGTTGGACGATACGAAAAAGATCTTTGCCAATGCTGAGCATGCCTATACGCGCGCGCTGCTGGCGGCCGCCCCGCAGATTCCATGCTAACTAACTTGTCCAGTCCATCTATAAAAAACCGGAGTTCATCATGTCCCTGCTACAAGGTAAACGCGCCCTGATTGTCGGGGTCGCAAGCAACCGATCGATTGCCTGGGGCATCGCCCGGGCCATGCATCGGGAGGGCGCTGCGCTCGCCCTGACCTATCAAAACGACAAGCTGCGCGAGCGCGTGGAACAATTCGCCGCCGATTGTCATTCCAACATTACTCTTCCCTGTGACGTCAGCGATGACAAGCAGATTATCAGGCTCTTTGAGCGCCTGGGTGATCACTGGGACAGCCTGGATATTCTGGTGCATTCCGTTGCCTTTGCGCCGCGGGAACTGCTTGGCGGCGACTACCTTGAGACCGTCACCCGCGAAGGCTTCCTGATGGCGCACGACATCAGTTCCTACAGCTTCTGTGCGCTGGCGGCCGCGGCCAAGCCGATGATGAAACAGGGCAAGGGCGCCATGCTCACCTTGAGCTATATCGGGGCGGTGCGGGCGATGCCGAATTACAACGTAATGGGTGTTGCTAAAGCCAGCCTGGAGGCGAATGTGCGCTACATGGCCGCTGGCCTAGGCCCGGAAGGTATTCGTGTTAATGCAATCTCCGCCGGCCCCATCCGCACTCTGGCCGCATCCGGCATCAAGGGATTAAAAGGCTTTCTCGCCCATGTGGAAGCACTCGCGCCCCTGCGCAGAAATGTAACGATCGATGAAGTCGGGAATGTCGCCGCCTTTCTGTGCTCGGATTATGCCTCCGCCATCACCGGGGAAGTCACCTATGTTGACTGTGGCTACAATTCTGTAGGGGCCACCTGATCTCAGTTCAGACCCAAGCCTTATGCGGCGCTTGCCCTTGCCTTGTCTTCCCGCTCAGCGCCATCCGATAAATCCGCATCGGGATCAAAGAACCTGGCCTTGTCCAGTTTCCCTTCGCTGTTGCCAACGATCACCGATACCGTCGCATCGCCGGTAACATTCACCGCGGTGCGCAGCATGTCCAGCAGCCGATCGACGCCGATGATCAAGGCAATGCCCTCCACCGGCAGGCCGACCTGTTGCAGCACCAGTGCGAGCGTTATCAAGCCCACCCCGGGCACCGCAGCGGTTCCTATCGAGGCAAGCGTTGCCGTTAGAATCACCGTGAGTAGCGCCGCCGCACCCAGCTCAAAACCGTAAACCTGGGCGATAAATACCGTGGCAACGCCCTGCATGATCGCCGTGCCATCCATGTTAATCGTGGCACCAAGCGGCACGGTAAAGGAGGCAACGGAGCTATCTACGCCCAGACGTTTCTCGACTGTGCGCAGCGTGACCGGCAGGGTTGCGCCTGAGGAGGCGGTGCTAAAGGCAAAGGCCCAGACCGAGCGCATCTTTGCATACAGCACCTGCGGCTTAAGCCCCGTTATAAACTTAAGCAGCAGGCTATATACGCCAACGGCATGCAGCAACAAGACCAGCACCACGGTCAGGAAATATTTGCCCAGATCCAAGATGGCCTGGAAACCGAGTTCGGAGAATAATTTGGCCAACAGGCAAAACACGCCATAGGGGGCCAGCTGCATCAGCACCCCGACCATCTTCATCACCACCTGTTCCAGATCACGAAAAAAATCCGCCAGCCGCCGACCGGCAGTGCCTGAGAGTGAAATGGCATAGCCACACAGCAAGGCAAAGACGATGATCTGTAACATCCTGCCCTCTGCCATCGCCTTGACCGGGTTGGACGGAAAGATGTCAACGAACACCTGCTTCAACGGCGGTGCTTCCTTGGGCACAAAATCCACGGCATTAAGGGACGCCGCCCCCGCCCCCGGCCCGATGAGCAAGGCTAAAGACAAGGCCAGGCTGATCGCCAGCGCCGTGGTCAGCAGATACAGCCCCAGGGTCTTGGCCGCAATAGGGCCCATGCGCGCATTATCCCCCAGCGCGGTCGTGCCGCAGATCAATGAAACAAAGACCAGCGGCACCACCAGCAGTTTTAATGAGGCGACAAAGATCTGTCCGATGGCATCGAGAAAATCATAGACGAACGCATTAAGCATCTTTACCGGCAACTCGGCCGCAAGCCATCCCATGCTCAAGATGAGATTGACGAGCGAGCCCAGGACAATGCCCAGCGCCATGGCGGTCAGAATACGTGCTGTCAGACTCATCGATTGTTCAAAGTTTGCTGGGGCTGATGAAGTGGATCACGCGCTGCTTCCGGACATAGAGCCGCTCTTAAAAAAACCTGCTGGCGAGCATTGAATACCGCAGCAGCCGGGCGCGCCGCCGGCTACAGAGACTCCGCATAAACAGTCACATCGGCATCCTCTCTCAAGTCCCTAAGAAAGAGACTCCAGGCGGCATTGGCCTGCAGACGCTCAAGCTGCGCACGGATTGCCTGCATCTCTTCTCCTGCAATGGTCTCTGCCGGTGGCTGCCTGACATCATTGAGCGTGATAAGGGCATAATCACCATTGGCCAAGGAAAGCCCTGCGGAAAATACCTGTCCGGCTGTTGGCCTCGGCAAACGAAAGGCTTGCCTTAGTATGCTGCTGTCTATGCCAGCAGCATCACGTCTTACGCCCGTGGCCTCCCGCCACGCAAGGCCCTGTTCAGTTCCTATTTCGGCCTGGTCATTGCCTGTCCTTAATTCGGCCAAGATCGCCTCGCCTCTTTTACGCACCTGCTCGCTGGCGCGCTCGTATTTGATGCGGGTCAGTATTCGCTCGCGCACCTCAGACAGCGGCCTTTTCATCTCCGGCTGATGCTCATTAACCCGCAGCACAAGCAGGCGCTGATTATCCAGTTCAATGACTTCACTGTTATTTCCATTCAACAGGACTTCATCACTAAAGCCGGCCTGTATGATCTTCGGATCAGAAATAATCCCGGGGCTGGGTTCGTTGCGACTAAAAAAATCACTCTGCTGAATTTCCAGTTCCAACTCAACTGCCACCTCATCCAGGCTATGCGGCTGCTCAAATGCCAGCGCCGCCAGCTGCTCGCCCAGCTCATAAAAACGCTTCTCCGCCTCCCCCTGCTTATAATCTCTCGCAACCTCTTCACGAATGCTGTCAAAGCCGCTCGTCTCGACTGCCTGTACCTCATCCACCCCGACAATGTGCAGGCCGAATTTGCTTCGTGTCGGCTTGCTGTATTCACCGGCTGCCAAGGCAAAGGCGGCCTCTTCCACTTCCGCCTCTAAAATGCCGCGTGTCAGAAAACCAAATTCGCTGAATTCGATGGCAAGATCCTGCTGGTCGGCATATTGGCCGGCAAGCTCGGCAAAGCTCTGCCCGGCTGATAGCAGGTCGTATATCTCCGCAGCAATCGCCTCCGCCCGTCCCCTATCTTCAGCCGATGCATCTTCGCCAACATTGACCATTACCTGCTTGATCTTGCGCTGCTCTTCAAGGCTATAGATGGCCTTATTGGTCTCATAATAGGCGAGCAGGTCTGACTCATCGATCGTGATCGCATCAGCAATCTTCTCCAGCGACAGCACGACATAAGACAGGCTGACCTTCTCCGGCACCTGAAATTGCCGCGCCTCACCGTCATAATAGCCTGCAATGTCAGCATCCGAGACCGCAATGCCGTCTTTGATCGCATCCGATGACAGCACTGCATAGCTGAAATCCCGGCTTTGATTGATCAATGCGGCAAAACGCAACAGCTCTTTCTCAGTGATAAATACCGACTCGCTAACGGCACTTTGTAATTGTGCGGTCATGGCATCCTGGCGCAGCCGGGATTCAAACAAAGCCGGCGTTAGGCCCGATTGAGACAGGGCGCTTTCATACAGGGCCTGGTCAAAGCCATCTGCTCCTTGAAAATACTCGATGCGGTTAATCATTTCCTTAAGCTCGGCATCGCTGATGCGCAGATCCAGCGATTGATTGGTCTGCCTTAATAATTCCCGCTGTACTACCTCATTGATCGCCTCGCGTTGCAGCAACTCCTCAATGCCATCATGGAAGTTCCCATCAGAGATCGTCTGCCATTGCTGGCGTATGCGCTGATAGCTGCGCTGGTAATCACGCAGCGAGATCTTCTCACCGTTCACGGAGGCCGCACTCAAGGCCCCGCCCTGCTCAAAATAATAATTGATGCCCCAAAAGGCGAAGGGGATGATCAAGAGCCCGACAATCACAAAGGCGAGCCAGCCCTTGACCATGTTTCTGATGATTTGCAGCATAGTGTACTAGATACCGCGGCTTGTCAGAGCGACCCTGACATAAGGACAATAAAAAGGGCGTACCTGTGTAGGAGGGACGCCCGGTATTTCGTGGCGGAGTGGACGGGACTCGAACCCGCGACCCCCGGCGTGACAGGCCGGTATTCTAACCAACTGAACTACCACTCCGGTGAGTTCTGGTGGGTGCTGAGGGGCTCGAACCCCCGACATTCGCCTTGTAAGGGCGACGCTCTCCCAACTGAGCTAAGCACCCCTTGCGAGCGGCCAAGACCAGTGCTAGTTCACGGCGTCTTTCAGCGCCTTGCCGGCCTTGAAACCGGGCACTTTCGAAGCCTTTATCTTTAGCTCCTCGCCGGTGCGCGGATTGCGCCCGGTCCGGGCCTTGCGCTTGCGCACAGAGAAGGTGCCAAAGCCGACCAGGGTAACGCTATCGCCCTTTTTCAGCGCCTTGGTAACAGCAGCAACAGTGCCATCCACAGCGCGCCCGGCGGCGGCTTTGGAAATGTCCGCAGCCTCTGCAACTGCATCGATCAGTTCAGTTTTATTCATAGTGCTTATTCCCCTTAGAAATAGTGCTTACTAGATAAATAAGATGTGAGTTCGTCTGTTTGCCTACGAAATACCAGCGCGGTCTTTATAGCAAGCACCCATAGCCTCGTCAAGCCGAGTCTATGGAAAATTGCGCAAAAATCCTAGCCTAAGTAAAAACTGATGGGAAAAACCGAGGGCTGTTGCCCGGCGGCAGTTCCCAATACCTAAGCCGTCATTTTTGCATCCGGCAGCACTTGCGCTGCGGACGATGATAAGGAAGCGAATCGGCGGAGCGAGGCCAGGAAGCCAGCGCCGAGCAGGGCAAAATCGCGCGCAAGCAGGTTCGGGCATACTTGAGAGCTTGCCGCACCGCCGCAGATCTTGTCCAAAGGCGCAAACGCATCTAAACTGCGCGTGATAAAAATAAGCGGATCAGTTACGACATGCAGTATATCCGTATGAGCCTCTGATTTATGTTCAACAGAACTGAACTTGCGGCGGCGGCAGAGTTGGTGCATCGGCACATGCCGCCCACCCCGCAATACAACTGGCCGCTGCTCAGCCAGCATGTCGGGGCCGAGCTCTGGGTCAAGCACGAGAACCATACGCCCACCGGTGCCTTCAAGGCGCGCGGCGGGATCACCTTCATCGACTGGCTGAAACGCAGCGACCCTGATTGCCCGGGCATTTGCACCGCCACGCGCGGCAATCATGGACAATCCCAGGCCCGTGCTGCCACCGCAGCCGGGCTGCGGACAAAGGTCTATGTACCCTGCGGTAATTCGGTGGAAAAGAATGCCGCGATGCGGGCCTTTGGTGCCGAACTGGTGGAGTTTGGCAACGACTTCGACAGCGCACGGGTCGAGGCCCTGCGCGTGGCCGCAGAAGAAGGGCTGCACATCGTTCCCCCGTTTCATCGCGAGCTGGTGCGCGGCGTCGCCACCTATGCCTATGAACTCTTCACCGCCCAACCGGATCTTGACACGGTCTATGTCCCCATCGGTTGCGGCTCAGGCATCTGCGGCACAATCATCGCGCGCGACGCTCTGGGCATGAAAACCAAGATCGTCGCAGTAGTCAGCGCAGCCGCGCAAACGGCGCGCCTGTCCGTTGAGGCCGGGAGATTGGTGGAAACCCCTTCCGCCCACACCTTTGCCGACGGCATGGCCGTGCGCGTGCCGGTGCAGGAGGCCATGGACATCTATGGCCCCGGTGCGGAACGCTTTGTCACCGTCAGCGATGCCGAGGTGGCGGATGCCATCCGCCTGTATTTCCGCCTGACGCATAACGTGGCCGAAGGTGCCGGCGCGGCCCCGTTGGCCGCGCTCAAGCAAGAGCGAGAGCGGATGGCGGGCAAGAAGGTGGGCGTGATCCTCTGCGGCGGCAACATAGACACAGCGTGGTTCCAGGAGGTTCTGGCCGGCGGTACGCCGCAGCCCTGATTTCGGCAATCCCCCGCAAAACGCTTACCACACAGTTACAAAAACCGCACACCCCTTGTTTGCTTAAGCCCCATCGTACTGCTGCAAGCAATCAGGATGCTGATGTAGCATCATGGAATTTCATGCAGTAGCAGTGTTAGCCGAGGGGGCGGCAGTGAGATGCAGGTGCGCTTTACTCGATTGGAATTGCGCAAGATGAAAGATGCGATTATGCTGCATAACCATCCCCATGTGACGTCTTTTTCCAAAGATGATATTGCCTTTGCTGCCACCAATCAGGTGGCCGAGATGCGTGTAGTGGATCCGATATACCGCTATAGTATGAAGCCACCCAAGGGAGGCTGGAATAAGAAGGTGTGGGAGAGTATGCTGTGGCCAGCGATGATTAAGTCTAGCGTGAAAGTTCGAGCGCGCATGCTTAAAAAGGCATACGATGGCAAAATTACTAACGATCACTATTCGGTAAATGAACAACATGAAATCTGGCGTCAAACAGCTAAACAAATCGGCATTATCTACCAACGGAAACGGAGACATTCCTAGTGTGTATGTTCTTCGTGATCCTGCTCATCCGCGCTGCGCTTGGAGTCCCGTATGCTTTGATTGTGCACATGCTGGCGCTATGTCGTTACGTATCTGTAAAGCCTTTCCTGATGGCATCCCCCATGAGATATGGATAGGCAAGAACAAGCACACCGAACCTTATCCCGGAGACAATGGCATTGTCTTTGAGCAGTACAAGCCAGAATAGTCATTTCACGCATTCTGAAAGCCTTTCCCCTATTTGAAAATCCGTCTATTCAGAAGACAGACTTTAGAGAATGCCACTGCGTGGCATACTTTATTTTCAGTCCTCCGTCTTCCGTTGTCCGTCCTCTGTATTCCCTGCCTTCCTTACCGGTTTTATTAAAACGTTCTAATAGAACGGGCTGTTTTCGCTGTTCTATGCTGTTCGCCATACTCTATTTCAGCGAGCAAAAAAGGTGCTGGTCAGCCAGAACGACAATGGCCGTATGTGTTTTCGGGGACAGGCGGTGCCGGTTATTTAAGGGCAAGATATTTATTTAAGGAAGCACTGATTCAATAAGAGCTTCCAGCTTTTTCACCAGCAAGGAAGACCAACAGTTTCGGAGATGGACTATTTCCCTTTTTCCATCAGATGAATGCCTTCGCACAATAAGGAAACGCTGATCTCGCTATTTTGTTCTATGCGGTTTCGGCGCGCAACATGGGTGGGGATCGACATGGATAAATACTGCTCTGCCGCCTTTACTTTCATTGTTACCGCGCATGACTCCCCCAAGACAATAAACTCTTCCACCCGGCCGCGAAGCGGGTTTTCGCGCTCGCCCCTGGACGGGCGATCACAGCGGTGCAGGATAATATTTTCAGCAGGGATAACCCAATCTATTTTTTTACCGATTCGCAGCTCCGGTCGATGGGCGGTCTCCAGTTCATAGCCGCACCATTGCAGGTAGGTCTTCCCGGCGCCGGCATCGTGCTGTTTTACTTCGCCGGTGAATATATTGTAATGCCCGGTAAGCTGTGCCACTTCGGCACTGTCAGGCCGGGACATGATCCGGGTCGGCGTATCGGTCTGCAAGGTCTTGCCGTGATGAATAATGGTGATCGTATCGGCTATGCGCCGCGCCTCCCGAAGATCATGGGTTACGTGAATGATCGGCATGTTTAGCTGCGCGCGCAACTGCACGAGCTCTCGAACCAGTTTGCGGCGCGTCTGGTGATCAACAGAAGAAAAGGGCTCATCCAGGAGCAGCACTTTGGGCTCTCGTGCCAGTGCCCGCGCCAGTGCGATGCGTTGCTGCTGCCCGCCCGATAAGTGCTGCGGGTATCTCGCCTCCAGCCCGTCCATGTTGACCATCTGCAATAATTTCATCACCCGGCCGGGACGTTGATGTCTTTCGATGTGAGACAGGGCCATGGCAATATTTTGCCGTACCGTGAGATGCGGGAACAAGGCATGGTGCTGAAACATAAAGCCGACGGAGCGTTGCTGGGTGGGAATATTGATGCCTTTCTCAGAGTCGAACCAAAGGTGCTTACCGAGGCGGACCTTGCCGGAACGGGGTCGATACAGGCCGGCGATACTTCTCAAGATGGTGGTCTTGCCGCTGCCCGACGGCCCCAGGATAACAAGGATTTCGCCCGGCCGTGCGCTGAGTTCTACAGCAAGCGGGATGGCTGCCGATTGTTGTAGCCTGATCGTTATGGCATGTTCAGACACGAGGCTTATCCAGCCTGTCGTGCAGACTGTAGATGGCGGCAATGGCGATAAAGGAAATGAACAGGAGTACTGAGGACATCAGGCCGGCACTGCGGTTGTCAAAGGCCTGCACCCGATCATAGATCGCAATGGCTATGGTGCGGGTCTCGCCTTCAATGTTGCCGCCGATCATGAGGATGACGCCGAATTCGCCTAAGGTATGTGCACAGGTCAGGATCAGTGCGGTTAAGATCCCCGGCCAGGCAAGGGGCAGTTCAATCCGCCAGAAGGTCTGCCAGCGCGACAGGCCGCAGCACCAGGCCGCCTCGCGTATGGACGGGGCGATGGATTCAAAGGCGCGTTGCATGGGTTGTATGGCAAAGGGAAGATTAAAAATGAGGGACGCCAGTACCAGGCCCTGAAAGGAAAACACCAGCGGCTCATTGAACAGGGACTGATAGCCCTGTCCCAGCGGCGAGCGATTCCCCAGCGCGCTCAGCAGATAAAAGCCCAGCACCGTGGGCGGCAGGACCAGCGGCAGCATGATCAGCGTCTGCACAAGGCTGCGGCCGATGAAGCGCTGCCAGGCGAGCAGGCGCGCCAGCATGATGCCCAGCGGGATTAACAGGCCGGCCGTCCACAGGCCGAGCCAGAGCGAGAGCTGTAATGCCTGCCAATCCATTCCCATCAACGCCGCGCTGGCCGTAAGGCGACAGTCTTATCTGTCCGCCGGGATAACATAGCCGTATCTTTCCAATATCATCGTGCTCTTCCCGGAGAGCAGGTACTGATAAAATTCCTCGGCCGTCTTACCGGCGCTTTGCAGCAGCAGCAGGTGTTGTTCTATGGGCCGATGCCAGGATGTCGGCGCAAGAAAAAACCGGCCCTGCCCGGCGATTGCCGGCACAACGGCGAGCGAGTAGGGAATGATGCTCACATCAATGCCGCCGGCGATTGAAAACTGCGCGGCTTGCGCTGCATTCTCAGCAAGCAACAGCGCCTGACGTTGCAGCGTCCAGACGCCCGCCTGTTGCAGTGCCTGCTGTGCGGCTATTCCGTAAGGCGCATGCTCGGGATTGGCAATCACCAGGCGCTGGTACTCGCCGAATTTTAAGGCATTGATGATCGCATCCAGCCCGGTATTCTTAGACAAACCCGAAGCATTGGGGATAAAGAAAGCAATACGGCCCAGCACAAAAACCGTGCCGGCCTTGACAAGGTCGGTGTCTTGTTCAAGCTGTCGTGCATATTTTTTATCGGCACTGAGAAATAATTCGTAAGGCGCACCTTGCAATAACTGTCGGGTAAAGTTTCCGGACGAACCATAACTCACCCTGATCGTTTTGCCGGTTGCTAAGTGAAATTCCTCAATCAGCTCGCTCATCGCATAGCTCATGTTTGCAGCAATAGCCACAACCGGAGACTCTGATGCGGAGATGGGCGAGCAGAAAAGCACCATGCCGGCGAGATAACCGGCGCGCACTTTCGGGTTTCCCAGAAGCCTTAAATACCTGTTCAATATAGAGTTCAATGTCGGCTAACCGCCTCTCTCATGGTGACCAGTTCTTCCGCCGTAGTCGGATGAATGCCAATGGTCGCATCAAACTGCGCCTTGGTGGCACCGGCCTTCATGGCGATGGCAAGGCCCTGGATGATCTCGCCCGCATCCGCCCCCAGTACATGCACCCCCACCACGCGATCACTGGCCTGATCGACAATGATCTTCATGAATGTCTTCTCATCACTGCCGCCCAGACTATGTTTCATTGCAGTGAAGCGCGCCGTGTAAACCGCTATATCTTGATATTGTTCTCTAGCCTTCTCTTCGGTTAGGCCAACCGCGCCCAGGTTTGGTTGGCTGAAGACACAGGTCGGGATGTCCTGATAATCAACTTGAGCCTGTCCCCCGGCATACAGGGCCCGGGCCAGGGCCGTTCCCTCTGCCGTGGCGACCGGTGTCAGGTTAATGCGATCGGTCACATCGCCAATGGCGTAGATTGAGTCGACAGAGCTTTGATAATGCTCATTGATGATAACGGCGCCGGAATCATCAAGCGCCACCCCGGCCTCGGCAAGGCCAAGCCCGGCGGTGTTTGGCCTTCTGCCCGTTGCATAGAGGATCAGATCGGCCCGCTGGCTTGCATTACTGCTGGTTTCCTTATTGCTAAGCGTGGCGATGAGTTCCTCCCCGCTCTTCTCGATGCCCCCAACCGTCGTATTAAACTTGAGCGTGACTCCTTTCTTTTGCATCTCGGTAGCCAGCGCGGTACGAATTTCATGATCAAAGCCGCGCAGGAACAAGGGGCCGCGATAGAGCAAGGTGGTATCAACCCCGAGGCCCTTAAAGATACCGGCAAACTCAACCGCAATATAGCCGCCGCCGACAATGATAATGCGCTGGGGTAATCTCTTGATAAAAAAGATCTCGTTAGAGCTAAGTACGTGTTCATTGCCGGGGAGGTCCGGGATGCTCGGCCAGGCACCAGTCGCCACCAATATACGCGCTGCCGTATGGGTTTTATTGTTTACCCGGACGCTGTGTTGATCGACAAGGCGCACCCTGCCGTTGATTAATTCAGCACCGGAGTCTTTTAACAGATCGCGGTATATGCTGTTCAGCCGTGCTATTTCCTTATTCTTGTTATTGAGCAGGGTCTGCCAGTCAAATTCGACGGCGCCGGGGCACCAGCCGAAGCCGCGGGAAGAGGCAAAGTCTTCTGAGAAATGCGCGGCATAGACGAATAATTTCTTCGGCACACAACCGACATTGACGCAGGTTCCGCCCAGGTAGCGCTCTTCTGCAATGGCTACTCTGGCCCCAAGGCTGGCCGCGGTGCGCGCCGCCCTCACGCCGCCGGAGCCGGCACCGATAACAAATAGATCAAGATCGTACCTCGCCATGTTTTTGTTCTTAAAAAAAGCGCTGGTCTAATTAAAGATTGGCCTAACCCAGCCGCCAGTCATGAAAGGCGCTGAGCAGTTTCAGCAGGCGCTGCGGTGCGTGCTGCCTTTTCCAGGCGCCGGCGACAAACTTGTTTATCTCCGCAAGGGTAGGGTAGATATGGATAGTCGCTAATATCTTGTTCAGCCCGATACCGTGTTTCATGGCGCTGATGTGTTCCGTGAGCAGATCGCCGGCATGCTCACCGACAATGGTGGCGCCGAGTATCTTGTCTTTGCCGGGCACAGTCAGCACCTTGATCTTACCATAGGCCGCTTCATCGGCAATGGCCCGGTCCAGTTCATCCATGCCATAATGCGTGACCTCGTAGGGGATATTTTTTTCTTTGGCTTGCGCTTCATTCAAACCCACCCGGGCGACTTCCGGATCAGTGAAGGTGGCCCAAGGGATGACGGCATAATCCGCCTTGAATTTTTTTAAGGGACTAAATAAGGCATTCACTGCACCATACCAAGCCTGATGCGCGGCGGTGTGGGTGAACTGATAGGGGCCGGCGACATCGCCGCAGGCATAAATATTAGGACAAGACGTTTGCAGATAGTCGTTTGTCTGGATTGTCCCGGACGCATTAAGCGCAATACCAAGTTCTTCCAGCCCCAGGCCTTTAGTGTCAGCCCTGCGGCCCACCGCAACCAGCAGCTTATCAAATGCAAGCTCTACTTTCTCGCCAGCACTCTCGCAGATGATGCTTGTATTCCCGTGCTCATTTTTAATCCGCGCCGCCCGATGGTTCACCAGAACATTCACGCCTTCAGCGGCAAAGCGCTCGCTGATCATTGCCGATACATCAGCATCCTCCCGCATCATAATACGCGGCAGCATCTCAACCTGTGTGACCCGGCTGCCAAGACGGGCGAAGGCTTGGGCTAATTCACAGCCGATGGGGCCGCCGCCTAAAACAACCAGGCGTCCGGGCAATTCCTCTAACTCCCAGATGCTATCCGAGCTCAGATAATCAACACTATCAATGCCGGGAATGTCTGGGATGAAAGGGCGCGCGCCGGTTGCGATAATGATGCTGCGGGTGGTCAAGACCCGGCCATTTACTTCGACACAATAGGGCGAGGTAATCATGGCCTCGCCCTGGATACATTCTACGCCCAGCCTGGTATATCGTTCTATGGAGTCATGCGGGGCAATGGCCTGTATGATGCGCCGAACGCGTTGCATGACATCGGCGAAATCAAATTCAAGATCGATTCGTTTCAAGCCATAATCGGTGGCGCGTCTTGCCTGAGCAATCAGTTTTGTCGTGCGTAGCAGCGCCTTGGATGGCACACAACCGGTGTTCAGGCAATCACCGCCCATCAGCTGCCTTTCAATGAGCGTAACCTTTGCGCTTAGCGCCGCGGCGATATAGGCCGAGACCAGGCCGGCCGAGCCGGCGCCGATGACGATCAGGTTGCGATCAAATTTCTTTGGTCTTCGATAGCGCTGCATGGGGGATTATTGGTGATTAGTCCGCGGCGGAGACGGCCTTGCGTGACTTGATAAATTCAATGGACTTCTTGGCAAGCAATGGAAACACGCCGAGCAGGATGAAGGAGCCGATCAATGCTGGTGAGAGCACATCCGCCGGGGTGTTTATCTTGGCGAGTTGCGTACCGGCATTGACGAACACCATCGTGGGCAGCAGCATGGCTACCTGGCTGACCAGGGCGAAGGTCAGGGTGCGAATATGGGTTAAGCCCATGACAACATTGATAATAAAAAACGGAAACACCGGCACCAGGCGCAGGGTAAATAGATAAAAGGCGCCCTCCTTTTCCATGCCGTGATTGATCGCCACTAGATAAGCGGCGAAGCGCTCCTGCACGATCTTTCTAAACAGGAAACGCGCGGCAAGAAAGGCGAGCGTGGCACCGAGCACTGAGGCAAAAGAAGCCAGCAGCGTCCCCCACAGCAGGCCGAATATGGCACCGCCTGCGAGCGTCATTATTGCCGCAGCAGGCAGGGACAGGCCGGTGCAGATCACATAGACAGAGAAAAATAGCAAGGCAGTCTGCACGGGATGCTGCCGGTAGAATGCGTCCAGTTCGTCCTGGCCGGCCTTTAGAAAATCCAGCGTAAAGTATTGCCCAAGATCAAAGATAAAAAAGGCGGCGATCAGGCCGGCGATAAGGATGAACAGGGCTGGTCTAGCAGCTTTCATGTGCCTTATAAATGTATCGAATTTAATCCTGGTCTTCGGCTGCGCCGGGCCTGCTCTTCTTAAGCCGGGGCGGTCTGAATGGCAAGCGCCGGAAAACCGCCGACAGCTTAAGGAAGCTCTGATTTAGTCAGAGCTTCCTGTGGCACAAGGAGGTGCCACCAAATTCAATTACGCTTAAGTAATTGAATTTGTGAGTGAACTAAAAATCACATTTTTTAGTTCACGGCCCCTGACAAGTCCTGGATGGACTTGTTCAGAGGTTCCTTAATTATTTAACACCAATGGCCTGCAATGTTCCAGAAGTGTTTTGGATTCTTCGGCCAATTAGGCTTACCATGCGCAGCATACTTATGAATCTTACCTAAGCACTGAGCATGAGGAGCGCCATGTCAAGGCCCTTGATAAGTTTAAGTCTGTTTGTCGTTTTATCCCTTGCGGTGGCGGCGGATGATTTCACTACCCCGACAGGCCGGGTGGAGGCAACGGTCAATGCGCTTATTTCTATCTTAAGGGATCAGGCGCTTGAGCCTGATGCGCGCTGGAAGGCGCTCGCCGCAGTGATTGATGGGGCCTTTGATCTGCGCAGCCTGTCGCAGAGTGTCCTGGCGAGGCCGTGGAGAGCGGCGAGCCTTGCAGAGCGTGAGCGTTTTACCGACTTCTTTTCACACTACCTTGAAGAGACCTATCATAGCGGGACGGAAGTCTATAGCGATCAGAATTTCAACGATGGTGATGAGAGGATAACGGGGGAGCGGGCGGTCGTTGCCGCGCTGATTGTTACCGATGCTACCGAGATTCCGGTCCGCTTCAAGCTAAAGAACAACGACGGCGAGTGGTATGCCTATGATGTGATCATTGAAGGCCGTAGCCTGGTCAGCAATTATCGCAGCACCGTTGCAACCATTGTGAAGAATGAAGGCATGGATGGCCTGTTATTAAATATCCAGGGGCGCATAGACAGACACAGGGCTGCTGCGGGAGAGGATGCTGAGGCCAAGGCGGATGATGGCCTACAGAACGAGGCCGCCACCGAGGGCTAGTGCGCGGCCGTGGCCGTTTCTTTTTCTTCTATGTCGATGGTCAATTCGCCCGCGGCTTCAGACACCAGCACATGGCCGCCGTGCGCCAGCCTGCCGAACAGGAGCTCTTCGGCGAGCAGCCGCTTCACCTTTTCCTGAATCAGCCTGGACATGGGGCGCGCGCCCATTACCTTGTCATAGCCGTGCTCGCCCAACCATGCGCGCGCATCCTCATCAACCTCAAGGGTGACTTTTTTATCATCCAGCTGTGATTGCAATTCCACCAGGAACTTATCGACCACATTCAAGATGGTCTTTCGGCCCAGCGGATTGAACTCGATGATGACATCCAAGCGGTTACGGAACTCGGGGCTGAACACCTGCTTGATCACCGACATTGCATCCGAAGTATGATCCTGCAGCGTGAAGCCGACTGAAGCGCGGCTGATGCGATCAGCACCGGCATTGGTGGTCATGATGATGATGACATTGCGAAAATCGGTTTCGCGTCCGTTGGTATCGGTCAGCGTGCCGTGGTCCATCACCTGCAACAGGAGATTAAACACATCTGGGTGTGCCTTTTCCATTTCATCCAACAGCAACACGCAGTGCGGTTGTTTGTTGACGGCATCGGTCAGCAGGCCGCCCTGGTCATAACCGACATAGCCGGGCGGTGCGCCGATTAAGCGCGAGACGGTATGTCGTTCCATGTATTCGGACATATCAAAGCGCAGCAGTTCGATGCCCATGATGTTGGCCAGTTGCTTGCTGACCTCGGTCTTGCCCACGCCTGTCGGGCCCGCAAACAGAAAGGAGCCGATGGGTTGCTCCGGGTTGCCCAGGCCGGAACGCGACAGCTTGATCGCAGCAGCAAGACCGGCGATTGCCTCATCCTGGCCGAAGACGACCATCTTCAGGTTACGCTCCAGATTTCGCATCACATCCTTATCAGAGCTGTTCACGGACTTTGCCGGGATGCGCGCCACCTTGGCGATGATATTTTCTATGTCATGCACACCGATGGTCTTCTTGCGCTTTGCCGGTGATAATAATTGTTGAGAGGCGCCGGCCTCATCGATCATATCAATCGCCTTGTCCGGCAGATGCCGATCCGCCATATAGCGCTCGGTCAACTCTGCGGCGCTGCGCAGCGCCTGGTTGGTATATCTGACATGATGATGTTCTTCAAAACGCGATTTCAGGCCTTGCAGGATCTTCACCGTTTCCTCTATCGACGGCTCGGTGACGTCGATCTTCTGGAAGCGGCGGGCAAGCGCCCGGTCCTTTTCAAAGATGCCGCGAAATTCCTGATAGGTCGTTGAGCCGATACATTTTATCTCCCCGGATGAGAGCACCGGCTTGATAATGTTTGATGCGTCCATGACGCCGCCGGAAGCGGCACCGGCACCGATGATGGTATGTATCTCATCGATAAACAAGACCGCGCCTTCCGTTTTTTGTAATTGACGAATGACGCCCTTCAAGCGTTTCTCGAAGTCGCCTCGATATTTTGTGCCGGCCAATAAGGCGCCCATGTCGAGCGAGTAGATGGTGGCATCAAGCAGGACTTCCGGCACCGCCGCATCCACGATCATCTTGGCCAGGCCTTCCGCAATCGCGGTCTTGCCGACACCGGCCTCGCCGACGAAAAGCGGATTATTTTTGCGCCGTCGACACAGGATCTGGATGGTACGCTGTATCTCATGTTCACGGCCGATGAGTGGATCGATCTTGCCCAGCCCGGCCTGCTCATTCAGGTTAATAGCATAGATCTCCAGCGGGCTGTTGCGGCCCTCATCATTCTGGCCTTCATCATCAGCCTCCAGGTCGGATTCGTCCTGCTCCTCTTCGGGGATTTTGGCCAGGCCGTGCGAGATGTAATTGACCACATCAAGCCGGGCGATGTTTTGTTGGCTGAGAAAATAGGCGGCATGTGATTCACGCTCGCCGAAGATCGCAACCAGCACATTCGCCCCGTTGACTTCCTTTTTGCCGGATGATTGCACGTGAAAGACGGCGCGTTGTAAGACGCGCTGGAAGCCGAGGGTGGGCTGGGTTTCTCTTTCATCATCGAGTTCCAGGAGGGGCGAGTTCTCTTCGATAAAGCGCGTCAACTCGGTGTGCAAGGTGTTCAGGTTGGCCCCGCAGGAGCGCAGCACCTTGGTTGCGGAAGGGTTGTCGAGCAATGCCAGCAGCAGGTGTTCAACGGTCATGAATTCATGGCGTTGCTCACGGGCGCGCCGAAAGGCGGCGTTCAAGGTCTGTTCAAGTTCTTTATCGAGCATAGCAAGACCCCTCTTCTCATTTAACAGGATTTTTCCATGGTACAAAGCAACGGATGTTGATGCTCACGCGCATAGCTGTTCACCTGTGATACCTTGGTCTCGGCGATCTCATGCGTGTAGATGCCGCATACGCCCTTGCCACGGGTATGCACTTCCAGCATGATACGGGTCGCGGTTTCCCTGTCCCTGGCGAAGAAGCTCTCCAATATATGCACGACAAATTCCATCGGCGTGTAATCATCATTCACCAAGATGACCTGATATAAGGGCGGGCGCTTGAGCCGCGGTTTGGCCTCCTGTAGGGCCAGCCCTCCCTCATGTTCATGCTCAATCTTCTCCGGCATTGCTTTACTGCTCCTAAGGCTTGTAGCTGTATTATACATCCTTAAACTAAAGTTTTCTTGGAAGCTTATATTTTATTTCTTTGGCTTTGACAACATCGCAAGTGCAGCACGATCTATGCCAGATGAGTTCGTCTCACCGGTGCGTTCACCGGCGCACCGACGGGTTATCATTCACCGCCTTGCTTAGATAAGGTGCCAGGGCATCCGGGGCGATCAGCTCGATAAATTTTCTCGCCGCTGGTGAGATAAATTTATCCCGGCGCAGGGCTAGGCCATAGCTACGCTTGGGGAAATAGTCCGTCAATGGGATGCGGGCAAGCCGTTCGTTTTCACCCAGACAGATGCTGGTGACAATGGAAATGCCAAGCCCCAGGGCCACATAGCGCTTGATCACCTCCCAGCCGCCGGCCTCCATCTTGATCTTCACATCAATACCATGCTGCTGGAACACCATGTCAATGATCCGTCTTGTGGTCATGAGTTTGGGCGGCATAATCAACTTGTACGGTTCGATATCCTGCAAGCTGATCCGCTTTTTATCGGCCAGAACATGGTCTATCGGCGTGATCAGCACCGGTTCATAGGAAAACAGCGGCGTATAGAGGATGTCCTCCGGCCTCTCCTGCAAGGGCCCGACGGCGAGATCAATATTGCCGCTACGCAACAGGTCAAGGCTGTCGCGTGCGGGAATGTTATGCAGGTTCACCTGGATGTGCGGATGCGCCGCAGTAAAGCGGCTGATGATCGCGGGTAATAGATACAGGGTCGTGGATTCACCGGCGGCGATATTCAGGTTGCCGCCCACCTGCCGGTTACAGCGCTCGTTAAAGGACTCCGGCAGGCTTTCAATGCCCTCCACCAGGGGCAGGGCCAGATCGAGCAGGATCTTCCCCGCCGCGCTCAGTTTTATTCTCGGTCCGTGGCGCTCCAACAGGCCGTCGCCCAGGTCCCGCTCCAGCGCCTGGATGAGAATGGAGACGGAGGGTTGGCTGAGAAACATGCGCTCGGCCGCGCGCGACATGCTGCCGGTCTGCGCCACATAACAAAAGGCGCGCAGCTGTTTGAGGCGGTTCTGTTTGTAGTAAAAGCGCTGCATGAGGAGCAAGATTACTATTAGAAAAATCAATAATCAAGATTGAAATAATTAGTTTGTTATATTATCAAGCGCGGCGTATTTTTTTATCTCGAACTTTTGTGAGGATAAGCCATGACCGTAGCGGCCGAGATCAAGCAACTGCAACAGGACTGGTCAGCCAACCCGCGCTGGCGCAACTTAAGACGCGATTACTCAGCCGCCGATGTCGTCCGGCTTCGGGGCAGCATACAGATCGAACACACCCTGGCGCAGCGCGGCGCTGAGAAACTCTGGGCCTCGCTGCATAGCGAAGACTATATCCGCTGCCTGGGTGCCTTGACCGCCGGGCAGGCGCTGCAGCAGGTCAAGGCGGGCGTGAAGGCCATTTATCTTTCCGGCTGGCAGGTGGCCGCAGACGGGAACAGCTCGGAGACCATGTATCCGGATCAGTCACTCTATGGGGTTGACTCCGTCCCCAGGCTGGTGCATCGGGTTAATAACGCCTTCAAACGTGCCGATGAGATTCAATGGGCCAAGCATCATGCCGGGGGCGGGCCTGACATTGACTTCTTCGCCCCGATCATCGCCGATGCAGAGGCCGGTTTCGGCGGCGTCTTGAATGCTTATGAATTGATGAAGGCGATGATCGCCGCCGGCGCCGCCGGGGTGCATTTTGAAGATCAATTAGCCGCAGTCAAAAAGTGCGGGCACATGGGCGGCAAGGTGCTGGTGCCGACCCGGGAGGCCATACAAAAATTAACCGCCGCCCGTCTTGCTGCGGACACGATGGGCGTACCGACAGTCTTGTTGGCGCGCACCGATGCCAATGCGGCGGCGCTGTTGACTTCCGATGTCGATGACTATGACGCACCCTTTATAACGGGCGCGCGCACCGCAGAAGGCTTTTATGTCACCCGCGCCGGCCTGGAGCAGGCCATTGCCCGGGGTCTCGCCTATGCGCCCTATGCCGATATGCTGTGGTGCGAAACGGCGGTGCCGGATTTGGATGAGGCGCGGCGTTTTTCTGAAGCGATCCGGCGGGACTTTCCTGAGCAACTACTGGCCTATAACTGCTCGCCTTCCTTTAACTGGAAGAAAAACCTGGATGATGCCGCGATTGCGAAATTCCAGCGCGAGCTGGGCGCGATGGGTTATAAGTACCAGTTCATCACGCTGGCCGGCATTCACAACATGTGGTACAACATGTTTGATTTGGCCCGGGCCTATGTTGAAACCGGCATGAGCGCCTATGTCGAGCAGGTGCAGGAAAAGGAATTTGCCGCAGCCGGGCGCGGCTATACCTTTGCTTCTCATCAACAGGAAGTGGGCGCTGGTTATTTTGATGCGCTCACCACCGTCATCCAGGGCGGACAATCCTCAGTCACCGCGCTTAGCGGCTCGACAGAGGCAGCGCAGTTTGATGGCGCAATGAGCCAAGGACATTAAACCCCGAGAAATGATCACTGTTGACTTGGGAGAGCAAATTCGTCCGCCTTCGAGAAGGGGCAAGAGCCAGCCGTTTCCCGTCATTCCTGGCTTGACCGGCAATCCACCCAAAATAATTGCGCAGCAATCCCACTAACCTGCTATAATCGTCCCAACACTCAAAGCCACTTTATAAGCTAGGATAAGAGCAGAAAACACCCATGGCACATGCCACCTTTGACACCTTGCAGTTCACCGAGACCTTAAAGGCCGCCGGTATTCCTGAGCATCAGGCCAGGGCAGAGGTACAGGCCATCAGCCTGGCCTTTAGTCAGGTCATAGAGAAGCAGGTGGCGACCAAGACCGACATCGCCAGCGTCAAGGAAGAGCTATCCACTGTCAGAGAAGACCTTAAGGAAGACATCTCTGCGGTTAAGGAAGAACTCAAAGAAGACATCTCTGCGGTTAAGGAAGAACTCAAAGAAGACATCTCTGCGGTCAGGGAAGAACTCAAAGAAGACATCTCTGCCGTCAGGGAGGAACTCTGTACCGTCAGAGAAGATCTTAAGGGGGAAATTTATGCCGTCAAGGAAGAACTTAAAGGAGACGTCCATGCGGTCAGGGAAGATATACAACGGCTCACCGGCCGGATGAACCTGATACACTGGATGCTGGGCTTTAACCTCATTCTCACGATGGGCATACTCTGGAAGCTGTTCGTGCCGGCGTAATGCCCTCATTTCCCAATAATCACTAACCTTTAAGGAGCCGAACTGACAAAAAACACGCAAGCCACAGCGTCATTCACCCCCCGCCATTATTTGGCTCATTGCCCTAAGTTTTTGTGCTATACTGGCCGCAAAGCAAAGACCCCAAACTAGAGAGGAATTGCCATGATTGATACCAACACCCCGCCATGCTGCCACACGTACAGAAACGGAGCCAGGCCATGAGCGCCACTGCCCTGTATCGCGCCCTGGTACACGCCGGTGCACCGGAGGACGAGGCCAAGGAGGCCAGTGATGTTGTCGATGGCAAGTTCAATGACATTGATAAACGCCTGACCCGCTTGGAAGCAACCGGCAGGTTGAACCTGGCCGTGAGCCTGATTATCCTGTTGTTCATTCTAAAATTATCCTTTGCCTAACCTTCTTTTTCTAACACAAAGCACCTTCTAAGAGACATATCCATGACAACCGCCGACAAATTGTCACGCCAACACACGCGCACTTGCGAGGCCATGCCATGAGCGCCACCGCCCTGTATCGCGCTCTGGTCTCTGCCGGGGCGCCGGAGGACGAAGCCAAAGAGGCCAGCGATGGTATTGATAGCAGGTTCAGCGACACCTTCAATACCATTGATGCGCGCCTGAACAGACTGGAGGCCGCAGTCACTGAGTTGCAAGTCACGGTCGCCAAGCTGCAAGTAACCAACAAGTTGAACCTGGCCGTGAGCCTGATTATCCTGCTATTCATTCTAAAATTATCCTTTGCCTAAGCCTTTTAGGAAGCCATCCCCATGACGAATGCGTTCTTCAAACGCCAGGATTCCGGCCTCTCCCGTGAACAGGTGGAAGCCATCACCGAATACATTGACCAGGGGGTTGCGACCAAGGCCGACATCGAACGCCTGGAAGGCAGACTCAACAACATCACCTGGATGCTCGGTGTCTTAAGTCGCTGGCGTTGCCAGCCTGGTGATGAAAGCCTTCTTCGGCTAGACACCCGAATATTTGACTGCTACAATCTTTTAAGAAAACTCACCGATGAGGAAAAAACCATGACGACCAATACGCCTACGCCTCGCTTATCCGCCCTGTTTGCCGCCATGACCCTCGCCGCGCTCACCCTCGCGGCCCGCCTTGGCGGCCTATCTACACCTCGTCATTCCCGCGTACGCGGGAATCCATATAAGCAGGCAAGGCAAAGAACCCTATGGATTCCTGGTCAAGCCAGGAATGACGGGGGAAGGAGCGCCGCCGCGCTGGCCTTGACCCCCGCCCTCGCGCTCGCCCGTACCCGCCGTCTGCTGGGTGCGTTTCCCCTGTTTGCGGCCATCGGCCTAACCCCCCCCCCCCCCCCCCCGCAGAATCAAGGGCTTATGGGGTATTTGGCCTTCTCATGCGCGGTTTCAGGGAGTGCATCGTGCGCTGCCTGAGTCTGGGCGGCCTCCCCGCCCTCACCCTCGCCGCGCTCACCTTAGCCCTCGCCGCCCTCCCCCTTCCCGCCCTTGCGCAGGCGCAGGCGGTGCAGTGTGGGACGCAAGCAGCGCCTTTAGACTGCACCATCAACACCGACCTGGGTGACCAGACAAGTGAAGACCGCAACAACGCCACCATCACGCTGGCCGCCCCCGGCAGCATCACTTTGAGTAGTGCTTCTACATATTCCACTGCCATCCTCATGCAAGGGGCCGCGGCCACCTTCCGCATGACCGGCGGCAGGATCAACCTGACCGATGATACTTACGCGGAAACAGCCGTTGAAATGACCGGCACCAAGGCCACGGTGGCACTCAGCGGCGGCACGATCACCCTCGGCGGGGGGGACGGTGATGTCGGCATTTACCTGACCGCCGCCGGCGACCACCTCGACGATGACCCGAACACGCAAGAGGATGAGTCCGCCGCCAGCACGCACCGCATCACCGTGGGCGAGAACGCCACTATCACCAGCGCAGCAGAGAGTATCACCGCCATCTTTGTGCGGAAAAACAGAACCAGCAGCAGCCAGGTAGCGATTGACATGGCCGGCTCGATCACCCTGACGGGTAGTGATTCCGATGCCATCTATATTGACGATGACATAGGGGCCGTGTCCCTCACGGTGCGTGGCGCGATCAGCGCCTCTGGACAAAGTTCCTACGCCATCCGCAACGCCGGCAACATCCCGCTGACCCTCACCCTGCAAGACGGGGCGGACATTCGCGGCGACATCCAGACCGGCAACCGCAACGACAGCGTGCGTCTGGAAGGCAACGCCAAGCTGGACGGCCTACTCAACCTGGGCGGCGGGAATGACACGCTGACCCTGGCCGGGGACATTGTCTTCGCATCAGGGCGGCTGGACTCCATCTCGGGCTGGGAAGCCTTGATCTTGCGAGACACCGCCAGCATCACCGCCACGGGCAACCGCGCCCGCGCCGTCGAGCTACGCACCGACAACACCCGCATGACCCTGCAGGGCGATGCTTCCATCACCGCCACCGGCGAGCGCACCCGTGCCGTGCGCCTGGTGAACACCGCAGGCGTCCGCATTGACATGGAAGGCGGTAGCATCCGCACTTCTGGCGCAGCCGGTGCGGCGGACGGCGGCAAGCTGGCCTATGGCATCTCCGACACGCCCAACGCCTCCGGCACGATCATCTCCATGACGGGCGGCACGATCAGCACCAACGGCCTGTGGGCGAACCCCATCAAGATAGCGGGCGATAACGCCGCAGTGGATATCTTCGGCGGCAAGATTGAGACCGAATTTAAGGATTCCATCGGCGTCCTCATCGACAAGCAGTCCGACGGCACCTTCTTGCAAATCGGCGGAACAGCCGCCATTGAGACGGCCGAGGAAGGCTCGCACGGCGTGCAGGTGGCCGGCCTCAATGTGCAAGCGAACATCAGCGGCGGCACGATTACTACCGCCGGCGATGAGGCCGATGGCCTGCGCGCCTATGCCGCCCGGCCGAACAATGCGGACTTGAAAAACACCAAAATAGACATCTTCAGCGGCGCCATCACCACCCGCGGCGCAGATGCCCACGGCGTGGTCATCTTTGGCCAAGGCGCCGCCGCCAACGACAACATCCACCGCTTGGAGATCAACGGCGGCACGATTCGCACCTTCGGCACGGGCTCGCACGGCGTTGTCGTCCCCGGTGCGGACAATGGTGACCCGAACAAGCCCAACTACGTGGCCGCGGACAACGATGCGAAGGTGGCGCTGAAATTAGGCGGCACGATTGAAGTGAGCGGCCAGGACTCTTGGGGCCTGCGCATAGAAGACACGGTCGGCGAGGTGGAAGTGGAAGTGAGCGGACGCATTGCGGCGGTGGAGCCGCCCAATGTCGGCCTGGCGGCGGTCGTGGCCGCCGGGGCCATTAGCAACACCGGCGGCTTGGCGCTAAACCTGCTGCTCAAACCCGGCGCGCGCATTGAAGGCGCGATCATGAGCGGGGCCGGCGATGACACCATCACCTTGGCGGCCCGCAGCGCGGACGACATCCAGGCCGGCACGCAGGCCGTCTCGCTGAGCGACAAGATTGACCTGGGCGCTGGGCGCAACAAGCTGCGGCTGCAAGCCGGCACCGCCCTCACCTTGGCCGATGGCAGCCGCATCCGCACCACGGAAAACGGCAACCGCGCGGTCGAACTCTTCGGCCAAGGCCCCGAGCTCACCTTGGCGGCCGGCGCCCAGATTGAAACCAACGGCGACAACGCCGATGCCGTGCGCCTGGAAGGCACCACCAGTGCCACCGTTACCATCAACGGCGGTGTCATCCAGACCCAGGACACCGCCGGGCAGGTGGACGGCGGCAAACTCGCTTACGCCATCTCCGACACGCCCACCGCCTCTGGCAGCCGCATCAACCTAGGCGGCGGCACGCTTAGCACCAATGGCCTGGCGGCGCACGCTGTGAACATGGAAGGCGATGATGCCTTGGTGGACCTCTTCGGCGACGGCAAGATCGAGACCGAATTTGACGACTCCATCGGCATCGTCATGGGCAGACAGGCCGCCGATGCCGTCCTGCTCATGAGCGCCAACGCCGCGATTCAGACCCTTGGCGAGGGCGCGGCCGGCGTCCAGTTGCTGGGGCCGAACGCCGCCTTCACCATGAGTGGCGGCAGCATCACCACCAGCGGCGATGAGGCCGATGGCCTGCGCGCCTATGCTTCCCGTCCCGCCAATGCGGCGCTAAAAGACACTAAAATAGAAATCAGCGGCGGCACGATTACCACCAGCGGCGCAGACGCCCACGGCGTGGTGCTCTTTGGCCAGGGCCAAGCCAACAACGACCCCAACAGCGCCGATCGCAACATCCACAAGCTGACCATCAATGGCGGCACGATCACCACCACCGGTGCCAACGCCCACGGCATCTACATCCCCAGCATCGACCCGGACAACGACCCCGCCACGCCCAACTACGTGGCCGCGGACAACAGCGCCAAGATCGTGCTGAACCTACGCGGCACCATCAACGCTGCCAACGGATCCGGCATCCAGATCGGCGATGACCCCGCCGGCCCCACGGTGGACAACGAGATCGAACTCACCATCGCCGGCCCGGTGGGCGGGCGCATTGATGGCTATGTCGCCCGGAACCTGACGATTAACTTACAACAAGGCGCGGTCATCGACGGCGTGATCGATCTGGGCGAGGGCAACCATCGCGTAAGCCTCTCCGGCCAAGACGACCCCGCCACAGACAACATCAACGAGGCCGCCCAGGTGAACAACTCCATCTTGCTGGGCGAAGGGGATGCCGTGGTGCAGCTCAGCGGCGATGCGGTGGTGACCAGAACCATCGGCGGCGGCGGCAACAGCGGCCACCGCCAGATCACCTTGTCAGACAATGCCAAGGTCGGTACCGGTGCGGGCGATGCCATCAGTGCCCCCAGTATAGATCGCCTGACGCTGACCCTGAACGATGCCGCCCTCGTGGATGGTAACGTAACTAGCCTTGCCCAAAACAACAGCCTCACCCTGAACAATAACGCCCGCATCAGCGGCAGAATAAGTGGCGATCTTGGCGATGACATCCTCACCCTGAGCAATAACGCCCGTGTCACTGGCAACATCACCACCAGCAATGGCGATGACACCCTCACCCTGAGCGGTAGCGCGCAAATCGGCGGCGTCCTCACTGGCGGTACCGGGGATGACCACCTCAACTACAGCGGCCCGTCCGCGCAGCAGGCGGGTTATGCCAGTGCCGTTTCCATCACCCTCGCCGGCCGCACCCCGCAGGGCTTCCAGGCCAGCAGCGCCACCGGCATCACTGGCCAGAATGCGGACGGCAACGCCTTTGTTGGCATCGACAAACTCACCGGCAGCGCCCAGTCGGACACCTTAACCGGCGCCGATGCCGCGGCCAGCTGGTTCCTGGGCGCCAGCCCCACGCGCTACAACTTAGTCGCCGGCGGCAGCCTGGAATTCAGTGCCTTTGAAAACCTCATCGGTGGCAGCGCCGCAGATGCCTTCAGCTTATCCAGCGCCTTCACGGCCAACTTAAACGGCGGGGCCGGCGATGACACCTTCACCTTCTCCAATGGCGCTAACTTAACCGGCGACGTAGATGGCGGGGATGGCGATGACACCTTCGTCTTCACTGGCACCGGCCAGATGACCGGCACCATCAGCAGCGGGGCGGGCAATGATGCCCTCACCCTCTCTGAGGACGCCAAGATAACCGGCGACCTGAACACCGGGGCCGGCGATGACCAGGTGAGCATTCGCAATAATGCCAGGGTTACCGGTGCCATCAACACGGGGGCCGGCGATGATACCGTCACGCTTTCCGACAGTGCCTTTGTCGGGGGCATTGTGGATGGCGGCGAGGCCGACGCCAATACGTTGGACGTCACCAATCTCTTGGCCAGTGCCAACGTCGGTGTCATCCGCTACCGCAACTTTAAAACCTTGACCGGCCTGCCCAATGCGCGCACCGAAGATGCGGATGCTGCCCCGCCACCACCGCCGCCACCTCCGCCGCCTCCACCTCCACCGCCACCGCCCGTTGTTGATCCGAATGCGGGTGCCGGTGGCCAGCAAGGCCAAGGCGGCCAACAACCCGGCCCTGATCCGAATGCGGGCGCAGGTGGGCAGCAGGGCCAGGGCGCAGGTCAACAAGGGGGGCAAGGAGGACAGCAACCCGGCCCGGGTGCCGGCGCAGGCCAGCAAGGCGGCCAGCAAGGCCAAGGCGCAGGCGGCCAGCAAGGCCAAGGGGCGGGTCAGCAGGGTGGCCAGCAAGGCCAAGGCGGCCAACAGGGTGGCCAAGCCCCCGGCCCGGATGCGGGTAGCGGCCAAGGCGGCGGTCAACCCGACCCGGATCCCGGGCAGCAGGGCCAAGGCGCAGGCCAGCAGGGCGGCCAGCAAGGCCAGGGCGCAGGTCAACAGGGCGGCCAAGGCGGCGGCCAACCCGACCCCGATCCAGATGGGGATGGGGATGCGGACGCCGGCGGCGATAGCGGCACAGACACCGATACCGGAACCGACACAGGAACCGACACGGATACGGATACCGGAACCGACACGGATACCGGAACGGATACGGATACCGATACAGACACCGGAACCGATACCGGAACGGACACAGACACCGATACCGGCACAACCGTCCCTTCTGTAGCCCCCGTCCCCCCAACAGCGCCGGTAACCCCCAGCGCCCAGCCTGTGGCCAATGACCCCACCCGCCTGGTGCTTACCCTGCCCGATACGGATGGCACGACCCGCCTCGTGACCCTGGACAGAGGGGCTGAGAGCGCCCAATCTACTGCCATGGGGGTCTTAAGCAGTGCCGTGCATAACGTGGTCAACCAGCGCTTGACCGGTGGCCTGCGTGGCAATCCTTCTGGGCAAGGCAATCGTGGCACCCGTCGTAGCCAGCGCCGTCCCATCCAGGTGGCCGCCGGGGAACTCTTGCCCGGCTTACTCGCCGTTGACCCGACCCCCTTCATCTGGGGCGAACTCTTTGCTGCTGACCGCCGCCGAGGACAAGATGGCGGCGTCGCTGCCCACTCTCAGGACTATCGGGGCGTGGCCTTTGGCGCGGAACAGGTCTTTGCCAGTGCCATTGCTGGGGTGCTCTTTGGCTATGCCCATGCCGACCTGGTAAGTAGTGGCAAAAACACCCAGATAGAGACCGATAGCCTCTTTCTAGGGCTCTATGGCCAAGACACCTGGCAGGGCATCGATATCGGCCTTAGCCTCAATCTGGGCTATGAAGACCACGACAGCAGTAGGGCGCTCATCAATCAAGGCCAGGCGCAAGTGGCAGAGGGCAGCTACAGCAGCCTCTTTCTTAGTCCGTCCTTACGACTGAGCCATAGGGCAGTACTCAGTGAGGACTGGGAACTGCGCCCAGCCGCCAGCGTGAGTTATACGCAAGGCTGGTATAAGGGCTATACCGAGCGGGGGGCAGAGGGCCTGTCCGACCACGCTGCGAGTGGTCGGGCGAATATCACCCAAAACAAACGTGAGGGCAAGAGCTGGAACACCCGCCTGGAACTGGCGCTGGCTTATCTCTTAGAGGCAGACCAAGGCGAAGTGGTCTTCCGAAGTGGCCTAGACAGCCGTTTCACCGACCATGAGACGGCAGGCTTTTCTCTTGCCGGTGCCAACTTCCGTATCAGCACGGATGATGACAGCAGCGTGCACAATGCCTATGTAGGGGCATCCCTGCGCTATCGGCTAGATGAACGCCTGCATGTAGAGGCCGAACTGGAGTACAGCCATGACATGGGCGAAGTAAGCGAGCGCGCTTTAAGTGGGCGTGTGTTGGTGGGGGTTGAGTTTTAGGGGGAGGGGATGGTTAGGAGAGGAACGTCATTCCCGTGAAAGCTTGTCCCCGTGAAAACGGGGACGGGAATCCAACGGACTACTTGCCAGGCTTAACTATGGATTCCTGGTCAAGCCAGGAATGACGTTTGACTTGACGGGGGGCGACGAGGATCGTCATGCCTTCGAAAGCAGGCATCCATGAAATACCCCAAACATCCCCTAATCAAGGCCAAAAAGGGCGAGGGAGGCGGTAGCAGAGCTCGGATAAGAAGTATGTGTTATTCGACTGGATTCCCGCTTACGCGGGAATGGCGGCGAGAGAGGTTGGGCAAGATGTAACTACCCGTCCTTGTATCCAGTATGGGCAGGCTACTCCTGGCTTGACCGAAAATCTACGCAGCACCCGCTATCAGGAACAGCAATGGTGTGCTATGCTGGTTAAGGTCGAAGAAATCAGGTAAGGCCCTTAGGCAGAGGTATCATTCACCCACCCCGCCTTCTTGAATAATTCTAAGAAAGCCCTGAGAAGTGGTGCAGAAGGTAGCGTTGACAGAGCGAAGGATGCACTAGGCCAAGACTCCCTGCGGCGCACTTAAGTGCTGCCATTTCCATTGCAGCCATTTGATGAATAACTTCTACGGGCTACACTACGCGCTGTATTCGCCTTAAATAAATGCACACGAAACGTAAATGTTACTACTGCGCGGCGGCCCCGCCCTGTCTGATTTCCGCATAGCTAAACTCCAGTCAAGCCTGCAGGCGCTGTGCCCGGCGCTGCGCCGCATAGAGGCCGATTATCTTCATTTTGTGCAAGGTGCGGATGAATTGGACCGGGCGGAATCCGGGCGGCTTAAAGCGCTGCTGCAATATGGACAGACCGATAAATCATCCGCTGCGCCGGCGGCGGGCTTTCTCGTTGTGCCCCGCCCCGGCACCATCTCCCCCTGGTCAAGCAAAGCAACGGACATTGTTCATCAGTGCGGCTTGACCCGCATCACCCGTATTGAACGCGGCATTAGCTGGCGGCTCGGCTGCGCTGAGGACTTGCAGCTTGATGCGCGCTGTTTGGATAAGATAAAGGCGCAAGTCCATGACCGCATGACGGAGCTTGTCCTTGATGCACCGGGACAGGCGGCGTGTCTGTTCCAGGCCGACGAGGCAGGGAGGCTTACCAGTATTTCATTGTCCGAGGGGAAGACCGCGCTGCTCAAGGCCAATGAGGAGCTGGGGCTGGCCCTGTCTGAGGATGAGATGGCGTACTTCTTTGCTGCATTCACTGCGCTGGGACGAGACCCGACGGATGTAGAGTTGATGATGTTTGCCCAGGCAAACTCCGAGCATTGCCGCCATAAGATTTTTAATGCGGACTGGCGCATAGACGGCCAGACACAAACTCAATCGCTGTTCGCCATGATCCGGCAGACCCAGCAGCAGCATCCCGGCCGGGTGCTTTCTGCCTATCACGACAACGCCGCGGTGATGGCCGGGTATCGGGCCGCGCGTTTTTTCCCTGAACCGGATAGGCATCACTACGCATACCACGAGGAAGATGTGCATATCCTGATGAAGGTGGAGACGCATAATCATCCCACCGCGATATGCCCGCATCCGGGTGCGGCGACCGGTGCGGGCGGGGAGATACGCGATGAGGCCGCCACCGGCATCGGCGCCAAGCCAAAGGCGGGATTGACGGGCTTTGCGGTATCCAACTTAAGGCTGCCCGGGCGGCTGCATGCCTGGGAGCAGGATCATGGCCGGCCTGAACGCATTGCCTCGGCGCTGGAGATCATGCTGGAGGGCCCGGTCGGTGCGGCGGCGTATAACAACGAATTCGGCCGCCCTGCCCTGTGCGGCTATTTCAGAAGCTATGAGCAATACGATCCGATGACCGACACCCTGTGGGGCTATCACAAGCCCATCATGCTGGCCGGCGGCTACGGGGCGATCCGTCCCATGCACGTCCACAAGGGCACTATCCCCATTGGTGCGAAATTAATCGTGCTCGGCGGGCCGGCCATGTTGATTGGCTTAGGTGGCGGGGCGGCGGCGTCCATGGCATCGGGCGCAGGCCATGAAGAACTGGACTTTGCCTCGGTGCAGCGCGCCAACCCGGAGATGGAGCGGCGCTGCCAGGAGGTGATCGATCGCTGCTGGGCGCTGGGTGATGAAAACCCGATCATCGCCATACACGATGTCGGCGCCGGTGGGCTGGCCAATGCCCTGCCGGAATTGGTGAATGCCAGTGGCCGCGGCGCCGCCCTCCAACTCCGGGCCATCCCCAGCGCTGACCCCGGCATGACACCGATGCAGCTTTGGTGTAATGAGGCGCAGGAGCGCTATGTGCTGGCGATTGCCCCCGCATCGCTTGAGCGCTTTGCCGCCCTGTGTCGCCGGGAACGCGCGCCCTTTGCCGTCATCGGTGAAGCCGACAATGGGCAACAGCTTACCCTTCACGACAGCCTGTTCAACAACCAGCCCATCGACATGCCCTTAGCGGTATTACTCGGCAAGGCCCCGGGCATGCAGCGCCAAGCCAAGCGCCGGCCGCGCTCGGCCTGCGCATTCTCAGATCAAGGCATTGATCTTGAGGAGGCCATTAGACGCGTCCTGCAATTACCGAGTGTTGCGGATAAGGGCTTTTTGATCACCATTGCTGATCGCACCGTTTCCGGCCTGGTCGTGCGCGATCAGATGGTCGGCCCGTGGCAGACGCCGGTGGCAGATTGCGCCGTCACCGCCGCCGCCTATGATTCTTATGTCGGCGAGGCGATGGCCATTGGCGAGCGCCCGCCGGTCGCCGTGCTGAACCCAGCCGCATCGGGGCGGCTGGCCCTTGCCGAGGCAATCACCAATATCTGCGCCGCCCGCATCTTGCGCCTGGAAGACATCGCCTTATCGGCCAACTGGATGGCGGCCTGCGATCAGGCTGACGAAAATGCGGCGCTGTTTGATACAGTAAAGGCCGTCTCCAAGCTGGCGCGTGCGCTTGGCATTCCCATCCCGGTCGGCAAGGATTCGCTGTCCATGCAGACCCTGTGGCAGGAAGACGGGCGGGAATGCCGGGTCATCGCGCCGCTGTCCTTGAACATCACTGCCTTTGCGCCGGTGGCCGATATACGCCGCTCGCTGACACCGATGCTGCAAAGAATAGACGATAGCTGTCTGCTGTTAATCGACTTGAGCGCCGGCAAGGATCGGCTGGGCAGCTCCGCCCTCGCCCAGGTATTTGAGCAGAGCGGCGCTGTTGTACCCGATCTGGATAGCGCGGAATTATTAAGCGCGTTTTTCCAAACGATACAATTACTCAACGATGCCGGACTCCTGCTTGCCTATCACGACCGCTCTGATGGCGGCCTCTTTGTCACTTTGTGCGAGATGGCCTTCTCGGCAAGGCTCGGGCTTGCTATCCAGATTGAACAAGACCGGGAGCTGTTGGCACAGCTTTTCAATGAAGAACCCGGCGCGGTTGTTCAAATCAAACGAGAAGATCTCGCAAGCATCGTCAAGACATTCCAGGACGCCGGCCTTGCAGAGCACCACGTCTATGAAGTCGCCGCGCCCAACAAGGAGCGCAAGATTACTATTCATCAAGGCGATAAGACCCTCTACTCGGCCGACCTGTTGCAATTACATCGTCTCTGGTCATCGACTTCTTATCATATCCAGAGCCTGCGTGATCACCCGCAGTGTGCGCAGGAAGAATATGATCGCCTGTTGGATGAAGATGATCCGGGCCTTTCTTTTTCCATTCCTTTTTCTCTCAAAGAAAAATCCACTAGAGAAAAAACCACGGCGCCATTCGTTCATACCACCAAGCCGAAGGTGGCGATATTGCGTGAGCAGGGCGTGAACGGACAGGTGGAGATGGCGGCGGCATTTGCGTGCGCCGGTTTTGATTGTGTTGACGTACACATGCACGACCTGGTGCAGCAGCATATTTCCCTGGCCGACTTCCAGGGCCTGGCCGCCTGCGGCGGCTTTTCCTATGGTGACGTATTGGGCGCCGGCGGCGGTTGGGCGCGGTCTATTCTCTTTAACCCGCAACTGCGCGCGCACTTTGCAGCATTCTTTCATCGGCAGGACAGCTTTGCCCTCGGTGTGTGTAACGGCTGCCAGATGTTGTCGCAACTCAAAGAGCTCATTCCCGGTGCCGCTCACTGGCCGCGCTTTGTGCGCAATCGCTCCGAGCAATTCGAGGCGCGCCTGATCATGGTCGAGGTATTGCCGTCGCCTTCCATACTGCTGCGGGACATGGCCGCGGCCAGGGTCCCTATCGCGGTGGCGCATGGCGAAGGACGTCCCGTGTTTGCGCAGGCCCATGAGGAAACAAGTGCCAACCCGGTGCTGCGTTATATCACCAACTATGGCGATGTCGCCGAGCGCTACCCGGCAAACCCCAATGGCGCCCTTGGCGGCCTGACGGGCTTTAGCAATGACGATGGCCGCATTACCATCATGATGCCGCACCCGGAGCGCGTCTTTTTGAAAAAGCAATATTCCTGGACGCCTACGGACTGGAGAGAAGAGGCAGGGCCGTGGCTGCGCCTGTTTGAAAATGCGCGTGCCTGGATTGGATAATGAACTTGTCGGCGGATACGGCTGTCCATGTTCAGAGCTTCCTTAAATAAAAAACCAAATCATGCTAATAAGACGTGCTGCTGATATACGACCCTCAGACATCACAGATAAAAAACTGTACTTATCAAGACGCCGCTTCCTGCGCGACACAACGGCACTGGGCATAGCTGCGCCGCTGCTCGGCGCCGGCGCCGCCCTGTTGCCGACAACAGGCCGGACCGGGACAAAGTTAGACCGGCCTGTTAGCAGGAGCGCCTTCTCCAGCGCTGAGCCGCTGACATCTTACGATGCCGTCACCAGCTACAATAATTTTTATGAATTCGGCACTGATAAGAGCGATCCGAAAAAGTATTCCGGCAAATTCAAACCGCGCCCCTGGTCTATCGCCATCGCCGGTGAGTGTGCGCGGCCGGGTGTGTATGCTCTGGAAGATGTCATCAAAGCGCATCAGCTTGAAGAGCGCATCTATCGCCTGCGTTGTGTTGAGGCCTGGTCAATGGTCATCCCCTGGGTGGGCATCCCCTTAAGCAAGGTTCTGAAAGGCTTTGAACCTACCAGCAATGCCCGCTATGTTGCATTCACGACCGTGATGCGCCCGGCTGAAATGCCGGGCTTACGCCGCCCGGTGCTGCGCTGGCCCTATCGGGAAGGTCTGCGCATTGATGAGGCCATGCACCCGCTGAGCATACTGGCGGTCGGTCTCTATGGTGAAGTGCTGCCCAATCAAAACGGCGCGCCCGTGCGCCTGGTCGTGCCGTGGAAATATGGCTTTAAGAGCATCAAGTCCATTGTCAAGATTGAATTTACGCAAGACAAACCACAGACCTCCTGGAACCTTTCTGCGCCAGGCGAATACGGTTTTTATGCCAATGTTAATCCGGCGGTGGATCACCCGCGCTGGAGCCAACGAAAAGAACGGCGCATCGGCGATTTCTTCAAACGAGAGACCTTGCAATTCAACGGCTATGCAGAGCAGGTGGCCGCTCTGTACGCCGGGATGAACCTGCATAAGAATTTCTAGCTACACGCCACGCTCAAAGTTCAAGTACTTGCAAAGACTCTATAAGCCCCTTGTCTTCCTCATCTGTCTGCTGCCCTTTGGGCTGCTGCTCTTTAGCGCCTTAAGCGGCGGCCTCGGTGCGAACCCTATCGAAGAGATTACCCATGTTACCGGTCAATGGGGGCTGCGCTTTTTGTTGATCACTTTGGCCATTACTCCTCTAAGAAGACTTACCAGGATCAATAGCCTCATTCGCTACCGCAGGATGCTGGGGCTGTATGCGTTTTTTTATGTCGGCCTGCATTTCTTAAGCTACCTGATACTGGATCAGTTTTTTGATTGGCGCGAGATTATCAAGGACATTATCGAACGGCCCTATATCAGCGTTGGCTTTCTCGCCTTCCTGCTGCTGATCCCGCTTGCGCTCACCTCAACAAAAAAGATGCTCAAGAAGCTCGGCGGCAACTGGCAAAGGCTGCATCGGCTGATCTATGTCATCGGCATCTTAAGCGTCCTGCACTTTCTCTGGTTGGTCAAAGCCGACCTGCTTGAGCCGCTGATCTACGGCGCGATACTCGCTGTCCTGCTCATCCTGCGGCTGCCGCAATTTCGATCAAGGGCTGTTGGCAAGAAACTTCGTAATTAGCTAACGAGTGATTGCTAAAAATCAGTCCAGGCCCACGTCGTTCATGACATCCGGGCCGGGATCATATAGGCTTGAGTCTTTTTAAGAAGTTTCAAGTGAGGCGCGATCATGTCAGGCAGAGCCACCCCGAAAGAAGAGGATAGCGCGCTGTTTCGGAAAAGCATCGGAGGGGTGAGGCCCATCAAACAGGATGTCGTGGTGCTCTCAAGTCAAAGACCCAAGCCCCGCCCTTTGCGAAGTGCAGCAGCTGAGCGCGCCACGCCGGAGGCCATGGCACCTGAGCAGCCGGATGCCGACACGCCGGCGGCGGGCGAGGCATTGCTTTTTAAGCGCGCCGGCCTGCAAAACAGAAGCATGCAAAGGCTGCGCCGCGGCCAATTCCCCATAGCGGCGGAGTTGGACCTACACGGCATGACAGCCGCCGCCGCGGCCTCGCATCTGTCCGCCTTCCTGACACAATGCAGACACGCAGGCCGGCGCTGTGTGCTGGTTATTCACGGCAAGGGGCGCGGTTCAAAAGACGGCAGGCCGGTCATCAAGGGCATGGTGAATCAATGGCTGCGCCAGCGCGAGGAAGTCCTGGCCTTCTGCTCGGCCCGGCCGGGCGATGGCGGCAGCGGGGCCGTTTACGTATTGATCAAAAAAGGATCTGCATAGCGCGCTATCGTGGCCGGGAAAGAAAAAAAGCAGCAAGCAGAATCCATCGACACCCGGCTCTGGCAGGCCGCTGATATACTGCGCAAAAACATCGATGCGGCGGAATACAAACACATCGTGCTGGGGCTGATCTTCCTGCGCTATATCTCCGCTGCCTTTGAAGATTTGCATGCGAGATTGCAAGCCGGAGAGGGCGATAACCGGTATGCCGATGCGGAAGATCGGGATGAATACACTGCGCAAAACGTCTTCTTTGTGCCGCCCACCGCCCGCTGGTCTTATCTGCGCGCACAAGCAAAACAACCGGCCATCGGCAAGACTGTCGATGACGCCATGGATGCTATTGAAAAAGAAAACCCCGCCCTGCAAGGCGTCTTGCCGAAGGTCTATGCGCGCAAAAACCTGGATCCTCTAAGCCTCGGCGGCCTGATCGACCTCATCGGCAACATCGCCTTAGGCCAGGCCAAAGATCGCAGCGCCGACATGCTCGGCCATGTGTTTGAATATTTCTTAGGCGAGTTTGCGCTGGCCGAAGGCAAAAAGGGCGGACAGTTTTACACGCCGGCAAGCGTGGTCGAACTCCTGGTCGCCATGCTGGAACCATACCAGGGCCGGGTGTTTGATCCTTGCTGCGGCTCCGGCGGCATGTTTGTGCAATCGGAAAAATTCGTGCGTGAACATCAAGGCAAGCTCAACGACATTTCCATCTATGGGCAGGAGTCCAACCAGACCACCTGGCGGCTGGCCAAGATGAACCTCGCCATTCGCGGCATCGACAGCTCACTGGTCAAGTGGAACAGCGAAGGCTCCTTCCTCAACGACGCCCACAAGGACGCCCGGGTGGACTACATCATCGCCAACCCGCCCTTTAACGACAGCAACTGGAGCGGCGAGCGCCTGCGCAGCGATGCCCGCTGGCAATACGGCACACCGCCGCCGGGCAACGCCAACTACGCCTGGATCCAACATTTTCTCTATCACCTCAGCCCCGCAGGCCAGGCCGGTTTTGTGCTGGCCAAAGGCGCGCTGAGCTCCAAGTCCGCCGGCGAATGGGAAATCCGCAAAAACCTGATCGAGGCGGGCCTAATCGACTGCATCGTCAACCTGCCGTCCAAGCTGTTTTTGAACACGCAGATCCCGGCGGCGCTGTGGTTCCTCGGCCGTAACCGCGCCAATGGCAAATTTCGTAATCGCAGCAAGGAAATTCTTTTTATCGACGCCCGCCACCTCGGCCACTTAATCAACCGCCGCACGCGTGAACTTGTGCACGAAGACATCCAGAAGATCGCAGACACCTACCACGCCTGGCGCAATCAACCGGCTAAAGACCGTCGTCAGTCCGGGCCCGGTGCGGACTATGAAGACGTGCTGGGTTTTTGTAAGTCTGAAACACTGGCGCGGGTGAAAGAGCTGGATTATGTCCTAACCCCCGGCCGCTATGTCGGGCTGGCCGAAGAAGAAGATGACTTTGACTTTGCCGAGCGCTTTGCGCAACTCAAAGCGGAGTTTAAGGCACAGCTACAAGAAGAGGAAAAATTAAACCAAAAGATAAAAGAAAGTTTAAGCAGGATAAAAACAGATGAATAACGACGACAGATGGAAACAACGCTTTCAAAACTTCGAAAGCGCATACCAGATATTGACAAGAAGGCTGGAAGAATATCAGAGCAACCCGCATTCAGAAGCATTTCAAATGGCCTTAATCAAAGCCTTTGAAATCATGCAGGAGTTATGTTGGAAAACGCTCAAAGACTACCTGGAAGATGAAGGGGTAGCGGTAAAACCAAACCCGAAAGATACGATCAGACATGCGTTTCAAAATGAGCTTGTTGCCAAGCCCGAAGTCTGGATGGAAAGCATTAAAAACAGAAATCGCACCACACATACTTACAATAAAGAAACGTTACACGAGGTATTACGCTATGTCAGGGATGAATTTTTCCCTGTCGTCGAAGATCTTTATTTGCAACTTAAACAAGAACGATGAAATACGGATTGTCCGAGCAGCAATTACAGATCATCACCACTATCCTCGCTGCTTATGAGGAAATAGAAACTGCCGTGCTGTTTGGCTCACGGGCACTGGACACCCACAAAGAAGCCTCTGATGTGGACATTGCCTTGCAAGGTAAAGCCGTCACGACCTCCTTGGCGGCTACCTTGAAATTCCATCTGGAAGAAGAAACCTACCTGCCTTTTTTCTTTGACGTCCTCGCCTGGAACAGTATCACATCGGCAGACCTGAAAAGGCAGATACGCACACGAGGAAAAGTGATTTACAAGAAAGAGAGCGAGAGCCCAAAATGAACAACACCAACTATGATAAATTCGAGCGCACCCTGCTGCGGCTACAGGAACGGCACAAAGAAGAGGCGACATTGAATAAACGCATTACAAAAAGTTTAGGTAAAATAAAACCATGAACATAGATACCCAATTTCTAGCCCGCTGTATTGCCGCATTGGAAAAGGCAATGCAGCGCCTGCAACAGCTCACAGCATCAGACCTTGAATACGACATCTACCGCTCGGCCATTGTCAAAGAATTTGAGATCATACTGGAACAAAGCGGCAAGCTGTTAAAGAAACGCCTGCAACCATTTTTCCACACCAACAAAGCCGCAGACATGCTCTACTTCAAAGACATCTTCAGGCAGGCGGGGCAGCACAGGCTAATGGACATAGACGAGGTGGAACGCTGGCTGGCATACCGCGACAACAGGAACGCCACAGCCCACGACTATGGCGAAGGACTGGCACAGCACACCCTGCCTTTGATGCCGCAATTCATACAAGACGCCAAACACCTGGTGCAAATTCTACAGCAGCAAAATGATCCTTAGAGCGATCGACAAAAAAAGGATTGTAACCATTGCCAAAGAGACCTTAAAAGCGCCTTTGGAAATATGGGCATACGGCAGCCGGGTAACCCACCAGGCGCACGAATGCAGCGATCTGGACCTGGTGATACGCACCCAAAGCAAACAAGCCCTGGACGCAGACCAACTCATCGATTTTCAGGAAGCACTGCAAAACTCCAATGTGCCGTTTATCGTGCAGGTGTTTGACTGGGAAAGATTGCCGGAGAGTTTTCATGAAAATATTTTAGCGCATTACGAAGTGCTTTTTTCTAACCTTGAAAAAAATGACAAATGAGCGAGTGGCGGGAATGTACGTTGGGGGAGGTTGCCGAGATAAACCCTGGCGAAAGATTACAGAAAGGAACGTTGGCAAAAAAAGTTGCTATGGAGTGTTTGCAGCCATTTACAAAGAAAATTGAAGTGTATTCAAGAAAAGAATACAAAGGGGGAGCAAAGTTCAAAAGTGGCGATACGTTAATGGCAAGGATTACTCCAAGTTTAGAACATGGAAAAACCGCTTTTGTTGACATTTTAGATGAAGAAGAAATTGGCTTTGGCTCAACAGAATTTATTGTTCTAAGGGCTAAAAAAGATGTTTTGGATAGGCATTTTCTCTTCTACTTATCCACTTCACCCACTTTAAGGGAAATTGCAATTAAATCCATGACGGGTAGTTCTGGCAGACAAAGGGTTCAAACGAATGTTGTAAAGGAATATTTATTCTACGCGCCACCCCTGCCCGAACAAAAAGCCATTGCCGGCATCCTGTCCAGCCTGGACGACAAGATCGACCTGCTGCAGCGGCAGAACAAGACACTGGAGGGTCTCGCTGAAACTTTGTTTCGTCAGTGGTTTGTGGTGGAGGCGAAGGGGGAGTGGGAGGAAAGACCCCTGAGTAGTATAGCAACATTCTTGAATGGCCTAGCTTGTCAGAAGTATCCGCCTAAAAACGAAATAGATAGACTGCCCGTGCTAAAAATCAAGGAGCTAAGAGAAGGTTTTACAGATAATTCAGATTGGGCTACATCCGAAGTAGATGATAAATATCTCGTGCAAAACGGGGATATAATATTCAGTTGGTCAGCTTCCTTGTTGGTGAAAATTTGGGCGGGTGGGGATTGTATTCTCAATCAGCATCTATTCAAGGTAACATCGGATGAATTTCCAAAGTGGTTTTACTATCAATGGAGCAAATATCACCTAGACCAATTTATTGCCATTGCCCAAGCCCAAGCAACGACTATGGGGCATATCAAAAGAGGCGATTTAGACAAGGCATTAGTTCTTGTACCTTCAAATGAAGAAATAGAAAAAATGAGCAGAAGTTTTGATTCTCTTATTGATAAAATCATTGCCAATAATAAACAGTTGATGTCTTTAGAAACCCTACGCGATACCCTGTTGCCGAAATTGATTAGTGGCGAAGTACGGGTTAAATAGACGAAAATGCTGCCAGGAAAGCATCATGAGTTCACTTAAAGATTACGAAATCATTTATCTGGAAAAAATTCTGAATATGAGCGGCGGCTATGTTCTTTCATATACCGACGCAACATTCGAGCAATTTTTTACCAAATATGGCATTGACATTCATAGCGCAAAATATTGCACCTACGGCACCTCCAAGGCCAAGAAGATGCGGTCTTTCTGGGGACAGGAACCGGATGGAAAGGTGGGAGAGGTTCTGGCTGCAATGCTCGACTCCTACGAGGCTGGTTGTGAAGTGGGTGGCGACCCTATCGACAAAAGCCTATTGCAAAAATGTCGTGCCACTGTTGCGCGCCTTTCTGGAAAAAAGATGGCAAATATTGTGGAGACAGAGGCGGAATTTCTGGACAAGGAGTTCACAATTCCTGATCTCAGTTCGCTATCTGTTGAAACACGAGTAGCAACAATTATTGAGGCACGTTTGCAGGAAGCAACACAGACTCTAACGGCAAAGGCTTACCTTTCCACAATCTTTCTATGCGGCAGTGTGCTGGAAGGCGTTTTGCTGGGGGTCGCCATTCAAAAGCCAGAACAGTTCAATCGATCCGAGGTTAGTCCCAAGGATAAAAACGGTAAGGTTTTGCCTTTTCAAAAGTGGACACTCACCCAGTTTATTGATGCAGCCCATGACATTGGTTTGTTAAAGTTGGATGTAAAAAAATTCAGCCATGGATTGCGGGATTTTCGGAATTATATTCATATATATGAACAAATGCAGTCAGGGTTCGCACCCGATGAGTACACGGCCAAGCTTTGCTTTCAGGTGTTGAAGGCGGCACTAGCGGATCTGACGCATAGGCGGTGATGTGTAGTATATTTATTTCGGCGTTTGGATAAGATTGGGCTGAAGGGATTTGCACCCTTTGCCGGATTCCGGGCTTAAGCCAAAAGCCGATGCGACTATCGCCTCAGCCCAATGAGTTTTAGCCACAGTATAGACCTTTAGAGAAAAAAACAATAAAAAATTTCGAAAAAAGTCTAAAAATTGCCATCCAAAGCCCAAAGCAGCTTGACATGCCCCCACCCAACAAAATCGAAACTGAATGTTGTACCATAACCTTTGCGGGATAGGTGGGAGCAGGGCATTTAAGCCGTGCCTGGTTGCAACATCCCGTCATGCCGTACTTGATACGGCATCCAGTGATTGTATGATGCTCGACTGGATTCCTGCCTACGCAGGAATGACGATTGACTGAGAAAGTTGAGCAGGCACAAGACCCTGGATTCCCGCCCCTGCTCGCAGGCAGGGGGGACGTTCTGATGCGGGAATGACGTTGTTATGAAGCGCAAAAACCATCCAAAACCCAAAGCAGCCTGACATGCCCCACTCAACCAGACCCATGATAGAATTAACGTCAAGGTGGAAGTATAAAATCCATACCTGACCGAGACGGATGGAAGCCATGCTATTGGATGAACTACAGCAAAATAAAACACAGATTGATGCGTTGGCTCGCCGCTATGGTGCACTCCGGCTGCGCGTGTTTGGCTCTGTAGCCCGGCGTAGGGAGCAGCCCGACAGTGACATCGATTTTCTGGTGGATTTTCCTCGCGGCTATGACTTATTTGCCCAGCGCCTGCCGCTGACGGAAGAACTGGGGCGACTGTTACAGCGCCGGGTAGAACTCATTCCGGAGCATGAATTAAACCCGCATATCCGTGAACAGGTTATCAGCGAAGCGGTGGAAATATGAGCCAGTCCTGGCAGCCTTACGCACAACATATTCTAGATGCGATTGCCAAGATCAGGCGTATCCAGGCGCGTGGCGATCTTACTCGGGATGAGGTGCTCTACGATGCTGCGCTGCGTAATTTGCAAACACTTTCTGAAGCAACGCAATTATTGCCCGATAGCAAAAAGGCTGGCTTTGCTGATATTCCCTGGCATGAGATTAGCGGGTTTCGGAATATTCTTGTGCATAACTATTTGGGCGAGATTGATCCGATAACGGTGGCGTCAGTGATTGAAAAGCATTTACAAGCGCTGGAAGTCTGCATCATAGAAATGCTAAAGAAACAGCCCGGCAGTGACCAAGCTAACTGAATCCGCCATCGAAGCATACGCCATCAAGCTGCTGGAAGTACAAGGCTATGAACAGCACTACGGCCCGGACATTGCGCCCGATAGTGAGCGCCCGCCGTGCCGTACTTGATACGGCATCCAGTGATAGTATGAGGTTTGACTGGATTCCTGCCTACGCAGGAATGACGGGGTGGTAGTTTGCGAGGAGAGACGTTCTTATGAAACCCAAAGCAGCCTGACATGCCCCCGCTCAACGAACAGGCCATCGAAAAGTACGCCATCGAGCTGCTGGAGGCGCAAGGTTATGAGCATCGCTACGGCCCGGACATTGCGCCTGATGGAGAGCGTCCGCTGCGAGACGGTTATGATGAGGTGCTGTTGCCGGGGCGCTTGCAAGCGGCCATCGCCCGGCTGAACCCACACTTGCCGCCGACCACGCAACAGCAGGCGATGACGGAAATCCGCCGCAGCGGCTCGCCGGATCTGCTGAAAAATAATCAGGACTTTCACCAGCTGCTGAGCGAGGGCATCGCCGTTGCCTATCGGCAGCAGGGCGAGGAGAGGCACGACTACTGCCGGCTGCTTGATTTTACCGACCCGACCAACAACGAGTTCATCGCCGTTAATCAATACACCGTCAGCGCCGGCGAGCACAACAAACGCCCGGATCTGATCCTGTTTGTCAATGGCCTGCCGCTGGTGGTCATGGAACTCAAGAACCCAGCGTCGGAAGGCGCTACGCTGGACTCGGCCTGGCGCCAGTTGCAAACCTACCAGGCCGCCATCCCCGGCCTGTTTATTTACAACGCCCTGCTGGTGATCGCCGATGGCCATGAGGCAAAGGCCGGCACGGTCTCCGCCGACATGAACCGCTTCATGGCCTGGAAATCGGCAGACGGCGAGCGGCAGGCGACCTCCGTGAGCGGCCTGGCCGTGTTGATCCAGGGCATGTTGAATAAGGCGACCCTGCTTGATCTGCTGCGGCATTTCATCGTCTTTGAAGAAGCGCAAGCCGAGCAGTCCGAAAGCGCAAGCGACATCGTACAGATTAAGATCAGCAAGAAACTGGCCGCTTATCATCAGTACTATGCGGTGAACCGCGCCGTTGAATCCACGCTGAGGGCAGCCGGCTTCAAGCCGAACGTAGCGGCCAACCAGGCGATGGAAGACCCGGCCGACTACGGCGTGCCGGGTGTTGGTACGCAACCGGCGGGCGATAGAAAGGGCGGCGTCATCTGGCACACGCAGGGCAGCGGCAAGTCGCTTTCCATGTTGTTTTACACCGGCAAGATCGTGCGGGCGCTGGACAACCCCACGGTGCTCATCATCACCGACCGCAACGACTTGGACGATCAACTCTTCGGCACCTTTGCCCGGGCCACTGCATTGCTGCGACAAAAGCCGGTGCAGGCCGATGATCGCCGACACTTAAAAGAATTGCTAAAAGTCGCCTCCGGCGGCGTGGTCTTTGCCACCATGCAAAAGTTCCAGCCCGATGTGGGCAATGTCTATGAGACCCTCTCTGAGAGAAGCAACATTGTCGTGATCGCCGATGAAGCCCACCGCACCCAATACGGCTTCGGCGCCCGCAATGTGGCGGCGAAGGACGAGCACGGCCGCGTGGTCGGCACCAAAACCGTGTACGGCCTGGCCAAGTACCTGCGCGATGCCTTGCCCAATGCGACCTATCTGGGCTTTACCGGCACGCCGATTGAAAGCGCCGATGTCAACACGCCCGCCGTGTTCGGCAACTATGTCGATGTGTATGACATTGCCCAGGCGCTGGCCGATGGCGCCACCGTGCCGATCTACTACGAAAGTCGGCTGGCAAAGGTGGAGCTCAGCCAGCCCGGGCGGCGGCTTGTTGAGGAGCTGGATGAGGAACTGGGCGAGGAGGACTTGTCTGATGCGCAACAGGCCAAGGCCAAATGGACGCAGCTGGAAGCCCTGATCGGCAGCGAAGAGCGGCTGGCGCAGGTGGCCGAAGACATCGTTCGGCATTTTGCAGCGCGCCAGGACGCCGCCGCCGGCAAGGGCATGATCGTAACCATGTCCAGGCGCATCGCCGCGGCGCTGTATGCGGCCATCATCCGGCTTAGGCCCGCGTGGCATGACGATGATCTGCATAAGGGCGCAATCAAGGTGGTGATGACCTCCGCCGCCTCTGACGGCCCGGCGCTGGCTAAGCATCATACGACGAAAGATGCGAGAAAGACCCTGGCCCGGCGCATGAAAGACTCGGCCGATGCCTTGCAGCTGGTGATCGTGCGGGACATGTGGCTGACTGGCTTTGATGTGCCGCCCTTGCATACGCTCTACATCGACAAGCCCCTGCGCGGCCACAACCTGATGCAGGCCACGGCGCGGGTCAATCGCGTATATAAAGACAAACCCGGCGGGCTGGTGGTGGATTATTTAGGCATCGCTGCGGACTTGAAAAAGGCGCTGTCGTTTTATGCCGATGCCGGCGGCAAGGGCGAGCCGGCCTTGGCGCAGGAACAGGCGGTGCGGCTGATGCAGGAGAAGCGGGAGGTGGTCGCCGCCATGTATCGGCAACCATCCGCCACCGGCCGCGGCCTTGCCTATGAGGATTATTTCAGCGCCGACACCGCCGGCAAGCTGGCGCTGATCTTGGCGGCGGAAGATCATATTTTGGGACTGGAAGATGGCCGAAAGCGCTACCTGAATGAAGTCACCGCCTTGTCCAAAGCCTTTGCCATTGCCGTGCCGCATGAACAGGCTTTGGCCGCGAAGGAAGAGATCGCCTTCTTTCAGGCAGTCAAGGCCAGGCTGGCAAAGTTCGCCGCGGCCGGGGCAGGCAAGACCGATGCGGAACTCGAAACCACGATTCGCCAAGTCATCGATCAGGCGTTGGTCGCTGCGCCGGTGATCGATGTCTTTGATGCCGCCGGGATCAAGAAGCCAGATATTGCAATTTTATCCGATGACTTCCTGCTTGAGTTAAAGGGCATGCAGCACAAAAACATTGCCCTAGAAGTGCTGAAAAAACTGCTGGGGGATGAGATAAAAGGGCGCGCCAAAAAGAACCTGGTGCAGAGCAGAACCTTGATGGAAATGCTGGAGACGGCCATCAACAAATACCACAACCAACTGCTCACTGCCACTGAGGTCATAGACGAGCTCATCAAACTGGCCCGGGACATCAGGCAACAAGACCGGCAAGACACGGACACCGGCTTGTCTGAGGCCGAGTTGGCCTTTTACTATGCGGTGGCGGACAACGACAGCGCCAAGGCGGTGCTGGGCCGGGATGGGTTGCGTGAGCTGGCGGTCTATCTGGCCGAACTGGTCAGAAAAAATGCGGGGCTTGACTGGACAATCAAGCGCAGCGTCAAGGCTAAGCTAAAAGTCCTGGTCAAACGCGCCCTGCGCCGGTTCGGCTACCCACCGGACCTGGCACGACTCGCCACCGAGACGGTCGTGCAACAGGCGGAGATGATCGCCGAGAGCCTGGCGGCCTAGCACCGCAGGGGTTTGACGACAGGACTTATCGGTCAGTCGCGACCGGTTTTTAGCTCATCCACGCTCACTCAAGCAGGACAACGGCATACACAGCAATGCCCTCTTGGCGGCCGATGAAGCCCATCTTTTCTGTCGTGCTTGCCTTGATGTTGACGGCATCTATTGCTATGCCCATGTCTTTAGCAAGGTTCAAGCGCATGGCGTGGATGTGTGGCGCCATCTTCGGTGCCTGGGCCAGGATGGTCATATCGGCATTGCCGATGGCAAGCCCGCGCTCCGGCAAAAGTTGCACCACCTTGCGTAACAATATGCGGCTGTCGATATTCTCAAACGCGGCATCGCTATCGGGAAAATGCGCCCCTATATCACCGAGCGCCGCCGCCCCCAGCAGCGCATCGCACAGGGCATGGATGAGCGCATCCCCGTCGGAGTGCGCGGCCAGTCCCTTTTCATAGGGAATGTCAACGCCGCCGAGAATGAGTTTCCGACCCTCGACAAAGGCATGTGCATCGTAGCCGTGTCCGATCCTCATCTTGCTCTCTCTTGCTTGGCGAGAAACCATTCAGCCAGGGCGAGATCACTTTGTAATGTTACTTTAATGTTCTCCGGGTGACCCTGGATCAGTCTTGGTCTTAGGCCCAGGGCCTCTAGGGCCTGCGCCTCATCGGTTACATGAAGACCCTCTGCCAGGGCGGCACTGAGCGCGCGTTGTAGTTGATCTAGGCGAAACATCTGCGGCGTTAAGGCGTGCCACAAGTTTTCCCGGCTTACTGTTTGCGTGATCTCCCCGTTGGCCGCCGCCCGTTTCATCGTATCGCGCACGGGCACGGCGAGAACACCGCCGACCTCATGCTCGCCCGTTTCCCGGATCAATGTATTTATGTCCTCTTCTCTCAAACAAGGCCGCGCAGCATCATGCACCAGCACCCAGTCATCTTGCATACCAAGGGATTGCAAGAGTTGCAAGGCATGCAACACAGAATGACACCGCTCTTTCCCGCCCGTGCAGGTCTTTATCTTTTCATGCTCACTGATTGTAAGCGTATGCCAATGGGGATCATTCTCTGCCAGCGCAACCACGACACCTCGTATCTTCGGGTGCCGACAAAAGCGTTCGAGCGCGTACTCAAGCAGGCACTTATCCTGGATCTTCAGGTATTGCTTGGGACGCTCTGCCGCCATGCGCCGGCCCACGCCGGCCGCCGGGATGACCGCCCAATAACTTGCCGTGCACACGAGTCTAGTCAATTTGCATGGTCAGCGCGCCTGGCCGGGCATTTGGTTGGGCGCCTGGTCATCACGAGGGATGATCCGATAAAAGGTCTCGTCCTCTTTGATCATGCCCATCTCACTGCGCGCCCGTTCCTCGATCACATCCATGCCCTCTTTCAGATCGATCACCTCTGCAAGCAGCGACAAGTTACGCTCTTCCAATGCCTGGTTTTCTTCCAGCTGCGCGGCCTTCAAAGCCGCAAGCTCCATCACCTCAGGCACACCGCCCTGGCCAGCCCAGATCCGATACTGGAGGGCGGCTAATAACAGCAGCAAGATAAAATTAATCAGCTTCATACATCGCCAAGTCCACAGTAAAGGCAAGCCCTCATCTTTTTAAGCCGGAAAACACATTCTTGCCCGGGTAATTCGCCTGCGCGCCCAACTCCCTTTCTATCTTCATCAGGCGATTATACTTGGCTACTCGGTCCGAGCGCGATAAGGAGCCGGTCTTGATCTGCCCGGCCGAGGTGGCAACGGCCAGATCGGCAATCGTTGTGTCTTCCGTCTCGCCGGAGCGATGAGAGATCACGGCGGTATAGCCGGCCTTTTTCGCCATGTCAATGGCCGCCAGGGTTTCAGATAACGAGCCGATTTGATTCACCTTGATCAGTATCGAGTTCGCAATGCCTTTGTCGATGCCTTCCTGCAAGATCTCCGTGTTGGTCACAAACAGATCATCGCCCACCAACTGGACAGTCTTTCCCAGCTTCTCAGTCAGCAGCTTCCAGCCATCCCAGTCGCCTTCGGCCAGGGCATCTTCAATGCTGATGATGGGATAGTTCTCACACCAGGGAATGAGATAATCCACAAATTCTTCCGCGCTTAGGCGTTTCCCCTCCGAGACAAGATTATAGCGCCCGTTTTCATAAAATTCCGAGCTGGCTATGTCCAGGCCCAGCATGATTTCTTCACCAGCGCGAAGGCCGGCGGCTTCTATCGCCTGCAAGATGACCTCGACCGCCTCTTCATTGGAAGCAAGATCCGGCGCAAAGCCGCCCTCATCGCCCACAGTTGTGCTCAAACCGCGTTTGCCCAGGACGGCTTTCAGCGCATGAAATACCTCCGCCCCGTAGCGCACCGCCTCGCAAAAACTCGGCGCACCAACAGGCAGGATCATGAACTCCTGCATGTCAACATTGTTATCGGCATGGGAGCCGCCGTTTAGAATATTCATCATCGGCAGCGGCATGACAAGGGGCCTGTCCCTGCCCAGGTATTGATACAGCGGCACGCCTTCCTCGGCGGCGGCGGCATGGGCGCTGGCCAGCGATACCGCCAGGATGGCATTGGCGCCGAGATTTTTCTTATTTTCAGTGCCGTCTAATTCCAACATGGTCTGATCGATGGCGGACTGCTCTGTTACCTCCATGCCGACAACATGCGGGCGGATCTTATCACTAATATTGGCAATGGCCGTCAACACGCCTTTGCCTAAGTAGCGGGACTTGTCCTGATCGCGCAATTCCAATGCCTCGCGCACACCGGTCGATGCACCGGACGGCACCATCGCCGCGCCGCTTGCCCCGGCGGCCGTCACCACCTCGGCCTCGATCGTCGGGTTGCCGCGTGAATCCAGGATTTCTCTTGCGCTGATCTTGCTTATCTCTGACATGATTTCTCCTTGAAATTAAATAGCTTGTTTTACTGTAGCATCAATCTCTTGCAGGGTTTCCAATAAATCCTGCACTGCGGCCAAGGGCCAGGAATTCGGCCCGTCGCTTAAGGCCCGCTCCGGTTGCGGGTGCGTCTCCATGAACAGGCCGGCTATCCCGACGGCTACAGCCGCGCGCGCCAGCACCGGCACAAATTCGCGCTGGCCGCCTGAGCGCCGGCCCAGGCCGCCCGGCAACTGCACCGAGTGCGTGGCATCAAAGACCACCGGGCAACCGGTCTCGGCCATCACCACCAGCGCGCGCATATCCGAGACCAGGTAGTTATAGCCAAAACTTGCGCCGCGCTCGCAGACCATGAGCTGCTCATTGCCGGTGACGCGCGCCTTGTCCACCACCTGTTGCATGTCCCAGGGCGCTAAGAACTGCCCCTTTTTGATATTGACCGGCAGACCCTGCTCGGCCACGCGCTGGATGAAGTTTGTCTGTCGGCAGAGAAAGGCCGGCGTTTGCAGGACATCCACCACGCTTGCTACTTCTTGCAATGGCGTATCTTCATGCACATCGGTGAGGACGGGGACGCCGATTTCCTGTTTGACCTTGGCCAGGATTTCTAAGCCGCCTTCCAGCCCGGGGCCGCGATAGCTCTCGTGCGAACTGCGATTGGCCTTGTCAAAGGAAGATTTATAGATGAACGGCATGCCAAGTGCCGCGGTAATTTCTTTTAAGCGACCGGCGGTGTCCAGCGCCAACTGCTCGCTCTCCACCACGCAAGGCCCGGCGATCAGGAACAAGGGCTGCGCGCCGCCCGCGACAAAATCACACAGCTGCATTTTTGATCTTTCCATGCAAGGCGTGTTGCCAGGCCAGCGCCGCCTTGATAAAACCGCTAAATAGCGGATGCCCATCGCGCGGCGTGGAGGTGAACTCCGGATGAAACTGGCAGCCGACAAACCAGGGATGCCCGGGCAATTCGATGATCTCAACCAGCTTGTTATCCACCGAGGTCCCGGCAATCGACAGGCCCTTCTCGGCTAAGCGTTCTCGATAACGATTATTAAATTCATATCGATGCCGATGCCGCTCTATGATCGTGTCCTCGCCGTAGAGCGCATGCACCTGAGTATCTTTCGTCAACTGACAAGCCTGTCCGCCTAAGCGCATGGTGCCGCCCAAGTCGGAATCCTCATCCCGCAGCGCCATCTGCCCGTCCGCATCAAGCCATTCGCTGATCAGGGCGATCACCGGATGCCGGGTTGCCCGGTCAAATTCGGTGCTGTTGGCCGCGGCCAGGCCGGCGCAATTTCTGGCAAACTCGATGACGGCGAGCTGCATGCCTAGGCAGATCCCTAAATAAGGCACCTGGTTTTCCCTAGCGTATTTTATCGCCTGGATCTTCCCTTCAATGCCGCGATTGCCAAAGCCGCCCGGCACCAAGATGGCATCCATGCCGGCCAATACATCGGCGCCTGTGCGCTCAATGTCTTCGGAGTCAACATAGGCAATATTGATCTTCGCCCGATTCCGGATTCCGGCATGCACCAGCGCCTCGGTCAGGGATTTATACGAATCCGCCAACTCGGTGTACTTGCCGACCATGGCGATGCGCACCGCAGCGACCGGGTTGGTCATGGCCTCCACCACGGCATCCCATTCGCTTAAGTCAACCGGCCTGAGCGCCAAGCCAAACTTCTCCACCACGATCTCATCAAAGCCCTGCTCATGAAATAATCGGGGGATTTTATAAATATTATCGACATCCAGCGCCGAGATGATTGCGGACTCTTCCACATTGGTGAACAGGGCGAGCTTGCGCCTTTCCTGCTCAGGCAGTGCCGCATCGGTGCGACAGACAAGAATATCCGGCTGGATGCCGATGGAGCGCAGCTCCTTGACCGAGTGCTGGGTGGGCTTGGTCTTGATCTCGCCGACAGCCGCGATGTACGGCACCAGGGTCAGGTGCACAAACAGGCTATGCTTGGCCCCCACTTCAATGCGCATCTGGCGAATCGCCTCCAGGAAGGGCTGCGATTCAATATCACCGACCGTGCCGCCGATCTCGACCATGGCAATCTCCGCATCGCCCGCGCCCTCCTTGATGCAGCGTTTGATCTCATCGGTGATATGCGGAATAACCTGCACCGTGCCGCCCAGATAATCGCCGCGGCGCTCCTTGTGGATGACATTGGAATAGATGCGGCCGGTCGTATAATTATTGCGTCGGCTCATGCGGGTGCGGACAAAGCGCTCGTAATGCCCCAGATCCAGATCCGTCTCCGCCCCGTCCTCGGTAACATAGACCTCGCCGTGCTGGAAGGGACTCATTGTGCCGGGATCGACATTGATATACGGATCAAGCTTCATCAACGTGACACGCAATCCCCCGGCCTCCAGGAGTGCCGCCAGCGAGCCGGAGGTAATCCCCTTGCCCAGCGATGACACCACGCCGCCGGTAATGAAGATAAAATGGGTCATAAAACTACCCGCCTTAAGCGGGAGCGCGCAGCGGGAGTCGTGCCCGTCGATGCGCAAGAGGCGTTTTCGGGTCGGATAAGATAGGCGATTGAATACATAAGATGGGGGAGGATTTTATCAGATCGGGCAGAAATCCTCTATGCCTTGTTGGGGCGCCATGGCAAGAAGGCAGTGCGGCGGCTCGCCGCTGTGATCAAGGCCGCCCCCGTGTCCAACACGGGGTAGAATCTGGCTTGGCTAGAGATACAGGCCCCGGCCCCAAACCGGTGGCGGGGCGGCCAACCAAGCATGCTCGCCCGGAATGGAGGGCAAGCAAGACACGATTTTTAAGGCGTTTTATGGATGTGGCACTCGCCCATCCGCCGCCGAGGAGCAAGCCGCAAGAAGGTCTTTGAACGGATGCGCCTTAGATAAAGGGTGCTACTGCCCGGCGCGGCGATAGACAAGCTCGCCCTCAAAAAATGTCATGGCCACTTCCGTAGCAGCGATCTCATCCACCGGTATTTGGAAGAGATTCTGCTCCAGCACGATCATAGTCGCCATCTTGCCAACCTCAATGCTGCCCAGTCTGTCCTCCAGGCGCAGGGCACGCGCACCGTTCAAGGTGAAGATCTCTACTGCCTGCTCCATGTTCGCGGCCTGCTCCGGCCACAGCCGCCCCGCGGCCTGCCCATAGGGATCAGCACGCGTAACCAGCGCCTCAATGCCCACCCAGGGATTGGCGCTCGGCACGGCCGCCGGCCAGTCCGAGCCAGCGACAATGGTGGCACCGGCAGCCAGCAGATCCAGCGTTGGCCAGTAATACCGCCCACGCTCGCCGACCGCACTGAGTATGGCATCAATGATCGGCGAGGGATGCCACAGGTAGGGCGAGAAGTCCGCCGCCGTATTCAGCGCGGAGAAACGCGGAATATCCTTTTGAGCGATAAAGCCGGCATGGGCGAGTTCAAACATCAAACCACTATGGCCATTAGCACGGCGCACCTGCTCGATCGCATCCAGCGTAACGCTTACCGAGCCATCGCCGGCCGTATGTATCTTGACCGTAAACCCGGCCTTATCCAGAGCCTTGAGATCGGTCGCCAGCAGATCCTCGCTCAGGTGCAGGTCGCCGGTGTAATCCGCGCCGTGTTTCTCATCCGGCAGATACGGCGCCAGCATCTTGGCCGTGCGCGAAGGTGTCGGCACCCCGTCCATGAATATTTTGATAAAGGCCGTATGCACATGCGGCGATTGGAACTGTTTCTGCTTGCGCTGATAGGCCGCTACGTCCAGCGGCTCGCTGCGCGCCCCGTAGGGCGTTTCCAGGCTGGTGGCGATGTTCAGTTTCAGTTTTCCCTGCTGCTCAAGGGCCTGATAGGCCTGCAAGGTGGTGTCGGTGGTGCGCGCCTCTTTGATGGCGGTAATCCCATAGGACAGCAGCTTTTCTTGTACATACAAGATCGCCTGCATAGCTTTTTCTCGGGTATGCACCGGCAGACGCCGCCCCAGGTTGATCGCTGCGGTTTCCAGCAAGACGCCGTTCGGCACCTCTGTCCCGGCCTCGCGCACAATGCGGCCGCCGGGCGGGTCTGGTGATTCGGCGGTGACAGAAAAATAGGCCAGCGCCTTGCTGTTCAGCCAGGCGTTGTGTCTGGAGTCATCGGTCAGAAAGACGTATTTATCCGCCGAGACTGCATCAAGAAAGCGACGCGGCGACTCCAGAGGATGGTTCTCAAAGAAACCGCTGTCCCATTGGCCGCCGACAATCCACTCGCCCATGTCCGGATCCGCCACACAGGCAGCGATGGTCTGTTGTATCTCGGCAGGGCCGGCCGTGAACGGAAAATCACATTCATACAGATCCTTCATGCCTCCCATGACGGGGTGGATGTGCGCATCATTGATGCCCGGCATGAGCATACGCCCACCCAGATCAATGACCTGCGTATCCGGCGCCGCCAGTTGCAAGATGCTGGCATCATCGCCCACGGCCGCGATCTTGCCTTTTGTGATGGCCACCGCCGCCGCCCATTTTTGCACCGGGTTGACCGTATAGATCGCAGCGTTATGCAAAATTAAATCCGGTGCCGTTGCGGCCGCCGGTGTGCTCGTGCTGAACACGAGGGAAATAACAAACAGGGCATAGCGAATTTGCATGTTTTTACTCCTTAAAACTATCTGACTAAAAAGTGGCACATTGTGATTGCAGCAAGGGCGATGTCGCTTCACCGAAAAGAGGAGCGAGAGACTCTGACGCCTGGCAGGCACAGACAACCTGTAAAATAGCTTGAACATTCATCCTGTGCTCTGCCGACAGGCCGCAGACTTGTACATCCGAGTCCTTGGCCGCCGCGGCCTAAAAACGGTAATCCAGCCTGAGGCCGTAGGTCCTCGGCATACCGTTGGTGCGCACGAAGGTGAAGTTGCCGCCACCAAAGGCGCTTAAGAAATAATCGCGATCAAAGACATTGCGCGCCCACAGCGTAACGCGCCATTTGTCGTTGGTCGTGCTGGTCAGCGACAGGCGCGCATTAGCGAGCAGATACGAGCGCTTGGCCTGTTCGCCGGCGAATACCCCGCCGCTGGTCTCATCCCGATAGACAAGATCCGCCGCCGGCGTCAACACATAACTGTCGCCTAAGCGAAGATCGTATGCACTGCCGAGATTCAGCGACCATCTAGGTGCGTTATCCAACTCAATGCCGGCCGCATCAAAAAACACCTCGTTCGGGAAGGCGCTGGCATTCCCATCAATGGCCAGGTATTCTTTGATCTTGGTCTTCAGATAGACTGCGCTGGCATTGAAGCGCCAGTTCGGGGTGAGTTGCGCATTCAGCTCGGTCTCCACGCCGAAGATTTCTGATTTCGGCACATTGGTCAGACCAGAGATATTCCCCACCGGGGTGACGGCATCGTTGCGCTCCTGCTTGTTCTTGTAATCATAATAAAACACCGAGGCGTTCCATTGTATTCCCCCCCCCCCCCCCCCCCCCCCGAGAGTGGCCTTGACACCGAGCTCATAGGCGGTCAGCGTCTCCGGTTCATAAGGCAGGAGCTGTTTGTGCGTGTTGGAGTTGGCGCCATTAAAGCCGCCCGACTTGAAGCCTCGGGAGACATTGGCGAACAGCAACATATCTTCCGTCGGCGCATAATCAAGGCCGAATTTCCACATCCACTCATTCGTCGAGATCTTCCTGGAAAACGGTGCAAACTGGCCGACATCCGCGGTGCTGGGCAGGTCATTAAAGGTGGCACAATCTCCCGGCTCCAGGGCCTCGACGGGAGGGAGATTGTTGGGCGTATTAAACCCATCGTTGAGCAGGCCATTGGGCGTCAACACGCCGGGGCCGTTGATGATAGTGTTCAGAAAACGATACAGCGGCAGGCCGGGCAGATTCGGCAGATCGGTCGGCGTTGGGTCGTTGGTACAGCCGCGCCATTCCCGGTCCTCGCTGGTGTAGCGCGCGCCAACGGTCAGCCCCCATTGCTCGGTCACATCCCATTCGGCATGGGCAAACACAGCGATGGACTCCACATCCTCCTCGTAGTTGGTATCCAGCTGTTGAATGCCGAAGCGTCCTTCGCCGAAGAAGTAATTGTAATCCTCGGCCAGATCGTCCCTGGAATAATACAGCCCGGCCAGCCAGTCTATCGACTCGCCGTAGGTGGAAGACACGCGAAGTTCCTGGGAGAAGATCTCAATATCGGTAACGTTAATATTGCTGGAGTCCAGCAAGGCGATGCCATCCCAGTCGTTGGCCTCGCTGCGATCAAAGTTGTCGTAACTGCTGATGGAGACGATCTCAATATCGTTCACCATCCAGCTTAGCCGGGCGGACAGGCCGAGCAGCTGGTTGTCGCGCTTTGGCCGCAGGGCATTGCCCTGGCCTCTCGGCCCGTTCGTCCAGTCGGCGGCCTTGTTGTTATTCGTGGAATAGGTGACGTGCTTCTCCAGCGCGCCGCCTGCGTTTCTGGTGGCGCGCGTGGTCGGGGCGGGCAGACCGAGGCTCAGGCCATTCACTGGCGTGTTGGCGATGCCATCGGATTGATCATCGTTGTAACGCACCCCCAGCAGGGCGCTAAAGGATTCCCCCATGTCCCAGGCCAACTGGGCGCGCACGGCATAGGCCTCTTTCTTTCCCAGAGTATCGCCGGGGCGCGTCAGGCTCTCCTGCCAGCCGTCCCAGGCGCGCACGGTCTTGATTGCCATGCGGCCGCGCAGGGATTCGGATAGCGGCCCGCTGACATAGCCCTCGAAATCCAGCGTTTTATAGTTGCCATAGCTCAAGGAAGCGCCGGACTCGAAGACATCCGTTGGCCTGTTGCTGATGAAATGCACCTGGCCGGCTGTGGTGTTGCGCCCGTACAAATCGCCCTGCGGACCTTTCAGTATCTCAATGCGATCAACATCAAAATACTGGCCGCTGGCCATGACCGGATAAGGCAGGGACACCTCATCGACATACAGCCCCACGGTTGAGGTGGCCGAGGTGGAATAGTCGTTAAAGCCCACGCCGCGGATAGACCAGGACAACGTACCGGTACCGCCGGTCTGGTTGACCACCAGCACCGGGGCGATGCTGGATAGATCTTCGGCCGAGCGAACGCCATAATCGGCAACGGATTGCGCGGAGAAGGCCGATATGGCCAGCGGCACCTCATTGATGCTCTGCTCTCTCTTTTGCGCGGTAACGATGACCTCTTCGATCTTTCCGATCTGCGCTAGGCCGGCCGCAGTGAAGGTGATGGACGTGACAAACAATGTCGCTGCTAAAAAACTTCTCATGATTACCTCCCCGGTATAGTAAATGTTATGTAAGCTCAGGACGGTCATACAACCGTCAGTGGCGCATTATACAGCCCGCAGCACTTTTGTGTACATAAAATATACCGGTAAGTTAGGCTTTTAGCAATGCTACAAGCAGTGCCTGAGTGTGATCCTTAAGAATGCAATCGCCATCAGCGCGATCAGGCCGGGGCAGCATCTTGATGAGATCGAGTCGACCAACCGGTATGGCGTCTCGCGTACGCTGGCATGGGCGGCAACTTGAGCGCGGCGCGGCCAGTGCCGTCCCCGTATCGAGTGTGGGGCAGGCTATTCTCGCGCAAGCGAGAATCCAGGAAGTTTCTTGTCGCATCTTCTGCAGATTCCTGCCCCCGTTTCCACGAGGACAAGCTTGGCACGAATGACATTCGTTCTTTCCCTATATCGTTCATCATTCCATCCCCGGAAAATCAAAGTAGTGCAATCGGCAGGAAACCGCTACAATACCCGGCCGCAGGCGCAGCGAGAACCTGCCCTGCGCATAATAACAAGAATAATTACTCTGGCCCTTACGGTCTTCTTTGGAAAGCATAAAAATCCGCAGCAAAAAGCAACTCGTATTTAGCAAAGCTTGTTGATCCGGCGGGGCAATTTTTAATGTAAGGAGAGTTTCCAATGTCCGACATCGACATCGCCCAGCGGGCGAATAAAAGACGCATTAGCGCACTCGCTGCTGAGCGCTATGCCATCAGCAGCGAACACCTCGAACCCTATGGCCATTACAAGGCCAAGCTCTCCTTGGATTATATCGACAGCCTTAAAGACAAGCCCGATGGCAGGCTCATCCTGACCACCGCCGTCAGCCCCACGCCTGCGGGAGAGGGCAAGACCACCACCACCGTCGGCTTAGGCGATGCAATGAACCGCTTGGGCAAGAAGACCATTATCTGTCTGCGTGAGCCGTCGTTAGGCCCTTGTTTCGGCATGAAGGGCGGGGCGGCCGGCGGCGGTTACGCCCAAGTGGTGCCGATGGAGGATATCAACCTGCATTTTACCGGCGACTTTCACGCCATCGCAGCCGCGCATAATCTTTTATCCGCCATGATCGATAACCATATCCATCACGGCAACCGCCTGGACCTGGATCCGAGGCGGATCACCTGGAGACGGGTTGTCGATATGAATGATCGCGCCCTGCGTGATGTTGTCGTCTCTCTCGGCGGCACGGCCAACGGCTTCCCGCGTGAAGATGCGTATGACATAACGGCTGCTTCGGAAGTCATGGCGATCTTCTGTCTCGCTACTTCGCTGGCTGATCTAAAAGAGCGCCTGGGCCGGATCCTCATCGGCTATACCCGCGGCGACAGCCAGGCTGTGCATGCAAGCGAATTACACGCACACGGGGCGATGGCCGCCTTGTTAAAGGATGCGCTTAAACCCAATCTGGTGCAGACATTGGAAAATAATCCGGCCTTCATCCACGGCGGCCCCTTTGCCAACATTGCGCATGGTTGCAATAGCGTCATCGCAACCAAAGCCGCATTAAAGCTCGCTGATTACGTGATCACCGAGGCCGGTTTCGGTGCCGATCTCGGCGCAGAAAAATTCATCGATATCAAATGTCGCATGGCAGGCTTACGACCTTGCGCGGTTGTGCTGGTGGCAAGCATCCGCGCCATGAAATATCACGGCGGGGTGGATAAAAGTGCATTAAACAACGAAGACCTGCCGGCATTGGAGCGGGGCCTTGTCAACCTGGAGCGACATTTCAATAACATTCAAGAGCACTACGGCCTGCCCGCGGTGGTCTGTATCAATCACTTCACGAACGACAGCGATGCCGAGATACAGATGCTCAAAGACAAGGTACGCGCCCTGGGCGGTGCGGCGGTAGTATCAAGGCATTGGGCAGAGGGCGGTGCAGGCGCCAAAGAATTGGCCGAGGCCGTGGCTGCCCTTGCCGATACTAATTCGGCACCGCATCGCTATGTCTATGAGGAAAAAATTTCTCTATGGGAGAAGATCGAGGCCATTGCGAAGAAGATATACAAGGCCAAAGAAGTAAGCGCGGATACGAAGGTCAGGGCCAAGCTCCGGGAATTAAATAAAAATTACTCGCACTTTCCGGTCTGTATCGCCAAGACGCAAATGTCTTTTAGCACGGATCCCGCTCTGAAGGGCGCTCCGGAAGGCCATTCGCTGAACATAAGCGAGGTGCGCCTGGCGGAAGGTGCAGGCTTTGTGGTGGCGATTGCCGGCAACATGATGACCATGCCCGGCCTGCCGAGAGTGCCTGCTGCCGAGCAGATCGATGTCGATGGCAACGGCAACATCAGCGGGTTGTTTTAGTGCTTGCTTGGTTGGTGCCTGCTGCTTGGTGAATAAAGTTTCTCGGCCGCATGAGCAAAAGGGGCTGGACAAACAGAATTGTCATTCCCCATGTCAGGCACGGGGCGGGCTCTGGTTTGAGCTCAGAATCCATGAAGCGAAAGGACAAGGGCTGCTCGGAACCTGCTGGACTCCTGGATTCCTGCTGCCGCAGGAATGACGGATCATAAATAGCAGTTAAGGAATGACAATCTATGAACGGCGGCGGTGGCCTACTCGTCATTCCTGGCTTGACCTCAGAATCCATGAAGGTGAAGGACAAGCGCTGCCCTGAACCTGCTGGACTTCTGGATTCTTGGATTCCTGCTTTCGCAGGAATGACGCTAAAGATACATCTCCGATTCGTCATTCCTGCACACGCTTGTCCCTGTAGAAACGGGGACGGGAATCCACTTGGTTGTCGTCTTCTTCCTCCGTCATTCCTGCGTCAGCAGGAATCCACCGCCGACCTTTGAAGAATCACCCGGCACTCTCCTGGACATGCCGGCGGGCCAGCTGCTTGATTTCCCGGTAACGAAAGCAATCGGTTACGTGATCATTGACCATCCCCGTGGCCTGCATGTGGGCGTAGAGAATGGTGGAACCGGCAAAGGTGAAGCCGCGTTTTTTCATGTCTTTGGCAATCAGATTAGACAGTGCTGTCGTGGCCGGGATCTCTTCCACACTCTTCCATTTATTCTGCACCGGCTTGTGCGCCACGAATTGCCAGATGTAGCGATTGAAGGTGCCATGTTCCTTACGCACTTCGATAAAGGCCGCGGCATTGCCGATGGCGGAGCGGATCTTTTGCTCATTACGGATGATGCCCGCATTGTTTAGCAGCTGCCTGACCTTTGCCTGCCTGTAAGCGGCGACCTTGTTGAAGTCGAAGCGATCAAAGGCAACCCGATAGGCGCTGCGTTTTTTCAGGACAGTCAGCCAACTAAGCCCGGCCTGTGCGCCTTCCAAGACGAGAAATTCAAAGAGTTTTCGGTCGTTATGCATGGGCACGCCCCATTCCTTATCGTGGTATTTCATATACAAGGGATCGTCTAAGCACCATGTGCATCTCTTTTTCATGTTTTTTATCTCTCTTGGAAAATGTCCGGCGCAAGGAACACATTGTGCTAACAATATTTTTCTATAGCTCGCATGATTGATTCCAGTGTCCTGCCGGCATGCAAGTTGTTGCCGTCAAAGATATTGTGTTTGCCGCCCGGGATGAGGCGGATGTCGATATCCGCGCGCTCATTCACTTCCTCCCTGGTGATCGGCCGCACAAAATCCTCGCTGCCGAAGACCAACAGGAACGGCAGTTTTATCTCCGGCAGCAGGCGCAGGGCGGTCTTCCCGGCAACATTCACATTGTGGGCGGTTTGTACGTTTATCTTGCCCTTGAAGACATGTGGATCGGTCTCGATCACCTCCAGCAGCGCATCATCATCGGTGATCTTGTCCGGGTTAAATGACATGAGCGGGATGTTTTTGACATAGCGTGACAGCAGCGACAGCACTGGCGCGAAGAAGCGTACCAGCGCTGAGGCGGTATGCGCCACCTTAAAGGCCGGGCTCAAGCCCACAACCAGGGCCACCCGCCGTTGGATGATGCGGTCTATGCTGGCGTGTTTGCCGCTTAATTCACTCAAAGCATGCACGACCAGGGAAAAGCCGTAGGAATAACCCATCACCACAACCGGGATGCGCTGGGGAATGTGCTCGCTCAAGGCGCGAATGATGCTGCGCCAGACCACCACGACATGCTGCCGGTAATCCGCTATCGAACAACGCGCACCAGCGCTGTAGCCGTGACCGAGCAGATCAAAGCTTAAGATATGACAGCCTTCCCGGTTCAGCTGCTCAAAGAAGAAGGCGTGGGTGCCGGCATGGTCACGCAGGCCGTGCACAAAGACGATGGCATAGCGCGCCTTCTCGCCTTCATCCAGTCGCGCCCGATGAAAATAGTATTGCACCTCATCCGTCTGTTTTTCTTTGACATTCATTGCCGATATTCTACTCTTCTCATTCTCAACGCAAAGAATCAATCTATCTTAAAGCCCAAGCTCTAATCCATCCTGGGCAAATTCTGCTTTAATTAAAGAAATTGCTCTATGATGTGCGCCCATGAATCGCTTTATGAATATCGCTTTATGAATGATTTTGAACAATTCTGGCAATCCGCCGTTGATCTGCTCTGGGGCCTGCCCCTGGTCATATTGATCGGCGCATCGGCTATTTATTTTGCCTGGCTGTGTCGCATGCAGCCTTTTTTACGGCTGCGCCACAGCATCGAATTATTACTGGGACGGCATCGCGAGACCAGTGCGCCCGGTGAGATTTCTCATTTTCGTGCGCTCTCCTCCGCCCTGTCGGGTACCATCGGCATGGGCAATATTGCCGGCGTGGCCATTGCTATTAGCCTAGGCGGCCCCGGGGCGATCTTCTGGATGTGGGTCGCCGGCTTCTTAGGCATGTGCACCAAATTCTTTACCTGCAGCCTGGCGTGTATGTATCGGCAGGAGGATGAAGACGGCATCGCCCAAGGCGGCCCGATGCACTTCATCGAAGCCGGCCTTGGCAGGCGCTTTAGGCCGCTGGCGGTTATGTTCGCGCTCTGCGGCCTGATTGGATGCCTGCCCTTGTTCTCAGCCAACCAACTGGCCGGCATGTTACAGGTGGAATGGGGCATACCCCGCAGCATCACCGGCATCGGCGCGGCGATCTTTGTCGGCGTGGTGATTCTGGGCGGCATCAAGCGGGTCGGCCTGATCACCTCACGCCTGGTGCCGACCATGTTCGTACTCTATCTTGTTTCAAGCATCATTGTTATCTCCTCCAATTATGCCATCTTGCCGACCTTGTTTGCCGACATATTTCGCGCCGCCTTTGGCGGGGAGGCGCTGCTGGGCGGGGCGGCAGGTTTGACTTTCAAAGAAGTATTGGTCACCGGCGTAAAACGCGCGGTCTTCTCCAACGAGGCCGGCGTGGGCACCGAGGCGCTTGCGCACGGGGCGGCACAGACCAAAGAGCCGGTGCGCGAAGGACTAGTCGCCATGTTAGGCCCCTTTATCGATACGCATATCGTCTGCACACTCACCGCGCTGGTCATTCTAAGCGCAGGCGTTGCGCCCGCTGACAGCGGCATCGCCATGGCGGTCAGCGCCTTTGAGAAGTCCATGCCGGCGATGGGCGGCCTGCTCTTAACGCTGGTATTTATTATGTTCGCCGTCTCAACGATGATCAGCTACTCCTATTACAGCGTAAAATGCGCCTGGTATCTATTCGGGAAAAAGACCGGCAATTATTATATCTATGTCTGCCTGTTATCCATCCCCATCGCCGCGAGTTGGAATCAGGCAACGGCGGTGAACATCATCGACGCCGCCTTCGCCCTGATGGTCATCCCCACCCTGAGCGCGACTATTCTGCTGGCGCCTAAAGTAGTGATCGAAATGCGCGATTATTTCTCACGCAGTGGCCTGTAGCCCGTCCGCAGACCGTGAAGACTTTATAAGGAGCGCTGAGCTAAATCAGGGCTTGCATAGAAGAGAGTTTAATTCAAATGCTGGTTTTTATCTCTCTATTGGTTAGGATAGCGCCCTGTTTCTTCAAAGTAATTACCCGATGGCCAGAGAGATCCGATTTGGCACCTATGTCCGTGAGATCAGCATGCGGCAGCGGCAACTCAGCTATAATGCGCTGGTTCCGCCCATAGAGCAGGATGCCGTTGGCAATGAGTTGCCCTATCATGCCCCCAGATTGCGCCTGCGTGGGCTGGATATTTACAGACTAGTGCAACCATACATCAGTGTGCGGCTGTGGGAACAATTAAAAGCAGTCGTGCCGCTGGCCCTTTATCTCTTCCTGTTTCAGTTGTTGATCCTGCGGCAGGACGTTGCCGATTACTGGAGCATCATGGGCGGACTGCTGGCGGTGATCGTCGGGCTGATGCTATTTATGGAGGGCCTAAAAGTCGGCCTGATGCCCTTTGGCGAGACCATTGGTAATAGCCTGCCGAAGAAATCCCCCCTGCCCGTTGTCCTGTTGATCGCATTCTTGCTCGGCATCGGCGTAACCTTTGCTGAGCCGGCCATCGGTGCCTTGCAGACCGCCGGTGCCATCGTCAATGTCAAGGATGCGCCGTATCTGTATGCCCTGCTCAATGACTGGGCCGGCACCCTGGTGCTCGTGGTCGGCATGGGCGTCGGGCTGGCCGCCATCCTCGGCACCTTGCGCTTCATTCACGGCTGGAGCCTAAAACCCCTGATCTTTGCGAGCGTGGTCCCAACACTGGGATTGACCATTCACATCATGCTGGACCCGGAGCTGAATAAAATACTCGGGCTGGCCTGGGACTGCGGCGCCGTCACCACAGGCCCGGTCACCGTCCCCCTGGTACTGTCCTTAGGCATCGGGATTGCAGCAGCCGCAGGCAAGGGACATTCGTCTCTGTCCGGTTTCGGCATCGTTACCTTGGCCTCGCTGTTTCCGGTTATCGGCGTTCACCTGCTGGCCATGTTCGTCGCCGAGACCACTTCTGTCGATGAGATACTGGCCGGCGCAGCAACGGCTGCTGTCATCACCGGCGCGCCGGCCTGGCCTGAGCGAACGCCCTGGCTGGAGATGCTCATGGGTGTGCGCGCCATCGTCCCCCTGGTGCTGTTTTTGTTGGTGGTGATGTATCTTATCCTGCGCGAGAAGATCTGTAACCGGCTCGCCACGACTTATGGCATTTCGCTGTGTGTACTCGGCATTATCATCTTTAATGTGGGTTTAAGTTATGGCCTGGCAAAATTGGGCGCACAATCAGGCGGCCTGGTGCCAGCGGCATTCACGCAGATCGCCCCGGTGACGGAATCGCCCCTGTATTCATTCGGCTTAGGCCTCGTCATCGCCCTGTTGTTTGCCTGGCTGCTCGGCTTCGGTGCCACCCTGGCGGAACCGGCATTAAACGCATTAGGCTCCACTGTGGAGAACCTGAGCAACGGTGCTTTTAAAAAATCTATGTTGATGTATGCGGTCTCTCTCGGCGTGGCCTTCGGCATCGCCATCGGGGTGATGAAGATTATTTTTAACATACCCATCGCCTGGCTGCTGATCCCCGGCTATGCCTTGGCGCTATTGCTCACGATATTCTCCACCGAGGAGTTTGTGAACATCGCCTGGGACAGCGCCGGGGTGACGACCGGGCCGGTTACGGTGCCCTTGGTGCTGGCAATGGGGCTGGGTTTTGGCGGGGCGCTGGGGGCGGTAGAGGGTTTCGGCATCCTCTCCATGGCATCCATCTGCCCGATCCTGGCGGTACTCACCACCGGCCTCTGGGTACGCTGGAAGATACGCCGCCGGCATGAAAAACAATATGAGACGATCACAAACGAGGCGCTGAGGGCATGAGCCAGAAAGAGATCATTGTCTTAACCGATGTCTCCCTCATCACCTGCGTAGTACAACGCGGGCTGGCAGAAGAAATTGTCCATGCCGCACAAGAGGCCGGCGCCCAAGGCGCCACGATCTACTTTGCCCGCGGCGAGGGCATACGCGAGAGGCTGGGGATACTGGGCTTGGCCGTAGAGGTTGAAAAGGAAATTATCGACATCATTGTCGCCAATGACCAGGTGGATCGCATCTTTGAACGCATGTACATCGCCGGCCGGTTGGATACGCCGGGCATGGGCCTGATCTATGTAACCCCCCTTGATAAGGCCGGCACCTACATCCCCCGGGAAATCGCAGAAAAACTTGGCACGTAGATCATGCAGGTCAACACCCGACAGAAACTGATCACCTGCATCCTGCCCTGCGGCATCGCCTTTCCGGTCATGGAAAAACTTAAACAGGAAAAAGCCATCATCACCGCAACCATAAACTATGCGCGCGGCATGGGGAAATTAACGCCCTTGGCCTATCGCGGTGTGGGCGAGCAGACCGAGAAGGAAATATTGCAACTCGTGATCCCGGCAGAGCGCGGTGACGAAATCTTTGAATACATCTACATCACCGCAGATATCAACCGCCCGCACGGCGGCATTATCTATATGTCAACATTACAGATGGCGACCCCCTTCGTATTGCCGGACTTGCCGGGAGAGGAGTAGCTTAAGAAAGATTAAGCACGAGTCTGTTTGGGACTTGTTTTTTTAAGGCAAATAAAACAATGGCTTAACGCTATTGATAAGGGCGGTACATCCGTGCACCGCAGGAAACGCTGACTTAATTATCGTTATCCTTCACGTAAAAAATTTGAATGAGATAGCACCTGCAAGGATACGGCAATAGACATCGCTGCCGATAAATAACTCAGAGCCGGGAAGTCATTCCTGCGGAAGCAGGAATCCAGTCATAGGCAAATACTGAAAACTCTGGGTTCCCGTTTTCACGGGAATGACGACAGGGGCCTCCGAGGAAACGCCGTCCCTGTCCTTGCCCGACTGCCCATTCCCCATCATTCCCGGCTTGGCTTAGGAATCAACGAAAGTACCGGGCAATAGAAAATTACCGCTGCCGGCATAAAACTTATGTTAGCGCATTATTACTTGCTATAATTTCTATCGCGCACTAAACAGACATCCAAGGTAACCTCACTATGAGAAATATGCTAAAACCCCTATCTACTGTTATCACGCTGGCGCTGGTATTGGCTGCCTGTGACCGGCCTGAGGAGGCCGTGCAGCAAGATGCTGCCGAGCAAACATCGCAAACGGAAAACGAGCGCTATTATGCCTTTGTCGATGATGCGTTCAACGAGGCGGTTGATCGCTCCCCTTCCTTTCAGGCCTTTCTCGGCATCAAGAAAGACATTACGGAATGGGATGATAATTCCGAGGCCCGCGCCTTGGAAGATCATGAGATTGACAAACGCAATCTGGCGCAGCTTGCAAAGATTAATTATGCGGCCTTAGATGAGAACGCCAAGCTGAGTTACGCCCTTTTCAAACAGGAAACCGAGCGCAGCATCCGTGAATTTGCTTACCGCGACCACACCTATCCGGTAAACACGATGTTTGGTACGCATACCCAAACGCCTGTCTTCCTGATGAACTTTCACCGCATTGATAACGTTGAGGACGCCGAGGCCTTTATCATGCGCATTGATGGCGTGGGCGCGCTGTTTGACCAGTTGATTGTCAGTCTCAAGCGCCGCCAGGAGGCCGGTATTGTGCCGCCGAAATTCGTCTTCCCCATCGTGTTGTCAGCAACCCGCAATGTGATCAGCGGGGCACCGTTCACGGCCACCGGATCGGACAGCCCCGTCTTTGCCAACTTCAAGCAGAAGGTAGATAAACTCAACCTGCCTACTGCTGAGAAAGCGGCGCTGATTGCCAAGGCGGAAACTGCACTCACCACCACCTTCAAACCGGCTTATGAAAAGCTGATCGCCTTTCTTGAGGAACAGGAAAAAATCGCCAACACGGATGACGGCGTGTGGAAACTCCCGGACGGTGCGGCTTTCTACAACACCATGCTCAAGCGGCATACGACCACAGACCTGAGCGCCGAGGAAATTCATCAGATCGGCCTTGATAATGTGGCGCGCATCCATGACGAAATGCGCGCGATCATGCGCCAGGTCGGTTTTGAGGGCTCGCTACAGGATTTCTTCGTCTTCATGCGTGATGATGAGGCGTTTTATTATCCGAATACGGATGCAGGGCGCGCGGAATATCTTGCCGCCACGACCGCTCTGGTTGATGCAATGCGCGCCAAGATCCCGGCGTATTTTGGCCTGTTGCCGCAAGCGGAAATAGAAGTCAAGCGCGTGGAGCCTTTCCGTGAACGCTCCTCAGGCAAGGCCTTTTATCAGTCGCCGAGCCAGGACGGCACCCGCCCCGGCCGCTATTATGTCAACCTCTACGACATGCGGCAGATGCCGAAATATCAACTGGAAGCGCTCGCTATCCATGAGGGCATTCCGGGCCACCACATGGAGCGCTCCATCACGCAGGAGTTGGATGGTATCCCCATGTTCCAAAAGTACACCGGCTTCACGGCCTTCATAGAAGGCTGGGCGCTGTACACCGAAATGCTGGGCAAAGATATGGGTTTCTACACCGACCCCTACTCGGACTTTGGCCGTCTGGCGATGGAATTGTGGCGCGCCTGCCGCCTGGTGGTGGACACGGGTCTGCATGCCATGCAGTGGCCGCGTGAGCGAGCCATCCAATACTTGCTGGACAATACGCCCAACCCGGAAGATGACATCATCAACGCCGTCAATCGTTATATCGTGATGCCGGGCCAGGCCACCGCTTACCTGATTGGCAAGATCAAAATTCACGAACTGCGCGAATGGGCGCGCGCCGAGTTGGGTGAGGATTTCGACATCAAAGGTTTCCATGACGAAGTGCTGCGCCACGGGCCGGTGCCGCTCAATATTCTGGAGGACAACATCCGGGCCTGGGCGGCGGGACAGCGGGATGCTGCCTAAGGCCTTCTCCGACCGATGCGCCTGAGAAACAGACAACGTAAAGGCGTCAAGCCATCCCCGGCTTGACTAAATAGGCAGGCTATACCCGATATGGGGGCAGGTATTCACAAGTTCGTGGACGGCTGCAATAACACTCGCTTCTTCTTTTGAACGCTTTGAAGCGTCGGCGAAAAAAAAGAAAAAGCCGAGGTTCAAATACTAATTCGCCCTTTCAGGATGTCTTTGAACATTACCCAGTCGCCAAGCAGGCTGTAGAGCGGGTATTTGAAGGTCGCCGGCCGGTTTTTTTCATAGAAGAAATGGCCGGCCCAGGCAAAGCCATAGCCGACTACTGGTAAAAATATCAGGGACAGCCAGTTAAAGGTGAACAAGGCGTAGAAAAGAAGAAGCACTACCAGGGAGGAACCGATGAAATGCAGCCGGCGACAGATTCTATTTTGATGTTCGCTCAGATAATAAGGATAGAAGTCTTTGAATGATTCGAAGCGATGGTTGTTTTCCGGCACCATTACCAGGCCCTACTTAATTCGTCTCATCTGATTTGGTATGCTGCTTTGAATAATAAGCAATGGGAATGCCATGAGCCAGCAGCAACTCCCTGACCTGCTGGATCACCGGGAATATTTCCTGGTTCCAGTCCTCGCCCTGAGCATCGAAGGCACGTTGCTCCATTTCCACCACCCAGCGATCTTCAGTAAAGATGCCGTTGGTAAACCAGATGATAAAGGGCCAGAGCAGGCTCAACAAGCCGGGGATGGGCGGCTTGCGCACGTTGATCAAGCCGAAGGTATGATTGCGGCTTTGCCTCTCGTCTATGGGTACGTAGCTAATCCACAAGTCCAGCGCCGGATGCTCGCTGCCTGCGGTCCAGAACTGCAAGGTCTGATAGGGATACCGGGTGCGCACGGTCATCAGGTCTTTGGGCTTGCCTTCGGTCGGGGGCGGGCGAAGACCCAGCATCACCTTCTCGCCGACCGGCTGCTTGCCGCTGCGGGAGAAGGTGTAGTCCACCTCCACAAAACCCTCGCCCTCACGTGAGCCGAGAAAGCTCGTGCGGATCTTCGACATGATGCGGCGATGCAGAAATTGGTGGTTCATGTCCATCAGGTTCTCATGGAGAAAAGAATAATGACAGGCGACTTGGCCATCGAGATAGCGGGTCTTGTAAAAGCCATCGCCCCAATGCGGCACGGCGGGAAATTCGGCTGCGGCCAGCTTGTCGGTATCGCCGGGAAACACAAAGATCAGGCCGTATTCTTCGCGGCAAGGATAGGCGCGGACGCCTTTGGGGATGGCGGCGCTCTTTCCAACATAAGGGACATTCACACATCGGCCACGACAGTCATAGACCCAGCCGTGATAACAACACTGAATATTTTCCCCATCCACCACGCCTTCGCTAAGCGGCACCTGCCGGTGGGCGCAGCGATCTTCCAGGGCGAACAGCCTGCCGCTTTTTGTTCTCACCAGAGCTATGGGCTCCCCGGCAAAGCTCACGCGCACGGCCTTGCCCTTTTTAAGTTTTCTCGCAGCCAACAACGGATACCAGTAATCCGGATGGGCGCCTGTCTTGCGCAGATCGCGTTTTACCGGGGCAAGCTCTTCAGCCGACTGGATACTGGAAACTGACATAAAGCGACCTGTTTTTTTAATTTGATTACGTATAGAGGTGCGCATGATAGCAGATAAGAGGACTTGTCACTTCATAAAAAAACGGCCTTGTCGCTTACAGATCAGAAAGATAATGGCCGCGCTGGTGGGATTAACAGCCGTCTGGCAAGCCCCGTCCCAGGCCTACCAGCACTGGAATGAAAAAACCGCTGAATCGCCGGGCTTATTATTACTGCCCATTTTCAATGGTTTTCTTTGTAGATGGCGCGCCCGGAAGGATTCGAACCTCCGACCGCCTGGTTCGTAGCCAGGTACTCTATCCAACTGAGCTACGGGCGCTTAAGAAAATACTCCAACCTTTATTGCGCTTCCACACGCCGTGCTGCGCGCTATCGCCTCCAGCAAGGGGCGGATAGTATAGCAAACGAATGCCTTGTCAAACGCTGTAATTTAGCTGGTGTTGCGAGAGCATCTCAGCTAAGTATATTTGCCCCCGCTCATCTCAGGCAAGCCTTTGAACTGCTGCATAAAGCGACGATCAATCCAGTCTTTCCAATGCCAGATATAGCGGCCTTCCAGCGCCCACCGGCCGCGAGAGGCAATGGCAGACTGATCACCGGTGGAGATAAGACTGAGAAATTGTCTTTGTGGTCTGAATTTCTGCAGCGGCCGCCCCTTGAGTTTCCCAAGCAGATTGTGAAACAAGACTGGCCCCTGGCGCACAGCAAATACCCCGGCCTTGGGGCGCGGGTGATCAACCATAGTCGCCATGTCACCGGCGGCAAAAACCCGCGCATGAGAAAGCGACTCCAGCGTCTCCTTGACCCGGATAAAACCTTGATCATCAACATCAAGCCCGGCATCACCCGGCCATTTTTGCGCAGCAGCAGTGGTTGCCCAGAAGACTTCATCAAGCCTGAACAGGGCACCATTTTCACAGCGCAGTGTGCCTTCTGCTACTTCCACCACCCGGTGAGCAGGATGGAATGCTACCTTGCGCTCTTTCAGGAGCCGCCGGAATTTTGCCCGTACCCTTCGATTGTACGTCACCAGAACATCTTGCTCTTCCGTAAATAGATGAAACTCAAGTTTGTTCTTATCCTTAGCCGATCTTGCCAATTCTTTTTGCAGGCGATATTGAATCGACAGCAGCAATTCGACACCGGCCGCACCGGCGCCAACAACACCGATACCTAACTTCTCGCTACGACACTTAATGCGCTCAAAGATGCGCTGCCAGTCTTTCAGCAGGCCGTCAATGGGCCTTAGCGGCGTGACACGATGCATTGAGGCGGCAGATGAAGCGCGGGGGATAGAACCGATATTGATCGAGAGCACATCGTAGCGGAGCGGGGCGCTGTTTTTACAAAGCAGCTGGCTGTTTTCAAGCTCCAGACCAACCGCCTCATCACGCAAAAAACGCACCCCGGCAAATCGACATAAGGCCGAAAGATCAATCTGTGCCTCATCAAGGGCGTAGTGCCCGGCAATATAGCCCGGTAACATGCCCGAATAAGGAGATTGCAGCGCCCGGGAAATCAAGGTGAGCCGCAAGCCAGCAGGTCGCTGCATACCAAAATGCCTGAGGACGATCACATGGGCATGCCCTCCCCCAACCAGCACAATATTCTTTGCAGCAGGAGGGTCGGCTTGCAACATCTTATCAGAGATCAATGCTTATCAAGCCCGGCCAGCTTAAAAAAACAAGAGCAGCCATTACGCCATCGTTCGGCTTACATCAGCCCGACTCAATCCCATTCCGCCCAGAGCGCCTTCGGGCCGCAAGATTGGATGGTTTCTACAAGCATGAGATCCTAACATTGACTGATGAGCATACGTCCGGTCTCAAGCAGAGCCAGCACTTCTTCATGCGGGGATCAAGGAGTTCAAGCGTTATCTCTGAGTATGGTTTTAATCGCTTCATAACGGGTCACTGCCCAAAAATCAATATCGCCTAAATAGGTGACCGGGCTATGCGCCCATGACCTTCTAAGCATAGCCTCCAGTTCTTCATTGCCAAGTCGAAACGTGCCTGATAAGGAAGAAAACGGGCAGCTACCGGGATCTAGATTCACGTTATTGTCTATCATGTCAAGCTCTATGCTTACATGGTAACTTATCGCGTGTCCAGTAGGGCTTCGGTAATTTACCGGTAGCAATTTGGTATCAGGATAGTTGAATGATGCTGTATGATGATGCTCGGGTTATCGGCCATAGCAGCTTAAGATGCGTTGTTGCTGTCCATTTCCTTAAAGAAGTCTCTGGCTGCATTTCTATCATTCTCAATCTGCTCCACCAGGGCGTCAATTGAGGAAAACTTTTTCTCATCACGCAGGCGCTTAAAAAACTCAACCTTAATATGTTTCCCGTAAATCATTTCATCAAAGTCAAATATATGAGTTTCCAGTAATAATTTTTTTTCCTCAAAGACCGGACGGGTGCCGAGATTTGCAACGCCTAAATGCGTTGTATCATTCACGCCTTTAATGCTAACAGCGAATACCCCTCGCAGGGGAACATGGCGTTTATTCAGGTTTATATTGGCCGTCGGAAAACCCAGCTCACGGCCGCGCTTGGCGCCATGCACTACTCGTCCGCTAATACTGAAATACCTGCCAAGTAACAACTGTGCTTCTTCAAACTCGCCGTTGCCAAGCCGCTCCCTTATGATGGTGCTACTCACTCGATAGCCGTCGGACATATGCATTTCCGCAGGCACTACATCAAAATCCAGTTCTCTGCCAAACGCCTGCAGCATCTGGAAATCACCCTTTCTGTCTTTGCCAAACTTGAAGGTGTCACCAATAATCAGGCGTCTAACCCCCAGACCATTAACCAGAACCTGTCGAATAAACTCTTCCGCAGACAGATCCGCCAGGCCTTGTTGAAAACGCAGGCATAGAACACGATCAACGCCGTTTTGTTCGAGCAGTTCAAGTTTTTCGCGAAAACTGCTTAGCCGGGTCGGTGTACTCTCCGAGCGAAAGTACTCCAGGGGATGGGGTTCAAAAGTGATGACCGTAGCGGGTAGATTCATGACCTCAGCATTGCGCTTTAGCTGCCTGATCACCGCCTGGTGTCCCAGGTGCACACCGTCATAGTTACCAATAGTGGCAACACAGGCACGATGATGTGGCTTCAAATTATGCGCATGTCGAATTAACTCCATAGCGCCATTGTATCCTGTCAGGCAACAGGACACTAATTTTCGGCTTTATAAAAAAGAAAGGCCTGCTCTGCTACAGAATCGGCCTTAAACAAGAAGCATTTATGCCTGTTCCCGGCCTGTTATCCCCAGCAATCGAATAAACTTGTTGCGCCAGGCAGTTGAAGGTTTGTCAGATTGAGTACTGGCCAAGCCCCGCATTGACAGGGGCAGCACGCCCGGGATTTTTTCCAACATCGCCTTATCTTCCAGGCCTATCATTCTGTCAAACGCAATCACATCCTCAGCGGATATGCTGAAATTGTCGTTTCTCCAGACAACAAAGGTGAAATAAGAACTGACATCATCAATTGGCGTGGTCAATAACAGTATAATATGCTCCAGGCCGGAGTCGTAGGAAATGGTACTCCTCACAGTGAACGGCAGATAAAAACCGGTGGTCATCTGTCTGCTGACGGTGGCCTCTGCCTGTCCCGATGTCAGGCCGGCCGTGTCCGGATTCTCCACAATGACATCATATCTGTAACCGTAATAACCACCATCAAGCATTTCCAATTCAATATCCGGCACAAAAGTACGCTGATTATTGCCGAAGGTACCAAGATGAACCCAGGGGAAGTGAGCGATATCGAGAAAATTATCCGTCATTCTGGTTGCCGACACCTGCCAGCGCTGCACAGGATTGTTGATCCTGCGAAAAGCCTCATCCTCTTCCTGCATGATAGCAGGCAAGGCTTCCGGCTCATCTCCCAAACAGACCCATACCAGACCATAACGTGTTGTCGTATTGAAACAGGGCAGATGCCCGTTTTCAGGAATTGGAAAGTTCGGATCTGCAGACGGAATAGCAACGCAACGTCCACCTGCACCAAAGCTCCAGCCATGATAAACACAAGTCAGCACCCCTTGCTTTACTTCTCCCGCAGATAATGGTGCCTCACGATGCGGACAACGATCCGGGGCGGCAACGATTTCGTTTTCAGTATCGCGATAGATAACGACATGCTGATTCAGTATGGTGCGGCCCACCGGGCCCTGGTCAAGCTCACGCTCAGTTGCGGCCGCATACCAGTGATTTCCAAGTGCGGGATTATCAGAAAAGATGGCCACTACCTAATACCTCGATATGCCTGCTGCCAACATAAAATCAATCACAACGAGGGGATTGGCACTATTGGTTTTTTGAGTCATCATCTATTGCTCCGTACTCACCTGCTGCTGATAGCTCAGACTATCCCAATAATCGCTTCTCTTGGTGATGAGTCCATCGCGCATAAAAATAATCATGACACCTCTTATCTCAATTGGACGATTGCTAACCTCAGCATTCATCTTATAGGCCACCGCAACCCGATTATCAGCCTCAATGATTTCTTCAACTGTATAACGAAGATTTTTAAAGGACTCCAAAAAGCCGACCAGCCTTTGCCGGTAGGTAGCACGGCCTTTACAGCCCGTTCCCAGCAAACCCACCTGATCGTTTTCAAACTCATCAGACACATACGCTGCGATCACATCAGGATCGGCACTCTCGAAAGAAGCAAGATAGCTCCTGACCAGTTCTGCTCCAGTCATCCTGGTCGGCTCACCATCAGGATTACCAATAGTTATAGCGCCCATACTGATACCGGCGGGCAATACCGCCCCGATAGTGCCTGCTCTGTTCCTGTTTCATTAATAGTATTCGAATACAATGATTCAGTATAACCTTAAAGCCTTTCTATGATCTTGCACAAAGGCGCCCGCCGACTTTATTTTTTATACAAACAATGAGGGATCCGTATAGGGGCGTTGACTTTAACCATATTATGGTGCACATCTGGACAAGAATAGTACTATAGGCAAGACCAGTATGTTTGCAAATACAGTTATCTAAAAATGTTTAGTATGCGCTCATCACAATTAAACGATGAATTCTTCGAGCAGCTCGATAGCTCGGTTTTACCGATTGAGGAAGCGCAAACGCTGCCGCCGTTTTGCTATACCAGCAGCGAATTCTATGAATTTGAGAAAGAAGCGATATTCAATCATGAATGGCTATGCGTTGGTCGCGTATCGCAGGTCAGCCAACCGGGAGACTATTTCACCACCTCCATTATTGGCGAACCCCTCATCATAGTCTGTGATCTAAAAGGTGAGCTGCGAGCCATGTCTGCGGTCTGTCAGCATCGGGCGATGCTGGTTGCCGAGGGTCACGGCAATGCACGGGGCTTCGTCTGTCCCTATCATCATTGGACTTATTCACTGGACGGCTCCTTGACGAACGGGCCGGCTATGGACAAAACCTGTAATTTCAACAAGTCTGAACATGGCCTCCCGGCGCTTAAACTGGAGACCTGGCTGGGCTTTATTTTTATCAATTTCGACCACGATGCACCCCCTCTCGCCCCTAAACTTAAATACGTCGAGGCTGCCGTCGAGCGTTACGACTTCGCCGGTGCCGAGGCGGCAGCCCCCCCGCAAACCAGTGTTTTCCCCTGGAACTGGAAGGTCATGTTTGAGAACAACAACGATGGCTACCACGCCAATCGCCTGCACCAAGGACCGTTACACGATTTTATCCCAAGCTCCCAAGCATCATTTCCAGAACTGCCCGCCGATACCGGCGGCTATCTGCGTTATAACGGTACGCTGCATCCAGATGCCAGCTTTAATGCCACGCAAAAGGCCGTCTTGCCGATATTTCCACGACTGACCAACGAAGATAGAAGGCGGGTAATTTTTGCCAATATCCCGCCGAGTCTGTCGCTTGTGCTAACCAGTGAGATGGTGATCTATCTCATCGTGCGGGCAACCGGGCCCGACACCAATGAAATGGACGTGGGTGAGCTGGTCGCACCGGGTGCACAGGACGATCCGGGATTTGCCCACCGCCTGGAAATGATCAATGCGGCAGCCGGGAAAATCATGGCGCAGGATCAACATGTTGATGAATTAGTACAGACAGGTCTGCGCTCTCGCTTCGCCGTGCGCGGCCGCTACTCCTGGCAGGAAGGTGCGCAGTTAGATCTAAACAGGTGGCTGGTGCCGCGGTATAAGTCCTGCTGGGAAAAGGTGCGTGGCAAACAGCAAAACCGGAAGTGAGCTGATTAAGATCGCCCGGATTTGACTTTAGCAACTTATACAGACTTGTCCATGCAGGATAGATCGACACCCCACCCCGCGCCGGTAATGTTTATTCCCCATGGTGGCGGCCCGCTTCCATTGATGGGAGATAAAGGCCATAAGAGTTTAATAGCGTTTCTCAAGGCAATCGCAAAGGAGCTGGGCAATCCCGCCGCCATCGTAATCGTCAGCGCCCATTGGGAAGAGCACCAGGTAACGATCACAGGTGCGAGCCATCCGGAAATAATCTATGACTACTATAACTTTCCACCTGAGACTTACAAGATAAAATACCCGGCCAGTGGTCACCCGCAGTTGGCTTCCCGGATCAGGGAAATGATCAATGCTGGCGGCATCAATGCCCATATTGATGAACACCGGGGCTTTGACCACGGCATGTTTGTACCACTGAAACTAATCTATCCGGAGGCCGATATTCCCTGCGTTCAATTATCCATGCTTGCCGATCTCGATCCCTTGAGCCATATCAGGTTAGGCAAGGCACTGGCCGGGCTGCGTGAGCAAAATATACTTATTCTAGGCTCGGGACTGTCTTTCCATAACATGGAAGCATTCTTCTCTTCTGACACCTCAAATAACCATAAGAATATAGATTTTGATGATTGGCTGCTGGAGACCTGCTCATCAGGGTCGCTGTCACCTGCTGAGCGAGAGACACGCTTAAGCGACTGGGAACATGCACCCCATGCACGCTATTGTCATCCAAGAGAAGAGCATTTATTGCCTTTACATGTCTGCTATGGAGCCGCCTGCAAGGACACACCTCTGGCCGAGGTCATCTTTAACGACGAAGTTCTCGGCCAGCGGGTGACGGGTTTTTTATGGCGCCAGGCAGGGCCTGTCAGTACCCGCTTACATCAGCCTGGCTCAAAAGTCTCTAGCGCATAAGGCAGCACGTCCGGACGAGAGTAGTGACTTAAATAACCGGTCACTTGGGTCAGGGCATGACAGCATCGCCTGAGCTACGATTATTTTGTCAAACAATGGGGCGCATTCGTGCAAGCCCATCGATGGTTTTTATCACAAACTTAAAGGATAACTGTTTACAGACGTCAGGGGGTGAGACCATGAGGAATAAGTACGAATCATTTGGGCCCGGGCGCTTTTTTGTCAGCTGGGTCGTCATCGCTATAGTCCTAGCGCCATTGCCTGCCAGTGCACAACAACTCGAAGAAATTACGGTGACTGCACGTAAAAAAGAGGTGTCATTGCAGGATGCCGCAATCGCCGTCTCGGTCACGTCCGGGGAGGACTTCGAGAGATCGAATATCATCCGGCTGGATAATTTCAATGGCTATACCCCCGGGCTGGTCGTTGCCAAGAATGATGGTGCAGGCCGAGTGGTATCTATTCGCGGCATCGGCTGGGAAACCGCACAGAATATTGCCTCGCAGCCCAGTGTACTGACCTACGTTGATGGTATCTATCTGGCCAATCCGCTCTCCATGGGGCTGGATCTCGGTGAACTTGAGCGTATTGAGGTCTTTCGTGGCCCCCAGGGCACAGAGTTCGGACAGGGAACGACCGGGGGTGCCATTAACCTGATAACCAAAAAACCGGTGCTTGATGAGACCAGTGGCTATGCGGAACTTGGCTATGGCACCTATGATACGTTCAATGTACGCGCCGCCATTAACCTTCCACTTGGTAATGCCGCCGCCATACGTACCTCGATCCAGAAATATCGCCGTGACGGTTTTGCCGAGATTAGCGGTGGTGCGCTGGATGGCTATCAGCTCGATAACGCGGACTCGCTAACCGCAAAGGCAGCCCTGCTCTTGAAACCGACAGAATCATTAACAATCATTGCACAGGCTTTTTATCAGGATTCCGATCAAAACGCTGCGGCGCAGAAAAATGTGGATGACCCAAACCCGGATCCACGCCGCTTAACCCAGGATTTCCCCGGCATTTTTAAGCTGGAAAATATAAGCGCTTCGATCACGCTTCAATGGCAGACGCCCATTGGTGTCACCGTCAAATCAATGACCGGTTATCAAAAGCTGAAAAAACGCCAGTCAGTCGACGGCGACCGCCTGACCGAGGCAACCCTCAGCATAGACAGATTGGGTTTCTTCGACCCTGACAACTGGGATGTGCTGACCTTCTGGGATAATGATTCCGATGCCTTCAGTCAGGAAATCAACATGACCTACAGCGGCGAGCAGCTTGACTGGGTGGTGGGTGCCTATTACCTGGACCATGACAACTTCAATGATTTCCTGGAGGCCACAGATGGTGCACCATTCTCAGCTGCCAGAGCCGCGCTGGCAAACCCAAGCCCTGCAACACTGCCGCCATTTAGTTCGGCACTGAACTTCAATGAAGCACGCGAGGTGGCCCGTGAAGACCTTGCCGTTTATGGACAGGCTACCTATCGCCTTAATGAAATCTTTGCTCTTACCGCCGGCCTGCGCTACCAGGATGAGAAGCAGCGCGACTTTGGTGAACAGTACTTCGGTATCTTTGGCGGATTTGATCGCGATACGAATGATTCCAAACTCACCTGGAAGGCAGGTATTGACGTCAATCTGACTGAGGAGAACCTGCTGTACGCCCTGATATCGACCGGCTGGAAAAACGGCGGCACCAACCCGGGCGCCATCACCAATAATGCCCTTTTCCTTGATGCCGCCTTCGAGCCGGAAGAGGTGACTGCCTATGAAATCGGTAGCCGTAATACCTTTATGGATGGGCGTGTGCGCTTGAATGTCACGGCCTTCTACTATGACCATGAGCACCTGCAGTACATCTTCGAGGATCCGGTTCCCTTTGCCGGGGGTACCGGGACAATTCCGAAACTTGAAGAATATGGTATTGAGTCCGAGTTCAGTTTTCAGATGACTGATGAGTGGCGTCTGGATGGCATGCTTGCCTGGCAGGATGGCAAGATCAAGGGGGATAACTTTGCGCTTGACCCCATTGATTTTCGTGAGGCCCTGGCCCCGGGTCTGGGGCTGTTCACCGATCCCGGTTCTAAAGCAAGGCGCAGCTTGGCGGAGACAACCAACCTTAGAGGCAATGAACCACCGAAGATGCCTGATATCATGGTGCGACTCGGTTTAACGAATACGCACAGCTTTGCCAATGGTGGTGTGCTAAGCTCGCGCATCGAATATATCCACCGCGGAAAAATGCAGGCTCGTGTATTCAATAACCCGCTGGTCGATACCGTGCCCAGCTATAATGTAGTCAACCTGCATTTTGCCTATGAGCTGTCTCAGTACCCTCTTAGTCTTACTCTGCTCATTTCCAACCTGTTTGATGAAGATGGCATTAACAATGTCTTCAGCAATCCATTCGGGATCTGGTCCACCAGCAACGAATACATCCCGCCGCGCGAAGTCATTGGCTCGGTCAGATATAGCTGGAATTAGAACACCAAGACGAAAGCGGCTATATTATATTATGGGCACTGAAGAACAACACGAACTTGGACCCGGCCGTCCGACCTGGACCCACCTTGCCCTGCACGTGAAAGACATTGACAAGGTCATTGCCTGGTACGAAGAATATACTCACCTCAGGCTTTTATACCGGGAAGAAGATGAGGACGGCTACGGCGCCTGGCTGGGCGATAAGACACAGGCGGATAGTCCTTTTATCCTGGTCCTGGCGCAATTTTTCGAGGGCCATGATCCCTTTGCACCGGTAGTGCACCCGGCGCTCGGCCCCTTTGCACATATTGGCATTGAAGTGCCGAACAGGCAGACTATCGATGATGTTGCGGCCAAGGCCAAGCAGGGCGGCTGCCTCATCCTGGGGCCAAAACAGATGCCCAAGCGGATTGGTTATATCTGCTTCCTGCGTGATCCAGAAGGAAACACGGTTGAGTTTTCCTATGATCAAGGGGTATATGATAAGGCGCGTGAAATCTGGGGGAAATAAGTAATCAATGACTGTTATAACGCAGCCGTATCGGAGAATACGCTTGAGATAACAGGCTGCTTCTTCTCCCCCTAAAATAGCTTCTCTCCACAATCCCTGTCATTTCAGATCTTTATAGCACGGGAAACTTTGCCTTGTCAGGCAAACCTGATCGCGCCGTGATGGCCTCACCCATCCCTTGCACATCAGCCCAGAGTCTCTCTTCATCAATCGTGATGCAATGACCATCTTCCACGACAACTTTTCCGTCAACTAATACCGTATGCACGCCACGCCCATCGGCGGACCAGACTAGTTGATTGATTACGTTTAACAACGGACGCCATTCCGGACGATCCGTATCATGCAAGACCAGATCCGCCTTCTTGCCCGGTTCCAGCGAACCCAGTCTATCTTCCATCAGCAGTGTACGGGCACCGCCCAGTGTCGCCATCTCAAAGGCCATCTCCGCCGGAAACATCTGCGGATCGCTACGCGCATCCTTAAACAAACCTGCAACTAAGTAAGTGGCTCGCATCAGATCAGCATAATTAGAGGCGTTGTTACCATCAATGCCGATGGAAACATTGATACCCCTCTGTACCATCTCCGGAAACTTGCCTACCCGGGTAATCCCGTAGCTGACCTTCAATGCGGTTGTCGGGCAATGTGCTACATTGACCTTGGTGCCGGCCATCACCTCAATCTCCTGATTATCAAGTTGCACACAATGGGTAATGGCACAATTTTTATCGAGAACATCGATCTCAGCGAGATGAATCATGGGCCGCTGGCCAAATTCAGCAATGAAGCCGTCAGGGTCTGTTGTCGCCGGGGACATATGAAAACTTAAACCTGCCTGGTGTTCATCAGCCAATGCCTTCGCCGCCCGCCACAGCGGATCGCTGCAGGTGGTATGCCCCACCAGAATACTCCAGGCACCGATACGGCCATTAGCATGATTATTATGCCGCTCAAGTTGGTGCTGCAGATTAGCTATCGCCTCATCGGTAGTTTGCCGATACACCGAGGGCTCGGGCGGTAAATCCCATATCCACTTGCCAACGCGGCCGCGTATACCGGCCTTCACCAAGACTTCTATCACCTCATCAAGATAGTTAATGGTACCGGCCTCCAGAAAACTCGTGGTGCCGGAACGCAGCATCTCGACTGCGGCGAGCTGCGCCGATACCTTCTCTTCCTCAGCATTGGCAAGCGAATAAAGTGTGCACAACCAGAGAAAAACATTTTCTGCAAAGGGCGTATCATCCGGCACATAGCCACGCGTAATGGGTTCACCGGTAATATGTATATGCGTATTAATCAGGCCCGGTGTAACAACGAAACGATCTCCGCCTAAGCGCCGCTTCGCCTTATAGCGTCTTTCCATCTCGCGGGTCTTGCCCACAGCAATTATCTTATCCTCCATAATAGCAACTGAACCACGATGAATGATGTCCCGCGTTTCATTCATGGTCACGACATACCAGGCATCCACCAGCATATCGATCTCTGTCTGCATCACCGTATCTTGCATAAGCATCACCTGTTTATTATGGAAGCCCTGATTAGATCACAGCTTCCTTATTTCTTACTTGCTACATACACCATGTTGAAACCAATTGGCTCAAGCATCCGAATCGCCTCAAGCTCGCAAGCAGTCAGCCAGTTATGCATCTGTTCGTGAGTCAATATGCAGCCATGCGCCGTATTCGCCAGCATAGTCATGCCCATCTGCACAGCAAACGCATTCAACCTGCGTTCATTGTCGGCGAAGTAATCCGCAACCAGTAACTGGCCGCCGGGCCTAAGCGCATCAACGGCGCGGGCGATGAGCCCCGGCACCAGTTGCGGGCCTTCAGTGCGGCAGATGTGTCCCAAGACCACCAGATCATAGGTCTCGGATTCAAACGGTATCTGGTGAAAATTTCCCGGCCGGTATTCAACGCGGCTCGACAGGCCGCGCTCCTCAATGCCTGCCTCTGCCAGAGCGATCACTTCCTTAAAATCATTCACAACAGCGCTTGAACCCGGGGATTGCTCCAATGCGGCTATCGCCCAAGGCGCACATCCTGCGCCCAGGTCCAAGACGCGCAGCGCTGGCCTGCGTTGCCAGCCCAAGCGCAGACCCAGACGGCTGGCTGCATGATGCTGCGTGGGAAAGGTCGCCTTGACCAGCGGGACGTAGAATCCGGCGATGTCATCTTCAACAGGGGCGGCGACTTGCCCGGTACGGATCGTATCGGCTAAGTTTATCCAGTTTTCCAAAGGGGCCGGCGATACTCGCACAAGCGCTGCCATGGACGCCGCACCATTGCTGCACAGGTAGCGCTCGGCAGTTTCGGTTAGTTCATATTTTTCATGGAGCTGCTCAAGGAAGCCAAGTGTTACCAGCGAGTCCAGCAGGTGTTGAAGATGGGTCGTAGAGACTTGTAAATGCGCTGCAAGCGCATCGGCCCCTAGCCTGCCTTTCTCTTCGAGCACATCGAATATACCAAGCTCAATGGCCGCCACCAGCATCCAGTAGCTGTTGTGTGCCTGTATGACTGCCCACACCGGCCCCGCGGGAGGTGGTTTATGATCGCGCCATGGTCGGCCCATGCGGGCCATAGTATGGCTGTTCTTGAGTTCGGGATAAGGGGGGTCGCCACTCACCAGAGCATCACGGTTCCAGGATTATCTTGCCGAAAAATTCTCCGCTCAGCAATTTATCCTGAGCTTTTGCGCCCTCGGCTAGTGGAAACACACTGTCCACAACCGCCTGGAAGTCGCTCTCGCCATACTGCTTCCAGGCCGGGCCGAATTCCTCATGGCGATACGGATCGGAGCCCAGGATCTTCAGACCCATGTGATACATATAGCCAAGGTTCGGAATAGTCGGCGCATTACCGGATGTACCACCACAATTTACCAGGCGCCCCCTGGGTGCCAATGAGAACATTGATGCCGCCCACAAGGCCTCACCAACATGATCAAATACAACATTAACCCCCCTGCCGCCGGTAATCTCCCGCGCCCAGGCCGCAACATCCGTGGTGCGGTTATTGCAGGTGTGATCAGCGCCCAGCTTACTCGCCCGCTCGCATTTTTCCTCACTGCCCGCAGTGGCCAGCACCGCTGCGCCCGCCTGCTTCGCCCACTGAATACCCGCCATCGATAGACCGCTCCCCGCAGCATGGATCATGAGCGTCTCGCCGGCTTGAAGCTCCGCTATGTCAAACAGCGCATGGTGTGCGGTCATCCAGGCGGTGGGAAACATCACCGCCTGATGCCAGGACATCGAAGCAGGGATAGGGTGGAGATGGGTCTCAGGCGCCAGACACTTCTCTGCATAGCCTCCCGGGACATTCGCGCCGATGATACCGAGTTCGCCATAAAGATCCCCCATGCCGGCCAGCTTCGAGCCCTCCGGCACCTCAGCCAGAGAGGGATCAACCAGCACTCTATCGCCCGGTTTTGCTGATGTCACCTGTTCACCAACTTCACTAACGGTACCGGCAACATCCATCCCGGCAATATGCGGCAGGGAAAAACCGGGTATGGTGAACCAGCCCTTACGCTGAATGGCATCAAGGTGATTAATGGTCGTTGCCGCAACCTCGATAACAACATCCCGGGGCGCTGGCGCCGGATCAGGCTCATCGCGATATTGCAGTACCTCCGGTCCGCCGACCTGCTCATAGATCAAAGCCTTCATTTGCAGTGCCTCTCAATCACGCCGGCGCGAAAGCAGTACAATGCTAAAGCACACATAAAACAGCCATAGCTTGAGAAAAGGGTCATATTCTGTCTCCTGAGTCGTCAAGGGCCATTAACATAGAAACAGGCATCCATGTCTTGTACAAATGCGCCCGAATTATTGTTGCACAAACCCGCAAATATGCGCAGAGTTTCCTTAAATTCGGCTTGGCATTTCGATTATAATAGGCCCATGCACAGTGTATCCTAACAGAGATGCCTAATTGAAAGTCTGGCGCTTCACTACCGATTCCTATCCGGACGGCGCAAGGCGCAAGGCCTGGCGCCAGGCTATGTCCCGTTTGTGTCTGCCGGTGGGGGATTTACCTGATGATCAGGGCTTTCACGGCTCGGTCTCCTGCCATGTAAGCCCGCTCGGCATGGAATTTGCGCTGGTTGAGGCGGCCGCACATGAAATATCCGGCAAATATATGGAGCAACCAGAGGCTATATGGCTGGTGTTGTTAATAAAGGGGCAGGCCGAATTGCTGCACGGCGGGGGGGGGGGGGGGGGGGGGGGGGGGGGGCACTATATCGAAATGGAACCGGGCGATATCGCCTATGGACCCTGTCGTACCGAGGCAACCATGCGCTTCCCGATGGATTTCCATGTGCTTCATGTAAGGATCCCGCGCCTCACCTTGAGCCCGCGTGTCATCGCGCCCTTATCACTCAAAATCGGGCATCTGCGAGCAAAGGCCGGGATCGACCATGTCTTCGCCGGCATGTTACATGCCCTGGCCGAGACACTGGAAGATATCGCCTCGCGCCAGTTACGTCCGGTGGAGCTGGCTATAACGGAATTTCTTATCGCCAGCCTCGGTGGAGAAAAGACTGTATTCGGTCTGGGAGGCGCTGCCGGGGCGAGGGCATCCCATCTTCATCGCATCTGCCAGGGTATTGAGACCATGCTCGGCGACTCGGCGCTCAACCTTACTTTCGTTGCACGGGAGCACGGCGTCTCTACGCGTTACCTGCAAAAGCTGTTTACCGGGGCCGGCATGAGCTTTAGCCAGTACCTGCGCAGCCGACGGCTGGAACGATGCCGTGCAGACCTGGTTAGCCCGCAACACAGCCAGCTTTCTATCTCGGATATCTGTTTTCGCTGGGGTTTCAACGGCTCGGCACATTTCAGCCGGGTATTTCGCAATAAGTACGGCATCTCTCCCCGTGAATATCGTCGGCAAAACGCCTCGGAAAAATGTCGGGATATGAACCCGGACCCAGCACCCAACCGTGTATCCTCGCTTCACAACTAATCGGGCGCATCTGAACAAGACAGCTGCGTAAGGCTATGGGATAAGTGAAACCGGCATTTCACAATTCCATCTTCGAATAACAAGGCAATATAAGGAGACTGCATCATGACTTACCCCAATACACTGATTTTTATCGACCTTGCCTCCGACGACCCTGAGGCGACCGGAAAATTCTATGCAGAAGTTTTTGGCTGGGAAAACGAAGGTCGCCCTGCCGGTGAATTTCATCGCCTGGTGCCCGGGCAGAATTTTCTCAACCCGGATGGCTCACAAAGCGAGATCGGCAACCTGCATCTCGGCATATTCAATGCCAACAATGCACGTCCCCACCCGGAACCGGAGGGAGTAGCACCGCGGATCTTAAGCAAAGATGGGCGCAAGGCGCGTATCTGGATGCTGGTCAGTGATGACGATACCCCTGAGCGCATACTCGATAGCGCAGAGCGGCTTGGGGCGGAAGTACTCTGGCGCAACCACTATTGGAAAGAATTCAATGGCTATAACCATGCCTTTCGTGATCCTTGGAGTAATGAGATCGTGCTGTGGGTCAAGGCCGGAGAGAACCCGCAGGTGCCGGAGAATTTTACCCGGGAATAATTCGACCCTTCTAAGCGATTTAATATTTTGATCTTCTAAATTCGCAGATTATTCGTCATGCCGGGCGAGAACCGGTACCCGGCAGGATAAGGCATACCTAAAAGGCGAAACATTAACTGACTGGATTTCGGTATTCGCCGGCATGACGCTTTCCTGTCTAGGGGGCACGCAGCAACGGTGACAAATACATTTGCAATCAGGCGCTGGTTTCTGTTCGGCATTGTCAGCTGTATTTTTTTCCTGATCACCGGCACTACCTATGGCTCCTTAGGGGTCGTGTTTCCATTCATGCTGGAAGATCTGGACTGGAGCTGGACCCAGCTTGGCACCGGCTTCACTATTCTCGGCCTGCTGACCGGCATCACGGCCATTATCCCGGCCTGGTTGATCAGACAATTCAGCATCAAGGCCGTATATGGCATTGGTGGGCTTGTCATGACCGGCGGCTTTGCATTACTCGCCACCTGTCACAGCGTCTATCAGTTCTATATGGCCTTGGGCCTGCTGGGTTATGGCTTTAGCCATTGTGCAACTGTTCCGGCCATACACATGTTGAATCACTGGATGCCTGATAAACGCTCACTCTCCATCGGAGCATTCATGACGCTGGGCGGCCTCGGCGGCGTTGCCGGCCCGCTACTGGTAATAGCAATACAATCGGCTACCGGTTCCTGGCGCATGTACTGGTGGCTAGCGGCACTGATGATCTTTCTCATCGCACTCTGCGCAGTCATCTTTGTTAAAGAAAAACCCGGAGGGAAACTGGAGCAGGGGGAGGAGGAAGTCCCGAGCATTGAGACAAAATCGGAGCGCGTCTACAAGACAGCCGTTGACTGGAGCTACAAAGACGTGATCCGCTGCCCCCAATTCTATGTCATCGTCGCCGCCATGACGATAACCCTGCTTTGTACGATAACCATGAGTAACTGGGCCGTCATCCACATGGGAACCCTGGGCATATCCACAGCAACAGGCGCAACAGCCATGAGTACACAGGCGCTGCTCAATGCGCTATCACGCGCCTGCGGCGGCCTACTGGCAACTCGCATCGATCCGAAGTGGCTGCTGGTTGTCGCACTGATAGCCGAAGTCATGGGCATGCTGGCGTTGTCAGTAGCGAGCAGTCCTTTGATGATCGCACTATTTGTTATAGGAGAAGGCTGTGGTTTTGGCATCTGCCTATTCGCCACTACCATCCTGCTGATTAACTACTTTGGCCCAAAGGACAATCCTGAAATCCTAGGCACCTTAAACCTGATCACCACCTTTGCTACGCTGGGACCGATTGCGGCCGGCTATGTCGGGGATATGCTCGGCAGTTTTGCGATCGTATTTCAGAGCTACGCCGTCTTGCTGTTACTCATTGCCGTGGCCGCAGCATTAATGAAACCGCCACAGCAAGAACGCAATTTAAGAAAACCCTGATTTTTTTGCTTGCCTTAAGGGCTGGCTCCGGACGGATTTGTTCAGTGCTTCCTTAATTAACACAGCGCTTCACCCCGGTGTACCAAAGCCTCCCCCGCCGGGAGTCTGCATCATAACTTCATCTGTCGCCTGCATCGCCTTTTTACTAGCCTTAAGATCTGGTGCACCGTTGATCAGGAAAGAACCTGCTGCGCCGGGTTGTCCTCCCTGCAGTCCCGCAGCCTGAATCTTCAAACGGCTCGGTATCGCATTCAACAACCAGTCCTTACCGCTACGCATGCGGAATCCTATGCGCTGACCATCGCCACCCTGATGCCTGCCTTTGCCACCGGTTCCCGGCAGCAGTTCCTTGCAGTTAAATTCGATTGGAATAGAGGCCTCAAGCACTTCAATCGGGATGGCCGATACACCTGTAGGATAACAGGTCGCCGACAGGCCGGACTTGGTCGCCCGTGCGCCCATGCCGCCGGAGTAATTAAACATGCAACTGGTAAATGGCCGATTATCCTTGTCACGTCCCTGAATCTGCATGGTCCACACCGCGCCGGAGCCTTCGGCCAGGACCCGCTCCGGCATGATCTCCTCCAGGGCATTGAGTATTGGGAAGGGAACGTACATTCCCACTACGTGACGTGCATTGACCGGCACCGGATATTCGGCATTGACGATACAATTATCCGGCAGCTTCACCTTGATCGGCCTTAAGCTACCGGCATTGTTCGGCAATTCGGGGTTAAGTACGCTGCGCACGGCAAAGGTACTGTAGGCATGAGTATAGGCCGGCACAACATTAATACCATGTCTGCTCGGCACGGCACTGCCGGCGAAGTCGATGACGATCTCACCCAGCTCGGTATCAATCGTCACGGCAGTTTTTAATGTGATCTCATCGCCTCCCGGGACATCAAAGGTCGTTTCACCATGATAGGTTCCCGCCCCCAGACTGCGAATATCGGCGCGGGTCGCCGCATCTGAACGCCTGATGATCTCCGCCGCCAATTCATTGATATCGTCAAGCCTGTAACGCTCACACATAGCATTCAGTCGCTCCCCTCCCATCTTGCCGCTGGCAAGCTGAGCAGAGAGATCGCCGAATATGGCATCCGGTGTCCGCACGTTGTGTCGAATAATCTCGTGCAAGGTCGCATCAGGTCTGCCGCGCTCATACAGCTTGAGGACGGGGATCCACAAACCCTCCTCATGTATATCACGCGCCCCTGCGCCAATGCCATAACCGCCGATGTCGGTGTGATGAATAGTCGAACCGGCATATCCGATTAATCTACCTTTTCTGAAGATCGGTGTGAGTACTGTGATATCGAAGAAGTGACCGGCCGACAGCCATGGATCATTGGTGATCAAGACATCGCCCGGCTCAATTTGCTCAGGCGGTATCACCTCGATAATGTTTTTAGCAGCAGCGGCCAGGGAATTGATGTGTCCCGGTGTGCCGGCCAGGCCCTGGGAAATCATACGCGCATCGGCATCAAATAAAGCCGTTGCGAGGTCTCCTGCTTCCCGCACGATGGGGCTAAAGGCTGTGCGTTGCAGGGCCTTCGCCTGCTCGCTGACGATGCTGATTAAATTTCCCCACATGATTTCGAGTTCTATGCCGTCCACCTTATATCTCCACTTGTTGTTTTATCATTAGCCTCCTCCACCTTGGCCGGCATGACACTGCATTATGATCCCGACCTTGCGCCGCGAGTACAGAGGGCCTGAATCTATTATTAAGAACTGTGCTTACTGACCGCTATCAATCCTGTCCGCAATCAGACTCCCGCCGACATCTACGCGTAGGCGCCAGCCTGACAAGATGAATACCGTGGTCTCTCGCTCTTCCACAATGAGCGGGCCATCTATAGTCTGGTGCTGTGACAATGCCGACCTGGCATAGACAGGTACTGCAACAGTCTCATGATCAATATAGACCTGACGTATCTGTTTTGGCTCTGCCGATGTTTGCGCTGTGGTGATTTTCGCTACGCGACCGGTCTCGCCACCATGCGCCGTGATGCGCCAACTAACTACTTCCACATCCATATCATCCAGACGCACGCCGTAGAGTGTTTCATAAGCACTCTCAAAACGTGTACGAATATCATCCGGATCTTTTTCCAGACAGGGGTCCGTATCGAAGCTGACCGTTACTTCGGTCTGTTGACCGAAGTAACGCATGTCGGCTGAGTAGGCATAGGCGACAGATTCCTGACTAATACCGGCCTCTTCAAGGGCATGTTTTCCCTCATCGATCATTCCGCCTATCAATACGCCGACTGCATCCCAGTCGAGATCACCCAGACGACACAGCCCACCCCGAGCAAGATCGAGCCGGGCCGGCGTCACCAGAGTGCCAAAAGCACTCAGCACACTTGCCATAGGCGGATAGATAACCCGGGAACTGTCCAGCTGCTCGGCAACATAACAGGCATGCACCGGACCGGCACCACCGAAGGCAAGCAATGGCAGGCCCCGATAGTTCACACCGCGTTCTGTCGCATGTGCCCGCGCAGCAGCAGCCATTGATTCACCGACGACACTGAATATGCCATAGGCCGCATCCTGTCTGGACACATTGAGCCCATCCGCCAGTCCCTGCATGGCCTTGTCCGCGGCATCCGCATCAAGTTGCATATCACCGCCAAGAAAATTATCTGCATCCAGTATGCCGAGAACCACATCGGCATCTGTCACACAAGGACTGTTTCCACCCCGCCCATAACAGGCCGGCCCCGGATCGGAACCTGCACTATCCGGGCCGACCTTAAGCAGACCCAGCTCATTGACTCTTGCAATGGAACCGCCACCGGCCCCGATCTCGATCATATCGATAGACGGCACCGTGACAGGCATGCCACTTCCGGGTTTGAATCGATAGCGCCGATCCACCTCAAACTCGCCACTGACCAGTGGTTGGCCCTGCTGGATCAGACATGCCTTGGCGGTTGTGCCTCCCATGTCAAAGGAAATCAGGTTGTCAATGCCATATTTTTTTGCGATATGGCCTGCGACCAGCGCGCCCGCCGCCGGGCCTGACTCAATCATCCGCACCGGGTTGTTACCAGCGACCCGGGTGCCGACCACACCGCCATTAGATAACATAATCAGCGGTTCCTGCTGCCGGCCATCTTGTTGCATCTTTTCAATCAACGCATCCAGATAGGGCCGCGAAATCGGCACAGCGTAGGCATTTAGTGCCGTTGTACTGGTGCGCAGATATTCACGCATCTGGGGTGCAACATCGCTGGACAACGAGACGAAGATATCCGGCGCCGCCTCATTCAGTATCCGGCGGATGATCTGTTCATTCTCCGGATTACAGTAACTGTTCAACAAACATACAGCGACTGATTTCACGCCCTTACGCTTTAACTCTCCAGCCAGTTTTTTAATTTCATCTTCATCGACAGCTTTACCACGGCTACCGTCGGCATAGACGCGCTCATCCGCCCCCCAGGTAAAGTCCCGGGTTATCAAGGGTTGGGGATATTCTATCTGCGGATCAAACATATCGTAGCGATGCTCATCACGAATATAGAGCACATCGCGAAAGCCCTGCGTCACGATCAAAGCCGAGCGCGGGCCTTTTCGTTCGATCAGGATATTCGTTACGATGGTGGTTGCATGAGTCACTACATCGTTTATATCGCTCAATTTGATCTGGGCTTTATTCAGCACCAGCTCAGACACTCGAAAAAAACCTTCAAGCAGGTCACTGTGCGTGGTTAAAGTCTTATCTGTCCATACACGACCGTCACTGCATAGCAATACACCATCGGTGAAAGTACCGCCTATGTCTACCGCCAGGGCATAACGACTCATACTGCAACTGCCTCCTGATAACCCAGCCTGACCGATACTACCGCTGCAGCTTCAACTACTGCTGAGACTAGTGCAGGATCGGGTCTGGCCTGTAGATGTTGTACTGAACCAAGAATGGTGATGGTGCCGGCAAGTGTGCCGGCACTGCCAAAGATGGGAGCTGCCAGTGCGTTAATTCCTCTCAGCACCTCTTCGGGAGCGACTGCCCAACCGCGTTGTTTTACCTGTTTGACTTCTTTTCTCAATCTATCGATATCGGTATTGGTCTTTTTCGTCCAGGCCTTTAATGATCTGTCTTCAAGCGCCCGCCAGAGCTGCGCCGGCCCAAAGGCCAGGGACACTTTACCTTGAGCAGAGCAATGGAAATCAAACAAGGCACCCGGACGAGCACTGATCTCAAACTCCGAGCGATGTTTAAGTATATCCAGCACTCTCACGCCCGCTTCCTCAAATTGACCGATGGTTACTGTCAGGTTGACCTTGTCTCTCAAGGCCGGCATGACCCGGCGCGCCTCCGCCAGAAAATCAGTTTGATCCGCGATCGCCTGGCCGATATGAAATAACTTTAGTGTGAGGTAGTACTTCTCGGTGTTCGGATCCTGTGCCACAAAACCTCGCTCAAGCAGGGTGCGCAAGTGACGATAAATACGCGGTCTGGCAGTATCCAGGGCCCTGGCAATTTCACTGACCCCCAATGGACCATCGGCATAAGCCATAAACTCGATAATCGTTACGCTGGTAACAACGGAATGAATGGGCGTACTCTCGGGCATAGATATTGTTAATCTGGTTTATCTGCATAGCGCATCGAAATCTTCGCGCACTTTATGAGTTGCATTCATTAATAAGGCCTGATCGGTAGAGATGCTAAACAGGCTGATACCCTTATCCCGGTAACGCGGTATCTTGACTGTTCCCGATTGAAACATACCCACCGCCTGCCCGCCTGACTGGCCGGGTGACAGACTTTATCAATCGCTGCTTCAATACCAGTCTTCCAGGCCATAAGACACCGCCAAGTCTGCCGGAGCGATAAACAGGGCATCCAGCACAATGAAATCAAAACTGACGCTCGCCAATACTGCAACCACATGCATCGCCGGAGTCTTTACAAATACCCCAAGCAACGACTGATGCGTCCTGAGCCTGAAACGCTTGCATGGTATTACTCCGCCGGCCCCTCACCGAAATCCGCCTGCTGATATGCCACCAGGTGGCGATAGTCTTCGCGAATAGGGGAAAAGATATCGAGATTCATCACCTGTTCATCACTGATCGGCTCCCCGTAATGCATGACACCGGGTGGAATGCGGATGACACTGCCAGCACTGACTTCCAGTTCTTCATCTTCAATAACGAAACGCATCCTGCCTTTCACAATATAAACGAGTTGCTCAAAAGGATGGCTATGAGGATTTACCTCCATGCCGGGGTCCAGCCAGTTCATTACCATAAGAACATCGTCCCCGCGAAAACCAGCGCGCTCGACACCGGGACGAACCGACTCTTTTTCCAGACCATCCCAACTATAGACACGCGCTCTCTGACCCTGGCTCACTGCCCTTACCTCGCAAAGAATGATATTAAGGAAACCCTGATTAAACGCATCCTTAGCTCCGTAAACTGCCATACCCCAAGGGCAGGCTGCGCTCCATGCAACACTTCTCAGAGCTTCATTTAAGTGTTTTTCTATACGAAACAAAGTTTTTTATAGCAATACAGTGTCATATTTATTATCATGAGTCAATCAGGTTTCGCACGAGTATGTACAGACATTCCGAACCGCTGTTTAGATGCAATTTATCCGTCATGTTGGGCGTGACCCAGTATCCAGTAAAATCGGGGACCACCCCTTCCGGCGGACTTTTTTCAACCGGATTTTCGCCGTTGGCCTCGTATGCGGCACGTGCATGTACCGCTACTTAACGCCTCGGCCGGAATGACGGCAAGGTAAAATAATCAGTTGTTCGAGATAGCCATTTAATACGCACATGAACATCGCAGCACACATGCTACGCGCCGGCCGCGCCTATCCGGAGCGCGCGGCGATCGCAACCGGCGCGAGAGTATTATTTAGATACGGCGAGCTGGCGGAACGGGTCGGCAAGCTGGCACATGCCCTGCGCAGGCAGTTCAATCTTGTTCCGGGCGATCATGTTGGCCTGGCCCTGAGCAACTGTCCTGAGTATGTGGAAATACTTTATGCCTGCTGGCATGCGGGACTTGTCGCTGTGCCTGTCAACGCCAAACTCCACGCTAACGAATTCGCCTTTATCCTGAAAGACAGCGAGGCGAGACTCTGCTTTGCGGCAGACGAGTTGAGCAGCATCGTCGGTGATGCGGTACAGACCACCATAGATGTAAACGGAAATGATTATGCGCAGATGCTTGGTACCGAGCCGTTACCGCTCAGCGCAGTCAATCCGGAAGACCCTGCCTGGTTGTTCTATACCAGCGGCACTACCGGGCAGCCCAAAGGTGCTGTCCTCAGCCATCGAAACCTGCTGGCCATGGCCTGGTGTTACTTCTCCGATGTCGATCAACAATCGCCCTGGCTGTCTATCCTCCACGCCGCACCGATGAGTCACGGTTCCGGCCTGTATGCGATTGCTCATGTCATGCAGGCCAGCTGTCACGTTATTCCTGAGAGCCGTGGTTTTGATGCCGCAGAGATATACGAACTTATCGAGGCCTGGCCGGCTCTGGTATTTTTCGCCGCCCCGACCATGGTAAAGCGTCTGCTTGACCATGCCAGTGATACGGACACCGTAAACTTAAAGACGATCATATATGGCGGCGGGCCTATGTATGTCGAGGATTCACTGGCGGGGCTTGAACGCTTCGGTCCTAAACTCGCGCAACTGTACGGCCAGGGCGAAAGCCCCATGACTATCACTGCCTTGAACTCTCGCATACATGGGAAAAGCGACCATCCGCGCTGGCACGAGCGGCTGGCTTCGGTCGGTATCCCGCAAAGTGCAGTTGAAGTCCGGATTGCGAACAAAGACGATGAGCCATTGGCAAGCGGGGAAATTGGCGAAATACTCGTGCGTGGGGAAACAGTGATGAGCGGTTACTGGTGCAGGCCGGCGGCCAGCGCCGAAACCTTGCGCAATGGCTGGTTGCACACAGGTGATTTTGGCTGTCTCGATGAAGAAGGCTTTTTGACCCTCAAGGGCCGGACAAAAGATCTGATCATCTCTGGCGGCACTAATATCTACCCAAGAGAGATAGAGGAAATCCTGCTTAAACACCCGGACGTAGCCGAAGTATCTGTGATTGGCCGCACTGATCGGGAATGGGGTGAGGTGGTCGTTGCCTATGTCGTGCCACAGTCGGCAGAGCAAACTGACAGTGATGTTCTGGACAGATTCTGCATTGATAATATCGCCCGCTTTAAGCGCCCCAGGCATTATCGATTTGTTGATGCACTACCCAAAAATAATTACGGCAAGGTCTTAAAAACTGAACTGCGTTTAACAGAACAAAGATACCGGCAGTGAACTCAAAATTATTGTCGCATAGCCTGCCGTTTCACAAACAGCATATTCTCAACAGCATATACTATGAAGCTGTCGAGAATTCTCTGACTTCATCCCGAGTTGGCATGGATGTCGCCGCCCCGGCGCGGCCTACAGAGATGGCAGCAGCCTTCACCGCCAGACCGATAGCATCACTCAGACTTAAATCCTCCGCCAGGCCGGCAGCCAGGACACCGCAAAAACAATCACCCGCGCCCGTTGTGTCCACTGCCGACACCGACAGACCGGGAGTAAATTCGCTGTGCGCTTCGCTTACTGCAACAACCCCGTTTGCTCCAAGTGTTACTATGATGATTTGCCCCTCTCGTCTTATTAGTTTTCGCGCCGCATCTGTGACGGCTTCCTGCGTCTCCGGTGAGGCGGATAAAGCGGCATACGCCGCCAATTCGCTTTCATTGACCACCAGCATATCAACCAGGGTAAAGAGCTCGGCTCCCGCTTCAACAGCCGGTGCGGCATTCAAGATAGTCGTCCCGTTTTTCGCAGCATCACTGTTAAAAAAAGTTCGAATGGTATCTATAGGGCTTTCCAACTGGGCGAGAAAAACCTTATTCCCAATAAGTTGCTCAGCTGCGATATCATCTGACATCAAGCTGGCGTTTGCGCCCGGTACGATGACAATAGCATTCTCGCCCGAGGCTGAGACATTGATAAAGGCCTGTCCAGTAGGCTGATCCGGGTTTATCTTCACTAATGAAACATTCACACCACAATGAGTCAGATTCGCCAGCATCTTGTCAGCAGGAGCATCAGTGCCTACTGCACCAATCATCATGCTGTCCACCCCCATACGCGCAGCAGCAACAGCCTGATTGGCACCTTTACCACCCGGGAAATGCGCAAGATCCGAGGCTGAGACGGTTTCTCCAAGAAGCGGTAACTCTTCTACTGATGCCACAATATCGAGATTAATCGCACCTAAAACACAGACGCTCATGATGGTTTATTTCGACTTATCCAATTATGCATACTATGGCGTGTTGATTATTTAAGATTCTACCAACTTCGAGAGCAAAACATCAAGACGTCACCATAAAAAAATAACAAGCGATGAGTGATAAACAAGATTCAAGACCGATACAGGCTGACACCCTTATAGTCGGTACAACAATTATTACGATGGATGCATCCCGCCGGATCATCAAGGACGGTGCCATGGCGATTTGCAAGGACAAGATCATCTTCGTTGGAAAACATCGCGACGCAGAACAAAGCATTGAAGCAAAACAAACCATAGACGGCACCCGCTTCGTTGTCACCCCCGGCTTTATTGACGGCCATATCCATATTACCGGCGATCCGCTAACGCGCGGTTACGTCCCTGACGAAATCGACGTCGGCTTTGCAGAAAAAATGAATGACTGGGTCATCCCCCGTTACTATGCCCATACGCCGGAGGATGAAAGACTATCTGCACAGATGGCGGCAATGGAAATGCTGCGCTCAGGCACAACCTGTTTCTTGGAAGCAGGCACAATCCGACATCTCGATGCTGTTGTTGACGGTTTAAATGAGTCAGGCATTCGTGGACGAGTCGGAAGCTGGGTAGAAGGTCGCGCCTTTGACACTGTGGAAGACGAAACAGCACTGATCGATGCTGCAGTCCGGCAGTTAGAAGATGAAGTCAGAAAATACCCCGCCGATAAAGATGAACTCATAGCAGCCTGGCCCTTGCTGGTCGGTCATGCGACAAATCCGGATGCAGTGTGGCTGGCGGCAAAATCCCTGGCGGATACAAATGGACTGGGTATTTCTGCACACATGAGTCCTTATAAGACTGACGCAAAATGGTTCTTGGAAAATACCGGATGCCGCCCGATTGAGCACCTGGCCGAGCTCGGTGTGCTCGGCAGCAATGTGTCACTCACCCATGTCGTGCATATCAATCAGGGGGAGCTGGAGCAACTGGCAAAGACACAGACCAATGTTATTCACTGTCCTATCGCGGCGATGAGAGATGCCTGCGGGATCACTGCGGTCGGCCTGTTTCCTGAAATGGCGAAGGCGGGTATTAACATCCTGCTTGGTACGGATGGTTATAGTTCGGACCTGATGCATGGTATGAGGATGACCACGGCTGTCTTTAAAGATGCACGCCAGAACTTCAGACTCTTTCCCGCCCATGAGGCACTGGCCATGGCGACACTAAACCCAGCCAAGGCATTGCAACTGGACATGGAAATCGGATCACTGGAGGTGGGTAAAAAAGCGGACTTTATCCTGCACGATACACACCGCATCGAGTGGCAGCCCATACAGAACATGGTGAATCAACTGGTATGGTCGGCAGATGGTAGAGGAGTACATAGTGTTTGGGTTGATGGGGTGCGTCTGATAGACAACTATCGCTCTACTATATTCGATGAAGAAGCACTCTATCGACAGGCTCAAATTGTGGGAGAAGCAATTATAGACCGCTCCGGGGTTCCCCTTGTCTGTCCATGGCCTATTGAATAATGACTGTTTCCATTGCTAGTATTTTCACGCGCCGCGTTGGTGTTGTAGCAGCCTGTACCGTCGGTAACGCAGTCAGCGTCACGCCAATGGTGTATACCGTATTTGGCTTATTCCTGATCCCATTAACTGAAGAGTTCAACTGGTCACGCTCCAGCGTCTCTCTGGTGCTACTGATTATCGCCGTTACCAGTGCGATATGTTATCCCATTGTCGGTCGTATGATCGATCATTATGGAGCAAGGCGAATTATGCTGGCAGGTAATCTGTTATTCGCTACTGCCGTTGCATCCGTTGCCTTTATCGGCCCCAGTCTAGCTCAGCTGTATCTTGCGTATGCCCTTATTGGTATTAGCGCTGCGATCCCCAGCTCCGTCATGTTCACCAAGGTCATCGCAGGCTGGTTTGATAGGAATCGTGGTTTATATCTTGGGATCGCTGGAGGATTGGGAAATGGCGTCGGGGCGGCGCTGTCTCCAATATTCGTGCTTATGTTACTGACTAATTATGGGTGGCGTCACAGCTATCTGGGCATCGCCGCCGCTATTGTTGTTATAGGCTTCCCGGTCCTGTTTATGTTGTTGTGGGATGCACAAAGAGTAATACAGCAGAAAAAAGAGACAACACAGCAAGATAAACAAGGCATGACCTTGGCTGAAGCTGCTAACACCAGTACCTTCTGGATCATCCTGGTGGCCATTGGTCTGGGGGCAGGATGCATGACTGCAATATTCGCACATGTCGTACCCTTGCTAAGCGATCGAGGATTAGCCGTTGCTCAGGCTACTACTATACTGATCACCTTTTCCATGGTCACCGCTGGCTGGCAGATCGGCATCGGTTATTTGCTGGATAAAATCCCGAAACCCTGGATAGCCGCCCCCTTCTACATTGCGGCACTTGTCGGATTACTTCTTTTGCAATCAACTACCGACTATTCAATGCTATTAGTCGCGGGTGTATTCTTAGGCCTCGGACTCGGCACGGAATATGGTGTACTGCCATATTTCCTGTCCCGTTACTTCGGGGTGAAACATTATGGCACCATATCAGGCACAGTTTATTCAGTAGTCGTACTCACCCAAGGCTTAACGCCATTTCTAATGGCGCTGGTTTTTGACACGACCGGAACATACCAGCTTGCCATAATAATCATTGCTGCCTGTTTACTATGCGGGGCGGCATTAATTTTAAGACTTAAGCCATTCGTGTTTGTGCCGGTATAAGTTAAGGATACCCTGTGGCTGAGAGAAGCTGAAAATCAACTCTGCAGCTGATTAAGCTCGTTGCGTTGAAATGCCTCGTGCAAGGATGGATCAATGACGCATTCATAGTCTTCCATTCTCGCCACCAGCCGGCCTTTGCCGTCCAGAAATTCCACTTCTGCCGTGGCCGCGTGCCTGGCCTTGTCCTTGATGAGAATTTTTATCGCCACGCCTTGTTGCGGAAAGCGGCGCTGAAACTGCCGGTACTCTCCCAAGGCGGTCGGCAGGCAGCCGGCACCGGTTTGCTGGAAACTCCACAAGATCATCATCTGGAAGGCGCTGTCAAGAATCAGGGGATCGGCTAACCAGGTCGAGCGAATCGGTTGGGCCATCCACTGCGCCGGCGCCGGCGCAGCCTTGGCCCGACCGCTTATCCCCTGCTCGGAGCAGGCACTGATGGCGGTGATGCCTTGCAGATCCTCGCCATGAAACAACTGCCCGTTGTGATAATACTCGCCATCCGCAGCTGGATAGCGCCCGTTGATTTCCTCTGCGCTCGGCGCTTGCGCCGATGGATACCCGCCTGCCAAGACCACTTCGGCGCGCGCATGCAAGGTGTCGCCGCTGCGCAGTTCCACCGGCACCCGTCCCTCTTCGCCCTCGCCAACGGCCTGGCCGGCCATGATCTGCAAGGCCACGCTTGCGCCGTCTTCCAGCACCACGCCTTTCAGTATGCGCAAGGCGTTGACGCCGACAAAGGATAGGCCGGGGTTATTGTGGATCGCGCCGTGCGCAAGCCACTCCATGATCAGGGCGGCGGGCAACACCGCCTTGCCGTTCATCACATGGCAGGCCAGCACGGGATGATCGGCAAGGCTTACGATGCGCTCAAACGCCAAAGACAGCGCCGCCTCGCGGTTTTCCGGCGGCGCCTTTTCCCTGCTCGATTCCATATCCGGCTCAGCGCCCAGCAGCACCACCTCCACCGGCCCGGTTTGGGCGAGCTCCTGTATCAGATAATCGGCACCGGCCTGCAATGGAATCACGTCCACGCCCTCGCTTTTGAACAATTTTTTAAGCGCCGGCGTGACCATGCCTCCGTCCCAGGGCCCCCAGTTCACGCTGACGATGCGACAATCCGGTCGCTCTAATTGTTGCTGTTGCGCCATCTTGTTCAGCGCTTCATTGGCAACCGCGTACGCAGCCTGCCCCTTGCGCCCGAAGCGCGCCGTGGAGGAGGAAAACACGGCCAGCACCTTCAAGGCATCCTGCGCGCTCGCCGCCAACAGCGCCCGCAGGCCGGCCACCTTGGTGCCATAGACCTGCTGAAACTGCGCGGCTGTTTGATCTGCGATCAGGCCATCCGCCAACACGCCGGCACCGTGGATCAGACCGGCGATCGTCCCCAGCGAGGTCCTGGCCTTGGCCAGCGCCGCGGCAACAGCCGCCGCATCGCGCACATCCACGGCTTCATACACAACCTCCACACCGGTGGCCTCAATGCGCGCCAAGGTCGCCTGAACCTCCCTGCCGGCGAGGAGGTGCCGATAGTCGGCCTCCAACTCCTTCGGCGTCTTTTGATCGCCGCAATGCGCCAGCATGGCCTGCTTGATCGCGGCCTCCTCATGCAGGCCGGACAACCACGTCGGCTCCGGCGCCGGCGGCGAGGTTCTGCCCAGCAACAACAGGTTCACATGAAAACACTGCGCCAGTGCAACGGCGACCTCCGCCGTCACGCCACGGGCGCCGCCGCTAAGGACAACGACATCGCCCGGAGCAAAGGGCTTGCTGTTTGCGCTGGGTACCGGTGCGCGCTGCAGGCACGGCGCATAATGGGCGCCATCGACAATGCCCACTTCCGGCGCGCCGACGCGCGAGGCCGCGGCAACGATGCTCGCAGCCAGCGTCGCGCTGTTGCGGTTTGCCTCAATATCAAGCGCCCGGCAATGCACCTGCGGCCATTCTTTTGCTGCGGTCTTGATCAGGCCGGCCAAGCCGCCTGCCTCCGGATTCGCTGCGGATAGATCCTGCAAGCCAAATTTCCCGCCCAGCCGCGTGATGCTCGCCAACACCCCGGCGGACTTTTGCAAAGCCGCGCCGCAGGACTGCACCAGGCCAAAGGCGGACTGCAGAAAATCATCATCGGCATCCGCCGGCGCCAGCACGAGCAATCCGGCCAGCGCCTGCTCCGGCCGCGCCGTAGGCGATACCACCTGCCCGCGCAGCTTGTGTTCTGCCAGGGCGGCGCAGAGCTTCCTCGGCAGGGCGCTGCCGTCATCCGTCACCCACACCAGCGCGTTCTCAGCAAGCGCGATGCGCTCGCCGGCTTCCGCGGCGGGCGCAACGGTGACGATGCCGCGATACAGCCTTTGTTCTTTTTCTGCGGCCTGCGCCGCATCGGCAAGCGGTTTTGCGGCCCGTGCCGCCACGGCGACCGGCGCTGCGTCATCGGACTGCATGAAATCGACAATCTGTTGCAGGGTCTGCAAGTTTGCCAAATCTTCCGGGTTCACCACCGGCGCCTCCGGCAGCTGCTCCTGCAAGGCGGACAAGATCTCCACCCGCTTGATCGAATCAATACCCAGATCGCTGTCCAAGTGCATGTCCAGGTTCAGCATCTCGACCGGATAGCCGGTCTTCTCGGCAACGACTTCCAGCAGCACCGAGTCCAACCTCGGCGCAGCGCCGCGGTCTTCCGTGCTGTGCGCCGAAGCGATTTCGGGCGCGGCCTGCGGGCGCTGCTTAACATGGTCTTGGGCATGGCCCTCATCCGTGGCCAGAAACTCGACAATGTGCTGCAGTAATTGAAAAGTGCCTAAATCTTCCGGCTGGATCTTTTGCATGCCCGGCAGTTTTTCCTGCAAGGCCGAGAGGATTTCCACCCGCTTGATCGAGTCTATCCCCAAGTCGGTATCCAGGCTCATGTCCATGCTCAGCATCTCGACCGGGTAGCCGGTCTTCTCGGCGACGACTTCCAGCAGCAGGCTTTCATAGCCGGGCGCTTCCGTCGGCGCCGGTGTGGGGCTGGCCGCCGGTGCCTGCTCGGCCGGCTCTTGTGCAAGCGGCGATGGCTCTGGAGTTACCGGCGGTTCCAAAGCTATCGGCGTTGGGGTTGGCGTTGCGGCCGGCTCTTGCGCAAGCGGTGGCGATTCGGCAGCCGCAAGCGGTTCTGCGGCTACCGGTGTCGAGGGTGGATGCTCCCTGTCCTCTGTCCTCTGTCCTCTGTCCTCAGTTTGCACAGGCACCGGGGGCGGCGCTGAAAAAACTGGCGGCGCAGCGGTCAATAGCTGTTGCTGCTGCTCGATCAACTGCCCGATGGCCTGCTGCGCCGCCGCCTGTCCTTCCAAGTATTGCTGGTGCAGACGGGCGGTTTGCTCCTGCATCTTTTGCAAGGCCAGGATGCTCTCTTGCGTTAGCTGCAACAGCCCACCGTCCACCGCCGCTGCAGCGCTTGGCTGCGCCTGACTTTGCGTGGACGAGGCATCCAACATAGTATTTTCGGGCATAGTACGAGACATGGTATTTCGGGGCATGGTGTTTTTCTCCGTGCTTGTGCTTTTGTTTTCCTTGTTCCGATGCGTCGCGCGCGGCTTGACATAGTTCGCCCCGCTAATCGGAATGAGCAGGGCCGGTTTGTCGCCCGGCTCCTGGTAAGATTCCAGATAGCCCTCATCCCAGCGCGACAAGGCTATCTGATGCCCCAATGCCGCAAGTTGGGCGAGCAGAGCCGCCAGGTCATGCTGGCCCTTGCGGCCTTTGGAGGCATCCAAGGCAATGGCATGGTGATCTTTCTCGGCAAGTATGGACTTGACCAAACCCGTTAGGGTATTCCCCGGCCCGACTTCAACAAAGGTGCGCGCGCCGACGGCGTACATATTCTCAATCTGCGCGACAAAATCAACCGGGCTGGCAAGCTGCCCGGCTAATAATTTTTTCGCTGCGCCTTCATCATTCGGATAGGCTTCAGCGCTTGCGTTGGCGAATACGCTGACTTCGCTTTTCTTCAAGCGAATGTCCTGTAAAAACGCTGCGAAAGGTTTCTCGGCGGCGGCGACAAAACTGCTGTGAAAGGCGGCCGCGACCGGTAGTTGTCTTGCGCGCAAGCCGCGCTTTTCCAGCAAGGGCAGGGCCTTTGCTATCTGCGCGCTGGCGCCGGATAACACGACCTGCCTGGGCGCATTGTTATTCGCAATGATCAAATCCAGCTGCTCGGCCTCCAAAAGTTCATGCACCACCGCGGCTGAGGCCGACACCGCCAGCATCGCGCCGCGATCGCCCGCACCGGCCTGCATCAATGCGCCGCGCTGCATGGCCAACTTGCAGAGATCCGCCTCATCAATGCGGCCTGCGGCAGACAGGGCGCTGAGCTCCCCAAAGCTATGGCCGGCCAGGGCATCGGCCTGGATGCCAAAATGCTGCAACACCCGCCAGGCACCCAGACTGCTTGCGCCGATGGCCGGTTGCGCATGCTGCGTGGCACGCAGCGCCTCCTCATCCCGCCGCCGGGCTTCATCATTGAAACGTGAGATGGGATAAATAAGATCGCTTAACCGCTGTCCCTCATGCTCCGCAGCAAAGAGCCGGTCGGCCTCGATCAGGGCCTGTTGCAGCTGCGGAAACTGGCAAGTGAGATCCAGCAGCATGTTGCAATACTGCGCGCCTTGTCCGGGAAACAGGACGGCCAGCTTACCGGCGGCCCCGCAGCCATAGTACGCCCCCTCCGGTGTGCGCCAGGATGCCTCGTCCTGTTGCAACATTCTCTCAGCACCATTGAACAATTTCTCCCGCTCCGTTGCCGCCGTGATGACCAGCAGCAGGCGGTGCGCATGCTTGGAAGAAAAAGCGGCCAGGGAGCGGGCGGCCGCGGCGCGCAACTGCGCCCAGGTCGGCGCCGAATTGCTGTTTTGTAATTGCGCCTGCAAGGCCGACTTGTCCGCAGCCGAGAAGGCAAACAGCAGCACCTCGCCGTCCCATTCGATCTGCGCTTTTACCGCTTCGGCCTCTTCCAGCACACAATGAAAATTACTGCCGCCAAAGCCAAAGGCGCTCAAGGCGGCGCGGCGCGGCTGGGCGCGAGTCCCAAGCCAAGGGCGCTTGTTCGCGTTCACATATACCGGCGCCCGGCCCGGCTGCAGCAGGGACAAGGGTTGCTCCACCTTTATCGTCGGCGGCAGCACCTTGTTCTGCAAGGCCAGGGCAACCTTGATTAAGCCCGCCACGCCGGCCGCGGCCTTGGTGTGGCCGATCATGGACTTCACCGAGCCAATCGCGCACCAGCTCCCTTCCGATCTGTCTTCCCGATACACGCCGGCCAGGGCCTCGGCCTCGATGGCATCGCCGACCTCGGTGCCGGTGCCGTGCGCCTCCACCAGTTCAATGCTGGCCGGGGAGACGTCCGCCTCTTTATAAGCATTCTTGAGCGCCCGGGTCTGGCCTTCGGCGCTGGGCGCATAGATGGCATTGCCCCTGCCGTCGCTGGATGAACCCATGCCGCGAATGACTGCATAGACCTTGTCGCCGTCGCGCTGCGCATCCTCCAGCCGCTTTAGGATAATGGCGCCCAGGCCCTCGCCTAAGATGGTGCCATCACCATTATGATCAAAGGGCCTGCTGTTGCCGGTGGGCGAGAGCGCCGGCGTCTTGCTGAAGCACATGTACATGAAGATGTCGTTGAAGGTGTCAAAGCCGCCGCTAATGGCCATATCCGCGCAGCCGGAATACAACTCCAAGGCCGCCATGTGCACGGCGCTTAGGGAGCTGGCGCAGGCGGCATCGACAACGCAGTTGGTGCCGCCTAAGTCAAAGCGGTTGGCGATGCGCCCGGCGGCGACATTGCCTAACAAGCCGGGGAAGGAGTTTTCCTGCCAGGGGACGTAGCCTTCTGCGATGCGCTGCACCACCTCATCGGCGACTGCCTGCTCCACGCCGGCCGCCGCCAGCGCCCGCCGCCAAAGGGGATGGCCCAAGCGCGCGCCTAAGGGGATCACCAGCTCCAGGGTGCCGGTTACGCCCAGGATGACGCTGGTGCGCGCCCGATCAAAGGCGCGCCCATCATCGCTGTCCCTGCTGGTGGCATAGCCGGCATCGAGCAGCGCCTGGCGAGCGACCACCATGCCCAGTAACTGCGTGGTGTCGGTCGCTTCCAGGTTATTCGGGCTTAGGCCATACAAAAGCGGATCAAAATCGACCGGATCAAGAAAGCCGCCGCGCCGGGCATAGGTCATGTCGGGCGTGTTTTTATCGCTGTCGAAATAGTCCCGCGGGTCCCAATGGCTGGCGGGGATCTCCGTGATGGCGTCCACGCCCTCGCGGATGTTCGTCCAGTATGACTTGACATCAGCAGCCTTCGGGAACAGGCAGCCGATGCCCACGATCGCCAGCGGCGGGTTGCCGGGTTTGTCTGCGTGTTGCTTGCTCAATGTATCTTGCTCTCTATTTCGGCCTGCGTCAGTGGCACAACGTGGCTCAGCGCCGGCGGCAGCGCAAGGCCCTGGCTGCGCAGCATGTTGAGCCGGGTGATCACCGCCGCGCCGTGCATGAGATTAAGCGCAACGGTGACCACCTTGCGATTGTCCGGTTTTTCTAAGAAAGTGCCCCGCGTCCATTCGTTAAAGGCGCCCATGGCCGGGCCGCACCAGATCTGATAATCCACCTGCCGGCCCGGCTCGCCGGCGTTGGCCCAGCGCGAGGATAATCCCAGATACCAGCGAAATAGCAAGGCCATCTTGTGCTTAGGCTCCCGCTCGGCTTTTTCCACCTGCGCCGGGTCTCGTTCGAGGAAAAAGGCCCGGGTATTTTGCCAGACTTCCGCCGCCGACGCTCGGAAAATCGTCTTCTCCAGCGCCGCCAGCTCATTCGCTGGGAGGGCATCAATCGAGTCATAAGTTCGATATAATTCATATAACTTATTCGCGCGCATGGGAAACATGGTGCCGCGTTTTAGCACCTGTAGCTTCACCCCCATCTCAAACATATCCACCGCCGGTGCCATGGCCACATCGGCTTGGCGCGCCGCGGCCAGCATCTGCCGGGCCGGATCGCTGCTGCCGGATTCCACGCATGCCTGGTTCACCGTGCCGGTTACGACATAGGCCGCACCCATCGCAAAGGCAGCGGCGGCGGAAGCCGGTGTGGCAATGCCTCCGGCCGCACCCACGCGCAAGGGGTCGGCATAATCATGTTCTTGCTGTAGGCGATCACGTAGCGCAATAATGGTCGGCAACAAGGTGAGCGCCGGGCGGTTATCGGTATGGCCGCCGGAGTCCGCTTCCACGGTCAAGTCTTGTGCCATCGGAATGTGCGCCGCCAACTGCGCCTGCTCTCTCGTGATCTCGCCTGCCGCCAGCAGTTGGCCTAAAAACTTCTCCGGCGGCGGACTGAACCAGCGCGTAGCGACCTCGATGCGCGAGGCCTTGGCGATGATCTTGTTCGGCGTAACAATCTTGCCCGTTGCATCCTGATGAATGCCATGTACGCGATAGCGCACCACCGGCAGGGTCAGCGCCATATAAGCCGAGCATTCAACCCGGCGCAGGGCGTGTCGAAGGTAGCAATCAACCACCGCCTGCTCCTGGCCCTTTTCATTCGGGCTGTGGATCAGATTGGCGCAAAAAGTTTTCTCGCCGAGGGAAGTCTTTAATTCGATGATCGCCTTTTCAATTTCCTCCGGCAACAAACCCGCCGCACCGAAGGAAGCCAGCAAGCCCGCATGAGCAACGGCCTTGACCAACGCCACCGAGGCAATGCCGTTGGCCATCGCGCCGGTCATATACGGCAGGCGAATGTTGTGGTCGGCACAAAAAGACTCATCGCCTAATTGTCGCAGCGGCAGGGGCGGGGCATGGGCCTGAAGCGGAAGGCTCGCCTCCAGCGAATGAGTTGCGCCCAGATGTGCCTGGCCGGTCGTGGCAAATAGCGCCTGCCCGTCCTGCTCCAGCACATAAAGCGGCCGGCGAATATCTTTCAGCATCGTCCCCGCCGCCTTGAGCGTTTTCAAGTCGGCGTGATCGCCCGACCACAGACCGAGCGCTGTGGCTGCGGGCGCATTGTCCACCGGCGCAGATGCCCCGGGGGCGGATTTTAAGATGGTATTCATGATGCTTGATCTGTTTCCTTTAAGCAGGACACTGCAATTAGTAGCGACCCAGACTGAAGCGCTCACCGCAGCTGTAGATGACCAGCTCCCGCCCCTCAGTGATCGCCGCTTCCACCAGCCGATAATATACCGCGCGTGTCATCAAGGCATCCAGCCCATCACGCACGTGAATATAGGGGCGCGGCTCTTCGTTGACTTCATCAACGCGCATGGGATGTTGCCGGTCAATGAGCACATAGTCCTCAACATTCGTGGTGAACAAAACTTCCGCCGACTTATCGCTGCCGCGTACTTCCATGTCAATGGCCATAAAAGGTGCGTCCTCGACTTCAATGAAGAGCTTTTCGGCAGGCGTGACGAGGCAAAAGCCATCGCTGTCTCGGCGCATGACCGAGGCAAAGAGCCGGACCAGTCCTAAGCGTCGTATCGCCCCGCCGGCGTGATACCAGGTGCCGTCGCGGGCGATACGAATGTCTATTTCCCCCACCCGCTGCGGCTGCCAAGCGGAAACGGGCGGCACCGCCTTTTGCCGCTGCAGGCTGAGCAAGTCTTCAAACAATGATTCTGTATCAGACATGATGAGTTGCGTCTGTATAAAGCGACAGTATAAGCCCTGCGCGGTGTCCCTTGGGCAGTATTGTGCATATTTTAGACACATTAAGCGCCTGGCTGCTTAAAACCCATGTTACTGCTATGATCGCAAAAACAGGCAAGCCTTACTATCAATGTAAAGTGAAGGTGAGAGGACAAAATGAATCTTGTTAAGAAACTTGGAGTTAAGCGGAAGCGCGATGGATTACTGAAAACTGCTCTGGCGGTTTTGCGACACCTGTATTTGCTTAAGCGTCAATTTGTGCATAAAAGAACGCTTAAAAGCGCATTGGAAAAGAGCTCGCTAAGCGAAAGGTTTAGTAGAATACATGAGAAAAATCTCTGGGAAAGCAAGGAATCTGATAGCGGACCGGGATCAGAGATTGCTTACACGGAAGGACTTAGAGCGTGGTTAATTGACAACCTGCCAAGGCTGCATATAAAAAGATTGGTTGATGTGCCTTGTGGCGACTTTAACTGGATGAAGCTGGTGCTGCCAAGAGTAAATGTAGATTATTTCGGTTTTGATATTGTTGCGGAACTCATTCAAAAGAATCAGACGCTGTATGGTGCAGAGAGGGTTCAATTCGGCGTTGCCAACATCTGTGAAGATACATTGCCACATTGCGATATACTGATGGTGCGGGATTGTCTGTTTCATCTTTCTTATGCGGATATCAACAAGTTTCTGGACAATATCAGTGGCCTTGAGTATCGTTATCTGCTAACGACAACGCATCTCGTTGAGAGCGGCTTCGCCAACAAGGACATAGTCTCTGGAGATCACAGGGCGCTTGACTTATTTGCCCATCCGTTTAATTTTAATGAAAAATTTGTTATTGATAGGGTGAATGATTTTCCAGTGGGCCATCCAGCACCACGCCAGATGGTTCTTATGAAGAAAGCGCATGTGCCGACTTCAATAGCCGTCAGCGCCTTGATCCATGCTGCCCCCCCCCCCCCCGCAGAACCTGAATATGGACTGATAGGTACCGCTTATCCTTCCGCATTCGCCCTTTGTGCAGGGTAAAAAAACGAGGGGGCCGGGCGGCGGTGGCAAGCTCTTAAGGAGACAAAGCCGTTGTTTTCATGCGGCTGTGGCTGGTGTGAATTGCAGCAAGATCTGCCCGCCACTTATTGAGCTTGTCATGCAGTCTTTTGTTTTGCCGCTCGTTGCGAGTGTTTAGTATTTCCGCGATGAGGATGGATATACGTCTTATGTTTCTCTCGCTGGCCTGCTGTGAATCTTGCTCGGAATAGCCTGCGCCATCTTGCAGAAGTGTAGCTAATTCGTCTCTCCATCCTTGTGGTTTTTCAAGCGCATCAATCAGCCGTCCCTGCCAGTCTTTCCTAGCCGCCATCCAGCTTTTATCGAGCCTCTCCAGGGCGTTCGCCGTCTGTTTGACCCGGCCCTGTTGTTTCTTTGTGAGCGGGCCCAGCCAATAACGAAAATTCCTGTTCAAACGCTTGCTTGTGGATTGACTATAACCCGCCGCATCCCGGGACAGATATTCATCCTCAAGCTCCCTGTTCCGCTGCGCCATGCTCAAGGCCAATTCTTCGATCTGCGCAGGCGATAAGCTGCCCGCCAACTCAATCAGCCAAGGCGTCATCATGGGCAGCAATTTCTCATAGGCCAGACGTATCTCTTTGAACCATTGTTCTACGTCTTCTCCCTCAAGCTCGCCATCTACCGCCTGCTGCACCTGATCCAAAAAGGCGACATATTCATTCAATTCGCTTTCACTGTGCCAGTCCAACACGGAATCCATGCTCGCCGCAACGAAGCGCGCCTGCTCCCGATCCAGCTCGACATATTTTTCTATCTGATACTTGGTGAACCAGTCGATGCGGTTATAGAGAAACTGACCGCCACAGGCAGCCAGCATGGCGAGCAGCAAGATAGACAATGCGCCCGTGCGCATAGGCTTTGAGACTTGACTAAAACCAGCCATCGGCCTTGTCATCCAATTCCGCCTTGCAGCTTTTGTACTGCTGGTTATAACTCGCTGCCCGCCGCTTTACCTTATCAGCCACGCCGATCAGCCACCTTTTCTGCTTCCAGGTGCCGCGTTTATAGCCGCCGCGGCCCTCATGGTAGGCAAGGTATTGTTCATAGGCATCCCACTTTGAAATGCCCAGTTGTCTCTGGGTCGCATGGGTGTACCAGCCGATAAAGTCTATGGCATCGCCGAAATCATCCCGGTCTGCCCCCCAGCGCCCGCCGGCCTTTTTATAATCTTCCCAGGCCGGGTCTTGCGCCTGCGCATAGCCATAGGCGGAAGAGCGGCGCGGCAGGGGGATGACGCCGAGAAACCACTTGCGGGCGGGTCTGGCATTTCTGACAAAGCGTGATTCCTGGTGCATGAAGGCCATCATCACCCAGACCGGGGTGCCCCAGCGCTCATTCGCTTTCAGCGCATCCTTATACCAATCAATGTCGCCACGGAATATGGAACAAAGATTATTCACATTTTTCGGTTGATAATGACTACAGGCGCTTAAAAATAAGGCGAAGATTAGTATGGCTGGATATTTCAGGTTCATAGGGCTTTGCTGCTCTTTAATACGGTATTTTAGTTCTTTATAAAGAAACACTATAGTAATGGTTCTTTTGGATACGAATCAAGTCCGTTAATGCGCCCAAGTCGAAGTATCAGTCATCGCAGCTTCTCTGGTAATTGGACAATACTGGCCAGCCTGGTTCCCTATTTTATGGAATTTCGCAGCCGCGTATTGCTTGCCATGTGCTGTCTTATATTGGCAAAGCTGGCCACTGTGGCCGTGCCCTTTGCGATGAAGAATATTGTCGATGCGCTGGACACCACCCAATCCACCGTGATTGCCGTGCCGATGGCCTTTTTGCTGTTCTACGGCCTGCTTCGATTTAGCTCGATCATCCTGGGGGAGATCCGCGACACCATCTTTGGCCGGGTGACGGAGCGTGCCATGCGCCGCATTGGGTTGAAAGTATTCAAACATCTGCACGCCCTGGAGCTGGAATTTCATCTCTCGCGCCGCACCGGCGGGTTGTCCCGAGACATCGAACGCGGCATAACGGGGATCAGTTTCATCATGCGTTTTATGTTGTTCAACATCCTGCCCACCCTGCTCGAAATCAGCCTGGTCACCGTTATCCTGCTGTTCAACTACGGGCCTGCCTTTGCCCTTGTTATCGTTGTTTCGGTAGCGCTGTATGTCGGCTTTTCCGTTGTCATGACCGAGAGGCGCACCCGGCTCGTGCGCGTGATGAATGAGATGGATGACAGATCGAATACCCGCGCTGTCGATAGCCTGCTTAATTTTGAAACGGTGAAGTATTTTAATAATGAAGCCTATGAGGCGCATGAGTACGATGAGAATCTGGCCGACTGGGAAAAGGCGCGGCGTGATAATCGCCTGTCACTGGCGGCGTTAAATTCAGGCCAGTCGCTCATCGTTGCTGCTGCGATCACTCTCATCATGATCATTGCGGCACGCCAGGTCGTTGCGGGTTCCATGACCCTGGGCGACCTGGTGCTGGTGAATGCCTATATGTTGCAGCTGTTCCTGCCACTGAACTTTCTCGGCTTCGTCTATCGGGAGATTAAACGTGCCTTGGCCGACGTCGAGCACATGTTCACGCTCCTGGAAAAACAGCCAAAGATAAGCGATGCAAAAGATGCGCCGGCGCTGATGATAGCAAGCGGTGCCATTCGCTTTGAGAATGTCGGTTTTTTCTATAAGGGCGATAGAAGAATATTAAACCAGGTCAGCTTCAGTGTGCCTGCCGGGCGGAAGGTGGCCATCGTCGGGCCGAGCGGGGCGGGCAAGTCCACGATCATGCGCCTGCTATTTCGTTTCTACGATATTGATGAAGGCAGCATTAAAATTGATGGCCAGGACATCCGCAGGGTTACGCAGCATAGCCTGCGCAGTGCCATAGGCGTTGTGCCGCAGGACACGGTGCTGTTTAACAACACCATTCACTACAACATCGCCTACGGCAACCCGGCGGCGACTGAGGCAGACATTGACCATGCCATCCACATGGCGCACCTTGATACGTTCATCGAGCAGTTGCCTCGGGGGCTTAGCACAATGGTGGGAGAGCGCGGGCTGAAAGTCTCCGGCGGTGAAAAGCAACGTATTGCGATCGCGCGCATGCTGCTTAAAAAGCCATCGATCATGATCTTTGATGAGGCGACATCTTCACTGGACTCAAGCGCCGAGCAGGCGATCCTGGCGGCATTAAGAGACATTGCAAGGCACACAACGACCCTGATGATCGCCCATCGGCTCTCTACCATTATCGAGGCCGATACCATCGTCGTGCTGCGCCACGGCCGTGTCGTCGAGCAGGGAGATCACAAGGCATTGTTGCGGCACAACGGCGTCTATTCACGCATGTGGCAGCTACAACAACAGGAGCACTGAGGCGTTAAGGCAAGTCCCCAGACAGACTTGTGCAGGGTTTTACTCAGGTGCCTGTAACCGGAAAGAAATAGAAAGCCTCAAGCCGCATCACTGCCATCGGGCGGCTTAAACTGCGCTTGCAGGTAATCCGCAAAACTCCGGCATACATCCGTATCGGTGAACAGGCCGGCCAGCTTGCCATGTCTTGTCACCAGTGCTGAACCGATATGCTGCTCGGCCATGGTGCGCAATACCTTATCCAGGCGCTCGTTGAGATCAACGATATAGGGCTCTCTGATGTACACATCGCGGACCTTTAATTCATCCCGCCCTGCAGCGCCCGCCTCAGTCCCCAGATACATTTTAATATCCTTATAGGTGAGCACACCGACCAGTTTATCGGCTTCCGTTACCGGCAGATGATGAATGCTGTGTTCCTGCAGAAATTCCATCACCTCCAGCATGGAAGCATCGATCTCGACGGAATACGGAAAGGGGGTCATCACTGACTTGATCGCCGGGATACGTTTCATGGCATCGCCTTAGCGCAAGCCCAGTACATCCTGCATGTCATACAGGCCGCTCTGTTTTTGCATCAGCCATCGGGCCGCACGCAGCGCTCCGACAGCAAAGGGCCTGCGGCTGGAGGCCTTGTGGCTGATCTCGATGCGCTCACCGGCGGCGGCAAAGAGCACGCTATGCTCGCCAATGATGTCGCCCGCCCGGATGGTTGCAAAGCCGATGGTGTTTTTATCTCGTACTCCGGTTATGCCCTCTCGGCCATAGACGGCGCACTCTTTCAACTCACGCCCCAGAGTATCGGCGATGATCTCGCCTAGACGGATTGCGGTGCCTGAAGGGGCATCCTGTTTCTGGTTATGGTGGGCCTCGATGATTTCTATGTCGGCTTCTGCGCCAATGATCCGCGTGGCCAGTTCAGCGAGCTTAAAACAGAGGTTGACGCCGATGCTCATGTTCGGCGCACACACAATGGCGATATCGCGGCTGGCGGCCTTAAGCAGATTTTTTTGCGCCTCATCCAAGCCGGTCGTGCCGATGACCATGCGCTTGCCGGCGGCCCGGCAGCGTTCAACATTGGCGGCGGTTGCCTCTGCCAGCGTGAAATCGATCAGCACATCAAAATCATCAGCTACTGCGGCGATCTCCGATGCGATGACCACGCCCCGTTTGCCCAGCCCGGCGGACTCATGGACATCAAGGCCCAACATGGAAGATTGCGGATGTTCTATTGCCGCGCCGATAATGATCCCGTCGGTATCGTAGCAGACTGCCAGGATGGTGCGGCCCATCCTGCCCGCCGCACCGCACACACCGATTCTTGTCATAGACCCCGTATCCCGTTGTTTGCCTTGCGCGAAGGCACCTGCCCGCTTCACAAGGGCGAATATATCAGTTTACAGGGGCGATTAGTATGCAGTAATTTAATCGCTTATGCCTTCAAAGAACTTCTTCACCCCATCCATCCACGATGAGGCTTGTGGGCTGTGACGCGTGCTGCCCGCCTGCATTGAGCTTTCAAACTCCTGCAATAATTGCCTTTGCCGCTTGTTCAGCTTGACCGGCGTCTCCACCATCACCCGACACATGAGATCGCCGGTGGCGGCTGAGCGCACCGTCCTCACGCCCTTGCTGCGCAGGCGGAACTGCCGGCCGCTTTGAGTCTCTGCCGGGATTTTGAGCTTTACCTTGCCATCCAAGGTGGGCACTTCCAGTTCGCCGCCGAGCGCTGCGGTGGCAAAGCTGATCGGGACATCACAATAGAGATCAGCACCATCGCGCACAAAGATAGGATGCTCCTTCACCGCAATGTGTACATATAGATCACCAGACGGCCCCTTATTCTCGCCCGCCTCGCCCTCATTGCTCAGGCGGATGCGGTCGCCCGTATCCACCCCGGGCGGCACCTTCACCGAGATGGTCTTGCTGTCACGCACCCGCCCCTGACCGCGGCAGGTGGCGCAGGGGTCGCTGATAATCTTGCCCGCCCCCCGACACTGCGGGCAGGTCTGTTGCACGGAAAAAAAGCCCTGCTGCATGCGCACCTGACCAAGGCCGTTACAGGTCGAACAGGTCGCGGGGGAGGCGCCCTTTTTTGCGCCGCTGCCATGACAGGCGCCGCACTGCACCAGCTTAGGCACACGGATCTTAATCGTCGTCCCGGCGACTGCATCTTCCAGGTTCAGCTCCAGGTCATAGCGCAGATCCGCACCGCGATATACCCGTTCCCTGCCGCTGCGGCCGCCGCCGAATATATCGCCGAAGACGCTGTCAAAGATGTCGCCAAAGCCCGCCGCACCGGCACCGCCCCCACCGCCCATGCCGACATCCACGCCGGCATGGCCGAATTGATCATAGGCGGCGCGCTTTTGCTGATCCGAGAGCACATCATGCGCCTCCTTGGCCTCCTTGAATTTCTCCTCCGCCGCCGTGCTGTCCGGGTTGCGATCAGGATGATACTTCATCGCCAGCCGGCGATAGGCTTTTTTTAATTCGGCATCGGTGGCATTTTTGGAAACACCAAGGATCTCGTAATAATCTCTCTTGCTCATCTTTGGCTTAGCGTTGGTTTAACCGCTCTTAAATACGACAATAGCCCGGCAAGAGGGTACGCTCTCCCGGGCTATGAACAGGATTCGTTGCCGATAATCAGGCACGAATGGTCACCATCTACTTCTTCTGATCGTCCACTTCCTCAAACTCGGCATCGACAACATTATCATCGGCCGCGCCCTCTGCTCGCTTGTCCGCCCCCGGCGTCTCGGCGGCGGCCTGGTCTTGATTGGCCTGCTGATAGGCGCGTTCGGCCAGCTTGCCGGCCACCTCAGTCAGCTTCTTAGTCCTCTCTTCAATGGCCGCCTTGTCATCGCCTTTCAGGGCCTCTTCTACTTCAGCAATCGCCGCTTCGATGTCGGTCTTTTCCTGTGCTTCGACCTTGTCGCCCAATTCTTCCAGAGACTTCCTGGTGGCATGGATCATGTTCTCGGCCATGTTGCGTGTGTCGATCAATTCCCGCGCCAGGCGATCCTCCTCGGCGTGGGCCTCGGCATCGGTGATCATCCGCTCGACCTCTGCATCGGACAGGCCGCTGGAGGCCTTGATGATGATCGATTGCTCCTTGCCGGTGGCCTTGTCCTTGGCTGAGACATTCAAAATGCCGTTCGCATCGATATCAAAGGCGACTTCGATCTGCGGGATGCCGCGCGGGGCCGGCGGAATATCGGCCAAGTCAAAGCGGCCTAAGGATTTATTCCCGCTGGCCATCTCGCGCTCGCCTTGCAGCACATGCACGGTCACGGCGGTCTGGTTATCTTCCGCCGTGGAAAACACCTGCTGCGCCTTGGTCGGGATGGTGGTGTTCTTCTCGATCAGCTTGGTCATCACACCGCCCAGGGTCTCAATGCCGAGCGAGAGCGGGGTCACATCCAGCAATAATACGTCCTTGACATCGCCGCCCAGGACGCCGGCCTGGATTGCGGCACCGGCGGCAACCGCCTCATCGGGGTTCACGTCCTTGCGCGGTTCTTTGCCGAAGAACTTCTCCACGGTCTGCTGTACTTTGGGCATGCGCGTCTGGCCGCCGACCAGGATGACATCGGTAATATCGCTTGCAGACAACCCGGCATCGTCCAAGGCGATTTTGCAAGGGCCCACCGTCCTCTCCACCAGATCCTCCACCAGGGTTTCCAGCTTGGTACGAGACATCTTGAGATTAAGGTGCTTCGGGCCGCTGGCATCGGCGGTGATATAGGGCAGGTTAATATCCGTCTGCTGGCTGGAAGACAGCTCAATCTTGGCCTTCTCGGCGGCTTCTTTTAGGCGCTGTAAGGCCAGGGGATCATTATGCAGATCAAGGCCCTGATCTTTCTTGAACTCATCACAGAGGAAATCAATGATACGCAAATCAAAGTCCTCACCGCCCAGGAAGGTATCGCCGTTGGTGGACAACACTTCAAACTGGTGCTCACCATCGATCTCGGCGATTTCGATAATGGAGACATCAAAGGTGCCGCCGCCGAGGTCATAGACAGCGATCTTGGAGTCGCCGTGCTTTTTGTCCATGCCGTAGGCCAGCGCGGCGGCGGTCGGCTCGTTGATAATGCGGCGCACATCCAGGCCGGCGATGCGGCCGGCGTCCTTGGTGGCCTGGCGCTGGGAGTCATTGAAATAGGCCGGGACGGTGATGACCGCTTCTTTTATTTCTTCGCCGAAATAATCCTCCGCGGTCTTTTTCATCTTCATCAGCACCCGGGCCGAGACCTCCGGCGGCGCCATCTTCTTGCCCTTTACTTCCACCCAGGCATCGCTGTTGTCCGCCTTGACAATTTTATACGGCACCATGTCGATGTCTTTTTGCACCACATCATCGGCATAGCGCCGGCCGATGAGGCGCTTGACCGCATACAGGGTATTTTCCGGGTTGGTGACGGACTGGCGCTTGGCCGACTGGCCTACCAATACCTCATCGTCATCGGAATAGGCCACGATGGAAGGCGTGGTGCGGGCCCCTTCGCTGTTTTCAATCACCTTTGCCTGTCCGCCTTCCAGCACGGCAACGCAGGAATTCGTGGTCCCAAGATCAATACCGATTATCTTTGCCATTGTTAGTGTTCTCCGCTTTCTTGGATTATTTGCTTAATTTTCAAAAATGTTTGGGTGAGAGAGCCGAAATTCAAGCCCGGATTAGCAACTGTATCTAAAGATGCCTTTATTTGGAGACCATCACCATCGCCGGTCGCACCAGGCGCCCGTTTAGCTCATAGCCCTTCTGCATCACGGCGACCACCCGGCCCGGCTCAGTACCTTCAACTTCCTGCATGGAAACCGCCTCGTGTTTCTCAGGATTGAATTTCTCGCCCTGCGGGTCCAGTTCTGCGATGCCGAATTTATCCAGCGTGTCCAAGAACATCTTCAAGGTCAGGTCCATGCCCTCGCGTAAGCTCTCTACGTCCTCTGCGCCTTCGCTGGCATGGATGCCCAGCACCATACTGTCGATCACGGGCAGCAGGCCGGTGACAAATCGCTCCAGGGCGTATTTATGCGCCTGTTCTATGTCGCGGATGGTGCGTTTACGCAGGTTATCCACCTCAGCCCGGGCGCGCACCGCCTTGTCCACATTCTCTTCTACCAGCAGCTTCAGGCTTTCTATTTCCCGGTTTAGTCTGTCGATATCGGGCAACTCGGGATCTGGCTCGGCGGCTGTTTCCTCTTCCGTCACGGCCTGCTCTTCCGCCAACACCTCCCCCGCAGGCGCTTCTTCTTCGACAGTTTCAGTATTTTCCTGATTATCAGTTTGTTCCGCAGACATAGCCCCTCTTAACTAAGATGATAAAGATGACAGAGAAAGAAGACGCCGGCGCGCATTTGCTCACGCACCGGCTTGAGATAGGGATCAATTCAAGGAATTCAAGGCCGAGCCGAGCATTTTTGCCGTAATATCGACCACGGGGATGACTCTTTCATAGTCCATGCGGGTCGGGCCGATCACGCCCAGCACACCTAAGGTCTGGCCGTCCACCTCATAGGGCGAGGTGACCACACTGCAATTATCCAGCACCTCGTAGCCGGATTCCTCGCCAATGAAGATCTGTACGCCTTTGGCAGTGACCGCATGTTCGAGCAGATGCAGGATGTCGCGCTTTTGGTTAAAGCTCTCAAAGAGTTTTTTCAGCTTTTCCACATCGCTCAGATCAGTAACCCCCATCAGGTTGGTCTGCCCGGACATGACATAATCATCCGGCTTATTCGAATCAACAAAGGCCTTTTGCGCCATTTCTATGGCGGTCTGCATGGATTTACTGACCACCTCTTTCATCTTCTTCAATTCCCGCACCAATTCGGCGCGCACGCTCTGCAGCGCCTTGCCGCTGAAGGTCGCGTTCAGGTAGTTGGCCGCCTGCTGCAATTCGGCAGAAGTGTAGTGCCTTGCAGTATGGATAATACGATTTTGCACCTCGCGCTCATTCACCACGAGAATGACCAACACCCGATTATCCGACAGCGGCAAAAACTCAATGTGTTTCAGCGCCTGTTGCTCGACTCGGGGCAACATGACCACGGCGGCGAGCCTTGTTATCTCAGATAACATGGCCGAGGTCTTCTCCATCAGCTTATTCAAGTCATCGCCCACTTCCATCTCCCGGGCAATCCGAGCCATCTCCACGCTCTGCATGGTCTCTGCGCGCAACAGGCTATCCACAAAAAGCCGATAACCCTTGACCGTCGGCACCCGCCCGGCGGAGGTGTGTGGGGAGTGCAGCAGCCCTAAGTCCTCCAGATCGGCCATGACATTGCGGATGGTTGCCGGGCTTAGCTCCAGCTTGGCATCACGCGCAAGGGTGCGCGAGCCGACCGGCTGGCCGTCTGAGATAAAATGCTCCACCAGGGCCTTGAACAGGTGCAGGCCGCGTTCAGATAGCTCTCCGCTGCTGGCTTTCGATGTCATCGGCATAGCCTAAGATTTTAGCCCTAACAAGAGAAAAATCCAGCATTCTAAGGGCCGCGACTGCAAAAGCAGATTGGCCGGGCGGCCTGTACGTGCTAATTTTGCTTATCCGGACACCGCCACAACGATGAATATGTTCACGACCATAGCACTGATCAGCAATAACGAAGCGACAGAGATCAAGGATACCTTGTCCGCTGTCACCAATTTCCTGAAATCCCGCAAGATCAAGGTCATCCTGGACGAATTCTGCGCCGAATTGCTGCCGGATGCCGGTTTTCAGGCCGTGAACGCAGAAGAACTGGCCGAGCATTGCACCTTAGGCATTGCCATCGGTGGGGACGGCACCATGCTGCGCGCCGCCCACCTGCTGGCCGGTCACGACATCCCCCTGCTCGGCATTAACCGCGGCCGGCTGGGCTTTCTGGCCGATATTCCTGCAGAAGCCATTCAGGTGCAACTCGGGCAGATTCTGGATGGTGATTATGTGGAAGATGATCGCTTTCAACTGCATTGCCGGGTTACGCGCGGCGATGCGATGATCTTGGAAAGCGATGCCTTTAATGATGTCGTCATCCAGAAATGGAACATTGCCAGGCTGATCGAACTGGAAACCTATGTTGACCGCAGCCTGGTGCACAGCCAGCGCGCAGACGGCATGATCGTGGCCTCGCCAACAGGCTCCACTGCGTACGCGCTGTCCGGCGGCGGCCCGATCATTCATCCCGCTCTGGATGCGCTGGTGCTGGTGCCGATCTGTCCGCATACGCTGAGCAATCGCCCGATTATCATAGACGGCAACAGCCGGGTGGAGATCGTCGTTGGTACGCCGGAGATCGATCATGCCCGCTTGAGTTGTGATGGCGAGATAAGCTGCGAGCTCGCCACCGGCGATAAGGTCAGCGTCTATAAAAAAGACAAAAAAATTCGACTGATCCACCCGGCGCATCACGACCATTTCAGCATCCTGCGGGCGAAGTTGAACTGGGGCTGATTTTTGAAAATGATCGCGGCAAGTTGACAACCCGCCTTTCATTTTCCCGCCTCCCCGAACTTCGGGATTTCGGTTTTTTCGCTTTGGCCTCAGTCAGGTTGCGGCGGCGGCTTGTGTTTGATGGCGGACAGCCCGAGCGACAGGTTCGCGGCAGGATTTGATTTTATCGGTCATTGAAACGTCTTCCTTACAAACTCCAAATTTTTACATTCCCGGAGGATTTCCCAATTATTTTTTGTCTGTTGTATTTTTTTGATTGAAATAGATTGCTGTTTTAACTTTTCAATGTAGATGGTCGGCACAAAATAGAAATTGATTTCCTTATCACCATTGTCTGTCAGCACCTCAACACCTACCACAACATCGGCTGTTTCCGTGCTTTGGGTGTAGGATTTCACGTCAGATTTATATTGCCGATCTATTCCACCTCGCACACCGCCCTTAAATGAAATAGAGCCGGTTTTACTGATGGTTTTCACCTGGACTCTGATCGTATCGTGTTTGCTTCTCTCAACAATCAGGTCGTAGGTGGAATGGGGCAGATCGACTTTGGAGGCATTAAACCCCCGTGCCAGTAATGCCGCCAGCAATCTGCTTTCATTGGCAAAGCCCTTGACGGAGGCTAGTTTGCCTTTCTCCGTTTCATTTAAGCCCGTCACTTTTTCAAAACCAGAATGTGGTCGTCGTTTATGCGCTCTTTGCGCGGCACCTTGATAAAATGGTTGATGATTCCTGAAACAAAACAATATTCCACTTTATAGCCGAGCATCTGTGCCGCTTCTTGTAAATATCGCCAATTTTCAAACTGGATTCCGCGCACAAGATTATTACCAATCACTACAACATAACGGCTGCCCGGTTTCAGCACCCGATAAACCTCGCGCATGTTTTGAATCATATCCTTGATGTATTTTGTGGCGATAAAAGCCCGTCTGCGGTCTGTTTTATAAATCTGGCTTATAACATCGTCCGCAGTTTTCAAGCCCGTCAAATGAAGGCTTGCATAATCGCGCGCCTTGACAACCTCCGTGCCCACATGCATGCTTTTAAGCGCTTGCAGTGAGCCGGACGCCAGGCCAAGCCAGTAAATTTCCAACTGATGAGTGCGCGGATAATCCACGGCGTTTAAGTAGGGCGGGGAAGTCACAGCCAGGTCAATACTCCCATCGCCGATGCCCGCCAAATTGCGCGCATCAGCGTTGGCAGGGATAAGCACTTCCACCATGTTGCGGGACGCCAACTCTATCATGTTATCAACTTGCGTCTCGGCACGTTTCAGAAATAAACGGATGGCATCGCCTCGTCTTACTTGCTTGCCGAGTTTTTTGCGGATAACTGTCCGGGTACAATTATTATCCGCTTCACTCACCGAGCGAATCACTGATGAGAAAATAACCAGAAAAAAATCTTTGACTGCGCGGCTTGCATCCAGCATTTCAATCGTGTTTTTAAGAAAGCCCAACTCCTTTAGCATAAAGGGCTGAAACCAGTTATCGCGGTAGGGGAACTCTGGGGCGCCTTCCAGATCGGTGGGTTCCTGGTATTGCCCCGACTTGTGTCGGATCGTTGTATGCGCTTGGGTTACTTGCTGTGCTGGCAACGGGGTGGTCTTTACCTTAGCAATAAAACGGGAAAACGGGTCAACATCAACGCCAATGCTCTTGCGGCCGAGCAGGGATGCTTCAAGATTGGTGGTTGCGCTGCCCATGAATGGGTCAAGCACAAGCGCGCCGGGCTGTGAATAGCGCTCAATAATCCAGCGCGGCAATTCAGGAAAGAACTTGGCAGGGTATTTATGTATGCCATGTGTAAAGGCTCTTTGGTCCTTGCTGATAAATAAAAACCTCTTGCCGTTCCTGATAGGCAAGTCGGCCGGAATATTGCCTTCAATTCTGATTGCTTGTGCCGGATTCAATTTATTAATTCCTTAAATAGTAATTGCCCTGCCCGCCGTTGCGATGATGCTCGCATTTTGTCGCGGCATTGTGCCGCCTTTCTGTCATGCAATGTATGAAAAAGCGCGCAGTTTTGTCAAGACGTAAGGCCGCTTAAGGCTTCTGCAACGGCAAATGGAGGTTTTCAAGGTTTCATATTTTCCTTATATAATGCCTTGACCTTTGCGTCCCTGAAAATCCGACCCTAAATTTGGCAAAACACCAAGCATGCTAAAGCAGTTATCGATACGAAATTTCGCGGTTATTGAGGAACTTGAGTTGCACCTTGCCGCCGGCATGACGGTCTTGACCGGGGAGACCGGCGCCGGCAAATCCATCCTGATCGATGCGCTCGGCCTGGTTCTTGGTGACCGGGCGGACAGTGCCGTTATTCGCAGCGATGCCAAACAGACCGAGATCACGGCGATATTCCACATAGCAGGAAACAAACCCGTTGCCGATCTGTTAGAAGATCAGGCAATCGACGTGGAGGAGGACGAGCTCATTATCCGGCGCATCGTCAGCCGCGATGGCCGCTCACGCGGCTACGTAAACAGCGCACCGGTGGCCGCCCAACTCTTGCGTGAGATTGGAGAGCATCTGGTTGATATCCACGGCCAACACGCCCATCAATCCCTGCTAAAACGCGATGTGCAGCGCGGCCTGTTGGATGCATACGGGAACTACGCCGGGCAATTAAGCGCAGTCTTTAGGCCTTACCAGGATTGGCATAGCGCAAGCGCTGAATTAGACACACTGCCTGCTAATGAAAAGGAACATCGTGCGCAGCTGAGTTTACTGGAATATCAGGTACAGGAACTTGAGCAACTCGCCCCGCAGGCCGATGAGTACCGGGCACTGGAAGCGGAATACAAACGCCTGGACAATGCCGGCCGCCTGCTGGGCACGGCACAGGCCGCATTGAATACGCTGAGCGAGGAGGAGCACTCCCTGGATGCACGCTTAAATTATGTCCTGAAGGATCTTTCTGCCTTGCAGAAGATCGATCCGGAACTAAGCGCAGCCGGCGAGTTGCTGGAGACCGCCCGCATACAGCTGAGCGAGGCGAGTGAGGAGCTGCGTCATTACCGGGAGAAGGTCGAGCCGCAACCTGAGCGTCTGGCAGAGGTGGAAAAGCGCTTACATAACCTGCATGACATTGCGCGCAAACACCATATCCAGCCACAGCAACTACCCGAACAGCTACAGGAGCTCAGCGCACAATTACGTGACTTGCTAAACAGCCGGAGGCGTCTTGCTGAACTCAAAGACCGGCAGGCAAATGCCCTGGATGACTATACAAGGGCGGCTGAAGACTTGCACAACAGCCGCACCGGGGCGGCGGATAAAATGGCGCAGGCAATCACTAAGCAGCTGCAAACGCTGGGCATGCCGGACGGGCGCTTCGAGATACAAGTGACAAGACAGAACGGGCACAAGCCGCAGGCCCACGGCGATGACCAGATCGAATTCCTGGTAAGCACCAACGCCGGACAGGCACCAAAGCCATTGCGCAAGGTCGCCTCCGGCGGCGAGCTTTCCCGCATCAGCCTGGCCATACAGGTCATCGCCAGCCACGACAAGGGCATCCCGGCCATGGTCTTTGATGAAGTGGATGCCGGCATAGGCGGCGGCGTTGCGGAGATCGTGGGGAGGCTGCTGCACCGGCTCGCTGAACAGCGGCAGGTCTTATGCGTCACGCACTTGGCCCAGGTTGCCTCCCAGGCCGACCAACACCTACAGGTGGGAAAATCTTCTGATAAAAAGACGACACAGACTCAAGTGCTTGCATTGGATGAGTCTGATCGCATTGAAGAGATCGCCAGGATGCTGGGCGGCATAAACATATCGAAACAGAGCCTGGAACATGCAAAGGAAATGTTGAAGCTGCACTGAGTCCAGACGGGGCAGCGGGGTCGTTACATAAACGCTGCAAAGTCGTTTATTCCTTCGGCTTGACATAGAGAATCAGGCTATGCTCTTCCAGAGTGTAGCCGTGTTCTTCTGCAATCTGGCGTTGCAGCCGCTCGATCTCTTCATTCTCAAACTCAATCACCTTGCCGGTCTTCAGGCACACCATGTGGTCATGGTGTCCGCCCCGATCCAGCTCAAACACCGAGTGGCCGGAATCAAAGTTGTGCCGGATTACCAGGCCGGCGGACTCGAACTGGGTCAACACCCGATAGACGGTTGCAAGACCGACATCCTCCCCCGCCTCCAATAATAATTTATAGACATCTTCTGCGCTCATGTGCCGCAGCGATGAGGACTCCAGGATGTCCAGTATGCGTATTCTCGGGAGTGTGGCCTTGAGGCCGACTTTTTTCAGATCTTTTGCTTCCATCGTCTTTTCTATTTTAGTAAGTGGGCAGCGTATGCTTGCTTTATCTTTGCGGCCGTAGATGATAAATTATACCTGAAGGACTGGTAAAAACCACCGCTCTCGACGGCCTTGAAATTCGTAAAAAAATTTACAGCTTTACTATGCCCGTCAATAGCTTAGAATGCAGCTTCGATCCGGACTGATAATAATATGCTGAAATACGCTATCCCTATCCTTTTCCTGCTATGGCTGCTTGGCGGCTGTACCAACGTCTATGAAGGCGATTTCAAGCTGCCCGGGGTCTATCGCATCGATATTCAGCAGGGCAATGTCATCAACCAGGAGATGCTGGATAAGCTGAAACCGGGCATGAACCAGAACCAGGTGCGTTTCATCATGGGCACGCCGATCTTGATCGATCCCTTCCATAATGATCGCTGGGATTATGTCTATACCTTTTCAAAGGGCGGCGGGCAGCGAGAGCAACGCCACATCAGCCTATACTTTGAAGAAGAAGGGCTGGCCTATCTCGATGGTGATGTCGTTACCGGAATTAGAAAACCGCCAACGGCCTTCCTGAAAGAGCGCAAGAGTGTCGAAGTGCCGCTTAGGAAAAAGAAAAAACAGGGCATCATCGCTAACCTGCTCAATGCCATGCCCTTTGTCGGTGATGACGATGAGCTGATCACGCGGCAAAAGACAACAGAGCCCAGGCCGCCAGAGGTAACAGCGCCGGCAGGCGTTGAGCAAGGCGAAGATGAGCCTTTGTGATCCCGGCACCGGCGCTCATGGCAATGGCCTGGCGGTGACTTAAAATATCTTAAGCCAAGTCCGGTACGGACTTGTTTAGGGCTTTCTTAAATTTCATCCAGGCAGGAAATAGCTGCTCCCCCCCTCGCCCTGAAGCTCTTGAATTGGATGCTGATAGAGCAGTTCCAGGTTGTCTTGGTTGATTACCGCAGCAGCCGGGCCGCAAATAATGTTGTCCGCATCGATCATCAGCATGGCATGGGTACAAAATCGCCGCACCAGGTTGACATCGTGTAACACCATCAGCAGGCCGCCGTGAATAGCATCGATACGGCTTGTCAGCAGATTCAGCAGCCTAATCTGATGATGCAGATCCAGATGGTTGGTGGGTTCATCAAGCAACCACAGCAGGGGATTCTGCAGCAGCATCGTAGCGATCGCCAGCCGTCGACGCTCGCCGCCGGATAAGGTATCCACCTGCCGTGCCGCCATGGCATCCAAGGCCACATCACGCAAGGCCTGCCTGGCCAATTCCACATCTTCGCGGCTTTCCACGCTCAAGAAAGGAATATGCGGGTGCCGGCCTGCCAGGGCAGTCTCCATGACCGAGATGGGAAAGGTGTCACTGCTGTCCTGAAACAGCACACCAAGCATGCAGGCCAGTGGGCGGCGCCGCCACTGCCTTAGCTCGGTCTCCCCGACAAAGATCTGCCCTTTTTTGTACGCCCGCAGGCCGGCAAGCGTATGCAACAAGCTGGTCTTGCCAATGCCGTTCGCGCCTAAAATTCCCCAGCGCTCTCCACGCTGCAGGCTAAAATCCAGCTTATTGCACAAAAGACGCCCGCCTATCTCAAGAGTCAAGGATTTAACCCGCAGCAGGCTCATGGTCGTTGCCGCAGCTGGGTCTTTTGTAGCAGGAGCAGAAACAGCGGCACGCCCAGCATGGCTGTTAATATGCCCACCGGTAGCTGTTGCGGGGCGATGATAGTGCGCGCCAAGCCATCGGCAACAACGAGCAGGCTGCCGCCCAGCAATACCGCTGCGGGCAGGAGCAGGCGATGATCGCTGCCGAACAGCAGGCGCACTATGTGCGGGATGATCAGGCCGATGAAACCGATGCTGCCGGCCTGCATCACCGCAGTCGCAGTCAGCAGGGAGGACATAAAATAAATCAGATAGCGCAGCTGTACGACAGAGACGCCAAGGGCTGCGGCCTGTAGCTCGCCCTGCGCCAACAGATTCAGACTGCGCGCAAGGCCAAAGGACAGCAGCAGCGCGAAAAGAACAATGAACACCGTCCAATGAGAATAACCGGCATAGCCCAGATCGCCCATCAGCCAGAACAACATGCCGTGCACCTGGCCAGCGGCGCTGAGCGCTAATAAAAAACTGATGATCGCCATCCAGCCGGCGGCAACCACGATGCCGGTCAGCAGCACACGCAGGGGGTTCCATTGCCCGCCGCTGTGGGATAAGACAAAGACCATGAACATGGACAGCAATGCGCCCGCTAAGGCGCCTAAGTTTATCCATACGCCGGCCAGACCGATGCTCATTGCCAACAAGGCGAATACGGCGGAGCCGCCGGAGATGCCCAGCACATAGGGTTCCGCCAGCGGATTGCGCAGCAATACCTGCATCAAGGCACCGGCTAGGGCCAGCATGCCGCCGACCAGGAAGCCGGTCAGCGCGCGCGGCAGGCGTATCTCTAACACTATCTGCTCTTCCAGTCCCTGTGCGCCTGCTATCAGGGCGCGGCCTACCTGTAACAAGCTAATGTCAATGCTGCCAACCGACAGGGCGTAGCCCAGAGCAAAGACGGCCAATACACATAGAGCGGAGAGGATCAGGCCGATCCTGTGCAGGGACAGGGGCAGGGATTCTGGGGAGTCTGGGGCTGAGGGGCGCATGGATTTTTATCCGACTTTTTTCCTGGCCGCGCGCCGGCGCCTGGACTCCTTTGGGTCAAGCAACAGGGGGCGATAGATCTCCACCCGGTCATGATCATGCAGCACGGTGTCCAGCACCTGTAGCCGGCTGAAGATCCCGACCCTGTTCTTCCCCAGCTCGATCTCAGGATATTTTTTTAAGATGCCTGAATGCTGAATGGCATCGCCTATGGTGGCGCCTTTATTCAGTGCAAGCGATGCACAATGTATGTCTTTCACGCCGGCATAGACCAGTTCAATCCGGATCGTGCCGCCGGCCTGTTCACGGCCCATAGAGCTGCTCGGCACGTTGGGTGAAGGCGGCGATGAGTGAATGCATAATGCGATTAAATATTTTATTCAATGCCAGTTTAAGCAATCTGCTTTCGAACTCGAAGTGCATCTGCAGTGAGATGCGGCAGCTTCGCTCACCAGCCGCCTCAAACTGCCAATGGCCGTTCAAGTGCTTAAAGGGGCCGCTTAACAGGCGTAGCTCAATGCGCCTGCCCGGCTGCATGGTGTTCTCGGTCGTGAAGCTCTGCCTGATTTTCCCTACTGCCAATGATATGGATGCGCGCAGTCTGTCCTCGTCCCGCTCAAGCACCTTCGCCGCGCTGCACCAGGGCAGATAGTCGGGATAGGCCTCAACATCATTAACGAGGGCGTACATCTGCTCACTGCTAAAGGGCACGACCGCGCTCTTCTCAATCACTGCCACGGCTCTATCCTTAGCCTCCTTAAGAGCCGCGGATAAAAGCGGATATTAAAACCTTCTAAAGCAGGCCCAGTGCCTGGAGAAAGATCAGAATAACGCCTGTCGGCGCAATAAACCGGAGAGTAAATCGCCATACCTTGTAAAAGCGCATACTCTGCTTTAGCTCATCAAAAGAGGATTCCTGCGACATCGCCCAGGCAGTAAAGATCGCGATCAGTATCCCGCCCAATGGCAACATGATGCTGGCCGTTAATAGATCAAAAATATCAAACAGGCCGTTACTCTTCTCTTGGCCAACGAAGCTGAACGAGAAGGCCCATTTATTGAACGACAAGACCGTGCACATGCCCAGCACCCAGGCGGCAACGCCGGCATAAGCAGTCGCCTTTACCCGGCTCAGCCCGCGATTTTCCACCAGCCAGGCCACCGGCGGCTCCAGCAGGGAGATCGCCGAGGTCCAGGCGGCAAACATCAGCAGAAAGAAGAACAAGGTGCCGAAGATTATCCCGCCCGGCATCTGGCCAAAGGCAACAGGCAGGGCGACAAAGATAAGCCCCGGGCCTGCGGACGGCTCCATGCCGTAGGTGAAGATAATGGGGAAAATGGCAATGCCGGCGAGTATAGCCACCAGGCAATCGGCAAAGGCAATGGTGGCTGCGGTGTGCGGGATGGAGGCCTTGTCCGAGAGATAAGAGCCGTACATGATGATGGTGCCCATGCCTAAGCTCAGGCTGAAAAAGGCCTGCCCCAGAGCGCTGAGTAAGACGCTGCGAAAATCCTCACGCAATACTGTGAAGTCAGGCTTAAATAAATACGCTAGGCCGTCCATGAACTTCTCGGTGCTCATGGCATAGCCGACCATGAGCAACAGCAGGAAAAACAGGGCCGGCATGAGATAGCGCACCGCCTGTTCCAGCCCGCTCTTCACCCCGCGCGAGACGACAATAATCGTCATCATCATAAAGATGGTATGCCAGGCCAGCAGCCTTTCCGGATCATTGATGAGGGTGGCAAATATCTCGCCCACCTGCTCGGCACTCGCCCCGCTGAACATGCCGGAACCGGCACGAAAGATGTACGCCAGCGTCCAGCCGGCGATGACGCTGTAATACGACAGGATCAAAAAGCCGGCCGCCATCCCCATCCAGCCAATGACCTGCCATAGCTGGCTTTGGCCTTCTTCTTCCGCCAGCGACCGCATCGTGTTGATCGGGCTTTGGCGGCCGCGCCGACCCAACAGCACCTCCGCCATCAGGATAGGAATCCCGACCAGCACGACACAGGCAAAATACAGCAGCACAAAGGCGCCGCCGCCGCTCTCCCCGGCCACATAAGGAAAGCGCCAGATATTGCCAAGCCCGACCGCCGAGCCGGTGGCCGCCAGAATGAAGGCCCAACGGGAAGACCATTGGCCGTGGATCGATGTTCGTTTGCTTGCCATGAGCGTACCCCTGATTTTTCCCTGCCATTTTGCGGGAATTCTGCCATTGGCACAACCTTGTTCGTATTCGCCCCGTGCGGACCTGGGCAGGTGCTCTTGCTGCTATAATCCAAGACATGGCAAAGACCAAGAACAAGTCCACCGGCAACACCATCGCGCTCAATAAAAAGGCCCGGCATGACTATTTCATCGAAGAGCGCTTTGAAGCCGGGATTGCCCTGCAAGGCTGGGAGGTCAAGAGCCTGCGCGCCGGCCGCCTGCAGATCAGGGACAGCTATGTCCTGATAAAAGACCACGAAGCCTATCTCTTCGGCGCCCTGATCACACCGCTGCCGACCGCCTCCACCCACATAAAACCAGAGCCGCAGCGCACCAGAAAACTGCTGCTGCACCGAAGAGAACTGGACAAGCTCGCCGGGGCCGTTGAGCGCCGCGGCTATGCCGTCATCCCGATGAGCATGTACTGGAAACAGGGCCGGGCAAAGCTCGGCATCGGTCTTGCAAAAGGCAAAAAATCTCACGACAAACGGGAAAGCGAGAAGGCGCGCGACTGGCAACGACAAAAACAGCGCATCTTAAAGAGCCGCTAAGGCACTTTTGATCCTTGCCATTGTCATAGGCTAACTGCTAGACTGGCGGCCGTTTGGTTAAGCAATTTAGCGTAAAACCCGGGGGCGTGTCTGGCTTCGACGCGAGTATCAAAACCCAAGGGGCATGCCGAGGTGCAGACTACCTCGTTAATCCATCTGCAAACTCATAGTTGCCAACGACGACAACTACGCACTCGCCGCTTAAATCCCGGTAGGGTGCCGTCTGACCGCAGTGTGCTTGTACGCGTGGAGCCAGGCGTCGACTCATACAAGCTCGCGATGAAACCTGTCCGGGGTGGATTCGTTAAAGCGTAACGGAATCGTTGTTTGTCTTCCCTGCCGTTCGGGTAGCACACAATTAAATAAATTGAGCCGGCTAAGCATGTAGAACCGAAGGCAGAGAGCTTGCGGACGCGGGTTCAACTCCCGCCGCCTCCACCAAATAAAAAAGCCACCGCATAAGGTGGCTTTTTCTCCGCACGCCTTGTCAAGCTAGGCATTTTGTGCGGCGAATTCTGCGGCGAGTTTTGTCAGTTCCTCATCCAGTTTGGCCTTGGCCTTTAGCTGGATCTGTTTTTCCATCTCTTCCTGCTCCTGTTGCCGTTTTTGCACTTCTGCCTCCATCGCCTTGCGCGCGGCAGCCAACTCGGCTTTTAGTTTTTCCGCATTGGCCAGATCATCCTTGACCTTCTGCGCCTGTTTTTCCAGACGCGCCTTTTCACGCTGTAATTTCTCCGCCACTTCTTTTTTCATCGCTTCGAGCTTTGCCACTTCCTCAGCATTGCGTGAGTAGATCGCCTCCAGCTTTTTCTGCTCCGCCTGCAGGCGTTGTGCGGCTTTTAGTTTCATCTGTTTTAATTTCGCCTGCTCCTTTGCCCGTAATTGCTGTGCCTCTTGCTCGGCCTGTTTTTTTGCCGCTGCGATCTTGGCATTCTGTTTTACTTTCTGCTGTGCTGCCTGCGCCTGTTGCTGACCAGCATCCTCTTGTTTGGCCGCAGTCGCCGGCGTCATTACAGCCTTTGCCTCCGGCGCGGGTGCCGGTGGTGCCTTGGCCTCTGCGGCAGGGGCTACAGCTTGGGGCTTGGGCGCGGCCTGCGGTTTTGGTGCTTTGGGAGTTTGGGTCACTTCCTCCGGCGGTGCCAGCTCGGGATGGTTGACCAGGCCGCCATCGAGATAGGAGACATTAAAACCCTGGGCGGCGAGGAGAAATGCGCCGGTAGAGCTGCGCCCTCCCGTATCACAAAATAATACGTAGGGGACTTCGGTATCGAGCTTTGCCGCCTGCATGCGCAGCATGTCCATGGGAATGTTCATGCTGCCTTCTATGCCGCCCGGCCTTTCACGCTCCTTTTTGAAGCGGACATCCAGCCACTTGCCGCCGCCGGCAACGGTTTCCTTTGCCGTGGCCAGCGATACCGCGCTCAAGGTCGGCCGTTTGATGAGCTCAACAAAGTGATCCTTGCTCAGTCTTCCCACCGTGCCTGCGGCTGTCATGCGGACGGTGGCATTGCGAGTCGTATCGGCAATCAGGGCCTCCTCGCCAAAGCTGTCGCCGACCGAGAGCGTTGCCAGACGCAGGTCCTTGCCGCCGGAAGGCGGCTGGCGCAATACCTCGCATTGGCCCTCTTGGATAATGTAGTAATAATCACCCGGCTCGCCCTGCTTGATCACAATATCGCCCACCTTGTATTCCATCGGCTCCAGCAGGGTGAAGAGCTGATGAATGTTTGCAGTAGGGATGGTGGCAAAGATCGCCGACTGGAATATGCGTGTCATCCAGTCAACATCTTCCTCCTCATCCACTTCATTGATTTCAACCTTATCGACTTCCAGATTATAGACGGTAGAATCATCCGGCTCGTCTTCCTTTTCATACAGCACCATCAGCTTATCAAGGAAGTCTCGTTCAATGCGAAGAACCACGCTGTTGGTCTTGGCCAAGGCGGTGAACTGGCGCGGCTGTAATTGCCCCATCGCATACTGGGCCTTGTCCGTGCCGCTGACTATGGTGTTGTGTAATTGATTATTCGCGTGCAACTCAACCTCGCCTTCCAGCACATAAAAAGAATAGGCATCACGGTCGCCTTGTTTGAAGATCTTTCCCTTTTTACGGATGTCCAGCAGGCTGGCCTTGTTCAGCACCTCGGTCTGAACGGCCGGCGGCAGATCATTGATCGGGATCAGCTGGCGCACCAACTCAATATACTTTTCTTTTTCTTCTGCCATACTAAACAGCCTCTACGCTAAAAATGCTCGCCAAGATTATCATAATGAATTTTATCCCGGTTTCAATGCGACACTGCTCATATTCTAATACATCCGGGCTGCGGAGGCATAGCCATCATCCTGCGCATTTTCTACGGAAGTAATACTACAGGATTCATCAGGGCAGTGCCAATATCCAGCGCATCCGCCGCTTTGGTTAGATACCCAATAAATGATAGACCAGAGACTGCACGGCGGCGACTGGCGGCCAGAGGAGCTTTCCCAGCACACCCGTTATCAATAAGAGGATAAGGATAACAAGCCCGTATCTCTCCAGACGGCTGTATTGATATTCAATGCGCGGCGGTAACAACGAGGAGACCACCCGGCTGCCATCCAAGGGAGGAAGCGGCAGGAGATTGAGCACCATCAAGACGATATTGATCGAGACGCCGGCGAGCGCCATATAAAACATCGGCAGGGCTATGTCTGATAAGGCCCCCTCAAACAGGAGCACCGCCTTTGCCAGCAGCGCCCAGAAAACCAGCATCAGCAGGTTCGCAGCAGGCCCGGCGAGCGCCACCAGGGCCATGTCGCGCCGCGGTTTGCCCAGGTTGCGCCAATCAACCGGCACTGGCTTCGCCCAGCCAAAGATAAATGGACTCATTGCCAGCATCAACAGGGGCAGTACTACGGTGCCAAGCGGATCAATGTGTTTGATCGGGTTCAGGCTCAGGCGGCCAAGCATCTTTGCGGTCTGATCGCCCAGCTTGCTTGCCGCCCAGCCGTGGGCGGCTTCATGCACTGTCACTGCAAAGATGACCGGGATTGCCCAGATGCAGATCTTTTGAATCAGCGTTAATTCGGCCATGCGATTGACTTAACAGGTGGCGCCAAAACGGCCCGGTTCAGAAGGAAGAATCAGGCTGTTGCAGGAATGCAATTTCTTCCGCCGTACTTGCTCGCCCCAAAATGGCATTGCGATGGGGATAGCGGCCGAAGCGCTCAATGATGCGCTGATGCCTGAGCGCATAATCGAGATTTTCTTCGAAATACTCACGCTCCCCAGCGTCCGCCTCAGCGACAAGGGCACGATATAAGTCCACGCTCTGCTGCTGTCGTTGCAGTGATTCGGCATGTTCAAAGGGCAGATAAAAGAAGCTGCGCTCGACTAGTAATAATTGTCTGTCCGTTCCCTTGTTGAGGCCTTCAATCGCAAGTTCTAATGCGATGCCATCCTGGCCAAAACTCTTAGGGTCATCCCGGTACATATTGCGGGAGAACTGGTCGGCCAAGATGATCAGGGCCAGATGGCCGCGCGGCTGTGCCTTCCAGTGCTCCAGTCGGCCCTCGATCAAGCTCTCAAGCGGTGCTGCAAATTGCGCCTTGATCTGTGCATCAAAGGCCGCATCCTTGCGCCACCAGGATTCCGCCTTTTCTTTTATGATGCCGAGGTTGTCCTGTTTTTTTCCGAACCAGAAATCCAGTACCGACTGATATGCAGGCTGCGCCATGTTTATGAGCTTGCCATCATGAGCAGCAAGATGACAAACAAGACCACGATGCCTATCGGCACCAGGGCACCCTTCCAGTCCGGGTTCTCCGCCTGTTTACTCTGCTCCAGGGCCCGCTTTGCACCGGGCCAGAAGAAGAACAGCAGGGCAAAGGCCGCCATCCCTAAAAGGATCTGTTCCCATAATTCCATCTTTAACTCCCGCTCGTTTTCTTTGCCTTAGATGCCAAGAGCAGGCTTAAGGCAGATGACCCTGATGCCACCGCCGACTCACCTCTGCATCAAAAAAACAGCACAGCCAAAAATATCCATCAACGTCATGTTGCGCTACACCTTCTCTCTATGCCTGCTTGCGCATACGTGCTACCAACTGTTTCTAAGTTCCCGCAACTTGAGAAACACCGTCTTGGGCTCCGGCTCCTCGGGCAGATCGGGAAACTCCTCGCGTAGTTTGGCGATGACGGACGGGCTTTGCAGCCTGAAAAAGGTATTGATCTCCTTCTCCAGTGCCAGGGTGGTGACCAGCGCCTTATCAGGGTCTTGCTCGGCGGTCTCTTCGAGCAGCGCCTTGGCGCGCTCGTTGTCGGGTTCACGGGCGAGGGTGAATGCCAGGTTATTGGCAATATAATCATGGCCCGGATAGATGCGGGTGGCAGCGTCTAATTTTGCCAGTTGCCCGATGAAGCTGTCGTAGAGTTCCTCCGGATGTCCACCGTTATGACAATTACCGGCACCGGCGTTAAACAGGGTATCGCCACAAAACAGGGCGGGTTCATCCGTCTTTGACAATAGGCAGACATGCGACATCGTATGACCCGGCGTATCCAGCACGAGCAGTTCAACATGGCGCCCGACTTTCACTACATCCCCCGCGCTCAAGCCCACATCCATGCCGGCAATGGCCTGGCTTGCGCGGCTATGGGCTAATAACTTCGCCGCCGTTGCTGCAATCATTGCTCTATTGCCACCGGTGTGATCGCCATGCTCATGGGTGTTCAGTATCTGCGTAATCCCCCAGCCCTGCTCCTTTGCCAGGTTTAGGCATTTCGCATGGTCCAAGGGGTCAACCGCCAGGGCCTCGCCGGTCTCAGGACAGGCGATTAAATAATTAAAATTGCGATAGGCGTTCCCGGTCCAGATCTGTTCAACTATCATTCGCAATCACTCCATTTAAGCTGAGACAAAATTCCCTTGTGTCGTAAGATGGTCTTACCGACAGAAAGGCGCTAATGGCCTTCTGTGTCCTGCTCATCCTTGACCCACTTCCAGCCCGTGATCATGGGGCGGATTAGATTTTCCTTTTTCCAGATGAGGTAATAAAAGACCGCCAGCAGATGCAACACCACCAGCACCAGGATACATTTCGACAAAAAGCCGTGCCACCAGGTCAGGCGCCATACTGTGCGCTCACTGACAAGGTGGGAGAGCGGGCCGGCACCGAAAAAGACATCCGACTCGACAAAAAGCCCCGAGAGCGCTTGGGCGGTCAGCAACACCAGGATCGCAATCACCGACAAGGCACCGAGCGGATTGTGTCCCCTAAGCCCGCTGGGGCGGCGCCGGCCCAGTGTGCGCAGGTAGGCAAGGAGCACGGAAGGGCGGGGCAGAAGGGCGCGGAAACGGATCGGGGCCGGCCCGACAAACCCCCAGACAAGCCGAATCGCCATAAGCGCAGGACGGTATAGCCGCAGTAAAAATGCCATTCAATGGTTGTGAACGACATAAATTCACCCAGATACCAGCCCACTGACACGACCACTACCAGCACCCAGTGCCACAGACGTGTCAGCGGATCCCAGACCTTTTCTAAGCGACCACTCTCCAATGGGCGACCCTTCTCCAACGGCGCCTACTTTTTCTGAACAAAATTATCATGACAGCCCTTGCAGGCATCGCCTACACCACGCAGATTAGCCCGCAGCGCATTCAGGCCCTTGCCGGCAGAGCCCGCCAGGGCATCAATCGCCGTCTGGTAGTTTTTGCCGTATTCAGCGATCTCCGGGTAAGTAGTCCATATCTCCGGCAGCGCGGCGGTCTTGCCGGGGTATTTATCATTCCCAGTGTTGGGCGCCCAGGCGCGGCCCATGTCCAACTCGGTCAAGGACTGCATTTGGCGCGCAAGGCCGGCCGCCATGTCGGCATCGTAGTCCATCTTGCCTTTCGCCATCGCCACCAGCGGCCCGAAAAAATAAGACCGCAACTCCATCTCGCCCTGACGCGCCTTGATCAGGTCCAGGTTCGGATCACCCCTGTCGGCAAGACCCGGTGTAGAGACACCAAGCAAGAACAATGCAACAAACAAACTAGTAATTTTTCGCATAACTCATCTCCCGGCTATTTTAGAATAATGATTATCGACCACTTCCCGCCGGAACTCAAGTAATCTTAAAGACAAGGATCGCCTAGTTTTCAGGCATTGCCGCATACAACACTCGCAGGAAGGCCTCCGGGTTCAGGAAGCCGCCGCCCCATTTCTTATCCAAATCCGCATTGGGTTGCATGGCGATGATCTCATCCAGGGTCTTGCCCTGGTCAAGTAACTTTTGCATGCGATCACGCACCAGGATCAACATAGCGCGAAATTCTTCTAAATCCTGTTTCGTCGCCAGCGGGCCGTGTCCCGGCATGATCTTTGTCTCGTCATTGGCCATAGCAAGAATACGCCCTGCCGTCTCGATCATGCCATTTACATCACCGCCGCTGGAGGCATCGATAAAGGGGTATATGCCGTTAAAAAGAATATCGCCCGTATGGATCACATTCGCGGATGTGAAGAAGATCACGCTGTCGCCGTCCGTGTGCGCATGGCTGTGATGAACGGCGCGGATCTCCTGCCCGTTCAGGCGGAAGGTGACAGTATCGTTAAAGGTGATCACCGGCAGGGCCGCCTTCGGTGCCGCCGGCACCTTGAGGTTAAAGGCTTCGATAAAGCCATCCTTGCTCATGCGCTCATAGACATTATCATGCGCCACGATAACAGCGCCCTCCTTGCCGAGATTTTCATTGCCACCGGTATGATCAAAATGCCAATGCGTATTGATTACAAAGCGAATAGGTTTATCGGACAACTTTGCAATCGCCGCCTTTATCTTTTCCGTCAAGGGGGCGAATTGATCATCAACGAGGAACACCCCGTCCGCACCGACCGAGACGCCGATATTCCCGCCCCGTCCCATCAACATATAAATACCATCCGCCACAGCAACTGTCTCGATACGAACATCCTGCATATCATCCTGTGCATTGACGCCGACAACAAAAGAAAACAATAATGCAATCAAGGTCAATTTCTTCAAATAGCTCATCTCAATTATTCCTCCTAAAAAATTATTCGATTTTTAGTCGCGCTCTCTCCTGATCAATGTTCGCAAGACCCTACAGGCGAGCAATGGTAGGTTGATAATTGTACCTCATCATATATGCTTGCCGGCATTCCCTCAACAAATACGGCAAAGACTTTCAGCCGGATAACTTTGGTGTCTTGAGTGAGCTGCCGGGCGGTATCAAGGGCAGGTTCATCCTCTCGCCGAGCGATGCGCCGGAAATACGGGACCAGGCTGCCCGATTTGACCGGCCAATCAGCCGGCCTCTGGTTAAACAAGGTGCGGTCTGCAAACGATAAGGCCAGTCCAGGCATCAAGGCCTGTGCGAGGCTATTCAGGGAGCGGGCAGTTTGCGAAAGGCCTTGAGGAATTGAGTCTTGCTTTTGAATGAATAATGTTCTTTGTGGTCCAGCCTGCGTGTATTTTCACTAAAGGCGGGCATCACACAACCGAAAAACTCACTGCCTACTTCATTTTTCCGGACAAATACAAGCACATAATGGATAGAGCTGTCTTTCCATTTGTTCTCTATACATTGAGTATCACTTGCCACCGTTTTAACCTGAATACGATAATACCTCTGGCCCTCGGCTATGAGAATATCCGTCTTATGATGATCAAGCAGCGGCATATATACCTCCCAGCCTTCTTGCATAAGCCAGCTTGCAGCGAGTATTTCATAAGATATATTGTGTGATACTTCACGGGTGCCTGCTTTAATTTCTCTCATCATTTTCGGCATGATCGTCTCCTGTGTTGTAGTTGCTGTTTCCCGACACAGGCCCGATATAGGAAAGGATGTCGGGCATTTCATCATGCGCTAACACAGGAAAGCACACCCTACTTATTTCCGAGGTGTTGCATTCGGTAGGATACCCGACTGGGGGTTCCTGTGTTAAACGCAAGATACGGGTTTCTGATGTAAAGAAACCTGTATGTACGGCATCACACGCAAAAAATGAGAATGCAAGCGGTCGTGCCGGGAATTTTTCTTTTGCCTGATTTAATAAAACAGGCTATTTAATTGCTGAAAGTGCCTGCTCTAAATCAAGTATAAGATCTCCCGAATCTTCCAGCCCGATAGACAAGCGCACCAGGTCATCCGTAATGCCGATCGCGGCGCGTTGTTCGTCCGACAGCCGGTGGTGCGTGGTGGTGGCCGGGTGGGTGATGGTGCTTTTGCTATCGCCCAAATTCGCCGTGATGGAAAACAGGCGGGTGTGGTCGATGAACTTCCAGGCCGCCGCCTTGCCGCCGCGCACGGTGAAGCTGATGATGCCGCCAAACCCAGATTGTTGGGATTTCGCCAATTCGTGTTGCGGGTGATCCGGTAGACCCGGGTAGTAGATTTTTTCCAGGGCCTCTTGTTCACGCAGCCATGCGGCGATGCGCCCGGCATTCTCACTGTGTGCGCGCATGCGCAGGCCGAGCGTCTCCAGGCCCTTCAAAAAGACCCAGGCGTTAAAAGGACTCATGGACGGGCCGGCGGTGCGCAGAAAGCCGAAGACATCCTCATTCAGCAATTCCTCGCTGCCCAAAACTGCACCGCCCACGCAGCGCCCTTGTCCGTCCAGATACTTAGTCGCCGAATGGATAACCATGTCGGCGCCCAAACGAAAGGGCTGTTGCAGGGCGGGGGTGCAAAAACAATTATCCAAGATCAACAGGCAATCATGTTCGTGCGCCAAGTTTGCCAGATGAGGAATATCGGCAATTTCCGTGAGCGGATTGGAAGGCGTCTCAAGAAACAGTATGCGCGTCTGTGGGCGGATGGCATCCTGCCAGGCGGCATAGTCGCTTAGGGGCACGAAACTAGTACTAACGCTAAAGCGCGGCAGGATGTTGTGGAAGAAACCGACTGTGGTGCCGAAGACGCTGCGCGAGGAGACGATATGATCGCCGCTTTTCAGCAGGCCGAAACAGGTGGCCGCTATGGCCGCCATGCCCGATGCCGTGGCGATGCAGCGCTCGGCACCTTCCATCGCTGCCAGCCGCTCTTCAAAGGCGCGCACGGTCGGGTTGGTAAAACGAGAGTAAATATTGCCCGGCTCATCCCCGGCAAAGCGGCGGGCGGCCTGCTCGGCGCTGGCAAAGACAAAGCTGGAGCTTAAAAACAGCGGCTCGCTGTTTTCATTTTCCGCCGTCCGCGGCCACCTTGCGCGCACCGCCTTTGTGTTTTGGCCGACCCGGCTGTCATCATCCGCGCGCATGTTTCTCTCCTTCACGTTTTCTAAAAAAGCGGAAATAGCAAATCGGCGCAGTTACTTCACGGAGACCTTACTGCAAAACCGGCGCTCGTGTCAATCCGTGCGCTCGGCCTAGGCCGCGGCCAAATCACGCATGGCATAAAATTGCATTTTGTGAAAGACTCCTCAAAGCACAACAACAACGAGTTCCTATTTTTAAGGAGAGTAAAAAGTGGCAACAGCGATGCAGGCGCCGGCGGACGGCGCAAAAATTACCATTTCCGACGGGCGGCTGCAGGTGCCGGACAACCCGATCATTCCCTTCATCGAAGGCGATGGCATCGGGCCTGATGTGTGGCGCGCTACCGAGCGTGTGCTTGATGCGGCGGTAGAAAAAGCCTATGGCGGCCAGCGCCGCATCCATTGGCTGGAGGTCTATGCCGGCGAGAAGGCCAACGAGTTGAGCGGCTCCTGGCTGCCGGAGGCAACGCTTGATCGTTGCCGGGAATATTTGGTGGCGATAAAAGGGCCGCTGACCACGCCGATCGGCGGCGGTATTCGTTCCTTGAATGTCGCCCTGCGCCAGATCCTGGATCTCTATGTCTGTCTGCGTCCGGTGCGCTGGTTTCAGGGCGTACCTTCGCCGACCAGGCATCCGGAGAGGGTTGATATGGTCATCTTCCGGGAAAATACCGAAGACATCTACGCCGGCATCGAATTTGAACAGGGCGGTGCGGAGAACAAAAAGTTTCTGGAATTATTCAAGCAGGCCTTTCCCACTCATCATCAAAAAATACGCTTCCCGGACTCTGCCGGCATCGGCATCAAGCCGGTCTCGCAAGAAGGCACCGGGCGGCTGGTGCGGGCGGCCATTCGCTATGCCATCGACAACGGGCGCAAGAACCTGACCTTCGTGCACAAGGGCAACATCATGAAATTCACCGAGGGGGCATTTCGGAACTGGGGCTATGAACTCGCGGAAGCCGAGTTTGCCGAGCAGGTCTATACCTGGGAGCAGTGGGAGCGCACTGCGGCGGATCAGGGCACGGATGCGGCAGATCAGGAACAGCAAGCGGCGCTGGCGGCCGGCAAGATCCTGGTGAAAGATGCGATTGCGGACATTACCTTGCAACAGGTGCTGACGCGGCCAAAGGAGTTTGATGTGATCGCGACCATGAACTTGAACGGCGATTATCTCTCCGATGCGCTCGCCGCCCAGGTGGGCGGCATCGGCATCGCCCCGGGCGGCAATATCAACTACGAGAGCGGCCATGCCATCTTCGAGGCCACCCACGGCACCGCGCCCAAGTATGCCGGCCAGGACAAGGTCAACCCCGGCTCGCTGATCCTCTCCGGCGAGATGATGCTGCGCTATCTCGGCTGGGTTGAGGCCGCCGATCTGGTGCTGGCGTCTATGGACAAGACCATCGGCAGCAAGACCGTGACCTATGACTTCGCCCGCCTTATGGACGGCGCGAAAGAAGTGAAATGCAGCGAGTTCGGCGAGTTGCTGGTTGGTAATATGTAATTGAGCATGATATGGCGCATCAAAAGCAGCTTATCGCCCGGTGTGCGCAGCGGATCTACGACGGGTTCAGGAGATATAATGAGAGTTTCAGCCGCATAACCCATCGCGCCCGGCGGCGCTTCGAAGAACGGGACTGGGCCGGGCACCAGCAGGACATCGTCGAGCGCGTTGATCTGTATGAAAAATCCGTAACCCTCATGGTCAATGCCCTGAGACAGGACTTAGGAGCGCGGGTCGACGAGCATGCTTTGTGGAATGACATGCGCCGCTATTATGGGGAGCGCTTGAAGAATGTCCCCGATGCCGGCTTCATGCAGACCTTTTTCAATTCGATCAGCCGCCGCATCTTCAACACCATCGGCATTGATGCGCAGGTGGAATTTGTCTCGGCCGCACCAGGTGAGGGCTATGCGGCCTTAGAAGCGCTCACGCTTAAACCCTATCCTTATTGGGGCTCTCTTGAAGCAATCTTCATGGAAATCCTCAAAGACTTCCGCTTCAAGATCCCCTACCAAGACGCAGCAGCAGCGGCCGGTTATATCAGCGCTGAGATAAGAGACTATGCCCGCATTCATCTGGATGGCTTTGGTGATTTTCTCCGCTTTGACTTTATCGACTCCTTTTTTTATCAATCGGCGCGCAGCTATCTGGTCGGCCGGCTTATACAGCAGCAGCAGACCACGCCGATCGTGCTGGCACTGATGAATGCCGGCGAGGGAATAGAAGTGGATGCCGTGCTCATGTCGGAAGAGGAAGTCAGCAACCTCTTCAGTTATACGCGTTCTTATTATTTTGCTGATCCGCGATCGGTTATCGGTACGGTGCATTTCCTGCATTCCATCCTGCCCGGCAAGCCGATCGATGAACTCTATACCGTGCTCGGGCGCCTGCGCCAGGGCAAGACCGAGCGTTATCGCATCTTCGCCCAGCACCTTGAGAATACCAACGACAAGTTTGTCCATGCCGCTGGCGACACCGGGCTGGTGATGCTGGTGTTCACCCTGCCCTCTTATAACCTGGTGTTCAAGATCATTCGTGACAGATTCGGTTTCCCCAAGGCCATCGGCCGCGAGGACGTGATAGAAAAATATAGACTCGTCTCCAAACATGATCGCGCCGGGCGCTTGATTGATACCCAGGAGTTCCGCAATCTGGAGATGCCGCTGCATCGCTTCTCGGCGGAACTCTTGGATGAGCTATTGGATGAGACCGCCAGCACGGTACGTATCGAAGGCGACAAGCTGGTTCTTGATCATGTGTATATCGAGAGACGGGTCCGGCCCTTGAACCTCTACCTGCGGGAAGTCAAGCGATTTGATGCCGAGCAGGCCATCCTGGACTATGGCCAGGCGATCAAGGATCTGGCGCAGACCAACATCTTCCCCGGCGATCTGTTGCTGAAAAACTTCGGCCTGACCCGGGATAGGCGGGTGGTCTTTTATGATTATGATGAAGTGGCGCTGGTGAGCGAATGTCGGTTCAGGGCGCTGCCGCAGCCGCAGGATGACGAGGACCGACTGCGCCCGGCAGGCTCCTGGTCTTATATCAATGACAAGGATGTTTTTCCCGAAGAGTTTCTCAAATTCCTGGCCATGGGTGCGGAGTTGCGTGAACTGTTTGTCAAGGCACACGGCGAGCTATTAACGGCGGAGTATTGGCGTAGCATCAAAGAGCGGCATCAGGCCGGGGAAGTCTCGCTTGTGATTCCCTATTATCGAGCACCATCCCCGGCCAAAGGTGAGCCGGGAGCGCTTGGCGCTGTCGGTTGATATAACATGTCAGCCGGATTACGGATCCCGCTCTGTAGCTGCTGCCTGCTTATCGTATTTTTTTCAGCTTCCGGCTGTCATCAGGCACCGGCTTCCAGAGAGTTGATAGTCCTCAATGGCCTGACCATGGGCACCAGCTATACCGTCAAGATAACCGCGGCGGAAACCATCATCGAGCAAGAGCAGATACAAGCTGCTGTCGAGCTGATCCTCGATAAAGTGAACAACGAGATGTCAAGCTACCTGCCTGATTCGACCATCAGCAAGATAAACCGAAACAAAACCACAGACTGGCAGGCGCTTACGCCGGGTTTATATGCGGTCATTCATCAGGCGCTGGAGATCGGCATAGTCAGCCGCGGCGCTTTTGATATTACGACCGGAGCGCTGGTGAATCTGTGGGGCTTCGGGCCGGACGGCAGAACAAAAAACCTGCCTGCTGATGAAGCTGTCCGTTTGGCCATGCAGCGCTCCGGCCTCCATCATATTCAGCTATCGCATAGCCCGCCCTTGCTCAGGAAAGATATAGGTGATCTGTACCTGGATCTTTCCGCTATTGCCAAGGGCTATGGAGTCGATATGATCGCCAATTATCTTGACGGTCTTGGCATAGATAACTACATGGTGGAGATCGGTGGGGAGATAAAGGCGAAGGGGGTGAACCGTGAACATATCCCTTGGCGCATAGGCATTGAAAAGCCGACCAAGAATGAGCGGCATGTTCAGACAGTGATTCATCTGCACAATATCGGCATGGCGAGCTCGGGAGATTACCGAAATTATTATGAGCAAGATGCAACCCGCTATTCTCACACCATCAACCCTGCAAGCGGGAGACCCGTCACACACAATCTGGCCGCCGTCACCGTGCTGCACGAATCCACCGCTATGGCCGATGGCCTGGCGACCGCCCTGCTGGTGCTGGGCCTTGAGGAGGGCTATGAGTTGGCGGAGGAGGAAGACATGGCGGCATTGTTTATCTACCATACAGACGAGGGTTTTCAGGAAAAAATCACCCCGCAATTCCGGCCATACCTGTTGCCATCGCGGCAGTCGGCGGGCCTGTCGAAGTTCAGTCAAGGCTCAAGTCGTTGAGTTTCCAGTACGCCTCGCTGCCCTTCAAGTCTGCGTTGTCTTTCGTGTAGTCGATAGCCTTTTTCCCCGCAGCATCCCGTAGCTTCGGATCAGCACCTAACTTCAGCAGTGTGCTAATCACCTCCGGTTTTTGTTCTATCCGTCCGCATCAGTACCGTCCGGCCGTCGTCATCCTCTGCATTGATATCGGCGCCATGTGTGATCAGCGTACTCATTATTTCCGGGTTTTTGTTATATTGCGCCGCCACCATCAGCGCCGTCCAGCCGCGCCTATCCCTTGCATCGACTTCGGCACCGTGAGTGATCAGTGCGTTAATCACCTCCGGGTTTTCGTTGTATTGCGCCGCCACCATCAGCGCCGTACAGGCGTCCTCATCCCCTGCATTGACATCGGCACCACGCTCAATCAGCGTACTAATCAAGCCCGGATTTTTGTGCCATCGCGCCACCAGCATCAGCGCCGTCTGGCCGTCCTCATTCCTTGCATTGATCTCGGCATTGCGCTGGATTGCCTGTTCAATATCGGCAACATTGGCGGCTTGAATGAAATCATCATCAAGCAGGGAGTTTTTCCTCTGGAAGTAACGTAATAATTTTCTTATGGCATCTGATAATGCTTTCATGGTAAATACCTCATCCGCTGCGCTATGGATTTCAAGGTGCAGACGGCGCACCGATCTGCCTAATATGGTGTTATACTAGGCAAAAAACAATGAAGAGTCAAACTATCGATGCAGTTCTCACAAAGCGGAGCGGGCCATGCCATCCTTTGATGTTGTTTCAGAAATAGATAAGCACGAATTAACTAACGCCGTTGATCAGGCAAATAGAGAAATAGCCAATCGCTTTGATTTCAAAGGCACTAACTCGAAAGTCGAACAAAACGAGTATGTCTTGACCCTTATCGCGCCGGCTGCATTTCAGCTAAGGCAGATTCTTGACTTGCTGCGAGATAAGATGGCAAAGAGAAAGATCGATATCAAATGCCTTGAATACGGCAAACTTGAAGAGAGTAATAATGAATGCCGTCAACCGCTGACCGTGCGCCGGGGTATAGACAAGGAATTGGCGAGAAAAATTGTCCGGCTTGTCAAGGACAGTAAATTAAAGGTCCAGGCCGCCATCCAGAGCGAGCAGGTCCGGGTCAGCGGGAAAAAGCGCGATGATCTGCAAGCGGTGATTGCCATGTTAAAGGAAAAAGACCTGCCACTGCCCTTGCAATACATCAACTTCCGTGACTAACAACCAGAGCATGATAGATACCCCGCAGGCATATCCCGTTACCTGCCCCTATTGCTGGGAGACCTTTTCCATCAGCATCGAAATGACGGCCGACGGATTGAGTTTTATCGCTGACTGCCGGGTATGTTGCCACCCGATCCAGTTTCACGCCACCATAGAGAACAACGAAGAAATCCTGATCCACGCCGAGCGCGCCTGAGCCGGGCAGGCTTTGTCATCATCGACAGGCAGCGCCCCTTTCTCAATAACGATAATGCTCCGGCTTGTAGGGCCCGGCCACCGGCACACCCAGGTACGTAGCCTGCGCCGATGTTAATTCATCAAGCCTCACACCCAGCTTCTCCAGATGTAATCTCGCCACCTTTTCATCCAGCTCTTTGGACAAGGTATAAACCCCTACTTCGTATTGATCCCGGTGCTTATAAAGCTCTATCTGCGCCAGGGTCTGGTTGGTGAAAGAAGTGGACATGACAAAGCTGGGATGGCCGGTGGCACAACCCAGATTCACCAGCCGCCCTTCCGCCAGCAGGATGATGCTGCGACCATTGGGCAGGGTGATGCGATGCACCTGCGGCTTGATCTCGTTCCAGCGATATTTCTTCAGCCGCTCGGTCTGGATCTCGTTGTCAAAATGCCCGATGTTGCAGACAATCGCGTTCTCCTTCATCTCCAGGATGTGTGCCTCCGTGATGACATCGCAGCAACCGGTGGTCGTGACAAAGATATCGCCCAGCTTGCAGGCATCGATCATCGGCATCACTTCATAGCCCTCCATCGCCGCCTGCAAGGCACAGATGGGATCGATCTCGGTGATGATCACCCGCGCCGCCTGGCCGCGCAGGGATTGAGCCGAGCCCTTGCCGACATCGCCGTAACCCGCCACCACCGCCACCTTGCCGGACAACATCACATCGGTAGCGCGCATGACGGCATCCACCAACGAATGCCGACAGCCGTAGAGATTATCAAACTTGGACTTGGTAACGGCATCATTGACATTGATGGCCGGGAACAGCAACTCGCCGCGCGCCTGCATCTGTTGCAGGCGATGTACGCCGGTGGTGGTCTCCTCCGACACGCCGCGAATGTCCTTGATGATCCGGTGAAAGCGCTGCGGGTCGCGGGCCAAGGAAGAGCGCAACTGCGCCAGCAGGTACTGCTCCTCCTCGCTGTCCGCCTCCTTAGCAAGCACGGCGGCATCTTCTTCCGCCCGATAGCCCAGATGCACGAACAGGGTCGCATCGCCGCCGTCATCCAAAATCACATTCGGCCCCAGGCCATTGCCCCAATCCAGGGTGCGGTCAACATAGTCCCAATACTCGGCCAGGCTCTCGCCCTTATGGGCGAACACCGGCGTACCGGTCGCGGCAATCGCAGCGGCTGCATGATCTTGCGTTGAGAAGATATTGCAGCTGGCCCAGCGCACCTGCGCGCCCAAGGCTTCCAGGGTTTGGATCAACACCGCAGTCTGTATGGTCATGTGCAGGGAGCCGGTGATGCGCGCCCCTTTGAGTGGTTGCCCCACTCGGTACTCTTCGCGCATGGCGATTAAGCCCGGCATTTCATGCTCGGCCAAGGCAATCTCCTTGCGCCCGAACTCGGCCAGGCCAAGGTCCTTGACAATAAAATCATCACGTATTTTCTCTGCTGCATCAGCCATGTTTTTCTCTCCAGTTTTAGTTAAAAAAATTATAAAACGCCTACGGCATCGCGCAACAGCTCGGCCTTGTCGGTCTTCTCCCAGGGAATGTCGCCTTCTGTGCGCCCGAAGTGTCCGTAGGCGGCGGTCTGCTGGTAGATAGGCCGCAGCAGGTCCAGCATGGCCACGATCCCTTTCGGGCGCAGGTCAAAGTGTTCACGGATGGCGGCGATCAGGTTCACATCGTCCACCTTGCCGGTGCCGAAAGTGGCCACGCTGATCGAGGTCGGCCGGGCAACGCCGATGGCATAGGACAACTGTATCTCGCACTTGTCCGCAAGACCCGCGGCGACCACGTTCTTGGCGACATAACGCGCCGCATAGGCTGCGGAGCGGTCCACCTTTGACGGGTCTTTGCCGGAGAAGGCGCCGCCGCCGTGCCGCGCCATGCCGCCGTAGGTGTCAACAATGATCTTGCGTCCGGTCAGGCCGCAATCGCCCATCGGCCCGCCGATGACAAAGCGCCCGGTGGGGTTGATAAAATAACTGGTGTCGGGCTTAAGCCACTCGGCGGGCAGGACGGGTTTTACGATTTCCTCCATCACCGCCTCCTTGAGCGCCGGCTGTTTGATGTGCTCAGCATGCTGGGTGGAAAGCACGACCGCATCAACGGCGACCGGCCGGTCATTTTCATAGCACAAGGTCAGCTGCGACTTGGCATCCGGCCGTAACCAATCCAGCGTGCCGTCCTTGCGCAACGCGGCCTGGCGTCTTACCAGACGATGGGCGTATGCTATGGCCGCCGGCATCAACTCTTCAGTTTCATTGCAGGCATAGCCGAACATCAGCCCCTGATCGCCCGCCCCCTGCGCCTTGTCCTCGCCCTCGCCTTCGTTCACGCCGCGGGCAATGTCCGGCGACTGCTTGTCCAGCGCCACCAGCACGGCACACGAATCAGCATCGAAACCGACATCCGGCGAGGTATAGCCAATCTCGCGGATGGTGCTGCGGGCGACATCCTGCAGATCCACGCCGGCAGCGCTGCTAATCTCACCGGCAATCACCACCAGGCCGGTCGTAACCAGCGTCTCACAGGCCACCCGGCTTTGGGAGTCCTGCGCCAACATCGCATCCAACACCGCATCGGAGACCTGATCGGCCACCTTGTCGGGGTGGCCTTCAGAGACCGATTCGGAGGTGAACAAAAAATTCCTGCTCATCCAAATAGCATCCTCAAATTCTGGTTTAAGACTAAGAAACCTGCTTGCATTGCGCTTTGTACAAGCCTCGTGAAGGTCTCGGCAAAAACCTTCTCGATGCCGCTAAAACATAAGGGAAACAAAGATAGGTCAAGGGATAGACACGCCGCGCCCACTTTGTCTGCCTGACAAACAAACCAAGCGAGCGCCGTTTATTTCATCTATGCCTGAGCCTGGCGGGTCTCACCCGTCGCAACGCTCCTCAGACATATAAAGTGCGGATTATAGTCTATCTAATATTTATATACCAATTAGTTCGCACCATCTCTGGCAAGATTCTAGTTCCGGACGAAAAACCCGGCCTGTCGACCGGCCGATTCGCGGCGGCTGAAAACTTTGTTGGATTAACATTGCCAACGGGTTTATACTGGATAAGTCAAGGGGCTAAGGGTCGCTTTATGGGGGCGGGTTTGCGGCAATAACGCAAAGGCAATTTTATTTAGGATAAAAGCCGATGATTGACAACCTCGACATGGTGTTCCTGGCCCGGGCGCAGTTCGCCTTCACGGTCGCCCTGCATATCATTTTTCCCTCGTTCACGATTGGCCTGGCCAGTTATCTGGCCATGCTCGAAGGGCTGTGGCTGAAGACCGGGCGGGCGGTGTATCTCAGCCTGTATCGCTTCTGGGTGAAGATCTTCGCCATCTCCTTCGGCATGGGCGTGGTCTCCGGGGTGGTGATGAGCTACCAGTTCGGCACCAACTGGAGCGTGTTCTCGGAATTGACCGGCAATGTCCTGGGGCCCTTGCTGGGCTATGAGGTCTTGACCGCCTTCTTCCTGGAAGCCTCGTTTTTGGCGATCATGCTGTTCGGCTGGGACAAGGTGGGGCGTAAGCTGCACTTCTTCTCCACCTGTGCCGTGGCAGTAGGTACGCTGACCTCGGCCTTTTGGATCTTGTCCGCCAACAGCTGGATGCACACGCCAGCCGGCTATGAGATCCGCGATGGCGTGTTCTATGCGGTCAACTGGTGGGCGGTGATCTTCAACCCCTCCTTCCCCTACCGCTTCACACACATGGTGCTGGCGGCTTATTTGACCACCGGCTTTGTGGTGATCGCGGTCGCCGCCTTTCACCTCCTGCGTGATCGCTACCACAAGCGTAGCAACAACGAGGCCAGCCTGGTGATGCTGAAGATGGGGCTGATCTTCGTGGCCATCGTTACGCCCTTGCAGATCGTCTCCGGCCACAGCCACGGCGTGAACGTGCACGAGATGCAGCCGCTCAAGCTGGCGGCGATGGAGGCGCATTGGGAGTCCAAGCGCGGCGCGCCCCTGGTGCTGTTCGCCCTGCCGAATGAGGAGGCCGAGCGCAATGATTATGAGATTGCCATTCCTAAGCTGGCCAGCCTGGTGGTCGCCCATGACCTGAACGCCAAGCTGCCGGGCCTGAAAGACTGGCCGGCCAGCGAGCGCCCGCCGGTGGCCGTGGTGTTCTGGAGCTTTCGCATCATGGTGGGCATGGGCCTGCTGATGCTGCTGGTCGCCGCCCTCGGCGTGCTGTTTTTAATGCAGGGCACGTTGACCGCGCACAGGCGCTTTTTGCAACTGTGCGTGCTGACCGGGCCTTCTGGCTTTATCGCGGTGCTGGCCGGCTGGTTCACCGCCGAGGTGGGGCGCCAGCCCTACACCGTCTATGGCCTGTTGCGCACGGTCGATTCGGTCTCGCCGGTGACCGCCAACAGCGTCGGCATGTCGCTAATCGTCTTCATCTTCACTTATCTCATCGTGCTGTGCGCGGGGCTGTATTATTTATCACGCTTGGCGGTCAAAGCGCCGCAGTCGGTCACGCCGGATTCAGAGGAGCTGCGCTCGCAGCCGGTGCTGGGCAGCCGCATCGAGATCGCCGATTATGAACACGATCTCACCCTGCGAACTCAAGGCCAGCGGCCATGACGGAGGGCTTTTTCAACCTGCCGATGATCTGGGCGCTGCTGCTCGGCGTGGCGGTGTTCATGTACATCTTGCTGGACGGCTTTGACCTGGGCGTGGGGATCTTATTCCCCTTTGCCGCCACCGATGAAGATCGGGACATTATGATGAGCTCGGTCGCGCCGGTCTGGGATGGGAATGAGACCTGGCTGGTGCTGGGCGGCGGCGGCCTGTTTGCGGCCTTCCCGAAGGCGTATGCGGCGCTGATGCCGGCGGTGTATATGCCGATCGGCTTCATGCTGATTGCCCTGGTGTTTCGCGGCGTGGCCTTTGAGTTTCGTTTTTCCTCCACCGGCGTCCTGCAGCGGCTGTGGGATCAAGCCTTTCACTGGGGCTCGGTGGTGGCCGGTTTCAGCCAGGGCCTGATCCTGGGCGCGATGGTGCAGGGCATCGAGCTACAAGACGGGCGCTTCGCCGGCGGCATGTTCGATTGGTTAACGCCGTTCAGCTTCTTCACCGGCTGCGCCGTGGTCTGGGGCTATGCCCTGCTCGGTTCCACCTGGCTGATCATAAAGACAGAAGGCGAATTGTTGTCATGGTCACGAAGGATGGCCTTCGTGGCCGCTCTGTTCGTGATCGTGTGTTTGGCAATCGTCAGCTTCTCGGTGCCCTTGCTGGACTCGGCCGCAAGTGCGCGCTGGGGGATTGATTATCCGCACATCCATTGGGGACAACTGTTACCCTTGGCGCCGCTGCCCATTATCACGGCGGCCGCCTGCTGGCTGCTGCTCGGTGCCGTGCGCAATGAGGCCACGCTGTGGCAGCCTTTTGCCTATGCCATGCTGATCTTTCTGCTGTCCTACTTAGGCCTGGTCATCAGCTTCTTCCCCTACATCGTGCCGTATTCCCTGACGATTAGCGAGGCGGCGGCCGCGCCCAACTCCCAAGCACTGCTGCTGGTGGGGGCGTTGATCCTGTTGCCCGTGATCCTGGCCTACACCGCCTATATCTATTGGGTCTTTCGCGGCAAGACCGAGCTGGGTGCCGGCTATCATCATTGATGACCGATGAAACCCCCGCAGGACGACAAGCCCGATAGAAAGCAGCAACTGGCCTGGTTCATCGGCCTGTACTTAGCCGGCCTGCTGGTCGTACTCGCCTTTGCCTACCTGCTGCGCGGCTTGTTGGGGTTGGTGTGAGAAGTGGGTGGGGCGTTGGGACTGAATATTCTCGGGGCCGCCCGCTATGCGATAAGAAACGCTTACCGCCGGTCTAGCGCAGGCCCGCAGTATCGCCCAATCATGCCCGGCACCACCAACAAGACCCTAAGGATTAAGATATACTGCTACGCATGAACAACAAGATACTCATCGTTATGACCGTCGGCGTGATGGCGCTGGCAAGTGCTGCGGGGATCTACTCGGCACGGCATCAGCAAAGCTCATTGAACCCGGCGGATATTGCCGGGCTGCTCTGGCCGAATCCTAAGCAGCTGCATGCCTTTTCCACGATTGATGACAACGGGGCGGCCTTCGGGCTGGAAGAATTGCAGGGAAGATGGTCTTTCCTGTTTTTCGGCTTTACCCATTGCCCGGATATCTGCCCGATCACGCTGGGCGTGTTGAATCAGGTCAAGACACTGATAGAAAAGGACGGGCAAGATGAGGATGTCCAGATTATCTTTGTCTCGATCGACCCGCAGCGTGACACGCCTGCGCAACTGGCGGCCTATATCGATTACTTTAATCAGGAATTTATCGGCCTGGGAGGCAGCCCGGAACAGATCCAGGGCCTGGCCGGGCAGCTTGGCGTCATGTATTTTCGCGGAGAGACTTCAGCAGCGGGCGATTATCTGATGGATCATTCCGCTTCGGCCTTTTTGGTTGACCCTTTGGGAAGGTTGGTTGGCATATTTTCCGCTCCCCATGCTGCCGATGACATCGCTGCGCGCTTTCTTCGCATCAAAGAATTTATTGAAGGACAGAGCTAGTATGCGCACCAGGCTTATCTGCGGTATCTTTCTGCTGCTCTTTTCTATTTCAGCGCAGGCTAAGGATGCGATTGTTATTAACGATGCCTGGATCAGCGAGGCACCGCCGACCGCCAAGGTCAACGCCGGTTATCTTTCTATCGAAAACAAGACCAATACAGAGATCCAACTAATAAAGGTTCGCAGTAATGATTATGGGCGGATCGAAATGCATCGAAGCATTATCGTTAATGAGACGGCACAGATGCGCACTCAGACATCGATCAGCATTGCGGCAAAGGAGCGCTTTGCGTTTCGCCCCGGCGGCTATCACCTGATGCTGTTTGAACCGACCAAGTATTTCAAGGCGGGGGAAGTCATCGACCTGCAATTCGAATTTTCCGATGGTGCGACCATTCCGGTTCGTGCCGAGGTGCGTAAACTAAAAACGCCACATCATCACGCCCATCACTAAACACCCGCGCATGAAGATCAGGGACCGGCTCTTTGTCTTTATGCAGCGGCACCTGCCTCAACACCTGCTCTCTGCGCTCATGTACAGGCTCGCTCGCTGCGAGTATTCATTGTGGAAAAATTCCCTCATCCGCATCTTTATATGGAAGTTCGAGGTCGATATGAAAATTGCAGCACAGGCAGAGCCGACAGGCTATCGGCACTTCAATGATTTTTTCACTCGCCGCCTGAAATGCGATGTGCGTCCTGTCGATCAGGCCAAATCCAATGTGGTCTCTCCCGTTGATGGAGTCATCAGCCAGGCAGGCAAGATCGATGGCGATGCCATGCTGCAGGCCAAAGGGAAGTCCTATTCCTTGAAGGCCCTGCTGGCGAATGATGAGTCCTTGCGCCGGTCTTTTATGAATGGCCGTTTTATGACTGTCTATCTATCCCCCAGGGACTATCACCGCATCCACATGCCCCTCTCCGGGCGGCTGGTGAAGATGCTCTATGTGCCGGGCGATTTATTCTCGGTGAACGAGGTGACGACCGCCGCGGTGGAGCAGCTTTTTGCGCGCAATGAGCGCATCATCAACGTATTCAACACGCAAGTCGGCACGATGGCGCTGATCATGATCGGGGCGATCTTTGTCGGCAGCATGGAGACCGTCTGGGCTGGGCAGATTACGCCTGCGGGGCGGCGCGAGATCAAGCAATGGGATTATGACCCGGCCTCCCCTGAGATAAAATTGGACAAGGGCGAGGAGATGGGGCGTTTCAATCTGGGTTCAACCGTGATCTTGTTATTCGAACCCGGGAAATGCGCCTGGCTTGATGAGATGAAGGCCGGCAGGATGCTGAGGATGGGACAAGCCATCGGCACCGGAAGTTTTGATTAGCTATTCAGGCACAGCAGAAGTACGCGCTTAGGCCCCCATCGCCCGCAGACAGGCCAGCATCAGCACGCCCGGCACGAAGCCCAGTGCCAACAGGGACAGGCCGTTGAGGCTGATGACAAGGCGCATCGGCCGTGAAGCCTTGATCGCCGTCATGTGTTCGGGCTTGTCGAAGTACATGAGCTTGACGATGCGCAGGTAATAATACGCGCCGACAACAGAAAGCAGCACGGCAAAGGCCGCCACGCCGATGTAACCGGCGGCGATCACTTCCATGATCACAAACCACTTGCCCCAGAAGCCGATGAAGGGCGGCACCCCGGCCATGGAAAACATCAGGATCAACATGATAAAAGCAAACCAGGGACTGCGCTCGGAAAGGCCGGCGAAGTCTTCCAGCAGATCGGCCTCATAGCCCTTGCGCCCCAGCAGGATGATCATGCCAAAAGCCCCCATGCTCATCAGCGCATAGACCAGCACATAGAACATTGCCCCGGCATAGCCGGAAGCCGTGCCGGAGAGGATGCCGAGTAACAAAAAGCCGATGTGGGCGATGGCCGAGTAGGCCAGCATGCGTTTGATGTTGGTTTGCGAGATGGCGATGATGTTGCCGGTGGCAATGGACAAGACTGCGAGGATCAGCAACATGCCCTGCCAGTCCGGTAGCAAGGCGGGCATGCCATCCACAAGCAGGCGCATGGCAAAGGCAAAGGCGGCGATCTTGGGCGCGCTGGCGATGAACAAGGTAACGGGCGTTGGCGCGCCTTCGTAAATATCCGGCACCCACATGTGAAAGGGCACCGCGCCCAGCTTGAATGCAATGCCGACAATGACGAAGACCAGCCCGAAGACCAGCAAGAGATCGGCTTGGGTCTGCCCGGCGATGTACTGCGCCAGGCGCGCCAATTCCAAGGTGCCGGAGATGCCGTACAACATGGAGATGCCGTACAAGAGCATGCCCGAGGCAATGGCGCCTAAGACAAAGTATTTGATCGCCGCCTCCGATGCTGTTTCCGAATCGCGGTGCATGGCCACCATCGCATACAAGGACAAGGACAATAGTTCCAGGCCGAGATAGATCGTCAAAAGACTAGCGGCAGAGACCATCACCAACATGCCCAACACGGCGAACAGCCCTAAGACGAAATATTCCCCCTTGATGAGTTCATGTTCTTTTAGGTAATCGTAAGAATAAAAGAACACGACCACGACCACCGCGCAGATGCTGGTCTTTAACAACACGCTCATGGGGTCGCTGATGAAGTGATTGTTAAAGGCATAGACAGGCTGTGCTGGCGAATAATAAAAGACCAGGAAGCCGACGATGACCAGCGTTGACTGCGCCACGCAATAGAGCAGGAACTTGTCCTTGTCTTCGCCGAAGGTATCCAAGATAAGGATCAGGCAGGCGAGCGCCAGCAAGACCATTTCCGGTAAGACAAAGATCAATTCCGCCGCCATCATCATCAACCCGTCTTTGATTGCAACATGTGTTGCAGCAGGTGTTCAAGGCTCGGCTGCATGACTTCCAGCAGCGGCGCCGGCCAGACACCGAACAGCAGCACGACAAAGGCCAGGGCCGCCAGCACTATCGTTTCCCGTGCGTTGATGTCTTGTAACTCGGCCACATCCTCGTTGGCCACCTCGCCGAAGATCACCCGCTTGTACATCCACAAGGTATAAGCCGCGCCCAGCACCAGCGTGGTGGCCGCCAAAAAGGCGATCCAGAAGCTCGCCTGGAAGCTGCTCAAGATTACTAAAAACTCGCCGACGAATCCGGAGGTGCCGGGCAGGCCGGCATTGGCCATGGCGAATAACATCATCAAGGCGGCGAACACCGGCATGGTGTTGGCCACGCCGCCATAGGCGCTGATCTCGCGGCTATGTACGCGGTCGTACATCACGCCCACGCACAGAAACAGGGAGGCGGAGATAAAGCCGTGCGAGATCATCTGCACCATGCCGCCCTGCAAGGCCATGATCGCGCCGCTGCTCTGCTGCGTGGTCGCAAACACGGAAAAGGCCACGAAAAAACCCAGCGTTACAAAGCCCATGTGCGAGATGGAGGAGTACGCAATCAGCTTTTTCATGTCCTGCTGCACCAGCGCCACAAAGCCGATATAGACAATCGCGATCAAGGACAAGACGATCATCAGCCCGTCAAAGGCGAGGCTTGCATCCGGCGTGATCGGCAGGCTGAAACGAAGAAAACCATAGCCGCCCATCTTCAACATAATGGCGGCCAAGATCACCGAGCCGCCGGTGGGGGCTTCCACGTGCGCATCGGGCAGCCAGGTATGCACCGGCCACATCGGGATCTTCACCGCAAAGGCGAGCAGGAAGGCGATGAAGATCAGCTTCTGCGCCGTTAGCGAGAGCGGCAGCTGGTGCAAGTCCAGGATATAAAAACTGTCCATGCGGGTATAAAGATACAACAGCGCCACCAGCATGAACACCGAGCCCAGAAAGGTGTAGAGAAAAAACTTGATGGTGGCATAGACGCGCTGCGGCCCGCCCCACACGCCGATGATCAAAAACATCGGGATCAACATCGCCTCCCAGAAGAAATAAAACAGGATGGCATCCAGCGAGGCGAACACGCCGTTCATCAGCCCTTCCAGGATCAAAAAGGCCGCCATGTATTGCGAGATGCGTTTTTCGATCACCTCCCAGGCGGCGAGGATGACCAGGATGGTGGTGAAGGTGGTCAGCAGGATCAGCGGCAAGGCGATGCCGTCGATGCCTAAGTGATAATGAATGTTGAAGGCCGGGATCCAATTCGCCTTCTCGACGAACTGCATGGCATGGCTCGCCCGGTCGAATTGTTGATAGGCGATAACAGACAAGATAAACACCAGCACGGCAACGGCCAATGACAGGCGCTTGACCGTCTCTTCCTGGCGGTCGCCGGCATACAGCACCCACAGACCGCCCAATATGGGTGCCCAGATCAGCAGGCTAAGCAGGGGCAGGTTCTCGAACATCAAGCAAAGATCCCATGCACAAACACGCCCAGCAGCAGCAGCAGGCCGATGATCATGGCGAAGGCATAATCATAGAGATAGCCCGATTGCAGGGTGCGGATGAGGCCGGAGAACCAGCGTACCGCAAGCGCTGAGCCATTGACCAGCAGGCTGTCTATCAGGCGCACATCGCCGCTGCGCCAGAGCAGCCCGCCCAACCGCCGCGCCCCGCCGCTAAAAACCAGCTGGTTAAAGTCATCAAAGCCGTATTTGTTTAGCAAGATGCGATAAATAAGCGCCAAGCGCTGCGCCACTTTCTCAGGCCAGGCCGGGAACTTGACATAGAGCAGCCAGGCGAGAAGCACACCGGCGGCGGCCAAGTAAACCGGCGGATGCTTGAATGCGGTAAAGGTAAAGAACAGCACACCATGATAATTCGCGCCGAGCCGCGCCAGCACATCATTCGCCGCCGTAACATAGATCGACCCGCCGAAATAATCGCCGAACAGCATAGCGCCGATCAGCGAGGCGCCGATAAGGACCGAGGGGATGGCGAGTGCCAGCAACGGCACGGTGACCACGGCGGGCGATTCGCGCAGCCGCTCCCAGGTATGCCTGTCAAAACGCTCCTCGCCGTGGAAGGTCATAAAGAACAGGCGGAAGCTGTATAAGGCCGTGATAAAGACCCCGGCCAACACCGCATAATAAGCCAGCCCGGCCGCCGGCAGCGTGGAGTGATGCACGGCCTCTATGATCGCATCTTTGGAGTAAAAACCGGCAAAGGGCGGCAGGCCGATCAGCGCTAATGATCCGATCAGGCTGGTCAGCCAGGTGATCGGCATATAGCGATATAAGCCGCCCATCTTACGCATGTCCTGCTCATGGTGCATGGCGATGATGACCGAACCGGCGGCTAAGAACAGCAGCGCCTTGAAAAAGGCATGGGTTACCAGATGAAAGATCGCCGCTGCATAGGCCGATGCGCCAAGCGCCACGGTCATGTAGCCGAGTTGCGACAAGGTGGAATAGGCCACCACGCGCTTGATGTCGTTTTGCACCAGGCCAAGCAGGCCCATGAAAAAGGCGGTCACGGCGCCGATGCACAGGATCAGGTTGAGTGCCGTGGCCGAGAGTTCAAACAAGGGCGACATGCGCGCCACCATGAAGATGCCGGCGGTGACCATGGTGGCGGCGTGGATCAGCGCCGAGATGGGCGTCGGGCCTTCCATGGAATCGGGCAGCCAGACATGCAAGGGCACTTGGGCGGATTTGCCCATCGCGCCGATGAAGAGGCAGATGCAGATTACGGTCATCACCGACCATTCATAGCCATTGATAAGCGACAGGGTCTCGCCTTCCAGCGCCGGTGCTTGCGCAAACACTGCGGCATAATCCAGCGTATTGAAGTACAGCAGCACCGCGGCGATGCCTAGCAGAAAGCCAAAGTCCCCCACGCGGTTGACCAGGAAGGCCTTTAAGTTGGCAAAGATGGCCGATTCTCGCTTGAACCAAAAACCGATCAGCAGGTAAGAAACCAGCCCCACCGCCTCCCAGCCGAAGAATAATTGCAGGAAGTTGTTCGACATTACCAGCATGAGCATGGCGAAGGTGAATAGGGAAATGTAGCTGAAAAAGCGCTGATAGCCGGGATCATCGTGCATGTAGCCGATGGTGTAGATGTGGATCATCAAGGAGACGAAGCTGACCACCACCATCATCGTTACCGAGAGTTCATCGATCAGGAAACCGATCTCAAAGCAGTAGCTGCCCGCGATCAACCAGGTATAGACCGACCCGTTATACACCGCCCCGCCATCGAATAGTAAATGTTTGTAAGCGATGCAGGACAGGACGGTGGCGATGCCGACGCCGATGATCGTTACCCAGTGCGCGCCGCTGCGGCCGATGACCTTGCCGAACAGCCCGGCGATGACCGCGCCGAGCAGGGGCGCCAACACGATGCCCAGATAGACCTGCTGCATGGTCGCCGACATGTTCATCCCTTCATGGTGTCCAGATCGGCGACATTGATCGTGTTGCGCCGGCGAAACAGCACCACCAGGATCGCCAGCCCGATTGCGGCTTCTGCCGCGGCCACCGTGAGGATGAAGAAGACAAATATCTGGCCGGCGATGTCGTCTAAGAAATGGGAAAAAGCCACGAAGTTCATGTTCACCGAGAGCAGCATGAGTTCGATGCACATCAGCAGGATGATCACGTTCTTGCGATTGATGAAGATCCCGGCCACGCTGATGCAAAAGAGGATCGCCGCCAAGATGAGTATGTCTGTTAAAACCAGCATGGACTTACCCTCTCAGCGCTGGCCCGGCAGGCAAGGCGAGCGGCGCGGCGATTGTGCCACTCGCACCACTTGCGCCGTCCGCCGAATACTGTGCTTCACGCATCACGCTTCTCCGCCTCCATCTCGACCAGCCGCACACGCGCCTCCCGCTTCGCCGCCACCTGCATCTCCGGCCGCGGCGTCTTCAGGCTCTTCGGCTTGCGCATGGTCAGGCTAATCGCGGCGATAATGGCGACCAGCAAGATCGCACCGGCGATCTCAAAGGGATAGAGATAGTCGGTATAGAGCACACGCCCTAATTCAGCCGTGTTGCTGTAGTCTGGATCATCGCTCACCGCCAGCGCCGCCTGGCTTGTGTCAAAATAGCCGGAACCCAGCACCAGCCCCATGGCCACCATCATCAGCACGGCAAAGAACAGGCCGACCGGCAGAAAGCGCGCAAAGCCCTCCCGCAAGGGCGCCAAGTTAATATCCAGCATCATCACCACGAACAAAAACAACACCATCACCGCCCCGACATAGACCAGGATCAGGACGATGGCAAGAAATTCGGCATGCAAGAGCATCCAGATGACCGCAGATGAGAAAAAGGCCAGCACCAGAAACAGCGCGGCCAGCACCGGATTACGCACGGTTATCACCACGCAGGCCGAAGCAATCAACAACGCCGCAAAACAATAAAAGACAACTTGTGTGATCATTTTTTTAGTCTTTTTTCCTAACTCACACGAAGCCCAATCCCCGCCCGGCTTGGCCTAGCGATAAAGCGCCTCTTCGGCGCGATCCGCGGCAATCTGCGCCTCGGCCTGGTCGCCGACTTCCAGCAGGCGCTCCTTCGTCATCAACAGATCGCTGCGCACCTCGCCGTGGTATTCAAAGATGCGCGTCTCCACAATCGAATCCACCGGGCAGGACTCTTCGCAAAAGCCGCAAAAGATACATTTGCTTAGATCGATATCATAGCGCGTGGTGCGGCGGCTGCCGTCTTCCCGTTGTTCGGATTCAATCGTGATCGCCAGCGCCGGGCAGACCGCCTCGCACAGCTTACACGCAATGCAACGCTCTTCCCCATTTGGGTAACGCCGCAGCGCATGCAGGCCGCGAAAGCGCGCCGACTGCGGTGTCTTTTCTTCCGGATACTGCACGGTAACCTTGCGCCGGAATAGATACTTGCCGGTCAGTTGCAGGCCCTTGAGCAACTCCCATAAAAACAAACTCTGGAGGTAATTTTTGATTACTTGCATCTTTTCAGTTCACCCGATATTAGTTAAACCACGGCGGCAGCCCGGCCACGACCAGGGCGCTGATGACCACGATCCAAACGATGGTGATCGGCAGGAAGACCTTCCAGCCCAGGCGCATGATCTGGTCATAGCGATAGCGCGGGAAGGTAGCCCGAAACCAGAGAAACAGGAACAGGAAGGCCGAGGTCTTGGCCAGCAGCCAGAATATGCCGGGCTCGCCGATCAACGGCAGCCCTTGAAAGGGCGAGAGCCAGCCGCCGCAAAAAAGCAGCGCAGTCAAGACCGAGATCAGGATCATGTTGGCGTACTCGGCCATGAAGAAGATGGAAAAGGCCATGCCGCCGTATTCCACATGGAAGCCGGCCACGATCTCGGACTCGCCTTCGGCCACATCAAAGGGCGCGCGGTTGGTCTCGGCCACGCCGGAAATAAAATACACCAGGAAGACCGGCAGCAAGGGCAGCCAGAACCAGTGCAGGATGCTGCCGCTCTGGGCGCGCACGATCTCGCCTAAGTTCAGGCTACCGGCGGCGATCAGCACCACCACCAGGGCAAAACCCATGGCGATCTCATAAGAGACGATCTGCGCTGCTGAGCGCATCGCACCCAAAAAGGCATACTTGGAGTTCGAGGCCCAGCCGGCGATGATGACGCCATATACGGCCAGCGAGGTCAGGGCCAGGATGTAGAGCAGGCCGGCGTTGATGTCGGCCAGCACTGCGGTGTCGTCAAAAGGGATGACCGCCCAGGCCGCCAGCGAGGGGGCGAGAGACAACACCGGGGCGATGATAAACAGGCGCTTGTTGGCGCCGGTGGGGATGATGATCTCTTTGAAGATCAGCTTCACCGCATCGGCGATCGGCTGCCCCAGTCCGGCTAGGCGAAAGCCGAAAAAACCGACGCGGTTCGGCCCGATGCGCCCTTGAATAAAGCCGATCACCTTGCGCTCAGCATAGGTAATATAGGCCACGCTGAGCAGCACCGGGATCAGGATGGCGATGATCTTGATGATGATGTCCAGGGTATAGACGATCTCCTGCTCATAGCCACCCGGCACAAGCGAATGCACCAGAGGGCTAAGCAACTGCTTGCGGATAAACTCAAACATATTCAAATCCGCTCCAGCGCGATCTCGCCAAACCAGGCGCCCAGGCCGGCGCTGGCCGGATGCCCGGCATGAATAAGCACGGTCTCATCCGCCAAGTCGGGATCGATCCTTAGCGGCAACTCAAGGCTGTGTTCTTCTTGCGTAACCTTGACCGTATCGCCGCTCTTGACGCCCAGTCGCTCGGCTAAGGCCCAGTTGATGTGCACCGTGCCATCGGCGACCTCGGCGGTTTGCTGCAACGCCGCGGCCCGTCTCAGCAGGCCATCGCCAGCGTTCATCGGTACTGTGGTGATTCTTTGTAATTTGCCATTCGCGCGGCCGAGCGCCTTTGGTCTGCGCCAAGCGCCAACATTGGCATTCGCATTGTTGGCAGCGCTAATTTCCCCGACCGCCGCATCCAACTCTGCTGCCACCTCGGCCAGGTCATGATAAGGAAAACCATCCAGACCAAAGCCATCGGCCAGCACGCGCAGGATCTTCCAGCCCGGGCGGCTCTCGCCTGGCCCGGCCACCGCACTGGTGAAATGCTGCCGCCGGCCCTCAATGTTAATATAACTACCGGTGTTCTCCGCATACACGCACAAGGGCAGCAGAACATCGGCGTAGTCCTCCAGCCCAGCAGAGCGGTACGGCGTGATGGCAATCACATGCTGCGCCGCCTGCATGGCCTCCAGCGCCAGCCGTCCATCGCAGCAGTCCAGTTCCGGCTCCACATTTAACAAGAGATAGGCGGATAACTTCTGCTCCAGCATGGCCAGGGCGGACAAGCCTTGCGCCTGGCCCTTACCGCCATGCGCCCCGCCCGACCCACTCGCGGAGTGGTCGGGCACGGCAGCGGCCACGGCCATGCCTAATGTGTTCGCCGCCTCGCCCAGATAGCCAAAGCCGGCTGAGGAAAAGGCCGCGATCTGGCCGGCCAGGTAACGCAGCGAGGATAGTTGCGGATGAGTCATTGCCACGCTGCCTAAAAACACGCCGGGGTTGTCCGCCGCCCGCAGCCGCTCGGCCACCGCCCCTTGTGCCTCGCTGACCACCACCCCGGCCAGCAGCTTCTCCAGCGCCGCATCGCTACGCGCCGGCAGCAGCGCCTTGGCGATGCCGGCCAAGGCGTTCACCCAGTCGCCGGGGGCGCAGCATAATTGCGCCGCCGCTGTAAAATTAAGCGCATGACGGGCGGCATGTAAGAACATGATCTCAGCACCCCGCAGGGCCGCCTTACGCAGGCGGTGGTTCAGCAGGGGTTGCTCCTTGCGCGGATGGCCGCCTACGATCAGGGCAGCGTCTAAGTGTTCTGAGTCGGCGATGGGCATGCCCAGCGTGGGGTAGCGCGGCGCCGACTCCTGATCGCTGAAATCAGACTGGCGCAGGCGATGATCGATATTCGGACAACCCAGGGCGCGCACGAGCTTTTGCAGCAAATACGCCTCTTCCGTGGTGGATGTTGGCGAGATCAGGGCGCCCAGCTGCTGCGGCCCTTGGGACTCGATGACCGCGCCAAGTCGCCCCTTGACCGCCTGCAAGGCCAGCGGCCAATCCACCTCCCGCCAGCTACCGTCTTCCTTGACCATCGGCACCGTCAGGCGCTCGGCGCTGTATAGCCCTTCGTAGCTGAAGCGATCCCGATCAGAGAGCCAGACCTCGTTGATCGCCTCGTTCTCCGCCGGCACGATGCGCTTCACGCGCCCGTCCTTGATGTGAAAATAGAGATTCGAACCGACCGCATCATGCGCGGCGATGCCGGGGTGCTGCTGCATCTCCCAGGTGCGGGCGGAGTAGCGAAAGGGCTTGGAGGTGAGCGCGCCGACCGGACACAGGTCGATCACATTGCCGGATAATTCCGAGGCCATGCTCTTCTCGATATAGGTGCCGATCTCCATGTCCTCGCCGCGCCCGGTCGCCCCCAGCTCACGCAGGCCGGCGATCTCTTCACCAAAGCGTACACAGCGGGTGCAGTGGATGCAGCGGGTCATGTCGGTCTGCACCAGCGGGCCGATGTTCTTGTCCACCACCACGCGCTTGCCTTCCTGGTAGCGCGAGACATCGCTGCCGTAGCCCATCGCTAGGTCTTGCAATTCACACTCGCCGCCCTGATCGCAGATCGGGCAATCCAGCGGGTGGTTGATCAGCAGAAACTCCATGACGGATTTTTGCGCTTCCAGCGCCAGCTTTGATCGCGTCTTGACCACCATGCCGGGCATCACCGGCGTGGCGCAGGCCGGCAAAGGCTTGGGTGCCTTTTCCACCTCCACCAGGCACATGCGGCAATTCGCGGCCACCGACAGCTTGTGGTGATAGCAAAAGCGCGGCACATAGCTGCCGTTGGCATCCGTAACCTCGATCAGCATCTGCCCCTTGCGCGCCGGCAGGGAAGCGCCATCCACTTCGATCGTTATCGTATCTTCAGCCATTGCTCTTCGTTGCTCATTTGACCGCTCACGCCGCCTTGCTCGGCACACCGTCTAAGATGGAGCGGCCCTGGTGTTCGATCATGTATTCAAACTCGTGGCGGTAGTGTTTTAGGAAACTCTGCACCGGCCAGGCGGCGGCATCACCCAGGGCGCAGATGGTGCGGCCTTCGATCTTGTTCGCCACATCCACCAGCTTGTCCAGATCGTCGGTCACGCCCTTGCCGTCAATGATGCGCGAGAGCATGCGATACAGCCAGCCGGTGCCTTCGCGGCACGGCGTACACTGCCCGCAGGACTCGGCGTAATAAAAACGCGAGATGCGGCGCAGCATCCGGACCATGCAGGTGCTCTCATCCATCACCACCACGGCGCCGGAGCCGATGGAGGAGCCGGTGATCTTCTGCACCGAGTCGTAATCCATATTCGCCTGCATCATCAACTCGCCCGGCACCACCGGCACCGACGATCCGCCCGGGATGACGGCCTTTAACTCACGCCCCTTCCAGACGCCGCCGGTCAGCGCCAGCAAGTCCTTGAACGGCATGCCCAGCGGCACTTCAAAGTTGCCCGGCTTTTCCACATGACCGCTGACGGAGAAGCACTTGGTGCCGCCGCTGTTTTCCACGCCCAGCTCGGCAAACCATGCCGCGCCGCGGCGGAGGATGCTGGGGACGGAACTGAAGCTCTCGGTGTTGTTGATCGTGGTCGGCCGCCCATAGAGACCGTATTGCGCCGGAAAAGGTGGCTTGAAACGCGGCTGGCCGGGCTTGCCTTCCAGGGACTCCAGCAGGGCGGTCTCCTCGCCGCAGATATAAGCACCGGCGCCCAGCGTGCCGTAAATATGGATGGTCAAGCCCGTGCCCATAATGTCCTCGCCCAGCAAACCCTCGGCGTAGGCCTCGGCCAGTGCGCCCTCAAAGCGCCGCCAGGGCTCGTCCATGAATTCGCCGCGGATGTAATTGTACGCCACGCTTGCGCCCATCGCATAGCAGGCAATCGCCAGCCCCTCAATCAGGGAGTGCGGGTTCAGGCGCAGGATGTCGCGATCCTTGCATGTCCCCGGCTCGCTCTCATCCGAGTTGCACACCACATATTTTTGCACCGGCGAATCCCCCGCCATGAAGCTCCATTTCAGGCCGGTCGGGAAACCCGCCCCGCCACGCCCGCGCAGGCCCGATGCCTTGACCTCTTCGATGATGTCTTTGGGCGGGGTCTGCTCGGCCAAGATCTTTTTCCAGGCCTCATAGCCGCCGACCTTGGCGTAATTCGCCAGCGTCCAGGGTTGCTTGTACTTCAGCGTGGCGTAGCAGACCGCATTTAGTTTGTCGTCATTCATCGTGTACTTGTTTTGGGAAATTATACAAAATTCCGACCATTGCCGATCTTCATCAGGCCTTTCAAGGCCAGGCGGATTTCATCCACCTGTCGCTTGGGCGCGATAAACACGCCTTCCGGCATGATTTCAGCCGCTAAAAATTCATCTAAATTGGGAATAGACTGAACCCGCGCGGCAGCGCCAAACAGCCGCTCATAGCCGCCGGAGGCGTCTCTCGGTTTTCTATCTGCGATCCTGGCCATTCAAATCACAACCTATAAAGTTGCGGCGCTGCAAGCGGCAAGCCTCCAGCACAGTAAAATCACCGGCGGCCGGATCAAGCACAAGATCGCCTTCGTTAGTAACCGCCGCCAGCAGTTGCCCTTGCAAGTCAATAGGCTTGCGGTGCGGATGCGTACCCTTCGGTGCCTTCTCTCGCCAGGTATCCGTTATATTGTGGATCTTCCAGACGCCTTTAGCCCTGCGCGGTCGCTTCTGCAACACCACGCAGTATTCGGTTATCCGGCGCGTACGGTAGCCCATGCCCATCCGGCCCTTGTCCCAGTTCACCATATCGACCACATCGAATGCCGTGCCTGCCAGCCAGGAACGAAAGCCATTGAGCAGTTCAAATTTATCCACCCACAAAAACAAATGGCCGCTGGGCATCAGCGCCCGGTCCATGCCCTGCACAAAACGGGCGATGGTTTCATCGTTCATCTGCTTGAGTTCACATCGGGCCTTGCCCCGGCTCTTACCCTCATTGCCGTAACTCATCTTGTTCAGTATGCCGCGATATTGCGGATCTAAGAAGGCGACTGGAATGGATGCCGGCGGCAGCTGCGCCAATAACTTCAGCCCGTCCATCTTTAGCCGTTTGTTGGTTTTAATGCCACGCGGCAATTTGATGGTCGGCGGCGCAATGTCGCGTCGGGCGGAGAATACGGATGCCGCTGCTTGGTCAAAGCGCATGTCTGTTATCGGCTTTATTATGTTCTTGGCAGTTCTGGCCATGCTCATCAATCGTCCGTTTATTTCAGGCCGTCCAGGATGGCGTTGACCTTATCCTTGTTCAGGTTTTCGTGATAGACATGATCGACCATCATCATCGGCGCGGCGCAGCAGGCGGCCAGGCATTCTTCTTCGTTTTTAAGGTAGATGCGGCCATCGGCGGTGGACTCGCCGGTCTTGATGCCCAGGCGTTTCTCGATGTGCGCCACGATCTCATCGGCACCGCGCAACATGCAGGAGATGTTGGTGCAGACCGAGACGCTGTGCCGCCCGCAGGGACGAGTCTCCAGCATGGAATAAAAACTCGCCACTTCATACACGGCAATCTTCGGCATATCCAGATAATCAGCCACCGCATCCATCAAGGCGGTGGTGAGATAGCCGCCGTTCTCGTGCTGCGCCTCACGCAAGGCCGCCAGCACCGCGGACTGTTTTTGATCGGGCGGATATTTTTCTAACCAATGATCGATCTCGGCGCGCAGGTGCGCAGACAAGGCCGGTGTTGCAGTCTCACTCATGCGCATGGCTCCGATCTCGGCAGGCGGCGAGGGAGGAGAAACCTCATCGGTCGATCTCCCCGAAGACGATGTCCTGGGTGCCGATAACAGCCACCACATCGGCCAGCATGTGGCCGGTGACCATCTCGTTCATGGAGGCCAGATGGGCAAAGCCCGGGGCGCGGATCTTGACTCGATAGGGTTTATTCGCTCCATCGGAGACCAGGTAAATCCCGAACTCGCCTTTGGGGTGTTCCACCGCGCAATAGACCTCGCCCTCCGGCACGCAGTAGCCCTCGGTGAATAGTTTGAAGTGATGGATCAGCGCCTCCATGTCGCCCTTCATATCCTCGCGTTTGGGGGGAACGAGCTTGTGGTCGTCGATCACCACCGGGCCGGGGTGGGCGCGCAGCCAGTCCACGCACTGGCGAATGATGCGATTCGACTGGCGCATCTCTTCCACACGCACCAGGTAGCGATCATAGCAATCGCCGTTCACGCCCACGGGGATGGCGAAGTCCAGTTCATCATAGACTTCATAGGGCTGCTTCTTGCGCAAGTCCCACTCCACGCCGGAGCCGCGTAACATCGGGCCGGTAAAGCCCAGCTGCACGGCGCGCTCCGCCGTTACCACGCCGATGCCGACCGTGCGCTGCTTCCAGATGCGGTTATCTGTGAGCAGGGTCTCATACTCATCCACGCGCTCGGGAAAGCGCGCGGTGAAGTCCTCGATAAAATCCAGCAAGGAGCCCTGGCGGTTTTCATTCAAGCGCTTGATCTCTGTTTCATCCTTCCACTGCGAGGGGCGGTATTGCGGCATGCGCGCCGGCAGGTCGCGATAGACGCCGCCGGGGCGGTAATAGGTGGCGTGCATGCGGGTACCGGAGACGGCTTCGTAGCAATCCATCAGGTCTTCGCGCTCGCGAAAGCAATACAGGAACATGGTCATGGCGCCGATGTCCAGCCCGTGCGCGCCCAGCCACATGAGGTGGTTCAAGATGCGGGTGATCTCGTCATACATGACGCGGATGTACTGCGCCCGCCGCGGCGGGGTGAGCTGGAGCAACCGCTCAATGGCCAGCACATAGGCGTGTTCGTTGCACATCATGGAGACATAGTCCAGCCGGTCCATGTAGCCGATGCTTTGGTTATAAGGCTTGCTCTCGGCCAGCTTCTCGGTGCCGCGGTGCAGCAGGCCGATGTGCGGATCGGCGCGCTCGATCACCTCGCCGTCCATCTCCAACACCAGCCGCAGCACCCCGTGCGCGGCCGGGTGCTGCGGGCCGAAGTTCATGGTCATGTTGCGGATCTCAGGCATCGGTTTGCGCCTCCTCGGCGGGCTTCATGTAGCGATTGTCATGGCGGATGACCTTCGGCACCAGTACGCGGTTCTTGATCGTAACCGGCTGATACACCACCCGCTGCTTGTCCGGGTCGTAGCGCACTTCCACATTGCCCTCCAGCGGAAAATCCTTGCGAAAGGGATGGCCGATGAAGCCGTAGTCGGTGAGGATGCGGCGCAGGTCCGGATGGCCTTCAAACATGATGCCGAAGAGATCAAAGGCTTCGCGTTCATACCAGTCGGCCGCCGCCCAGAGCGCGCGCACCGAGGCCAGCCGCGGCGGTTCGTTGTCGATAAAACAGCGCAGGCGCAGGCGCTGGTTGTGGGTAAATGACAGCAGGTGATAGACCACGGCGAAGCGGGAATGGGTGGACTTGTGTTCGTCATAAATCCCCTGGCTCACCGCGCGGCTAAAGCCGGTGCTGGTAGTGTTCTGCGTCTCCCAATCGGCCTGGCCATAGGCCGCATAATCCACGGCGCACAAGTCCGATAATTGCGCAAAGGCGAGGTCGGGATGATCGCGCAAGGTCTGGCAGACCGGCAACAACTGCGCCGGCAGCACCTCCAAGGTCAACTGGCCGGCGGCGCGGCGGATGGCCAGCAGCGCATCGGAAAAATGCGTCCGCAGCTGCGCATCAAGCCTTGCCAGTGATTCGGACATGGGCGAGCCTTACCCGGTCCGGCGCAGGGTGTTTTTGCCGCTGCGCTTGATCTTCTTTTGCAGCTGCATGACGCCGAACAGCAGGGCTTCCGCGGTCGGCGGACAGCCGGGGACGTAGATATCCACCGGCACGATGCGGTCGCAGCCGCGCACGACGGAATAGGAATAATGATAATAGCCGCCGCCGTTGGCGCAGGAGCCCATGGAGATCACCCAGCGCGGCTCGGCCATCTGGTCATAGACCTTGCGCAGCGCCGGGGCCATCTTGTTGACCAAGGTGCCGGCCACGATCATCACATCGGACTGGCGTGGGCTGGGGCGGAAGATCACGCCGAAGCGATCCAGATCATAACGCGCCGCGCCGGCCTGCATCATCTCCACCGCACAACAGGCCAGGCCGAAGGTCATCGGCCACATGGAGCCGGTGCGCGCCCAGTTGACGAGGTTGTCCACCGTGGTGGTAACGATGCCTTGTTCGTGTATCTGCTCTACTGCGCCCATCGCTTTACTCCTTAATATCAGGATTTGTTTTACTGCGCCGCCGGACTATTCCCACTCCAGCGCGCCCTTGCGCCATTCGTAGATAAAGCCCACCACCAACACGGCCAGAAAGATCATCATCGCCCAGAACCCGGCCATGCCGATGTCCCGCAGGGCGACCGCCCAGGGGAAGAAGAAAGCGATCTCCAAGTCAAAGATGATAAACAGGATCGCCACCAGATAATAGCGCACATCAAACTTCATGCGGGCGTCTTCAAAGGCTTCAAAGCCGCACTCATAGGGCGATTGCTTCTCCGCATCCGGCCGGTTCGGCCCCAGAAAATAGCCGACGACAAAAAACACCCCGCCCAGCGCCAGGCCAACGATGAGGAAGATCAGGATGGGTAGGTAGTTTTCTAACATCTCGCCTTAACTTTAACTTATATCGCCTGTTTCAATGGCCGGCCTGTGCGCCGGGTTTCGCCGCATCAATGAGAAAAACGCCAACTTTACGCCCTCTTTTCATCTAACCCGTCATTCCTGTGCAAGAACGCCATCCCTGCCTGCGAGGAGGGCAGGAGTCCACCCGGTTGCCTCCCTCCTCGTCATTGCTGCAAAAGCTCGTCCCCGTGGAAACGGGGGCAGGAATCCAGGCAGAGAGAGCCATTGTAAGCCCTCTTTTCACCTAACCCGTCATTCCTGCGGAAGCAGGAATCTAGGCCAGATAAGGGACCTTAAGCCCTCTGTCCACCGGTACTAAGGTAGATTATATCGCCTGTAGCCAAGCCTGCCACTATTAAAGTTCACACTCGCAGCCGTATTCGTGAAAAAAACCGGCTATTTAGGCTTGGGCGCAGGCGCAACCCTTCTTGTTATTGCATACACGGGCCGCGTACAAACCGGATGAACAGGCTATGCGCGATGAGGACGCCGACCAGCCGCCTGCTGTCGGTATTGAGGGTGACGGCGTTCATGGCGATGAAACCGGGCTCAACGAACGGCCAAACCAATAGGACTGGGACGGGACAGGTGCCTAAAGCAGCTTGATCAGCGCAGCAAGGATCGCAGTCTGGCCCAGCAGCGCTGCGAACATCCATTTCAGAATCTCCGCCTTGGTCTCGGCGATAATCCGCATGATCTCGGCCTTGGCCTCAGCAAGATCGCGCTTGGTCACCAGGTGTCCTTCGAGCAGGCGCGACTGTTCATCGGCCAGCACTTCGGCTTGACGCTCCGGCATACCGGCTGCGGTCAACCGCTTCACGAAACCATGCGTATCAAAGGTGGTAGCGTTCATAAGTCTGAAATTACGCTTCTTTGGCGGCGAAGTCAACGGGGGGCGATGGGGCAGGAATCCAAGCAGAAAGTACATTCCGCCGCGTGACAAGTGCAGGGCGGTTTGATATGTTCTTTGGATGTTGGCCACTCCGGGAGGTGTAAATTTAGATGCGCACTATATTGCTTGCTGTCTTTGTCCTGACAACGATGGGCTGGGGGGCTTCGTCTGCGGCCACGAAAGAATTAAGTAGCGCCGTCTGGAATGCGATCTCGATGGATGAAAACACCCCTGACTTCGATATGCGCCGTCGCTTCGCGCAAGCGATAGAAGCATATTGGAAAGACTTCGATGCGCGTATTCCGCGGCTTTCTCCACAAGAACGGGAGTGGTTAGAGGAGGAAATACGTTCATCAGAAAAGCGCCTCCTCCGGGCTACAGAGAGCCCCGAGTTCGCTATCTGGAAATTAAACCAGCGCATGGAAACTTGCCTTGGCACGATCCGCAAGGTCCTCAATGCAATGGCCAACGAGGCGGCAAGACAATTTGAAATGTACTACTGGCCGAAGATGGTGAATTGCTATGATCGCCCTCGCGATGTAGAGATTTATCTTGATCGGGCAGGCATTCCGCATGATGACCAGATGGAGTATGGTCTTGTAGAGCGCTTCTTATTGGTTCGACAATCAATTCTGAACGGGGTCGCTACAGCGGCAATGTTTGAGACCATGGGTTGGTCATTAGCCAAGTAAGGATGACAAGATGCGGAAAAAACTGATCAACGCAGCGGCGTTTGCCGCGCTACTGGCGGCCGCGGCGGGGGCGAGCGAGCCGCAGGTGCTCGCAGAATGGAACAGCCTGCCATATATTGTCAAGGATGCGGACACTAGGGCGGCATGGGAAGGCAGCGAGATCTTCGGCAAGGCCCTGCTGCAGGGAGTCAAGGTCGATAGCGCCGGCAATATCTATGTCTCAACCGCCCGCTGGGGCGGGGCTGCGATCCCTGCAACGCTGTCTAAACTGGTGCAGCATGGCGACACCTGGGCCTTGCAAGCCTGGCCCAATGAGGCGATGAACGACATCGCGAATGCTACGGGGCTCAAGGCCGTGCTGGGTTTTGAGATCGACCGCAGCGATGTGATGTGGATCCTGGATCAGGGACATGTGGCGGGCGCGCCCTTTGCCGCCGGCGATGCCAAGCTGGTGCTCTGGGACATCAAGGCGAGCAAGGAAATCCAGCGCTATGTCTTCAGCGCGGCCGAGGCTGACCCCGAGTGTTCCTTTCTCAATGACCTTGCCGTTGATAATGACAGCGGCTTTGCCTACATCACCGACAGCGGCATCTTTTGCGACCCGCTGCATGGCGGGCTGATCGTCTATGACCGCAACACCAAATCGGCACGGCGCATTCTTAATCAGCATCGCTTCACCAATGACGAGCCGAACTTCTTCTTCAACATCGACAACCGACCGGTGCTGAAAGATGGCGGCATGCGCACCGGTGCCGATGGTATTGCGTTGTCGGGTGACAAGGAAACGCTCTATTGGACAAACCTGACCGGCAACCATCTCTACAGCCTGCCGACCGAGCTCCTGCGCGACTTTAACAGCAGTGAAATCGTGCTCGAGAACGCGGTGGAGATCGCTGCGGTGCTGCCGTCGAACACGGACGGGATGACCGCAGATAACGCCGGCAACATCTACATGACCGCGCTGTCGCTGGATGGGATCATGAAATTTGATGAGGGCACCCGCCGCGTCAGCCGCTTTGTCCATCACCCGGACATGAACTGGCCGGATACGCTGGCCTGGGGGCCGGATGGCGCGATGTATGCTGTTTCCAATCACTTAAACGTCTGGGTTGACGGCGACATGGATTTCGACAATCCCGAGATCCCGAATTTCCGCATCTGGAAGATACCGGGCGTTGGTCAGAGCTATACCCGCGAATAGGCTTTCCGAGACTGGCACGGCAATCGGGCGTTGATGTCGCTTGCTCAGCGCAAACATCCCTAGCGAGGGCAGGAATCTAGGTAGAATGCACATTTTAAGCCATCTCTCCGCCTAACCCGTCATTCCTGCGTAAGAACGTCACCCCTGCCTACGAGCAGGTGCAGGAATCCAAGCAAAGGGCACCAGTTTTAAGCCTTCTTTTCAAGTGCAAAATGCCTGTGTTCTTGAACACCGGGAACACCAGCTCTGTCGCAGGATTGTCAAACAGGGTCATTTGTACCTGGAAACTGCGAAATTCACGAAGGCGCTGCACACGACGATCATGAAATGTGCGTCAGATTCATCGACTGCAATATTGTCATCCAAAGACGCATGACGAATGCCGCCCTCATCCGAAGCGTATCCGTAAAGCTTGTTGAGACCGTCTCTAAAAGCAGCATGCATCTGCTTTTGTTGATCCAGGATTCCAAGGGCTTCCCCTAATGTCGCCTTGTCTTTTCCCGAGATTACCTTTGCAATGCTCTCGACCGCAGAAATTGCTTCCTTGATCGCATTCGAATAATCCGCATTGGGCTTTTGTGAGAACGCTTCCAATGCCCGTCGAATGTGTTCTCTAGCCCCGGAAAATTTATCATCCAAGTTTGCAGCGGCCGATACAGCCCCAATTTCTGTTGCATCGGAGATCGGCACCAGTCTTCTATTGATAAACCGGTACGCTGATTTTTCCTCTTCAAGTATCCAGTTGAACGGTTTGGCCATCGATGGATCGATTTTTTTAACAATAAATTCCACGAAGTTATAAATCTCGTGCCATTCCAATTCAAAATATCTTTCCCTCAAGTTTGAGTTTTTTTGATATATTTTTATGCCTGTTTCATCATCAGGAATTTTGAAAAACTCATCAAAAGTACGATGGTATCTGACGCTAATGAATTTGCCGGAAAATACCACAGCATTTATTTTATTCCACAATCGATTTCTAAGTGCATCATCAATGCTGCCAGACTGATAAAGCCTTTGGGGAACTGTTACTCCAATCCGATCAGAAAATCTCATTGCTCTCTCCATTTTAGAATTTCACGGGGCATTGTTGCCGGTGTGTCTTGCATCGCGATATTATTTTACAGCGCCTTATCAAGGGCTTTATTTGTCTCATGTGCAAAGGCTTCGCGCAAGACGGCTTGCATCAGGGCATCGGCGTGGGTTTGGTTTTGGGTGATTTGAGTTTGCAGTTTATCGCAGAGGGCGAGAAGTTTTTCGGCTTTGGCAACAATGGTTTGTTGTTCTTGGAGAGGAGCAAGCGGGATCAACTGTGAATATACTTCATCTCGGTTCAAGCCGGGTTTTATTCCTTTGCCTAATTGACTGAGATTCAACGATTTCAATAAATAGGTTAGATAAGCAAACCCAAAAAGGTGCGACTCCTCAATGTAATAGGCTACATCAGTAGTCCAAGAACCCCCTTCTGCAATTTGTAATGCGCCGGCAGAGCCTTTGCGTCCAACGATGATTGAACGTTTATCGGTTAATCTAGAGGAGTGAAAACCAACTACTCCGTTTGAACCATAAACAGGATATTCCCCCACTGGTTTTGTTTGGCTCTTCGGAAGAGCCTTCCCATAGTGCATCAAGATAATTTCACCCAGTCGGCACCAGGCCCAGCCCTTGGGTAGTGCGAAGGGTTTTTCTTTTTCGTTTATTGGTGGCAGGGGTTTTTGTTGTTTGATTTTTTTGGCTTTGGTCAGTTTGGCTTTTTCGGCCTTGATGCGCGCTAAGAGTGCGGCGGCGGGTTCTGCACTCGGGTTGGCGCTGCGCCAGGCAATGGTCAGTTTGCCTTCGATGGCCTCTTGCAATAGCTGTTGACGGAGTTTTTTGAGCAGGGTTTGTTGGTGGGTGAGTTCTTCTTTTAGCGCTTTGTCTTCGCTCTCTATTTTCAGGAAACAGGACAAGATTTTTTCCTGCTCTTTAATATCCGGCAACGGGATTACCAACGGCAGCAAGTGCTTGGGTTTAACTTCTGTTTTGATCCCTCCCTTTACCTGCTCTTTCAATAGACGCATGAGGAGCGGTGATTTCAAGAAGCGCTTGAAATATCCCACGTTGATTTTGTCTTTGTCGAAGGAATAGGAGGAATAATGAATGGTTGCCGTCACCGGCCTGTCGCCCTCGTAAACGCCCAATGCACCTTTGGCGACGTTAATGCCGGATATAACTAAGTCGCCGGGTTCAATGCGGATCATGCCGGTCTTGCTGGGCTTGGCGGCCACATGAAAACGCCCGGAAAAATCAATTTTCTCAATCCTTTTAAGGTCGGCAATTTCGGGGGCGTCGGGCTTGTATTTGCCTTTTCTTTCAAACAAGAAGTCGCCTACTTTTACGTTCTGCCAAGCGGCCACTAGCCCAACTCCTTCCGCAATGTTGCCAGCAGTTCATCCCCTTTTATAAAGGACTGGTGCAGCATCTCCAGCAGTTCGCTGCTGCCCGGTTGTTGTTCTTGTTCGGGCTGGTGCGGGTTTTTGATGTCCAGGTTGTAGTCCTTAGCGGCGATGGCCTCAATGCTGACCTGCCATGCCTGCTCGTTGGCGCGGCGCTTGTGCCACCACTCTTTCAGGCCGGCGAATTCTTCCAGTTCAATCGGCCGGGTTTTGGAATATGCCTTGTAGCCTTCGGGTAATTGATGCTGGTAGTACCAGATGGTTTTGGTTGGCTCGCCTTTGGTGAAAAACAACAGGTTGGTCGCCACCGAGGCGGAGGGCTGGAACACCGAGTTGGGCAGGCGCACGATGGTGTGCAGGTTGCAGTCGGTGAGCAGCTTTTGGCGGATGCGCTGCTTGACGTGATCGCCGGTGAGCGAGCCGTCCGGCAAGATGATGGCGGCGCGGCCTTGTTTTTTCAGCAGGTGGATCATCAAGATCAAAAACAGGTCGGCGGATTCTTTGATGCGATAGCTTGCGGGGAAGTTGTTTTCGTTGTTGTTGGAGACCACGCCGCCGAAAGGAGGATTGGCCAGGATGACATCGACGCGCGCCCGGCGGGTGTATTCGGCCAGGGGGCGCGCCAGCGAGTCTGCGTAGCGGATGGCGGGCGTGGTGATGTCGTGCAAGATGAGGTTGGTGTTGGCGAGCAGGTAGGGCAGCGGCTTGTATTCCCAGCCGCGCACGTTGGCGTCAATGGCGCTCCTTTGCGCGACAGTGGCGGCGGTTTGCTTTAGGTGTTCGATGGTGGCGGTTAAGAAGCCACCGGTGCCGCAGGAGGGATCCAGAACGGTCTCGCCATGTTGCGGGTCAATGAGCGCCGTCATCAGTTCGGTCAAGGCGCGCGGCGTATAGAACTCGCCCAGTGCGCCGGCGCTTTGCAGGTCGCTTAGGAATGTTTCATAGATGCGGCCGAAGACCTGCTTGTCCTTGCTGTTGTTGAAGTCGATCTCGTTGAGTTTGTTGATGAGCTGGCGTAAGTGGATGCCGGACTTCATGTAGTTGTAGTGGTTGGCGAAGACCTCATGCACCAGCCGGGCGCGCGGGTTGGCAGTGGAGAGATCGATGTCTTCGGACAGCGCCGGGAACAGGCGGCGATCGACAAAGTGCAGCAGTTCATCGCCGGTCATGCCTTCATCATCGCCGGCCCATTCATGCCAGTGCAGCCCGGGCGGGATCGGCGAGCGGTAGTTGTCATCCAGCAGTTCCAGTTCTTTGTCTTTGTCGCTGAAGATCTTCAAAAACAGCATCCAGCCCAGCTGCAGGATGCGCAGCTCGTCGCTGCCGGTGCCGGTGTCCTGGCGCATGATGTTGCGAGCGCGCTTGACGATGCTGGCGATGTTGCTCATGGTTTATGCTCCCTGTTGTTTTTGGTCAGTGTTCATGCTGGGCGTTTATGCGGCGCTGTAGATCGCCTGCTCAAGTTTGGTGAGGGCTTGCAGGTATTGCTGCCTGCCGCCGAAGAGCTGGACGATTTCCACAGGCGTGCCGATTTTATCAAAAGGCTTGACGGTTAGTATCTTCATGTCCTCGATATTTTCTATGCCCTCATCGGCGTATTTATCCAGCAGGGCTTCGAGAACCTTGCCGGCCTGCTCGCCGTAGCGGGCGAAGTAGTTGCGCTTCTTGACCTGCTGCGCTCTCTCGGCGCGCGTTAGGGGCGGCTGATCAAAGGCGGTGTGGCAGATCAAATCAAAGAGGTCCATCTCTTTGTTGATGGCGTCCTTGAAATCCGCATAGACGATGCCCTGTTCGGTTAGCTCGTCAATCAAAGCCTGCTTTTTATCGGCGGCATGCCATTTGTTCAGGAAGTCATCCAGCGAGGTGAAGCGCTGCTTGACCTGTTGGCGCGTGTAGTCTCTTAAACTTTGCGTGATCAGTTTGCCGTTATTATCTAGGTACTGAATGCGCTCGTTTAAGATGGCGACATTCACGCCATTGACATAGTATGTCTCTTGCGGTTCGGCAACGATGGCACCGCCGCTGATGATCTCCGGCGGTTCTGTTTCACCGAAGATGAGCGCCTCGCCGTCTTCGTCAAGGATTGGTTCAGCGGCGGCGGCTTCCTCTTCCAGCGAGGCGATTTCCTCGTCCGCCCCGATCTCTTTTACCCTGACCGGATCACCGTCAAAGTTTGGGTCGGCGAATAGATCCGTTACAGCACGAAAGTCCATGATGGTGAAGAAGCGCTTGTTGTATTCTTCGTTGATGCGGGTGCCGCGGCCGATGATCTGCTTGAATTCGGTCATGGAGCCGATTTTGCTGTCCAGCACGATGAGCTTGCAGGTCTGGGCATCAATGCCGGTGGTCATCAGCTTGGAGGTGGTGGCAATCACCGGATACTGCTCTTCCGGGTTGGTGAAGTTTTCCAGCTCCCGCTTGCCCTCTTCGTTATCGCCGGTGATCTGCATCACGTATTTGCTGTTCTTGGCCATGAGATCAGCGTTGGCGTTGGCAAGCGCCGTTCGCATCCGTTGGGCATGAGCAATATCGACACAAAAGATGATGGTCTTGTCAAAGCGGCTGGTTTTCTTCAGGAACTCTGTTACCCTGCCGGCCACGATCTGTGTGCGCTCATCAATGATCAGCTTGCGGTCAAAGTCGGTGCGATTGTAGATGCGATCTTCAACCAGGCGTCCGTGCCGGTCGGTCTGGCCGGCCTGCGGCCGCCAGCCCTCCAGGTCAACATTCACGCCCACCCGCAAGACCTTGTAAGGCGCAAGGAAGCCGTCTTCAATGCCTTGTTTGAGGGAGTAGGTATAGATCGGCGCGCCGAAGTATTCCGTGCTGGAAACGGCGGCGGTTTCCTTCGGCGTTGCGGTCAGGCCGATCTGCGTGGCGCGGTCAAAGTATTCCAGGATGTCACGCCAGGCGCTGTCTGCCGCGGCGCTGCCGCGATGGCACTCATCGATCACGACCAGGTCAAAGAAGTCGCGGCGGAATTTCCGATAGGCGTCTTTGTCTTCGTCATAGCCGCTGAGACCCTGATAGAGCGCCAGATAAATCTCATAAGACTTGTCTATTTGCCGGTGCTTCACCACCGTCATCTTGTCTTTGAAAGGCTGAAAGTCATTGCGCCGAGCCTGGTCAATGAGGGCGTTGCGATCAGCAAGAAAGAGAATTCGCTTGCTAGTGCCGCTCTTCCACAGACGATGGATGATCTGGAAGGCGGTGTAGGTCTTTCCCGTGCCGGTGGCCATGGTCAGCAAAATGCGCGTCTCGCCTTTTGCGATGGCCTCGACAGTGCGGTTAATGGCGGTCTGTTGATAGTAGCGCGGAGCTTTGCCGGAGCCGTCGAAGAAATAATCCTGCGCGCTGATCCTCTCCTGTTCCGGTGTTTCGATGCCTTTGTGTTTTTTGTAGCGTTGCCAGAGTTCATCTGGGGAGGGGAATTCATCCAGCGCGATTTCCCGCTCAATGCTTCCCTTGCTTTTTGTTCGATCATGCTCATAGAAGGCATCGCCGTTGCTGCTGTAGGCGAGCGGTATATCGAGAATTTCAGCATAGTTAAGCGCCTGCTGGATCCCGGCGCACACCGAATAGCTGTTGTCCTTGGCCTCAATGACGGCAACGGGGATGTTCGGCTTATGGTAGAGAATGTAGTCGGCCCGCTTGCGCTGGCCGCGCAAGGCCATGTTTCCCTTGACGAGAATCCTGCCTTCCGTAAAAGAGACCTCTTCGCGGATTTGCCGCTCCATGTCCCAGCCCGCATCTTTCAAAGCCGGGCTGATGAACTTGGAGCAAATATCGCGTTCGGATAAGTCTTTCTTTGTGGTCATGGTTGGCAGTTATGTGTATTTGTGTACGCAGTTTTCTTTTAGCGAAAGTATAAACAGGGCTTATAAGGTTTCGTGCCTCTTGAATTGCCTTAAGCCGAATTTCTGCCTGCGTTGATGATCCCGAACATGCAGCGCAGCACTAAGTCCCGATATGTTTTCTCCCGCGCCTTGTTATTGCCAGCGCCTTCACGCAGGTGCTGTAAGGCAAACTGTTGGATGGTGATGAGCGGCAAGACGATCTTCTCGCGCAATTTTACGGAATCGCGATTGGCCGGGCTGCTTTCCATCAATTCCGAGAGCTGGGAGACCTCAAGCAGCATGTCTCTCGCTAACTCGAACTCCTGATAGAGCAGCTCCCAGAACTCCGCAAACTCCGCGTCTTTTTTCAGGTAGGCCGTTGCCGGGAAAAAGGACTTGGTCAATGACATCATGCTGTTGCTTAGCAGGGTTCGAAACAGCAGGGATTGCTGATACAGGGCCTGTAGCTCTTTTAGCCTGCCCGCCTTTTTTAGGCTGCTCAAGGCAGAACCGACGCCATAAAACCCGGGCACATTTTGTTTCATCAGCGCCCACGAGCCGACAAAGGGGATCGCGCGCAGGTCTTCAAATTTAAGATGCGCCGACTGTCCGCGTTGCACCGGGCGGGAACCGATGTTGGTCTCGCTAAAAAAAGACAGCGGGGTGATCTTCTCCAGGTACGGCACAAACTGCGGGTGCTGTTTCAATATCAAATAAGCCGCATAGGCCTCCGCCGCCAGTTTATCCAGCAGCGCGGCCTCATCGGCCTGCAAGTGTTCTTGCTTGTGAAAAAATTCGTTCTCAATGCCCGCAGACAACAGCTGTTCCAGGTTATAGCGACAGGAGGCCGGCTTGCCGAAATTCGAGCTGACCGTCTGCCCCTGGATGGTGATCTGGACTTCCCGGCTGTCTATTGCATCGCCCAGCGAGGCGTAGAAATCGTGCGTATTGCCGCCGCCGCGCCCGGGCGGGCCGCCGCGCCCGTCAAAGAATATTGTCGAAAAACCATGCCGGCGCGAGACTTGCGTCAGCTTTTCCTTCGCCCGATGGATCGACCAATTCGCACATAGATAGCCGCCGTCCTTCGTGCCGTCTGAAAAGCCTAGCATGATCGTCTGTTGCTTGTTGCGGCTGCTTAAATGCGCGCGGTATTCGGCCTGGCTGTAGAGGGTCTCCATGACCTGCGGCGCCTGCTTCAGATCCTCAATCGTTTCAAACAGCGGCACGATGTCGAGCGGCAATGGTCTCTTCTTAGAAAGCAGAGATCGCGCCAATGCGAACACATGGATGACATCAAGCGCTGCGCCGCAGTTGCTGATGACATAGCGTTGACAGGCTTCAGTGCCGTTTTGTTGCTGCACCTTTGCGATGGCCGAGATGCTCTTGATCAGATCCTGCTCGAAGGGATCTGCAAGCTGCGCGGCAGCAATCTTGCCCTTAAAGCGCAGCAGAAAATCTACCTTCTCTTGCTCGCTGAGCTTTTTGTACTGCCTTAGTTCGGTTTCCTTGATTGAGGCTTGCAAGATCGAATCCCAGACCGCCGTATGCTTCGGGCTGTCCTGACGTATGTCCATGCTGGCCAGGTAAAAGCCGAAGACCCTCACCTTTACTATCACCGCATCGAGCAGCGCAAGAAAAAGACCATCATGTCGGCCGACCAGGATGGCCCTTGCCCTTAATAGATCTTCCAGCAGTTGTTCAGCATGTTGATAGTGATCCTTGCCCGGCCTGCCGTAGGCCATCGAGTAAATCTTCTGTTCAACCTCGGACAGGATGGTATCGACGCCGCTAAAGGTCAGGCGCCGCTTTAAGGTGCGCAGGTCGCGGTGATAACATCGCAACACCGTCTCTTTAAGCAGGGCGGCAACCGCCAGGGTCGTATCACTGGTCACAAAGGGATTGCCGTCCCGGTCTCCCCCGGGCCAGAAGCCGACTTGCAAGAGCGCATCGTTGTGCCACTCATCAATGCCTATTTCCAGTTCACTCATGAGCTGCAACAGGATCGCCGGTATCACTTCGTAAAATACATTTTCCAGATACCAGCACAGGCTGCTTGCCTCTTCATAAGGAGTGGGTTTCTCTCGCTTTATCATCGCTGTCTTGCCCAGCTGATGGAGCAGCGAATTGATCGCATCAAGCCGGTCCTCGCTGATGCTCATGCCCAGGTCGTTGATGATGGCCAGCACACTGCCGGGATAGAATTGAGTCGGATGGGCGGTCAGCACAATACGCACTCCAAAGTCTTCGAGCCTGGCCTTTAATGCTGCCTGCTTGCCCTCGGCCTTTGCACGCAGCAGCAAGGCGCTGACCGTGCCGCTGCCTTCAAGCTCGTTGATCTCGCCAAAGGCTGCATCTTCGATGGAATCAAATAAGACGACCTGCCGCTCGATATACTGAATAAAATTAAACAACAGATCGAAGTGATTCTCAGGCGCAGCACTTGGAACATGTTCCTTGAAAAACCGCTCGATGATCGAGGCCGGGTCCTGATGCTTCTCAAAGCCCTGCTCACAGGCCTGCTGCAACAGCGGCAACAAGGTCCCGGTTCGATAGACATCATGAAAGGGAAGGTTTAGAAATAAACTGTTATAGATATGGTAGCGGGTAGCAACCGATTGCTCATAGCTATGCATAAGAAGCTCTTGGGGGTTATGATTTAGTTAGTGAAGCGAAGCACGATTTACTATACTCCAAAAAGCAGTCATCGGGCTAGTTGTTGTGAACAGACTCACTGGTTTAGCGGGTTTTCACAGACCTTGTCCCCGGCTTTAACTCAGGAGGTACTCTTATGACTTCATGGATTCTTGGCAGGCGAAGGAATAGCCTGCCCGTTCTCTGGTCGGTGTCAGAGCCTGAAACAAGTGGATTTGACTGGATGCGGGGGACGAGTATTTGCAATGTCGCTTACGGGTATAATCAGACTCGTTTAGTGTGCCTAAACTATAGCACCTATTGAATTCCTACATGATCGGACGGAATGTAGCACTGCACGGAGTCATATCATTTATGCTTGGCGATTACACGATGAGATGGATAAGGGATGAAGAGAGGTCAACACAGGTTAAGATAGAGAAGAGACAACAATGAGTGCAACAGACATTGATGAAAATCTGCGGCATGAGAAAATGCAGGCGGAGATTGCCAAGGATTTATAGCGATTGAGAAAATGCGGACGGATAATCAAAAAACATTGCAGAGATAATCAAGACCAGCAGCGAAACAAGAAGAATTATAACGAAAATAGATGGTATTCGCTTATTGTCGGCGCAACCGTTACTCTGGCCATCGTGGCGGTGGTGAAGCTATATCTTTAATGATCAGTTGGTCATCATCCAGCACCCTGCCCACACCCACTATGTACACGAGTGAGCGCCGCCCTTCAATAAGCCTTGGCAGAGCAAGATAAGAAGAGCGTTAAAACGGCTGCTTTACCGAACGTTTTTGCACACCAAGATGGTGCCGATGGCCGGAGTCGAACCGGCACGCCGTTAAGGCACTGCCCCCTCAAGACAGCGTGTCTACCTATTCCACCACATCGGCGTGTTTTACATATTGCCGGCTACTCTTCTGGAAGAACGGGAATGTCTGATTCGGTCATCGCCGGCACCTCGGCGGCAGGCTGCGGCCTTTCCGTAGCCGCCTGCTCCTGCGTTTGCATCATCACGCTCTCCGTCTGCATCAGGCTCTGCCCCTGGGTAACGCGCTCACGCGCGATATACGCCAAGGCCAGGCTATTGGCCAGAAACACAAAGGCCAGGATGGTCGTGGTCCTGGTCATGAAGTTGCCCGAGCCTTGTGCACCAAAGACGGTGTTGGAGGCGCCACTGCCAAAGGCGGCGCCGGCATCGGCGCCTTTGCCGTGCTGGATGAGGATGAAGCCAATCAGGCCCAAGGCCACCAGCACCTGTACGACCAACAGGACTGTCTGTAATGTTGCTAATGATTCCATGTTAATGATTACCTCGTTGCTTGTCCTGCTACATGGGCCGTTGCCTGCCCCGCCGCATGGCAGATAGTCAAAAAATCCTGGGCGTCTAATGAGGCACCGCCGATCAGGCCGCCATCAACATCTGCCATAGAAAATAGCGCACCCGCATTATCTGCCTTGACGCTGCCGCCGTAAAGAATGCGTATGGTATCAGCAATCGCATCGTCATGGCGCGCCAGTCTTAGTCTGATGAAAGCATGGGCTTCTTGCGCCTGCTCCGGTGTGGCGGTGAGACCGGTGCCGATGGCCCAGACAGGTTCGTAGGCGATCACTGCGTGCGTAAATCCCGCTATGTCGCATCTTTCGATGACGGCATCCAGCTGCCTTGCCACGATTTCTTCCGTGCTGCCCTGCTCCCGTTCATGCAACTGCTCGCCAAGGCAGAGGATGGGAATGAGTCCGGCGGCCTGTGCTGCGGCAAATTTATCGGCCACCAGCCCGTCTGATTCAGCATAGAGACTCCGGCGCTCTGAATGCCCGACGATCACATAGCGGCAGTCATAATCCTTCAGCATCGCCGCCGAAATCTCGCCGGTATAGGCGCCGACTGCCTGCGCAGACAGGTTCTGCGCGCCTAAGGCAATCTCGGTCTGCGCCAATAATTCAGCCACCCGCGGGATATATATATAAGGTGCACAGACCGCCACCTCTCCCCCGGCCTGACCAGGCCCAGGCAGTCCGCCGACAATCTGCTGCAGCAGGGGCGCGATGCTTGCAAGCGAGCCGTTCATCTTCCAGTTTGCCGCCACCAGGGCCTGTCTTTGCGTCATAGTTGCCTCATTCTTGCGCGAATCCTCAAGGGGCGAGCAGCGTAGCGGGGAAGGCAAGGGAAAGCAAATCCATGCGGCCAGTTTTAAGGTGACTGCCTTAGCGGTCTTTCCACCCGGCAATGCAGGCAATGAGGGGATTGCGTGCATTTCTCCTTTGCATGACGCACGATCAGGGCATGATATTCATTGAACAATTTTGCATCGGGGCCGAGCGCAGTTTCAAACAGTGCGCGCAAGGCCTCATAGCCCTCTTCGCCCTTGATCAAGCCAAGCGAGACTAGCAAGCGCCGGGTGTAGGCATCTATCACGAAGACCGGCCGGTCGAAGGCATACAGGGCAATATCATCTGCGGTTTCCGGCCCTACGCCCCTCACCGACAACAGACCGACACGCAGCTCAGGCGTGGTCCAGCCGCTTAGTTTTTCTATGCCCCCGTTCTGCACCACCCAGTCGCACAGGTTCTTCAAGCGCTGCGCCTTCACATTGAAATACCCGGATGGCCTGATAAGTGCCGCCAGCGCCGGTGCTTCCAGGGCGCGTAGCCTGTCTATCTCCATCAAGCCCGCCGCCTTTAGATTGCTAATGGCCTTCTCGACATTGTGCCAGTGGGTATTCTGGGTCAATATGGCCCCCACCATCACCTCAAAGGGCGTCTCGGCCGGCCACCAATGCTGCGCGCCATAGGCATCATAGAGCCGTTGATAAAGTCTGAGCAGCAGCTGTCTTGAAGGCATGGCTGGCGAGGCTCTGTCGGCACTCAAGGGAGCGCTCTTAAATGATTCGGCAGCTTTGTTGATCTTAGCTTCCGTAATTTTTCAAGTCCCTGATCTCTTTTTCTGTCAGCGCCCAGCACTGGCCCGGACGCCGCCGTCTCTCCAGGACATAGGGCCCGAAACGCACCCTGATCAGGCGGCTGATGCGCAAGCCCTGCGACTCCCACAGCCTCCTGACCGCGCGATTTCTGCCTTCCATCAGCACGACATGATACCAGTGGTTTAGGCCGTGGCCACCGGAGTCAACAATGTCCGTAAAACGCGCCGGGCCATCGGCTAACGCCACCCCCCGGCGCAGGGCATCAAGCTGTGCGGCTGTTACCTTGCCTGATACACGCACTGCATATTCCCGCTCAATGTTAGCGGCGGGGTGCATTAATTGATTCGCCAGCTCGCCATCATTGGTGAACAGCAACAGGCCCGTGGTCCTTATATCCAGGCGCCCAATATTGATCCAGCGTCCATGTTTTATGGCCGGCAGGGAGTGAAAGACGCTGCGGCGGCCACGCTCATCGCGCCGGCTACAGACCTCACCCTCCGGCTTGTAATAGGCCAGCATCCGGGGCCTTGTCGGCTGTCCGCGCAGGTTGATGCGGCGCCTGTCTATGTGCAGGCGATCTCCGGTGCCGATGCGCTCGCCCAGGACTGCCGGCCTGCCGTTGACTTCGATACGCCCCTCCCTGATCCATTGTTCCAGGGTGCGGCGCGAGCCTAAGCCCGCCCTTGCCAGTACCTTTTGAATGCGCTCGGCTTCCATGATGAATGGCCTCTTGTTTAATGACTCAGACGGAGAATGGGATAACATTGTCTGTCGCTGCATCCTCTTCTTTCGCCGCGCTGTCCAGTTCCTCAAGTGACTGGTCTTCGGTAGTATCGATTGCATCCGCATCCTCAGCATCAGGTACTTGATCGAGCGGCGCTGCATCTGGCGCACTGAAATCCACCGCGGCGACACCTGCTGCAACTGCCTGTCCTGCAGGGCTGGCGGCTTCTACTCCTGCAAACAGATCCGAGTCCAGCTGATCAAAGTCTTTTATCGCCGCCAGAGAGGGCAGCTCGGCAAGCCGCTTCAGGTTGAAGTAATCCAGAAACTCTTTGGTCGTTGCCAGTAACTCCGGCCGGCCCGGCACATCACGCTGCCCGACAACCCGCACCCACTCGCGCTCTTGCAAAGTGCGAATAATAGTGGCACTGACACTGACGCCGCGAATGTCCTCGATCTCGCCACGGGTCAGCGGCTGGCGATAGGCAATAATCGCCAAGGTCTCCATCAGGGCGCGGGAATAGCGCTGCGGCTTCTCATCAAACAGGCGATTGATCCACGCGGCGCAATCAGCCCGCACCTGGAAACGAAAGCCGCTGGCGACTTCTTTTAGCTCAATGCCTCGCTCCTGATAGCGCGCCTGTAGCGCGTTGAGAGCAGCCCTGATCGCATCGCGACTCGGCGCCGCCGGGTCCTTTTCAAACAGGGTCAACAGGCGCGTCACGCTCAAAGGCTCATTCACCGCCATCAACGCCGCTTCCAGCACCTTTTCCAGCCCTTCCTGATTCATGCCGCCGCCTTGATATAGATCGGCCCGTTGATTTCATTTTGCACCATATCCACCAACGATTCCTTCAACAGTTCTAAAATCGCCAGCAAGACCACGATCACCCCGGCCCGGCCTTCCTCTACATTAAAAAATTCCTTAAATTCGATAAACTCATCGCCCCTGGTCTTTTCCAGCACCAGACTCATGCGCTCACGCACCGACAGGGCTTCTTTTTGGATGTGATGATGAGAATAGAGCTCAGCGCGCAGCAGTACACCCGCAAAGGCCTTCAGGATTGCGTCCAAAGGAACATCGGGCGGCCCTTGCTGCGTCTGCCGACCGGGGAATTCGACGATTACCCCAAACACATCACGCTCCAGCCGGGGCAGGCTGTCGATGTCTTCCGCCGCCTGTTTGTAGCGCTCATATTCCTGTAGCCGCCGCACCAGCTCGGCGCGCGGGTCGGCTTCGTCCTCATCCGCCGCCTGTGGCCGCGGCAGCAGCATGCGCGACTTGATCTCCGCCAGCATGGCCGCCATGAGCAGATACTCGCCGGCCAGCTCCAGCTGCAGCTCGTCCATCAGGTCGATATAGCGCATGTATTGCTCGGTGATGCGGGTGATGGGAATATCAAGAATGTCCAGATTCTGGCGCTTGATCAGGTATAACAGGAGATCCAGCGGCCCGGCAAAGGCTTCTAAAAATACCTCCAGGGCATCGGGGGGAATATACAGGTCTTTGGGCAGTTCGGTGAGCGGTGCGCCTTGCACGATGGCAAAGGGCATTTCCTCCTGCTCGGCTTTTTTCTCAGCCGCGGGCTTCTCGGTCTCGGTGCTCATCGGACGATCATTGTAAGCCTTTTTGTGGCGCGTGGCTTGTGCGCTGTCTTTTTCATTAACTGACAGCCTGCTGCATTTCAATCGGATATGGCCTGGCGAGTTATGATCGTATGTGCCGTAAAAATCAGCGATGGTCAAGCCCCATCGCCCGGCGGACTTCCGCCATCGTCTCCCGCGCCACGTCCCGAGCGGCCTCAGAACCCTCATCCACAATGGCGCGCAGCCTTGCCGGGTCTTCCTGATATTGCCGCGCACGCGCACGGATGGGGCCTTGCTCTGCAAGCACTGCATCAATGAGCGGCCGCTTGCATTCCAGGCAACCAATGCCCGCGCTGCGGCAGCCCTCCTGCACCCAGGCCTGCACCTCCGCATCCGAATACACCTCATGCAGATTCCAGACCGGACACTTGTGCGGCTCGCCCGGATCCGTCCTGCGCACCCGTGCCGGATCGGTGGGCATGGTGCTGATTTTTTTCTCGACGCTGTCCGGCGGCTCGCGCAGGGAGATGGTATTGGCATAGGATTTGGACATCTTCTGTCCATCCAGGCCCAGCATCTTGCTGGCCGGCGTGAGCAGAACTTTAGGTTCGGGAAAGATCATCTTCCCACCGCCCTCCAGATAGGCCAGCAGGCGCTCGCACTCGGCCGTGCCGATGTCTTGACGGGCTTGCAGCAAGGCCCGGGCCTTCTCCAGCGCCTGCTCATCGCCCTGTTCCTGATAGCTACGCCGCAGCGCCCGATAGAGCTGGGCCTTGTCCTTGCCCAGCTTACTCGCCGCGGCTTCTGCTTTGTCTGCAAGACCCGGCTTACGGCCATAGAGATGATTAAAGCGGCGGGCTATTTCCCGGGCCAGCTCGACATGCGCGACCTGATCCTCGCCGACCGGGACGTAATTGGCCTTGTACATGATAATGTCTGAGGTCTGGAGTAGCGGATAGCCCAGGAAGCCGTAGGTAGCCAAGTCGCGGTTGCTCAGCCGTGCCATTTGATCCTTATACGTAGGCACCCGCTCCAGCCAGCTTAACGGCGTGAACATGGACAACAGCAGGTGTAATTCTGCATGCTCCGGCACCCGCGACTGGATAAAGATCCTGGCGGTGCCGGGGTTGATGCCGACCGCCAGCCAGTCAAGCACCATCTCCCAGACATTGTCGCTGATGGCACCAGGCGTCTCATAATCGGTCGTTAAGGCATGCCAGTCAACCACAGAGAAAAAGCACTCATACTCATCCTGCAGCGCCAACCAATTCTTGAGAACGCCGTGATAGTGCCCAAGATGCAGCGGCCCTGTCGGGCGCATCCCGGATAGAACGCGCTGATTTCCGCTCATTGACAAAGGAGACTCCCCCGATGTAAGTAAAAGAGAGCGATTATAACCCGACACCGGGCCGCTTGCTGGGCGAGAAGCTGAAAAGATTCGGAGATTATAATTTAAGGAACCCCACATCGAAGCATAGCGACCGCCTGCCCTGTCAATCCAGCCTTAAGGTTCTGTGCTATAGTTGCATCGTGATAATGTATAAAAAGGCTTAAATGCTTGGATAAAAAATACCATGAAATTTGTTTTTGATTTTTTCCCGGTGCTGGCGTTTTTTATCGCCTTTAAGCTCGCTGCTGATCCGGGGCAGGCGATCTATGTGGCCACTGCGGCCTTGATTGTCGCAAGCACGATTCAGATCGCCGTCTATTGGCTGCTGTACAAGCGTTTTGAAAAGATGCACGTCATTACGCTCATTGCCGTGCTCATCTTCGGCAGCGCCACTTTGCTGCTCCAGGATGAACGATTTATCAAATTCAAACCCACCATCATCGCCTGGCTGTTTGCATTGATCGCGCTTAGTAGCCAGTTCATCGGCAAAAAGACCCTGTTTGAGCGCATGATCGGCCTGGCGGATAAAAGTATCACCGCACCGGCGCAGGTATGGCTGCGCCTGAACTTAAGCTGGGTGATCTTTTTTATTATCGCCGGGGCGGCCAACCTGTATGTGGCCTTTCACTTTGAGACCGATACCTGGGTCAATTTCAGGGTGTTCGGCCTGACCGCCCTGAACCTCATCTTTCTGCTCGGCCAGTTGGCCTATCTGTTCAAGCATATCGAAAACCCCGATGAGTTGGGCAAGGAAAATTCATAGTGCTGTATGCCATTATCAGCGAGGATGTTGCGGACAGCCTGGAGCGCCGACGCCGGGCGCGCCCTGAACACCTTGCCCGTATCGAGGCATTGCAGGCTGGCGGACGCCTGCTGCTGGCCGGGCCTTTCCCGGCGATAGATGGTGAAGACCCAGGCTCCGCAGGCTTTAGCGGCAGCCTGATCGTGGCGGAATTTGACTCCCTTGCAGCGGCGCAGCAATGGGCCGATGCCGATCCATTTGCGGCAGCGGGCGTGTATAAAAACGTGACGGTCAAGCCCTTTAAGAAGGTACTGCCGGCATGATCGATCGGGTGGCGGCCATACGCGAGCGCCTGTCCGCGCAGCTTTCGCCGCAGCGCATCGATATTATTGATGAATCTCAGCTGCACGCCGGCCATCTCGGTGCGGCCGCAGGCGGCGGGCATTTCAGGCTCACTATCGTCTCCGAGAAGTTCAAGGGCCAATCCATGTTGCAGCGTCATCGCTTGGTCTATGCGGCGCTTGATGATCTGATGCCGACGGAAATCCACGCCCTCAGCATTCAGGCTTTGACACCGGCAGAGTTGGAAAAGTGAATCAAGATCATGAATAAAGAACATTGGGGCGAGCCGACAGAGCGCTTCGGCCCGGCCGGGCATCAGGCTTAGGTGGACGCAGGCCGCGGCGTAGCGGGACAGATCTCTTACAGGCACAAGACTGATGACCCTGGCACTCACAAAGGCATTGATTCGCCGCCCTTCCATCACGCCGGATGATGCCGGCTGTCAGCACTTGATCGCCGAGCGCCTGGAGGCGGCCGGCTGCGTGGCGACACACCTGCGCTTTGATGAGGTGGATAATCTGTGGCTGACCCACGGCAGCGGCGAGCCGCTGTTGGCATTCTTGGGCCATACCGATGTCGTCCCGCCGGGGCCGCTTGCTACGTGGTACAGCGACCCCTTTGCAGCGGCCGTGCATGATGGCTTTCTTTATGGGCGCGGGGCGGCCGATATGAAGGGCAGCATCGCCGCCATGGTCACCGCCATGGAGCGCTTCATCGCCGCCCGGCCGGCGCATGCGGGCACAGTGGCGCTGTTGCTGACCAGTGACGAAGAGGGCCTGGCCATTAACGGCACCAAGAGGGTAGTTGACTATCTTGCTGAACAGGACATCCGCATTCGTTGGTGCCTGGTCGGGGAGCCTTCCAGCAGGCATAGGCTGGGCGATACGATCAAAAATGGCCGCCGCGGTTCATTGACCGCGGAACTCAAGGTGCTGGGGCAACAAGGCCATGTGGCCTATCCGGCGCTGGCCGAGAACCCGATCCATCGTCTTGCGCCGGCATTGGACGCGCTGTGTAAAAAGACCTGGGATCAGGGCAACGCACACTACCCGCCCACCAGCTTCCAGATAGCGAAGATCCATGCGGGCAGCGGCGCAGCTAATGTGATCCCCGGCGAGATAGAGCTACTCTTTAATTTCCGTTATTGCCCGGAATCCACTGAAGCGGGGTTGATCAGCCAAGTGGAGGCCACGCTGGATCGATTCGAGCTGCGCTATGAACTGAACTGGCTGCCCTCCAGCCGGCCCTTTCTCACCGCATCCGGCGAGCTGGTTGAGGCGGTAAAAGCTGCTGTGGCGGCCATCTGTGGCAGCGAACCGGAACTATCCACCGCCGGCGGCACATCAGACGGACGCTTTATTGCGCCGACCGGTGCAGAGGTCGTTGAGCTCGGCCCGGTAAATGCCACCATCCACAAGGCCAATGAATGCGTGAAGATTGATGACCTACATTTGCTTAGCCGAGTGTATGAAGCCGTGTTACATCAACTGGCAGGCCGAATGAGACAAGGCAGTTGAGTGCCACAAATGCCAACGCAGCAGGCACAAGAATCCTCTGGTTTCTCTCTCGCCGTCATTCCTGCGTAAGCCTGTCCCCGTGAGAACGGGGCAAGAATCCAGTCATAGGAAGTCTCGCTGTAATACTGGATGCCTTGTCAAGCACGGCATGACGGGGTTTCGCCTTCCACCTCCCGGTCAGCAATGTCATTCCCGTGAAAACGGGAATCCAGTCAAACAACACATAACGCCTATTCGCCTCCTACCACGCCTCCCCTGTCCCTATCTGGCTTTGACTCAGGGGTTCATGGCCTCATAGATTCCTGCTTTCGCAGGAATGACGAATAAAGCAGCATCACCGCATAACTCGTCATTCCCGCGCAGGCGGGAATCCAGTCAAACAAAGCCTACCGCTTACCCGCCCTTTGCCAACGCATACTCCGTTCTTTCTAGCTTCGACCCAAAGATCGTTTCTTAGACTCCTGCTTCCGCAGAGCCTACCCCGTGCCTGACACGGGGAATGACGGGGTTCTTTGCCTAGCTGTATTTGCCTTCCACCCAAAAACCCGGCAGCAGGGTACCCCTTAAGTTACAGGGACGGGAATCCAGAAGGCTCCAACCAACTCCCCCTAAAATTCATCCTCAATAGCAAGAGCAGGGCGGTAGCGAGCGGAAAGCGGGTAGCCACCTCCCCCTAAAACTCAACCCCCACCAGCACACGCCCACTTACCGACCGTTCGCTTACCTCGCCCCTATCATGGCTGTATTCCAGCTCGGCCTCTACATGCAGGCGTTCATCTAGCCGATAGCGCAGGGATGCCCCCACATAGGCATTGTGCACACTGCTGTCATCATCCGTGCTGATACGGAAGTTGGCACCCGCAAGAGAAAAGCCTGCCGTCTCATGGTCGGTGAAACGGCTGTCTAGGCCACTTCGGAAGACCACTTCGCCTTGGTCTGCCTCTAAGAGATAAGCCAGCGCCAGTTCCAGGCGGGTGTTCCAGCTCTTTCCCCCGCTTGCGCGGGGGCAGGCCCTCACGTTTGTTTTGGGTCAAGTTCACCCGACCACTCGCAGCGTGGTCGGACAGGCCCTCTGCCCCCCGCTCGGTATAGCCCTTATACCAGCCTTGCGTATAGCTCACACTGGCGGCTGGGCGCAGTTCCCAATCCTCACTGAGTACTGCCCTATGGCTGACTCGTAAGGCCGGACTAAGAAAGAGGCTGCTGTAGCTGCCCTGGGCTACTTGCGCCTGGCCTTGGTTAAGCAGTGCCCTACTGCTGTCATGGTCTTCGTAGCCCAGATTGAGGCTAAGGCCGATATCGATGCCCTGCCAGCTGTCCTGGCCATAGAGCCCGAGAAAGAGGCTATCGGTCTCTATCTGGGTGTTCTTACCGCTACTTACCAGGTCGGCATGGGCATAGCCGAAAGAGAACCCCAGCAATGGCGTTAGTAGAAAAGCCTTGTTCTAGGCTAAAAGCATGCCCCTGCGAAAGCAGGGGGCCACGCCCCGATAGTCCTGAGAATGGGCAGCGACACCGCCATCCCGACCACGTCTTCGATCAGCCGCGAACCTTGCCCCGCACCTGATGCGGGGTCGCCCCAGATGAAGGGACGGGGGTCAACAGCGAGTAAGCCAGGCAAGAGTTCCCCGGCGGCCACCTGGATGGGACGGCGCTGGCTACGACGGGTGCCACGATTGCCTTGTCCAGAAGGATTGCCACGCAGGCCACCGGTCAAGCGCTGGTTGACCACGTTATGCACCGCACTGCTTAAGACGCCCATGGCGGTGGATTGGGCGCTCTCAGCGCCTCTATCCAGGGTCACGAGGCGGGTCGTACCATCCGTATCGGGCAGGGTAAGCACTAAGCGGGTGGGGTCATTGGCCACAGGCTGGGCGCTGAGGGTGACCGGAGTTGGGGGGACGGGGGCCACAGAAGGGGCAGTCGTACCGGTATCGGTGTCGGTATCCGTGCCGGTGTCAGTATCCGTACCTGCGTCTGTGTCTGTTCCGGCATCCGTTCCCGTGTCGGTATCGGTGTCTGTGCCGGTATCGGTGTCGGTATCTGTATCTGTTCCGGCATCCGTGTCGGTGTCAGTATCGGTTCCCGTATCGGTTCCCGTATCGGTGTCCGTATCGGTGTCCGTATCGGTATCCGTGTCGGTATCCGTTCCGGTATCCGTGTCGGTGTCCGTATCCCCATCCCCATCTGGATCGGGAGCGGGTTGACCGCCGCCTTGGCCGCCCTGTTGACCTGCGCCCTGGCCTTGTTGGCCTCCTGCGCCGGCACCCGGGCCGGGTTGTTGGCCGCCCTGTTGACCACCTTGTTGACCTGCGCCCTGGCCCTGCTGCCCACCGGCACCCGCATTCGGATCAACAACAGGCGGTTGTACTGGTGGTTGCACGACTGGGGGTTGTACTGGTGGCTGCACGACTGGGGGTTGTGGTGGCGGAGGTGGGGCAGCATCCGCATCTTCGGTGCGCGCATTGGGCAGGCCCGAACCACTCTGCGAGTGGTCGGGCAGGCCGGTCAAGGTTTCAAAGTTGCGGTAGCGGATGACACCGACGTTGGCACTGGCCAAGAGCTTGGTCACGTCCAACGTATTGGCGTCGGCCTCCCCGCCATCCACAATGCCCCCCACAAAGGCACTGTCGGAAAGCGTGACCGTATCATCGCCGGCCCCCGTGTTGATGGCACCGCTAACCCCGGCATTATTGCGAATGCTCACCTGGTCATCGCCGGCCCCGGTGTTCAGGTCGCCGGTTATCTTGGCGTCCTCAGAGAGGGTGAGGGTATCATTGCCCGCCCCGCTGCTGATGGTGCCGGTCATCTGGCCGGTGCCAGTGAAGACGAAGGTGTCATCGCCATCCCCGCCTGCAATATCACCGGTCAAGTCAGCATTGCCGGTGAAGGTGAAGGTATCGGCCCCATCCCCGCCTGCAATATCACCGGTTAAGTCAGCCCCATTGGTGAAGGTAAAGCGGTCATTGCCGCCGCCACCGTTTAAGTTGGCCGTGAAGGCGCTGGATAAGCTGAAGGCATCTGCGGCGCTGCCACCCGTGAGGTTTTCAAAGGCACTGAACTCTAGCGTGTAGGTCTCGGCGGTGTTGGTGGTAGGGTTGGCGCCTTCGACGGCATAGGTGGACAAGGCCGGGGTGGCATTCAGCGTCCAGGTGGCGGCGATGTCATAGCCTCTCAGCGTGTCGGTATTCGCCGCATCCGCTGAGCCGCTCAGGCGGTCAATGCCAGAGAAGGCGCTGCCCTGAAATTGGCCGGTGATGCCAGTGGCATTCGTGGCTTGGAAACCCTCTTCATCGCTGCCAGAGAGGGTAACGGAAACGGCGCTGCCGTAGCCGCTGTAGTCCAAGTGGTCATCCCCGGTACCGCCAGCGACGATGCCGATAATATTAGAGCCTGCCTGCAACACCAGAGTTCCGCCATTGGCAAAGCGCAGCGCCGTGCCGTTGGCGACTTTGGTCTCAATCTTCCCGCTATTGCTCAGCGTCCTGTTCGCTCCGTTGAACCCTACTGCAATCGCCTGTTCCGAGACGATGGTGCCGCTGTTGGTCAAGGTGCTGTCCGCCCCATTGAACTCCACCCCGTCATCCTTCGTGCCGGTGATGCTGCCGGCGTTGATCAGAGTCCCCGAACCCCCACTGCCAAAGAAAACGCCTTTCCCATCGCCGCCGATCTCGCCCCGCGAGGTGTTGCCCAGCCATGCTTCCATAACCCGATCGCCGAACCATACACCATCGTCGTTTAGGCCGCGTGCCGTCATTGAGAATCCTCATTGCAAAGGGGTCGCTCATCCCGATACCAACGTTAGATGAAGCATTCCTCCCCTCGGTTGCAATGGTGCCGCGGTTGATGACGTGGCCAGCCTGATTTACAGATACGCCACTTGTATCTTCGGCTTTGATGGTTGCATCACGCTCATTCAAGATAGAGGTCGGGTTACGCGCACCAGCACCAGCTATAAGGGATATAATAATTGCACTGTTTCCTTCTGTGGAGATGCTGCCCTGATTGATCACCCGGCTGCTATCACCAACGACAATTCCATCGCCTCCCTCGGTGGTAATGCTGCCCTGATTGCGGATGGCCGCGCTGTGGTTGGCGATAATCCCCCAGCCTCTGCCGCCGGTGGTAGCGATGGAAGCCCCCTCTGGATTGATGAACAGTTTGCCGCTTTCGCGGACACCGCCTAATGTTGTCGTGCGGTTGGTTGGATTGCCATCGGCATCGACATTGCTGACCGTGTTGGCGGGGGTGTAGTCCGACTCATCAATTTCAAAATCTGCCGGATCAATACCAATCTGGGCGGCGATGCGCGCAAACTCGGTCTGGGCTGGGGCTTGCCCTTGTCCCTGCTGTGCTTGTTGGCCCTGCGGCGGCTGTTGCCCCGGCTGCTGTTGGCCTTGTGCCTGTTGCTGTTGCCCCTGTCCCTGCTGGCCTTGCGGCGGAGTGCCAGGCTGCGGCACTGTCTGCGCCCAGGCCGTGGCGGGGAAGGTGAGGGTTAGGACGAGGAGGAAGGTAAATGTGCCGTGAACGAGGAGAGCGTCCCAGCGAGGCGTACCAGCCCGCCCTCCCTCGCCATTCCCGTGACAACGGGAAGCCAGAGTTTTCAGTACTTCCCTATGACTGGATTCCTGCTTGCGCAGGAATGACGGGGGAAGTGTCTGCCCATGCTCCCCGCTTTCCCCATTTTCGCGAGGATGAGGACGATCAGGTCCAGGTAGAAAATGAGAGAGAAAGTTCCCATAAAACCATGATTTTATTGACTTTTCTGCGGGGGAGGGGGGGGGTGAATGACTTGAAGGCGGCAGCACCGACGCCTCGAGCGGCATGGAGAATAGGCCGTTTCAGGGTACAGGTTTGCTTGAGAGTAATGACGTTTAGCATGGTCATGAATACTCCTCTGTATCGATTGGTTTTTAAGTCCACCGGGATTGCACAATATGCAGTCATTTTCACCAACGATTTTAGAGACTCTTAATCGGGATGACTTGATTTTCAACAAGGATTTTACCATGCTTCATTGTAAGGTATTAGTTACGTTGGGGTAGAAGTATTGGGGAGGCAATGGCGGAGGGCCGTGTGGTTTTCTACCCATATCACAGCCCATTTCCCTCTCCAGACCCTGGTAGTCATATCAAAAAAAGATAAGAGTGGCTATGACGAATTCCGGCGAGAATCAGGTGGGCGCAAACAGGGTTATTCGGGTGTCTGGTTCGCCTCTGCGGCGGCGGTTAATGAGGCTTTGGTTGTCCCAGCATGCGCATGCGATCTTCTGGGTGACATTTGGCGCAGTTTTGCTTGTTACTTATTTTTATCTTCACCTAACCGGTTCAATACATGACCGTTATCAATCTCAGGTCAAAGAGAAACTTGCTATTGCGGCGAAGATCTACCAGATAAGGCTGAACAATGAAACTGGAAGATATCAGCTCTATGTTGGAGATGAGCCTTACGAATCGAGATCTAATGAAGTCGGCCCATTAGGTATCGGCAAGATGATAACAGCCAGGGGGATATTGGCTGGGGTTTCGGAGATAATAGAAGACTATAACCGATCAGTTGAAGAATATGTAAACGATTTTATCGTTGATTTTGAACCGGTGGCAGGAATTTCAGGCTCGTACCAACGTCCATTAAAGGGTTTGCTGGGTGGTGATTACATTCCTGATTTTGGCGATGAAAATATCGATCCGGTCATCCGTATTACCCTGTCGGATAGTAATGAGTTACGACAAATCCCGGCCAACGAGCGTGGGCTTAATCTGATATTACGCATAATCGATAATGCGGAAATTTTCAATCTAAACAAAAGTGAATATACTTCCAATGTAGAGGAGAATTTAAATATCATTGAACAGAACAATACCGGCAATGAGATGGTAAATAAAATGACGAAAAGAGTTGCCGCCGGAGTTGAGAATTTCGTGTTCCCGCTGGCTAATGAGAATATTACTTCAAAGATTCAGAAAGGCACCAAAACCCCTATTAAGGTCGTTAGAGATTTTATGAAATCTAAATTAGAGAAAATAAGGAAACCTATGGACGAGATAAAAGCGATTAAAGAGATCAAGATAATCGACAAAGATTGTAAAAATAACGACTGTAAAAATGAAAAGACCAAGACGAAAGGCATCACAGTTTCTCAGTTTCAAGGTGATTTATTGGAATTCTCAACCGATGAAATTTCATTTTTCTGGATCTTTGGTTATATGGTCTGGGTAGAAGTGGTTCTGCTTACTTGGCTTGGGGTTCTCACCGAAGGCATGACGCGCTTGGGCGCATCTTATGTTGGGCGAGACGATGGCAGTATCTGGAACCCACGCGAAAGCCTCAGGACTTTCCTTAAATTTGTTTATGCGCCTGCGCTCACTATAGTTGTTATATGGACTTTCTTTTTTACCGATTTGATCGAATTTGAAAGCCCGCTGGCAGAGGGCGGGATCGTTTATTTCGTTTTCATAGCATTTGTTCTCGGGCTGTTTCCAAATCTTGGCTATTCGCTTCTGAAAAAGTTGGCTGAGGCTGTTTTTAGAGAGACATCTATTGCCCAAAAACCGAAGAGAAAGAGTACAGTTATTGTGAGAGAACCGAGGACTTTGCCGATAGAAAGTACCAAACCGCCAAGCTTTGATGAAATGAAAGAGCGTATGAAACGTCATGTAGTCGCGCCGCTTAGCAATTAATTGTAAGGTATAACACATATGTACAAATTTAACCGAAATCGTTTTCTTCTTGGCCTGATTTTATTAGTGTCTTTGTTGGCCAGTGGTTGTGCCAACCAGCAGGCAAAAGATGTGTTGGGAGCATTAAAGCAAAATAATGAGAACTACCGTGCAAGCTCGATTAATTTTGAAACAGGATTGTTGGGGATTTCAAAAAGTAAAGTTATTGAGGGACTGAAGGAGGCTATCGAGAAAGAAAAGCTTGATCTTAAATTACAGGTTTATCAGCGTTCAGAAGAAGTTTTTTTCGATGGCATTGACCGCGAACTGGAACTGTTTGACAAAGCAATGGAGGGGCCGATTGAGCGCATATCGAAGCAAAAAAATGCGGCAGAGAAAGCTAATAACAAACGCAAAGAGTTGGAGTTGGCTGTGCAGTTATCAGCAACTTTAGCTCTGTATGGTAAGGAAAAGTTAGAGCTTATTGAGTCAACCGGGGTTAAGTTAAAAATCTTCCGAGAGGAGGTATTGAAAAAAATCGACAATGATTTTGAATCACTTGAGCAACAAATGGCTGCTACGGAAAAACTCCTCGATCTTGAAATGAATGGTATTATCGAACAGATTAAAAACAAAAACAAAGATCAGGGCGATAAGCAAAAGGCCGCCTATGAACAACTCGACAGGTATTTGAGTTTTCCCTTGAGCGCTGTCCGACCATTTCTAAAGGGTTTGCTGGGTGAGAAAACCTTCCAGACCTTACAACAGTTTTCTTTTGAAAATAAACCATTAGGCGATCTGTTTTTAGAAAAGGCAGAGAAAGAAGTCAATGATTTTCGTAAAAGTCTTGAACGGAAGACCGGTAAACTAATTGATGAGATAAATAATGCGGAGTTGAAAAAGTGAATAGCAGTCAGATAATCGAACAGGCCTATGCGGAAGTTAAGCAGTATGTGCCGGATGATGCGGTGCGGGTGTTGAACCGGGAATCCAAGCGTATTAGCAAGGTTATGGATGATGAATTAGCTAAATTCAGGCGGGAAATGAATGCGCATATTGCATTCAAAGTGGAAGATCTTACGAAAAATATTGTTAAAGAAATGAACACGGCCCATGACGAAATTAAAAAAGCGCTGGCAGAGCTAAAGACGAACGTGGCTGAAAATGATCAGCTGGGGTCGGCCGTTGATGCGCTACAGAAGAAATTAAACGCTTATGATAGCGCTTTTGCAAAATTGGGCGAGAAGGCACGGCAAGCGATACTGTAAGCGTATAATAAGGAGAGTTGATATGAGTGACATTATTAACAATGCCTATGAAAGCATTAAAGGCTATGTGCTTGAGGATGCGAATGCGGTTATTGAAAGTGAGCGTCAACGTATCACGCATGAGATTGATAAGGCTTTTGAGGAGATTCGCGCTGAATTTGCTGCTAAAATAGAAACTGCCGTAGCAAGCTTGGAAAAAGAGATTAATGATGAAGTGGATGATTTCGATAAGGAAATCAACGCTTTCTTCGAGGCACATAAGGAAAGGATAGAAAGAGGTGACGGAGATTTCAAAGAGAAAGTCATAGCGCTTAAGGAAAAGCTGAACAAGTATGAAAATGCTGGCAAGAAGTTAGGTGAGGCAATGCGTGAGGGTATTGGCCTTGCTGCCAAAGGCGCTGGTATCCCGGTTGTTTAGTTTGTTGTAGATATTGTGCGATGTTTGCTGCGGGTTAGCCGAACAGATACAACACAATGCTCACCATCATGGGCAGCATGGTCAGGGAAATGACAAGGCTGATGCCCACCATCCAGGATGGCAGATTGAATTTGCCCTGAAAGTCGGAACGCAGAATATCAATTTCCGCCCTAAATTCAGATCTCAAGACATCAAGTTCAGACCTCAAGACGTCAATATCTGCCTTGCTCGCCAAGCGTCCATCCAGCAGTGCATCCAGGGCTTCTCTTTGCGCCTCGGCAAAAGCCGCCGCTTGCTCAGGATTTATGCCGGTCTGCTCCAGCCGCTGGTCGAATTTCAGGGTGTCAAAAGAAGCACTCATTTGACGCATTGTAGCAGGTTAATGTGGGCGTTTCACAACTTTATTTAGGGCAAGTCTAAGCATGGCGAATTTCAGCCTGCTGGCGACTACGCGGCGAGAAACGTAGTGAGCTCATCCAGCACCGATTGGGGTTTCTCGGCATGCAGCCAATGTCTGGCATCGGCGATGGTGTGGATGCGGCCGGCCGGGAATAAGGACTTGATCTGCGGGTGGTATGCGGCCTGTATGTAATCGGAGTTCTCTCCAGCTAAGAAGAGGCTCGGACCGCAGTATTGCGCACCGGGCGGGAAGGTTGGGAAAGCAACGATTTCTACCAGGCTTGCCTTGATAGTGGGCAGGTTGAAGCGCCAGGCATAGCCTGACTCTTGTCGGTGCAGGTTTTGCAGTAAAAAAGTCCGCAGTGCTGCTTCAGGAATCGTATTCGCCAGTCGTTCATTGGCCTCGTCTCTGCTGGCGAGGGTTGCCACCGGTAAAGCAAGCAAGGCATCGATCAGCACGGCATAGCTGTGATCATAGGCGACCGGTGCGACATCCATGACGATGAGGGACTTAAGCTGCGCTGGGTATTGCAGGACGAAGGCCATGGCGACCTTGCCGCCCATGCTGTGTCCGATCAAGGTCGGTGCCTCCAGCGAGTTTTCGCACAAGAGCTTTGCATGTCTGCGGCCATTTCGGTGTAGCCCATCGTGGCAGCGTGGGAGGACTTGCCGTGGTTGCGCAGATCGACAAGGATTACCCGGTGCCGCACAGCCATCTTTTTGGCTATGCCGTGCCAGTTACGGCCGGCACCGAACAGACCGTGCAGGATGATGACAGGATGTCCGCCGCCGAGTATTTCATAGTGCAGCCGAACCGGGTTCATCAGAGATATTCTAGGGCAGCCAGTCTTGGTTCAAGCATGCAACCGGCCAGATACCCAGATAGCGGATGTCTTCATCGATGCCGGCCATGACCGGGTAGTTTTTATATTCTTCGCAAGACACCCAGGCATAATCGGTGTGCTCCCGGTTCAGGCGAATTTCGCCGCCCAGCCAGAGGAAGTGGAACAGGTGGATTTCATACACGCCGCCGTAGAAATGATCTCTGACCGGGCCGAATTCGCAGAGAGCCTCCACGGTGAAGGCGGTGCCGATCTCTTCTTTCAGTTCTCGCAGCGCGCAGTCCCGCGGCGATTCGCCCGCTTCGATATGGCCGGCGGCAAAGCCCCAGAGGCGGGGTGCGAAACGGCTTTGTCGTGCGCGCCGTAACAACAATAATTCGCTATCGAGATTTTCGATCACATTAACGGAGAAGCGCGCCTTGATGGGCGGCAGTGCAGGGTCGATCATGCTAAGGATGGCCTGCGCTTTCTCAGGTATTCATCGGGCAAAACCAGTTATGGTTTAGTAGGGCAACGCTAAAAATAGTAATTTTTTTGTGAGAGCGAGGCGGCGGCGCACACAGCACCGGAGTGTATAAGTAAAGATTAAGGATGCGAGTACGCCGCCAACAACGCCTGCCCCCGACCCGAACGGGGGCTATCGAAACAAAATCGCCGGGAGCGATTTTGAACAGTCGAGCAAAGCGAGACTGGCCTGAAGGGCGAGCCACATGGATGTGGCGAGTAAAAAAGTGCATTTTGAGAGATGTCCTATAGCAGGATGTGCCGAATGTCGGTCAACACGGTGGCCAAGTACTGGGTGAACTCGGCCGCAGCAACACCGTCAATGACGCGGTGGTCGTAAGACAAGGAGTAGGGCAGGAGCAGGCGCGGGGCGAATGCCTCGTCCAGATAGACCGGCTTTATTGCAGAGCGCGAGACGCCCAGGATGGCCACTTCCGGGGCGTTGACGATGGGCGTGAAGCCGATGCCGCCGATGTGGCCTAAGCTGGAAATCGTAAAGCAGCCGCCCTGCATTTCAGCGGGGCTTATCTTTTTGCTTCTGGCCTTGGTGCTTAGCGCCTGTAACTCTTTGGCCAGGTCAAACAAGCCCTTTTGCTCTGCATCCCTGATGACCGGCACCATGAGTCCTTGGCTCGTGTTCACGGCAAAGCCGATGTGGTAGTAGTGCTTGATGATCAGTTCCTCGCCGCCGGGGCTGAGTGAAGAATTAAACTCCGGAAATTTTTTCAAGGCCGCGACCACCGCCTTTATCAAAAAGCTCAGCAGCGTCAGCCGCGTCTCGTGGCGCTTGGCTTCCTCGGCTTGAGCCTTACGGAATTTTTCCAGCTCGGTGATGTCGGCCTCATCAAACTGGGTCACATGCGGGACATTGATCCAGCTGCGATGTAAGTTCTGCGCCGAGAGCCGCCGTAGGCGCGGCAGGGCCTGGTTGGTGACCGGGCCGAATTTGGAGAAATCAAGCGGCGGGATCTCCGGCAGCGCAAGGCCGGCGGATTTCTCCAACCCCCGCTCGCCGGCCATCACGCCTTTCGTAAAGGATTTTACGTCTTCCTTGAGGATGCGCCCCTTTGGGCCGGAGCCTTTGACCAGCCCTAAATCCACGCCCAGCTCACGCGCAAACTTGCGCACCGAGGGGCTGGCGTGTGCCTGGGAGGAGCGGCTGCTGCCGATGGTCTCGGCACCGGTCGGGGCGGTCGGTGCCGGTCTTGGTTGGGTCTTTTCGGCCGGCGCAGTTTTTTGCGCTTCCTCGGCCACCGGTGTTGGCGCTGGTGCCGTTGGTGTTTCCTCCGGCTTGGCCGCTGCCTCGGTCTTGGCGCTTGGTTGCGGCTCGGCTGCCTCGGCTTCTGCGAGGGTGAGTATCAGCGCATCTTTGGAGACCTTATCCCCCACCTTGACCTTGACTTCGCTCACCTCGCCGCCGGCCGGGCTTGGGATGTCCATCGTTGCCTTATCGCTTTCCAGCGTGATCAAGGTGTCTTCTGCCTTGACCACATCGCCAGGCTTGACCAGCACCTCAATGACGTCAATGTCCTCAAAGTCGCCGATGTCGGGCAGCAGGATTTCTTTTGTGTTTGCCATTTACACGCTCACCGGGTCGGGTTTTTCCGGGTCGATCTCATATTTCTTCATCGCTTGCGCAACCTTTGCAGCAGGCAGCGTACCCTCGTCCGCTAGCGCCTTGAGCGCGGCCACGGCGATGTAGTAACGATTGACTTCGAAGAATTTGCGCAGTTTCGCGCGCGTATCGCTGCGGCCAAAGCCATCGGTGCCCAAGACCACATAGCGCGCCGGGACCAGGCTGCGGATCTGATCGGCGTAGCTCTTCATGTAATCGGTCGCGGCGATCACCGGTGCCGTGCTGTTTTTCAGACAAGTGCTCACGTAACTCTCGCGCGGCTTCTCTTGTGGGTGCAGCATGTTCCAGCGCTCAACCGCCAGGCCGTCGCGGCGCAGCTCATTAAAACCGGGACAACTCCAGATCTCGGCCGCCACCCCGAAGTCCTCTTGCAATAAATCGGCTGCGGCAATGACCTCCCGCAGGATGGTGCCGCAACCCAGCAGGCGCACCTTGTGTTTTTTGCGCCCGGCGCGGCGCAGCAGGTACATGCCCTTGATGATCCCCTTTTCCGCCCCCCTCGGCATGGCCGGGTGTTCGTAATTCTCGTTCATCACGGTGATGTAGTAATAGACATCTTCCTGCTGCTCGTACATGCGCTGCATGCCGTCGTGGATGATGACGGCCAGTTCATAGGCGAAGGTCGGGTCATAGGCGCGGCAATTCGGGATGAAGGAGGCGAATAAGTGGCTGTGTCCGTCCTGGTGTTGCAGGCCCTCGCCGGCCAGCGTGGTGCGCCCGGCGGTGCCGCCGAGCAGGAAGCCGCGCGCGCGCAAGTCCCCAGCCGCCCAGGCCAGATCGCCGATGCGCTGAAAGCCGAACATGGAGTAATAAATGTAAAAGGGGATCATGGGGGCCTGGTGATATTTATACGCCGTGGCCGCCGCCATCCACGAAGAAAAGGCACCGGCCTCGTTGATGCCTTCTTCCAGGATCTGGCCGGCCTTGTCTTCCCGATAATACATCACCTGGTCGCTGTCTTGGGGTTCATACAACTGGCCGACCGATGAATAAATCCCCAGTTGCCGGAACATGCCTTCCATGCCGAAGGTGCGCGCCTCATCGGGGACGATGGGGACAATATAATCCTTGATCGCCTTGTCTTTTAACAAGGCGTTTAAGATGCGCACAAAGGCCATGGTGGTGGAGATCGCGCGGCCCTCAGTACCGGCCAGCAGCTTTTCCTGAATTTGAAGAGCGGGGATCTTGGGCGCCTTCGCCTGCGGCCAGCTGCGCAGGAGAAAGCCGCCCAGCGCCTCTCGGCATTGGCGCATGTATTTGGCCTCCGGGCTGTCCGCCGGTGGGCGATAAAAGGCCGCCGCCGCCACCTGCTCATCGCTTAAGGGAATATTAAAACGATCCCGAAATGCCTTTAAGGCATCCTCGCCCATCTTCTTTTGCTGATGCGTAATGTTTTGCCCCTCGCCGGCCAAGCCCATGCCGTAGCCCTTCACCGTCTTGGCGAGGATGACGGTGGGCTGCCCGGTGTGTTTGACGGCCTCGGCATACGCCGCATATACCTTGTGCGGATCATGCCCGCCGCGGTTCAGGCGCCAGATGTCCTCATCCGACATGTTCGCCACCATCGCCTTTAAGTCCGGATACTTGCCGAAGAAATGCTCGCGCACATAAGCCCCGTCCTTGGCCTTGAAGTTCTGGTATTCGCCGTCAACGGCCTCTTCCATGCGCCGACGCAACAGGCCCTGGGTGTCGCGGGCGATGAGTGGATCCCAATAAGAGCCCCAGATCAGCTTGATCACATTCCAGCCGGCGCCGCGAAACTCGGCTTCCAATTCCTGGATGATCTTGCTGTTGCCGCGCACCGGCCCGTCCAGGCGTTGCAGGTTGCAGTTAATCACAAAGATCAGGTTGTCCAGCTTCTCATGCCCGGCCAGCCCGATCGCGCCCATGGATTCGGGCTCATCCATCTCGCCATCGCCCATGAAGGCCCAGACCTTGCGCTGGCTTTTCTTGCACAGGCCGCGCGCTTCCAAGTAGCGCATGAAGCGCGCCTGATAGATCGCCATGATCGGGCCTAAGCCCATGGAGACCGTCGGGAACTGCCAGAAATCCGGCATCAACCAGGGGTGCGGATAAGAGGACAGGCCATTGCCATCGACCTCCTGGCGGAAGTGGTTTAATTGTTCTTCGTCAATCTGGCCGTAGAGATAGGCGCGCGCATAAATGCCGGGTGCCGAGTGCCCCTGGATAAAGACCAGATCGCCGCCTTGCTCTTCCGACGGCGCCCGAAAGAAATGGTTAAAGCCGACATCATAGAGCGTGGCAGAAGAGGCAAAGCTGGCGATATGCCCGCCCAGTTCGGTGCTGATGCGATTGGCCTTGACCACCATCGCCAGGGCATTCCAGCGCACCAGCGAGCGGATGCGCCATTCCAACTCGGCATCGCCCGGCGAGCGGATTTCCTTGCTCGGCGGGATCGTGTTCAGGTAGGCGGTGTTGGCGGAATAGGGCAGGTAGGCGCCGGCTTCCCGCGCCCGGGCGATGAGCTTCTCCAAGAGGAAATGGCCGCGCTCCATGCCTTCGAATTCCAGCACGGAGTTCAGCGCATCGAGCCATTCCCCGGTCTCTTGGGGGTCAATATCTTGTTCTGCTGCCGACATCGATTGTTTCTCTTGATAAAAAAGTCGCCGCCGGCCTCGCTTAAAAGGCTTAAGGCAGAGAAAGCATTTTTCGTATAAAATGCGCCTTTCTCTCGCGCTTGCAAAGAACCGACAAGGGCTATCTTAGCAGAGAATGCCGATATATTTAAGCAAGCGCTGGCTTAAAATCAGCGTTTGCCTAAAGCGCCTTGGTGCACCGGCAGGAAAACGTAGATGTATAAAATCCGCATAAAACTAAAGCAATCCGCCGCCGCACCCCGAAAAAGCGAGATCGCCGGGCATACGGCCTGGATTGCGCTGCTCTCCCAAGAGCAAGAGGCAAACTCAAGGCGCTGGCCGTACTCCGCAAAATTACTGGCGCGCTGGGCCACGCAACAAAACCGCGGCGGCGGCACGGAAGTGCTGGGTTTTGATCTGCCCAATGAGGTCGGCACCCATGTCTCTTACGCCTGCATCAAGCCCGACATAGGCAGCTTTGAACTCTTGGGCATCGCCCGTCGGCTCTTTGCCGCCCACCGAGAACGCGCCTTATCCTCGCTGTTGGTCAGCATTGCCGGCTTTGATGAAAAGACCACCGAGCGCCTGGCTGAGGCGCTGCTGGCGGCAATCTATGCCGGCAGTGCGCAGATGCCGAATTACAAGAGTGGGCAAAAGCGCAGCACAAAATTGCGCGAGATACACCTGTATGGGATAGAGGCCGAGCATGGCTTTGCCAGAACCCGCTGCGAGGGGGAGGGCAATGCGCTGGCGCGTTATCTTAGCTGCCTGCCGCCGAACGAGCTGGGCCCGGCGGCTTATCTTAAGATCTTGCAGACGCTCAGCAAGGAGCAGGATTGGCAACTGGAATTCTATGACATCGCCGCCTTAAAAGAGAAAAAGGCGGGCGCGTTCTTGGCGGTCGCCCAGGCGAGCGCCGAGCAGGACGCCGGCATCGCCCGCCTGTCGTATCAGCCGCCGGAAGGCCAGCCGCCCCAAGATCAGACGCAGACGCAGCAGACGCAAAGGGTCGGCGGCAAGCTGAAAGAAATCTTGCTGGGGGAGCCAGCCGGGGCCAGGCAGAAAAAACTGGTGCTGGCCGGCAAGGGCATTTGTTATGACACCGGCGGCACCAATCTGAAATCCGCCAAGCACATGTACGGCATGCACGAGGACATGCAGGGCAGCGCCGTGGCCTTAGGCAGCTTCCTGGCCTTGAGCCAGCAGAGAGTGGATTTTGCCGTGGAATGCTGGCTGGCGCTGGCCACCAACCACATCGGCCCGAAGGCGTACAAGCCGAATGACGTCATCAGGGCCGCGGACGGCAGCAGCATCGAGATCGTGCATACCGATGCGGAGGGGCGCATGGTGCTGGCCGATACCTTAGTGCTGGCATCAAGAGAAAGGCCCGCCCTGATCATTGATTATGCCACGCTCACCGGCGCCTGTGTGCAGGCACTAGGTACGGGCTACAGCGGCGTCTTCACCAACCGCGATGTGTATATGCCGAGCCTGATCCAGGCCGGCCGGGACAGCGGCGAGCGCATCTGGCCCTTCCCGCTGGATGCGGATTATGACAAGGGCTTGCAGAGCAACATTGCCGATGTGAAACAGTGCGCCCTGGAGGCAGAGGCCGATCACATCTTGGCGGCGCGGTTCCTACAACGCTTCGTGAAACACAACACGCCGTGGATACATATTGATCTGGCCGCCGGCAACAACAAGGGCGGGCTGGCGCATGTGCCAACGGATACAACGGGCTTTGGCGTGCGCTATACGCTTAACCTGTTATTAGACAAAGAAATCTTCAGAACGTAAATGAGTAGCCAACCATGCCTTATGAACTAAAACAATTTCCGGACAGAAAGACACTCTATGAAGCAATCACCGCCGCGCTGTATGTGGAACTGAGCAAGGCGCTGGCGGGCGAGGATAATGTCGGCCTGGTTGTGCCGGGCGGGAAGACGCCGATACCGATCTTTGATCGCCTATCCGGCATGGAATTAAAGTGGTCGGATATCTGGGTAACCTTAACCGATGAGCGCTGGGTGGATACGGCCAACGAGGCCAGTAATGAAGGCATGCTGCGAGGTGCCTTCCTGCAAAACAAGGCAAGCGCGGCGCGCTTCATCCCCTTATATACCGGCGATGCGAGTCCCGATGCGGCCGAGGTGGTTGTGCATAACCGGCTGTCGGTCTTTCCCTGGCACAACATGATCTGCATGTTAGGGATGGGCAATGACGGGCACATCGCCTCGCTGTTTCCGAATAATCCCGGCTTAGACCGAGCCATTAAACTGGAAGAGAAGATGATCTGCATGGCCCAGCGGCCCGAGCCCCTGCCGGAGGAAGCACCCTATGAGCGCATGACCCTGACTTTATCGGCCCTGTTGAGCGCGCACAAGCTCTATCTGGTCATGGTGGGCGAGGGCAAGGTGCAAACACTGGAGCAGGCCGAAGAGGGCTTTGCCATTCATGAGATGCCGGTGCGGGGTGTGTTGCAACAGGCGATTACGCCGGTGCAGGTCTATTGGGCGCCGTAGGTTTTTTTCAATGCCTTAGCCGCCGCAGAAATATGCTAACAAGCGCGTTTTGCCTGCCGCATCAAATCTGGCTCTTGGTAACGAACACATAGGAATCCGCGCGGTAATAGGAGTTGGTATATTCGACCACCCGGCCGTCTGCGATCACGCCGTGGCGTTCAATGTGAAGAATGGCCGCATGTAGGGGAATATCCAGCATGGCCGCCTGCGCCTTATTGGCGCTTATCGCCTTAATTCTCTGCACGGCGCTGCTTGGTCGGCATCCCGCCTGCGCCATATCCTGATACAGTGACTCACCGATATTATCCGCATCAGGCAGCACACTCTCAGGCACCAGCACGACCTCATAGGCAATGGCCAGATCATTGGCAAAACGCACCCGTTGAATCTGCACCACCTCCTGGCCCGCCCCAAGCCCGAAGATCAGATCAAGGTGCGCATCGGGTGCTAGGCGTTTTACCTCTACCGTTTTAGAGCGCGGCGTGAGGCGGTATTTCACCATATCCTCTGAAAAGGAAGAGATGCTAAATAGCGATTTCTCAATGCTCTTGGCAACGAAGGTACCGGCCCCGTGCCGCCGCTCCAGTACGCCGTCTTCGAGCAGCACTGCAAAGGCCTTTCTTACGGTAACGCGGGAAATGCCCAGCTTCTCCGCCAGCTCCCGCTCGCTCGGGATGAGCTCACCGGGGCCGACAACGCCCCTTGTAACACACTGCGTGATGGTCTCGAACAGGCGGCGGTACTTCGGCCGCAGGGCACGTTTTGCCGAGAAGACTTCCAGGATTGCATCAATGGCTACCATGATGGGGATGGGTTTCCGTTTCTTTTAAGGTGTGCGCCATTAAAAACCAATAGAGAAAAATTTCAAGACCACCAATGCCGCCGCAACAGCTAAAACTGATGGCCGTAAAACCAGAAATAATACCAATAAATAAACTGGCATGATTTGACTAAAATCTAGTCAAATCAATGTTTTAGCTGAAATTCCTCAGGTAGATGAAGAACTTTCGTTGTGCTGATGCGACAATCGTGCCACAAAAACAAAATATTTTTCATTTTTTACAACAAAATCCTTGCTTATGAGCAAAGGGGCTTCTATAGTTGGCATCATTACTGGCATTAAGTGGTATTAAAATGCTGTCCGGCAATCGCCTTAAAGTATCGTTATGACGGCTCTATTGATTGGGCAGTTCTATGTTACCAAAACCCGACCGGTGCGCACCGGCCCACAGCAAACCTAAGAGGCAAAGACTGATGAACATAAGTAAAAAATCGCAGATGATAATCCCCCCCCCCCCCCCGCAAAAGCGGCAAGTCAGCAAGGCATGGCTGAAAAGCGTCCTGACGGGGCTTTTCTTGGCAGTGCTCGCCCTCACCGGCGCGGCCTGGGCACAAGAGGGCGATGAGCCTGTGCTGGAGACCATCGTGGTCAGGGGCATCAAGGGCTCGCTGGGCGAGGCCTTAGATACCAAGCGCGACTCCTCCTCCATCGTGGATGCCATCAACGCTGAAGACATCGGCAAGTTTCCAGATCAGAATGTGGCGGAATCCTTATCGCGGGTGTCCGGGGTTACCATCACACGGGATTTTGGCGAAGGGGAAAAGGTCTCCATCCGCGGCACACAAACCAACCAGAACAGAACGCTGCTCAACGGGGTTTCAGTCGCCTCCACAGACTGGTTCACGCTTGATTTGCCCTCGCGCGGCTTCAATTTCCTGATCCTGCCTTCCAATCTCGTGCAATCGCTTGAGGTGTATAAATCGCCGCAGGCCAGCCTGCAAGAAGGCTCGCTGGGCGGTACGGTCGTCTTGAACACGAGAAAGCCGTTGGATCTGGCACCGTTCACCTTCTCCCTGCAAGTCGAGGGCCAGTATTCCGACAATGCGGACAAGATTGACCCGCAGGTGTCCGGGCTTGCCTCGTGGAAAAACGAGGCCGACACCATCGGTGCGCTGTTTTCCTATACGCGCCAGGAAAGGAACCTGAACCGCTTTGGCCGCGAGGTGATCACCTTCCAGCCGCCGGCGGATAATGGCACGGATTTCTGGCTGCCGCGCCTGATCGGCGAGACGGATTTCCGGCAGGAGCGGACGCGCGAGACCTTCTTCGGCTCGCTGCAGTGGGCACCAAATGCGCAATTTGAGGCGACATTTAATGTGCTGGATACCACGCTGGATGCAAATAATATCAACCAGAACAACCTTGCGACCATCGGCTCAGACGGTGCGGTGGTTGATGTTGCCTCCATTGCCACGTCCGGGGCCGGCATTGAGCAGGGGGTGGTTGGCGCCACGGTGGATGCGACCCCCAGCGGGGCCGGTGCGCGCCTGCAGGCCTTTGATCGCATCTCCAGCATTGATACGCAGTCTTATGATCTGGAAGCATCTTGGAATAACTATGGCATCAGGGTCACCGGCAGGCTTGGGCGCACGAAGTCCGAAGGCGGCGCGCCGGATGAGCGCTACTGGGGCTTTACGACAGAAAATAGCAAGCGCACGGATGGGGGCGTCATTGACAAGTTGACCTTCGATCAGAATCTGAACCTCGGCTTCATCACCGCCGCCGATAGCGCCGAGACCGATGCGCAATTTCGCGGACGACCCTTTGAGTTCGCCAACGCCCGCTCTACCATCAATCGCGAAGAGGAGGATTACTTCGGACTGGATTTTGCCCAAGAGACCGAGCTCGGTGCCTTCAACGGACTCAGCGTGGGTGGTCTGTACCGCAATCGGGAAACCTCTCGGGAGGCGAGCCTGACCGGCTATCACTGGTATGCTGATGATGATCACATCAGCCTGAGCGGCGACTGGGCCGCTGCGGATAACCTGAAAAGTGATGCAGATCGCTGGTTGAACTTCGGCGGGCCGCTGGGTGCTTATTTTGGCAGCGACCCCCAAGCGCAGACAGTTGCTGATTTCTCCGCTGGCAAGCGCGGCGAGGACTATACCCTGATCGACTCCAAAACCGGGCGCGCAGTAGGCACGCCGACAACCGGTGTCATTACTCTTGCACAGTTGAACGATACCTGGGGGGTGAAAGAAAAGAGTTATGCCGGCTATGTTCAGGGCGAATTTGCGCTGGGCTCAATCTCCGGCGATGTTGGCGTACGCGTTGTCCGCACCGAGGTATCTTCCACGGGCTATGTCGTTCAGGGCGATGCAAATGGCGCTGCTGCGCAGATGACGCCCAACGCCAGCCTGTTGGCCACCGCATTCGGGTGTCAACCCGACACCTGTGAAGGCACCCTGACGACGGTGGATAGTTCCTACACCGAGGTACTGCCCAACCTGAACCTGTCCTATGACCTGGAGGATGATCTGAAGCTGCGCTTTGCCGCAGCACGGGTGATGTCAAGGCCGGATCCGCAGTCACTTGCCCTGCGCGAGAACTTTTTCCGCAACACCGGGAAAGGTACGCGCGGCAATCCGCGGCTTGATCCGATCACGGCCAACCAGTTTGACATCTCGCTGGAATGGTACTTTGCCGATGATGCCTTGTTGGCCGCTACGTATTTTTACAAGGATGTCTCCGGCAACCTGGTGTCTTCCTTATCCAGCGAGCAGCGCATCGACCCCGACAACGGCGATACCATTGATGTGGATTTCTCCACCCCGCAAAACGGTCAGGATGCGACCATCCAGGGCCTCGAGCTGCTTTATCAGCAGCCGCTCGCCGAGTATTTCGGCGTGGTCGTGAACTATACCTACACCAATGGTGATACCTCGCAGGAGCGCGACCCCATCGGCGTACCCGCATCAGGCATTGTGGTCGGGGTATCCGATCACATTCTCAACCTGACCGGTTATTACGAGTATGAGCGCCTGGATGCGCGCTTGAGCTATAATTACCGCTCCAGGTATCTAAGCGAAGGCGTATATTTCGGCTCTGAGATCTGGACTGATAGCTATGGCCAGTTCGATTTTGCCGCCAGTTTTGATGTGACGGATTATGCGGAAATAACCTTTGATGCGCTTAACCTGATGAATGAGGATGTGGAGCAGTTCCATCTTGATCCGTCCCGGCCATCAAAGTTTTATAATAACGACCGGCGCTTCTCGCTGGGGCTCAATGTGAACTTCTGACAATAAAAGTAGTTCCCCCGTTACTGCCCAGAGGAGAGCCGTTCTCCTCCGGGCTTTTTTATGGCGGCTGACTTAATCAGAACTGCCTTTATCAACGAATTCATAAGAGGAGCAAGTGCAAAGGTTTACGCTTGAGGAATTGGACGGGCTCGTGAACGGCGGCATCATCGTTTCCTGTCAGCCGGTTGCTGGCGGCCCCCTGGATAAAGATGAAATTGTCACTGCGATGGCCCTGGCATGTGTTGACGGTGGAGCCAGGGCCTTACGAATAGAGGGGGCCGGGAGGGTTTCAGCCGTCAGGCATGTGTCTGAAGTTCCCATCATCGGCATCATCAAGCGCGAACTTCCCGGCAGCGATGTACGAATTACCCCGACCGTGGATGATGTTGAAGAGTTAATACGTGCCGGCGCGGACATCATTGCCTTTGATTCCACGGATCGTGTTCGGCCGGTTTCTCGTGATGCCCTGGTAGATCATATCATTGCCAATCATTGTCTCGCGATGGCGGACTGTGCCGATATTGAAGATGTGAAAACCGCATGCAGCCTCGGCGCTCAGTTTATCGGCACGACCTTATCCGGCTATACCAGCCTTAAGACACCCGATGAGCCGGATTTTGCCTTTCTGGCCGGGGCGGTTGAGATTGCGCCACGCGTGATCGCCGAAGGCCGATATAACACGGTAAGCCGCGCCCGGAAGGCGGCCCGGCTTGGTGCCTGGGCGGTTACCGTCGGCACTGCGCTTACTCGTCTTGAAACGATGACACGCTGGTTCGTAGAGGGCGTTGCTAACTCGCATCCTGAAACAGATAATTTGCTTGCGTATAATAAAAGTAGAGAAGCAAGATTGTAAGCTCACATGCCACACAGACTTACTCTCATTCTTGTTTCAATATCTTTAGCTGCAATTACTCTGCATCTATTCAACAACAATACCCCTAACAATTCAGATAGTATCGAAATTGAATTCTGGACGATGCAATTATCGCCCATATTGGATGATTACATCACTTCATCCATCGCGGAATATGAACAGGAGAATCCGGGCGTCAGCATCAAATGGGTGGATGTGGCCTGGGCCGACATGGAGCGTAAGCTGCTCTCTTCAGTCGCAGCCGGGACTTCCCCGGATGTTGCTAACTTAAATCCACAATTCTCTTCAAAGCTGGCTGAGTTTGATGCCTTGTTGGACCCGACTGCATTCCTGAGCGCGGAGACGATCTCTGATTACAACCCATCGGTGTGGGATTCAAACAGGCTTAATGGGAAATATTTCGGCGTTCCGTGGTATCTCTCGACAAGTGTTGCGATTTACAATCATTCAATTTTTGCAGCCGCAGGCACTGCTTTTCCTGAAGCACTGGATGAGATCCCAGCCATAGGCCGCACCATCAAGGAAGTAACGGGAAAGTACACCTACTTTCCCGGTTTTGACGGTGGCGAGCCAATGGAAAATTATGTCCTTCTGGGTGGGCAGATAAGTAATAAGCTGCCCGGCTTTGGACTAACTGCAAGCGCTGTTAAAGAGCTTTTTGCATACTATGCGGCACTTTATGAGAGTGGTGCCGTACCGCCATCGGTCCTGATCGAGGGGCATCAAAAGGCGGTTGATTTGTTTCAGTCCGGCGAGTTAGCGATGCTGTTAAGCGGCATGCAGATGCTGCGCACCATCGAGCTCAATGCACCTGAGTTGGCCGATAGTATAAGCGTTCGCGCGCACCCAAACGCTGATGAGGGACAAACCAATATTGCGGCCATGAATCTGGTGGTGCCCGCACAGTCGGACTATCCAGAGGCGGCGTTTGATTTTATATCGTTTATGACATCGCCAGAAAAACAAACTGAGATGGCCAAGCTGGTGCCAATTCTGCCTTCTACTCCAGGCAGCTTTCGCGATCCCTTTTTCGCGCTAAGCGACCCGGATGATAAATTTCAATTAGCAAGGGCGCTTTCAATAGAACAGATTAAAGGAGGACGCGTTCTCTTGCCTCCCCTGAGAAACTATTCCAGACTGCGGACGTCTTTTGTGTTGCAGACCCAAAGGGTGATGATCAGTGAGGTGTCGGTCCAGGATGGAACTGATGCGCTACTCAAAGATTGGAGAAATATCTCAGGATGGGCACATGAGTAACGCGATCCTTTCCTATGATATTGGCGGCACAAAGATCAAATCCGGCCTGGTGAGGCAATCTGGTGAAGTTATCGATCAAGCTACAACATCTTCCCAGGCAAGCACCGGGCCATTAGGAATCATGGCGGCGGCTGATTCCATCACCGGGCCCTTGCTGGCGCGCAATCCGACTGTGAAAGTTTGCGCCGGAGCCGTTGCAACCGGCGGCGTGGTTGACAAGGAACAGGGCATCATCGGCACGGCGGTCGATTTTATGCCCGGTTGGGGGGGATTTGAGATTGAAAAGGCGTTCCGGGAGTTAGTGGGGCACCAAGTCCAGATCGATAATGACGGAAACTGTGCGCTATTTGCCGAGATTAAATCGCAGCATCTCGATGACAAGGATGCGGTTTTACTCGCACTTGGTACCGGCTTGGGTGGAGCTCTTTATTTAGATGGAAGCGTGCGCGTCGGCGCATCAGCGTTGGCGGGACATTTCGGACAAACACTTGTCGGGGGATTGTCGGCTGCGGAAGAGTGGCAACAACTTGAAACATTTCTCTCCGGCAGCGGATTGGCCAACATGGCGCAACATATTGTTAGTGAGCATGATCTCAACGACGATCCTGAACAGTTGTTTCCGGATGGCCATGCCGTGCTTTCGGCTCTTCCCCATAGCGACATAGCAAAAACAGCCTTGTCACGTTGGACTCGGCTCCTTGCGAGAACATGCCACAATATTCAATGGAGTTACGATCCCGATACAATCATCATCGGCGGCGGCATGGTGGAAGCTAAATCGCTCTGGTGGTCTGAATTTCAGCAGTCTCTATGCAATGTAAATAAACGCTTTCGATTGCCCCGACAAATGGATGTCAGGCCTGCTCAACTGGGCAACAACGCTGCTATGGTTGGCGCTGCATTGATGGCCTGGGCGCAGTTGGAGATGTCGGGTTATGACTATTCGGCGTAGATTAGTTCCCTATATCTTCTTAGTCCCCGCGATCTTATTAATCGGGACATTTGTTCTGTTGCCGATGATCAGCGCCCTGCTGATCAGCTTTGCCGAATATAATATGATTAATGATCCGAGTTTTGTTGGGCTCGTACAATACAAGCGCATCTTATCAGATTCTTTTTTCTGGAACGCGTTATTCAACAGCCTGTTATATTTGCTCGTAGTCGTTCCTGTCTTGACCTTTGCGCCGATCTTCTTAGCCGTGCTCGTGAATCAAAAGCTCCGGGGCATCTCCGTATTTCGTGGAATTTACTATCTCCCTGTTGTCACCTCTCTGGTTGTTACAGGCCTTATATGGAAATGGGTCTATGAAGAAAATGGCGTTCTGAATTTCATACTCATCAAGTCAGGGCTTCTTGAGAATCCAGTCGCCTGGCTCGCAGCACCCGAAACCGCTCTGTTTGCCGTTATGGCTGTTACTATTTGGAGCGGCATGGGTTTTTACATGGTCATCTATCTGGCCGGCCTGCAGTCCATCCCCAGGGCCTTATACGAGGTTGCCGAGTTGCAAGGCGTGAGCAAATTGCGCCAGATCATCTTTATCACCATCCCGATGTTACGGCCCTACGTCGCCCTGGTTGCCGTGATTTCTTCAATCGCGGCGATGAAAATCTTTGAAGAAGTCTTCATCATGACAAAGGGCGGCCCGCTCAGCCAGACCGAAACCCTCGTGTTTTTTGTCTATCAAAACGCCTTTGTTGAATTTGACATGGGCTACGCATCTGCGGCCGGCATCGCTTTGTTTGCGGTGACCTTTGTTCTTTCACTCTTGAATCTGGCTCTCACGCGAGAAACCAGTCATGAAAAACAATGATGTCTTCTTAGGTCGAGAGCGGCCTTTTAATTCCGCCTTGCCTAGCAGCTTCACGAAATTAGCGCTTACCAGCATGATTAAATCGATTGCCCGTTATGCGCTCCTGCTTGCGATTGCGATTTTATTTATCGGCCCCTTCCTCTGGTTGCTCTCGACTGCCATGAAGTCGGGTTCAGAGAATATCTTTGCGTATCCACCGCAATTCATCCCAAGCGAGCCAACACTGAATAATTTTGTACGCGTATTCGATGCGCTCCCATTTTTGAGCTATTTCGTTAATAGCCTCTTCGTCGCTGTCATCGCGGTTTCCTGTAATTTGGTGTTCTGCTCGCTTGCGGCATATCCTTTGGCAAGGATGTCGTTTGCCGGAAAAAAAACGATATTTCTGATCTTGATCAGCACCATGATGCTGCCGTTTCAGCTCTTGATGATACCGCTGTATAGCATTGCGGTTAGTCTTGGCCTTAACAACTCATTTCTGGGCTTGATCATTCCTCATGCCTGCACCGCCTTCGGGATATTTCTAATGCGTCAGGCCTTTCTCGGCATTCCTCATCAACTGGAAGAGTCAGCGCATATCGAAGGCGTCAATCGCTTCCAGATTTGGTGGTATGTCATGCTACCGCTTGTAAAGCCGGCCTTAGCAACCCTGGCCGTGTTCACGTTTGTTGGCGTATGGGGTGATTTTCTGTGGCCGCTGATCATTATTGATGATCAATCAAAGTTCACACTGCCCTTAGGCGTCAACAAATTGGCCGGGGCATTTGGTAAGGACTGGCGACTTGTCGCTGCAGGCGCAATTTTATCAATAATTCCCACGATTATTGTCTTTCTCTTTACCCAGCGCTTTTTCATATCCGGTGCTCTAAAAGGCGCTGTTAAGGGTTAGTATCATGACAATTCCTGCTTCGATCATCGTGCAAACACATTGGGACCGGGAGTGGTACTTAACTAATGAGGCTTACACCGCGCGCTTGCTGCGTATAATGCCAACGATTTTACGAAGCCTGGAAAGCGGTCAAATCGATAAATTTCTGTTCGATGGGCAAACTGCCGCCCTTGAAGATTTACTCACCCATAGCGAAGAGAGAGCATCTCAAAGCGTTATCCAATACATCCAATCAGGACGCATCAATATCGGCCCTTGGTATGTCATGCCTGATGAGTTTCTTTGTTGTGGCGAGTCATTGATTCGAAACCTTGAAGAGGGGCTACGGGTATCTCGGGAATATGGTGAAACAGAGTTTGTAGGTTACTTGCCCGATATCTTCGGGCATATTGCTCAGATGCCGCAAATTTTGACCGGCTTTGATATCGACAAGGCAGTCGTCTGGCGTGGTGTGGATATTCAGGATGATGTGTTTGAGTGGCGTGCACCAAATGGTGACTCGGTAAAATGCCTGTTTTTACCGGAAGGATATTATCAACAACCATTCTCAAAAGAAAATTACATAGAATCTGTAAGCCGTTATTTCGATGCGCTGTCGGCAAAAGCACCACATGATGCAACACTGCTTTTAACCCAAGGCGGAGATCATCTTGTTCCACCCAGTGACTTAAAAGATCGCGTTAATCATTACAACTCAGTGCAAGACAAATATCGTCTTGGCTTTACAACGCTGACCGAGCATATTGAAAAGCGACTCATAGAAAACGGTGGTACTCAAATAGTGCTCACAGGAGAGCTGCGTGAAAATTCCAATGCGTTTTTGCTGCCGGATGTCCTGTCAACACGACGGTATCTCAAGCGATTGAATCAAAAATACGAAGATCGGCTTATCGGACAAATCGAGCCGCTTCTTGCAGCGGTGAAATTTGAAAATACGTATCCGGATAAGTATCTCAGAGATACGTGGAAGTTGCTCTTGCAACAGCATGCGCATGACTCAATTTGCGGCTGCAGTGTTGATGAAGTTCACTCCGAAATGATCGTCAGGTTCAGGCGTATTGAGGATCGGCTCAATGCCCTGGAAACAATGGCCTGTGAAGAAGCTGGATTCAGCAACCCATATTTCAATGATTCCAGCAAGCCATCTCCGTTTGCAGATGATTCAATCATGACTGTCTTCAACCCCTCGTTAAAACATAGAGCTGGTTGGCAGAGAGCAAGCGTCTTCCTGGAAGGGGACAAAGCAAGGAGCATAAGCGTTTGTGATGAGACTCGCCGTGAATACAAAACAGTGCTTTATAGTGTTAAGGAGCATCGAGCCTTCCAATCGCCCATTGATGATTTTCCAGAACATAAACATGGCTTCGTCTATGAGTTGTTTGTGGACATAGACACCCGGGGCTGGGAGACTAAGACCCTGCATTTTACCGGAGATCTGATAGAAGAGAGTGTCTCTGGCAAACCGTCCCTCTCAGAGGGCGAGCAAACTACATCACCAGAGATTTCGAATGGCTTGGTTGCCGTCAGGGTCATTGAGAGCAGCATTTATATTGAGAATCTTCAGTCAGGTGAAAAATGTAAGTCCGCCATTTCGATAGTCTCTGAAAGTGATGCCGGAGATAGCTATAATTTTTCTCCCCCTCCGGAACCCCGGGTCGTCCAGGCTGAGATATCCGGAACGAAGGTTCGAGAGTTAGGCGCACACGGGAATGAAATCGAGATTACATTCCGTCTGCCGCAACCTGAATCTTTGAATGCAGAAAGAACAGCGGCTGTGGATGATTATGTGATTTCCCATGGCGTACTTACTCTGAGGCTTTTGGCCGGCGAAGCCTATATCCGGGCATCGTTGCGCTGGACCAATCTGGCCAAAGATCATCGGCTTAGACTTATTCTCCCATTGAACGAGAAGATAAAAAATACGATCAGCGACTCAGCTTTTTTCCTCATTGACAGGCCGGTGCTATATCGCGAGGAGAGAGACGTTATTTCCAGGACTGAGGCGGCTGTTTGTGTCAACCCGTCCTATTCTTACATTGAGGCCGGCGGTCTCAGGGTCGTTCACCTCGCAATGCAAGAGTTCGAAATTATCGATGCCAGAGAAGAAGATCGCCTGGCCATTACGCTCATTCGCGCAGTCGGATGGCTTTCACGTCGGGACTTGATCACAAGAGGTGTGGGCGCGGGCCCGGATTTCGAAACGCCGCAAGCGCAGTGTCTCGGTGAAGAATCGTTTTCCTTTATGCTCTCGGTCGGAACTAATGGTGCATTAAAACCAGGTGATGCTGAGTTATTGCGCAGGCCATCACTATTCTTAAAAGGTAAAGGGCAGATTGCTGAGCAGCCGTTGCAGCTGGAGGGGCATGAGGTGCAAATTTCATCGTGCAGACGCCGCGGGGACGACATAGAGCTGAGACTGTTTAATCCTGCTAAGCAGAGGTGTGAATATACGCTGCTTGGAAGAGAGCCTCGCTACACCAACCTCTTGGGTAGAGAAGTAGCGCACGAATCAACTGAGCTTGAAGCTGGTGGAATCCTCACCTTGCGCTTCGCGAGTGACAAGGGGTGAGTAGATGATAGCCACCCATTATTCCCGTTCGCGAAACTTCCGCTTTAGTTCGATAATCTTAAAGCCAGTTGATTTGGGAACCTTGTAGAAATGATGCTCCCCGGCTTCCACTTTTTCAAAGCTAACCGAGCTTGGTTGTGCTCCCATCAACGATAGAATTTGCTTTAGATCGAGTGCGGAAGTATCAAAATACAGGAAATCACGGTCAAAGCAGGCCGCCAATGAATCTGACCAGTTGGCGTTCAAAGCCGACGTTGTCGGGGCTATTTCTTCTTTGCCATCACGATATAAGCGCGGAAAGGACTCGCCATCAATAGTCCATTGTAAGGGCTGGTAACGAGAAACCCGCTCCTGAATTTCCTGGTAATTTCTTTGCTCAATGAGATCATGCATGTTCCGACCCTGCATGGAACAATACGCAGCAACAACACCTGCAGCGGTTCCCGAAACAGCTTCCCCGGGTTGCAGTCTGGTAGCTGCATTGGCCATGAACGATTGCGCCATACATTTACCCGAGACAACCAGGTTTGCAATGCTGTCATTAGAGAGCGACCGCAATGGAAGGAAGAATGGTTTCGGGTGTTCAGTCCAATGAATATCCGCCGCTTCCGTCTTTACATCAGAACCTCCCAGCGCATGAATATCATAGTCATATACCGTTGTACCTACACGATCTTCAAACGGATAGCCCGTTGGGCCCGGGTAAAAGCTCAAATCCCAAGCACACAAAAGAAAACCATTATACCCAACACTCCTGCGGCTTTCACGAAGGTATGGAAATTTATAGAAGCCATGCTCTGTACACACAGACTTACGGTCAATCGAAATTATACCGCTGAATTTTTGGGGAGCCTTGCTTACATACCAACGACAAAAATCCTGTGAGAGTGTCTCTGCTTGGCGCAACACATCGAGGTTTACGCCTCCAGACCATGCATTGTTATCAACAGTTCTCTGGGCAGCCTCGTATGATAAAAATAAGTAGGCTCCGGCATAATCGTTGCCATTGTTAATCTCCCCCTGCTTCCAGTTCATCACTGATACCTGCCCGGCATCAGGAGCGCCGTTTCCTTTTAATCGGCGATAGTTCCAGACACCATCCCAGCCGTATGTTCCGAGATCGAAGGTATGCTTAGGGTTTGTGAGCTCACCGGTCCACTGACTGTCGGCAGCGCCATCGCAAGACGCCCCAATGGCGAGATTAAAGGTAAAAGTAAAACTCTGGCCGCTTGCACTAAAGTCTCTTTCGGTGGCGCCCTCGTAAGGATCTTCGCCGACAAGATAATCCGCATTCGACAGCGCCAGGATATCCCCAAACTCACTGGCTTCAACGACGACTAAAGTATTGTTGTTACGTGCCCGAATACAAAATTGTTGTTTTTGAAAAAACGCAGAATTATTGCGTACATACCAATCAGGTATTGCCTCACTGAGCGGTCTTTCATAACCTGGAAATTCCCCATCAAGTTTAGGGATGCGTTTGAGAAGGGTGATGCCTGTTATTTCACGCTTCCCCGTTTTTTCACGCGTTTCAACATCAATGGGTACGGTGTTCTTTAACACAAAGAGATTGGCTTCTTTCTCAATCGCCTGAGAAAGAACTTCCTGCAGAAGATCATTTGGCAAAAAGCAATGTCTTGAAACTGTACAGTTCCCGGGATTGCCAATTAAATGAAGCCAATCATAAAACTCATATTGATTATTGGCCCTCAGCTTATGCACCTCTTTTGTATTTATGCCTTGCACATTTTGGCGCCAGGCAAAGTCCACGGCCGGAACACCACCTGCTGTTAATTGGCCACCGACCCAGTCGGTCGGCTCGATCAAATATGTAAGCGCACCTTCGCGTGCAGCATGCAAGGCAGCAAATAGCGCTGCTGTCGATCCTCCGACAACAACGACGTCACAGTAAAGGTCTTCTGCGGCGATGCTTCGGCCGCGTATTGCGGTTTGATGAGAAGATTTCCTGGATTGCATCAATGGCTACCATGATGAGCATGCGTTCGGATTTCGTCGGGTTTGCGCCATTAAAAACCAACAAGGAAAAATTTCAAGCCCACCAATGGAGCTGTAACAGCGAGGTCTATGGCCGCAAAGGAAAAAGTAATACCAATAAACTAACTGGCGTTATTTTAAATAAAAAGCCAATAAAACAAGATTCTGAGCGATATACCCATTTTGAACAAGGAGGTTTCGGTAACTTATTCGCTATCCCTGCGTTCTCAAGGGCAGGCATGTCCTCGCGAAAGCATGTCCTAGTAAACGGGTACAGTGATTGTGCCCGATGTCCGCAAAGCCAAACCGCAAGGGACCTGCCTGTGCACCGCACACAGACAGCTTAATCATTGCCGTGATAAGCTTTATCATGCTATCTTGAAACCGATTCGTGAGAAGCCAATTTAGACCGCCTAACTTCCTTGAGACCCTTTGAAAAACGCCACGGCAAAGCGAGTATCTATTGCGGGTGATGAGAGCGAGCCCCGGACAAACATGGTAAAGTCCAGTGAAATCGCCACCTTGCGGATTAACAGATGCGCCGGGAGAGAAGCATGATTCGAATGCGACAGGAGACCGCAGGCAGTCAGACAACTCGGTTCTTGATAATACGCCCTTTGTGCATTCAGCATACCAATCTTGAATTATTTGGAGCGCGCTGATGACTTCGATTTCGCTGCAAGGCCTCACAAAAACCTACGGCAAAGAAGGCGCAGTCCATGAGGTAAATCTGGAGATCCATGCCGGGGAATTCGTGGTATTTGTCGGCCCTTCCGGCTGTGGTAAGTCCACCTTGCTGCGCATGATCTCCGGCTTAGAAGAGCTAAGCAGCGGGAAGATCTACTTCGGTGAGCGTGATGTGACGCAGCTGCCGGCCAGCAAGAGAGAAGTCGCGATGGTATTCCAAGCCTATGCGCTTTATCCGCACATGAGCGCTGCGCAGAATTTGAGTTTTGGCCTGAAGATGACCGGCCATGCTCCGGAAGAAATTGAGCAACGCCTGCGGCGCGCGGTAAAGATGCTCAGGCTTGATGATTATCTGGCCAGAAAGCCAGCGCAGCTATCAGGAGGGCAATGCCAGCGCGTTGCGATCGGGCGCGCGCTTGTGCAGCAACCGCAGGTCTTTTTATTCGATGAGCCGCTCTCCAATCTTGATGCCGAATTGCGCGCATCAATGCGCGTTGAGATCGCCAAACTTCACCGCGAACTTGATAATACCATGATTTATGTTACCCATGATCAGGTCGAGGCCATGACGCTGGCGGATCGAATCGTGGTCTTGAACCGGGGGCGTATCGAGCAGGTCGGTACGCCGCATGAAATCTATTCTCAGCCTGAGAATATTTTTGTCGCCGAGTTCATGGGGATGCCGAAGATCAATATCGTCTCCGCTACGGTAGTGAAAAATGACGGGCAGTCTCTGCTGTGCTGTGAGATTGGATTAAAGATACCTCTGGGCGCACTGCCATGCACGGTCAAGCATGGAGAGAAGATCGCTATCGGCATACGCCCGGAAGATGTCGCCATTGCGCCGGATTCCGATTTGAAGATGGCGGTGGATTTTATCGAGCAGATCGGCGCCAGCGCCCATCTCTTTGGTCATATCAACACGGAAGAATTTCGCATCACCATCCATGAGCACTGCGAGATAGCGGCCGGGGATGAAATCCAGATTGTGCTTAATGAAGAGAAAATACATTTTTTTGACTCAGCAGGCCGGCGCATTGCAGTACATAGAAACACGACAAAAGAACCGGACGCGGCAGAGGATGAGCGGCTGCGGGCACCTGCCGGTCTAAGTTGACAATGCACAGAAGACTCCTTGTCCTACCGCTTGATGGGCGGCCAATCGTATGCAGCCAGCTAACGCAATTAGGCCGCCTGGCTGAATGGGATGTCATCCTGCCGCCGATGACAATGCTGGGTTATTTTCGGGAAGCTGCCGACAGGAATGCGATCTTCAAGTGGATCATGGCGCAGTCCTCATCAGTAGATGGTTTTGTTCTGTCGCTGGATACGCTGATATATGGCGGACTGGTTGTCGGCAGAATTTCCAATGAAACCCTTGAAGCCCTGCTGCAACGCACTGAAATTTTGCATCAGCTAAAGCACCTGCACCCACAAAAACCCGTCTATGCCTCTCTCGCAATCATGCGGCTCTCCAATAATAATGTGAACGAGGAAGAGAAAACGTATTGGTCTGTCTATGGTGAGTTGATCTGGCGCTGGTCATATCATAGTGATAAGTTCAAGGTGCACGGTGCGCCGGCTGATCTGGATATCGCCCAAGCAGCGCAGGCAAAAATTCCAATAGAGATCCAAAGCGATTATCTGAACACCCGCGCGCGCAATGTGGAAGTTATCGAATCTGTTTTGAAGTTTACCGAGGATGGCCTGCTTGACCGCCTGATCCTGCCGCAGGATGATAATGCGCAGTATGGTTTTAATATGGCCGAAGCACGTAATATCAAGGTAAGAGTCACCGAGAACAAGATGGAGGGCAAGGTTAAGATTTACTCGGGCATGGATGAGGTCGTCTGGACATTAAGTTCACATCTTATTTCCGTCTTAGATGATCGGGCACCTCGAAAGATTTATCTTAGCTGGCACCATCCTGCAGACGCCGACACGATCATACCGCGCTACGAAGACCAATTCATCGAGGATGCTGTTGTGAACCAGGTGTCTGCAGCGGGTGCCGAAGTGGTTTCTGATCTTGCTCGCGCAGACCTAGTGTTGGCCATCCATACCGCCGGGCAAGCGCAGGGGGATTGGGCACTGCAAGAGCCATTGGCACGGGATGCCCCGGTCAGCATGAACTGGATCAGGCAGCTCGCCTCTTGGCAAGACGAGGGCCCGCCCTTGGCTTTCGTTGATCTGGCGTTTGCAAATGGCGGCGATCCGAAGTTTCTCCAAGCCATGCTACGGCATGTTGATCCAGGGCGCCTCGTTGCATACGCGGGCTGGAACACTGCCAGCAACAGTCTCGGCACGGTGGCGGCGCAGATTCAGCTTGCACCACTGCGACAATTCTCTCTTGCTCAACTGGAGCTGGTTATGCTGCGCCTCGTGGATGATGCGTACTATCAGGCGATGTACCGGCAGGTTATTCGGCAACGGATGGAAAACGGTCATCAGTCTATGGAGTCCGCAGCGACCGAATTTCCCGTCTGCGCCCAGCGCTGGCTGGAAGAATATGCAATCGACTTTGTAAAAATTTCAAAGGTCTGCTTTCCGTGGCAACGAACATTTGAGATCGGCTTTGATTGCGAGATTAACCCCCACGCATTTGGGCAAATAAACCAAGGCCGTGCGGATGAGTTTAAGAATCAGGAGTAATGAATGGGCATAAGTTATTCAGTCGGCGAGAGAGGACAGCGCCCGTGGGGGAGCTGGGAGGTGATCGCTTTAGGAGAGGGCTTCGTCGTGAAGAGAATTGATGTCAGGCCCGGCGAGCGATTATCTCTCCAGAGTCATGAACATCGAAGCGAGCATTGGATGATCATCAAGGGCAGCGCAGCGGTGACATTGGGCGATGATATGATTGCCCTTGGTCAAGGCGGAAGCATTCTTATTCCGGCAAAGACCAGGCACCGCATCCACAACACCGGCCAGATTGATTTATTATTCCTGGAAGTGCAAACCGGCGCTGTGCTTGATGAGAATGACATCCAGCGCTTCGATGATGAATACGGCCGTGTATGAAGTGAAGCCCCATACCAAGAAATATTAAACCGGACAATACTCTGCCAACAGGGGCAATACGCTGGAGGATCTTTGATTGATGTAGGCACCGTCCGGACTTGCGCTTGCCAGCTCGCTAAAGGGATTTTTTTCAGGGTTGATATCGATGATGGTCTTGCCCTGTTGATAGACCATGGTGACGATATTATTGGGCAGGGCGGTTGCACCGGAGGTGCCGACAACGATCAGCAGGTCAGTAGTCGCTGCCCTTGCCATTGAACTGTCAAAACGAGAATACTCTTCATCGTAATACTCATCAAACCATAGCACATGAGGTCTTAGCCAGGAACCGCATGAAGCGCAACGCAATAATTCTATCTCATTGCTATGCAGCGCCTTGTGTTGACGTTTTTTTCTGAGCGCATCGGGCAGGGAAAACAGAGCAGATATACACCGCTTTGCGCAACGGGTGAAGTTGATATTGCCATGAATCTGGTAGGTCTTCTCAAGTGAATTGCCCGCACGTATATGCAGGTTGTCAATGTTTTGCGTGATGAGCGTGAACCTGTGTCCTAATTTTCTTTCCATGTCGGCGATGGCGCTGTGCCCCGCATTGGGCTTGGCATCCAGGCAGACGCCAAGCCGGTATAGATACCACTCCCATACTTCCTGCGGCTCTTGCCGGAACATGGCCAGCGTTGCGATTTCCTGTGGCATATAAACCTTCGCGCCGATTGTCCAATAACCCTCCGGGCCGCGAAAGGTCGGTATGCCGCTTTCTGCAGAGATGCCGGCACCGGTAAGCACGGTAATATTTTTTGAGGGGTCTTTGAGTAGCGCTGCTATCTGCCGGTTAATCAGCTTCATGCTCCTTGCCGCATAGCCATAAATCTTTTTATTGCCTTAAAGCAGGTTCGTAAAGAGACTCACCAGCGCAAAAAGAAAGGCGAGGACGGCAATGATACTTACTACGGCAAGTTGATTCATGGTCTTCTTCAGCGAGGCCGCCAGCGCTTCATTTTGCCGCGCCAGCTCTTCAATCAGCTTTATCTGCGCCAGGCTGGATTCATCGTTTGCATCTAAGCGCGTCTCGATCTTCTCCGTCTGTTTCTTAAGGCCATCAAGCGTAGCCGGGATGTCCGTATCTTCACCGGCTTTATTGTATTCATCTTCATCCCGGGCGCGGATCAGTTTTACCAGCTTGCTCGCCCCTTGGATGATCATCGGGGCGGTGCTTAAAATAGTGTTGATGGTGCCTGGGGTCATCAGTCTCTTTGCCTTAAAATAACTATGGGCCTAAGGCAGCCTACCTCATTTCATCGGCTTAAGTGAATTTTATCTGAGTCTGGCAGTCAATAAAATGCCTTATGAGAAAAACAGGAAATTCAAGATGTCCGTCATGCCTGCTATTCAAGATCTGCGCGCCTATATTGGCCGGCAAATCATTGGCCAGGAAATACTAATCAAGCGCCTGTTGATTGCTCTATTGGCCGATGGTCATCTTCTTGTTGAAGGGGCGCCGGGTCTCGCCAAGACGCGCGCGATTAAAGTTCTGGGCGATGGCATCGAGGGGGATTTTCATCGGGTGCAATTCACGCCTGATCTGCTGCCTGCGGACTTGACCGGCACCGAGATCTATCGTCCGCATGAGGGCGCATTTGAATTTCAACGCGGGCCCTTGTTTCATAACCTGATATTGGCCGATGAGATAAACCGCGCCCCGGCCAAGGTACAGTCGGCCCTGCTTGAGGCGATGGCGGAGCGACAGATCACCGTGGGCAAGGAAAGCTATATCCTGCCGAGACTATTTCTGGTCATGGCCACGCAAAATCCGATCGAGCAGGAGGGCACTTACCCCTTGCCCGAAGCACAACTTGATCGCTTTCTCATGCATGTCAGCATTACTTATCCGCAGGCGGAGGAGGAGCAGGCGATCCTGTCCCTGGCGCGCAAGGAGGCACATGTCGTGCAAGAGCAGGCCGATGCCTTTAGCCCCGTCAGTGAGGACGTTATTTTTGCCGCGCGCGATGAGGTGCTGGATCTTTATATGGCGGAGAACCTTGAGCAGTATTTGATACAGCTTGTATTGGCCACGCGCCGGTCCGAGGCCTACGGCGATGATCTGGCCGAGTGGTTGCAATACGGGGCCAGCCCCCGGGCGACCATTGCCCTTGATCGCTGTGCGCGCGCCCATGCCTGGTTGGAAGGCAGGGACTATGTGGGGCCGGAGGACATTCAGGCCCTTGCCTTTGATGTATTGCGCCATCGTTTGATCTTAAACTACGAGGCCGAGGCCGAAGGCGTGAGCACGGAGAAGGTCATCGCGGAATTGATTGCCCGCATTGCCGTGCCTTAAGTTTTCTTGAAAAAGCATAGACATTGAACGAAGTGCAGCAACGAGCCACTATCAACGAGGCGGTGCAGATCTCCGTACCTACACTTGTCGGTTTAAGCCGCTTTGCTGCATCCCTGCCGCTACGCACCGGACAGATCATGGCCCGTCAGTCCGGCGATTACCAATCGCCCTTTCGCGGCCGCGGGATGGAGTTTGATGAGTCGCGTCTGTATCAAGCCGGGGATGATATTCGTAATATTGATTGGCGCGTAACCGCAAGGACCGGCAAGCCGCACACAAAGCTCTATCGAGAAGAGCGGGAGCGCCCGGTATTTCTCTGGGTTGACCTGCGCGCGCCGATGTTTTTTGCCACCCGCGGCAGATACAAATCCGTGCTCGCCGCCCGGCTGGCCGCGCTCTTGGCCTGGAGTGCGATCCATCACGGCGACCGCGTGGGCGGCGTGGTGTTCTCAGAAGAGGCACATCACGAGCTTAAACCGCAGCGTGGCAAATCCGCCGCCTTGCGCCTGATTAACCAACTGGTGCAGCATCCGGCCTGGCAACGGGCAAGACCGTTGGCGATTGATCATAGTGCGGGCGGCCGGGCGCTGCTGCGTCTGCGCCGGGTTGCGCGCCCGGGCAGCCTGATCTTTCTGTTAAGCGATTTTCGCCATCTTGATCACAAGGCCGAATCCCGGCTGCTACAGCTCAGCCGCCATAACGATGTGGTCATGATCTTTATCCATGATGTCCTGGAGAAGGCATTGCCTCCGGCCGGGCGCTATCGCATCAGTAACGGACAAGATGAACTTGTGATCGATACCTTCGATAAAAGACGTGTGCAGCAGCACCGGCAGAAATTTCAGCAACACCATGAGCGCCTGCAACAGCTCGCACGCCGGCACAAGCTCTATTTCCTGTCATGCACGACCCAGGATGATCCCTTTTCTATCCTGCAATCCGCCCTGGTGGCGCGACGGTGGACATGAGCAGACCGGAAGACTTGCCCTTGAGGGACATACACCTGCCGGCCGATCCCTCTTGGTGGCCGCCGGCGCCGGGCTGGTGGATGCTGCTGGTTTTGCTGATAGGCCTGGTCTGGGGCGCATGGTGGCTGTATCAGCGTCGGCAACAGGCGAGGTTATCAGCCGTGCATCTCGCCGGCGAATCCTTACTCGCCCTGCGCGCGCAATACGCTGATGCACAGGATGCACCGCTTCTGGTGCGTGAATTATCCGTGCTGTTGCGCCGTCTGAGCATCAGTGCATTTCCGCGTGTGGATGCTGCCGGCCTGACCGGCGAGGCCTGGCTTCGCTTCCTGGATAAGAGCATGGCGGGGGAGCCGTTCACGCACGGGGCGGGCCGCATCCTCATTGATGCGCCCTATCGCCCGCGGCTTGAATTGCACGAGCTGGGTGCCTTGCTGGACCTGTGCGAGGCCTGGATCCTTGCCATAAGCAAACAAGGCGACGGGGCGGACAAATGATCCACTTTGAATGGCCCTGGTTCGCCCTGCTCATCCCGCTGCCCTGGTTGGTGCGCCATCTGCTGCCGGCTGCAGTGGCGGTGCGCGAGGCGGCCTTGCGCGTCCCCTTTCTCGAAGACTTTGCCGATGAGGAAGGGGCCGCAAGGATGCGCCTGCGGCGCTGGCCTTTATGGCTCGCCTTTGTTGCCTGGTTATTCCTGCTCCTTGCGGTGATGCGTCCGCAGTGGCTGGGCGAGATGATCGAGATCCCGATCAGCGGCCGTGATCTGATGCTGGCTGTTGATCTCTCCGCCAGTATGGAAGAGCAGGATTTTATCATCAAGGGCAAGCGGGTTGATCGCCTGAGCGCGACCAAGTCGATGGCGGGCGATTTTATTGAACAGCGCATTGGTGATCGGCTGGGTTTGATCCTGTTCGGCGAGCAGGCTTACTTGCAGACGCCGCTGACCTTTGACCGAGAAACGGTCAAGACCCTGCTGGATGAGTCGGTGACGCGCCTGGCCGGCAGGGCGACTGCCATCGGAGATGCTATTGGACTTGCGGTGAAGCGCCTGCGCGAGCGCGATAGCGATGCGGATAAAATTTTAATTTTGCTGACCGATGGCGCCAACACGGCCGGTGCGGTTGAGCCGCTGGAGGCGGCCGAGCTGGCGGCGCAGGAGGGCCTGAAGATCTATACCATCGGCGTTGGTGCCGATGAAATGCTTGTGCGCAGCCTGTTCGGCAATCGAAGGGTGAATCCATCGCTTGCCCTGGATGAAGAGACCCTGCAGGCCATCGCGGAGCAGACCGGCGGGCGGTATTTTCGTGCGCGCAATACCGCCGAGCTACAAGAGATCTATGAGCTCCTGGATGAGTTGGAACCCATTGCACAGGATGTGAAAAAATTCCGGCCGCGCAAGTCGCTGTATTACTGGCCGCTGTCCTTGGCCTTATTGCTGGCCGGCCTGTTATTGTTGTTGCGGCTGACTGGTCGGGCCTGATGACAGATGCCTTATGACTGAGCTGGAGCAATTTCATTTTTTGCGGCCCTATTGGTTGTTAGCGCTCATCCCGCTTGCTAGCTTGCTTTGGTTTATGGTGAAGAAGAGGCTCGGCAGCAGGAGCTGGGAAGCCGTCTGTGATGCGGCGCTGTTGCCGCATGTATTGACCGGAACAGTCGGACGCAATAAGGGCATGTCCGTATTTTTAACAGCTTTATGTGCCGCCGTTGCCATTGTCGCGCTCGCCGGCCCGGTCTGGGAGAAATTGCCGCAACCGGTATTCCGTCATCAGGGCGCGCTGGTGATCGCCCTGGACCTGTCGCGTTCGATGGATGCAGATGACATTAGGCCCAGCCGTATCGTGAGAGCGCGTTATAAGATAGAAGACCTGCTCAGGCAACGCGCAGAAGGGCAGACTGCACTGCTGGTGTACGCCGGCGATGCCTTCACCGTCTCGCCCCTGACCGATGATGTCGCAACGATCAGCGCACAGCTAAAGGCCTTATCCACCGACATCATGCCGGTCATGGGCAATCGCACCGATCTGGCGCTGCTGCGCAGCATGGCCTTGCTAAGACAGGCGGGCATCTCGCGCGGCGATATTTTGCTCTTGACCGATGAAGTGGATGTGCAGCAGGCCAGGCAGGCGGTGGCAAAGATAAGGGCGGCGGGTTATCGCCTGTCGATTATCGGCGTGGGCACGGAGGGCGGTGTGCCGGTGCCGCTGGCGGACGGCAGTTTTCTAAAGGATGCGAGTGGCCGCATTGTCATCCCGGCCCTGGATGAACCGGCCATGCGCAAACTGGCGCAGCTTGGCGCCGGTCGCTATGTGCGGATCTCGGTGGATGATACAGATACCAATATGCTGGAAGAATTGTTTGCCAAGCAGCTGGCTGAAGATGCAATCGCAGACACGGAGCTGGAAACGGATCTCTGGCTGGAACGCGGCCCGTGGCTGCTGCTCTTGTTATTGCCCTTTGGTCTTATGGTATTTCGTCGCGGTTATCTTGTGGTGCTGTTGATATTTTTATTGCCCCTGCCTGCAAAAGTAGAGGCGGTTGAATGGCGCGATCTCTGGTTGCGCTCTGATCAACAGGCCAGACAAGCGATGGAGGAGGGCGATGTCAAAAGGGCGGCGGAATTATTCACAGACCCCGCCTGGAGGGGCGCGGCACAATATCGTGCCGGGGATTTTGAGTCTGCAAAGAGTACGCTTGAAGATCTGGAGGGCATTGATGCGCGCTATAACCGCGGCAATGCCCTGGCGCGTCTGGGTCGCTACGAAGAGGCCATTGCTGAATATGAGAAGGTCTTGGCGGAGCAGGCCGGGCATGAAGATGCACGGTATAACAAAGAACTATTGGAGCAGGAACTGAACAGACAGCAGGAACAACAACAAGGGCAGGAGCAGCAATCAGGAGAGGATGGGGAGCAGGATAATTCCCAAGAGCAAAGGCAGGAGGGCAAGGAAGACCAGCCGTCGCAACAGGGCGAAGAGCAACAGCAAGGTCAGGGCGAGGAAGAACAGCAAACGCAAGAACAGGGGGAGCAGGAACAACAGGCGCAAGAGGGAGAGGGAGAGCAAGAAGAGTCGGAAGAGCAACAGGGAGCCGAGCAAATGCGCACGGCGGAAATGATGCCCGATGAAGCACAACAGGCAACCGAGCAGTGGCTGCGGCGCATACCCGATGATCCCGCCGGCCTGCTACGGCGCAAATTCCGTTATCAATACCGGCAACGACAGGCCGAGCCTGGTGAAAAGACATGGTGAGAGGGATGCGCTTCTCCACACACTTGGTCAATCATTTTTTTATCCTGATGCTGTTGCTATCGGCACATAGCGCATTTGCTTTAACCATCAGCGTGAAGACGGATCGTGATCCGGTACTCATTGATGAGTCCTTTCAGTTGATCTTCGAGGCCGATGGCGCGGTGGATGGTGATCCGGATTTCTCGCCATTGAATAAGGACTTCGAAGTGCTGTCCACCACCCTCAGCAGCAACATGCGTATTATCAATGCCAGGATCTCCAGCACCAAGCAATGGCAACTGACCGTGTTGGCCCGTCGTGCGGGTAAATTGACCATACCGGCCATTGCCTTTGGCAAAGATCGCAGTCAGGCAACGACGATTACTGTAGCTAAGAGCCTCACAGGCGCAGACAACAGCCACAGCGCGGATAGGAAAATATTTATTGAGGTAGAGGCCAGTGAGCTAAAGCCGCAGGTGCAGTCGCAGGTCTTATATAGCGTCAAATTATACCGCTCGGTCAATATTAGCAATGCCAGCTTGAGCGATCCGGAGGTGAGCGGGGGCGATGCGGTGATTGAGCGCCTGGGCGAGGATCAGAGTTATGATACCTGGATAGGCGGCCGGCGTTATATTGTTGTTGAACGTAACTATGCGATCTATCCGCAGCGCAGTGAGCGCCTCACGCTTGCGCCGATCCGTTTTCAGGGACAGATGGCGCAGGACCGGTTCTCGATGTTTGATCTCTTTGGTTCACAGGCGCAGACCGTGATCAGGCAATCAGCGCCGCTCACCCTTGATGTACAGGCCATTCCGGCCGCATTCAGCGGCGGCCATTGGCTGCCGGCTAAGCATGTCTCCCTTATGGAGCAGTGGTCGGGGAATCCTCTGGAGCTTGAGATGGGGGAGCCGATTACCCGCACCTTGATCCTGGCCGCCGAGGGGCAGACGGCGAGTCAATTACCTGAATTGCCCGCGTGGTCGCTGCCTGATTTTAAGCAATATCCCGATCAGCCTGCCTTGAGTGACCAAAAGAGCAGGGCAGGCATAACCGGCACCCGACGGGAAAAGATGGCGATTATTCCAAACAGACCGGGCAATTACACCCTGCCGGAGATCAAGCTGCCGTGGTGGAATACTGAGGAGAACCGGCTGGAGTATACAGAACTCCCGGCACGGCAGATTGTTGTTTTGCAAGCGGCGAATGATGCCAATGACATGACTGATTTCGGGCCGGCACCGATTGTTGAACTCGATCTGAATCTCGCCAATGAAGCGGGAGCGGCTAAGAGCCAAGCAACAGAACCCGGGGCGGGGAATGCCGAGACCTCGCGCCTGTGGCAGTATGTGAGCCTTGTATTAGGCGCAGTCTGGTTTGCTACCCTGCTCTTGTGGTGGCGCAGCCGTAAGGCAGGGAGCGATCAAGGCCGGGAAGATAAGACGGCCGGATCCGTCAGGCGGCTGCGCCGGGTAATCAAGCAGGCGTCTCAGCACAACGATGCCGAGAGGGTCAAGGAGTATTTATTGCAATGGGCGCATCTACGCTGGGCGGATGATCCACCTATGAGTATCGGCGAGATCGGAAAACGCAGCAGTGAGAAACTGGCGGAGGAAATAAGAATCTTAAGCAACAGCCTCTATAGTGCCGGGCAGCACACTTGGGATGGTTCAGCCTTCTGGGCGGCGTTTGAGAGTGAACCCGTCGGGCAAAAAGAAACGCAAGGAGGCGGAAGGCTTGAGCCTTTATACAAGCTCTAAGCCCGGCGCGCATGGACTTAAATAGCGGGATGTGTTCTGCTGTAAAAAAGGCTTCCGGTACCTCAGGCGCCATCCTCAGGCCTTGGCACTTGGCCGGGCGCTCACCTGCTGATACCAGCGCTGTGAATGTTGATGTTCTTGAGGGATACGAACCTTCACCACCCTGGCGAAATCCACCGTGCAAAGAACGGTAATATCGGCGATGCTGAATTGTTCGCCGGCGATGTATTCGCTGTTCGCCAGTCTTTCGTTTAAGCCTTCCAGGAATAATTGATAACGTTGTCGTCCACGCTCGGCCAGCGCCGGGATCGCCTTGTATCCAGCCGGCAGGCCGGGGATAGCGCGTTCGGCAAAGGCCGGAAAGCTGTTGCGGAAATACTCTGCCAGGGGGATCAGGCCGTCAAATTCCATGTGGCGCTGCCAGCGTTCAATCAGCGCCCGGCTCTTTCCATCCGTGCCCAGCAGATTCGGCTGCGGGTATAGCGCTTCTATATAACGGCAGATAGCCACCGACTCATCCAAGATAGTGCCATCGTCAAATTCCATCGTCGGCAGCAGGCCGCGGGGGCTGATATTCAGGAAGTCCTCGCTTAAGTTCTCGCCTTCCACCAGATTGATCTCCACCTTCTCTACCTGCAGTTCTTTCTCCGCAAGAAAGATCCGCACCCGCCTGGGGTTGGGCGCGCTCTGCATGTCGTATAATTTCATCTTAAACTCCTTACATAATATTTTTTTCATAGATTAACGATTCGCTGACAAGATCATCGGAGAGAGTGCCTTCCCAACTGTGGCTATCCATATCGATCTTCCCGTGCGGACTAAACGCGATGCCTTCTTCTTCCAATACTATGCGTTGATGCCGGTGTCCGTCATTGCCTCTGCGCGGGCTGATCGCGCCCTTGCTATTGATAACACGCTGCCAAGGTACCTCCGTATCGGGCGCTAAGGCCGCCATGGCATAGCCTACCTGTCTGGCGCTTGTGCCTGCCAGCCTTGCTATCTGTCCATAGCTTGCCACCTTGCCGGCTGGGAACTGACGGACAATCGTATAAATTCGCTCATATGCGCCGCTCATTTTAAAACATTACAATAAACATTTAACCGGCAGTATAATTAGTGTAAAATCTATAGAGAAATTTTTGCGTGTGTCTTTAGGGCGGTTTATAGCATGAGCAGAGCGATTGATCTAAAGTCATTATTTTTCTTAAGCAGCTGCGCCCTGTGTCTTCCTTCGCTCGCAGCGGCAGACATCTATCGATATGTTGATCAATACGGCAGGGTAACGCTGACTGACAGGCCGAAGTCGGATCAATTCAAAAGACTGGTCAAGACCTGGAAGGGCTGGGAAGAAGCCAAGAGCCGCAGCACGTTTAAGGATTTCCATAAAAACAAAAACAGGCATTCCGCCGCGATCAATTATTATGCAAAGCGCTATCGCCTGCCGCAGTCATTGGTGCATGCGGTCGTCACGGCAGAATCAGCCTATGATGCCAATGCCGTTTCCCGCACCGGCGCAGTGGGTCTGATGCAACTCATGCCGGCGACAGCAGCGCGTTATGGGGTGAGCAATCGGCGCAATCCCGCAGACAACCTAAATGGCGGCACACGTTATCTACGCGATCTCCTGCAACAGTTTGATAATAACCTGATACTGGCTCTCGCCGCCTATAACGCGGGAGAGGGCGCAGTGAAAAGATACGGCAATAAAGTCCCGCCCTACAAAGAGACGCAGAACTACATCAACAAGGTGATGAGTTATTACAAGCAATATGGGAAATCCTAGCCGTGCTGTCGGTTGGTATTTTCTTCTTTCTTTTTTAAAAACCTAAAGAGTCTTTGCCAAGCGCTCGTCCAAGCCCGCTCCCCTCTCTCTGTTTTCGTATCCAGTCAAGCACCTGGCGTTGACCAAGGAGCGGGGTGGGCCATTCCTGCGAAAGCAGGAATCCAGTTGATCAATTGTTGGCACTTCGTTGTGGGTGGATTCCTGTTTTTACGGGAATTACGAAGCGGCTGCCCTCGGTAGCACGATCATAATGCGGTTTATTGTTCGGACTTCGGCGGGTATGACTTCCAGCCTGGTTAGCCTCGCAGCAATCGTGTCGCTGGACTCTCTGGCGTCATCCTCCGTCGCACCTGCGCGGTTCAGGGCGAGGTATAAGGTTGTGCTTATCATCCTATTCGCCGCTTGCCAGCATTCAGGCAGATGATAGCCCGAATAAAAATCAACGTAACCATGAACAATAAAAAGGCCGACGCATTTCCGATGTGCCGACTTTGTTTCAGCGCAGGTTGCTCGTTCTGCTGATAAAAGCACCAATCACAATAGGTGGCTACCTTGTTAAAAAATAGGTTTTAAGGATTACTTTCTTCCAAAATACTCATCAACGGCTTTTATATCATTTACGGCTGCCTGTATGCTAATTTCCCTCAGCCTGCCTAATAATTTCCTATACTTAGCAATGACAGCACTAATATCAGCCTCTACTTGTTGAGTATTTCGCTTCTCTGAAATCATATTCGTATGGACTTCAATCAATTTTTTCTCAAATTCTTTCTTGAGTTCATCTGTATTAGCCGGGCATAAATACCAAATATTATCGATGTTTTTGATTATTTTTTCTTTCAATTCTCTAAATTTATCAACTTCACCTTGAACTTGCCCATACGGCGCGGCTTCACGCATCCTTTTCAAGAGAATCCCCACGTTATATAGAAAACTTTTATATTCGTTCTTGACCAGATCGGATTGAACTCGGGAAATTTCCAGGGCGATTTCCCGTTTATTCATATTCTGTTCGTGTTCAGCTTGAATATGAAGCGCCAAAAAAACGAAAATCAAACCAAGAAAAATTTTATCTATGATTAGGAGCGATAATTCCCGTCTGTATCCAGACCAGTCATATGATTGGCCACCTTGATTTTGGGATTGGTTTTGAATAGAATTACTCATAATGCTACTCTAAGGTTAGAATCTAACAAGCCACATAAACACTCACTCGGCGGAGGAGTTCAGCCGACACGACCGTTTTCCAACTGTCAGTTCCCATCGTGATCCGGATGCCGGAATAAAATGGATAGCATTCTGGTGGTTGATCCACATACCGCCAGCTTGCAAGACGCCTGTCGGTGATTCGTAAGGAACATTCCCCATCCTCTTGAGCTTAACTTCAACCCCGCTTGGGTTTGGTATGTCAAAATGGAATTTCAACAAAATTGCTTTTCTTGAGCTTGGCTCACAATCTCTGTCACTACACAACTGCCTAAAGCCGTTAGCAACGTCTAATTGCGATTTGTTCAATTTTATTTCATTCGGAGGTAGATTTCTGACAACTTTCACGTTCGAACTAATTTTTCCCTGCTCCTCCCACTCATCAATCATGTCTCTATTGATTTCTTCTCGGCAAGCCTTACCATACTCATTTCCATCTCGATCTGCATACCCACTGGGTGGACAAACTAGCGTCTGTTTAACGCTGTAAATAGTCAGTCTAGTATTTGGTGGACAGTTGCCTTCCTCTTGCGCCACAGCACTGGTGCCGAGAAAACCGGTGGTTACCAAAAACAGAGTCACGTTAATGAGAGCATTACTCTTCATAGTCATACGCCTCCACACTTTGTACCCTCCAGTGTATTTCGTAGCGAATTTTAGAGAGGCAACGTCCCTGTCGCCGCTCTTCCTTTGCTACTTAAATGGCTGCCGTTACGCCCTCAAAACCGATAGCGGGCGGTAACACCGAGGCGGCGTTCGTCTGGGAGGGTCAGGCCGATGGCGCGGTTAAACGGGTTGAAGGTGCCGTCGCTGCCCTGCACGTAGCGGATCAGGGCGGGGGAGGTGTCGTTGTCTAAGAGGTTGTTCGCCCACAGCTCAAGATCAAAGCGCTCGGAACGCAGGCCGAGGCGCAGGTTGACAATCTCGCGGGAGCCGGTGTGCGCTTCGTTATACACCTGGGCATAGCGCTTGGAGTTGTAGTTGTAATCGGCGCGCAGGAACCAGCTCATGTCGGCGCTGAAGTCGCCCGTGAAGGTGTTGGAGAGGTTGAGCTGGTGCTTGGAGGTCTGCGGCAGCTGGGTGCCGGAGATCAATACATCGCCGCTGGGCTGGTAGCCGAAGATCAAGGCGGCCTCACGGAATGTGCTTGGCGCATTCGCATCGGCGTCAACGGATTGGATGAACTCATCAATCTCGCTGTCCGTCAGCGCATAGCCCAGATACACATTCCAGAAGTCGGTTACATCAAAGGCCAACTCGGCTTCCAGGCCCATGATGGTGGACTCGCCGATATTCTCCAAAATGGAAAAGGTTCGATCATCGTTGCCGACCCGGGCGGCGCGCGTGGTGGTCAGCTGCTGATCCTTCCAGTCTATGTAGTAGATGGCGACATTGGCGCGCAGGCGATCATCCAGCCAGAGCGATTTCGCCCCGAGTTCATAGTTCCAGGCGCTCTCCTCGTCATACGGCACATCGGCCGCCGGCGTTCCCTCCTGCGTGTTCAGTCCGCCCGGCTTGTTGCCGCGCGCCACGCTGGCGTAGAGGTTCAGATCATCCGCAGGCTGATAGCGGACGATGGCCTTAGGCAGGATCTTGCTAAACGAGTCCTTGGCGTTCACCTCAGGCTCCGCCCTGTTGAACTTAAAAGTGTCCTTGTTGTAGCGGAACTCAGCGCCCACAGTCAGCGTGTCGGTGAAGTCGTACTCCATCTGCCCGAACACCGACCAACTCTCGATCTTGTTTTTGCCCCCGTTCACGCCCGGCGCTCCCTCAAAAAAGGCACTGGTGGAAATGTTCGCGCGCGCAAAGGTGCGGCTGAACGGGGAAAACACCGGCACCCCGGCGACGGATACTTGGCTGGTCGTATCTACTGAGGTGTTCAGGGAGGCATCCTCATCATCGGAGGTGTAGTAGTAGGCACCGCCCAACAGACGCAGGGCATCGCCGTCGTATTTCAGGCGTAGCTCTTGCGAGAAGTCGTCAAACTTATCACGACCGGCGGTGATAAAACCTACCCGTGCCTCCACGCTCAGCGGTGCGCCAAAGCCCTGTACGGCAAAGGGCGAGCGCACCCCGACCACCGGAAAGCGCGTATCGCCGCCGCCGAAGGTCTGATCCTCGCGCGTCTTGCTGTCGTATTTGTTGTAGCCGGTGATGGAGGTCAGCGTTATGGCGTCCGTCAGGTCATATTCCAGCTTAAAACCCAGCCGCAGGCTCTTGTTGGCCACGCCGGGGTCGTCATAGAAGCTGGTCTCCAGGCTGGCCGCGCCGCCGTTCTCTGCCAGCACATCGCCCACATCCACACGCCCACAGTAGTAGCCGCTGCCGTTATAGCCAGCGGAGTTGACGTTATTGGCATCGGCCTCCGGCGTATCTGCGGGGGGGGGGGGCTGGGACAAGGGCTGGCCGTCTGCGCCCGTGCTGCGGTTCGGGTTTCTGGCCCCGGTGATGAAGCAGTTATTCGCGCTGGCCGGCTGCAAGGCCATGGCGTACTGGTCGTCAGTGGTGCGCTCATAGATGGCGTGCGCCGTGGCGCGCAGGGCGTCCGTGGGGCTGAAGGTGAACACGGCCACCGCGCTGCTGCTCTCCTCGCCGCCCACTTTATCGTCAATCGCCGGGGTGCCTAAGGTGTTGGCGTCTAAGCGGTTGGGGTATTCGCCATCGCGCTGATAGCGAGCCAGGGTGAGGGCAAAGCCGGCCGCATCCCCCAGCGGCCCGCTGACGTGGCCCTCGGCGCGCAGGTAGCCGCGCTGGCCGGCTTCCAGCGAGAACTCGCCTTCCAGCTCTTCGGCGGGCTTTTTCAAGACATAATTGATCGCGCCGGCTAAGGTGGAGCGGCCATAGAGCGCGCTTTGTGGGCCTTTGACGATTTCCACGCGCTCCAGTGCGCTCAAGGGCACTGTGGCCGGGCCGCGCTCAATGATGATGCCGTCAATGAACAGACCGGCGTTGGCGCGCCCCTGGATGGTGGACTGGCCGCGGATGGCCGGGCGGAAGTCCTGGCGCCCGAAGCCTTGCGCAAAGTCAAAGCCGGGCGTGGCGTCCGCAAGGCTGTTCAGCGAGGTGATGCCGCGGTCTTCCAAGGCGCTTTCCGTGAAGGCATTCACGGTGAGCGGGATGTCTTGCAGGCTCTCCTCGCGCTTTCTGGCGGTTACGATGATTTCTTCTATGATGGTCTGCGAGTAGCTGACCACGGGGAAGAAGGACGTGAGGGCGAACAGGGCGATAAATAGCCGCGCGCCGCGTGGGTGTTTCCGGGTGTTGCTTGGGTTGCTGGTTTTGTTGGCTTTGACAATACGCATGATGATTACCCCCTTTTTAAGGTTTGGCGTTGTGGTTGGGTGCGTGATTTCGTTTTCAAGACCCGTTTTAAGTTGCGTTGTTATAAGGATATAATTTGTGAAGGTAGCACAAATGCTACGTGTGTCAAGTTTTTGTTGTAAGAAAGTTTATGGGGGGTGGGGAGTTGGGTTGAAGCGGCCACCGGATGAGAGGGCCGGACGCATAGATCAAGCCCAGAAGGAGAGGCGCTACCGAATATTGTTGTAAAAGAGCAACAGTGATGGGGGAGGCAGCAGGCCTTACTTCGCAGCGGCCAAGGTTGCGACTTCGCTGGCCAAGACCGCCACGGCGCTTTCCAGGTCAGACAAGCGCCAGAGAATGGTCAGCAGGATGGGCAGCATGGTCAGGTACAGGGCGAAGAGGAAGCCGAGCATCCATTTCACGGCGCGCAGGTCGGCCTTGATTTGTACGATTTCCTCTTTGAGCGCCTGGATCTTGTGGTCGAGTTCGTCTTTCACTGCTTGCAGTTCGTCTCTGACTGTCTGAATCTTCTGGTTGAGTTCGTCTCTGACTATCTGAATCTTCTGGTTGAGTTCATCCTTGAAGTTCTGGATTGTCTGCTCCAGCGCGTGCCTCGTATCTTGCAGATCGGCCTTGCTGGCCTGGCTTTCCAGGGCGGCGTCCAGGGATTCTTTCTGCGCCTCGGCCAGGGCACGGGCCTGCTCGGTATGCAGCCCGGCCTGTTCCAGATGCTGGGCGAATTTCAGGGTGTCAAAGGACGCGCTCATGGGGTGGAGTGTAGCAGAGAAGCGGTCGTTGAGGGACGGACATGGTGCTTGTGTCAATCATTTTGCATCGGCCAGCTTTGCCACCTCGCCGGCCAGGGTTGCGACTTCGCTGGCCAGCACTGCCACGGCGTTTTCCAGATCGGACAGGCGCCAGAGAATGGCCGGCAGCAGGGTCAGGCACAGGGCAAAGAGGAAGCCAAGCAGCCATTTCATGGCGCGCTGGTCGGCCTTGATGTGTATGATTTCCTCTTTGAGTGCCTGGATTTTCTGGTTGAGTTCATCCTTGAAGTTCTGGATTGTCTGCTCCAGCGCGTGCCTCGTATCTTGCAGATCGGCCTTGCTGGCCTGGCTTTCCAGGGCGGCGTCCAGGGATTCTTTCTGCGCCTCGGCCAGGGCACGGGCCTGCTCGGTATGCAGCCCGGCCTGTTCCAGATGCTGGGCGAATTTCAGGGTGTCAAAGGACGCGCTCATGGGGTGGAGTGTAGCAGAGAAGCGGTCGTTGAGGGACGGACATGGTGCTTGTGTCAATCATTTTGCATCGGCCAGCTTTGCCACCTCGCCGGCCAGGGTTGCGACTTCGCTGGCCAGCACTGCCACGGCGTTTTCCAGATCGGACAGGCGCCAGAGAATGGCCGGCAGCAGGGTCAGGCACAGGGCAAAGAGGAAGCCCAGCAGCCATTTCATGGCGCGCTGGTCGGCCTTGATGTGTACGATTTCCTCTTTGAGTGTGTGCTTCACATCTTGCAGATCGGCCTTGCTGGCCTGGCTTTCCAGGGCGGCGTCCAAGGATTCCTTCTGCGCCTCGGCCAGGGCACGGGCCTGATCGGTATGCAGCCCGGCCTGTTCCAGATGCTGGGCGAATTTCAGGGTGTCAAAGGACGCACTCATGGGGTGGAGTGTAGCAGAGAAAAGGTCGTTGAGGGGTGGACATGGCGCTTGTGTCAATCATTTTGCATCAGCCAAGTTTGCCACCTCGCCGGCCAGGGTTGCGACTTCGCTGGCCAGCACTGCCACGGCGTTTTCCAGATCGGACAGGCGCCAGAGAATGGCCGGCAGCAGGGTCAGGCACAGGGCAAAGAGGAAGCCCAGCAGCCATTTCATGGCGCGCTGGTCGGCCTTGATGTGTACGATTTCCTCTTTGAGTGCCTGGATTTTCTGGTTGAGTTCATCCTTGAAGTCCTGGATTTTCTGCTCCAGCGTGTGCCTCGTATCTTGCAGGTCGGCCTTGCTGGCCTGGCTTTCCAGGGCGGCGTCCAAGGATTCCTTTTGTGCCTCGGCCAAGGCACGGGCCTGCTCGGTATGCAGCCCGGCCTGTTCCAGGTGCTGGGCGAATTTCAGAGTGTCAAAGGACGCGCTCATGGGGTGGAGTATAGCATATAAACCAGAAGTAAGGCGGCAGGCAGCGAGGCGGGTGGCAGGCCAGCGCAACAAAGCGGCAAGCCAAGCCGATCTACGATCACCCCAGCGCCTTGATGATCTCTCCAGCGCCGCGGTTGCCGGAGAGGATCGCCGCTTCCATGCCGGCGGCGGCCAACTCGGTGTGCGCACCGATAAAGTGCAGGCGGCCTTCCGGTTGCGCGACGCTGCGGCCGTATGCCGTGATGCCGCCGGCCGGGTAGTGCGAAAATGCGCCGCGCGCAAAGCGATTTTTTCCCCAGTTGATCACCCTCTCCACGCGCAACTGCGACTTAGCCGCCGGCCTGGCCTGTTCCAGCCGGCGCAAGACATGCTCGCCCAGCGTTGCATCGCGTAAGTGCGCAAGTTCTCTGGCCGTATGCCCCATGAGCCAGGCGCGCAGGCGTATCACCGCGCCGGCCTCGTCCGTTTGGGTGAAAACGCGGCCTATGTCGGTGTCCGTCCACATGTTTGGGCTGAGGCCATCGGCGGCCCAGAACGGCGCCTTAGGCGTGAAGAGCACCTGCGAGACATCGGTGTAGCCCATGCCGTTTATCGCCTGGCGCTTGGCGGGGCTGAGGGGCGCATCCAGCCGCACCCGGCGCAGGACGCCGTAGGGCATGGCGATGAGGCAGCGCTCGCAACGATAGCGCTCGCCGTCCGCGCAGGCCAGGACAACGCCGGTCTCGTCATCGCTGATGCGTGTAACTGCCTTGTTGAAGATGACGGGGCGGGTGAGTGTAGCAAGCATCGCCTGCGGCAGGGCCTGGGTGCCGCCGACGATCTGCCGCGGTCGGCCGGCGGCCTTCAACACCGCCATTTTGCGCAAGACATCCAGGGCGGAGGCGGTGTTGATCGACTCGCCATTGAAGTTGGCGTTGATGAGATGCAGGGCCTCGGCATCGGCGCCGAGGGCGGCGAGGTGCCGGGCCAGCGGGATGTCCAGCGCGGCATAGTCCGGCTTCCAGCAGTCCAGCGGGGAGGCAAGTGTCGGACCTGTCGCCAGCAGCCGCAGTAGCAGTCGGCGGGGTTGCGTTGTCTTTAATTCGCCGCGCAAGCGATTGGCCGGGCTGCTTGCCCAGTCATCGGCGCTGAGCAGCGTGTCGTTGATGAACAGGGTCAGGCCGGGCGTTGGCGGTGTGCTGTCTGCCGTGGCGATGCCCAGTTCTGCGCAAACGGCGTTTAGGGCCCGGTAATTGCTGCCGGTCTGGGCGGCGCCGACCTCCGGGCGGCCCGGCAACTCATACAGCGTGTGCACCCGGCCGCCGATGCGCCCGCTGCCCTCCAGCAGCAGGTAGTCAATGCCGTGCTGTTGCAGTCGCCGCGCGGCCTGTAGCCCGGCCAGCCCGGCGCCGATGATGATCACATCGTATCGTGTGCGCCCATGTTCAGGCCGAGGTGTGCGCTGGGCGCTGCCGGGCGCGGCGGCGATGGCCAGGATGGCGGCGGCGCTGCGTTGGATAAAGTCTCTGCGGTTAATGTGCATGGTGGTGAAGTAACTGGCTGGCATATTTGGGCATGATCGGCACTATGGACTATAATCGGCTATGCGATACAAGTATATTGAGACATCAGCGCCTTTGCCGATAAGGATACTTAACCGATGCCCGAGACCGCTCATAAGACCCATCCGGCCACCTATCAGGATGTGCTCAATGCCCCGCCGCACAAGGTGGCTGAGGTTATCTTCGGTACTTTGCATACGCATCCACGCCCGGCCTCTCGCCATGCCTGGGCAAGTTCCATCCTGGGGGATGAACTGGTTAGTCCCTTTGGTCGTGGCCGCGGCGGCCCGGGCGGCTGGTGGATTGTCTTTGAACCGGAACTGCATCTCGGCCAGAATATTCTCGTCCCCGACTTGGCCGGTTGGCGGCGGGAGACGATGCCGACTTATCCGGATGCGGCGTATTTTACGATCGCCCCCGACTGGGTGTGCGAGGTGCTCTCGCCTTCCACCCGCCAGATAGACTTAACCGACAAGCGTGCTATTTACGCCCGTGAGGGGGTGTCTTGGCTGTGGTTTGTCGATCCGGATGCGCGTACCCTGGAAGCCTTCCAGCTTAAAGATGGGTTATGGTCTTTGATTTCCTCATTAGCGGGGGATGTTCCCGTCTCCGTTCCCCCCTTTGATGCGATTAGTTTCCCCTTGAGCGCCCTGTGGCCGGATACGGCATAAAGCGCAAAGACGGGTTGTATTACAGCACTTCTCACAGGCTTAAGCAGCAAGAGCATTCATTTCCCAAGTAGCCTAAAACGAAGAGCGACAGTTGCGATTTATCTTGCGCTGGGCTATAACCCTTTGAAAACTTCAATTCTTGCAAGGAGATGAACATGAAAATCCTGCGGCATATACTCTTACTTACCTTACTATCCGCCACGCCCGGCCTGCTGCTCGCCACCGAGCCGATCAACATCAACACGGCGGATAAACAGACCTTGATGGAGCTGAACGGCATTGGTGAGAAACTCGCCCAGGCCATCATTGACTACCGACAAGAGCACGGTGCCTTTGGCTCTCTGGATGAGTTGACCAAGGTAAAAGGCATCGGGCCGGTGATCTTGGATAAGAACCGTGAGCGGCTCAGCACGGCCGGCCCGCCGCAGTGAAGCCTTAGACAAGGCCATTGCAAGGCACGGCGATATTAAAGACAGCTAGCACCAAGCGGAAATAGCCAAGGCGGAGACTGCCCAAGACCCATCCGGCCACCTGTCAGGATGTCCTGAATGCCCTACCGCATAAGGTGGCGGAAGTCATCCATGGCGTTTTGCGGATGCAACCCAGACCCGCTATCCCACATGCCCGGGCGAGTTCTATCTTAGGTGGCGAGATTGTCAATCCCTTTGGTCGTGGGCGCGGCGGGCCCGGTGGTTAGTGATCGCCTCACTCGCTGGTGATGTCCAGGTCTCGGTTCCCCCCTTTGATGCCATCAGTTTCCCCTTAAGCGCCCTGTGGCCGGATACGGGATAAGGCCCGGCATGTTGCAGCGCTGGACACCAAGAATTTGTCCTATAGGATTTTCTCGCCAACGATAACAAGTAAGCCCCTACTTGGCCGACCATAGCCGTGCCCCTTATCTTTGCAAAAACGTATTCACCGCCGCCGCCACCTCGCTGATGCCGGTCTCAAAGACCGAGCGGCGTATGCTCGGCAATTCCCGCAGCGCGCTGCCCGGGATGATGCGGCTGGCCTGTACGCTGGTCTCATACAACATGGAGTTGGTCGCTATCACCAGGGTGGGATGGTCAAGCTGCGCCATGCGTTCATGGCAGGGATAGCGAAAGGCGGCCACATAGCCGCTGTGGTCGGCGCTGCCGCTGGAGAGCTGCGCCATGAATAGCTGAAAGGCGCGCGCGAGCGGCATATCGCCCAAGCGATCACTGATATTTGCCTGCCAGGCAGGTGCCAGGCAGTCCAGTTCGGCGCTCAGCGCAAGCCCCTCGCCGATCTTCTCCAGCATTCGCCCTTGCTGCGCGGTATCAAAACACGGCACGTCAATCAACACCAGGCGGCGGCTCTGCTCCGGGTATCGCAAAGAGAACTCCGCCGCCACCAAGGCACCGCTGTGAAAGCCGAGCAGGTCAACCGCCCCATCCGGAGCCAGGGACGCAACCACCGTACGCACGGCCTCGGCATATGCGGCGATGGACGGCGCCGGGCCGCACGAATCAGAGCCGCCATAGCCGGGGTAGTCCGGCGCGATCACAGTTCGGTGTTCATTCACCGCCGGGATGAAGCTGTCAAAATACACACCGCTGTACGGCACGGGATGCAGGCAGATGAGGGCGGGCTGCGTGGCTGAAGCGCGGCTAGGGTGGAGGGCGGCATGCAACTGGCCGTAGGCCGTATCGATATAGATTTTTTTCATCAAGCCCGATGCCTTCACTATTCCCCGCCCTGCTGGATCTCCTCATAACGCCTGGCGTAGGTCTTTTTGATCTGCGGGATCAAGAGCAGCACCGGTACGCCGTAGATCAGCGGCAGCAGGGCCATGGAATAGTTCAGGTGCTGCTCGCCGAAGACGTGATCGTTGAGCAGGCCGATGGTGGTCGGGCCGAGCAACAGGCCGGCCAAGCTGATGATCATGTAATACAGGGCGACGATCTGGGCGCGGATGGCTGCTGGCGTGATGTTCAGCAGGGCGGTCACGCCGGTGGCCGTGGTCATGGCGATGCCGATGGCATTGATGGCGAACACGCCAAAGGCCAACTCGCCGGATGGCATCAGGGGGGCGATCACGCCGCTGGCGACCATGACGAAGGCACCGCCGATGGCGATGTTCAGCGGCGCGGCGGTGATGCCCTGGTTGAACAGGCGATCGGCATACCAGCCAGATGCGTTGACAGTGGCCGGGCCGACCAGCAGCAGGATGATGCCGTTGATCAGAGCGAATTGGGACGCCTCCCAGCCCCAGGTGCGCATGAACAGCGCCGCCCCCCAGCCCTGGCTGTAGGCGATGATGGTCATCAGGCAGAACACGGAGAAAAAGCAGGCAAAGCTGCGCCAGCGGGCGCCGACGAAGCGGGCGGTGTCGATGAGATTCGCATTGCCCACGGCCACAGATTGGCCGACTTCCTGGCGCGTTGGTTCGCGCAGGATGAAAAACAACAGGGCGAGGATGAAGCCGGGCAGGCCAACGACGATGAAGGTGAATTGCCACGGGGCGACCACCCCGACCAGCGGCAGCTCAATCGCCGGTATGGATTTGGCCCAGCTCAAGACCGTGTAGCTGAACAGCGAGGCCAGGCCGCCGCCGATGGACAAGGCCATGGTGTAAAAAGCAATCGGCTTGGCGCGGCGCTCCTTCGGGAAGCTGTCCGAGATCATGGAGATGGCACAAGGGCTTAAAGTCGCCTCGCCGATGCCGACCGTCATGCGGGCCAGGAACAGCTGCGTGAAGTTCTTGGCCAGCCCGGAGGCGATGGTGGCCGCCGACCATACGGTAACCCCACAGGCGACGATCCAGGTGCGCCGTTTGCGATCCGCCAGCCAGCCCAGCGGCAGGCCCATGGTGACGTAGAAAATGGCAAAGGCCGGCCCCAGCAGCAGGCCGAGCTGGGTATCGGAGAGCTGGATATCGGCCTTGATCGGCTCGATCAACAGGCCCAGCACATAACGATCAACGAAGGAGCAGATGTAGGTTACCGTCAGCAGACCGACCATGTACCAGGCATAGCCGGGCTTGGGATAGGTGTTGGCGCTCATCGTTTTCTCCTTATCAGGCTTGGCGCGCGCATCATTCCTCCAGGCGCGTCAAGCCGGCCTGGAACCAGCCCAGGTTGATGCCGATGCGCGGACTGGCCGGCTCCGCCCAGGCATAGGCCAGCACCTGCCCGGTCGCATCCTCGATCAGGCCCAGCTTCAAAATCGGTACGCCGGTGTTCTGATAGGTCAGGCTCTCCAGCGCCAGGCTGTAGCCGCTATTCTTGCCGTCTTTATCCACAAACGGCAGGCGCTGCCCCTCGTTGTGCAGGCGCGCGATCTGCATAAACACCCAGTCGTCCGCCGCAGCACCCGCCGCCAGCTTGTCTGCTCTGAGCGCCATCCAGCCGCGATAGAACTTCACCTTGCGGTTTTTATGCGGCACTTCGTGGCCGAAGATGCGCTGCCCTGCGGCATCGTGCGCCTGGTCCTGTATCCACAGCCAGGAGTCGGTCAGACGCAGGGTGTCGTTGATGAAGATGCGTTTGCCGGAGCGCTTGGAGAGGAAGGTGCAGGCGTCTTTTTTCATGTAGCCGTCAAAATACTCGCCGTTCCAGCGCCAGAACACCTCGCAGCCGGGGATCGTCTTTAGTGTGTCCGCATCCAGCCCGTCCAGCAGCGCCGGGTTGCTATCGACCTGGCGATACGGCGCATCATCGGCGAAGGAATAGATGGTCAGCTGGATGGCCTGCTCCTGCTTATTGATGGAGAAGCTATACAGGCGCTGGCGATAGACCTTGTCCGCATCGCCGTCCATGTATTGCTTGACAAAGAACACATACTCGCCCAGAGCCGGGTAGTCAACGGCCTTGAAGATGTGGTGGATGTGTTCTAAGGGGTCGTCAGCTTGGTCTATTTTCTGTTGCCAGACCTGCTCATAGTTATCGTACTCGCCGGCAAACCAGCTGACGAAGCGTTGCAGATCGGCCCCCAGTGAGCTTGGTGTCGAGGGTATCAATTTCTCGATCCAGCTGCGGGAGTCTTGCGAATCAGCCGTTGGACTGCCCTCCGGCGGGGTATCCGCCAGCGCAGCGGCCTGCATGGCCAGACAAAGGGCCAGAAAAGTGGCGATACTAAGGGTTTTGATGACTTTCATGGTCTCACCTCCAGCGTGATTTATCGCGTAAGTAGCGCTTGGCATCGTACAAGTCGCTCGGTTGATAGGCCGAGAACAGGTTCGGCCCGTAGGGGTTTTGGTATTGCGCCAGCACCGCCTCGTAGAGCTCCTGATGCACCATCGGCTGGCGGTGCGTCTTGCGATACGCAGCGATGGGGATGGTGGCCCGGATGGCGGTCTCATGCGCCCGTGCCCGCGCCAACTCAGTGCCGTTCGGGCCGATGATTAAGCTGTTGCCAAAACCGCCGCCGGAGTCCTCAAAGAAGTTCGGGTTGTCTGGGGAGATGGCGTTGTTGCACATGGTGGAATAGACGCCGTTATACAGCGCGCAGGCGATCACATCGGTCTCGGAGAAGCCGCCGGTGGCCGTGCGCAGGAAGATCTCGGCGCCCTTCATGGCGAAGGCGCGGAACAATTCCGGCTCGCGCTGGGCGGACGAAGTCGCCAGGTTGCCATAGGGCGTGCGGGTGATGGGGATGACGGCGTCCTCGCCGTACATCTCGCGATACTCATCCAGCACGTCATAGATGGTGGTAGTGAACAGCTCAATGCCGGGGAACACGCCCTTGATGTTGCGCGCCTTCCAGTGTTTGTCGGCCACTGCGCCGTCCGGCCCGATGAGGGTGGTCAGGCTCAAGACATGGTTCGGCCAGTCCGGATCGACGGCGTAGGAGCCAAAGACGATGTAGCAGTTATGCTGCCTGGCCTTGGCGCCGATGGCCTCGGTCTCATCGCCCGGCACTTCAATGGCGAGTTTTAAGATGTCCTTGCGGCTCCAGATGTCAAAGCCGGTGATGGGGAACTCATGGAACTGCACGATGTCGGCGGGGGCGGAGAAATGAAACACCCGATCAATCGCCCTCAGCATGTGCTTGAGGTTCTCCCGCAGGTCCTTGACCGGGGCCTTCGCATTCACTGCTTTCACCCGCGTCTGCACCACGGCCAGGCGGATGGTCTCTTTCGCCAACGGCACGACCGCATAGCCGCCATCGGCGCGCATGTTCAGCGCTCGGTTGCCGCCCCTCATGGCCGCCCGCGCTGTGCCGGGGCCTAAAGTGCCCAGCGTACCCAAAGTAGTACCCAAGGCCGCCGCCCCCGCCGTTGCCTTCAGCGCTGTCCGCCTGCTGATGCCCGGTTTATCATTCATGCGCCTTGCCTCATCGCCTGCTTGTGCTATTTGTCCAGCCACTGGTTGACCTCAACAAAGTAGCCGTTGGGATCAAAGAAACTCATGCCCAGCAGGCGGAACACGCCGCCATCGGGCTTCGGGTATTCGGAGACGTGCGGTGCGCTCTGGATATAGACTCCGTCCATGCCCTCCAGGCGTTCATGCACACCCTTGACATCATCGGCATTCAGCACGAACACCGTATCGCCCACGCCTAGCCGTCTGGCATAAGGCGGCGGTGCCGGCAGCGGCGGCGCCAGGTATTGCAGCAGCCCCAGCATGCCGATGTAGGGGTCATTGGCCTTGAGAATGACCAGCCGTGCCTCGGCATCCGGCTCGCCGGCCGGCAGGCCGATGCCGCTAATGGTCATGGTGTCATCGTAGTAGGTGCGCATCCCTAAGATGTCGCGGTAGATCGTCAGGGGTGCGTCCATGGCACCCACCAGCATGGTCACGCGGCGAAAATCCACCGGCGCACGGGCGGGTGCCTGCTCGTCCGCGCTGTCATCGGCGCCGTTATCGGTTTTGGCCTCGCGCTCGCTCATGCGCCCGCCGCCATGCTGATCGTAGTGCTACTCATCGTTGACCTTGACGATGGCCTTGCCAAAGTTCTGCCCACGCATCAGCCGACAAAATAATTCCGGCGCCTGTTCCAGACCATCCGCCCGATCTTCCTTGTACGCCAGTTCACCGGCCTGCAACCAGGCGCCGACCTCGCGCTCAAAGGCCGGCCGCAAGTCCTCATGGTCATAGACCACCAGGCCGCGTACGGTCGCTCTGGCCTTGATGATGAAGGCCGGATTGGGGCCGGGCGGCAGGCCGTCCGTATTGTATTGCGCCATCAGCCCGCACAGGATCACGCGCGCCCCCCGCGCCAGCCGCTCCATGTTGGCCTGGAGTACATCGCCGCCCACGTTATCGAAATAGACATCCACGCCGGCGGGGCAGGCGCGGTCTAATCCGTCTCGTAGTGCCTCTTCTTTGTAGTTGATGCATGCGTCAAAGCCGGCCTCTTCTGTCACCCAAGTGCATTTTTCTCTTGAACCGGCAATGCCCACCACCCGGCAGCCCTTGAGCCTGGCGATCTGTCCCGCCATGGAACCCACCGCGCCGGCGGCGGCGGAGATGACCACGGTGTCGGCTTCTTTGAGTTCGGCCAGACGCATCATGCCGGCATAGGCGGTCAAGCCCGGCATGCCGAGGATGCCTAAGCGCGTGGAGAGCGCGGCCGGGCCGGCGTCCAGACGCCGCGCGGCATCGGCCTTGATGATTGGATGGCTCTGCCAGCCGCTGTGGGCGGCGATGAGATCGCCGGCCGTGAATCCGGGCGCATTCGATTCCAACACCCGGCTCACCGCCTCACCGGCCATCAACTCGCCCTCGGCAATGGCGCCGGACAAATGCCGACCGCTGATCTTGCCGCGCAGGTAAGGGTCCAGCGAGAGATACAAGGTCTCACAAAGCAATTCACCCGCCGCGGGCGGCGCAGCAGCGCTGGTAAGCACCGCAAAATCCTGCTCCTCAGGCGCACCTTGCGACTGCTTTTTCAGTAGAACCCGGGTGTTGTTCGTCATGTATTCTGTCTGTTTTTAACGCAGCGGCACAGGGGCTTGTTTATACATAATAGAATGCTATGCTTAAAATACAAGATTAACAAGTAACCGGCCTTCACTCGTAAAGGCGCACAGGTGAACCGCATGGCGGATGCAGCAAGAAAACCAGCAGGTGTTATTGATGAGATAGCCACCATCGTCGGCGCAGACGCCGTCTTGACCGATGCCCAAAGCTGCGCCTTTTATTCCCAGGACATCTACACCAAAGACCTGCCGGCGCTCGCCGTCATACAGCCTGACTCCACCGCGCAACTGGCGGCAACTGTTGCGGTGGCGACCCAAAACGGCCACGCCGTGCTCCCCCGCGGCGGCGGCATGTCGTACAGCGGCGGTTATGTACCGGTCGAACCGGGATCCATCTTGATCGATCTGCATAAGCTGCAACGGGTCATCGAGATCAACACCGAGGACATGTACGTCACCGTGGAATGCGCCTGCACCTGGAAGGCGCTGCATGAGGCGCTGGCAGATACCGGCTATCGCACCCCTTATTGGGGGCCGCTGTCTGGCATCAAGGCCACAGTGGGCGGCAGCTTGTCACAAAACAGCATCTTCTGGGGTTCCGGGCGCTATGGCAGTGCGGTGGATTCCGTGCTTGGCCTGGAAGTGGTGCTGGCCGATGGCACCACCCTCCGTACCGGTGCTGCCGCGCAGACGAACAGTACGCCCTTTTTCCGACACTACGGCCCGGACTTAACCGGCCTGTTCTGCTGTGATACCGGTGCCTTAGGCATCAAAACCCGGGCGACCTTGCAGCTGATCCCGGCCTTTGCAGCAAAGCGCTTTGCTTCTTTTGACTTTGCCGATTATCCGCAATTAGCTGCGGCCATGAGTGCGACCGCCAGGGCGGATTTGGCGATGGAATGTTTTGCCTTTGATCCGTATTTGCAAAGACAACGCCTGCAACGGGAGAGCCTGATGCGGGATGTCAAGGCCCTGGCCGGGGTGATGAAGGCCAGTGGCGGGGTGGTGCAGGCCATCAAGGACGGTGCCAAAGTGGCGCTATCCGGGCGCGGCTTTATGGATGACGTAGCCTATTCCTTGCATGTGATGGTGGAGGAACGTGCGGAAGCGCTGGCCGAGTCTAACGTAAAAGAGATCAAGGAAATCTGCCTTAAAAACGGCGGCAAGGAGATCGAAAACAGTATCCCGAAGATCCTGCGGGCGAATCCCTTCACGCCGATGAACAATGTGCTGGGGCCGAAGGGCGAGCGCTGGGCGCCCATTCACGCTCTGGTGCCGCATTCAAGGGCGAGCGCCACCATCGCTGGCGTGAAAAAAATATTTTCTGAACTTGAACCTTTGATGGCGGAGCATGAAATCGGCGCCGGCTTTTTGTTTGCCACCGTAGCGACCACATGTTTTGTGGTGGAGCCGGTGTTCTTCTGGCCGGATGCGATGGAAGCGATACATCGGGATACGGTTGAGCCATCCGTGCTGAAGAAGTTGCCGGGCTTTGCTGAGAACCTGGCAGCGCGCCGCGCCGTGGCAGAGATCCGGGCGAGGCTGCTGGACTTCTTCTGTAGCATTGGCGCCGTGCATTTGCAGATCGGCAAGACTTATCCGTACAAGGACGGCATCCGTGCAGCAAACCGGGAACTGGTGCAGCAATTAAAGCACTTGGTCGATCCTGCTAATCGCATCAACCCGGGCGCATTGGGTCTGTAGGGAAACGTTGATCTGCTCTCGCTAGTGATGAGACAGGATTATGTCAATGTGGGCACTGGCGAGAGGCGGAAGCTGATCCATTACCGCAGCGCCGGGAGCGGACATCCGCTGGTGATGTTGCATGCCTCGCCCATGTCGTCTGCAGCCCTGCTTCCCCTGATTGAAATTGCCAAAGAGTATGCCAGCGTGATTGCGCCGGATACGCCCGGCTATGGCTGGTCTGATCCCTTGCTCACGGCCAGCGGTGATCTGCGCGGCTATGTTGCTGCCTTGAACGGCTTCACAGAGAGACTGGGCTTGGAAAAATTTGGCTTGTACGGCAGCGCCACCGGCGCACAGATCGCCATTGAATACGGCAAGGCCTATCCTGAACAGATCAGCTATGTGATCCTGGATAACGCCGCCCATTTTACCGATGCAGAGCGGGATGCGATTGCCGCCGGTTATTTTCCTGATCTCACCCCCGATGCAACGGGCAGCCATCTCACCAGAACCTGGTCTATGGCCAGGGATCAGGGCGTATTCTTTCCCTGGCATCAAAGAACCGCCGCCGCCCGTCTGCCGGCGAGCGCGATCAATGTGGAGTTTGTGCAGATGATCGCCCTGGATTATCTACAGGCCGGCCGCGATTATGACCGGGCCTATCGCGCCGCCTTTGCCAATGAAAAGATCGAGCGCCTGCAGGCCTTGACGGTGCCGACCTTCATCCTGCGCTGGCAGGGCAGCATTTTACGGCCCTATACCGACCATTTTGATGCGGTGGAATGGCCGGATAACTTTACGATGGTGCATTGTGGGCCGGGTCGGGAAGAGAGACTGGCGGGATTTAAGAAAATTCTCATGCAACAACAGTCCCTGCCGGAGAGGACGATGCGCCCTGTGGCGACATCCCAAAGTGTGAGGCCGGGGAAGGGTTTTATGGATCTGGGATGCGGACAGGTGCATTATCTGGCAGCGGGCGAGCCGCACTTACCGCCCATGTTGTTGCTGCATGATCCCGGCAGTTCCCATCGTTCACTGGCCGATTTTATCGACACCTTGACAAAGGAGCATTTCATTGTTGCCCCGGATCTACCCGGCCATGGCCTGTCCGCCCGGCCTCAAGGGGCGGGGCTTGCGGCGATGGTCGCCGTTCTGCGGGAGTTGGTCATCTCCTTGGGTTGGGATGAGTTTCAAATCCGCTGTGTAAAGGGCAGCGCGGCGCTGGGCGTGGAATTAGCCAAGGTTACGAAACAATTCGTGCAGACATTGACCTTGACGAATCCGCTTGATTATTCCATAGTAAAAGACGAGTGGGTCATGGAAAAGGAGCAATCTCGGTTTCCGGTCAATGCGGCGGGGACGCATTTTCTGCAAAGCTGGTATATGCTGCGCGACAGACAATTATTCTGGCCCTGGTATAGACCTGAGCCAGGGCATGCGTTGGCCGGCCAGCCGAACTTGGGTGCTGACTACCTGACGGAACGCTTTAAGGAATATTGGATCGCGCAGACGGCCTTGCATGATCTATGGCCGGAAATTCTGACCTATCCCTTGTCGGCACGCATCGATCAACTGGATTGTCCGGTGAAGGTGAAAATGATAGCCGATGATCCCTTAACGCCGGTGGCGCTGCGTAGTTTAGGTGCTGAAAGATGTGAGATGATATACTAAAATGGTTTTATCAATTACTTCGCGGGAGTTTGCGTGATGTCATTAAAAGAAGAGATGCCCTTATTGGCGAGAAACGAAGGCGTGTGGGACGGTTTTTATCGTTATTTTGATAGCGCGGGGAATAAAATTGACGAACACAAGTCGCGCCTGATCTGTCGCATGCTCGGCGAGGATGGTTATCACCAGACCAATCATTACTTCTGGGAAGACGGCAAAAAGGAGATCCGGGATTTTCCGGCCAATGTGAAGGACAAACGCCTGTGGTTTTATGACAAGATTGATGGCTGGGCTGCAGAAGTACCGCTGGATGCAAACAGCAGAACGATGATGCTATATTGGACCCGGCTCAATGAACCGGGCATTTATATTTATGAGATGATCCAGTTGAGCGACTGTGGGCAGTACCGTGCCCGGGTCTGGCAATGGTTTCTTGATGGCCGCTTGTTTCAGCGGACTCTGGTGGATGAACAACGCCGCAGCCATGAGTGGGAAAGCTATGATAATGAAGCGGCGGTTTATACTGAAGTGGCAAATTTTTAAGTAATACAAACCAATACCGGGAGGTGCCTACAATGACATTCAAAAACCTGTTTATAGAACATGAACGCTCGCAGGAAGAAGAGGCGTGGCTCAAAGAAGAACTGGCCGAGCAGGGGGCGCGCTATGCCAAGATTGATCAGCAGATGCAGGATCTGGCGCCCACAAGGGCGAAGTGGTATGAGGAGTTTTTTGATCGCATCAGCCGCAGCGGCTTTAATGCCGATGGCGACATGAAGATCAAGATAAAACGGGAAGACCTGCCGGCCAAGCCGGAGGGCCATGAAGACCAAGTAATCTGGAAGTACGGCACTGATAGCGATGCCACGCAGTCCTGATCCTTAAAAACGCATATTTCATATTGGAGAACTACAATGGCGCGTCCACACATAGAACCCTTTGTTGACAGAGATGTTTCCTTCAAAAACATGGCATTGCCCGGCTTTGGCCGGGGGATGCATTATAAAATGCTCAGCATGGACACGGATAGCGGTGCCTGTTCCATGACCGTGCAACTCGATGGCGGTTACCGCCAGCCGCCTGGTTTTTCCTGGTCGGAGTGGGAGATGATCGTGATTGAAGGAGAATTGCAAGTAGGCGAGAGAACTGTGCGCAAGGGGCATTATTTTTATGTCCCGGCCGGCTATGCCTTGCCTGCTATCGGTGCCAAAGATGGTGCGCTGGTGTTGATGATGTACAACACCGGCGAGCCGAGCCTGGTGGAATCCACCGAGCATCACGCCATGGCGCAAGTGGACTTATACCACGATGTGGATTCGTACCTCGATATTCCTTGGGCGGTGGGCAATGTGACCAAGCCCTCCGTGGCGTCTGGTTGTTTGATCAAGCTGCTGAATTTCAACCCAATCTCGCATGCCATGACCTTTATCTACTGCATGTCGCCGGCCTTTTATCAGGACAACATTTCCTACCATGATTGTGCCGAAGAATCCTATCACCTGTGGGGTACCTCGTGGATGATGCAGTTCGGCGAGATCCCGACCGGCGGCTACTTCTGGCGCCCGGCCTACATCAATCACGGTGCCTTTGCCTCCGAGTTCGGCTGCATCGCCTTAGGGCGCGTGGACTCCAAGCTGTTTAATTATTTTCACTACAACCCCTGGTCCACGCCGGTACAAAATCAGCATCGCGCCGGTGCACGTCTGTATCAACGCGATCCCTTGTTATACAAATGGATGGTGAGCCAGGCGCACAATCATCCACACGGGCCGGAAGACTTTGAGCAGAGCGGACCGCGGCGCGGCGAAGACTATCCCGACAATGAACCCGGCACTGATGGCCATCGCCACAGTCACTGGCATACCCATAAGCATCACTACCATAGCCATGATTGAGTTGCTTGCTCCGTAGCGTGATGCGGGGCTGTCATGCTGGTGTCGGTCTATTGCACAGATGCCGCTGGCAGCGTCGGTCCGAGGGAAGATAAATTAACAGCGCACCTGCAACATGTAAAGAAAATTCTGGCTAAGCTCAAGGTGGGTGGGCCGATACTCAGCCCTGATGGCGGGGCGCTGGTAGGGAGTTTATTGGTGCTGGAAGTAGCCAGTGTTGCGGAGGCCGAGACGATTATGCGCTCCGATCCCTATTATCAGGCCGGTGTCTGGCAAGAGCTAAAGATACAGGAATACAGAGGCGTGGCAGGTAGCTGGGTCGGCGGGAAAAGCTGGTAATCACCGGCGGGGCTTTATCTAACTCGGAGGGACTTGTTCCGCGCTTCCACAACCGCATTATTTCCGCGATATTCATTGTCCGTCGTTAATTCTGCTCAAACCACCAGGGATCCCAGGCCAGTTGGGTGTTTTCAATCAGCGCCTTGGCCCGTAAAAATCGTTGCATGGACGATGCGCCCATTCTTGAACCGCCCATGCCGGATAACTTAAAGGCCTGTTTTTCCCCTTCATGCACCATTGAGGTCAGGGCAGCATCGTTGATGCTGATGCCGCCGGCATCCAGCTTACCCGCAATCCGTCGTGCCTGCTCTGCGTCCGCTGAAAACACCGCAGCGGAAAGCCCGTAGATAGTATCGTTCGCCAGTTCGATCGACTGTTGTTCTGTGTCAAAGGGCATGATCGGCAATACCGGCGCGAAGGTCTCTTCAGTCAGCACCAGCATACTATGGTTGACATTAGACAAGACCGTTGGCTGGCACCACATGCCGCCCTTATGTTCCACGAGTGCGCCGCCGCATTCGACCTTAGCCCCCTTGTCTTTGGCTTCTGTTAAGTGTCTGCTGATAATCTCGCACTGTCGCGCAAAAATCACCGGGCCTATCTCGCCTTCATCAATATTGTCCGTGTTGAGTTTCAGTGTGCTGGCCCTCTCCACGATGGCATTGATGAAATCTTCATAAACAGACGCTTCAACATAAACCCGCTCGATGGACAAACAGGACTGGCCGGCGTTTGCCATGCCGCCCCAGCAGATGGCGGCCGCAGCACGTTCAATATCCGCACTGGCGGTGACGATGGCCGGATCTTTGCCGCCCAACTCAAGCTGGCAGGGGATAAAATTCGCCGCGGCCGCCGCCGCCACCTTTTTGCCGGTCGCCACGCTGCCCGTGAAACAGACCAGATCTACCTGCTCAATGATCGCACTGCCGCCGCGGCCATCCCCCGGCAGAAAACGCAACACGGCATCCAGTTCAGGGATCGCCTTGATACATTTATCCAGCGGCTCGATAAACCGTGGCGTGACCTCGCTGGGCTTGACCATGACGGCGCAACCGGCCAACAAGGCCGGTATGGCATCAATAAACGCTAACAGCAAGGGAAAATTCCACGGCGTGATCGCCGCCACCAGGGCATAAGGCGCCCATTGCCTGCCGATGTGAATGAAGGGGATACTGCTCGTTCGGGCGGGCTGGTTTTGCAATAGCTCCGGTGCCATCTCACACCAACGCTGGATGCTGGCGATGGCAACAGAGATTTCCAGATCGGACTCCCTTGCGCGCCCGGTATCCGCACAGATCGCCTTGTAAAGACTAGCGCGATTCTCTGCTATCGCAGCGGCCAGCTTGAGTAAGGCCGCGCAACGCTGCTCAACCCCGGCTGCCGCCCAGTCATGTTGCGCGGTACGCATCTGCGCAGCAAGCTGTTGCAGGGCGTCGCTATCAAGCTGCTGAAATTCGTAATCATCAACGCCGCTGCGGGGATTGCGAACAGAGATCGTCTGCATAATTAAATCAGCTCTTGTTTGACTAGTTCGTTGATGACGCTACGTTGCGTTTCGATGAAGTGACTGCGCGCCGGCACTGATACCTCCCCCGCATCATCTAATAGCGTATTGGCCGGATAACGATGCTGGGTTGGTGCGATGTGGGCATAGAGTTCCAGTCGTTGTCTGGAGAGGAGATTGCCCATGCCCGGACGCCGGCGCTGGCGGCGCAAGGCGGCCACATCGATCGCATGATTGGCCACCATGCTCTCCCCGGCATGGGCGCTCGCCAGAACATGCCCGTGAAAATCAATGATCTTTGACATGCCATCGGTGGAAGATTCAGGAATACCGATCCCGGCAACGCCGCCGCTGTTGGCCGAGATGACATAGACCTGGTTCTCGACAGCGCGCGCCCGTTTGGCGATGTCTTTGGGTGTTAATGCAGGGCTGCCGACCTCGCTGGTAGCGTGCAGGATGAGTTCGGCGCCGCGTAAGGCCAAGGCGCGGCTGATCTCGGGATAGAGGATCTCTTCCGAGGCAACGGTGGCCAGTCTGCCCAGCTCGGTGTCGGTGACCGGGAACAGGCCGTCGATGCCATAGAGGTCCAGATAACGATCCCAAACGTCATGCGGCGTGGGCGCAAACATGGAGATCAAACGGCGGTAGCGATGGATGAGGTCGCCGCTTGGGGCAATGACAAAACTCGTCTGGAAATACAGACCCTTGAAATGACTATCCAGCTCATACACATTGCCGGAGAGAAAAATATTATTGGCTTGGCAAACTTGCCCCAAGGCCTCGTACTCCGGCCCGTCCACTTCAATGCAAGCCTTTTCAATCCAGCCCACAATGCCCTCGCCCATAGGAAAGCCGGTTAAGAAGTATTCGGGCAAGACGACCAGTCTGGTGTCCATACCGATAAAGGCCTTACTCGCTGCGATCTGTGCGGCTATGCGCTCGATGGACGCATTCATGGCCAGCCGGGCTTCTGCAACGCTCAGGCGGTTGACGGCATGACAACGGGTCTGTAAGGCCAAGGCATAGTAGTGTTCCGGTTGTTTGGACATGGGTACCAGCCAGCCTCAGGATAAGCCGTTCACCAATAACACGCTGACTTCCACCGCACCTTCCCGGACATTTTTCAACTCCGCATATTCTGAAGAGTTCCAGAATTCACGCGCGGCATCCATAGACGGCCATTCAGAGATCACTAGCGATTGATGCTCCCAGTCGCCCTCCAGTCTGTCGATATCCCGGCCCAAGGCCAGGTAGCGGCCGCCATATTGCGCCACCACCGCCGGGGTGCGCTCGACATATTCAGCAAATTGCTCCGGCTTGGTAACAGTCGCCTGTATGATCATATAAGCGGACATGGGTCTCTCCTCAGCTATCGTTCCAGCTCTATCAGTTCATAATAGGTCTGCATATAACCGCCGACCTGGCCTTTCAGAAACAGGAAATCATCATCGGCGCTGCACCAGACCTCATAGGACGGATGTTCTTCGGGTAACTCACCGGCGGTATCAACGTAGCGAAAATGATAGGCGCTGAAGCGGCCGGCGGCAACGGTCACTTCCTCTGTGCCGATATATTCCAGCCCGAAACCAAGTTGAAACAACAAGGGGCCGGTCGCACCACGATGATCGGGTGAGGTGACCATCATATCAGGGAAGAATGTCTTGCCGGGGCCTTGCTCGCGATCATAAATCGCAAAGCACATGCCGTCCCCCATAAGCGGGTGGGCGCCCAGCCAACGGACGCGGGTGTCGATATCCAGTCGTTGTGAAATCCGTCCGTCACGCACACTAAACATCTCGCATTCCGCATGGTTTTCGTGGAACAGCATCCAGCCGCTGCCCTCGAACTGATCAGCAATGCTCAGGCGTACAAAACAATCCAGTGGATGCCAGTTATGATCAAGACTCAAGGTCACATCACGCAAGACCGACGGTGCATCATCTATTTCACAATGGGCGCGCAAGGTTCTCTTGCCGTCCTTGTGTACGGTGATAAGAAAAGATTCCCGGCCGCGCTCCTCGTCCATGCGCTCCGGCTTCTTGCTGGTGTATAAAATTTTGCCGCGGAGGGTTTTGTGTTGCATGACTTGCCTTCTTGTCAATGAAAAATATCTGAAATAAACGATAGAGTTTCCCTAAAAATGAAGCAAATGTACACCGATAGCGGCATTGAACAGGAGGAGTATCCAGATCAATACCACAAAATAGCGACAGCGGTGCAGGCTCCGGCGCATTGTTTCATCACCTGCCACGGAAGCACCTTCACTTGATAATGTAGCAAATGCCGGCATAAATGGCTGCAATAAAATGCGTATGATCAGGCCGCAGGCCACCAGGGCGGCAAAGGATAAAAGTTTTACCGCCACCCAGTCGGTCGGGATGAGCCGATCCGTGAGTAAGGCATAGATCGACAGGCCGGAGAGGACGATAATCAACACAGCCCGGAACCAGAGATCGATTCGTTCAAGTTGTTGCTTACGCGCTTTGTTCTTTGTCAAATGGATGGCGTTGACGTTTGCGAACCAGCACAGACAGACCAGCCAGATCAGGGCGAGTGCTGTTGCATGGACGGAGAGATAGCCCAGCGCGCTTGCCAGGTGGACGCCCGTCGGCAATATCATGGTCATGCAGATCTTCGGGCCTTGATCCAGCCAGAACATGATCTTTGCCGCCGTCTGCCGTGCTTCCACCGATAACTCACTCTTGACGATATAGCTGCTGGAATAGAACACGCCCAGATCGCCGCCCAGCCAATAGACGAAGAGGAGCAAATGAACAAATTTGAGTACGCTGATTTCCGTCATTCTTCCCGCCGGTGCCGGTTTGCTCTCCTATCATAACTGTAGTACAATTTTGCCCACTAGCAAAATAATAAATGCCTCGCATCACGCTTGAACCATGTTGCTAAGCCCGGAAATAGTAGCGCTGCTTTTCACCGCCGCCAGCATCGGCGTGATCCACACCCTGGTCGGCCCGGACCATTACCTGCCCATCGCGGCTCTCGCAAAATCCAGGGCCTGGGCCTTGCCGATGACCCTATTGATGACCGTGGTATTCGGTCTGGCCCACACCGCAGGTTCCGTATTATTGGGCGTGCTGGGCATTGCGCTGGGTTATAGCCTGGATCTCATCAACCTCATTGAATCAGGCCGCGGCCGCGCTGCCGGTTATGTGTTAGCGGGGGGCGGCCTCGCCTACCTGATTTACAGCGTCCGTATGCTGCGCCGGGAAAAATCCCATGCGCACGAACACACCCACGCCGATGGCACTGTGCATAGCCACGCCCACTCCCACCACGGCCGCCATGTTCATCTCCATCACTCCGCGGCCGGTGCGCCGTCTTATCTGTTGTTGATGATTTTTATACTAGGCCCTTGTGAGGCGCTGATCCCGGTGCTGATGTATCCGGCCAGTCAGCAGAATTATATGGCAGTGGTGCTGGTGGTGTTGGCCTTTGTCCTGGCGACCTTGCTCACCATGCTGATACTGGTAGCCCTTACTTACCTGGGCGTTACAAAATTCAGCGAGGTTTATATACAGAAATACGCCGGCGTCTGCTTCGGGGCGGTGCTGGGCGTAAGCGGCGTCCTGGTGCTGTCCGGGCTGTAATGCTATTGCCGCAGCAGCGTAACTAAGGCCGCCTTATCCAGCTTGCCGGAAGGTTTTTTGGGCAGCGCATCCGTGAACAGGTAGCGGCTCGGGATCTTATAGGCGGCCAGCTTGTCCCGGCAATGCTGCTCCAGCATGGCCTCCTCGACAGGTTCATTGCAAACGATGAATGCGGCTACCATCTCGCCGTATTTTTTGGAAGGCTCACCCAGCACCGCAACTTCCCTGACGGACGGGACTTGCATCAGCGCCGCTTCAATCTCGGCCGGATAGATGTTCACCCCGCCACGATTGATCACGTCCTTATCCCGGCCGCGCAGGGCGATGTGACCGCTATCCAGCATACAGGCCAGATCGCCGGGATAAAACCAGCCTGCGGCCGCGGCCGGTTCAGGCTTGCCGTTGCTGTCGATAAAATGGGAAGCAACGCCTGGCCCCCGATAACGCAGGCGGCCGGTCTCCCCGGGCTTGACCGGTGCATTATTTTCATCAACGATCTGGATCTCCGTCTTATACGTCGGGCGTCCCACGGTGTGGGCATAGTCGGAAAATTCATCCGTATGCAGCACCGAGATGCCGCCGCCCTCGCTGGATGCATAATAGCCAATCAGGTTCGGGCTGATCTTTTTCTGTATCTCCGCCGCCTCTTCCGCATACAGGGCCGCCCCGCTGATGAGTAGTTTTTTCAGTGAGGGCAGCAGCAGTGTATTTTTATACAGCGGCAGGAGGCCGCGTAACTGAGTCGGCACGAGAAAGGTAGCCGTTGCCTTTGCTGCGTTAATGGCCGCGATGAGTTGCTCTGGTTTATGCGGCGGCGGATCCAGGATCACGGTCGCACCGGCGGCCAGAAAGGCCATGCCGAAAGAACGACCGGCGCCGAAGTATAGTGGTGTCAGGCCGATGAAGCGATCTTGTGCATCAAAACCGATCGTTTTCCATTGACTGACAAAGCGTTGATACATCTGTTCGTGGGTGACTAACGCGCCTTTGGGTTTGCCGGTGGTGCCGGATGACAAGGAAATCAGCAAGGGCAGGGCTGCCGTCTCAGGCATGGATGGTGGGGCGTGCGCGGCCGTGAACCAAGCAGTATCCAGCCTCAGGGTTTGATGGTTTCCCAGTGGCGCTTCCTCTTCCACGATGACCAGTTTTGCCTGAAACGCAGCAGCCACGGCAATCTTCTCGGTTGTGGTCCAGCGGTGATCGATGGGCAGGATAACTGCGCCAAGACGGGCAAGGGCGTAATGCAGGATTAAATGCGACGGATGCTCTCGTAAGGCAAGGCCGATGCGGTCCCCTGATGCGACGCCGTGGTTATGAAGATGGCCGGCGCAAGCCTCTATCTGGCACCATAGCTCGGCATAGTCTAAGCGCTCGGCATGAAATTCTAGCGCGGTTTTGGCAGGCCGTGCGCTTGCGTGGGCTTGCAGAAGGGCGCTCAGGTTCATAGCCGCAGGAGCCTTAGTTAAAAGTTATAAATGCGCTTGACGTTAGCACGCAGGAGTTTCTGCATGACCTGCGGCTTTAGCGCAAGCGCCTCGATCTCGGCCATTGTCCGCCCAAAATCCAGCACCGGAAAATCCGTACCGAAGATCACCTTGTCCTGGCCGTAGCTGTTTACATACTGGACGAAACTGGCCGGCCAGTACTTCGGGCTATGGGCGTCCGAGCCGATATAGACGTTTTTGTGTTTCCAGGCCATGGCGATCATCTCATCCACCCAGGGAATGCCGACATGTATGCCGATAATTTTTAATTCAGGAAAATCACAGGCGACCGTATCCAGGCTGATCGGCCGCCCGACGCTGCGGCAGGGAAAATCCTGTGCATAGACCATTGATTGCCCCACCTGCATTTGAATGGGAATATCCAGCTCACAACATTTCGCATAGAAGGGATAATATTTTGCGTGATCCGGTGCCAGTTCAAACCAGTGCGGATACAGATGGGCGCCGATAAAGCCGCGTTCCTTCACCGCCGCTTCTAGCTGCCGGACACCTGCCATGCCCATAAAGGGATCAATGCCGAGCAGGCCGGAGAAATGTTCCGGATACGCAGCCACCGCATCAGCCACGAGCTCAGGCGGCAGATGATAACAACCGGGCAAGCCAGGGCGGCCGGTCTTGACCGCGATCAAAAAGGCGTGTTCAATGCCGGCGCCTTGCATGCGCTCGATCATCTGCTCCAGCGAAAGCCCTTTCATCAGCGCATCCGCGGCCTTCATCTTGCCAACAAAAAAACCAGGCCCCCAATCCGGCCGCACAGACAAGGCCTCCTCAGTCCAGATGTTGACGACGGCATCGATTGCCTTGATGCTGCTTGTCATAGTCATCTCCGTTTTTTATAGTAGAGGCGCTGATTTAACCACAGATCTTGCATTTTATAAACCCGCGGAGATAGATCTTGAGTTTATTCAACAACATTAGCGTAGTGACAATAAGCTGCGCTGATATAAGGCCAAGCCAAGAGGCGTATTGTCGCCATCTGTACCATGAAGTGGTTGCGGCGGGCGAGGTCAGCGCAGAATTGGCCAAGGCCTGGGGGCTGGCGGGCATGGCCGGTGCCGAGTATGCCTTGCTCTCCCCGGCAGCAGACGGCCAGCATTTCATCAGGTTGATACAGACTGCGGATACTCCTGATTATAAACCCTTTACCACCTTTGGCTGGAACGCCATAGAAATTGCCGTTAAAAATGTTGATCGCTTGGCCGCCGCTCTTAAGGATTCGCCCTTTGAAATAGTCGGCCCGCCCGATGATTTGTCTTTTAGCAACATGATCCGCGCCTGTCAGGTGGTGGGGCCATCCAAAGAGGTATTGTATCTCACCGAGATAAAGGGCGAGGTGCCGGGCTTTGAGCTACCGCAGATAAGCCGGGAGGTAGGACATTGCTTCGTCACGATCTTGGGTTCAAGCAATATAAGCGCCACGATCGCGTTTTATCATGACAACATGGCGGTGCAGAAGTCGCCGCTTATTGATGCACGATTGAGCGTCTTGTCTGCCGCGCTGGGCCTGCCGCGTGAACACCGGCATAAAATTTCCGCGCTTACACTCAGCCCGGGTTATCTGCTGGAAGTCGATCAGTTTCCCGAGACAACAGCACACCGGGCGTCTTTGTCCGGGCAACTGGTCCCCGGAATTTCTATGGTCAGCTTTGCGGTGGATGACATCAGTCATATTTCGCAGCACTTGTCTGCATCGGCAATAGCCTGTGATGACAGGCCCTACTCAGGTCGTCGAGTCGCAACATTGTACGGCCCGGATAATGAACAGATTGAGTTGATAGAGGCCGGTTCAAGGAAACCCTGATTTATTCAGGGCTTCCTTTGTGTAAAGCCTTTAGGCAGTCCGGCATCGGGCGTAAAGCCGTACAGAGGTTCATCGGGCAATGCCTCCTGGATAATCTCCCGGATGGTGAGCAGCCTGTTTAGATCTATGCCGGTTCTAAGGCCCATGGACTCCAGCATAAAGACCAGGTCTTCGGTTACGATATTGCCGCTGGCACCGGGCGCAAAGGGACAACCGCCCAGACCGCCCAATGAGCTATCGATGGTGGTGATGCCACATTCCAGGGCGGCGATGACGTTTGCCAGGCCAAGTCCGCGTGTATTGTGCAGATGCACACCGGTCAAATTCTCATCGCCCACCGCGCTTCTCACCATCTTTATCAAACGCCTTACCTGGGCCGGATTGGCATAACCGCTGGTATCGGACAAACTCACTTCATCGCAGCCCACCTGCATGAGTTTTTCTGCAAAGTGAACCACGCTGGCCTCATCCACCTTGCCTTCCAGGGTGCAACCAAAGGCCGTTGATAAACCCGCCTCAAAATGCGGCCGTTGCTCAATCGCCTGTTGTTTAATCAAGCGGCTGATTCGTTCCACTTCCGTAATCATTTCCGCATGGCTTCTACGTACATTCTTCAGGCTGTGCGTCTCGCTGACCGAGAAGGGGATGGAAATCTTATCGGCCCCGGCCTGGACGGCATGTTCAGCACCCTTTAGATTCGGCACCAACACCGCAACCGTCAGCCCCTCAATCTGTCCGGCGAATTTCACCACATCCGCCGTATCGGCGAGTTGCGGTAGAACCTTTGCCGGGACGAATGAGCCGACCTCAATCTCACCGACACCGGCAGCGGCTTCCGCCGCGATCCATGCCTGCTTTGCCTGAGTCGGCATGATCGAGGCGGTATTCTGCAGCCCGTCCCGCGGCCCGACTTCACTGATTAAAATGTCAATTTCACTCATAATTTATTGAAAAATATTAAAAACGAAGGCCTCTGCGAAACATCAATATTCCGGCTTAACTTGCCATCATGCTATCATTATACAACAATTTGCCCGGCAAACCGAAAACGTGAAGCGGATGCAAATGACACCAATAACATCATGACCTTTTCAGCACAGGTGAAGGCAATATGACGCAGCATGAATTACCACTCTCAAGCGTAAGGGTAATCGAATTCTCTCACATGGTGATGGGGCCGAGTTGTGGGCTGTTACTGGCCGATCTGGGCGCGGATGTGGTTAAGGTTGAACCCTTGAGCGGTGATAACACACGGCGTCTGCGCGGCTCGGGTGCCGGTTATTTTTCCATGTACAACCGCAACAAACGCAGTATCTGCATCGATCTGAAATCAGGGCAGGGGCACGCCATCGCTAAACGCATGGTCGATGGTGCCGATGTCTTGATTGAAAATTTTCGCCCCGGCGCGATGGATAAATTGGGTTATGGCTATGATGAATTATCCAAGGACAATAAAAGGCTGATCTATTGCTCCGCGCGTGGATTTTTATCCGGGCCCTATGAACATCGCACCGCGCTAGATGAGGTGGCACAGATGATGGGCGGATTGGCCTATATGACGGGGCCGCCGGGACAGCCCTTGCGCGCCGGGGCATCAGTGATCGATGTAGTGGGCGGCATGTTTGGTGTGATCGGCATCTTGTCCGCCCTGCAGATGCGCTATCGAAGCGGCAGCGGCCAACAGATCAATAGCGCCTTGTTTGAAAGTACGGCCTTTCTGGTGGGTCAGCACATGGCGCAGTTTGCCGTTACCGGTGAGCCAGCACCGCCCATGCCGGTGCGTATCGCGGCATGGGCTGTCTATGATGTCTTTGCTACCAACGATGATGAACAGGTATTTGTTGCGGTGGTAAGCGACACGCAGTGGCAGAAATTCTGCCGACATTTTTCCCTGAGTGATTTTCAGGAAGATGAAAGTCTTGACACAAATGCCGAACGGGTTGCGCAGCGCGAGAGGATTATCCCGCGAGTGCAGGCGCTGTTTGCAGGCTTTAGCAAGGCGGAATTGATGTCCAGTCTGGAGCAGTGCGGATTGCCCTTCGCGCCGATTTCCAAACCGGAAGACTTATTCGAAGATCCGCATTTGCTGGCATCAGGTGGGCTGCTGGATATTGATACCACGACAGGGCAGGAAACCCGATTGCCGGCGCTCCCCTTGCAGATGGACGGCAAACGTTTTGGCCTTAGGTCTAATGTGCCGACACAGGGCGAGCATACCCGAGAGGTCTTGCAGGAACTTGGTTTGGACGATGCTGCAATAGAAGATTTGGCGGCGAAAAATATCGTCGCGCTTGCGTGATTATAAATAGGCCCAGCTGCGTTGTTTTCTGTCTTGTGCTTGAAATCCTTCGATGGCCTTACTATGTTTCAAGCTCATGTCTATGGCGTCTAAGCCCTGCAGCAGCATTTCTTTGTGCACGGCTTCAATGTCGAAATGAAACTCATCGCCGGCATTGCTGCTTACTGTCGTATCGACCAGGTTGATATGGATGCGATTGGCCGGCGGCGATTCCATGCAGTATTCAGCCAATGCAGCGATGTTTTCTTCCGGCAATTTAATCGGCAACAGGCCGTTACGCACGGCGTTGTTATAGAAGATGGCGCCGAAGCTGGGGGCGATGATCGCCCGGAAACCGTATTCGCAGAGCGCCCAGACCGCATGTTCCCTGGAAGAGCCGCAGCCAAAATTATTGCCGGTCAATAGAATACTGGCACCGACGTAGTCAGGCCTGTTGAGGATGAACGCAGGATTCTCGCCCTGCCTTTCGTTGCTCTCATAGAGATAGCGCCAGCCGGCAAACAGCCCCTCACCCAAACCCTGTTTTGAAACCCGCTTCATTTCCGTTGATGGAATTATGGCGTCCGTGTCAATGTTGATGCGCAGCAAGGGTGCAGCAATGCCGCTATGCCGGGTAAAGGCCTTCATGCGCTGTTGTCCAGTCGGCGTGCGTCCGTGATAAAACCGGTAATGGCGGAGGCCGCCACCGTTGCCGGACTGGCCAGGTGCGAACGTGCGCCGCGGCCTTGTCTGCCTTCAAAGTTGCGGTTGGTGCTGGTGATGATCCGCTCGCCCTGGGCGAAGCCTTCGCCGCCCGCATAAAAACACATGGAGCAACCGGACTCACGCCACGCAAAGCCGGCATCTAAAAATACCCGGTCAATGCCTTCCTGTTCCGCTTTATGCTTAACCTGACTGGAGCCGGGCACACAGATTGCCTTCACCCCGGCGGCGATCTTGTTGCCTTTTAGGATCCTCGCCGCCTCGCGCAGATCGCTTAGACGGCTATTTGTGCATGAGCCGATGAAGGCGGCATCAATGGCGATGCTGTTCATTGCGGTGCCGGGAGCAAGTCCCATGTAATTGAGCGCGCGCTGCATGGCGAGGCGGGTGCTGTTGTCATCTTCTTCCGCAGGGTCTGGGATCGACTCAGAGATGCCCAGCGCATGTTGTGGGCTTGTGCCCCAGGTTACAGTCGGCTCAATGGCGGAGCAATCAATGTGCAGCTCTTTGTCATAGCCGGCGTCTTCATCAGTGCGCAACTGCCGCCAGTAGGCATGCGCCTGTTCCCATTGCTCATCCTTCGGCGCATAGGGCCTGCCCACAACATAGTCCAGGGTCTTTTCATCAGGCGCGATCAGGCCAGTGAAGGCGGAGAATTCAACCGCCATGTTGCATAAGGTCATCCTGCTCTCAAGGGCCAGGGCATCAATGACAGCGCCGCGGAATTCGATGGCACAACCAGCACCGCCTGCGGCGGAGTAAGTGCGGATCAAGTGCAAAATAATATCCTTTGCCGTAACGCCGACGGCCAGTTTTCCATCTAAGTGCACACACATCTGCTTGGGCTTGACAACCTTCAAGGTCTCGGTCGCCAGCGCATGTTCGCAGTCGCTGGAACCGATGCCCCAGGCCAGGGCGCCCAGTGCGCCCAAGGTGCAGGTGTGGCTGTCCGGGCAGACGATGGTGAGTCCCGGCAAGGCAATGCCCTGTTCTGCGGAGATGACATGGGAGATCCCCTGGCGCGGGTCATCCAGGTCAAACAGGGTAATGCCGGCCTCTTGCGCGGCCTGGCGGGTGCGGGTGATGAACTGTTTGCCGCCCGGCATGGTGGTCTCATCGCTACGACCCGGGAAGGTATCGACAATATGATCCATCGTGCAGAAGGCATGCCCGGGATTTCTCACTGTGCGCTGTGCGGCGGCCATGCTGCTCAGGGCGATGCTACCGGTGCGCTCATGCAGGAAGATGCGGTCTATGTGCAGCAGGGAGGCGCCATCGTCCAGTTCTGTGATGAGATGGGCGTCCCAGATATTGTCGAACAGCGTTTTTGGCATTTTCCCTAATCAAGACTGTATATTTCCGGCAATTATGCTATAAAAGTATATCATTATCACTTTAAGGCAGCCCCGATTTAATCAGGCTTTCCTTTCTTATCAGACTAAAGGGGAGGAACAACGTGGCGGATGAAATTGATTTACTCATAAAGAACGTACGGCCGGTCAGACCTGGCAGTGACACGGTGGATAGCGGTGATATTGCCGTTTCCGGGGGCAAGTTTGTGGAGGTGGCGGCGAATGTTGATCCAGCGACAGCCAAGCAGGTGGTGGACGGCAAGGGCCTGCTGGCCTTTCCTGGGGCGGTGGATGCGCACATGCACACCGGCATCTACTCGCCCTTGGCGGAAGATGCGCTCAGCGAGAGCCGCGCAGCAGCAATGGGCGGGGTCACTTCCAGCCTGAATTATATGCGCACCGGCATGTATTATCTTAACAAGGGCGGGCCCTACAGTGAATTTTTCCCGGAAGTCTTGGACATATCCGCCAATCGCTTTCACGTGGATTACGCCTATCACTTGGCACCCATGAATGCCGAGCATATCGATGAGATCGAGGCGCTGATTGACCAGCACGGGGTCATGTCGTTTAAGATTTTCATGTTTTATGGCTCCCACGGTCTGCATGGCAAATCCGATGATCAAAGCAGCTTTCTGATGATCGGCAAAGATGAGCGCTATGACATTGCCCACTTTGAGTTTGTGATGCGCGGCATACAAAGGGCCATGCTGCGCTTTCCTGAGAAAGCCGAGCAGATCAGTCTGAGCCTGCATTGCGAGACGGCGGAGATCATGCGCGCCTATACAAAGATGGTGGAGTCCGAAGGCAAGTTGCAGGGCTTGCCTGCCTACCATGCCTCGCGCCCGCCGCATTCTGAAGGGCTGGCGATCTTTATCGCCTCCTATCTCGCCCATGAAACGGATTGTGCGAATATCAATTTATTGCATCTGACCTCGCGCAAGGCGGTGGATGCGGCTTTGTTGATGGCGGATGCCTTCCCCCATATCAACTTCCGCCGTGAAGTAACCATCGGTCATCTCGTGCTGGATGTTGATTCGGAGTGCGGCAATCTGGCCAAGGTCAATCCGCCCATCCGTCCACGCGAAGACGTTGAATATCTCTGGCAGATGTTGCTGGATAGAAAGCTGGACTGGGTGGTGAGCGACCATGCCTGTTGCAAACATGAGATGAAGGTGAATCAGGAGACGCCGGACAATGTCTTTCTGGCCAAGTCTGGTTTTGGCGGCACCGAGTATCTGGTGCCGGCGCTGGTCAGTGAAGGCACACGGCGCGGCATGAGTCTCAATCACATTGCCGAGCTGATCAGTTACAATCCGGCCAAGCGTTATGGCCTGAATCACAAGGGCGATATCGCCCCGGACTACGATGCCGACCTTATCCTGATCGACCCCAATGACAGCTGGGTCATCCGGGCGGAAGGCTCTGAATCCACGCAGGGTTACACGCCCTTTGAAGGCATAGAATTATCCGCAAAGATAAAACAGACCTATCTTCGCGGCCAGTTGATCTACGATGGCAATATCATCGGCGAGCCTAGGGGTCAGTATCTACACAGGCCGTATTGAAGGACGCTGACTCAGTGAACGGCGGGCGAGCAGGAATCAGCAGGCACCGCCGGCTGCGGCGGCGGATTGTGGGAGTAACGATAAACACCCAAGCACTGGCTTGTAAGGAGGACGCATGGTAACTGAACTTGCTGTATTAAAATGGCTGCACATCCTGGCGATGGTGTATTGGCTGGGCGGGGAATGGGGCGTTTTCCAGACCTCGTACAATGTCATCAACCGTAACCTGGCGATGGATGAACGCCGTCGGCACATGGAAACCGCCTACCGCATCGATATCCTGGCACGCACTGGCATCATCCTGCTGCTGCCTTTAGGGCTGCACATGGGTCATCTCTGGGGGTTGCAACCCTACGGCGGCGGCTGGCTGACATTGATGTGGATAGTGTTCGCCGCCTGGCTCAGCTTGACCTGGATGGCCTTTATTAAACGCGAGACCGACCAGGGCATCCGCCTGACCCGCATTGATGAAGGCATACGCTTCTTCGTCATCCCCCTTTTGCTGCTGACTAGTATCAGCTCGCTGCTGGGCTACGGCCCCTTTGTGGCCGGCTCAGGTCTAAACTGGTATGCCAGCAAGATCCTGCTCTATAGCCTGCTGCTGGTGATCGGGCTGCAACTGCGCTTCATCATGCGCGAGTGGACGCTGTTATTTCGACAGTTGGCAAGCGACGACGCTGCCCCGGAGGTGGAAGAGACGCTCAGCCGCTCGATCCGCTTTGGCCGTCGGCTGGCCTATGTATATTGGATCGGCATCGCCGGGGTGGCCTTTCTGGGCGCGGTCAAGCCGTTTTAGCCGCGCTGACCCACGCCATAAAAAGCACACCGGTCTAAGCAAGAGCGAGGAAGGCAAGCACAATGCGAATATTCTCCGGCTGGTGGGTGCTCCTGGGCCTGCTCCTGATCTACATGGCGAATAACGGCATCCTGATGAACACCCTACCGTTGTTCTACCCGGAATTGATGGCCGAGTTCGGCTGGAACGAGGATCAGGTCACCGGCCCGGCGGCGCTGTTCTTCATCCTCGCCGCCATCTTGACCCCGCCCATCGGCGCCCTGTTTGATCGCTACTCCACCCGCGGCGTGATGGCCGTAGGCATCGGGGTGGTCATCATCGGCCTAGTCCTGTACCCCAACATCGGCTCCCTGACGCAGCTCACCCTGGTCTATCTCATCTTCGCCGTTGGGCTGGCCAGCTGTGGCCTGGTGCCGAACATGCTGATCTTAACGCGCTGGTTTGCGCGCTATCGCGGCATCGCGGTAGGCATCTTGCTGATGGGCTCCAGCTTAGGCGGCGCGCTGTTCCCCCTGTTGGTCAGGGAAACGCTGGTTAGCGGCGGCTGGCGCGAGGCGGTGGCCAGCATCACTGTGGTCGGCACGGTGATGATGCTGGTGGCGATACTCTTTCTCGTTAAAAACTTTCCCGCCGATAAGGGACTGCATATTGACGGCGATGACAGTGATACCCCCGGCGATGACCATGCCGACCAGTCAAGGTCGGAGCCGGAGTCGGCACCGGCCGCGCCGGCCGGACACACCCTGCGCTCGGCGCTGAAGACGCAGGTGTTCTATCTGCTGGCCGTGGCCACGGCCACCTTGTGGTTTTGCATCGTTGGCATCTTCAACCACCAGCCGATCTTCCTGCGCCAGGACATAGGCGTGGCCGTGGAAGTCTTTCCCATCCTGTTGAGCCTGTTCTTCTGGAGCGCCATCATCGGCAAGCTCTTATTCGGCTACCTGTGCGATAAATTCAACCGCATCGTCATCCTGCTGGCCTCGGTGATCAACCTGATCATCGGCCTGTTGCTGCTGCGCATCGTCAACCTGGAGACGGCCTGGATGCTGTATGCCTACGTGGTCATCCTGGGCGCAGGTTTTAGCGGTGCCTTCACCATGATCCAGGTGGTGATCGCCGAGTTCTTCGCCGGCAACTCCTTCGGCAAGATTTTAGGTGTCTATACCATGATCGACTCCATCGCCGGTGGCTTAGGCATCAAATACTTAGGCGCGAGCCGGGTGGCTGATGGTAGTTATCTGCCGGCCTTCACTACACTCACCGTGCTGTGCGTCATCGTCTGCTTCATGTTGTTGTACCTGATGCGTCTGCACCGGCAACACCGGCAGCAGCAAGCGACGGCCTAGCCGCGCTGCCCGCGCTTAAGGCGCACCGAAGCAGGGCAGGGGCGCAGCCCTCAGCGGCCACATACGCAGCCTTTCCCGCGCCCGGGCCCGTCATTCCTGGCTTGACCAGGAATCTGTAGAAAAATGCCCCCCGACCTTTTCCGCCTTGGCCTGAACAGGGGGGCAGACTATTCCCGTGAAAGCTCGTCCCCTTGCAAACGGAGACGAGAATCCAAAGGTTTTTTGGGCGCTTCCCCATGACTGGATTCCTGCTTCCGCAGGAATGACGAGGGAAATTCCACCCGGCTTGCCCGCCTGCATATACCCCGTCATTCCCCGTGTCCAGCCAAGTCCCTGGCACCGACCAGGGAACGGGGCAGGCTCTGCGCAAGCAGGAATCTATAGCAGAGAGTCCTCCGCAGGCCGCCCTCCCTGCCCCGCGTTCTGTTGCATAGATGAGACAGAAAAAATTATAAGGGGTATTTTACAACAGCCGATCTCTGTGCTATCTTTCCATGGAACTCGCCCCGGCCTGATCCAAGCCCGGAGGGCGAACCCCTAACCAAGCTTTAAGGAGGTCATACCATGTTCACGCTCATTCAACGCCGTCTTTCAAACCGCCTGACCAGCACGACCGAAGAGTCAAGGGAAAGGGCGGCTTCTTTAACATGGCACGCCTTGTGGTTCGCTTTGGTTCTCACCCTGGCCCTGCCCAATGCCGCCAGCGCCCAGATAGAGGAAGTCGTGGTCACCGCCCAGCGGCGCGCCGAGTCCTTGCAGGATGTGCCGCTGGCCGTCTCGGCCTTCTCCGCCCAGCAGGCGACCCGAATGGGGGTCACGGAGACGCTTGATCTCGCCCGCCTGACGCCGAATTTCATCGCCCAGAACAACACCGGACTGGGGACGGCGAATAGCTACGCCTTGCGCGGCTTGAGTAACACGGAATCCATCGCCACCTTCGACCCGCCGGTGGGCACCTATATCGATGATTTTTTCATCCAACGCCAAAACGCCAACAACTACGCCCTGTTCGATATCGAGCGCATTGAGGTCTTGCGCGGCCCGCAGGGCACCTTGTTCGGCCGCAACACCACAGGCGGTGCCGTGCGCATTATCTTGAAAGAACCGGGGGATGAATTTGGCGGCTTCGTTGAGGCCGGGCTTGGCCGCTATGACCGTGTGCATTTCCGCGGCAGCGTGGATGTGCCCATATCCGTCGAGGATATTCGCGGCAAGTTCTCCGCCTACTACATCAATGACGATGGCTTCGTGAAGAACGAAAAGACCAGGGAGGATGACATCAACAAGGAGAGAAATATCGGGCTGCGCGGCGCGCTGCGATGGGACCTGGCACCGCACATCACTTGGGACGCAGCCCTTGCCTACATTGAGCATGACCACGCCAACCTGCTGCACACCGAGAAAGACAACAAGCGCTTTTCCAACACCGGCCTGAAACAGAGTGCGGCGCCCTTTGCCAGCCTCATCACCGGGCACAAGCGCAACTTCGGGCTGGGCAACGGCATCAAATCCATTCATTTCACTTCCGACGTCGAGTGGCAGAGCCGCATCGGCACGGCCAGCATCTTAACCAGCTACTTAGACATGCGCCAGGAATACCTGCTGGATTTCTTCGATGGTGGCGGCCCCACGGGTCTCTTCACCGTCGCCAACGAAAGCCGGCACAAGCAGTTCTCGCAAGAAGTAAAGCTCAGCGGCCGGGCGCTGGGGGATACGCTCAATTATGTCGCCGGCCTTTTCTATTTTAACGAGGACAATGAAACGGACTACGCCTCGTATAACTTCTTTGCCACCTTTCGCCGCCTGGCACCCCTGGAATATGATCGCATCCTGGACAACGGCGTGGATTCCTGGGCGCTGTACGGCCAGCTTGACTGGCGGGTGCACGAGCAATGGACCTTGACCGCCGGCCTGCGTTACACCGATGAGAGCAAGGACTTTGGCATCACCGATAACGGCAACAGCCAGGCGCGCAGCCGCTTTGGCGATGCCGAGTTGCTGCAGGCGGGGATCTCGCTGGAGCAAAATAAGAAGATCCTCACGCCGCGCTTTGCCGTTGAATACCGGCATAGCGATGATCTGATGGTGTTCGCATCAGCCACGCGCGGGTTCAAGTCCGGCGGCTGGAACGCCAGGGGCGTGCCGGCAGATCAACTGGAGGCCTTTGCGCCGGAGACGGTGTGGAATTACGAGGCGGGGCTGCGCTCTGAATGGCTGGCTTCCCGCCTGCGCGTGAACCTGACCGGTTTCTACTCGGACGTCAGCGATTTTCAGCTACCGGGCGGGGTTGACACGGGTGCCGGCATTGAATTTATCACCGGCAACTTTGCCGATCTGGAGGTGTATGGCTTTGAAGCGGAATTGCAATTCACCCCGGTTGAGCGTTTGTATCTGTACGCCAATATCGGCATCATGGAAGCGGACTATAAAAACATCGCTGCGTCCGTTCTCGAACAGCAGCAGCGTTGCCGCGAGAAGAAGCAAGACTGCCTGCAAAGCATTGTGAACGCAACCGGCGACATCGCCCCGCCGACACGCACCCCGGAGCATACCGTCGCCATCGGCGGCTGGTACACGCTGCCCATCGGCGAGAACATGAACCTGATCCCCGCCATCAATGTGACCGACTATGGCGCGCACAACGTCAACACCAGCGGCGCCGCTGCCGCCTTGCTGTACGGCTATACGCTGGTCAGCGGCGGCGTAACCCTGCAACACACCACGCAGGATTGGTCCTTGACGGCATCTTGCAAGAACTGCACCGATCAGGAGTACTTTGTCACCTACCTGGCCACCAAACTCTACCTTGGCGACCCCGCCACTTGGTCGCTGACCTTTAACAAGCGATTTTGACTCGCTAATGGAAAAGCAGAGCCTTCACAGACGCCGGCCTCGAGCCGGCGCTTTTTTTAAGGGCTTTTTGCAAGGGGATTTCGGGAGGTATCCCGTGGCGCGTTTAGTTGGGTGGAAGGGTGCGCTGTTGACGGAGCAACTGATGTAAAATTATTTCTCATAGCCGAGCAGAACGAAGTCTTCTTCATAGAGGGCGTAGATTTTGGCCTTTTGCTCGTCAGTCAAGACCGGATAGGGGCCGGTATGCAGGTGACGGCTGTTGTTTTTATGGTGGCGGGGGACTGGCTCGCCCACCACCGTATCCAGGTATGCGAACACCGCGGCCATGTCTTCCGTTCTGCCGATGAACTCATAGGGGCTGAGATCAGAACCGATGATGAGATGCTGTGGACGGATGTGGGTATCGGCCATTGTTACCCGCTTCCCCCCGACAATGGCCACGCGCTCACCGGCCAAGAGCGCATCCAGATACTGATCAATTTGCAAGGGCTGCTGCCGCAGGTGCCTTGCCCCGTTCATGTAATTGAGCATGTAGTAGGATAAAAAGCGCGCATACGGGTTTCTGACCACGGTGAAAATGCGCCAGCCCTTGTATGTGGTTTGCAGGGTTTCCCTAAGCCGACAGTAGTCAAGATGCGTGTACCCGAAGCGGGTGTGGAAGGCCGGTGTGCCGAGTACATCCCGGCAGGCGGGGCGAAAGCGCAGCAGGGCGTATTTTATTGAGGCGCAACCGGTCTTGGGGATTTCCACATACAGCAGCCGCCGTTCCGGGATCTCGTGCGTTGGTACGCGGAACTGTAGGGGGATCGCCCAGCGTCTCCAGATACGCAGGATTCTTCTTAAATAGCTCAAGGGTCGCATACTATTCTCGACGTATTAAGGAATCTCAGGATGTGTTCTTTGGTGCACCGTTTGAGGGAAGCAACGGAGCGTAGCGTCCTCCGGCACAGGAGGCCTGGTATGGGAGGTTGAGGGCGAACTTTGTGTAATCCAGTCGTATGCCTTGGCTGTTCAAGACTCGTCTGGCTAGAAAAAGGACTTAACCAGAACCGCGATCATCAGCACGATCATAATGCGGTTTGTTACGCGCACTTCAGCAAGCATAACCTCCAACCTTTTTAGCCGCTCGTCAATCATGCCGCTCGCTTCTCTTTCACCAGATATACCCTGTTCCTCACAAGTATAGCTGGCTAACCCGCTGACAATCAATGCTGACAAATAAATCAGCCCGCCGCCGCATCGCCAGCCTATTTCAACTCCGACAGCAGTTGATTCAACTCCACGACATAGCCATCGGGGTCGATCAGTACGCTGACCTTTACCTTGATCATGCCCCGGCCCTGGTAGTCGGGATAGCGCGTCTCGCTGGGTTCATCCAACACTTTAACGCCCAAGGTCTTGCGCGCCGCTTCAAAACGAGACTCCAGGTTGTCGGTGTTGAACACCAGCACGATGCTGCCGATGGAAAAGGGTTCAGCACCCTGATTGACCGGCTGCTTTGCAGGTTTCCGGTATTGCAACAGGCCGATGACGCCGATGTAATCATCGTTGGCCTGCAAGAACACTAGGCGCAGGGCGCGCTCGGCGCTGGCTACGTCTTTCGCCTCGCGCGGGGTGCGAATCTCCCGATCATAGATCACCTTCAAGCCTAAGGCATCGCGATAAAAGGCCAGCGATTTGTCGATGTCGCGCACCACTAAGGTGGTGCGCCGGAGATCAATATCAATGCGCTCAGCTTCCGGCACCGGCGCGGCCTGCACACTTGCCAGGCCCATCACCTGACCGCCGAGCAGGGCGCTGCACAGCAAGACGGCCAGCAGCGGCTTTCGCATCAAGCTATTCATCTTTTTGCCTCCTCGCGTCATCAATGAATTTTTTGAAATAGGTCCAGCTGGTCTCGTTGGGGCGCTCATCATCACCGGACGGCGGCTGGGTGTATTGCGGGTAGTTGGCCTTGATCTCATCCTTAATCAGCGCCGGCAGCGCATCCCAGCTATCCAAGTTCTTGCCGGTGGCGTTCACATACATCAGGCCGGGGCGGCTGCCCATCTTCATCCACGGCAGCCATTGGGCGATCCGCACCCATGCGATATTCATCGTCCCCCGATCTTTGGACAGATCGGCGAAATCATCCAGTTGCGTGGAGAAGTCAAAGATTTCGGTGGCGTGATAAGTGCCGCCGACATAGTCCTGATAATCCCCGCCGAGTGCGTTGGTGTAGAACAGCGGGATTTCGTAATTGATGAAGGCCGTGCCGTCAATTTCCTCAAACTGAAAACTGCGCTCCTTGCCGTCGCGACCGATGGGAAATTGCGGCGGCTGGTTGACCGGATCGTTGGCGACATGAACGACCTCAACACGCTCGCCCGTCCACGGGTTGTCCCATTGTCGCAGGATCGCGCCGCTCTTTGGATCAAGATACAACATGATCTCGCGCGAGACCTTGCGAAAGCCCTCGCCCCGCTCTTTATCGCGCACGGTGACGCACTGGCGCACACTCATGCCCAGCACACCGAACAGCAGTTTGTCGCGCTCGCCCGGCACACGCGAGTAGGCGCGGCCCTGCCATTGATAGGTGACGGGGTCGTTGTCTTGCAGCGAGCACAGCAGCTTGCGCTGCGCCTGCACGGCACCCTCGCCGGTGTTGAAATCGATGGTCTTGCCCGCTTGGGCCGGGCTTACGAAGATCAGCAGTAGGCTGAGTATCAAAGAAGTGGATAGGTTCCTAGGCATGGCATTCTCTCCTAAAAAGGCGATTGTGAAATGACTGTCGGCGATCATACCTGATGCGGCGGGGCTGATAAAGCCGATTGACTGAATTTTGTCGGCTGGCGGCGTTTGGTAGTGCTATCAGAGACGATAGCCCGGGCGGGTCTGAATAAAGGATCACCCCGCAGCGTGGCGTCCCCCGAAGAAAGAAAAGTGCTGGAGCTACGTTCCAGCACTTTCATCAGCAGTCCACGGCACTACCTAAAAGTAGTGCCAGGCCTTTGCTTGGCCGTCCGCCTTACGGCGAGGATGCTTCAGGCGGCGCTGGTGGTGCTTCGGGTGCCGCTGGCGCTGCTTCAGGCATATCCTCCACAGCAGGTTCGGCCATTTCCATGCCTTCTTGCATCATCTGCCCGGCCTCGGCTTCCATATCCCCGGCCATATCGCCCATTCCCTCGCCCATGCTGTCCATGGCCTCTCCTGCCATTGCCGCAGACTCTTCAGCCATGGCATCCGCCTCGTCGGTGATGGCCTCAGCAGCATCTGCGGCAAGCTCGCCGCCGGCTGCATCCGCCCCTTCCATTGCCGCAGCTGCAGCCGCTTCATCGGCGCTTGCGGGGGCAGCATCGGCTGCCGGTGCCGCGGTTGCCGCCGTATCGCCAGCGCTCGTCTCCGCCGCTTCATCACCACCCTGACCACAGCCGCTCAGCATCAGCGTGGCTGCTACTGCCAACAAAATGAATAATTTATTTAACATAACCCCTCTCCCGAGCTCTCGCTCTATCTTTGTTACACTTTAGGATGAATAAAATTCCCAGTACCAACCGCAGAGCATAGTCCAGTCCTGCTGCAATAATCAACAAATATATTAGCCTATCGGGGCGAAAATTGCCAAATAAACATCTTATTCATCGGTCACGCAGCCCTCTGCGGCGGATTTGACGTTTTTGATATATTTATACAGCGTGCCGCGCTCCGCCTTGTATGCTGGCATCGCCCATTCAGATCGGCGCCGCTTGAGTTCCTCATCCGTAATCTCCACCTGGATAAGGTTTTGGGAGGCATCAATGGTGATCTTATCCCCGTCTTTCAGCAGGGCAATCGGGCCGCCTTCCTGCGCCTCAGGCACGACGTGGCCGATGATGAAGCCATGCGAGCCGCCGGAGAAACGTCCATCCGTGATCATGGCGACATGCTCGCCTAAGCCGGCACCCATAAGCGCCGCTGTCGGTGTCAGCATCTCCGGCATGCCCGGTCCGCCTTTCGGGCCCTCATAGCGGATGACAACCGCATCGCCCTTTGCTATGCGGCCGTCTTCCAGCGCTTTCAGCATGGCCTCCTCAGAGTCAAAGACCTTTGCCGTGCCGCCAAAGCGCTCGCCTTCCTTGCCGGTGATCTTTGCCACCGCACCGCCGGGGGCCAGGTTGCCGCTTAAGATGCGTAGATGGCCGGAGGCCTTTATGGGCTGCTGCAAGAGGCGGATGACATCCTGCGCGGCCGACAGGGCCGGTATTTCGGCGAGGTTCTCGGCGATGGTGCGGCCGGTGACCGTTTTGCAGTCACCGTTGATGAGATCCTTTTCCAGCAGGTATTTCATCACGGCAGGGATGCCGCCAATGTTGTGCAGGTCTTCCATCACATAGCGGCCGCTGGGTTTGAGATCGGCGAGCAGCGGGGTGCGGGCGCTGGTCTTCGCAAAATCATCGAGTGTTAATGCAACGCCCACTGAACGCGCCATGGCGATCAGATGCAACACGGCATTGGTTGACCCGCCGAGAATGATGACCATGACCATGGCATTTTCAAGGGCTGCACGGGTCATGATGTCAGCCGGCCGTAGATCCAGTTCCAGCAGTCTTTTAATCGCCCTGCCGGCATCAAAACATTCCGCCAGTTTGCCGGGATCGACTGCCGGCGTTGATGAGCTATACGGCAGCGACATGCCTAGTGCCTCGATTGCCGAAGCCATGGTATTGGCGGTGTACATGCCGCCGCAGGCACCGGCACCGGGGCAGGCCCCGGCAACGATGGCGCGCCGCGTATCCTCATCAATGCGGCCGGCGATAAACTCTCCATAACTCTGGAAGGCAGAGATGATATCGACCTTTTGCTCATCCACATAACCGGCCTTGATCGTGCCGCCGTAGATCATCAGCGCCGGACGATTAAGGCGGCCCATTGCCATGAGACAGCCCGGCATATTTTTATCGCAGCCCGGAATGGAGATGTTGGCATCATACCACTGGCCGGCCATCACCGTTTCAATGGAGTCTGCGATCAGGTCGCGCGATTGCAGGGAATAGCTCATGCCATCGGTGCCCATGGACATGCCATCGCTGACACCAACCGTATTAAAACGCATCCCGATGAGCCCGGCATCCTCCACCCCTTCCTTGACCCGTTGCGCCAGGTCTAACAGGTGCATGTTGCAGGGATTGCCCTCATACCAGACACTGGCAATGCCTACCTGGGCCTTGTCCATATCTTTGTCATCAAGCCCGGTGGCATAGAGCATGGCCTGCGAGCCGCCTTGCGACTTAGGCCGGGTGATGCGGGCGCTGTAGCGATTGAGTGCCTTGTCCATCTCCAGTGTCACCAACAATGTTATATTTAGCAAGCTGCGATAGAATACAACAGGGCAGGGAAACCTGTCATTAGTCAAAATCGAAGTTGCGACAAGCCATGTCAGCCAAATTACCGAGATTTATCGATTTATTCAGTGAATTGATCAGCCTGCCGTCGGTCAGCAGCGTGAATCCGGCCATTGACCAGAGCAATCGTCCCGTGGTGGAGCTACTGGCGGGCTGGCTGGATGAATTGGGTTTTGCGGTTGAGTTGATGCCGGTCGCTGGTGCTGCTGGCGATAAGCTGAACCTGATTGCCTGTCTCGGCCGGGGGACAGACGGACTGGTCCTATCTGGCCACACCGACACCGTTCCCTGTAACGAGTCACTCTGGATGCAGTCGCCGTTCAGGTTGACCGAGAAGGATAATCGCCTGTACGGCCTGGGCACATCCGACATGAAGGGCTTTTTCCCCATCGTGCTGGAGACCTTGAAGGCAATGGAGCTGGACCGGATAAAGCGCCCCTTGTACATCTTGGCAACCAGTGATGAGGAGAGCACGATGGCCGGTGCTCGGGCGCTGGTGAATGCAAAACGCCCCGTAGGCAGACACGCATTGATCGGCGAGCCAACCGGCCTGCAACCCATAAGCAGGCATAAGGGCATCATGGTGGAGACCATCAAGCTACTTGGCAGAGCCGGACACTCCAGCGACCCGGCATTGGGGGTCAACGCGCTTGAAGGCATGTACACGGTGATGGGTGCCTTGCTGAACTGGCGCAAGGAAATACAGGCCCGATATAAAAATCCTGCCTTTACGGTTCCCGTGCCGACCATGAATTTTGGTACGATCAAGGGCGGTGATAACCCGAATCGCATCTGTGCTGATTGTGAGTTATCCATTGACCTGCGCCTGTTGCCGCGCATGGAATCTGCGGCCATGCGCACGGACTTGCGCAAGCAGGTAAGGCAGTGTCTTGATGGTTCAGGTCTGAGCGTAGAGTTTGATCCCATCTTCTCCGGCCTGCCACCGATGGAGACGGATAATAATGCTGAGATCGTAAAGATTGCCGAAGATCTATCCGGCATCAAGGCCGGAACCGTGGCATTTGGCACGGAAGGGCCGTATCTGAATGCGATGGGCATGCAGACAGTTGTCTTGGGCCCAGGCGATATTGACCAGGCCCATCAGGCGAATGAATATCTGGCCTTAGAGCGGATTAAGCCGATGCAGAGGCTGTTAGGGCAAATGATTCAGCACTTTTGCCTGTGATGCGTAAAAAATTAGAACACGAATAGTGAGTAACGAATTTTCACAGTTTATCGACTGGTTTCGAGCCGCCTCGCCCTATATTCATGTGCATCGCGGCAAGACCTTCGTGGTGCAGTTTAATGATGCGGGCATTGACGGGAAAATCTTTACGCATCTTGTGCATGATCTTGCCCTGCTGAACGGTTTAGGGATACGCTTGGTGTTGGTCTATGGCGCCCGGCATTCTATCGAGTCCCACCTGCATTCTAAGGGCATCACCTCAAACTATCACCGCGGCCTGCGGGTGACCGATCACGCCACCATAGATTATGTGAAGCAGGTCGTCGGCAGGCTGCGTTTCGATATAGAGGCAAAATTTTCTATGGGGCTGGGGAATACACCGATGTCCAATGCCGAGGTGAAGATCAGCGCCGGTAATTATGTTACGGCAAGGCCGCTGGGGGTGATTGATGGCGTGGATTATCAGTTCACCGGACAGGTGCGCAGCATTCATGTTGATTCTATTCAGAACGACCTGGAGCAAGGCGAGATCGTCCTGATCTCACCCTTGGCCTATTCCACAACCGGCGAGGTCTTTAACTTATCCGCCGATGCCCTGGCGGCGGAGTTGGCGGTGGCACTCGGTGCGGATAAATTGATCTACCTGCTGGACATCAACGAACTACAGGGCGTAACGCACAAGACCATCGATCAGCTGACCCAGGTGGAGGCCGGGATGCTCCTGGAAAAATTCGCGGCGGACTCGGATACCCGACGCTATCTGCATACCGCCATAGAATCTTGTGAGCAGGGCGTACAGCGGGTGCATCTGCTCAATCAGGTCTATGACGGCGTAATATTACAAGAGCTTTTTTCCCGTGACGGCTCCGGCACCATGATCTCCACCAGCACCTATGATGAGATCAGGCCGGCCAATAGTGATGACATCGCACGGGTCATTGAACTGATCGAACCCCTGGAGCGGGAGGGCGTACTGGTCGAGCGCTCCCGAGAAAAGTTCGAACTGGAAATAGATCACTTCACCCTGATGATCCGTGATGGCGTCATCATCGCCTGCGCTGCCTTGTATCCCTTTGCGCAGGAAAAGGTAGCGGAGCTCGCCTGCGTGGTGGTGCATCCTGATTATCACAACGGCGGCAGGGGGCTGGAGTTATTGAATATCCTGGAAGTGCAGGCGAGGAAACTACACATCAGAAGCCTGTTTGTCCTCACAACACAGGCCGAGCACTGGTTTCTCGAACTGGGCTTTGCGGAGTCTTCCATTGAGGCCCTGCCCGTAGCGCGGCAGGCGCTGTATAACTATCAACGCAATGCCAAGGTGCTGGTTAAGGAGCTTTAGTGCGTTTCAGGACATGCCGTGCGCGGCTTGTCCACATGCTAACGAGCGCCCCTGATTAGCTCACGTTTGAGCCGCTGCGCCTCCTGTATTTCCTCCCAGCTAAGGGCCTGCTCCAGCGCATCGCGGCGCCTGGCATCCATGACATTGCCACCATCAGCCAGCAGGCTATACCAGGCAAGCGCCCGGGGCTTATCCTGTGCCACGCCCTTGCCATCCAGATACATGGCGGCCAGATTGCGCTGCGCCACTGCATGGCCTTGGAAGGCGGCGCGTTGATACCACGCGGCCGCCTGTTGTAAGTCTTGCTGCACACCCTCGCCAAAGGCATAGGCGGCACCCACCTTATACTGCGCCGGCGCATAGCCCTGCTCGGCCGATTGCATAAATGCCGCAAAGGCCAGCGCATGATCTTCTCTGGCGCCCTCACCAAAGGCATAGGCCAGACCTAGCTCGTACTGCCGACCGGCCTCTTGAGAAGGATCAGCGCCCGGTGCCTCCGGTGTTGCCCGGGAGTTGCGCACCTGCTCGGCACCGGCTGTACCGCTTAGCGCATCATCATACTCGCTGCCATCATCACCAGACTCACCACCACCAAAGAGGCGCTTGAAAAATCCCTTTTTCTCTTGCGCAAGGACGACTTCATCGGCCTTATCGACGATAGCCTCCCCCGACAACAATTCACCTTCGGATTGACTGCTCTTGCTCAGTCGGGCGAGATTTGCCAGATTTTGACCGGCCGCATCATGGCCCTGCGCAGACGCCTTCTCATACCAATAGGCCGCCTTGACATCACTCTGCTCGACCGCCTTTCCCATTAAAAACATATTGCCCAGGCTGTATTGCGCCTCCGCATTTCCCTGTCTGGCTGCGCGTTGATACCAGTCAATAGCTGCCTCGTCATCCTGCTCCGTGCCCAGGCCCTGATAATACAGCGCGGCAAGCTGGAATTGCGCCTTGGCATCGCCCTGATCGGCGAGCTCACGAAATACCTCAAAGGCATCGGCGTATTCATGGTTTTCCAGGGCCTCAAGCCCACGGCCATATTCATCCTGTGCTGCAACAAAGGCGGGCGCAACAATCTCAGGCGCATAGACCGCCACCGGCTGCGGGGCTTCGTCTGCAACATAAGGCTCCTGCCGGGCAGCGGCGCTGGTGAGTTCTGTCTCTTCTGCCTCAGGCTCAAGCAGAGCAACTGTTTTCTCTTCAACCAACGATTTTTTCTTTCCAAACAGTCTGGCGAAAAGGCCGGGCCTTTTCTTCTCTTCTGCTGGAGTATCGACCTCGATAACTTCGTTGTTGCTGTCCATGCCTTTAATCAACTCGGATGCTGAAATTTCTTCTGCGGATTCTGCGGGCGCTGCTATATCCATTATCAAGGCGAGCGGTTCATCTTCTGTCACCTCCGGCGCAATCTCCTCCACTACCGGTTCAATGTGTTCTTCTTCCTTTTCCTCCGGCACCGCCTCAAGAGTTTCTTCCGTTGCAGGCTCCTCTTCCATGACTTCGCTGGCAATCTCAAGATCGGTCTCGGCGGGCGCTACCGCGGCAATCAACGGCTCCTCTGCCTGGGTTTGAGTCTCGACCTCTTCAACATCTTCTACCGGCGGCGCCTTGTCTTTTCTGGAAAAGAGCCGACTGAAAAAGCTCTTTTTCTTTTGCGTTTGATCCTTTCCTGCTTCGGGGGCGGTGCTGGTCTCGGCAATGCTTGCTTCGATATGAGAGGAATCCTCAGGCAGGCTGGGCTCGATACCTTCCAACTCCAATAATTGTTCCAGCTTCTTCTCCGCTGTTGACTCAGCTGCCGCCGATGCAGCGACATCATCGATCTGTTCTACATCAACTTCTGCTGTGAGTACTTCGGCAGCGGCTAATTCGGCATCTTCTGCAAGGTCATCGGTTGCAGTGGCGGCGGTTTCAGTTGTGGGTGCCTCGGCACCGGCTAATTCAGCATCTTCTGCAAGGCCATCGGTCGCTATGGCGGTGGTTTCAGTGGCCTTGTCTTTTCTGCCAAACAGCCGGCTAAAGAAACCGCGTCTTGGCTCGGCCGCCGCTTCTTCCTCAATGGCTTCCCCGGCCATGCCGACATCGGGCATTGCATGGGCGCTGTCCTGAACTGCTTCTTCCAGGGCCTCTTGCTGAGGTTCAGGCGCTGCCGCAGCGCTCGTTTCAGCATCAATTTCTGCACCAGCGGGCATCTCATCAAGCTCCAGCAGCGTGGCACTATCGATTGTCAGCAGGGGCTCAGTTTCTTCCTCCAACGCAGGCTCTGTCGCAGCGCTGGCCGGTTCTGATTCCAGGGGTTCCAGCTCAGGCATTTCAGGCTGCCCTGCCGCCGGCTGGTCAGATGTGATTCTGCTGCGGGCGGCGCCGGCAATCGCCCGCTCAAGCCCGGCCAATTCATTTTGTGCCGCGGCATAGCCCTGATCGGCGGCCATGCGATACCAGCGCCGCGCCTGATTATAATCCTGGGCCAGGCCCTTGCCGGAGCGATACATAGCGCCGAGATTATATTGGGCCGCGGCATCCCCGCGGTCTGCCGCCATGCGATACCACCGTGCGGCTTTGGCATAATCCTGTGGCAGCCCATCGCCGACATGGTACTTGCTGCCAAGCAATACCTGGGCGCGCACATAGCCTTGATCGGCGGATTTTTTGAACCATCCGGCCGCTTCTGCTGCATCTTGGGCAACACCTTCCCCGTAGGAATAGGAAAGGCCGAGGCTGTATTGGGCAATGGCGTGTCCCTGCTCGGCGGCGCGCCGATACCAGAGCACCGCTTCTTCGTAATCCTGCCCCGTGCCTTCGCCAAAGGCATAGGCGACCGCCAGATTATATTGTGCGTCCGCATCTCCTTGCGCTGCGGCCTTGCGATACCACTTCACAGCCTCCGCATAGCTCTGCGGGACGCCTTCGCCGATGTAATACATATAACCCAGATGCGCCTGGGCCTTGGCATCGCCGCCTTCGGCCAGGCGCATAAATTCCGCCGCGGCGCGGTCATAATCGCCGCTTGAGCGCGCCTGGCTGGCCGAATAGACATCGGCCTGGGCCAGTTGAACAAGGCAGATGGATAAGGAAAAAACAAGCCGGATAGTCATGGTTTTCATCAGCCCCCTTAATAGTGACGGATCGCAATGCGTGTGTTCGGATTTGGCAAACAGTAGACAGTGCTACTATGCCACAAACAACAGGGAAAAATCCACTCCCAGGCCACCATCGAGCAGGACAAGCAGATGCGCGGGGTGCTAATGCAGCGGCGGGTGCGTTAAGGCCGCTATTCCCCTTGATAGGCCCTCGATGGTCAAGGGGAACATTCGCTGCGACATGATCTCCTTCATCATGGAAATCGAGGCCGTGTAGTCCCACTGTGCCTCTGGTATTGGATTAAGCCAGATGGCTGAGGTGTAGCCGCCTAAGATACGTTTCATCCATTGAAGCCCCGGCTCTTCATTCCAATGCTCAACGCTGCCGCCGGCCATCATAATCTCATACGGACTCATGCTGGCATCACCGACGAAGATCAGCTTGTGCTCGCCCCCATATTTATGGATCACTTCCATCGTTGAGACATATTCATTGTGCCGGCGCTGATTATCTCTCCATACGCTTTCATACAGGCAGTTATGGAAATAAAAATATTCAAGATGCTTAAATTCCGTCCGGGCGGCGGAGAATAGCTCCTCACAAAGTTGTACGTGCCGGTCCATAGAGCCGCCGGCATCGAGAAACAACAATACCTTGATCGCATTATGCCGCGCCGGCCTCATGTGGACATCCAGCAGGCCGGCGTTTTTCGCGGTGGCGCTGATGGTCGTGTCGATATCGACCTCATCGGTTGCGCCCTCACGGGCAAACTTTCTTAGTTGACGCAGGGCGATCTTTATGTTGCGTGTGCCCAGCTCAATGCTGTCATCGAGGTTACGGAACTCGCGCTTATCCCAGACCTTGACCGCACGATTGTGGCGGGATTCATGCTGCGCAATGCGCAGCCCTTCCGGATTGTAGCCATAGGCGCCGAAGGGGGAGGTGCCGCCGCTGCCTATCCATTTATTACCGCCGTGATGTTCCTCATCCTGCTCCAGCAGGCGTTCCTGCAAGCTCTGCATGAGTTTCTCCCAGCCGCCCAGCGCCTCAATCTGCTGTTTTTCTTCATCGCTCAGATCCAATGCCCCAGGGCCGCGCAGCCATTCCGCCGGAATGTCCGCAATAATCTCATCAAAGATGGCCTCCATGCCGGCAAAATGCGCGCCAAATACCTGATCGAAGCGATCAAACAAGCGCTCGTCCTTGACCAGCGTTGCGCGTGCCAGGTAATAGAAGGCATCAATGTCAATGTGTGCAACTTGCTTCGCCAGTGCATCCATCAAGGTGAGGTATTCCGTGATCGATGTCGGCAGGCCGGCGGTGCGCAGTTTGTAAAACAGATCGATAAACACTGCTTCAGCCTCCGGCCCCGCGATTCATGAAGACAAGTCGTTCAAATAAATGCACATCCTGCTCGTTTTTCAGCAGGGCGCCGTGCAGCTTGGGGATGATCTTGCGCTGATTGTCCTCGCGCAGGGCTTCTGGTGAGATGTCCTCTGCCAGCAGTAATTTAATCCAGTCCAACAGCTCTGAGGTAGAGGGTTTCTTTTTCAGGCCCGGAACTTCGCGCAGTTCAAAGAATGATTCCAGCGCCCGGCGCAGCAGTTGCTTTTTGATATGCGGATAATGAACCTTGACGATCTGCGCCATCGTGTCGTATTCGGGAAAACGGATATAATGGAAAAAACAACGGCGCAGGAAGGCATCAGGCAGTTCCTTTTCGTTGTTACTGGTGATAATGACAACCGGCCGTTGTTGTGCTGTTATTAATTGCCTGGTCTCATAGACATAAAATTCCATGCGATCCAGTTCCTGCAACAGGTCATTGGGAAACTCTATATCCGCCTTGTCGATTTCATCGATCAACAATACCGGCTGCTGATTGCTATCAAATGCCTCCCATAACTTGCCGCGCAGGATGTAGTTGGCGATGTCATTCACCCGTGGGTCGCCTAATTGTGAATCGCGCAGACGGGCCACGGCATCATATTCATACAGGCCCTGTCTGGCCCGGGTGGTTGATTTGATGTGCCATTCCAGCAGCGGCTTGTTCAAGGCCCTAGCGACTTCCGTTGCCAACAAGGTCTTGCCGGTGCCGGGTTCGCCCTTGATCAACAGCGGGCGCCCGACTGTAATCGCGGCATTTACCGCGGTCATCAGGTCTTCCGTTGCAACATAATTATCGGTCCCGCTAAAACGTGTCTCTGTCATGTTTGGTTTCTCTAATTGATGAGTAATTTTTTTTATTTCCTATTTCATGCGTATGCCAGTTTACCTGAACTATTGCGGGCTGACACCAAAGACATTTTCGATAGCAGCTTGCCGGATATAATATCTAGCAGATGATCTATTCGTAAATTTTCATTTTCGTTATGTACAATAGTCAAAGGCCGGTGCTATAGTTCGCATGACATTAGCTGGCTTGGAGGAGTGATGTGGCCAAGAGGATAAAGATCATTGTACCTATCCCTATGGATCAGGCCGGGGTGGATAATCGGGCGGCGCAGCTTCCGCAGGAGATGCGCATGCCCGGTGCTGAGGTGGAATTTGTTGCGGTTGATTGGGGGGCTGCGCTGGGGGATAGTTATTATGACACGATGCTCATGGATATGAGTGTCTTCGAGGCGGGTTTGCAGGCGGAGAAAGAAGGCTTTGATGCCGTGTGTATTGATACGGTGAGCGACTCCGGCATGTACGCATTGCGTTCAAGGCTGTCCATTCCGGTTGTCGGGCCGGGTCAGGCATCTTTTCACATCGCCTGTTGCCTGGGGCATAAGTTTTCCGTCATTACCATGTGGGATGAATGGTTTCACCTTTACACGAAAACCCTGAAAGAGTATGGCCTGGAGGGCCGCTGTGCTTCCATAAGATCCATCAAGACCCGCCCGGATCTGGAAGAACTATTGGCAGGCAAGGAGGAAGTGGTATTTTCCAGGCTGGAAGAAGAGAGCGCAAGGGCGATTGATGAAGACGGCGCGGATGTGATCATACTGGGTTCAACGACCATGCATCAGTCGCATGGCTATCTGGAAAAAAGGCTGCCGGTGCCGGTGATCAACCCCGGACAGGCGGCCTATAAATTATGCGAGCTGTTGTTGCAACTGAGCCTAAGCCACAGCAAGCATGCCTTTCCGGTGCCTGAGAAACCGAATGATGCCTTGGTCTTATCCCACGACGGATAAAATTATCTTACAGAGAAGAGGGATGAAATATGAATGACTACCCCTATGAATACTATGTAGATATTGTTACCAAGCGCTATTTTCATGGTGTCGATAACTACGACATGGACCTGGTGATGGACTGTTTTCAGCCGGATGCCACCTTGAAGGAAATGACCTCGAACACCTTGCATGATGGCGCTGCCAAGATCAGGGAAATGTTTGTCGGCCTATTTGCCGCCCATTCCCGCATCTGGCATGGCAATTTTGTGCATGTCGTCGATACACAAAGCCAAGCCGTCTGCTCGCAGTTTTCTGTGGAAGTAACGCCAAAGGCAACTGGTGAGCTGCTGCGCTATGAGAACACTAATCGCTTTTATCTAAAAGACGGCAAGTATCAAAGCGTATTTGTCTATATGAGTGGCGAGAACCTGCTTAAATAACCAAGATTTGAGGAGCCTAAGATGCAATATCAATCAAACCTGGACCGGGACGGGCTTATCGATCTCGCGCTGAATAAATATTTTGCTAATGTGGATGCCAAAGAGCTTGATGCCGTCCTGGATTGTTTTCACGATAATGCCATGATGACGGTACAGACCTCCTTTTCCGTTCATGCCGGCAAGCATAACATCAAGAGAATGTTTGAGGATTTTATGTCCGCCTATGATGAGATCATCCATAGGGATTTCATCTGCACGGTGGATGAGGCCAATGCGCGCATCAGCGCCGGTTTTGTCGCCGAGCTGACGGATCATGAAGGCAACAAAACCCATCTGGAAAATACCAATTACTGGCGCATTCGCGAGGATAAATTCCAGGAGGTCTATATCTACATGAGTGGTGCCAACGTCCTGGTTTAGCTTAGGCTTGTTTGCAAGCTATTCTTAGTTGACAACAGGCAATCCTGAGCTGCGCCATTGGATCATACCGCCGGCAAGATTCGCCAGCCTGGCAAAGCCGGCCTTTTTAAGGAGCACGACTGCCTGGGTGGAGCGGCCTCCGGAACGGCATACAGTCACAACCGGCCGATCAATAGAAATTTCATCTACCCGCCCACGCAACTCATCAAGCGGGATCAGTTTTGCGCTCTTGATATGTCCAAGTATGCCTTGATACTCTTCCTCGGCGCGTACATCAATAAGCTGAATATTGGGTAGATTCTCCTCAACCCATTCGGCCCCGATTTCATAAATCCCGGCATAGGTATAATTCAACGGTGCCCAATCGGCCGCATTGTCTTTCTCAGCAACAAAATCCGCCTCTCCGCATTTCATATTGGCGGGAACAGCCACATCTATTTGATGTGGATGGGGCAGATCAAGATTGTCGATGAAGCCCACAAAATCCGCCTCGCTGCGCTGTCCGCCCAGACGGGGATTATGCCGTTTCTCTTCCAGCACGCTGCTACAGCTTAGGCCCCGGTAATCATGTGCCGGGTATAACAGGCAAGCATCGGGCAGGGTGAAGATCTGCCGGATAACAGACTGATAAAGCAGCCGGGCATCGCCCTCCTGGAAATCGGTGCGGCCGGTACCCCGAATCAATAGGGCATCGCCGGTAAACGCCATCGTCTCATCATCCAGCACCAATGTGATACAGCCCCTCGTATGGCCGGGCGTTGATCTTACTTCTACATAGCGCTTGCCGAAATGAATCCGGTCGCCGGCCTCCAGCAGCCTGTCGGCACCTTCTGCATTGGAGCTTGCAGAGATGGCGACCTGGCTGGCCAGTCGCTGCTTTAATAACCAGGCGGCGGTGATATGATCGGCATGAACGTGCGTATCAACGGTACAGATCAATCGCAGGTCTAATTCTTTTAACAAGGCCGCATCGCGCCCGGCCTGCTCAAAGACGGGATCGATCAGGATGGCCTCGCCAGAAGCAGGCTCGGCAAGCAGATAGGTGTAGGTGGAAGAGCGCAGATCTGATAACTGCCGGAAGATAATATTCACTTACAAGACCTTTACCATAAACATATTCAAAGCGCCGGAATGAAAGACTAGATAATGCCCTTTTCTTTTAACTCAGCGATCCTCTCCTCACCAAGCCCTAAGAGCCCGGCATAGATTTCATTATTATGCTGCCCCAGTTCCGGGCCCGCCCACCTTACCTTGCCCTGTGTCTCCGACATCTTTGGAAAGACATTTTGCATCTTGATCTCGCCGAATAAGGGATGCGGCACGGAGACAATGGCATCGCGCGCGGCAAAGTGTACGTCTTCTAACATATCGGGGGCGGTATATATCCTGCCATTCGGTACGCCGTGTTCGTTTAATCGATCGCGCAGTTCATCAGACGTCATGGTGCGGGTCCATTGCGCTACCAACTCATCAAGTTCCTGTTGTAGCTCGCCGCGCGCACTGTGGGTGGCATAACGTTTATCTTCGGCAAGTTCCGGCCGGTCCATTGCCGCGGCGAGACGCTTGAAGACGGTATCCTGGTTGGCTGCGATCAGATATTGGCCGTCTTGCGTGGGATAGGCATTCGCCGGTGCGACATTGGGCAAGATCGAGCCGGTGCGTTCACGGATGTAGCCGCCATGCTGGTATTCAGGGATCAGCGATTCCATCATGCTAAATACCGCTTCATAGATGGCCGAGTCAACAACCTGTCCGCATCCGGTGGTCTGTCTGGCATGCAGGGCGGTGAGGGCACCGAGGGCACCGAAGGTTGCGGCCAGCGCATCGCCGATGCTGATGCCGGCGCGGCTGGGCGCACGATCCGGCTCGCCGATAATATAGCGCAGGCCGCCCATCGCCTCGCCGATGGAACCATAACCTGCCTGCGGGGCATAGGGCCCGGTCTGGCCAAAGCCGGTTACCCGGACCATGATGAGCCGCGGGTTAATCTCGGCCAGCGCCTCATACCCCAGGTTCCAGCGCTCCATCGTGCCGGGCCGGAAGTTTTCAATGATGATGTCCGCCTGTGCAACCAGCTGTTTGATAATTTCCTGGCCTTCGGCCTCTCTGGCGTTCAGCGTGATCGACTTTTTATTGCGTGCCACGACCGGCCACCACAGGGACTTGCCGTGCGGCTTTTCCTGCCCCCAATCACGCATCGGATCGCCCACTTTGGGTTGTTCTATCTTGATGATTTCAGCGCCATAATCGCCCAGCAACTGGCCGCAAAAGGGGCCGGCGAGCAGTGCGCCCATCTCAATCACACGTAGCCCCGCCAAGGGGCCGTCCGTCTTTAGCTGTTCTGCTGTAGCCATGCTTCTTATGGTTTCTTAAATTACTCGTAAGGGTGCCGGTTTATCGGGGTTTTGGGTGGCCGTGCCAGCCCTGCGCTTTTGCGTGGCAGATATTATAACTATTTTGGCCTTGACTTCAAGCAGATTTTGTACATTTATATGGATTTTGGCGAAAGTATTCAGGATAATCAGCGTCCTTGAGATACGGAATTTAACATTCATGCGCCTCCGAAGCGGGATTATGAATCAGCCTGTCTATGATGAGTGAAATGATTGAAATCGTTGAGGTGGCCGCGCGCGACGGCCTGCAAAGCCAGCCTAAAATTGTTGACACCCAGGTCAAACTTGCGCTGATTGAGCGATTGATCGAAGCGGGCATCAAGCGCCTGGAGGTCGTGAGCTTTGTTAATCCGAAGCGGGTTCCGCAGATGGCCGATGCCGAGCCTCTGCTGGCGGCCCTGCCTGAGCGGGAGGATGTCAGCTATATCGGTCTGGTCTTGAACATGCGCGGGTTTGAGCGTGCGCTGGAGAGTTGTATCGATGAAATAAATTGTGTCGTTGTTGCCTCCGACACCTTCAACCAGCGCAATCAGGGCGCCACAATTCGCGCGACAATGACAACCATCAGGGAGATTGTCAGGCAGGCGGAAGGCACTTCATTAAAGCTGGGCGTGACCATCGGCGCTGCTTTCGGCTGTCCCTTTGAGGGTGAGGTTCCCGTATCGAGAGTGGTAGAATTATCCGGGCAGTTGGCTGACATGGGGCTGCGAGAGATCGCCCTGGCGGATACCATTGGCGCTGCCGGGCCATCGGATGTGGAGACAAGGCTTGCCGCCGTGCGGGCGGTTGTTGGCGATGCAAGGCTGCGCTGCCACTTTCACAATACCCGCAATACCGGGGTTGCAAATGCCTACGCCGCCATCCAGCAAGGCGTGCGCATCCTGGACGCAAGCTGCGGCGGGCTTGGCGGCTGTCCCTTTGCCCCGGCTGCGACCGGAAATGTAGCAACAGAAGATATCCTTTATATGCTGCAGCGGATGGATCTCAAGACCGGCGTGGACATAGAAAAAATTATTGCAACGGCAAAGTGGCTGGAAGGGCCGCTCAAGGTGCAGATGCCGGGCATGGTAGCGAAGGCCGGCCTGTTTCCCCCGCAGCATAAAGTTGCGGCATAATATAGAAGAAATTTACAACAGGAGATACATCCATGTCATACCGGCTTGGTGTCGATGTAGGCGGCACATTTACCGATCTGCTTCTGGTGAACGAAGAGAGCGGCGAGACCTTTACCGCCAAGGTTCCTTCAACGCCAGAGGATTCCTCTATTGGCGTACTAAATGGCATAGCGCGCATCTGTGATGAATCCGGCATTGCTGCGGAGAACATCAATCGTGTCATGCACGGCACCACTGTGGCGACCAATGCAGTGCTGACCGGGCGTGGTGCAAAGGTGGGCCTTGTTACTACCAGGGGCTATAAATTCGTATTGCAGATCGCCCGCTCCTTTTGTCCGGGCGGTCTCGGCGGGTGGGTCAGCTACGTAAAAAAACCCCTGCTTGCGCCACTGGAATTAACCCTTGAGGCCGATGAACGGGTGGCCGCCGATGGCGCGGTGATTCGAGAACTTGATGAAGCAGCGCTGCGCCAAGACCTGGAGGTTCTGCATGCGCGGGGCGAGGTGGAGTCGCTGACGATCTGCTTTGTCAATGCCTATATAAACGGTGCTAATGAAAGGCGCGCTGCGGCCATCGCCAAGGAAATTTTTACGGATATTCCCATTTCCATTTCCAGCGAAGTCGTGCCGGAGATGCAGGAGTATGAACGCGCCGAGACAACGGTTGTGAATTCCTATGTGCGCCCGGAGGTCTCCAAGTATGTCAATAATCTGCAAGGCGCATTGAATGAGCGCATGGGCGGCGAGGCGCTGCTGTCCATCTTGCGCTCTGATGGCGGCCTGGCCTCCGGGCGGGCGGCTGCGGAGTCGCCGGTGAATCTGTTAATGTCAGGCCCTGCAGGCGGTGTCGCCGGTGCCATCTATTTTTGCAGCCGTGCCGGCCATGACAATATCCTGACCTTTGATATGGGCGGCACCTCGACCGATGTTGCGCTCATCCAGGGTGGCAAGGCACAGGTGCGGCGCGAGACGATCGTGGGCGATGTCCGCGTGCGGGCACCATCGGTTGATGTCCGCACGATTGGTGCCGGCGGCGGCTCCATCGCCTTCGTCCCCGGCCTGACCAAGGCTCTGCGTGTCGGGCCGCAATCCGCCGGGGCGGTGCCTGGCCCGGCCGCTTACATGAAAGGGGGTGATGCGCCGACAGTATGTGATGCCAATGTGGTGCTGGGTTATTTGCCTTCGGATATACAGCTCGGCGGTGCGATGGCGATTGACAAGAGCGCAGCAGAGAAGGCGGTGCAAAAGGTGGCCGATGCGATGGAGATCGGCCTGATGGAGGCAGCGGAGGGGATCATCAAGATCGTGAATGAGGCCATGTTTGGGGCGCTGCGCCTGGTATCGGTGGAACAGGGTTATGATCCGCGCGATTTTTCCCTGGTGGGCTTTGGCGGTGCCGGCCCCTTGCATGCAAATGCGCTGGGGATTCTCAGCCGCGCCTGGCCGGTCATCGTCCCGCCCGGCCCCGGCGTTTTATGTGCCTATGGCGATGCCACAACACAGGTGCAGGATGAGGCGGCGCGCACTTATGTCACGATGGCTAAGGCGGCAAGCACCGCCACCTTGCTTGCCGATCTGCGCGCTTTGCAAGGCAAGGCGGCCTCATCGCTGAACGCCGATGGCATCGCCGCAGATGATCAGGAGGTCTTCTATCAGGCCGATTTTCGTTATGCAGGCCAGGCCTATCAGATCACCCTGGATTTCACGCAAGATGAGTTGGAACAGCAGGGCATTGCCGGCCTGACCGCCCGGTTTGATGCCGAACATGAGCAGCTATTCACCTTTGCATTAGGCGAAGGCCATGAGATCGTGATGATCCGCGCTATTGTGAAGGCCAGGGCCAAGGCGATTGCCGATCTAAAAAGTGGCGAGGTCGGCACTCGCCTGGAAGATGCCAAAATACAGGACAGCCAGTATTTTTATGAGGGCAGGTGGATGGATGTGGTGCTCTATGAGCGTTCTAAATTACACGCGGGGCTGCGTGTGCCAGGGCCTGCGATCATTGTGGAAATGGACTCCACCACCGTTATTTTACCGGAGCACGAGGCCCTGGTGGACAAGCAGGGCAACCTGCTGATCAATCCGCTTGCGTGAGGAGGCAGATATGGCAGCAAAAATTATAGAAACCAATACAACGCCCCTTGGCCGGGTTGATGTGGATACTGTGACAGTGGATATTATTGAAAATGCCCTGCGCAATGTCCGCGTGGAGATGGATGCGGTCTTGTTTCGTACCGCCATGTCACCGGGGATCAGGGAACAAGGGGATTGTTTCCCCATGGTGGCCAATCGTGATGGAAAGATGGTGGTCGGCCAGTTTGGCTCGTTCATCGCCGGTTTCATGGAAGTCTATGAGGAAGCGATCGAAGAGGGCGATGTGATCTTAACCAACGACCCGTATATGTGTGATGGTGCCGTCTCGCATCTGCCGGACTGGGTGGTGCTGGTGCCGATATTCAAAGACGGGCGGCATATCGCCTGGTCGGCCATGTTTGGCCACATGTCCGACAACGGCGGCATGGTGCCGGGCAGCATCCCGATCAAGGCCTCAACGATTTTTCAGGAAGGCATCCGCATCAGGCCGACGAAATTATATAAAAAAGGTGTGCTGCAGCAGGATATTCTGGAATTGATTTTACACAATGTCCGTACTCCGCAATGGAATCGCTTCGACTTAAATGCGCTCGTTGCCGCCTGCAACACGGCGGCAAAGAGATGCAGTGAGATGGCCGAGCGCTTTGGCGATGACGTTTTCTACACCACGATGGAAATCATGCTGGAGCGTAACTACGCCGCCATGAAGCAGATCATCGAGATGATCGTGCCGGAAGAACCCCGCACCTTTGCCGATTACCTCTGCGATGACGGCGTCGGCATGGGGCCGTATAAGATCAGTTGTACCTTATGGCGTGAAGGCCCTAAAGCGATATTTGACTTTGCCGGCACCGACCCACAGGCACAAAGCTCGATCAATTTTTACTTGAGCGAGCGCATGTTCAAGATGTTCTTCGGCGCATTCACGATTAACCTCTTTGATCCGCAGATCTTATTTAACGATGGTTTTTATGAGTTGGTTGAAGTGCGCTTGCCACAAGGTTCTTTATTGAAACCGGATTACCCGGCGGCCTTATCCGGCCGCACACATGCCTTGGGCAGAATCTTTGATGTCATGGGCGGCCTGCTTGGCCAAGGCGCGCCGGAGGCGCTGAACGCCGCCGGATTTTCCGATAGCCCGCATCTGTTTTATTCCGGTTACGATGACCAGGGCGAGTGGTTTCAATTATTTCAGATCGGCTTTGGCGGCATACCGGGTCGCCCTGCGGGTGACGGGCCGGACGGACATTCGCTGTGGCCGGGCTTTACTAATGTGCCGAATGAGTTTATTGAGGCGTATTTTCCCCTGCGCATTGAGGTCTATGAACCGATCACTGACTCAGGGGGCGCGGGCCTGCATCGCGGTGGTAATGGCCTGCGCGTGGCCTATCGTTTTCTCTGCGACGGCACCATCGCCATCCATGATGATCGGTGGTTGACCTATCCCTGGGGCGTGAATGGCGGCGAACCCGGCCAACGCTCCAGCAAACACCTGCTGCGCGCCGATGGCAGTGAAGAGTGGCTGCCGTCCAAGTGTGAAGACATTAAGGTAAGGCCGGGCGATCTCTTGTATTTCAATACTTGGGGCGGCGGCGGTTGGGGCGACCCTTATGCGCGTGCCCCTGACTTGGTGCGACAGGATGTGCAGCGTGGGCTGGTCTCGCTTGCGGGGGCGAAGCGCTATGGGGTGGTGATGACGGAGGACGGCAATGTTGATGCGAGCGCGACTGAAGAATTGCGCAGCAGGCTGGCAGCAGAACGCGGTGCGCCGGCCATGTTTGATTTTGGCGGCGGCATAGAGGACATAAAAGCTCGATGCCTTGAGGAGACCCATCTGCCGGCCCCTGAAGCACCGGGCTTGCATTAAGGACGCCCTGATTTAATCAGAGTCCGCCTGAGTTTCAACAAGTACGTCAGTGAACCTGGAAAGACAGCGTATTGAATTAGGCGAGCGCCCGGCCCTCATCCTGGTCGATATGATTAAGGGCTTTACCGATCCCGCCTGTCCCTTAGGCGCGGACTGCCCGGATGTGCTCAGTGCGAATAAAGAGTTGCTGGATGCCTTTCGGGCCGGCAATCTTTCTGTATTTTTCACGACCGTCATCTATCGTCATCCAGGGCAGGCCAAGATATTCCGAAAAAGATTACCGGTGCTTAATGTATTAGCACCCGGATCGGAGTGGGTTGAGGTGGATGATGCCTTAGAGCCTTTGCCGGGCGAGGCGGTCATTGAGAAATGCTGGGCCAGCGCCTTTTTTGCTACCGACTTAGCGCAAAGACTAAAACAAGCCGCAGCCGACTCATTAGTGGTCACGGGCTTGAGCACGAGCGGCTGTGTACGGGCGACCGTGCTGGATGGTCTGCAATATGACTATCCGGTCTGGGTGCCGGAAGAGGCCGTTGGCGACAGAAACCAGGACGCCCACCGCGCCAACCTGTTTGATATGCATGCCAAGTATGCAGAGGTCGTTAAAAAAAGCGAGGTAGTAAAACTCCTCGTGGACGCAGTGCACTGATCTCCATCGTATCAATGCGGCATAGAAATTCACCAAAAACAGCAAAAGCTAGGATAAACTCATCATCTTTTCATCGTGAGAACTAAAGTGAGCAAACAAGCCCTCATTGAGTACGTCCGCTCATCAGTGATCGGTGATGATGCGCACATCAACACGCCCTTCGGTTACAGGCCCCTGGTCTATGCAGACTATACGGCTTCCGGCCGGGCGCTCGGTTTTATTGAAGACTTCATTCGCCGTGAGGTCTTGCCGTTTTATGCCAACACGCATACAGAGACCTCGTTCACCGGCGCCCAGACTACGGCCTATCGGGACCAGGCGCGCGCGATCATCAGACAGGCGGTGGGTGCAAGCGATGATTACAGTGTCATCTTCTGCGGCACCGGCACAACGGGAGTGGTGAATAAGCTGTTGGGGCTGCTGGGACTGGGGCGCACGGCAAGCCAACCGGACAATATCGCTCGGGCCGATAAACCCGTTGTCTTCATCGGCCCCTATGAGCATCACTCCAACGAGTTGCCGTGGAGAGAGAGCACTGCCGAGCTTATCAGCATATCCTTGCATGAAGATGGCCAGGTCAATGTTGATGAACTGGAAGAGTTACTGATACGTTTTGAAAAGCGGCCCTTGAAGATAGGCAGCTTTTCCGCAGCATCGAATGTAACCGGGATAAAGACCGATGTGGAAAAAATTTCTCGGCTATTGCATCGGCATGGTGCCTTGTCATTTTGGGATTATGCAGCGGCTGCGCCCTATTGCAAAATTGACATGTATCCGGGTGATGAAAGTATTAGCAAGGATGCCGTCTTCATCTCGCCACACAAGTTCATCGGCGGTCCTGGTACACCGGGGATCTTAGTCATAAAAAACAAACTCATGCTCAATCGTATTCCGACCACCACCGGCGGCGGCACGGTGTTGTATGTTACGCCTTCTGATCACATCTATCTGGATGACCCGCAGCGGCGTGAGGAAGGCGGCACACCGGGCATCATCGAATCCATCCGCGCGGGACTCGTCTTCCAGTTGCAAGATGCAGTCGGCACTGACGAGATCGAGCAGCGGGAAACGACCTTCATAAAACAGGCCATAGCACGGCTGCGAGGCAATGCCAATGTCCATATCCTGGGCAATCTTGAGGTGGACAGGCTGGGCATTCTGTCCTTTCAGATCCGTTGTCATAAAAAGGTGCTGCACTACGGCTTTGTGGTGGCATTGTTAAATGATCTGTTTGGTATTCAGGCCAGAGGTGGGTGTTCCTGTGCCGGGCCCTATGCCCACGCCTTGCTCGGCATGGACATGCCATACAGCAAGTCCTTAGAGGCCGAGATCGTAGAAGGCAACGGCATCTTGCGTCCGGGGTGGGTGCGCCTGAATTTTAATTATTTTCTTGCCGAAGAAACCTTCGACTATATGCTGAGCGCTATCGAGCTGATAGCCAAAGCGGGTTGGAGAATGCTGCCGTATTATGAATACAACGATGCCTCCGGCATCTGGGCATACAAGGGAGAAGGAATGAAACTCAACATGCGCCTTGCTGATATTTCCTATCAAGACGGGCGCTTTAGCATTCCGAAAAAAGATATGGGCGGAAGATGTCCAAGCCTTGATGCCTGCCTGTCTCAGGCAGAAGATATTTTGCTCAATAGCAAGGGCGAAGCGGGCAAAGCGATTACACTTTCGCCTCAGGCGGAGGGCTTACGTTGGTTTGCCCTGCCCGAAGATATTGTTTATTAAACCTGGCTTATCTCCGTATCAGCGCCGTCTTTTGGTACATAGATACTGCGCCCGGCCCGAATATGTGCTTCCATTACGCTCCTTGCCCAGCCGGCATTGTGCGCCTTAAAGGCCTCGATCAGTTCCCGGTGGTGGTGGTTGCTGCGCTCAACGTCCGCATCTGAATATTGATCGATGGTCTTTAATAACAGGGGAATTTCAACCAGGCTTGAAATCAAGGGATTAGATGCTCGCTGCCTGCGGCCTCGACGACAATGCAGTGCAGCCGATGATCGTGTTCGATGGTCTTGCGGTGATTTTCACTGCTATGCGCCCGGCACAGCCCTCCATCTCCCTGATGCCGTCTGCATCGATTCGGGTCGCCGCTAGATAGGCGGAATAGCCTTCCAGCAGGATCCTGAGATCGCGAAGATCCCATCCACATCGTCATCGTCCCAGGCGACCACAAAGGTGCCCTGGTTGGGGACGAATTTCATCAGATGCTCGGTGTTCAGTCGGCGCAGGGCCTCCCGCACCGGGGTGCGGCTTACATCAGCCTCTTGGGCGATACGCTCTTCTTTCAAATGCGAGCCAGCGGCATAGCGACCGCTCAAGATCTGCCTTCTTACAAATACGTAGGCGTGTTCGGTGGCGTTCGACATAGCGTTTTAATCGCGGGCTGCCGGGCCGAGGCTGCGAGCATAGTAGCAAAATGGCTTTCTTTCCCCTGATGTATTCTTACCACAAGAAAGCATCAATCTTGAAATGGCTTGTGTACATTTATATCCTTGCGACTGGAACATATCGAAATTATTTGACTATTATGCGATTTATTGCATACATTCCCCTTGCTGCTTTTTCTAGTCTCGGCTAAAGATGCCATGACTGTTGTGTATATACAACATTAGACCCAATGTATTTACGCCCAGGTGGGGCGAGATTGCCGAATACGAAGCACAGGCATTATCGAGTTCTTTGAATGAAACCATGGCCATCCATGCCAACACAGATCTCACGGCAGACCTTGGCAGGATCAAGGCACCGACCATGTTGTTGCTGGGCTCATCAGGCCAGCTCGGTTATAACGCAAGCGGGCATCAAGAGCCTGGCGGATGAATTTATGCAGCATCTTCCCCAGGCGGAGTTAAAGGCCATCGCCGCTGGGGGCGGAACCTATTGTCATGATCGAAAAACCGGCAGAGACCGCTGCTGCGGTGCTGCGGCAACTGAGTTTTTGCAGAATTTATAAGCGAATAAACTTCCATGAGCGAGGGGAATGATGATGAATAAAACCGAAAAATGTGGTGATAGCAGGATCATACTGGCTGTCTTGATGTTAAGCCTGGCCATGCCGATACCCATTCATGCGCAGGAACTTGAGGAGATCGTGGTGACCGCCCGACAACGTTCAGAAAGACTAAGCGATGTGCCGGCCTCCATCACCGCCTTTACGAAGGCCACCATCGAGCGCTCCGGCATAGAGCGCGCAGAAGATTTTATCTTCCAGACGCCCGGGGTGACCATGGTCAACACCGTCGAGGCCGGGGACGCTTCCCTGAGCATAAGAGGGCTCAACGGTGCGCGTGATGCGGAGACCAACTTTGCCTTTATCATTGACGGCATTCTGTACACCAACCCGAGTGCCTTTAATCGGGAATTTACCGACTTGCAGCAGATCGAAGTGTTGAAAGGGCCGCAGGGTGCGCTGTATGGACGCTCGGCAGCATCCGGTGCCGTGATCGTAACCACCGGCAAACCGACTAATGAACCGGAGGCTTCCATTGAGGCAAGTTACGCCTCACACCAGAGCCAGCTCATCAAGGCAACCGCAAGCGGTGCCTTAAAACAGGATGAATTATATGCACGCCTAAGCCTTGATTATCGCGATACCGACGGGCATCTTTCTAATAACTTTACCGACGCCGACACGGTCAATGATTTTAACAACTACAACATTGCCGGGCGCTTGGTATGGGAACCCGATGCAGCCTTGAGCCTTGACGGCAAGCTGCGCTATGGTGAAGTCGATGCTGCGGCCATTGCCTTTAATGCGAGTCTCGCCCTGCCGTCGTTTGCGCAAGCCTTTGGCAATGCTGCCTTTTTTGAGGATGCGAATGAGCATGAGTTTGTATTTTCTCCGAATGTCGATCCCGGCAACGAACAGGAATCTCTGGAGGCCTCCATCAAGATGGATTATGAGATGGAGCGGGCCACCCTCACCGGCTGGCTTCTGTACAGTGATGTAGAGCAGTTTTTTGTCGCAGACGGCACCAGCGGCGCATTTGGATTTTATTTTACTGATGCAAGCTGTCGGAGCACCACCGCCGCATTAGCGGGCTTTCCGGTGCAGAGTCCGAATTACATCGGCGCAACGCCTGAGCTTCCAGTCTCATTGTTTCCGCCCTATAGCCCGACGACCTGCGATGGCTATCAGTATCAGGAGCGTAACCAGAAAGACATCAGCATTGAAATGCGCTTGACCTCTGCCGATGATCAGCGCCTGCGCTGGAATGCGGGTTTCTACTGGCTGGATCTCGAGCGCGAGGTGGGCGTGGCGCAGCTGCTTGATGATGGACGTACAGCGCTGCCGAATTCTTTCGTAAATCCGCTTACCGATGCCCTGGTGCATGATCGCTTCGATACCACGGTCTACTCCGTATTCGGTGCGGTGAATTATGATGTTACGCCTGAGATCGAAGCCTCGCTCGCCCTGCGCTGGGATAGAGAAGAACGCGAGGCGACCAATCTGGTGCCGACGCCAAGCCAGCGCACCTCAAGCCGGATTAACTATTGCTCCAATACCACCTATGTCCCGCCGGGCGTCTGTACCTTAGACGGCGTTGCCCTTGCCGGCACACCGTTGAATCCCGCCTTTATTACGAATTTCGCAACGGGCACAGTAACCGACTCCATTGCGCCGCGCAGCAAGTCCTTTACCCAGCTGCAGCCCAAGCTCAGCCTGACCTGGGATGTGGATGAGGACTGGACGCTGTTTGCCAGCTGGGGCATTGGTTTTAAGAGCGGCGGCTTTAACAACATCGGTTCCAATGCCACCATCCAGCAGTTTCTGGTAACCCCCGGTGCAACCTCCGGCACCGATTTGGTGGCGCCTTCCGATCTGTTCCGCAAGGAAACCTCCAGTGCCTTTGAGTTGGGTTTCAAGGCGCAGCTGGCGCAGGGCAGAATGAATCTCAATGGCGCCGCCTTCTACACCAAGGTCGAAGACATGCAGTTTTTTGAATTCTTTGTCGGCCCTTTTGGCCTGTTGCGGGTGGTGGAGAATATTGATAAGGCCAGCATCTGGGGACTGGAGTTGGGCGGCTCAGCGCAGATTACTGAGGCATTTGCCATCAGCATGGGCGCGAGCCTGATTGAAGGCGAGATCGATGAGAACCGGGTGCGGCCCAACACCGTGGGCAACGAAATACCCAGCGCGCCGGCATTTACCTTCAACGCCGCCGGACAATATATCCAGCCGCTGTTCGACGGCATAGACTTTGTCGGCACCCTCAACTACTCCCTGGTAGGCAAGACCTGGTTTCACACCGTGCAGGACAATGTCGTGCCCGCGGTTCTGTTCGGCGGCCCGCCGGCGGATTTCAGCAAGACCCGCCGCGATGCCTACGGCCTGCTTACCCTGCGCGCCGGCCTGGAGAGTGACACATGGCGCGTCATTGCTTTTGTAAATAACCTGACCGATGAAGCCTTCTTGGAAGAGGTCATACCCGCCCCCGAATTTGGCGGCTCCTTTATCCACCCAGGCACAGACAGGATCTACGGCATAGAACTTGGCTACAGTTTTTTCTAGCTGACAATCTAATGTAAGCGCACAATCCTGATGTTACGGAATGGGCATCAGGATTTTTTGTGCATCACTAAAGATCGCCGGCGAATAATGACCATCCACTCTATTATTATGTAAAACAAACGACCGGCGGAATCTCGCGCCCCGATCAAGGCGATCAACCCTTCATCCGCCAGATGAGCAATCCGCGCCCCTTTCTTATTTCTTACATTTCCCTTTGATTTTTTTATAAAATCATCTGTCATATACGGGGTCTGTCGCACACAGGCACCCGTTCAGGTAGTTGTCCATTGATCATAAAAATATTGTCTTAACTTCATGAGCGCAGCAGACCGGGACGCCGACACAGCCGCGATCAATGCCCACCGCTGGCCGCTGTTCGTTGTTGTATTGCCCATCGTGGTGGTGCTGCTGGGAGTGGCGCTGGCGCTGACGCTCATTCGCACCTCGCCGAAAGCGGAGTTGGGGCCGCCCGGCAGACAGCCGCGCCTGGTGGAGACCAGCCTGGTTGAGTTTTCCCGGCAGCAGGTCATGGTGCAGGCGATGGGCGTTGTGGTCCCGGCCCGGCAGATTGAAATCAGGCCGCGTGTGAACGGGCTGGTCGTTGGCGTGAGTGATGATTTTGTCCCCGGCGGGCGCTTGGCGCAGGGCGAGATGTTGTTGCGGCTTGACGCAAGCGACTTTGAATTGATCGTGCGTGAGAAGGCAAGTGAGTTGGCGCGGGCGCAGAGCGAGCTTGCCCTGGAGATGGGCCGGCAGAGGTTTGCGCGCCAAGAATATGCGCTGCGGCAAAATGAGGTCAGCGAGGAGGATCAGGCGCTGATGTTGCGCCGGCCGCAGTTGGCCGCCGCGCAAGCCGCGGTGGAAAAGGCAAGGATCAGCCTGGAGCAGGCGCAGCTGGCCCTCCGGCGCACGGTCATTGTCGCGCCCTTTGCTGCGATGGTTCGAGAGCGGAGGGTGGATGTCGGTGTGCAGGTGACAACGGCAAGCCCGCTGGCGGTGTTAGATGGCACCGAGCGCTTCTGGATACAGCTGGCAGTGCCGGTGGACAAGCTGCCCTGGATCATCATCCCCGATGCGGCGGGCGAGCAGGGCTCACGCGCGCGCATCTATAACGACATTGCCTGGGGCGAGGATAGCTACCGAAGCGGCCGCGTCATTCGCTTAGCGGGCGAGTTGGAGGAAGAAGGACGCATGGCGCAGCTGCTGGTTGAGGTAGATGACCCGCTCTCATTGACCCAAGAGAATGCCGGCCGACCGATCCTGTTACTGGATTCCTATCTGCGCGTGGTGATAGAGGGGATTGAGCTTGATGCAGTGGTGCAGCTGGACCGCAGCCTGCTGCACAACGGCGATTATGTCTGGCTGATGGATGAGAATAACGAATTGCGTATTCAACCCGTTGAGGTGCTGTTTCGTGGGCCGGACAGCGTGTTGATCGACGAGGGCTTGCGCGAGGGCGAGCGGCTCATAACCAGTGTGCTTTCCGCGCCGGTGTCAGGGATGAAGCTGCGCGAGAGAACGGCGCCTGAATTGTGAAAATGGCCGCGCAGACAAGGACCGGCCCGATCGCCTGGATGGTGTATAACCGGGTGACGCCGAATTTGTTGATGCTGGTGCTGATCATCGGCGGCCTGTTCATGACGACGAAGATAAAGCGCGAGGTATTCCCTGAGTTTGACCTGGATATCGTCACCGTCAATGTAGCCTATCCCGGCGCCAGTCCGGCTGAAGTGGAACAGGGCATCATCCTGGCCATAGAAGAAGCCGTGCGCGCCATCGCCGGGATTAAGGAGGTGCTCGCGACCGCAGCAGAAGGCAGCGCCCGGGTCGTGCTGGAGTTGGAGACCGATGTCGATGTGCAGAAGACCTATCAGGAGATCCAGCAGGAGATCGATCGCATCCGCACCCTGCCCGAAGATGCCGAAGAGCCGCAGGTCGCGCTGAGTACGCGCTGGCGCGAGGTCATGGCCATACAGATCTATGGCGATGCCGGTGAATGGGTCTTGCGCGATATTGCCGAGCAGGTGCGTGAGCAGCTATTGCAGGGCCCGGGTATCAGCCAGGTCGATCTCAAGGGCGCGCGCAATTATGAAGTGCACCTGGAGATCTCCCAAGGTGCCCTGCGTGCCTATGGCCTGACCATTGAGGAGGTGGCCGGGATCGTCCGGGATACCGCCGTCGAAATCCCCGGCGGCGGCGTGAAGACAAGCGGCGGGGAGATACTGATCCGCATGGTGGAAAGGCGCGATTGGGCGAGGGAATTTGCCACCATTCCCGTCGTTTCATCGGGGCAGGGCACGGTATTGTACCTGCAAGACATTGCCACCGTGCGCGATGGCTTTAGCAACACCGATCAATTTGCCTTCTACAATGACTATCCCTCTATTGGTCTGGCCGTATCCCGTGTCGGCGAGCAGACGCCCATTGGCGTGTCTGAGGCGGTACGCGCGCGCATGCAGGAGATCGCAGCGAACCTGCCGGACGGCATCAATTATGCGATCAACCGCGACATGTCGGAGATCTATAAACAACGCCTGCAACTCCTGCTCAAGAATGCGGCCATCGGCCTGGTGCTGGTGCTGGTGTTATTGAGCCTGTTCCTGGAATTCAGCCTGGCCTTCTGGGTGGTGATGGGCATCGTAACCTCATTTCTAGGCGCCATGCTGCTGCTGCCCTTTACTGGTGCCACGATCAACATGGTGTCGATGTTTGCCTTTATCGTTGCCTTAGGCATTGTTGTTGATGATGCCATTATCGCCGGGGAGAATATTTATGAGAACCGGCAGCGCGGCATGGGCTACCTTGCGGCGGCGATACAAGGGGCGCGGGAGATTGCTGTACCGGTCAGTTTTGCCATTGCCACCAATATCATGGCCTTTGTCCCTATTTTGTTTGTGCCGGGCTTTCTCGGCAAGGTCTGGGCCGTGATCCCCTTGGTGGTGATTACGGTCTTCGTCATCTCTTGGGTTGAGGCGCTGTTTATATTGCCGGCACACATCGCCCACACAAAGACAAGGCGCAAACACTCCGCCACCGCATACTGGCATGAGAAGCAGGAGCGCTTCAGCCGGTATTTCCTGAAGGTGGTCAATCAATATTACGGGGCGGTGCTCCGTGCCTGTTTAGCTGCACGTTACCTGACGGTTGCGGCCTGCGTTGCCCTGTTGCTCATCGTTATCGCCTACGTGGCCAGCGGGCGCATGGGCCTGATCCTGATGCCCAAGATTGAATCCGATCGCGCCGTTGCCTCTGCTGTTCTGCCCTATGGCAGCCCGCTGGAGCGCATCCAGCAGGTGCGCACCCATCTGCTGGATCTGGCCTATGAGGTAGCCGCTGAGAACGGCGGTGCCGAGCTGGTGGAGGGCATCTTCTCCGTCATCAATGAAAACAGGGTCGAGGTGATCATGTACCTGACCGGGCCCGGCATCAGGCCGCTCAGCACCGCGGCCGTAACCCGCCTGTGGCGCGAGAAGACCGGCCTGCTGCCGGGGCTTGAATCGCTGCGCTTTGAGTCGGATCGAGGCGGGCCCGGCCGCGGCCCGACGGTGACTGTGGAGCTGAGCCATCGTGATGTGCAGGTGCTGGATCAGGCCGGCGAGGAGCTGGCGCAGCGCCTGTTGCAGTTTGGCACGGTAAGCGATGTCGATAGTGGCTTTGCCCAAGGCAAGGAGCAGTTGAATTTCAGGCTGACCGAGGAGGGCCGGAGCCTGGGGCTGACAAGCCAGGCGGTGGCCAGACAGGTGCGCCATGCCTTTTATGGCGCCGAGGCGATCCGGCAGCAACGCGGCCGCAATGAGGTCAAGGTCATGGTGCGCCTGCCTGAGGCTGAGCGGGTGCGGGAATATAATATTGAAGAACTGCTGATCCGCACCCCCGCCGGGCGCGATGTGCCTCTGTTGCAGATCGCAGAGTTGGAACGCGGCCGCGCCTATGCCACCATCAATCGCCGTGACGGCCGCCGCACGATCAATGTTACCGCGGAAGTTGAGCCCATCGATCAAAGCAACCAGGTCTTGACCACGATCAAGCAGGACATCCTGCCGCAATTGCTGAGTGATTACCCGAACTTGAGCTATAGTTTTGAGGGTCGGCAGTCCAGTTTCCGCGACTCGGTGGAATTTTTGATCATCGGTTTTTTCATCGCCATGCTATGCAGCTATATCGTGCTGGCGATCCCCCTGCGCAGTTATATCCAGCCCATTGTTGTCATGGCGGCGATTCCCTTCGGCATTGTCGGTGCGGTGATTGGCCACGGGCTGATGGATTACAACATCAGCATCATCAGCATGATGGGCGTTGTTGCCCTGGCCGGTGTCGTGGTCAATGATTCACTGATTATGATTCACTATGCCAATGGCCGGCGAGAAGGTCGGGGTGATGCCTTTGCTTCGATCTATGCGGCCGGCATCCGCCGCTTTCGCCCGATATTATTAACCACGCTGACCACCTTCGGCGGCCTGGCGCCGATGATCTTCGAGACCTCGCGCCAGGCGCGTTTTATGATCCCGATGGCAGTCTCCTTAGGCTACGGCATCTTGTTCACAACGCTGATCATCCTGGTGCTGGTGCCGTGCCTGTATCTGATCGTTGAGGACATCAGGAACTTTTTCCACGGCAAGCAGACGGAATCGGCACAGGCCGCGATATAGCTGATTCCAGCCAATCCTTGGACCGCTTATTTTTTATCTTCTGCGGCAACAGCGCCTGCATCATCATCGCCGGCCGCCGGCAATGCCTTCTCCGCGCTCGGCCAGGGGCTGAACGGGAACGGGCGCTCTTCGGATTGAAAGGTAATATAGCGCAAGATCTGGAAGGCATAGCTCGTCAAGCCGCCACTGAAGCCGGACAGGTGTTCATTGAGATTGCCGGTGATCACCTTGGTGATAAACTGAAAAATAACCAGCAGCCAGATGACGACATAGAGCACATAGAAGATGACCCCGAAGACCAGTATGAACAGGCCGCGGATCCAGACATCGACATTCTTTGCATTTTCTTTAACACTCATAGAATTCTCCTCCCATTGATAAATATTCGGCTACTTCTTAAGCCAATTATAGGGATGAAAAGCAAATAGCCAAGTCTTAATTGAAGGAATTGCAAAATCATTGCGCTGTTAAAACGGCCAACTTTCTGATTTATCAAGCCTGGTTAAATCCGGTAAAATCCGCCCTTTGAACGATATACGGGTTTTTCCAAGATGAAACTGTCAGCCAAGGCATTTGCGGCATGGGAGCGCAAGGCGATCACCCTGCTCGGCATGTCCGGGGTGGGGAAGACTCGTCTTGCCGATATGCTGCGCCACCATCACTGGTTTCATTATTCGGGCGATTACCGGATAGGCACACGCTATCTGGATGAGCCGATCCTGGACAATATCAAGCAACAGGCCATGCAGGTGCCCTTTTTGCGCGAACTCTTGTTGTCTGATTCGATCCACATTAGCAACAACATTACGGTCGATAATCTGGCACCGCTGTCCACTTTTTTAGGGAAGGTCGGTAATCCTGAGCTGGGTGGGCTTGGCCTGCGGGAATTCAAGCGGCGGCAGGAATTGCATCGTCTTGCCGAGATCCAGGCGATGCGGGATGTCCCGGCGTTTATCAGCAAGGCGGAGAAGATCTATGGTTATCGGCATCTGGTGAATGACGCCGGCGGCAGTCTGTGTGAATTGGATGAAGCGGCGCTGTTTGAGACATTGGCCGAGCATACGCTGATGCTCTACATACAGGCCACGGAAGAAGATGAGCAGGAACTGATCCGGCGGGCGGCGGCCAACCCGAAGCCGGTGTATTATCCGGAGGGTTTTTTAGATGAACAACTGGCGGCCTTTATGGGCGAGCGTGAATTGGATTATGTGGCCTTGATCGATCCCGATGAGTTTGTGCGCTGGGTCTTTCCGCGCCTGTTTTCTGCGCGCATCCCAAAATATGAGAGGCTTGCTAAAGAATACGGCTACACCGTCAGCAGCACGGATATTGCCGCCGTTCAAGACGAAGACGATTTTTTATCCCTGCTGGAAGGCATCATCAGTGAACAGCCTTGATTGCCAAAAGAAATTTTAGATAGAGACAATGCCGCTGGTCGCCAATACCAACTTACCCAGCTTTGCACGGCTGCGCGCCGAAGGGGAGACTGTGCTGCCGCAGGAGCGCGCGGTTCATCAGGATATTCGCGAGTTGCACATCGGCCTGCTGAATATGATGCCGGACAAGGCCCTGGAAGCGACCGAGCGCCAGTTTTTTCGCCTGGTCGGGGAGAGTAATCAGATCGCACAGTTCTACGTACACCCCTTTACCCTTGCAGAACTGGCAAGGGGCGCGCAGGGCCGCGCCCATGTTGAAAGCTATTACCGCGCCTTTGAGGAGATAAAAGAACAGGGCTTGGATGCCTTGATCATTACCGGTGCTAATGTGATCGGGGCGGAGTTATCCAGCCAGAGCTTCTGGAAGCCTCTAATTGAAGTGTTTGATTGGGCCTATGAAAATGTTACTTCCATCTTATGCTCGTGCCTGGCAACGCATGCAGTGCTGGAATTTCGTTATGGCCAAAGACGCCGGGCCTTGGGTCAAAAGCGCTGGGGCGTCTATCTGCATCGAGTAACAGACAAGACCCACCCCCTGATGGCGGGTGTGAACACACGTTTTGATGTGCCGCATTCCCGTTTTAACCAGATAGATGAACAGCAATTTAAGGCGGCGGGACTGGGCATTCTAGCCAGGACCGAGCAGGATGACGTGCATCTGGCGGTCAGCGAGGATGGTTTTCGTATTGTTTTTTTTCAAGGACACCCTGAGTATGACGCCATCAGCCTGTTTAAGGAATATAAGCGCGAAGTCGGGCATTACCTCTTCGCCGAGTTGGATGCCTACCCGCCCTTTCCTGAAAATTACCTGGGTCTGTGCGAGCGCGCCATTCTGGATGAGTATAAAGAAAGGGCCGTATCGGCAAGGCAGGCCGGGGATAAGGCGCCCGACTTTCCGGAGGCCCTGATCGTGCCGCGCCTGGACAATACCTGGCACGACAGCGCCGAGGCCATTATCAATAACTGGATAGGGCAGGTCTATCAATTAACGCATCTGGACCGGCGCCGGCCCTTTCGCGATGAAGTCGATCCGCATGATCCGCTCGGCGTAAAAAACTAATGTCGCCACAAAAAGGCAGGCTGTATCGGCCCTGATTGATCTGCAGTAAGAGGTGTTAGGAGTGATGGAAAAAGTGCATGAAAAAGAGTCCTTCATAGCGAGTTTTCTGCGGCTGGAATCGGCCGGCGGCATCTTGCTGATGCTGGCTGCTGTGCTGGCCATTATCTGTGCCAACACGCCCGTGCAATCTTATTATGCGCTGCTGCTTGATACGCCGGTCGAGGTGCGCATCGGCGCCTTGCAGGTGGCCAAGCCGCTGTTGCTGTGGATCAACGACGGGCTGATGGCGGTGTTCTTTTTCTTAGTCGGCCTGGAGCTGAAACGCGAACTGATCGAGGGCGAGCTATCAGACAAGAGCAGCATTATTCTCCCCGGTGTCGGTGCCATCGGCGGTATGCTGGTGCCGGCATTGGTCTATACCTATTTTAATATAGATGATCCCGTTGCCATGAAAGGTTGGGCGATCCCGGCGGCAACAGACATAGCATTCGCCTTAGGCGTATTGTCCCTGCTTGGCTCGCGCGTGCCGACCAGCCTGAAGATCTTCCTGACCTCGGTGGCCATTTTTGATGACATCGGTGCCATCTTGATTATCGCGGTCTTCTACACCGCGAAAATTTCACTCATTGCGCTTATCATTGTCGCCTGTTGCATCCCGGTGCTGCTGTTTATGAATCGCAGCGGGCAGGAGTCCAAGAGCGTCTATTTCACCATCGGCCTGGTTATGTGGGTGGCGATGTTAAAGTCAGGCGTCCATGCAACCCTGGCCGGGGTGATCCTGGCCATGTTTATCCCGATGCAATCAAAGGCAAACCCCGAACATTCGCCGCTGAAAAGCATGGAACACGACCTGCATACCGTGGTGGCCTTCTTTGTCCTGCCGGTGTTTGCCTTTGCCAATGCCGGCCTTGATCTTTCCGGGGTCGGGCTGGAGCAGATCCTGCATGACGTACCCATCGGCATCGCGCTGGGCTTACTAATCGGCAAGCAGGTCGGCATCTTTGGCCTGTGCTGGTTGGCGATTAGCCTGAAATTCGCCAGGCTGCCGGAGGGCGTATCCTGGTTGTCCTTATATGGCACCGCCGCCCTGTGCGGCATCGGCTTCACCATGAGCCTGTTCATCGGTTCCCTCGCCTTTGAAGAGACAGACGTGAACCTGCTGTTTGATGAACGCTTAGGAATCATCATCGGCTCCCTGCTCTCCGGCCTTATTGGTTATTTTGTATTGCGCTTTAGTTTGCGGGATTCTCAATGATCGATGGCGTTTCACTTGCATGACAGGCTTTTCTCTAAAAACATAACACTTCTGCGGGAATGATGCATCGGCAGGCTTATCCTTGCGTCATTCCTGGCTTGACCAGGAATCCATACAAGGCTCGGCAGGAAACCCGCTGGATTCCCGCTTGCACGGGAATGACGAGGGAGACAGAACGGGAAGGATAGGGGAGAGACCGGGAAGGTTTAATTGCCCGTTATTCCTGCGGAAGCAGGAATCTAGGAATCCACCAAATAACTCATAGCCAAAGCCGGGAGGCTTTGCCGGGAACCTCCCGGATTCCTGTCTCTGTTCCCGCTTCCGTGTTATGTTTCGTCTTGAATTATTGGAATTATTCTTGCGAACGCAGGCTGAGATATTGGGGATGGTCTTGTCGCGCATCGCAGCGCTTCCGGCATAACATTAGCGGCCCGATCCCGGCCGATCTCCGAACACGTTAGGATATACAGGCAGGAGAGGGAAGGTAATGTCGTTTAACACCGGCCGCATTTTTCTTGAATAAACATGAGCAATATAGAAACGATTCTCTCTGCGCGATTGTCTATGGCCATCTGCGCTGCCTTGGGCGAGGAATTGGCAGGCATCGATCCCTTATTGAGCAGCACGGCCAGTCCAAAATTCGGTGATTTTCAGGCGAACCTGGCGATGGGTCTGGCTAGAAGACTGGGGAAGCAGCCCCGGGATATTGCGGCTGAGATTGCGGCCTGGTTGGATGATGAGCGCCTGTTTGAGCGGGTTGAAGTGGCCGGCCCCGGCTTTATTAATCTGTATCTGAACCGGGACTTTATAAACCGCTGCCTGATCGATATGGCCACTGATACGGCGCTGGGGATCAAACAGGTCGCCACGCCTGAGACGATCATCGTGGACTACTCGGCGCCGAATGTCGCCAAGGAGATGCATGTCGGTCATCTGCGCTCTACCTTAATCGGCGATACCATCGTGCGCATCCTGTCGATGCTTGGGCACAAGGTGATCAGGCAGAACCATCTTGGAGACTGGGGCACGCAGTTCGGCATGTTAATTGAACACATGATCGAATCCGGCTGGGATCCGGCTGAGCGGGCGCAGGCCAGCGGCGATTTGCATCTGCTCTATCAGGCGGCCAAACAAAAATTTGACAGCGATGGTGATTTTGCCGGGCGCGCGAGGGCGCGCGTTGTCGCTTTGCAGGCCGGGGATGAACAGAGCAGAGGGTACTGGCAATCTCTGATCGATGACTCCAGGCGACACTTTAACAGCATCTATCAGCGCCTGGGAGTCTTGCTTGAAGATGGGGACATCTGCGCCGAGAGTTTCTATAACCCGGTGTTGGCCGAGACCATAACAGAATTGGATGCCGCCGGTGTGCTGGAGCACAGCGACGGGGCGGCGGTCGTCTTTCCAGAGGGCTTTACAGACCGGGACGGGAAGCCGCTGCCGCTGATCGTGCAGAAACAAGACGGCGGCTACCTCTATGCGACCACTGATCTGGCGGCGGCGCGCTATCGCATAAGGGAATTAGGCGCTGATCGCATTATCTATGTCATCGATGCGCGGCAGAGCTTGCATCTGTCCATGCTGTTTGCCACCCTGGAAAAAGCCGGCTGGCTGGCGGGCGGGGTCAGGCTGCAACACGTGGCCTTCGGCACGGTCTTGGGCGCTGATCGCCGGCCCTTCAAGACGCGCACAGGCGAAACCGTGCGCTTAGCTGCCCTGCTGGATGAAGCCGTAGTCCGCACCGGCCGGGTCATTGATGCGAAGCAGCCGGCGTTGTCTGCACAGCAAAGACAGGAGATCGCGCGCATTGTCGGCATCGGTGCCTTGAAATATGCCGATCTATCCAATGACAGGATCAAGGATTACATCTTTGACTGGGATCGCATGCTGGCCCTGGACGGCAACACGGCGCCGTACCTGCAAAATGCCTATGTGCGCATTCGCGCGATCTTTCGAAAAGGGGAGGTTCACAGCGAGGCCGTGGACATGCAGGCCATCTCCATCGCACATCCTGCTGAGCGCACTCTTGCACTGAAACTCCTGCGTTTTGCGCCCACCCTTGAATTGGCCGCTGCGCAGCTTGAGCCGAGCCGCTTGTGTACGTATCTCTATGAATTGGCCACCGGCTTCCATGCCTTTTATGAAAATTGTCCGGTAGTAAAAGACGATGTATCCGACACGGTGCGCGCCGGTCGCCTGGCCCTGTGTGCGCTCACGGCGCGTGTATTAAAACAGGGGCTGGCGCTGTTGGGCATAGAGACGGTGGAGCAGATGTAGGGCTGTCAGCGGGCAGCTTAAAGATGCACTTCTTCAGCGCCGCCTTGCATGAGTAGTAATCACCCGCTCCTCAGTAATGATCAGATCGATAAGAATGTCGTGCTCATCGCTCGGGATCTCATCCATGATCTGGCATTCGTAGGCCAGGGCTATTCTAAGCGTATCCGGATGCTCCCAAAACCAGGTATCGTAATAACCACGGCCGGAACCGATACGCATGCCCTGCTCGGAAAAGCCCAGCCCGGGGGTGATGCAGACATCAATTTTATCTGTGCAGATATTAGATGAGCGCGGCCTCAGGATCCCGAACTCGCCGCGGCCAAGCTGCCCCCAGTCCGTTAATGTCACGGCAAGCATCTTTTCCGGAGTAATCTTTGGAACGGAAAGACTCTTGCCGACACCAAGCAGCGCCTTGATCAGGGCATGCGTCCCTGCCTCCTCCGGCATGGAAACAAAACAAAACACAGCCTGTGCCGCGCTGATTTGGGGCAGGGCGATGCAGCGCTCGTAGCGCCTTTGATCCATCTCCCGCCTCATTGCCGGGTCGATAGCCGCCCGCTTGGTTCGCAGGACTTTTCTCAGCCGCGCCTTTTGTTCATGGATTGTCTGCATGGCTTTCTTTTTATCAAATATGCCGTACAATAGCCGCCCTTTGCACGGGGATGCTGGCAAGGTGTCTCCGTAATCTTCGGCATTGTATGAGGTTTGGGAGTTAAGATGGTAACGATTCGATTAGCGCGCGGCGGTGCCAAGAAGCGCCCCTTTTATCACATCGTGGTAGCCGATTCACGCAACAAACGCGATGGCCGTCATATTGAACGCCTGGGCTATTTTAACCCGATTGCCTCCGGCCGGGAGCAGGCCCTGCAACTCGACCGGGAGCGCGTTGATTACTGGGTAGGGCAGGGGGCCAGGCCTTCTGAGCGGGTGGCGAAGCTGATCAAGACCCATGCCGCCCGGCAGGCCGATGCTGCTGGATAGTTTTTAATGGGCGTGCCGGCGAGAGGCGGGAGGGAAGGCAAGGGACAACTCATCATCGGCAGGATTAGCAGACCTTACGGTGTCAAGGGTTGGCTAAGGCTCTCCTCTTATTGCCGCCCGGAAGAGAATATTTTCGCATACAAGCGCTGGCTAATCGGGCGAGATACGGGCTGGCAATCCCGGCAGGTGCTGGCGCATAAGCAGCAGGGCCGGCAGTTGCTGGCGCGGCTTGAAGGCATTGCCGAACGGGAGTTGGCGCACAGCCTTGTCGGCCTTGCTATTGCGATTGAAACGGCGGCATTGCCTGAACCCGCGCCGGGCGAGTATTACTGGGCCGAGCTTTTGGGGATGGAGGTCTTTGACCGGGATGGAAAGCGCTTCGGGCGGGTGGCTGATATTCAGGAAACCGGGGCCAATGACGTGTTGTTTGTCGGCGGTGAAAAGCCCTGTCTGATCCCGTTTGTGCAGGAAGAGATCGTGCAGGATGTTGATCTGGAAAACAGGCGCATTGTTGTCGATTGGAACCCGGAGTACATCTGATGCTGCGCATTGCCGTGATCAGCCTGTTCCCGGAGATGCTGGCGGCGGTGAGCGAACATGGCGTGACCGGCCGGGCGCTGAAGCAGGGACTGCTGGAGGTGCTGAGCCTCAACCCGAGGGATTACGCTGCGGACAGACATCGAACAGTGGATGATCGCCCCTATGGCGGCGGGCCTGGGATGGTCATGAAGGTTGCACCGCTGGGTGCGGCGGTGCGGGCGGCGCGTAAGCTAATTCCTGCGGCAAGGGTGATCTACTTAAGCCCCCAGGGCTGCCGTCTGGATCAGCAGGGCGTTCAGCACCTGGCGGCGCATAAAAACCTGATACTGGTTGCCGGCCGGTACGAAGGCGTCGATGAGCGCTTTATCGAGCTCTTTGTTGATGAGGAATGGTCGATAGGCGACTATGTATTATCCGGCGGTGAATTGCCGGTGATGGTGCTCATTGATGCGATGGCAAGGACCGTGCCCGGTGTTCTGGGGCATGCAGACTCCGCCGGCGAAGATTCGTTTTGTCATGGACTTGGCGGCCTGCTGGATTATCCGCATTACACCAGGCCGGAGAACTTTGCGGGCAGGCGGGTGCCGGAGGTGCTCTTAAGCGGTGATCACGCCGCCGTCCGGCGCTGGCGTCGGCAACAGACAGAGCAGAGAACCAGGCAAAGAAGGCCGGATCTGTTTGAAGGAGTCTCTGATTAAATCAAAACCTCCCTAAGAAAAAATTGGCAAGTTAATAGGAACTAAACCATGACTAAGATCATAGAACAGCTTGATGCAGAGCAGATGAAGCGCGACATACCTGAATTTCATCCGGGCGATACCGTGATGGTGCAGGTGCGAGTGAAGGAAGGCACACGCGAGCGTCTGCAGGCCTTCGAAGGCGTGGTGATTGCCAGGCGCAATCGCGGCCTGAACTCCGCCTTCACAGTGCGCAAGATCTCTTACGGGGAAGGGGTGGAGCGCGTGTTTCAGACGCATAGCCCCAGCATCGCCGGCATTGAGGTCAAACGGCGTGGTGATGTACGCCGCGCCAAGTTGTATTACATGCGTAAGCTACGCGGCAAGGCGGCCCGCATCAAGGAAAAGATCAAGACCGCTTCCAAGTCATCCGCCTGATGCATCCAGCGCAGGTTCTCGCCTTAAGGATCTCTAAAGCCTTAAAGCATAGCCGGTGCCTGATACCAATCCGACATTGGCTGCCTCGTGCGCAGAGATTGATCTCTTCCTTGACGCGCTGTGGATGGAGCGCGGGCTGAGCGAGAATACCTTGCAGGCCTATCGCAGCGATCTGTATTCTTACGCGAAGTGGCTGGCCGTGCGCGGCAGTACGATTAGCGACAGCCAACGGGCCGATCTGCAAGCCTATCTCGCCGGCCAGGCCGGTCAATCTGTACGCACCGTTGCGCGGCGCCTGTCCAGTCTGCGGCGCCTGTTCCAGCACCTGGTGCGCGAAGGCCGCATGCAGCAGGACCCCAGCGAACAGCTTGCGTTTCCGCGGCTTGGCCGGCCTTTGCCGAAATCCCTGACTGAGACAGAAGTAGAAGCCCTGCTGGATGCGCCGGATACAGCAAGCGCCCTGGGTCTGCGCGATCGCACCATGCTCGAAGTGCTCTACGCCACGGGTCTGCGCGTGTCTGAATTGATCAGCTTAAAACTGGATCAGTTGAACCTGCGCCAGGGCGTGGTGCGGGTGATCGGCAAGGGCAACAAGGAGAGGCTGGTGCCGCTGGGGGAAGAGGCGCTGCACTGGCTGGAATGCTATATCAAGGAAGCCCGCCCAGCATTGTTCAAGGACGCGCCCGCGGCCAGCCTGTTCCCGAGCCGGCGCGGCAAGCCGATGACCAGGCAGACATTCTGGCATGCGATTAAACGCTATGCAGTGATAGCCGGCATCAACAAGAGCTTATCCCCGCATGTGCTGCGCCATGCCTTTGCGACCCATTTGCTAAATCACGGGGCTGATCTGCGTGTAGTGCAGATGCTGCTCGGCCATAGCGATATATCCACCACCCAGATCTATACCCATGTGGCGCGCGAGAGATTGAAAAACCTGCATGCCGCCCATCATCCCAGGGGGTGAAGCCGATCAAGAAAAAAGTTCGGGGGACTTTTTTCTCGGCTGAACGCTTCGCCAACGGACGGCGAGGCCGGGGGGTGGTGGAGCCTGTGAAGCCGCGGCAGGGATGTCGGTTACAGAGCAGCTAACTCCGAGGAACAAACGCAGCGCGGCGATACTTTTGCCCGGATCAGAATTGCCAAAAGACCGGGATCAATGCGACTGCCATGCCCCATATTAACAGGCTCAAGGGCGCGCCGAATAACAGGTAGTCGCCGAAGCGGTATCCCCCGGAGCCATAGATCATCAGGTTGGTAGGGTAGCTGATCGGGGTGGCGAGAGAGGTCGCCGAGGCCAGCATGACGGCGATGATAAAGGGCATGCTGGATACGCCCAGCTCTTGTGCGGCAACCAGCGCAATAGGCAGCATCAACACCGCCCCGGCCTTGGCGGTAACAATATTTCCCAGCAGCATGGTGAGGCCGAAGATTGCCGCTAGCATCAGGGACGCATTGGCACCGGCAAGGTTGCGCATTACTATGCCGAGCAGTTCCGCCAGACCGCTGACTTCCATTGCCTTGCCAAGCCCGATGGCCGCAGCAATGACCAGGATCGTCTGTAGATCAATCGCCTTTCTGGCCACTGTCATGCTGCAGCAGTTGCTGATGATCATGCCGGCGGCGGCCAACATGGCCGCCTGCATCATGCTTAAAATGCCAGAAGTAACGCTGGCGATCATCAGCACCAACAGGCCGATGGCCAGGGCGGCGCGCTCGTGCTTGACCGGGCGGGCATCTTGCAGTTGACTGACCAGATAGAAATCGCGGCGGTTTCTCTGCTGCTCGATAAAGGCAGGCCGTGTCTCCAATAGCAATGTGTCGCCCGCTTTTAAGATAATGTCGCCGATCTTCTTGTTGATGCGCTCGCCGTTTCTAGCCACCGCGATAACGGCCGCGTTATAGACCGTCCGAAATCTGCCGGCGCGTATGGAGCCGCCGACCAGGGGACAGCTATCGCTCACTACGGCCTCAAGCATGATGCGCTTATGTCGCGGGTCACTCATCTTGAATACCTGATCTGTCGCCGGCAGCAGGCCGCGGATCTTTAATAAGTCCACAATGGAATCGACCACGCCGGCAAACACCAGCCGATCCTTATCCTGCAAGACGACATTGGCAGAAACCGCAGGCAGGATGTCGTCATTGCGCTCGATCTCCACCAGATACACGCCGGACAATCCGCGTAAGCCGGCCTCGCTGATGGTCTTACCCGCCACGCCGCCATCGCCGGCGACGATCATCTCCACGGTGTAATTGCGCGGATCATCGGTTGGGCTAATGGCGGGTTTACGTTCCTTGAGCAGGTATCGCTGCGTGATGAGCATGAAGAACAAGCCGGCCACGGCAATGGGAACGCCCGCCTTGGCGATTTCAAACATGCCCAGGCCGGGATGGTTGAGCTCGGATATCAGCCAGCCATTGACGATGATGTTGGTGCTGGTGCCGATCAAGGTGCAGGCGCCGCCCAGGATGGAGGCGAAGGACAGCGGCATCAACAGCTTTGAGGCGGACAGATTGTGCTGTCTGGCCCAGTCATCCACCAATGGCATGGTCATGGCCACCAAGGGCGTGTTATTGATAAAGCCGCTGAATATTGCCGTCGGCCAGATGATCCTGTGCTGTGCTGCGCTTAAGTTAGCCGGATTGCCGAGAAACCATCTGGACACCCAATGCAATGCGCCGGTCTCCTGCAGGCCGGCCACGACGACAAATAACACGGCAAGCGTTACCACCCCTTCGTTTGCCAGGCCGGCCAGCCCCTGGGCCGGCGTCAAGACCCCGAGTTGCCAGGCCTGTTCACCGGGCACGGGAAACACAAGCAAGGCCGCCAGCCCAATCCACAGCACCAGGTCCGGCGACTGGTTGCTCTTGATCATGCTGACCAGAACGATGAGCAAGACGAGCAGGGTTATCAGGGCGTCGATGGGCATAATCATCTTTATTATGCGGCGGTTTGTCGGCGAGCGTACGCGTAGATTCTATCGCATCCGCCGATGAAAGACAGTGCCTAGCTTGCGTCTATTTGGCTTTCCGGCCGCGCCCGTTCAAAGGCTTCCAGTTTCAGACATTCCTTTTCTATGCCAAGCAGTGTGGGGTATTTTTCCAGCGCGACATTGAAACGGTGCGCGTTGTAGAGTTGCGGGATGAGACAGGCGTCCGCAATGGTGAGGGCCGCGCCCAGGCAATAAGGCCCGGCTTGCGCGCTTAGCCAGGCCTCCAAAGCGGCAAAGCCCTGCGTGATCCAGTGCTGATACCAGGCGTTCTTTGCCTTATCATCAACGCCGAGTGTGCCGCGGAGGTACTTGAGCACACGCAAGTTGTTTAACGGATGAATGTCGCAGGCAATCGTCTGCGCCACCTGCCGTGCCAGGGCCTTCTCAGCGATGGCTTTTGGCAACAGCGCCGGCTTTGGATATTTCTCTTCCAAGTAACCTAAGATGGCCAGGGATTGCGTCAGGGTAACATCATTATCAACGAGCACCGGCACGAGACCCTGCGGGTTGAGCGCCCGGTACTCTTGCGAGTGTTGCTCGCCGCCGTCTTTTAGCATGTTGACGGGGATAATTTCATAGTCCAGCCCTTTCAGGTTCAGCGCAATACGCACCCGGTAGGCGGCCGAAGAGCGCCAGTAGCTGTAGAGTTTTATCATGGTGGCCAGTTTGCCTTTGATGTAAAGAGACAGATTGTAAGACGCCAGCCGTGCAGGGCGATAGTGAAAAAAAGCAGTTCCGCTTATCGCTCTTTAAGCGCTGCGCGCAGACGTTTTTTTGCGATTTGCAGATACGCCTTTTCCGTCTCACAGCCGATGAATTTTCTTTGCTTGGCTGTTGCGGCAATGGCCGTTGTGGCGCTGCCGGCGAAGGGATCAAACACCAGGTCTTGCGGCCTTGTGCCGGCTAAGATGATCCGCTCCAGCAAGGCAAGAGGCTTTTGCGTTGGGTGCTTGCCGAAGGTGCGCTCTTCCCTTGTCGGCGGTTTGATCTTCCACACGCTCTTCATCTGCTTGCCGTTGTTTAGCTTGCGCATGTCCTGATAATTAAACCGATGCCGGGACTTATTATTCTTCGCCGCCCAGATAATGGTCTCGGTGGAGTGCGTGAAATAGCGGCAGGAAAGATTCGGCGGCGGGTTGGGCTTCTCCCAGGTGATGTCGTTTAAGATCTTCATCTGCAACTGCTGCATCGCATAGCCGATGGAATGGATGACGTGATGCGTGCCGGAGACCCAGAGGGTGCCGTCTTGATGCAGCAGCTTTTGACAGCGCGCTAACCAGGCGAGATTGAACTCGTGGTTTTGCGCAGCCCCGCGGGATTGATCCCAGTCGCCCTTGTTGACTGTGACCATCTTGCCGGCCTGACAGGTGATGCCGCCGTTGGATAAAAAATAAGGCGGGTCGGCAAAGATCAGGTCAAAGACCCCTTGCGGATAGCGTCCAATCAAGTCGTCCATAAACGCCAGGCAGTCGGCCTGATACAGCCAGACGCCGGCCTCCTCATCGCAGAAGTATGGCTTGCCGGGATAGTGAAATTTACTCGTTGCGGCTGGCGGCATGGCGGCCTCTTTCAGTTCACTCACGCCTGCTTACCCGGGCGGTTTATACTTTTGCACACGCTGGTCGATCTTGCCGAAGATGGAATGCCCGTCGTTATCAAACATTTCGATCTCGATTCGATCGCCAAATTGCATGAAGGGCGTGGCGGGCTTGCCCTCGGCAATCGTCTCCAGGCAACGGATCTCCGCCAGACAAGAGGAGCCGTCCTTGCTGCCGACATTGGAGATGGTGCCGGAGCCGACGACCGTGCCGGCCATTAGCGAGCGCGACTTGGCCGCATGGTGCAGCAGGCGGGGAAAGCCGAAGACCATATCGACGCCGGCATTGGGCGCGCCGAGTTTTTTGCCGTTTAAGCTGGAATGCAGGGGCAGGTGCAGCCGCTCGCCGTCCCAGGCCGCGCCCAGCTCATCGGGCGTTACCACCACCGGCGTGAAGGAAGTCCAGGGCTTGGATTGGTAAAAGCCGAATTGCTTGGCCAACTCCGCCGGGATCAGGTTGCGCAGGGAGACATCGTTCACCAAGCCGAGCAGCTTGATGTGCTCGCCCGCCGCGGCTTCCGAGATGCCGGCGGGAACATCGTCCGTGATCACGATTACCTCGGATTCAAAATCAATGCCCCAGGCCTCGTCCTCGACCAGGATCTCATCGCAAGGCCCGATGAAGGCATCGGAGGCGCCCATGTACATCAGCGGATCGTGCCAGAAAGATTCCGGCAATGCAGCGCCGCGCGCCTTGCGCACCAACTCGACATGGGTAACATAGGCGCTGGCATCGGCCCAATGATAGGCGCGGGGCAGGGGGGCGGCCAGTTGCTCAGGCGCCAACGCAAAGGCATCCTCACGCCGGCCCTCTTGTAATTGCGCATACACGGCGGCGAGCTCTGGTTCGATCTCCGCCCAGTCATCCAAGGCTGCCTGCAAGGTGGGCGCGATGTCCGGCACCGCAAGGGCCTTGCTCAGCTCCCGGTTGACAACGACCAGCGTACCGTCACGGCCGCCTGCTTTTAAGCTGGCTAGTTTCACGAATCTTGCCTCCTCTTTTGAAGTAGCTGTCAGACAGGGCGATCACAGCAGAAGGACCCGGCCCGCAGCGCCTTAGTTGAAATTAGTTTCATTTGTAACTATACTCGCTCTCTCCAAGCCGTCAAGTTGAGGATAGAACAATGGCTACAGTGATGAAACCCGATGCACAGCCACAAAATGTCGATGCCGAGCAATACGAGTATCTGGCCGGTTTCGGCAACGAGCATTCTAGTGAGGCCCTGCCGGGCGCCCTGCCGGTAGGCCAGTTCTCGCCGCAAAAGTGCCCTTACGGGCTGTATGCGGAGAAGTTCAGCAGCACCGCCTTCACCGCGCCGCGGGCCAACAACCGCCGCACCTGGCTGTATCGCATCCGCCCGTCGGTCTTGCAGGGCGACTTCCGTCGCATCGACAGCGGCCTGCTGCGCACCGCCCCGATCACGGAGACGGAAAGCCCGCCCAACCCCCTGCGCTGGAGTCCCTTCCCGCTGCCGGAAGAGCCGCGGGATTTTATCGACGGCCTGGTAACGATAGCCGCCGGTGGGGATTTCAACACGCAGATGGGCGGCGGCGTTCATCTGTACCTGGCCAATCAATCCATGCACGAGCGCTTTTTTTATAATGCCGATGGCGAATGGCTCATTGTCCCGCAACAGGGACGGCTGCGCATCCATACCGAGTGCGGCGTTCTGGCGCTCAAGCCCGGCGAGATCGGCCTCATCCCGCGCGGCATGAAGCTGCGCGTGGTGCTGCCCGATGGGCGCAGCCGCGGCTACATCGCCGAGAACTACGGCGCTGCCTTTGTCCTGCCGGAGCGCGGGCCGGTGGGCTCGGATGGTTATGCCAACCAGCGCGATTTTTTGGCACCGGTGGCCGCTTACGAAGACCGCGAAGGCGATTTCCAACTAGTGTGCAAGTTCGCCGGAAATTTATTCGCGTGTGACATGAAGCATTCGCCGCTGGACGTGGTCGCCTGGGTGGGCAATTCCACGCCGTGCAAGTACGACCTGCATCGCTTTAACACGATGGGCTCGGTCAGCTATGACCATCCCGATCCTTCGATCTACACCGTGCTGAGCGCCGCCTCAGATACGCCCGGCGTTGCCAACATGGACTTTGTGATCTTCCCAGCGCGCTGGATGGTGGCCGAGCACACCTTCCGCCCGCCCTGGTATCACCGCAACGTGATGAGCGAGTTCATGGGCCTGATCTACGGTACCTATGACGCCAAGCCGCAGGGCTTCGTGCCGGGCGCGGCGAGCCTGCACAACTGCATGACCGCGCACGGCCCGGACGCCGCCGCCTTTGCCGCCGCCGCCAATGCCGCCTTAGCGCCGCAGCGCTACGAAGCGACCCTGTCCTTCATGTTCGAATCGCGCTATCTGCTTAGGCCGACCCGCCATGCCTTGCAGTCCGGCCAACGCCAGCACGATTACCCGGCCTGCTGGCAGGGATTAGAAAAACACTTTACCAATTAGCATGGCAGCCTCATCCCCGCAATCCCTGTCGCTGGACGGCTTCCTGCCCTATCGCCTGTCTATCGTTACGAACAAGGTCAGCCGCGCCTTTGCCCGGCTCTACTCTCGCCGCTTTCGTATAAGCATCCCCGAATGGCGGGTCATGGCCGTGCTGGGTCAAGCCCCCGGCCTGTCCGCCGATGCAGTGTGCGTGAGAACACAAATGGACAAGGTCACCGTCAGCCGCGCCGTGACCAAGCTGCTGAAAAAGAAATACCTCATCCGGGAGTTTGCCGAGGAAGATAAGCGCCGTTCCATCCTGGAACTCTCCGCATCCGGTCATGGCATCTATGCTCAGGTTGTGCCGCTGGCTTACAACTTCGAGACCCGACTCACCAGCGCCTTGTCAAGCCGGGAGCGCAAAACCCTTGAAAGCCTTTTAGGCAAATTAGAGCGCCAGTCGGACCGGCTGGAGGCATCGCCGCCACCATAATAAGCGCCATTCACGGCTTGACCGGGAATCCATAGAAGGCCCGGCAGAAAACCCACTGGATTCCCGTTGTCACGGGAATGACGGCGGAGAGGATGCTGCCTTGGTAAATGCCATGAATAATCCGGCCTCACTCCGACTCATCCCTCGCCTTACCAAGCCGATGATCCGGCCAGCGCAGGCGGATGCGGTGTGCAAGACGCTGCCTGACTATGCGGATAAATTCCCGCGGGCGGCTTAGCTTGTGCAGCGGCCAGCGCGCACGGGCTATGCCACGCCGGATGCGCGCCCGCAGGCTGCGCTGTCTTGCTTTCTGCTCCGCGCCTTCAGCAATCCCTTTGGTGATAATGTCCAGCTGCTGTCGGTTGAAGCTATAGACGCCTGCATCAGGGCGGTTGTCGGGCGGCGGGCTAAAGTCGGCGCTAAGGTGATGTTCGGGGGCAACGAGGCGATTCATCGCCGCCACTGTTTCTCCGTAGCGCTGCTGGAGTTGCGCGGCCAGTTCGGGACTGACATAAGGCTCTTCGGCGGCGATGTCGGGCAGGGTCTGAAAGTATTGGCCGATGCACCACCAGGCGATGCTGTCGCCGCCCGCACCGGCGTAGCGGCCGACCTTGCGCAGCAGCTCGGCCTCGCCGCGGGTTAGGCTGCGGTTGATGGTCTGCTCCGGTGGGCGGGACCGGGTGAGCCTACAGAGAGGGAAAAAGTCATGCTACCCTATTTGATAGTTCTGTTTATGATGTAAGCGAAAGTAGAAATAACCGGATAACCCCCATAGAGTCACCATTTAGGATTGAAGCAATGGCATATTGGCGCAAGAGGAGAAAAAAGGTACGCAGACGAGTACGCGCCGTTGAAGAAATCGAAGCAGATATTAACGCTATTAAGGAAGAGTATAAAAAATGTCTTCCCTAGTTTGAACGGGATATGCGTTTTGCAAAAACAAGGAAGCAGTATCGCACGAAAATCGAAGATCGGATATCTCAATTAAGAAATAATGAGAATAACTATAGCAAAATGTTTGGCTTCTTTGGGCCAAAAACATTAAACGGAAAAGCAAGTAAGGAACTTTTCCATCTTTACTCCCTATTTGAAAAAGCAGAAGAAAAAGCGCTGGCTGATATCCCCAATCTAGATTTTCGCTGTCCCTACTTATATCAGAAACCCGATGATTTTGGTTCTCCTTTTTTTAGTAAGTCGGAACAGCGATACAATGGCTGGTATGAGAATATCCTTGAGGAATTACAGAAAATAGTTAGTGACTACAAATCACGCCTGCGTAGTCTTGAATATGAATTGCGTAGCATACATGAGGAAAAAGCACGAAAGAATAGAGAAAAGGAACAGAGAGCAGCACAAAAGAGAATAGAGAAAGAAAAGAATATAGCAATCATGGCCAGAGTGGCAAAAGCGGAGGGAAAGACAAGGGGGCTTGCCGTATCTGTGAAATCGATATTGCCTAAAGACCATCCTTGTCCATATTGCGGACATGATCTTGGCGAGTCTCCCCATGCAGACCATATTTATCCCGTTGTCCGTGGCGGATTATCTTCCATAAAGAATATGGTCTATGTCTGCGCTGATTGTAATGCGTACAAGCGAGATAAGACATTGAGAATGTTTATTCAAGAATTTGGATTAGACCGAGATTTTATTGAAGAGAACTTGATCAAACTCGGCAAGGAATTTTGAAAGCTCTGATAATTACTGTAATGAAATGCAAACTGTGTGAATCCAGCGAGGACTTCGGCAAGTCTCACATTATCCCCAAATCGTTTTTTCTGCATTCCGAACCTAAGAACGAAGCTCCAGTCATGCTCACGAACGAAAGTGGGCAGCATCCCAAACTCCGTCCTGTTGGCGAGTATGATGACCGTATCCTATGTAAGGAATGCGAGAAGAAATTCGCGGATTGGGATAATTATTCAAAGCTACTTTTACTTGATGAAGCAGAGAGTTTTGAAGTGATCAAGGAAGGCAGCAAAATTATTTCTTTTTCAAAAGAAGAATTTAACTATGAAAAGCTGAAACTATTCTGCTTGTCAGTGCTGTGGAGAGCCGGGGTTTCGAAGAGAGGACTCTTTAGGCGAGTGAAACTCGGGCCGCATGAAACTGCTTTGAAAGAAATGATCCTTGCAAGAGACCCGGGCGAGAAAGAAAAATATTCTGTGCGCCTATTCAGGCTTCTTGAGCGTCCCTATGACATACCAATCATTGATCCTATTCGCGCCAGAGACCGGTATGGGTATTGGTTTTACAGAGTCTATCTTGGGCAATTTTTCTATGATGTTACAGTTGATAGTCGGAAAATACCGGCCCAACATAGCGCAGGCATTATTCAGGCAGGCCAGCCGCTACTGGCTTGTGCAAGAGATATAATGAGAATGAGTGAAGCCCAGATATTAAAGAAAATACTCGATGCCCCGCAGAATGTGATTTGACTAGGTAAAATTTCACTCCTCATAACCCTACGGTGCTTATTTTTGCAGTACTGAGGGTAGCGCACTTACCATATAGAAACCAGTATATATTTTTCACAGGAATCCAGAAGGTTGTTTGTCCGGCTATCTACGACTCCCAGCTCATGTCTCCATCAATCGTGGTGTCATCGGGGATTTTTATCTGGCGATGGCTGTGGTTGCGTAGTGTTACCTTTCCTTTTATCGAGGTGTTTTTGCCAAACAGGACATCGCCCTTGATTTCCAGGCCGCGGCATTGCAGTAATGATGGGATGCCGTGGCGAAAGCGCGCCTCAAAGTCATCGATCAACTGGTAATAGCCAGCGTCCAGCTTGATGGGCGGTAGGCTTGCCTGCTGCGTTTTGCGTTCAAGTGTGTCCTTATTTGCAGAGAGCTCATAGAGATCGGAGCGCACAAGCAGCAACTCGTTTGTTGTCTTGACCGGCACAAAACGGCTGCGCGGCACGCAAATGGCGCGGGTATTCGGAAGGACACTGATAGCTGCGCCCATCGCGCTTTCTAATTGGAAGACCGGGGCTGACTCTGGATCCTTTGGGTCAAGGCGCTTGCGATTGACGATCAGCGGCAGAGATGGAATGTTTCCCTTTGCCTTGAGCATATCGCCTAATCGCTGCAAGTTAATCCACAGATTGTTGGTGTTGAAATACCGGTGTCTGGCGATGTCCTGGAATGCGTTCCGGTCTTCCTCCGGGCACTGCGCCGCCTCTCTTAAGATCAGGCCGCGCCCTTTTTCATAGGCAAGATGGCCGCCCTTTTTGTCCATGTCGGTGCGATCAGTAACCTCCATCAGGAAGGACAGACCTTGTTCAACCAGATAGCCCAGCAGGCCAGGATGTATGGTCGCACCAAGATTGTCCGCGTTCGAGATAAAGGCGTAGCGATAGCCGGCCGCCAGCAGCCGGGCCAGCATGCCGCTGGTGAGCAGCGCGATATAAATGTCTCCGTGTCCGGGCGGACACCATTCAAGCTCTCTGTTGCCGGGGAAGCTCGCCGGCCCCAGATCGGCCTGATTGATCTTCGGGACGCTGTGCTGGATGAAGTCTAGGGGTATCTCTGGGTCGTGCAGTTCGGGATACTTTTCCAGCGCATGAATGGAATCCATCCTGGTGTGCCGACTGTTCATCAGCACTAACCGAAGCTGCGCATGGAGCGCATGACGGGCGATGATGTCCAGGAAGCGATAGCCCTGCTTGAGCCTTATCAGTGACTTGGCCTGCTCCATGCCCATTGATGTCCCCAGCCCGCCGTTTAGTTTTAGTAACACGGTGTGTGCTAATTGTCTTTTTCCGATGTCCTCATGCTGTGCGCTTAGTTGTTCTATATCTGGCAGCGCGGTAAGCGGCCTGATGGCGGATTCAGGGATGTAGGCGCGGCCGCCTGCGAGCAGCTGACGGTAGTGATTGTTAAAATTTTCTATGGCGATGTCAGGCACGCCGGCCGCCTTCATCTTCGCGGCAAATTCCCGGAATTTATCTTCTGGCATTGTGATGGTCTTGGCTTTGGCTGGATGAAGCGGAAGATGTCTTTTGGCCGGCGATCTTAGCATTGGCATCTGGCAAAGGCATAACGCTAATCAGATCAGGTTATACTGCCTGTCGCTATGCCTGGCCGGCCAAAGAAAATATTGCATCAGAAAATGCTGCGTCTGAAAAATGTCACCAGGCACTTTGCCGGACGGCCTGCCGTGCGCGATTTTACGCAGGAAATAAACGCGGCCAGCACCACAGTCCTGCTCGGCCCCAGCGGGTGTGGGAAGTCAACCATACTGCGCCTGATTATCGGCCTGTTAGAGGCCGATAGCGGCGAGATCTATTTTCAGGACAGTCTTATCTCGCAGGCCAATGTGGCAGACCTGCGCCCCCGCATCGGCTATGTCATCCAGGACGGCGGCCTGTTTCCACACCTAAGCGCCAAGTCCAATGTCAGCCTGATGGCGCGCCACTTGAATTGGGACACGGACAGGATCAATGCACGGTTGGAGGGCTTGAGCCGCCTGGTGCATCTGCCGCTTGATCTCTTGGATAGATTCCCTTCCGAGCTATCCGGTGGGCAGCGCCAGCGTGTCAGCCTGATGCGGGCGCTGATGCTGGATCCGGACTTGCTCTTGCTTGATGAACCCCTGGCCGCGCTGGATCCGATGATCCGCTATGAGCTGCAACAGGACTTAAAAGGCATCTTCAAGGAGATGCACAAGACGGTTGTGCTTGTTACCCATGACATCGCTGAGGCCGCTTATCTGGGCGATGATATTTTGCTCATGCGCGCGGGTCGGCTGGTGCAGCGCGGCTCGATGCAAGCGTTATTGGAGGCGCCGGCCGAGCCTTTCGTGGAGCAATTTATTCGCGCCCAACGCGACCCGGCCAAGGCCATAGCCAAGGCCCCAGCCAAAGGCATGGGAGAGAGCTTGTGAGATTATTTATTTTACGCCTCGCCTGCCTGATGGGCTTTTTGTTTTACAGCGCCCCGCATGCACAGGACAGACCACAGGACGAGGCGCTTGTCGTCGGCGCAAAAAAATTCACCGAGAGCGTCATCTTAGGCGAGATGGCAGTGCAACTCATCAGGCGCTCCGGCGTGGCGGCAAAATACCAGCGCGAGCTGGGCGGCACAAGGCTCTTGTGGAAGGCGCTGTTGACCGGCGAGATTGACCTCTATCCTGAATACAGCGGCACCTTGATCCATGAAATATTTGCCGGTCTCCCCATTGCGGACCTGGCCCAGTTGGACGTGGTCTTGGCCAATGCCGGTGTGCACATGACGCAGCAGCTTGGCTTTAACAACACCTACATCCTGGGCATGCGCAAGACGCATGCTGCGGACCTGGGCATCAATAAAATTTCCGATCTGATTGCCCATCCTGAACTCCGTCTTGGCTTTAGCAATGAATTTATGCAGCGTGGTGACGGCTGGCCGGGCCTGCGTGGTCGCTATCGATTACCGCATAAAAATGTACGCGGGCTGGATCATGATCTTGCCTATCGCGGGCTGGCCTCCGGCGCGCTGGATGTGATCGATCTATACAGCACCGATGCCGAGATCGATTATTACCGGCTGCGTCCGCTTGAGGATGATCTGGGCCATTTCCCGGCCTACTATGCCGTCTATCTCTATCGTGCTGAACTGGCGGCGCACCACCCGGACATTGTTGCCAAGTTAAAACAACTGGAGGGCAGGATCGACAATGCCGCGATGCGCGGCATGAATGCAAGGGTGAAGATAGAGCGGCAGCCAGAGGCAGCGGTTGCCGCTGCATTCCTGCAAGAGGCACTGGCCCTTGATGCGCAGATAAAGCCCGACACCACCTTCACTCGTTTCATTCGCAATAGCCGCGAGCATTTGGCCCTGGTGCTGCTCTCTTTGAGCGCGGCTATCCTGGTGGCCATCCCCCTAGGCATTCTCAGCGCAAAAAGGCAAGGCGCGGGGCGTCTCATTTTAGCCATCACCGGCGTCTTGCAGACCATTCCGTCCCTCGCCCTGTTTGTGTTTATGATCCCCTTGCTGGGCATCGGCGCGCCGCCGGCCATCGCCGCCCTGTTTCTGTACAGCCTGTTGCCCATCGTCCGCAACACCTATAGCGGCCTGCACGACATCCCGGCAGCTATCAGGGAGTCGGCAATCGCCATCGGCCTGCCGGCCGGCGCGCGTCTGCTGAAAGTGGAGTTACCGCTGGCGACCCGCTCCATCCTTGCCGGCATAAAGACTTCTGCCGTGATCAATGTCGGCACTGCCACCTTAGGTGCCTTGATCGGTGCCGGCGGCTATGGCCAGCCCATCTTAACCGGCATTCGTTTGGATGACATGGGCCTGATCCTGGAAGGTGCCATCCCCGCCGCCGTACTGGCGCTGTTGGTGCAGGGAATGTTTGATCTGATCGAGCGTTTTATCCTGCCCCGAAGTTTGCGTTATTGTTAGGGCTATGGTTCGGGCGACTGACGAAGGCTACTGTTTATATGGCCGGGCTTTCATCCGTAGCGGGCTGTTGCCGGCGGATGAGGACGAGGATGACGCGCCTACTGGCTCTGTGCCTGCACCACCTCCTCGGTGGCGCGGCGGCGCTGTTCAACGATGCGGGTGAAGGCGAAGGCGACACGCGGGACGTGCTCGAAGTAGTGCGTTAGGGAATCATAATCCGCCACCAACAACTGGCTCCTGTCCACGGCCCGCACTGATGCGGTGCGAATCCCGCCCTGGAAATAACCCATCTCGCCGATGGGCTCGGCCGGTTCTACAAAGGCCAGGTGCAGGTGGGCGCCGTCCAGCGCGGTGCGATACACCTCAATCCTGCCGGCGGCGAGGATATACAGGGTCGGGTCGCGCTCATCCTGCGTGATGAACTGCCTGCCGGGCGGCACCGAGATCTCCTTGAAGCGACGGCCGATGGCGGATAGTTCGGTGGTTTTCAGCATGGTAAAGACCGGGCAATTTGCCAGGCGGGCGATGCGTTGTTGTTCCAGCGCATCCCGCAGTTCAACATCGCTGATGGCACCGCTACGGAGAAGGAGCTGGCCGATGGGCAAGGGTGTCTGCCCCTGTTGCAGCATCTTTGCCTGCCTCTGCAACGCGCCATGCAGCCGCCCGGGCGAGCAGGGGAGATACTCACCCAGGCGTTTCAAGGGTAGCGCATTGGTCGCTTGTGCCATCATGTCTTCCCCGTCTCTGCGTAGCCTTAAGTATAGCCGCTGCGCGGGGCTTTGCCAGTTTTTTTACACGATCAGAGACTCCATGTTGCTGGCCTCGTCCAGCTGCTGGGTCGGCTCGCCGATGAAATTGCCCTGCGCATAGTCCGCGCCGGCGGCGATCATCTCGGTCAGGGTGCCGGCATCTTCCACCTTGTCAGCAATAATCTTCACGCCGGCGACCTGCAAGTCATCCAGCAGCGAGCTGCCGCCCCCTTCCTCACGCGCCCGCGCCAGCTGTCTGATCTGTTCCTGATCAATGCGCGCCAGGCTAAATTTTGCCTTGCTGATCAATGGGTTGATGTGTGTGTAGCGGGGGAATTCGCTCAGGATAAAACGAAAATCGTGATGCTTTGTCAGGTAGCCGATCAGGGCATTGGCCTGTTTTGCCTTGGCGCTGAAGTCCGCGGCACGGATTTCAAGGGCGATGGAGCGGCTGGGGTCTTTTTTATCCAGCCCCGCCAGCAGCTTGCGCAGCCAGCCGAAAAAGCCCGCATCGGTGAGTGAGTCTTGGCTCAGTGAGAGCACAAAGGTATGCGGCGCCTGCGCGTTTAGCACGCGCCCGACCGTCTCGCGGATCATCCAGCGATCGATGTATTTTCTAAAGGCCGCGGCCTTGGTCTGGGCATAGATCTGCGCGGCCTCAATGACCTTCCCGTCCGTGCCTAATACTTGCAGGGAGAGGCCGTATATCGTGTGCGCCTCATCGGCACCGCTGTTGGCCAAAGGGATGATCGGGCGGAAGGTCTGGATGACCCGTTTTTCATCAAATGCCTGTTTGATCTTCTGCGCGGCGTTGTCGGTTTTGGCCTGAGGTTTGGCTTGGGGTTTGGTCTGGGCTTGTGCCGTTGGTGCCGGTCTGGCCGCGGCAACGGCCTTCTGGGCGGCCGCAGGCGCGGCTTTGGCCGGCCTTTTCTGCGCGGCCACGCCGGGTGGCGCGGCAGCGGGGGAAGAAGGCGGCTCTGCCCGCGCTACGGCTGATTTTCCCTCCGGCACGACCAGCTTTAGCTGCGGGGTTGCCTCTGGCGGCTGCGTCTCTGGCGGGGATGGCGCCGCTTGCGGCTTGGGCGGCAGCGCGGCTGGCTTGGCTGCTGCGGCCTCGATGGCGGATAATTTATACAGGCGCGCCTTGGCGATATAGAAGCTATTGCCCTCCTCGCCATTGGCAATCTCACAAGCCTGGCGCACCTGTACGATGATCTGCTCGGCCGAGCCTTGCGCCACAGCCAGCGCCAGGACGCCGATGCTTACCGTGAAACCGAAGCTCTGGTCATCCAGCCGATAGGGGCGCTTTTCTAAGTGTTGGCAGAGTGCGGTCAGCCTGGCGTTCAGGGTCTGCTCCGAGACCGGATCGTCAATCAGCAGGGCGACGCAGATGTCGCTAAAGAGGGTTACGCTTGGCTGTAAGGCAGCCGCCTTGAAAAATTCAAAGCCTTCTCGGGCGATGTACTTGATAATATTATCCCGCAAGATGACGCCTAAGCGTTCTTCCAGGATTTCATGATTATCCAGCTCGACCAATAACAGGATGCGGCGCTTCCCTAGTTCATCGCCGTGGCGCTCCAGCTGTTGGTAGAAGGCGGCCTTGTCAAAGGCGCGGCTCTGACTGGCCATCTCGCCCGATAGCGACTGCTCGGCCTGGTATTTTTCAAAGGCCTCTAAGATGACCGTGTGCAGCTGCTGCTTGTCCAGCTTTGCCTTGCGCAGGTATTCATACACGCCGGCCTTGACTGCGCGCACGGCGACCTCTTCGTTGCCGGCGCCGGTGAGCATGATGGTGGCCGGAAAGCGTTTGTTTTTACGGTTTGCCTGCAAGATGTCAAGGCCGGTCACGCCCTCGATACTGAGATAATAATCCAGCAGCAAGACATCATACTCGGCCCAGTCAAAACCCTCGCCCGGCGCCCCTTGGACAACCGGGTCGTATTCCACCAGCGTCAGCCCGGTGAACATCTTTTTCAGGTAGATCATGACGAGTTTGCGAAAGTCCGCATCGTCATCAAGGATCAGTAGCCGCTTGAGTTCGGCATCATTACTCATACGAGGAAATGCCCCTTGCTGTTGCTCAATACCAATCAAGGCGTTAAAACCAGCCAATTTCTGGTTTGTCCTGCGAATCTTGCCTGATTTCTATTACCTTTCCGTTAAAGCCAGAGAAAACAATACTAAAGAAAACAACACGATAGCCGATATGTTTATCGCAGACTCTCTAATAGCCTACTTGATTTTACCCGCTTTGTCAGCGATTAAGCGCCCAGGCGCACTGCAAGCGCACTCAGCACCTCGCCGCAGTCGGCTTCTACCTTTAGTTGCAGGGCCTCATCGGCACGGGTGCGGCCCAGGTTCAGCGCGGCGCAGGGCAGACTCCATTGCCTGGCGGCGCGGCAGAATTGGTAGGCGGAGAACAGCATCAGCGAGGAGCCGATGCTGAACAGGCCGCCGGATTGTTGCAACGCCTGCATGGCCTGCTCCACGCGGGGGCGCGGCACGGATTCGCCAAAAAACACCACATCGGGCTTTAGCACCCCGCCACACCTTGTACATTCCGGCACCTGAAAGTTCGATAGATCGCGGCGGTCTATTTGCGCATCGCCATCGGGTTTTGTGGCTTCCAAGGCCGCTTGGAAATTTGGATTACGGGCCAGCAGGAAGGCCTGGACATCCGCACGGCTTTGCGCTGCCCCGCATTGCATGCACGAGGCGATGCGCAGCCGGCCGTGCAGTTCGATGACCGAGCGGCTGCCTGCCTGTTGGTGCAGGCCGTCCACGTTCTGCGTGACCAGTTGTTGAATAAGGCCCGCCTGTTGCAGCCGCACCAGCGAGCGGTGGCTTGCGTTAGGGCGCGCCTGCTGAATGCGCGGCCAGCCGTGCATGCTGCGCGCCCAGTAGCGCCGGCGGGTGTTCAGATCGCCGACAAAATCCCGGAACTGGATGGGGGCGCTGTGTTTCCAGGTGCCGTGCTTGTCGCGGTAGTCGGGAATGCCGGAGCCGGTGCTGCAACCGGCGCCGGTCAATACAAAGACGGGCCGGTTATCCAGCAGGAATTTTTCCAGTTGCGCAATCTTGTTCTCGGCATTCATCGCAGTGTCCGGGCCTGCGCCCTCATCGTAGAATGCTGCTCGACAAAATCAAGGAAGGTCCTGACCTTTGCCGATAGATGGCGGCGGTGGGGGTAGATGGCGTACATGTCAATGCTTTCTGAACTGAACTCACGCAGCACGGCCACCAGCCTGCCGTCTTGCAAGTCGGCCTGGAGGGTATAGGCGGGCATCATGACAAGCCCCAGCGCATTGATCGCCGCCGTGCGCAGGGCGTCCGGCGAGTTGCTCTGTAAAGATCCCTCCGGACGGATGATGCGCTCCTTGCCGTGGTCGGTAAATTTCCAGATCTGATAGGGCGGCAGGTTGGGGTTGGACAGGCAATTATGCTGCGCAAGCTGCTCCGGCGCCTGCGGTGTGCCGTGTCTTTCCAGATACTCCGGTGCTGCGCAGAGGATCATCTCGGTGCTGAGCACACGCTTGATGATCATGTTGGAATCCTGCGGGCGGCCCAGATGAAAGGCGAGATCCAGGCCCCATTCGATAATATCGACCGGCTGATCGGTGACGATGAGATCGAAGCTGACGCCGGGGTAGGGTTTTACATAGTCTGCGATCAGGGGGCCGAGATAGAGCTTGCCGAAGGTCGGCGGCGAGCTCAGCTTCAAGGTGCCGCGCGGCTCTGAATTTAGCTGGCTAACCGCTGTTTCGGTCTCCTCAATTTCATCCAGGATATGAGTGCAGCGCTCCAGGTAGGCCTGGCCGGCCTCGGTCAGGTGCATGCTGCGGGTGGTGCGATTGATCAGCTGCACTTTAAGCTGGTCTTCCAGGTGCATCACATGTTTTGTCGCCATAGCCCGGGAGATGGATAGCTCACGAGCAGCCGCGGCGAAATTACCCAATCGGGCAACTCTTGAAAAGATGCGCATGCTGCTGAGTTTGTCCATGTACCTAGCCTTTATTGTTTCTCAAAAAGAAATTATAAATCTATTATTCAATCATTGTTTAATTTTATTTTGCCATTATTATATCTCTCATTGTTAAGTATTTGTTTTTAATCTATTAGGAGGTAAAGAAAAATGAGCGTGTTACGTGCAGTATTGTTCACCCTGTCTCTCGCCGTTGCGGCCAATGTGTCGGCGAAAAGCCCGGATATGAGGGCCTTTGCGGTCGAGACCTTGCAGGCATGGAATCAGGCGCTGAACAATAAGGATGCTGCAAAATTCTCCGGCCTGTTCACCGTGGATGCGGTGTTCCTGATGCCGGGCGGCGAGGCGGCCGCAGGGATTCGGGAGATCTATGCCTATGTGGATGACCTGGTCAAGAACAATGGTGTCAACGAACATCAGATAGAAGTCAGCCGCGTGGGTGTCGGCGAGGATCGAATTTTTATCACCGGCAGATGGAATGCGGCCAAGGCGATCAATGGGGTGAGCCGGGGTGCTCTGGCGGCGATCTTGGAAAAACAATATGACGGTAGCTGGCGCACCAGTTTCCTTAAGTGGAACTAAGCATCTCATCATCATGAGGAAGCCCTCTTAGTCAGGGCTTCCTTCTATTCAAAAGTTACGCAAAATAAAAAGCATCGAAGCTGGAACTGTTATGCTGTGATCCATGAACAGGCATCACACCTCAGGCAGTCCGCTGGGCCGGCGCACGGCGTATAGCGGCGCGTACAGCCCGGCCTTGCTGTGCCCGATTGAGCGGGAAAACAGTTGGCGGCAGAGGGGCTATAAACAGGCGCCGTATCAGGGGGTGGATCTATGGAATGCCTATGAGCTCTCATGGTTAAATGACAAGGGGATGCCGCAGGTGGCCTTAGGCAAATTTATTGTGCCGTGTACCTCGCCCAGGTTGATTGAATCCAAGTCCTTCAAGCTGTACCTGAACTCCTTTGCGCAGACGCCATTTGCATCCGCCGCCGCGGTATGTGCGCTGATGCAGGCAGATCTCTCCGCCTGCACAGGAATGGACATAGAGCTTGAACTGGCCGCCATTGATGAACCGTTATTTTCTTTTGGCAACTTTGCGGGCGTCTGCCTTGATGGCCTGGATATTAGCACCTCGTACTATTCCCCGAATGCTGAATTTCTGCGCCATCGCTCCGAAAGATTAGTCGAAGAGCGTCTGTTTACTCACCTGCTGCGTTCGCTATGCCCGGTGACCGGCCAACCGGACTGGGGCAGTGTCTATATCGAATACGCCGGCGCTGAAATTGAGCATGAGGGCTTGCTTAAATACCTCATTTCCTATCGAGAGCAGCGCGATTTTCACGAGCACTGTGTTGAGCGGATCTACCTGGACATCCTTGAGCGGTGTAAGCCCGATGCCTTAACCGTGTATGCGCGCTATGTGCGCCGCGGCGGCCTGGATATTAATCCCTTCCGCACCAATACCGCTAAGACACCGGCGAATATTCGCTTGGTCAGGCAGTAGCGTGACTGGTGATTGGTGACTGGTGATTGGTGACTGGTGATTAGTGAATGGTGATTGGTGTTTTGTATAACAAGAGAGATAAGGAAAATGCGCTCTCATAAGGATTTGGATGTATGGAAAATGGCTGTTAAATTGGCTGGCAGAGCGTATGAGATAACAGAGAATTATCCGAGAACGGAAAAATATGGAATCACATCACAAATCAGGCGCGCCGCAGTCTCAATAAGCGCCAATATTGCGGAAGGTGCGGCACGGCAGTCAAAGAAAGAGTTCATCCAATATTTATCGATAGCTATGGGGTCTGCCAGCGAAGTGGATACATTAATTGAAATATCATTAGAAATAAAAATGGGAAACCGGAAAGACTTACTTGAACTGCAAGCTAACAATATACAAATATCAAAAATGCTTGGTGGGCTGATTCGCAGCTTGAAAGGGAAAATGACGAATGGCTGACTCCCGGTTAGCAGTTACTAATAACAAATCACCAATAACAACGCGCTTTGCCCCCAGCCCGAGCGGCTATCTGCACATAGGCGGGATGCGCACGGCCCTGTTTTCCTGGCTCTATGCGCGGCATCATCAGGGACAGTTTATCCTGCGCATTGAGGACACAGACAAGGAGCGCTCAAGCCGGGAGGCCATTGAGATCATAGTGGAAGGTCTGCGCTGGCTGGGCCTGGATTATGACGAAGGGCCGCACTATCAGAGCCGGCGTCTTGCGCATTATAAGGCAGCGATCCAGCAATTACTGGAGCAGGACAAGGCGTACTATTGTTATTGCAGCAGGCAGGACTTGGATGCGATGCGTAGCGCGGCGATGGCGAGGGGGGAAAAGCCGAAATACAACGGCCGATGTCGGGATAGAACCGCGGCCGCGCCTGCGCGGCCACGCCCGGTGGTGCGCTTTAAGAACCCACTGCAAGGGGCGGTCACGGTTGATGATCAGATCCAAGGCCGGGTGGTGTATCAGAATGCGGAGCTGGACGACTTGATCATCGCCCGTCCCGATGGCAGCCCTACCTATAATCTCACCGTTGTTGTGGATGATAAGGATATGGGCGTGAGCCATGTCATCCGCGGCGATGATCACCTGAATAATACGCCGCGCCAGATGAACATCTTTGAGGCCCTGGGTGTGCGCCCCCCGGTCTATGCCCACCTGCCCCTACTCCTCGGTGCGGACGGCAGGAAGCTGTCAAAACGCAGCGGCGCAGCAAGTGTGCTGGCATATCGGGAAGAGGGATACCTGCCGGAGGCGCTGCTGAACTATCTGCTGCGTCTCGGCTGGTCGCATGGCGATCAGGAGATTTTTTCCCGGCAAGAGATGATCGACTTGTTTGATCTTGGCGCAGTGAACAAGTCCGCCGCCGCCATCAATCCCGATAAACTGCTCTGGCTCAACCAGCATTACCTAAAGACCGGCGATGTGCAAGAGCAGGCGGCCATCCTCGCCGACGCCTTCGAGAGAGCCGGGCTTGATATTGCCGTGGGGCCTGATATTCGGGAACTGCTACTTGTGCAGAGGGAGCGCTGCAAGACAGTTGCTGAGATTGTGGCGCAGAGCCGGTGTTTTTATCAGGGCATTGCAGAATTTGATGCGCCGGCGGCGAGGAAACACCTGCGCCCGCTTATCCGGGAACCGCTAGGCAGCCTGCGGGCGGCCTTGTCGAGTGTTGAAGTCTGGGATAATCCGGGCATCCATGCCGCCATTGCGGCGATTGCAGAGCAGTTTGAGCTGAAGCTGGCCAAGCTGGCGCAGCCACTGCGCGTCGCGGTAACCGGCGGCGCCGTATCGCCGTCCATCGATGACACGCTGCGCCTGGCCGGCCGGGCCAGGACCTTGGCCGGCATCGACATGGCCTTGGAATACATCAACAAAAGGGCGGCTTGACAGCCTGAGAGCGGTGCAGTACGCTCCACCGCCTGTTTTTCAGCTTTCAGGTTTAAGTTGAATCATGGGGCCATAGCTCAGCCGGGAGAGCGCTTGCATGGCATGCAAGAGGTCGGCGGTTCGATCCCGCCTGGCTCCACCAGGCTGCATAGCAGCACAGTATTAGCCGTTGTCAGTCCCCATCGTCTAGAGGCCTAGGACACTGCCCTTTCACGGCGGCAACAGGGGTTCGAATCCCCTTGGGGACGCCACTATGGTAACGCCCGCCGAGGTGGCGCTATCCGTGCAGTATGGCCTGATCGTAGCGCTGTTGTGGGCGGCCGGCCTGCCTTCGTGGGCGGGGGGTACAGGCCTTGATTTTACTTCTTATCGGAGTGCGTTGAAGCGGGAAGATAAGGAATCTGCGCCTGGTCATCCCTCCTCGCGGAAGTGTTCTGTTTCGTCTCCCGCAGAAGAACGTCACTCCTGCCTGCGAGCAGGGGCGGGAATCCATCAAGCGCGATACAGTGCTGGATTCCCGTTGTCACGGGAATGACGAATAAGAAATCGAGTATCACTCGTCCCCGTATCCAGTCAGCTTAGCGCGTCATTCCTGCGGAAGCAGGAATCTATTGAGCGACACAGCGCTGGACTCTTGGTCAAGCCAGAGCCTGTCCCGCACTTGATACGGGGAATGACGCGGGGCGGGAAAATGATGGCCGGTTTATTGATCTGAACACAGGCGCTGGACTGCCGCGGCCAGCTCGCCGCCTTGCCTTGCCGCGATCAGGTTATAGCCCATGCGCGGGTCGGTCTTTATCGCTTCCAATTCTCTTGTCTCGCCTATCCGCCGTATGGCGCCGTATGGCGCCGGCTTCGTCCGGGTAATAGATCTGGAAGCCTTCCTTCAGGAAATAACTTGTTACTGTTGATCGCCGGTCCGCGCCAAAGTCCTCGTAGAGAAATAGCACGTCCTTCTCTGTCATCGCCCCCCCCCCCCCGCAGGGCGTCGATTTCGGCACCTTCCACATCCAGCTTGACCACAAAGGCATGCTCTTGCGGGAAGAAATCCTGAATCACGCGCTCCAGAGAGATGGTCTTGACCTGGCATTCATACTCAGTCGGCGTGAGCAGGCCTTTGGTATTGACCCGGAATGTTTCGATATGGCCATCGATGATGTGGCGTCCGGCGTGCTGGCCACCGGCGGTGAAGGCGATCTGCTCATCGCTGTTACGATACACCGCTCTTTGCAAGCACCGAAAGCGGTTGTCGTTCAGGGCTGCATTCTTTTGGAGTATGGCAAATGCCTGCGGCGATGCCTCAATCGCCAGGCACGGGTGCGCCCCGAATTCCTCACTACTCATGATCGCCGACCAGTAACCATAGTTGGCACCGCAGTCGATAAAACAAAAGCGACAGGCGGCTATTTGGGCCAGGAACAGCGCCAGGGATTGTTCGTATATTTTATTGCTATGGACAAAATAGCCCCAGTAGCTATCGTAGCTTGGATAGGCGAAGCGGCTGGTCTTGTTCAGTTTGACGTGCGTGCGGGTCTCTTCACCCTTGAGCAGCGAGGACAAGAGCGCGGCCACGATCCCAAGCCCGCGCACCCTTGCCCACGGGGCGATGAGCCGGGTCAACGCCTGCATCACTCGCAGGTGCAGCCCGGGGAAGCGGCCGCCTTCTGCGTGGATGTCCGTGTAGCGGATGGGACTCTGGTTCATACTTTTGCGTGTTGCATTCTATCGCCCTGCGATAAGGCCGGCAAAATGAAGGATTTGGCTCCCCGGGACGGGCTCGAACCGCCGACCTAGTGATTAACAGTCACCCGCTCTACCGACTGAGCTACCGGGGATTGGTACAACCTGAAACCCTTGCCTGCCCGCAACCGCCTCTGCCGCGGCTACCGGCTTGACCGGCAACGGCTCGGCACGCGGCGGGAAAAAGCCCTCTTACGTGTCTCTTTTTCTTCCGCCGCGCCCAACTGCGCCGTCCAAGCATGCAAGGGCAGGGGCATGTTACCCGCGCCGCCCGCTGCGGTCAATCCTTTGTCGCACAGCCCTGCCAATCCCGGCCTTCTGTATTATACTGACCCGCTATGTCCGATCACTTCCACTTGCGCGCCGCCTATCCGCCGCAGGGCGATCAGCCCGCGGCCATCCGCGGCCTGTATGCCGGCTTGCAGGATGGTCTGGCGCACCAGTCGCTCCTGGGCGTGACCGGCTCCGGCAAGACCTTTACCATCGCCAATGTCATCGAAAAAGTACAACGGCCGGCCATGATCCTGGCGCCGAACAAGACCCTGGCGGCGCAGCTCTATGGCGAGATGAAGGAGTATTTTCCCAACAATGCGGTGGAGTATTTCGTCTCCTATTACGATTATTACCAGCCCGAGGCCTATGTCCCCGCCTCGGACACCTACATCGAGAAGGATTCTTCCGTCAACGAGCACATCGAACAGATGCGCTTATCCGCCACCAAGGCGCTGCTGGAGCGCCAGGATACCATCATCGTGGCCACGGTCTCGGCGATTTATGGCTTAGGCGACCCGCAGTCCTACCTGAAGATGGTGCTGCACCTGGATCGCGGCGACCGCTACGATCAACGTGCCATTTTGCGGCGGCTGGCGGCGATGCAATACACCCGTAATGAGGTGGAGTTGCATCGCGCCACCTACCGCGTCCGGGGCGACAGCATCGACATCTTCCCGGCCGAATCCGAGCGCGCGGCGGTGCGGGTGGCGCTGTTTGATGATGAGATCGAATCCTTATCGCTGTTTGATCCGCTGACTGGTGAGGTGCTGCGCCGCCTGCCCCGCATCACCATCCATCCCAAGACGCATTATGTGACTGAGCGCCAGATCGTCCTGGATGCGATCGAGGCGATCAAGGAGGAGTTGCAGCAGCGGCTTGGGCAATTCAAGGCCGCGAACAAGCTGGTGGAGATGCAGCGCCTGGAGCAGCGCACCCGCTTTGATATCGAGATGATGATGGAGATCGGCTATTGCACCGGCGTTGAGAATTATTCCCGGCACTTATCCGGGCGCGCACCAGGCGAGCCGCCGCCGACGCTGTTTGATTACCTGCCGCGCGATGCGCTGCTGATCGTGGACGAGAGCCATGTGACCATCCCCCAACTGGGCGGTATGTACCGCGGCGATCGCTCGCGCAAGGAAAACCTGGTCGAATACGGCTTTCGCCTGCCCTGCGCCCTGGACAATCGCCCCCTGCGTTTTGATGAGTTCGAGCGCCTGGCGCCGCAAACGATCTACGTCTCCGCCACGCCTGGGCCCTATGAGCGTGAGCATTCCGATCAGATCGTAGAACAACTCGTCCGCCCGACCGGCCTGGTCGATCCGGTCGTCGAGGTGCGCCCGGTGGCCAGCCAGGTCGATGATCTCCTATCGGAAATTCACCTGCGCGTCGCCCAGGATGAGCGGGTGCTGGTGACCACCTTGACCAAGCGCATGGCGGAGGATTTAACCGATTATCTGGCCGAGCATGAGGTAAAGGTGCGCTACCTGCATTCGGATATCGACACCGTGGAGCGAGTCGAGATTATCCGCGATCTGCGCCTGGGCGAGTTTGACGTGCTGGTCGGCATCAACCTTTTGCGCGAGGGCCTGGACATGCCGGAGGTCTCGCTGGTGGCCATTTTGGATGCCGACAAAGAAGGCTTCCTGCGCTCAGAAACCACGCTGATCCAGACCATCGGTCGCGCCGCCCGCAACATCAACGCCGCGGCGATCATGTATGGCGATGCGATCACCGGCTCCATGCAAAGGGCGATTTCCGAGACCGAGCGCCGCCGAAAAAAACAACAGGCATTCAACCGCCGCCACGGCATTACGCCAAAAGGGATCAGCAAGGCCATCACCGATATTCTGGAGAGCGCCAGCGAAGAGGGCAAGGGGCGCCGGCGCAAGCTGGCAAAGGTTGCCGAGGACAGCAGCCCCTATGCGCATATGTCGGCGGAAATGCTCATGCAAAAGATGAAACAACTCGAAGAGCAGATGTACCAACACGCCAGAGACCTTGAGTTCGAAGAGGCCGCACACCTGCGTGATGAGATCAAACGTATCCAGGAAAGCGGCCTTGGCCTGCCCGAAATACGGGCGGGTTGAGGTTTGTAAATTGTAGCGGGGAACATCCTGCCGCGAAATTCATAGATTCCCGCTTCCGCAGGAATAGCCTGCCCCGTACTTGATACGGGGACGAACAAGACAACGTCATAATCAGATCGTCATGCCGTGCCTGACACGGCATCCAGTTATAAACAAGTCGCCTTCGGCGACACCTTCTCAACCTTCCTGTCCGCCACAGCAGCCGTATGCCGCAGGTGCCAGGGATGCGCAGGGGCGGCAGCGGCGATTATCCCTGTAATCGTCCGGCAAAATCGGCGTATCATAGCCGCCTGTAGATAAAACTTTGGCACTTCGCCTGTTGGGAGAGAGGGCAGGGTCGGGAGGGGAATGATGAAAGAGGAACTCAAAGAAAGCGCACTTGCCTATCACCGCAGCGAACCCGCCGGCAAGCTGGAGATCCGCGCCACCAAGCCGCTCGCCAACCAATATGATCTGGCCCTGGCCTACTCGCCCGGGGTCGCCAGCGCCTGTGAGCAAATCGCCGCCGAGCCAAACGAGGCCGCCTATGTGACCGGCCGCGGCAATCTGGTCGCGGTCATCAGTAATGGCACGGCGGTGCTGGGTCTGGGCAATATCGGGCCGCTGGCGGCAAAGCCGGTGATGGAAGGCAAGGCGGTGTTGTTCAAAAAGTTCTCCGGCGTGAATGTCTTTGATCTGGAGATAGAGGAAAGCGATCCGGAGCGCTTAGTTGAGATCATCGCCAGCCTGGAGCCGAGCTTCGGCGGCATTAACTTGGAAGACATCAAGGCGCCGGAGTGTTTCATCGTCGAGCAGAAGCTGCAAGAACGCCTGAACATCCCGGTCTTCCATGACGATCAGCACGGCACGGCGATCATCGTCGGCGCAGCCATCCTCAACGGCCTGCGCCTGGTCGATAAAGACATCGCCGAGGTCAAGCTGGTCACCTCCGGTGCCGGGGCGGCTGCGCTGGCCTGTCTGCAGCTGCTGTGCACGATGGGTCTGCGGCGGGAGAATATCTTTGTCACCGACATCGCCGGGGTCTTGTACCGGGGGCGGGAAGAGGAGATGGATCCGTATAAGGCCGTCTATGCCCGCGAGACCGCGGCGCGCACTCTGGCCGAGGTGCTGGAAGGTGCCGATGTCTTCCTGGGGCTTTCAGCACCGCAGGTGCTGGCGCCGGAGATGCTGACGGGCATGGCCAAAGCGCCGCTGATCCTGGCGCTGGCCAACCCGACCCCGGAGATCCTGCCGGAAGAGGCCAAGGCGGTGCGCCCGGATGCCATCATCGCCACCGGCCGCTCTGATTATCCCAATCAGGTCAACAACGTTTTGTGTTTTCCCTATATCTTTCGCGGCGCCTTAGATGTCGGCGCCACCGGCATCAACGAGGCGATGAAGCTGGCCTGTGTCCAGGCAATCGCCGATCTGGCGCTGGCCGAGACCTCCGAGATCGTTGCCCAGGCCTACGGCGGGGCGAGCCTGAAGTTCGGGCCTGAGTACCTAATCCCCAAGCCCTTTGACCCGCGCCTGCTGGTGCGAGTCACCCCGGCGGTGGCGAAGGCGGCGATGGAGAGCGGGGTCGCCACCCGCCCGATTGAAGACTTCAAGGTCTATCGGCAAAAGCTCATCCAATTCGTCTTTCAGACCGGCTTTTTGATGAAGCCCATCTTTGAGCAGGCCAAGCAGGAAAAGAAACGCATTGTCTATGCAGAAGGCGAGGAGCCGCGCATCTTGCAGGCCGCCCAGCAGGTCATCGAAGACGGCATCGCCAGCCCGATCCTGATAGGCCGGCCGCAGGTCATCCAGGACAGATTGGATGAGTTGAATATACCGTTGCAAGCCGGGGAAGATTTTGAGATCGTCAATCCGCAGCAGGATGAGCGCTATGATGATTACTGGAAGCTGTATCACGAACTGATGGGGCGCAAGGGCGTGTCAACGGCGGACGCCAAGACCGTGGTGCGCACCCAGAGCACGGTGATTGCTGCGCTAATGCTGAAACACGGCGCGGCCGATGCCATGCTCTGCGGCACTGTCGGCCGTTTCAACGGGCATCTGCAAGCTGTGCAAGACATCATCGGCAAGGCCGCCGGCGTGCAGGATTTTTCCACCCTGATCGCCCTGGTGCTGCCCAGCGGCACCTTCTTCGTCTGCGATACGCATGTGATTGCCAGCCCCACCGCCGAGAACATCGCCGAGATGACCCTGCTGGCGGCGGAGAGCATCAAGCGCTTCGGCATCAAGCCGCGCGTTGCTCTGCTGTCACATTCCAACTTCGGCAGCCGCAACAACCCCTCATCGGAAAAGATGCGCGCGGCCTTAGGGCTGTTGCGCGCACGCGATCCGTACCTGGCCGTGGAAGGGGAGATGCACGCCGATGCCGCCCTGTCGGAAGAGATTCGCAACCAGTCCTTCCCGAACTCGCGGCTGCGCGGCCGGGCCAACATGTTCATCATGCCGAACATGGATGCGGCCAATATCGCCTATAACCTGCTGCGCATGCTGGGCGGCGGGGTGTCCATCGGCCCCATGCTCATCGGCGCGGCGCAACCGGCGCACATCGTAACCCGGGCAGTCACCGTGCGCGGCCTGGTCAACATGAGCGCCCTGGCCGTGGTCGAGGCGCAAGAGCAAGCGGCGCGGGAGCAGGCGGCTGATGATGCCCCGGCGCAATGACAAGCCGGCCGTAGCGTGTTATGTTATGCGGGCTTGGCTTTCATTTCTTTACAGTCTTAAGAGCCTGAACAAATTAACGACTTTAGCAACACACAGCCGATACCGATGAACAAGCCTCCCCGTAAGAACAGCGACTCTTCTCGCCCTGAAGAAACCGGGCAAAACCGATGCATCAAGCAAGCCGCCGACGCGCAAGAAGTACGCGGCGGCTTATCAGCAGCCGAAAATAATTTCACCCCCCCCCCCCCCCCCCCCGCAGCGACCGGGGGCGATGAAGCTGATCTCAAGGGGGCTGCGCTATCTGTTTCATGTGGCTAAAAATGAGCCCAGAGACTGGAAATTCGGCAGAACTCGGGTGCTGCACTTTGCACAAGATCGCCTGGTGTTTATCAACATCCCTAAAACCGGCACCACCAGCATGAGACGTGTCCTGGCCGGCAAGTATCTGCAGGAGGCTCCCGAAGACCCATCACTGGCACTGCGCGCATGGTGGGTCAGAAAAAGCGCGCAGCCGAGACTGCTAAACAGAGATGATATATTCTCCTTCGCTGTGGTCAGAAATCCCTATCAGCGCCTGGTCTCGCTCTATACGCCCGGCTATCGACCTTGGTACCATATCAAATCAGCGTTTTACTTCCTGTGGGACAGACTCAAATACGGGTTACGGCAGCGGGCAAACTATGATCGCAGCTTTGTTCGTTTTGCCACGCTCGTCTGCTCAATCAAAGATGAGGCATCAGACGCTCATTTCAAAGGCCAGTCCGCGCAGCTGTTGTACGATGGAAAAATCGTTGCTACGAAGATTCTCAAGTTTGAAAACTTGCAGGACGACTTTGAACCCATCCGCGCGCGTTATGAGCTTTCGCCGCTGCCGAAACTCAACACCTCGGTGGGCAAGAAGAACTACTACGACTATTACGATGAGGCGCTGGCCGAGCGCGTGTATCAACGCTACCAACGCGACTTTGAGCTTTGGTATCCCAATGCCCGCGCGGAATTGATGGCGTATCTGGATGGCAAGGGCGAGTGAGCGTATGCGCCGCCGGCGCTGAAGGGGCCATGCCGCTGTTACGCGCTCACTGGTCAAGTATCCGGCGGAAGCCATCCCGGTGCCGGAGTTCGGCGGTGCCTGGGCTGCGCTAAACGTCTATGTGTGGCATAGCCGGGCTGGCGGGCGCGCAAGGCGTCTCTGAGCAGGAACTGAATGCGGTGGCCGGGGAGATGGCCGCTGCTCTCGCCCACCGCGGCCCCGATGACCAGGGAGTGTGGAGCGATCAAAACTGCGGGGTCGCCTTCGGTCACCGGCGCCTGGCGGTGATCGATCTCTCCCGGCACGGCCATCAGCCGATGCGCTCGGCCTGCGGCAGGTTCGTTACGGCCTATAACGGCGAGCTATACAATTTCCGGCAACGCCGGGCGGATTTAAAAAGGCTCGGCCATCCCTTCCGCGGCCATTCCGATACGGAAGTCCTGCTGGCGGCGGTTGTGGAGTGGGGGCTTACAGAGGCCCTCCAGTCCTTCACCGGCATGTTCGCCCTTGCGCTCTGGGACACCGAAAAACAGGAGTTGCACCTGGCCCGCGATCGCATGGGTGAAAAGCCCTTGTATTACGGCTGGGTGGATGGGGTCTTTGTCTTTGCCTCTGAGTTGAAGGCAATCCGCGCGTACAAGAAGTTCCGGCCGCGCATCAACCGCCGCGCCCTGACGCAGTTTTTTCGCTATAAGTATGTGCCTTGCCCGGCCACGATCTATGAGGGCATTTACCAGCTGCCGCCAGCCTCAACCCTGAGCATTTCCCTGCGACAAGCCGGACAGCTGCCGGCGCCGGCGGCGTATTGGTCTTTGCGCCGGGTGGCGGAAAAGGGCATGGCCGCCCCAGACACCGCCGATGAGCAGGAGTTGGCGAGCGCACTGGAAGATGTGCTGGCCGCGGCGGTGGCGCGGCAGATGGTCGCCGATGTGCCGCTGGGTGCCTTCCTGTCCGGCGGCATTGATTCCTCCACCGTAGTGGCGCTGATGCAGGCAGGCAGCAGCCGACCGGTCAAGACCTTCAGCATCGGCTTTACCGAGCCGGGTTATAATGAGGCGAATTATGCCAGGGCCGTGGCGGCGCACTTGCAGACCGAGCACACCGAGCTCTATGTCAGCCCGGCGCAGGCCAGGGCGATTATCCCGCGTCTGCCGGAGGTCTATGACGAGCCTTTTGCGGATCCGGCGCAGATCCCGGCCTGCCTGATTGCCGAGCTCGCCCGGCGGCATGTGACCGTGGCCTTGTCCGGCGATGGCGGCGATGAGCTATTCGCCGGCTACTGGCGGCATTTTTTTGCCCCCGGCCTGTGGCGGCGCATCCGTCGGCTTCCCGGCCTGGCGCGTTGGCTGGCGGCTTCGACCATGACCGGCCTGTCGCCAACCACTTGGGATCGAATTTGTCATGGTGTAGATGGGCTGCTGCCGGCACGTTTTCGAGACTTTCCATTGGGAACCAGGCTGCATAAGCTGGCCGGCCTGATGAGTGCAAAAGATGAAGATGCGCTGTATCAAAGGCTGCTGTCTGACTGGCAGGATGCTGAGCGTCTGGTCATCAACGGGGCGCCCGCGGATGATCTTGGCGCGGCGCCGGAAGGTGCTGATTTCAGGGAAAAGATGCTGTATCAGGACGCAGTGGGCTACCTGCCGGGCGATATTTTGACGAAGGTTGACCGCGCCGCCATGGCGGTTTCGTTGGAGAGCCGCATGCCTTTTTTGGATGCGCACGTCATTGAATTTGCCTGGCGGCTGCCCATGCCGATGAAGATACGCAAGGGCCAGGGCAAAGGGGGCCAGAGCAAATGGCTGCTGCGGCAGGTCTTGTCGCGGCATGTGCCGGAGGCCTTGTTCGAGCGCCCCAAGATGGGCTTTGCGGTACCGATCGATCACTGGCTGCGCGGCCCCTTGCGGGATTGGGCGGAGGCGCTTATGGACGGACAAAAACTCGCCGCGCAGGGTCTTTTGAATGCGGCGATGGTAAAAGAGAAATGGCAGGAACACCTGTCCGGCAGACGCAACCGGCAAAATGAGCTATGGGACGTGCTGATGTTTCAGGCTTGGTATGATCGGTGGATGGAGTAATGGCTGGTGACTATAATTTGAAGGCACAGACAAATGAACATTCATCCCATAAAAACAGCCGACGATCACAAGGCCGCGCTCAAGGAGATTGAGGGTCTGATGAGGGCCGGGCCGGACACCGAGGAGGGCGACCGGCTGGATGTGCTGGTGACCCTGGTTGCGGCCTATGAGGCGAAGCACCACCGGCTTGAGCTGCCCGATCCGGTCGCAGCGATCAAGTTCACGATGGAGCAGAAGCAGCTGAGTGTAAAAGACCTGGAACCCTATATCGGGCGGCCGAACCGGGTCTATGAAATCCTGAATTACAAGCGCGCCTTGACCAGCAAGATGATCTGGAGGTTGCATCAGGGCCTGGGCATTCCGGCCGAATCCCTGATTCGGCAGGATTGATCGATCATCAAGACAGCGCCGGCTTTGCTACGCCGGGCATCCCGCCTTGTCCTTGCGCATTTTTTCCAGTCTTTGTATCCTGTGCCACCCCGGGATTTCTTGGAGATTTCTTAGGGCACAAGGCGCGTAGCTCAGTTGGTCAGAGCGCTACCTTGACATGGTAGAGGTCGCTGGTTCGAGCCCAGTCGTGCCTACCAGTTTCCACAGCCGGTGCGCCCGCTCGCACTTTTAGATAAACTAACGAACTCTTTCTATAAACGTGGCCTGTTGTGGGGGCTGCCACTGATGAAGAGGCTAGGACTATGCCCGTGATTACCCTGCCCGATGGCAGCCGGCGGCAATTTGCCGAGCCGGTCTCAGTGATGGACGTGGCCCAAGCCATCGGCCCGGGGCTGGCCAAGGCCACGCTGGCCGGCGAGGTGGACGGCGAGTTGCGAGATGCATCCCATCTGTTGGAGGCCGATGCGGCGCTTAAGATCATTACTGACAAAGATGTGCAAGCGCTGGAAATCATCCGCCATTCCTGCGCCCACCTGCTGGCGCAAGCGGTCAAGCGCCTGTTTCCGGAAGCCCAGGTGACCATCGGCCCGGTGATCGAGGACGGCTTTTATTATGACTTTGCTTATGCGCGCCCCTTCACGCCGGAGGATCTGGCGGCCATTGAAGCCGAAATGCACAAGCTGGCCGCTGCTGGCGATGCGGTTACGCGCACGCTGATGGAACGTAATGATGCAGTGCGCTTTTTTCGCGACCAGGGCGAGGAATACAAGGCGCAGATCATCGAGGCCATCCCGGCGGAGGAGCCCATCTCGCTGTACGGCCAGGGCGATTTTATCGATCTGTGTCGCGGCCCGCATGTGCCGAGCACTGACCGGCTCAAGGCGTTTACGCTGACGCGGCTGGCCGGGGCCTACTGGCGCGGCGACTCCCGCAACGAGATGCTGCAACGGATTTACGGCACCGCCTGGGCGAATAAAAAGCAATTAAGACAATACCTGCAGCGGCTGGAAGAGGCCGAGAAGCGCGACCACCGCAAGCTGGCGCGCAAACAAGACCTGTTTCATTTCCAGGAAGAGGCGCCCGGCATGGTGTTCTGGCACCCGAAGGGCTGGGCGATTTATCGGCAGGTGGAGGACTACATCCGGCAGAAGATGCGCGAGCACGGCTATCAGGAGATCAACACGCCGCTGCTGGTGGATCAAAGCCTGTGGGAAAAATCCGGGCATTGGGACAAGTTCCAGGCCGATATGTTCACCACCGGATCCGAGCGCAAGAACTTTGCCATCAAGCCGATGAACTGCCCCGGCCATGTGCAGGTCTTTAATCGGGGCTTAAAAAGCTATCGCGATCTGCCGCTGCGCCTGGCCGAGTTTGGCTCTTGCCATCGCAACGAGGCCTCCGGTACCCTGCACGGCCTGCTGCGGGCGCGACACTTCACCCAGGACGATGCGCATATCTTTTGCACCGAGGGCCAAGTGCAGGAAGAGGTGGCGCGCTTTATCAAGCTGCTGTTTGCGGTCTATGCGGATTTTGGCTTTGCTGATGTCATCATCAAGCTGGCCACCCGCCCGCCGGCGCGCGTGGGCAGCGATGCGGATTGGGACAAGGCGGAGAAAGCGCTGGAGCTGGCGTTAAATACCAATGATCTGGATTGGGACTTGCAGCCCGGCGAGGGCGCCTTTTACGGCCCCAAGATAGAGTTTTCCCTGCGCGATTGCATCGGGCGCGTGTGGCAGTGCGGCACCATGCAGGTGGATTTTTCCATGCCGGCGCGCCTGCAAGCGCACTATGTGGATGAGAACAGCAACAAGCAGACGCCGGTCATGCTGCACCGGGCGATTTTGGGCTCCCTGGAGCGCTTCATCGGCATTTTGCTCGAGGAATACGCCGGCGCCTTGCCGCTGTGGCTGGCGCCGGTGCAGGTGGTGGTGGCCTCGATCACGGAAAAACAGGTCGGCTATGCGGCGGAGGTGGCCGCCCGGCTGCAAGCGCAGCATTTAAGGGTGGAAACCGACTTGAGAAATGAGACGATCGGCCTTAAAATCCGCGAACACGCCATGCAGCGCATCCCGTATCAGCTGATCCTGGGCGCGCGCGAGCAGGCGGATAACAGCGTGGCCGTGCGCACACGTAGCGGGCAAGACCTGGGGGCGATGCCGTATGATGCCTTCACCGAGTGCTTGCAACAGGAACTTGCGCGCCGCGGCCGTACCAGTTTGGAGGATTGACCTATCGCCGCTGAGAAGCAGAACCGTTTGAACGACGAGATACTCGCCCCGGAGGTGCGCCTGATCGGGGCCGATGGCGGGCAAATCGGGATTGTCAGCAGGCAAGAGGCGCAGCGCCACGCCGATGCACAAGAGCTTGACCTGGTCGAGATCGTGCCGATGGCCAAGCCGCCGGTGTGTCGGGTCATGGATTACGGCAAGTTTTTGTTTGAGCAGAACAAGAAGAAACACGCCGCGCGCAAGAAACAGAAGCAGATCCATGTCAAGGAGGTCAAGTTCCGGCCGGGCACCGAGCAGGGCGATTATGAGGTCAAGCTGCGCAACATCACCCGCTTTTTGAAAAACGGCGACAAGGTCAAGGTAACATTGCGCTTTCGCGGCCGCGAGATGGCGCACCAGGAGCTGGGCAGCCGCATGCTGGACCGGATAGAGGCCGACATGGCCGCCTTAGGCCAAGTGGAGCAATATCCCAAGCTGGAAGGCCGGCAGATGGTGATGGTGCTGGCGCCGAAGAAATAAATTAGAGTTTCCTTATATTGGAGTTGAATGAGCAATGCCGAAGATGAAGACCAACCGCGGGGCGGCGAAGCGCTTCTCCAAGACGGCCGCCGGCAAGTTCCGGCACCGCCATTCGCATCGCAACCATATCTTGACCAAGAAATCGCCCAAGCGTAAGCGCCAACTGCGCGAGATGCAGCTGCTGCATGCCCACGATCAAAAGGCGGTGGCGCGCCTGCTGCCGTACTAGTTAGGAGGTAAAGTAAGAACATGGCCAGAGTAAAACGCAGCGTAACCGCCCGCGCCCGGCACAAGAAAGTCATCGCCCAGGCGAAGGGCTACCGCGGTCGGCGCAAGAATGTCTTTCGAGTCGCCACCCAGGCGGTAACCCGCGCCGGGCAATATGCCTATCGCGACCGCCGCCAGCGCAAGCGCCAGTTTCGCGCCCTGTGGATCGTCCGCATCAACGCTGCGGCGCGCTGCTGTGGCCTGTCCTATAGCCGCTTTATGGACGGGCTGCGCCGGGCGGAGATCGAGATCGACAGGAAAGTCCTGGCCGAGCTCGCCGTGCACGACAAGCCGGCCTTTGCGCAACTGGCTGAGCAGGCCCGCGCCCGGCTCGCCGGCTGAATTGGGGAAGCGCTTAAACAATTCATCCATGTAGCATCAGGAAACTCTGACTTCATCAGAGTCTCCTTAGCCCCGCTTTCACATTTTGCCGGCAAGGAGGAAAGGGACGCCCCTTTCCTTTTTTTGTTTCATGCCGTTACGCCTTAGGAAGAGCGCTGTATTTGCAAGACTAACAACATGCAAGAGATAGAAAAACTCGTAGAGGCCGCCCGGGCGGCGATCGAAGCGGCTGATGACCTGGCGGCGCTGGAGCAGCAGCGTCTTGCATACCTGGGCCGGCGCGGTCGGCTTACTGCGCATCTCAAACAGCTCGGCAGCCTGCCGACGGCGCAGCGCCCCGAGGCCGGACGGGCGATCAATGCGGCCAAGCAGACCGTGCAAGCCTTGATCGACAGCCAGAAAAAGCAGCTGGCGCAGAGCCGCATCCAACAACATCTGGCGGCGGAGAGAATAGACATCACCCTGCCGGCGCGTGGCCAACGCCGTGGCGGCCTGCACCCGGTTACCCAGATCCTGCTGGAGATCGAAGCGCTCTTTGCGCGCATCGGTTTTGATATTGTTGACGGCCCCGAGATCGAGGACAACTACCATAACTTTGAGGCGCTCAACATCCCGGAACACCACCCGGCGCGGGCCATGCACGATACCTTTTATATCGATGAAAATACCCTGCTGCGCACGCACACCTCCAATGTGCAGATCCGTTATATGCAAGACCGGCAGCCGCCGTTTCGCATCATCGCCCCTGGGCGGGTGTATCGCTGCGATTCGGGCCTGACGCACACGCCGATGTTTCATCAGATCGAGGGCCTGATGGTGGATGAGGGCATCAGCCTGGCCAACCTGAAAGGCATCTTAGAGGACTTTGTGCGGCAGCTCTTTGGGGATGCGGTCAAGACCCGCTTTCGGCCCTCGTATTTCCCCTTCACCGAGCCGTCTGCGGAGGTGGACATCATGGGCGGCAAGGGCTGGCTGGAGATCTTGGGCTGCGGCATGGTGCACCCGAAGGTGCTGGAGAATGTCGGCATCGATGGCCGCCGCTATGCCGGCTTTGCCTTCGGCATGGGGGCGGAGCGCCTGGCGATGCTGAAATACGGCATTGACGACCTGCGGATATTCTTTGAGAACGATCTGCGCTTTTTGCGGCAATTTTAGGGGCAATTTTGGCCCCAAAAAACGCTGGACGCCTGCGGCATCCGGCGCTGGGGCGAGGACGAATAGACAGATGAAATTCAACGAGGCATGGCTGCGGGAATGGGTCGATCCGCCGGTGGATAGTGAAACGCTGGCGGAACAGCTGACCATGGCCGGCCTGGAGGTGGAAGCCCTTGAGCAGATTGTGCCAACATTCACCGGCGTGGTCGTGGCCAAAATAGAAGAAATACGGCCGCATAACGCACAGGGAAAGGCGCTCACGCTGTGCCGGGTGGATTTTGGCCAACCGGCGCCCGTTGCCGTGGTTTGTGGGGCGGAAAACGCCCAGGTCGGGCGCTTTTATGCCTATGCGCCGGTGGGCGCGCAACTGCCCGGTGGGCGCACCATAACCGCCAGGGAAGTGCGGGGGGTGCGCTCTGAAGGCATGCTCTGCGCGCCCGCCGAGTTGGGCTTGTCTGAGGAGGCAGATGAGCTGCTGGAGTGCAGCGATACGAGCGAATTACAACCCGGCCTGGCGCTGGCTGAATTTCTGCGGCTTGATGATCAGGTGCTTGATCTGGCCCTAACGCCGAACCGCGGCGATTGCCTGAGCATCCGGGGCCTGGCGCGGGAGTTGGCCGTGATTAACGGCATGGAAGTTTCCCGGCCGGAGACGACCCGCTGCGAGGTGGGCATAGAAGCCCGGCGGCGGGTCACGCTGGCGGCACCGGCGGCCTGCCCGCGTTATGCCGGGCGAATAATCCAGGGCCTCGACATCCGCCGCCCGGCGCCGAGCTGGCTGCGTGAGAGGCTGCGCCGGGCGGGCTTAAAAAGCATCAACGCCGTGGTCGATATCAGCAACTTCGTCATGCTGGAACTCGGCCAACCCACCCATGCCTTTGATAACGACCGGCTAAACGGCGACATCTCGGTGCGCTATGCGCGCGCCGGGGAGAGCATCATCCTGCTGGACGGGCAGGAATATGCGCTGTCCGAGGCGACCGGCGAGAAAATCTCCGGGGAAGCCGACGGCAAGCCCCCCGACGAAATTCTGGTCATCGCCGATGAAAAATCCGCCGTGGCCATGGCAGGGGTCATGGGCGGGTTGGCGAGCGCGGTCAGTGCCGCCACCCGGAATATTTTTCTGGAAAGCGCCTTTTTCACCCCCCGGGCACTCGCTGCCCACCCGCGCCAGGCCGCCTTGCAGACGGACGCCGCCTACCGCTATGAGCGTGGTGTGGACTGGCAACTGCAACGAGCGGCTCTAGAGCGGGTCAGCGCCCTGATCCTGGCCAGCTGCGGCGGGCAGGCCGGGCCGGTGGTGGAGGCCTGTGCGGATGAACACCTGCCGGCCGCCCGGCCGATCAGGCTTGAATACGCCGAGATCACGCGCCTGCTGGGCAAGCCCATCGCGCAAGAGGAAATCCGTTCCACCCTGCAAGGTCTGGGCCTGGACATTACGCCGGAGAAGGAGGCGCTGCTGGCGCAGAGCCCAAGTCATCGTTTCGACCTGTCCATTCCCGCAGACCTGATCGAGGAAATCGCCCGCATTCATGGCTACCAGGCCATCCCTGCGGTGCCGGCGCGGGCGCAGCTCGGCATGCGACAACAGTCCGAAGACCGAGTCGCTGTGGCCGATTACAAGCGCCTGTTGGCCGCGCGCGGCTATCACGAGGCCATCACTTACAGCTTCGTTGACCGAAGTCGGCAAGCCCAGCTCTTGGATCGGGATGATGCGATTGCGCTGTTGAACCCGATCTCCACGGACATGGGGGTGATGCGCCAGAGCCTATGGCCGGGCCTGTTGCAGACCTTGGGATACAACCTCAAACGTCAACAATATCAACTGCGCCTGTTTGAGTACGGGCTGGTGTTTAGCCAAGATGAGGGCGGGCTTGCACAGACGCCGATGCTGGCCGGGTTGATCTATAGAAAATCATTTATAAAACAATGGGATAGGGAAGATAGTTATTTTGATTTCTTCGATATAAAGGCGGATGTGGAGGCGCTGTTGGGTCTGCAAGACAATCGTCTCATCCCGGAGTACGAGCGCACGGAAGATGCGGCGCTGCACCCGGGCCGTTCTGCCGCGATTATGCTGGATAAGCAAAGAGTTGGCAGGCTGGGCGCAGCCCATCCGGCCATCTTGGAGGACCTGGGGCTGCCGGCAGCGGTCTATCTCTTTGAATTGGAATACCAGAAAATTTCGGCGAAAAGGGCGCTAAAATTCAGGAAAATCTCCAAATTCCCGTCCATCAGGCGGGATATTTCCATCGTGGTGGATGAGGAGATCAGCGCCGCCAGCCTGGTAAATTGTGTGAAAAGCTGCGCTCCTGCGCTGCTACAGAACCTAGAGTTATTCGATCTATATCAGGGCGAAGGCATTGATATAAAGCAAAAAAGTCTTACGCTGGCCTTGACCTTTCAGGCCGCTTCCAGCACTCTTAGGGATGAGAGGATAGAAGAGATTATGGGGCGGGTGCTGGGTCGCCTTCGTGCGGAATTTGGCGCCACATTACGAGAATAAGCCATTAAGAGGATAAGCAATGGCAGCACTCACCAGAGCGGATATGGCGGAGCGGCTCTATGAGGAGTTGGGCCTGAATAAAAGAGAGGCCATGGACCTCGTAGAAATGTTCTTTGAGCAGTTGCGTGAAGCGCTTGCCGCCGGCAAACAGATAAAACTCTCCGGCTTTGGCAATTTCGACCTGCGCGATAAAAAACAGCGCCCGGGGCGTAACCCGAAGACCGGCGAGGAGATCCCCATCAGCGCCCGCCGGGTGGTGACCTTTCGCCCCGGGCAAAAACTAAAGGCAAGGGTAGAAGCCTATGCTGGAAGCCTCGCTCAACAGTGAACTGCCGGCCATCCCCGGCAAACGCTACTTCGCCATCGGCGAGGTCAGCGAGCTGTGCGCGGTCAAACCCCATGTCTTGCGCTACTGGGAACAGGAATTTCCGCAATTAAAGCCCTTAAAACGCCGCGGCAACCGCCGCTATTACCAGCGCCAGGACGTGATCCTGATCCGCCAGATTCGGGGGCTGCTCTACGAGCAGGGCTTTACCATCGGCGGGGCGCGGCAGCGCTTATCCGGCGATGCGGCGAAAGAGGATTCCAACCAAAGCCAGCAGATCATCAAGCAGCTGCGCGCGGAGTTGGAAGAAGTCCTGGAGTTGCTCAGGCGCTGAAGTTCATCGCCGATAAACTGGACTGATGGGGCAGGGCGATGGGCGCTACGCAGCGCAAGGTTTTTATCAAAGGCGAATCTTAAAATGTCGGGGCGTAGCGCAGCCTGGTAGCGCACCACAATGGGGTTGTGGGGGTCGGAGGTTCGAATCCTCTCGCCCCGACCATAAACTGTACCGCCAATCAATATCAGTGCAGTTGGCACAGCGCGTAAGCAGGCTCTTGGGTTCTCCTAGTGAAGTCTGGAATTATCGGGCAAATAGAATTCATCAGGCCGGATATTAAACGCAGCGGCCAGTCTTAACACCATCCGGATAGGCACCACAGGGGGCAGGCTGAAAACAAATAATTTATCTTCCAACTCCAAACGGTACCGTTCTTCGAACTCGCGCTCCCTGGTAATCGAGACATAATTCCTTGCAAGCACTTCCAGTACCATGCCACGAGGAAGCGCATAAAACCCGTCGTCCGGCGGCTCCCCAGGCTGCTTTATCTTCATGCAGCCCGGCTTCTTTCCTCTTTCAGATAGCTAATGAGGTGGTATGGGAACTGAGGCAGGGTTACTTCATGTTTGCTGAGCATGGAAAAACTGTACTTATCACTGCCCACAAGCCGTGATACAACCTCGGGCGGGGCCCACTTTAAGATGTTTTCAATACTCCCGTGTTTATTTAAATGGACATCAATGGTCGCTGCCAAGCCTGCTTCAAAGCGCCTTTGAACGTCTTCAAAACTACTACCGCAGGCGAAGTAATCTATCTCTACGCCCTGTGCAAACCAACCGTCCGCATCCTCGGAAATGAGCACACGGAGGCCATCCACACCAATCAAGTGATCAGCGCCGGCCTTTGCGTGAAATGTATTTGTCATAATTGGTCTTCCGGAGACGTAAGTTACGTTAGCTACAATAAAACGTCTTATTTAGATACAAAGTCTAGAAAAAAACCGTGAGCGAGTAAAGTAAGAATACGCAATAAACCCATGTTGCCGCCTTTAATGGACGTCCAGCCGGGATAGTGGGTACAGGTACTTGATAAATAAACTGAAGTTGTCACAATGGGGTTGTGGGGGTCGGAGGTTCGAATCCTCTCGCCCCGACCATTATTCTCGGGGCAGATCGCCCTGGCCGTTTCTATTACTTGCTGCTTGCTTTTTTTGATCGTTTTTGTGCATTCCAATGGTGAAGATCATCTCCCGCCCGCCGCCGTGTAAGGCCGCGTAGGAAAAAAATACCATGTGCGGAATTGTCGGGGCGGTAGCCCAGCGTGATGTCGGGGCGATCCTGCTCGAAGGGCTGCGGCGGCTGGAGTACCGCGGCTATGACTCGGCCGGACTGGCCCTGCTGGCGCCGGAGACGGGCTTGCAACGGGTGCGGGTGCAGGGCAAGGTCAACGCGCTGCTGAAATCATTGCAAGAACAGCCCTTGGCGGGTGCCACCGGCATCGCGCACACGCGCTGGGCGACCCACGGCCGGCCCAGCGTAGAAAATGCCCATCCCCATGTCTGCCGCGAGCAGGTGGCGCTGGTGCATAACGGCATTATTGACAACCACGCCGCGCTCCGCCAGGCGCAGCGCGAGGCCGGCTATCAATTCCACTCCGAGACCGACACCGAGGTCATCGTCAACCAGATCCATCACTTCTTGATCGAAGGCAGCGATCTCTTGCAAGCCGTGCTCAAGACCGTGGCCATGCTGGAGGGCGCATACGCCCTGGGTGTTATCAGCGCCACCGAGCCGGGGCGCATGATCGGTGCCCGGGCCGGCAACCCGCTGGTGATCGGCGTGGGCATCGGTGAGTATTTTCTGGCCTCCGACATCTTCGCCCTGTTGCCCGTAACGCAAGAGTTCATCGTGCTGGAAGAAGGCGATGTGGCCGACATTCGCCGTGATGAGCTGCAAATCTTTGACGGCGAGGGCCGGCCGGTGAGCCGACCGCGCACCACTTCCAGGCTAAGCGATGAGGCCGGGGATAAGGCCGGCTATCGCCACTACATGCTGAAAGAAATCTTCACCCAGCCGCTGGCGATTGCCGACACCCTGGAGGGCCGGATCAAAGACAACCGCATCATTGAAGCGGCCATCGGTTTGGGGCTTGGCCGACAGCTGGACAAGGCGGCGCAGGTTCACATCGTCGCCTGCGGCACGAGTTATCATGCCGGCCTGATTGCGCGCTATTGGCTGGAGAGCTTGAGCAAGATCGCCTGCACGGTGGAAGTCGCCAGCGAATACCGCTACCGCCGCGTTGTCGTGCCGGAAAACACCCTGCTCATTACCATCTCCCAATCGGGCGAGACCGCCGACACCCTGGCCGCCCTGCGCGTGGCGGCCCACGCCGGCTATCTGGCTACGCTGGCGATCTGCAATGTGCCGGAAAGCTCGCTCACGCGGGACTCAGATCTGGTCTTCTTAACGCGCGCCGGCATCGAGATCGGCGTGGCCTCCACGAAGGCCTTCACCACGCAATTAACCGCTCTGCTGATGCTGGCCATCCTGCTGGGGCGGCGGCGTGGGCTTGAGGCGGGAGAGGAGGCGCGGCTGGTCGCCGAGCTACAGCACCTGCCCGGCCGCATCAACCACATCCTGGAACTCAACGAGCAGATCGCGGCGCTGGCGGAGCAGTTTGTACACAAGCAACATGCGCTCTATCTTGGCCGCGGCACGATGCTGCCGGTGGCCATGGAAGGCGCGCTGAAGTTAAAGGAAATTTCTTATATTCACGCAGAAGCCTATCCCGCCGGTGAGCTCAAACACGGGCCGCTGGCCCTGGTGGATGAGGCCATGCCGGTGATTGCCGTGGCGCCGAATAATGCGCTGTTGGAGAAGCTGCGCGCCAACCTGCACGTGGTCAAGGCGCGCGGCGGGCAGCTCTATGTGTTTGCCGATGCCGGCGCAGCGCTGGAACACGCGGACGGCATGTGCGTCATTCCCATTGCCGCGGTGGATGAGCATATCGCCCCGATCCTCTACACCGTCCCCCTGCAACTCTTTGCCTACCATGTGGCCGTGTTGAAGGGTGCGGATGTGGACCAGCCGCGTAATCTGGCGAAATCGGTTACAGTGGAATAATATGTTTTCATGGCTTGTTTTGGAAAGAAGTAATGGACAGCGCAAAGATTCTCGTCAAGATTGACCCGGACTTGGAAGAACTCATCCCCGGCTTTTTGGAAAACCGACACAAAGACCTACAGTCCTTGCAGGCGGCGCTGGCGGCAGCAGAGCATCCGACCATGCAGGCCATCGGCCATAGCCTGGCCGGCGTGGGCGGCGGCTATGGCTTTGTGGGCATGTCCGAGCTCGGCGCCGACATAGAGGCCGCCGCGCGGCAACAAGACCTGGCCACCTTGGCGGCGCTGATCGACAGTCTGGAGCGCTACATGCAAAATATTGAAATTGTATTTGAGGGCTAACGAGGCAAGGCAGGTATGCGCAAGCTAAAGATCAAAAGACGTCGCGCGGCGCGCTGGCCCTTGTACCTGGTGAACATCCTGGTGGGCGTGGCGCTGACCCTCGCCCTCGTCTCCGTTGCCTGGGAACACGCCTTACATCATCATGGCATCGACTTTCCCGCAGAGGCCGCGTTGCTGAAAGATTCGATCCTGGACAATGCGTATAGAGCACACCAGGTGCTGGAGGAGTTGGCCGGCCTCCTCATTATGGAGGGCCACTTTAGCCAAGCCACCTTTGACCGGTTTTCCACTACCATTATTGACCTGACCCCGTATATCGACGGGATTGCCCTCTTTGCCTTTGCGCCGACGGCGGATACTGCGGCAGGGGAGACGAATGATGAGGACGCGCGTCGCCTGTTGCCGCCGGGGCCTTTTCCCCTGCTGTATGAGGTGGCGCGCAGCGAACGGCATTTCCATGACGGGTATGATCTGGCCGCCGATGAGAGCTATCGCGAGGCCCTGCGGATGCTGGCGGAGTCGGATTCGGGCTCGGTGGTCCCTGCCGCCGTGCCTGTCAATGGGAACGGCAAGAGCGGTGGCTACTGGCTGTTCAAATTGTTACGTGTCAACGCGGGCGCCAACGCGGCCGCAGAAGGGGACTCCAAAGGCGAGCAGCTGGGTCTCTTGGGGGTTTTTATCGAGCCGGAAAAATTGCTTTTGCCGACCGGTTTCGCGCCCGACCTGTCGGTGCGCATCTTCAAGAATTCGCGCAGCTTGAGCGGCCGCCAATTACTCTACGAGGCCACGGCGCGCAATGTAGAACCGGCTTGGCTGAACAGCTCCTTAACCAAGTACGGCGCCATCCAATTCCCGATGTATTCGCTGCGGCTGGTCATCGGCCGCGATGTGGCCTGGTCGGAGATCGACAAGAGTCTGGTTTATATCGCCCTGCTCATCGGCATCGGGGTCAGCTTGCTGTTGTTTGCCATGGTGAGGGCCCGGGATGTCGAGAACAGGCAGCTGCGGGAGCGCACCCGGCTGCATGAATATCGGGCCAAACAGCACCGCCAGATTGAACTGCAGAACAAGGAGCTGGCCCTGGCCCGGGACAAGGCGCTGGAAGCAACAAGGGTCAAGTCGCAATTCTTAGCCAGCATCAGCCATGAGATCAGGACACCGCTCAACGCCATCATCGGCACCTCCGATCTGTTGGCGGAAACGCCCTTATCCGATGAGCAGAAAAACTACGTCCGCATCTTCAAAAAGGCAGGCGATACCCTGCTGCTGTTGGTGAGCGATGTGCTGGATCTGTCCAAGATCGAGGCGCAGCAGCTGGTGCTGGACAACACCGAATTTGACCTGCTGGAGCTCGTGGAAGAATGCACTGAACTCTATGCCATGCGCGCGGCGGAGAAGGGCGTGCAGTTGTTGTCCTGGGTCGATACTGACCTGGCAAGAGGGCGCTGCGGCGATGCCGGCCGCCTGCGGCAGATCCTAACGAACCTGATCAGCAATGCGACCAAATTCACCGCCGCCGGGCAGGTGTTGGTGCGGGTGCAGCGCGCTGAATGGACTGAGGAGCAGGCCAATGAACAAGCCAATGCAGGGGCAGGCGAAGGGGGCGAGGAACAGGCCAACGCAGGGGCCGAGGAGGGCGTGCTCATCGCGGTTAGCGATACCGGGATTGGCATCCCCAAAGACCAGTTGGAAGAGGTCTTCAGCAGTTTTACCCAGGCCGACTCATCCACGACGCGCCAATACGGCGGCACCGGGCTTGGCCTCACCATCTCGCGTAACCTGGCGACCATGATGGGCGGGCGCTTGTGGGTGGAAAGCGAGGCAGGCGAGGGCAGTGTCTTCTATTGTAAGTTGCGCCTGCCGGTCCTGCCATCCGCAGCAGTCGAGGACAAGATGGATCTGGCCAATAAGAAGATCCTGCTGGTGGATGACAATGCGACCCGGGCCGAGATCATCCGTGCCTATCTGCGCGCGGCCAATGCCGAGTTTGAGCAGGTGTCGGCGGGGGATGAAGTGCTGGCGCTGCTGGATCAGGCCGCCGACTCCATCGATCTGCTGCTGCTGGATGCGGCCATCTCCGGACGCAATAACCTGACGCTGGCCGCGGAAATAAAGCACCGGCATGATGATCTGCCGGTCATGATTATTTTGCAGGCCAGCTGGCTAAATGGCTATCTGGATACGCTAAATAAGGCAAAGCTGGATGCCTATCTGCTCAAGCCGATCAAAAGACAAGACCTGCTCCAGCGGGTGAGCGAGCTCTTACTCATCACCGAGCGGCAGGCGCGCGGCGGTATGGCGGCGCTCAAACCCGCGGCAGCGCCCCCGCCGCTGCATATTCTGCTGGCCGATGACAATGCCGACAACCGCCTGCTCATCCGCGCCTATCTCAAAGCGCTGCCCTATACGCTGGATGAGGCGGAAAACGGCCTGGTCGCGGTGGACAGGTTCAAGCAGAGGGACTATGACCTGGTGCTGATGGACATGCAGATGCCGCTAATGGACGGCCGCACGGCCACCGAGCGCATCCGTGCCTGGGAACACGAGAGCGGCCGGGCGCTGTGTCCCATCATCGCCTTCACTGCGCATACCTTTAAGGAAGAGATCGATAGCTATCTCGCCGCCGGCTGTGATATGCACTTAGGCAAGCCGGTCAAGAAGCAGGCGCTGATTGATGCCGTGCAGTCCATGGCCGGGCGTGAACTGCCGGACTTCTTTATCTAAGCAGGCTCTGATTTAATCAGGGCATCCTTCTGTACGCACAGCCTTGCCTGTCTTGTCGGACTCACGGTTACGGGTTTATTTAAGTCAATGCTGGCTGGCGTCGCCCGACCTGTAAAGTCTTGAAGGAATAAGGATCTAATCCAGCCATTGATTGACGTGTTGCAAGTCTGCGGCGGACAAGGTGCCGGCGGCGCGTTTCAGGCGTAGCGTGTCGATCAGGTAGTCATACTTGGCGCGGGCGTAATCGCGCCGCGCCTGCGAGCTAACGCGCTCTGCCGCCACCACATCCACCGCCGTGCGGGTGCCGACCTCAAAGCCGGCCAATGTCGCCTGCAAGGCGGTCTCGCTCGATACCACCACCTGCTTGAGCGCCTCTACCTGGCTGATGCCGGAGATCACGCCCAGATAAGCCTCTCTGGTGCTGCGCTGCGCCCGCCGCCGCGCCTGTTCCAAGCCTTGCAGTTGCTCTTGCAGGCGCTGCTGCGCCGCGCGCTTGCGCGAGCTGACCAGGCCGCCCTGAAAGATAGGGACATTGAGCTCGACGCCCACAGTCGTGGAATGCACCTTGTTGGCGCCGAAGCGGCCGCCGCTCTTGTTGTAATTGCGGCTGGCCAGCAGATCCAGGGTGGGAAGGTGTCCGGCGCCTTGGCGCTTGACCTCTTGGCGGGCCGTCTCCACCGCCGCGCGCCCGGCGATGACCGCCAGGTTCTGCTGCAATGCGATGCCAGTCCAGGCCTCAATATCGGCCGGCTCAGGGCGCAGCAAGGGCGGCTCAGCACTCAGGCCGGCAAAGGCGCTGATGTATTCGCCGGTAATCTCGCGCGCCGCCTCACGCGCATTGGCGACATTGTTCTCGGCCGCAATCGCCTGGGCGACTGCCCGATCAAAGCCGGCTTGCGCCTCCTGCACATCGGTAATCGCCGTTAGGCCGACTTCAAAGCGCTGTCGGGCCTGGTCCAGCCGGCGGCTGAGTGAGCGCTCCTCGGCTTGGGCAAAGGCCAGCGAATCCTGCGCCGCCAGGACATTAAAGTAAGTCTCTGCCACGCGCAGCATCAGTTCTTGCAAGGCAACGCTGAGCTCGGCATCGGCCTGGGCAATACGGCTGTCCGCCTGTTTGAGATCGAGCCAGCGCTCCCAACGGAAGATCGGCTGGTTTAGCCGCAGCGAATAGCCGTGGCTGTTGAAACTGACCTCATTCCCGCCGGCGAGATTAAAGCCGCCGGCACCGATCTCCTGTTTATTGCTGACGCTGTCCGCACGCAGTCGCACCGAGGGCAATAACTGCGAGATCGCCTGCGGGCGCTGCTCCAGCGTGGCACGATTGGCCGCTTCCGCCTGCCGATATTGCGGGTCGCTGGCCCGGGCCAGCTCATATACAGCAAGCAGATCCAGCGCGCCGACGGGGGCGGCTGGCAAGAGAGCAATGAGCAGGGCGAGCGAGCGCAGGATGCCTTGCGCGTTAAGATGAGAAATTTTCATAGGATAAAGTTGTGTTCCTTAGGGTTACAGGTTAGACGAGCGGCTCGTAGGGCGCGTGGCGGCCTAGAATTTGAAGCCGGAAGTTGTTTCCGCCCCAAGCAGGGGCGGCAGGTCTGTCTCAAACAGGGACTCGCTAGTCCAGACATCGTGCTGGGTGCGGGTGATGAGCTGGGCCTCCATCGTCGGCGACCGGCCGCTGATAAGAAACAGCCGACCACCAGGTGTGAGTTGCTCCTGAAAATCTGTGCCAGCCTGCGGCAGGGAGCCGGTGACCACGATGACATCATAGGGGCCGGCCGCCGGCCAGCCGTGCAAGGCATCGCCGCTATATAATCGTGTGTTATCAATGCCATAGCGTGTTAATTTTTCCTCTGCCTCTTGGGTAAATTCCGGGAAGATATCGACGCTGTGGAGCTCGCCGCCGGACTTGGCCAGCAGGGCGCTCAGGTAGGCACAACCGGTACCGACTTCCAGGATGCGCTCATCCATCTGTATATCCAGGCTCTGTAACAGGCGCGCCTCCAGTTTGGGTGTCATGGTAAGCTGCCCGTGGGCGAGTGGAATGGAGACATCGGCGAGCGCCAGTTGCCGAAATTCAGCCGGCACAAAATCCTCCCGATGCACCGCGGCAATGAGGTCCAGGGTACGCTGATCCAGGACTTCCCAGGTGCGTATCTGTTGCTCGATCATGTTCGAGCGGGCATGGTCAAAATCCATCGATTTTCGTCTTTAGCTGTTGATAATTGCTCTGCTAATCCGTGATTATATACCATTTATCACAAAGGTTTTTAGGCTATCAAACAGCTATTTCCTCACAGGGAAAGAACTGAGCGGGGGAGACGTATTCAAGTATCAATTCCCGGCAGAATTGTAATAATTCAGTCTTCACAGCCTGTTTATAGCCGAGCATGCCGTTCTTCTCTTCAAGGCTGGCAGCAAACAGGGCCTCTTCCGGGTACATGCGCGCGATACTTTGGTAATAGTCCTTAGGCAGGCGGAAGCTGCCCAAGCTGACGGAATGCAGGCGGGCGGGCTGGATGCGCCTGAACACCGAGTCAAAAAATTCTCGGTACTTCTGCTTAAAATCCGGATGGTACAGTAGCGGATCAAAACGCAGGCCGATGGGCCAGCCGCGGGCCTGTAAGGCTCGGATGGCATCGAGTCGCTTTTGTAAGTCGGGCGTCTTATGTTCCAGCGCCGCCACAATCTCCTGCGGCGAGAGGCTGTAGGCAACAATGCAATTTGGCACGGCCTCCCTATCCAGCAGGGCGCGGATCTGGGTGCTCTTGGTGCGTAGCTCCAGCGAGGCTTGAGTGTGCCCGGCAAAGTGCGGCAGAAAATGCTCGACAAAGCCGGTCAGCGGCTGCAGGGCCAGGCTGTCGCAGTCATAGCCGGAGAAAAAGTGCACGGCATCCGCGCCGTGTTCCCGCATCTTGTGCGCTATCGCCGAGCTAAAATCTTCATAATTTACATAGAGCACAAAGTGCGCTGAGCGATACATGCCTTGCAGAAAACAATAGCGGCAGTCATAGGGGCAATTCAGCAGATGCGAGAAATAATAGTTATGCCGCGCCCCGATGTTGTATTCGGCCGGCGTTGGCAGCAGGTGCTGTTTGAATTTCTGCGCCAGGATCAGGGCGGGTTGTTTTTTCTGTAAGCGAAAACTTTGTGCCTTGCGATTGAATACTTCTGTGTAGCGCTCACAGGGAATGCGGGCGGCCTTCGGAAAGCGTCTTAGGATCCCTTGTGTGCGCGCATGCTCGCGTACTGCGTTTTCAATGTAGATCTGTCTAAACATGGGGAACAACATAGGAAAGGGGCGCTGCCTCCAACTCGTGCGCCAATGCCTGCAACACGTCTCCTGCATGTCTGCGCGAGGCGAGGCCATCCAGTGGCGAGGCATCGGGCAACAATAGCTGCCAGCGTTGCAGCAGTCGTTCCAGTTCCTTCTTTTGGTAGTGCGTGAAATGCCAGCGGCCGGTGATATGGCTGAAATTTTCGGCGATGTCAGGCCGGCCTAACTCGCTGGCAAGCGGCCTAAGCTGCGTTATGAATCCGCTGATCACCTCCAGCTTATCAGCAAGCAGTTGTGATATTGCCTTGCCTGTCAGCCTATGCGCGGGATTGGCCTGATTATCAGAGACGAGCTTGATGCTGTGGCATAATTCCGCCGTGCCGATACGAGACACGCTATGATAAAAGCCCGCCGCCTCCATGTCGTAGAGCTGCTCACAATAATCCGTGCAGGGCTGCGACAAGCTCAGCAGGTCGGCGGATGGCAGCTTAGTATCAATGACAATCTGTGGATACCAGCACTGGCCGCTATCCGCATCTTCAATACGATGGGCGAGAAAGGCTGCGCCGATGGCATAGTCCCGGTGCCCGGCAACGCCGACATTGAGCCAGATGTCGTTAGTCTTGGCCCCAAAGAGCGCGTGGGTGTGAACTGCCGCGGCCGCCGCGGACAGCTTGCCTACGCCGGTGATGGTGAGCGATATTTCCTGCTCTTGATTGACATAGACGGGGAACAGGCTGGATTGTGAATGGTGTGTGAGCCGAAAAAAATCCACCAGCGGTCCCGCTTCACACTTGAGCGCACAGGAAATATGTATCATCGGTCCGGATGAGGATTTATAAGGGCGGATGCTGTGCCGCCGCGCGGTAGCTGTTGAGCAGGCCGCTCATCTCCTTCAGCGCTGCCGCATTGCCATGTTTCTTCGCGCCGCGCAGGTAGATACTGATCTTCTCTTGCAGCATGGCAACGGCGGCCGCCCGGTCGTCGCTGCCGAGTACCTCGTCCTTGAGGAGCTTGTCAAGCGCCCGGATGCGAAAGCGATCCATGCCCCATAGCCGGCGCGATAGTTGATCGGCATGACCGCCGTATTTTGTGATCAAGGCCTCATTCACAAAGAGCACTGGGTGGCGGGCGCAGATGCGCAGCCACATGTCATAGTCCTCGCAGACCGGAAAGCGCTCATCAAACAGCCCCACCTGCGCAAAGACGGCAGCATGGATCAACACAGAAGAAGGAGAAATGGCGCATAATGGCAAGCAGTGCCGAAAGATATGGCCGCCGTGCTTTTTGTGTTTCTTCATTGGATTGACACGCACCCCACGGCGCATCCAGATCTCATCGCTATGGACGAGCAGGTATTGCGGCTGAGCCTTAAGCTGCTTCACTTGTCTGGCGAGTTTTTCCGGGTGCCACACATCATCGGAATCCAAAAAGGCAAGCCACTGCCCGGCCGCCCGCCTGATGCCGGCATTCCTGGCGGCGCTGACCCCCTGGTTTTCCTGAGTCAATAGCGTGAGCCCGGGATAGTCTCGGCGGATCAGCGCCGCCGTGCCATCGGTAGAGCCATCATCAACAATAATCACTTCATCGGCGCGCAGCGTCTGTGACAACACCGAATCAACGGCGCGTTTGATCGTGCTGCGCCGGTTGCAGGTCGGGATGATGACGGAGATGCCGCTCATAGGCTAGTAGTGAAGCAGGCTATGCACTTCGTAGCCGCGCAACTGCTCACGGCCCTTGAGCGCATCCAGCTCGATGACAAATGCACAAGCGACGACCTCCGCCCCCAGCCTTTCGATCAGCGCACAGCCGGCGGCTGCGGTACCGCCGGTGGCGATGAGGTCATCGACCAGCAACACGCGATCATGCTTATCCAGCGCATCAATGTGGACTTCCAGCCCGGCCGCGCCATATTCCAGCTCATAGGAGATGCGCTCTACCTCATCGGGCAGCTTGCCGGGCTTGCGCAGGGGGATGAAAGCAGTGTCTAGTTGCTGCGCCGCCAGTGCGCCAAAGATAAAGCCGCGCGCCTCTATGCCGGCCACGGCGGTCAGCGCCTTATCCCGAAAGGGCCGGGTCAGCGCCTGTATCGTCCGCCGCCGCAGCGCCGGCTCCTTGAGCAACGGCGTAATGTCCTTGAATTGGATGCCCGGCTTTGGAAAATCGGGAATAGTTCTTACACAGGCCGCAAGTTCTTGCATGCCGTTGCCCTCAATCTTTGAAAACGGGCATCATACCTTGTTTGCCGAAGGGGATGGGAGCGGCGTTCAGAAATCAGAGGGCAGAAGGCGGAGGACAGAGGAAAGAAGGCGGGCATAGCAGCCGGGACGATATGCTATCCTCATCAAAATGTCTAAATCGCTCTTAAATGCCCATGTATAAAATCGCTTATCTATTCCTGATCGCCGTCACCCTTGAGGCAACTGTCGCCCTTAATGTCGTCTTGGCCGGGGATGACTATCAGGCAGCACGGCGGCAGATGGTGGCCGAGATCGAGCAGATGGTGCGCCAGACCAGCGGCTATATCGGCAAATCGGTCTTGTCGGAGGAGGTAATGGAGGCGATGGCCGGGGTGCCGCGCCACGAATTTGTTCCCAAGTCTCTACAGGCAGCCGCTTACCTTAACCGCCCCCTGCCGATCGGCAATAAACAGACCATATCCCAGCCCTATATCGTTGCCCTGATGACGGAGCTTGCCGCTGTGGATAAAAATTCTGTCGTGCTGGAGGTCGGCACCGGCTCCGGCTATCAGGCCGCAGTACTCGCCGAACTCGTGCAGCATGTCTATAGCATCGAGATCATTCAGAGCCTGGGCAAGCGGGCTGAGAAGCTACTAAAAGACCTGGGCTACAGGAATATCAGCCTGAAAATAGGCGATGGTTATCACGGCTGGAAGGAATATGCGCCCTTTGATGCCATACTGGTTACAGCCGCGCCTGAAGCCGTCCCGCAACCCCTGCTGGAACAATTAAGGCCGGGAGGCAAGATGGTGATTCCGGTGGGAAGCCGGCGGGCGGTGCAATCGCTGAATGTGATCAAAAAGGATTTGGATGGCAAGATACACACCCGTGAGGTCCTGCCGGTCGGCTTTGTGCCGTTAACGAGGACGGAATAGGTATCGGCTATTTTATGGGGTTATTTTCTTAGGCTACTTTCTTGAGCTACTGACTCTTGGGCTACTGACTCTTATTTTCTATTTTCTCTGCGGCCGCCTGTGAGCTGTCCTGACCGCCCTCCGGTTTTTTGATCAGGCTGGTTAGTCTTGAAATCCAGCCGGAACCGTGGGCGTCTTCTTCCAGTGCCTTTTGCGTCAAAGTGATGTAATCCGTTTTGCCTGTTCCCAATACCGGCAGCGCCTCGGCCAGCACCACCTTGCGCGGGATGGCCAACTCCGCATATTTCAAGCGCCGCGCCATGTGCTGGATCTCCTTGCGCGTGGCATCCTGCTTGTCGGTGACCAGCACGATCTTCTCGCCCTTGCGCTCATCCGGCAGGCTAACCGCGGCGTGATTGAAATCAGGCCAGGTCTGCATGGCCAATTCTTCCACCATAGTGAGCGAGACCATTTCCCCGCCGATCTTGGCAAAGCGCTTGGCGCGGCCGAGGATACTGATAAAGCCGTCCTCATCGATCTGCGCGATGTCGCCGGTATCATGCCAACCGGTCCCGCGCGCAGTGGCCGGCGGCCTTATGCCATCCTCGCCATGCAAGAGGTAGCCGAGCATGATGTTCGGCCCCCTAACCACCAGGCGGCCGCCTTCGGCGATGCCCTCCACCGCCTCCAGATAGCAGTCAATATTGGGGAGAGGGCGGCCCACCGTGCCGATCTTGTTGGCCAGCGGCGTATTGACCGAGATCACCGGGCTGGTCTCCGTGACCCCATAGCCCTCCAGCACTCGAATGCCAAATTTTTCCATCCACTGCTGCCGCGTGTCATCCCGTAGCTTCTCCGCCCCAGCCACTGTGAAGCGCAGGCTGTGCATGTCGTAGACATGGGCGTGGCGCGCATAGCCCTTGAAGAAGGTGTTGGTGCCAAACAGGATGGTGGCCGACAGCTCATAGATCAGCTCCGGGATGAGGCGATAGTGCAGGGGGGTAGGGTATAAGAATGCCTTGCTGCCGCCTAAAAGCGGCATCAGCAGGCCGGCATTTAGCCCGAAGGAATGAAACAGGGGCAGGCAGGTGAAGAGAATATCAGCGGGCAGGAAATTGATATGGCACTGCACCTGCGCAAAGTTTGACAACAGGTTTTCATGCGACAGCACCACGCCTTTGGGGGTGCCTTCCGAGCCGGAAGTGAACAGGATCACCGCCGGCGACTTTGGATCGACCTGGCCGCTCTGGCGTTGATAATGGCGGCGGGGATAATGGCTTCTCAACAGGCCGCGTAACTTGGCGAGTGGGCCTACTTGTTCTCTTAGATCTTCAAGGTAGATGAGCTTTAGCTGCTCTTCCAGTGCCTGGGCGGTCTCTTCAAGCCCGGCATTCTCAATAAAACGCCGCGAGCTGTAAACGGTCTTGATATTGGCGATCTGGCAGGCTGCGAGTAGGGACTGGGTGCCGGCGCTATAGTTCAGCATGGCCGGCACCCGGGCGAGGTGTTGCAGCGCCATGAACACCACTGCGGTGGCGTTGACATTGGGCAACAGGATGCCGAGGTGCTCACCGGCTGTGCTGTCATCCTTGATCGCATCAGCTAAGATAAAGCTGCGCATGATTAGCTGTCGATAGTTCAAACTCTCGCGGTTAAAGTCTTCCAGTATCCGGTGCTTAGGGCCGAACTTTTTAGCAGCACCCAGCAATGCCGAGAAGAGGCTCTGTTGATAATTAACGCCCAGATAGGCCAGCCTGAACATCAAATCCTGCATGGCCAGTGCTGCGGCCTTGCGGCGGGCATGCCCCTGTATGTGCTCTGCGATTTTTAGTTTTTCCGGCGGCAGGATGCGGATGCTTATCTTTGGAAAGCGGCGAATGTGTCCGCGCCCCTGCATGTAGGAAAACGGCGTCATCTGCGCGCCATCGATCGCAATCGGCAGGATCATCGCATCGGCCTTGTCCGCGATGAGTCCCGGCCCTTCGTAGATCTTCATCAGGATGCCGGTCTTGGTGATGCGTCCCTCCGGGAAGATAACCGCCTTGCGATCTTCACGGAGAAACTTGATCATGGATTTGGTTGACAAGGGGCTGGTCGGGTCCATGATAAACAGGTCAACGAATTTTAAGAAAAAGCTGAATTTGTTTTGCGCGGAAATCTGCGTATTGATGGCAAAGGTGGGGGTCTGCGGCAACCAGGCATAGAGCAATACGCCGTCCAACAGGGAACTATGGTTGGCCACGATGAGTACGCGCTCGCCGGCGGCATCATAATGCTCCATGCCCTGGACTTCGACGCGGTAGAGCAATCTGAGCAGGCAGCGCAGCAGAAACTTGGCAGACTTGATCAGCATGGCCGCATTCTACGGCTTATCGTGGTCAGATGACAGGGGACGGAGGACAGAGGACAGAGGGCGGGGGGCGGCCTCGGCCCACTTTTCGTCCCTTCTGCGATTAAGCATATCCTCGTGGAAACGGGGGCAGTAATCTATGGGTGCGCTACGGATCTGGATTCCCGCTTGCGCGTGAATGACGCAATGCTTAAAAGACGGCAGACTAAAGAACGGTGAATAAAGTGCGGCGAGGCCGCGCCTTAAAATCCGTCTTCTGTCTTCCGTCATCCGCCCTCCGTACTCAGGCTCCCGTTGCCGGACGAGGATATAAAGTGAGTTTCTGTCCCGGTTGCAGGTACTTATTCTTGGAAATATTATTCCACTTTAGCAACTGCCCAACGCTCAGGCCGAAGCGTCTGGCGATCGACCAGAGCGAGTCACCGCGTTGAACGGTGTAGTTGATCTGTGCGCTTGTGCTCAGGCTGGCCGGGCTTAGCCGCGCCTTGTTTTTCTCTGCAAACCACAGGCTCAGTTTTTGCCCGGGACGTAGCAGGCTGTGCGCAGAGATATTGTTCCAGCGGCAGAGTTGTTGGATGCTGACGCCATAGTGACGGCCGATGTCCCATAAGGTATCGCCGCGGCGTACTCGATAGGTGTATCGTTGCCCGTTGCCACTGCGCTGCAGGCCGCGATAGCGCCTGCCTTCCATGCTGAGCGTGTAATGTTGCAGCGGCTTGTGTGAACTCGGGATTAGCAGCGAATGCCCACTGTGGATCAGGTTGCTTTGCAAGTTGTTGGTCTGTTTTAAGGTGGCGAGGCTGATCCGGTGTTGCTGCGCAATCTGCGCCAGTGTCTCGCCGCGTTGTATGATATGGCGTTGCCAGCTGATCCTATCGTTGGCGGACAATCTAGCCAGGCCCTGCTCAAATGCTGCCCGTTTATCTATCGGGATGACGATCTGGTGCGGGCCGGCCGGGTCTGTTGTCCATTGATTAAAGCCGGGGTTCAGCTGATACACCTCATCAATGCTGAGCTCGGCCAGTTCTGCGACAATGGCGAGATCGAGCTGCCCACCGGTATTGACCTGCGTGAGATAGGCTTCATTGGCGATGGCAGGCCATTGCACCTGATGTTTTTGTGGCCGCGCCACGAGTTCGGCAATAGCCAGCAGGCTGGGCACATAGTTTCTGGTCTCCCGCGGCAGGCGCAAGGACCAGAAATCCGTATCCTTGCCGGCCCGCTTGTTACGTTCGATGGCGCGCGCCACATTGTGTTCACCATAGTTGTAAGCAGCGAGTGCCAGCAGCCAGTCGCCCTCGAACTCGGCATGCAATTTTTCCAGGTAATCCAGGGCCGCGCGGGTGGCGGCGATGATGTCCCGGCGGCCGTCATACCACCAGTCTTGTTTCAGGCCATAGGTCTTGCCGGTGCTGGGAATAAATTGCCAGATGCCGGAGGCATGACTGCGGGAATAGGCAAAGGGCTGATAGGCGCTTTCCACAATGGGGAGCAGCGCCAGATCCAGCGGCAGCTGCCGTTTCTGGAGTTCTTCGACGATGAAATAGAGATAGGGTCTGGCGCGCTCGGCGACTCGGTCCAAGTAGGCCTGACTGCGACCAAACCAGGCGATCTTGCCCTTTACCTTGGCCCGGTGCAGGTTTCTGTCCAGGACCAGCTGCTCGCCGATGCGCCGCCAGACATCCGCATAGGCTGGTTCGTGTTCCTGCGCCAGAGGAGGCTCGGCGCTCTTCGGCGGACGCGAACGGACAGCCTGCGCCCGCTGCTGCGCGCTGTTTGCTGCCGCGTTATTTTCTGAATCAATGGCCTGCTGCTCCGCCTGACGCTCCGGCGTCGAATAACAGGCGCCCAGTACCAGGACGATAGGTAGTATAGATAGATATTTGTTTTTCATGGCGCAATGCTAGGCGATGGAAGTGCTTCGGATCAAGTATTTTGCAGATAAATTTTCAATAAAATCAGAAAATAAGCGCATATTCATAGAAATTATATCAGGATATGGATCATTGTGAAAATATGTTTCAATAGCTTTTAGTTCAAATACTGCGTGGCAAGATGACAGAAGAATCGATGGCAAAAGACATGGATAGGAGGCTTGGCGCTGGTCTCGGCAGGTGGTTCAGCCAAGAGCCGGGGGCCGGGTTGCTGGAGAGCGAGCGCGCCCTGCTGGAGCAGGCCCTGCCCGGTCTGTTCGGCTACCACCTGGTACAGCTGGGCAAGCTGTTGCCGGCGGAGTTGCTCACCGCCAGCCGCATTTCTCACAAGCTGATCGTGCAATTTGATGCCGCCGCGGCGGGAACCCGGAACAAGGCCGATATAGTTGCCAGTGATGATGCCTTGCCGCTGGTGGCCGATGGCATTGATGTGGTACTGGTTCCGCATATGCTGGAGTTCAGCGAGCATCCGCATAAGTTATTGCGCGAGATCGAGCGGGTGTTGATCGGTGACGGACATCTTGTGCTGCTCGGCTTCAACCCGTGGAGCATGTTTGGCCTGTGGCGCGCCGCCCTGGCTTGGCGTAGAGAAGCGCCGTGGTGCGGTCACTTCTACGGCCTGGCGCGCGTTAAGGACTGGCTGTCATTGCTGGACTTTGAGATAGTGGAAGTGAAGCGATTTTTCTATCGCCCACCCCTGAAAAATAGCAGACTTTTACAAAGGCTCGGCTTTGTTGAGAAACTGGGAAAGTACTGCTGGCCGTATTTTTCCGGTGCTTATCTGATCGTGGCGAAGAAGCGCCTTATCCCCCTTAGCCCGGCCAAATCACGCTGGCGCGCCAAACGGCGAATGATCGCCTCCGGCGTGGCCGAACCCAGCGCGAGAGCAGACCATAGTTTATGAGCGGAAAGATCATACAAATCTACACCGATGGGGCCTGTCGCGGCAATCCCGGACCGGGCGGCTGGGGCGTGTTGTTGTGCGATGGCGATATTGAAACAGAGCTCTACGGCGCGGCGGCTGATACGACAAATAATCGCATGGAACTCATCGCCGCCATTGAAGGGCTGGAAGCGCTCAATGAGCCGCGCCGGGTGGCCATGATTACCGATTCGCAGTATGTGAAAAACGGGATTACGCAGTGGCTGGCAAACTGGAAACGCAAGGGCTGGCGCACGGCAAACCGGCGGGCGGTGAAGAATATTGATCTGTGGCAACGGCTGGATGAGATCGCCGGCCGGCATGATATAGCCTGGCAGTGGGTGCGCGGCCATAGCGGCCATGCCGGCAATGAGCGCGCCGATCAACTCGCCAATCGCGCCATTGATGAACTCTTGCAGGGAGAAAAATAGCAATGCGCCAGATTGTCTTGGATACTGAAACAACCGGCCTGGAGCCCGGGCAGGGGCATCGCATTATTGAAATTGGCGCTGTCGAGATGGTGCATCGGCGCCGGACGGACAAGCACTTGCATCTATATCTCAACCCGCAACGGGAGGTGGATGAGGCGGCCTATGAGATACACGGCTTAAGCAATGAGTTTCTGGCGGATAAGCCGCGTTTTGCCGATATTGCGCAGGATTTTATTGATTTTATCCGCGATGGTGAACTGATTATTCACAATGCGCCCTTTGATGTGGCGTTTATGAATGCCGAGCTGGCCCGGCTGGGAGCGGCCTGGGGGCGGATTGAGGACTATTGCACCATCACTGATTCACTGACCATGGCACGCAAGGCGCATCCGGGGCAGAGGAATACCCTTGATGCCCTGTGTGGCCGTTATGAAATAGACAACTCGGCCAGGGATCTGCATGGTGCCCTGCTGGATGCGCAGATATTAGTGGATGTGTATCTGGCGCTGACGCGGGAGCAGACCAGCCTGGGCCTTGATGCAGAAGAAGTGACCGCCGCGACCATTGACCGCGCGCATAAAGCTCTGGACAGGGCGGGAACGGCATTGAAGCTCATCCAGCCGAATCGGGAAGAGCTACAGGCGCATGAACAGCGGCTGGACGCCATTGAGCGGGAGAGCGGCGGCAGGTGCCTGTGGAGGCAAGCCGATACCGGGGCGGCTTGATAGAAGCATTTTTAGCCTGCGGTGCCCACGGGTGCCCTGGCCGGAAGAAGGTGGCAAGACAAGAGATGGCCAGGAAGTACGCCCTCGGGGGGAGGGCGGATCAACTACTCCCCGGCCATGCAATCGTATTATACAGCCTATGCCTGCTCTTGCAACATAGCCTGTAATTCGCCCCGTTGGAAGAGTTCAAGCGTAATGTCGCAACCGCCGATCAATTCCCCATTGATAAAGAGTTGGGGAAAGGTCGGCCAGTTCGAGACCTTCGGCAGATTGGCCCGCACCTCCGGGTTGGCCAGGATGTCAACATAGCTGAAATTTGCGTTACAGGATTTCAGCGCCTGTGCGGTCTGCATGGAAAAACCGCACTGCGGCGCCTCCGGTGAGCCCTTCATGAAGAGTATCACCGGGTTCTCATCGATCGTCTGCTTAATTTCTTCAATTACGTCCATTAAAAAAACCTCATATAGCTCTTAAGGAAATCAAAATATCAGTGCTTTGTCCAGTCTAACCTGTGCAACGCCCGGCGGGAAGTGGATCCAAGGCTGATTGTAGCAGATTCGCCGGATAAATTTCAGGATGCAAGCACGGGCCGACATCGGTATAATCCGGCTGAATCCAATAACGCTTGATAGGGGCATACAATCATGAATCCACTTAAATCAGTCTCCGGCACGATCACGCTCGGCTTTGTCGTTTCCGTTTTCATCTTTCTAATCATTAGTCGGCCCTATAACCTTAATTTGTGGTCCTTGGCGGTCTGGCTGCATGTCTTTTTCGGCATTATCTGGGTCGGCCTGCTGTATTATTTCAATTTCGTCCAGGTGCCTGCGGTCGCCCAGGCCACTGCCGATAGCGACGGCCCGGGGCCGGCCGCAATCAATAAATATGTTGCACCTAAGGCCCTGTGGTGGTTTCGCTGGGGCGCATTGATGACCTGGCTGACCGGTGCGGCGGCACTGGAAATTATGGGCACCGGCTTGGGAAATGCCTTTTTATTAAAACCCGGCGCGCAGATCATCGGCTTGGGTGCCTGGCTGGGCACGATCATGCTGTTTAATGTCTGGGTCCTGATCTGGCCGAACCAAAAGAAGGTCTTAGGTATTGTTGCGGCCAGCGATGAAGAGAAGGCCGGCGCCAAGGTAGTTGCCCTGATGGCATCGCGCACCAACACGGTGCTGTCTATCCCGATGCTCATGTGCATGGTGGGGCATGGGCACGGAGGCCTGCCCTTCTAGGCGGCCCAAGTCACGCCACTGTTTCCCGAACCCGGCTCTATGCCGGGTTTGTTATTTATGCACAGGAGCGATGAATGTACGCTTGGGATTTCTGCTCCAGACAAATCCCAGACACTTAAAACCCACGTAAGCGATGAGTGATTTTTTAATGCCAAGCTATCAACGTCTGCCGGTGGCCTTTGCCTATGGAGAAGGCGCCTGGCTGGTTGATCAGGCCGGCCGGCGCTATCTCGATGCGCTGGGAGGGATTGCGGTGTGTTGCTTGGGCCACGCGCACCCGCAGGTAAGGGCCGCCTTATCCGAGCAGGCCGGTCTATTGGTGCATACCTCCAACCTTTATCAGGTGCCGTTGCAAGAACAACTGGCGCAAAGGCTGTGTAAGCTCTCGGGTCTGGATAAGGTCTTCTTTGCCAATTCAGGCGCCGAGGCGAACGAGGCCGCGATCAAACTAAGCCGTCTCTATGGGCATAAAAAAAGGGGCTTAAAAGAGCCTGTCATCATCGTCATGAGCGGGAGCTTTCATGGCCGCACCTTAGCCACCCTGAGCGCTACAGACAGCCCGCAGGCAAGGGAAGGCTTTGCGCCCTTGGTGCCGGGCTTCCACCAGATCGCCTATAACGATATCGATGCCTTAAGCGCACTTCGTGCCAGCGATGAGGAGATTGTGGCGGTGATGCTGGAGCCCATCCAGGGCGAAGGCGGCATCGTCATCCCCGCCCCAGGCTACCTAAGGGCCGTCAGGAAGATCTGCACGGAAAGGGGCTGGCTGATGGTGCTTGATGAGATACAGAGCGGGATGTGCCGCACCGGGAAGTGGTTCGCATGCCAGCATGAAGAGTGCCGACCTGATATTATCACGCTGGCGAAATCGCTGGGCAATGGCGTGCCCATTGGCGCCTGCATGGCGAATGCCGCGGTGGCGGAGTGCGTGCTGCCCGGCACGCACGGCTCAACCTTTGGCGGCAACCCGCTGGTGGCGCGTACGGCACTTGCAGTTGTTGATTATATACAGACCCAAGGGCTTGCCGCACGCGCCGCCGCTTTAGGCGAGCGGATCTTATCGGGCTTTCACGCGGAATTGGATGGACTAGAGGGTGTCAAGCAGATTCGCGGCAAGGGCCTGATGATCGGCATAGAGCTTGCGCGGGATTGCACCGCCCTGGTTGAGCGCGCCTTGGATGAGCAGCTGCTGATAAATGTTACGGCAAAGCGAGTCGTCCGCTTATTGCCGCCCTTGATCATCAGCGATGCGCAGGCCGAGCAGATCGTGGCGAAGGTCAGCCGGCTGATCCGGGAATTTATCGCGGAATAACGTTCATGAAGAGAGATTTTTTGACCCTGATGGATCTCAGCCCGCCTGAATTACAGGCCCTGATCGAGCGCGCCGGTGTCTTGAAGCAGGCCTATCATGCTGGGCAGATGCAGCAGACACATCCCGGCAAGGTGCTGGCCATGATCTTCGAGAAATCCTCTACCCGCACCCGCGTCTCCTTTGAAGTGGCCATGGCGCAGCTAGGCGGGCATGCTGTTTTCTTATCGCCGAATGATACGCAGCTCGGTCTCGGTGAGCCGCTGGAAGATACCGCCCGGGTGCTGTCTGAGATGGTGGATTGCGTGCTGCTGAGGACCTTTGCGCATGAGAAGATCGAAGGCTTTGCCCAACACTCCACCGTGCCGGTCATCAACGGCCTGTCGGATAGCCACCATCCCTGCCAGCTGTTGGCCGATATGCAGACCTATTATGAAACCCGCGGCAGCATCCAGGGAAAAAAGGTCGCCTGGCTGGGCGATGGCAATAACGTCTGTCATTCCTACATTCATGCCGCCCGCCTGCTGGATTTTGAATTACACATCGCCTGCCCGGCGGGCTATGAACCTGAAACCGCAATCCTTGCTGCGGCCGGGGAAGGGGTTGTCATCACGCACGCGCCGCGGGAGGCGGTTGAACAAGCGGCCCTGGTGGTGACCGATGTCTGGGCCAGCATGGGGCAGGAGCAGGAGAGGGCTGCGCGCATGCGCATATTCAGACCCTATCAGGTCAATCGCGAATTGCTGGCCTTGGCGGCGGCGGATGCGCTGTTTCTGCACTGTCTGCCTGCACATCGCGATGAAGAGGTTACGGCCGAGGTACTGGACAGTGAACAGAGCCTTGTGTGGGAGGCGGCCGGGAACAGGCTGCACTCACAAAAGGCCCTGCTGGAATTTCTTATTGCCGCGCCTTAGTCGGGCGCCCAAGATATTTTTAAGGTGTTTATTATCTTAAAATGTTGCTAAATAATGGCAGCCATTCCCGGCTTCGAGCTACGCTTTCGATACAATAGCAGCCATGCACTTTCTGTTGAGCAATGATGATGGCTATCAATCCGCCGGGATTGCGGCCCTGGCGCTTGCCATTGCCGAGTTGGGCGAGTTGACCGTGGTCGCGCCTGATCGAAACCGGAGCGGTGCGAGCAATTCACTAACCCTGGATGCGCCGCTTTATGCAAAGACGGCGGATAACGACTTTCTCTATGTCAACGGCACGCCGACCGACTGTGTGCACCTGGCCATTACCGGCCTGTTGGCGCAACAGCCGGACATGGTGATCAGCGGCATCAATGCCGGTGCCAATCTTGGCGATGATGTGCTGTATTCCGGCACCGTTGCGGCCGCCATGGAAGGGCGCTTTTTGGGCTATCCGGCCGTTGCCGTCTCCCTGGTGGGGGAGGCCTTGCAGCACTATGCGGCGGCGGCCCAAGTGGTCGTGAACATTGTCACCGGCCTCTTGTCCAGGCCCTTGTGCCAGGATCTCATGCTGAACATCAATATTCCGGATCTGCCTTATGAAGAACTGGGACAGATTGAAATTACCCGCCTGGGGCATCGGCACATGGCGGAACCGGCAATCAAGATGCGCGACCCGAAGGGACAGACTGTGTATTGGGTCGGCCCGCCGGGGGCGGAAGATGACGCCGGTCCCGGCACGGATTTTCATGCCCTGGCCAATGGCAATATCTCGGTTACGCCCTTGCAGGTTGATCTGACCCGTTACAGCGTGATGGCGGATATGAAGCGCTGGATGAGCGAGCTCAAGCCAGATGCAGAATAGAGACCTGCAGGGCATCGGCATGACCTCGCAGCGAGCCAGGGACCGCCTGGTTGAAGAGTTACGTGCGATGGGGATTCAATCCGCCGCCGTGCTGGAGGTCATGCGCAACATGCCGCGGCATATCTTTGTCGATGAGGCCCTGGCCAGTCGCGCCTATGACAATACCGCCCTGCCCATCGGGCACAAGCAGACCATCTCTCAGCCTTATATCGTCGCCCGCATGACCGAGGCCCTGCTCACCGGGACACCGCCGCGGCGGGTCCTGGAGATCGGCACCGGCTGTGGTTATCAGACCGCCATCTTGTCGCAGCTGGTCGGGCGGGTTTATACGATCGAACGTATTGATGCGCTTTTACACAAGGCGCGCGAGCGCTTTTATGCCCTGAAATGCGCAAATATCAGCGCCAGTCACGGCGATGGCAATCTGGGCTGGCCGGAACATGCGCCCTTTGACGGCATTTTGGTTGCGGCCGCGCCGATGGGTGTGCCGGAAAAATTGCTTGCGCAGCTGGCGCTTAGCGCCAAATTGATCATCCCGGTCGGAAAGAGCGGCGAGCAGGAGTTGTTGTCCATCGTAAGAACCGCCGATGGCTTTAGCGAGGAGCGTCTTGACGGGGTGAGTTTTGTGCCGATGCTGGCGGGCAGAGGCTGATTTTCACAAATAAGATGAGCGGCATTCATGGCATGACAAGGTTCGCCTTTTTTGGTTTCTTGCTTTGCCTTGCCGCCTGTTCCAGCACCACGTGGGCGCCGGTGACAACGCGCGTTGCTCAAGATACGAATCCTCCAGTCGCCACTCAGCCCAGCGCTCAGCCCAAGGCGCAACACACTGTCGGCGCCGGCGATACCCTGTACTCGATCGCTTGGCGCTATGGCCTGGATTATCGCGATATTGCCCGCTGGAACGGGATCACTGGGCCCTATGTTATTTACCCCAAGCAGAGACTGCGCCTGCGCGCCCCCGCTACGAAGACAAGCCCTGCAACAAAAGCAGCACCGCCGGCGGAGTCCGCCAAGAAGCAGGAGGTAAAGAGAGTCCCAAAGCCGCAAGCGGTGCAGTCCGGCAAGAAGCCCACGGACAAAAAAAGCCTAATAAAACCTAAGGCAAGCAAGGCCGCAAGGCCCAAAGCCAGCAGCACCGCGGCCGGAAATTCTGCGCCGCCGCCATCAATAAAGTGGCGCTGGCCGGCACAGGGCAAGCTGCTGCGTTTTACTTCCCCCATTGCCAAAAAAGGCATTAGTATAGGCGGCAGGCTTGGGCAGGAGATCAAGGCCGCCGCCGGCGGCGATGTGGTCTATAGCGGCAGTGGCCTGTTGGGCTATGGCAAGCTGATTATCCTGAAACATAATGATACTTTCCTGAGCGCCTATGCGCATAATAGCGAGATCCTGGTCAAGGAGGGCGAGCGCGTCCGGCAGGGACAACAGATCGCGGCGATGGGCCTGGGGAATGAGGGCCGCGCTCTGTTGCATTTTGAAATTCGCAAGAATGGCAAACCGGTCGATCCGATGACCCAACTGCCAAGACAACGATCTTAACAGAGCCTTTTATCTTAGCTATGACGGGTACGGTTTCTGGACAATCCGATGAGGATGAAATCCTGCCGGTCGATATTGCGCCCGAGCCCGAAGCCGACATGGTCGATAAGGATGGCTTGCAGTCGGGAGGGCTGGAAGATGCCGAGGGGGAGATAAAAGAGTCCACGGCGGTATCGCTTACCAAGGGCGATCTGGATGCAACGCGCCTGTACTTGAGTGAAATCGGCTTTTCACCTCTCTTAAGCGCGGAAGAAGAAGTGCATTTCTCGCGCCTTTCCCGGCAAGGCGATCAAGCAGCGCGGCAACGCATGATAGAGAGCAATCTGCGCCTGGTGGTCAAGATCGCACGGCGCTATATGAATCGCGGGCTTGCCTTGTTGGACCTGATCGAAGAGGGGAACCTGGGTCTCATCCGCGCCGTGGAAAAATTTGATCCTGAACGCGGCTTTCGCTTTTCAACCTATGCCACTTGGTGGATCAGGCAGACCATCGAAAGGGGGCTGATGAACCAGACGCGCACCGTCAGGTTGCCGATACACATCGTGAAGGAGATCAATATCTACCTACGCGCGGCGCGCAAGCTGTCGCAGAGCCTGGATCGCGAGCCGAGCCCGGAAGATGTTGCGCAGATGCTGGACCGGCCGCTGGATGAGGTCAGGCAGATGATAGGCTTGAATGAGCGCTCCACTTCTGTGGATACGCCGAGTGCCTATGACTCGGATAAGTCATTGCTGGATACGCTGGAGGATCAAAGCAATCCCGACCCCGCCTGGTTGTTACAAAACAATGAAGTCAAGCGGCATATAGATCTGTGGCTGGGGGAATTAAGCGAGAGGCAATGTGCGGTAGTGGAACGGCGCTTTGGTCTGCATGGCCACGAGGTGGCGACTTTGGAGGAAGTGGGTGCTGAAATTGGCGTAACGCGCGAGCGGGTGCGCCAGATCCAGATCGAGGCGATCAAACGCCTGCGCCAGATCTTACGACGCAAAGGTTTCTCTGTGGATGCTTTGTTTAATGAAGACTAAGGCGCTTAAGATGCATTGGGCATCAACAAGGCGGCAAGCACCTCGCGCCCCTCGCCAACGAGGAAATTATACGCCCGACAGGCAGCCCTGGTATCCATTATCTCGAGCCCTATGTGCTGCTCGGCAAGATTGGAGGCGATGTCATAGGCGGGAAAGCGGTGTCTTTGCCCGGTGCCGAATAGAATGATTTCCGGTTTTGCTGTAATAAGCCGGGCGAAGTGTTGTTCCAGCACGGCGGAGAAGCTTTGTGGTGCCCAGTCTTCCACCGCGGCCGCAGGCGAGATGATGATGCTCTGTCTATGCAGCCTGCCCGCGATGGTCACAGAGTCATCGTCATAGGCGCTGATAATATTCTTGCCGTCGATATTTGCATCTAGTTCAATCTTCATGATCTAGAATCTACGTAACTATTCAAACTGTTGTTATTTGGAAACACACACTATGAAGATTATATTATTAGGCCCGCCCGGTGCAGGCAAAGGCACACAGGCGAATTTTATCAAGGCAGCCTTTACTATACCGCAGATATCCACCGGCGACATGTTGCGCGCTGCGGTTGAGGCAGGCACCGCCTTAGGATCGGAGGCCAAGAAGATCATGGATGCCGGAGAGCTGGTCTCTGATGCGCTGATCTTAAGACTCGTGAAAGAAAGAATTGCCAAGGCCGATTGCCGACATGGCTATCTGTTCGATGGCTTCCCGCGCACCCTTCCACAGGCAGAAGGAATGCAGGATGTGGGCATAGAGATCGATTATGTCATCGAGATCCAGCTTGCTGATGAGGAGATTGTAAAGAGGATGAGTGGCCGCCGTTCCCATCTTGCATCAGGCCGCACCTATCATGTTGTATTTAATCCCCCCAAAGAGGCTGATAAAGATGACTTGACCGGGGAGCCGCTGGTGCAACGTGATGATGACAAGGAAGAGACAGTGAAAAAGCGGCTACAGGTTTACCATGAACAGACCGCGCCCTTGATTGCCTATTACAGCGCGATGAGTGCTGAGGACAGGCTGCAATATTTACGCTTTAACGGCATGTCTGATGTGAATGAGCTCGCCGAAGAGATCACTGCGGCGCTGAAGCAATAGACACAAGTAAAAATATTAAATTGTGGTTTCTAAGGAGGGTGTAAGAAAACTTTATGCGTGAGTCTTTGGGCTTGATACAGCTTGCGGAGGCAAGAGTGGATTTCAGTACGGAAATTTCTTTAAAAAAAGTTAGCAAAAACGAAAAACCTTACTATAATAATTTGCGTATAGTGATCTTGTGTTGTATTAGATAAATATGTCATTCACCGTTGTTACATCCAACTAGCTAGGGGAGTTTAAGACTATGGCAAAGAAGAAGGTTAAAAAGAAGGTGGCGAAGAAGAAGGTAGCCAGGAAAAAGGTAGTAAAGAAGCGGGCCAAGAAAAAGGTGGCAAAGAAGAAGGTAGCAAAGAAAAAAGTGGCGAAGAAAAAAGTCGCCAAGAAGAAGGTAGCAAAAAAGAAAGTAGCCAAGAAGGCAAAGAAGAAGGTAGCAAAGAAAAAAGCGGCGAAGAAAAAAGTCGCCAAGAAGAAAGTAGCAAAAAAGAAAGTAGCCAAGAAGGCAAAGAAGAAGGCAGCAAAGAAAAAGGCTGGAGGATAAGCCCTTGCTGATAGATCCAAGCAATGGATTGTAAGCAACATTCGAGGCCCCGCTAAAGATGCGGGGCTTTTTTTGTCTAGCTATCGATCATATCGGTATATCTTGCTAATGCGCTGGGCAACCGCCCGCAATAATACGTCAGTTTATTTTATGCAGGCACTGACTTAGATCAGGCTTGCCTTATCTTTCTAGAACGATTCTGTTGCGTAGCACCATGCCTTATCGGGCACCTCAGGCCCCATGCCGGCCTTTGCTTTTAGCTGTGCCAAAAAGTCCTGCGGCTGTGCCAATGTCTCCCAGACCACAGGCAAAAAGGTGGCGCTCCTCTGCCCCTTTTCAATCACCAGGCCATCTGTTCCGGGCCGCAGTTGTTGTAATAGCTCAGCTTCTGACGCAAAAGCCAGCGGCCTTCTGCGCATCAGGATAGAGATGCCAAGTTCTGTTTGACTGAATTCGTCCCTTGTCAATGGCCTAAAGCGCGGATCATGAAAGGCGGCCTTGAAGGCGCTCTGAGCAATGCCTTCAACCAGAGGGGCAGTAGCCTGAAGACTGCCCATGCAGCCGCGCAGTTTGCCGCCCAGACTCAAGCTCACAAAGGCGGCATGGCGCGCAGCTAATTTTGCCGGGTATTGCCCTTTCTCCGGCACCAGCGCCTGTTGACGGGTGAAGCCCTGTTCGATGCTTTCCCGGGCGATTTTGCGTAAGCTCTCCTGCTCGGCTGCACTGAAGCTGTCATTCTCAGGCAGGCACAGTGCATAGGCCCCATAGCCGACCACCCGGTCACGGGCACCGGCCGTATCACCTGAGTTGCGCAGATCAAGCAGCGCCACGCTCATCCCGCGTTGTCGGGCAATATTGAGCAGGCCGTGCAGTGGGCGGCACCCACAGGCCTCGTGCGGGCCGATCTCATCTGCGCGCAGCGCCTGGATGGCGCGGCTGGTACGCTGATCGATCCGCAGCGCGGTCTCATAGTCATGGTAGTGGCTGAGATCGGAACTCACGACGATCAACGTTTCATCGCCGCCCCAGAGTGCTTCCAATACCTCACTCACCTCCGCGGCGCTCGCCTCACCGACAAGCATCGGCAGCAATAAAAACTCATCAAGTACGCATTGCAGGAAGGGCAGATGAACTTCCAGGCTGTGTTCCTGTGCGTGCGCCTCATCAAGGACGCAGACCTGCGGGAATGCCTCCAGGCGCCGAATTGCGGCCAGATCGAGGGCCACCTCGCCCAGCGGGCTGGCGAAACGGCTGGCAGCGGCGAGGGCCAGGCCCTTGACATAGACACAATGCGCCGGCCCCAGCAGCACGACGCGTCGAATTTCGCTTTTTCGCACCAGGAGGCTGGCATAGGCGCTTGCCGCTATCGGGCCGGAATAGCGATAACCGGCATGGGGTGCGATGATTGCCTTTGGTGAGACCGATGTCGTTGCCGCTGCATCCAGATAACTCTGGACCATGTTTCCAAGCGCGTCCGGCTCATCCGGGTAAAAGCTCCCGGCCACCGCAGGCTGACGAACCCCGCTTTTGAGTCCGCTCAGGCCGCTATTTGCATTGGTGAGAAGCATAAATCCTGGTTAGGCTGCGTCTTTGTCTGCTATAAGTATAGTAAAATGCAGCCGCTCAATCACACAATCTTCCCCACCCGGCACTGGCACCGGCTTGATGATGGCCGCGTGCAGTGCGATATTTGCCCGCGTGCCTGCAAACTCAGGGAAGGCCAGCGCGGCCTGTGCTTCGTCCGCGCCTGCGAGCACGGACAGATTGTCCTGACGACCTATGGCCGCTCCAGCGGTTTTTGTATTGACCCGATCGAGAAAAAGCCCCTAAACCATTTCCTGCCCGGCACGCCGGTGCTCTCCTTTGGCACCGCCGGTTGCAACCTCGCCTGTAAGTTCTGCCAGAATTGGGACATCAGCAAGTCAAGGCAGCAGGATACCTTGGCCGATGCCGCCTCTCCCAAGCATCTGGCCGAGACGGCCCTTCAGCTGGGTTGCCGCTCGGTCGCCTTCACTTATAACGATCCGGTCATCTTCCACGAATATGCTATCGATGTGGCCCAGGCCTGTTATGCGCATGGCGTGAAGGCGGTGGCGGTGACAGCCGGCTATGTCTGCGCAGCGCCGCGACAGGAGTTTTTCCGGCACATGGATGCGGCGAATGTTGACCTGAAGGCCTTCACCGAGCGCTTTTATAAGTACATCACCGGCGGACACTTACAGGCCGTGTTGGAGACGCTCATCTATCTGCAACACGAAACCGATGTCTGGTTTGAGATTACCAACCTGTTGATCCCCGGGGAAAACGACTCAGAGGCCGAGATTGAGGCCATGACGCAATGGATCGCCGAGCACCTGGGGCCGGATGTGCCGCTGCATTTCTCGGCCTTTCACCCGGACTGGAAGATGCTGGACAAGACGCATACGCCTAAAGAAACCCTGCTGCGCGCACGCGCTATCGCCATGAAAAACGGGCTCAATTTTGTCTTTACCGGCAATGTGCACGATGAGCCAAGCGGCAGTACGTACTGCAAGAACTGCGCTGCCTTGCTCATCGCCAGGGACTGGTATGAATTAAAAGCCTGGAACCTGGATGCGGTCGGCAGGTGCCGGGCCTGCGGTGAGTCCTGCCCCGGTGTCTTTGAAGCCAAGCCGAGGACCTGGGGCGCCGGGCGCCGGCGGGTGCATTTGGCCTGATCTGCACATTCGCCTTGAAAACCCCTGGCCAAGACTGTAGTATGCGCCCGTTGAGTTGCGGGGTGGAGCAGTCTGGCAGCTCGTCGGGCTCATAACCCGAAGGTCGCAGGTTCAAATCCTGCCCCCGCTACCAGTTTTAACTCAGGACGCATCCCTGTGTTGCGCCGCAGTTGCATGGCAGTTTTATTGCATCGAGACAAGGCGGCGCAGATCAAGATGGCTTGCACTCACCAAGATTGGCAGCTGTGCTGAAAAACAGCTATACTCGCCGGTGAGTTATCCATGTGGTATCAAGAGTGAGCCTTCGGCTCACTTTTTGTTTGTGGCCTATGTACAGACAAAACGGCGCATTAACCGCTCTGCTGGAGCCGGTCATCGCAGCATTAGGCTATCGCCTGTGGGGCATTGAGGAGGGTTCTGATATGCGCGGCTTCCTGCTCCGGATCTACATAGATCATGACAAGGGCATTGCCCTTGCAGATTGTGAACAGGTAAGCCGGCAGCTTGTCGCCGTGCTGGATGTGGAAGATCCCATGCCGGGCCCGTATCAGTTGGAGGTGTCCTCGCCGGGTCTGGCGCGCCCTTTGTTCACGCTGGCGCAGTTCCGGCAATTTGTCGGCGCCAAGGTGCAGCTGCGCTTGTGCGCCGGGCGCCATGACAGAGGAAATAGGGCCGGGAGAAAGATAGTTGGCAGCATTGAGGCAGTGGGGATGGATGAGGTGCTGCTCATTGAAAAGGGGCAGCGTTATCGCCTTGCTGCCGATGAGATAGAACAGGCCCACATTGTGCCGCAATTTTGAACCAACTCAGATTTTGAAAGAGCCGTAGATGAATAAAGAAATACTGATGGTGGTGGAGGCCGTCTCCAATGAAAAAGGAGTCGGCAAAGATATTATCTTTGAGGCCATTGAGGCCGCCCTTGCTACCGCCACAAAGAAAAGGCATCGTGAAGACATCGAGGCGCGTGTTTGTATTGATCGAGAGAGCGGGGATTACGATACCTTCAGGCTATGGGAAGTCGTCGAGGATGGCACTGAGCCGCTGGAATTTCCCGCCAGACAGGTACGCTTACAAGATGCGCAGGCGCAGGTGGCGGATATAGAAATCGGCGGCTTTACCGAAGAGCCCATGCCTTCAGTGGAATTTGGCCGCATCGCAGCACAGACCGCCAAGCAGGTCATCGTGCAAAAGGTGCGCGAGGCCGAACGCAAGCAGGTCTTTGCGGCCTACCAGGATCGGGTAGGCGAGTTGGTCAGCGGGGTGGTAAAGCGGGTTGAGCGCAGCGGCGTGATCCTTGATCTGGGTAATAATGCCGAAGGCTTGATCCCGCGCGAGGAGATGATACCGCGTGAGGCGGTGCGTACCGGCGATCGTCTGCGCGCTTACTTAAGGGACGTGCAAGCGGACAGTCGCGGTCCGCAGCTATTCTTAAGCCGCACCGCTCCGGAGTTATTGATTGAGCTATTCAAGATCGAAGTGCCGGAGATCAATGAAGGCATGATCGAGATCATCAATGGCGCCCGTGATCCGGGCGCGCGCGCCAAGATCGCGGTGCGTGCCAACGATGGGCGCATAGACCCCATCGGTGCCTGCGTCGGCATGCGCGGTTCACGGGTGCAGGCGGTCTCCAATGAACTCGGCGGCGAGCGGGTGGACATTATTCTCTGGAATGAAAACCCGGCTCAGTTCGTCATCAATGCCATGGCCCCGGCGGAGGTGGCATCCATCCTGGTTGATGAAGATAGCAACAGCATGGATGTCGCCGTGGCTGAAGAGAACCTGTCCCAAGCCATCGGCCGCGGCGGACAGAATGTGCGGCTGGCGAGTGAGTTAAGCCGCTGGGAGCTCAATGTCATGTCTGTGGAGCAGGCCGATGAGAAGACCGAGGCCGAGGCGCGGGTGCTGCAAGACCTGTTCAAAGAGCAGCTGGATGTGGATGAGGAGATCGCCGTGATCCTGGTGCAGGAAGGCTTCTCCAGCATAGAAGAGGTGGCCTATGTGCCGGATGATGAGATGCTGGAAATAGAAGAGTTTGATGAGTCCCTGGTGCAGGAGCTGCGGGATCGAGCCCGTGATGTGATGCTCACCCGTGCGATTGCCAGTGAAGAGAAACTGGCGGATGCCAAACCGGCCGAGGATCTGTTGCAGATGGATGGCATGGATGAGGGCCTGGCCTATCAGCTTGCGGCGCATGGGGTTGTGACGATGGAGGATCTGGCCGAGCAGGCGGTGGATGATCTGGTCGAGATTGAGGCGCTCGATGCAGCGCGCGCCGCGCAACTAATCATGACCGCCCGTATCCCCTGGTTTGAAGGGCAAGAGAGCGAGAGCGGGGTAGCCGATGCCTGATGTAAGCCTCAAGGACTATGCTGATGTGATCGGCATTCCGGTTGAGCGCCTGGTAGAGCAGTTACAGGCGGCCGGTGTTCAGCGCAAGACATCGGATGATATGTTATCCGATGATGAGAAATCCGAACTGCTGGCGCATCTGCGCAGAAAGCGCGGCCAGGCTGATTCCACCGAGCCCAGGAAGATCACGATGCGGCGCAAGACCTTGAGTGAACTAAAGGTGCCGGTGGCCACTCCCGGCCGAACACGGACCCGTTCTAAAACCGTCAGCGTTGAGTTTCGTAAGCGCAGGACATATGCAAAACGCAGTGATCTCGCGGAAAAGGAGGCGGCCAGACGCCGGGCTGAGGAAGAGGCGGCTGCTGCGGCACATGCTGAAAAAGAGGCGATAGCCAAACAGGAGGCAGAAGAAGCCGCCCGCAAGGAGCGTGAAGAGGCCGCCGCGGCACAGGCAGCAGCGGACGCCTTCATGGCACAAGAGGAGGCCGCAAAAGAAGAGCCGGAGGAGGACAAGGCCGCAGAACCCGCGCCGGCGGCCCCTGCGGTAATCGAAGAATTGGTCCGGAAACCTGCCCGACCGGCGGCCCCGGAGAGAACTGTGCCCGCTGCAAGACCCGACAGGTTGCGGCGCAAGGAGCTGCATGTCGCATCAGACAAATCCGGCAAGCGGCGTAAAAAACAGCGCCCAAGACCTGTCGTGAAGAGAGAGGCGCAACATGCCTTTGAAATGCCCACTGCACCGATTGTCAGGGCGGTGCAACTCCCGGAACTCATCACGGTGGCCGAATTAGCACAGCGCATGTCGGTGAAGGGCACCGAGGTGGTCAAGGTCATGATGAACCTCGGCACCATAGTCACCATTAACCAGACCATTGATCAGGAAACCGCAGCCATTGTGGTGGAGGAGATGGGGCATAAGCCGGTGCTGCTAAAGGAAAATGCGCTGGAAGAGGAGATTGCCAAGGCCGCCAGACACTCAGGCGATGAGATTGCCAGGGCACCGGTTGTGACCATTATGGGCCATGTTGACCACGGCAAGACCTCGCTGCTGGATTACATTCGCCGTTCAAAGGTGGCTGCCGCGGAAGTCGGCGGCATTACCCAGCATATCGGCGCCTATGGTGTTGTCACGGACAAGGGCAAGATCACCTTTCTCGATACGCCCGGCCATGAGGCCTTTACCTCAATGCGCGCCCGCGGCGCCAAGGTGACGGACATTGTCGTGATCGTGGTTGCGGCCGATGACGGCGTCATGCCGCAGACGGAAGAGGCAATCACGCATGCCAGGGCCGGCTCGGTGCCGATCATCGTTGCGGTGAACAAGATCGACAAGGCGGATGCTGATCCGGACAAGGTGAAACAGGCGCTGGCGAAGTTTGAAGTTACGCCGGAAGAGTGGGGCGGGGATACGCTGTTTGTGAATGTCTCGGCGCTAACCGGCGCGGGGGTGGATGAGCTGCTGGATAACATACTCTTACAATCAGAAGTGCTTGAATTAAAGGCCCTTGCTGATGGTTCCGCATCAGGCACCGTGATTGAATCCCGTCTTGACAGAGGCCGCGGGCCGATTGCCACCGTGCTGGTACAAAACGGGGCCTTGAAAAAGGGCGATGTAATCTTAAGCGGCCATGAATTCGGCCGTGTCCGTGCCATGTACGATGAGCAGGCTAGGGAAGTGAATGCGGCCGGCCCATCGACTCCGGTGGAGATATTGGGCCTGTCCGGCACACCGAATGCCGGTGATGAGATGATCGTGGTGGCGGATGAGAAGAAGGCGCGCGAGATCGCAACCTTCAGGCAGGGCAAGTACCGGGAGGTCAAGCTGGCCAAACAGCAGGCATCCAAACTGGAAAATGTGATGTCACGGCTGGGTGCAGATGAAAAGGTAAGCTTGAATCTGTTGCTCAAGGCGGATGTGCAGGGCTCTGCGGAAGCCTTGTCGGAGTCCTTGAGCAAATTATCCTCAGACGAGGTCAAGATCAATATTATCAGCGCTGGTGTCGGCGGGATAACGGGGTCCGATGTCAATCTGGCGATGGCCTCCGGCGGCATGGTCATGGGCTTTAATGTGCGTGCCGATGCCGCCGCGCGCAAGCTGGTGGATGAAGAAGGCATTGACCTGCGTTATTACAGCGTCATCTATGAGGTGATCGATGATGTCAAGGCGGCGCTAAGCGGTATGTTATCGCCCGAGGTTCGCGAGCAGATTATCGGTGTTGCCGAGGTGCGCGATATCTTTCGCTCACCGCAGTTTGGCGAGATTGCCGGCTGCATTGTTGCCAGCGGCCTTGTGCGGCGTAGCAATCCGATCCGGGTCTTGCGCGATAACATTGTCATCTACGAGGGCGAGTTGGAATCACTGCGGCGTTTTAAGGATGATGTGAACGAGGTCAAGTCCGGCGTTGAATGCGGCATCGGTGTTAAAAACTATAATGACGTCAAGGCCGGCGATCAGATCGAGGTCTTTGAACGTGTTGAAGTTGCCCGTACTATTTAAATAACGGTTAGAGCTTTTGTTTTTCTTATGCCCAGAGAATATGGCCGCAACCGGCGCGTTGCCGATCTCGTGCAGCGTGAGTTGGCAGTCTTGCTCCAGCGTGAAGTAGTGGATGCACGTTTAGGCATGCTGACTATCTCCGCTGTTGATGTAAGCCCGGATCTTAATAATGCAAAAGTCTATGTCACCAGCCTGGGCGCTGAAGCCCCGAGTGAAGAGTTGATCCTTATTCTTAATGAATATGCTGCGCAGTTGCGGCATGAATTGGCAAAGGTCATTGTCCTGCGCGGCGTGCCCAAGTTGCGCTTTGTCTTCGACACTTCCATTGCACGCGGCAGCCATCTATCTGCGCTCATTGATTCTCTGAACACAAAGGGCGAGGCAGAAGAATAGTGTCCCGCAGTCCGCGCCCCGGCATCGCCTTCTATGCCGCTCGCCCAGGCCCCTCTGCCTTTTAGGATGGGACGCCGGCGCAAGACAAAGGGGCGCAATGTTCAGGGCATCCTGCTGATGGACAAGCCGGCCGGGATGAGCTCGAATGAGTTGCTGCAAAGTGTTAAGAGACTCTATGGGGCGGCAAAGGCCGGCCACACCGGGAGCCTGGATAAGACAGCGACCGGGCTTTTGCCGCTGTGTTTCGGCGCGGCAACCCGCTTTGCCGGGTATCTCCTTGATGCAGATAAAAAATACATTGCAAGCTGCAAGCTGGGCCGCGAGACCAGCACGGGTGACGCCGCCGGAGAAGTAGTCTATGAGCGGGAGGTGCCTGAGTTATCCAAGGCCCGCTTGGAGGAGGTACTGGCCTGCTTTCGTGGCGAGATTCAGCAGGTGCCGCCCATGTATTCCGCCTTGAAGCACAAGGGACAGCGCCTGTATGCGCTGGCCTATCAGGGCATAGAGGTTGAGAGAGCACCGCGCCCGGTTACGATACAAAGACTGGAACTCATCGGGCACGGGCCGGAGGAGATCAGCATAGCGCTGCATTGCTCTAAAGGCACCTATGTGCGGACGCTGGCGCAGGACATTGGCAGGCAGCTTGGCTGCGGGGCGCACTTAAGCAAGCTGCGCCGTACCGCCTCGGGGCCCTTTACCGAAGAAGGAATGCTGACGATGGAGCAACTTAAAGAGCTGGCCTTGCAGGGGACGGCGGCCCTGGATAAATGCCTGCTCGGCATCGACAGCCTGCTGCCGGATATACCAAGCGTGCAGCTCGTTGACGCCGTGGCCTATTATCTGTGCCGGGGACAGCCAGTCACCGTTCCGCATGCGCCGACCGAGGGGATGCTCCGGTTATACAATGAAGATCAGGTCTTCCTCGGCTTAGGCGAAGTCCTCGATGATGGGCGGGTCGCCCCGAAACGTTTAGTCGGCCACTAGCTATTTTTAAGAGCGCAGCAGAGATGAAATAAATTATGGGAAAGATAAGGAATAAACCGTATAAGTTCAGAAACATATTGCACTTATTCTAAAGTGAAAGAACGAGTGCGCTATCACCCTATAGCTTGTCGAAGGAAAGGCGTTTATCGCACTTCGCAGCCAAGCGATAAGGGCAGGCATGAACAATACCAGCGCGGCACCGCGTCTTTTACATGTGCGCACATTCTGTGACCAGCCTGGTTTCGCCGCCGCCCCTTGCCCGCAGCGGTAATAGTCGCCCTACCCGGTATGCCTGGCGCAAAGCCTGCCGCGCGGGGTCGGGTCGGCGTGTGTCCGGCCTCCAGCGCCCCGAAGCGAACGCGCGCGCTGTTGGCCACGGGCTATGCTAACGCAGATCCGGAGCCATCGTCACGACCTGCCCAATCTGGGCAAGCAACAACTCCCTGTGCTGCTGGCCCCCTGGTGTCATGCCAGCGGATGGCCTTGCCCCCGTTCCTCGCCCCTTGGCCGCCTGCCTGCGCATACCCCGGTAAGATGCGCGTTTCCCCCGGCCTTGCCGCCCAAAGGCAAGGCCAACTCGTGCCGAAGACCCCCTTTCACAAGTCGTCCCCGTCACACGGGCGCGTGGGTGGGCCTGCCCGACCACTCGTGGGGTGGGTCGGGCCTGGACGCCATCAAGCGGCGTGGGCATGCAGCCGCAAGCGCGCTCTCCTCACCTACCTCGATGAGGGCAGTGGCCATGGCGGTACCTACACGGAACCGCCGCGCGGCCCGCGACTTCTTTAGAGAAGTGTTTCCGTTTGCCCCCCTTCAAGGTCCAGCACGTCATCACCGAGGGCGGCAATGCGTGCAAAGGCGAGTTTGACCAGTTGCTCCAGAAGAGCCACATCGCCCACCTGTGGATCTACCCCAACACCCCATGTCCCCATGAAAATGGGGGAATGCGCTCTATGCGCGCTGTAACCGCACTGTGCCGACGCAGTGCGTGGACGCCTAGGAACCCCTGCTGTTTGAAGACCTCAAGCTGCTCAACGAAAGACGGGCCGATTGGCTGGTCAAATACAAGGGTCTGCGCCCGCACAAAGGACGGGGAGTACAAACACCCGTGCAGTACATTATCCAGCACAACAAAAAGTGCAATATGTGGTGGACGCATACATAAAATTTTTCCCATTGGGGCGCATGGGCACAATGGCGCCGATTTTCGAGCCTCACGCGGCACACCCTAAATTTTGTAGCATCAAAGCGGCCTTGAAGCACCCTTAAATACCTATTAACCGCTCCTGAAAATGATCATTTTCAGGTGATTTATTGGCCGTTTTTTTGCGCATGAATTGCGTATTCTTGTTGCAAAATGAATGTTATTTAAATTCACTCTCATCCGCCCCAGCCCCTTACTAAAAAAGAACTCCAGCGATTTTTGCCCGTTTCCCCTTGCCTCAAAATGAATATCATCTCACACTGAGATGATGTGGGGAGATAAAATTGGGTTTCGAAAAAACGAACCTGGCTGGCCGTGGGCAGCGAAGATAAATGGTTTGATTTGCCTAAGGTCAGGGGAGAAACTTCTTTCCTTCAGAGAATCAGCTAATTTCCATTTCCACTCCGGAGCCTCTCCATTTTCCATCTAACCAAGACAGTATCTCATCCGCAACAGGATGTTTGAAACGTAGGTAGGTTGTTCGCAATTCAAGCCATTTTTCGCCAAGCCTGTCCAAGCCGGTATCGTTTAGAGCGATGAGATCCATACGAACTTGATCGGCGAGAGCCCTTCCCAGCAGATGAACTGCGGCTTTATGTGTAGACTCAGCATAATTATACTGGCTGCCAAGGGAATAAACATCAGCCAGTGTGATGGCAGGAATGATTGATAAGTGCGATTGCAACGCGGGGTTAATCAAATGCCTGGCTATGTATTTACCATTTTCCGCATGGCGCCCTGTGAAGCCCCGAATATGCAGGAATTGACTTTTGCATGGGCCGTCATTTACAGGGTAATTGTCCCAGATAACCGGCTTTCGTTTTAACTGGTGAGCGACATTTTTGAGGTGCTGGATTGACATTGCGCGAGCACAGACTTCTTCACCTGTCCACATGATATCCATGCGATCAGGTAGCCCACAGCCCAGTGTTTCCAGATAGTTATCTGGACGTTGGCCAAAGGCGCGATCCAATACAACATCATCTGAATAATATGTTGGACAAAAGGAAATTCTTTCCAGTGATGATTGATCGTTAACGAAATTCATTATTTCTATTTGACGCTCCGCCAGGTCGGGCAGGCTACCTTGCATGTCATCGAAGAAGATTGAAAGTTCATTGATGCCAATATCTTCCAGCGCAGCAATCTTGAAGGCTAGGGATGATCTGGCGGGGCGATCAAAATTCTTGTATAACTCAAACGGGCTCACTCCTATCCCAAAACGTACACCTGCCTTTGAACAGAGTGCCGCGAACTGAGCAATTTTTCTTTGCTCACCTGCGGGATGGGTATTTTGCCATCTTTTGCGTAGGTATTGATCTGCTTTGGGCGCATAGAGATAGGTTTTATATCCGTATTTGGCCAGATAACGCATTACAAATGCACGATCTTTCCATGACCACCTCGGCCCGAAGTAACCTTCGACAATGCCAAGTTCGGCCATATTGCTCTTAGGTACCCTTTACAGACTCATCCATCAAAGAGACGTTTCGTTTATTGCCCACACAGGCGACCAAAAACGCCAGAAGAGTAGCAACGCATAGCTTCCAGGTGAAAGCAATTCTGGTGTAGTTTTCCGGGATGCCAAGTATATTCCCGATGTTACTATCACCAAGCCCCATGGCCACGAAACCCACTACCAATGCGGACACAATGGAAACAGTGCTGCCTCGATGGGTGAACACTACGACCGCATAAACGCCAAGGAGGCCGGCGTATGCGAAAGTCATCACTGAGAGAGCAAACTCTATCAAAGGAGCATCGGTTGATTGTTGCCAAAAGTAACAAACGCAAGACATGAGAAGAAGGGCAATAGCAAAAGAAATCATTGCAGCTTGTCCGGCTCGAACATAGTGGAGTTCAGGTTTGTTGTTACGCAGAGGGCGATAAAAATCGCTGATGGCAACCGCAGACATTGAGTTTAAGCCAGAGTTCAATGTTGATACAGCTGCTGCAATGACACCTGCAACAGCCAGGCCACGCACACCCACAGGCAATTCATTTAAGATATAATGTATAAATATCGTAGTACTCTCAAACTCGAAATCTGTGCTTATTCGGCCTGTAATTTCTGGTCGTTCATAGAAAATATGCAACAGTTGTCCAATGGTAATAAAAATAAAGGTGAGTGGTATTGCCAGTAAAGATGCGATAATTAAAGCCCTGCCTGCACGTGCAGAATTTCCCGCCGCAAGTAATCGCTGCGTTGTATCCTGATCCAGGCCATAATTTCCCAGCAACAAAAGAGTGAGCCCTGTTACTATAGATAGCATTGTGAAAGGATGTTGCAGGTTTATAGAAAAATCAAACAAGATCAACTTGTTCTGACCATCAGGTGCTGTACGGGCGGCCTCAATTATGTCCGATAAAGGCAAATCAACAGCCTGATAAAGTCCGACCATGATGAAAATTGCAGTAAAAACGTAAACCCCAAACTGCAATGCATCGCTTGCAACGACAGATCGCAGTCCGCCGACCAGTGTGAATGCCAGCGCCACAAAGGTAATAGAGGAAGCCGCAAGTGCGACACTGGTGAACGTAGTGTCGCCGAAGGCCATGAGTGCTACGGCTAGCGCTGCCATAAACAATCTTGCGCCATTCGCAAATATGCGCCCCAATAGGTACATTCCGCCGGCTGATCTCATCGTGGTTGAGCCGTATGTTTTATTGAGCAAGTCATACACTGTGATGACATTTGCGGCATAGAACTTGGGCAAAAGGATCGTGGCAACGATAATACTGGCGAGGATCGCCCCTATCGTCCCAGCTAAATAAGTATAGTTGCCGCGGAATCCTATATCAGGCCCGCCAAGAAATGTTGCAGCAGATTGAGTAGTTGCCAGAACTGAAAAAACGATTAACGCAAGTGGCAGGCCGTCTCTGGATAGAAAGTACTCCTTCGAGGTATCGGCGGATTTTCGCGAAAGGTAGATTCCCAAAGCGGAGACAATTACAAAGTATCCTGCGAGTACCAACCAATCAAAGGCAGTGAATCCCATCCTGTTTCTTCCAAGCTTGCGGTCTTCACGCAGAGTATGGTGAACTTTGAGCGCCTGCTAAAATCAGTGCGCCATCCAAACCATCGCCAACAGGCTCTACCAGTCTGTCGATGGTTCGTTGTCGTAACCACGGCATAATTCTTGGCGCAACACCACCCACTAATGCACAGCGCCGCGCGCCTGTTGCAAATATTTTTTCGATGAAACACTCTACATGCCCAGCCGCTCCTTCTACGATTGAACGGGCGATAACATCATCCCTATCGGCATAATCCAGGACCAACGGAGCGAAGGTGCCATAGTCATAGGGTATTGCCTGATCTGTCCAAGCAATCACTTTGGCCCTATCATTGTCGAATCTTTTTAAGATAGCATCGCTCAATGATGATTTCTCTGTTCGTCCGTCAAGAGCACGCAAGGCATGTCTGATGCCACTAAGTCCCAGTGCGGCACCACTTCCTTCATCCGAGATCGGGAATCCGTACCCACCAATTGTTGTCGGACAGCCGTTGTTCTGAATATAAGCGATGCTCCCCGTTCCGAGGATTAGAATTGCACCGTCAGATCCCTGGTGGGCACCAAGACACGCAATCGCTGCATCGCTGTCAAATGCGCGACATGTGAAAGGCAGCGCCATATTTTCAATTTCACTTTTCATACCCGAGCGCATTATTCCTGCTATGCCCATCCCCAATACAATGTTAGGCAGTTCGCTTAGGGGGATATTGGCCTGGATTAAGCTTTGCTTTGCAATCTCAGTAATCGCTGCTCGAAGGCGTACAATGCCAATTCGTGCATTAGCGGGACCAGACTCCACTTCGGCAAGGATTTTTCTCTGTCTATTTAAGAGGCGCGCCTTGCAACGGCTGCCTCCAGCATCGATCCCAAGGTAATAAACTGGATCAGTCATTGCGAATGCAGAGCCTTCAAAGCCTCGGCTTGTGCCGGAAATATCTGGCGTAGTGCAGTAAGTAAGAGAAATGGCAATCTGTAAACACTTGTGATCGGCAGGTGCATAAAGTTCAGCAAATTAAGTTGGATCATCTCTATTTTTCGTATTATTACCATAATGCTCAACTATATGTATTAAAGTGGTTTATGTCTATGATGAATTGATAGTTTTAAAGGCAAGGGCTTTTGAATATACAGATTTGGCATCGGGTTGATCCGATTTATGTATTGCTGTTTTTACGCATCCAGGATGGCAGCAGTAGAGGACTCTGCCTATCTATCTGAAGTGGGTGAAGAACCTCGCCGCAGCAATACCCTGGCAGATTATTGGGCTCTTGTCGACCCTGTGCGGTGGCGAGGCCTATAATGAAGATACCTGTGTCGCATACCAATGTTGCTTCGCAGAACAAGTCCGTGGATATTTAATGAGTGGGCTTTCCTAGATAATGCATGACATATATTGTTTAACTAATTGTTTTAACACTCTTAATTGCACTTTGGGATGCGGATGATTAAATCGCCATTCACACTCTTTCAAAAAGAGTTAAAAATGCTGGGCAGGTAGGACAGCCCCTAAAAAACAGTTACAATAGCATTTACCACTTGACAATTTATAGTATAATTGGTAATAACTTGGTATTGTAATGCTAGGTATTTTATCTTAAACTGCCTAAAAGCCTTAGTAGTTGGGGCACGACAACTTGAAACTACAGCGAGTGAGGAAAAACGACATGATTAAATCAAAATTCAAACTTGTAGTTGCGGCAAGCGTTCTGTCATTTCTATCTGCTGGCGTGATTTCCGCTCACGCGCAGGATGCCCCCCCCCCCCCCCCCCCCCCCCCCCCCCCCCCCCCCCCGCATCTGAGGAGGACACTGAACAGAAAGAGATTGCTGAGGTTAAGGTCTTGGGTTACCGCGGGTCCCTTGCGAGAAGTCTGGATGTCAAAAAGAATGCAGATACTATTGTTGATGCTGTGTCTGCGGAGGACATCGGGCGTTTCCCCGATATCAATGTTGCGGACGCTCTGCAGCGGGTTACCGGCGTACAGGTGGAAAGAGACGAGCGCACAGGAGATGGTGCCCGTATCAGTATTCGCGGCACTGCACCGCACCTCAACCGTACGCTCTTAAACAATCAGCAAGTTGCATCTGGAACTGCGAGTAACAGACGCTCGGAACTCCGTGACCGCAACTTTAACTACTTTTTGTTGCCTACCGAGATCGTTGAGACTCTGGAGGTGTATAAAACGCCGGAGGCGGATGTTGATGAAGGTTCGGTGGGCGGCACGGTAATTGTCAGAACGCGGCGGCCATTGGACGCCGAGGCGAATTCCGGGGCGATTTCAGCACGTTATTTTCGCTTCGAAAATGCCGGCGAGTACAAGCCCCATATTTCCGGGCTGTACAACTGGAAAAATGACGATGACACATTCGGTGTGAACCTGGCCTATGTTTACAAAGACAGTGCAACGCAGCTCGAGTCAAAGCGGAATCTGGGCGGATACTTTCGTCTAAGGGATGTCGATGATGATGGGGAGACAGAACGGCTGCCTGTTTTCCCCGGTGCCAACCTTTACACCAGTGATTACAGCTTGTCGACTCCTTTTGTGACTGTTCAGTATGCACCGACGGATGAATTAGATTTTGTGTTCACCGGGTTTCATTCTGCCACGAAACAAGAATCTCTGGGACGTCTATCGGTCGGGTTTGGCAGCATTGCGACACTTTTCACCCCTGCTGCCGATAGAGACCTTGTCATTGAAGATCGAACGGTGGTCTCTGGCAGTCTCCCACTTTGCTGCGAGAGTTTAGGTGCTGCTAATCTTCAAGCTGCAAAGTATGAGACGGGTACATATCTTGGAGATATTGAGACGACGGCATTCGACTTGGAAGGAACATGGCGACGTGGTGCACTGACAGCATCCTTCCAGGCCGGGCATAGTTTTGCTAAGGGATATGTAGAGAGCTATGATACCTCATTCGGTGCTCGCTCTGCCTTGAACTTTGATTTATCCACTGGGGTATCCGAGGCAATATTTGAAGACGGGTTGTCGCCATCAGATTTTGCGCTCCACAGTACATTTGTGAATCGCATCCGCAATAATGCTGATGAAACTTACGTTAAGGCCGATATCGAATATGAGCTAGAGAATCCCTTCGTTTCCAGCATCGAGGTCGGCATTAAATTCCGCGAACACAACAAGTCGGCAAGCCGTTTCAAGCGAGACTTTGACGAAGCGACTTCATTTGGTCCAAATAGCGAAGTTGTGGGAACGAGCCTGGCTGATTTCTCAGGCACTTCCATTACGAGCTTCAAGGTTGGTGCTGTGCCTTCTGCTCTGTGGGAATTTAACTCGGAGCGGCTGTTCCAATGGCAATCGGAGCGTCCGGAAATTGAAGGAACCGGCAATAGCTCTTTCATCGATCCCGAGGACGCATTTGATCTCAATGAAAAGGTCTATGCCGCTTATCTAAAAACCAATTTCGATTTTGCCGACTTCCGCGGCAATGTTGGAGTGCGTTTGGTTCAAACAAAGACCACGTCAACGTCAGCACGTTTTGAGGGGCGCAATTTCGCACCACGCTTCGTTGAAGATGCAGTTGTCGAGAACAATTACACCGACATTTTGCCGAGTCTCAATATCAGCTATGTCGGTCTTGATGATATTATTCTACGCTTCGCTGCAGCAAAAGTTATTTCGCGCCCAAACTATGTGAACTTGACGAGCTCTGAGACACGCGGCTGTCGCGATGCTGCGACTGAGACAGGCTATGAGTGCACAGGGCGGGAAGGCAACCCGGACTTGGCCCCGTTCCGCAGCACACAATTTGATTTGTCTGCTGAATGGTACATGGATGACTTCTCAGCCCTGGCACTTGCTTTGTTCCATAAAGACATAAAATCCTACTTTGCATCAGAAAACTTAACGGCCATCAGAGACTATCCAGTGTCAGTTGGTGACACCTTTGTGGTTGAGCAACGAGAGTTTACGCTCACACGTCCTATCAATGGACTTGGCGGCACAATCCAGGGCTTCGAGTTGAGCTACCAACAAGACCTGCCTTGGGGGTTCGGTGTACAGGCCAACTACACATATGCCAATGCTGATTTGGACGAGACCCCGGAGCAAATTGAGGCCGGTATAGACGAGGTGCTGCTGGATCACTCCAAGAACACTTATAATGTTGCCCTGTTTTATCAGAATTATGGATTAGATGCTCGCATCTCTTATACATTCCGCTCGCGTTACCGGTATGATATTGGCGCAGTCGGGCGCGGTCTGAATGGATACAAGGATGATTATGGAAAATTTGATTTGAATGCGAGTTATACTCTTACAGATAATATTGATCTGATTTTCCAAGTTATTAATCTTACGGATGCAGAGCTGAACTGGTATGCGAGCGATGAAGACGGTGCCGTGGACTTTGGCCGCCCTCTTGGCCGCTTTAACCACGGACGTCGCTTCGGTCTCGGCTTGAACATGAGATTTTAATCACGGATCCGGCCTTCGGAAGCATACGAGGGGGGCTCATCCCCTCTTCATCACCACATCGCTCTTTGAGCGATGTGGTTTAATCACTGAAAGCGATCGAGAGGTCACATCTCCCCAAGTAAGCCGGTTTCTTTAGAGTTCGTGACCTCCAGCATGACATTAACCTTCAACCGCGGTAATCATAGACCCATGCGTAGCTTAATTTTCTGCCTAATTCTTGTTTTTTTAGGATGTGCGCCTTCGTCGAAAATTCCCAGCCCGGCTGGTAAAATTTCGTTGCAGCCAGTGAGTTTTGAATCTCTCCCCGGATGGGGCAGCGATGATTTCTCAACTTTTGTAACAGCGTTCGAGGAGACTTGTGAACGTATTCTTGAGTGCGAACCATCCGACCCAATGGGTTCACTTGAGGAGGCTGGAACTGTAGCTGAATGGCAGCTTCTCTGTCGCAACTTTATGAAGGCTCCTAAAGGCCGGCTAAGAGCTTTTTTCGAAAGCCAAACTAGGCCTTATCTAGTTACCGATAATGGAAATCAGCAGGGACTGTTTACCGGTTATTTCGAATCTTCACTGCATGGATCTCTCGATCGTATAGGCGCTTATCAAACTCCCTTACATAGTCGACCGGATGATCTCGTGATGGTTTCACTCGGTGATTTCCGTAAAGACCTCAATGGCCGTCACATTGCAGGCCGGGTTATCGACGGTCAATTACAACCATATGAGTCAAGACGTGAAATCGTTGCCGGTGGAGAATACCCACATAACAATGATGTCCTTGTTTGGCTTGATGATCCAATAGATGCATTTTTTGTTCACGTTCAGGGCTCTGGCCATGTTGAGCTTCCCGATGGAAATACGATGCGTATTAGCCACGCTGGAAGAAATGGACATCCCTATCACTCAATTGGTCGCGAACTCATACAGCGGGAAGAAATTGCGGAAGAAGACATGTCGATGCAAGCGATCCGTCAATGGTTGATAGCCAATCCTGAGCAAGCTGATGAAGTTATGCATACCAATGCGTCTTATATTTTCTTTCGAGAGATAGATGCTGACGGGCCGTTGGGAGCAGAGGGAGTGACCCTCACGCCTGGTCGTTCTTTGGCTATTGATCATTCACTGCTGAGTTATGGACTTCCTATCTGGGTGGACATTGAGGCTCCCATAGAAAGTGCACCACCGCTTCAGCGGCTGATGGTAACCCAAGATACCGGCAGCGCAATACGCGGCGCTGTACGAGGAGATGTATTCTGGGGGCGCGGCGAGGAGGCTGAGAAACTCGCAGGTGGCATGAAATCCTCGGGCCGATATTGGGTTCTGTTACCCAAGCCGTGACCTATGGCGACAAGTAACTTTAAAGCCATTTTTCTTTGATTGATATTTTGCGCCGCAAATCTTATTAGTAATTGGGAATAAGAATTAGCTCTATTTTAAGTCACTGGTACCTTGATATTCCCCTGTATTATGAAAACCTCTTTCTTCTATCGTTGATACAGAGCCATGTGTGATTATTTTTTTACCGCCGGTCTTTTGCATAGTAAATTCATCATATAGCTCGTCCAAAGCCGTGCGCGCTTCGTAAGACAGGTTATCACCTTCAATCGTAATGATCTGATAAAAGGGAGTGTTTTCTGCACGTCTGGCCAGAGTGACTCCGTGCTGTTCATAATGCTTCCAGCCATCACTCTGAAATTTATATTGTTTTGGGCCACTCACCGAATTAACGAACATTGTTTGGATACCCCCGTTGTTTTCACTAATGCCCAGGCGTTCAGGAGTTTGGCCAATCTCGCCTCTCGCATAGTTGTGGTCATGGCCTTGCAAGACTAAATCGACCGAATGACGATTGATGACAGGCAGGAGTATGTTGCGTAAATCCTCCCTGTCGCGCCCCTTACCCGAAGAAAAGATAGGGTGATGCATTGCAACTATTTTCCAGCGCGCATCGCTAAGCAACAGCTGCTCATCCAACCAATTAGCCTGGATCTGCGTTTTCTCATTCTGCGTTGAGATAACAAATAAATGCACATCATTAGAATAACGCAAATCATATACAACTTCGTGCAGATCGTCCGGCAAGCCCTCCTCAACTGGCAAGTTAAACTGCGGACGCCAGAAAATAGATAACAACCAGTCACTTTTTTCCTGATCTAGCCCCAGCCGGGCATATTCATGATTACCCGCTAACGGAACCGCAGGTATCATGCCATGAATATGACTAACGGCTTTGAACCATTCGGCCCACTCATAATCCCGCGACCCCCGGTTGATGAGATCGCCAGCGTGTAAGATGAAATCTGCCTGGGGAAGTGCGGCATATCCGGCACGAACAATCCGAGACCAGTGAGACAAGACTCCGTTTTGAGCATCACCAAGATATATGAACTGGACACGGCCATCCATGGCTGCGGTCTTAACCTGGAACCATTCGCTCCATGCGTCTTCTGCCCCGCGAACCCGATAGGCGTAGACGGTGTCGGGTTCTAAATCTGAGAATGTGACAGAGTGAAAGTGAGCCAATCCAATACCGGCATTTAACGGTTCTTCATAGGTCAATCCATCAATGACAGGCATTGATGGGTTCAAGGTTTCTGTATCGGCTATTTGTGTCTTTGCAGACAAGTCAAAGCGAGCGTCCTCAGAGGCTAATACGATTTGTGCAATCGCAGTACTAACAGAGGCGTCTGTACGCCACGTGACGGAGAATTCGGCTTGTGGCTCCCCTGCAAGCGTTACGACGATGCGATCGGGCCATGGGGAAGCCTGCTGCCAGTTTGGAATCGATAAAGCTTGTTGAGTGGGGTGGGCATAGACTGAAGATATAAAACAGCCAAACACGCTTGCCAGAAAACAAGTTATACGCATTATTTTGGGGTCACAGGAAGCAAAACACCACTTAAGGGGTGTTAAGATTCTGAAATGAATAGAAAAAACAGGCACTAGGCATTTTCTAAAATTAGTGCGCCTACATTCCGCCGACTGTTGCGCTGTCCCCTGCTTTGGTCGAGGCAGGTTTGCGCTGGATTTGACCGCTGCCGATATGGCCAGATTGGCACCAATGAGTTTGCGAATCCGCATAGCCATATCAACGGCATTGAGTCGTTCCATGTCTATGCCAAATTGCGACTGAACGCCAGGAAAAGCGCTCGAAAAGGAGATGTTTCATTATCATCTGAAAGAGACTGAATTTCGTTCTAATTATCGCCGTGATAATCTGTATCATGTTATCTTGAAATTGCTTCGTGACAAGCTAATTTAGATTTTTTGCTTCCTATAACCCTAACAAAAACAAAAAATGCTCCATTAGACGATTTTGTTTGCCAAAACGTAAACAACTTTTGCGCATGGCCATAAGATAATACAATACGATTATCTAAGACAACCCCAAAAGTAAAGTTGTATCGGTTTAATCTTCATAATAACGTTTTGGGGAGGTATTGCCTATTCCAGGATTGAACTGGTTTTTAGGGTCCAGAGACATGTAATGATTGGATAGAGCAGACTCTGCTTTATAAAAATGGCCCACATTGTGTTCTGCTGGATATTTTGCCCCTCTGGCTTCGAGATTTTTCAGCATGGCTGCTTTAATTTTAGTCGAATCAGTTTCTGCCTTCAAAATGTAGTCTTGATGAAACACCTGGCACATAAAATGACCGTAGTATAGTTTGTGTGCAATCTGTTGATCTAATTCTGGCACTAAATGTTCTTTCCATTCTGTTGTGTTTCTTGGCAGGGCGATGTCCAATGCAAGCAAATCTCCAACTGTAGATGAGTGAATGGTTTGATACCGTACTGCGGCACCCGCAACAGCGAAGCGATGAAGTTCAACAATTTTCGTTTCACCTTGTGAGCAAAGATGGAAATCCAGGTTGCCCTGGTTTTTGTGGTTGTGTAAAAAATCCAATGTCTTTTCAAAACTGCCTCCCTTCACTTTAAGGATAAGTAGATGTTCATATCTATGAGCAATTTTTCTTATGCTAATGGAGATCGGATTTGGTGCAAGCCGCCCCAGAATTATGAAAAAACGATCAATAAGACCTGGCTTTAATAACGGCAAGCTGTCCAGCTTGGATGAAAGTGTTTCTTTGATTTTGAAAAATATCGGGAGTCGATGTGTGCCTAACAAACGGATTAGGTAGATTATATCGAGTCCATAACTCTCGGTAAATTTGAATGCTTCTCGATCTATGTACTCAGCAGAAACAGGCAGCTCGCTGAAACTCATGAGGATTGTCCGCCTTAGCTTTGTAAATTCTTTCTCATCGTGAGATCCAATAAAAAATGTTTGCTCAGTGGCATTTTGGGGAAATGTATCCAGGCGCACAGCAAATATGGCAAGTTTCCCAGCGCAGCCAGAAGCCCCTTTTAGCCGCCGCTCATCCGCGTTATATCGGGCTGGCGTGGGTGCATTGACATTGCGAACCCAATCTTTGTACTCATGATCTGAAGTCATACCAACACTTTGCTGGATTGCCTCTCCACCATAATCATGATTTTCGAGTTTGGATAATATCTCCTCTGGGGCACTGCCAAGACTGACTCCTAAATGGTTCTCAAGAACCAGATTGCCGGATTTTTCGATGCGGGCGAACAAGGAGTGTTCGGTATATGCGGGTCCGCGTTCAATAAGTGCTCCACCAGAATTGTTACATATGCCACCTATCACTGAAGCACCTATACACGATGATCCAATGACTGAATGAGGAACTCTGCCTACAGGTCGAAGTTGTTCTTCAAGTTTATGCAGAGTACTGCCAGCGTGGCATATAACCTGTGTTCCATTATTTATAATATGAATTTTATTCAGGCGGCAGGTATTGATGATCACTATATCATGGTCATAGCTATCAAGTGGAGTGGAACCGCCAGTTAACGATGTGTTTGCGGCTTGCACCAATATGTTGAAGTCATAACCTACAGCTATTTGTAGCAGCCGCCACATTTCGAGTAACGTGCCAGGACGAAGGACTGCAAGGCACTCTCCCGCATTTGATCTGTAACCAGTTCTATACGCTTTAGTCTTATGTCTATCTGTCAGGACATAGTCTCCACCAATAGCTTCTCTGAAAGCGTTAATGGCGCACTTCAAGATCGAACTCCCGAGATGAATGTAGCCTTGTTCAACTGAGGTCTGAGACAAATTCGTAGCGATCACCGCGGTAGGCAGAACGTGTGAATTCCACAATAGAGCCGGAAGAGGTATACGTTGTTCGCTCAATTCTCAGTACCTCGCTCCCTTCATCAATTTGCAACAGACTGGCTTCCGTTGGGGTTGCAAGCGAGGCTCTGATCTTTTGGCGGCCACGAACCGGACGGTATTTCAGCTTGGCAAGTGCCTCATAAAGGGAGTCATCTACTAGCTGCAAGTCATGGAGGAAAACCTTCGGTACGACTGCATTCTCTATGGCCAGTGGCTCATCGTTGGCCAGGCGAACGCGCCCCAGGCGCGCAACTTCTGACGTCATCGAGATCCGCAAGCGAGCGGCTTCGTCTGCCGTAGGAGCAGAAAACGATTTCATTATCCATAGCACACCGGGCAAATCACCACGATCAACCGCATCGTCTGTAAAACTGCTCAAGAACGATGAAGCAGTCTGAATTCTTGATGATACGTATGTTCCTGAACCCTGTCGCCGATAGATTAGACCTTCGGAAACAAGTTTATCGACGGCCTTGCGAATGGTGACGCGTGATGCGCCTGTCATAATTGTCAGCTCCCGTTCAGATGGCAGGGCCTCATCGTGAATGATTTCTCCATCGTTAATCTTCGCTCGAAGAGTACTCGCAATCTGCAAATAGAGCGGAGTAGGATTTTTTGACGTTGTTTCCATGAATATTATCTCTTAAGTGTTTTGATTGCCGCGCCGATATGTCCTCGGTGGCTTATCAGTAATGCTTCAGATTGTTGTAGATCCAGCCCCAATGAAAGCAAGATAGCTATCGGAATATCATTGTCCGCCTCTTTCAGAGCAGCCGCGGCTTGTTTAAGTGAAACTCCCGACAGTTTTTGCACGATCTGGGCTCCACGCTGTTGGAGTTTTTTATTCGAAATTATCATGTTGACCATAAGTCCCTTATATATTTTCCCCAGATTAAGCATTATGACGGTAGAAAGAATGTTTAGCATTGCTTTTTGTGCGGTGCCGGCCTTCATTCTTGTTGATCCAGCCAAGACCTCGCTTCCTGTTTTGGCAGCCAGCCCAATCTCGGCAGATCCCAGCAAAATCCCTTGCTCATTGTTAGTAATGCCAATAGTCAGCGCTCCTGATTTACGTGCAGCTTCAACTGCTGCGATCGTAAAAGGCGTCTTGCCACTTGCTGCAACGCCAATAACCACATCGTTTGCACCAACATTCAGAGACTCGATGCGACTCTGACCGGATGTCGTATCATCTTCAGCACCTTCGACGCTTTCCACAAGCGCTGTAATTCCGCCGGCGATAACATAAGCCAAGCGCTCACTAGGCCAACCGAAAGTCGGTTGCAATTCAACACCATCTTGCACAGCGACACGTCCTGATGTTCCTGCTCCAACATAAATCAATCGGCCGCGATCCCTCAGGCGGTGCGCTGCAGAATCGGCCGCAGCGGCAATCTTGACCGACAGCGGCTGAATAGCAGCGATAGCGGAGAGTTGGCTCTCTATCATCGCATCAACAGCCTCCTGCGTAGTCCATTGATCGATGTTGCTGAAGCGTTCACTCATCAGCTCCGTGGACATATGCGTTCTCCCAAGTTTGATTAGGTCAAAACCTTGCGTCTGTAAAGATTATAGCACCATATCTGCAACTGGCCACCGGCTGGAAAATACTTAAAGTTTTCAAGCCTTGCACACTCAGGTGCTATTCATAATGAGGTGTCAATCAATATGCGAAGGTATTCCCCTCACCTTCAATCCAGCTTCTTGTTAGTTGTCCGTTGTCGTTAGTAGTGGATGATATTGGCGCGATAGCCTGGCGCTATTTTACCCGGCTTATCATCAAGCCCCAGATATTGGGCAGGGCTTAGCGCGGCCATGCCTATCGCCGCAGCCATTAAATCTCCCAGCCTGTTGTTGGCATTCCTGACCACAGCCATATCCAGCGATGAGACCGCAAGGCTGCCAGCCTCAACAGTGAGATTGGGCCGCTGGCGTACCCTCGTTTTCATGAGGGCATGGTTTGCTATAAATATCCTTCACCGAACGCTTCCCTGACGCCGGTCAAACGGGCGGTGTCCGAAGCCGTCAAATCCAGGGAAAACCTGCCCCTGCGAAGGCATGTCCTTGTGAAAAAGGGGACGGGGATAGCGAATGAGTGGCCGACATTTTCTCTTTGTGATGTTAAGGAACGGATGTAGTAGCCTTTTTTCCTAGTCATTTCAGCATCTTAGCACCTATTCACTGGCGCTTAACTTCCTAAGACCCCTATTAAAAATCCTCAAATTGGTATATGGTCTGTATTTTATTTTTGACTTTTGTAGCACAAAGTGGTATCACTGGATATAATTATTCGTACGTAAACGTTCCGGGGTAGTCGGCAGTCTGAAAATGATACTGTGTTAAGATTGTTTCTCGATCAACTAAAGTTAAAATGGAGAGAATGTAAATGAAAAAGCTAAAACATAGCTTGTTAAAAGCAGCAAGCGCATTGCCAATTCTGTTGGCGGGTTTGAATTTGGTGCAGGCTCAAGATCGGCCGGGTGATGCGGAAGCAAAGTTGGAAACTATTGTTGTAACGGGCAGTCGCATTGAGCGCACCGGCTTGACCGCCTCCACGCCCATCACCAGCATCGATGAGGCCCTCATTGAGGCCGACCGCTCGGTGGTCGTTGAAGATATCTTCATTCGTTTGCCGCAAGCGGGGGGGGGGGCCAATGCAACCGGCGCATCCGTGGGTGACTCGCTGGGGTCTTCCACCGTTGATCTGCGTGGCCTGGGTCAAAACCGCACGCTGGTGCTTATCAACGGCACGCGCGCAGTTCCTTTTAGTTTCAGAAACGCAGTCGATACCAACTCTTTGCCCACCGGCCTGATCAAGAACATTGAAGTGGTTACCGGTAGTGCCGCTGCAATTTATGGTGCTGATGCCGTCTCGGGTGTGGTGAATTTCATCCTTGACGATGAGTTTGATGGTTTTGAGTTCAATGCGACCACAGAAATCCCTAAAGGGGGCGGTGAGAGTCTGTCGCTGGATTTTATCGCCGGGCAGGAAATTCAGGGCGGCCGCGGTCATGTAGTCGCTTATTTGGGCTACACAGAGCGCTTTAAACTATTGGCTGGAGAGAGGAGCTTTACCGATGCGGTAGCTACTGCGATTCCATCTCAAGGTGGGAACTTCACGGATGAAACGAGCGGGGAATTCTTCGCCTTTGATAATGCTGGCAATCTCTCGACGGAACGTCAAACCGTGAATGTTACGCCTGAACGTTATCTGATTCAGCCGCTGCAGCGCTTTAATGCCAGCTTGTTATTCAAGTATGACCTGTTTGATCAAGTTCAGCTTTATGGGCGAGCCTTATTCACGAAAACTGATGTTACCGGGGCTGGTTCGACGGGTCAGACTCCGATCAGCGTCAATGAGACGGTGGAAATTTCTGATGCAAATAAATTTATACCTGCTGCTGTGCGTCCCTCGCTAACTTTCTCGGGGGGGGGGGGGGGGGGGGGGGGGGCGAAGGTCAAGGTGGAGCGTAATCTTGGGCTTGGCCTACAACGTACAGAAACGAGCCGCGACACTTATCAGGTTTTGCTTGGCCTAAGAGGCGATCTGAGCAGTAACATTGGGTACGATGCGTATTTCCAATATGGTGAAACCACTGAAAATGCGATCATCTTTGGCAATGCAATCAGAAATACTTCTGGCGGCGCCAGCCGCTTCGCGGGGCAGGTAAATTCTGTCAATATCTTCGACCCCAATACGGACCTGAGTGATTTTGGCACAGAGATAGTTCATTCAGACCGCGAGCGTGATCAGCTGGTTTCTACTGCCGTGATTTCAGGTACTTCTCAAGATTTGTTTGCGTTGCCGGCCGGCCCTGTTGGCTTTGCAATCGGCATAGAGTATCGGAAAGAAACGGGCCAGGTTGTCCCTGGTATCGCGTTGCAAAACGGTCTTGCGTTCGGTCTGGGCGGGGTAAGTGCCATTGATGCCAAGTTTGATACCTTTGAGCAATTTGGCGAGCTCCTCGTGCCGTTGCTGTCGGACTTGCCGTTTGTGCAAGCACTGAATTTCGAAGGGGCATACCGACGTTTTGATTTCTCAACGACCGGTACCGGCGATGCCACTAAGCTGGGTGCCACCTGGGTGATAAATGATACGTTGCGGTTGCGCGGTCAGCGTCAAACAACGGTTCGCTCTCCCAATCTGGGGGAATTTGCCGGGCCGGAAGTGCAGTTATCGTTGGCGTTGTTTGACAAAGATAGCAGTAGCTTCATACCTCGATTGGCGGGGCGTTTCGATGGTGACCCATGTCTTGACGGTCGTGGTGATACCGCCCAGTGTGCTGCCCTTGGTGCAGCGGCTGCCGGAACAGCATTTGATACAAGTGCAGCTATCTACAGCTTTGGCGGTAACCCGAATATTGACACCGAAAAAGGCGAGACCTTTACTGCGGGTTTTGTATTTACACCTGAATTTGCGCCGGGTGCGAGTCTTGCGGTTGACTATGTGAACATCGAAATCACCGATGCAGTAAGTCAGATTCAACCGATTGCAGCGCTCACTAACTGTTATATCGACAACCCAACACCGGGGAATCCTCTTTGTGGTGCTGTTCTGCGCGATCCATCGACCGGGTTGATCAGCCAGGCACTGGTGAACGATTTTAACCTTGCCAGTTTGAAGCAGGATGGTTTTGATATTGATGCTGCTCTGCCGCTTGATTTGTTTAGCGAGCAACTGGATGGCTTCTCATTGACCTATCAGGCGACCGTGGTGATTGATCAAACACGTCAGGCAAACGCTACCGTTGATCCAACGGAGTGTACGGGCACATTTGGCGGGGCATGTTCGGGCGACTTTGCGAGCTTTCTGCAACCCGACTACAAGCACAGAGTCAACATGAACTGGCAAAACGATCAGTTCGCTGTGCTGTTGTCTTGGCGCCGGATTGGCAAGGTTGTGAATGCTGGCAACCGGGATGACGGGATCGGTGCCAAGAACTATTTCGACATATCTGCAAACTATCAGTTCACAGAGAATTTCAGGTTCACGGCTGGTATCAACAACCTGTTTGATCAAGATATCCCGGTACCGAACAGTGGTGGAAACTTCTTTGGGGCCTTAAGCGAATACGACGTTCTGGGACGCAGGTTCGGAGTGTCGTTGCGGGCACGCTACTAGCACTCGATTTTTTGTCTTCGCCTCTTTATATTCGCTCATCCAGAGCGGTATGGGGGCGTAGATGGATGTTTTTACGTATTGCAACACGAGCAGTGCTCCTTAATTCGCTCACTCGCTATGGTACCGCCTCTCAGGTTTAGAGTAAGGGGCTGATTAAAAAGTCAGTTCCTTATTCGCCGGAGATAGGCGATTCATGTTTGGTCGAAAGATACCTTATGCATGATCTGATCGTTCCCCTCTTAAAACTACCCCATCCCCCCCAAGAGAGAGCCGACTTACTTGTCAGGGCGGTATTCCCCGCGGAAAAGCAAGACGCAGCGGCCTGGGTACGAAAGGAGTTTGGCTGCCGTTGGTGCTCAGAATTCGAGCATGCTTGCACATTGTCCCCAATTTCTGCATACCTTGCGATTTTCAAACAGCAGCTAGTTGGCTTTGCTTGTTACGATGCGGCAGCGAAAGGCGTATTTGGTCCAATAGGGGTTGTGGCGTCTGCACAGGGCCGTGGCATCGGTACTGCGCTTTTGTTCCGAGCATTGACCGATATGCGTGCCAATGGTTACGTCTATGCAGTGATTGGCGCTGCCGGGCCGATTGACTATTACCAACGAACAGTGGGTGCGAAGCAATTTGATGGCGGCTCTCCCGGATTTCTGGAGACGCTCCTCCGCCTGGAACAATGACGGAACTCGCTGGCTGCCATTGGTGCCTAGTTTCTGATGCGCCAGGGGATCAGATTATCCTGCGCTCAAGCAGATAAGCTGCTCCATCCAGGGATGGCCTTTTTCTTATGCAGGCTGATCTTGGTGAGGTGGTATTGAAGCAGGCCATAAACTGAACGCCATTGCCGAGAGATTGTCTCCGTGTAGGCATCATTCCAGGTCGCTGTGTGCCGTTCTGGGGCAGGCTCAATTTGCCGGATGCGCGATGCAACCGCTTCATCGCTGCCTGCTTGATTATGGCAAAATTGGCCGCAGCGTTTCCGGAATGTCGGCACCTTATTTGCCCCGATTGTCCTAAGTTAATTCTAAAATATACTTGTTCCCATTGGGGCGCATGGGTACAATGGCGCCGATTTTCGAGCAGGCAGGTTCTTCTAAGGAGCAGCTTTATTATGACATTAAACCAGCAGCAGAGCGCTGATATTATCAGCGACTATCAACGCTCGGAAGGGGACTCCGGCTCACCGGAAGTGCAGGTCGCCTTATTGAGCGCCCGTATTACAGATCTCTCCGGGCACTTCAAGGAACACAAAAAAGATCATCATTCGCGCCGCGGCCTGCTGAGAATGGTGAATCAGCGCCGTAAGCTGCTGGGTTATCTGAAGAACAAAGACCTGAATCGCTATCGTGAGCTAATCAGCCGCCTAGGCCTGCGCAGATAAGCCCTTAATTTAGCCCAAAGAATTTAGCCTCAAGCCGCCCACTTTACATTCAATACTTTCTTAATTTTCCAACTACCCAATACACGTGAAGGATAATACGATGAACCCTGTCAAAAAAGAATTTCAATATGGTGCCCGGACCTTGGTGCTGGAGACTGGCCGCATGGCCCGCCAGGCCAGTGGGGCGGTTTTATGCAGCATGGGCGACACTGTCGTGCTGGTCAGCTGTGTTGCGAGTAAAGACGCCGATACCGAGCGCGATTTTTTCCCGCTCACGGTGGATTATCAGGAAAGAACCTATGCGGCGGGCAAGATCCCCGGCGGCTTTTTCAAACGAGAAGGCAGGCCGTCGGAAAAAGAGACCCTGACCTCCCGCCTGATTGACCGCCCCATCCGCCCGCTCTTCCCCAAATCATTCAGAAACGAAGTGCAGATCATCGCCAGCGTGCTGTCTCTCGACCCGGCGGTGGATCCCGATGTTTTGGCCTTGATCGGGGCCTCTGCTGCGGTAACGCTCTCCGGTGCGCCCTTTAACGGCCCTATTGGTGCGGCCCGGGTGGGTTATCGGGATGGCAATTACCTGCTGAACCCGAGCTTTGCTGCATTAAAGAACTCAGAGTTGGACCTGGTTGTCGCAGGCACGGACAGTTCGGTATTGATGGTCGAATCAGAAGCCAGGCAGCTGCCTGAAGAAGTCATGCTCGGCGCGGTCATGTACGGCCATGAGCAGATGCAGGGCGTGATCGAGCAGATCAAGGCGCTGGCTGTTGAGGCCGGCGTGAAGCCCTGGAACTGGCAGGCGTCGGCGGCCGATCAGGAACTGGAGGGCGAAGTAGATAAGCGCTGTGCCGATCTGATCCGTGAGGCCTATGCCATTCGTGACAAGCTGAGTCGGCGTGATCGCTTGAGTGAAATCCGCAATGAAGTTGTGAGCAGGATCCAGGAAGAGCAGCCGGGACGCTGGGCGGATAAGGCAATCGCCGCAGTCATCGCGGCATTAGAGAGCGGCATTGTCCGCGGTGGTATCGTCTCCGGCGAGCCGCGCATTGACGGGCGTGAGCCGACGGCGATTCGCGATATTTCTGTCGCCGTAGGCCTGTTGCCGAGAACCCACGGTTCAGCCCTTTTTACCCGCGGTGAGACCCAGGCCCTGGTGGTCACCACTCTCGGCACCGAAAGAGACGCCCAGATCGTGGATGCCATAGAAGGCGAGCGCAAGGATCCATTCATGCTGCATTATAACTTTCCGCCCTATTGCGTGGGCGAGGCGGGGCGGATGCTGGGGCCGAAGCGCCGCGAGATCGGCCATGGCCGCTTGGCAAAACGCGGCATGATGGCGGTCATGCCGGATCCCGATGACTTTCCTTATGTCATTCGCGTTGTTTCCGAGATTACTGAATCAAATGGCTCCAGTTCGATGGCGAGCGTGTGCGGTGCCAGCCTTTCCCTGATGGATGCGGGCGTGGGCACTGCTGCGCCGGTCGCCGGCATTGCCATGGGCCTGATCAAAGAAAGCGACAAGTTCGTGGTCCTATCCGACATCATGGGCGATGAAGATCACTTGGGCGATATGGACTTCAAGGTGGCCGGCACAGAACAAGGCATCAACGCCCTGCAGATGGACATCAAGATCGACGGCATCACCCGCGAGATCATGGAGGTTGCGCTGGAACAGGCCAAGGCCGGACGCTTGCACATCCTGGATGAGATGAATGCCGCGCTTGCCGCCCCCCGCCAGGAAATGTCCGAGTTCGCCCCGCGCATCACCACGATCAAGATCCATCCGGACAAGATCCGTGATGTGATCGGCAAGGGGGGAGCGACCATTCGCGCCATTACGGATGAAACCGGCACCACGATCGATATCGATGACAGCGGTGTGGTCAAGATCTATTCCGCGGACAAGGCCGAGAGCGAGGCGGCGCGCCGGCGCATTGAAGACTTAACGGCTGATATCGAAGTCGGCAAGGTCTATAAGGGGCGCGTGGCCAAGATCATGGACTTCGGCGCCTTTGTTAATATCCTGCCTGGCAAGGATGGCCTGGTGCATATCTCCCAGATCTCACGGGAACGGGTAGAGAACGTGACGGATGAATTGTCCGAGGGCGATTTTGTCAAGGTCAAAGTGCTGGAAATCGATAAACAGGGCAGGGTGCGCCTGAGCATGAAGGCGGTGGGCGAGGCAACAGTAGCTTAAGTATATGCGTAAACCAAGAGCGCCGCAGTGGCCCTTATGGCTCGTCATTCCCCGTGTCAGGCACGGGGCGGGCTCTGGCCTGACCAGGAATCCATGAAAACCCTAGGTCAAACCGGGGACAAGTTGTGCGCTCCCTGCATCATCTTTTAAGAGCCTCCCTTGCCCTAAACCAACAAGGGTCGCAGTGACCCTTTTTATTTGGGTCTTGCCTGGCAGAGCAGTTTTTCTCGGAGGTATCCTGACCGAGTGTTGGCAATGTTGGAAGCCCCCGAAATTCTTGACTTGCGACATATCGCCCGCCCTGATGCTATCCCGAACACATTCACAAAGACCGCTTGGCACTTCCCTTTGATCACCGCCCGGTGACTGGATGCCGTCCCATCCCCGGACGGAATCACGATCCTTTCGTCGTCCATCTCCCAGTCAACAATGTCATTCCCGGCGTGACCAGGAATCCATAGAAGGTTCCGTAAGAAATCCGATGGATGCCTGCCCCTGCTCGCAGGCAGGGATGACCTTAGCCTGTTTGCCAGTGATGCACATATTGACCTTTGCATAGAAGAGCACTTGGAAGTCGTCTCTTTTCATTGGCAGCACCCGCCGAGGGCATGGATAAAAAGATTACAGATTAGTCAGCGCTATTTCCTTATCCAACAAGTTTTATTTCCCTTACAGCCAAGTACAGCTAGGCCGGGCTCGCTAAGATAGCCTGGCCGATGATCGACCAGCTCATCGACGAGTTATAGCGGCATATATTCCATAGGGGAGACAGGCATGAAAAATAGATTTACGCTGCTTTTTATCAGCATCTGCGCCGGATGTTTTCTGTTCCAAACTGCCTCGCAGGCGCAAATTGAAGAGATTGTCGTTACCGCACAGAAACGGGAACAAAACCTGCAGGATACGCCCATCGCCATTACTGTGTTTTCCAGCGAGAGCCTTGCTGCGCGGATGATCACCGATATATCAAAGCTCGCTGATTTCACCCCGAATGTCATCTTTGATGCCACAGCACCGATCAGCGGTGTGTCCAGCGGTGCGGTCGTATTCATTCGCGGTATCGGCCAACTGGATTTCAGCCTAACAACCGACCCGGGTGTCGGCACCTATATCGATGGTGTGTATTCTTCCCGTTCGATAGGCGGGGTCTTGGATGTCTCGGAGATTGAGCGCATCGAGATCCTGCGCGGCTCACAAGGCACCCTGTTCGGGCGCAATACTATAGGCGGGGCGATCAGCATCACCACCAGACGACCGGCACCGGAGTTCGGCGGCAGCGTGGAGGCGACAATAGGGGAATTCGACCGCATCGATTTCAAGGGCGCAGTAGATCTCCCGCTTGCCGAGAAATTCCTGACAAAATTCGCCTTCTCCAGCAAAAATCGTGACGGCTTTGTCAAGCGCACGACCGTAGGCGACAAACTGGGCGATGAGGAGCGTCATTCGGCGCGGGCCTCGTTTTTATTCACGCCGAACGCCGATATCGACCTATATGCCACCTTGGATTATGCCAAGATCAACGAACAGAGCGCGGGCTCGGTGCTGGTGGGCATAACTGAGAACCCCGGCGTGCCCGCCCTGGGCCTCGCGCCCAGCAGCACCTTTGCCTATAACCGCATCTTCGTCCCCCAGAACCCCGGCGCCGTGCCTTATGATGAGCGCTTCTTGCTGGGCGGAGACAATGATCGCACCTTTGCCACCGGGCCGACCGGGACGAAATTAGACAGCTTTGGTGCAACCCTGACTTTTAGCTGGTCGCTGCCCTGGTTTGAGTTCAAATCCATTAGCTCCTATCGCGAGACGGACGGTGAGTTTTATCGCGACCCGGACGGCGCCCCCTTCGCCATTACCGAGACCAGTAACACGAATTACCGGCACGAACAATTCAGCCAGGAAATACAACTCACCGGCAGCCTCTTTGCCGAGCGCCTGCAATATGCAGCCGGCGCGTATTTCTTTGCAGAAGAAGGCAACGATGATGTGCTGGTGCCGATCTTCGCGCCCTTGCCGGGTGGCCAGGCCGCAGCGCCGGTGTGGATCAATAACTTTGTCGGTGTTGATAACAGCAGCCGCGCCTTTTTTGCACAGGGCACCTTTGATTTGAGCGAGAAGCTCGCGCTGACCCTTGGCCTGCGCCATACGCGCGATAAAAAGGTCTTTGGCTATAATCAATATATCTCTGCCGACCCAAAAGGCGCAATCGCACTCGTTCCGCTGCTGCCCGGCGGCGGCCCCGGCGTTGCCTTGACCGAGGTAGAGGATCAATTCACGGAATTAAATATCCGTGCCGGGGTGGAATATCAATTCAACGACGACACGCTGTTTTATTTCAGCTATGCCGATGGTTTTAAGAGCGGCGGCTTTAACACGCGCTATGTCGTGCCCCGTACCGAGCCTTTGGCCTTTGACCCGGAGACGCTGGAATCATTTGAAGCAGGCGTGAAATGGCAGGGCTGGGATGACCGTCTGCGCATCAACGCCGCCGGCTTTGTGAGTAAATACAGCGATGTCCAGATCCAGCTATTTGAAACCGGCGGCGGGCCCTTGACCCAGAATGCCGGCGTGGCGGACATTAGCGGCGTCGAGCTGGAACTTGCCCTGGTGCCGGTGGAGAACCTCCTGCTTAATGCCGGCTTGGGTTATATCAATGCCAAATACGATGAACTGAATCTGCCGACAACGATTGTTGCGCAGGGGATTACCTTAGACACCAAGCTGCCCAATACGCCGGAGATGACGCTGAATATTTCGGCTGAATATGTCTGGCCGGTGTCCTGGGGTGCGCTGGCGCTGCGCGGCGACTATCGCTATACCGATGATCTATTCAATGATGCGCAGAACTCGCCTTTTCTGTTTCAGGAGGCCTATCATACCCTGAACGCCTCCTTGACATGGACCAGCAATGACGCCGCCTGGGACCTGGTCGTCTTCGCCACTAACCTGACGGATGCGCGATTCATCATCAGTGGTGATTCGAACTTTGGTCTGGGCTTTCATGAGGCGAACTATAATCGACCGAGAGAATTTGGCGCCACCGTGCGTTATCGTTTCTGATAATCGTTATTATTTTTCTGCAAGACACTTAGGGAGTTATTGCCTATGAACAGTCATTACAAGGCCGCTGTGGTGCAGGCCGCCCCCGTCTTCTTGCAGCTTGATGCGTGCCTTGACAAGGGCATAGCCTACATAGAAGAGGCGGCCGGCAATGGGGCGAAGATCATCGGCTTTCCGGAGACCTGGATACCGGGCTATCCCTGGTGGATCTGGCTGGATGCGCCGATTGACGGCCTGCGCTTTGTGCAGCAATACCATGAAAACAGCCTGTCCAGAGACAGCGAGGCATTACAGCGACTCTGTGATGCAGCACGTGATAACGAGATTGTTGTCGTCATGGGGGCGAGCGAGCGGGCCGGCGGCTCTTTGTACATCGCGCAGTTCTTTATCGATGCGGATGGAACCTTGTTGGATGTGCGCCGTAAACTAAAGCCGACCCATGTTGAACGAACCGTCTTTGGCGATGGTTATGGCGACAACCTTAAGGTGTATGAGACCGGGCTTGGGCGCCTGGGCGGCCTGTGCTGCTGGGAACACCTGCAACCGCTGAGCAAGTATGCCTTGTATGCGCAGAACGAACAGCTGCATGTCGGCTGCTGGCCCTCATTCAGCCTGTACACTGGCAAGGCCTACAGCCTCGGCGCGCAGATGAACCTGGCGGCTTCTTCGGTCTATGCGGCGGAAGGGCAGGCCTATTTTCTCGCCTCCTGCGGCGTGGTTTCCCCGCAGATCGCAGAGCTGGTGGCCGATACTTCAGAGAAGCAGGCATTGCTGCCGCCGGGCGGGGGACACGCCATGATCTTCGGCCCGGACGGGGCGGCGATGTGTGCGCCGCTTGCTGAACAGGAAGAAGGCCTGTTGTATGCCGATATTGATCTGGGCGCGATAGCGCTGGCCAAGTCCTTTGCCGACCCGGCCGGGCATTATGCGCGTCCGGATGTTACCCGGTTAATGCTGAACACAGCGCCAGTGCAGGCAGTAGAGACGATGCCCTCAGTCTTGTCCCAGATAAACCCCCAGGTAGATAGTCAAGCCGCAGCCATGGAAGATGAGGCGCAAGCTATTATAGACTAGCATGACGAGTTGATAGCCCGGGCGACATAAGATGCCGCAGAAGAACATGCCCAAAGACTGGACGCCGCCGTATCCATCCTGGTCGGCGGACTTTGCTGCATCTATGGAAGAGCTCGTCATCGCCTACATCGGGGCGCAGGCAAGCGCAGACAGCCTCCTTAAATTTCATAAACGCCTGCAAGGGTTTCTCTCCATTGCGCCCGTGCCCGCCAATGTCGAGCGTGCCGCTTATACCGACAGCGCAGGCTATCGCAATGAGGTCTATATCTGCTACTGGCCTGATCGCAAGACCTATCAGCGCTGGCTTGAGTCCAGCGGATTCGATGAGTGGTGGCGGGATGATGCGCGCCTGGACGAGGCATCGGGCTACTGGCGTGAACTGATATGCGCCCGCAGAGAGCGCCTTGAAACCCTGTTCTCTTCAAAAGACGCCGCTGGGATGGCGAGGTTGGCGCCCGGCTTTGGCGGTGAGATCAAGGAACATGGCTACTGGGGCGGTATGCGCGACCGGATCGAGGACTCCGAGCAGGATGACTTCATCAGCCCCTATGGCCCGGCGCTGCGGCCCCTGGCGGAGGTGGCAAGCCGGGGCCGGCGTATGTCGGTTACGCCGCCGGCGAATCTTTGCCTGATACGCTCTGCGCAGAACTGGACGGCCTGTCACGCCGAGGAGTTGGCTATCTATGAAAATGATGTGCATCCGGTGTTGATCGAAGGGATGAATTATATTCGCGATAACCCGATTGAAACCGGTTGTGTGAGTTGCCGTTTTATGGATGAGCTAACGCTGGCCGGCGAGCCGCAGGCAAAGACCTTCGGCCTGGCGTTTTTTCTCACCATAGGGCACCTGGAGGCCTGGGCGAGGTCACATCCCAGCCACCTTGCTATCTTTCAGGGCTTTCATAAGATGGTGAAAAGGCTGAATTTTCAACTCGACCTGAAATTATGGCATGAAGTGATCGTCCTGCCTGCCGGAGGGCATCTATTTGAGTATATCAACTGTCATCCACAGACCGGCCTGCTGCCTTACTTTGCAGCCGACTAAGCAGGCATGGTATTATCCTGCCCGGGCAGGTGTTGAGTAAGCAATATCATGCATGATTTTCTCCTTGCTAAAGGGCGCATACTTTCCACTGATGATGCAGGCCGGGGCGAGCATCTGGCCTACTGGACCGACCTGGTATGCGATGAATTCATCCAGCTTGATTGCCGCTGCGAACAACAAGCCGTGTTTAACGGCGCAATTCGCGGTTGCCGGATAGATGCCTTGCACATCTCCCAGGTCAATGCCGACCCACAGCATGTCGTGCGCGCCAGACACCAGATCGCCAAGTCCACCGAGAGTGAATTTCTGCTCAGCCTGCAGCTGGAAGATGTCGGCATAGTCAACCAGGACGGCAGGATGGCGGCGCTTCACCCCGGTGACTTCGCCCTGTATGACAGCACCCGACCCTATACCTTGCATTTTGCGAGACCCTTCCGGCAGATTGTCTTGCAGATCCCCTATGATGCCCTGGCGGAGCTTTTTATCAAGCCGCAAACAATCACCGCCCGGCGTATCTCGGCACAGAGTGGTGTGGGCGCCGTAACCTCGCAGTTTATCCAGTCTGTCGCCGCGCGTCTGGATACGCTCGCCCCGCAGGATCGCCGTGTGGTGACGGAACACATCATTGAGTTAATCGCACTTTCTATGGGCTCTACGTCTGCCCTGCGGGAGGTTGATGGGCAGTCCATTGCCAGGACAGCGATGTTGGAGCGGCTACAGCAATACATAGCGCTTAACATTCGTAACCCGCTGCTATCGCCCTCGCTGATAGCGGGGCAGCACCGGATCAGCGAGCGCTACCAACGCATGCTGTTTGCCTCAATCGGCACCACGGTCTCCAGATATGTCTTGGAGCGCCGCTTGGAACTATGCAGGGCGGCCTTGGAAGATTCCGCCCTGGTGGATTACAACCTCACCCAACTGGCCTTTAGCTTCGGCTTCAACGATGCCGCGCATTTCAGCAGAAAGTTCAAAGAAAAATATAAAATCTCCCCCAGGGCATACCGTGAGCGCAGCTTGGCGGGTTAGTTGAGGGTTTCGGCCGAGGGATAATTGAGCCCTGAAATGATTCCTGACGGAATATAACAGCGCACCCGGATGCCGGATTTTCCGGTTTGATCATCGCTGCCACTCATATCCACGAGCAGACATCCATCTCTGTCGGCCTTATCCGGCCCCCTGCATAGGCTGAACATCCCGTTCGATTTCCTTGCTGTGTCTGGTCATGGCTATTTTCAAATCATAGCTGGTCTGCAGGTTCATCCAGCTTTGCGCATCGGTGCCGAAGCTGGCCAGGCGCAAGGCGGTATCCGGCGTAATCCCCCGGCGCTCTTTGAGTATCTCGCCAATGCAGGTGGCCGGTACGCGCAGGGCCAAAAACAGTGCACTGGCCGACAAGCCCAGCGGCACCAGGTATTCTTCCCGCAAGATCTCGCCGGGGTGGATGGGTCTGAGTTTATTCTCAATCATCGTCATCGCCGCTAATGATAATCGGTAATTTCTAAATCAAAGACATCGCCTTCATACCAGCGAAAAAACAAGCGCCATTGCCGATTGATGCGTATGCTGTATTGGCCGCGCTGAGTGCCGGATAAGGCTTCCAGTCTGTTACCCGGCGGGTTAGGCAAAAAATCCAGCGTGGCCGCCGCATCCAGCATCTGCAACTTGCGCTCCGCCTGCCCTTGCAAGGCGCTGAATTTGCGCGGGCTGCCGCCCTCGAACAGCCATTAGGTTTGCCGGTCGGCGAGTGTCTTGATCATCCGCCAATGGTAGAATGTATGGCGTTATATGCCAAGCGGAAAGCTCGATTGCCGTCCCCCCGTCCCGCTCTTGCAGGTACCCCTTAAAAATAATAATTAAACAAAATACTACCGACCAGGCTGCGTTCGCTGGTGCCGCCCAAATCATGGCTGTATTCCACATCGGCGAAGAACTCCAGCTTATCATTCGCCCGGTAGCGCAGGTTGGCACCGATGGCGGCTAGATAGACGTTGTGATCACTGTCATCCGGGCTGCGAAAGGCCACGCCGCCCAGGCGGCCTTTCAGCGCGCCGTTGCGGGTATGGCGATGGCGCAGTCCCAGGCGCAGGGCCAGTTCGTTGCGCCTGGCTAAGCGCAACACGCCCAGCACATTGACGCGGCTGATCAGGCTGCTGGCGCGGCGTTTTCCTACCTGCATCCTGTCGCTGGCCGTGCCATGCTCGGCATAAGAATCATACCAGCCGATGGTGTAATTCATGCTCGCCATCGTCCGCAGCTCAAGGCGCTTGCGCAGCGGCCAGGCAGCGCTCACCCGCAGCGCCGGGGAGAGAAAGTAATTATCAAAGCGGGCGTGGGCCGCGGTGAGCGCTGTCCCTTCGCGCACATAGCGGGTGTTGGCATGCTCCTCGTGGCCGAGTTTCAGCGCCGCGCTCACAGCCCAGCGCCCGGTCAGGGGCATCTGCCCGTACAGGCCGAGAAAGAAACTGTCGGTCTCGGTGTCGATGGAGGTGCGGGTGGTGGCGGCCTTTGAGTCCGCATAGCCGAACAGCCCGCCCACAATCCTCTCGCCGTAGAACTGCTCAGCGCCGAAGACCACGCCGCGGTATTTCTGGCCATAGGCGGCAATGCGGCCGTCTGCGCCGCGGTCACGCTCGCCGGCGAAGACCTTGCCCCACAGCATCGGGCCCGGCGCGGTCGATGCGCTGCCGCGGCCCTCGCCCGTTGCAGCGCCTGTACGCCCGGCCGGCGAGCCGTTGGCCAGATGCCGGTTGATGACGCTTTGTAGGCTGTCGTTTAGCACACCCAAGGTGGCCGCCTGCATCAACTGGCCGCTTGGGTCAATGAAGACCAGCCGGCCTTGCTCATCAACGCGGGTACCGCTCGGCACTGGTGCGACAACGAAGGGCGCTCCACGCGCTGCCATCTCGTCGCCGCCTGTTTGCAGGCCCGTATCCGTGCCGTCCGTTGCCGGGGCTGGCGTTGGTGCGGGCGTGGGCGCAGGCGTGGGCGAGGGTTGCTGGCCGCCATCTGCACTGTCTGTTGCGCCGGCATCACCCACACCGGCTCCACTCGTGCCTACACTTCCGCCACCCGCACCTCCGCTGCCTTGTTGGTTGCTGCCGCCGGAGGGCGGATTGGCGCCGGCACCGCCGGTTCCGCCAGTTCCACCTACACCGCTTGAGGCACTCCCTGCGCCCATGCCGGCCCCGCTTGACGCGCCTGCACCGGCACCGCCCGTTCCGCCAGACCCACCAGTTCCGCCAGTTCCACCTACACCGCTTGAGGCGCTCCCTGCGCCCATGCCTGCCCCGCTTGGCGCGCCGGCACCGCCAGTCCCGCCAGTCCCGCCAGTTCCGCCTACACCGCTTGAGGCGCTCCCTGCGCCCATGCCGGCCCCGCTTGACGCGCCTGCACCGGCCCCGCCCGTTCCGCCCGATCCACCGGTGCCACCCACACCCGGTCCGCTGGTTCCGCTAGATCCACCGGCCGTGACTAGGCCGGCTCTGCCTCTAGCGCGGCCTTGCTGGTTGCCGCCAGCACCGCCCGTCACCAGCACCCGCTCAAAGTTCTGGTAGCGGATGGTCGTGGAGAGTTCGGGCGCATAGTTGCGGGCGTCCAGGGTATCCGTGTCCGCCCCGCCATCCACCAGCCCGGCAAGGCGTGGGCTGCCCGCTAAGGTTACCGTATCCATGCCGGCGCCGGTGTCCACATTGGCGGAGACCTGCGCTGTGTCGCGCACGTTGACCTGATCATCGCCGGCACCGCCCGTGATGCCGCCGCGCACGTTGGCGTTGCCGGTGAGGTTAAAAATATCATCCCCGTCCCCGCCGCGTACGTTGCCGCTGAGCGCAGCACCGTCCGTGAGATTGAAGGTGTCCAAGCCGGCGCCGCCGTCCAGATCGGCCGCGAAGGCGCGGCCTAAATTGAAGATGTCCACGCCCGTCCCGCCGCGCAGGTTTTCAAAGTCGCGGAAGGCCAAGGTGCGCGTCTCTGCGGCGCCAGTGGCCGGGTTGGCAGTCGTTATCTGATAGGTGGAGAAGGCCGCCTGACCGCCGGCAGGCTGCGCGGCATCGTTTAGCGTCCAGACCGCGACCGCATCATAGCCGCGCAGGACGTCATCGCTGCCCGGCCCGCCGCTGAGGCGGCTTGCGCCGGAGAAGCCACTGCGAAAGCCCGTGGCCGTACCGCGAAAGCCGTCGGCATCGCTGTCGGCCAGCGCAATGGCCACGGCGCTGCCATAGCCCGCCTGCTGCTGCGCGGGCAGGCCGCCGTAGTTCAGATGGTCATTTGTCCCGCTTCCCAAGTTCAGCGCGCCCGTGATCTGCCCGCTGCTGCTGAAATTCACTGTATCGTCATCCGCGCCGGTGTCGATCTCGCCGCCCACCTGCGCGGCGCCACGCAGATTCACCGTGTCGCCGCCATCCCCGCCCGTGATACCGCCGCGCACGTTGGCGTTGCCCGTGAGATTAAAAATATCACCTCCATCCCCGCCGCTGAGGTCGCCGCTGAGCGCAGCACCGCCCGTGAGATTAAAGACGTCCGCGCCGTCCCCGCCGGCCAGGTTGGCCGTGTACGCTCTGTCTAAGTTAAAGGTGTCCACGCCGCCATTGCCGATCAGGTTTTCAAAGCCGGAAAAAGCCAGCGTGTTGCCCTCGGCCTCATAGCGGGAGTTGGCCAGAGTCCAGGTGGCATCGGTATCGTAGCCGGTGAGTTCGTCATCGCTGCCCGCTGCGCCGGTCAGGCGGTTCACGCCGGAGAAGCCGCCGGTGATGCCGGTGGCGCGGTTGGCGTTGAAGCCTTCTGCCGCGCCGCCTGGCTGGGCTGCGGCGGACAGGCCAGAGAGGGTGATGGCGACAGCGGCGGCGTAGCCGGGGTAGTTCACGCCGCCGCTGGTGTGGCTGCCGTAGTTCAGGTGGTCATTTGCCCCGGCGCCTAAGTTCACGCCGCCGCCCACCTGCGCGGTGCCGCTTAGGCTCAGGACATCATCGCCGCCGCGGGTGGTGATAGCGCCGGTGATCTCGCTCTCGCCGTCCAGGGTGATGCGATCTGCGGCCTTGCCGGCGGCCACTCGGCCGTTGATCCGAGCCTCATCATTCAGGGCGAGGGTCAGGCGCATGTCATTGCGGACGCTGACGCCGTTCCCGGCGGCACCGCTGCCGATACGGGCGCGGTCGTACAAGGTGATCTGGCGATGATGGCTGCCACGGCCGCCGCCGATGCCGGCGCTGACCACCGCATCCCCGCGCACGGTCACGGTTGAGTCCCCTTCGCCTAAGAATATGCTGCCGGTGATGCGCGCCGCCTCGTTCACGCTCGGCGTGGACGGGTCGTCCGCGCCGGACAGGTTCACGGCGTCATCGCCGCGGCCTAGGTTCACATCGCCGCGGATCTGTGCGCCGGCCTGGCCGGGTGTGCCGCCTTGCAGCTCCAGCGTATCGTCTGCCACACCGGCGGTGATGGCACCGGTGATTTGGGTGTCGCCCTCCAGTGCTACGCGATAGCGGTGGAAGTCCAGCGCTATGTCGCCGCTGATGCGTGCGCCAGGCTTGAAGGTCCACTGCACCTCGGCGCGGTTGATGGTGCGGCGTTGTCCGGTGTTGGGATCGAGAACGCTAAGGGCCGTGCCGGTCTGGCGGATGGCGCCGGCGGCATTGCTCCCGGCGGTGATGGCCGCGCTGACTTCAAAGGCAAGCGGGTCAGTATCGTTGTAATCCCGCAGTACGCTATCATCCACCAGCACGCCCCAGGCCGCCGCCCCGTTCACGACAATCCGTCCGCCCAGACTCAGCTCCGTGCGGCTGGTGGTGGCGTTGCTTAAGCCCGGCCCGTCCTCGCTGAGATAGACGCCGTGCGCCGCCCGGCCGCGGGTCTCAATGCTGCCGCTGGTGAGAGTGAGCCGATGGATGTTGGCGGCGCTGGCGTTGCCGCTGCCCAGCATGTGGATGCCGTGGGCACTCTCGCCGAGGGTGAGGATGGTGGGGCTGCTGAGACCTTGCCCGGGTTGACCGCCGCGCATTTGGATGGTCTCGCCGGTGGCCCGGCTGATGATGCCGGGCGCATTCGCGGCGCGGGTCGTGATTTCCGTGCCGGGGTTCAAGTCTACGCGCGCGCCTTCGCTGCCGAGGGCTACGCCGGGCACATTGAGCGCGCTGGAGTCCACCTTGACGGCGGTGAGGATGAGCTCGCTGCCGAGAACCTGGATGCCATGGTCGGCGGCGCTGGCCCGAACTTGCCCGCTGCTCAGCGTCAGGCGGCTGCCGGCGCCTTCCACGCGCGCCTCGCCACTTAGGCCGGTGAGCGCGCCGCGCAGCTGGGTGCTGCGGCTGTTACGGAAGCCGCCCGCAGCAGCAGGCAAGACCCGCTCCACGGCGAGGGTGTCGGTGCCGGTGCCGAAGTCAATGCTGGGCAGGCTGAAGGTCCTGGTGATGGCGCCCTGCGGGGTGTTGAACACGGTGTTGCGTACGATGAGGGTGTCATCGCCAGCGCCCAGGTCAATGCTGCCGCTAAAGGTCGGGGTCTCTTGCAGGATGAGGGTGTCCGCGCCGGCGCCGGTCTCAATCTTGCCGGTGATTTGGGTAGCGCTGCGCAGGCTGATGGTGTCCGCCCCGCTGCCGGTGTTCAGATCGCCGCTGAGTACAGTGTCGCCGGTGAAGAAGATCTCATCATCGCCGCCGCCCATGTCCAGGTCGCCGGTGAGTTGGGCCTTACCCTCCACCCGCATTCCGTCATCGCCGCTGCCGGTCTCGATCTTGCCGGTGATGCGGGCGTCGCCCTGGATGTCCAGGATGAGCGGCTGGCCGCCCGGGTTGCTGAGCGCCCCGCCGGTTTTCAGGGCCTCGCCGCTGGCGATGATGCTGCCGCTGATGACTGAGCGGCCGAAGTTGGCGACCAGGGCATTGTTACGCAGCACCGGTGCAAGCAGGGCGCCGCGAGTGTCCTCAATGCGTAGCCCCCAGGCGTTCGCCCCGCTCACGGTGATGTCCCCGGCGAGTTCAAGGCGGGTCTGGCTGGTGCTGGTCTGGACATTGCTGGTGGCCGCGCTGTCCGCCAGAAAGAGGCCGTGGGCGCCGCTGCCAGTGGTGCTGATCGTGCTGTTCGGGGCGGTGCTGATGCGGTGGACGCCTTGTATGTCCGGCAGGCCCTCAACGTTCAGGCCGCCGCGATCAATAAAATCGCCCCGGCCGTTCATGCGCACACCGTGGGCATTGGCACCCGAGGTGCTGATGCGTCCGCCGTCTTCCAGGCGCACCGTGGCGTCCCCGCCGTCCAGCACGAGGGCGGACTGGTTGTCGCCGCTCATGGTGATCGAGCCGGTGTCGGCGATGGTCACCGTCTCGTTATTGGCGGCGCTCTGCACGGGGGCGGTCTGTGCGGTGGAGATGGTTTGTTGCGGCTTGGGCGGGGATTGTGCGAAGGCGATGCCGGGCAAAGCGAGGAGGACGGCGAGCAGGACTACCCGTAGTGCAAGCTGGGCGAATCCTCCCCCGTCATTTTTGTACAGGATGTACTTATGCTGCGAAGCACAAGGACGTGCGAGAGAAGCCCTGTGCAAGCGGGAGTCCAGGATGTCCCCGGCCAGGTGTTCAGTGGATTCCCGGTCAAGCCAGAGTCCGCCCTGTGCCTGACACGGGGAATAACGAGTGACAGGCAGCATGGTTGGATCAGATGCGTAATCGGCGATAGCAGTCATTTATATTGTCCCCTTTTAGATTATAGACGCCACACTGTTCAGGTGGATGGAGATCTGGTGCCCTGAAGAGGATTCGAACCTCTGGCCTTCCGCTTAGGAGGCGGACGCTCTATCCAACTGAGCTACCAGGGCATGATAAAAATGCGTCTTGACTAATTAGTTTCATTTTGTATGTAAAATGAGGCAGTATTTTAATCCATTTCTCGGAAAGTTTGAAAAGACTATTTCCGCAGCAGGGAATGGCCTTCGACACTACATAAAAGAGGCTTGATCTATGACTGCCCCCGACCTGGCTTTTGAGCATTGGCTGCGCCATCGTTTTCCTGAAATCAACACCGCGCTGGAAGAGTTGTATTTTTCTGCAGGCAAATTATTGATTAAAGGCGGTGATGCGGTGGAGTCACTGCAACGCTCGCTGGTGGATGAAGGGCGCGCGTTGATTGCTGCTGTCTTGCAAGATGATTCTATGCCGAAGGATTATGAGCAGGGTTTTCATCTGCTGGGAAATGTCGGCATGTACATGGCGGCATGTCGGCGGCATGAGGTGGATATGGCACCCGGTGCCGGTGAATCGTCTCTCAAGGAGGCATCGACTCTGGCCGGCCGTCTGGGCGCTGTCCTGGGGGTGGCGCCGCGTTTTATGGCGGCGCACCTTGGCACAGACAATCGTGCTGAGCGGGGTGCCTATCGCTCGTTCACGCACCTGCAAGATGAGCATATATTTGTTGATTACAATACTCTGGGTGTGCTGGCGTATAAGAAGGCGGCCGATGCGCTGGAGCGTATCTTGCCGCTGGGCGTGTCTCATCCGGTGACGGCCTATCTTTTGCGTGATGCAAACAAGGCGCTGGAAGAGGTGTACAAATACAATGAGATACTGGATGAACGGCTTGATGTTGATCGTTTTTTCTTCAATGTCAGGCCGTACTACAAGCCCTATAAGGTCGGACGCCGTGATTATCGTGGGGCTAATGCCGGGGACTTTGCCGGGATCAATGTTGTCGATCTCTTGCTGGGCCTGTGTTGTACCTCCGATCCCTTTTATCTGGATATTCTCTGCGACAAACAGGCGTATATGTCAAGACCGGAACAGGCGCGCCTGCAAAGGGCGATGCGACAGAGGAGCCTGTTGGATCAATTCCTGGATGAACTGAAAACAGGCAAGGCCGATAAGCACCTCAGGGAAAATGCCGCAGTGTTTCAGGAGGTCTGTGCGCTGCATGGGCGCGCCTACGCCTTTCATCATGATGTATTGGTGAGCAAGTATATCGAGCATCCGGCAGGGAATATTCCTGCGGATGAGCAGGGAGATCTAACCGCCAGCGGCCCGCCGTTGCCGGTCTTGTTAGGCGCGCTCAGAAAACTGCGCGATCTGCGCCTGGCGGCCAAGCGTGATGACATTCAAAGTCGTTACGAAGACCTGGAGCGTTTGCAAAGCTAAGGGATGCAACAAATCAGGGCTTTTGCTAAAGCATGGTCTCAGCGATCAACTGCAGGGCCTCCGGCTGCTGGCTGCTGATCAGCATGGTTGATACATGGCCGCGTTCCCCCGCTGCCTGCCAAGGACCCAAGCGCTCTTTGATGCGCGCTGCCGGCCCGACCAGGGCACAGGCATCAACCAACTCCGCCGGGACTGCGGCCGCCGCCTCCTGCTTTTTGCCGGATAGATAGAGATCCTGAATCTTTATGGCGGCCTCCTCAAAGCCGAGGCGTTCGGCATAGTCCTTATAGAAATTCTTGCTGCGTGCGCCCATGCCGCCGATGTACAAGGCCATGTTTTCCCGGATCGGCTGCATGCACTGCTCAAGGTCATCGCCCAGGACTGCGGAGGTGAAGGGCGCAATAGCAAAGTCTGCCAATGATTTGTCCTTGCCGGCTGCGGCAAAGCCACGCTCTATTGAATCTGCAAAGACCTGATACTGCGCCGGGTCCATCCAGATCGGGAAGAAACCATCGGCCACTTCCGCCGCCGCCTCAATGCCCTTTGGGGTAATGCTGGCGGCGAAGATAGGGATTTTTTTGTCTGTTTTTAAGATGCTTTTTAAGGGTTTGCCCAGGCCCGTTGCCTCCTCGCCGGTGTAGGGGATCTGGTATTGTTTGCCGGCCAGCGTGAGCGGCTGCTCGCGTGCAAATATCTGGCGCATGATGTGAATGTATTCTTTCAGGCGCGTAATCGGTTTGCCATAAGGCACGCCATGCCAGCCTTCCACTACCTGCGGCCCGGAGGCGCCAAGCCCGACAAGAAAGCGCCCGCCGGATAATTCCGCCAGCGTCATGGCCGTCATCGCCGCCATGGCCGGGGAACGGGCCGGCATCTGCATGATCGCCGTGCCCACCTTGATCTTCTCCGTCTGCGCCAGGATCCAGGCGGCCGGGGAAACCGCATCCGAGCCATAGGCCTCTGAGGTCCACACCGAGTCATAACCAAGCGCTTCGGCGTGTTTGATGTAGTCAATGGGGATCTGTAGATGACCGCCGGAATACCCTAATAACAGACCTAGTTTCATTGCACCCTCCCGCCTCTAAAGTGTCTTAAGAGAGCATCATTCTAATTGACAAGCAAGAAAAGAGTAACTAATAATTCACAAGATGGTACCTAAGAGCGAGAGAATTATGAAACTACATCGGTGTTTTTTCTTTTTAACCTGGCTTGGCTGCGCAACGGCCTTTGCCGAACTGCCCAATGATGCGCTGGGTAAGGTCGAGGTCTTGCCTGAGTCCTATCCGCCGCACTGGTTCTTTGCCCACGATGTCGCCTTTTTCCACATGCTCGATGGCAAGACGGTGCTGCTGGATGCTGACGGCGAGGACCTTACACAACAGGTGAAGGGCATGGTCAATTCTTCCAACATGGCGGCCTTTGTCTCTTCCGCCCGGCGGCCGGAGTTTTATGTCGCCGAGACCTATTACACCAAGGGCCACCGCGGCGAGCGCCGCGATGTGGTGACTGTCTTTGACAAGACTAATTTAAATGTCATTGACGAGATAGCGATGGAGCCGGGCAAACGCGCCTCAATGATGCCGAGCGATTATGCCCTGCAACTAGTCGATGATGATCGCTACCTGCTGGTGTATAACTTCACGCCGGCGACCTCGGTCACGGTCATTGATGTGGAGAAGAGGGCGGTCTTAAACGAGATTGCCCTGCCCACCTGCTCGCAGATCTACCCCACCGGCAAGCGCGGTTTTAGCTCCCTGTGCAGCAACGCCTCAATGCTCAGCTACCAGTTGGACAAGCAGGGCCAGGTCATCGGCAACGGCCGGCTTGAGCCATTCTTTGACATTGATGAGGATGCCTTGTTTGAACGCCCGGCGATGGTGGACGGCATGGCCTATTTCCCCAGTTTCCGCGGCAATGTGCAGGAGATTGACCTGCGCGGCCAAAGCGCCAAACTGGGCCGACAGTGGAGCCTGCTCAGCGATGAAGACCGGGCGGCCGGTTGGCGGCCGGGCGGGATGCAGCTCTCCGGGGCGGATGCGCAGGGGCGGATCTATATCCTGATGCACCAGGACGGCAAAGAGGGCAGCCACAAAGATCCGGGCAGTGAGATCTGGGTCTTTGACACCAAGGAGCGCAAGCGGGTGCAACTCATCGTCATGACAACGCCGGCCCTGGCCCTGGAATTGACCCGGGATGAGGAGCCTTTGTTGCTGACCACGAACGTGGAGATGGGGATCGATGTGTATGCGGCGAAGAGCGGCGAGCATCTGCGCACCATTGCCAGCTTCGGACAGGAGACGCCGTTAATATTATATGCGACAAAATAAGTCGGCTTACTTTGGGAGAGACAGTCCAATGAAATGGTTTGACAAGCTAACAGAGACAGCATCCAGGAAGGTGGCACAAAACAGTTCACGGCGCAGTTTCCTAAGCGGCCTGGGCACGGCACTGGTTGGGAGCGCGGCCTTGCCTATCTTGCCGGTTGCGCGTGCCGCAGCAGAGACCGCAGCCGAGGTTGAGGCCGGGCAACCCGCGCCGCCGGCCGTCGATCCGGGGGACAGGACTGCATGCGATTATTGGCGGAATTGTTCTATCGATGGATTTTTGTGCAGCTGTTGCGGGGGTTCGACGACTGCCTGTCCGCCGGGGACGGAGATGTCGCCGATCACCTGGATCGGCACCTGTCGCAATCCGGCGGACAACAAGGACTATATCATTTCCTACAACGACTGCTGCGGCAAGAGTTCGTGCGGGAATTGTCTGTGCAACACCAACCTGGGGGATCGACCCACCTATCGGCCGCATACCGCCAATGACTACAACTGGTGTCTGGGCACTGACAAGGCCATGTATAATTGCACGGTGACACTGATACTGGGCGTGGCGACAAAGAAGGCGTAGCGACCATCATGTTCGGCGGCTATCTACGAGCCTACACAGCGCTGTTTATTTTTCTCTCCGCCGCCGGCCCGGCCTGTGCGGCGGAGGTGGATGCGGCCCGTGCGCAGCAGAACTACATGTTAAATTGCCAAGGCTGTCATCTGCATGATGCCTCTGGCTTCCCGGGCAAAATTCCCAATATGCAGGGCTTTGTGGGCAACTTTCTGCACATACAAGGCGGGCGTGAATTTATCGTGCAGGTGCCCGGTGTTGCCAATGCGCCCCTAAGCGATGCAGAATTGGCCGAAGTGATGAACTGGCTGCTCACCCGTTTCAGCGCTGCGCAATTACCTGCTGATCATAAGCCCTACACCGCAAAGGAAGTGGCGCGGCTGCGCCGCACGGCCTTGATAGATGTTGGCGCTATCAGGGAAGGCTTGATTGAGAAAATGCAAAGAGAGTTGCAGCGATAGCCAATTCTCATCACCCACAAAAGGCCACAAAGGGTGCGGCCACCCATCACCGCACCGGCTCGCTCTTATTGTCAGGCCATCGCCACCATAGCACCGTCCCCATTATTTTTTTTAGAGAATGCTACAATGGTGCCGAGAAGAGGACTTGAACCTCCACGGGGTCACCCCCACTAGCACCTGAAGCTAGCGCGTCTACCAATTCCGCCATCTCGGCTGGGTCTTTAAGGCTGGTTGAAAGAACGGTGAACTGTAGCGAGCCTCCCGATTATTGTCAATCCTTATGCGATTATGAACAGAAAACACCAGAGCAAAGCGGCATATGCCTTTTCCATTCCCGAACGTGCAGAGATCTTGGCCTTCCTTCGGGATGCAGGCACACCCCATGATCTGGGGCACATCGCCCAGGCGCTGGGCCTTGAGCGCGCGGACGAGCGAACAGCCCTGAACAAACGCCTACGGGCCATGGTGCGCGATGGCCAGCTCATCCGTAACCGCAGGGACGGCTATGCCCCCTTGGATAAGCTGGATCTGATTGCCGGCAAGGTGATCGGGCATGCAGATGGCTATGGCTTCTTGCGACCGGATGATGCCGGGGATGATCTGTATCTATCGGCCCGGGAAATGCGCAGCCTGTTACACGGCGACCGGGCGGCGGTGCGGCTTGCGGGCTATGACAAAAGGCAAAGACGGAAGGGTACGCTGGTGGAAGTGCTGCAGCGGGCGCATGAGACCATCGTTGGACGTTATTTCGCCGAAGACAATATCGGCTTTGTGGTGCCGGATAACAAGCGCATCCATCAGGATATTTACATCCCCAAAGAGCACCGCGGCGGGGCGCGCCCCGGCCAGTTTGTTGTGGCAAAGATCATCAAACAGCCCGATAAGCATACCCAGCCGGTCGGCCGGGTTGTCGAGATTTTAGGAGATCATGCCTCCCCCGGCCTGGCCACCGAGATCGCCATTCGCGCCCATGAGCTCCCCTATGAATGGCCGGCTGAGGTCGAGGCACAGATAGCCGAAATTGATGCGGATAAGAAACCGGAGCTCACGCATCGAAAAGATCTGCGCGGGCTGAACTTTGTCACCATAGACGGCGAGGATGCCCGCGATTTTGATGATGCGGTGTATTGCGAAAGACAGGGTGCCGGCTGGCGCCTGCTGGTTGCGATAGCCGATGTTGCGCACTATGTCGCAGCGGACAGCGCCCTGGACCGGGAGGCGCGGCGGCGCGGCACTTCGGTGTATTTCCCCGACCGGGTGGTGCCGATGCTGCCGGAGATCTTATCCAACGAACTATGCTCGCTGAAACCGCAGGCTGATCGCCTGGCCATGCTCTGCGAGTTGCACCTGGACAAGGATGGCTTGGTCAAAGGCTATGCGTTTTATGAGGCAGTGATACGCTCTGCAGCGCGGTTGACGTATACCGAAGTCGCCGCAGTAGTCGTGGATAAGAATGCGAAATTACGCAAGCATTATGCATCGATCATCACCGAGATTGATGCGCTCTACACGCTCTTTCAGATAAGCCGCAGACGCAGGGCCAGGCAGGGCCTGCTGGATTTCAGCGCAACAGAGTCGCGATTAGTCCTTGCCGAAGACGGCCGCGTCTTATCCATAGCATCCTTCATCCGCAATGATGCGCATCGCCTGATCGAAGAATTCATGTTGATGGCCAATGTTGCTGCGGCGGATTTTCTGCTGGAGAAAAACGTGCCGGTGCTTTACCGCAATCACGCGCCGCCGGATAAGGATAGGCTGGATGCCGTGCGGGAATTTCTTGGCGAGCTGGGCCTGCGGCTCGGTGGCGGGGATGAACCCGGCGCAAAGGATTATGCACGAGTGATCGAGCAGGTGCAGGATAGAAAAGATGCGCACCTGATCGAAACAGTGTTGCTGAGAAGCCTGTCCCTGGCGGTGTACAGCGAGGAGAACCGCGGCCACTTCGGCCTGGCCTACCCGGCCTATACGCATTTCACTTCCCCGATCCGCCGCTACCCGGACTTACTGGTGCATCGAATAATCCGTCATCTCATCCACAATAAAATAGGCAGCTTATACAGCAAGGCGGACATGCATCGCCTGGGCCATGATTGTTCCGGCACCGAGCGGCGCGCGGAAGAAGCCGGCCGGGATGTTGTGCAACGGCTGAAATGCGAGTACATGCAGGATAAGGTGGGCGAAGAATTTGACGGCACGATCAGCGCAGTCACCGCCTTTGGTTTGTTTGTTGAGTTGGACGAGATCTACATAGAAGGATTGATCCACGTAACCGCTCTACCGACAGACTACTATCACTTTGATCCGGTCGGCCATCGTCTCCAGGGAGAGCGCACCAACAAGACCTTCCGCCTGGCGAATCGGCTGCGGGTGCGGCTTGTCCGGGTGGATGTTGATGAGAAGAAGATCGATCTTGAACTCATTGCTGATAAGTAGCTGAAGGTCTTGATACTAAGGCGCGCATGAGCAGGAAAATTATCTACGGCATCCATGCAGTGCATAGCGCCCTGAAGCATTTTCCACAAGAAGCGCTTGAACTCTGGTTGCAACAAGACAAGAAGCTCTCGGTCGAGCTGGAAAAAATTCTGGGCGCAGCAAGACGTGCGGGCGTGAGCATACAAAGAGTCTCCCGCGAGAAATTGGATAAACACGCAGGGAAGAAAAATCATCAGGGCATGCTCTTAAAAACAAGAGCGAATAAGAACACAAAGACGATAAGTATCGATGCGCTGCTTGGGACTGAAATAGATGCCGGGTTATTGTTGCTGGTGCTTGATGGTTTGCAGGACCCTCACAACCTGGGCGCCTGTCTGCGCACGGCCGATGCGGCCGGGGTCAAGGCCGTGATCATTCCTGCGAGTCGTTCCGTCAGCGTCAATGCCACAGTGAGCAAGCTTGCCAGTGGTGCCGCACAGCACACCCCGGTGATTGTCGAGAAAAACATAGCCAGGGCCTTGAGGAAACTACGCGAGGCCGGCGTGTGGATCGTAGGCACGGATGAGCGCGCAGAACAAAGCCTGTATGAGATCGATCTGACCATCCCCCTAGCAGTGGTCATGGGCAGTGAAGGCCGCGGCCTCCGACACAACACGTGCAGGCACTGTGACTATCTGGTGAGCCTGCCGATGCACGGCGTGGTAGAGAGCCTGAATGTCTCTGTCGCTACCGGGATCTGCCTGTATGAAATTCTAAGGCAGCGTAGCATGGCTTAACTTTGCTTTATTGGAAGCCTATATAATTTATCGGGGCTTAAATAAGGAAACAGCCCCTGCAAAGCAAAGAGCGATGCAGAGGCTTATGGCGCCTTGGAAGGCTATCCTGCGAAGCATAAACTTCTTGTTATGATTTCCAAAAAGTATCTTGGTCAGGCTTTAGTCAGTTACACTAACTAATGTAGTCTTGATCAAAAGATGCAAAAGATCAAGCATAAACTAAAATATTTGAGAAAGTTTTTATGAATAGCAAGACAATTTTGGGTTTGGATTTGGGTACCAACTCCGTTGGCTGGGCGCTCATAGAAGCACTTGATGGCACGCCGAAGAAGATTATTGCTGGTGGCGTTCGCATATTTATCAGCTCGCTCGAAGACAAGACGCCGACGCCTAAGAATCAGGCGAGACGAAGAGCCCGCCTGGCACGGCGGCTTGTGCAGAGACGGGCGCGCAGAAAGCAGCGTGTGCTTAACTTTCTTATTTCCAAAGAACTCTTGCCGAAGGAACTGGCAAACAACCCCAACCCGGAGAACATACTAAACCGTATTGGCAATCCCTATGAACTTCGAGGCAAGTCCCTGGATGAGGCACTTGGCCCTTATGAGCTGGGACGAGTAATCTTGCACATGGCAACTCGGCGCGGGTTTCAAAGTAACCGCAAAACCCTGTGGGGCAATTTGATTGACGATCCGGATTTCCTCGAAATAAAGGCCGAAGAAGCCCTCGAATCAGGAGAAGACATCACGCTTTCCGAGGAACAGAAGAAAGAGGAAAAAGGCATGAAGGCCGAGATTGCCGAGCTTTGGAGGGATATTGAAAACAGCGGCGCACGAACGCTGGGTGAGTACTTGGCCGGCTTACCCTTGCAAGAGAGAAAACGCACCCGACGCACCGAGCGCAAGATGTATCAGCAGGAGCTTGAAGCAATATGGAAAAAGCAGTCTACCTATCATCCCGTTGCGCAAGATGAACATTTCAAAAAAGAAATAGCGCGCCTCTTATTCAAACAAAGGCCCTTAAAGCTGGCGACCGATCGCCTCGGTCGTTGTTCACTGGAAAGGAAGCGACCCAGGGCCAGAAAGGCCTGGCCCGATGTGCAGCGCTTTCGCTATTGGCAGGATCTGAATAACCTGACTTATGTTAACCGTAGCACTGACGAAAACCATGTGTTGAGCCTTGCGGATAAACAGACCCTTGCCGAAGTTTTAGAATCACAAAAAACCTTGAGTTGGGCGGCGATTCGAAAAAGGATCGGCCTGGACAGAGCCGTTCATTTTAATCTGGAAGAAAGCAAGAAGAATATCACCGGTAGCCTGACGGCCTGCAGCATTCGGAAGGTTATTGGTGAGAAATGGGATGAAATGTCGGTGGACGAACAAAACCGCTTGGCGGAAGACTTGATCACGATCGGTGATAAACGCGGCCTTAAAAACAGGCTGAAGAAACGCTGGAACCTGGATGCAGAAAAGGCGATTGCGCTGGCCACCACCGATCTGGAGCAGGGCCTTGCCAACTATTCCACCAAGGCGATTAACAAATTATTACCTTATTTACGGCAAGGCATGCAACTTAGCAAGGCCAGGGAGGCGGCAGGCTATGGTTATGAGCAGGAGGACAGGAAGGCGGCAGGCTGGCTTGGCTTGCCGCCACACATACCCAATCCGGTGGTCAGCCGTGCCTTGTATGAGACGCGCAGGGTCATTAACGCCATCATCCATCAATACGGCAAACCGGATGCCATTCATATTGAAATGGCGCGCGAGATGAAGAGGTCGAAAAAACAAAAGGAGAGCTACCAAAAACAGATCAACAGTAATGCAAAGGCCAATGAGCGCGCAGGCGAGCAATATCAGAACATACGCGAGCAAAACCCACACTTAGGTTTATCCCAATATCCCTCAAAAACTGATTTGATAAAATATCGGCTTTGGGAAGAAGCGGATGAAATATGCGTATATAGTGGCAGGCCCATATCTTTGACTCAACTCTTTAGCGTCGAAATTGAGATCGATCATATCCTGCCCTTTAGTCGCACACTGGATGATAGTTTTACCAATAAGGTTGTTTGCTTTGCAAGTGAGAATAGAGCAAAGGCCAACCGCACGCCTTATGAAGCCTGGCATGGTACTGAGCAGTATGAAAAGATCAAGCAGGCGATTCGCACCTTCAAGAACAAGAGGAAGCGCGATGCCTTTTATTTAGACGAGCTAAAAAATGACGAGTTCCTGAATAGCCAACTGGGTGACACACGCTACATCTCGCGCGAAGTACTGCACTATGTAAAGCAGCTTTATGATACCAAGACAGCACATCAGGCCGTGAGCGTCAGCAGGGGAAATTTTACTGCCTGGCTAAGACACGCATGGGGCTTAAATACCATCATCAGCCCGAGTGATACAAAGGATCGCAGTGATCATCGCCATCATCTTATCGATGCTGTTGTTGTTGCATTGGTGAACCGCAGCCTCTATCAAAAGATCAGTACCAGGGCAAGATATAAAGGTGATGCGAGTAGCATTGATCTGAATCTTGATATGCCATGGCAAAATTTCAGAAATGACATGCAGGCATTGCTTGATGATGTGATTATCTCCCATGCGCCGCGCCGCCGTATTGCTGAGGCCTTGCATAAAAAGACCGCCTACGGTGTACAACAGCATCCGGAGGAGAGTGGCAAGCAGAGAGTGGTTTACAGGAAAGCATTGAACGGTGATTTCACAAAAACACAGATCGCTAAAGTGGTTGATCCTGTATTAAAACAAAAATTGTATGAACACCTGGACAGGCATGAAGGCAAGCCAAAACTGGCCTTTTCAGCAGAGCATCCATTTTATTTTCTGCCGAATCAAGGCCGGGTTCGCCATGTCCGTATCATTCACGCTGAAAAATTTAATCAGGATGCCTTTCTGCCAATAAAAGATGCCGCTGGCGAGCCGTATAAATACTACCCCTTTGGTAATAATCATCATGTGGAAATTCTAAGATCAACGGTGCCTGACAAAAAGGGAAGCTATCAATACAAGGCCGAATTTGTGACTGCCTGGAAAGCGGCTAGACGCTTACGTCAAGGAAATAAAAGCTATGTAAAAATAGATCACGGTGCAGAGTGGCAGTTGTATATGGTGCTATGTATTAACGATATGGTGAGCGTTGAAATAGAAGGCATGAATGAAATTTATAGAGTTCAAAAATTGGAAGCGTCAGGAGGTCTGGTGTTAAGAAAAAATGACGCAGCTACTTTAGATAAGAAAGATGAACAATTAAGGAAACGCATTTCAGTTCTCGTTAAGGAATATAAATTAAAAAAACTAAGTATAGGTATTTTAGGGAAAACTGATAATGATCAAACGGATCATTGAAATCAGCAATCCGAGCTATTTGAACATAAGACAAAAGCAGCTCTGCATAGAACAGGGTGGTGAGCAGGTCGGCTCTGTGCCGGTAGAAGACATCGGCATCCTTTTATTAAGTCATCGGGAGATCGTACTCACCAGCTCTGTTACCACGCGACTCATTGAAAATAAATCCGCCATTATCCATTGTGATAATCGCTATATTCCGTGTGCCTATACCTTGCCGCTGGATAACAACACCACGCACAGTGCCGTCTTAAAAATACAAATTGAGGCAAGTGTACCGAGAAAAAAACGACTCTGGCAACAGATCGTGCAGGCAAAAATAGCGGCACAGGCCCGGGTACTCGCTCGTTATTCTGAAAACGATGCGCAACCGTTGTTTAGCATGATAAAACGGGTCAAAAGCGGGGATGCAGATAACAAGGAGGCGCAGGCAGCACAATACTATTGGCCAAAACTGTTTAGCCGGGAGTTTCGCCGTAACCTGGATGCAGCCGGGATTAATGCCCTGTTGAATTATGGCTATGCGATTATTCGCGCAAGTATGACGCGAGCGATATGCGCCGCCGGTTTGCACCCGGCAATAGGGATTCACCATAGCAATCAATATAATGCCTTTTGTCTGGCTGATGATCTTATGGAGCCGCTCAGGCCAATGGTGGACTGGCAGGTACAGGAACATGCTCGAAACCTAAAGGATACAGAGTTGACGCTGGATCAGGACAGTAAAAAGGTGTTGCTGGGGCTGGCGAGTCAGGATGTCTTGATGAATCAACGCCAACTGCCATTGATGGTAGCACTGCATGAATACACCGCCAGCTTCAAGCGCCTGCTGCAAAACGAAGAGCAGAGACTGCAAATTCCTCTTATTGGCCTGCTATGACAACCTTTGGTGGCTACCAGACCATGTGGGTTGTCGTACTTTTCGATCTGCCAACCGATACAGCCGAGGCGCGCAAGCAATACAGCCTGTTCAGGAAGAGCTTGTTGGATGACGGCTTTTTGATGATGCAATACTCCGTGTACATTCGACATTGCGCCAGCGAGGAAAACGCAGCGGTGCATACAAAGCGGATTAAACAATGGCTGCCGCCAGATGGGGAAGTGCGTATAATGACTATTACAGACAAACAGTTTTCCCGCATACAGGTTTTCTATGGAAAAATCCGTGCGCCCACCGAAACGCCCCCGGAGCAGATCAGTTTTTTTTGAAGAGAAAACTGAAAAAAACTCCTTTATCCTCAAGAGCTTATTGAAATTCCAAGTGTAACTGACTAAAGCCTTATTGGAAATCACAACCATCCCGCTCTTGCTCCGCCCACAACTGTCAGTGTAACTGACTAAAGCCTTATTGGAAATCACAACTCTTGACAAGCGCGCTGCCGCCATCAGTCGAGTGTAACTGACTAAAGCCTTATTGGAAATCACAACGTGCAACGTCTGGTCGTATCTCTTACTCATAGTGTAACTGACTAAAGCCTTATTGGAAATCACAACAGTCCCTGAAGACCACCATCCGATGCCCGTAGTGTAACTGACTAAAGCCTTATTGGAAATCACAACTTTCTTTTCCTTATCTGCCGCCGTGCCTGCAGTGTAACTGACTAAAGCCTTATTGGAAATCACAACTCTTAAAGCCGGCGCGGTTCAAGGGGGCGTAGTGTAACTGACTAAAGCCTTATTGGAAATCACAACGATAACAACATAGGGGAATAATAACCCATGAGTGTAACTGACTAAAGCCTTATTGGAAATCACAACGATAACAACATAGGGGAATAATAACCCATGAGTGTAACTGACTAAAGCCTTATTGGAAATCACAACGATAACAACATAGGGGAATAATAACCCATGAGTGTAACTGACTAAAGCCTTATTGGAAATCACAACGATAACAACATAGGGGAATAATAACCCATGAGTGTAACTGACTAAAGCCTTATTGGAAATCACAACGATAACAACATAGGGGAATAATAACCCATGAGTGTAACTGACTAAAGCCTTATTGGAAATCACAACGATAACAACATAGGGGAATAATAACCCATGAGTGTAACTGACTAAAGCCTTATTGGAAATCACAACTGATGAGGCGGACGATGGCCATGATGATGCAGTGTAACTGACTAAAGCCTTATTGGAAATCACAACGGCGGGTTCCGGGGATGAGATAGGAGAGAAAGTGTAACTGACTAAAGCCTTATTGGAAATCACAACATTTGAGGCACAGAACAACTATCAGGTATAGTGTAACTGACTAAAGCCTTATTGGAAATCACAACAATCGGTTACGATGCCGTTAGTACATAATGAGTGTAACTGACTAAAGCCTTATTGGAAATCACAACCACAGGAAGGCGGACGCCCTCTTGATACGAAGTGTAACTGACTAAAGCCTTATTGGAAATCACAACGGCGCCCCTTCCGACCCAAGCCTTTGAAAAAGTGTAACTGACTAAAGCCTTATTGGAAATCACAACAACCCACTTATTCATATCTACCTCTCCTGCAGTGTAACTGACTAAAGCCTTATTGGAAATCACAACATAATGCCAAAAAAGTCACCTTTAATGGATAGTGTAACTGACTAAAGCCTTATTGGAAATCACAACTCATCTGCCCAAATGTCATCCGCTTCTTCAAGTGTAACTGACTAAAGCCTTATTGGAAATCACAACTGCTTGCAAGCCCTCGCTAAGGCCGTTCCCAGTGTAACTGACTAAAGCCTTATTGGAAATCACAACATAGCCGCTCATTCGGCCACCTCCTTCCAGAGTGTAACTGACTAAAGCCTTATTGGAAATCACAACATGTACGCAAGTAGCATGGAAGGAAATTCTAGTGTAACTGACTAAAGCCTTATTGGAAATCACAACAATCGCCATTGGAGGGAAACGGAGATATAGAGTGTAACTGACTAAAGCCTTATTGGAAATCACAACTATCGGCCTTGTGTTACAAGACAACTACGGAGTGTAACTGACTAAAGCCTTATTGGAAATCACAACAAGACATGAGCGGATATGACTACGCCGCGGAGTGTAACTGACTAAAGCCTTATTGGAAATCACAACTGCCACCTTGCCATGCCGTCTAGTGTTGAAAGTGTAACTGACTAAAGCCTTATTGGAAATCACAACACCACTAGGTCAGGCACTCGCTAATGGAAGAGTGTAACTGACTAAAGCCTTATTGGAAATCACAACCATTGCCCAATCGCCGATACTATCTAGATCAGTGTAACTGACTAAAGCCTTATTGGAAATCACAACTCCGCAAGTCGACTTACGAGTGATGGAGGAAGTGTAACTGACTAAAGCCTTATTGGAAATCACAACAAGACTGGTCGTTTGCATTTCCACTGCCATAGTGTAACTGACTAAAGCCTTATTGGAAATCACAACAAGACTGGTCGTTTGCATTTCCACTGCCATAGTGTAACTGACTAAAGCCTTATTGGAAATCACAACCTTAAAGGTTGAGTCCGTTGCTACAATGTTAGTGTAACTGACTAAAGCCTTATTGGAAATCACAACTGCAGCAGGCTATGGCCAACCTCAAGGTTAAGTGTAACTGACTAAAGCCTTATTGGAAATCACAACATTAGAGCCTGTGAAAATCTCAGACTGGGAAGTGTAACTGACTAAAGCCTTATTGGAAATCACAACTGTCTTTACTCCGATGCCGGTGTTGACGTTAGTGTAACTGACTAAAGCCTTATTGGAAATCACAACGGCACGGCGCAAGGGCAGATAGTGCAGATTAGTGTAACTGACTAAAGCCTTATTGGAAATCACAACGGTCAGGTCGGTGGTGAGTGCCGTAGTGACAGTGTAACTGACTAAAGCCTTATTGGAAATCACAACTCCACGCCCGCAACCTGCTTTGTGTCCCCAAGTGTAACTGACTAAAGCCTTATCGGAAATCACAACCCACGGATGGGTTTGGCCTGTCGGTATCTGAGTGTAACTGACTAAAGCCTTATCGGAAATCACAACGAAACACGGCAAAGGTGCCGCGGTTCTGGAGTGTAACTGACTAAAGCCTTATCGGAAATCACAACATTGCCTGACCCGGTACCGCCAACAATGGCAGTGTAACTGACTAAAGCCTTATTGGAAATCACAACCAATGGGATCGAATTGTGAAAGCGGCAGAAAGTGTAACTGACTAAAGCCTTATTGGAAATCACAACCTGCCAGATCATTATTCCTTGCCACCCGGGCGCTGCTCTGACTAGCGCCTGCGTTTTGTCTCCCGCCTACTCTTCTACTTTTATGCCGCGCTGATTCACCTACTGACCAGCAGGCACTGGCGCGACGTGCTGCGTGAGACCGTCCTGTCCACTAGGTATAGATTGCCACCCTCTCACCTCCGGCAAGGGCGGTGAGAGGGGCATGGCATAAACAGCTTCACCAGGCTATAGTTAGAAACGTGGGTTTTTCAGGGAAGTGGTACCTTAAGAAGATCACTTACAGCGAATCTGGCAAGGCCGTTTTTTGCAACGTGACGGCAAGGCCTCGGATTTTATGCCCGACGGCCTATAAAAGAGGAGGGGCAAAACCCTCTTCTTTTATGTTCCAGGATCTTAAATTAAAGATATAACTTTGCGATTGCTACTGCACCAAGTGCAGCTGTGCCACCGGCTACCATAAGCGATGCGCCCACGACCAGAGGGTACAACGTGGTTTCTTTGCTGATTTTGCCGGTCTCGGCAAACATTTTATTAATCTTTACTCGAATCTCTTCTATTTCAATTCTTATCTTTTCGATTTCAAGATCTTCTCTATTTGCGCTCATTGTTGTCTCTCCTCGATCTGTTAGTCATTATACGCCTAATTCTTGTAAAAGACACCTATAAGCGTCATAAAGATCCCTAGAAAATTCCAAGTGGCTGTCCAGATGCTAAATCGCATCCCATTTTTTGCAAGCCAAAAAATAACCGGCTAAAAAAATTCATGGAGTTCCGAGGTATCCCGCACCACCGCACGGATAACGGTGTAGCGTAACTGACCAAAGCCTTATTAAATAGCAAAACAACGCCCCCGAAGTACCTGGAATTCCAGCCGCAGCAATGCTTGAAAACGGCCATATCTTTTATTCAGGATCGAAACCTTGCACCAAGCCGTGCTTTTGGCTAGAATCCAAGCTCTTTTAAGATCCTTGTCTCACCACCTAGATGGGAGGCGATAACCCGAGAGGATAGATGATGCGACACTATGAAATCGTGTTTCTGGTCCACCCTGACCAGAGCGAACAGGTTCCCGCCATGATTGAGCGTTATCGATCGATGATCGAAACAGGCGGCGGCGCTATTCATCGGCTTGAAGATTGGGGGCGGCGCCTATTGGCCTACCCGATCAACAAGGCACACAAGGCCCATTATGTGATGATGAATGTTGAGTGTGCGCAGGAAACGCTTGACCAGATCAACAGCGCCTTCCGCTTTAACGATGCCGTCATTCGTGACCTGGTGCTCAGGCGAGATAAGGCGATTACCGAGCCGTCCATATTGGCAAAGAGCAAGGAACAGCAGGAGCAGGAGGAGGCCGCGGCCCGTGCGAGAGAAGAGGCGCAATCTTCAGCATCGGAACCATCCGGCGAGGATGCCGGCCTTGAGGAGGCTGCTGCCGAGGCCGTAGCAGAAGAGGGGACAGAGCCGGCAGAAGTGGAGGGAGCAGAACCTGCCGAGGTCGAGGCAGATGAGGCCGCCAAAGAAGATAGCGATAGCGAGGAGTAACAACATGGCAAGATATTTCCGCAGAAAAAGATATTGCAGATTTACCGCCGAAGGCATCGAAGAGATCGATTACAAAGACATCAGTCTGCTGAAAAATTATATTACCGAGACCGGCAAGATCGTGCCGAGCAGGATTTCAGGCACCAAGGCAAGGTATCAGCGCCAGTTATCCACCGCTATTAAGCGGGCGCGTTATCTGGCCTTGTTGCCCTATAGCGATGCACACTAGCAGGGCAGGCCGATTGGTGATCCCTTGACGAATGAGATCCGCTTCAATGCCGCCATCTTGATTCTTGGGACTCGTACAAGAGCACTGCATCTTTGCCCGCCCCGGCATACTTGAAGCAACAACGATGAAATCCCTGGGTCGTTATATCGTTCGTGGCCGTATGCAGGCCATCGGGGTGGTCAGCTTTTCCACGCTGATAGCCCTGCTGCTCCCGCCCTTTGCTTACTTGCTCAGTGGGGTGCCGGTGGTGCTGCTGAGCCTGCGCCGTGGTGCCCTGGCCGGCCTTGAGCTAATCGCCGGCAGCCTGGCTCTGGTTGGGATTTTATCGGCCATGCTCGGCCTGGATTATCTCATCGTCCTCACCTTTGCCTTAGGGATCTGGCTGCCGGTCTATGTCTGCGCCATCGTCCTGCGGCACACAGAATCACAGGGCATGATGCTGATGACTGCCGGCAGTCTGGGCCTGCTCTTTGTCCTGGCGATGTACTTCATGCTGGGCGATGTGAGCGCCTGGTGGCAGAAGTGGCTGGATCTGTGGTTTACGCAAAACCTGCCGGCGGAGACGGCGGCGGAATATCAGGACATATTTGCCGCCGTGGTGCCCATGATGAATGCCGTAATCGCCGCCGGCCTGGTGATCAGCCTGGTGCTGACGACATTGATCGGCCGTTGGTGGCAATCGCGGCTGTTCAACCCCGGCGGTTTCAGGGTCGAGTTCTATCAGTTGAGCCTGCCTCCCTGGCTGATCTTCCCGACCCTGCTTGCGATCGGGGCGCTGTTCGTGGCCGATGAGACGATGACGATGCTGGTCCGGGATGGTCTCTTTATCGTCGTATTTTTGTATCTGTTTCAGGGCATTTCCAGCATACATCGTATCGTCCATGTACGCGGCATGTCGCATGCCTGGTTGGTCTTCATGTATGGGCTGCTGTTGATTATCCCGCAGATGGTGTTGTTGCTGGCCTGTATCGGGATGGCCGCTGCCTGGAGCAAGGGAAATAAGGGTGGCAACAATCCGCCGTAGCTGTATCATTCGTATAGAAAACATGAGGTGGTTGAAGATGGAAGTAATCCTGCTGGAGAAGATAAACAGCCTGGGCGAGCTTGGCGAACAGGTCAGGGTCAAGGCGGGTTTTGGGCGTAATTATTTGATCCCCAATGGGAAGGCCGTCCCGGCCACACCCGATAACATTGCCCAGTTTGAAGCCCGCCGTGCCGAACTCGAAGCACTGCATGCAGATGCCTCTGGCAAGGCAAAGATTCGCGCCGAAGCCCTGGCCGGGCTTGTTGTGAGCATCGCCCGCCGGGCGGGGGCGGAAGGCAAATTATACGGCTCTGTGGGCGCGGCGGATATTGCCGCTGCGGTAACAGCAGCGGGTACTGAAATAACAAAACAGGAAGTCAGGCTGTCCGCCGGCCCGCTTCGTCGCTTAGGCGATTATGAGGTCAATGTACATCTGCATGCGGACGTTGATGCCAAGGTCAGGCTAAGCATTGTCGCCGAAGAAGACTAAACATGGCGCAGACCGAATACATAGCGCCTGATGCGGAAGTACGGGCGCTCAAGACCCCGCCCCATTCCATCGAGGCCGAGCAGGCCGTGTTGGGCGGGATCTTCCTGGACAAGGATGCATGGCTGAATGTGGTCGAGCGTGTTGGCGAGGCGGATTTTTACCGCAAGGATCATCGCATCATCTATCACGCCGTTGCGGAACTGGAGGCCGATGGCCAGCCCTTTGATCTGGTGACCGTTGCCGAGTGGTTGGAGAGCCACCAGCAACTGGACGAGGCGGGGGGGCTAAGCTACTTGGCCGCCATTGCCGAGAACACGCCCAGTGCCGCCAATATCAACGCCTATGCCGATATTGTGCGCAAGCGTTCGGTGCTGCGGCAGCTCATCCGCGCCACCACTGAAATCAGCGAAACCGTTTTTAATCCAATGGGGCGTAGCAGCGATGAGATCCTGGATCTTGCCGAGCAGAGCATCTTTGAGATTGCCGAGCAGGAAGGCCGCGGCCGGAGGGCCTTTAAGCCGGTGAAGGAGCTACTGGCCAGCGCCCTGGACCGGATCGATGAGCTGTTTCGTAAAGACAGCCCGATCACCGGCGTGGCCACCGGCTTTGATGACTTTGATCAACGCACCGCCGGTCTGCAACGCGCGGACCTGATCATTGTCGCCGGCCGACCGTCGATGGGCAAGACCGCCTTTGCCGTCAACATCGCCGAGCATGCGGCGATCAAGGACAAGCTTTCTGTTGCCATATTCAGCATGGAAATGCCGGGTGAGCAACTAGCCATGCGCATGATGTCATCATTAGGGCGCATCGATCAGCACAAGGTGCGCACCGGAAAATTGAGTGATGATGACTGGCCGCGGCTGACCTCCACGGTCAAGCTCATGACAGATACCAAGTTGATGATTGACGATACGCCGGCCTTGACGCCGGCTGAGCTGCGGGCGCGCTGTCGGCGCATTGCGCGTGAACAATCACTCGATCTGGTTGTCGTGGATTACCTGCAACTCATGCAGGTGCCCAACACAAAAGAGAACCGCGCGACCGAGATCTCTGAAATTTCCCGCTCCCTAAAGGCGATGGCGAAGGAATTAAATGTGCCGGTCGTTGCCTTGTCGCAGCTTAATCGAAGCCTGGAACAGCGACCGAACAAGCGGCCGGTGATGCCGGATTTACGCGAGTCCGGCGCCATTGAGCAGGATGCCGATCTGATTGTCTTTATCTATCGAGATGAGGTCTATGACGAGGAAAGCCCGGACAAGGGCATCGCCGAGATCATCATCGGCAAGCAGCGCAACGGGCCGATCGGCACCACCAAACTCGCCTTCCTCGGCCAATATACCCGTTTTGAGAATTATATCGCGGAGTCTCCGTATATGACGGGGTCGGATGGATGACACGGCCGGCAAAGGTCATCATCGATCTTGCTGCACTCCGCCATAACTTTTCCCGCATACGGGAAATCGCCCCGGGGCGCAAAGTCATGGCGATTGTCAAGGCCGATGCCTATGGGCATGGCATCGTGCGTGTCGCCCAGACCTTATCTGCGGCCGATTCCTTCGGGGTCGCCTGCCTGGAGGAAGCCGAGCAGCTGCGCACATCGGGCATCGAACAGCCCATCGTATTATTAGAAGGCCCGTATGGCGCGGCGGAATTGCCCAGGATACGTGCGCTGCAACTGGAGATGGTGATTCATCATCACAGCCAGGTAGAGATCTTGGAGCAGACGCGGCTGCGAGGCTTTGCCCAAATCTGGCTAAAGGTGGACAGCGGTATGCACCGACTTGGCTTTTTGCCGGAAGATCTGGCGGCCATCTGGCAGCGCCTGGAAAAGGTCAAGGCGATTAAAAAACCGATACGGCTGATGTCACATCTTGCTGCGGCAAATGAAGCGGGCAGCGCCATGACCCGGCGGCAGCTAGAGTTATTTTCTCAACTCAATGCGCCCTATGGCGCCGAGCAGTCAATGGCCAATTCAGCCGGTGTCCTTGCCTGGCCGGACAGTCACGGCGACTGGGTGCGCCCCGGCCTGTTGCTCTATGGCATTTCCCCGCTTGACGATACGCTAAGCGCCGAGCATGATCTACGGCCGGTGATGACCCTGGCCTCTGCGCTGATCTCGGTCAAGACCATCAAAAAAGGCGAGCCGGTGGGCTATGGTGCCGCCTGGTCGTGCCCGGAGGACATGCCGATCGGCATCGTTGCCGCGGGGTATGGCGATGGCTTCCCCCGCCATGCCGCAACCGGAACGCCGGTATTGGTCAACGGCCGACGTGTCAGCGTGATCGGCAACGCCTCGATGGACATGTTGACCGTTGACCTGCGCAAACAGCCGCAGGCACAGGTGGGCGATGCGGTGGAATTATGGGGGGCGAACCTGTCCATCGAAGAGATCGCACACCATGCCGGCACCATTCCCTATGAAATTTTGTGCGGCGTACATAAACGCCTGCGCTTCATTGAACATGGCTAAGGTAAAAAGCCAATTTCATTGCAACGAATGCGGGGCGAGGGCGCCCAAGTGGACCGGGCAATGCCCGGAATGCCACGCCTGGAACAGCTTAATCGAAGCGCCGGCTGAAGCAGCTTCGGCAAGATCACAGCGTTTTAAGATCCACCTGGCCGCGCCATCGCCGGTGCGTAGGCTGGATGAGGTGCAGGCAGATGAACAGGCGCGCCTCTCAACCGGGATGTCGGAGCTTGACCGGGTGATAGGCGGGGGACTGGTGCCCGGCTCGGTGGTGCTGATGGGCGGCGACCCCGGGATTGGCAAGTCAACGCTTTTGATCCAGACCTTGTCCGCCCTGGTTGATGGTGGGGCCAATAATGGGGCCGATAGCGGCGGGCTGAATACCTTATACATCAGCGGCGAGGAATCGGTTGAGCAGATCAGCGCGCGCGCCGGGCGGCTGGAGTTGGCGACGGATAAGCTGCGGGTATTGACCGAGAACCAGTTAGAACGCATCTTTTCCGTGTGCACTGTGGAACGACCACAGGTGCTGGTGATTGATTCCATCCAGACCATGTACAGCGAGCTCCTGCAATCCGCCCCCGGCGCGGTGGCCCAGGTCAGGGAATGCGCGGCGCAGTTGGTGCGCTATGCCAAGCAGACCAACACCGCCATCTTCCTGGTCGGGCATGTCACCAAGGAAGGGGCCTTGGCCGGCCCGCGTGTTCTGGAGCACATGGTGGATACCGTATTATATTTCGAGGGAGACAGCGGCAATCGTTATCGTGTCATCCGCGCGGTCAAGAACCGCTTCGGTGCGGTCAATGAGCTGGGCGTCTTTGCCATGACCGATCGGGGCTTGAAAGAAGTGAGCAATCCATCGGCCATATTCTTATCACGCCATGAGGAAGCCGTGCCTGGCAGTGTGGTGATGGTAACCAGAGAAGGCACCCGGCCGCTGCTGGTGGAAGTCCAGGCGCTGGTGGATGGCTCGCAGCTGGCCAATCCGCGTCGGGTGACGGTGGGCTTAGAGCAGAACCGTCTGGCGCTGCTGCTCGCGGTATTAAATCGCCATGCCGGCATCGCCACCTTTGATCAGGATATTTTTGTCAATGTCGTCGGGGGCGTGCGCATCAGTGAGACGGCTGTGGATCTTCCTATTCTAATGGCCGTGCTGTCCAGCCTGCGCAGCCGCGCCTTGCCTGAGGCCCTGGTGGTCTTTGGCGAGGTGGGGCTGGCCGGGGAGATCAGGCCGGTGCAAAATGGCCCGGAACGCCTGAACGAGGCGGCCAAACACGGCTTCAAACAGGCCATCGTACCCTTTGCCAATAAACCTAAAAACACCATCAAGGGCCTTGAACTCATAGCCGTAAAACGTCTGTCTGAGGTGCTGGAGCATTCAATTCTGTACGACTAGGGCAATATGGAATACTTGCGGCGGTTGCTTTTGCATTGCAAGAGAAGACGCGTTCTCTTTGTGCTGGATGCGATGTTCATGTCGCCACGCCAGATCTATTCCACCTCCCAGTCAACAAGCGTCATTCCCCGTGCCTGACACGGGGAATGACGGGAGAGTCTGGAACTGTGTAATTGTCCGCCATTCCCGCGTAAGCGGGAATCCAGTCGAATAACACATACTTCTTATCCGAGCTCTGCTACCGCCTCCCTCGCCCTTTTTGGCCTTGATTAGGGGATGTTTGGGGTATTTCATGGATGCCTGCTTTCGAAGGCATGACGATCCTCGTCGCCCCCCGTCAAGTCAAACGTCATTCCTGGCTTGACCAGGAATCCATAGTTAAGCCTGGCAAGTAGTCCGTTGGATTCCCGTCCCCGTTTTCACGGGGACAAGCTTTCACGGGAATGACGTTCCTCTCCTAACCATCCCCTCCCCCTAAAACTCAACCCCCACCAGCACACGCCCACTCAAGGCACGTTCGCTTACTTCTCCCCTATCATGGCTGTATTCCAGCTCGGCCTCTACATGCAGGCGTTCATCTAGCCGATAGCGCAGGGCGGCGCCTAGATAGGCATTGTGCACGCTGCTGTCATCATCCGTGCTGATACGGAAGTTGGCACCGGCAAGAGAAAAACCTGCATTCTCATGGTCGGTGAAACGGCTGTCTAGGCCACTTCGGAAGACGACCTCGCCATTGTCTTCCAAGAGCCAGGCCAGCGCCAGTTCCAAGCGGGTGTTCCAGCTCTTTCCCCCGCTTGCGCGGGGGCAGGCCCTCACGTTTGTTTTGGGTCAAGTTCACCCGACCACTCGCAGCGTGGTCGGACAGGCCCTCTGCCCCCCGCTCGGTATAGCCCTTATACCAGCCTTGCGTATAGCTCACACTGGCGGCCGGGCGCAGTTCCCAATGCTCACTGAGTACTGCCCTATGGCTCAGTCGTAAGGACGGACTAAGAAAGAGGCTGCTGTAGCTGCCCTCTGCCACTTGCGCCTGGCCTTGGTTAATGAGCGCCCTACTGCTGTCGTGGTCTTCGTAGCCCAGATTAAGACTAAGGCCAATGTCTATGCCCTGCCAGGTGTCTTGGCCATAGAGCCCGAGAAAGAGGCTATCGGTCTCTATCTGGGTGTTTTTACCACTACTGACCAGGTCGGCATGGGCATAGCCAAAGAGCACCCCAGCAATGGCGTTAGTAGCAAAGCCTTGTTCTAGGCTAAAAGCCTGCCCCTGCGAAAGCAGGGGGCCACGCCCCGATAGTCTTGAGAATGGGCAGCGACGCCGCCATCCCGACCACGTCTTCGATCAGCCGCGAACCTTGCCCCGCACCTGATGCGGGGTCGCCCCAGATAAAGGGACGTGGGTCAACAGCGAGTAAGCCAGGCAAGAGTTCCCCGGCGGCCACCTGGATGGGACGGCGCTGGCTACGACGGGTGCCACGATTGCCTTGTCCAGAAGGATTGCCACGCAGGCCACCGGTCAAGCGCTGGTTGACCACGTTATGCACCGCACTGCTTAAGACGCCCATGGCGGTGGATTGGGCGCTCTCAGCGCCTCTATCCAGGGTCACGAGGCGGGTCGTACCATCCGTATCGGGCAGGGTAAGCACTAAGCGGGTGGGGTCATTGGCCACAGGCTGGGCGCTGAGGGTGACCGGAGTTGGGGGGACGGGGGCTACAGAGGGGGCAGTCGTACCGGTATCGGTGTCGGTATCCGTGCCGGTGTCAGTATCCGTACCTGCGTCTGTGTCTGTTCCGGCATCCGTTCCCGTGTCGGTGTCAGTATCCGTATCGGTTCCGGTATCCGTATCCGTGTCGGTTCCCGTGTCTGTGCCGGTATCGGTTCCCGTGTCGGTTCCGGTATCGGTGTCTGTGCCGCTATCGCCGCCGGCGTCCGCATCCCCATCTCCATCTGGATCGGGGCCTGCCCGACCACTCGCAGAGTGGGTCGGGTCTGGTTGACCACCGCCTTGGCCGCCCTGTTGACCTGCGCCCTGGCCTTGTTGGCCGGGATCCGGATCAGGGTCGGGCTGTTGGCCGCCCTGGCCTTGTTGGCCGGGATCAGGATCCGGATCAGGGTCGGGTTGGCCGCCTTGGCCGCTACCAGCACCCGGGCCGGGGGCTTGGCCGCCTTGTTGACCTGCGCCCTGGCCCTGCTGCCCACCGGCACCCGCATTCGGATCAACAACAGGCGGTTGTACCGGCGGTTGCACGACTGGGGGTTGTACCGGTGGCTGTACCGGCGGCTGTACTGGAGGCTGCACGACTGGGGGTTGCGGAGGTTGTACTGGCGGCTGCACGACTGGCGGCTGCGGAGGTTGTACTGGCGGTGGTGGTGGGGCAGCATCCGCATCTTCCGTGCGCGCATTCGGCAGGCCGGTCAAGGTTTCAAAGTTGCGGTAGCGGATGACACCGACGCTGGCACTGGCCAGCAGGTTGGTGACGTCCAGCGTGTCGCCGTTGGTCTCATCCCCGCCATCCACAATGCCACCGACAAAGGCACTGTCGGACAGGGTTACGCTATCATCGCCTACTCCCAGGTTGATGGCACCGGTAACACCCGCCCTTTCGCGAATGTTCACCTGGTCATCGCCGGCCCCGGTGTTCACATCGCCATCAATCTGGGCGTCCTCAGAGAGGGTCAGGGTGTCTGCGCCATCGCCGCTGCTGATATTGCCAGTGACCTGACTAGTGCCAGAGATGTCGAAGGTATCATCGCCCGCCCCGCTCGTGATGGTGCCGGTGACCTGGCCGGTGCCGGTGAAGAGGAAGCCGTCATCCCCATCCCCGCCATCTACGTCGCCGGTTAAGTTAGCCCCACTGGAGAAGGTGAAGCGGTCATCGCCGCCGCCACCGCTTAAGTTGGCGGTGAAGGCGCTGGATAAGCTGAAGGCATCTGCGGCGCTGCCACCGATGAGGTTTTCAAAGGCACTGAATTCCAGGCTGCCGCCGGCGACTAAGTTGTAGCGCGTGGGGCTGGCGCCCAGGAACCAGCTGGCCGCGGCATCGGCGCCGGTTAAGGTGTCCGACTGGGCGCTGCCGGTGAGTTTGTCGATGCCAACAAAGGCGTTGCCGTCCGCATTCTGGCCAGTGATGCCGGTGGCGCTGCTGGCCTGGAAGCCCTGCGGGGTGCGGCCGGCGAGGGTGATGGAAACGGCACTGCCGTAGCTACTGTAGTCCAGGTGGTCGTTACCATCGCCGCCAGAGAGGGGGACGTTGATGCTGGCACTGCCACTGAAGTTGATCGTGTCATTGCCAGCTTCGACGCTGATACTGTTGCCTATAGTGACGCTGCCGCGTACGTTGATGAGGTCATCGCCCTCTCCACTACCGATACCGGTGCCGATGCTTACGTTGCCGTCCAGATTGACGGTGTCATCGCCGGGCCCGATGTTAAAGATACCGCCGCCCACTTGCGCCTTGTCGCGCAGGGTGAAGGTGTTGTTGCCACCAAAGTCGATGATGCCACCGCCGACCTTGGCGCTGTCTTGCAGGGTGAGGATATTTGATGCTGCGCCAAAGATGGCGATGCGTCTAGTGACTTCGGCGGTGTCCTCCAGGGTCAGGTTCTCCCAGTTGCGGAAGGTAGCGAATTGAGCGCGGTTCACTTGAATATCTCCGCCCAAGCGCAGGGTATCGGTGCCGTCGCCTAAGTCAAAGGTGGCGTTGTCCAGTTGCAGGGCGTTGCCGCGGAGGGTGAGCGTGTCGTCCCCGCCTTGCAGATTGACGGCCCCGGTGATTTGGGCGTTGCCCTCCAAGGTCACGGCATCGTCTCCATCCCCACCGCTGATGTTGCCGGTCATCTGGGCGTTGCCCTCCAGGCGCACCGTATCATCGCCATCTCCGCCGGTGATGTTGCCGGTCAGGTCTGCCCCTTGCCGCAGGGTAAAGGTGTCATCCCCCGCCCCACCGGCCGGGTCTTCCGTGCTGGCGGAGTCCAGCTCATAGGTGAGGGCCTGGGCTTGTGCCTGCTGCTGCCCTTGCTGTTGCCCCTGCTGGCCTTGTGCCTGTGCCTGGGCGGTGAGAGGGAAGGTGAGGAGGGCGGCGAGGGTTAGGACGAGTAAGAAGATGAGACCGGGGCGGAAAGTAAGCCCGTCATTCCTGCGGAAGCAGGAATCTAGTAAATTTCCCGCCCTACCCTCCTCGTCATTCCTGTGACAACGGGAATCCAGAGTTTTCAGTACTTCCCTATGACTGGATTCCTGGTCGAGCCAGGAATGACGAATTATAAAGAGACGGGCAAGCAGGGCGGTGAAGCGGAGCGTGGCGGTGCGCTTTCCTGCGTCCCCGTATCGAGTACGGGGCAGGCTATTCCCGCGCAAGCGGGAATCCAGTGGGTGCCTTGCCTTACCCCTTATGGATTCCTGCTTCCGCAGGAATGACGGGGGATGTGTCTGCCCCTGCTCCCCGCCTTCCCCATTTTCGCAAAGATGAGGACAGGCAGGTTCAGCTAGAAAATGAAAGAGAAAGTTCTCATAAAATATTGATTTTATTAGTTTTTCTGGGGGGGGGGGGGGGGGGGGGGGGGGGGGTGAATGACGCTGTGGCTTGTTTGTCTTTTGTCAGTTCTAACATTTCAGGCTCCTTAAAGTTTCAATGTCTGGTTTTTAGGCAGCGGGGGCTGTTTTGTGTCTTGGCGGATGATAAGGGCCTAGCCGAACAGGTGCAACAAGATAGCCACCATCATGGGTAGCATGGCTAAGGAAATGATGAGGCTGAGGCCCACCATCCAGGACAGCAGGTTGAATTTGCCCTGAACGTCAGCGCGCAAGACATCAAGTTCCGATTTCAAAGCGCCAATGTCTATTTTAACTTCAGACTGCAAGACGCCTATGTCCGTCTTAAACTCAGACCGCAGAGCATCGATATCTGCCTTAAGCTCAGAGCGCAAGAGGTCAATATCCGCCTTAACCTCAGACCGCAAGATGTCAATATCTGCCTTGACTTCAGAGCGCAAGAGGTCAATGTCTGCTTTGACTTCAGACCGCAAGACGTCAATGTCCGCCTTGCTGGCCAAGCGGCCATCCAGCAGCGCATCCAGGGCCTCTCTTTGCGCCTCGGCAAGGGCTGTCGCCTGCTCAGGATTTATACCGGCCTGCTCCAGGCGCTGGGTGAATTTCAAGGTGTCAAAAGCAGCACTCATGCGGCGCATTGTAGCACGATTGGTGTTGAGGGAAACAGGGGGCGACTGGATTCTTGCTCCTTCTTGCAGGGGGGTGATGTTCTTGTGAGGGAATAAGGGGAAACGGCTGGATTCCCGCCTTCACCGGAATGACGTCTCAGATACGGATTCCTAAGCCAAGCCAGGAATGACGAAGGAGACAATATCACCGTTTTAGCCGAAGGATGTTGAGCATAAAAGTCAGGCCGGATGCAGCGTTCACGGAGCTAAGAATGCATTAAATCAGCGCTTGCCTAGACTCGTTTCAGGATCAATTCCAGCACCAGTTTTGAGCCGAAGTAGGACAGCACCAGCAGGGCGAAACCGCTTAAGGTCCAACGAATCAGTGTTTGTCCCCGCCAACCCCTTGCCCAGCGCCCCAAAAGCACCAGGCCGAAGATGATCCAGGCCAGGATGGAGAAGGTGATCTTGTGCGCCAGATGCTGGCCCAGGATGTCATGCACAAACATAAGCCCCGTTGCCAGGCTCAAGCTGAGCAGGAAGAAGCCGATGACAATTAGCTGGATCAGGGAGTCTTCCATCACCTGCATGGGCGGCAGGATGCGCATGACCTTGACCGGGCGTTTGTTGCGCAACAGCGCTTCTTGCAGCGCGAGGATCAATGACTGCACCGCGGCCATGGCGAGCAGGCTGTAGGCGGTCATGGAGAGCAGGATATGGATCTGCAGGCCGATGTTGGCTGCATCCGAGACAAGGCGTTGATGGGGAAAAGAGATCGCCAGCAGCACACACACGGCAATGGCGGGCATGAATATCAGTGATAAGTTTTCGATAGGCCGCAGCAGGCCGATCAACATGACCAGCAGCACCACCACCCAGCCCATCATGGACAGGGCGTGATAAAAACCCAGGTTCAGGCCCTCCGGGACTAAGATGGTCTGGTACAGCACAAGCCCGTGGCATGACAGGGCACAGAGGCTGAGCAGCGCCAGCGGAAGCCTTGAATAGCCCTGCTCGGGCGCCGGCCGGTAGAGCTGATAGGCCAGCCGCGCGCTCGCAAGCAGATAAAACAGAATAGCGATGTAGCTGAGTAGGCCGATGCTCATCATGGCCTAACAGGATATAGCGAAGCGCTGAATAATTCATCCATGAATTATTCAGCAGGGCGATGGGAATCAGGCCGTGGGATACAGGGGAGGATAAAGCCCCGTATGCCTGCTGCCATACATTCGCCCATACAATCGCTATCAGCATCCTGCTAAGATCACGCAGCAGATTATAAACTGGATAAAGCAAAAAATATGTTTGATGGCTTACGCGGCAGACTATCGCAGGTCGTTAAGGAATTGCGCGGCCAGGCCCGCCTGAGTGAGGAGAATATTGCTGCAGCCTTGCGTGAGGTGCGCATGGCCCTGCTGGAGGCCGATGTTGCCTTGCCGGTGGTCAAGGATTTTCTTGCTCAGGTGAAGGCAAAAGCGCTGGGTCGGGAGGTGCTGAAGAGTCTGCGCCCGGGGCAGGCGGTGATCAAGATCGTACAGGATGAACTGATCAGTCTCATGGGACAGACCAATGCCGCCCTGAACTTCAATACCCAGCCGCCCGCCGTGATCCTGCTGGCCGGCCTGCAAGGTGCGGGCAAGACGACCACCGCAGCCAAGCTGGGCCGCTGGCTACAGGCGCGACAAAAACAGGTTATGACCGTTAGCTGTGACATCTATCGTCCGGCGGCTATTGAACAGCTCAAAGTCCTATCCGATGAAAACGCATTGTCTTTTTTCCCCAGCGAAGCAGCGCAGCGCCCCGTTGCGATTGCCAAGGCCGCCCTGGCGCAGGCGCGCAGGCAGTTTGTGGATGTGCTGATTGTGGATACAGCCGGTCGGCTTCATGTTGATGCGGCGATGATGGACGAAATCCGCGCCTTGCATGCGGCGCTGAACCCCTCTGATACCCTGTTTGTGGTTGACAGCATGATGGGGCAGGATGCTGTGAATGCGGCGCGCGCCTTTGATGATGCCTTGCCCCTAACGGGCGCGGTCTTGACCAAGGCCGATGGCGATGCGCGTGGCGGTGCTGCCTTGTCGGTGCGTCAAGTGACGGGCAAGCCCATTTTGTTCATGGGCACCGGCGAGAAGAGCACCGAATTGACCCCCTTCCATCCGCAGCGCATCGCATCGCGCATATTAGGCATGGGCGATGTGCTGAGCCTGATTGAAGAGGTTGAGCAAAAGGCGGATAAGGACAAGGCGGCGCAGCTTGCCAAAAAAATAAAAAGAGGCCGCGGCTTTGACCTGGATGATTATCAGGAACAGCTGGGCCAAATGCAGGACATGGGCGGCCTCGCAGCCATGATCGACAAGATGCCAGGCCTGCCGCAGATGCCGGCGGCTGCGGCCAACCAGATGGACGATGCTCGACTCACCCGGCTGGGAGCGATCATTAATTCCATGACCAGACAGGAACGCCGACATCCGGCCATCATCAATGGTTCACGCAAACGGCGAATCGCTGCGGGTTCCGGTACGCAGATACAGGATGTGAATCGATTGCTAAAGCAATTTAACCAGATGCAGAAGATGATGAAGAAGCTGTCCAGAAAGGGCGGCATGGCAAAGATGATGCGCGGCCTGCATGGCAACATGCCGCCGGGCTTTAAGTTTTAGGAGGGCAGATGTAGCGATGGCGCACCTGCACAGCAATTTGAAAGTCCTAACGAAATAAAGTAAGATGAATAAACAACGCGCGCCTCGTAATCGAACGATCAGTCTAAGCGCTGCCGAGCAGGCCAAGTATAAAAAGCATCTGATCACGGTCGATCAACCGGTCGCCGCCGCTGTGATTACGAATAAGACCATAGGCCAGGATATTTTTGATGTGCTGGATTATTTGCCCACTGGCTTTATTGATCTGGCCTTTGTTGACCCGCCCTATAATCTGAACAAGACCTTTAATCGCACCTCGTTCAAGGCGATGGGAACAGAGGACTATCAGCGCTGGCTGGATTCCTGGCTAGGCAAAATAGTACGGCTGCTAAAGCCGAAGGCATCGATATATCTCTGCGGAGATTGGCGCTCATCGGCGGCCATTTTCAACATTGCCGGCAAGTATTTCATCATTCAAAACCGTATCACCGTTGAGCGGGAGAAAGGGCGCGGCGCACAATCAAACTGGAAGAACAGCGCCGAGGATATCTGGTTTTGCACGATGTCAAAAGAGTATTATTTTAACGTTGAGGCGGTGAAGCTGAAAAGGAAAACGCTGGCGCCGTATCGCGATGAGCACGGCCAGGCCAAGGATTGGCAGCAGGAAGCCGGCGGTAATTATCGCTTAACGCACCCGTCGAATATCTGGACCGACATCACCATCCCGTTCTGGTCAATGCCGGAGAACACCGATCACCCCACGCAAAAGCCGGAGAAACTGCTCGCCAAGATCATCCTCGCCAGCTCACGTCCCGGCGATCTTGTCTTCGATCCCTTTCTCGGCTCGGGTACTACATCGGTGGTGGCGAAAAAACTGGGCAGGCAGTATGTGGGCATAGAGATCGATGAAGACTATGCGGCCTTAGCCGAGAAGCGCCTGGCTATGGCAGAGATCGATACCGGTATTCAGGGTTACGCTGATAAAGTTTTCTGGGAGCGCAACACGCTTCATCAACAGACGCATGAGAACGGCAAAACCCGCCGCGCAAGAGATCAGTCAACGCTGTTTGATGATGAATTATCATGAATCGGAAGAGTACAATTTTTTATACGGATACATACATGGAACTGGAAGGGAGGATCAAGGCGCTGCTTGATCCACAGGCAGCTGATCTCTCATCCAAAATGATCGATAGTCCGCGCGCAGTCGGTGATGCAGTAGAGCGTATCCTGGCTGAAAACCTTGGCGCAATTTTGGGTAATTTGGCAAAGGAATACTCCTCACGATTAGCGCGCCGGGCGATGGCTGACATGGCTTTTACCGACCACGATGATTTTTACTATGTTGTGGATGTAAAAACGCATCGCCTTGATACGAAGTTCAACATGCCGAACCTGACTTCGGTTGAGCGGCTATCACGATTTTATGAGGATGATAAAAATTACTTTGTGATATTAAAAGTTGACTATCAGGTAGCGGATGCGAAAAAGATAATTTTTGATGAAGTAAAATTTCTGCCCTTGGAGTTCTTGTCCTGGGATTGCCTGACGCTGGGCGCGCTCGGATGGGGGCAGATACAGATTGCCAATGCGAATAACATTATCATCTTGCCGAGCAACAAACGCAAAAGCTGGATGATTGAGATGTGCGATAATCTACTGGATTTCTATCCGAAGGAGATAGGCAAGATCACTGCTCGCATGGATCACTTTCGGAAAGTCAGGCAGTTCTGGCAGGACAAAGAAGAATGACTCTCTTATCCAACAACAGCATTGACTTTTTCCTCCCAACTATTTTCAAGCAATATTCTACATACATACCGCCGGCGGCTCTTTGAGGAGTGGCTGCCGATCAACCCCTAAGGGATCTGCGGCCGGTCTAGTCCAAAAGACCCGCGCCAGTTCTTACCGATAAATATATGAACCAGGCTGAAGATAACGAGGATGGCAAAACAGACCAGACTCCACTCGGCAATGCTTAAGGTCAGGAAGTTCCATTGCACCTCGGCGCATTCGCCGGTGCCGGTGAATACCATCTTCAAGGTTTCAGCAAGCGGGAAGACTTCCAGCATGTAGGCGAGATCCGGGCCGCATTCCGGTACCTGGTCGGCGGGCAGGTGTTGCAGCCAGACTTGGCGGGCGGCGATGCCCGCACCGATCAGCGCGCTAATCAAAATCAGTCCGCTGTAGATGCGCAGGCCAAGCCCCTGCGGGTCGTGGATACAGGCAATCACAGCAACAAAAATGATAGCGATATAAGCGATGCGCTGCAATATGCACAGGGGGCAGGCCTCCAGCCCAAGAGTGCCTTCTAAGTAAAAGATCGCAAAGGCGAGCAGGCCGCCACAGGCCAAGGCCAGCAGTAAGTAATAAATCCTGGGTGCGGTCATCTTGATGCCTTGCTTGTTAGTATCGTACTGAAAAATTCAGGTATCCGTTTCTCTAACCAATAATGCGCTCGCCAGGGTAGCCTGCCACTGATAAAGCCCACATGCCCGCCGTGTTCACTTGCTTCGAGTTGTATGGAGTCTGATAGTTCATCCCTGCCGGGAATAGTATCTGCGGTCATAAAGGGATCGTCAACGGCCTGGATGATTAGCGTTGGAATGCTGATATTTTTTAGATACTGGCGTGAGCTGCTCTTTCTGTAGTAGTCATGGACATCTAGAAAACCATGTAAGGGGGCGGTGATTTGGTCATCAAATTTATAAAAGGTGTTGAGTTGTTTAAGGTTGTCTATCTTGACCGCGGCCACAGCATTGCGGTATTTCCGGTGCATCTTCTCTCGCAGGCGGGCTAAGAGGTAGCTTTGATATAGCCTTGACAGCCCGCGCTCAAGCCGCTTTGCGCTGTCTGCCAACAGGAAAGGAACAGACACGGCAACGGCGGCATCCAGCGGCGGGTCGCTGCCTTCTTCGCCCAGATATTTTAACAGGGCGTTGCCGCCGAGCGAGTAGCCCACGGCAAACAGCGGACGCTGCGGATGGCGTTGGCGCATGGTCTGGATGAGAAAGGCAATATCGCCGGTGTCGCCGGAGTGATAATTTCTCGCCAGTCTATTCAATTCCCGGCCACAGCCGCGAAAGTGCATGAACACTCCATACCAACCCCTATCATCAATAGCCTTCATGATGCCGTTGGCATAGGCCGAGTTGATGCTGCCCTCCAGCCCGTGGAAGACGGCAACGATGGGGGCATCGCGCTCTTCGGTCTTGCATAAGTCCACAAAATCGCCGTCCGGCAATTCCAGTCTTTCTATGCTGAGCCTGAGCTTGTGTTGGTGCCTGAACAGGGCCGGCCACAGGGTCTGCAGATGCCCGCTCGGCAGCCACCATGCTGGTCTAAAAGGAACTTTTGCTGGATAACTGGCCATGATGTGGCTATGATAAAACACGATCCAAGTGAGCTGATAAATCTGATAAATAGTGCTTGCATTCAAGTCCAAGCCCTTGGGAAGCTAGGCGATCTAAACCAGCCCTTCATGTTAAGCAGTTTCAAGATAACATGATACAGATTATCACGGCGCTGATCAATCTGTCTGCGCCTGCCTGTTCGTTGCACGAAGACAGCTGTAGACACGTACAGGCAAGCCATGATAGGCCGCGCCAACCATCCGCATGGCCGACACGCTCGGGTGCGGCTTTGCCCGCAGCAAGCAGCCTATCCATACATCCACATCCTTAAGCCAACGCAGGGCAACGGAAAAAGTAAATGCCATGCCAAGGGCATCATAAACCAGATCAAAACAACATGATAAAAAACTATCTCCGCAAAATTCAAACAGAATGGAAAAGCGGTCTTGCCGGCGAGCATAGCTATCGCCCGGCCTTGAAGGAACTGCTTGAAGGCAGCTTGAGAAATGTGCATGCCATCAACGAACCCGCCCGCACTGCATGCGGTGCCCCGGATTTTGTGCTGCGAAGATCAGGCTTCAATATCGGCTATTTGGAGGCCAAGGATATCGGCCTCGCCCTGGATGGGGCGGAAAAATCAGAGCAGATGCAGCGCTATCGTGCGGCGCTGGATAATCTGATCTTAACCGATTACCTGGAGTTCCGTTTCTTTGCCTATGGCGAGAAGGTCGCCGCCGTTCGCATTGCTAATATACAAGGCGAACGCATCACTTCTCGGCCCGATAACTTTGCGCGCCTTGGTGCGCTGTTATTGGATTTCAGCAGCCATCAACCCCAGACCCTCACCTCCGCCAAGGATCTGGCCGCGGCGATGGCCCATAAAGCCCGGCTGATGAAGGACGTTTTCCTTGGCGTACTACGCAGCAGAGAGAACAGCGGCCTAAAAGAGCAGCACGAGGCTTTCAAAGCCGTGCTTATGCCGCATATGAATGCTGTACAATTTGCCGATGTCTATGCCCAGACCATCGCCTATGGCCTGTTCACCGCCCGCCTGCATGACGAAACGCCGGCGGATTTTTCCCGCTCTGAATCCTTGCTCTTGATCCCCAAAAGCAACCCGTTTTTACAATCCCTGTTCTCTTACTTAGCAGGCCCTCAATTAGACGACCGCGTAGTCTGGATCGTCGATGCCCTGTGCGAGCTTTTCCTGTATGCCGACCTGCAGGCCATCTTGAAAGACTTCCGTATGATGACCGGCGCACAAGACCCCATGCTGCATTTCTATGAGACTTTCTTAAACGCCTACGATCCGCAGCTAAGAAAAATTCGCGGCGTCTGGTACACGCCGGCCGAGGTGGTTGCCTTCATCATTCGCTGCATTGATGAAATCTTAAAGACGCATTTTAATCTGACGCATGGCCTTGCCGATACCAGCAAGATCACTGTGCCGCGGCAAACGCAAGACCCGGCACCGCAACAACAACGGGAAATGCACAAGGTACAACTGCTGGACATAGCCACCGGCACCGGCACCTTCATCGCCGCCGCCATCAAACATATCTATCAAAGCCGCCAGGAACAGGCCGGGATCTGGAGCAGCTATGTGGAACAAGACCTGCTGCCGCGCCTGCATGGCTTTGAGTTGTTGATGGCGCCGTATGCAATCTGCCACATGAAGATCGACCTGCTGTTAAAGGAGACTGGTTATGACATCAGCAAGGCTGCAGCGGGGACTCGGCTGGGCGTATATCTCACCAACGCCTTGGAAAAACACCGTACATGGTCGCAAATACCGGTGGGTTTTATTGAATGGCTGACAGCAGAGGCCAACGCATCCAGCGAGATCAAAAACGATACGCCGATCATGGTGGCCTTTGGCAATCCGCCCTATAGCGGTGTATCAATGAACAAGAGCTATACTGAAAATGATGATTATAAAAAGGAACCCGGCGGCAAGCTAAAACTTGATGAGCGCAAACACTGGCTGGATGATGACTATGTGAAATTCATACGCTATGCCGAGAGCCTGATCGAGAAAAACGAAAACGGCGGCGTGGTCGGGCTGATCACCGCCCACGGCTATATCGATAACCCCACCTTCCGCGGTATGCGCTGGCACCTGCGCCGCACCTTCGATGCCATTTACGTCCTGGATTTGCATGGTAATTCGCGTAAAAAGGAAGTCTGCCCGGATGGCAGCGTTGATCAAAATGTTTTCGACATCATGACCGGCGTGGCCATATTCCTCGGCATCAAAAGACCGCGTAAGAACAAGCGCTCAAAAAAGGCCGAGGTCTTCATCGCCGATCTGTGGGGGCGGCGAGCGCAGAAGCTGGCCGCGCTGGCAGCGGCCGACCTGCAAAGCGTGCAATGGAAAAAGCTGCCACAAAAGACCAACATCTGGCGCGCCGAAGGCAAGGGACGCAGGGAATACGAAAAAGGATTTTCGCTAACGGAGATCTTTCCGCAGTACTCAACGGGCATTGTTAGCATGGGAGATGAGTTTATTATTACTGATAAAAAACAAACACTAGAAAAACGATTAACTGGTTTTTTATCAAAGCAAATCAATGAACAACAGCTAAAATTCGATTTTAATCTGGGAAAGAATTATCCCAAATGGATACTGGAAAATAAAAAAGGTATTGAAATTTCCGCTGAGAAATTTATAAAAATTAGCTATCGACCATTTGATGATCGCTGGACATACTTTGATAAAAAGTTGATCTGGCGAACACGAGAAAAAATCATGCAACATTTTCTGCATGGTGAGAACACCGGGCTTGTCTTTTGCAAACAAGTCAAGCAAGGGGATTTCAATCACATCGGCATTGCCACGAACATCATTGAATCCTCACTCATCTCGAACAAAACCGGCGAGATAAATTACATCGCCCCGCTTTATCTCCACTACCCTGACGGCAACGAAAAGCCCAATATCTCTAAGGAAATTTGGGCAACGATAAATAATATCGCGGGCGATGCTACGCCGGAGAATATTCTTGATTATATCTATGCGGTGCTGCACACACCTGTTTATCGTCAAAAGTTCGCCGAGTTCTTAAAGGCCGATTTTCCCCGCATCCCTTACCCTAAAAATAAAAAGAGCTTTGCGGCATTGGCCGAGAAAGGAGCGCTGTTGCGGCAGCTGCACCTGCTGCAAGGGCCGCATTTTGATCGCTTGATCACCACCTACCCGGTGGCCGGCGATCATCGGGTAGAAAAGCCGGTTTTCAAAAAAGAACAGGCAGATGCCACGCTCGGAAAAGTGTATATCAACCGTACGCAATACTTTGGCGATGTGCCGGCGGCGGCCTGGAACTTTCATATCGGCGGCTACCAACCAGCGCAAAAATGGCTGAAAGACCGCAAGGGCCGCACACTGGATGCGCAACAAGTCCGCCATTACCAACACATCATCATCGCCTTAACGCGCACCCATGACATCATGGGCGAGATTGAAAAAATTGGTTTTTAACGAACTGATAGAATAATCTCCGTCATTCCTGCGGAAGCAGGAATCCAGACGGGCCCACACAGGAACGTCATTTTAGCATAAGAGCGTCATCCCTGCGGCGGCAGGTGCAGAAAACCAGACGGATCCCGCCTACTCTTTACGCGGTTGGATGCCGTGTCAGGCACGGCATGACGATCTTCCTTCCCCGCGTTCTCTGATACTCTGAGTGGCATGACGATCAGAGCGTCCCTAATTGATCGTGACCGAGTAGGGCAGGGGTTGCGGTGCCAGTAAGGGGCCTGCCATAGCGCCGAGGTGTATCTCCCCGGAACTGTACCAACCGCGCTCTATCACACAGAGTAATAGATATTGATGCTCGCCGTCATATTGGTCATATTGGCTGGCGTTCAGCACCGTGCCTACGGGGCCTTCCTGCCCGGCCGCATAGAGCCTGTCACCCACCTGCGGGGGGCTGTGATCGCTCACCAAGGCCAGCGCGGCGCGCGCCTTTACCCGGCCGCGATAATGAACCCTGGCCACGATTTCCTGCCCCGGGTAGCAGCCCTTGTTAAAATCAAGCCCGTCAATCAGATCAAGATTGATCTCCTGCGGCAGATACTTCTCACTGCTGTCATTACCTATCCAGGCTATGCCGGCCAGACTGTTCAGTAGTTGCCAGTGTTGGGTCGCTGTTGCCGAGCAGACGGCACGACCGGCCTGCCACAAGTCCTGCATTGCTGCTAATTCCCCAAAGACAAGGGCGCGCTGTTTCTCCCGCTCATTGACAGTAAAGCCGGTAATCCTCGGTTGCTCGATGAGTGTATCAAGATGACTGCTGCGCAGGCCAACACAGATAAGCTCATCGTCCTTGTCGCTAATGCTAACAGCAGCGCGCAGCACATAGCGCTGCAGGCGTTCACAAAGACCATCCTTTAACTCTGTGGGCAGGAATAAATAATATTTGGCCTTGCGGCGGAATATGAAAAAGTTGCTGATGACCCGCCCCTTAGGATTGCACCAGGCGCTTAACTGGGCATGATTTTCCTCCAGCCTTGAGATGTCGGTAGTGAACTGTGCATTGAGAAAGCCGCCTGCATCCGCGCCGCTGATTTCAATGATGCTCAGATCCGTTAGCGGCGTGATGGTGTCCGCATCCAGTGCGCTACGGCCTGCGTGATGGGCGGTAGAAAAACGGATAACCAGATTATTACTGAATTGAGCGCCCTGTTCGGCCAAAAACCTCTGCCAATCTGTCTGCATCAGTGGCACCCTGGATTTATTTTTCCTGCAGCGAGCGTAGTTGTTTGAGTAGCGGCAGATAGGCGGTCCTCTCCGGTATGCTGCGTTCAATGATCCAGTCATAAATATCCAGATCAGCCTCTTCCAGCAGCGCCTCGAAATGCGCCTGATCGGCCTTTGCCAGGTGCGGATAGTACTGCTGCAGATAGCTTTCAAACAGCAGGTCCATCTCCTTGATCCCACGCCGGCAACGCCAGGCCAGCCGCGAGAGTTCCGGCGCCGGCATGGTGCTAGACGGTCCGGCTGACCATTAGTTTCTTGATCTCCGCAATCGCCTTGGCCGGGTTTAGGCCCTTCGGGCAGGTGTTGGTGCAGTTCATGATCGTGTGGCAGCGATACAGGCGGAAGGGGTCTTCCAAATCATCCAGGCGCTCGCCCGTGTGCTCATCACGGCTATCGATGATCCAGCGATAGGCCTGCAACAAGGCCGCCGGGCCCAGGTAGCGCTCGCTGTTCCACCAATAGCTCGGACATGAAGTTGAGCAACAGGCGCACAGGATGCACTCGTACAACCCGTCCAGCTTCTCGCGCTCTTCCTTGGATTGCAGACGCTCCCGATCCGGCGGCGGTGGGCTTTGGGTCTGCATCCAGGGCTTGATCGAGGCATATTGGGCATAGAAATGGCTCAGATCGGGCACCAGGTCTTTGCGCACCTGCATGTGCGGCAGGGGATAGACACGCACCGAACCGGCGATGTCGGCGCTGGCCTTCGTGCAGGCCAGCGTATTCGTGCCGCCGATATTCATGGCGCAGGAGCCGCAGATCCCTTCCCGGCAGGAGCGCCGAAAGGTCAGGCCCGGATCAACATCGTTCTTGATATAAATCAGCGCATCCAGCACCATCGGCCCGCATTTATCAAGGTCAATCTCATAGCTGTCAATGCGCGGGTTTTCACCGCTGTCCGGATCCCAGCGATAGACGCAAAAGGTCTTTTTATGCCGCGCCCCGTTTGCGGTTGAATGCGATCTGCCTGGTTTGATTCTGGAGTTTTTCGGGAGGATAAATTGTGCCATCGCTCTGCCCTCGCTGTGTGCATTGATAAGGATTTATACTAGATAAAGTGCCCATCTGCAAACTCCTCGTACGTATCAATCGCAGCAAGTGGTATCTTCCACCATATCTGCCAACTCATAGACGGCCTGAGACTGAACTCCACGTTGTGTTGATTACGGGTGATAAACTGCTTGCCTTGCCGTGTCCATGCGGCCGGGTCGATCCCCTGCATCAGCGGCGCCGGCAGGTAGCACAGCCGGTAGATGTGCTGGCGGCCATTGGCATCATCACGCTGGCGATAGGGTACCGAGATGATGGCGGCATTGCGGTCGTTCAGATACGCACTGATCGCCACAAGGTCGCCACCAAATCGCCCCAGCCGATGGCCTGACAGGCTTAGCCATGGCTCGCCAGTACTCATTCCCTTGATCTGGCCTGATTTGATCTGTACATGATGCTCCCTGCCGTTGGTGACAATCAGAACATCCGCCTTGTCATCATGCCCGGCGGCTTGCCAGCGCGGCAGGTGATTGGCGCTGGTGTCCGCCTTGATGGCCTTGACGAGCAGTTCTTCCAGCTCCCAACCCTGACAACGGCCACCATCGAACAAGCGGTGATAATCCGCCATGGACTGCCGGAAGTGCTGCTCCATGCGCGCGGTCAGCCGGTACATTGTCGTATCCACTCCTTGGCGAAGCGCACATAGTCGGGGTTGATCTCGACTCCCAGCCAGTCAAGCTGCATCTGCGCGGCGACCACGCATTCCGAGCCGGACCCGGCAAAGGGGATCAACACGCGCCCACTGCTGCCGACGATGCGTGAGCGGAGCAGCCGCCGGGTGAGCGCCATCGGCTTTTGCGTCGGGTGCCTCATAATATTGCGGTGTCGGCCGCGCTCGGTGGGCGGGAAGGCAGCCTCGCAGTCGTAGCACCAAAACCACCGCTCGACCGCACCCGCCCCGCCGGCCAAGGCGGGCACCTTGATCACATCCCGCGGCAAGGCGCCGCCGTTGTCGTTATACACAGTCGCCTTACCGCCCCTGGAATACCGCCCCGCCGTGTCCTTGCGCGGGCGCCCGATGTTGCCTAGATAGCTCTTGGTATAAGGCTCGCGCAGTTGCTCTATTTCAATCTCCGGCCGCTTCCTGCCCGGCTTCCACAGGCAGAGGATGCTCTCATGGGCGCGTTGCCAGAAGCGCACGCTCGGCACCGCCTTGTTGGTGTAATGCCAGACCAGCCAGCGCTGTTCATCAACGGGGAATTGCGCCGCCACCCGTGCCAGTATTTCCGCAAAGCCATAGACATAGGCAACGCCGGACTCATCCAGCAGTTCAAGGCAGCGGGGCAGCCAGGTTCTAGTCCAGGCCAGGTAGTCCGGCAAGGGCAACTGATCAGTCGTGTTGCCAAAGTCCTTGCCGATGTTGTACGGTGGGTCAATGATGATGACATCGAAGGCACAGGCGTCGGACAGGGCGGACAAGACTTCGGCCACATCGCCTTGGATCAATTCAGAAGTGAAGGCAGGGCGCATGACGGGTGCTGTTATGCTTGCCATGTCAAGCCTGTTGCGCTCTTGTTGATCCCACGTTAATCAGCGGGTGCTTGGCTTTAATACACCCGTTTCTTCGGCGGGACGACCTCCACCTCATCGGTCAAGGTGAACATGTGCACGGGGCGATAATCAAAACTGACCTGTCCGGATTCGGTATCCATCATTGACAAGGTGTGTTTCATCCAGTCTTTGTCATCGCGCTCCGGATAGTCCTCGCGGGCGTGGGCGCCGCGGCTCTCGGTGCGGTTCTCGGCCGATGCAATACTGACCACGGCGTTTTGCAGCAGGTTTTCTAACTCTAAGGTCTCGACCAGATCGGTGTTCCAGATCAGCGAGCGATCAGAGATATTGACCTCGCTGAACGAGGCATAGATGGCCGCCATTTTCTCCATGCCTTCGGCCAGCACATCGCCGCTGCGAAACACGGCTGCATTGGTCTGCATGGTGCGCTGCATGGCGTCTCGAATCGCCGCAGTCCTGCGCTCGCCCGTGGCATGGCGCAGGCGGTCAAAGCGGCTAAGAGTGGCGTCATGGATGGAGGCCGGCAGGCTCTTGTGCGCCGTGCCGGGCCGGATCTTCGCCGCCGCACAATCCGCCGCCGCCCGCCCGAAGACGACCAGATCCAGCAGGCTGTTTGAGCCTAAGCGATTGGCGCCGTGCACCGAGATGCAGGCGGCCTCGCCGATGGCCATCAGCCCTTCAACGACATGCTCCGGGTCGCCGTCTTTGACACAGACCACCTGGCCCTGGTAGTCGGTGGGGATGCCGCCCATGTTGTAATGCACGGTGGGCAGCACCGGGATGGGCGCTTTGGTGACATCCACGCCGGCGAAGATCTGCGCGGATTCGGCGATGCCGGGCAGGCGCTCGTGGATGACTTCCGGGCCTAAGTGTTCCAGGTGCAGGTGGATGTGATCTTTATCTGCACCCACGCCGCGGCCGTCGCGGATCTCCATGGTCATCGAGCGGCTGACCACATCGCGCGAGGCCAAGTCCTTGGCAGAAGGCGCATAGCGCTCCATGAAGCGCTCGCCGGCGGCGTTGGTTAAGTAGCCGCCCTCGCCGCGCACGCCTTCGGTGATCAGGCAACCAGCGCCGTAGATGCCGGTGGGGTGGAATTGCGTGAACTCCATGTCTTGCAAGGGCAGCCCGGCGCGCAGGAGCATGGCGTTGCCATCGCCGGTGCAGGTGTGCGCCGAGGTGCAGGAAAAATAAGCGCGCCCATAGCCACCGGTGGCCAGCACCACGCTGTGGCCGCGAAAGGCATGCAGGCTGCCGTCTTCTAAGTTCCAGGCCAGCACCCCGCGGCAGACCTCGCCGTCCATGATGAGATCAATGGCGAAGTACTCGACAAAGAACTCAGCATCGTGTTTTAGGGATTGCTGATAGAGCGTGTGCAGGATGGCATGGCCGGTGCGATCGGCCGCGGCGCAGGTGCGTTGCGCGGTGCCCTCGCCGAAGTTGGTGGTCATGCCGCCGAAGGGGCGCTGGTAGATCTTGCCCGCTTCGGTGCGCGAGAAGGGGACGCCGTAATGCTCCAGTTCGATCACCGCCGGGATGGCCTCGCGGCACATGTATTCAATGGCGTCCTGATCGCCCAGCCAGTCCGAGCCTTTGATGGTGTCGTACATGTGCCAGCGCCAGTCGTCCGCGCCCATGTTGCCTAATGCCGCGCTCATGCCGCCTTGGGCGGCGACCGTGTGGCTGCGGGTGGGGAAGACCTTCGTGATGCAGGCGGTCTTTAGGCCCTTTGCCGCCATGCCGAAGGTGGCGCGCAGGCCCGCCCCACCGGCGCCGACGACCACGATGTCATATTTATGTTCGGTGATGTCGTAGGCGGGCATGGTCGTCTATATGCCGATGTAAATGGTAACGAGCGCCAGCAGCGAGATGACCGCGGCCAGCGTGGCGAGGAACTTGATTAAAATAATGGCGGCGAGCTTCTGCCACTCGGATTCGATGTAGTCTTCCACCACCACCTGCATGCCGAGCTGGGCGTGATGGAACAGGCAGGGGATGAACAGGATCAGCAACACCGCGCTCATGGGCGTGGTCAGCCAGGCGCGGATGCTGGCATAGTCAAACGAGGGAATGGTCGCCAAGGCATAGATAAACCACAGCGAGAGCGGGGCCAAGGCGATGGCGGTGAGGCGCTGATACCACCAGTGCTGTACGCCCTCCTTGGCCGAGCCAAGCCCGCGCACCTTCGCCAGCGGGGTGGCCAGGCTCATGCGGCTATCCTCATGCGGCCACCCGGACGTAGGCAGTGGCCAGCGTCAGCAGCACGGAGAGGATGACCACGGCGTAGCCGGAGCGGTAGGTGCTGGCCAGATCCAGGCCGGCGCCGATGTCCCAGAACAGGTGGCGAATGCCGTTTAGCAGGTGGTAGTAGAGCGAGAACAGGATGGCGAGGATGAGGGTGATGCCGTACCAGCGCTCTAAGTGGCTGCGCGCCAAGGCATAGCTCTCGCTGCCGTTGGCAATCGCGATCAGCCAGTAGCACAGCAGCAGGGCGGCGAGGCTCAGAAAAACGCCGGTGGCCCGGTGCGTGATTGATAGCACGGAGGTGAGCTGCGGCCGGTAGATCTGCAAATGCGGCGATAGCGGGGATCGGTTCTCAAGCATGGTCTTATCAGGCGTGTTTTATGTTTTAGATTCGTCGTGCCGGGGAAATGTCCAAATTCAAGGCTTAAAAATCAATGCACCGCCCCTTGCGCTCCCAGTCGCCATAGCGGGTGGGTTCCAGGCCTTTCGGGCCGCCGATTTCTTTAATTCGCTTGGCCGCAACAGCTTTTTTCTCTGCCTGGGAGGCTTGCTGTTCCTGCCTGTGATCTTTCTTATCTTTTGTAAGCATGTCCTGCTCCTGATAGCATTATTGGAAGTATGCTGGCGATTTAAGTATGTTTTTTATTCTCACGGATTGCAAGCACTATGCCGGAAAAAATGGCACCCGGACACGGCCCCTTTGAACAAGCCATTCGCATCGCCTACCGCCCGTCCCGGACAGTATTCATCGTGCTGGCAGTTTTGCATATGCTGGCCCTTTGCAGCCTGATGCTGGTGGAAATTCCCGTGTGGGTTGGATTATTGTTAGCCGCCCTGGTCGTCGTCGGCCTGTTCAAATCCTGCGTAGATTACCGTGCGCAAAGGGAGCATTATCCACACAGGGAATTGCTTTTGGACACCAATGAACTCTGGTATCTCATCGACAATCGAGAAGCGGCTGTGGAACTGCGCCTGCGGCCTGCGGCACTGGTGCATCCCCTGCTCATTGCATTGCGCTTTAGTGATGCGCGCAGAAGGAAATATGTATTTATCCTGACACGGGATAATGTCGATAAAGATACCTTGCGCCGATTGCGGGTGCGTCTGTGCTTTGCTGATGGCGCTAAAGAATCCTTAAGTTGATTATTGGCTACTTTGTCCGCCAGGCAAGCATAAGTTTCCTGAGCGGCGTGAGCATAATCCGCTTTTCTAAAAGACGATACTTATCGCGCCTGATTTCAGCGCAGAGCTTGTGGGCAAGGCCGAGCGCCACCCGGCAAAATAACAATTTCTGCCTATCACAAGCGGGCACCTCAGCTTGCAGGGCGCGCAGGCTGTTGACGATAGCGGTGATTAGATCCGCGAAGAGGGCGCGCACGGCTTGCTGTCGGCTGTCTTGCTGTAGCATTTCAGCCGTAATGCCATGTTGCTGCATGGCCTTGCGCGGCAGGGGACACAGGCCGCGCTGCAGGTAGCGCGGCAGGTGCTGCAAAACATCCAACACCGCAAGAACCCGGCCGGCCTTCTCAGCCACAACAAGGGACGCTTCGTCTGCGCAGGCACACAGCATTGCCGCGTTTCTCCAGATGCCGCCCTTATATCGCCCCAGGCTGCTAAGCCAGGCCGGATAATCCTCAATGGCGCTATGGTGTATGTGCCGCTCAATCGCATTGATACTGTCGATCAGGCGCGCTTTATCGATCTCGGCCTGCTGGAGAATGGCTTGCAGCTCCATGCCGATCGGGTGCTGCGAGGCATGGCAAAAGACCTTTTCAATCTCGCTCAACCACCACTGTAGCCGCATCCGGGCAAGGCCGGGGTCGGTATTAGTAGCAATAATCTGCCATAGCGCATCTTCAAAGGCAAACAGCGTCCGCAGGCCGCGCCGGTGCTGCCTGGGCTGATACAGCAGACAATAATAAAGCGTGGAGCCGGGCGGCGCGGCCTGGGCGCGACAATAGGTCTCCGCATTCATGGGCGGATACCGGGCAACCAGTCCAGTATTTCCAGCGGGCTATTGATGACCCCGTCTGCACCCCAGGTGCCGGGTGCATCATCGAGCGGGATGTAGCCATAGCCGGCGGCAAGGGTTTTCATGCCGGCGTTTTTGCCGGCCTCGATGTCGCGCCGGGCATCGCCTATGTAAAGCACCTGTCCGGGTCGGCAGCCTAGAAGCGCACAGGCATAGCGCATCGGCGCCGGGTGCGGCTTGGCGTATTCCGCCGTATCGCCGCTGACGATGCATTTTGTCATACGATCCAGTTTCAAGGCCCGTGCCAAGGGGGCGGTGAGTTGGCCGGGCTTGTTGGTGACAATGCCCCAGGGGATGGCATTGTCAGCCAGCGCTTTCAGTACCCTGTCCATGCCGGGGAACAGGCGGCTTTTTTCAGCAACATGTTCACGATAGGCATTGAGAAAGCGCGCACGAATGGCGGCAAAATCCGCATGCTCCTTGCCAATGCCAAAGGCCGCGCCCAGCATGGCATTGGTGCCGAGCGAGACAAAGGGACGAATGCTTGGCATAGGCAGAGCAGGGTGGGCCTGTTCAAGCCGCACCTGATTTAAGGCATCGGCAAGATCGGGCGCGGTATCGACCAGCGTACCATCCAGATCGAAGAGCACATGATCAATAGCAGCCGGCAATCTCAAGCCTTAGCCTTGTTCTTGAGCCGGGCATACAAGAGATAATTCACCGCAGGATCGCTGATCAGCGTACATTGCTCAAGGCCCGGTATGTAGGCCATCCCGGAAATATCCACCACCTCAAAACCGGCCTGACGCAGCCAGGCGCATAACTCAGCCGGACGAATAAAATTCTTATAATCATGGGTGCCCTTCGGCAGCAGCCGCAGCAGGTATTCCGCCGCCAGGATCGCCGTCATATAGGACTTAAGGTTGCGATTAAGCGTGGACAAAAAGAGATGACCCTGCGGCCGCAACATCCCGGCACAGCAGGCTATCAGGGCGGCCGGGTCGGGGACATGCTCTAATAACTCCATGCAGGTAATCACCTCAAAGCGGGCGCGATGCTCCGCTGCAAACTTCTCGGCAGTCCCGTGATGATAGGCAACGGGCGGACTATTTTGTTTGTCGGGGTTATCGGCCGTGTTCCGCTGATGCGCCTTGGCCACCTCAATCGCAGTCCGGCTTGCATCCAGCCCGGTAACACGCGCCCGCTCCGCCGCCATCGCCTCGCTCAGCAGCCCCCCCCCGCAGCCCACATCGAGCACACTCTTGCCCGCCAGTTCAATGCGCTGCTTGATATAAGCCAGCCGCGCCGGATTTAAGGCATGCAGGGTTTTGAGCTTACCCCTCGCATCCCACCACTCCCCGGAGAGCGCATCGAACTTGCCAATTTCAGCCGCATCAAGATTTAAGTTTTCCATCTGCGATAGCCTATCGTAAATTCTTGGGAATTAGTAATTAGGCATTCATTAAAAAGCCCTGCCCACGAGCAGGGGCGAGCACCTCCCCCGTCATTCCCGCGTAAGCGGGAATCCAGTACAGCCTACCCATCATTTTTGTACAGGATGTACTTATGCTGCGAAGCACAGGGAAGTGCGGGAGCAGCCCTGCGCAAGACCTGTCCACCGTGGAAACGGGGGCAGGAATCCAGTGGGTTTCCTGCTAAGTCCTTCATGGATTCCTGCTGCCGCAGGAATGACGTTGCTGGTCGAAGTCGCAGCCTAGTTGCCGGCTTTGCCCTCATCCTGATCCTAGACGCCGGGCTTACCCCTGCCCATAATTCGTCATTCCTGGCTTGACCAGGAATCTATTCAGCGACTTGCTGGCAACCAGATGGATTCTTGCTTCTGCAGGAATAGCCTGCCCCCTACTGGATACGGGGACGGGGAAGAGTTCGCGGGCCGAAGGGTCGCTCAGGGGCTTGCTTTCCTCTCCGGGTTAGGACTTGTTGCCCGGCTCGTCCGCCCCTTTATAATTCGTCATTCCCGCATAAGCGGGAATCTAGGAGTCCATGCAGCCCCCCTTGATCAAGGCCAAAAAGGGCGAGGGAGGCGGTAGCAGGGATCGGATAAGAGGTGTGTGTTATTCCACTGGATTCCTGCTTCCGCAGGAATGACGGGGAGAGATAAGCCGATGGACTCTTGCTCCTGTTTCTACAGGGATAGCTTGCCCCTGGCTTGACCAGGAATCCTAAAGCCGATACTAAAAAGTACGAAAGCAGTCCGGCAAGGTCGGCAATTTGGGTTGGGTTGAGCCGAGCACTGTTGTCAACTCAGGGGGTTGGTACGGCAACGGTTTTTTTCGATGATGTCGCAGGTTAAGCCGGTAAAAAAGCAAGAATATGGTCTCAGGGCTTGGGCAGATTGATGCGGGGGATCTAAGGAAGCTCTGCACAGGTCGGCCCAGGAATTGTTCAAAAACCTAAACTAACGCAACAATCGTTACCAAAGATTGTATTGCATACACGCCATCCCTGGAGCCAATGCGATTTTTAGTTTGTGCACCAATTTACTTATCGTAATTGAATTTGGTGATACATCCTGTGCTACAGGAAATGCTGATTTAATTCAGAATTTCCCTAAGGGTAAGGCGCAAGCTATATTCTGGCACCAGCTTCAAAGTTTCACGCCGCTGGGCAGATTGATGCGAGGGGTCTAAGGGCAGTGCCGGTTAAGGCGCAAGCTATTTAAGCGCCAACTCATGGTTTCACGCCGCTGGGCAGGCGGATGCGCGGGTCATTTATGCCGATGTTCTCTGCAAACTCGACCAATCTGCGTTGCTTGTTCAGGGCCTGCTCATCATCGCCCAGGCCGGACAAGGCGCGCTCTTCCAGCAGTTTTTTATAGATGGTATTTTTTAGCTGGCTAAGCTGCATGGTGCCTGTTGCTGCCGCCTGTTGTGCCGGCGTCAGTTTCTGCCATTGCGCTTTGAAGCTGTTTAGGCCGGCATCCGACCAGTCTTTCTTATCAAGAAACTCCTGTATAAGCGCCTGTGCCGCCCCGAACGCCACATTGCCGACCGTGCCGGGTTCAGCGCTCGCAGTCTCGCCGCCGGCAGGATCTTTCCCCGGTACGGACTGTCTGGCATCGGGCAGCAAGGCGCTGGCAAGCACAACAAGGACGAGCAGGCTGAGCGCCGCCGCCCCAATCATCACGAACCTTCGCCTGTTGGCAGGGGTTTTAGTTACAGGGCCTGGAGCTGTTGCGGCAGGTGTCGGCGCGGGCGAGGCTTCCGTGCGAAGCTGGGTGATGTCGTTTTGTTCTTCTTTTCGATCAAGCAGCTCATCCTGCTCCGGCGCTGCGATGAGTGGACGATATTCATTGACCTGCAATCTAATCTTGCCGGCCAGGATGCCTTCCAGCAAGGCGGCGCGGGACACTCTATACTCCTCCTTGGCAAGGGTGCCGTCGGCATATTTCCGTGCCAGTTTACGTAGGGTGGGCTGACTCATAGGAATGCAAACGCTTGAAGCTCATCCAATCTCATCCAGCACGATGCGGAAGCCCGTGGCCTCATCGGCGTTGCCATCGTGCGGGCGCTGTAAGGAAATATCGCAGTTGGAGTGGGCGTCTGAGAATGCACCGCCGGCGGCGAGCGCGCCGGAGTCATCCATGATCCATTCCTGCACATTGCCGATATAATTTCGTAGGCCCCAGCCATTTGCGCGGCCGGATTTTACGCTCACGATGCCGGTGCCTTTTAAGATCTTCTCGCCTAGTGTTACGCGACAGTTCACGTCCTTTTGCGGCTGTTTGCCGGCGGCGTTGGCGGCATATTCCCATTCTAGCCGCGTCGGCAGGCGATAGTTTTTGCCGGTGCGCTCGGTCAGCCAGGCCGTGTATTTCTGCGCATCGGCCAAGCTGATGCCGGTGATCGGGTCGTTGAATTTTGCCTTATCCGTGATCGGCGTACAGTTGCCGCTCAAGGCGCAGTACTTGCTCCAGTCGCCGACCGAGACTTCGTATTTGCCGATGGCGAAGTTCTCCTGCATCTGCTCGCCGGTGGGGATTACGACCATCTGCGGCCCGCGCCAGCCGGTATTGACCAGATCAAAACAGACCGCACGGGCGCGCCGGCCGTGTCCGGCCAGGTTGGCGCTGCATTCACGGCCGCTGGGCACCGGTTTCCAGTCTTCTTGCGCCTTCAGGAAGGCCTCTTGCGAGGCGGCGCTGAAGTCCGCCGCCTGTTCCCGGGCGATCAGGCGTTTGGACGGGTTATCCGGAGCGTCCGCGATGAGCTGATCGATCTCGGTCTCGGCCTGGTCATAATCCGGGTTATCCAGCCAGCGTGATTGGGCGCGGCCCAGCAGCTTCTTGGTCTGGCGCAGCTTGCCGAACTCGTTGCCGGCGGCCTCTTTGGCCTGGAGATAACGCTCATAGGCGGCGTTTGCCGCTTGCATCTGCTCGGCCAAGACTTGCTGGACTTCAAGGACTTCCGGATGGCCGGCAAACTCGCCGCGGGCGGCATCATCCAGTATGGTCTTGGCGCGCGTCAGCTCGCCTGCATCCAGGGCCGAATCCGCCAACACCCGGTCCGGCCAGGGTTCCAGCTTGAACTGATCTTTCAGATCAGCCAGGGCGTTGCTGATCGGAAAAATATTCACCGCCGCATCGGCCAGCGCTGCGGCGGAATTTTCATCCGTCTGCGCCAGAGCGTTAATGCGCTCGGACAAGGCCGCTTCTGCCTGCCTTTGGAAACCAGCAAAGCGGCCGACGGCGAATTGTTCTATCTGTCTTACCTGGCGGGAGATGTCCATGAGCTCGGATTGGGTAAAGATGCGCGCCTGTTTGAATCGCTGCGGCAGTTCAATCAGATTCACCTCAATCGTGTATTCGTTACGCAGGTCGCGCAATTCCGGATTGCGCGGTGCCAGTTCCAGACCGGCTTCTGCGAGCTTTAGCGCCGTGCCAAATTCTTTGGACTCCGCGCTGCGCTGCGACAGTCGGGCATAGCTGTTGGCCAGCAGGGAAGGGGCGCGCGAACTGATGTAGCGATCATCCGCCGGCAGTTCGGCCTTTAGCTGCTCCAGCACACCACGCGCCTCGGCGATCCGATCAGCCTCGGTCTGGATGCGGAACTGCTCTTTTAAGTCGTTAATGCGCTGTTGTTTTTCAAACTCGATCCGGTTTTCTTCGATCAGCCGGCGGGTGTCCTGCAGCACCGCAAGCCTGGGTGCGAAGCGCTCGGCGCGCTGGATGATGCTCTCTGCCGCATCAAAACGATTGGCATCCAGCGTGGCCGTGGCCTGCTCAACATACAACGCGGCGATGGCATTGCGAAAGTTGGACAGGCGCGCGCTGATGGCGGGTGCTTCCCCTTCCAGGCTATCCAGTTCACGGACGCTGGCCAGCAGGCTTGACTCCCATTGCGCATCGTCAATCTCCGCGGTCGCCAGTTGCTGCTCAATGTTGGCGGTGTTTTGACTGATAAATCCTGCGATCGCCTGTGCCCGCTCCTCCGCCGAGAGATGGGCAAGCCGTAACTGCGTCAACTCCCGACCAAGCAACAGGGCGCTGAGCAGGTTTCCGTATTCATCCGCCACGGCTTCCGCCTCAGCCCGACCGCCGTCCTGCAAGATACGATTGAGCTCCGCATCAACATTGGTCTTCAGTGCAGTTGATAAGGCCTCCAGGACCGGTGATTCCGCCGGGGTGCTTAAGTTGGCAAGCCGAATGATGTCTGCCTGATAGGGCTGATAATCGCCCAGCGCCGCTAGTTCAGGCTGCACGGCGCCTAAGGATTCATTCAAGGCGGCGATCTCTATGCGTGTCTGGATGCGGCGCTGTAAGTCCTGCAGGCGCAGGTCATCCGCTGCATTTTCCAGGCCGGAACTGACTAAACTAAGCGCCTGATCCAGCTTGTTATCGCTAAAGGCCTGGGCCGCGGCCAAGCGATAGGCATTGGCCGGTCTGGGATCGCTCAAGAGCGGATGCGCCGGGTCTATGCGCTGCCGGATCAACTCCAGGATGTCCTGCGTGCTGTCGATGATGGCCGGATTCTCGCGTGCCGCAGCCGGGTCTGTGGCTGCGATGTATTGCTGATAGAGCTCGGTCTCGATCTGCTTTTTGTTGAAATTGAAATTGTCGGTTTGTTCCAGCAGAAAGCCGGAGTCGGGATAGATCCCGGCGATGACTTTCAGGATTTCATTGGCGGCGGGAAAATTATAGTTGCTGGCCGAGGTATCTATCTGCTGGGCGATCTCGCCGGCATAATAGCGCTGGATGGCCTCTTTTGCGGCATTGGTGATCTGTGTCTGCTCGGCTTCTTCCAGTTCCTTGATCTCCTCCAGCTTTTCAATAATCGTCTGTCTGACGCCGGTGTTGATGGCGGCGATGGTCTGTTCGATCCCGCGTTTGTGCAGATAATCCAGCGCCGGGTTGATCATCACAATGCCGATGATGAGCAATATTCCGGCGGCAATGGTGAGCGGGTTTTTGTGCCAGGTCGGCTTGCCTTCAAATTCTTCTAAAAAGTGTTCGACCGACGGGCTCCTGTCTTCACGCTTGAACGCAACCGCGCGCCTAAGCGCCCGATTGGTCTTTTTATTCACCGTCTTGACAATGGGCGGCACCAGACCCTTGTCGCGGGCCGAATTGGCCGGCATCTTGTTAAAGGGATGCCTGCCGGTTAATAACTCATAGGCCACACAGCCCAGCGCATAGGTATCATCACGGGTATCCGGCTCCTGGCCTTCGAGCATCTCCAGGCTGGCATAGGCCGGTGTTAAGGCACCGAGCTTGCCGGGGTCAAACAAGGTCTTTTCCGCCTCGCCGGTGACCGGGTTCTTCACCGCCCGGGCGATGCCAAAGTCCAGGGTCTTGACCGTGCCGTCATTACACAAAAAGGCATTGCCGGGCTTAAAATCCGAATGCACCAGGCGGCGCTCATGCGCATAGATCAGGCCGGCACCAAGCTGCTGTACGATGTCCAGTGCTTCAGGGAAGGGCAGCCCGCCCTGTTTTTTGATCTTTTTGCGGATGAAATCTTTCAGCTCCATGCCCTCCATCAATTCCATCGTGATAAACACCGGTGTGCCCTTGCCGCCGACCCGATCAAAGTCATAGATGGTGGCGATGTTTGGATGCGCCAGTTTTTGTTGGCGGCTGGATTCTCGTTGCAGAGAGATGAAGGCTTCGGGGTGATCCTTGAAGTCATCGTTTAACAATTTCACCGCCACGTTCGGCTTTTTGTCACGCGCCTCCTCTTTCAAGAGATCGGTCGCCATATAGACCTTGCCCATGCCGCCAACGCCCAGCACCTTCAGCAGCTTGAAACGCTGCTTGATCACATCGCCCGGGCCGAACTCCTTGCCGGGCGTATAACCGGCATATTGCGCTTCCGGCCAGTCGGTAGCCGCCGGGGCAGCGCTGGTCGCCGCAGCGATGCTGTCCATGCTATCCGTGGAACCCAGATCAAGAATACCTCCCGTATCAGACGGGGAGGCCTCTCCCAATACCTGAGTGGCATCCTCCAGGGCTTGGGCAACATCATCCAGCACCTGGGTTGTATCCAATACCTGGGTGGCATCATCATCAGCCTGGCCTTGTACGACGGTGGCTTCATCAGCGGCCCGTCCCTGTACGACAGTGGCCGCATCATCATCATGGGCGGCCGCCGCCTCTGGCATGAGAGTCACGCTCCCTGCTTCGTATTCCGACACATCCGTTACATCCTCTGAATCTATCGCCGCGGCTTGCTCCGGAACAAAGGTGGCATCTTCTGAATCGATGATCTCGGCCTGTTCCAGGGCAGCATTATCATCCTTCGTAAATTCATCCTGGGCGAATTCCGTGGCCTCTGCATCGGGGCTGTCGTAGGCTTCCGTCTCGGCGGCATGGGTGCGCCGGTATTGGTTGATCTGTCCCTTCAAGGCGGCATAGCTCCTGTTATCGATCTTGTTCTGCTGGGCTGCGACTTCTAATTCTGCCAGCATGTGCGTGGCGTGTCCGGGGTTGTCCTGCAAGAGCTTTTCTAATTGTTTGCCCAGCACCTCAAGCTCAAGTCTGCCTGTGCCTAAGGCCTCTAAGGCGGTTTTGAAATCGGCCATCGTTTCACACTCCTCCACAAAATTTCATGGGCTAGGTAAGGAAACTCTGATTAAATCAGAGTTTCCTGCGGTACACGGATGTACCGCCCTTATCAGTGGCGCTAAGCCATTGATAAGGCACACAAACTAAAAATCGCATTTTTTAGTTTGCGTGCCTTAGGGCAAGCCATGGATGGACTTGTCCAGAGCTTACATAATATCAATCACAATCGCGGTTACATTATCACCGGCACCGCGCGCCAGGGTAAGATCTATCGCTCGCCGGCAGGACTCTTCCGCCGTCCCTGTGCTCAGGTGCTGCTGTATCTCCTGGTCACTCAAGTGTCTGGTCAGGCCGTCACTACAGAGCAGATAGCGATCACCGGCGTGCATTTCCTGCATGTCCATGTCTAGGAAGAACTTCTCGCTGGCACCGACCGCGCGCGTGATCACATTGCCATGCGGGTGCACCAGCGCCTCTTCCCGAGAGATAAGGCCCTGCTCAATATAGTCCTCCACCTGCGAGTGATCGGTCGTGATCTGCCGCATGTCGCCCTTGCGCAAACGGTATAGGCGGCTGTCCCCCGCCCACATATAGACATAATACTGCGCATAGGCGAGCATGGCGACGATGGTGCTGCCGATGGTATTCTTTGAGGCCTCGGCTGCCTTGACCAGTGTCAGGTTGACCGTAGTGATGCAGTCTTCAATCGCATCCAGATAGCGCACCAGATCAGGCCCTGCCTGCAACCTTTCCAGGCTCCCCACGATCAGCTGGCTGGCAAAATCACCCTTTGCATGGCCGCCCATGCCATCGGCGACCACCCACAGACCTTTTTCCGGCTGCACTAGCATCGAATCTTCATTGTGCTTGCGCACCCGGCCGACATCCGTAATGCCATAAGAAGACCAGCGCAGCGCTCGCCTCTTTTGTGTGCCTGCCGCGGCATCCAGGCTCCCGGCAAGCTCTTGTTTGCTGCTCGTCTGCATCGTTAATTATAGCATATGGGCGAAGGTTACGAATTCTTCCGGCCCCTCGCTGAAGGCGCGCCCTAAGCTGATCTTCCCGCTGGCCTGCAAGGGCATTTCTTCGCGGCGCAGGAAGGAGGCCTCATTGTCCTTGCTCAGCACATGGGTGCCGTTGGTGCTTTGATCGATGATGAAGTATTTATCCCGGCGTAGCTCAATGCGCACATGCTGCCGGGAGGCAAGCTTTTCCCGGATGGACAGATCGCAGTTCTGGCTGCGGCCCATGACCAGGCTGGAGCGCTCCTTGTCCAAGATGATCTCCTTGTCGTGATAGCAGACTTTTAGCTTGACCGCCGGTGCCTCTTCCTCAGCATTCACGCTGGCGACCATGCGGGTGACATCTTCGGCTTGCCAGATGAGTTCGTAGATGTTGATCTCGTCTTTTTTGCCCTTGATCGGCGCCCGGTCGACGAAGCGGCTGCTGCTGCGCAGCAGGGGCGAGAGCATCTCAACCGTGGACTCAGTGGTGATGATCTGCTTGCCCTTTGCTTGCGCTGCCATTCGTGCAGCAACATTCACCGCATCGCCGAAGACATCGCCTTCCTCCATGATGGCCGGGCCGAAGTGGAAGCCGATGCGGATGGTGATGGCTGTTGCGGCATCGCCCACCCCTTCGGTTATGTCTTCCTCCATGGCCTCCTGCATGTCGTTGGCGGCGTTCGCCGCATCTTCCGCCGTCGGGAAGGTACACATAATCTCATCGCCGATGGTCTTGATCACCGTGCCGCTATGTGTCAGGGTAACTTCCGTGAGCGTATCCAGGCATTCCGCTACCCGCATCCTGGCCGTGTTATCGCCCAAGGTCTCAAACAGGCGCGTGCTGCCGCTCACATCAGCAAACAAGATGGCTAAATCAATGCTTTTCGCGGCCATTTCTTTTTACTTTTTACCTAAAACTAAGGGCAAACCGACTGTGCCGGCTATCATACTGCATTATCCTTGAGAAAGGAAAAACCCGTAAATCGCCAATGCGTCATTATTTGCACCGGCGAATGTTGCCGTGCTAGAATGCGCCGCCTTGATTGATCTTACACGCGTATCCGTAAAAATCGCCCCATCCATTAACACAATAGCCTTACTAACACCATGAACAGAATCCAGATTGCCGTTTGCGTCGCCGTTACCGTTTTTGTCACCGTGCTTGTCATGCACCTGCTTGAGGACATCTCCATAAGCGAGGTGCTCGGCCTGGAAGAGGCGCAACAGGCCGCGGCGGCTGAGCAGGAAACCGGGCCGGCCGCCCTAAGTTTTGCGGAATTGCAAAGCCTGCTGGCGAACCTTGATGCCAACCAGCGACAGGCCCTGCTGGCCGATGCTGCGGCCTTTAAGCAATTCGTCCTGCAACAGGCGAGCAATGCCTCGGTGTTGAGCGCGGCCAAGGCGAACAAGGTGGATGAAGATGCCAACACCGCCTTTTTGATGCAGCGCAGCGCAGACAACGTCCTGCGTGAGAGCTACCTTAGCAAACTGATCGCCGGCAAGCTGCCGGCGGACTTCCCCAGCGAGGAACAGGCGCGGGAATACTTTGAGCAAAACCGGGAAAACTTTACCGTGCCGGAGCGCGTCCACGTCTGGCAGGTGTTTTTGGAAGTTCCCGCCGCGGCGGGGGACGAAGAAGTCGCTGAACGGGAGATTCAGGCACAGAGGCTCGCACAAGACATTCGCAGCGGCAAGCTGGATTTTGCCGTTGCCGCCGAACAATACTCCGACCATGAGCAGAGCAAGCTCAGCGGCGGCTACATGGGCCTGGTCAAGGTGCCGGAGCTAAAACCGGCGATTGCCGAACCCTTACTGGCCCTGCCGGAAGATCGCAGCAGTGCGCCGATCAAGACCGACACGGGTTTTCATGTCGTCAAACGCGGGGCAAAGGTGCCGGCGCTCAAGGTGGAATTTGCCCAGGTGGATGCACAGATTAGACAGCTGTTGCGCCAACAGGCGGTCGCACAACTGCGCCAGGCCGTCTATGAGCAGGCTGGCAAGACCTATCCGGTGGAATTGCAAGATGCGCAGATAGAAGAATGGCGTGCGCAGCTAAGCGAAAACTAGCCATTTGCGTGCAAGAAAAAGCTAAACGAATCAGCACATAAGCCTGCATTTTTCCTGTAAATTCTTAGAAAAACTTCTTTATTCCCAAGCCCGTATTCCTGCTATAATCGCCGGCTTGAAGGCAAGCGCCGGTGATAAGATCGCCCCGGCGCTGATCAGCGAACGCATAACGCATTGATAAACAAGAAAAAACAGTGCCGGCACACAAAAGCAAAAACCGAAGCAGAACAGGGCGCATCGCCAGACACGCCTCGCTGCCCCTGCTGCTGCTTGCCTTGTCTCTGCCAGGGCCCGGCCATGCCGCGCTGATCAACCTGCCGGAGGCCGTCCGCCCCGGTGCGGTGCGCCCGGCAGCGCCGAAAAAGCCTGAAAAGCCGGAAAAACCGCAGCAGACTGAACAACCCGACAGTCCACCAGCCCCTGCAGCAGCCCAAGCGCAGCCGGACAGCCCATCAGCCCCTGAGTCCCAAGAGATGGAAATCCCGGCCGTGATCGATCGCCCCTTTGAGATTGACGAGGGCCCGGTCGTGGTGGTGCAGCAGTTCCGCATAACAGATGCGCAAGACCTGCCGCGCCATGACATAAGCCTGGCCGAGTTACAGGAGGTGCTGGAGCAGATCAGACAGACGCGGCCACAAGGCTTCACCATCGGCCAGTTGCAAGAAGTGGCCGATGCCGCCACGCGTTACTATCGGGAGAAGGGCCTGATACTGGCCCAGGCCGTTGTGCCGGTGCAGACAGTGCAGGGCGGCATTGTCGACATCCAAATCTTCGAGGGCCGGCTGGGGCGGGTCGTGGCCGAAGGCAACCGCATGTACAAGACGAAACGCCTGCAAAGGCCCTTCGCCAGCCTCATCGGCAAGCCGGTCAGCAAGGACGAGATCGAATCCGTGCTGCTCAAGCTGACCGACTTTCCCGGCCTGACCGTATTCGGCGTCTTCCAGCCCGGCCAGCAGGTCGGCACGGCCGACATCGTGCTGCGGGTGCAGGAGGAAAAACGCTTTGCCGCCTCCATGCGCGCGGACAACCACGGCCTGCAAGAGACTGGCCGCGCCCGCTACAGAACAACCATCGACTGGAACAACATCACCGGCGGTGTAGATAAACTGAGCTTTGCCATCCAGCAGACCTATCGCCCGAAGAACAACACCTTCATCGCCGCCAGCTATGAGCGCTACCTGGGCCATGATTTCACGCTAGGGGCGGACTGGAACCGCAACCGCTTTGATGTCGGCGGTGCCTTGGCCGATCAAAAGATCCAGGGCGAGACCGAGAACCGCGGCGCCTGGCTGGAAAAGACCTGGCTACGCAGCCGCCAGTTCAACCTCTCCAGCCGCCTGGCCATGACGCGCAAGGAATCCACTACCAGCACGCGCGGCGAGCAAAGCAACAACGACAAGCTGGCGGTCTTGTCCCTGGAGACCTCGCTGGACTATGTGGACACCCGTTTCAAGGGCATAAACTTCGCCACCCTGGAACTGAGCCGCGGCTTTAATGACATTCTGGGCGCGATGGGTTCCAGCGCCAGCGCCGCCCTCTTGCCGGCGGCCAAAAGACCCGGGCGCCAGGGCGGCCCGCCAGATAGACGCTTTGCCGCCGGCCAATTCCTCAAATTCTTCGCCAGCGCCCAGCGCCTGCAAACCATCACCGATGACCTGAGCCTGCTGGGGCGGGCGGAATTGCAATTAACAGATGACATCCTGGTGCCGATGGAGCAGTATTCCGTTGGCGGCCCGGACAACGTCCGCGCCTATCCACAGGCGCAATTCCTGCTGGATAACGCCCTGTTTTTCTCTGCTGAACTGAACCATCGCATGCCCTTCATTACGGACAAAGTGCTGATCGGCAACCGCACCTGGGGCGAGCTCGTCCAGCTATCCATCTTCTACGACCACGCCCTCGGCCATCTGGTCTCGCCGCTGACCTCAGAACCGACCGACAACGTCAATTTCAAGGGCGCCGGGCTACAGCTGCGCTTTACCCTGCCCGGCCAGATCGACTCGCGCCTGATGGTGGCCTGGCCGCTAGGCGTGGATTCATCCAGAAACGACGAGTTGCCGCTGGATTTCCCAGACAACGGCAGACGCCCACAGATCTGGGGCGATATTACGTACAGCTTTTGAAGGCAAAGAAAGTAAAACAGAGAAAACAGAGCCTTGCCGGGACTATAAACTGACCGACAGGCAGACTAAAATAACATTGACAATGAGAATATCATTCTGGACTGACATCGGACATCCTCCAGGCTGCTTATTAGCCTAGGCTCGAAAGCTTAGCAAGTGGGGCAGAGATAGGGATTTTCACGGAGGAGGAAAGTTTATGAGCATAGCGACTTTTGACACATTGAAATTTGCCCAGCGTCTGGAGCAGGCCGGCATCGATCCGAAGCATGCTGCGGCCTTTTCAGAGGCGCAGCGGGAGGCCTTCTCTGATGCAATGCAGACCCAGTTGGCGACCAAGAGCGATATACAGGGGGTAAAAACAGACATACAGGAAGTAAGAACAGATGTACGGGAAATAAAAACAGAGCTGGTTTTGATTAAATGGATGCTGGGGATCATTATTCTGGTGCTGGTGCTTCCCCTCCTGAAAACATTTTTGCCAAGCTAAGGCCGAGGTGGAAAGTAAGATGCGGGGAAGGCAACTGAAAAAGGCGCACCAGGCGCAGGCCCATTCGGCTTCCGGCGCTGAGCCCCCCTTCACGGCAAGGCTAAGGCCGCTCGCCCGTTGCATCAAGGCCGCCATGCCCGTTAGCCTCCTGCTCGGTGCCGGCCCGGTCCTCGCCGGCCCGGAGGGTGGGCAGGTGGTGGCCGGGCAGGGGCAGATCAGCCGCCCCGATACCAACACCACCGTCATCAACCAGCAGTCCCATCGCCTTAGCCTGGACTGGAGCAGCTTCAACATCGCCCAAAACGAACTCGTCCAATTCAACCAACCTTCGGCCCAGGCCTCTGCGCTAAACCGCATCTACGACCAAAACCCCAGCCAAATCCACGGCGCGCTGCGCGCCAACGGTGAGGTCGTGCTGATGAACCCGAACGGCGTCTTCTTCGGGCGCACGGCGCGTGTCAATGTCGGCGCCCTGATTGCCTCCGGCCTGGACATCAAGCCGCGTGACTTCATGGCCGGCGAGTACAAATTCCAACCGCCAACGGATGAAAAGGGCGACACAAGTGAAGGCGGCGCGGTCATCAACCAGGGCCTCTTGCAAGCCGCCACCGGCGGGGCGGTTACGCTCATTGGCGGTGCGGTCAAAAACGACGGCGTGATCCTGGCCACCGCCGGCCAGGTCAACCTGCTGGCCGGCCGGCAGCTAACGATGGACTTTGACGGCGATGGCCTGATCCAATTCGCCGTGGAGAAGGAAATCCTGGAAAACGCCCACGACCTGGACGATGCCATTTCCAACAGCGGCCAGATCAAGGCCGATGGCGGGGCGGTGCTGCTGCACGGCAAGGCGGCGCGGGATGTGTTCAGCCAGGTCATCAACAACGAGGGGCTGATCAAGGCCGGGCGCATTGACAACCGCGGCGGGCGGATAAAACTTGTGGCCGCCGGCGCGGGCGCCACCTTGCTGAACACCGGCACGCTGGACGCCGCGGCGGTTGGCGGCGGAAAGCCTTCGGGCGCGGGCAAGGGCGGCGGCCAGGGCGCGCCAGCCGGTGGGAATGCGGTGGGCGGGGGCAACGGCCGGGGCGAGGGCAACGCCAACGGCAAAAACCAGAATATAGCCCGGAGCGAGAACAACCGCAGCCGCGCCGCGGCCAACGGCGGTCAAGCCAAGGGCCGAGTCGGCTCGGATAAAAACCAAAGCCAGGCCCGGAACCTAGCGAAAAATCAAACCCAAACCGAAGGCCGGGCGGGGGCGGGCAAGGGCGGCCTTGCCGAAGCCCAGAGTGCAAGCCGGAACAGCGATCAGGTCGCACAAGCCGGGGGCGAAGGCACCGGCCAGAGCAGCCGCGCCAAAACGCAAGAAGGCAGCCTACAGCTGGCGCAGAGCAAAACCCAAACCGGCAGCAGCGCAGGGCAGGGCGCCGCCCAAAGCGAAGCCAACGGCCGCGCCGAAGCCCAAGGCAGCAGCCAGAGCAACAGCCGGGCCAAAATCAAAACCAAGGGCGCAGCCCCGGCCCCGGCCGCAAGCAAAGGCACAAGCAAAACCCACAGCGAAGACGCAAATGCGACCCCGCCCCCGAACCCAACCACCCACCCCGGCGGCACGATTGAACTCTTCTCCGCCGGCAACACGCTCATCGCCGGCCGGGCGCGCATAGACGCCTCCTCAGCAAGCGGCAAGGGCGGCACGGTGCAAATTCTCGGGCTAAACCATGTCGGCCTGCTGGATGCGGCGGCGGTGGATGTCTTCGGGGCCACCGGCGGCGGCACGGCGCTCCTCGGCGGGGATTACCGCGGCCAGAACCCGGCCATCCCCAACGCCCGCCGTACGTACCTCAGCCCGCAGGCCAAAATCAACGCCGCTGCCACCGAGCGCGGCGCTGGCGGCCGCATCATCGTCTGGGCCGATGACAACACGCAGTACTACGGCCGCGCCAGCGTCCGTGGCGGGCCGGCCGGTGGTGACGGCGGCTTTGTGGAAGTCTCCGGCCAGCGCCTGGATTTTGCCGGCACCGTCGATCTGGCCGCGCCAAAGGGCCAGGGCGGCAGCCTGCTGCTGGATCCGCGCGCGATCACCATCACCGACGGCGGGACGGACAACTCACCGCAGGCCGATCTCGCCTTTGCCGCTGCGCCCGATGAGACCACGATCAGCGAGGCAACCCTGGAAGCCACCGCCGCCGCCGACAACGCCACCATCACCCTGGAGGCAAGATACAGCATCATCCTGGACAACCTCACCGACAATGAACTGACCCTCGCCGATGGCGTCAGCCTGGTGCTGCGCACCCGCAACGAGCCTGCGGATAACTCCACTGGCCGCCCCGGCATAATACAATTTCGTGACCCGAACGATGCCATCCGCGCCCAAGGCGCGGGCAGCCTTACCCTGGAGGCCGGGGTGGGCACCGCCGCCGCGGCCACAATTTTTATCGGCGCCCTGCAAACTGAGACCGGGGCCATCACTTTGGACTCCGTCGGCACCATCACCAGCGGCGAGCTGCGCACCACCGGCGGCGCCATCAGCGCAACATCAACCGCCGGCAGCATCAGTGCGGACGCGCTGAACAGTGGCGGCGGTGCCGTGGGCCTGATCGCCGACCGCGACATCAGCACGGACGCGCTGAACAGCGGCGGCGGTGCCGTGAGCATGCGCGCCGACCGCAATCTCATCCTCCGCCCTGTGAACACCGCCGGCGGCGCGCTTACGCTGCGCGCCGGCAATCGTATTGATCTGCGCGGCAATCTGAACAGCGGCACCGGCGCGCTGGAGATCAGCGGCCTCGTGGATGCCACCGGCGCGGCCGCCACCGGCACGCTGCGGCTGCCGGCTGATCGCACTTTGCGCGGCGGCGACATCACGCTAAACGCCAACGTCATCCGCCAAGGCGCTGCGCACAGCCTGACCATAAACGGCGCCGCCATCTCCCTGAATGGCGCGCTCGGCACGGCCGCCGCCGCCCTGGGCGCCGTGGACCTTGAGGCAACGGGCAACATCCTCATTGCCCAGCCCATCAACGCCAGCGGTGCCATCAACCTGCGCGCCGGCCGCAACATTGGCTTGAACGCGCCGCTACGACAAGGCGCCAACTTGAACCCCGTAAGCCTCCAGGCGGACGGCGACATCACCTTCTCCGCCGCCGGCCGCATCACCTCCTCCAACGGCGCGGTGAGCCTGACTGCGGATAACGATGGCGACAGCAGCGGCGCCCTGAGCATGGCGGACGGCGCGCTCATCAACGCCGGCAGCGCCACCATCACCTTGCAGGCCGCCGAAGACCTGACCATCGGCCGCCTGCTCACCGCCAATGCAACGGATACTGCGGTGCGCCTGACCTCCACCACCGCGGGCATCGTGGACGGCGGCGATAGCGGTGGCGCAGACGTACAGGCCGCCCAGGGCCGCCTGCAAATCCGTGCCGCCACCGGCGTCGGTGCAGCCGGCCCCATTGAGACCGAAGTGGCCAGCCTGGACCTTGAAAACCGCGCTGGCGGGGACGTATTCTTACTCGAGAGCGATGCGCTGGACGTAGCTAATCTCGACAGCCCGGGGGGCGGCAGCGTCCTCCTCTCCGCCACCGGCGTGCTTAGCATCCTCCGCCGGCAGGCAGCAGACGGCAGCCCGACAGACACCATCCGCGCCGGCGGGGATGTCTTTCTCACCGGCACCGCCGGCATCACCACCGCCGGCAACATCACCACCACGGGCCAGATCGACCTCGGCGGCAGCAGCATCGAAGCCGGCGCCAACATCACCACCGCCGGCGCAAACATCGCCTTCAGCGCGCCCACCACCTTGACTGCTGACGACCTCCGCTTCTCCAGCGGCGTAGGCCCCGGCACCATTCGCTTTTCCAGCACCTTAGACAGCGATGCCGCCGCCACGCCGCGCAACCTCACCATCGCCCCTGGTGCCGGTGCTATCTCCTTTGGCGGCGCAGTAGGCGGCGCAGGCCCCTTGGGCCGGCTCACCTTGGCGCCGAATGCGTCCGCCCTCACCATCGGCGATCAGTCGGTGGGCAGCGGCGCCACGCCCACCATCAACGATGCCAGCCTGAACCAAGTCCGCGCGGCTGAACTCATCATCGGCAGCCCGGCGGCCGGCCGCGCCATCCTGGACATGGGCACCGCCTTCACCGGCCCTGCGCTCTCCGTCATCAGCGGCGACACCATCAACGACAATGACGTTGGGAAGGGTTCCGCCTTCACCGACCCGGACGGCACGCTGACCCTGACCAGCGGCGCAGCGATTGGCATCCCTGCCAACTACTTCTACACGGAGGTGGCGCGCCTGCGCATCACCGAGACCGGTGGCGCAGGGGTATGGGTGCGTGACAAAGACAACAACACGGATGTTATCTACGACATCGGTACGGCCGCGCGCGTGGGCAGCTTTCAGAATGAGAGGCTAACCACGCGTAGTGACCTCATCATTGAAGGCATCCGTGCCAACGGCCGCATCGATCTGTTTGGTACTGGTAGAAGAAACTCCGGGCCACTCGCCGGAATCCAGATAAAAGGGCCGATAGACGCCGGCGGCGGCACTGTCCGTGTGTGGGTCTCCGGTGAGATCGGCTTCGACCCCGGCGGCCGCATCACCACCGCCAGCAGCAGCGCTAACGCTGTGCGCCTGGAGAGTCGTACCATTGTTGATCGCGGCCCCGACATAGACGTGGACGCCCCTAATGGCCGTCTGGAAATTGAAGCCTTTGGGGACGTGGGCGCGGGCAACGCCCTGGACACCCGCGTGGCGAGGCTGGACGTCGATTTTAGCGCGCTTGACCGCGGATCGCTCGCCATCGACGAGGCCGATGCCCTGGACATAGACCAGCTTATCTTCGAGTTCTTCAGAACGCCGAATGTGTTACCGCCCGCCGCCCGCCGCGCCACCATCCGCGCCGGCGGGGAGGTGAACTTTACCGGGGTGGTGAAGGTTGGCAGCTTGAGCGTGGACAGCGCGGCAAACAACGCCGTCGGCGGGACGATCAGCGATACTGGTGCCGGCCAACTCAGCATCACCCACAGCAGCACCTTCGCAGCAGGCGCGGGCAACATCCTCCTGAACAACCCCGCCAACGACTTCGGCGGCGCGGTCAGCATCCCCTCTGGCGCCGCTGCTACCCTGCAGAATGACAACGCCCTTAGCCTGGGCGCCATCAACATCAGCGGTGCCCTGGACGTGGCTGCGGTCGGCATTGACGTGACCGGCGCGCTGCGCACCGCCGCGGTCGGGCTGGACGCCGGCAGCGGCACGCTGACGCTTGCCCGCATACGGCGCGGCGGCATACAGACCATCCCCACCTTGCGCGCCGCCGGCCCGGTCAATCTCCGCGGCAACCGTATAGAGATCGCCGGCAACCTTACTACCACCGGCCAGAACATTGCTTTCAATGCGCCCACTACGCTGACTGACAAGATTAGCTTGTCCACCCGCGTCGGCCGCGGCGGCAGCATCACCTTCGGCGCCACGCTGGACAGCGATGCCCCCGCCAACCCCAGCGACCCCGCCACGCCGCGCGACCTGACGCTCATCGCCGGCACGGGCGATATTGCATTTCGTGGCGCAGTCGGTGCCGCCGCGCCCTTGGGCGCGGTTACCATCAACAACGCCGCCAATGTTGATCTAGACGCCGCCTTCAGCGCCGCCAGCCTCACGCAACGCAACAGCCGCGGCACGACCACCATCGGCGCGGCGCTTGACACCCGCGGTGCCATCAACCTGCGCAACGCCAACATAGAAGTGGCCGCGGCGGGCGGGATTGACGCCGGTGCTGCCGTTACTTTGAATGCCGCAAACGAAGTCCGCATCTTAGGCGCTGGCACCAAAATCGCGGCGGACGGCGCGGTCAGCCTCAGCGGCGGCACAGGCATCGGCCTCGCCGGCGACATCACCACCAGCGATGACAACATCACTTTCAACGCGGCCACCACCTTGCGCGGCGCAGTCAAGCTGGACGCTGGCCGCGCCACCGTCCGCTTTGACGGCGCCGTGGACAGCGATTCGGCGGCCAGCCGCCGTAGCCTGGAGATCCGCGGCGACGCCGATCTGAACGCGCCCATCGGCGCACGGGAAGCGCTGGCGGCGCTGTTGGTCGACGGCAGGGCGGACTTAGGCGGCGGCGAGATCCGCACCAGCAGCACGGGCGGCGGCACGGGCGCGCAGACCTACGCCCGCGCGGTGAGCCTGTCCGCGGCCACCACCCTCAACTCAGACGGCGGCGACATTGCCTTTAATGTGGCGATCAACGGGGCGCAGGACTTGAGCTTAGACGCCGGCACGGGCGCCATCACCTTCACCGGCCCCGTCGGCCAGAAGACCCGCTTAGGCGCCGTTTCCATCGCCAACGTCGGCGCGCTGACCGTGAACGCCTTCACCGCCGCCAGCCTCACCCAAGGCGCCGGCACGGGCGCCACCAAGCTGAACGAGACTGTGATCACCCATGGCGCGGCGGGTGTAAGCCTCAGCACGGATGGGGCCATCGCCGTGAACGATGTGATCAACACCACCGGCGGCAGCCAAGGCGACCCCGTCGGCCCGGCCACCGGCCGCCTTACGCTCGATGCCGGCGGGACGCTGACGCTGTTGGATGCAGTGGTCTTCGCCGGCGGCGCGGTTTCCCTCAGCGGTGCCGGCGGCATATTCACCTCCGGCGGCATCGGTGCCAACAACGCCAACATCCGCTTCAACTCGCCCACTACCCTGCGCGGAGAGCTGGAAGTCACCACCAACGATGGCGGCGGCAACATTGAGTTTGTCGACACGCTGGACGGGGCCTTTGGTCTGAATTTGAACGCCGGCAGCGGCAATATTGAATTTGCCGGCGCTGTCGGCGCGACCGAAATCGTAGGCAATGTGAGCATAGACATGGCCGCGGATCTAGCCGTGCGCCAGGCCCTCACTGCCCGTAGCTTCCGCCAGGCAGGCGGCAGCGGCACGACCACCGTCTCCGGCGCGCTCGAGACCCGCACCGGCAACGTGAGCATTGTAACGGACGCCATTGCCTTCACCGGCCCCATTGACACGACCACCAGCCTGGGCAGCGTGACCCTGACCACCACCGGCGGGGCGCTGACCACCGCCGCCATCCGCGCCGGTGCCGTGGTGGCGTTGCGCGCCGCCGCAGAGCTTAACGTGCGCGGCCCGATCACAAGCAGCAACGGCACGGTCAGCTTAGACGCCGCCGGGCTGCTGGACATTGCCGCCGGCGGGAACATTCGCGCCCCCGGCGAGGTAAAGCTCAACAGCCCTGTCGGCATCCGCACGGCGGGCGACATCACTACCACCGCCGCCGACATCACTCTCAACGAGCTTCCCAACGCGGCTATCACCTTGACCGGGCCTGTTGCGCTCACCACCGGCGCGGGCGCAGGCAACATTCGCCTCTCTGGCCCGATAGACGGCACGCATGATTTGAGCCTGGACGCCGGGGCCGGCGCGATTAGGCTGGACGGCGCCGTCGGCGCCAGCACCGCATTAGGCGCCGTCTCCCTGACCGGCGCCGGCGGCATCCGCGTACAGGCGATCAGCACAGAAAACGCCGCCATCAGTTTTAACTCCGCGTTTGACTTGCAGAGCGATCTTGCGCTTGACACCGACACCGGCGCGGGCAACATCACCTTCGCCGCCGCGCTGGACAGCGATGCGCCCGCCACGCCGCGCGCGCTCAGCCTGAGCGCCGGCACGGGCAACATCACCTTTGCCGCCGCCGTCGGCGCAACCGCGCCCCTGGGGGCAGTGCGCATCGACAGCGCCGCCGATGTCGGCATAGGCGATGACGCCGCCGATACCTTCACCGCCGCCAGCTTAACCCAAAGCGCCGGCAGCGGCACGACCATAATCCCGGCTGCTGAACTCAGCGCGGCCTTGGACATCACCACCGATGAGGTGGAAATGAACAGCATCCGCGCCCGCGCGATTACGATCAACACGACCGGCAATGTCACCGCCCGGGTGCTGCCGCCGAATGGCCAGGTCCTGCAGTCCGGCGACCCAGCACCCGTCCCCAATCAAGACGTGCGCGCCACGACTGGCGACCTGAACATTGTCGCCGGCGGCGCCATTATCCTGGAAGATGCCGGCGCCCCCAACCGCCGCACCCGCCTGGTCACAGAGCGAGGCGACATTGCCCTTACTTTTGGACGCCTGGAGGTGCAGAGCAACGACACGGATGACGCCCCGCAGATCGTCTCCGCCGGCGCCCTTGTTTTACGCCCGGACAGCGCGGCCATCCGCATCCTCACCGTCGGCGATGACGCGCTCCCCGGCGGCGCGCCCGACATCAGCGATGCCTCGTTAAATAGCGAAGCCCCCGGCGGCCTCACCATCGACAGCCCGGCGCCGATACCGATACTCCTGGACATGGCGGTGCCTTTCACCGGCCGCGCGCTGACCCTCATCAGCGGCGGCACGATCAACGATGCGGGTACTGCCACCAGCGGTGTAGCCTTCTCCGATGTGGGCGGCACCTTGACGCTGCGCGCCGGCGCGGGCATCGGCAGCCAAGCTAATCCTTTGGACGTTGATGTAACCCGTTTGACCGTGACCGAGACCGGCGGCGCTGAGGTCTTTGTCTTTGACGCCGGCACCTCGACGACCACCTACGACATCGGCGCTGCGGCAGCGGTCGGCGCCGTTCGCATCGACAAGACAGACGGCAACTTGGTCATTGGCCGCATCAATGCCGAAGGCGAGATCGATTTGCAAGTGGCTCTTAGCGCTGTGATAAACGGCGCGATAACCAGCGCCAACCCCAACCCCGTAAAGATCGAGGCAAATGGCAATGTGATCTTTGAGCCGGCCGGCCGGATTATCTCTGCCAACGGCGCAGTGACCGTAGCCGCAGACGCAAACCGTTTTGGCAATGGCTCCCTCTTGATGAAAGATGGCAGCAGCATCGATGCTGGCAATGCGCCCATTAGCCTGCGCGCTGACAACGACATTACCTTGGGCAGCCTGCGCACCAGCAACGCCGGCAATGACGCCGTGCGGCTGGAATCCGTGTCTGGCGGCATTGTCGATGGCGGCGATGCCGGCGGCGCAGACGTACAGGCCGCCAATGGTCGTCTGGTCATCAGCGCGCAAAACGGCGTCGGCGTGGGCGGTGCCCTGGATATCGAGGTCGCCAGCCTTGCCCTGACCAACAGCGCCAGAGCGGTCGCCATCAACGAGGCCGATGCGCTGGTTGTCGCCGAGCTTGTCAACCCGAACCGCCGCGCAGACCTAAGCGCCGGCGGGGCGGTACAGCTGGGCCGGGTGAGTGTCGGCCGCTTGGACGTGGACGCCACGGTCAACAATGCCGCCGGCGGGGCGATCAGCGATAGCGACCGCCTGACCATCGTCGGCCCCAGCACCTTCACCGCCGGCGCGGGCAATGACCTCACGTTGGACAACGCCGGCAATGATTTTCGCGGCGCGGTGCGCATCGTCTCGGCGCGGGCCGTCACTTTGATTGACGCCAATGCCATAGACTTGGGCGCATCCACCATCGGCGGGGATCTGGCGGTTACGGCCGGCGGCGCGATCAGCGACTCCGGCGCCTTGGCGGTGGGCGGGGCGACCACGCTGGACGCCGGCGGCAATGCCATCACCCTGGACGACGCCGCCAACGATTTCACCGGCACAGTGAGCGTGAGCGGCACGAGCGCCTTGATCCTCACCGATCAAAACGACCTGAACCTGGGCGCGCTGACGACCACCGCCGCTGCCGACATTGACGCCGGCGGCACAGCCAGCTTTGGCGGTGCCGCCGACATCGGCCCTTTGCTGGACGTGGACGCCAACGCCATCAACCTAAATGCTGCGCTCACAGTGGGCGAAGCCGATCTGAACGCCGCCGTTGGTGCGCTGAGCATCCTCGTTGCCGGGGACATCAGCGCCAGCACGGGTGCGGTCACACTCACCGCCGCCGGTGGCATTGACACAGCCGGCAACATCACCACAAACGATGCCAACATCACTTTTAACTCCGCCACCACCCTAAGCGGTGCCGTTGCCCTGTCCACCGGCGCGGGCGACATCCGCTTCACCGACACGCTGGATGGGGCGCAGGACTTGGCCCTAAGCGCCGGCACGGGCGCGATTGAATTTGATGCGGCCGTCGGCGCAACGACCCGCCTGGGCGCGGTGACCATCGCCAGCGCCGCCAATGTTGAACTAAACGCCGCTTTTAGCGCCGCCAGCCTGACGCAAAACGACGGCACGGGCGCAACCACCATCGCCGCGCTGCTGGATACCAGCGGCGCCGTCGATATGCGTAGCCTCGACATCACGATACCGGCGGCGGGTGAGATTGCCGCCGGCGGTGCGGTCAGCTTGCGCGCTGCCAACCAGCTCAGCATCGCCGGGGTGCGCCAGACCAACATCAATGCAGCCGGCGCGGTCAGCCTCACCGGCACCGCGGCGGGCATCCGCATAGCGGGCGACATTATGACCACGGACGAGAACATCACCTTCAACTCGCCCACTGTCTTAAGCGGTGCGGTGAATGTGGACGCCGGCAGCGCCACAGTCCGCTTCGCCGGCGCCGTGGACGGCAATTCAGCGGCCACCCGCCGCAGCCTCGGCATCACCGGCAACGCCGACATTGATGCGCCCATCGGCGCAGGGCAGGCGCTGCGCTCGCTGTTAATCAGCGGCACGGCGAATTTGGGCGGCGGCCAGATCAACACCAGCAGCACGGGCGGCGGCACGGGCGACCAAACTTACCGCGGCGCGGTGACCCTGTCCGCAGATACCACCCTGAACTCGGACGGCGGCGACATTGCCTTCGGCGCTGCCATTGATGGGGCGCAGGACTTGGAGCTAAGCGCCGGCAGCGGCGCGATTGCCTTTGACGCAGCAGTCGGCGGGGCAAACCGCCTGGGCGCCGTGCAGATCATCAGCGCCGGCACGGTCAACCTCGGCAATGAGGCCGCCGACACCTTCGCCGCCGCCAGCCTCACGCAACGCGCCGGCACGGGCGCGACCACGATCAACGCGACGCTCAGCACCAACACGGCAAGCGGCGTGAACCTCACAACCACCGGTGCCATCAACCTGAACAACGCCATTGACACCACCACCGGCAACGGAGCCCTGAGCCTGAACGCCACCGGTGGCAACAGCACGATAAGCATCGCCGCGGCCGGCGACATCACCGCCGGCGGCGCGGTCTTTCTCAGCGGCAGCGGCGGCATTGACACAGCCGCCGACATCAGCACCAGCGATGCCAACATCACTTTTAACTCCGCCACCACCTTGCGCGACGCGATTGCCCTGAACACTGGCGTAGGCGCCGGCGACATCCGCTTTGCCGGTACGCTAGACGGGACGCAGGACTTGAGCCTAGACGCCGGCACGGGCGCGATTGCCTTTGCTGCAGCAGTCGGCGCAACGAACCCTCTGGGGGACGTACTCATCCACAGCGCCGACACTCTTGACCTGGGCGCCGCCTTCAGCGCCGCCAGCCTGACGCAACGCGCCGGCACGGGCGCGACCACGCTAGACGGGGCGCTGGCGACCAGCGCCGCGACAGGCGTGAGCCTCACCACAGCCGGGGACATCAGCGTGAACGCTGCGATGAGCACCACCGGCAGCGGCCCCGTTCGCCTGAACGCCGGCGGGACGCTGCGCATTGCCAAAACAACGCTGGCATCCGGCGCAAGCGCCGCCACCATCAACGCCGACGGCGAAGTCAACCTGACTGGCGCCGCCGGCATCACCACCGCCGGCAACATCACCACCACCAACGACAACATCACTTTTAGCTCGGCCACCACCTTGGCTGCGGATAACATTGCCCTGCTAAGCGGCGCCGGGGCGGGCGACATTCTCTTTGCTGCCACTCTCAACAGCGATGCCGCGGCCACGCCGCGCAGCGTCAATTTCAGCGCCGGCACGGGCGCGATTGCCTTTGCCGCAGCCGTAGGCGGGACGAGCCCCTTGGGCGCGGTACTGATTAACACGGCCGGCGATCTGAACATCGGCAATGACACGGCCGATACCTTCGCCGCCGCCAGCCTGACGCAAAACGACGGCACGGGGACGACCACGATTGAGGCAGAGATTGAGACCCGCGATGCAGCCGGCGTGAACCTCACGACCGACGGCGCCATCAACCTGAACAACGACATTGACACGACCAGCGGCGACGGTCTGGTTAGCTTGGATGCCCGCGGCGCGCTGACTATTGCCGTCGTGTTCATCGACGCCGGCGGCGCCGTCTCCCTCACCGGCGCTGGCCCCGGCGGTATCCGCATGGATGCGGATATTGCAACCAACAACGCCAACATCACCTTTAACTCGGCCACCACCCTACGCGGTCCGATTATCCTGAACACCGGTGCCGGCGCCGGCGACATCCGCTTCGTCGGGACGCTGGACGGGGCCTACACCCTAGAACTGGACGCCGGGACGGGTGCGATTGTCCTTGAGGCGCCCGTCGGTGGGACAACGCCGCTGGTGAGCCTGAGCATGATCACGAGTGGGCAGGTAGAACTGAACAACCTCACCGTCACCGGCGAGCAAACCTTCAACGCTGCCAACATTAACTTAAACGGCATGGCCTACACCAGCACCGGCGGCGCGCTTATCTTCAACACCCCGGTTGAGCTGAACGCCGGCCCGGTGCGCATCCAGAGCGGCGGCGGGGCAGGCGATAACATTCTCTTCGCCGATGCCATCAACGGGGCGCAGGACTTGACCCTGGCCGCGGGGGCGGGCGGCAATATAAGGCTGGACGGCGCAGTAGGCGGGACGACCCCCCTGACTGCCTTCAGCATTGAAAACGCAGCAGATGTGGCGCTGGGCGCGGTGCAGGCCGAGACCATCGCCATCACCGCCACCGGCACGGTACGCGCCAGGCAGGGCGCCGCAGCCGGCAATCAAGACCTTCTCGCCACCGCCGGCGATCTCGCCATCGATGCGGACGTGATCGTCCTGGAAGACGCCGCCAGCCCGGAGCGCCGTACCCGGCTGGTAACGAACACGGGCGACATTGCGCTTGACTTTGCACGCCTGGAGGTGCAGAGCAATGACCCCAGCAACGCCGCGCAGATCATCTCGGGCGGGGCACTGGCGCTGCGCCCGACCGGCGCGCTCACCATCGGCGATGAGGCGGCCCCGCCCGGCACCGCCCCCAGCATCAACGACGGCGCGCTGAATGCGATTGCCGGCGCGCTCACCCTCGGCAGCCCGACGGCGGGCGCAGTTACGCTGGACATGGCAGTCCCCTTTACCGGCAGCGCCCTGACCATCCTCAGCGGCGCCACCATCAGCGACAACGACCAGGGCGCCTTCGCCTTCTCGGATGTGGACGGCACCTTGACCTTGAACGCCGCCGGCGACATCGGCAGCACCGCCAATCCGCTCAACCTGGACGTGGTCGCCTTGACGGTGAGCGGCAGCGGCGCCAATGCGCTGTGGGTGACTGACGCCGGCAGCACACCAACGAGCTATGCCCTCGGCGGGGCAACAGACGCCACCCGCGTGGGCGCAGTCAGCCTCACGCAGGAGGCCAACGGCATGGCGCTCGCCCGCCTCAATGCAGGCGGCGCGGTGGATCTAAGCGCCAGCGCCGCGGCGATTGACTTTGCCGGGGTCGTTGCCGCCGCCAACCTCACGGCGACCGCAGGCGGCGGTGCCATCACGCAATCCGGCGGCCAGATCACAGTGGTCGGCGCGACCATGCTGGCCGCAGCCGGCAACAACATCACCTTAGACCGCCCCAACAACGACTTTGGCGACCTGGTGAGCATACGCGCCGGTGTGGACGCCACCTTGGTGGACGCCGGCTTCATTGAGTTGGGCGACATCAATCTTAGCGGACGGCTGGACGTGCGGGCGGGCGGTGCGCTCACCCTCGCCGGGGCGGTTGACGTGGACCGGGCAAATTTCACCATCGCCGTCGGCGGCATTGGGCAGGCCCGCGGCCGCTTGACTGTGGCCAACGAGACCATCTTTGACGTTGGCGGCAACGTCAGCCTGACCAGCGCCGACAATGACTTTAGCGAGGTACGCATCGTCAAGGCGACCGACCTTCGCCTCCAGGATGCGGACGCGATTATCTTTGGGCGCTCCACCATCCGCGGCGATTTTACGGTTACGGCCGGCGGGGCGATCACTGATTCCGGTGCCTTATCAGTGGGCGGGGCGACCACGCTGGAGGCCGGCGGCAACGCCATCACCCTGGACGACCCCGCCAATGATTTCACCGGCGCGGTGGCCCTTAGCGCGGCGGACGCCACCTTGGTGGACGCCAACGCCATTGAATTAGGCGCGCTCAACCTCACTGGCCTGCTGGACGTGCGGGCGCATACGATCAGCCTGGGCGAGGATGCCACGGCCGGCCAGGTGCGGCTGGACGCCAGCGCCGGCGCAGGTGCCATCCTTCAGGCCGGCGGCAGCCTGACTGTTGCCGGCACGACCCGGCTCGTGGCCCAGCCCGGGGATGACATCAACTTGGGCGCGGCCGGCAATGACTTCCGCGGCGCGGTAACAGTGGCCGCCGCCGCAGATGCGGCGCGGCGCGTGGCCGGCAAGCTCACCCTGGCCGATAGCAACGCCCTGAGCCTGGGCGCGATCACCATCGGCGGCGATGCCGTGCTGGACGCCGGCGGCGCGGTGGACTTCAGCGGTCTGGCCAACATCGGCGGCGACCTGAGCCTGAACAGCACTGCAAACAACGCCGTCGGCGGGGCGATTATCGATAGTGGCGGCGGCCGGCTGCTTGTGGCCGGCACCAGCACCTTCACCGCCGGCGCGGGCAATGACCTCACGCTGGACAACGCCGGCAATGATTTTCGCGGCGCGGTGCGCATCGTCTCGGCGCGGGCCGTCACTTTGATTGACGCCAATGCCATAGACCTGGGCGCCGCCACCGTCAGCGGCGATTTGGCGGTTACGGCCGGTGGCGCGATCACTGATTCCGGTGCCTTGGCGGTGGGCGGGGCGACCACGCTTGCCGCCGGTGGCAATGCCGTCACTTTAGACGACATCAACAATGATTTCAGCGGCGCGGTGAGCGTAAGCGGCACGAGCGCCCTGACCCTCACCGATCAAAACGACCTGAACCTGGGCGCGCTGACGACCACCGCCGCTGCCGACATTGACGCCGGCGGCACAGCCAGCTTTGGCGGTGCCGCCGACATCGGCGCTTTGCTGGACGTGGACGCCAACGCCATCAACCTAAATGCTGCGCTCACAGTGGGCGAAGCCGATCTGAACGCCGCCGTTGGTGCGCTGAGCATCCTCGTTGCCGGGGACATCAGCGCCAGCACGGGTGCGGTCACACTCACCGCCGCCGGTGGCATTGACACAGCCGGCAACATCACCACAAACGATGCCAACATCACTTTTAACTCCGCCACCACCCTAAGCGGTGCCGTTGCCCTGAACACCGGTGCCGGCGCCGGCGACATCCGCTTCACCGACACGCTGGACGGGGCGCAGGACTTGGCCATCACCGCCGGCACGGGCGCGATTGCCTTTGACGGCGCAGTAGGCACAACGACCCGCCTGGGCGCAGTGACCATCGCCAGCGCCGGCACTGTTGACCTGAACGCCGCCTTCAGCGCCGCCAGCCTCACCCAGACCACCGGCAGCGGCACCACCACCATAGACGCAGCGCTCAACACCAACACGGCAAGCGGCGTGAATCTCAGCACCAGCGGCGCCATTGCCGTCAACAATACGATTACCACCAGCGGCAACGGCATCGTCAGCTTGGATAGCGGCGACATCACGATAGCGGCCAGCGGCAGCATTGCCGGTGGCGCGAACGTGGACCTGGACGCAAGCGGTAATATTTTGGTCAACAGCACCATTGCCGCCGACACCCTCGTGAGCCTGGATGCCACTGGTACACTGCGCATTGCCGCCGCCGGCGACATCAACGCCGGTGATGCGGTGGAACTGGCGGCCACCGGCGGCATTACAACAGCCGGCGACATCACCACCACCAACGCCAACATCACTTTTAACTCGGCCACCACCCTAAGCGGCGCGGTAGCCCTGAACACCGGCGCGGGCGGCGGCGATATTCGCTTTGCCGGAACGCTGGACGGGGCGCAGGACTTGGAGCTAAGCGCCGGCAGCGGCGCGATTGCCTTTGACGATGACGTGGGCGGCACGACCCGCCTGGGGGCAGTGCGCATCAATAGCGCCGCCGATGTCGGCATAGGCGATGACGCCGCCGATACCTTCACCGCCGCCAGCCTGACGCAACGCGCCGGCACAGGTACGACCACGATCAACGCCGCACTCAGCACCAACAGGATAACGGGCGTGAACCTCACCACCACCGGTGCGATCAATATCAATAACCGCATCGACACGACCACCGCTGCCGGCCTCGTTAGCCTGAACAGCGGCGACATCACGATAGCGGCCAGCGGTAGCATTACCGGTGGCGCAAACGTGGGCCTGGATGCGAGCGGTAATATCACAATCAGCAGCACCATTGCCGCCGACACCCTCGTGAGCATGGATGCCACTGGTACACTGCGCATTGCCGCCGCCGGCGACATCAACGCCGGTGATGAGGTGGAACTGACCGCCGCCGGCGGCATTGCAACAGCCGGCGACATCACCACAAACGATGCCAACATCACCTTCAACTCCGCCACCACCCTGAGCGACGCGGTTGCCCTGAACAGCGGTGCCGGCGCCGGCGACATCCGCTTCACCGACACGCTGGACGGGGCGCAGGACTTGGCCCTCACCGCCGGCACGGGCGCGATTGAATTTGATGCGGCCGTCGGCGCAACGACCCGCCTGGGCGCGGTAGCCATCAACAGCGCCGGCAATGTTGAACTAAACGCCGCCTTCAGCGCCGCCAGCCTGACGCAAAACGACGGCACGGGCGAGACCACCATCGCCGCAGCGCTCAGCACCAATACAGCAACGGGCGTGAACCTCAGCACCACCGGCGCCATTGCTGTCAACAATACGATTACCACCACCGGCAACGGCATCGTCAGCCTGGATAGCGGCGATATTACTCTTGCGGCCAGCGGCAGCATTGCTGGCGGCGCGAACGTGGACCTGGACGCAAGCGGTAATATTTTGGTCAACAGCACCATTGCCGCCGACACCCTCGTGAACCTGGATGCCACTGGTACACTGAGCATCCTCGCCGCCGGCGACATCAACGCCGGCGCTGCGGTCTCTCTGACCGCTGCCGGGGGAATAAGCACAGCCGGCGACATCAGCACCCGTGATGCCAACATCAGTTTTAACTCCGCCACCACCTTGACCGGCGCGGTACGCCTGAACACCGGTGCCGGCGCCGGAGACATTAGCTTTGACGGTACGCTGAACGGGGCGCAGGCCCTAAGCCTCACCGCCGGCACGGGCGCGATTGCCTTTGACGCTACCGTAGGCGCAACCACGGCCTTGGCAAGCCTGAACCTAAGCACGAGCGGGCCGGTGGACGTGAACAACCTCCGCACCACCGGCGCACAGTCCCTCGCCGGCAGCACGATCAACCTAAACGGCGCGGCCTACACCAGCACCAGCGGCGCGCTCAGCTTTACCGGCGTGATCAATCTGGCAGCCGCTGCGAACCCCACCATCGCCAGCGATGCAGGCGACATTACCCTGGCCGGGCCGGTCAACCTGGGCGCGGCCAGCCTGGTCAGGATCGACACGGACGCCGACGATGCCGGTGCCGCCGGCAGCCTCTCCATCGCCGGCGCCATCAACGATGATGCGCCCGGCAGCACCTCGCTCACCCTGGATGCCGGCGCGACAGGCGACATCGAGCTGCAATCCATCGCCAACGGCGGCCTGTCCAACACCGGCGGCTCGTTTAGGGACAAGACGACCAGCACCACCTACCTGGACGCCTTCACCATTGAAGACGCCCGCAATGTGCGCCTGAGCACCATGATCGCCAATACGATCAGCATCCGCGCCCAAGGCGACATCACCGCCGTGGTGCAGCCGCCGAACGGCGTTGCCCTGCCCACGCCCACGCTGGCGGTGAACATCCCCAATCAGGACATCCGCGCCAGAACGGGCGATCTGACCGTCAGCGCGGGCGGGACGCTCACCCTGCAAGATGCCACCGGCCCGGATCGCCGCACCCGCCTGGTCACCGAGCAGGGCGCCATCGCCCCCAGCGCGGCCGCGACCACAGTAGAGAACTTTGACCTCACCAACGCACCGCAGATCGTCTCCTTCCAGCCAGTCACGCTGAATGTGCCGGCGGGCGTGGGCGCGGTTACGATCGGCGATGATGCGGCTGCCCCCGGCACCATGCCGAGCTTCGGCGATAGTGTGCTGAACCTGCCGCGGCTGGCCATCGACGCCAATGGCCGGCCGGTGATCCTGGATATGGCCAGCGCCTTCGGCGGCGAGCTGCTGGAGATCAGGAACAGCACCACCATCAACGATGCGGGCGCGCGCGCCAGCGGCCTGGCCTTCTTCCGCCCGGCCGCCTCAACAGCACCCCTGACCCTGACGCTGAGTTCCGATGGCGACATTGGCAGCGCCGCCAACCCGCTCAGCGTGGACGTGGATCGTTTGAACATCACCGAGAGCGGCGGCAATGCACTGTGGGTGACTGACGCCGGCAGTACGCCGACCACCTACGACATCGGCGGCGCAGCAGCTGTCGGCGCCGTGAGCCTCACCCAGCGCGCCGGCAACATGCGCATGGCCCGCCTCAATGCAAACGCCGCGGCCAACTTAAGCGCCAGCGCCGGGGCGATTGACTTCGCCGGGCCGGTCGCCGCCGATAGCCTGAACGCCACAGCAGGCGGCGGTGCGATCACGCAGACGGCCGGCGCGCTGACGATCACCGGTGCGGCTACGCTGGAGGCCTCAAACAGCATCAGCCTAGGCGACTTCACCGCCGGTGCTGCGCTGGGCGTAACAGCCAACGCCGGGGCGATTGACTTCGTCGGTACCGTCAACGCCGATAGCCTGAACGCCACGGCAGGCGGCGGTGCGATCACGCAGACCGCCGGGACGCTAACAATCAGCGGTGCGGCCACGCTGGAGGCTTCGGATAGCATCAGCTTAGGTGAGCTCACTGCCGGTGCTGCGCTGGACCTGACGGCCAGTGCTGGGGCGATTGACTTCGCCGGGCCGGTCGCCGCCGATAGCCTCACGGCCACAGCAGGCGGCGGTGCGATCACGCAGACGGCCGGGACGCTGACGATCACCGGTGCGGCCACGCTGGAGGCCTCAAACAGCATCAGCCTAGGCGAGCTCACTGCCGGTGCTGCGCTGAGCCTGACGGCCAACGCCGGGGCGATTGACTTCGCCAGCCCGGTCGCCGCCGATAGCCTCACCGCCTCGGCAGGCGGCGGTGCGATCACACAGACGGCCGGGACGCTGACGATCACCGGTGCGGCTACGCTGAGCGCTGCGGGCAACGACATAAACCTGGCGCAGGCAAACAATGATTTTGGCGGGGTGCTGACGATTACCCGCGCCGCCGCCCTCACCCTGGCCGATACCGATGACTTGACTCTGGGCGCGGTTACGACCACCGGCGATGCCGACATCAGCGCCGCGGCTACGCTGGACTTCACGGGAGCCGCCAACATTGACGGCGCCCTGACCGTGGCCGCGCAGGCGATTGAACTCAACGCCAATGTCGGCGCGGCCACAGTAGATTTTGATGCCCGCGCCGGCGGGATTACGCAAAGCAGCGGCCGCCTGAGTGCTACCGGCGCCGCCACGCTGGACGCCACCGGCGACATCAACTTGGGCGAGCTCACCACCGGCAACGCACTCGGCCTGACGGCCAGCGCCGGGGCGATCAACTTTGCCGGCGCAGTTTCTGCCGACAGCCTCACCGCCACGGCAGGCGGCGGCGACATCACGCAGACCGCCGCGGCGATTACGATCAACGGCACGGCCCGGCTGGCAGCGCGCGCCGGGGATGACATCCGCCTGGCCCAAGTCGGCAATGATTTCATCGGCGTGGTCAGCATTACGGGCGCTGGCAACAACGCCGTGGCCAACAATGTTACTCTGGCTGACGCCAATGATCTCACGCTTGATACGGCGCGCGTGGCGAATGATCTGACCCTGAACTTCGGCCTGAACAGTGCGGCCACGCTGGACTTGTCCGCCGCGCAGCTAAGCGCCGGCGGCACGGTGTTCGTGAATGGCGGCGCGGCCGGTGCTACGGACGACACGCTGCGGATTAGCAACACTAGAAACACCTGGACGATCACGGGCAGCGATGCCGGCACCATTGACGCCGGCGGCACGGCCTATGCCTTCACTAATCTGGCCGGGCTGATCGGCAATGCGGCCGCCGACACCTTCATCCTTGCTGCCGGCGGCAGCGTTAGCGGCCGCATAGACGGCGGCGCCGGCAGCGACATCCTGGACTTTTTTGCCCCCAGGCAAAGCATTGTGATCAGCGGCCTGGGTACGCTAGACGGCTTTGCCGGTGCGGCCAGCAGCCTGGCGCAGTTTGACAATATCAACGAGATCGACGGCGCGCCCGGCTCCGATACCTTGATTGACTCCATCAACGCAGACGCCTTGTTCACGCTGGCAGCGGCCGACAATATTTATTCATCCTCAGGCCGCAGCTTGACCTTCCGCAACATTGACAACCTGGAGGCCGGCAGCGGCGATGATCGCTTTGTCTTCAATGCTGGGGCGGTGCTGGCGGGTACGGCCCGCGGCGGCGAGGGGGATGACGTGTTCACCTTCAACGGCGGCAGTGTGCGCGGTGCAGTGGAAGGCCAGGCCGGGGAGGACGCCCTGGACCTGGCCGCGCTCGCTGGCGAACAGCGCGTGGACACCGATGCCGGCAGCATCAGCATTGACGATGCAGGCGGGGCCGATGTCCGCCTCACCGGCTTTAGCGGCATTGAGCGCTTTGTGGGCGATGACAGCGCCGATACCTTCCTCGGCAGCGGCACCTTCACCAGCACCGCCCCTAATGCCGGCACGCTGGATGGCTTGCGCTTTGTGGGCTTTGCCAACCTGCGCGGCAAGGGCAATGCCGATACCTTGGTCAATAACAGCGCTTATGTCCTGACCGCAGTGGACGCCGGCACGGCCTCAAATCTAAGCGGTGGCTTCTCCGGCATGGAAAACCTGCACGGCAGCACTGGCGATGATCGCTTCACCTTCAACGCCGGCGGGAGTTTAAGCGGCAGCGTGGACGGCCTGGGCGGGACGGATACGCTGGTCTTCAGCGAGGTCGCACGGGTGCGCCTGGAGGGCCTGGGCAGTGTGGATGGTTTTGCCGGCAGCACAACGGGCGCGCCGATTGGGGATGGCTTTGACAACGTGGACACCTTGGTGGGCAGCGCCGCTGTGGATAGCCTGACCGGGGCGGACGCCGCGGCGGTCTGGGCCGTCACCGGGGGCGGGGACGGCAGCTATCGCGCCAGCAATAGCTTGAACTTCACGAGTTTTGAGGACTTGCGCGGCGGCAACCAAGCCGATGTCTTTGCCATCCGCGGCGCCCACGTCGGCGCGCTGGCCGGCGGCGGTGGGGCGGATACCTTCAATTTCAGTGCCGGCGGGGTGCTGACCGGCACGGCCCGCGGCGGGGCCGGGGACGATGTCTTTGTCTTCATCGGCGGCAGCATGAGCGGGGATATTGATGGCGAGAGCGGCAGCGACAGCCTGGACTTTAGCGCGACCGGGGCGGTGAGTGTGGTGCTGAGCGCAGTCGGCGCAACAGACGGCTTTGCCGGCAGCGCCAGCAATATCAACAATGGAGGTTTTGAGAATATTGACGCCGTGGTGGGCAGCCCTGCGGTGGACAGCCTGGCCGGCCTGGATGTGCCGGCGGCGTGGACGGTGGCGATGGGTAACGGCAGCTATACCAGCACCAACACGCTGAACTTTGCGTCCCTGGAGAATTTCACCGGCGGGGCGGCTGCGGACGAATTTGACCTGGACGGCGCGCATGCCGGCGACATAGATGGCGCTGATGGGGATGATATTTTTAACTTCAACAGCGGCAGCCACAGCGGCAGCATCACCGGTGCCGCCGGCAACAATACCTACAACCACAACGGCGGCAGCAACACTGCGCTGGTGGTCGTGGAGGGGAATGATGTGTGGAACTATGCCGCCGGCGTTGCATTGGGCACTACGATTAGCGGGACCGGCAACCTGACTGTGCCGAATGTTGCCGCGGATGGCCGAGATACCGGACAGATCACTGAAATGGCCGTGGATACCAGCGGCTTGAACCTGCCAGATCTGGGCGGTTTTAGCGGCCATCTCATCATCGGCGGCATCATTGATACACCGGAGCTGCCGCTGGGTGATGACAAGACGATTACGGTGAATACGGCCTTATTGACGCTTAACATTCCGGTGGCAACAGGGGGGGCGGTGACCCTGCTGGGGCAGAGTGTTGATCTGAACGCGGACATCAGCGCCGGCGGTACCGGCGGCGAGCAGTTGGCGATCTTTGCCACCGGGGATGGCTCTGCCGGCGCGACCAGTTCGGGCAATATCACCGGTGTTGCGCTGCCGGTGAACATCGCGGCCGGCAATGTGGTGCTGGCTGCGGCAAACGGCATTCAGCAATCCCAAAACATTGAACTCCAGCTGGGCGGTGGCGAGCTGGTTGTCTCTACCGGGCAGCAGGACACCCTCCAGTTCGGCGTGTTGGAGGCAGAGGCGGCGGATCTGACTCCCGAGTTGGTTGGCTTCCTTACACAATTCAGCGTTGCCGGGGTGGATGGCGAGATAGCATTCAGTACCGAGGCCAACCTTAATATCACGCAGGTCAACCAGGCCGGCAGCCTGCTGGGTCTGGAGCAGCTGAGCTCTATCGATACCGGCCTGTTTGAACAAGACCTGTCTCTGTTTAGTGTCGTGGGGCAGGGCGTGGCTCTGTCGCTGGCCCAATGTGAGGAGATAGAAGGCTGCGCCCCGAATGTGACCGATGCCGAGCTGGATGAGTTGATCAGCGCCTTGCAGGGACGTATTGACGAGCTGGATCGGCGTCTGCTGGAGGAAGGCTCCGCCAGGGCGCGCGCGCAGCTTGAAGAACTGCGGGAAGGCTACCGTAAAGAATTGCAGAATTTTGAAGGCTACAAGCAGCAGCTGGAGGCCTTCTATGCCGCAGAAGAGGCCGAGTTGGGCGATGATGAATTTGCGGAGCAATTCGGCGATGAGTTTGACGAGACGGATACAGTTGCGGCGCAGATCAAGGTCTTACGCGAGACGCTGGCGGTAACGCAGCAGCGCATTGACTGGCTGGAAGGCTTGAAGGGGGATGCGGAGGCGCGGACGCGATTAGGCGCGGCAACGGGGATTGAACTCACCATTGAGGCGCTGGATGGGATTATTGAGGCGACCCGGCAGGAGGTGCTGTTTATTGAGTCGCAGATCGAATTATTACTGCAAGGTACGCAAGCCGGCCGTGCGCCCATCTTCCGGGCCGAGTCGAGCGATCCGTCGCTGCCACAAAATGTTCACTACGGCCCGTCTTTATTGAATCTGGACGCGCCCCTGGTGGCGTTGGGCGAGCGTTGGTACTAGATAAGCATGCGCGTAAAGCATAGACACGGGCGGAAATTATCAGCACTAGCCCTTGGCCTGCTGTGTCTGGCTTCCGTTGCGCATGGCCGGATATTGGGCGATGAGGCGGTCGGCTCTGCCGCCATTGAGAGCCTGGCGGCGGAGTCGGCGCTGTTTGAGAGCCTGCAAAAGGGCATCGCCCTGTCCCTGGCGCAGTGTGAATTTGATGCCGCCTGTACGCCGAATGTGCGCCGGCAGGAGCTACAACGTATTGTGGATGCCTTGGGCTTGCGCGTAAGCAGCCTTGGGGTGCGCTATGAAGAGGGCGGCGAGGCGGCGCTGGAGCCGATCCTGCGCCGTTATCTGGAATCGCTTGAGGCCTACTCCGGGTTTATTGAAAGGCTGGCGATCATCGCACCGGAGCCAGTGCTTGAAGAGGCCGAGATGGAAGAGGATGTCTTTGCCAGGCAGTTCGGCAGAGTGGCGAATATCCGGCAGCTGTACGGTGTCTTCGAAGATGTGGACGAGGAGATATTGGATGATGAAGGGGCGGAGGAATTTGAACAGGATGAACCCGCAGCAGCAGAGCCGCCCGCGGCGCAAGAACAGGAGCCGATACAAGAATGACCGGCACGGAAACCCGGCAGCCCTTACCGCTGTTTTATAAAAAGGTCGTTGCCTTACACCGCGAGCAGCACCGCGGCTTGTATATGCAGCCGCTTGCGGGCTATGGCTTTAGCAAAGAGACCAACAGCATCTACATCGCCGCCGTTGAATTTCCTAAGGCCGCAAATGAATATCCGATCGTATTCGGCACCGATGCTTCTGGCGCAGTCTTTCCCGTTATCTTGTTGGGTCTTGGCCCCAAGCAAAATCTGTTCGTGGATGAGCAGGGCGCCTGGCAGGCTGATTATATTCCCGCCTATGTACGCCGCTATCCCTTTATCCTGGCCGCACCGGATAATGATGCGGGCGATTTTACGGTTTGCATTGATGAGGGCTATGGTGGCTTTAATACGGCCAAAGAGGGGCAGGCGTTGTTTGACGAGGCAGGCGAGCAGTCTGAAATTTTAAGGCAGGCCGTTGATTTTCTGAAGGATTATCAGGGGCAGGTGCAGCTTACCGGCCAGTTTTGCCAGCAGTTGGCGGAGCTTGGTCTGCTCGAATCCATGCAGGCGAATATCGAGATGAACTCAGGAGAGAAATATGCGCTTGGCGGCTTTCAATGTGTCAATCGCGAGCGGCTCAAGGCCCTGCCGGAGGATAAACTAGCTGCGCTTATCAAGTCGGATCAGATGGAACTGATCTTTGCACACCTGCATTCGTTGGCGAATGTGAATGTGCTGTTGGCCAAGCTGGGCTAAATGCACACTGAGATTGGGGAGACTGGAAAAAGAAAAGCCGCCCTGGTGGGCGGCTAATTGACTGCTGCTTGCGCCAAGAGGAGGGAAGCGCAAGCAGCAGTGTTGGGCCTGGAACTGCGACTGAGCGCTTGCCCCCGGCCCGATACGGCTCAGGATGGCCTAGTTGGCTGCCTTGGCTTTGGCACGCGGTGCCTTGGTCGTTGCCGGCAGGTTATCCTTGACAATGCGCTGGAATTCATTGGCATAGGCATTGCCCAATTCCACAACTGCCCGGGTGTCTTCCGCAGCGCGCTCAGCAACCTTCCGTCCCACCTCAGCCTGGGTGGCAAAGTAGTCCTTTAATCCGTCCAAGTCCTTGATCTCAAAGGCGTTCTTGAGTTGTTCCAGGCCGACCTTTGTGTTTTCTTCCAGTGCCTTGATCTGGATATCGATGAATTTCTCCGCATTTTGTACGGCAAATGCATTGATCTCCTGTATGGGTGCTACAAATTTCTGAAACTCTGTATTCATGGTTAATTTCTCCTAATCGTTGATTACTAATAAATGTTGCAATGCAATATAGCGCCTTTTTTGTGCAATGCAATATTTTTTGTATTTTTTTCACATTTTTTTTAATCAATGTGCAGAAAAATATGAATTTCTAATAAAAACAAATATTTAGGCTACATATAAAATCCCGTAAAACCTGTCCCCTTGGCTGACATGGCTGAAAATGTTGGCAGATTATGCGCCGGTTGGTGTGCTGCATTGCATTTTGGCAGTCCGGGCCTTAGTCTTAGCGGCCTTAATTAGCCGATGTCCTTATTCAACAAAAAGTCAACCCTTCCCACTGCTGCGGAGGCCCTGCCCGGGCGGGATACTGAAATGCCTGTTACAGACAAGCATTTCGTGAACGGCAATCCCGTCAAGCCGCCGTTTCCGGGCGATAGCGAGGAGGTCATCTTCGGCCTGGGCTGCTTCTGGGGGGCGGAGCGCAAGTTCTGGCAACTCGAAGGCGTCCATACAACGGCGGTTGGCTATGCAGCCGGGTTCACGCCCAACCCCAGTTACGAAGAGGTCTGCAGCGGCCTGACCGGACATAACGAAGTCGTGCTGGTCGTCTATGAACCGGCCAAAATCAGGTTCGATGACTTATTGAAAGTCTTCTGGGAAGCCCATGATCCCACGCAGGGCATGCGGCAGGGAAATGATGTGGGCACACAATATCGTTCAGGCATCTATGTGTCTGGTGAAGCGCAGCGTCTGGCCAGTGAAGACTCCCGGCAACATTACCAGGGCCGCCTGCATCAGGCGGGTCATGGCGAGATCACCACCGAAATCATGGATGCGCCGACATTCTACTATGCCGAGGATTACCACCAGCAGTATCTGGCCAAAAACCCGGGGGGTTATTGTGGTCTGGGCGGGACGGGCGTTGCGCTTTGATTGTTTAAGAAGGCCTTGAACAAGTCCTGTTCCTAGAGGCCGGGGACACGGCTGGCGTATTTGGTGATCCATTCCTCGGCCAGCTTGTCACGATTTAGACTATAGGGCCCGTCCCTGAATTTTTTCTGTCGCAGGTAGGTCTCTATATGGCATAGCTGCTCGACGATGCGGGCGCGACTGGCGTCTGCGCGATGGCGTAGCCAGAGACCGATCTCATAAGACTCCCCATTGTGCCTGACCAACACCACCCGGCCGCGAAACCTGGCTGTCTCATCGGGCAGGGGAATGGTAATCTCCATCGTGATACCGGGCTTGAAGTACTTATCCGATTCGAAGATCAGGCCGATGTCACTCTGCTCAACCGTCTCGGCATGCGCCTTCTCCTCAAACCAGATGCGTCTAAAATCAATGGGGAAGCCGCTCGGATGATGGATAAAACCGGTCTGCTGATCCTTGACAGGCGTCTCTTTTAAGCCCGCTCCATGTGTCAATGAGACCTGCTGCGAGCGTTCCCTGGTATTATGGCTAACTAGTTGATTTCTCAATGAATACCCCCTGACAAAATCAGTTTACTTTTGAGTCAGGGTATAGTTCTAGCTCATGGGAAAGCCAAAAGCAAGAAAAAATCTTTATAAATCTAATAATTACACGATCTATATGAGGTGGAGTCTAGGTATGGAGGCTAACTTGAATTTTCTAAGTGATTGATAAATAAATGTTTTTTTCTAAACGCTAAAAGAACGTTCTGAGAAAGTGGATTCTTTACTTTTCTGGAAACCGCGCCAGGTAGTCTATGGCGTTTTGCAGGAAATCTTCGCCGTTTTTTTAGCCTTCCCAAGCCGGTGTTGCATGACTCACAAATCCAGCCATGCGCCCGGCCGGTATCGTGGTCGTGATCCAGCACGATCTTGGCAGTAACGCCGACAATGGTCTGCTTGCGGCAGATCGGACAGCTAAACAAGGCCCCATCCGGCGGCCGGGTCTTTGCAAACGCCTCCCTTTGCGCCCGGCTCATTTTCTTATGCTCTGTTTGTTTGCGGCAGCGCTTGCATGATGGACGCCTAATCTCACCATGCTGATTTCTCTGATTAAGGGAAAAATCTTCTTTGGGCAGCAGGCGATGGCACAGGTTGCAGATCTTGTGCGTGAAGGCATCGCCGCGTTGATAGGTGGCATAGGCCAGCGGATCTATGGGCTGCAAATCCCGATCATCCACGGCCACCTCGCGCCCGGACTGCAATACCCTGATCTTCGTCTTGCCGACCCGCCGACGATCATCCACCACCACGCAGATCGACTGCGGCTCAATCCCGCGGCTCTCATCGCCGTGGAAAATAACAAAGCGATCAGGCAAGGCCGCAGCGCCTTTTGGCGATGGCCATGTACTCGGCCGATAGGTCCATGCCGATGAAGGTGCGTCCGTGGCGTTGTGCCATCTTGCAGGTGGTGCCACTGCCGCACATGGGATCCAGCACCACATCGCCCGCATTGCTCCAGGACAGGATATGCCGCTCGGCCAGTTTTTCCGGGAAGATGGCCGGGTGCGCGAAGGCCTCTCGATCGGAGGTAGAACCATGCAGGCCGACCGCGAACTCCCACACGTTGCTCAAGGTCTTTTCCTTTTTTAATTCTTTCAAGACTTTTTTATTCACGCCGTCCCGCCCCTTGTTATGCACCAGCATCTCCGGGCCGTGGCGCACTGTGGCGGTCTTTAAGGGATTAAAGGTCTTCGGCGTGCCCTTTGCCAGCACGAACATGAACTCATAGCAATTCGTATAGGCGTTGCTGCGCATGAAGGGCGTGTTCTTTTTGCGGTAGATCATCACATCGTGCATGGTGAAACCCAGCCGCTGGAAATGCAGCGCCTGGCGAAAACTGGTCAGCGTCCGGCCGCCCTTGATCCGATCGCCCACCACCCAGACCAGTACGCCGCCGGGTTTGGTGACCCGCAGCAGTTGTGCGGCAATGCCGGCAAAGTCGAAGCGGTAGCCCTCATAGTTGCGCAGATCATCATAGGGCGGCGAGGTGACGGTCAAGTCGATACAGTCGGCGGGCAGCGCCGCCATCAAAGAGACGCAGTCGCCGACCAGGAAGCTGTTGTCTTCCGATGCGGAATAAGACGGCAATGGGGAGCTTGGTGTCATGGTCAAGCCGCAGGCAATCGCTCCGCAATAGCTATGCCGCTTAACCTGCTCCCACCCACCCAGGCGGCCACGTAGGCTAGTCCCAGGACAGGCTGCCGCCGCTCTGGTATTCGGTAACGCGGGTCTCGAAAAAGTTCTTTTCCTTTTTTAAATCCATGACTTCGCTCATCCACGGGAAGGGGTTACTGGCGCACGCATACTGCTCCGGCAGACCGATCTGGGCGCAGCGGCGGTTGGCGATAAATTCCAGATAATCTTCAAACATGCCTGCGTTCAGGCCCAGGATGCCGCGTGGCACGGTGTCGTGGGCATAACGCGTCTCCAGCGCAACGGCATCACGAATGAGTTGGATGACTTCCTGTTGAAATTCAGCCGTCCACAGGTGCGGGTTCTCGATCTTGATCTGGTTGATGACATCAATGCCGAAGTTCATGTGCATGGATTCATCGCGCAAAATGTATTGAAACTGCTCGGCGCAGCCGGTCATCTTGTTGCGCCGGCCCATGGACAAGACCTGGACAAAGCCGACATAGAAAAAGATCCCTTCAAAGACGATGTAGAAAGCGATCAGGTCGCGCAGTAAGCGCTGGTCGGCTTGCGGGGTGCCGGTGTGGAAGGCTGGATCCCCGAGGCTCTGTGTGAAGCGCATGGCCCAGGCAGCCTTGTCATGGATGGCGGGCACTTCTCGATACATATTAAACACTTCGGCTTCATTAAGCCCCAGGGATTCGACACAATACTGGTAGGCATGCGTGTGCAGAGCCTCTTCAAAGGCCTGGCGCAGCAGGTATTGCCGGCACTCCGGGTTGGTGATGTGCCGATAGACCGCCAGTACCAGATTGTTGGCCACCAGGGAATCGGCGGAGGCAAAGAATCCCAGGTTGCGCTTGATAATCAGACGCTCATCATTGCTTAGCCCATCCGGATCCTTCCACAGGGCGATGTCGGCGTTCATGTTGATTTCCTGCGGCATCCAGTGATTGGCGCAGGCGTCTAAGTATTTCTGCCAGGCCCATTGGTACTTGAACGGTACCAACTGATTCAGATCCGCCTGGCAGTTGATCATCTGTTTGTCATCAACCCGTACCCGCGCCGCGCCGAATTCGACCTCTTCCAGCCCGGTTAGGCCGTGCTGCTCATCGCCCTCGGCCGCTCCTGGTGCCGTAGTGACGGCGGGGTCTGCGGCCTCGCTCACCGCAGCCAGCATTTTGTTAATGATCGCCGGATCAACCGCCGCCGCTTTGTGTGGCTTGGAAGTGGAAATGGGATCATCCCAATCGTTCAGCATAGTAGCTCTCCTCATGTTGATGTTTTATCCGGGGTTATTGGCAGGCCTCGCAGTCCGGATCATTCACTGCACACAGCGGCGGGGTTTCATCCGTACCACGCTCCACCGCCGCCAGCTTGGTCTCCCTGCCGCCGGAGAGGGTGCTCTTCTCGACATGGGTGGCGCCTAAGCTGCGCAGATAGTAGGTGGTCTTTAGGCCGCGCACCCAGGCGAGTTTGTATAAGTTGTCCATCTTCTTGCCATCGGGCGCGGCCATGTATAAGTTTAAGGACTGGCTCTGGTCAATCCATTTCTGGCGCCGTGAGGCGGCCTCCACCAGCCAGCGCGGGTCGATCTCAAAGGCGTTGGCATACAGGACTTTGACGTCCTCCGGGATGCGATCAATGGCCTGGACGCTGCCGTCAAAGTATTTCAGATCGCTGACCATGACCTCATCCCACAGGCCGCGTTCTTTTAAGTCGCGCACGAGATAAGGGTTGACCACGGTGAACTCGCCGGAAAGATTCGATTTGACAAACAGGTTCTGATAAGTTGGTTCGATGGATTGGTTCACGCCGCAGATGTTGGAGATGGTCGCGGTCGGCGCAATCGCCATGCAGTTGGAATTACGCATGCCGGTGTTCTTGATGCGCTGGCGCAGTTTGTCCCAGTCCAAGGTCTGGCTTTTATCCACGTCCACATAGCCGCCGCGGCCTTGCTCCAGCAGGCCGAGCGAGTCGATGGGTAAGATGCCCTGTTGCCAGAGCGAGCCGGGGTAGCTGGAATACGTACCGCGTTCCTCAGCCAGCTCGGACGATGCCTTAATCGCATAATAGCTGATCGCCTCCATGCTGTGATCCGCAAACTCAACGGCGGCCTCTGAGGCATAGGCAATGCGCAATTTATACAAGGCATCCTGGAAGCCCATGAGGCCTAAGCCGACCGGCCGGTGCCTGAGGTTGGCACGGCGCGCCTGCGGGACGCTGTAGTAGTTATAATCGATCACATTATCGAGCATGCGCATGGCCGTGCTGATGGTCTGCGCCAGCTTCTCGTGGTTCAGGCCATTTTCATCAACATGCTGCGCCAGGTTGAGCGAGCCCAGGTTGCACACGGCGATCTCCTCATCCGAAGTATTCAGCGTAATCTCGGTGCACAGATTCGAAGAATGCACCACGCCGGCGTGTTGCTGCGGCGAGCGGAGGTTGCAGGGGTCCTTGAAAGTGAACCAGGGATGGCCGGTCTCATAGAGCATGGACAGCATCCGCCGCCACAGATCAAGCGCGCGCACGGTCTTGCAAGTCTTCAATTCACCGCGGGCCGCCATCGCCTCATACTCGCCATAGCGCCGCTCGAACGCCTGCCCATAGCGCTCATGCAGATCCGGCGTCTCATCTGGCGAGAACAACGTCCAGTCCGCCTCCTCGCTGACCCGTTTCATAAACAGATCCGGGATCCAGTTGGCGGTGTTCATGTCGTGGGTGCGGCGGCGGTCGTCGCCGGTGTTTTTTCTTAAATCCAGAAACTCTTCAATATCCAGATGCCAGGTCTCAAGGTAAGCACACATCGCCCCCTTGCGCTTGCCGCCCTGATTAACGGCAATGGCCGTATCATTGGCGACCTTTAGAAAGGGGACAACGCCCTGCGAGCGGCCGTTGGTGCCCTTGATATGAGAACCCATCGCCCGCACCCGGCTCCAGTCATTGCCCAGGCCGCCGGCGAATTTTGATAGCATGGCATCATCCTTGATCGCGCTGAAGATGCCATCCAGATCGTCCGGGACGCTGGTGAGATAGCAGCTGGATAGCTGTGGCCGACAGGTGCCGGCATTGAACAAGGTAGGGGTTGAATTCATGAAATCAAAGGAGGAGAGCAACTCATAAAATTCAATCGCACGCACCTCGCGCTCCATTTCATTGATCGCCAGCCCCATCGCCACGCGCATAAAAAAGGCCTGCGGCAATTCAAAACGTACGCCGGCATCGGTGTGGATGAAATAGCGGTCATACAGGGTTTGCAGGCCGAGGTAGGCGAACTGCTGATCGCGGCCCGGATCCAGCACCCGGCCCAGCCGCTCCAGATCGTATTTTTCCAACTCGTGATCGAGCAATTCCAACTCCGCCGCCTTGTGAATATATTTCTTAAAATACAGCGGATAGCGCTCAGCCATCTCCGCCAGCGTGGCCTCGGTGTGTTTCTCTTCCACCAGGCTCAAGGCCTCGCGGCGCATGTTGTCCAGCAACAGACGGGCGGCTACGTAGCTGTAATTCGGCTCTTTCTCAATCAGCGCGCGGGCGCTCATCACCAGGGCCGGATTCACATCCGCCTCATTCGCCCCATCAAATAAATTACGCAGGGCATCATCGAGAATGAGCCGGCCTTCTACATGCTCAAGGCCGGCGCAGGCCTCCTGCATGATGGCGGCCAAGCGCGGCATATCCAGCGGCTGGATGGAGCCATCGGAATGCGTGACGTTCAGCACTGGTGCCGGTTCGGTTGTTTCTCCCTGCTCTTGTTTTTGCTGTTGCAACTTCTCGGCGCGCTGGCGTGCGCGGTCTTCGCGATAGATCACATAGGCGCGGGCGACCTTTTGCGCCCCGTCACGCATCAGGGCCAGTTCCACATGATCCTGGATGTCTTCAATGTGCACGGTCCCGCCGCCCGGCATACGCCGGGTAACGGCCTTGACTACCTGGTCGCTTAATCGTTCTACGGTCTCATGCACCCTGACGGATGCAGCAGCGGTGCCGCCCTCGACATTGAGGAAGGCCTTGGTGATGGCGACACTGATCTTGGCGGGATCAAAGGTAGTTACCTTGCCGTTGCGGCGGATGACCTTGAACTCCCCCGGCTGATGGGCGGCGAAATCGGCTGCGCCGGCATCATCTGCGGCCTCGGTAAGCGAATGTGCAGCCTCAGTCGCAGCACCAATAACAGACTCTACGGCTCTAGTCTTCTCAAGCTCCATGAACCCCTCCGGAACGGTTTGATTATGCGTTGTTGTTTAAGAATGTATTTTTATTTAAGAATCTTTGGTTCATCATTCATGCACCAAGCGGATGAACCAAGCGGCAATCCTGCCTGAACAATGGCCTTTATGAGCGCCTGTTCAGGCCCGTGCAAAACCTAGAAATCAGATGAAGTTTCGCAGCTAAGGGAAATTTATAGCACCACAATAGATTGTGGTCAAGTACTATTTACATCACAATATATTGTGGAATTAGCTGTTATTTGGGCGGGGAAATCTTGTGGATAAAACGGGGATAATTCGCCTTATATGAAAATTGTGCGCAGCACCAAGATCAATATATTCAGACACTTAAGCCAAACTAAGCAAAATTTGATCCAGGATGCGGGCTATTCAAACAAACCCGGGATTGCCGAGCAGTGGCAATACGCTGGGTGTTATTTGGCCGCACAAAAAATAAAAAGTTACAAAAATATGACTATCATTTTTTTCGTGCAGATAATTTTTTTATACTCGGCCTATCTGCTCACATAGAATACCCATTTCGAGCATGAAAATAACGACATAACAAGGGAAAAAATATGAGCGTAGAAGTAAAGGTTCCTAACATTGGCGATTTCAGCGCTGTTGAGATCATAGAGATTCCGGTGCAGGCGGGCGATGCCGTTGCAGCCGAAGACCCGCTGATCACGCTGGAGAGCGACAAGGCCTCTATGGATGTGCCGGCACCCGAGGCCGGCATCGTAAAGGCGATCCGGGTAAAGGTGGGCGATCGGGTATCAGAGGGCGATGTGATCCTGACATTGGACCCTGCCGAGCCTGAATCTAAACATGACTCTGGACCTGACCCTGAACCGAGCCCTGCCGAAAAAGACAATGCCGCAGTCCCGGCTGTAGAGCATCCGGCTGTCGCCCGTGCTTCCAGCAGTGAGGAGGCGGTGGATGTCGTGGTGCTGGGCTCCGGGCCCGGTGGCTATACGGCCGCCTTTCGCGCTGCGGACTTGGGCCTGAATACAGTCCTGGTGGAGCGCTATGCTTCCCTCGGCGGGGTGTGCCTGAATGTCGGCTGCATTCCGTCCAAGGCGCTGCTGCATGCGGCCAAGGTGATCAGCGAGGCAAGGGAGGCACAGGAATTCGGCATTGACTTTGGCAGGCCCGAGATAGACCTGGATAGATTAGGCCATTGGAAAGACAAGGTGCTGGGACAGTTGACCAAGGGCCTAACAGGACTGGCCAAACAGCGCAAGGTCAAGGTGGTGCATGGAAGCGGGCGTTTTACTTCCAGCCATCAGCTGGCCGTTGCCGGACCCGATGGTGAGGAGCGGATAGACTTCAAACATGCCATTATCGCGGCCGGTTCCCAGGCCGCAAGCGTCCCTGCCTTTCCCGATGATCCCCGCATCATGGACTCCACCGGCGCCCTGAAACTGGAAGATATTCCAGAGCGATTGCTGGTCATCGGCGGCGGCATCATCGGCCTGGAAATGGCGACGGTGTATCACGAGCTGGGCAGCCGGGTTACGGTCGTGGAAATGCTCGATACGCTGATCGCCGGGGCCGATCCCGACATCGTCAAGCCGCTGCATAAGCGCATAGCGCGGCAATATGAAAATATTTATCTGGGTACACAGGTTACTGAAATCGTAGCGGGGCAGAAGGAACTCAGCGTTTCCTTTGTCGGAGCGACGGCGCCGGAGAGGGCGGGCTTTGATCGCATCCTGGTGGCGGTTGGCCGCAGCCCCAATGGCAACAGGATCGATGCAGACAAGGCCGGTGTTAAGGTTGATGAGCGCGGCTTCATCGCCGTGGATAAGCAGCAGCGCAGCAATGTCGCGCATATCTTTGCCATCGGCGACATCGTTGGCCAGCCCATGCTGGCGCACAAGGCCGTGCACGAAGGCAAGGTGGCGGCCGAGGTCATCGCCGGGCTGAAGACTCACTTCGATGCAAAGGTGATCCCCTCCGTCGCCTATACCGACCCGGAAGTCGCCTGGATCGGCCTGAGCGAGACGGAAGCCAAGGCACAAGGGCTTGCCTATGGCAAGGGCGTCTTTCCCTGGGCGGCCAGTGGCCGTTCTTTGAGTATCGGGCGCAATGAGGGCGTGACCAAACTCCTGTTTGATGAACAGACTGAGCGCGTTATCGGCGCCGGCATTGTCGGTCCGCAGGCCGGCGATCTGATCGCAGAAGTTGCCCTGGCAATGGAGATGGGCTGTGATGCGACCGACCTTAGCCTGACCATCCACCCGCATCCGACCTTATCAGAAACAGTGGCCTTTTCTGCGGAGATGTTTGACGGGACGATTACGGATCTTTACGCACCGAAGAAGAAATAGGGGAGCCGATTCTAATCCTGCGCCAGCCTTTTATATTCCCGATCAAAGACAAACTTATCTTTCTGTCGTCTTACCGGCGGCTTGATATTGGGGCGGCCTTTTTGCAGTTTGCCGACGGCATAGCCTTGCACCTGCGCAGCGCGGGCGACGATGGTGAACTTCATCCACCAGCCGCTGAGCACGGCCAGCGCCGCGGCAATGCCGGCCAACAGGCTGGTGGCACCGGGCAGCAGTGATGCGGCAATCAGCAGGACAAAGGGGACAACATTGCCGCCCCACAGGGTCAGGGGGTGGATGCCGTCCAGGATGGCAAGGGTCTTGGGCGGGGCCTTGCTGGCCGCCAGTTTGGTCTTGTAGGTGAGCCAACTGGCAGCACGAAAGGCGATGAAGGCAGGCAGGATAAACAGTAGCCATTGTTGTTGCTGCTTCAGTGCCGCCAGCATCAGGATCAGCAGCCCGGTACCTTCACATAAACCCGTAGCGATGATCAGCGGGACGATGCCCGGCTCACGCCATGCCGGAATGCCGCGGGTCGCCTTGAGGATGCGGCCCTGGCAATAGAGATAGGCCAGCCCCAACAATCCCGCCAGGGCGATCAGGGCCGGTATCTTCATAAAGATCCCCATCAGCGCTAGCGGGAACAGGACGGTGCCGACCGAGCCCTCGCGAGTCATCCACGAGGTCTGCGGGTGGAAGAAGACATGCAAGGCGCGCCAGGGCCGCCCGATCTCCAGCCAGACCAAGAGCAGGCCGAGCCCGATCAATGCCAAAGAACTCAAGCCCACCAACCAGTGCGGCGAGTTGGGATAGCTGGCGGCGGCGGCCATCAACACCAGCGCCGCGCCCGCGCCGCCGAACATGAAATTCCCCGCTGCGCGCCAGTCCCAACTGGTTTGCAGTTCGTTGCCGAAGCTATTCATTGGCCGCCACCTCGGCAGCCACTTCCTGATCCCAGAGATAATAAAAGCCCGGCTCGGTGCCCAACTCGGCATGCATCTGGAACCAGGTGTTCTCGGCCAGCAGTTCCGAGACATTGCTGTTCTCATCTTCAATATCGCCAAAGCTCAGGGCATCGGCAATGCAGGCGTTCACGCAGGCCGGCGTGGCCGCTGCATCCAGCCCGGGCGTTAGGCCCTGTTCTACACCGGCGTCAACCCGGTCTGCACAGAAGGTGCATTTTTGCGCCACGCCTAAGCGCTTCTCATCAAACAGCTTGGCCTCGGATTCCATCGGCGTCTCCCCGTAGGCGAATTCCGCCTTGTCCACCTTGTAGCGGGCCTGGTAGGGACAGGCAACAGTGCAATAGCTGCAACCGATGCACAACTCATAATCAATGGTAACGATGCCGTCCTCGCGCTGGCCGGTGGCGGTGCTGGGGCAGACATGCATGCAGGGCGGGTCGGCACAATGCTGGCAGCCGACCGGCATAAACAGGCGCTCAACATCGGGATACTCGCCCCATTCGACATCCAGCACCTTGCGCCATTGCACCCCCGGCGCAGTCGCATTAGTGTGTTTGCAGGCGGCGGTGCAGGTCTGGCAGCCGACGCAGCGATTCAAATCGGCAATCATTACATAGCGAGTCATTATGCGGCCTCCGCTTTGGTTATATAGACCTTGGTGCCGTCAATGCTGGCGCCGCCGCCGTCAATATAATCCTGGTTCATCGGCACCAGGGCGTTTAGGCCAGTGCGCTGCAAGTCCTTGGCATACGGCGTCTTCCATTGACCGAATTGCGCCAGCATGATGAGCACATCCGGGCGCACACCCTGGCGCAGCCGCGCAATGCCTCGCGTGGATGCGACCGGCGAGGTCACTTCAATGACATCGCCGTCGCTGATCCCCATCTCCCTTGCCTTGCCGGTATTTACGATAATGCCGTCATGCCCGAAGACATTATCGGCCACCTCCTTCATCATCTGGATGCCGACATTCGCCCCCCAAGCATATTGCATGGAGCGGCCGGTTAAGAGCCAGAAGGGATAATCCGCCGCCCGCACCTTGTGATTTTTCTCAATCAACTCATCCCAGAGCTTGTTCAGATCGTGCCAGCGGGGCAGGGGCGTGTATTCGGCCAGTTGCCGGTCCCACCAGTGCACATCGGTCTCGTGCAGACGCTTGGCGAGCTCCTGGCCCATGCGGAAATAACGCTCCTGGTAGGGCAATTCGTAGCGCAGATTGTTGTCCTCCATGAGCGGGTGCAGATACCAATTCAGGCGCGAGTACGGGCGCGTCTTGAAGCCATTATCCCGGAACCATTGCAGATCATGCACCTCCTTACCGCCGCTTAAGTCATGGCTGGCCGCCTTGCACACTGCATCCCAGACCTCCTCCTGGCTATGCTCTTGGGTCAGATCCAGGGCATAGTCATAGCCCTCGCCTTGCAAGGGGATACCGCAGGCGCCGCCGTTGATGACCGCATTATAGGCCTCCAGCAGGCCGGTACGTCGCGCCAACTCGTTGGCGATCCAGCTAAAGTCCTTTGCCTCGTGCTGCGGCGGCACGACCGCCTGGCGCAGGGCCCAGCCTTCTGACTCCCAATGGTTTTCAAAATAATGCCCGCCGCCGATGCGCAGTAGTTGATCGCTCTCCAGATCGGTGGCTTCAGGCATGATCACATCGGCGTAGTGGTTGGTCTCATCAAAGGTGTAGGCGAAGGCGGCGATGAAGGGAAAGGTCGCCATCACATCGTTCATCTTGTCCAACTCGGAAAAGGAAATGGCGGGGTTGCATTTATACACGAACCAGATGTCCGGCGGATTGGGTTTTGGCCAGCTTGCCGCAGCCCGCTCCTGCAGGCGCAGCCAGGCTAAGGTGGTGGAGCCGAAGAGTTGTTGCCCCATGCTGGTGCCGGACATGGGCGTTAAGGCATCATTGGCGTGGCGGTTGATCGGTGCCTTGTTCCACTCCGCCTTGCTGGTGGGGGTGAAGGTGTGGCGCATAAAGCCGTCCTCGCCTGCCTCCACGGTCGATAGACGATCCCAGTCGGTATCGCCGGCCAGATGGGTCGTGCTGCCCAACATGCCGCCGGAGACTTCCAGGGCACCGACCAGGACCTGCAGCATGGTGTGCGCCCAGACGCATTCATAGCCGCCCCAGCCGTTGTTCACGGATTTGCCCAAGACCGTGCAGACCGGGCGGAAGGGGATTTCACGGCCGTTGATCGTCTCGGTCTCGCCGATGTGGGCGTGGGCCAAGTATTCGTTGGTGATGCGGCGGATGGTCGCGGCGGGGACATCGGCGATCTCCGCCGCCCACTCGGGCGTACATTCAGCGATAAGCTGCCGGGCCTTCTCCAGGCCGGTGGCCGCCTCGATCTTTTCATGCGCCCAGCACTCTTCATCGGCGCCGATCTCGATCGCCGCCTCAACGAAAAAAGTGCCCACGATGGCGGGCTCTGTGCCAGGGGTGTTATACGCCACGGCCTGCTGCGTCCGCTTATCCCATAGCAGGGGTGCCTTGCTCTTGGGGTCGCGCAGATAAAAACCATTCGGCCCGACCAGGTAAGGAGAGGCCGTGCGCTCCCTTAAAAAAGCCACATCCAGTTTATCCAGAGCGGTCTCATGCAGCAGGACATGCAGCATGGAAAACAGTACCGCGCTGTCGGTCTTGGTCTTAATCGGGATCCATTCCGTGGCATTGGCACCGGTAACGGACAGGTGCGGTTCAAACTGGATGCGCTTCATCCCGCGCTTGCGCGCATCGGCATGCCGGCGCACACCGGTAACGCCACCGGAGGCATCAATATTATTGCCAAAGGAGATCAGGTATTCACAGCGCGGCGTATCCGGCAGGATGGTGAAGGCGCGGTGCCAGAGCTCGCCGAACATGTGCTCGGTGTGATAGCACTTCACCGTGCCGCCGGCACCCAGGCTCTGATCAAAGGGCCCCCAGGCAAACAGCAGCGCCGGGAAGCTGCCCATGTATTTGAACGGCGTGGCCGCCCCGCCGGTGGTGAAGGCCAGGCGCGGATTGCCGTTCTCATCCTGAACGCCTTTTTGTCTGGCCGCGTTCATCTTCGCAGCACAGATGTCCAGCGCCTCATCCCATGAGATCTCCACCCAGCCGGGATCTTCATGGCGACCCTTTTTGGGGTTGGTGCGCTTCATCGGCCGCTTGATACGGTGGGGGTTATAGAGTTTTTGCACCAGGCCAAAGGGCTTGACGCAGACCTTGCCGTCGGCGGGATGCTCGCCGCGCAGATCAAAATTGGGCTCTACCCGCGTGGCAACGCCGTCAACGACCTCAACGGTCAGCAGATCAGGCCCGTTCACGCATTGGTAACAATAGGTGGAGACTTTTTTTACCTTCTCTTTTAAGACTGCCGACATAATACCTGCCCTTCCGAAATGCGACCTTGCTGCAAGGGCAAGTATGGCACAGCCGCCGGCCTTATTAAAGGTTGCCGTTTCATAAGCCTGTTCTGAAAAATTGCACCTGCGGCGAATGTTAGTATAATGCTCGGCGCTGGATTTACCGGCAATTCTAAAATCAACAAGGGGAGAGTACACAATCATGAAAAACCTAGCGAATAGAACCACTGTGATCCTTTGCCTCGCACTTAGTACAGCGATTTTCTCCATGCAGGCTGCGGCCCAAGTGCGGGGGGGGGGGGGGGGGGTGCTGGAAGAAGTAGTGGTAACGGCGCAAAAGCGCGAGCAGAACCTGCAGGATGTCGGCATTGCCATTACCGCCTTCACCGGCGAGCAGATGCGTGCTTTAGGCGTGGAGGAGAGCTTTGATATCGCCGGCTTCGCTCCCAGCGTACATATCAGCGGCAACCTGGCCGGCCAAAACACACAGTTTTCCATCCGCGGCGTGACCCAGAATGATTTTAATGATGTGATCGAGGCACCGAATGCGATGTATCTGGACGAGGGCTACATTGCCATTGCCCAGGCGCAGACCTTCGCCCTGTTCGACATGGAGCGGGTGGAGATCCTAAAAGGCCCACAGGGGACGCTGTTCGGCCGCAACGCCACCGGCGGGCTGGTGCAATATGTCAGCAACAAGCCATCCTTTGACGGTATCGATGGCTATGTGGATTTTACCTACGGCCGTTTCGATTCGCCGGCCGCTGCCGATCAATTCCGCGTGACTGCCGCTGTCGGCGGGCCGCTGTCCGAGACGCTGGCCGGCCGGGTGGCGATGCTGTACAACCAGCATGACGGCTATCTGGAAAACCTTTATCCGGACAGCGCAGTCGGCGGCCCGCCGGGGCCGGGCGCGGGCGCTGATCTGGGCGATGATGACACCATTGCTCTGCGCACGAGCCTGTTGTTCAAGCCACGTGAGACGCTGAGCGTTGCCGTCTCGGCCAACTATGCCCGCACCGAAGTGGCCACCGGCCCGTATCAGTCCAAGCCGACCACTGCTGTTTATAATGCCGCCGGCGAGGTGAGCAATGTCATCGACACGCCGCCTGGGGATACCCGGCGCAGCATCTGCCAGGCGGGCGCGGGTGCGGTGTGTCGCGGCCTCCTCGGCAGCCCGGAGGATAACCAGCCATTGACGGTCCAGGACGGCGGTGACTTTGGCTCGGATCAGGACGACAATGGCTTTCAGGATGATTTTTTTAACAACAGCAACGGGCAGTTTGGTGCCGACAAGCAGCTTGATGTCGGCCGTCCCGGCGGCACCGACTTCTTCGGTTATCTGGACCCGGACGGCGAGGATTTCAGCTTCTCCGGCGACTTTGCCTTTGCCGATTCCGGCAAGACCGAGACCTGGGGGCTTAACGGGCGCGTGGAATGGGAGCTGGACAATGGTGTGCTGCTGACCAGCATCACCGATTACAAGGACTACACCAAGTTGCTGTTCATTGATGTGGACTCGGCGCCGGTCAATCAGCTGGCCAATTATGCGGCGGTGGATGCCAACAGCTTCACCCAGGAGCTGCGGCTGAACGGCGAGGGCGATAACTCCCGCTGGCTGCTGGGCTTTTATTATCTGAACATTGACGCCGATTCGGACAACGGCCTGAAGATCTCCGCCGACGGGGTAGCCGGGCCGGCCCAGGATGTGGGTACCGATGCTAGGCTAAAGACCGATTCCTATTCGCTGTTCGGCCAGCTGGAATGGGACTTGAATGACAGCACCACGCTGATAGGCGGCCTGCGCCTGATCCAGGAGGAGAAGGACTTTGCCATGAGCGCCGGCCTGTATCAGAGCAGCACCAACCCGCGCAGCATCCATGTGGGCAAGAAACTTCTACCCGCCGGGCCGGCGACCTCCATTGACAGCGGCTCGTCCAACACCTTATGGGCGGGCAAGCTGCAACTGGACTATCACGCCAGCGATGATTTGTTAGTCTATGTGGGCGTCAACCGCGGCGTCAAGGCCGGCAGCTTCAACGCCCCCTTACTGGGTGCGTATTTCTCCTTGTTGAATGTCGGCGCCGGCAATGAGGATATCCCTTACAAAGAGGAAGTGCTGCTCAGTTATGAGGGCGGCTTTAAGAAGACCCTGTTCGGCGGGCATACGCGCCTAAATGCCGCACTCTTTTATTATGATTACACCGACTACCAGGCCTTCCTGTTCACCGGCGTGGGCGGGGTGGTGATCAATGCCGATGCCGAGACTTATGGCGCCGAGTTGGAATTGCAGACCTCGCCCTTTGCTGGCTTCGATGCGGTGCTGAGTCTGGGCTGGTTTGACGCCACCGTGGAAGATGTGCCGCTGCGCATCGGCTCTGCGGTCAGCCGCAATGTTGACCCGACTTATGCGCCGGAATTGCAGTTCACCGCCATCGCCCGCTATCAATGGCCGGCCTTAAACGGCCTGATGCATCTCACCGGCGATGTGAGTTATTCGGATTCGTACTTTTATAACCTGCGTAACTTCGATGCGGACAAGTTTGACAGCTATGTGATGCTCAACCTGGGGCTGGGATGGGCGAGTGAGGACGGCCACTGGCAGGCCCGGTTCAAGATCAACAATGTGACGGATGCGCGCGCCGGCATCCAGGGCTTTGACATCGCCACCGCCTGCGGTTGCAACGAGATCTCCTTCCGCGCCCCGCGCTGGTACGGGGTGAACGTGAAGTATTCATTTTAGCCTTGCCGGGCTTTGTCTAAGGTTTATCAGGGAGCAGAAACAATAAAGCGCGCCGTCCTTGCGGGCGATGCGCTGTTTTGAAGAACCCCCAGTAATGGATTCCTGGTCAAGCCAGAGCCAGCCCCGTGTCTTGACACGGGGAATGACGGCAGTGGGTTTTGGTGAAACAAGCCCTGCGAGATTGTCTGTTGCTCTTTCCCATCGGCAAGCAGGTGATGCAAGATGCCAATGCCGGATTAGTGGGCTGATGTCTGAGCCATTTGTCTTAAGGCGCGGCCATTGTATGAAATTTTTTGCGCCGTGCGAGGCTATCCCGCTTATTTACAGCGCCTGATTTTTCTTTACAATCACCAGCACTTTTTCTTTGCATTAAGGTTTTTTAGATGACTGAAAAGATGATGCGTCTTAATCAGGAGACGGCAGGCAAAAGACACAAGCCCATCGTGGTGGCGGCCATGTATAAGTTTTTGTCTCTGGATAATTACAAGGCGCTGCGTTCACCCCTGCTGACCCTTTGCCGGGAGCAGGATTTGAAGGGGACGATCTTGTTGGCAAGAGAAGGCATAAACGGCACTGTTGCCGGCAGTCGAGCGGGCATTGATGCCTTGCTGGCTTACCTGCGCTCTGAGCCGGGTTTGGCGGATCTCAAGCACCAGGAGTCCTATCATTCTGCGCCGCCCTTTTATCGCATGAAGCTACGGCTTAAACAGGAGATTGTCTCTCTGGGCGTCCCCGGCGTTTGTCCGGCCCGCATGAGCGGCACGAAGGTTGATCCGGCCGCCTGGAATGCGCTTGTTCAAGACCCGGCGGTAATGGTTCTTGATGTCCGCAATCAGTATGAACATGAAGTCGGGACATTCAAAAACGCAATCTCACCACAGACCGCGCGCTTTCGGGAGTTTCCCGGCTATGTCAGGAAAAACCTGCACCCGGATAAGCACAAGAAGATAGCCATGTTTTGCACCGGCGGCATCCGTTGTGAGAAGGCGAGTTCGTATATGTTGCAGCAAGGTTTTGATGAAGTATATCAACTCGACGGCGGCATATTGAAATACCTTGAGCAGGTAGGCGAGGATGAAAGTCTCTGGCGCGGCGAGTGTTTTGTATTTGACGGGCGGGTGGCGGTGAATGAAAGGCTGGAGCCTGGCGAGCATGTACAATGCTTTGCCTGCCGGCGGCCCTTGTCCAGGGCAGCATTGTCATCGGAAAAATACCGGCAGGGCATCTCCTGTCCGTATTGCTATGAAGGGCTGACCGAGCAGCGCAGGCAGGCTCTTGCTGAACGCGGGCGGCAGGTGGAACTGGCAGCGCAGCGCGGCTACCGGCATATCGGCGCTCCCTCAAAGGCCGGGCAAGCATAGGGAAGGGCATGTGCAGCTACCCGGTGCTGTATTCCTTTCGCCGCTGCCCCTATGCCATACGTGCGCGCATGGTGCTCAAGCGCGCGGGCATCCGCTGTGAACTAAGAGAGGTGCGGCTTAAGGATAAACCGGCCGAGATGTTGCGCATCTCTGAGAAAGGAACCGTGCCGGTCTTGCAGTTGCAAGATGGCAAGATTTTGGATGAAAGCCTGGCGATTATGTTGTGGGCGCTGGAGCAACATGATCCGGACTCCTGGCTTGCTGTGGATGAGGGACGGGCGCAGGAGTTAATTTCCAGGAATGATCTGGATTTCAAAGTCAAGTTGGATCGCTATAAATACCATGCGCGCCACCCTGAACATTCTCAAGAGTATTACCGAGAGCAGGCGAAAGAATTTCTAAGTGAACTGGAAGATCTCTTAGCTGCCACCGCTGGCCGGGGTCTGCTGCAAGGACGTACAAGCCTGGCGGACATAGCCCTGTTTCCTTTTATTCGCCAGTTCGCCCGGGTGGACTGGGGCTGGTTTTGTCAAGGTCACTATAAGTTCTTAAAAAGATGGCTCGCTGCTCTTGAAGAGAGTGAATTGTTTTTATCGATCATGCACAAACATCCTCCCTGGCGCCAGGATGACCTGGTAACATTGTTTTGACTGCCTTGTTTGGCTAAGCGTTTATCTTGCAGGCGCCGGGGCCGGCAACATGAAACGATAAAGTGGGTACCCAAAGAAATCAATAATAAAACCGCACAACGCACCGAGCAGATCACCACCGCGCCCATCGGGCCCTTGCTGCTGCGTCTTACCCTGCCGATGATCGTAGGCATCTTCTGCATGATGTTCTTAGGAGTGGCGGATACCTTTTTTATCAGCCTGCTGGGCACCACACAGCTAGCCGCTGCGAGTTTTGTCATGTCCATTTATATGCTCACCGTGAGCATGGCCTTAGGCATAGGGATGGGCCTGGGTTCACTAAACGCAAGGCTGGTCGGCGAGAGGAAGATGGAACAGGCCGCGCGGTTCATCACCGATGCGCAGCTATTCACCCTTGTCTTTGCCATCTGTGCGGCGGGTCTGACTTACCTGCTGATAGACCCATTGTTTGGCCTGTTAGGAGCCGATGCTGCGGTCATGCCCTATATCAAATCCTATATGCATGTCATCCTCTTTGGTACGCCGTTTATCATGCTGACGATGGTGGCCAATAATGCCCTGCGCTCTGTCGGCAATACCCGCGCCTCGGCCATCTGCTCATCCATTTTATCCTTGCTCAACCTGCTTCTGGATCCGCTGCTGATCTTCGGCCTCGGGCCCTTTCCGGCGCTTGGCATGCGGGGGGCGGCCCTGGCAACGGTCATTGCAGCGATCATGAGCTGGCTCTATTCTCTTTTTGTTCTTAAGAAACATGAGAATCTGCTGGACTTTTCACGACCGGAGCTGGCAAGGCTTTTGTCCAACTGGCGCCGGCTCATGACCATTGCCGTTCCAGCCATCGGCGCCAATATCATGACGCCGCTGGCAGCGGCGATCATGACGGCAATCATCGCGCGTTTCGGGGCGGAAGCGGTGGCCGGCTTTGGGGTAGGGGTGCGCATCGAGTCCTTTAGCCTCATTATTGTCTTTGCCTTGTCCTCCACCCTGCCCATGTTCATCGGCCAGAACATCGGCGCAGGCAAGGCGGGAAGGGCCTATGCGGCATTAACAAAATGCTTGTACTTCACGCTCATCTTACAAGCCGGCATCTATCTCCTGGTGCTGGCGCTGGCTGCGCCCCTTGCCGACGGCTTCAGTGACAATGCCCAGGTCATCTATGTCATCAAGCTGTTCCTGCTCATCTTGCCCCTGACCTACGGCGCCCACGGGCTTGTCATTCTCATCATGGTCTCGCTCAATGTCCTGCAACGGCCGCGTATGGCCTTGCTGATCTCCATCATACGCCTGCTCTGCCTGTATCTCCCGCTGGCCTATGGCCTCTCCCTTGTCTTTGGCCTGGAGGGCCTGTTTGCAGGTGCCGCACTCGGCAATGTCATCGCCTCGGTCATTGCCTATCGCATCATAAAAAAGGTATGCCTTGCACAGGGCCTGGTGCCCGTAAAATAAGGGCAAGCCCCTGAATAGGACGAGACCGAACTCTTCCGGCAGCCCCCCCATCAAAAAACTGTTGTTATTTCACCACTGCCGGCCTGTGTTCTGCTTGGTCTGTCTTGCCTATGAAAAAAACTTGCAATTTCACATCGCGCTGGCTACATTCCTGTTTCAAGCCCTTTCAAGACCATGTAAAAAGGCTCAAAAAGCAAATAATCATCCGTTGTATTTTGACCAAAGACTAAGGGGAAAGACCATGAGTTTTATTCACTGCTGGAAAATTTTTACACCGCAACATAGGCACAGCCCCTTCGGTTCCGCCCTGTTGCTCTTTACGCTGGCGGCCTTTTTCTCATTGCCCGCAATCGCGCAAGGAGCCGCCGCCCAGGCCGAACAAGAGGCTGCCTCGGACGCGCATGAGGACACCACCTCAAGCACCGCCCAAGACGCCACAGAAGCCGCTGCCCAAGGCATAGAAACGCTCGCGCAAGCTGACACAACGCAGACTACCCCCCCCCCCCCCCCCCCCCCCCGCAGAAGCTAATCAGCAAGAAACCGTAGAGGAAGCCGCCGAAGTAAAGCAGGCACCTCAGCAGGAAGACACGGTTGATGTAACGGTTGATGTAAGGGAACTCCTGCAAGAAGACGAAGAGGCGGTGGAGGAGATCATCGTTACCGGCTCGCGGCTAAAGCGTGATGCCTTTCAGTCAGTCTCGCCCATGCAGATCATCTCCGGCGACTTATCGCGCGAGGCGGGTCTGTTCGACACCACCGAGATCCTGCAAAGCACGGCACAGGCCAATGAAGTACAAGTCAACAACTCCTTTAATACCATCGTGCTGGACAACGGGCTGGGGGCGACCACCATCAGTTTTCGCGGCCTGGGCGCAAGCAGGACCCTGGTGTTGTTGAATGGTCGGCGCTTAGGTGCAGCCGGCGTGGGTGCGGCGCCTTCGTCGCCGGACTTGAACCTCATCCCCGCGGTCTTGATCGACCGCATAGAAAATCTCTTTGACGGCGCCTCATCCGTCTATGGCTCCGATGCCGTGGCTGGGGTGGCCAATATCATCCTGCGTTCAGACGTGGATGGCATTGAAGGACGGGTATCCGCCTCCCATCCGGAAACCGGTGGCGGCAAGGAACATACCTTTTCCATCTTGGCCGGGAAGACCGGCGATAACTGGAATTTCACCGCGGCCCTGGAACACCACAAGCGGACTCATTATCGCTTCGGTGACAGCAAATTCTTCACCGCCTGCGATGAATATCGCTATGAGGATGAAGACGGCAACCTGCTGACCCGCTATCGTGGCCTGCCCCCCGGCACCACGGAAAGCAACTGTTCCTTGCGCGCCGTTAATCGCGTTATTCTCCCCCCCATATTCGGTAATATCTGGTCCACCCCGGGCGAGACCAACATCGGCATCCCAAACTTTTCGGAAACCATCCTCAGCGCTGGATTGGCCAGGTTTGCCCCGCGCGGAACTCTTACTCGGATTGACCTAAACGGTGATGGCAGGCTGGACTGGTACGTGGTGGACCCGGATCAAAACGGCCGCACCGAGATCGACCAGCAAAGCGGCCTTTATAATTTCGACCTCTCCGAACGCGCCCGGAACCGTGTGCTGTTTGCCGGCCTAAAACGCGTCTCGGCCTATGGCCTGGGCAGCTATAACTTCGAAGATGTCAACGATACGGAAGTGTATTTTGAAGGCATGTATGTACGGCGCGAGAGCGATGCCTTCACCCCCGGCCCCACCTTATCCCAGAGCGTACCCGCAGATAACCCGTTCAACATCAGCAACGAAAACGGCTTGGGCGTGAACAGCACACGGTTCTTCGGGGTGAACTTGGGTGCCTACGCAGTTAGGCCCATCATTGCAGTCAGGGGCGATAGGGATTATGAAGAAGTAAAGCTTGAGCAATACCGCCTGGTCGGCGGCGTGCGCGGCAACATCGGTTTTCTTAGCCACTTCCTGCAAGGCAACTGGAGCTATGACGCCTATATCAACTATTCCCGGGCAAGTGCGGACAATATGACCGCCGGTGTCAATGGCGACCGTTTGGCGTTGAGCCTTGAGACCACCATCGAAGACCCGAACAACCCGGGCAGCTATATCTGCGGCGAGGATGCAGACGGCGATGGCGTACCGGACGGCACCGACGGCTGTGTGCCGGTGAACATGTTTGCGACCTCCCTGTATCAAGCCGGCGGCGGGGTCTTCGGCTCCCAGGCGGAAGCCGATTATCTCTTTACTAGCGCAACCGTTGACACCGCCATCGAACAGACCATCCTCAACGGCACTGTGCAGGGCGATGTGTTCACCCTGCCCAATGGCTCTGCCGTGCCGCTCTTGCTGGGCTATGAGTTCCGCCGCGACCGCATTGACTCCATCCCCAATGAGGTCGCCGCAGAAGGGATTCTGTTTGGCTTTTTTGGCGACCGCGGCGCAGTCGGCACGCGCTACATGCACGAGCTATTCGGCGAGACCAGCCTTGATCTGTTCAAGGATGAACCCTATGCCGAAAAACTCACTATCGACTTATCTGGCCGGGTGACCGATGATGACAAGTATAAGCCGAACTGGACCTATTCCGGCAAATTGCTGTATCGGCCGGTATCATGGTTCACCTTGCGCGGCACCTACGGCACCTCCTACCGCGCGCCGAATGCCCGTGAGCGCTTCCTCATCGGCACCAGTTCTTTCGTAACCGCGAATGATCCCTGTGTCGTCCCTACATTCGCCCGCGGGCGGGTTGACCCCCGCAACCCCAATTCACCCGAGGAGTACAGGCCGGCCCGCGACCGGCGCAGCGAGCGCCTGCGGAATGTCTGTCGGGCACAAGGGCTTGACCCGACCACGCTGGGCCTGAGCAGAGGCGGGGGCGATGATGGTTTCGAGCGCACTACCAGAGTTGAGGTGATCAGAAGAGGCGCGGATGATCTGGCCCCGGAGACTTCCAGGTCCTATACCTTCGGCTTTATAGCAGAGCAGTCCTTCACGGATAGATTTGAGCTGAAGGTCTCGGCCTCGTATTTTGATATCAATCTCAGGCAGGGGCTCGCCACACCCAGCGCCGGCTTCATCCTTAATGATTGTTATTTCAATACCGAACTGCCGGAAGGCACACTCAGTGATTTCTGCGGGCGCCTCGGTCGCCGAGCTGGCGATGACCGCCTGCAAAATGCCGATGCCAGTTACCTGAATACCTCTGAACGGACGTCAAAGGGTGTTGACTTTGATTTGAACTACATTCAGAACTTTGAGTTAGGCGATGAACGCCTCAAGGTGGAGGTGGATGTGGATGCGACCTGGGCCAGGGAGCAGTTCCTGAGGGTTCTGGACAGAGAAGATGACGATGTGGGCGAGCCGGATTCACCGCGCTGGCGCGCCAGTGCGCGGTTGATCATGAGCTACCGGGACTTTCGTTTCAACTGGTACACACGCTATATCAAGCGCGGCGAGAATGCCCCAACGGAATTTTCACGACGCAACGTACCTTGCAATGGTCTGCCGGTCTCCTGCCGCCCGATTTACTACACCGCTGATTATTTTGTGCATAACACCGGCCTGGCTTATAGGTGGCGCAATTACAGACTGAGCGTAGGCGTACGCAACGTGTTCAACACTGCCCCGCCGGAAGTCGATAGGGAGGGCGTGTTCAGCCGTAACAACGTTCCGTTGGGCATAGGCTACGATCTGCGTGGCCGCACCTTCTTCGGCACGTTGACTGCGGAGTTCTGATGGCGGCCTGAGAGGCGCAACTCGTTGTCATTCCTGCGTAAGCAGGAATCTACTTAGGCTCCGGCAACAATGAATGGATTCCCGGTCAAGCCAGGAATGACGGGCGGCAGAAAAGTCGCTCCTGATCGTCCCTCCCCCGTCATTCCTGCGAAAGTGGCAACCGGGGTCGGAATCTGCCCGGCGCTCGCTCTCTACTTCGTCATTCCTGCGTAAGAACGTCACCCCTACCTGTCCTCGCGAAATCGGGGGCAGGAATCCAGTAGGTTATTGGCACTGGCCGATGATCACTTCTCTGTGACTGGATTCCCGCTTCTGCGGGAATGACGATCCTTGTTGTTGCGCCATAAAGTTAAACGTCATTCCTGCGGAAGCTCGTCCCCGTGGAAACGGGGGCAGGAATCCAGAAGGTTCCCGGCAGGATGTTTGGTGGACTCCTGGCCAAGCCATGAATGACGTTTCAGTTCTAGCCTGAAACCGGGTTTTAGGCAATAATCCTTATAATGTGATCACATCAGCCAGATCTTAAGGTAAATCAAAATGAAACTTGAAACGATTGCGCTGCATGCCGGTTATGCGGGCGACCCGGCAACGAATGCGGCCACCGCGCCTATTTATCAGACCACTTCCTATACCTTTAATGATACGCAGCATGGTGCTGATCTCTTTGATCTGAAGGTCGCCGGGAATATTTATACCCGCATCATGAACCCGACCACGGCCATACTGGAGGCGCGCATGGCGGAGATGGAAGGGGGCATTGGGGCGCTGGGGCTGGCATCAGGGATGGCGGCGATCACCTATGCCATCCAGGCCATCGCCGGCAGTGGTGACAATATAGTCAGCACCAGCCAGCTATATGGCGGCACCTATAACCTGTTCGCCCACAGCCTGCCGCGGCAGGGGGTGGAGGCGCGCCTTGCCTCGCATGATGACTATGCCGGCCTGGAGGCGCGCATAGATGAGAAGACGAAATTAGTGTTTTGTGAATCGATCGGCAACCCGGCGGGCAATGTGGTTGATATCGAGAGACTGGCGGCCATTGCTCACAAACATGGTGTGCCCCTGGTTGTCGATAACACGGTGGCAACGCCGTATCTGTGCAAGATCTTCGACCATGGCGCGGATATTTCCATCCATTCATTGACCAAGTACATCGGCGGTCACGGCACCTCCATCGGCGGCATGATTGTTGACTCAGGCAACTTTGACTGGACGGCGGACAAGGTACGTTATGCCATGCTGAATGAGCCTGATCCTTCTTATCATGGCGTGGTCTATACTGAGGCGCTGGGCGCGGCCGCTTACATTGGCCGTTGTCGTGTGGTGCCCCTGCGCAATATGGGTGCCGCGCTCTCGCCGATGAACGCATTTTTGCTCATGCAGGGCCTGGAGACGCTGGGCCTGCGCATGGACCGGCACTGCGACAATGCCATAGAAGTAGCGCACTATCTGGAGCAGCACGAACAGGTAAGCTGGGTGAACTATGCGGGGCTGGCCGCAAGTCAGTATCATGCGCTGTGCCGGCGGCTCTTGGGCGGCCGCGCCTCCGGCATCCTTAGCTTCGGCATAAAGGGCGGGCGCGCGGCCGGCGCCAGGTTTATTGATGCCTTGCAGATGATCTTGCGGCTGGTGAATATTGGCGATGCGAAGTCCCTGGCCTGCCATCCTGCATCGACAACGCACCGGCAATTAGACGCGGATGAACTGGCAGCGGCAGGCGTCAGCGAGGACATGGTGCGCCTGTCCATCGGCATAGAACACATCGATGACATCATCGCCGATATTGAGCAGGCGCTGCTGGCGGCAAAATAATCTGACGCAAATAGTTTGTCCCAAATAGCTTGTGCAAGAAAAATAAAAAGCAGACCGCCGCCGTCATCATCGGCGCCGGCTACCTGGGAAGAACCTTGGCCGGGCAGTTGCAAGAGCAGGGCGAGAGAGTGCATGTCACCACCAGGAAGGCGGAAAAGCTGCATGGGCTTAAAGAGATAAGCGCACAGGCCGGTCTGCTTGATGTCAATGAGCCTGAGACCTGGGGCCTGCTTGCGCAGTGGGCGGATTGCCGGCTGCATCTGTATCTGCTCATCCCACCGAGCCAGATTGAGCCTGATGCCTTCACAGAGTTTGTTGCCCGCCTGCGCGGGCTTCCGCTACACAAGGCCATGCTTGCCTCCTCGACGGTCGTTTATGGCAAGCGAGAGCGTGAGGTTGATGCGGATTCTGAGGTGGAAATAGACAGCGCAAGGACCGAGAGACAATATTGCATTGAACAGCTTTGGCGCGGGCTGGGCAGGCCGGCAAGGATTGTGCGCCTGGCGGGCTTGTATGGGGCTGGGCGGATCATTGGAAGAGGCACCATCTTAAACGGCGAGGCCGTGCCCGGTCTGGCCGATGCCTGGCTGAACCTGATACATGTCCGGGATGCGGCGCGGCTGTTGATGAGGGTAGGGCAGGGCGAGCAGGCAGCCATCGTCGAGCTGGGCTGCGATGGTCGACCGGTGCGGCGGAGAGACTATTATGCTGCGCTGGCGAGGCATCTAAACTCTCCGCCGCCGCTCTTTGTGGAGCATGAGCGAGCAGGGCGCAGCGGGCGGCGCTGCAATAATCAGATCACCATGCAGAGGACCGGCTGGCGGCCGGAATTTCTCAATTATAAATCATGCTTCTAAATTTTATATGAGTTTGTAAGGAGCGCCGTCTTGCATAAGAGCCACTATACCAATGCGATAGCTTTGCTCATCTTCATCAGCGGCTATGTCCTGGCCAACCCGCCCTTGCAGAGCGTGGGACTATTTGCCCTATCCGGTGCGCTGACCAACTGGCTGGCCGTGCACATGCTGTTTGAGAGGGTGCCGGGGTTGTATGGTTCCGGCGTCATCCCGGCCCGCTTTGAAGAATTCAAGGCGGGCATTCGTGAACTGATGATGCGGCAATTTTTTACCACCGAGAACATTGATCGCTTCTTATCTGATCCGAGCGGCAAGCCGGCACATTTCGACTTCGGCCCGGTGCTGGAGAAGATTGATCTATCGCCGGCCTTCGATGCCCTGCTTGAGGTGGTCCAGGAATCTTCTCTTGCCACGATGCTGGCGATGGTCGGCGGCGTTGCCGTGCTGGCCCCGCTAAAAGAAGCCTTTATAGAAAAGATAAAGGCGGCAATCCTGGACATCACCCGCAGCGAGGACTTTGATCAACTCTTGCAAGACGAACTGGAAAGCCCGGATCACATGGCGGAGATGCAAGAGAAGATCAAAGACATCATCGACAAGCGCCTGGGCGAGCTCACGCCGCAACTGGTAAAGGAAATCATCCAGGCCATGATCAAAGAACATCTCGGCTGGCTGGTCGTCTGGGGCGGGGTCTTCGGCGGTTTCATCGGCCTCATCGCCGGCGTGTTTTTTATATAATCATTTTTTAACCATAGCAGATTGTTCTTATGTCCTACCTTCCCGGCGTAGAAATTGAACCGCAACACACGGCAGATGCCGCGGTCATCTGGCTGCATGGCCTCGGCGCAGACGGCCATGATTTTGCGCCTGTCGTAAAAGAGCTTGGCCTGCCGGAAGCGCTGGCCATTCGCTTCGTCTTTCCCCATGCCCCGTCCATGCCGGTGTCGATCAACAATGGCCATGTCATGCCTGCCTGGTATGACATCTCCTCCATGCAGATAGAACGCAAGGTGGACAAGGAGCAGCTAATGAAGTCCGCCTTGCGTGTTGGCGATCTGGTGGAAAGGGAAATAGAGCGCGGTATCAAAAGCGAACGCATTGTCATCGCCGGCTTTTCGCAGGGCGGGGCGGTGGCCTACCAGCTTGGCTTATCTTATCCGAAGCCGCTGGCCGGGATTTTCGGTCTATCGACCTATTTTCCCACCCATGATGCCGTGCAGCCCAGCCCGGAAAACAAGGCACTGCCGATTCTGATCTGTCATGGCCTGTACGACCCGGTCGTCCCTGAGGCCCTGGGGCGACATAGCTGCGAGGCGCTAAGACAGATGGGCTATAAACCGGAGTACAAGACCTACCCCATGCAGCACAGCGTGTGCATGGAAGAAATCGCAGCAATATCGCACTGGCTACAGGCAAGGTTGGCAGCATGAGATGAGGCCCGGCCACCTGCAGCCAGCACAAAGTGAGAAAAAGAGGCCGATAAAAGCCCTTGCAGGCACCCTGCAACATGGCTAAGATCGTATAAAGGGGCTGGTGGAGGGGCAGCGCTGCGACCCTTCTGCATAACCGTTCCGGACAAATACAAAATAACCCAAGTGGAGGAAATGCCATGAAGACCTGCGCCAGTGAAAACACCCGCACGGCCATGAACGATGCCTTCGTCGTTCACGGTCGTCCTGTTGATTTCCCCCCTCCCCCCGCAAAGATGAGCATGCCCCGTCACGGCCTGCTGGCCATCGCGATGGCCATCGTGGCCATGCTGATCGTTGCCGAGAGCCGCGCCCAATCCTCCTCGCCGGAGTCCGGCTTCGCACTGGAAGAGGTGGTGGTAACCGCCAGGAAGATTGAAGAGAATATTCAGGATGCGCCGCTGTCCGTGACCGCTGTCACCGCCGCCATGCTGGATGAGCGCGGTGCCGAGCAGATCTCCGCCGTGGCCGATATTGCGCCGAATGTCAATTTCAGCTTTGGCGGCACCTCGTCCGGCTCCGGCTCGGCGGCGGTGGTGTACATTCGCGGCGTCGGGCAAAACGACTTCACCCCGGTCACCGACCCGGGCGTTGGCATCTATGTGGACGATGTCTATCTGGGGCGCACCATCGGCTCGGTGCTCGACATACTGGACTTGGAACGTATTGAGGTGCTGCGCGGCCCGCAGGGGACGCTGTTCGGGCGCAACACCATCGGCGGGGCGATCAGCCTGCACACCAAAAACCCAGGCGAGGCGCTCGGCGGCAGGCTGCGCCTTATTCTCGGCGATGACAGCCGCCGCGAGCTGCATGTCAGCGCAAGCGGCCCGCTCACGGAAACCTTTGGCTTCGTCCTCAGCGGTCTGTATCGCAAGCGCGATGGCACGGTAGAGAGGCCGCTGGCAGGCGATGAGTTAGGTAATGACGATGTGTTCGGCGGACGCCTGAAGCTGGTCGGCCAGTTTGGCGATCGGCTGGATGTTGCCTTGTCCGTGGACGGCGTGAGGGAGCGCGAGTTCTCCGCCGCCGAGGCCCTGACCGATACCATCGAAGGCGCCCCGTTTTCCAACTTCTTCAACAACAACCAATTCGGCAACGGCACCAGCGATAAGGCCGGTTGCCGGGGTGGTGGTGCCTTGAGCAACACGGCGTGCAGAAACGATCAGTGGGTGGGCGCGCCCTTCACCAGCTATGAGACCGGCCCGAATCGCAGCAATATCGATGTCTGGGGGGTAACGCTCGCCATTGACTATGCGCTGAGCGAGAACCTAACGCTGGAATCCACCAGCGCCTACAGGAAGCTGGACGCCGACTTTGCACGGGCATCGGACGGTGCGCCCTTCGCCATCTTCTCGACCGAGGATGCCTATAAGCAGGATCAATTCTCACAAGAAGTGAGGCTGCTCGGCGATAATCTGGATGACAGGCTGGCCTGGGTGGCCGGTGCCTTTTATTTTGAGGAAAAAGGCTCGGATCTCGCTTATATCACGGCCCTGCCGCCCGTCTTCCCACGCGACAACGGCGGGAGGACTGACAATCACAACTGGGCCTTGTACGGCGAGGCCACCTATGATCTGGGCGAGCGCCTGCACTTGACTGCCGGGCTACGTTACACTGATGAGACCAAGGGCTACACACCATCCCTGTACCGCATTCCGCAAGACGAATACACTCTGCCCAATGTGAGGCAAGCGGATTTGAATATTTCCGAGCTTACCTGGCGCGGCTCCCTCTCTTGGGATGCAACGGAGGCGATGACCACCTATTTCACCCTCTCCAAAGGATTTAAGAGCGGTGGCTTTGAACTGCGACAGGCCAACAGGCCGCCGGGCTGCAAGCAGGTGCGTCCGCCTTACAATCTGCCGCTTGAACCAGACTGCCTCGTACCTACCTATCAGCCGGAATTTGTTGTCATGTACGAGGCCGGGCTAAAGCTGGAGACGCAAACCCTGCGTCTTGGTCTGGCCGGCTTTGTCTCGGACTACAGCGATGTGCAGGTCTCGCAGAACCTGCCGGGGGTGATCAACACCAGCACCAATAATGCGGCCAAGGCCGAGATCCTTGGCGTCGAGGCGGAGTTTCGCTGGGTGCCGAGCGCCTCATGGCTGATCGAGGGTGCAGTAGGCTACCAGGACGCCAAATACAAGAGCATCGGCCCGGGTGTGCCCTTAGACTTGGATGATGAGTTGATTCGCACACCTAAACTCTCCGCCAATCTGGGCATGTCTTATCTGTTGTCACTGGGCACTGCCGGCGAGCTGCGGCCGCGGCTGGACTGGGTGCACAAATCCAGCACACAGTTTGAGCCGGATAATGACCCCCTGGTGGCTGATGATGGCTATGATGCCCTGAACCTCAGCGCCGCCTACCGGCCATTGAAGAGCGGCTGGAGTTTGACCTTTGGCGTGAACAACGTGACCGATGCGAGGTATATCATCGCCGGTGACTCCAACGGCGCTCTGGGCTATCGCTTGGCGGTCTATGCCCGACCGCGCAACTGGTATGTGAACCTGGGCTATGAGTTTTAATCGTTAAGCATGACTCTGGAAAACCATGGAAACTGCTCTTGAGCAGCTTCCATGATTATGATCGTCATCTGGCCATAAAAAATAGGAATAAGTCTATATCATTCAAATATTTAATATATGTCTTTGGCTTCTTAAATATCTGCGTAGAGGAAAAAAATTTATTTCCATAGCATGGCTGAATGAAAATTCTGATTTGTTAGCTGACCTCCACCGGCTTTGACATCACAAAAAATACAGACCTGGCCTGTACGCCTGCATGGAACTAGAATTTGAATCTAAGCTACGCCATACCTTTGTCCGGCACACCACTGACGAACATCAACCGGCCGCAAGATTTATTCTTCTGGAGGCTTAATAAGTGCGTAAGATAATCTGGCCTGTGCTCGCTGCGGTATTTTTGCTCTCTCAGCTCGGTGCCTGCTCGGATGCACCGCCGCCTGCGCAGGGCCTCAATGATGCAGAAAATTCTCCTGCCCTGCCACAGACCGAGACCAAGACCGAGGCGCAAAAGCGCCCCAACATCCTGCTGATCTTGGCCGATGACCTGGGCTATTCAGACTTAGGATTCATGGGCAGCGAGATCAATACGCCCAACCTTGACCGGCTGGCCGCCGCCGGCAAGCTGCTGACCCGTTTCCATGTCTCGCCCACCTGCTCGCCCACCCGCGCCATGTTGCTGTCTGGCAACGACCATCACCGCAGCGGCTTCGGCAGCATGTTCGGCATGCTCTCCAGTGAGCAGGCCGGCCAACCGGGCTATGAGACCTATCTCAATCAGCGCGTTGTTACCATCGCCATGCTGCTGGCCGATGCCGGCTACCACACCTACATGGCCGGCAAGTGGCACCTGGCCCGGCGCCCGGCACCGGACCCGGCGCGCCCGGCTGATTACAGCGAGGAAGAACTGGCGCTCTGGCGTTCCACCCTGCCGGAGCAGCGCGGCTTTGAGCGCGCCTTTTATATCATGCAGGGCGGCTCCGGCCATTTTGATAACACCGGCGCCGTCTCGAGTGCGCCGGTCTCGACGATGCTGTACAACGGCCAGCCCTATACGCTGCCGGAGGACTATTACTCCTCGGCCTTTCTCACCGACCAGTTGATCGACTACATTGAGGAAGGCCGGGCGGATGGTCGGCCCTTCTTCGTCTATGCCGCCTACACCGCCCCGCATTGGCCGCTGCATGCCCCGGATGACTTTATTGCGCGCTATGAGGGCGTCTATGAGGCCGGCTATGCGGCCATCGCCCAACAGCGCTTGGCGCGCATGAAGGCGCTTGGAATACTGGCCGCCGATCAGGAGCGCCATCCGGGGGCGGCGCTATGGCCGGCGTGGGATAGTTTGAGTGATGAGCAGAAGCGCCGTGAGGCGAGGAAGATGCAGGTCTATGCCGCGATGGTGGAGGCGCTGGATCATCACATCGGTCGGCTGATCGATTATTTGAAGCAGAGTGGTGCCTATGAGAACACCTTCATCCTGTTCTTCTCGGATAACGGCGCCGAGGGCAACAACCCGTATGACCTGGCCAACAACGCGGAGTGGATCCCGGCGAACTTTGATAATAGCCTGGAAAACATGGGGCGGCGCGGCTCGTATATTGCCTATGGCCCCGGCTGGGCGCAGGTGAGCAGTACCCCGTATCGCTTATACAAAGGCTTTGTTAGCGAGGGCGGCATCACCACGCCGGCGCTGGCGGTTTATCCCGGGAAAATCCCGGCCGGGCAGCTATCCAAACAATTCGCCTCCGTGCTGGATGTGGCGCCCACGCTGCTGGAACTGGCCGGTATTGAACACCCCGGCGAGCGCTACCAGGGGCGGCCTATCTTCCCCCTGCAAGGCAGCTCCATGCTTGCCCACCTCAGCGCGCCGGGGCAAACGGACGGCAGTGCAGATGACAAGACGGATGAGCAGGCAGCGCGCATCCATCCCGCCGAACATGTCATGGGCTGGGAGCTCTTCGGGCGGCGCGCGATTCGCAAGGGCGACTGGAAACTGGTCTCGCAAAACCCGCCCTGGGGCACGGGCGACTGGGAGCTATATAACCTGGCCCTTGATCCCGCTGAGCAACACGATCAGATGCAAAAACAGCCGACCATCGCCGCGCTGCTGCTGACAGAGTGGCAGCGCTATGTGCAGGACAACGGCGTGATTGCGCCCGGCAAGCTGCAACTGCGCTACACCAACGGGACGGATTACTATGAACAATAGGCAGACTTGGCCGCTGCGTACCTTTGAACCTTGCCCATGAAGAAAGACACGACAACAAGCCGTGAGGCCACCTTCGCCGAGTTCTGCCGTAAGCATGACCCGGTGCTGATCTTCAGCGCCGGCAAGAATGGCTCTACTTCTTTGCATAGTGCCTTGTCTGGCTATTATCCCGGCCGGGTGGTCCGGCTGCAGCGATTGCCGTTGACCTATGGCAATGAGAAACTCAAGCATCTGGGCGGGCACAAGCCTTCTGATTTTCTCGATTACCTGTTGCCACGTTATGTCCACGCAACCTCGCCCCCCCCCCCCGCAAGCATGGACGCGGCGACCAGCAGACTGAAGATCATCACGCCGATCAGAGAGCCGATTGGCCGCGATGTCGCGATCTTTTATCAAGCAAGGTTGTCGCTTTGGTTGGGTGCGCCTTCCATTAAGCGCCATCCCTTAAAAAGATACCTGATAACCCGCCTGTCGCCAGCACTTAAATCACGCATCAGAAAACGCCTGGCCAAATTGACGCCACGATTATCAGGGCGCTTGCTCAACGAGTATATTTATAAAGACAAGCATATCAAGCAGTTACAAGGCCTAAGCCCACAGCAATTACGAGAGATATTCTTGGAGTATTCTTCGAAGACTTCTTGCATACACTGGTTTGATCGATACGTAAAAAAGCATCTGTCCCTGGATGTCTATGAGAAGCCTTTCCCGGCAACGCAGGTGGCCTATTATCGCTTCCATCAAGCCGAGTTGATGGTCATGGAATACAGCCTGGATAATGCGACGAAGACGCAGCGGGTGAAGGATTTTCTTGGGATTGATGAACTAACAATAGGCCATCACAACGTCACCGCCGAGAAGCTCAAGGCGCTGGCGGATTCTTATGAACTGTTCAAGAACGAGGTCAAGTTTCCCAAGTGGTATTTGGACAAGATGTTATCCTCACAATTCTTCCGCCACTTCTACACCAAAGAAGATGAAGAACGGCTGCGGCAGCAGTGGGCGGAGTAGGGCGATTCCGGATTGCTCCGCTAAAACCCTCGCTCAATACGTGATAGCATAGCGCGCATGATTAAAGAGTGTTTGGGAGATGGCCAGACTGCTGCGCCACAGCGATGTGCTTGGCCGACCTGCCTGCGCGGCGACAGGCGGCTAAGGATGCATGGGCATGAGTGCCTCTAACTTGGACCCCAATTTCGCCAGCGGCACGATCTGGACGGGTGATAACCTGCCCATCCTGCGTGGCATGAATGCCGCTTGCGTGGATTTGATCTACCTTGACCCGCCGTTTAATTCCAACCGCAGCTATGAAGCGCCCATCGGCAGCAAGGCGGCCGGCGCTTCCTTCAAGGATGCCTGGACGCTGGATGATGTGGATGTGTATGAGCATGGCGAGTTGGCCGCGCGCAACCCGGCGGTCTATACAGTGATCGAGGCCGCCCGCCAGGCGCATGGCAAATCCATGCAGTCTTATCTTATCTTCATGGCCGTGCGGATCATGGAAATGCACCGCATCTTAAAACCCACCGGCTCGATCTATTTGCATTGCGATCCGACCGCCTCGCATTATTTAAAGTTGTTGATGGATGGCGTGTTTGGGGTTAAGAGTTTCAGGAATGAAGTGGTGTGGCATTATGGTCTCGGTGGCTCATCGCCTCGTTTTTATTCACGTAAGCATGATGTACTACTGTTTTATACAAAAAACGATGAATACGTTTTTGATAAACCACTAATTCCCGCAACGTCAAATATGCTCAAAGGCAAAATGAAAGGTATAACGGATGTTTGGAATATACCGACGATCAATAACATGTCAAAAGAACGCACCGGCTATCCCACGCAAAAGCCGCTTGCCTTGCTGGAGCGCATCATCAAGGCATCGTCCAATCCGGGCGACATGGTGCTGGATCCCTTTTGCGGTTGTGCCACCACGCTGGTGGCCGCCGACCGCTTGCGGCGGGAATGGGCCGGGATTGACTTATCGCCTTTGGCAATCAAGCTGGTCAATGAGCGCATCGCCCATGACCGGACTGAGAAAAAAGACCTGCCCATGGTCGGCGGCGGCCTGCTCAAGGCCATCGCCCTGGATGAACCACCCAAGCGCACGGATTTGGGCGAGTTTCCCAACTACCGCACCCACCGCCACCGGCTCTATGGCGAGCAGGAAGGCTTCTGCAAAGGCTGTGCGATACATTTTCCCTTCAAGGTCATGGAGGTGGATCACATCCTGCCGGAATCAAAGGGCGGCACGGATCATCCCGACAACCTGCAACTGCTTTGTTCGCACTGCAACCGCAGCAAGGGGGACAAGACGATGGCGGCATGGACGGCGGGGAAGGCGGGGCAGTGATCATCAGGCGGTCAATGCAGCGACGAAAGTGGACAGAGTAGGGCGATGAAACTTTAATAAAACGGAAACAACGATGGCTCGATATCTTATAGTCTATCTGGGCGGCGATCAGCCTTCCAGCGCGGAAGAAGGCAAGCAGCATTTCGCAAGCTATATGCGGTGGCTAGATTCTTTGGGCGATGCAGCGATCAGCCCGGCTAATCCGCTCAAGGGCACGAAGACGGTGCAGCCTGACGGCAGTGTTCGCGATGGCGGGGTGAGTAGCATGTCCGGCTATACGATCATTGCCGCGGATTCGATAGATGCAGCGCTCGATATTGCCAAGACCTGTCCTTTTCTGGATCTTAATGGCTCGCTGGAAGTATCGGAGTTGGTGGAGATGTCGGGGAAGGTAAGTTAGCCAAAAGCTGTTTGATAAAGACCAGCCGCCTGCTTCATCATCTTTCTTTCATTGGGATATAAGGACGCTCTGTCTTGCCGGTGTAGATCTGCCTGGGGCGGCCGATCTTGTTCTCTGGGTCTTCGACCATTTCTTTCCACTGGGCGATCCAGCCGGGCAGTCGTCCGATGGCAAACATAACGGTGAACATGTTAATCGGGATGTTCATTGCCTTGTATAAAATACCGCTATAAAAATCGACATTGGGATAGAGCTTGCGCTCGATAAAATAGGGATCGGACAGGGCCGTTTCTTCCAGTTGCTTTGCCAGGTCCAGCAGGGGGTCTTCGATGCCGCGTTTTTCCAAGATGGTGTCGGTCATCTTTTTCAAGATCGTGGCCCTGGGGTCATAGCTCTTATATACCCGATGCCCGAAGCCCATCAGCCGGGCCGTTGATTGTTTGTCTTTTACCTGTGCGACAAATTCGGAGCAGGACACGCCTGAATCACGGATGCTGCGCAGCATTTCCAGCACCGCCTGGTTGGCCCCACCATGCAAGGGCCCCCACAGGGCGAGGATGCCGCCGCTAATCGAGGCATACATGTTGGCCGCACTTGAGCCGACCATGCGCACCGTGGAGGTGGAGCAGTTCTGTTCATGGTCGGCATGCAATATCAACAGCATGTTTAATGCGCGCACCAGGTCCGGATCAACATCATAGGACTCTGCCGGGACGGCGAACATCATCTGCAGGAAGTTGGCACAATAGGGGAGGTGATTTTGCGGATACATAATCGGCTGGCCGATGCTTTTTTTGTAGCTAAAGGCAGCAATCGTGCGCAGTTTGGAAAGCAGACGCGTTGCCTGCATGTCCAGGTTTTCCAGCACATTTAGGGATTCTGGATAGTAGGCTGAGAGCGAGCAGACCATGGATGACAGGATGGCCATTGGGTGTGCGGTGGCCGGATAACCATCAAAGAAATGCTTCATGTCTTCGTGGATCATGCTGTGGTTTGTTAAGAGGGTGGAGAAGTTTTCTAGCTGTTCTTTGCTGGGCAGTTCGCCGTAGATAAGGAGATAGCTGGTTTCTACGAAGGTGGAGTGTTCGGCCAGCTGTTCGATGGGGATGCCGCGATAACGCAGGATGCCCTGCTCGCCATCGAGATAGGTGATGGCACTCGTAGTCGAGCCGGTATTGACATAGCCCTGATCGAGCGTCACATAGCCGGTCTGTGTACGCAGGCTGCTTATGTCTATGGCCTTTTCATCCTCGCTGCCAGTGACAACCGGAAACGCATATTCCTTCCCATCGATCTCAAGTTTCGCTTGTTCACTCATGTCTTGCCCCTGCTTTTTTTTAGACTTGGCTATTCCAGCTAATTTCTATTGTATCCTAAGGAAGCCTTGATGAAATTAGTTTTCTTAGTTCATTCATCATCATAACCAAGACTCGGCGCCAGCCATCTTTCCATGTTGTGAATTTCAAAGGCCTTGCGGCGGGCATAATCCCGCACCTGATCGCGGTTGATCTTCCCCAGCCCGAAATAGCGCGCCTGTGGATGTGAATAATAGAGCCCGCTGACAGCAGCAGCAGGATACATGGCATAGGATTCAGTCAGCCGTATGCCGGTATTTTCCTCAACCTGCAACAACTCCCAGAGCAGCGCCTTCTCAGTATGATCCGGGCAGGCGGGATAGCCCGGGGCGGGGCGAATGCCCCGGTATTTCTCGGCAATCAATGCCGCGTTATCGAGCGCTTCATCGCTGTCATAGCCCCAGAATTCCTTCCTCACGCGCTGGTGCATGCGCTCGGCAAAGGACTCGGCCAAGCGATCCGCCAGGGCCTTGAGCATGATCGCGCGATAATCATCATGCGCCTTTTCAAACTGCTGTATCTTCGCCTCCATTTCAAACCCGACCGCCACGGCAAAGGCACCGATGTAGTCACTTACCCCAGTTTCCTTCGGCGCAATGAAATCGGCCAGGGCAAGGTTTGGCCGCATCTCGGGTCTTCGGGTCTGCTGGCGCAGAGTGTGCAATTCTGTGCGTATGCCCTGGCGCGACTCATCGACATAGACTTCAATGTCATCATGGCCGATGGAATTGGCCGGAAACAGGCCGATGACCCCCCGCGCGCTGAGCCACTTCTCCCTGATAAGCTGCGCCAGCATGGCCTTGGCATCCTGATACAGCCCGGTGGCCTCTTTGCCGACGACCTCATCTTCCAAGATACGCGGGAATTTTCCAGCCAACTCCCAGCTGATGAAGAAGGGCGTCCAGTCAATGCAGCCCGCCAATTCTTCCAGCGGGTAATCAGGAAAGACTTCAATGCCGAGTTGTGCAGGCACGGGCGGCGTATAATTTTCCCAGTCAATGGCGGCCCGATTGGCGCGCGCTTCCTCGATGGACAGCCAGTTGATCCTCTGCTGTCTGGACTCATGCCGCTGGCGCACCAGCGCATATTCCTGCCTTGTTTGTTGTGCAAAATCGCTTTTTAATTCCCGGCTAATCAGTCTTTGCGCAACACTCACGGCGCGCGAGGCATCCTTGACATGGATCACCGGCTGTTCATATTGCGGCGCTATCTTCACCGCCGTATGTGTACGCGAGGTGGTCGCCCCGCCGATCAACAGCGGCAGGCTGAACGCCATCCGTGTCATCTCCTTGGCAACATGCACCATCTCATCAAGCGACGGGGTGATGAGTCCGCTTAAGCCGATCATGTCCGCCTTCTCATCAATCGCAGTCTGTAATATTTTCTCCGCCGGCACCATGACGCCGAGATCCAGCACCTCGAAGTTATTGCATTGCAGGACGACCCCGACAATGTTCTTGCCGATGTCATGCACATCGCCCTTGACTGTGGCCATGATGATCTTGCCGTTGGTCTGCTTAGCGCCGCTCTTTTCTTTTTCCTCTTCAATATAGGGCAGCAGCCAGGCCACCGCCTTTTTCATGACGCGCGCACTTTTGACTACCTGCGGCAGGAACATCTTGCCGGCACCGAACAGGTCGCCCACCACATTCATGCCCGCCATGAGTGGGCCTTCAATGACCTGAAGGGGTTTATCGTGTTGTTGTCTTGCCTCTTCTGTGTCTGCTTCTATATAGCTATCAATGCCCTTGACCAGGGCATGGGTGAGCCGTGCCTGCACATCGCTCTCGCGCCAGGCCAGGCGCTCGCGGTCTTCTCTTTCATCCCCGCCATGTCTCACCGTCTCGGCAAATGCGACCAGCCGGTCGGTTGCATCGGCACGTCTGTTCAGCAACACATCCTCTATGTGCGCTAACAAGTCTGCGGGGATCTCGTCATAGATGCCAAGCTGCCCGGCATTGACAATGGCCATGTCCATGCCGGATTTTATGCCGTGATAGAGGAAGGCCGAGTGCATGGCCGCGCGCACCGGATTATTGCCGCGGAACGAAAAAGACACGTTGCTCAGCCCGCCGCTTACCAGCGCCCCCGGCAGGTGTTCCTTGATCAAACGGCTTGCCTCAAAAAAGGAGACGGCATAGTTGTTGTGCTCCATCATGCCGGTGGCAACGGTCAGGATGTTCGGATCAAAGATAATGTCTTCTGCCGGGAAGCCTATGTCATTGACAAGAAGGTCGTAACAACGTTTGGCGACGGCAAAGCGGCGCTCGGTCGTATCCGCCTGGCCCTGTTCATCAAAGGCCATGACCACAAGGGCCGCGCCGTAACGGCGAATGAGTCGTGTCTGTTCGATAAACTTCTCCTCGCCCTCTTTAAGGCTGATGGAATTGACCACGCCCTTACCCTGAATGCAGCGCAGACCGGTCTCGATCACCGACCACTTCGAAGAGTCGATCATGATCGGCACGCGGCTGATGTCCGGTTCAGAGGCGATGAGGTTCAGGAATTGCTCCATCAGTTTCTCTGCATCGAGCAGGCCCTCATCCATGCACACATCAATGATCTGGGCGCCGTTCTCTACCTGCTGTCGGGCGATCTCAAGCGCCGCTTCCATCTTGTCTTCCTTGATAAGCCGCAGAAACTTAGGCGAGCCGGCAACATTGGTACGTTCGCCGATGTTGATGAAATTCGCCTGCGGCGTAATGGTCAATGGCTCCAGCCCGCTCAGGCGGCAATGCCGTGCGGCCTGCGGGATTTTTCTCGGCGGGATGTCTTGTATTGCCGCGGCCATCGCCTTGATGTGCGCCGGCAAGGTGCCGCAGCAACCCCCGACAATGTTAAGGAAGCCGGCTTCCGCCCATTCCCTGATCTGCGGGGCGAGCGACTCCGGCGTCTCTGGAAAGCCGGTGGGCAACAAGGGATCGGGCAGCCCGGCATTGGGATAGGCGCACAGATAGGTCTCGGCCTTTGCGCTCAGCTCCTCGACATAGGGGCGCAGCAGATCAGGCCCCAAGGCACAGTTAAAGCCAACGCTAAAAGGGCCGGCATGGCGCATGGAATGCCAGAATGCTTCGGCGGTCTGTCCGCTCAAGGTACGCCCGGCGCGATCAGTAATCGTGCCGGAGATCATAACCGGCAGTCGCCGCCCGCTCTCTTCAAATAGGGTCTCGATGGCAAAGATGGCCGCCTTGGCATTTAGCGTATCGAAGATGGTCTCGATCAAGATCAGATCAACGCCTTCAGCAAGCAGCACCCTTGCTTGCTCTGTGTAGGCTTGGCTGAGTTGCCGGAAGTTTATCGGGCGAAAGCCGGGGTCGTTGACATCCACGACCGTGCAGGCACTCACCGGGGTCGGCCCGATGGCGCCGGCGAGAAACAGGGGCCGGTCTGTTCTCTCCGCTGCCTCATTGATCGCCCGGCGCGCAACCCGCACGGCCTTGCGGTTAATATCCTCGACAATCCGCCCAAGTTCCTCATTCGCCAGCACCGCATCGAAATAGGCTTGATCTTTGCGGCCTTCCGGCGCCTGGATGAAGAAGTCCTGTTGTGCCAGGGCATTGGCACTAAAGGTATTGGTCTCGATAATGTCTGCACTGGCGGCGAGAAATTCCGCATGCACCTGTTTGATGAGCTCTGGACGGCTGAGCACCAGCAGCTCGTGATTACCCTTTAGATCCTTATTTTTCAGATCTTGAAAACGCTCTCCTCGATAATCGTCTTCGCTAAGCCTAAATTGCTGAAGGGTGGTGCCCATAGCGCCATCCAGCAAGAGAATGCGCTCCGCCAGGAGTTCATCAAGAAGGCTCTGCGTATTATTGACGGCGGCTTGTGTCATGCTTCATCAGGCTTATCGGCAAATATCGGGAGACCATAGATAAGCCAAAGGCGGGATGGCAGCCTCGCTTATCTTTAATTCCCCTTGTAAATAAGGTTTAAGCGAGCGCCGTTTGCTACAGCTACATCTGAGCCTGGCAGGATGAACCCGTCGCAACGCTCCTCAGACATATTAGCCGCGCAGTATAGTACAGCTAATGCCTATATGCCAGCCTGTACCTGCGCCTATTCCAGTCAAGTGCTATTCCTGCGGAAGAACGTCACCCCTGCCTGCGACCAGGGGCAGGTACTTCCCTCGTCACTTCCGTGAAAAACGTCATTCCTGCGGAAGCAGGAATCCAAAGATTTCTTTGGTACTTTCCTATGACTGGATTCCTGGTCAAGCCAGGAATGACGGTAAGAAACGGCATCGGATGGATTCCTAGTCAAGCCAGAGCCTGCCCCGTGCCTGACACGCAGAATGACGAAGAATAGACAGGATGTTCGGCGGTAGCTGGCGAACCCTAGCCCGTCCCCCTATTTCAGTCAAGCCCCCCTGTTCAAACCGGAGCCTGCCCCGTACCCGATACGGGTGGCAGGCCGTGCCTGACACGCGGAATGACGGGGAGAAGGGAAGCCGAGTGGACTCTTGGTCGCTAAATTATGCAGCAGGTCTGCTATTATTCTGGCTTAATTACAGAATTATGTTCTGCGAATAAACTTATGATCATCATATTAAATCCCGATACTGACAAGGCGGCAGCGCCCTATAAAAAGCTAATCGATTATTTGTCAGGCTTGCCCAATATAGAATTTAGTACGCATGATGTCGTTGGCACACAACAGACCTTGACGGAAATCTATCTGCTCGGCGATACGCTCAACGTGGATATTGCTACTATTGAAGGCTTTGAGGCGGTGGAGAGGGCGGTGCGGGTCTCCAGGGAGTACCGCATACTTGGCCGTCATAAGGGCGATGAGCGCGCCAGTTATTTCGATTATAACGGCGTCAGGTTTGGGCAGGACAGCCTGGAGATCTTTGCGGGTCTGTGCGCGGTGGATACGCCGGAGCATGTCGAGCTGATGATGAAGAGCCTGCACGAGCATGGTCTTAAGTGTACGCGCATGGGCGCCTATAAACCCCGCACCAGCCCGTATTCCTTTCAGGGACATGGCCGTACCTGTCTGCCTTATGTCTTTGAATTGGCGGGAAAATACGGCATAAAGGTCATTGCGATGGAGATCACCCATGATGATCACATCGCCGAGATTGATGCTGCGCTGGAGAGTGCCGGGCGGCCCACCGGCGTGATGCTGCAGATAGGCACCCGCAACACGCAGAATTTTGAATTATTAAAGAGCGCCGGCCGACAGAAGATCTATCCGGTTTTATTCAAACGCGGCTTTGGCATCACCTTAGAAGAATCCTTAAATGCCGCGGAGTATCTCGCCAGCGAGGGCAATCGGCATGTTATTTTTTGTCTGCGCGGCATGAAGACGAATTTTGCCGAGCCGCATCGCAACTTGGTTGATTTCGCCCATGTGCCCAGTGTCAAGACGCTAACGCGTATGCCGGTCTGTATCGATCCATCGCATTCAGTCGGCTCCCGCAATATTGCGCCCGATGCAATCATGGATGTGTTTCACAGCACGGCACAAGGTATCATCGCCGGCGCGAACATGGTGCTGGTGGATTTTCACCCGCAACCTTCCCGCGCGCTGGTTGATGGCCCGCAGGCCCTGCTCTTGGACGAGCTGCCCTGGTTTTTGGAAGATGTAAGGATAGCCAGGGAGGCCTACTTAAAACGCTGCGAATTACAAAAGAAGATTGTCGCCAAGTAGTGTCGCAATAAATTATTTCATCGCAAGGGGCAGTATGGCGCTCTCAGCCCTGTTGTCTCTCCTTGATCTCGGCGAGCGTCTTGCAATCAATGCACAGCGTGGCGGTCGGGCGCGCCTCCAGACGCTTGACCCCGATCTCTATTCCGCAGACCTCGCAGTAGCCGTAGTCGCCCGAATCAAGGCTTAGTATCGCCTCATCGATCTTCTTGATCAGCTTGCGCTCTCTGTCACGAGTGCGTAGCTCCAGTGCAAATTCCTCTTCCTGGGTCGCGCGATCATTGGGATCAGGGAAATTGGCCGCCTCATCCTGCATGTGATGCAGCGTTCTGTCGACCTCTTCCATCAGCGTTTTTTTCCAGTCCAACAGCAGCCCGCGAAAGTGCTCCCGCTGCGGAGGGTTCATGTAGTCCTCAGCGATACTCTCCTGATAGGGCGTAAATTTCTGTGCCCTTTGCCCGGCAGCAGGGGCCGTTTTCCTGGTTATCTTTTTGCTTGTCTTTTTGTCGGCCGTCTTTTTTGTGCTGCGCTTGGTAACGGTCTTTTTCCTGACAGTGGGCGCTTTTTTCTTTGTGGCCTTTTTCTTGGCCGTCTTTTTTGCGCTGCTTCCGGTGACAACCCTCTTCTTAGCGGCCGCCTTCTTCTTCGTCACCTTCTTTTTGGTGCTGCGCCCGGTGACGATTTTTTTCCTGGTGACAGATGCCTTTTTCTTGCTCGTCTTCTTCGGAGCAGCCCGGGCAACGGTCTTTTTCTTCGCAGCAGGCGCCTTCTTCTTAGCTGTCTTCTTTTTAGCAGCCATGTGTTGATTACTCCGATGATGGATTAGGGAAAATCATGGGTGGAATTTTACCCCTTATCATTTATGAATCACAAGATATTTGGGCCGGCAAAACCTAAGAAGCCGTATCAAGTTCAGATGGAGCTTGAGCCTCTTTTAGCTTGTCTAGCCAGAGCTTTGTCGCCCCGCAGACCGCAACCGGCATGGCGATAAAATTGATCAGCGGGGTCATGGTCAGCAGCATCACCGCAATGCCGTAACCCATCGTCATCTTACGTCTCTTGACCAGCGCCGTCTTCACCTGCGGGAAGAATAGACCATGATTACTCATCGGATATTCCAGGTATTCCAGCGACATCATCCAGGCACCAAACAGGAACCAGATAAAGGGCGCGGCGGTGACGTTGATCAATGGCACCAGGAACAGCAGCAACAGGGGGAGTGCGCGCAGGGCGAAATATTTGAATTTTATGTATTCTGATCTCAGCGCAGCAACAAGCTCTTCACCAAGCGGCGAAGTGCGGCGTATTTCTTTTTCCTGAGACAGATGATCTTCCACGGCCTGTGCCAGCCGGCCATTAAAGGGGGCGGCGATCAGGTTAGCAAGCAGGGAGAAAGCAAAAAAGACCACGGTCAGACAAAGGATTGCGAACAACGGCCAGAGCAGCCAGGTGAACCATTCCGCCCATGCAAATTGCCCCACCAGCCAGGCAATAAAATTGCTCAGCGAATGCGCCCCAAAGGCGATGACAAGACCAAACAGCAGGAGGTTGACTGCCAAGGGCAGCAAGACATACAGGCGGATGCCGGGTTTTAAGATGAGCGCAAACCCGGCCTTGATATAGCCAAAACTGCTAAAAAACTCGTTCATCCAAGCGGTATCTTTTGAAGTCTTATCAGCCAGTCTCAAGTGCCTTGCGAAGGCCAAGCTGATCTTGCCAAAAAGATAGCATAAAAGAGAAAACTATTTTTCCTAAAAAAAGACCTAAAAAGTTAAATTAACAAGCACTTTAATAAGCTATGAATTACAGAAATTTAGAATTGATACTTACAGTAAAGTAGAGAAAAATCCCGCACTTGTACAAGGACTGCGATAGCGGTATTGTAGCGGCCCATGCGACTCACCAAGCTCAAGTTAGCCGGCTTCAAATCCTTCGTTGACCCAACCACCTTGATCATCCCCGGCAATCTTGTCGGCGTGGTCGGGCCGAACGGCTGTGGCAAGTCGAATATTATCGATGCGGTTACCTGGGTCATGGGGGAAAGCTCCGCCAAGCACCTGCGCGGCGATGCGCTGACTGATGTCATCTTCAACGGCTCCAGCAGCCGCCAGGCCGTCGGCCAGGCCGCGGTGGAATTAATCTTTGACAACTCCGCGGGCAAGCTCGGCGGCCAATACGCCAGTTACAGTGAAATATCGGTAAAGCGACAGATCAACCGCGAGGCCGTTTCCACCTACACACTCAACGGCACGCGCTGCCGCCGTAAGGATATTCAGGCGTTGTTTTTAGGTACCGGCCTGGGGCCGCGCGGCTATGGCATCATTGAACAAGGCATGATCTCCCGCCTCATTGAGGCAAAACCGGCGGACTTAAGGGTGTTTATCGAAGAGGCGGCGGGCATTTCCAGGTTTCGGGAACGGCGCCGCGAGACGGAAACACGCATTCGCCATACCCATGAAAACATCGAGCGGCTCGATGACATCCGGGAGGAACTGGACAAGCAGCTTGAGCACTTGCAGCGCCAGGCAAGAGCGGCGGAGCGTTATCAACTCTTGAAAGGCGAGGCGCGGCAGCGCAAGGCGGAGCTCATCGCGCTCAACTGGCGCAGCTTGCAGGCGCAATCGGCTGAGCGTAGCGAGGGTGTGCGGCAACAGGAGAACCGGCTTGAGCAGGCAATAGCAAAATTGCGCCGCGTTGAGGCGGAAATTGAAAAACAGCGCGAGGTGTTGACGGCTGCCAATGCCGCCTTTAATCAGGCCCAGTCTGCCTTTTACCAGATCGGCGCGGAAATCTCGCAGCTGGAGCAGAAGATCCAACATAGCCGGGAGCGGGCGCAGGCATTGCAGGCGGAACTGGAAAACTTGCAGCAGGCCCTTGATTCCGTCAAGACGCAACAGCAGCACGATCAGGAACAACGAGAAGTGCTCACCGCCCAGCTTGCCGACTTAGAACCGGAATTGCACGGCAGCCGCGGCAAAAGCGATGAGGCCTATGAAGCGCTTGCCCAGGCCGAGCAGGCCGTGCAAGGCTGGCAGAGCGAATGGGATGCCTTTAATGCCGCAAGCAGTGATTTCACTCGGCAGATAGAGGTGGATGCGACCCGGCTCTCACACCTGCAAGACGGCATTGAAGAGATACAAGAGCGCCAGGACCTGCTGAAGACGCAACTGGAAGATACCAACATAGCAGCACTCCAGCAAGACGCAGACAGGCTTGATGAAGAATTACAGGGCTGCAATGAGGCGGTGGCCGAGCAGCGCGCCCAGCAGCAGCTTGGCCAGCAGGAAGTCAAGCAATATCGGGATGCTGTGCATGCGCTCAATGAAAGGCTGGCGCTAAGACGCACAGCGCAGCACAAGATAGAAGGAAAGATCGCCTCTTTGGAAGCCTTGCAGGCGGAAGATGCCGGCGGCGAGCAGGCGCTGCTCACGCGCTGGCTGGCTGACAATGCCTTACAAGATGCGCCGCGCCTGGTGCAGGCGCTGGAGGTTGAGCCGGAATGGATGCTGGCCGTGGAGACCGTGCTGGGCAATTTCTTGCACGACATCTGCCTTGAAAATACGGCCTTATCTTCTGTTAAGGTGCAGGACTTGGCCAGTGGCCGCATCGGTTTTCTGGCCGCGGACGCCGGCTCGACAGGACGCAGTTGCCCGCATTATTCCTGCCTGGCCGATAAGCTCAGCGGCAATTTTCAGGTGAATTCCTTATTGGCCGGGATCTATGTTGCAGAAGACCTTGACCAGGCAAGGGCGATGCTTGCAGACATCGCAGAAGGCGAGTCGCTTGTCACCAAAGACGGTGTCTGGCTGAGCAGGCTTTGGTTACGGGTGAACAAGGCCCAGGAAGAGGGCGGTGGCGTCCTCTCCCGCGAGCACCAAATCGCTGAATTGAAAACACAATATGCCGCGCTGCAAGCCGATATCCGGGAGTTGGACAGGCAACTTGATGACTCGCACAAGTTGCTTGACCGGGCCGAGCAATCATCCCGGGCTAAACAGGAAAAGCTCAACGGTCAGCAGGAAAAGGCCAAGCAGTTACACGCCCAATACGCGGCAATCCGGACGCGCTGCGAGCAGGGCCGCGAGCGCATGGGGCAGATCCAGCTTGAATTAGAAGCGCTGGAGACGCAGTTTTTAAGCGATCAACAAGAGGCTGCGGCCTTGAGCACGCGCGCAGCAAGGACGGAAGAAGACCGGGCCAAATTAGATCAGCGGCGCGAGCAGCTAACCGAGAGCCGTGAGCGCTATCGCATCGCCTTAGACCGCGCCCGCCGACAGTGGCAGTCAAGCCATGAGCAGAGCCACGAGATCGCCTTGCAGCTTGAGTCACTCAGCTCACAGCGGGCCTCATTAGACCAGGCCATTCAACGCACCGACATACAGGCCGGGAATTATTCGGCGCGCATAGAAGAGCTTGCGCGTAGCCTTGAGACGACCGAAGCACCCATAGCAAAGCTGCAACAGGAACTGGAGGCAAGGCTGGCGCAGCGGGTTGAGTCGGAGCGCAACCTGTCGGCGGCGCGTAATGAGGTGCAGGCGGGCGATAGGAGTCTGCGCGAGCAGGAACTCGGCAGGACTACGGCCGAGGCGCAGGTGCAGGAGGCACGCGGCGGGCTGGAAGACGCCCGGATGGCTGCCCAAGAGATCCAAGTGCGCCTGCAGACGGTGGTGGAACAATTACAGGAGATCGGTGCCGAGGCAGAGGCGCTGCTCTCGGCATTGGATGATGCGGCGAGCGCGGCTGAGTGGCAGGCGCGCCTGGCGGGCGTGGAGGCGAAGATACAGCGCCTTGGGCCGATCAATCTTGCCGCCATCGAAGAATTTACTCAGCTAAGCGAGCGCAAGCGCTACCTGGATAGCCAGCACGATGATCTGTCTGCTGCACTCAAGATCCTGGAAGATGCCATTCACAAGATCGACAAGGAGACGCGGACGCGCTTCAAAGAGACCTTTGACAACCTGAACAATAACCTCAAAGAGACCTTCCCGGTCTTGTTCGGCGGCGGGCATGCCTATATGGAAATGACGGATGCCGATCTGCTGGAGACCGGCGTAACCGTCATGGCCAGACCGCCGGGCAAGCGCATCAGCACCATTCACCTGCTCTCCGGCGGCGAGAAGGCGCTGACTGCGGTTGCGCTGGTGTTTTCGATCTTCAAATTAAACCCGGCACCCTTTTGCATTCTCGATGAGGTGGATGCGCCACTGGATGATACCAATGCCGGCCGCTTCGGTGAGATGGTGCAGGAGATGTCAACAGATGTGCAGTTTCTTTTCATCACCCACAACAAGATCACCATGGAAATCGCGCATCAATTATTGGGCGTCACCATGCACGAGGCCGGCGTATCACGCATTGTCTCGGTGGATATGGATGAGGCGGTTGTGCTGGCCGAATCCGCCTGACCGACTTTAAGTCCGTGGCGGTTGAGCAAATGGCTTGCGTCTGTCTCTTCCCGTTCAGGTTTTAGGTCTTGCTATGGATGACCTGCGTCTGATTTTATTGCTGCTGGGCATCGCCCTGTTGCTGCTGATCTATCTCTGGGGCACTGTCGCCGAGCGCAGAGGGCAAAAGAAACAGACTGTGCAGCAGGCAGAACCGGGGCTTGGGCTGCGCGATCTGAATGAGCAGGACTTCCTACCGGCCGAGCAGGAACCGGGGCCTGTTATGCCGCTCATGGAAACTAAAGCGCCGGATAGGGAGCAGAGCGCTTCGGTTAAGCAGAAAAGCAACAGCGCAGAACAAGAGGCCGCGGTTGATGAGACTACTGAACTGATCGTCTTGCATATCACGGCCTTGCCGGAAAAGCCCTTCGGCGGCTCGCGGCTACTTCGTGCGCTGGCCCTTGTGGAGATGGAATATGGAGAGATGGACATCTTTCATCATTACGGCACGGCTAAAGTGAAGTCCGACCAGGCACTATTTAGCCTTGCCAATATGTATGAACCGGGCTGTTTTGATCTTCAGAACATGGAAAAGGAGCATGTCCGGGGGCTGAGCCTCTTTCTGCGCCTGCCGGCACCGGTGGATGCGCAGCCTGCCTTTGAGTTGATGTTGCATACCGCAAGGAGGCTGGCGGATGAGCTGGGCGGCGAAGTGCGCGCGGCAGGCCATGAGCCGCTTGATGAAGATGCGCTCGCCAAACTGCGCAATAAGACGATGGCATTTTCTAACCAGCCAATAACTCGTCCCGATGAACATCAATGACGCCGGAAGATAATGAGCAGGCGCGGCTGCGCATTGCCGCGCTAAGAAGTGAACTGGAAAAGCACAGTTATCATTATTATGTGCTGGGGGAGAGCATCATCCCGGATGCAGAATATGATCGGCTTTTTGGCGAGTTGCTCCGCTTAGAAGAGCGCCATCCCGCGCTCATCTCCGCCGACTCTCCCTCGCAGCGCGTGGGGGCCGCGCCCTCCGCTGCCTTTGCCCAGGTAAAACATGAATTGCCGATGCTGTCTCTGGACAATGCCTTCGATGAGGCATCCATGCGCGCCTTCGACCGGCGCATCTGCGAGAGATTGGATCTTGCTACGATTCGCTATGCTGCGGAGACCAAGCTCGATGGCGTTGCTATCAGCCTGCTGTATGAGGCCGGCAGGCTGGTGCGCGGCGCAACCCGCGGCGATGGCAATGTCGGCGAGGATGTCACGCAAAATATCAGGACGATACGATCCATCCCCCTGCATCTGCGCGGGCGTGGTTATTCGGAAAAGCTGGAAGTGCGCGGAGAGATCTTTATCAGCAAGGCGGATTTTTCAAGGCTCAATGAACAACAGCAGGCAAAAGGAGAGAAGGTCTTTGCCAATCCGAGGAACACAGCCGCCGGCAGCCTGCGGCAGTTGGACAGCCGCATGACGGCGGACCGTCCGCTCAGCTTTTTTGCCCACGGCGCGCTAAGCCCGGCAGCGGGCACGCTGCCCAGCTCGCACCTTGCCATACTGCATAACTTGCAAGACTGGGGTCTGCCGGTAGCCGCCGAGACCGACAAGGCGCAGGGCATTGCTGCCTGTCTCAGCTATCACCGCAAGATTGGCGCGCGCCGGGCCGAGTTACCCTATGAGATTGACGGGGTGGTCTTCAAGGTTGATGACATTGTGCAACAGCAAACACTAGGCGCCGTCTCCCGCGCCCCGCGCTGGGCCATCGCGTATAAATTCCCGCCGCAAGAAGAACTCACCAGGGTGCTGGATATCGAGGTGCAGGTGGGCCGGACCGGTGCCCTAACCCCCGTGGCTCGCCTGGAACCGGTGTATGTCGGCGGGGTAACAGTTACCAATGCCACCTTGCACAACGATGATGAAGTGCGGCGCAAGGATGTACGCATCGGCGATACAGTCATCATTCGCCGCGCTGGCGATGTGATTCCGGAAGTGGTCGCAGTCGTCAAGGACAAGCGCCCTGAGAATACCCGCCTGTTCAATATGCCGACGCACTGCCCGGCCTGTGGTGCCCAGACTGTCCGGATTGAGCAAGAGAGCGTCATCCGTTGCAGCGGCCTGCATTGTCCGGCGCAGCGCGTCCAGGGCCTAATTCATTTTGCCTCGCGGCGGGCAATGGACATTGACGGCCTGGGCGAGAGGTTAATCCAGCAGTTGTTTGAGAAAGATTATGTCAAGGATATTGCCGATCTGTTTGCGCTTAAAAAAGAGCAATTGGCCGGCTTGGACAGAATGGGGGAGAAGTCGGCGGATAATCTGCTGGCGGCATTAGAAGACTCCAAGACGACACAGCTGCATCGATTTTTATATGCGCTGGGCATCAGGGAAGTAGGGGAGAGCACGGCGAGAAACCTGGCCGCGCATTTTGGCAGCATGGAGAAGATACAACAGGCGACATTGGAAGAACTAGAAGCAGTGGAGGATGTCGGCCCGGTCGTGGCCGGGCATGTGCAGAACTTCTTTGCCGATGCGCATAACAAGGCAATCATTGACAGGCTGCTCTTAGCCGGGCTTCACTGGCCGGATGTGGAGACCGCCGGGCGGCCAGATGACCTGCACGGCAAGACCTTTGTCTTAACCGGCAGACTTGGGCTAATGACCCGTGAGCAAGCAAAAGAACGCCTGCTGGCGATGGGCGCAAAGGTCAGCGGGAGCGTTTCAAAAAAGATCGATTATGTCATCGCCGGCGAAGATGCCGGAAGCAAGTTAGCAAAGGCCGAAGCCCTAGGGCTAAGGGTACTGAGTGAGACGGATTTTCTTCGATTACTTGACCGGCAAATTACGTAACCAGAGATCGTCATTCCTGCGGAAGCGGGAATCCAGTCAATAAATAATTGCGCACAATCCCATTAACCTAATACAATCTCCCCATACTCAAAGCCACTTTATAACGTAAACAAAGACAGGAAACCCAAATGGCACACGCCACCTTCGACACCTTACAGTTCACTCAAGACCCTAAAGGCCGCCGGTGTGTCTGAGGAACAGGCAAGGGCAGAAGTGCAGGCCATCAGCCTGGCTTTTAGTCAGGTCATAGAGAAGCAGGTGGCGACCAAGTCCGACATCTCCAGCGTTAAGGAAGAACTCTACGCCGTCAAAGAAGAACTCAAGCAAGACATTAACCGACTGGAACGTGGCCAGGATGATCTCCAGGCAGAGCAGCGCCTCATCAAATGGATGGTGGGCATCAGCCTGATCATTTCCCTGGCGATGCTGCCGATGATGGTGGCTATCCTGTTGTATCTGCTCGGCTAAGCCCTTACCATCCACGGCAAGGCACCGACCAAGCCGTCCGCACCCTTGCCGCCTCTTTATACTTCGTCGTTCCCGCGCAAGTAGGAATCTAGTTGGTTCGTGCCAAGTTCCTTTGTGGATTCCTGGTCAAGCCAGGAATGACGTTGCTGTTTGCCACCCTCCTAATCCTCGCCCTCCCCGGTGCGGCCTGGCCGCAGGCGGCGACGCGGACGATTAATACTGCCTTGACGGACGGCGCAGGCGCCACCATCACCAGCACCGAGATCGCTGCCACCGGCATTTGGGTGGATGACAACGGCACCAGCAGCCATGTTGACATTACCATCGCCAGCACCATCAGCCTGACCGGCGACTCTTCCGATGGTGTCTTGATTGAATATAGCGCCGGTGCCGTGACGATCAACGTGAGCAGCACGATCACCGCCAGTGGGGCGTCCTTTTACGCCATCAGAAACGAGGACGATGGTTTCGACTTCGTCCCGCTGACCCTGGACTTGCAACAGGGCGCGACCATCAGCGGCGATATCCAGACCGGCGACAGGGCCAACAGCGTAAGTCTCGTCGGCAACGCGCAAGTGGACGGCGAGGTTGAGCTGCAAGGCGGCGATGACACCCTGACGCTCACCGGCAGCACCCTGAGGCTGGCGAGTGCCACCTTCGATCTGGGCGTTGGCACGGACACGCTGAACCTGGCCGGAAATATTGTCGTGGATGCCGCCCGCTTCGGCACCTTCATCAACTGGGAGAATCTTCGCCTACGCAACACCGCGCAACTTACCGCCAACATCAGCATCAACAGCACCGACACGCACACCTTCACGCTCAGCGACGATGCCGTGCTTACCGGTAGCATCGAAACCAGAGGCACTAGCACCGACAGCGTAAGCCTCTCCGACAAGGCTAGAGTCACCGGCAGCGTCGAGACCTTCGGCGACGGCAGCAACCCCATCAGCTTGAGCGGCAGCGCCACTATCGGCGGCCAGGTTGACACCGGCGCCGGGGACGACACCATCATCTTGCGCGGCAGCGCCACCATCGGCTTGCGCCTCTACGGCAGAAACAGCAGCGACCACCTGAACTACAGCGCCTACGGCAGCGCCGTAACGGTTGTCCTCTTCGGCAGCGACCTCGGCAAAGGCTTTAACGCCTCCAGCGCCACCGGCATCACCAACGGTTTCTCCGGCATCAACCGCCTGACCGGCAGTGCCAACAACGACAGCTTGACCGGCTATGATACGGACGCCACCTGGGCGCTGAACGGCAACGCGAACGAGTCCTTCTACGCACTGGGCGCCGGCACCGACAGCCAGGGCAAGCCCTTCACCCGCAACCTAAAGTTCTCCGGCTTTGAAAACCTCACCGGCGGCGGCAATAACGACACCTTCCTCGTGCGCGCCGCCCACAGCGGCAACCTGGCCGGCGGCAACGATCTCTTTGTCCTCAATGCGAAGCTGAGCGGCAGCTTGAGCGGCGCGGCGGGGGGTGACACCTTCAACATCAACGCCAACTACAACGGCGCCATCACCACCGCCGGCGATGGCATCCGCGCCGTTACCCTGCGCGACGTGGTCCCGAACCTGAACCTGCAAGTCGGCAGCATCAGCATGGTTGGCGAGAGCGCTTATGCCGTGCGCCTGGAAAACACCAGCGCTGGTGGCGTTGAAGTGGCCGGCGGCGGCATCAGTACCTCCGGCCTGGTCGCAGTTGCCAACAGAGGCAAGCTCTCTTATGCCATCTCCGACGTCGCCGGCTCCAGTGGCACCACTATTCTCATCTCCGGCGGCACGATCCGCACCAGTGGCCTGTGGGCGAATGCGATCAACCTGCAAGGCGACCTGGGCAGAATCACCTTCTCCGGCGGCCGGATCGAAGTCCAACACGAGCGCGCCGCCGGCATCCAGCTAAGCGAACCGAAGGCCGTCTTGCGCCTGGAAGCAGGCACCATCACCACCGCCGGCGATGGCGCGGACGGCCTGCGCGCCTACGCCACCCGCCCGGACAGCTCGGCCTTGAAAAACACCGACATCCAAATGTTCGGCGGCACGATCAACGCCGCCGGTGCCGGCATTCGCATCGGCGATGGCGGCAGCCCGCCGACGGTGGACAACGAAATCATCCTCACCATCTCCAGCCAGGTGAACGGCAGCCAGTTTAATGGCAGCATTGACGCCCTTGCCGCGCAGAACCTGACCATTGACTTACAACAAGGCGCCAACCTCAGCAGCTACCTTAACTTAGGCAGCGGCGATGATAACCTGACCCTCTCCGGCGCCGACGACCCCGCCACGCCCGCCAACGAGGCCGCGCAGGCGAACGGCAATATCTTCTTAAACCAAGGCGATGACGTGGTGCGGCTACGCGGCGATGCGCGCGTTACCGGCTTCATCCAAGTCCGAGGCACCAGCGGCCAATACACCTTGGAAAACAATGCCAGGGTCGTCTCCAGCGGCGGCGCTGACGCCATCCAAGGCGCCTCGGTCTGGACCGCATGACGCTCACCCTGAACGATGACGCCGTTGTGGACGGCGACATCTCTGGCGCCAGCCTGGGCGCTTTGGCGCTGTAACCAAAACCTGAATTCAACTTGCAAGCGCAAACACAATCAGCCCTTATGCAGGGCAAGCTGCGGAGCATGCTTACCTTAAATCGTACTACAAGCTATAATCAGCCAAAATACTGATATACTAGCAAGACTTCATAACTGCCTAAGCCAAAACTCAACCAAACACTAAACGAGGAACCGACATGATTGACACTAACAGATTGTTACCCCGACACACTCACGGCCAGGCGCTGCCTCGCCTGTGCGCCGCCGCCTTCAAGTCATTCACCCCCCCCCCCCCCCCCCCCCCCCCCCAGAAAAGTCAATAAAATCAGTTAATTACGGGAACTTTCTCACTCATTTTCTAGCTGAACATGCTCGTCCTCATCTTTGCGAAAGTGGGGAAAGCGGGGAGCAGGGACAGACACTTCCCCCGTTGTTCTTGCGGAAGCAGGAATCCATAAGGGGTAAGGCAAGGCACCCACTGGATTCCCGCTTGCGCGGGAATGACGCAGGAAAGCGCACCGCCACGCTCCGCTTCACCGCCCTGCTTGCCCGTCTCTTTATAATTCGTCATTCCTGGCTTGACCAGGAATCCAGTCATAGGGAAGTACTGAAAACTCTGGATTCCCGCTTGCGCGGGAATAGCCTGCCCCGTACTCGATACGGGGACGAAGGAAGGCGCGCTGCGCCACTCCGCTTCAGCGCCCAGCTACTTCTCTCCTCGTCATTCCTGCGGAAGCAGGAATCCATAAGAACCGAGACAGGGAACCTACTAGATTCCCGTTGTCACGGGAATGACGAGGAGGGTAAGGCGGGAAATTTACTAGATTCCTGCTTGCGCAGGAATGACGGGCTTACTTTCCGCCCCGGTCTCATCTTCTTACTCGTCCTAACCCTCGCCGCTGTCCTCGCCTTCCCTCTCACCGCCCAGGCACAGGGTGTGCCGCAACCCGGCCCTCCGCCGCAAGGCCAGCAGAGCCAACAGCAGCAGGCACAAGGGCAACAGCAACAGGCACAAGGCCAACAGCCGCCGAGGCAACAGCCGCCGCAGGGCCAACAAGCACAGCAGGGACAGGGACAAGCCCAGGCCCAGACCGAGTTTGCGCGCATCGCCGCCCAGATTGGCATTGATCCATCGGAGTTTGAGATCGATGCGTCCGACTATGGGAAAACGGAGACGAATTCCGTAGCGCTTACCCGCTCATTCGGCAATCTCGTTGATGAAGATGTTTTGCGCATCAATACCGGCACCATTCGCACCGACAGAGATGGCATGCTGGTCAATAGAAACGGGGCCATGCGAAATGAGGGGACGATCACCATAACAGGGAATGGGAACGCTGGCATGGTAATGGGAGCCAACAACCTGGCCGTGAATCAGGGAAATATCATAGTGGAAGCGCCATCCGGCAGCACAGGCATTACCACCGATGACGTCCGGAGAGAACCGGTGAAGATTCTCAATGATCGTAATGCAACAATCACAGTCCAAAGAGATGGATTTGGCATACTTTTAACCCTCTCTAGCCAAGTGATCAATCGTGGAACCATCACCACAGCCGGTGATAGTGGCGACAATGATGCCGGTATTCGTCAAACAAGCTTGGTAGCGACGAGGGTTCTCAATGACGGCGCGATTGAGGCACTCAATACCAATGACCTCGGTGTATGGTTCAGCGATCGGGTTACGCAAGCACGGCTGGGCAATACCTCGCGGGGCGAGATCAGCGGCGATGGGAAAGGGGTTTTCTTTGGCAGTGGAGGGCCTGCAACTTTGATCAACGCCGGCAGCATCACCGGCACGAAGGATGACGGGGTGGAGTTCAATGGGGCGGGCAGCACCTTGACCAACAGCGGCACCATCGTCTCGGAACAGGCGATTGCAGTAGAGTTCACTGCCGTCAATGCGACGCTCACAAACAGCGGCACCATCCGCGCCGATGGCACCGATGCGGATGATTATGCCATTCGCTTTGCGGCCACCGGTGGCAAGATGGTGTTGCAGGACGGTTCCACCCTTCTCGGGGCGATGGTCTTCACTGACACCGAAATCACCAACGCTGCCACCACAGACGGAGCGCGATTTGACGGCACCCTGCGGCGGGCGGTTGTGGATGGGAAGGCCACCAACGTCATCGGCTTTGAAGGAAACACCTTAGTCTTGGATGAGGCGGCCACCCTGGATGGTAAGGTAAATCTGGCGGCGGGAGCGCTCACTAATAACGGGGCTATCAATGCTCCGGCCGGCAGCATTGCGGTGCAAGTCAGCGCCGGTGGCACCCTCACCCACAGCGGCAGCATTCAGGTGCTGGATGCGATGAACCAGCCGAATACGGCCGCCACCGTTGTGCAATTCGACAATGGCGGCACCCTGGCCTTGCGTGGCAGCGGCCAGGTCACCGGCAACATTGATGGCGGGGCGGGCAACAACACCATGACCCTTGCTGACAATGCGCAGGTAGGCGGCAACATTCTCGCTGGGGCTGGGAATGACAGCATCACCTTACGCGACAACGCCCGGGTCAACGGCATTGTCCTCGGCGATGGCAACAACACCCTCACCTTAGAAGGTCAGGCGCAAGTGAGCGGTGTCGTCGCGACCGGGAATGACAGCGACACCATAGCCTTGCGCGACAGCGCCAGCATCGGCGGCTTCATCACTGCCGAGGCCGGCCGCGGCCACTTGGACTACAGCGGCTACGGCAGCGCGGTTTCCATTGCCCTCGTGCGCAGCAGTAATCTGGGCTTTGCCGGCAACGCCCCCGGCATCACCAACGGCTTCACCGGCATTGACCAACTCACCGGCTCGGCGGATGCGGCCTACACCGATACCTTAACCGGCTACAACACCGCCGCCACTTGGACGCTGAATGCGACACCGGCCTTCTCCACCTATGCCGTTGAAGGCACCAACCCCACCACCAACGCCGCCGAGACCTACACCCTGGAATTCAGCGCCTTTGAAAACCTGGTGGGCGGTTCCGGGGAAGATGCCTTTAGCCTCTCCAGCGCCTTTAGCGCAAACTTAAGCGGCGGGGACGGCGATGACCGCTTTACCTTCACCAATGGGGCTGACTTAACCGGTGACATTGCAGGCGGGGATGGGGCCGATACCTTCACCTTCACCGGCACTGGCCAGGTGACGGGCAACATCACCAGCGGGGCGGGCGATGACACCTTCACCCTCTCTGATGATGCCAAGATAACCGGCGACCTGAACACCGGGGCCGGCGATGATGAGGTGAATATCAGCGACCGGGCGGGGCTTACTGGTGCCATCAACACGGGGGCCGGCGATGATAGCGTAACCCTGTCCGACAGTGCCTTTGTCGGTGGCATTGTGGATGGTGGGGATGAGACCAATGCCGACACCTTGGATGTCACCAACCTGCTGGCTGGTACCAGTGTAGGCGCCATCCGCTACCGTAACTTTGAAACCTTGACCGGCCTGCCCAATGCGCGTACCGAAGATGCAGGCGCTGCCCCGCCACAACCCCCAGTCGTGCAACCACCAGTACAACCGCCGGTGCAGCCTCCAGTCGTGCAGCCGCCGGTACAGCCTCCGCAGCCACCAGTACAACCGCCCGTTGTTGATCCGAATGCCGGTGGTGGACAGGGCGGCCAGCAAGGCCAAGGCGCAGGTCAACAAGGCGGCCAGCAAGGCCAAGGGGCAGGTCAACAAGGCGGCCAACAGCCGGGCCCTGATCCGGATGCGGGTGCCGGTGGGCAGCAGGGCCAGGGCGCAGGTCAACAGGGCGGCCAACAAGGCCAAGGCGCAGGCCAACAAGGCGGCCAAGCCCCCGGCCCGGGTGCTGGTAGCGGCCAAGGCGGCCAACCAGACCCGACCCACTCTGCGAGTGGTCGGGCAGGCCCCGATCCAGATGGGGATGGGGATGCGGACGCCGGCGGCGATAGTGGCACAGACACCGATACCGGAACGGATGCGGGAACGGATGCCGGCACAGACACAGACGCAGGTACGGATACAGGAACGGATACGGATACTGACACCGATACCGGAACCGAAACGGGAACGGATGCTGGCACAGATACAGACGCAGGAACCGATACGGGAACCGATACTGACACCGGAACAGACACCGATACCGGCACAACCGCCCCTTCTGTAGCCCCCGTCCCCCCAACTCCGGTCACCCCCAGCGCCCAGCCTGTGGCCAATGACCCCACGCGCTTAGTGCTTACCCTGCCCGATACCGATGGCACGACCCGCCTCGTGACCCTGGACAGAGGGGCTGAGAGCGCCCAATCCACCGCCATGGGGGTCTTAAGCAGTGCCGTGCATAACGTGGTCAACCAGCGCTTGACCGGTGGCCTGCGTGGCAATCCTTCTGGGCAAGGCAACCGTGGCAACCGTCGCAGCCAGCGCCGTCCCATCCAGGTGGCCGCCGGGGAACTCCTGCCCGACCACTCGCAGAGTGGGTCGGGCCTGCCCGGCTTACTCGCTGTTGACCCCCGTCCCTTCATCTGGGGCGAACTCTTTGCCGCTGATCGCCGCCGAGGACAAGATGGCGGGGTGGCTGCCCATTCCCAAGACTATCGGGGCGTGGCCTTTGGGGCGGAACAAGTCTTTGCCAATGCCATTGCTGGGGTTCTCTTTGGCTATGCCCATGCCGACCTGGTCAGTAGCGGTAAAAACACCCAGATAGAGACCGATAGCTTCTTTCTAGGGCTCTATGGCCAAGACACCTGGCAGGGCATCGATATCGGCCTTAGCCTCAATCTGGGCTACGAAGACCACGACAGCCGAAGGGCGCTGCTTAACCAAGGCCAGGCACAAGTAGCCCAAGGCAGCTACAGTAGCCTCTTTCTTAGTCCGTCCTTACGACTGAGCCATAGGGCAGTGCTCAGTGAGGATTGGGAACTGCGCCCAGCCGCCAGCGTGAGCTATACGCAAGGCTGGTATAAGGGCTATACCGAGCGGGGGGCAGAGGGCCTGTCCGACCACGCTGCGAGTGGTCGAGCGAATATCACCCAGAACAAACGTGAGGGGAAGAGTTGGAACACCCGCCTGGAACTGGCGCTGGCCTATCTCTTGGAAGGCGATGGCGAGCTGGTCTTGAGAAGTGGCTTAGACAGCCGCTTCACCGACCATGAGACGGCAGGTTTTTCTCTTGCGGGTGCCAACTTCCGTATCAGCACGGATGATGACAGCAGTGTGCACAATGCCTATGTGGGGGCATCCCTGCGCTATCGGCTAGATGAACGCCTGCATGTAGAGGCAGAGCTAGAATACAGCCATGACATGGGTGAAGTAAGCGAGCGCTCTTTAAGTGGGCGTGTGCTGGTGGGGGTTGAGTTTTAGGGGGGAGTCTGTTAAGCGTCTAACTGCCAGTCATCTAGGCGACTAAACGTTTTGTGGATTCCTGCTTCCGCAGGAATGACGGAGGCGGGGAGGGGTGGATACCTTTACCCTCACCGGCAATGCCAAAGTAACAGGCAACCGCGGCACTTTCTGCTCGCGATAGCTTGTGTCGGCTTCCATGCGCGGCTCACCATCTCTAAGGCCTTTCAGTTTGGAAAGCTGTCGGAAAGCGCGGGGTAACATATTACTGCTGCTGCCGCGTTCGCTATAAAAGGGATTAACGGCATCGGCTTTGAGGATGACGGGTCTTTTGCCGGACATCTGTGCGCATCCATCGGGGCATAGGGTAGCCTCGTACATTGATTTTTGGCAAAACAAATCCCATGGGATTAGCCCTTTGCATTACATTCACAAGGAAAGATCAACAAAAGCCCGGTAATTGAAAATGTTAAGACAAACAAAAATCACACTTATCTTCAAAGATGAAGTGTATGCAGCAAAATCTTTGGCAACGATTGCTGCGATTTGTCTGTCGTGCTGTTACTAATTCATCCATGAATTAGCAAGCGCCTCCTTAGAGGTCGCGCACCACGCGAATGCCGATGTGGTCATAGACCTGATCGGACTTGAATTTATCGCGCTTGGTATGGCGGATGGACTGCGGTGGGCTGCTGTAGGCGCCGCCGCGGGCAATGCGATAGGCACAATCGCCGCCTTCCCAGACGCCGCTGTCTGATGGGGCGCCTTTGTAGTTGTCATGCCAGCAGTCCTGCACCCATTCGGCGACATTGCCGGCGCTGTCATAGACGCCGAACTCATTCGGCGCAAAGCTCCCGATCTTCGTCGGTTTTCTCGGATCAAGGCCGGAGCCGCAGCCGAAGCAGTGCGCCCGGTTCGGCTCTTCGTCATAGCCCCACCAGAACGGGGAGCGCTTGCCGGTGCCTGCCAGGTATTCCCATTCCGCTTCGGTGGGCAGGCGATAACGCCGGCCGCTCTGCTCGGATAGCCAGCGCGTGTAGTAGAAGGCATCATCCCAAGACACGAAGATGACCGGATGGCTCGCCTTGTCCATGTACAGATTGTCCGGCATCCGGCGGCCGGTCGCCTGGGCAAATTGCTCATATTGCGCAAAGGTGATTTCGTTTTTGCTCACAGCAAAGGGCCGTACCTTGACCAGGCGCCGGGGGCGCTCATCGCTAAAGCGGGAGGAGCTGGGGCTGCCCATATCAAATTCCCCTGCATTGATGCGTATCATCACGGGGCCGGTGCCGCCGTCTTTTAGTTCATCCTGAAATTCCTGGCTGGGTGCCGCAGGCTCGGCCTCTTCCGCCACCGCCTCGGCCACTTCTGCGGCCGCCGTCTCGGCGGCTTCCTGGTCTTCGGCCTCGTCCATTGGCTCTTGCAGCGCTTCTTCTTCAGTATCCTCTGCTGCTTCCTCCTCCGCATATTCTTCAATAATGACCTCTGCCAGCTCTTCGGTGTCCACCGGGGTGGATAGTTTTTTATCTTGCATACCGAAGAAGACGGCGGCTGCTATGCCGATGACGAGGACGGCGGCAATGCCGATAAACAGGCCGGCCTTGCCGCTTTTTGGCTCGTCTTCTGCCATGTATTCTGTTACAATCTGCTGGACCGGCGCAGGCGCCGGCGTCTCGATCTGTGGCGCTGCCGAGACGTTCACCACAACAATGGTGGTGTTGTCCTGCTTCGGCATATTGGCAGCTTCGACTGCCTGGAGCAGGTCATCGGCGCAGCCCTTAGGCGTTTCCGACCAGTCTGAAAACTGAATGATCTTGCCGGCGCTCAAGGTATCCATGCCGTCGCTGCAAATGAGGATTTTATCGCCGGCTTGTAAGGGAAAGGGCTGCGCAGATACGTCCACCTCACCCAGATCCTCGCCCATAATAGCGCTCATCAGCATGTTGCGGGCCAGGCCGGGCTCAGGTTCCACCGGCGTTCCCGCCGCCTCCATCCGATCCAGGAAGCCGCCGTAGCTATGATCGGCGTTCTTCTTGATCAACTCCTTGTTGCGCAGCAGATAGACATGGCTATCACCCACACTGGCCCACCACATTTGCCCCTTTTCCAAGATGGCCGCGACCATCGTGCAGCCCATCCCGGCCAGTGCCGATGTCTCGGCGATGGTTTCTTTGATAGAATTATTCGCCATTTCCACGCATTCGCGCAATATGGTGGCATGTTTGTCGGTGGGATAATTGGCCGAGACGTGCTTGTTGAAGGCCTGCACCGCCATATTGCTGGCCACATTGCCGGCGGCGTGTCCGCCCATGCCATCGGCCACGATCACCAAGGCGCTGGTATTGCCTTCTTTGTCTGTTAGATTGGTGATCAAAAAGGCATCTTCCTGATAGCCTCTGGTGCCGTCTATCTGCGAGCCTGCTAATTCGAATTGAAGTGCCATAGTCGCTATGCTTAATTGAGATTGCTCTACTTTTTCCAGTGTCCGGCTATACTACCAGTCCCGCTATTTTTTACCAGATAATATTATGGCCTCTACCGGCCATGTTACAAAAATGCCTGCATTAAGGGCTAGTGCTAAGCAATGCTGGCCGGGTAAGATAGCCAGTTGGCGTTGTGCTGGTTATTTATGATGAAAAAGAGTAAAAACCTGGAAATGAAAGGCAAGTAACATGAGCGGCACCTCCATCGAATTCTCGATGTTCCTGATCTTCACCGGCGCTGCAGTGCTGGCCACGGTTGCCCTGCTTGCCCGCCAGGCCATGATCGTGGCCTATATCGTGCTCGGCATTGTCTTGGGCCCCTGGGGGCTTGCCCTGGTCGATGATGGAGAGCTCATCCAGGACATATCCAATATCGGCATTATTTTTCTGCTGTACCTGCTGGGGCTGGATCTCCTGCCGCAGCAGCTATGGAAGATGCTCGGCGAGGCGCTGACCACCACGATTCTCAGTTCTATATTATTTGGCCTAATTGGTTTTATCATCGCCTACCTGTTTGCCTATCCCATCTCTGATTCGCTCTTGATCGGCGCGGCCTTGATGTTTTCCAGCACCATTATCGGCGTGAAACTGATGCCGACCACCTCCCTGCACCATCGTCATACCGGGCAGATGCTGATCAGCGTCCTACTGTTGCAGGACCTGATCGCCATCATCGTCCTGCTCTTGTTGCAGGGTTACGGCAAGGGCGGCAATCTGCTGGCGGATATAGCCTGGCAACTGGGCACCCTGCCGGTATTAATCCTTATCGCCTGGCTGCTGGAGCGTCTTGTGCTGGAGAAGCTGCTCATGCGCTTTGACCAGATACACGAATACATCTTCCTGCTCGCCATTGCCTGGTGCCTAGGCATGGCTGAACTTGCCGTACTGCTGGGGCTGTCCCATGAAATAGGGGCCTTCATTGCCGGCGTTACCTTGGCCTCCTGCCCCATCGCCCTGTTCATTACCGAGAAACTCAAGCCCCTGCGTGATTTTTTTCTGATCATCTTCTTCTTCTCGCTTGGCGCCTCTTTTAACATGGACATCATCGGCGAGATTATCCTCCCGGCCATGCTGCTGGCCGTGCTTGTTATTATCGTTAAACCGCTGGTGTTCAGGATGCTGTTCATGCTGGCCGGCGAGAAGAAATATGTCTCGCTTGAAGTGGGTTTCAGGCTGGGGCAGATCGGCGAGTTCTCGCTCTTGATCGCAGTGCTTGCCGTGCAGTCGGGTTACATAACCGAAGACACCTCATACCTCATTCAACTGGCAACCATATTAACCCTCATCATCTCCTCATACATCATCGTACTGCGCTATCCAACACCGATGGCCGTATCCGACCGGTTGAGGAGGGATTAAGCCTTTAGGCTACCTCGTCAAGCCGCCTCTTTTTCCAGCCACCTCATCGCGCTTTGCTCGTCCTGCTCAATCGCTATTTCCACCGCCCGCTTGGCACATTCCAGCAGGTGTTTGGATTGCTTACGCAAGGCAAAGGATTCGATAACTTTCTGCCGGATTTGGGTTTGTTTGGCTTGCGGTAAAATAGGAATTATTGTTTCTTTCACCTGATCAGGCCGCCAGTGCAAAATAACAGAGCCTCCCACATCCCGATTAACCTGCTCTTTGGTTAAAAGCGAGTTTAAGATCAACGTCAAATATTCACTCTTGATAGCGCCTGACTTTTTCTTTAGCCGGAGTATGCCGCCGGACGGTATCATCCTTTGCGGCGCTTGGTCTAAGTAATAGGCTATCCCTGGCGTTGCATCCTTGCTGAATAATATCTCTCCCTTCTGGGGCTGATGCTGTTTGATCTCATGATACAGTTTTTCAGAGATATATTTTTCTTGCGTGATTTCAAAGGGGCTGAGGTTACTCACTCGAACAAACGGAATGCCGTCATCTTGATATTCATTGCTACCCACTTCCACGCATTTCTTGATTGTGACTAAATCCCTTAACTTGTTCCACCCGCCGGGATAATGCTTTATCCCTTTGATAATCTGATCATATTTTGGCTGAAAATATTCCGCATCCATGCGCTCTGTTTCTTGGGTGTAGGAATAACTTTTGACAAAGGTTAATTGATGTTTCGGTTGCCAGTCGATTAAACCGAGTTCAGCGAGGAGGAGGGTTTGGGCTTGCTTGTAAAGGATTTCCGAATCATTTATTCTTTTAATTGTCAGTTTATAGATCCATTCTATCTCATCTTGAAAAGACTTACTTAGTTCTGGCAAAGGAATGTTATACAACTCACTTTTGCTTATAATAAGGTGTTGCTATGTTAGAAACTAATCGTTCTTTTAATTTTTGTCCAAAGCGGCAAGACAAATAAACAGTCAAACAGTAACGGTTAATTAAATGATTGACATTGAACTTATACAAAGTGCCGCTTATTAAAACCTTTTCAGGAAAATCATCGGGTACTATTGCCACTTTATTAACATTGCCCTTGACTTCCAGCAGCACTTCTCCTTTACGCACTCTGCCTTTTGGGTAACGTACCCAGTCATTGTTAGACACATAACCAGATTGTTCTATGTTTATGACGGGAGAGCTTATATCTGTTGCCTGTAAGAATTTTGGCATATTACTATTTTGAAATTCATAACCTCTAAATATCGCTGTATTTTCATAAACAACTCTATAGCCGTTTTCTATCACATGACCCAAGAGTAAATCTCTTTTTATTTTGGATGATAATTTGATCAACTCCGGATGCCAGTATTCTGCATCAATTCTTAAATTATTCTGATCCCTTAACTGCGATAGACTAACAATAGAAACCTGCATCACTAAGCCCCTATCCAAAACGTCAGTCTTTCATTAACACTATTCATCAGTTTATCCTTCATCAGCCGTGCGATTTTTAATCTTTGCTTCAAGTTGCTTAAGCTCTTCCTCATCTTGATTATCCGCTTGCCGGGCATCGTATGCCTTTCGCTTTTGATCAAATTTTTCATATTCATCCAAAGCGGTTTTTTCCATTTTTTCACGGCTGATTGAGCCGGCATCTTGCAGCAGATCAAAATCGTTGTTTTCAATAATGCTATCGGCATTTTCACGCCAGAAATCCATGCTGGTGTCGATACGGTTCTTCGCTCTAAGCTCGGCGGTTTCCAAAAAGATAACAACCAGGCGATTAAGGGTATCAAGCTCATCCTTGCCCAGATAATTCTTGGCGGTATAAATATCCTGCTTGCGAACAATGGCTCCTTTCCATGTCGTCAGCCCCATGTTGGCCTTCGTAGCACTGGCTCTTTGCACAATAAGCTCTGCGGCGGTTTGTCGGGTTACGGCATAAATCAGTTTGTTCTGCACCTGGGCAAAAAACATCTGGGTGGATTTATCTGTTTTATCGTAGTCGCTGGATAAGGCAAATAAATCTCGTACTTTTTGATAAAATCGTTTCTCGCTCGCCCGGATATCGCGAATGCGCGCCAGCATTTCATCAAAGTAATCGGGACGGCCATCGGGATTTTTCAGACGTTCGTCATCCATGATAAAGCCCTTGACCATGTAATCATGCAGATGACGGTTTGCCCATTGTCGGAATTGGGTGCCGCGAGCGCCGCCAACCCGAAAACCCACGGCCAGGATCATGGGCAGCGAGTAGTATTTCACCTGATATTCTTTGCCGTCGGCGGCAGTATGTAAGAAATTCTTACATACTGAATTTTCCAATAATTCCTTTTCTTTCAGTATGTTGGCGATGTGTACGGTGATGTTGGGGCGGGAGGTGGCAAAAAGTTCGGCCAACTGCTTTTGCGTGAGCCAAATCTCCCCATCCCGGGCGTACAGTGCGACCGATGCCTTGCCGTCTGCGGTTTTGTAGATGATAATATTCTGCTGTTCCATGTTATCTAATTCCAGAAACTTAGGCCCTCACCCTTCGCCCATTTAATAAAGGCTTCCGCGATGCCGTCCGGCAATTCGCCAGCGTGGTTGTGTAGATCATGCTCGACGATAAGGTGCCCGTTTTTATCCAGCTTGTATTCGCCTTTTGTGTTTTTCAGGTAGATATAATCACCGGAATTATCCTTGCCGCCTTTTTCGGATACCGCAAAAAATATGGGGTAGTCTTCCACTTTCGGGCAAAGTGTAGCGTCCCACTTTTGCACGAACAACACGCTGGTCTTGGTGCCGGTATGCGGTTTGAAGGTGTTGCCGTGTAGCCCGACCACGGCCAGGATGCGGGCGCGTTCGACAATAAAATCCCGAATGTATTTATCCGAAGTATTGTTAAACCGCCCCTGCGGCAGCACGATCGCCATGCGTCCGCCGGGTTTGAGAAAATCAAGATTGCGCTCGATAAACAAAATATCGCGCCCGACCTTGCTTTGCGCCTTTTTGCCGCCGGACTTAAAGCCAAACTCATACTGATGCAGCAGGCGGCTTTCCTTGATGTCGCCGGCAAAGGGCGGGTTGGCCATGAGCAGGTCAAAATTGAATTGTTTGTTCTCGTTTTTGTGTGTTCTCAGTTTTTCCAGCCGTTCAAAACCTTTTCCATACGTGTTGATCCATTTTTTATCTCTCTCGGTCTTGTCGCTCCAGCGTTCAAAGTCCAGGGTATTTAAGTGCAGCACATTGGTTTCCCCGTCCCCGGCAATCAGGTTGAGTGTTCTTGCGACACGAACGGTCTTCTCATCAAAATCAATGCCGAAGACCTTCAACACATCCTTTTTATCCTGCTCGGATATCTCCGCATTGGTGAACAGGTGGCCGGTGAGTTTGAAAATAGTATGCACCGGAAAGCCGCAACTGCCGGATGCCGTATCGATCATGTACTCGCCGGGCCGGGGATTGAGCATCTGCACGCACATATCGATCACATGGCGCGGCGTGAAATACTGGCCTTTCTCGCCTTTGGCCGATTTGCTGACCAGGTATTCAAAGGCTTCATCAACCACCAGCAGGTTGGAATTGAAGAGTTTGATGTCTTGCAAGCTGGAAACACAGACCGCCAGATGGCTGTCTGATAGTTCAAAGGCGGATTCGGCTGAAAAGACGCCGCGCCATTCTTCCTTGGCGGCATTGAAAAGCGCCTGTATTTTTTCTTTGAGTTTGGCATCGGTCTGGCCGGTATTGCGAAATTCCATGACTCTAAAGCCGGAATCATCAATTCCTTTCACGGCTTGCATCAATGCGCCGTAGTCCGTGCCGCCCAGATAATCCGGCTTGTCGCCATATTTGGAGTTGTCTTCATTGACGGCGGTTTTGGTTACCTGCCTAGTGTGGTAGTTAATCACGCCCTTGTCTGCCTGGCTCTGAAACTCATCATAAAGCTTGGTGAAAATGAGCTTGAACACTTCCTCAAACACATCCACGCCGGCATTGGCCAGCACTTCGTCTTCCATTTCCAGGATGAGATCTTTTAAGGATTTACGCTCGTTGGCGAGTTTGTCTTTGATGATGAGGTCTTTTACGGTGAAGCGCTCGCTTACGATGTCTTGCAGGCTTTGTGTCGCCTTGGGGATGTCGCTGATGCCTTCAAAATAATTCGGGTCTTTGCGGTGATAGTGCGAGATCTGCTCGCCGTTCGTCCACACGCCGATGGGCGCACCGGTGGCGTTGCAATAAGAGCGCAGTTGTTCTTTGCCGTCTTTGAGTTTGGGTTTCTTCAGTTCAATAATGACATAAGGCGTATCGGGGCGATCCTTATCAAAAATAACAATATCGGCCTTCTTTTTCTCCCGCCCGAAGGTCACCGGATATTCAAACATCAGTTGCCTCGATGGGTAGCCGTATTGATGGATGAGACGGGCGGCATAAAGCTGGCGCACTACCTCTTCCGGCCGTAGCTGAATATCCTTGTCGGGTAATACAGCGCGCGTAGGCCGTGTCTTTTTTACGTATAACTTTAGTGAAGATCCGCTCTTCCAGATCGGCGATTTCATTCTCTGCAAACAGGCCGGGATGATGATGGCTGTCCTTGAGGATGCTCTGGATGATACTTTTTATGTCTGCGTGCGTTGCCTGTTTCATCTTACATAGCGCAGTTTTGAAATAAAATCATTCACATCCTCATCCATTTTATCCTTTAGCTCGCTCTCAATGCCTGCCGGATCAAAGCGATAGCGGTAATGGATTTCCAGGGCCGGGCGCAGGCTCTGAAGGTCCAGGTGTGGCTGTAGGCCTTGGAACCATTGTCTTAAGGTCTCGCCCCGCTGGCGCTGAAAGCCGGCCCCCTCGATTCTTTTGATCAGCTTATACAGACTGGAATCCAGCCCCGTGCATGAGTATGATTTTTTTGTCGGCGCCTGCCTTTTATAGGCCGCTACCCGCTCTTTGCCATACAGACGCCAGAGCAGGAATAACGCCAACGGGATGAGCAGCCAGAGCAGGTAATTTCGGCTGGATTTCTCTTCCAGCTTATCCTCGGCCTGCCAGCGTGAGTATTGATAGCTGAGCCAGGACCAGAGATCGCCTAAGCCCTGTAGCGGCGAGGCATTTTCTTCTTCATAAGGCGCCCAGGTGGCCGGGGTGGTGTCGATGACCCGCCAGTTATTATCGACATAGGCCAGCGCCCAGGAATGCGCATGCCGGGCGCGGGCAATGTAGCGGCCTTCCAGCGGGCTGTATTCCTGCACCGAGTATCCCACCGCATAGCGAGCGGGGATGCCGGCGCTACGCAGCAGGAGCACGGTGGAGGTGGCAAAAAACTCGCAGTGTCCCTGCCGGGTTTCAAACAGGAATTTGGACAGGTACTTGCCGCGCGGGAAGCGCTGCCTCTGGTTGAGTGAATAGTAAAAATTATCGGCAAAATACTGCTCGATGGTGGATACGGCCGCGCTCGGTGTACGTTGTCTTAGCTCCAGTTGTCGGCTGAGTTTCTCAAAGTCACTGCGATAATTTTCGCTGACATAAAGATCGGCATCAGTTGGGGGCGCATCCGCGATTTGGCTGTCTTGGTAATCAATGCCATAGTTGATCCAGCCCTCGCGCATTTCCATGTTAATCGTGCCATAGGGGCTTTGTTCGATCTGGATCGCGCCGACATCCCTGAGCCTGGCGGCACCATGCGGCAGCGGGATGACACCGATCTCCTTGGCCATGTATGTAGAGATCGTGGCGGCCTGGTCGCTCTCAAACGCATTCAAGGTCCAGTCAAGCGTATCGACCGCCTGGTCAATCACGGTATAGCTATTCTGCGGGTTGCTCCAGACGCCGTAGGCGTAGGTGTTGTACGTCGCTTCCCGTAGCAGCAGCGGCTTGCGCAGTCTGGCATCGGCTTCTAAACGCAGCACGATCTTGTCGGATGCCTTAAGCCGCCCCAGCATCCCGATGGCGGTCGTGGTCCGGTTCGGGTCCCGATAGCGCCACATATAATCATCGAACATGCTCAGAAAAGAGCGCTCAAGCCGGTATTGCACATAGCGTATGCCCGATTGGCCGACCCAGGCGAGGGCGCATGACAGAACAAGCAGGCCGAGCCAGGTCAGGGCCTTGTAACGTGCGGGGCGCAGGTGCCAGAGCAGCCAGGCAAAGAGCAGACACAGCAGGACAAAATACCAGAGCGTGCGTTGATTGCCGGCGCTTGATGAGACCAGACAGATGATGCAATAGGGCAGGGTGATGTCCACATCGGCTTGCGCCTCCGGTGATCTTTCCGGGTCAAGCCGACGCAGGCTGACAAACAGCGCCTTGAGCTTGAACCTTCCCTGGGCGCTGTAGAGCTGTGTGAGTACTAAAAGAAAAAAGCTAAAAGGGGCGAGTGAGAGCAATATGAAGATGCCCTTTGAGCCGTGTTCGCTAAAGACATAGATGACCAGTATAAAAAACAGGATGCTGCTGAGATCGGCCACGTTATTAAAGTCCTTCTCTGCGACTGACCAGCGCCAGGACTGCCAATGGGGAAGCTCTAAAATCAGCGCCATGGCAAGGGCATAGGGCAGATAGGCATTTTGCCAGCCCCAGAACAGCAGACACACGCTGAGCATAAAACGTGGTGCTGCGCCAAGTGTCGTGGCCTCTGCTTTCATTAACGTATCTTGTCTAACTCTTCCTGCACGCTATCGGGCGACATGATAACAAGCCGCTCGGGGTGTTCCTGCATGGGGCCGAGTTCATCATGGCCGCTTGTCTGCTCTGTGATCACGAAGACATAAAGCGGCAGTTCACGGACAAGAATATGCCTGATCAGAGCCTGCCGTTTCTTATCCCAGGCGAGCAGGATACAGATAACGCCGCTGGTCTCATGGATGTGCTCTACTAGTAATTGTTCCAGTCGGCTAAAGGGTTGGGCCAGGCAAGGCTCTACACAGGCGAGTATCTCCAGCATATTCTCGGTCTTGTTCATGCCTCTGCCGGCGCTGAAACGATAGGCATTCACGCCGACCAGCATCAGGTCGAGCAGGGCATCCTGATCCGCCTTGGCAACGACAAAGGAGGCCGCCAGCGATACCGCCTCTTCAAAGGCGGCTTCACTGCCATCTTCCATGAAGGTGTCCAGTATCAGGCCCTGGCGCACAAAGAATTCGTCCTGAAATTCCTTGACCACCGGCCGGCCGAGCTTGGCATAGCTGCGCCAGTGGATGGCCCGCAGTGGATCCCCCGGGCGGTATTCTCTTAAGGACAGGAACTCTTGTGAGTCGCCCACCAGGCTGGCCTGGTTTAATCCGCCTGCTTGGTACTTGCGCGCGCCGGATAGCTGCAAGGCGGGCGCCCGATAGGTCTTTGGTAAAATTAACAAACTGTCTCTTTTGGCAATCGTCCGCAAGGCGCGAAACAGCCCGAAGGGATCGGGCCGAGCGATATGCGCCTGGGTGAAATGCAGATAACCCCGGCGCAGCGGGCGTATGTCGATGCTGATTTCGATGCTCTCGCGCGCAGGGATTTTATCTATGGCAACGGGAGAGACCCTCGCCCCGCGCCGGTGGTTGATCAGGTTGACCAGTTTCGGATAGCTGAGCTTTCGGTCAAACCAGTTGCGGTTTTTGTCTTCCGGGTCGCGTGATGCGCTAAATTCCGCAAAGTCCGGCAGGGAGTTATCCAGCTCATCAATCACCAGCAGGTCTTCCTGCATGGTTGCGTTTTCATTCTCAATGAGCAGTCGGTATTCCAGCCTTTGCCGGGCGGTGCCGAATTGCGGCAGCCTGCGCTGCACCTGAAAACCCTGTCGAAACGACAGCGCCCAGCATAATGAAACCAGCAGGATGATAAGGCTTAAGGCAAAGATCTGAAAGGCCATGGTGCGTCGGGTATCGATGCCAAAGACGCCGGCGGCCACCATCGCGCTCAAGATCAATAGCCCGGCCGGTGTGAAGCGCCGACGTATCCACTGACTCAGCCGATAGACCAGCTTGAAGTTCTTATATACCAGGCGCTTTATCATGGCTTATAAAACGACCTAGATCGGCACCGGCAGCGTCTTTAGAATATCCTGCACCACTTGCGTGGTGGTCAAGCCGGAGAATTTCGATTGGGAGTCAAGCATCAGGCGATGGGCAATGACGGGCACGGCGATCTCCTGGATATGCTCCGGCGTGACAAATTCCATGCCTTCAAACAGGGCCAGGGCCTGGGCTGTCTTCATCAGCGCCAACGCCGCCCTGGGGCTGGCGCCAACAGCGATGCCGTCACTATTCCGGCTCGCGCGAATGATAGCGATGATATAATGCTTGAGTTCCTCACTGATGCGTATATCCGCCACGCTATCTTTAAGCCGCCTGACATCGGCCGCACTGACGCAGGCGCTGATGGTCTCCAGCGGGTGCTGCCGGTTTTGCTCGGACAAGATAGCGACTTCCTGCTTTTCATCCACATAGCCCAGATCAAACAGCATGGCAAAGCGATCCATCTGCGCCTCCGGCAGGGGGTAGGTGCCGTGAAATTCAATGGGGTTTTGGGTGGCGATGACAAAAAACAGATCTTGCAAGGGCCGCACAAGGCCATCAACGCTGACCTGTGACTCGGCCATTGCTTCCAACAGCGCCGACTGGGTGCGCGGCGAGGCGCGGTTTATCTCATCGGCCAATAGTATATTGGTGAACACCGGGCCCTCGTGAAAATGGAAGTCCTGGTCGCGCTGATCAAAGATGGACACGCCGAGTATGTCGGTCGGCAAGAGATCCGGGGTGAACTGGATGCGCCGATAATCCGCAGCAATGGACTTTGCCAAAGCCTTGGCCAGGGTGGTCTTGCCCGTGCCCGGCACATCTTCCAAAAGCACATGGCCGCCGCTGATAAAGGCGGCGAGCAATCTTCTTATGGCGGATTTCTGACCCTTGATGACCTTGCCGATGTTAGCGGCGATTGCCTGATAGACTTCCCGGTTTTGCATCGCTATCTTCACCATATCGCTTTTTAATTTAGAGTGATAAACGGTACTCATAGATACGCACGTAGGCAAGTTATGAGCCGACTTTTATTGGCTATGCTGAAAACTTCCGAACACACTGAAATATGGCGTCTGGCCGGGCCGCTGATCTTGAGCAATATCTCCATTGCCCTGCTCGGTATTGTGGATACGGCTGTCGTCGGGCACCTGGATTCTGCGCATTATCTCGGCGCGGTTGCCGTCGGCGCCGTGATCTTTGACTTTATCTACTGGGGCATGGGTTTTTTACGGATGGGGACAACCGGCCTCGCCGCCCAGGCGCACGGCAGGGTGGATGCCGATGAACTGCGCGCCGTGCTGGTTCATGCCGTTGGTTGTGCCATCGTCATCGCCTTGTTTGTCCTGCTGTTTCAGGATCTCATCATCGAAATCGGCATCGCACTGATCGGCGGCAGCGAGCAGGTCAGAGAGTATGCAAGCATCTATGTCTCCTGGGCGATATGGGGCGCGCCTGCGGTGCTGGTGACGATGGTGCTGATCGGCTGGCTGTTGGGCATGCAAGATGCCCGGGCGACCCTGATCACGGCGCTGGTCATTAATGTCGTCAATATCATCCTCGATGTCGTGTTCGTCTATGGCTTGGGGCTGGATGTAAGGGGCGTGGCGCTGGCTTCAGTCCTTGCCCAATACACCGGCTTACTTATCGTGCTCTACCTGGTCGTAAGGAAATTAAAGCTGCATCCGGGGCGATGGCACAGAGAACGGATTGCCGATACCCGGCGCTTAAAAGGCCTGTTGATCTTGAACCAAAACATCTTCATCCGCACCCTATGCCTGATCCTCGTATTCGCCTTCTTCACCCGCCAGGGCGCCCGGCAGGGAGAGATTATCCTTGCCGCCAATGCAGTATTGCTGAATTTTCAACTGCTCACCGCCTTAGGTTTAGATGGTTTTGCCAATGCGGCAGAGGCCCTGGTGGGCAGGGCCATCGGCGCCCTTGATCGGCATAAATTTTTTCGCTCCATCACGCTGGCGACAGAATGGGCGCTGGTCATTGCCGTGCTGCTGAGCGCAGCGTATTTTATTTGGGGCAATCAGCTGATTGGCCTGATGACAAGCCTGCCTGAGGTCATTGAGTACGCACAGGCCCATCTGGCCTGGGTGGTTGTCTTGCCGGTCTTGAGCGTGTGGTGCTTCTTGCTGGACGGCATCTTCATCGGCGCAACCAGGAGCGCCGAGATGCGCAACACCATGCTCTTCTCCAGCGGCCTGATCTTCCTGCCGGCCTGGTACAGCCTGCAAGCCCTAGGCAACCACGGCCTTTGGCTTGCCATGCTGCTATTCTTTATCGCACGCGGCCTTAGCCTGGGCGCAGTCTTCTATCGCATCGAAAAATACCACGGCGGCTTCATCAGACAGCATCAAGGCGATAAGCAGAACCAGTAATCCTAACAGCGCCTGCTCGCAGTCAGGGTGAGGCCTTTTCACAGGAATAGCTTGCCCCGTACTCGATAGGGGGACGCCACTGGCCACTGCCGCAGACTGCTTTCTATACCTCGTCATTCCCGGCCTGACCAGGAATCCCAAAGCCGATACCAAAAAGTACGAAGGCAGCCCGGCAAGGCCGGCAATTCGGGGATGGGTTGAGCCGCGCACGGTCGTCAACTCAGAGGGCCGGTGCGGCCTATCAATAGCAAAGAAGTCGGTTACTATCCTTACCGAGTCGCTTATACTGTGCCGATGTATAAGCCTTTTGAAGCCTTTATCGGTCTGCGCTATGTGCGCGCCCAGCGTGGTAATCATTTTATTTCCTTTATTACGGTCATCTCGATAGGTGGTGTTGCCGTTGGCCTTATGGCAATTATTTCTGTGTTGTCGGTGATGAATGGCTTCCGGCTGGAATTAACCGAGCGCACACTGGGCATGATCTCTCATGCGACTGTGATGCAATATGGCGAGGCCTTTGCGGACTGGGAGCAGGTCGCGCGGCAGCTTGCGGCGCATCCGGGCGTGGTCGGTGTGGCGCCCTATGTTCGCAAGGAAGGCATGCTCACGCATAACAACAGCGTACAGGGAACGATCATCCAGGGGGTGCTGCCGGAGGCCGAGCCGGCCGTGTCAGAGGTTGCTGAGAAGATGCTGTCCGGTGGCCTTGATGAGCTAAGAGCCGGCGAGTTTGGCATTGTCTTAGGAAAAGAGTTGGCCAATGCACTCGGTGTCCTGCCTGGTGATAAGGTGACCCTGGTTGCGCCGCAGGCGAGTATGACGCCGGCCGGGATGCTGCCGCGCTTAAAACGCTTTACCGTAAAGGGCATATTCGAGATCGGCATGCACGAATACGACAGCGCCTTGGGCCTAATCCACTTAGATGATGCTGCCAAGCTGTTCCGGCTGGAGGGCCCGGCCGCACTCAGGATAAAGACCGATGACGTGATCGCCGCGCCCTATATCGTTCGAGAGGCCATGCGGCAGCTACCGGGCAGCTACGGCGTGATTGACTGGACGCAGCAAAACCGGAATTTCTTCCGCGCCTTGAAAACCGAGAAGATCGTGATGTTCGTGATCACCATACTGATTATCGCCGTTGCCGCGTTCAATATTATCTCCACGCTGATCATGGTGGTGACGGACAAGCAATCCGACATCGCGGTCTTGCGTACCTTGGGCGCTTCGCCGGAGAGTATTATGAAGATCTTCATGCTACAAGGCATCGTCATCGGTGTCTCCGGCGTGGTGCTCGGCGGCATATTAGGGGTCGCCCTGGCCACGCAGCTACCGGCCATCGTCAGGCTGATCGAGTCTCTGTTCAAGGTCGATCTGTTGCCCTGCGATGTCTATTACATCTGCGATTTTCCTTCCCAAGTGGAGGTGCTGGACGTGGCGCTGGTCAGCCTGGTTGCCTTTGTGCTGTGTGTCCTGGCCACCATCTATCCGGCCCGGCGCGCGGCTAAGACGCAGCCGGCGGAGGCCTTGAAGTATGAGTGATGCGCCGGTGCTATCATGCAGCGGGCTTGAAAAGACCTACCGGCAGGGGGGGCTGCATGTTGAGGTGCTGCAGGGCCTTGCGCTTAGTCTCGGACAGGGCGATAAGCTGGCGATCATGGGGGCATCAGGCTCCGGCAAGAGCACCCTGCTGCATGTGCTGGGCGGGCTTGATACGGCCAGCAAGGGCGAGGTCATCATCGCCGGGGAGAGGCTATCGCAGCTCTCGGAGCGGGAAAAGGGCCGGCTGCGCAATCAGCACCTGGGCTTTGTCTATCAGTTCCACCACCTCCTGCCGGAATTCACCGCCCTGGAAAATGTCGCCATGCCCTTGTTGATCCGCGGGGAGGAGGTAGAGGAGGCGAGCGCGGCAGCGCATGAGATCCTGGTTAAGGTTGGCTTGGGCGAGCGAAGCGGGCACCGGCCGGGCGAGCTCTCCGGCGGCGAGCGACAACGCGCGGCAATCGCCCGGGCAATGGTTACGCGGCCGCAGTGCCTGTTGGCGGATGAGCCGACCGGCAACCTGGATGAACAGACCGCCGGCCAGGTGTTTGAGGTGATGCTGGAACTCAATCAGCAATACCATAGCAGCCTCGTTATGGTCACGCATAACCAGAGCCTGGCCACCAGGTTTGACAGAAAGATGGAAATGCGCGAGGGTAAATTACATCCTCTTTCTTAAATCCCTTTGCAGCGCCTTGCGCTCTTCCCACTTGCGCACAATGGCAAGGCGCCACAACAATCTGACCAGCACATAGCCGACCAATCCCGCCAGGCCGCCTAATGTCAGGCTGCCCAGCAACAGCGGCTGCCAAATTTCAGCGAATGTCTCGGCAAGCCAACTTAAGCTCGGCTCAAACTGAATGTTTTTTGCCGGTTCATTCAGCAGCCAAGCACCGAACTTATAAGTGAAGAAGAACAGCGGCGGGATGGTGAGCGGGTTACTGACCCAGACACAGACCAGGGCCAGCGGCATGTTCACGCGCAGCAGCAGGGACAGCAGCGCCGCTAATATCATCTGCCCAGGGATTGGGATAAAGGCCAGAAACAGGCCGACGGCAACGCCGCCCGCGGCGGAGCGTCTTGTCAGGTGAAAGATGTCCGGATCATGCAGTATATCGCCCAGCACTTGGAGCTGCCTGTGTTGCTGTAGATGGCGCCGCTCCGGCATCAGGCGCTTAAAAAACGGTCGTAGTCCCATCCGTTCAAGGTTGTAGTTCATGTCTTTGACAAGGCGCGCTATTATAGCCCAACAAGCCTTGGAATTATGCAAGCGCTTCTTCAAAGGCCATTAAAAAAGCGATCCTATGCGAGCAGGGAGTCTTTTGTTTTTGCTGGGCGTGGTCCTGTTCGTACAGCTGCCTGAATTCCCGTCCCGCTACCTGTTTGCGCTCTTCCCCTGCCTGCTGCTGGCCGCTTGGCGCTATGTGATCTTGCGCCTGCTGGCCTGGATGCTGGCGGGTTTTCTGTGGGCGTTTTTCTGTGCTGATGCGATTCTCTCTCGGCAATTAGCACCGGAGATTGAAGGCGTGAACTTGGCGCTCACCGGCAGAGTCGTCTCCTTGCCGCTGGTACGCAGGGATATGACGCGCTTTGAACTCGAAGCACTGCGCCTGCATGATGAAGCGGGGCGCGCCTGGCCTGTGCCGGGGAAGGTGCGGCTAAGCTGGTATCAGAGTGCCAGAGATGGCGCAGTCGATGGCCTAAGCGATGGCATGGGCAATAGCATGGACGAGCTTGCGCCCGGGCAGGTCTGGCGCCTGAAGGTACGGCTCAAGCGGCCCTATGGCTTTATGAACCCCGGCGGTTTTGATTATGAAGGATGGCTGTTTCGGCAGCGCATCCGCGCAACAGGCTATGTCTTGAAAGATGCGGACAATGCCCTGTTGGAGCAGCGGCAGGGCGAATACCTACAGCGACTGCGCTTTGCATTGCGCGCCAGGCTGGGTGAAGTACTGGGAGAGGCGCCGAATGCGGCACTGCTGTTGCCGTTGATCATCGGCGAGCGCGGCGGCCTCAGCAAGGAGCAGTGGCGCGTATTAACCGCCACCGGGACCAACCACCTCATGGCCATTTCCGGTCTGCACATCGGTTTTATCGCCCTGTTGGCCTTCGGGCTGGCGCGATTTGTCTGGCCCTTAGGCGGACGCACAAGCCTGCTGCTGGCAAGCCCCTATGCGGCCATCGTCAGCGCCCTGGTATGTGCAACGATCTATGCGGCACTGGCCGGCTTTGCCATCCCGACGCAGCGCGCCCTGGCCATGCTCAGCGTGTTCTTAGGCTTGAGGTTGATACACAGGCAGACGGGCGCCACGCATATCATTGCGCTCGCCCTGCTGGCGGTCTTGTTGCTGGATCCCTTTGCCGTGCTCGCCCCCGGCTTCTGGCTCTCCTTTACCGCCTTTGCGGTAATTTTATACGGCATGAACGCCCGCTTGAATGCTTGCGGGCTGTGGTGGCGCTGGGGCCGGGTGCAGCTACTCGTCACCCTGGGCCTGGTGCCCATGCTGATTTTCTGGTTCGGGCAACTGCCGCTATTGAGCCTGCCGGCAAATATTATCGCCGTACCCTGGGTCAGCATCTTCACAGTGCCCCTGGCGCTCTTGGGCACCCTCATATTGACCATCAGCGAGCCGGTCGGGGCCTTTGTATTGCAGCTTGCCCTAAAAAGCATCGACATCATCTGGTGTGTCCTGGCGCAGCTCGCCGGGCTTGAGTTCGCTGTTATGCCGGTGCAACAGGCTTCCTATTTCGCCCTGCTGCTGGCCTGTATGGGCGCTGCCTTGTTGTTGATGCCCGCCGGTCTGCCGGGGCGTTATCTGGGCCTCGTCTTGTTATTGCCCGTTGTCTTTCCGGCCACGCAGAAACCGGGGCGGGAGGCGCTGCATCTTAGCGTGCTGGATGTCGGCCAGGGCTTGGCGGTGGTCCTGCGTACTCAGGATCATGTGCTGTTGTATGATACCGGGGCCAGATACAGCGAGCGCTTTAACGCCGGCAGCGCGGTCATCGCACCCTATCTGCGTCATCTTGGCATCAAGGAAATCGACAAGCTGATCATCAGCCACGGCGATAATGATCACATCGGCGGCCTGCATGGCCTGAGCGAGACGATTAGCATCAACAGCATCGCCACCAGTGTCCCGGAAAAATTCGACGCACCGGCCCCAGAGCATTGCAATGCGAGTGGGTCCTGGGAATGGAACGGCGTCATCTTTGCCATATTGCATCCCGCCGGGACTACTCTGCGCGGCAACAATGCTTCTTGCGTCTTGCAGGTGACAGTCGGCAGCCGAAAGTTGCTATTGACTGGCGACATCGAGCGGCGGGCGGAGAGGCGCTTGGTTGAGCGCTATGGCGAGGAACTGGCCGCGGATATACTGCTGGTGCCGCATCACGGAAGCCGCACCTCGTCGTCTGAACGCTTTCTCGATGCCGTGCAGCCGGACTATGCGATCTTTGCCGCCGGTTATCGCAATCGCTTCGGCTTTCCGAAACAGGATATAATCCAGCGCTACAAAGAGCGTAACATCAGGCGCTTACAGACAGCCGCGTCTGGGGCGATAGAGTTTCGGCTGGGGCCAAGCGGCCTCTCATTCACTGAATATCGCAAACAGCACCGGCGTTTCTGGCATACTGTTATGCAGCCAACTCAATAAAACCAAAAGAGAGAAGGCGCATCCTCCTCGCACTGTATGCGATGTTTATGTTGTCATGCCAGATCAATTCCGGCCTTCACTTCCCATTCAATAAACGTCATTCCTGCGGAAGCAGGAATCCAGAAGGTTCCTGGCATCATGTTTGGCGGATTTCCCTTGTTCTTGCTCTCGGACGTTGCGCGGCTTTAGGATTCCTGGTCAAGCCGGGAATGACGTTTCTCAGCTCTGGATTCCCATCCCCGTTTCCACAAGAAGGACTAGGACGGGTACGAATTCACCAAATATCACGGCTAGAACTGCCTAGACTCCTGCCCCTGCTCGTAGGCAGGGGTGGCGTTCTTTCGCAGGAATAGCCTGCCCCATACTGGACACGGGGACGCGTAGAGAACAGCCGCTTCCTAAATTATTTATCGGCAATGATTTCTACTGACGCACTCTTGAAAACGGTTATATTACTCATATCCTAAACCTTACATCACCTGCTGGAGCATTGACTGATATGACGCGCATCTTTTTATTTCTGGCTACTAACCTGGCGATTGTCATGGTGCTTGGCATTGTCATGGAAATATTCGGCTTACGCGGGGTTCTCGATGAGCAGGGGGTGGGGCTTGATCTGAATGCCTTGCTCATTGTGTCCGCCGTTGTGGGGATGACCGGTGCGTTTATCGCGCTTGCGATATCCAAATGGATGGCGCTAAGAACAACAGGCGCAAGGGTCATCGACAACCCGGCAAACCAGACCGAGAGATGGCTCGTGCAGACGGTGGCGCAGCAGGCCGGCCGGGCCGGGATCGGGGTGCCGGATGTGGCGATTTATGAGGCTGCGGATATGAATGCCTTTGCGACCGGGATCAACAAAAACAAGGCCCTGGTGGCGGTCAGCACCGGCCTCATGCAGCAGATGAACCAGGACCAGGTGGAGGCGGTGCTGGCGCACGAAGTCTCGCATGTGGCCAACGGCGATATGATTACGCTGACGCTGATACAGGGCGTGGTCAACACCTTTGTGTTTTTTCTCTCGCGCGTGATCGGGCATATTGTTGACCGGGCGGTGTTCAAGGTGCAGCGCGGGCATGGCCCGGGTTATTGGATAACGGCCATTATCGCGCAGATGGTTTTAGGCATATTGGCCAGCGCGATTGTGATGTGGTTCAGCCGCCACCGAGAGTTCAAGGCCGATGCCGGCGGTGCAGCCCTGGCGGGTAAGCAGAAGATGATCGCAGCGCTCGCGCAATTAAAACGCAGCGCAGATCAGCCGCATCTGCCCGATCAGCTGGCGGCCTTTGGCATATCGGGTGGTTTTAAGCAGGGCCTTGCGAGAGCGTTCATGAGTCATCCCCCGCTTGATGAACGCATTGCGGCGCTTGAGAATAATCAATAGGGCACTGCTAAGAAAGTGCATTTTTAGCAGTTGCCTAATAATTACAGCAAAGGCACTTTATAAGCCTGCCCCGGAATTTCACGCACCAGCCGCGGCACGAGGTAGCCGGGCAGCGTGGTTCTAAGATCTTGCATAATCCTTCGCGCCGTCTCGTCCGGGACGGCAAAGTGGGCCGCGCCCTGTACCCGATCCAGCATGTGCAGGTAGTAGGGCAGGGCGCCACAGGCGAGGAGCGCCTCGTTTAAGCGGGCCAGGGTACTCGCATCATCGTTGATGTCTTTTAGCAAGACCGACTGATTGAGCAGGGTGATGCCGGCGGCCTGTAACGCTTGCAGCCCGGCACCGACTGATGCTGATAATTCATTGGGATGATTGGCGTGTATCACCAGGACGGGGATCAGTTTTGTTGTTGCCAGGGTAGCAATCATTGTCGTGGTGAGGCGGGAGGGCAGGACAACCGGGATGCGCGAATGGATGCGCAGGCGTCTCAGGTGTGGAATGTCCTCCAGGCTCGCAATCAATTCGGCTAATTTATCGTCTGACAAAATCAGCGGGTCGCCGCCGCTCAGAATGACCTCGCGAATGGAAGGCTCATTTGCTATGTAGGCCAGCGCCTCTTGCCAGTTTGATCGCGCAGGATTAGCCTCGCTGTAGGGGAAGTGCCGACGAAAACAGTAGCGACAGTGGATCGCACAGGCGCCGGTGACGAGCATGAGCACCCGCCCGTGATATTTATGTAATACGCCCGGCGCCGTCCGCGCAGGCAGATCACCGACGGGGTCTGTCACAAAACCGGCTTGTGCGGCGTCCTCCCAAATAGCCGGGAAGACCTGCAAGAACAAAGGGTCCCTGGGGTCGCCGGCCTGCATACTCTTCAGATAGTCCGGCGGCACACGCATGGGAAAGGATTTCAACGCCTCATGCGCCACATTTGGACGGTACGCGGATGCTTCGGATAGCCCAAGCCTTTTCAGTAGATCAGCGGGATCAGTGCTTGTCTCTCTCAGTTCCCGTTGCCAACTCGAAATTGCCATGTCTTTCAAGTTATCATAGGCCGCCTTGTGAGCATACTATTAGACGAATCATGGCGACTTTTAGCACCAACCAGTTCAGGGCCGGCCTGAAATTGATGATCGATGGCGAGCCTTGTTCCATTATTGAAAATGAAACCGTCAAGCCGGGCAAGGGCCAGGCCTTTAACCGCGTCAAGCTGCGCAACCTCAAAAACGGCCGGGTGATAGAGAGAACCTATAAGTCCGGCGAGAGCGTTGCGGCGGCTAATGTGATGGATGTCGAATTACAATATCTCTATAGCGACGGTGAAATGTGGTACTTCATGGACACCCGGAGCTATGAGCAGTGTGGTGCCGATGCCGCTGCGATGGGCGACAGCGCCCAGTGGCTAAAGGGCGAGGAGATGTGCGAAGTCACCCTCTGGAATGACAATCCAATCAGCGTCCTGGCACCGAACTTCGTAACACTGAAGGTCACCGAGAGCGCTCCGGGGGTACGTGGCGACACCGCATCGGGCGGCACCAAGCCGGCAACGCTTGAGACCGGCGCAGTCGTCAAAGTACCCTTGTTTGTCGAGCAGGGCGAGATGATCAAGGTCGATACCAGAACGCAAGAGTACGTGAGCCGGGTGAAGGGATGAGGTTTTGTTTGGCTTTGCGAAAAGCGGGGAAAGGGGGAGCAGGGGCAGGCATCCACTCCGCCCCGTCCCCGTACTGGATACGGGGACGAAGGAGACTTGAGTGGCACTTTAATCACCTTACTTCCAACACGGTCAAGACCTGGTTAAGATGCCTCCGAGAACCCCCTCTGTTAGGCAAGACCTTAGGAATAATTAACGCTTGATGTCCGGCTGGAGGCCGAATGCGACACGGGAAACCATGCAACGCCGAGCGGGGATGCTGGCGCTGATTCGGGGCTTCATGGCGGAGCGCGGCATTTTGGAGGTGGAGACGCCCATCCTCACTCAGGCCGAAAATCCCGACCCCAATATTCACCCCTTAAGGACTGTCGCCGGGAGGCTTAAGCAGAGGCGGTATTATCTGCATACTTCCCCCGAATTTGCCATGAAGCGCCTGCTCGCTTTTGGCCTGGGTTCGATCTATCAGATCACCAGAGTATTTCGTGATGATGAACCCGGCCGCCTGCACCGACCTGAATTTAGCCTGCTGGAATGGTATCGCCCGGATTATGACCATCATTCGTTGATGGATGAATTGGCCGAATTGATCCACGCCCTGGAACTTGGCCGCTGCAGGCGGCTGACTTATAAGCAAGCATTCCAGCAACACATCGAACTAGACCCGCACTCCGCCACGCCGGCCGAATTAGGCGACAAGGCAGTTTCCTTGGGTCTGGTGGGTGAGGCCCATGAAAGAAGTTTATTATTAGACTTTTTATTCAGTCATTTTGTCAGTCCGCATCTGGGACGGGAGGCACCGACATTTATTTATGATTACCCGGCCTGCCAAGCGGCGCTGGCCAGCTTATCGGACAGCCGTCCGCAGGTGGCCGAGCGCTTTGAATTGTTTATCGCCGGCATGGAGATCGCCAATGGCTTTAATGAACTGCTTAATGCGGCCGAGCAGCGTGCGCGCTTTGAGCGCCAGAACCGCATACGCCAATCGCAAGGCATGGAAAAGGTGGTGATCGATGGGCAACTCCTGGCCGCCCTGGAACACGGCTTGCCGGCCTGCGCCGGTGTTGCCGTCGGCCTTGACAGATTGCTGATGGCGATGACAAATGCGGATACTATTCGTGATGTCATGAGCTTTGATTCAGAGGGCGGAGGGCAGAGAACTGAAAACAGATTTTAAGGAATGGCGTCGCCGCACTTTATCATCCGCCCTCCGTCCCCCGCTCGTTGGCGGGGGCAGGCCCCTGTCCTCCGTCCTCTGACATGCAAACCCCGGCGGATGTACTGGCGGACGATGGGCCCTTGGCGGTGCTGATCGAGGGCTATGCCCGCAGGCAGCAGCAGATAGAAATGGCACAGGCGATCACTGCCGCGCTGGAGAATGATGAATCCCTGATCTGCGAGGCCGGCACCGGCACCGGCAAGACCTTTGCCTATCTCATCCCGGCTATTCTTTCCGGCCGCAAGACGCTCATTTCCACCGCAACGAAGCACCTGCAAGACCAGCTATTTCAAAAAGACCTGCCCCTGGTGCGAAGCGCCATCGGTGTGCCGGTGAATGTTGCCTTGCTAAAGGGGCGGGCAAATTATCTGTGCCTGTATCGGCTCAGCAATCTGGAGGCGGACGGGCGTTTTTTATCCAGACATTCGCTCGCCCGGCTGCCCGCCGTGCGGCAGTGGTCGCAGCAGACGCAGCGCGGCGACCTGAGTGAATTGACGCAGTTGGCAGAAGACTCCCCCTTGCGCCCGGCGCTGACCTCAAATACCGAGAATTGTCTGGGCCAGGAATGCCCCGATTACGATAGCTGCTTTGTATTCAAGGCCAGGAAGCGGGCGGCGGATGCGGATATTGTCGTGGTGAACCATCACCTGTTTTTATCCGACATGGCCCTGCGTGAGCGCGGCTACGGCGAGTTGTTGCCGGCGGTGGATACCGTCATCTTTGATGAGGCACACCAACTGGCGGAACTCGCCGCGCAGTTTTTCAGTGAGACCCTAAGCAGCTATCAGTTTCTGGATTTGCTAAAGGACACTCGGACGGCCTATTTTGCCGAGGCCGCCGATCTGCCGGAGTTGCCGGCGCATTTGGAGGCGCTGGAGAAGTCTGTTAAGGATCTACGCCTGTTACTTGGCAGCAAGGATCAGCGCACAGCATGGCATGTCATTGCCGCGCGGCAGGATCTCATGGACGCGCTCGTTGCCCTGCGCGATAAGGCCGCTGCGCTGCATCAGCTCTTAGAGGCCTTCGCCCAGCGTGGCAGGGCGCTGGATAATTGTTTCAAGCGCATTGATGGCATCTTGCAGATGCTGGATGACTTTATTAGCCTGACCACTCTGCGAGTGGGTCAGGTTGAGCCGGGCGCGGATGACTATATTCAATGGGTGGAAACCAGGGGGCAGGGGTTTTTATTGCACCGGACACCGCTCAATATCGCGCACGTTTTCCAGCAGCGCCTTGCAGACTATGACTGCCGGAGCGTCTATACCTCGGCGACACTGGCGGTGAATGCTGATTTCACGCATTTCGCCAGCCAGCTGGGGCTTGATGAGGTCAAGACAGCGCTGTGGCATAGCCCCTTTGATTTTGCTCGGCAGGCCATGCTCTATATCCCGCCCGCAATGCCGCAGCCGCGAGAGCAGAATTATACGGAGCAAGTGATCGAGCGGGCCGTGCCGATATTAGAACTCTCACAAGGCCGGGCCTTCATGCTGTTCACCAGCCATCGCGCCTTGCAGGAGGCCGCAGCACTCATCAAGGCGCGCATAGACTTTCCCATCCTGGTGCAGGGTGCCGCGCCGCGTAGCGAGTTGCTGGAGAATTTCAGGAATACGCACCATGCAGTGCTGCTGGGCACCAGCAGCTTCTGGGAAGGCGTTGATGTTAAGGGACAGGCGCTGTCTTGTGTTATCATTGACAAGCTGCCCTTTGCAGCACCCAATGATCCGGTCTTGCAGGCAAGGTTGAAAAAAATGGAAGACCAAGGCGGGAAGCCCTTTTTAGAATACCAGCTGCCGCAAGCCGTGATTGCCTTGAAACAGGGGATAGGGCGTTTGCTGCGCGATAAGAATGACTATGGGGTACTGATGATCTGCGACCCGCGCCTGAAGACCCGGGCCTATGGCTGTATCTTTTTACAAAGCCTGCCCGCTATGCCATATGCGCGCGGTTTAGATGACATTGCCGCATTCTTTGCGCGCTTTGAGGCCGGGCACGGGCTGCGGGTGGCACAGGGAAGTGCCGCCAGATTCAATTACGATTAAGTAATTGAATCTGTGAGCAAACTAAAAATCGCATTTATCTCCAGGGATGGAGTGTATGCAGTACAATCGTTGGGAACGATTGCTGCGTTAGTTTGCGTGCCTTAAGACAAGTCCCGGATGGACTTGTTCAGAGCTTCATTAATTTATTCAATGGTGGATTATGCTTACTACAACAACAAAGAATAACTGGGCTGGCACCGGCTTGGCATTGCTGGTGCTTGGGTTTATTTGCCTGCTCATCCCGGGCGCTGCTTCTGCTGCGGCTGGCGACTCGGCGGCGGCACTGGATCTCACGCGGCACTGGGCGGGTTATGCCTGCCTGTTGCTGTTCGTGCTGGCCTATGCGCTCATTATCAACGAGGAGAACATACACCTGCGCAAGTCCAAGCCAGCCATCGTGGGGGCGGGCTTTATCTGGGTGCTGGTGGCCATTGCCTATGCGCAACACGGCGATACGCATACGGTGGAGGCGGCCCTGCGCCATGATCTGCTTGAGTTTGTGGAGCTGTTCCTGTTCCTGTTGGCGGCAATGACCTATATCAACACGATGGAAGAGCGGGGGATCTTTGAGCTGCTGCGCGCCAAGCTGGTCTCGCAAGGCTATTCCCTGCGCAAGATCTTCTGGATCACCGGCGTCATCGCCTTTTTTATGTCGCCCATCGCAGATAACCTGACCACGGCGCTGCTGATGGCGGCCGTTGTCATTGCGATTGGCGGCAGCAACTACCGCTTTGTCTCCATCGCCTGTGTGAACATTGTGGTGGCCGCGAACGCCGGCGGGGCCTTTAGCCCTTTTGGCGATATTACCACCTTGATGGTCTGGCAAAAGGGCCTGGTTGAATTCCAGGAATTCTTTGTTCTGTTCATCCCCTCTGTGGTCAACTGGGTGGTGACCGCAGTGATCTTGAGCTTTGCCATTCCAAAGGCGCAGCCGGAGACCCTGCACGAGCAGGCCAAGTTAAAATTCGGCGCCTGGATCGTGGTTGGCCTGTTTATTCTTACGATCAGCATGGCGGTCTCCTTCCACAACATGCTGCACCTGCCGCCGGTGATCGGCATGATGACGGGCTTAGGTCTGTTACAGTTCTTCGGTTACTACTTAAAACGGCGTGATACGGATCATCTTGCCGAGGTCAATGAGCTGGACGGCATCGATGAGGTCATGTTCGAGGGCAGAAAGTCGCCCTATGACATTTACCGAAATCTGCGCCGGGCGGAATGGGACACCCTGCTGTTTTTCTACGGGATTATTTTATGCGTTGGCGGCCTGGGCGCCTTAGGCTATCTGGCCCTGGTGTCCGAGTTTATGTATGTCAATCTTGGGCCGACCACGGCAAACATTCTGGTCGGCTTTGCTTCCGCCATCGTGGACAACATTCCGGTCATGTTTGCGGTGTTGGAGATGAACCCGGACATGAGCCACGGCCAATGGCTGCTGGTAACGCTAACGGCCGGCGTGGGCGGCTCCATGCTGTCCATCGGTTCTGCGGCCGGCGTGGCCGTGATGGGCCAGGCGCGCGGCGTTTATACCTTCTTCTCCCACCTGAAATGGTCGTGGGCGATCGCATTGGGCTATGGCGCCAGCATCGCCGCACACTTCTATGTCAATGCCGCTGCGTTTTAGAAGGCTGGTTTTGGGCAGTGCGTGGGAAGGGGTTCACTCTGGAGCAGGGGCTTGTTCAGGGCTTCCTGTGGCACAGGGAAGTGCCAATCAATGCAATTACGATTAGGTAATTGCATGGGTGAGCAAACCAAAAATCGCATTGGCTCCAGGGATGGCGTGTATGAAATACAATCTTTGGGAACGATTGCTGCGTTAATTTGCTTGCCTCAGGGCAAGTCCAGAGATGGACTTAACTCAGAGGTTCCTTAGATAGCTCGGCAGCGCCTGCTCTGGTGCCACCGTATTGCCAGCGCTGAACTCCCTGAGCGCCAATTCCAGCACACATCCGGCACGCGGAAAACAATCCGCCCGCACTGACTTTAGCCGACCGGATAGATTATTGTTCAAGACATCCCCATAGCTATGCCAGGCGCTGCCCACACCATGCCAATCATCGCCCGCCGGCACCTGCACCTGCTCCGGTTTGGATACCTGCTCCGCATTAACAGGCAGGACGCCATTGTCTTCATCCTTCTTAAACAGCCCCCAATAGACCTCGCCCATACGCGCATCCATCGCCGCTAAAACAGCATCACCCTCCCGGCCTGCCGCTTGCGCCAGCGCCGCCAGCGTAGAGACCGGAATGACCGGCAGCGCCGCCCCGAAGGCGAGACCCTGCACCACACCGGCTGCAATCCGCACACCGGTAAAGCCACCGGGGCCGCGGCCAAAGGCGAGGGCATCCAACCCGGCGAGACTACTGCCTGATTCGGCGAGCAGTTCCTCCACCATGTTCAGGATCAACCCGGCATGCCGGCGCGGGGCGACTGCATATCTTTCGATGATCTCCCCATCGATCCCAAGCGCCGCCGAACAGGCCTCCGTCGCGGTTTCGATTGCCAGTATTTTCAACTTCGCTGATGATCCTTTTGCTAAGGGGCTTGAGATTATACTGCAGGGGTCTTTGCTAGGGATACAAGCGATGACGACTTAGCCCTCGCCACCCGCCTTGCCCATCTGCGTATAAATCGTCCCCGTATCGAGTACGGGGCAGACTCTGGCCTGACCATGAATCCACAGAGGGTTCGGCAAGAAACCTTAGCCTTATAGTTTCCCGCCCCTGCTCCTCGCTTTCCCCGCTTTCGCGAGGACGAAGACGGGCAGGGGCGACATTCTGCCGCAGAAATAACGGGGGAAGGCCGCCTTCACATACCGCCTGCCGAGTAACTACCGACCCTGAGCGGACTGGTCGAAACGGGGAAGGGCGTACCTGCACCGCCTGACGAGGAATCGCACCCTGACTCTAAGCGTGGCCTGGGCGGGGAGTTGCTCGCACCCTAACCTCAAGCGCGGCCCGGCCGAAGGGTTGCTCGCACCAAGCGTTTTTCCGCGTTGGCCAAGCGCTTACTCCGCACAGCACTTCCTTGTGCTGCGGATAAGGCGGGGAAGGGAAGCTAAGCCTAGAGGCTTACCTTGAAGCCGCCGTAGAAGTAGCGGCGGATCGGGTCATAGACATCTGCCGCCGTGTTGGTTCCGGTTACATCACGGGGAATGCCTTGTCCCAGCTCCGGCGGTTTCTGGTCAAAGACGTTGTCAATGCCGGCGAAGACCTGGTACTTGCTTTCCTGGTCGATAAAGTAGCGGACTTGCAGGTCGTTATAGAAGTACCTGGAAACAGTGCCAAAGGCATTCACGGAGTCATTCTCCACATTCACAGCGTCAATGAAGCGCGTACTCCAGCCGAAGCGCCATCTGTCGATGTTGTAGATAAGCGTGGTATTGACTTTCCAGTCCGGCAGACCAATCTCGCCCTGATCGCTGACTGTATTACCGCCGGCGAAGGGGATGTAGTCGTTGGCCATTGAATGCGTGCCGTTGACATTCACTTTCATCTCGCCGCCGATGAGCCCGAAGGAGTAATCAAGGGCAAAGTCGATCCCGGAAGCCTTGAAATCGGCAACATTGATCGCCAGCGCGTTGACACGATTGATCAAACCGGGAACATCTTCCCCCGGCCCGGCTCGCTCAATGAGCATGCAGAAGGGATTATTCGGGAAGTCAGGCTGGCGCACACACTGATCAACCGTGGTCTGCGCATCGAAGGTGCTGATCGCATCATTCACCTCGATATTGTAATAATCCACCGTAACATTCAGCCCCGGTACGAACCCAGGCGAATAGACAAAACCGGCCGTCCAGGTCCTGGAGGTTTCCTCCTGCAAGTCGGGGTTGCCGGCGGCCAAGCCGCCCGCGCTGCGGATGTTGTTGGCAAAGGGATCAAGGGTAGCCGTGCCGGGAATGGTGGCACAGTTTGCCTGCACCTGCGCCGACTGCGCCTCATAAACATCCGCCGCAACACCGGTAGCGGAAGGTCCGCCCTTGCCGCCGAAGGCGCAAGGGTCAACGAAGCTGCGGAATGTCTCGCTGCCGGGATCAAAGAGATCACCGATGCTGGGCGCCTTGACCGCCGTGGAGTAGCCGCCGCGCAGACGCAGGTCGGCAAAGGGCCGCCAATCCAGCGCGCCCTTGTACGCCATGCTGCCGCCGACAGTGCTGTAGTCGGCATAGCGCACTGCAGCCTCAAGGCCGATATAATCGCCAAACGGTACATCGGCAAACAGCGGCACAACGGCCTCGGCAAAGACCTCCTTCACATCGTATTTGCCAATCGTATTTGGCGTGGTGTTGCCGGAAGTTAAGCCGGACTGGGCGAGAGAGTCTGAATTAAAACGGCTCTCTTCCTCCCGCCATTCCCCGCCGAAGGCGACACCCAACTCGCCGGCGGGTAGATCCATCAAGCTGCCGGCGATGGTCAGGGCGGCGACCTGCTGGGTCATGCGCAGCGTAAGCTGGTTATCCACCTTGACCCAGTCCAGCGCCGCCCCGGCGATGGAGCCGGCACCGAATACATTGATGGGCACACAACCCAAGTCACGCGCAAAAGCATCCACGCAGCGCCGCCCGCCGCTGCCGTCATCCTCAACCCGCAGGGAATTGTAGAAGTTCAGCGTGTTGAACACGCCGCCGTTGGTCTGATCCTGGGTGAGCAGGCCGTATTGATAATAGGCTTCATAGCTCCAGTCATCATTGATATCGCCTTTCGCGCCCAGAACCGTGCGGAAGGTCTGGCGCTGGATGTCGCTGGTGCGCGGGCCGATCTCGACAAAGCGGCGGCGCATCTGAAACTCCGTGGCATTGGGATTGCCGGCCAAGACTGCGGTGCGCAATTCGGCGGGAATAAAGGGGTTATCGATGGGAACGCGAATGTTGGCGATGCTGTTGCCAACGGAAATAAACTCGCCGACGATGGACGGCTCCAACTGCGAATAGGAAGTCAGCCGGTTATAAGAGGTCTCGTTGAAGATCTCCATGTGCCGGTTGAACTCGTATTTCAGGTGGCCATTGAACTGAATCCGCTCGTTGGGCACCCGAATTAAACGCACGGCGTTGCGGTCAAAGCCGTCTTCTGCCAGCACCAGCGGCTTGTCCCAGCGCCCGGTAGAATCATCCTCGGTAATGAAGCCGGTGCCGGGGACGAAGAAGTTGCCCTTCGGCCCGAAGGAACTATTATTGGCGTCATTGGCGGATAATTTCCGTTGGCTGGAGCGCAAGATCCCGCGGTCGGAGTAGCCGAGATAGAAGGTGGCGTTGCCTTGGCCTTCAGCAAAATTACGCCCGGCCAGCAACGAGATGTCCTTTTCCGTTGCCCCGCCCAGTTCCGAGCCGCCGTAGCGGGCATCCAGGGTGAGGCCTTCGTAGTCGTCTTTGTAGATGAAGTTGACGACCCCGGCGATGGCCTCTGAGCCATATACGGCAGACGCACCGCCGGTTACGATCTCCACACGCTCAACCAGCGCCGCCGGGATCATGGAGACGTCCACCACGGAAGAGCCGTTTGAACCACCGATATGGCGTCGGCCATTCACCAGCACCAGAGTACGACCCCCGCCCTCGTCCTCGCGACGCAAATTGCGCAGATCGATGGTGTTGATCCCGGTTGTCGTGGTGCGGAAGTTGGTGGCCGTATCCACCGAGCCCGGGATGCCGGCGGACGGCAGTTCGTTCAGGATGGTGGCAACGCTGTTCACGCCGGAGATTTCCAAGTCTTCCGCAGTGATGATGTTCACCGGCGAGGCCGCAATTAAGTCCTTGCGGGCAATGCGGGAGCCGGTAACGGTAATCTCTTCTAAGCTGTCATCGGATTGCTGTGCCGTTGCAATTTCTGGCCCGGCGGTGGCGATGAGGGCTGCGAGTGAGAGATAACAGAAGAGTTGCTTATAGCTTAGTTGCGTGTTGCGTGTTGCGTGTTGCGTGTTGCGTGTTGCGTGTTGCGTGTTGCGTGTTGCGTGTTGCGTGTTGCGTGTTGCGTGTTGCGTTATCATTGTAGGACTCCCCTAATCATGTTTAGTCAAGGTATTTCTTTGGCTTCTCGCCGCTTGCGTGGCCGCCAACGGCAGGCCGAAGCACATGAAACCAGCCTCAATATACGCCTGCTATTGCCCCTGTCAACATTTTTGAACTTAAACTACCACTGCCTACCCCGTGTGTCTGCACCAGTCTGCGTACCACGCACAGGCAGGGGCAGGCAGGGCAGGTGGGCCACAGTACGCACCCAGCCAAGCCCCCCTGTTCAGGCTAGAGCCTGCCCCGCGCTGGACACGGGGGCGGGCTTTGGTGCCGACCAGGGGAAAGGGGCAGACTATTCTTTAGCTTGCCAAGAATCCATCCGGTTCTCGTCGTTCCTGGCCTGAGCAGGAATCCAGGGCGGAGACCTCATTCCTGCGGAAGCAGGGATCCAGTCACACGGAGGTGATCATGGGGCAGTGCAGACAATCGGGTGGATTCCTGCTCGCAGGCAGGAATGACACTCTTGCGCGTTCTTATCACAACATTAGCCGAGTTCCGACTCTAATAAGAACGGGTACAGCAGAGCCATTTATCCGGGCACATGGCACTGCGCTTTTGTTCATGTCCTGCCGTCATTAACTCATTTCATAGGCTGGCCGCATTGGAGCGCTATCATCCAGCTTCTGGTATGCTATGAAGCAAATTTTAATCGGGGCTGGCCATGTCTGACAAAAGAGAATTTTTGCCGCTGAACCTATGTATATTGGTTGTTTCTGATTCACGCACGGAGAAGACGGATAAGTCAGGTCGGCTATTGGAAGAGAGGTTGGCCGCCGCCGGGCATAATGTCTATGCAAAGAAGATCGTGCCGGATGCCGTTCATCAAATCCGGGCGGTGATCTCCCTCTGGTGTGTCGATGAGGAGGTCGATGCGATTATCAGCACCGGCGGCACCGGGGTGACCGGCAGGGATGGGACGCCTGAAGCGGTAGGCGTCCTGCTGGATAAGGAGATCGCTGGCTTTGGTGAAGTCTTTCGCATGCTCTCCTATGATGAAATCGCCAGTTCATCATTGCAATCCAGGGCAATGGCCGGCGTGATCAATGGGACTTATGTGTTCTGCCTGCCGGGTTCTGCCGCGGCCTGTGCAACGGCCTGGGACAAGCTCATCAGGAATCAATTAGATTATCGAACCCGCCCCTGTAATCTCGTGGAATTAATGCCGAGATTGAAGGAAGCTTAAGTTTTCCGCCCGTCATAAAGATCAGTAGGATGAGGCAAAATTTACCAGTGCGCCGCCCATGCGCTAACCAGAGGCTGTCGGCACTCATCGCCTTGCTGATCTCCGGCGTGTGCTTGCTTGCTGAGGCAATGGCCGAGCAGGAGCAGGCGGCAAAGGTGTATGTTGCCGCGGCCGTGGAAATAGAGGCCGCGCCGCTTGGCTGGTTTCCTGGAACGGTGATCGGGCGCGCTGATTCAAGGCTTGCCGCAGAGGTGGAAGGCCGTCTGATCAAGGTGGTGGAAGTGGGCGATGCCGTGCGGGAAGGGGAGGTCGTCGCCCGGATCGAAGGCACGATCTTCCAGCTCATGCTTGATGAGGCCCAGGCCGAATTGATCCCTATCCAGGCGCGGCTTGATTTTTATCAACGCGAATCGAAGCGGCTGGAGAAGCTGGCCAGGAATAATAACGCCGCAAAGAACAGGTTGGATGATCTCATGTCCAGCTATGATGAATACCTGGGGCAGATGAAGGCGACCCGATTACGACTGGCCCAGGCGCGTGATCGCCTGCAACGAACCTTCATCAAGGCGCCCTTTCATGGCGTGGTGAGCGAGCGCTATAAGTCAAAAGGCGAGCGGGTGGACCGCGGCGATGAGGTGCTGCGGCTGGTGAATACGGATAGCCTTGAGGTGAGTGTGCGCATCCCGCAGGCGCTCACGGCCTTTATCTCTCCCGATGCGATCTTGCTTGCCTCAGATGGAAGATATGATGAGAGGCTGACGGTGCGCGCCTTGGTGCCGGTCGGCGATGATATTTCCCGGCTGTATGAACTGCGCCTGCTGTTTGAAAATAAACAATGGCTGGCCGGCCAGGCCCTGCGGGTAGCCGTACCACAGTCCGCAAAGAGACAGATGCTTGCCGTGCCGCGCGATGCCCTGGTCATTCGGCAAGACGGCACGAGCGTATTCAAGGTCAACGACAGTAACGCGGCTGAACTCGTGCCCGTTCAGGTTGGCGTGGCCCAGGGCCGGCTGGTGGAAGTAACCGGCGGGCTGCGCGCCGGGGATAAGGTGGTCATCCAGGGCAATGAACGCCTGCGCCCCGGCCAGGCCGTGCAGATCCTTGACACGCCAAATCGCCGCTAAGATCGCCTGTGAAACTAACAGAAATTAGCCTGGGCAATCATGTAGCGGTGCAGGTTGCTATTCTTTTAGCCGTCTTGTTTGGCGCGGTCAGCCTCTCCAGGCTCCCGATCCAGCTGATCCCTGAAATACAGGAACCGCAGATCACCATCACCACAAACTGGCGCGCGGCGGCGCCGAACGAGGTCGAGGCGGAGATCATTGAACCGCAGGAGGATGTGCTGCGCGGCCTGCCTGGCATGAACGAACTGCTTGCTACCGCCCAGGAGGGCCGCGGCCAGATCACCATCACCTTCAATGTCGATACGGACTTTGAGCGCGCCCTGATAGAGGTATTGAGCCGCTTGAACCAGGTACCGGACTACCCGGACGATGCCGATGCGCCAAGGATCAGCACTGTGGGCGCCGATGCCAGCCCTATCGCCTGGATCATGGTGCAGCCCGCCGCCGGCAATGAGCGCGATATTTCTTCCTATAGCGATTATGTCGAAGAGGTGGTACAGACCCGCTTTGAGCGCGTCCCCGGCGTTGCCCGCACTACGCTGAACGGCGGGCGCAGGCATGAGATCCGGATTACCTTTGATCCCTATCGAGTGGCCAGCCTCGGCATTGAGCTACCGGTTGTATCCACCCTGGCCGGTGCCGGACAAGACATTTCAGGCGGCGGGGCGGATGTCGGCAAGCGCGAATACAGCATCCGTTATGCCGGAAAATACGGCGTTGATGAACTGGAAGACCTCATCATCGAATGGCGGGAGGGGCATCCAATCTATCTGCGTGATGTGGCGCGGGTGGAGAAGCGCATGGCTGACAAGAGCGCCTTTGTGCGCACCAGTGGCGGCCTGACCCTGGCGGTCAGTGTGCAGCGGGAGACAGGCGTGAATGTGCTGGAGGTGATGGATGGCTTAAAGGCCGCCATCGTCGAGCTGCGGGAAGGGCCTTTGAAACGCGCCGGCCTCACCATCGACCAGAGATACGATGAGACGATCTACATCGAGAGCTCGATCCGGATGCTGCGCAACAACTTGGGCCTCGGCATCGCCCTGGCGGTCTTGATCCTGTGGTGGTTTCTGCGCCGCTTGCGGGCGACCGTCATCGTGGCCGCCGCCATTCCCGTGTGTTTATTGACCAGCCTGTTGGTGCTGTATGGCACCGGCCGCACCTTGAATATTGTATCTCTGGCCGGCCTTGCCTTTGCCGTCGGCATGGTGATGGATGCCTCGATCATGGTGCTGGAGAACATTATCCGCTTAAGAGAACAAGGCAGCGCGGCCAAAGAAGCATCACTGCAAGGCACCGGCCAGATATGGGGCGCACTCCTGGCCTCGACCGTGACAACAGTAGCCATTTTTCTGCCCATCCTGTTTTTGCAAGGCGAGGTCGGCCAGTTGTTTGGTGATCTGGCCATTACTATCTCGGCTGCGATCTGCGTCTCTTTGCTCGTCGCCATCACGGTCGTGCCGACATTTGCTTATCAATACCTGGGAAGATACCGGCTGCAGGACCCGCATGCGCACTGGTGGCGCAATGCGGCCGGGATCATCATGGACTTGACCAGCACCCCGAAAAGACGCTTTGCCTGGATTGTCGGCCTGATCAGCCTGCCGCTATTGGCCGCCGTGCTCTTGTTGCCCAAGGCGGATTATCTGCCAACGGGCAACAGAAATATTGTCTTTGCCTTTATCCTGCCGCCACCCGGGGCAAACAACGAGCACATGGAAAATGAAATGGGGAAAATGGTGGATGAGAAGATGCAGCCCTATGTTGCCGGCGAGAGGGAGCCGGGTGTGGCGCACTTTTTCTTTGTCTCTTTTCCCGGCGGTGCCTTTATGGGCCTAAGGGCTAAGGACCCGGCCCGGGCGGCGGAGTTGGTGCCCGTGCTCAATGAGCTATTAAACAGCTTCCCCGATGTCATCGCCTTCGCCCGGCAGGTCTCGCTGTTTGGCGGCTTTGGCGAGGGACGGACGATCGATATGGACATCCAGGCACGGGACTTGTCCGCAACGATGGCGGCCGCCTTGTTGGGATTTACCCAAATTCCTGCGGCCATTCCCGGGGCTAGTGCGCAACCCTATCCCGGCTTGCAGCTATCGCAACCGGAACTGCGACTGATCCCCGATGAAAGGCGCATCGCGGAAGCCGGCTGGAATCGGGGCACACTGGCGGGTGTCGTGCGGGCGCTGGGCGATGGCCTGTATGCCGGCGACTATTTTGACGGCGAGCGGACGCTGGATATTATTGTCCGGGCGGAAGCTTGGGAAGGCCCGGAAGAACTGGCTAACCTGCCCTTGGCAACGCCCAATGCCGGGGTCTTGCCGTTGGGCGAGTTGGCCGAGGTAACCCGCACCGCAGGCCCGGAGCAGATCCGTCGCATTGACCGGCGCCGCACCGTCACCCTGCGCGTGCAGCCGCCGGCGGATATGTCACTCTCTGAAACCATTGCCCTGTTGCAAGAGAAGGTTGAACCGATGATCTTGGCTGCACTGCCGGAAGACGGCGAGGTCTCTTATACCGGCACGGCGGATAAGCTTAGATCCGCCATTGACAGTATGCAGGGCGGTTTTTTACTGGCGGTTGCTATTCTGTACCTGCTGATGAGTGCACTGTTCCGCTCGTTTAAGGATAGCCTGCTCGTCATCTTGGCCATTCCGCTGGCCACAGTCGGCGGTGTTATCATGCTGCGTCTGATTAATTTTGTCCCGGGTCTGTTTGGCATCAAGCTGTTTCAACCGATGGATCTATTGACCATGATCGGCTTTATTATCTTACTTGGGCTGGTAGTGAACAATGCCATCCTCTTGGTACACCAGGCGCGCCAGGCCGAGCGGGTCGGCCTGGCGCGTCGGCTTGCGGTGGAACAGGCGGTCAGTTTGCGTCTGCGGCCGATTATGATGAGTACCCTGACCAGTGTATTTGGCATGTTGCCGTTATTGTTAATCCCCGGCGCCGGCACCGAGCTCTACCGCGGCCTGGCCGGCGTCATTGTCGGCGGCATGCTGGTCAGCACGGTCTTTACCTTGATCCTCCTGCCCAGCCTGTTACGCATTGGCGAGGACAGAACGCTCTCCGCCGCTGCCCGCAATGCCGATGTATAATATTCCCTCATCAAGCCTTGTCATTCTGCTGCTCGCATTGCAGTCCGGGCCGGCTGCGGCCGCAACCTATACTCTTGCTAATAAGACAGACAGCGTCATCGGTGAGCTTGGCAGTGTGACAGCAAGGCAGGAGGATACCTTGCTCGATATCGCCCGGAGAAATGGGCTGGGCTATGCAGAGATCAAGCTGGCCAATTCGGGGGTTGACACCTGGCTGCCCGGTGCCGGCACGGAGATTGTCCTGCCCACTCGCTTCATCCTGCCTGATGCCCCCCGGCGCGGCATCGTCCTGAACATTCCAGAGATGCGCCTGTATTATTTTATCCATCGTAATGAGACGCAGGTCATCACCTATCCATTAGGTATCGGCCGGGAAGGCTGGGCTACGCCCTATACAAGAACACGCATTACTCAAAAGATTAAAAATCCATCGTGGTATCCACCCAGATCAATCAGGGAGGAACATGCGGCTGCGGGCGACCCCTTGCCAAGGGTGGTACGGCCTGGACCGAATAACCCCTTAGGTGCCTATGCCCTGCGCCTGGGGTTGCCGAGTTATTTGATCCATGGGACGAATAAACCCTTCGGTATCGGCATGCGTGTCAGTCATGGCTGCATACGCCTGTATCCGGAAGACATCGCCACATTGTTTGCCCTGGTCAAGCGCAAGACGCCGGTCGCCATCATTAACCAGCCTTATAAGATAGGTCGCGAGGGAAATAAATTTTACTTAGAAGCCCATCCCTTTCTTGAAGAAGATGCGCAGGAATTTGCAGATAACCTTAGCAGCGTTGTGAAGGGCCTGGTCAGATTGACCAAGGAGCAGGGCTACGAGATCGACTGGGAACTGGCGAGAAGGATCATCCGCAAGCAACAAGGCATCCCCATCGAAATTGGTTATATAAAGACCACGGAAACCGAAGGATTGCCGGTTTCACAGGATCTTGAGTTAATCTCAGGAGATGGAACTCTACCGCAGGAAGATTTGAGTTCCAGTCAATAACAACCTCGGGGCAGGCGATTCCCCAGCTCGCCAAGAAGGCATCCGAGGAACCGATGTTGGTCTGCGCCGCCTGAATTCTCTGGATTCCTGCTTTCGCAGGAATGACGGGGGAAGTGTCTGTCCCTGCTCGGTCACAGGTAGCGTTCTTGTGCAGGAATGACGGAGGAGATGCAGGAGCCCCATTGGATTCCTACCCCTTCTCATAGGCAGGAAAGGGGGAATAAGGCGACATTTCATAAAGTGCAGAGGGAATGCGCCTTTTCTCTCAATGTAAAAATAGCAGCAGCCACCAGCCCCCTCGCAGCTTAAGTTGAAACAAAACTATTCTAGCCAGCAGCGACAGCGATGCGGTTTCGGCCGCCCTCCTTGGCTTGATACAGGGCCTGGTCGCAGCGATCGAGCAGGCTTTTGGCCGTATCATCCTGTCGTATTGAGGAGAGGCCGGCACTGATGGTGACCTGAATGGTGTAATCCTCATAGCGAAAGTGCGCGGCTTCGACGGATTGGCGAATGCGCTCGGCCAGCAGGCTGGCACCCAGCGCGCGGGTATTGCGTAGCAGGATGACAAATTCCTCGCCGCCATAGCGGTAGATGATGTCACTGCGGCGCACACATTCAACCATGCTGTCTGCAACACGCCTTAATACGGTATCGCCTGCAGCATGCCCGTAACTATCATTGATCTGCTTGAAGTGATCGATGTCCAGCATCATGGCCGAGAGCGTTGTGCCGTGTCGAAGGGCCAGGTCCAGCTCCTGCTCCAGCGCATTGTCCATTGCCGCGCGGTTGCCGACACCGGTGACCGTATCCCGGTGCGCCCGCTCTACCGCCTGTTTGTACAGCAGGGCATTGCGCAGAGGATAGATCAGCGCGGCGATCAGGCTCTCTAAGCGGCTGATTTCGCTGTCGGTAAATTTTGTCCGGCGCGCAAAGACCAATTCGCCGATATTCTCATCGAGTAATAGCAGTTGATAGCTGCATCGATGTGCTGCCGCCGCGCCAAGTTCTAGCGCATAATCCGCCTCTTTGTTCAGATAGGACAGGCCATCGTGGGGGATGAGCGCCGCGCTTTGGGCATGAAAAAGCGTAAGCACCTCGCCCAGTTCCAGGGTGCTCTGTAAAGTCCCGCTTAGTTGCAGCGCGCGGTTATCCACACCGGCGGACACGCCGCTGTGATGAAAAGACTGTTGGGCATTTTGCACGCCCGCAGCCTTATGACTCTGCTCTATCTCGGCCATAGGAATAATCGCGCTCTTGGCTCTTGGCGGTAATGAAGGACATCATGTTGGTATTGGTAGATTGTCATAACTAAGATAATATAGCCAAACCGCCACCTAAGCCATTGATAAAGCCGGTCTTGCCGGCTTTTTATATTTATAACCGAATAAATAATTTTACAAAAAGACGCGCTATTGGGGAGCCGATGAATGGGCAGTAATGAAATGGACATGCTCTTGATCGAGCGGGTCAAGCGCGGGGAGAAGCAGGCCTTTGATGCCCTGGTGCTGAAATATCAAGCGCGCATCGTCAACCTGGTCTCCCGCTTTGTGAGGAACCCGGCCGATGCGATGGATGTCGCCCAGGAAGCCTTTTTGAAGGCATACCGGGCGCTGCCTAATTTCCGGGGCGACAGCGCCTTCTACACCTGGCTGTATCGGATTGCCGTGAATACCGCCAAGAATCAATTAGCGCTTCAAGCGCGCCGACCACAGGAGGCGGATATTGATGTCTCGGAAATTGAACAAATTGAAGGCAACACTACTCTAAGTGAAAACGCCACGCCGGAGCACATGTTGCTCAAAGACGAGATCCAGGGTGTCGTGGTCAAGGCGATCGAGGCATTGCCGGAGGATCTGCGCATAGCAATCACGCTGCGTGAGCTGGACGGCTTGAGTTATGAAGAGATTGCGACCGTGATGGATTGTCCAATCGGCACGGTCAGGTCGCGCATCTTTCGCGCTAGGGAGGCTGTTGATAAACAGTTAGAACCATTGTTATAAAATTGCTACAAAGAGGTAAAATATACGTTATGAGTAAATCCCAGAAAGAGCAGATCTCCGTATTTGTGGACGGGGAGGCCGATAATGATACGGCGATAAAGGCACTCACCCGGGAACCGGCGCTGTTGGATACCTTAGCGCGCTACCATCTTGTGTCGGCCTGTATGAAGGATCAGTGCCCCAGCTATATGGATACTGAGCTGGCGGCAAGGGTAAGTCAGGCCGTAGCATCCGAGCCTACCGTGCTCGCGCCGCGTAAAAAGTCATTCCTGCCCGTCTTGAAACCCGTGGCCGGGCTGGCCATCGCTGCATCAGTAGCGACAATCGCCATTCTTGGTGTGCAGCCGCAGCGTGCGGATGAGAGTCCTGCACCGAGCGGACAAGCGCCGTTCGTTGCAGAGCAGTCTGCTGCTAATACTATCAGCCCGGTGGTGCAGCAGCAGATCCAGAGCGTGCGCACTGAAAACAAGCCATCGCAAGGAGCCAGAGACCGGCGCGATACCAGGATGAACAGCTATCTGGTGAATTATAATGAATATCGCACCCATGCCGGTATGCAGGGCATGCTGCCCTATGCCCGGGTGGTGACGCACCAGCGGGCGCCGAGAGATGAGTAGCACTTCACGACTTGTCCTTCGGCTTTTTGTTTTTGTGCCGACCGTGCTGCTTTGCGGCATGGTCTATGCCGATGCGCTGGCAGTTGTCGACTTTATTGGCACGATCCACCGCTTTTTTCTCCCTGAGCATCTCAACAGCATTGCAAACGCGCCGGAGAGTATGCTCGTTCTCGTTACCACTGTCGGGCTGTTCATGCTGGCCATGGAGATCGCGGCCCGCAGGCTGTCCCGGCAAAAAAAAGACGAATAGACTTGCACATTCTCTCCCGTTTTATCGTCCTTGTTGCCTTCGTCCCGGCCTTTTTGCCCCATGCCGGGGCCGCAGAGTTGCCCATCGCCCAGGACCTGATCAACCAGATGTCGCAGGCCTCCAGGCAGCTGAACTATGACGGGGTGTTTATCTATCGGCGTGGCCAGCAATTAGAGGCCATGCGCCTGATCCACAAGGCCGGTGCCGCCGGTGAATATGAACGGCTGGTGTCGCTGACCGGGGCGGCGCGCGAGATTATTCGCGATAATGAATCGGTCACCTGTATCTTTTCCGATGACAAGGCGGTGATGGTGGAGAAGAGCAGGCCGGATCAGTTTCTTGCCGGTCTGCTGCCGGAGCCTGTCGAACTCATATCGCAATACTACTCCTTTTCCGTAACCGGCGAGGATCGCATCGCCGGGCGCCATAGCTGGATCGTCAACATCAGCCCCAAAGATGCACACCGCTACGGCTATCAATTATGGATAGATAAAGACAGCCACTTGTTGTTAAAATCACAACTGAAAAACAAATCGGGGCTCTTGCTGGAGCAGATCATGTTCACCCAGCTGAGCGTCTTGGATGCCATCGGGGAAGAATTATTGCAGCCTTCTATCTCCGGTGCGAATTATACCTGGCACCGGGGCGAGACGGTGGAGCAGGCAGAGGGCGAGGCTAAAAATAAATGGCGGGTTGGCTGGATGCCGGAGGGCTTTGCGTTACGTCATTATGAAAGACAAGCCATATCCACCAGCAAGGCAATGGTCGATCACCTGATGTTCACCGATGGCCTGGCGATGGTGTCTATCTTTATTGAAAAGAATAATTCGCAGCCGGAGAGTGCCGCAGGCGCATCGAATGTGGGTGGCGTGAATACCTTCGCCCGTTTTGCCAATGGTTATCAAGTTACCGCTGTCGGTGAAGTACCGGAACTCACGGTGAGGAAGATGGCCAATTCCGTCGTTGCCGTAGATTAAACATTGCCGTCCGGTCAGTTTTCCCCGGCAAATACACATTACCTGGAGTTATCACTTATGAAGCAAAGTCTTATATTTCCCTTAGCATATAAATTTTTATTGTCCCTGGGCCTGGTGTTGATCGCCCAGCATGCCCTTGCCGTCTCCCTGCCCGATTTTACCCCCCTGGTGGAAGAGAACTCCTCCGCCGTTGTGAATATCAGCACGAGTCTCAAGAAGGGCGGCACCCCCTCGCGCGGCTTTCAGATGCCGGACATTCCTGAGGGCAGCCCCTTCCATGATTTTTTCGAGAAGTTCTTCGGCCAGATTCCGGAAGGCCGGGGCGAGCCCTTTCGGGAGCGGAATTCTTTAGGTTCGGGTTTTATCATTTCCGCCGATGGCTATGTGATCACGAATAACCATGTGGTGAAGGATGCCGAGCAGGTGATCGTGCGTTTGAATGACCGCCGGGAGCTGGTTGCGGAGATAATCGGCACCGATGCGCGCAGTGATATTGCCGTGTTGAAGATAGAGGCCGGCAACCTGCCCTTTGTGAAACTGGGCGATTCGTCCAAACTGAAAGTCGGCGAATGGGTGCTGGCCATTGGCTCGCCCTTTGGCTTTGATTATTCGGTCACCGCCGGCATCGTCAGCGCGATAGGCCGCAGCCTGCCGAATGAAAACTATGTGCCCTTTATCCAGACGGATGTGGCGATCAACCCGGGAAATTCCGGTGGGCCCTTGTTTAATCTGGATGGTGAAGTAGTCGGGGTTAATTCCCAGATCTACAGCCGCACCGGCGGCTTTATGGGCCTCTCCTTTGCCGTGCCGATCAATGTGGTGAATAACGTCTATACCCAACTCAAAGAAAAGGGACGTGTCTCGCGCGGCTGGCTGGGGGTGCTGATACAGGATGTGACCAGGGAGCTCGCCGAATCCTTCGGCATGGAGAAATCCCAGGGCGCACTGGTGGCCAAGGTATTGGCCGATAGCCCGGCCAGTCGGGCGGGGCTGGAAGTGGGCGATGTGATCATCCGCTTTGATGGCAATGAGGTCTCCTCATCCTCAGATCTACCGCCGATGGTGGGCAGGTCGGATGTGAACAGCAGCGTCCCTTTGCAAGTCATCCGCCGCGGCAAGCAACAGCGATTAACCGTCGAGATCGCCGAGTTGCCTGAGGATCCGCGCCTGGCGGCGGGCGCTCCGGCCGATGCGCAGGCCGGCCAGTCCAACGCACTGAACATTAGTGTCAAAGACTTAAATGCCAAGCAGCGCGAAGAGCTTGACCTAAAAGAACATGGCGTGCTGGTAGAACAGATTGACATGGGGCCGGCGAGTAAGGCCGGCATACGCAGCGGCGATATAATTTTGTTGCTCGACAATATCAAGGTCAAGGATAGCGCGCACTTCTACAAACTGCTGGATGAACTGCCGCGCGATAAATCCATTCCGGTATTGATCCAACGGCGCGGCAATCCGATCTTCTTGGCCTTAAAACTGCCGGACGATGACTGAGCAGATAGAGTTTTTTATCTATGGACGCGCTATCTGCCCGCTCTGTGATGAGATGAAACAGGAACTGGACCGGCTAATGTCTGGAAAGAGCTATAAGTGTCATGTGATCAATGTTGATAGCGACCCGGCGCTTAAGCAACGCTTTGGTGCGCGCATTCCGGTGCTCGTATCCGGGGGACAGGAATTGTGTGAATCCAGATTGGATAAGGCCGTCCTGCTACAATATCTGGAGGGGTTGGCCCTAAGCAAATAGGCGCATGGCTTTAGCCCCGGTTCACCTTATGCGCCTTATAGGCTAAAATCCGCCCGCACCTGCCTTAACCCGCCTTAACGAGGCGACTTGAATTGCACATGCAGCACATCCGCAACTTTTCCATCATTGCCCATATCGATCATGGCAAATCAACCCTTGCCGATCGCTTCATCCAGCTGTGCGGCGGCCTGAGCGAGCGCGAGATGCAGGAACAAGTGCTGGACTCGATGGAGCTGGAGCGTGAGCGCGGCATCACGATTAAATCCCAGAGCGTCTCGCTCAACTATGCCGCGCAAGATGGCAAGGACTACCTGTTAAACCTGATCGACACGCCGGGGCATGTTGATTTCAGCTACGAGGTCTCCCGCTCGCTCTCTGCCTGTGAGGGCGCGCTGCTGGTTGTTGATGCCGCGCAAGGCGTTGAGGCACAAAGCGTGGCGAATTGCTTCACGGCCATCGAACACGACTTGGAGGTACTGCCGGTATTAAACAAGATCGATCTGCCATCGGCCGATCCTGCGCGGGTGATCCAGGAGATTGAGGAAATTATCGGCTTAGAAGCGCAGAATGCCTTGCGGGTGAGCGCAAAGACGGGCGAGAATATTCATGCCTTGCTGGAGCAGATTATCGCCCTTGTGCCGGCCCCGGCCGGGCGGCGGCAGGCAGCCTTAAAAGCACTGATCATTGACTCCTGGTTTGATAATTACCTCGGCGTGGTTTCCCTGGTCAGGGTGCTGGATGGTCGGCTTGAATGCGGCAAGAAGCTCAAAGTGATGTCAACGGGCGAGGATTATCTGGTTGATGAGGTCGGCATCTTCACGCCCAAACGGACGAAAAGGGCGAGCCTTGAGAGCGGCGAGGTGGGCTATGTGGTGGCCGGGATCAAGGACATTAACGGGGCGCCTGTCGGGGCGACCCTGACCTCGGCACAGCGGCCCGCCGCCGCCGCCCTGCCGGGATTCCAGAAGATCAAACCGCGGGTATTTTCCGGGCTTTATCCGGTTGATTCCGGGGAATATGAATCCTTTCGCGATGCCCTGGCCCGGCTCAGTCTCAATGATGCGGCGCTGCATTATGAACCGGAGACCTCTCAAGCGCTCGGCTCTGGTTTTCGGTGCGGTTTTTTAGGTATGCTGCACATGGAGATCGTGCAGGAGCGCCTGGAGCGAGAATATGATCTCGACCTCATCACCACCGCGCCCACGGTCATTTATGAAGTAGAGACCACCGGCGGGGAAGTGATTTATGTTGATAACCCGGCCAAACTGCCCGCGGCGGACAAGATAAGGGAGATCCGCGAGCCGCTGATTCGGGCTGATATTCTAGTGCCGCAGGAATACCTGGGCAATGTCATCGCCCTGTGCATGGAAAAACGCGGGCAGCAAAAAAAACTCCAGTATCTGGCCCGGCAGATCGCCCTAGGTTTTGAGCTGCCCATGAGCGAGGTGGTATTGGATTTCTTTGATCGGCTAAAATCAGTGAGCCGGGGGTATGCCTCTTTTGATTATGTGTTTTTGCGCTATCAGGCGGCGGCCTTGATAAAGATGGACATCTTGATCAACGGCGAGCGTGTCGATGCCCTGTCGTCCATTGTGCACCGGGATTTGTCCATGCGCAGGGGGCGGGAGTTGACGGAGAAGATGCGGGCGCTGATCCCGCGGCAGATGTTTGATGTGGCCATTCAGGCCGCGGTCGGTTCAAAGATCCTCGCCCGGCAGACGGTGAAGGCCCTGCGCAAGAACGTCACCGCCAAGTGCTACGGCGGTGACGTAACCCGCAAACGAAAATTATTGGAAAAACAAAAGGCAGGCAAAAAACGCATGAAACAATTCGGCTCGGTGGACATTCCCCAGGCGGCCTTCATGGCCATCTTGCAGGCCGGGAAAGATTGATGAACTTTGACTTCGCAGCGCTCCTGGTCTTTCTGACCCTCGCCAGTGGTCTTATCTGGGCAGTGGATGCGCTGTTCTTTGCGCCCCGCCGCAAACGGGAAATGGATGCGGGAAGTGCGGAGGCGGGCGGCAAGGAGCCGGTCTGGGTGGAGTATGCCCGCTCGTTTTTCCCGATATTTCTGATCGTACTCATCCTGCGCTCCTTTATCGTCGAACCCTTTCGTATCCCTTCTGCCTCCATGATGCCGACCTTGTTGATCGGTGATTTCATCCTGGTCAATAAATATGACTACGGCATTCGGCTGCCGGTGTTGCACACCCGGATTGTGAAGAATGGGCAGCCGGCGCGCGGGGACATTGTTGTGTTTCGTTATCCAGAAGATCCGAGCATCCCTTATATCAAACGCGTCATCGGCCTGCCTGGGGATCAAATCAGCTATCGGGACCGGGTGCTCTATGTGAATAAAATACCGGTAAAACAAGAACTTATCGGTATTTACGACGGGCAGGGCGCGGGGGATATGATGGATGGGGCGCAGCTTTTGAGCGAGCAGCTGCCGCATGTGGCGCATGATATTTTGATTGATGCCGGGCGTTTTTCCATAGATGATCAGGTCATTGTTCCCGCCGGCCACTATTATGTCATGGGCGATAATCGGGATAACAGCAAGGACAGCCGCTTTTGGGGCTTTGTGCCGGAGGAGAACCTGATGGGGCGGGCCTTTCTAATCTGGATGAACTGGGATGCTAAAAACGGTGGCATAGACTGGCAACGAATTGGTACTATATTAAACTAAACAGAATTAAATGACGGGGCGCAGAATAATGAAAAAAATGGCAACAAAGCAGCAGGGTCTGACCTTTATCGGGCTGGTCTTCGTACTGGGTTTTATCGCAATCGTGGTCTTGTTTGGCCTGCGCGCCTTTCCTCTTTACAACGAAAAATTCCAGGTTATCTCGGCGATGAAGTCGGTAGCCACAAGACCGGATGCTACAGAATTATCCACAAAGGATGTCCGCAAATACTTCATGCGTAGCATGCAGGTTACAAATATAACGCTGTTCACTTCGAAAAACATTAAAGACCATCTGCAGGTAATCAAGCCCAAAAAGCGCGGTGAGCCGAAGATCATGCAGCTTAGCTATGAAAGCAGGAATAAGCTCTTTTCCGATCTAAACCTGATGATGAGCTTTGATCAGAAGATGCCCTTAAGTGGCCCGAGTGCGGCGGAATAACTCAGTCTCCGCCTTGCAGGAAAAGATCAGCTATCAGTTCCGGGATGCGATCTTACTGGAGACGGCCCTAACGCATAGCAGCACCGGCAAGGCGAATAACGAGCGCCTGGAATACTTAGGCGATGCCATGCTTGGTTTTATTATTGCTGAGGCCCTGTTCTTAAAGTTCCCGCAATTATCCGAAGGCCATCTGACCCGGTTACGCGCTTCCCTGGTCAGGCGCGAGACGCTGGCGCAGCTGGCCCGGGAAATTGACCTGGGGGACTTTCTGCGGCTGGGGGCGGGCGAGTTGAAAAATGAAGGCTGGCGCCGTGATTCCACCCTGGCCAATGCCTTGGAGGCGCTCATCGGTGCGCTTTATCTGGATTCTGATGTCGGGACCTGTCGCGCGTTTGTGGTCAATCTTTATGCCGATCTGTTTGAGAATATTGCCCCGGATATGCCCGCCAAAGACCCCAAGACGGCCTTGCAGGAGCTGTTACAGGCGAAAAAGATGGCCTTGCCCAGCTATGAAATCATCAAGGAAGAGGGCGCTGCTCACTTGAAGACCTTCACGGTCGCCTGTCGTGTGGCCGGCCTGCAAGAGCCGGTGATTGCGGCTGGAAGCAGCAAACGTAATGCCGAGCAGGCGGCGGCGGAAGATGTGCTGGCGCGCCTGGACGCGGCAGACGGCGAGGGATGAGCCCCGCCTGTGCTTGATAACACCCAGCATTGCGGCTATATCACCATCTTAGGCCGGCCTAATGTGGGCAAGTCCACCCTGCTTAACCGCTTTATCGGGCAGAAACTCAGCATTACCTCGCGCAGACCGCAGACCACGCGCAGACAGCTGCTGGGCATAAAAACCGAGCCCGCCCACCAGCTTATTTACATAGACACGCCCGGCCTGCAAAAGAAACACCGCGGACTGCTTAATCGTTTTATGAACAAAGAGGTCCGGAATGCGCTGATCGATATAGATGTCATTCTCTTTGTCGTCGATGCGCTGCACTGGACTGAAGCCGATGAGCACATACTGGCATTGCTCCTGGCGGTACGCACACCGGTGCTGTTGGTGGTCAACAAGATTGACAAGGTGAAAGACAAGGCCTCACTCTTGCCTTTCATAGAGAAACTTTCCGGCCTGTTTGCATTCCAGGGCCTTGTTCCGGTCTCGGCTAAAAATGCCGATCACATAGAACAACTAGCGGCGATGATCAGGGCCTTGTTGCCGATCAGGCCCTTTCAATTTGCAGGAGATGAGATTACAGATAAGAACGAGCGCTTTTTTGCTGCGGAATTTATTCGCGAGAAGCTGACCCGCAAACTCGGCGCCGAACTGCCCTATCAGCTATCCGTCACCATCGAGCAGTTTTCTACCCAAGGCGATATTCGCCATGTGCATGCGATAATCTGGTCGGAGAGCGAACGGCATAAACGCATCATTATCGGCAGACATGGTTTGATCTTAAAATCAGTCGGCGAGCAGGCGCGCAAAGACATGGAAGGCCTATTCGGCAGCAAGGTTTATCTTCAGACTTGGGTGAAGATAAAAAAGAAATGGACGAAGGATGCAAGTGCGCTTGCTCAATTAGGTTATACCCTGTAGACATAAGGTTACTTTCCCTGAAGGTTGAACCTCATCGCTGCTATATACTGCACCAGCGCTCTTATAGAGAAAGCAGCGCCCTGTTGGATGTATTCTCATCCGTGCATGGGCGCATCAGCCTGATAGCAAAAGGCATTAAAAATAAAAAAGCGCAGAAAAATGCGCTAATCCAGCCGGCGCAAGGCCTGGAGCTGGCCTGGTCGGGCAGGGGAGAGCTGGGCACCTTGACTCATATAGAGCCTAACAAAAAGCCGCTTAGATTTTCCGGCAAGAATCAGCTTGCTGTCTTTTATCTAAATGAACTACTCATACGATTATTGCATCAACACGTCCCGCACCCGGCGCTGTTTGCAGCCTATGATCAGGCGCTTTGCCGCCTCAGCGAGGATGAAGACCCGGATTACGCTCTGCGGATATTTGAAAAGAAACTGCTGGATGAACTGGGCTATGGCTTGGTGCTGGATCATGATGTGCAGACAGGCGAGGCCATTACACCGGCAGGCGCTTATTATTATCAGATTGAACACGGGCCGCTAAGATCGCCGCCCGCTGCCGACGAATATGTAGCGCTATCCGGCGCAACCCTGCTCGCCCTGCATACCGAGAAGCTGCAAGCCCCCGCGGCCTTAAGAGAAGCAAAACAACTGATGCGCATGAGCCTGAATCGGCATCTGGGCAACAAGGCGCTGGCAAGCAGGGAGTTGTACCGGGCCTACTTAAAACACGCCTTAGATCGTTAGCACTATCCAGGCCATATACGTTAAAATTCCGATTTTTCCCATATCACATTTAGGTCCCGCAAGATGATCCGACTAGGGGTGAACATTGACCATATTGCCACGCTCAGGCAGGCGCGCCTGACTCAGTATCCTGAGCCGGTGCATGCCGCCCTGCTGGTGGAACAGGCGGGTGCAGACTCCATCACCGTGCATCTGCGTGAAGACCGGCGGCATATCCATGAGCGTGATGTGCGGCTGCTCAAGGAAGTGCTGTCCATACCGCTCAATCTTGAGATGGCGGTTACTGAAGAGATGCTGCGCATCGCCGAAGCGCTGAGACCGCGCTATTGCTGTCTGGTACCGGAAAACCGGCAAGAGTTGACCACGGAAGGAGGGCTGGATGTCATTGCACAGAAGAAGAAAGTGTCAATGGCCTGTGAGCGCTTAAATGCTGAGGAGATTGAGCCTTCGCTGTTCATCGATGCGGATGAAGATCAGATAGAAGCGGCGCTGGTCTGCGGAGCAAAGACTGTGGAGATACATACCGGGGCCTATGCAGAGGCAGAGACGCCGGCGCAAGCAGAAGAAGAATTAAAAAGAATTATGACTGCTGCTCGCTTTGCAGATAATATCGGCCTGCAGGTCAACGCCGGTCATGGGCTGAATTATCAGAATGTTCAGGCCCTCGCCGCTACGCCGCTGATAACAGAAGTGAACATCGGCCATAGCATTATCGCCAGAGCGGTATTCACCGGCCTGGAAGAGGCCGTGCGCGAGATGAAACATCTGCTCTTGGGGCAAGGCTAAGTCTCCCTCGACAGCCTTGATTCGCTCCGCTTTTTGCCAGTATCAGTCTGATTGTTTTACATGTCGAGCAATAGCGAGAAAATTGCGCAGCGTCGCACCTTCGCCATCATCTCCCACCCCGATGCGGGCAAGACCACGGTTACCGAGCAATTATTGCGTTATGGGGGAGCGATCCAACTCGCCGGTACTGTCAAGGCCAGGAAGTCAGCGCGGCATGCGACCTCGGACTGGATGGCGATGGAGAAGCAAAGGGGGATTTCAATCACCAGCTCGGTGATGCAGTTTTTATACCAGGGCAAGGTGATCAATCTGCTTGATACCCCGGGCCATGCGGATTTTTCCGAGGATACCTATCGGACTTTGACTGCGGTGGACTCAGCCCTGATGGTGATCGATGTCGCCAAAGGCGTGGAGGAGCGCACGCGTAAACTCATGGAGGTGTGTCGCCTGCGGGACACCGCGGTGCTGACTTTCATCAACAAGCTGGACCGGGAAGGCCGCGGCGCTATCGAGCTACTGGATGAGATAGAAAATGAATTGCAGCTTGAGTGCACCCCGATCACCTGGCCGCTGGGAATGGGCAATCGCTTAAAGGGGATTTATCACCTGCCGGATGATCGCATTTACGTATATGCAAAGACGCAGGCAGCGCAGCACTCAGAGACGATCCAGGGCCTGCAGAGCGATCAGGCAAAGGCATTGCTGGGCGCACAACTGGCTGAAATAGAGGATGAGATCGAGCTGGTAAAGGGGGCCGGGGCAGGCTTTGAGCTTGCGGCCTATCTTGCCGGTCGCCAGAGCCCGGTCTTCTTCGGTTCGGCCTTGCATCAACTCGGCGTGGCGCAGCTGCTTGATTACCTTGTCAGCCGTGCTCCCTCGCCACTGCCGCGGGCAAGCGCGCGCCGCGAGGTTGCCCCGGATGAAGAGAAACTAAGCGGCTTTGTCTTTAAGATCCAGGCCAATATGGACCCCGCCCACCGCGATCGGATGGCCTTTATGCGGCTGGTTTCGGGCAAATATACGAAAGGCATGAAGCTGCATCACAGCCGCATAGATCGGGAGGTGCGGACGGCGGCGGCGGTAACATTCTTAGCAGGCAGCAGAGAGCGGGCGGAAGAGGCATGGGCGGGCGATATAATCGGCCTGCACAACCACGGCACGATCCAGGTCGGCGATACCTTCACTCAGGGTGAAAAATTAGTCTTTAGCGGCATCCCGCATTTTGCGCCGGAGCTTTTCCGGCGGGTCAGCCTGCGCGAGCCCTTGAAGACAAAGGCATTAGCAAAAGGCCTGTTGCAGCTTGGCGAAGAGGGCGCCACCCAGGTCTTTCGTCCCCTGCAGAGCAATGAACTGATCCTGGGCGCTATCGGCATCCTGCAATTTGATGTGGTGATCTGGCGCTTACGGGAAGAATACGGCGTCGATTGCAGCTATGAGCATGTGGCCGTGAATACAGTGCGCTGGCCGCGATGTGAAGACGCTGTGCGGCTTGAACAATTCAAGCGCAAGTGCCATGAATATCTTGCCTTGGATGGCGGCGATTATCTGACTTACCTGGCCCCGTCAAGGGTGAATCTAAAGCTGACAATGGAGCGCTGGCCCGAGATAGAGTTTTTTGCCACCAGGGAACACTAGGTCGCCGTTCTTCTGTTTAAGAAGCCGCAGAGGAGGCGGGCTGTTCAGCTTTGGCATAATCCGTCTTATCCGGCTGCTTTGGCTCAGCGGTGTTCGGTGCGGTGTTCTCTGCCTGAGTGATATTCTCAGTCGCCGCCGACCGGCCTTGCTCATTAAGCTGCTTCTCATCCGGCGCTGTCCTCTCGGTGGCCTTGGCGCTGCGGCCTCTGCTGCGCCTGGAGTGCGCTGCGCGTTTATTCTGTCGTTGTCTGCTATCACGCTCTGAAGCCGTCGGTGTGCTCCGCGCCTGCCCGCGCCTGCTCTGATTTTGCCTGCTTCCATCCTGTCTATTTCTGTCCCTGTCTCTATGGCGAGCCGGGCGCCGGCGCCGGTTTGAAGATGAACGCGCTGCGGGCTTTGGCGTCTCCTCCTCGCTAACCCCAAACAGGCTGCCAAACAGGCGCGCGATCAGGCTCTTGCCCTTGTCGGTCTGCGGTTTATCCAACGGCGAGCGTATCCCCGGCACAAGCCGACCAACGGCCGGCCCTTCCGCAGGCCGCAGGGCTGCATCATCCCGTGTCGCAATGACGGCTACGGTCTTTTTCTCGGCCATTTCATAGCTGGCCTTCCTGTTCGATTGTGCCTCTGAGAGGCGCACCCGCTGCACCTTATATTGCGGCGTCTCCATATTTTCATCCGGGACGATAATGACGCCGACATCGACCCGCTCTTCCATTTCACGAATCGTCTGGCGTTTTTCGTTTAACAGGTAGGTCGCCGCCTCCACCGGCAGATGCGCAATGACATTCGCCGTGTTCTCCTTCATCGCCTCTTCTTCGATGATACGCAGCACGGCCAAGGACAGCGATTCTGTATTGCGGATCATGCCCTGGCCGTCACAGCGGGGGCAGGGCAGATTGCTGGACTCGGCCAGGGAAGGACGCAGGCGCTGGCGTGACATTTCCAGCAGGCCGAAGCGGGAGATGCGGCCGATCTTCACCCGCGCCCGATCGAGTTTCAGCGCCTCGCGGATGCGGTTCTCGACCTCGCGTTGATGACGCTTGTTCGTCATGTCGATAAAATCGATGACAAATAACCCGCCCATGTCGCGGATGCGTAATTGACGGGCGATTTCATCGGCTGCTTCTAAGTTGGTGTTCAGCGCGGTCTGCTCGATATCCACGCCGGCGGTGGCGCGCGCGGAATTAATATCGATCGATGTCAGGGCCTCGGTGGGGTCTATGACCAGGGAACCGCCGGCAGGCAGCTCCACCTGCCGGGCAAAGGCGGTCTCGATCTGTCCTTCTATCTGATAGCGATTAAACAGCGGTTCATTCTCGGAATACAGCTTGAGCCTTTGCAGGTTATGAGGCATGAGCTGCTGCATAAAGTCGCGCGCCTTGTGAAAGATTTCGGGATCATCGATCCAAATCTCGGCGATGTCGCTGCGCAGATAATCCCTGATCGCCCGAATAATGCCCTCGCTTTCCTGATAAATCAGGAACGGCGCGCTGCGCTCCGCCGCCGCCTTTTCTATCGCGCCCCATAATTGCAGCAGATAATCCAGGTCCCCCTGCAGTTCTTCACTGCCTTTGCCGACACCGGCGGTGCGCAGGATCAGCCCCATGCCTTGGGGTATATCAATGGCGCTCATCGTCTGCCGGGCTTCCGCCCGATCACTGCCTTCGATCTGCCGGGAGACGCCGCCGGCACGGGGGTTATTCGGCATAGAGACCAGATAACGCCCGGCCAGGCTGATAAGGGTGGTGAGTGCCGCACCCTTGTTGGAACGCTCTTCCTTTTCGATCTGGACGATCAGTTCCTGTCCGGATTCCAGGACATCCTGAATGTTAGGTCGGCCCTGATTGGCTTCTTCTGCATTCTCCTGCGGCTTGAACAGCGAGCGTGCGACTTCCTTTACCGGCAGGAAGCCATGACGCTCTGCGCCATAGTCAACAAAGGCGGCCTCCAGGCTTGGCTCAATGCGCACAACCCGGCCCTTGTAGATATTGGCCTTTTTCTGTTCGCGCCCGGTTGACTCAATATCCAGATCATACAGGCGCTGGCCATCCACCAGCGCCACCCGCAACTCCTCCGGCTGAGTTGCGTTCACCAGCATTCTTTTCATTACAATTTTTCCTTACAATCCGTTAAAGAGCGCTCAACCGGCATCATAGAAGCGGTTTTTCTTAAGCCTCAAGCGACTTAAAAACCCTTGGGGGAACGCTCGTTAGTCTATTAAACCTCTGGACAAGTCCATCCATGACTTGCCAGAGGGTACGCAAACTAGAAAATGCGATTTTTAGTTTGCTCACAAATTCAATTACTTGTCGTAATTGAATTTGGCGGCACTTCCTTGTGCCTTAAGGAAGCTCTGATTTAATGCTGCCCTATCTTTATCAGGCAATGCAGCATCTTGCTTGCCCGTTCTGCTGTCTTGTCTATTCGCCCAAGCGGCTTAAGCCCTTGTCAACAGCAGGGCAGACACTCTCAAATCCTGCACGACAAGCACAAGGTGCTCTTGCCTCTGCGCATAGTATAGCAGTCTTGTTATACTCGGCAATGCCTAAGCAGCCTTAAAAGACCTAACTTATGTCACGGATGCAAAAAGAAAAAGCGAAAGTGCAGCATATCACCGTGACGGCAGACCAGGCCGCACGGCGCATTGATAACTACCTGCTGGGCCGATTTGGCGCCCTGCCCAGGACGCGTGTCTATCAGATGCTGCGCCGCGGGGAGGTGAGGATAAACGGCGGGCGCATCAGGCAGAATTATCGCCTGCAGGCGGGAGATGTTGTCCGTATTCCGCCTATAGCCCAAGATCATCCTGCGGCGACCCAGCCGCCCCCGGCCTATTTATTGGACAAAATGCGGGAGCGGGTAATCTTCGAGGATGAAGAGCTAATCGTCCTAAACAAGCCGGCCGGCATTGTTGTGCATAGTGGGAGTGGCCGAAATTTTGGGGTGATCGAGTTATTGCGCCTGCTGCGTCCGCAGGAACCCGGGCTGCAACTGGTGCATCGGCTGGACAGGGAGACCTCCGGCTGTCTGCTGATCGCCAAAGACATGCGTACCTTAAGACGGCTGCATGCTGACTTGAAGGTGGGCAGTATCAGCAAGCAATATCAGGCCATGCTGGCCGGCCGGCTGAGTGAAGAATCAGTCGAAATCGATCTGCCTGTGCGGAAAAACATCCTGGTTTCCGGCGAGAGGATGGCGGCCGCGGCTCAAGCGGGCCGGCCGGGCAAGGCGGCGCGGACGCATTTTGCGGTCGAGCGCCGGTTTCAGGACTGCACCCTGGTCAGGGCCTGTATCGAAACCGGCCGCACCCATCAGATCCGTGTCCATGCCGGCTCGATAGGCCATCCGCTATTGGGCGATGATAAATATGGCGATAAGGCGATGAATCGCTCTGCCAAGCAAAGGGGTCTGAGGCGATTATTCTTACACGCCGACAGGCTGGAATTGCCGCGGCGCGATGGAAACAGGGCCTTTGCGGCAGCGCTGCCGGAGGATTTGGAAAAATTCATGCTGACCTGCCGATGAGGCCCTATCAATTATTGGTGTTTGACTGGGATGGGACGCTGGCAGATTCTCTTGAACAGATCGTGGCCGCAATGCAGCAGGCGGTGGATTCCATGTCGCTCAAGAGGCGCAGTGCGGAGGCGATCAGGAACCTGGTCGGCTTAGGCCTGGCCGAGACCGCCGTCCGCCTGTACCCAGAGCTGGATAAGCAAGAGATTGATAAGCTCATTCAGCGCTACAGGGAGTCCTATATCGCCTTGAGTGCAGCACCGCTAAGGCTCTTCCCCGGTGCCGCAGAATTGATCGAGGCGCTGCATCAGCGCGATTATCGCCTGGCCCTTGCGACCGGCAAGAGCAGGGTGGGCTTAGAACGTGCCCTGCGCGAGAGCGGGATAGGGCATCTTTTTCATAGCTCGCGCTGTGCGGATGAAACCTTCTCCAAGCCGCATCCGCAAATGCTGCAGGAGCTCATGGACGCACTGGGCATTGACCGGCGGGCAGCCTTGATGATCGGGGATAGCGAATATGATCTGCAGATGGCCAATAATGCGGGCGTGTCCTCGATAGCGGTGAATTACGGTGCACAATCCGCGCAACATCTGCTAAAATTTAAGCCTTTATTGTGTCTGGACAGGCTAAGTGAGCTGCTGCCCTGGCTCGAAGAACATGAGGCAAATCAAGAGTAAGATTAAAAATGATGAACGAAGAGAAGAAAGAGGCTACGGAACAGCCGCGCGAATTTAATCAGGCCCTGGTCAACCAGCTGGCAAGCGAGTTTCTGCTGGAACAGCGCCGTACCCGCCGCTGGGGCGTCTTTTTCAAGGTGCTGCTGGCCCTGTACCTGTTCGCCTTTTTGCTGATTTATCTGGTCGGCAGGGCGGAGATGGGGGTCGGCGGCTTGAGCGGCGGTGCGCATACCGCCCTGGTCGATATCAACGGGGTGATCGCCGCCGGTAGTCAGGCCAATGCCGATTACATCGTGACCGGTTTGCGGGCGGCCTTCGAAGATGAAAATACCGCCGGGGTGATCGTGCGCATCAACAGTCCCGGCGGCAGTGCGGTGCAATCCGGCTATGTGAATGATGAGATATACCGCCTGCGGGAGAAATACCCGGATATTCCGCTGTATGCGGTCATCGGCGATGTCTGTGCCTCCGGTGGCTACTACATCGCCGCAGCAGCCGATGAAATTTATGCCAACAAGGCAAGCATCGTCGGCTCAATCGGCGTCATTGCCTCCGGCTTTGGTTTCGTGGATGCCATTGAAAAGCTGGGCATTGAAAGGCGGGTGCGGCATGCCGGCAAATACAAGGACTTCCTGGATCCCTTCAAACCCCTGCGCGAGGAGGAGGTGCAGCATATCGATATGTTGCTGGATGATATTTACCAGCAATTCATTGCGGTCGTGCAAAAGGGGCGCGGCGATAAGCTCACGGATAAAGAAGAGCTCTTTTCCGGCCTGGTGTGGACGGGCGAGGAATCGCTTGCCTTGGGCCTGATTGATGAACTGGGCAGCGCTAGCTATGTGGCCAGGGAAGTCATCGGTGAAGAGGATATTGTGAATTTTACCTATCGAGAGAATTATTTTGATCAATTCGTGAATCAATTAGGCGCAGCCATTGGAAGGGAGTTCTACTCGCTGCTGAAATTCAAAATAAATCAATAGTTTATAGATTAAAATTAAGGTAGATTATAGCCTAAATCACGCAGCATTTCGCAAAGACGGATGAGCGGCAGGCCGGTCAGGGCAGTCGGATCCGGCCCCTCCATTTTCTCAATCAAGCTGACTCCCAGCCCCTCCGACTTAAAACCGCCGGTACAGTCATAAGGCCTCTCCGCCAGCAGGTAGCGCTCCAGCTCCGCATCGGAATAATCACGAAAATGCACGCCACAGGAAACGACATCAAGGCATCGCTCCTGCCCCTGCAAAACGCAAAGCCCGGTGTGGAAGGCAAGGCGGCGGCCGCGGCAGCGTTGTAATTGCGCCATGGCGGCCAAGTGATTGCCCGGTTTGCCCAGCGGCTGCTCGCCCCAAAGCGCCAGCTGATCAGAGCCGATGATCGTTGCCTCCGGCCTGCTGCGGGCTATTCTCTCCGCCTTTTCCCGGCTTAAACGCATGACCGCCTGCTTGCCTGACTCGCTAGGCCGCACGGTTTCATCAATGCCGGGCGGCATGACGCTAAAGGCCAAGCCCAGCCTTGTCAGCAATGCCCGGCGATAGGCGGAGGACGAGGCGAGGATTAGCGGCGGCTGGCTCATGCGATGCCATAATGACAAGCTGTAAAATGCTGTCAAGTCAAGGCTTAAATCATAAATTCTTCGCCTTCAGCATCGTTGCGATAATTTTTATCAGCGTATCTTAAAACTGCCTGGTGAGAAGGCAATTTAAGGGCTTGGCTTGCCGGGAATCTTAACTTTTATCTCCGAACATGTTAATCAAGTCGGAAAAATCTCTCGGATTGTGTTTCCGGTATTTTTCCTCTTCCACAAACAATGCGCCCACAAGGTATTCGGGCGCGAACCTACGCACGTCTTTGCACCACTGCTGCAAGCGGGCATATTTTCTGGCATAGTTCTCTTCTTTGAGTCCCTTCATCTCCACAATCCACACCTCGTCCTTGTTATTGCGCACCAGAAAGTCGGGGAAGTAGGGCGCGATTTTCCCGTTAGTTTTTACATAATCCAAACGGAAATTAACGGCAAAGTAGTTTTTGGCGAATGAGACAACATCCGGGCACTTGTCCAGAAACTGCGCGAAGTCGTATTCCAGCGAGAAGTTCTCGGCAATCAGGTTTTGTGGGCTTTTATCCGGCGCATATAAATACCTGGGCGGTTTCATGGGAAAGGGTCTCATCGCTGTGACTTTCAGTTCATTTTCAACGCCGGTCTGCGGAGTTTCTCTTGTGAGCAATGCCCGGATGGCATCACCAAAAGCTTCCTTTAGCGCCTTGTCCACGGACGCTTCCGCAAGGTTTCTGATTGTATCTGCCGCTTCCAGATCAACGGTTTTGCCAAACAGGCGGTCGCGGACGAAGTCCTGCATCACTTCATACAAAAAACCGTATTGGCTGAACAGGCGGTGCTCGTCCATTACGCGGAGGGTGAAATAACCGATAACACGACTGTAATCATCAACCGGATTTCCGCTTAATGTTGTTTTATGGCTTACCCTGTGTGTAATTGGGTCTATGAAAAAAATTTCGCGCGGCGCATCGGGCGGATGAGTTTTATATTCCTGGTGTTTGCAGGAGATGTTTTCCGCAGTTAATTGTTCCAGCCTGGAAAAGTCGCGGTAGAATCTGGCGGATAACAGGGGCACTTTTATGTCCAGTTCCGCTATATTTTTGTGCTCATTTTCTCTGTCAATGGCGATAATAATCGGCGTTTGGGGTGTTGATGTGCCGCCCATTGCCACCTGTTCCAATTTGATCCCTTCCTTTTCTATTTCCCGGACGAAATCGGCAAAGGCGGGCGAGCCGATCACGCTTAGCTTCTCGCCGATGTCGTTCCGGTCGGGATACATCATGCGCAGGCCGCGCCCGAGGGTCTGTTCGGGCAGGATGCTGGCCTGTGACGAATACGCCCTCAGCCCCACAACCGTGGTGACATTGCGCACATCCCAACCTTCCCGCAAAACCAGCACGGACACAACGGCATGGTAAGGATTGTCCCAGTCATCTATCGTGGCGGCCTGTTTCCTTAATTCTGTAAGTTCTTTTTCTTTCTTGCCGCTTGTGGCCTTTTCCGTTATCTCTCCGTTCTTTTTGGTGTGAATAACAAGGACTTTCCCCCTCAAGTCGCCATACTTGGTTTCCAGATATTTCCCCAATTCATCACAGTTTGTTGTGTCATCGGTCATAAGAAATAGGACCGCCTTTCTGTCTGTCCTTTTGTGTTCCTGATAGGCTTTGCGCCATTCCTTAACGCCGAGCTCTATGTAATCCGCATAGCGCTCTCCGTAGTCAGTGCTTTGGCGCTCGCTCAGTTTGCCCGCGCTGTCATCATCGGGGATGACCGGACGCTTGACCACATTTTGATGAATGGCCTCAACAAGCGGGTAGTCCGCTATGGTCTGCACAAAAATTGCGCCGTTGTTATGCTTGGGCGTTGCGGTAACATCTATCTGAAGCGAAAGGGCCAGCCCTTTTTGAACGAGGGTATGGTGTATGTCTTCAATCGTTTTGAACCATGCCATCCTCTCATCATGTATATGGTGCGCCTCGTCATTGATAATCAAAAGCTCATCCAACTCCCGCACACTTTCGCCCAGATCAATTTTATTGTCCGTCGGGTCGCTTGCCTTCGGCCCCAGAAAATAATCCCTGGTATCTTCATCATCAGCCGACGGCGGCGTGTTGTCTTTCACATAGACGCGGTGAATGTTGGTCAGAAAAAGGTTTCCGGTTTCCGAATGGGAGCGGATTTCATTCTGTTTATGCAGTTGCATCTGAAAGTCATTTTCCCAATGTCGCCCCTCGTGTCCATTAGGCGGCAAGACCTTATCTTCATGGAAAATCCGCAAGCCCTCAAAATCCCGGTAGAGCCGATCCAAAACAATAATATTAGGGGCGATCAAAAGAATGTTGCGGGAGAGTTGAGATTCTTCCTCGTAGAGTTTATGAAAATAAGACCAGGCGATAATCAGGGAGACAAGCTTTGTCTTGCCGCTTCCGGTCGCCATTTTGATCACAAAACGTCGCCATGCTTCCGGCATCATCTGCTGGTTTATTTGTCCTGAGGAGTCAAAGCGTAATAAATCAACCTTGTCCTTGACTTCGCAGGCTTCGTAGAGATAAATCACCGACTCGACCGCTTCACGCTGCGAGAAATAATAACGAAGTTCAGGGCTGTCCGCATCACGTTCAAACCACCAAGAGAGCAGGGCGCGGGTGGTCTCACTTGTATCCGGATATCCGGCATCGCGCCATTCTTTGACCCTGCTCCGGACCTGTTCCACAAGCGGCGGCAGAAGTTGATCGAGTGGCAATTCACTGCCACCGCCACCTGGCCGCCAACGGTCCTTTGGATCAAGAATTGCGTAAGGGTCGGAGGAGAGGGTTTTGGGGATTGGCATTGGTTATGGGCAGAGCTCGTGTTTGTGAAATTCTTGTAACGCTAATTTACTCTTCAGAAATCCGGTTCGGCAGAAAAGAGGGTTAAGCATAACTCCTCAGCAATTAATTCATAAACCGGCTTTTTGCCGCTTAATTTTTCACTTTCGCGGAGGATAATTCCGATGCCTTCGCCGCGTCGCTCCAGAAAATAACCGCCTTTAATGAGTCCGGCCCTATCGTCTTTTATTCTTACTTCTGAAAGCAGCCGGGCCAGAGCTTCATTGCGAGTTACCTGATTGAAGGGTAAACTCTCTACAGTCAATGTGTTTGCCAATGCCCCAGGGGAATAAAGCTCCAGCCGGTCAGAAAACATCAACAGCCGTATCTTTGAGCCGTGTTTGGAATAGTCCCGATGTACCACTGCATTGACCACCGCTTCAAATATCGCCCTCGGGCTGTATTGAGGGGTTTCTTCCCGGCTTACCGCCTTGCGAGCAGACACTTTGTTGTATTTTTCAACAAATGTGAATGCGTCCAATATTTGTTCGTCAAGAGGGCCTTTGAAGTCCTTGGCGTCTAATTGGTAGTTTGCGTCCCGGGTTTTTCCTCTATAACAAACAGCCTGAATAAAACCATTGTATAGATAATCATCAGGCTTGCTATTGCACATTAAAATACCGGCAACAGAGGCACATTGCCTGCCGTTACTGTCTTTGACCAGCAAACGCCTTTTGCGCATGAGCTCTTCAGTTTCATCATCAGAGGCATTGCCTTTGATAAACCGTCGATACAGCTCAGCATCCAGCATTTCTTTGCCAGTGTCCGGCACGGCCTGTTCATCAAAAGATATAACTCTCGCCTGAGATCGACTTTGCATCAGTCTAGCCAGCTCTTCGGTGGGCATTTCCCTTTTGCTGCTTCCCTGCCGTCTGAAATAACCACTGTGTGATTTATGTACGAATAGACTCTGCGGCACCTCTATTTTCAGCACCCGCTTATCTTCAATGAATAATTTCTCGCTGTGAACTGAAACTACAGGATCAATGCTGTCCCGACAAACTTCAACCACCATTTTTTCCGAATCATTCAAGTTATTTGCATCAAGACCAATAATCTCGCCATTGTCATCAACACCCACCAGGATCACCCCGCCCTGAGCGTTCGCAAAAGCCGCTATCTCATCTGCCAGAGTTCCTCTTCGGGGAAGTTCCTGCTTAAACTCAATGGTTGAGTCTTCCCCCAGGGATATTTTTTTAATCAGTTCAATCAAGCTGTCAAACATTACTGATTTTTTCTAAATGAGTATGGAAATCAAACTTCCACCATTTTGCGCCCGGATAATTCCACTTCCTCATCTCCCCACCTCCACCACCCGCATCGTGTCATTGCCGAATATGTCCACCACTTTGACAGCGATTTTGACCGGGAGGCTGACTTCCCTTTCCACGCTCACAAACTCAAGCGCGCGGTTTTTGCGGGTTTTGAAGCTCTGCCATTCGTTTTCAAACACATAATCGCCGCTTGCTTTGTCTTCGGTCGCGCCGGTCTCTGGGTCTGTTGTGCGGATGATTTCCGGCCTGCTCTCAAAGTCAAAATCCACCGCCCAGTAATCAATCCAGTCTTTCCAGCTTGTGGTCAAGATTTTATGAGAAGTCTTGCCGTCTTTGTCTTTGTTGATTTTCACCACTTCGCCGTCTGCAACAATGACCTTGCTTTTGCCTTCTTTCAAGCTCGCCGCCGCATGGGCATCTTGCGAGTAGTGCGCCGAATAGCCCGCCAGTTCCACCGCAAGCAGTATGCGCCCCTTTTCTTTTCTCGTATGAATTTTTACCTCAACATAGGAAACATCGTGAAAGACAACCTGGTTCTTTTCCACCGCGCGTTTGTCAAACACATCGGGCGGAATGTATTTCAGTTGCAGATCGATGCCTTGCTTCTTCGCCTCCTCCTGAACGCTGGGAAACAAGCCCATCTCAAATTCAAAGGCGAGAACATCGGCCTGGGTGATTTTTCTGCACTGGCACTCAGCAATCAGCGATTCAACAAAGGGACGCGCAACGGGGAGGTTAATCGGCCCGATGGCCACCATCCGCGCTGCTTTCTTGCCGTGAAAAAAGCCGTCATTTGCCAGCGGCTGTGCGCCATAAGCGCTCAAGATCAAGGCAAGATATTCGCGCTCTTTCCGCCGCAGTTGCACGCCTTGGTCTCTTTGTGAGAGGTTGGGATTGACGCCTGCCTGCCGCGCCGTGGCTTCGTCCCATTTTCGTAATCTGCCCTTTGCATATTCGCGTTTTAGCCACTTTCTGCCAAAGCCCGTTTTTAAATACTTTTCTCTCTCCACTGCTTCCCGGCGACTGTCGAAACATTCGTGATGAATGACTGCCACCGGTTTGTGTCTTTTTGTCCAGCCCACCTGACCTTGCTTGTGCTGTCCCCAACGCCTTGATAAATCGTCCGTTTGACCGATATAAAAACTATCATTTTCACATTGGATCACATACGCGTAAAAAAGCGGATGCTGGCGCGGCGCAGGCAGGCCGATATAATGCTGGCGTTCATATTTGCCGAGATTCAACACTTCAAAGGCGCGGTAGTTTTTACTGTCTTTTTTCAGTTCTCGTTGGACGCCGATCAGGCGCTTGCGGGTGGTGTGAATGGCGAACTTGCCCAGATCAGAACAGATCCACTTGCGTCCCAGTTTCTCCGCCACCGCCGCCGTGGTGCCGGAGCCGCAGAAAAAATCCGCCACCAAGTCACCTTCGTTGGAGGAGGCCTTGATGATGCGCTCCAAGAGTTTTTCTGGTTTTTGGGTGGGGTAGTTGTTAGTAGCTGCTCGCTCTCTTGATGCCGAGCCTTGCACCATAGGGATTTCCCAAACATCTGACATGTTTGTCCCCTTTGATATTTCATCCGTTTTAATTTTCTTAACAGTTCCTCTATCTGTTATTTCCGTCGTTAGTTTAGCATCGCCAAAAGCCTTGAGCGTTGAAGGTGCTTTCGCTTCATACAACTGATTCCATATGCAAGAGTTATTTTTGGAATATCTCAAAATAGTATCGTGCATTTTCTGAAAATCTTTTGACGGCGAAGGCCATCTCCTATATCTCCAAACAACTTCGTTTCTAAAACTTTTCCCTCCAAACACTTCATCCAAAACCAACCGGATCAAACTATTCACCCGCCAATCACAATGCACATAAATGCTGCCGTCTTCTGCCAGCAGATCCCGCATCAGCCGCAGACGCTCATAGATCATGGCAATGAATGAATCCGCACCCTTGCCCCAGGTGTCGCGGTAGGCGATTTGTTCCAGCACGCCCGGCTCTTTGGTCAGCGTTTGCTCGCCGAGTTCTATGTCCATGGTGAAATCCGCGCCGACATCAAAGGGCGGGTCAATATAGATCAGTTTCAGTCCGCCCTGGTCTTCAATTTCTTTTCGCAAGACGCCGCGCAGCAGCGAGGACAAGATCAATTTATTATCGCCCCAGATCAGCTTGTTGCTCCAGCCCTTGAGTTGCTTTCCGGTCTTAGGGTCAAGCAGATCCCCTTGCTGGCTTAAGGTCTGTCCTGTCTGCGTGCAACGCACAGGCAGGTCCGGGCGCGGCTCATCCACCTGCTCAATCGTCTGAAAAGGCAAAACCACATCGCAGACGGCCTTGGTTTTGCCGTTCCAGATGAGTTCCACCTGCCGCGCATCAGTAAAGAGCAGAAAACGGTATTTTTCCGGCAGCTCCTGGTTGTTGTCCAGATGCCGCAGGATTTCCTGTTTTTCCTGGTTGCTGAGTTTCAGCATGTGGCCGGCCTAATTTCCAAAGTCAGGATGCGCATTATAACCACATCCCCAGCCGCTTTCCTTAGCCTTAACGGAAACGGGCGGCACCTGCGGCGAGACAGCGCCGGGCACAATATCCTGAAAGCGTTATCAACTTGCCGGAACGGACGGCACCCGCGGCGAGACGGCGCACACGGGCGGATGCTGGCCAAGCGGTAGTGTCTTTAGGCGCTCAAATCAGGGTTAGGCTGGAATTAAGCCTGATCCTGGGCGTTCATCGCCGCAGCAGGCTTTCCTCCTCAATGAGCCGGATATATCAGGCTTGGGCGATCTTGGATTTTCGCCGCCACCCCCCTTTGACATAAGCGCCCCCTGTGGCTAGAATTGCCCGCCTGATGTCGGGGCTGCCTGAGTTTATTGAGCCGGAATATCTTGCTGCCACCGGGGCGAATATACGCGGCGAGTTGCGCTTGCGCGGCATGGGGCGGCTGCGCGAGTTGTTGCATAGTGATGCGGGCCGGGTGGCCTTCCGCCTGGATTTTGCCAGAAAAAACGGCCTATCGTGTATTAGCGGGGAGTTTAAGGCGGAGTTGGAGTTGCTCTGCCAGCGTTGTCTGCAACCCTTCGCCAGTGAGCTGTGCAACGCCATCCGCACCGGCATTGCTGCGCAGGAAGGCCAAATAGCGCAGCTGGAGCAGGGCTTTGAGCCCTTGGTAGTCGCTGAAAAGACGCTGCGGCTGGCAGAGTTTTTAGAAGATGAGATCTTGCTCAGTATGCCTTTGGCTGCGGCACATGCGCCGGAGCGCTGCCCCGGCCAGGCATGGCCGAATGACAGGCAGGCGGAGAGGGACAGTCCCTTTGCGCTGTTAAAAGATCTAAAGATAAAACATAGTTGAATTTTTTAGGAGAGACGAATAAATGGCCGTGCAAAAAAGCAAAAAATCCACCTCGCGCCGCGGCATGCGCCGGGCACACGATGCCTTATCGGCAGCAACCCTTTCCACCGAACCCGGCACCGGCGAGACCCATCGCCGCCATCACATGAGCGCCGATGGCTATTATCGCGGCCGTCGGGTGCTGCAAGAGCAGGATTAGCGCGCCGCCTACTGCTCAAGGTGCCGTCATTCTCCGCTCAATCGATTAACTTTAATAGACTAATACAGGCACCGAAGTCTTGAGCCTTTGTATTGCACTGGATGTCATGGGCGGCGACCACGGGCCGCTGGAGATCATCCCGGCGGCCTTGATCGCAGCGGAGAAACACAAGCGCTTACAACTCATCCTGGTCGGCAATGAGGCCGTGATGCGGGAGGTGATCGCTAAGAACGGGGCGGCGGCGAATGCGCGCTTGCAGTTGCGCCATGCCGGCGAAGTCGTTGAAATGCACGAATCCCCGGCGCTGGCGCTGCGCACGAAAAAGGACTCGTCCATGCGCATTGCGATTGAGTTGGTACGCGATGAAGCAGCGCATGCCTGTGTCAGCGCCGGCAACACCGGCGCGCTGATGGCGACCGCCAAGTATGTGCTGAAGATGCTGCCCGGCATTGATCGGCCGGCCATCTGTAGCATGGCCCCGGGCCTGGTAAAGCATACGCATGTGCTCGACCTCGGCGCCAACATAGAACCCAATGCCGAGCAGTTGTTTCAATATGCGGTCATGGGCTCGGAATTAACCAGCGCAGTGGACAACATCCCGGCGCCAACGGTAGGGCTGCTCAATGTCGGCAAGGAGGAGATCAAGGGCAATGATCGCGTCAAGCAGGCGGCCATGCTGCTCTCTGAAAGCCACCTGAACTATATCGGCTTTGTCGAGGGCAATGATCTCTACTCAGGCCGCGTGGATGTGATTGTCTGCGATGGCTTTACCGGCAACATTGCGCTCAAAGCCAGTGAGGGCGTGGCCACCCTGTTCAGCCATCATGCACAGATGGAATTTCAGCGTAGCCTGTACGGCAAATTCTCGGCGCTGATGTCCACGCCGGTGTTAAAGGCGATCCAGCGCAAGATCGACCCGCGCCGGTATAATGGTGCCAGCCTGCTGGGTCTGCGCGGCATCGTCGTCAAAAGCCACGGTAGCGCAGACCGGCTTTCCTTTGCCACGGCCATTACCGAGGCCATGCTGGAAGTGGAAAAAAATGTGCCGGAGAGGATCAGCGCCCGCTTGGAAGAACTGCTCATAGAAGGGCAGACGCGCTGATGTTTGCGCGGCTTATCGGCACCGGCAGCTACCTGCCTGCACGCATCATGCCGAACGCTGAGCTGGAGGATATGGTGGAGACCACCGATGAGTGGATCCAAAACCGCACCGGCATCAGGCAGCGCCATATTGCCGCAGATGATGAGAGCACCTCGGACATGGCCGAGCAGGCCATCCGCAAGGCGCTAGCGGCGGCGGACGCCGATGTGGATACGATTGATCTGCTCATCGTCGCCACCTCCACGCCCGATCTGATCTACCCCAGCACGGCCTGTCTATTGCAAAAGAGGCTGGGCATGCAAAACGGCGCGCCCGCCTTTGATGTGCAGGCGGTCTGCTCCGGCTTTGTCTATGCGCTTGGCATCGCCGATAAATTCATCCGCAGCGGCGCGGCCGCCCGCGCCCTGGTGGTCGGGGCGGATATGAATTCCAAGATACTGGACTGGTCGGACCGGACGACCTGTGTGCTGTTTGGCGATGGCGCCGGCGCAGTTGTCTTGGAGGCGGGCGATGAGCCGGGGATCTACGCCTCCCGCCTGCATGCTGATGGCGCCTATGCCGATCTGCTCCAGGTCCCCGCCGGCGTGTCCCGGCCCGGCGCTGCGCCGTTCATCCGCATGCAGGGCAACGAAGTATTCAAGTTCGCCGTCAATGTCATGGCTGATATGGTGGATGAAATCCTGGCGGCCGCCGGGATGGACAAGGCCGACATCGACTGGCTGGTGCCGCACCAGGCCAACCAGCGCATCATCACCGCCACGGCAAAAAAACTAAAGCTGCCCATGACCAAGGTCATCTCAACCGTGGCCGAGCACGGCAACACCTCCGGCGCCTCGATACCGCTGGCCCTGGACCGGGGCATCCGCGATCAAAAAATCCGCCGCAGCGAACGCCTGCTGCTCGAAGCAGTCGGCGGCGGCTTCACCTGGGGCGCTGTGTTTTTACGATATTAGGTGTCGAATAAATAACATAAAGAAAAGGCGCTAAACTTATGAAATAAAAAGGAAAAGAAGAAAAAGAAAACCTTACCAAAATCGCCCCAAAGCCCCAATGCAAGCCCCTATTGAGAGACTGCATAATCAGACGGGACATAACAAAGAGCGGCGGCGGGGACGAGTAATTATACGACTCCAGACTCTATCCCCGTCATTCCTGTGGAAGCAGGAATCCAGTCATACAAAGTCTCGTTGTGATACTGGATGCCGTGTCAAGCACGGCATGACGGCCTGTGCTATTTCCGCCCTTTCCGCGCAGGCATGTCCCCGCGAAAACGGGGGCGGGGAAAGAAATCTAAACGTCATTCCTGTGGAAGCAGGAATCCAGTCATACAAAGTCTCGCTGTGATACTGGATGCCGTGTCAAGCGCGGCATGATGGCCTGTGCTATTTCCGCCCTTTCCGTCATTTGCCCGATAAACGGCCTTGCTGTATGATGGCGCAAAAAGGCGGAGCCGCTCACTCATGACACAAGCGAAAAACCTATTCCTCATTCTGCTTTGCCTGGCCACCTTTGCCGCCCCGGCGGCGGATTATGAAAAGGGCATGGAGGCCTATCAACGAGGTGACTACGCCACCGCCCTGCGTGAATTTAAGCCCTTGGCCGAGCAAGGCGATGCTGAGGCACAAAACACTCTGGGGGTAATGTACTCCGAGGGACAGGGCGTGGCGCAGGATGATCAGATTGCTATGAAGTGGATCCGGCGAGCGGCGGAGCAGGGCGATGCCGTTGCCCAAAACAATCTGGGATCGATGTATTTCAAGGGGCAAGGCGTACCGCAGGATTATCAAATGGCTGCGAAGTGGTGGCAACTGGCGGCCGAGCAGGGCTATGCCGGTGCCCAGTACAATCTGGGAGTGATGTATGAGAGAGGAGAAGGGGTGCTTCAGGACTACGTCCAGGCTCACATGTGGTACAACATAGCCGCAGTAAAGGACCTGGATTTAGCCGCAAAAAATAGGAACAGGGTTGCCGAGAAGATGACGCCGGCCGATGTCGCCACCGCCCAGCAACTAGCCCGTGAGCGGATGGAATAAATGCCTGTTCCTCGTCTCAGGACTTTGACAGATGAAGAGGAAGCAAAGATTCGGGCGAGGATTGAGACTTGTTCTAGTTATGGTGAGGGCTCGTCCGCACAGGCAGCCCAGCCATAGTAACCGCCTATTACCGCAAAGAACTACAAAGACCGTTGAACTGGGTGGCCTACCCCGTTCGCTGGTTGGTGCCGGAGACCTGACTGGATGTGGGGACGTCTCAAGCTCTGGATTCCTGGTCAAGCCAGGAATGACGGAATAGACGCCTGGGCCGCTTCGCTTCCTTGAGACCTTAGAAAAAACCAGCGCTGATACGATGACAGTCAATGACAAGCTCGCCTTTGTCTTTCCCGGCCAGGGTTCGCAATCCGTGAGTATGATGGGTGAGTTCGCCGGCAATCCGTTGGTGAAGTCAATTTTCGCTGAAGCATCTGAGGCGCTCGGCTTTGACCTGCTGGCGCTGGTGCAGGACGGACCTGAAGGCCAGTTGAACAAGACGGAAAATACCCAGCCGGCCTTGCTGACGGCCGGCTATTGTTTGTGGCGGCTTTGGCAGGAGGCCGGCGGCGATGCGCCGGCGTTCGTGGCCGGCCATAGTCTGGGCGAATATACGGCACTGGTCTGCGCCGGCGTCATGCGTTTTGGCGATGGCGTGGCGCTGGTGCGTGATCGAGGGCGCTACATGCAGCAGGCGGTGCCCGAAGGCGAGGGGGCGATGGCGGCGATCTTGGGCCTGGACGGGGACAGGCTAAGCCAGATCTGCGCCGGTTTTGCCAAGCCGCAAACGGTTGCGGCGGCGAATTTTAATTCACCGGAGCAGACTGTCATTGCCGGGGGAAAAGCGGCCGTGACGTGGGCGGTCAATGAAGCCAAATCGGCAGGGGCGAGGCGGGCGGTCGTGCTGCCGGTCAGCGTACCGTCGCACTGCGGCTTGATGGCGGCGGCGGCAGAGAAACTGGCGCTGCGGCTGGAGCAGGTGGATTTCCGGGATGCGGCGATTCCGGTGGTGCAAAATGTGGATGCGAAGGCGCACACGGCGGCAGCCGAGATCAAGCAGGCGCTGGTGCAGCAGTTGCATCAGCCGGTGCAATGGCTGGCGAGCATCCAGGCGCTCGTCGGCTTAGGCGTTAGCCATATCATCGAGTGCGGGCCGGGCAAGGTGCTGAGCGGACTGATCCGGCGCATAGATCGAAATCTGCTCGCATTGCCGCTTGGCAGCCCGGCAAGCCTGCAAGCAGCGCTGGAGGAGTTATCATGAACCCGGCCATGAACCTGGACTTGTCAGGACAAAGCGCCATCGTAACGGGTGGCAGCCGCGGTATAGGCCGGCGCATTGCCGAGAGCCTGGGACGGCACGGCGCATTCGTCATCGCCACGGCCACCACGGAAGAGGGCGCAGCAAGGATCGATGCAGAATTGGCCGAGAATAAGATACAAGGCAAGGGCCGGGTGCTGGATGTCGGCGCGCCGGGGTCGGTAGAGGACTTTTTTGCGGGGCTGAAAAAAGATGAACTTGCGCCGACGATTTTGGTGAATAACGCCGGCATCACCCGCGATAACCTGCTGCTGCGGATGAAAGAAGCCCAATGGGAGGCGGTCATCAACACCAATCTGAACTCGGTCTATCGGCTGAGCCGCGGCTGCCTGCGCGGCATGATGCGGGCAGGGTTTGGGCGCATCATTACGATTACTTCTGTCGTCGCATTCTCCGGCAACTCGGGGCAGGCGAATTATGCGGCCGCCAAGGCCGGCCTGATCGGCTTTACCCGCTCGCTGGCAAAGGAAGTCGGCAGCCGCGCGATCACGGTCAATGCCGTGGCGCCGGGCTTTATCGAAACCGACATGACGGAGGCCTTGACCGAGCAGCAAAGGGCGGAATTACAAGGGCAGATCGCCTTGGGCCGCTTAGGATCTGCTGAGGAAGTCGCCGCTGTGGTAACATTTCTGGCCTCATCTGCGGCAGCCTACATCACTGGGGAGACGATCCATGTCAACGGCGGCATGTACATGGCCTGAAAAAAACTAGAATTTACCTTATAAATATAATATAAGTTATTGTAACTAAATAAAAAATAAAATTTTTACTCATCTGGCTTGCAAGTTATCTGCTTTTCACTACACTTACACGCACTTCGGCGTGCGTGCCGTCTTTAGGGAGGCAATATCCATTATGAGCAGTATTGAAGAACGCGTAAAAAAAATAGTCGTAGAACAACTGGGCGTCAAGGACGAAGAGGTGACCAACGAGTCCTCGTTTGTTGATGATCTGGGTGCCGATTCGCTGGATACCGTGGAGTTGGTCATGGCTCTGGAAGAGGAGTTCAAGATGGAAATCCCCGATGAGCAGGCGGAGGGCATTATGAGTGTCCAGCAGGCGATTGATTATATCACCGCCCACCTGGACTGATACCAGTCCGTAAGGAAATAGCAGGGCCGCGTTCTTAGCGCGGCCTTTTGTTTTTATAAGAGGCCTTATCGTGAGCAGACGTCGTGTGGTCGTAACCGGGCTGGGGCTGGTGACCCCGCTGGGCAATAGCGTCGGGGAGACTTGGGAGAAGATCCTGGCGGGGTTGAGCGGCATTGGCCCTATTTCCCATTTCGACACGGCGGCCTTTCCCGTGCGCATCGGCGGCTCGATTAAGGCGCTCGCCCTGGATGATTACATTCCTAAGAAGGAGCAAAAGAAGATGGATCCCTTCATCCACTACGGCATGGTGGCCGGCTTGCAAGCCTTCAAGGACTCAGGCTTGGAAATCACCGCTGAGAACGCCCACCGCTTTGGCGTAGCCATTGGCTCCGGGATTGGCGGCCTGCCCGGCATTGAAAAGGGTGCCAATACCCTGCTGGAAGGCGGCCCAAGGCGCATCTCCCCGTTTTATGTTCCCAGCAATATCATCAACATGATCGCCGGGCACCTGTCCATCGCCCTGGGCGCCAAGGGGCCGAATTTTGCGATTGTCACGGCCTGTTCCACCGGCACACACAATATCGGCGATGCTGGTCGGCTTATCGAACACGGCGATGCGGATGTGATGATCGCCGGCGGGGCCGAGATGGCCACTTCCCCGACCGGTCTGGCCGGATTTGCCAATGCCAAGGCGCTGTCCACCCGCAACGACGAACCTGAACGCGCCAGCCGCCCCTGGGATAAAGAACGCGATGGCTTTGTCCTGAGCGACGGCGCCGGCGTCATGGTGCTGGAGGAGCTGGAACATGCCAAAAGGCGCGGGGCGAAGCTCTATGCCGAGTTGAGCGGCTACGGCATGAGCGGCGATGCCTATCACATGACCCTGCCTTCCCCGGACGGCGAGGGCGCCGCCCGCTGCATGCAAAATGCGCTCGCCGATGCCGGCCTGGACAAATCGCAGATCGACTATATCAACGCCCACGGCACCTCGACCCCCGCCGGGGATGTGATCGAGAGTAACGCGATCAAGGATGTCTTTGCCGACCATGCCGCCGAGTTGGCTGTCAGTTCCACCAAGTCCATGATCGGCCACATGCTGGGCGCCGCCGGTGGGGTGGAGGCGGTTTTTTCAGTCCTGGCCATCCGCGATCAGGTCGCCCCGCCGACCATCAACTTAGACGCCCCCGATGAGGGCTGTGATCTGGATTACGTCCCGAAGGCGGCGCGGGCGATGAAGATAGGGCGCGTCTTATCCAACTCATTCGGCTTCGGCGGTACCAACGGCAGCCTCATCTTCTCCCGCCTGAACTAGCAGCACCCATTCCGGCCGCGCGGATATGATCCTCATCAATGGCCGGGAGAGCGCCCTGGTGGATGCGCAGGAAGGCGCGCTTCATTACGGCGACGGCGTGTTTGAGACCATCGCCATCGATGCGGGAGAGCCGCTGGCGCTGGCGCAGCATCTACAGCGTCTTTTCAACGGCTGCGAGCGCCTAAGCATCCCGCGCCCCGATGCCGCCCTGTTGCAAGAGGAGTCGCACACTTTAAGCCGGGAGCAGGGCCGCGGCGTACTCAAGTGGATCATCAGCGCCGGCGCAGGCCGCGGTGGGTATCGGCGCAGCGAGCAGGCGGCATCGACCCGCATACTGGCGACCTTTCCCCGGCCTGATTTTCCAAGCCATTACGCCAGCGCAGGGATTGAAGCGTCGGTCTGCGAGATCCGCCTGGCCGCCCAGCCATTACTGGCCGGCATCAAGCACCTGAACCGGCTGGAGCAGGTCTTGCTGCGCCGGGAGATCGATGCAGGCGGCTTTGCAGAAGGCATCGTGCTGGACTACCAAGATAAAATCATAGAAGGCACCCGGAGTAATCTTTTTCTGGTTCGGGATGGGCAACTGTTGACGCCGGCGCTGGAGGCTTGCGGCATTGTCGGCGTCATTCGTGAGATCATCCTAGCGCGGGCGGAAGAGTGGGGCTTGATAGGAAAAATATGCTCGCTTGGCCTGGAGGATCTGGCGCAGGCCGATGAGGTATTTTTCTGTAACAGCATTATGGGCGTCTGGCCGGTTCATACCGTCGGCGAGCGGGCATTCCAGGTCGGCCTGTACAGCCGGATGATAAGAGAAAAGCTGGTGGCGGCCCGGTTTATTGCGCCGGATTGATTGCCCTATATTGATTGCTCAAATTCATTGCCCAGACTTATTGCCTACGACCAGATGAGAAAAAAAGCCTTTCGCCTGCTGATGTCCTTTCTGCTCCTGGCCGGGCTGCTCGGCGGCCTTGGCCATATCTTTATGCAGGCGCAACTCGCCCGGCCACTGGCGATTACCAAAGCGGAAACGCTCGTTGTCAAGCCCGGCATGAGCCTGCAGGCGCTCGGCCAAGTGCTGGTGGAGCGAGGCTGGATCTCCCATCCGTATTTTCTCATCTTCGAAGGCAAACGCAGCGGCAAGGCCGCTTTCATCCAGGCCGGCGAGTACATCGTGCAGCCGGGCACGAGCCAGGCGGGACTACTGGCACTGCTGGTCTCCGGCAAGGTGATCCAGTATTCCCTGACTTTGGTTGAGGGCTGGTCTTTTGCGCAGGTCATGCTGGCGGTGAAAACCAATCCCTATTTGCAGCATACGCTTGCCGAATCTTCCGACGAGACTGCGTCCGCCCAGCTCATGCAAGCCCTGGGGCATCCCGACAAGTCGCCGGAAGGCCGCTTTTTCCCGGACACCTATTACTTCCCGCGCAGCACGAGCGATCTCGCCTTTCTCAAGCGCGCCTACTCGATGATGGAAGAGGTGCTGGCCGAGGAGTGGCAGCAGCGCGCGCCGGACTTGCCCTATGCGTCAGCCTATGAGGCGCTGATCATGGCCTCTATTATTGAGAAAGAAACGGCGATACATGAGGAATACCCGCAGATCGCCGGCGTCTTTGTCCGCCGCTTAGGAAAAGGCATGAAGCTGCAGACCGATCCCACGGTCATCTATGCCTTGGGAAGCGCCTTTGACGGCAACCTACGCCGGCGCGATCTGTCTGTCGATTCGCCGTACAATACCTATGTCTATAAGGGGCTGCCGCCAACGCCCATTGCCCTGCCCGGCAGGGCGGCGCTACGCGCGGCGCTGCATCCTGAACGGGGAGAAGCCTTATACTTTGTTGCCAAAGGCGATGGTAGCCATTATTTTTCGAAAAACCTGCAAGAGCACAATCGGGCGGTCAAAAAATATCAATTAAAACAATGACTAAGGGACTCTTCATCACGGTAGAAGGCATAGAAGGCGTGGGCAAGACCACCCACATCGGCTTTATCGCCGCCCGGCTGGAAGAGGCCGGGCATAGGGTCGTGCAGACCCGCGAGCCGGGCGGCACCAAAACCGGCGAGTCCATCCGACAAATCCTGCTGAACACCGGCGGCCAGTCCATCTGCTTTGAGGCCGAGTTATTACTGATCTTCGCCGCCCGTGCGCAGCACATCAGCGAGGTGATCCGTCCGGCCATGGACGAGGGCGCGCTGGTTCTCAGTGATCGTTTTACCGATGCCAGCTATGCCTATCAGGGCGCGGGACGCGGCATCTCATCGGAGAAAATCGGCGCGCTGGAATACTGGGTGCAGGGCGCACTGCGGCCTGATCTGACCTTGTTGCTGGATGCGCCCGTTGAAGTTGGTCTGGCCCGCGTGGGCAAACGCAGTTTATTTAATACAAGGGCAGATAGATTCGAGTCTGAAGACTCTGCATTTTTTGAACGGGTGCGGCAGGGCTATCTGCAACTGGCCGCAGCCGAGCCGACGCGTATCGCAGTGCTGGATGCCACCGCCTCTATTGCTGAAGTACAGGCGGCCATCGTCCGATGCCTAGAGCAAAAAGGCTTATGCTGAGCGTGTATCCCTGGCAGCAACCGCAGTGGCAGCGCCTGCTGGCGGCGGCGGCGACCGACCGATTGCCGCATGCCCTGTTGTTGTCCGGGCCGCCCGGGATTGGTCTGGCGCATTTTGCCCAGTGTCTCAGCGGCAGCCTGCTCTGCCTTGACGCCACGCAGGCGGGCCTGGCCTGTGGCCGTTGTAAGGCCTGCACTTTGTATGCGGCGGGCAATCATCCCGATACGCGGCAGCTGGTGCCGGAGGACAAGGGCAAGCAGATCAAAGTGGATGCGGTGCGGGCGCTGATCGATTATATTCATCTGAGCAGTCAATATGGCCGCCATAAAGTCGCTGTTATCGATCCGGCCGAGGCGATGAACCGAAGCGCCGCCAACAGCCTTTTAAAGACCCTGGAGGAACCGCCGGCGGGTTCGCTGTTAATCCTGATCGCTCATCAGCCGTCCCTGCTGCCGGTTACCATTCGTAGCCGTTGCCAGCATATAAAGTTCCCCGCTGCCGATGATGAGCAGGCGAGAAATTGGTTACAGAAACAGAGCTCGATCAACCGGGAAACACTGGACGATCTGTTGTCGGCAAGCAGGGGCGCGCCGCTAAAGGCACTGGAAATGGCCGCGACCGATATGCTGGCGCAACAAAGGACGATCCTGGCCGACCTTGCTGCGCTAAAGCAAGGCCGCATCGATCCGGTGAGCACGGCGGAGAAATGGCAGGGCTTTGGTATTGCCGAGGTTTTGTCCTGCCTGGTGGTGTTTTTTGCCGAGATGAGCCGTCTGCTCTTGGCACCGTCGCCGTCTGCTTATAAGGCTACGATAAATAAGGACTTGCAAGCGCTCACAAATGGATTAGACTTAGACAGATTGCTGCGCTGCTATGATACGACATTGAAAAGTTATCATAGCGTGAGCGGCCCGATAAGCCTGAATAAACAGGGCCTGTTGGAAGAAATCATCATTCAATGGCAGTCTCATGCTGTGGGAGGTAGCTAAGGGTGGCTGTACCCGGCGGTCGTGATCCAAGACAGGGCATCTTGTCGCTGACAATCCGCGACAAGAGTTCGCTCTATGCCTCGTACATGTCGTTCATCAAGAACGGCGGGCTGTTTATACCGACTGCCAAGCCGTATAAGATCGGTGATGAGGTTTTCATGCTGCTGACGCTGATGAACAGCAAGGAGAAGCTGCCGGTGGCCGGTCGCGTAGTCTGGATTACGCCAAAAGGTGCCCAGGCCAACAAAACCGCCGGCATCGGGGTGCAGTTCAGCGAGCTGGATAAAGGGGCAACCAAGAATAAGATAGAAAAGCAGCTTGCCGGTGCCTTACGCTCAGAAAGGCCGACTCATACTATTTGATCGGGAACCGTCCTTCCGATCCGTAATCTTCCTCATGCTGGTTGACTCGCATTGTCATATCCCCTTGATCGAGCGGGAGGGCGGGGTGGAGGCTATTCTTGCCGCGGCTAAGAATAATCAGGTGGAGCACATGCTCTGTGTCTGTATTGATCTGGACAGCTACCCGGACATAGCAGCGCTTGCGGGGAGATACGACTGCATTTCCGCCTCGGTCGGCGTTCATCCTAATTCTATAGTGGACAAGGAACCCTCCTGCGATGAGCTTATCCGGCTTGGCAAGAGCCAAGATGTTGTCGCAATCGGCGAGACCGGACTGGATTATTTTCGCAGCAAGGGCGACCTGGACTGGCAGCATGCGCGCTTTCGCATACATATCAAGGCGGCGCTGGCACTCAACAAGCCGCTGATTATTCATTGCCGGGAGGCCAAAGACGATGTGCTGCGCATCTTAAGAGAAGAGGGGGCGGCGCGAGTGGGCGGGGTCATGCACTGCTTTGTGGAAGACTGGGAGACGGCGGAACGCGCAATGACGCTGAATTTCCGCATCTCTTTCTCCGGCATTGTTACTTTTAAGAATGCCGGGGCGTTGAAGGAAGTGGCCAAACGTGTGCCCCTGGATATGCTGCTGATAGAGACGGATTCGCCTTATCTTGCCCCGGTACCGCATCGAGGCCGGCAGAATGAACCGGCCTATGTGCGCCATGTTGCCGAATACTTAGCCGAATTGAGGGGCGATTCCTTTGAAGACATCGCCAGGACGACAAGGGACAATTATTATGAGCTATTTTCCTTGTCCAAGCGGCACTGATCATCACGGGCTACGGCGCGCGCCGATAGCGATATGACTCCAGCATGGCCGCCAGTACACCTCTCGTTACCCGCGCCATACCGCTTATCGATACCGTCTCCTGATTGGTATGGATCTGATCCGCGCCGGTGCCAACGATCAACATCTCCTCGCCAAAGCGCTGCTTGATATAATTGCCGTTGAAGGCACCGAATTGTCTGGCGGTGATGCGAACCGCATCCTTCCCGGTCTGATCAAAACCGGCCTGTAATAAGCGGATCGCTGGTGCCTGTTCAGCAATGACATAGCCTGTCAATTTGGGTTTGTCGGTGCCGCTTATTGCACATTCCACTGCTGTCCTGTCCCGTGCCGCCTCTGCGCAGACCCTCTCCATCGTTGCTTTAATATGCTGCACCAGTTCTTTCGCTGCATCGTCGCCTTCCAAGTTGCGCATCTGCCAGGTGGCCGTCCAGAAGGGGGAGATGGTGTTGTATTTATAGCTGGCGGTCGGCTCGCCTTTGGCAGTGAATTGTTGCCGGTCTATGCCGCAGGAGTTGAAGTAGCTGTGCAGCACCACATCCGGCCTGCCGGGAGGGTGGGCATCGCTGCTGAACCCCGCCTCGGTCAGGATACGTGCGCCCACCGCACAGGCGCTGACGGCGGATTTTCTCTCCACCATGGCGGGATGGCTGGTCTGGCTGCGCACGGTGATATAGCCGCTGTACATGGTGGGCGCAGCCCGACCGATTACATTCGGGTTGGTGCCGTCAATGCTGATCAGAATGTCGCCCTTAAAGGCTTCTGCCGCCACCAGACGTGCACCGGCGGCGTTGTCTTCTTCGGCCACCAGGCCGACGATGCGAATATCGCCATGGTGGAGATTGTGCTCACGAATAATGCGCAGCAGTTCACTGATAATAGCAATCCCGGCCTTGTCATCGGCGCCCAGGGGCGTCCCCGGCCCGGGGCGAATCAGGTCGCCGTCTCGCTCAAATTCATCAAAGCTTAGCTGGTTGGTGTCCAGATGGACGGACAGATTCCAGGCGGGCAGGGCGGGGTCGCCGGCAATGAAGGCATAAAGATTGCCGGACTCAGGGGCGGTGGAGCCGCTATTGCAATAATAGCCGCGGCGCTTGTCCGCCCGCAACTCGGCGACCTGCTCCGGCAGGGCATCGATGGTCACTTCTATGCCCATCGGCGCGCCTATGCGGGCAAAGAGCGCCGCAGCCGCTTTTGTTATCAGGCTCTCCTGACAACTCTTGGCCGGCACCGCAAGCAACTCAAGCAGCGTTGCCGCAAGCCGCTCATCATCGACCAGCGCGTTTATATCTAGCGGCGCCGGATCTTCCGCAGCAAGTTCATAAATATGCGTCTCTGGCTCGATCGGGGTGGGCGGAAAGACTAATTCTTCCGCGGCCGGGCTGCCGGCCGAGATACAAAGCAGAAGGATAAGAAGGTGAGGATATTGGTAATTCATTTGAGTCTCCCAAGTCATACTATTGTGCTAAGTCGCTCCAGCGCAGTTTCCATCTTTTGCCGGGCCGTGTAAAAATGCGGTGAAAAGCGGATGCCGCCGCCGCGACAGGCACACACGACCTTGTGCTGCATCAATGCCTGCTGAATAACACGCGGGTCTTTTTTATCCACCGTGAAGCTGACTATGCCCGCGCGCCGTGCAGGATCCGTCGGTGTCAGAATATTCACTGCCTTGATCCTGGATAGCTCTTCTATGAAATATGCGGTCTTTTCCAATATTGCCTGCTCTATATTATACATCCCGATCTCGGAAAACAGGCTCAAGCTGGCCGATAGGCCATGAATGCCCAGCATATTCGGGCTACCGCATTCAAAGCGTCTGGCATCCTTTGCCACCTCCCAGTCCTTGCGGTCATAATTACCGGCATCTTGCACCATGTGCCAGCCGAACTGGTATAAGGCCAGCCTCTCCAGCAATTCGCGGCGACAGTAAAACAGGGCGATGCCCTCCGGCCCCAGCATCCACTTGTGCGCATCGGCAACAGCAAAATCAATATGACAGCGCTGCACATCAAAATCATGCGCGCCGATGCTCTGAATGGCATCCACACAAAACAGGATCCCCTGCGAACGGCAAAACTCGCCCAGGCGCTTCTGGTCCAGGCGCAGCCCACTGGCATATTGCACGGAACTGATGCTCAAGATGCGGGTATTTTTGTCACATGCCTCCATCAGAGCCTGTTCAGGCGGCTCTGTCCTCAGGGAGACCTGCCTTACTTCGACCCCATGCCGTTTCTGTGCCTGCCACGGGATTCGATTGGAAGGAAATTCCTCATCGCTGATGACAACATTGTCCCCGGCCTGCCAGTCCAGTCCGCAGGCCACCATTGATAAGGCCTCCGAGGTGTTCTTCGCGAGCGCAATCTCATCAACAGAGCGCGCATTGATCAATGTCTTAAGCTGCTCCCGCAGTTCATCTTCCTTTGCCGACCAGGCGGGATAATGCAATGCGCCGCGATGACTGTTTTCCTCAGCAAATGCGCTAACTGCCGCAGTGGTGCGGGCCGGCCAGGGAGAAATCCCCGCATGGTTCAGATAAACAAGATCATCATCCTGCGGAAACTCTTCGGCCAGAAGGGCGCTATCTATCATCAGAGCTGTAATTCGTGGTGGTTTGTCTTAGGAAACTCTTAATTTATTCAAGAGTTTCCTGTGGTACATGGATGTACTACCATTTTCAATTACTGTTAAGGAATTGAAAATGTCAGACAAACAAAAATCATACTTTTTGTTTGTCGTGCCCTGAATAATTCACGGATGAATTATTCAGGGCATCTTACATAATAACCGATGTAGAATTTATATAAACGAGCAAGATGTATAGGCCCAAGCGACCTGCGACCGCACATAATATTGCCATCCGCAACCTGGCCTATCGTGTCTATACCTGGGGGGACGGCGAGGGCGCGCCGCTCTTCCTGCTGCACGGCTGGATGGATACCGGCTTGAGCTTTCAGGCCTTAGCCGATGAGCTGTCCGCAGACTGGTTCCTGATCGCCCCGGACTGGCGGGGTTTTGGTGGAAGCGCGTGGCAGGCGGGCGGCTACTGGTTTCCTGATTATTATGCGGATCTTCATGCCTTGATTGCGCATTTTTCCCCGCAACGGCAGGTAAATCTGGTCGGCCACAGCATGGGCGGGCACATAAGTTGGATCTATGCCGGCATCTTTCCAGAGCAGATCGCCAATGCCGTTAGCTTAGACGCCATTGGTCTGGATGACACGCCGGCCGCTGAGGCGCCCGGGCGCTACAGAAAGTGGCTAGAGCAATGCGATCAGCCGCCACGTCTTACGCACTACAAAGACCTGGCGCAGATAGAGTCTCACATTCGTAAATTGGCCCCGGCAATCTCGACGGATTATGCAGCCTTTGTCGCCAAGTCCTGGTCACGGCGCAATGATGAGGGCGAATTAATCCTGCGCGCAGACCCGGCGCACAAAAAAGTCAACCCAGTCCTGTACCGGCGGGAAGAGGCCAGATGCTGCTGGCGCAATATCCGCGCCCGGGCGGCCCTGGTTCTTGGGGGGAATTCCAAAGTGAAAAGGAAATACTACGAAGGGGGCTTGGCCGAGGACTGCCGCTCTTGTTTTAAGGATCTGCGCGAGCGGGTGGTAGCCGATGCCGGGCACATGCTGCACCTGGAACAACCGACGCGCCTGGCCGAGGTATTGGAGGCTTTATTGAAAGACTAATTATTCAGACCGGAACCTGCTCCTCATCTTGTATTGAAAGAGAAGACGATCCTTCCGTTCCCCCGTTCAAGTCAAACGTCATTCCTGGCTTGACCAGGAATCTATGAAGTACCTTTAAGTCAAGGTCGAGGATAGACTCTGCTCTTGACCCCCTAGATTCATGCTTGCGCAGAGCCTGCCCCGTGCTGGACACGGGGAATGACGGGCTATAGACAGACGGGTGAAACCTTCTGCGTTATTCCCGTGAAAACGGGAATCCAGAATGACGGGAAAAAGGGGAGTCGGGTGGATTGCTGCTCTGTAAACATGGCCGGGCTTACAGGCCGCCGGCGCGGGTTTCCTGGGTGACTTCAAGTGCCGCGCTCTTCTTGCCGTGGCGCACTACATAGATGCCGCTGATGATTATGATACCGATCCCTATCCAGGTGATGGCTGCCGGTATTTCATCCCAGATAAAGTAGCCTAATGCCAGCATCCATACCATCCTGGCATAGTCAATCGGCATCACCTTTGCCGGCATGGCGTAGCGTACTCCCTGGATAAAGCAGCCTAATGCAATGGTTGCGCAGGTGCCCAGGCCGATAAAAAGCAGCCAGTCTATCAGTGTCGGCGCTATCCAGCCGGGAATGGCCCAATAGGCAGCAAGCACGATGTTGACCGGATAGAGATAGAAATTCAGCGCCAGAGCGGATTCCGTATCGGCCAAGTATCGCGCCGTGATATTTAGGCCGGCGATGAAAGCGGCCACGCCTAGTGCGGCCAGATGGGCGATATGAAAATGATCGGGGGTCGGCCTAAGCACGATCACGACACCGATGAAGCCCGCTATAATGGCTATCCACGACTCTCTGGAGACCTGCTCGCCCAAGAGCCAGGGCGATAACAATGCCAGGATCAAGGGGGCGGCGAAGGTGAGCGATACGTACTCGGCAATGGGGATGTATTTCAGGCCGTAGAAGATGAAAAAGATCGTGGCTGCGCTTAGAAAACCGCGTAACAGATGCCAGCCGGGCCTGCGTGTGCTTAGTTGCCTGATGCGGCCGCTTACGATGGCGAACAGGCCGATCAAGACCAGGCCGGTGACGCTTCTCATCCAGGTTATCTGCATTAGCGGATAACTTGCAGTGAGCCATTTCCCCGTTGCATCCGCCAAAGAAAAAAGGATCGTGCCCGCCAGCACATAGGCAATACCCAGCACGGTATTTTCTTTAACACGAGTTGGCATGAGGACTGTTTAGGTGCGTGGCAGCTTGCCAGGCAGATTGTCTGGCAGCCTGCGCAGGCGGCGCGCGTTTCTCACGCCGTGACTATTCCAGCGCGGCGGCGAGTTCCGGCAACACCTTGAACAGATCAGCAACCAGGCCGTAGTCCGCCACTTCAAAGATAGGCGCCTCTTCGTCTTTGTTAATCGCTACGATCACCTTGCTGTCCTTCATGCCGGCGAGATGCTGAATGGCGCCGGAAATGCCAACGGCGATATAGAGCTCAGGCGCAACGATCTTGCCGGTCTGGCCGACCTGGTAATCGTTCGGCACAAAACCGGAATCGACCGCCGCACGCGAGGCGCCGACCGCCGCCCCCAGCTTGTCGGCAATATTTTCAAGGAGCGCAAAGTTCTCGCCATTGCCCATGCCGCGTCCGCCGGAGATGATGATGCCGGCGGCAGTCAGCTCCGGCCGCTCGGACACGGTGAGTTCTTGACCGACAAAAGCCGACATGGCAAGGGCTTCCTTCGGTGTCACCGCCTCAATGGTGGCTGCGCCGCCCTCAGCAGCGCAGGCATCAAAGCCCGTCACCCGCACGGTGATTACCTTGATCGCATCGCTGCTCTGCACGGTGGCAATCGCGTTGCCGGCATAAATCGGGCGCACAAAGGTATCGGCGGATTCTATTTTTATGATGTCGGAGATCTGGGCGACATCAAGCAGGGCGGCGATGCGCGGCATCAGGTTTTTGCCGAAGGTTGAAGCCGGTGCGAGGACATGGCTACAGCTCCCGGCAAGCCCGACGACCAGGGGCGTGATTTCTTCCGCCAGTCGATGCGCATAGTGCTCGGCATCGGCATGCAAAACTGTTGTCACCCCCGGCAATCTGGCCGCGGCCGCAGCCGCCGTCTCGGCATGGTGTCCGGCCACCAGCAGCTTCACCTCCCCGCCCAACTGACTTGCCGCCGTGACCGTGCTCAGTGTCGATGACTTAATCGCTTGGTTATCATGTTCTGCAATGACGAGTACGCTCATCCTACGATCACCTTTGCTTCATTTTTAAGCTTGTCCACCAGCTCTGCTACATCGGCCACCTTGATGCCGGCGCTTCGTTGCGGCGGCTCTTCCACCTTTAGCAGGGTCAGGCGCGGGGCAATGTCGATGCCAAGCTCATCCGGCGTGAGAATAGCAAGCGGCTTCTTTTTCGCCTTCATGATGTTGGGCAATTTCACATAACGCGGTTCGTTAAGCCGCAGATCCGTTGTGATAACGGCGGGCAGATTCAAGGCGTCCGTCTCCAGGCCGCCGTCAATCTCGCGCGTAACATTGACTTTGCCGGTGCCAAGTTCTATTTTGGAGGCGAAGGTTCCCTGTGGCCAGTTCAACAGGGCGGCCAAGATCTGCCCGGTCTGGTTGTTATCGTTATCAATGGCCTGTTTGCCCAGGATTACCAGCCCGGGCGCTTCTCTTTCCACAACCGCCTTTAGTGCCTTGGCAACGCCCAGCGGCTCCGGGTCAAACTCGGTCTCCACCAGAAGGGCGCGATCCGTCCCCATTGCCAGGGCCGTGCGCAGGATGTCCTGGCATTGCTTGCCGCCCACGCTAATCGCGATGAGCTCTTCAGCACCACCGGCCTCCTTGATGCGCACCGCTTCCTCAACGGCGATCTCGCAAAACGGGTTCATGGCCATCTTGACATTGGCCCTTTCCACGCCCGTGCCGTCGGACTTCACCCGCACCCGGACATTGGCGTCTATAACTCGTTTGATTGGCAGCAGGATCTTCATAGGTTTTTACCAAATTAACATTCGAGGCGACAGACCAAAATACCGAAAAAAGCTTTTTTCAAAGCCTATTGCGATGCGAAAAATAGCATAGATAGAGCCTTCATTCAAACCGGATGGTCGCCCAAATCAACTCATCCCCCGGCCATGTTCGTTTTAGGCGCTGATTTGGTTATGCTTATCGGCTATGAGTTACGACATTATCATTATCGGCGGCGGCATTGTCGGTGTGTCAAGCACCTGACGGAAACCCCGCGCAGCTTGCATGTCTGCAATGCGCCTTCGCCGGCGGCAACATCCGCCATACCGAGCGGCAATTATCTATGCGCCAGGCTGGCAGATAAACTAAGATAGAAGTAATAAATGTTTTTAGAAACGTAAAAATAGGAGAGCGCGATGCAAGCCTTGATGATGGATATGCCGTTGACGATCACGTCAATCATGCAACATGCTGATAATAATCACCCCGATGCGGAGATTGTCTCGATTACCGCCGATAACCCGCAGCACTGTTATCGCTACGGCGATGCATTTGCTCGCATCCGCCGGCTTGCCAATGCGCTGCATCGCTATGGCATAAAACCGGGCGAGCGCATCGGCACGCTGGCCTGGAATGATTATCGACATTTCGAGTTGTATTACGCCATATCCGGCATCGGCGCCATCACGCATACGATCAATCCGCGTCTGTTTCCGGAGCAGCTATGCTACATCATCAACCATGCCGAAGATCGTATTGTTTTTGTTGATATCCTGGTCCTGCCGCTACTGGAGAAGCTCAGGGCTGCACTAAAGAGCCTTGAATTTATTGTGGTGCTTTGTGATGACAAACACCTGCCAGAGACCACGCTGGATAACATACAGAGCTATGAGTCCTTCATCGCCGGTGAGTCCGATGCCTTCGACTGGCCGGCCCTGGATGAAGGCGCCGCCAGCAGCCTTTGTTACACCTCCGGCACCACCGGCCATCCGAAAGGCGTCCTGTACAGTCACCGCTCAACCGTCTTGCATGCCATGACCTCCCTTGCCCCTGATGTCCTCGGGCTCTCGGCCTGGGACGTGGCGATGCCGGTCGTGCCGATGTTTCATGTCAATGCCTGGGGCCTGCCGTATGCCGCGCCGATAACAGGCAGCAAGATGGTCTTCCCGGGCCCGAAGATGGGGGATGGCGAGGCCTTGCAGCGGCTGATCGAAGCTGAGGCGATAAGCGTTAGCGCCGGGGTGCCGACCGTATGGCTGGCCCTGCTGGATTATCTGGCAAGATCCGGCAAGGCCCTGGCCGCCTTGCAGCGGGTGATCGTCGGCGGCTCGGCCTGCCCCTTGTCGATTATTACCGAGTTCAGAGAAAAATACGGGGTAAGCGTCCACCACGGCTGGGGCATGACGGAGATGAGCCCGATCGGAGCGGTTAATACCCTGCTGCCCGGCATGGAGAAACTGTCCCCCGATGAGTTGGATAAGATCCGCATGAAACAGGGCAGGGCACCGTATGGCATTGAGATGAAGCTCGTCGATGATGAGGGCAGGCAACTGGCGCACGATGGCAAACAATGCGGCATGTTAAAGGTGCGCGGGCCCTGGGTGTGCCGGGCTTATTATAATCTGGATGAAGAGGATCATGCCCATGACGAGGCGGGCTGGTTCAGCACCGGAGACATCGGCAACATTGACGCCAAAGGCTATTTACAGCTGACGGATCGCGCCAAAGACGTGATCAAGTCCGGGGGCGAGTGGATCAGCTCCATTGATCTGGAAAACGCGGCGGTGGGCCATCCGCAGGTGGCTGAGGCCGCCGTGATCGGTGTGCCGCATCCGAAGTGGGTCGAGCGGCCCTTGCTGATCATAGTAAAAAATGAAAACGAGGAAATATCCAAAGAGGCGCTGCTCAAGTGGCTGGAGGACAAGGTGGCGAAGTGGTGGCTGCCCGATGATGTGGTATTTGTCGATGCCATCCCGCACACGGCCACCGGGAAGATCCTGAAGACGGAATTAAGAGAGCAGTTCAAGGATTACTGCCTGCCTGATGTATAGCAGCGCAGCATGAAGGCAGACAAAGACTACCGCGATGCGCCGGCGAAAGAGGTCGTTGATCTGCATGTGTTTTTTGAAGACTGGTTCAGGGGAAGCTGTGAAAATAATGAGCAGGTCTGGGGCGAGCGCCTGCATGCCCGGATGGATGAGGATTTTTATATTGTGCTCCCGGGCGGGCATGGCCTATCCGGTAGCGGATTCTGGCCTGAAATGCAGGGCCTCTATGGAAGCAATCCCGATTTTCAGATCAACATTCGCAACATACAGCAGCGCCCATGCAGTCAGGGCGATTGGGTAATCCTAACTTATGAGGAATGGCAAAAGGGCGCGAAATACTCAACGCCACCGAATAACGCCCGCGTGGCAACCGCCATACTCATCAAGGATGCATCCGCGCCGAATGGCCTTCGCTGGGTTCATGTCCATGAGACCTGGTTGCCGCCGGAGCAACTCAGCGCCGAGTCCTTCGACTGGTAAGTTTTTATACCAGCCTGCCGAAGCGCGCATAGTATTGATCATCGGCCGGCGGCAGATTGCCCTCCACTGTCTCCATGTTTGCCGTGATAAATTCCATTGCCCCCTTATGCACCAGGCGATAAAGATTGGCAGCCAATCTGCGCGCCAGCCTTCCCGGCCAGTTGGCCGGCAATAACTCCTCCGGCAGATCGGCATCGTGCAGCAGGATACGCCGATATTGGTGGATCAATAATGTGCGCACCTGAAAGCACTGGCTATGCTCCAGCCTCTTTGCCCGCTTCACCGCCGCCAATATTGCGCGAAAGCGAGTAAGAAATTCCATATAGCGCGGCTCAATCTCATCCAGCCGCCAGGATGTGTGCGTCAGCCTTTTCAGCGCCTCCCTAGAGGCCAGCTCGGTCGTATTCGCCTGCAATACAATCACCTTCTGCACAAGATCCAATTCCTGTAAGGTTTCATCCAAAGAGCAGCGATCTGCCGAAGGATGGGCGAGCACAGCGGCGCTCAGCGCACCGTAGCCCAGCCATAAGAGTTCTCTGCGCAAGACTTCCTTCTCGCTGTTACTCACGAAGGCGGGCATGACCAATACCCAGTTTCCATCCCAGCTGGAGTCGCCTGCGGCATAGATACGCCGCGCAGCCTTCTCATAATGGCGGCTGCCAAAGTCGGTGAAGCTGTAATAGCTGCGCCGCCTAATCTGGCGCGCCACCAACCAGCCTTCTTGTACCAGACGAAACACGGCGGTGCGTATCTGTCGCTGGTTCAGGCCGAAGGGTTCTAATGCCGCGATCAGGCTGCCTAGCCAGACGGAATTACCATGCTGGGAAATGGAATCGCCAAAGATGCTGATGATCAAAGAACCGGCTCGAGGCGGGGAGTTCTCGGCGAAATCCTTCACGAGTTCATCAATGCACTTGAGCTTGGCCATAGTAACGATGCTTTAGCTGCAACCAGGAGCCACCCCTCTTTTGTACAGAAAGCGATGTTGCCTCATTCCTCATTCCCGTGCAAAAACATCACCCCTGCCCACCCTCGTCCTTGCGCAAGCATGTCCCTGCGAAAGCAGGGGCGAGGAAAGCGGGGAGCAGGGGCAGAGATTCATAGAGGATTTGGCAGAGAACTCTCTTTCCGTCATTCCTGCGAGGGCTTGTCCCCGTGGAAACGGGGGCGGGAATCCAAGTAATGGAGAAATGCTAAAAGTCCCTGTGGATTCCCGTTTTCACGGGAATGACGGGGTATAGTGAGGAGGCCAAGTCGGCCTACGAAGCTTAGCCCGGCCGCATCCCGTATCGTTAAACAGCCTGAGCGCTGCTTGCTTGATAGGTTTCTGCGTATCCCTGGTGCTCACGGAATACTGTCTGTTAGGGCTTTGTTACTAAATATTGCCTTAGAGTCTTATTTCAAAAGCCGGCTTGGTAAAAATAAAGGCTTATAAAAGAGTATGGCCGAAGGCCGCCGGAGTCGTTAGACTGGCACCTTATCATTTTCATAAGCCCTAATCTTAATAGGAGAACTGCGCATGAGCATACAAGTTGGTGAGAAAATCCCCGAATCCACATTGACCCACATGGGCGCTGACGGGCCGGCGCCCATTACCACCGGCGAGCTCTTTGCCGGCAAGAAGGTGGTCTTGTTCGCCGTGCCTGGTGCCTTCACCCCGACCTGCTCGCAGGCGCATCTGCCGGGCTATGTTGTCAACGCCGATGCTATCCTGGCGAAGAGCGTCGATACCATTGCCTGCATGGCCGTGAACGATGTCTTCGTGATGGATGCCTGGGGCAAGGCACAGAACGTAGAAGACAAAATCCTGATGCTGGCAGACGGCAATGCTGACTTCACCAGGGCCTTAGGACTGGACAATGATTTCAGCAGTTTTGGCATGGGAGTGCGCGCAGGCCGTTTTGCCTTCATTGCAGAAGATGGCGTGGTAACTCACCTCAACAGTGAGGCGCTGGGGAAATTTGAGATCAGCGATGCCGAGACCATCTTGTCATTGTTGTAGGTATTTTCCGGCGCGCGCTATTCACAGGCAACAAGGATAACCGGCAGGAAGCAGGCGCGGAGTATAAGGATGCCGGCAATGCACCATAAATTGCTGATACTCGGCTCCGGCCCGGCCGGTTATACCGCCGCCGTCTATGCGGCGCGCGCCGGTTTGGCGCCTGTTATCATCACCGGCATTGAAGTCGGCGGGCAGATGACGACAACGACGGATGTCGATAACTGGCCGGGCGATGAGGCAGGCGTGCAAGGGCCGGAGTTGATGGAGCGCATGCGGCGTCATGCCGAACGCTTTGGCACCCAGCTGATCCATGACCATATTCACACCGCCGCATTAGGCGAGCGGCCCTTTGGCTTAAGCGGCGATGGCGGGGAATATAGCTGTGATGCCTTGATCATTGCCACCGGCGCCTCTGCCAAGTATCTGGGGCTGCCTTCCGAAGAGGCATTCAAGGGCAGGGGGGTGTCCGCCTGCGCCACCTGCGATGGTTTCTTCTACCGCAACAAGCCCGTGGCCGTGGTCGGCGGCGGCAACACGGCTGTGGAAGAGGCGCTGTATCTGGCAAACCTTGCCGCCCATGTTAGGGTCATTCACCGGCGCGACAGATTTCGTGCGGAAAAGATTCTCAGCGATCGCTTATTAAGCAAGACCGGCGAGGGCGGCAATGTGCGCATCGAATGGAATCATGTCCTGGATGAGGTGCTCGGTGATGAGGCGGGCGTGACCGGCGTGCGGATTCGGGATGTGAACTCGGGCGATAAAAAAAATATCGATGTGCACGGCCTGTTCATTGCTATCGGCCATAAACCGAATACGGATATTTTTAGCGCCCAACTGGACATGAAAGGGGGCTATATATTGGTCAAGGGTGGCAACGCCGGTTTCGCCACGGCGACCAGTGTTGCCGGCGTGTTTGCCGCCGGCGATGTGGCCGATTCGGTATATAGACAGGCCGTAACCTCGGCCGGGCTTGGGTGCATGGCAGCCCTGGATGCGAAACGTTATTTGGAAGAGGCTTAAGTGGTCTTGGCCCGGAGACATCTCTAGCCGATATGTTATTTAACATAATATATATTATGCGCAATGCAGCGAGGGCGTGCGGGAATCCCTCATGGCGCGTGCAGCGTAGTATCGGATCCGATACCAATAGTCGGGTGTAATAGGTCACCCGACTACTCAATCAATGACTTAGCCACCCTTACGAATCGCACCATTTCCGCCCTCACTACATTGCCTGACTGTGACAGCGAGGCTGTCAAGTCCGCATAACAGGCGCCTATGTTCAATCTTCCCGGCGGTGGCCTGGTGGCCAGTGTACCGCCTTGCAGATGGCGACCGCTCATCGGCCAGCCCGGGCCATTGTCTGGCCGATGAACGGTCTGAACATAAGCGGGACATTATGCGCAATGCAGCGAGGGCGTGCGGGAATCTCTCATGGCGCGTGTGGCGTAGTATCGGATCCGATACCAATAGTCGGGTGTAATTGGTCACCCGACTACTCAATCAATGACTTAGCCACCGCCCGCTCTGTCTGCCCACTCCTTCCCCTGTCAATGCCGATCTTACGTAAGCGGGCGCGGTGCCTCTTTGTAGATGCTTTGCTCAGGTCGAATCGTTTGCCGTGCAGCCACTGCAGGGCGTATAGAGTAGTGATATTGGCCGAGTACGCAGAGCGCACTGCACCACTGGCAAGCAACTGCTCGCTGATTGTTTGTATGTCCATCTTTGCTACCTGTAAGCGTTTGTCTAAGTTAATGAAGTCGTGGATGTAGGTGTGGAGCTTGCGCTCGTTAAACAGGCCGTAGTAGCGGTAGTTGTTCTCACGCAAGAAGCGGGACTTGAGTTTGAGCTCGTAACGGACGACACCTTGTACCTGGCAGTAGTCCTTGACCTGTTCGGCATAGCGGTAAGCCGCACTGCCCTTCCCTTCTCTTCTCTTTAGTTTGGGGAGCAGGTGCAAGCTAAGCTCATAGGCCTTGTCATAGACGCTGGGGTAGAGGCGGGTCGGTCGGTTGCCGGACTTGGGCAACCAGTCCACCGTCTTGCCGTTTAGGTGCAGGCGCGGGGTGGCATAGCGGTAGGGCTGGGTGGCCAGGGCTTTTAAGTAATCATCGGCGTTGCCACAGCCCACTGCCTGGTTGGTGGTGAGATGCAGCTCGGTAAGCATCGCCCCATCGCTGTAGGTCTCTACCCGTTTGCCATCTTGGCCTAACTGTGGTAGAGTCCGAAGGTCAGGGCGTAAGCGTGGGCAGGTCGTAGTCTTTGAGGATGCGGTTATAGACCGCAATGCAATCCTCTAAGCGGGTGTAGCCAAAGAGGTTGTCCAGGCGATTGATGCGGGAGGGGTTGCCGGAGACGCTTAGGCGGTTGCCGGAGATAACAATCTGCAAGGTGGTGGAATAACTCCCTTCGTGTTTGATCTTCGGTTGTGTCATCGCAAGTTGTTCCCCCGTCTGGGTGTCAATGTGAATACAAGCCCTGTCCCCGATGAGGGGCAAGGCCACATCAAAGTCCTGGTACACCTTGAGCCAGTCGTAGAACAAGAGGTTTTTTCTAACTAATTAAAAAATTATTTCAACGCATAAAAGTTAGAATATAAATTTTTAATAATCAAGAAAAAAAGAAAATAACGATAAAATTATGGGATGGCTACAAAACATATTCCTGAGAAAACCTGGCGCAAGGTGGAGGAGATGACCGTCAAGGCAGTCATAGAGACCAGATCCGCCATAAAAGACACGGAAATACTTAACTACCTGATCCTGAAAGGGATAAAGGTGGCAAAGGAAGAAGGCTTCCAGGAGCTAAAGAAATAGCCGAACAACAAGGACTTTATGAAGATGAAATGATGCTGTAGTAAAATACAGACTTTTCTGGGAGGAGATGAGCTTGATGAGTACAGCAACTTTGATGATAGCCGTGATCGGCACCGGCATTTCCCTAGCAGGATTGATGATTGGGCTTATTGCCTGGCTACGGGCGGATATACGCCGTACAGAGGATCGGCTGCGGACGGACATGCGTAGTATGGAAGATCGACTCAGTGAGGACATCAATACCCTGCGCAAGGAGACCGGCGAGTTACGGGAGCGCATGGCGCACCTGGAGGGTCTCTTGGAAGGCTTGCGGGAATCCCTCATGGCGCGTGCGGCGTAGTATCGGATCCGATACCAATAGTCGGGTGTAATTGGTCACCCGACTACTCAATCAATGACTTAGCCATCGCCCACTCCGTCCCCTTCGCCGCCGGCTCTGGTGCGCTGCGAGGCGCATATCAGGCTGTTAGAGCGGGCAACTCCGTCCCCTTCGCCGCCGGCTCTGGTGCGCTGCGCTACGCCCTCATCCACATTGCCTGACTGTGACAGCAGACGCTGTCAAGTCCGCATAATAGGTGCTTATGTTCAATCTTCCCGGCGGTGGGCTTCGCAGCCAGCCTACCGCCTTGCAGATGGCGACCGCTCATCGGCCAGTCTGGGCGATTGTCTGGCCGATTAGCGCTCTGAACATAAGCGGGACATTATGCGCAATGCAGCGAGGGCGTAGGGATGTCTTCCTGTCTCTCTGGCTTGCGGGGATGCCTCTCTTTAGCCTGGCACTTGCCTGGCAAACAACCGGGATACACGCGGTGCGTGAAGGCCGGTGCAGTGTGCCAGGCCGAGGGATGGCAGGAGCCATGCTTCAACGGCTCGACAGATTGGCAGCTGCGCGGCACTGGCTCGTCCGCGAAGGAGCCGCTGCGGGCAATCTGGGACACGGCAGGGCAGTAGGCCTGGCATAGCGGAGTTAGCCGATATGCTGGGATGCTGCTCCTTTTCACGGATGCCGGCCAGAACCGACCGCCTCAGTTGCTCGACAAGGCGTTTAATCCAGGCACCCCTACCCTTGGCCCCCTGCTTCCGCAGGGGCAGGCCATTGCCTGAAACCTGCGTTTTCAACTGTACAATGCCAGTGCCAGTGGGCAGCAGGGGCTTTTTCTTCCTTGACTTTGCTACACCCCGCTCGGGGCACCTCGCTCGTGACGTAGCTACGAGCTGATCGAACTTCGATGGGCAATCGTACCGGTTGAGGTCTGGCAAGGAAGGATGAGGGCGTGCCTGGCGCAGATTCGGGGGATGATAAGGGACTTGGTCGCACTGGCGTAACTTTGGGGGATCCAGGCCAAAGGCGAGCGCCCTTAGCGGCCCGACAAGCGATGTAATCGGGGCAGCCCTGCCTCTGGTATCCCTTAAAAAGGCACCAGAGCGCCCTGCCCCCATTGCAAGAGCTGAGCTGGTCGCAGCAGGACACCGACCGCATCAGAGTAAGGAGACGTCATTGCCCACGATAGCCACAGGGTGGGCTGGGGATAGGGACACGCATCCCGCCAGCACCCTGGTGGCTATGTGGACAAGACGTTCATTTAATGACGTGGCGGTTCCTGGTCGCGGCCAGGCAAAGACCGACCGCCTCAGATTGGCTGTAGGCGGTTTTCCTAGAGCACCCCTACTCTCGCTATTGCCTAAAATCCCCCTTTTCACGGTGGCTGTTCAGGCGCTGTGTGCAGTGCCTTCTCCCCCCTTGCAGGGGGGAGAAGGACGGCCGCTACACGGAGCGGAACAGGCCGGTGGCACGTAAGATGCTGCGCCAGGGCCGGCCGGTGAGGGCCTGGATGAAGCGGGCGATGAGGAAGCAGAGCAGGCAGAAGGCAAAGCGCAGGCCTTGGGTGAGGGAGCGGGTGATGATGCTCAGCAGAGAGGGTCGGGGCGGCAGGTAGCGTCCGACCAAGTGCCAGGGGGTGAGGGAGCAGTAGGTGGCGCTATCGGCTTCGATGAAGACCTGCTTGGTATCAAACAGTGCATACAGCGAGGCCCCGCGATAGAGCCATCGATCTACCGTGATGGCCTGTTTGGAGTCGCCGTACTTGACCAGGGCGAGGTGCAGACGCGGGAAGCGTAAGGGCACGCCGAAGAGCTTGGCAAAGGCAGTGAAGAAGGGAATGGCCAGTCGATCTAGACGGCGGCAGAACACCAGGTGCTCGCACAGTGCCTCGCGTGCCTGTCTATCTACAATCGAGATGTCCTGGATGATGAAGTACAAGTCCCAGCCGTGTTTGCGGGCGTGTAAAAACCAGTCGATGAGGGCGCGGCGGCCGGGCTGGTTCCAGGTACGGGAATTGAACCAGGTACCGCATTCATCCAGGAAGATGCCGCCGTTTTGCTCTTCATCATAGGACTCGTTGCCAGTGCCCAGCAGGCTTAGATCGCGGGCCGTCGGTCGATCCGGCAGGCGGTACATGCGCAGGTGGCGGTTGTACGGGTCAGCGAAGTGCTCGATGTTGAGCTCCAGGTTGGTGGCAATGGGGCGACCGGCGTTGAGGTAATCGCGGATGCGCCCCACGGCGGCCAAGGTCTTGCCGGCCCCTAGTTTGCCGGAGATAAAATAGACTGCCATCAGAGATTGAGCTTGAACTGGACGACCTTGCTCTGCTAGTGATAGACCCAGGCGGCCAGGCGCCCGGCCCCCATCACAGCGATGCACTCTTCGGTATTCTCTGGCAAGAACCAGGAGGCGGCGGTGGTGAGATAGGGCGGGGAGAGATAAGAGACGGTGGCAAAGGCGGCATTGATCGCGGCCACGAAGGCCACAGTGATGACGGTGAAGAAGACGATGGCTGCAGCAATCACCGCCAGGCGCTTGGTTAGGAGTGCGGAGAACCAGGTTACCAAGGCACCAAAGGCCGTACCCAGCCAGGTGGCCAGTGAAGGGATGCCGGCGAATGCGGGGATGGGCATCAGGCACCCTGCCTATTGGTGATCAGGTCAATGAGAAAGAAGGCCGTGTAGCCGTAGAACAGGAAGCTCAAGATGGCCTTTAAGGCGTGCAGACGGCGACAGCCATCCGGGCCGGGGAAGGTAAAGGTGAGACCGGCAAAGGACAGGCTCAGTTGCTGGCAAGAGGGCACCTCTTTGATGAAGCCGGTGAAGGGGTTGAAGTCCGGCTTGGCCGTCTCCGGGATGGCAGCCAGTTCTTCGGCGTAGTTGTCCAGCGCGGCCAGGCCTTGGGTAAAGTCTTGCTGCGGCGGGAGTGGGACGCCCTCACCCTCTAGGCCATCTAACTTGTCCAGTTTGTCCAGTTTGCGGGCGATCACTTGCAAGGTGGCTTCCGTGGCCGCGGCCGGGTGGTTGTTGCCGCCAGCAAGACTGTTGGTGGTCTGCGGCTTGTTGGTGGTGAGGGAGATGGACGGGTTGCTGCTACTGCCCTGCCCGCTCGCCTCGGTGGCATCGGTGTCGTCCTGGGTCGATGCTTTGTTGTCTTCCCGGTCGTCCTGGCCGTCCGGGTCTTCCTGGCCTTCTTCGTCTTCTGTCTCCTCCAGGATGAGACAGGTGCCGGTAGCATAGTCAGGCCGGGTGCCGTCTGGACAGGTGAGGCAGCTCCCTTCCCTGTCGCGTACCTGCTCAGTGCCTGGACAAGCGGCCACGCAGTCGTTGCCTTGTCGGTGCTGCCCCGCTGGGCAAAGATAAGATTCGCATTGACCCTGGGCGTTGTGTTGTTGGCCCAAGGGACAGGATGCCAGGCATTGTTGGCCCTGGTTGGTAAGGGTCAGGGTCTGGCCGTTGGGGCAGGCCGTGCATTGGCCTTGTTGATTGCGCCGCTGGTTAGGGGGACAAGGTGCCAGGCATTGCCCCCGCGCATTGTGTTGTTGGCCCGGCGGACAGGCTTGTAAGCAGCGCCCTTGGGGATGAGCCTCCGTGATGGTGAAGGTGGTACCAGGAGCGCATTGCTCGCAGCGGTTCTCGGCTACGCGGCGGTACCCAGTCGGGCAGTCAATGAGGCAGGTGCCGGCAGGATGGGTATCATTGATGATGAAGGTGCGGTTCGCGGGACAGCGGGTGGGTTCCGGTACGGCCACACAGCGGTACTTACTATTGTCAAAGTACTGGCCCTCATTGCAGACATACTCGGTGACGACACGGCGGTAGTAGCCCTGCTCGTTGTTGGCGATCCGGTTCACGCCAAAATAGGCATAGTAGCAAGGTGATTGCAGCAGGCGGACTTGATGGGTTCTTCTTGTGCCGGTGCCGGACACCACCCCGGTCGGGGCAAAGTTGCAGGCGGTGCGTCCTTCAATGGCATTGCCGTAGGAGGTGTTGGCCAGAGCGGCAGCAATAGCGCCTTGCACGGAGCTGCCCCATTGGCCACGGAACACAAAGCGCTGCTCTGCTGCGAAGGTGGGTGTGCTGGTGTCCAGCACCAGCAACAGGCCTAGGGCAAGGGACAGGCGCGGCAAGGGACTTAGCATCGGCTCACAAGGTATCGGTGAGTTTGTAGAACAGGCGCAGGATGTAACCGGCGGCATAGCCTAAGGCAAAGGCGGCCAGGAGATGGCTGACCAGGAGGCTGATGTCGGTGGCGGATAAGGCGGCGGCCGCAACAGGCGGGGTAGCAGTCGGTGCGGGGGTGGCCACTGTCGTCACAGCGGCAGTGCTGGTCTGCGGGAGTGTGGTGCCCGGTGCTACAGTACGCACAGGAACGGGCATCGGCCTGCTGGAGGGAGGAAGCAATGCGACCGATGCCCGCATGGGCTTAGACCCGGCTGGCGACCCGCTTGAACAGGCGGATCAGGATGAAACCGACCGTGATCGCCACGACCACCGGCCAAGCGGCGGTGAGCAGGGCTTCTGCATCGGTCTTGAGCGTGGTCATGGCCGTTGTTGCGGCCTCCGGCAGCGCCGCATGGGCGGTGCCAAGGGGCAACAACAAGACGGACAACAGACCGGCCTTAGGGTGATTTCGATCTTTCATCATCTACATCTCCTATATGGGTGAAGGCGATATTGCTATCACCAGGAACCCCTGCCGGCCGCTCGGAACAAGACCGGCACGATGGCAGGGCATGTACTCAGCGCTGTTGACCCGCGATGAAACCGAGAAAGAAGGCCAGGCACAGGCCGATGACGAAGAGGGTTTCAATGAGCATGGTGCTAGCTAAGGTATTTGTTACGGAACCACTCTTCGTAATCAGCCCGCTCGGACTCATCCAGGTCGTCAGGGATTGCAATCGGGTAACCGCGTTCTTCCCAAGTGAGGGAGTGTTCGAAGGCGGCATTATCAGCAGGGTCATCGTAGGGGTCTTCGGCTTCATCGAGGTCTTCGGCGTCATAACACTGCTCAGCCTCGTCACAGCACCCTTCCAGGAGATCAAGTTGTCGGTCGTTGTAGTCGTCCCGGCCGTCGTCCTCAAGGTCTTCATCCATGAAGCCCTCATCATTCAAGGGCTCTCCGCGCCTGAACGGGTAATCATCAGGGTCCCAGTATCCGTCCTCAAGATCATCATCGTCCCAGTCCATTCATAGGCGACGCGATCTTCCAAAGGCCATCAGGCCACCCGCTCTTTCACGGACGAGACAGGGGCGGTGGCTTGTGCCTTCACGAAGGACGGCAAGGGGATGAAGGTGGGCGCATAGCCGAAGCCGTAGCGTAACTGCCCCTTATAGACCTCTGCCTGCAGCTCGGTGACGACTAACTGCCCAATGACCTTTGCCGCCTGCTTGTGGGTGTGCTTGCTGACTTCGTTGCTCCACAAGATGGCGGTGATGGTCTCTTCCCCAGCAAGCATGATGACCTTGGCAACGGGCTTGTCTTTGATAATCCGCTCTTCCACATGAACGACTTTGACGATGACTTGCATGATGGTTACCTCTTGTAGCTTGATGAATGAACAGGGGAAGGAGTGAGCAGGGCAAGGCGGCGCTGTACGCTCGCCTTGAAGTACCTAAGGCACTGCGGGCAGGGGATCTTGTTGTCGGTCCCCAGGTGAGCACGCTGCCCACCGTGATAGAGATAGCCTTGCCCGGCGCAATCGGGGCAGGAGGGGTAGAGTTGGTGCAGGGCCTCCGCCGTGAGTACGCACTTGGCACCCTGCTCTGCCCTTGTCTGTACGCTGGGTTGCAACTTGCTCATGCGACTAACTCCAGGTGCTGCTGCTCTGGTCGGCGGTACCAGCTGGGGATGGGCAAGGGCCGGCGGGTGATCTCACGGGTGGCAGTCACCCGCACCGGGTGGAAGGTGCTCACATTGCAGACGCTGGCAATGTCAATGCCAATCTTACGTAAGCGGGCGCGGTGTTTTTGTGCGGAGCCGTTACGCTTAAAATCAAACCGCTCTCCGTGTAACCAGCGAAGGGCATACAAGGTGGTGGTATTGGCCGCATGGGGGGAGCGGACGATGTTGTTGTTGAGCAGGGTCTGGTTGATGGTCTCAATGTTCATGGCACTCACCTGTAGGCGTTTGTCTAGGTCAATGAAGTCGTGGATGTAGGTGTGGAGCTTGCGCTCGTTGAAGAGGCCGTAGTAGCGGTAGTTGTTCTCACGCAAGAAGCGGGACTTGAGTTTGAGCTCATAGCGGACGACCCCTTGTGCCTGGCAGTAGTCCTTGACCTGGCTGGCATAGCGGTAAGCCGCACTGCCCTTCCCTTCTCTTCTCTTTAGTTTGGGGAGCAGGTGCAAGCTAAGCTCATAGGCCTTGTCATAGACGCTGGGGTAGAGGCGGGTCGGTCGGTTGCCGGACTTGGGCAACCAGTCCACCGTCTTGCCGTTTAGGTGCAGGCGCGGGGTGGCATAGCGGTAGGGCTGGGTGGCCAGGGCTTTTAAGTAATCATCGGCGTTGCCACAGCCCACTGCCTGGTTGGTGGTGAGATGCAGCTCGGTAAGCATCGCCCCATCGCTGTAGGTCTCTACCCGTTTGCCATCTTGGCCTAACTGTGGTAGAGTCCGAAGGTCAGGGCGTAAGCGTGGGCAGGTCGTAGTCTTTGAGGATGCGGTTATAGACCGCAATGCAATCCTCTAAGCGGGTGTAGCCAAAGAGGTTGTCCAGGCGATTGATGCGGGAGGGGTTGCCGGAGACGCTTAGGCGGTTGCCGGAGATAACAATCTGCAAGGTGGTGGAATAACTCCCTTCGTGTTTGATCTTCGGTTGTGTCATCGCAAGTTGTTCTCCCGTCTGGGTGTCAATGTGAATACAAGCCCTGTCCCCGATGAGGGGCAAGGCCACATCAAAGTCCTGGTACACCTTGAGCCAGTCGTAGAACAATTTTTTATAAATTGAAAACAAAGAATTTATTTATGTTTATATTATTTAATTATAAATAATAGATTGTCAAGAATTTATAAAAATAAAAGTAAAATGGCCGTATGAAAGCAAAAACCTACAGCATCAACAAAATCGCAGCGCCGAAGATTGAAAAAAAAGCACTAGAACTCAGTGTGAAGAAAGGAGAAGTGATCAGACCGAGTGAAATAATCAGCGAATTGATAATAAAATCAATCAATAAGCTGGATATTGACGAACAAGGTAATTACTACATAAAAGAATAAGGGAGGGAATAAATCGATGAGTACTGCTACCTTTGACACCCTGAAATTCGCCCAGAACCTGGAGCAGGCAGGACTGGAGCCGAAACAAGCAGCCGCCTTTGCCAAGGCGCAAAAAGAAGCCCTCATTGAGACCTTCGACAATCAAGTCGCCACCAAGGCAGATATTCAGGCAGTCAGATCTGAGATGACCTTAATCAAATGGATGTTGGGCTTTAATCTAACACTGAGCTTTGCTCTGTTACCGATGATATTCACTATCCTGTGGAAACTGTTCAGTTGAGCTGGTCTGTCTGATCCCTAACTTGCATAAAAACAGCGCGATCGTGCTGCAATAGTCGGGTGTAATAGGTCACCCGACTACTAAATCGATGACTTAGCCACCGTCCGCTCTGTCTGCCCACTCCGTCCCCTTCGCCGCCGGCTCTGGTGCGCTGCGAGGCGCATATCAGGCTGTTAGAGCGGGCAACTCCGTCCCCTTCGCCGCCGGCTCTGGTGCGCTGCGCTACGCCCTCATCCACATTGCCTGACTGTGACAGCAGACGCTGTCAAGTTCGCATAACCGGATTGAACGGCGGCTGGAACTCTCGGATTGAGCCAGGCCGTCTGATCCCCTGCTCTGCGTAAAAACAGCACGATCGTGCTGCAATAGTCGGGTGTAATCGGTCACCCGACTACTCAATCAATGACTTAGCCACCGTCCGCTCTGTCTGCCCACTCCGTCCCCTTCGCCGCCGGCTCTGGTGCGCTGCGCTGCGCCCTTATCCGCATTGCTTGACTGTGACAGCGAGGCTGTCAAGTCCGCATAATAGGCGCCTATGTTCAATGCCCGCCGCAGCTGGCTACTGCTCTTACGGTGCGGCGGGCATCAAGCGGCCTTCGGCTCCGGCCTTGTCCATTGTCCTACGCCGAAGGCCGTGAACATAAGCGGGACATTATGCGCAATGCAGCGCCTCATCGGGTACCGCTGGGGCAGTTAATCTGCCGGTACTGATTGGCGGGTGTGGCGCAATCTATCACGGACTAAACCCATTCTCTGCATACTACCTTTGCCATACTTCTACACATATACACCGGCCGGGCGAGAGACACGCATAAGCGACTCGCCACCGCCCCATGCATATGTGCATAAGTATGGCAAAGGCACTGCTCAGCCGAAGCGCCACCGGCATCGGTGGGATCGCAGCCCCATCTAGCAACGAGGCAGATCGGCACAGCAGGCCATACCGTTACCCCTAAGGGTAAGTAGATCGGGTGGGGCTTTTTCTTCTTGGCCTTCATGGGCTAATTAGGCTTGATGAGGCCAAAACCAAGCGCCCTTAGATGGCCTCTAAGCGCTTGTATGCGAGTACCCCTGCCCTTCCCCTTGCCTAACACAAGTGTTTTAGAGATAGCCTGGTAGTAGGGCCTGGCTGTGTCGCGGAGAGAGAAGCCTGTCTTAGGATGAGGCTCGTCCCGACCTTTATATTGCAGCGATGAACTGCCAATAAAAAAGGGGCTGTGGGACAGCCCCTTTTCGTTCACACCCGTGCCGTGCAACTACGACGGCCAGAACAAGACCACGCACACCAGCATAAAGGTTACGATGAGCAGGTCTATGGGTGTCAACATGATCAGTTATCCCTAACTGAAGATCATTCCTTTCAGCCACTTGTACCCGACAGCAAAGATCGCTGCCAGGGCCAGGGCGGAGCCTACCAAGGTAATGAAACCATCGGTCGCATACCAAGTTGCTATCTCAGTGGTAACCGCGGTAGCTGTCGGCCCGGCCAGGGCTAGAGAAGGAAGGCGCAACACAGCCATCAAGGCCCATACAGACAGTGTTTTCATGTCTTTGTATCCTCCATAAGGGTTTGGCCAACTACTTATCATGGCGCAAGAACAGGTGAGTTAGCATAACCTGAACATGCCGTTAGCGGTTACGGATCATGGTAATGAGCCAGCGATAACCGGTCGCCACCACCAGGGCCATCAGCACAACCGGCATAATCATCTGCAGCTCTTGCAAGGTGATGGTGTCACGGGCAGACGGCCCCTCTCCGAGCGACTGCACTTCCCAGGCCTGTACTGCCTCGGTGTCGGGATCCTGACAACGGTAGCTCGCTAGCTGCGCCGGGTGAGAACGCTTGCCCGATACGACAATGACTGCTGGGGCCGGACAAGTCAGAACGGTAGCGGTCATAAGCGGGTTCTCCGGATCGATGAACGCGCCTGCTTCATGGGGCTATCAGCGCGGTTCGGATTGAACAGGCCGTTATAAGCAATGTGGCGACATAACTCCAGATTGACGTCCATACGTGTGCCTTGTTGCGATAGGCAGATGCACTTGTTCTCATCCTGCTCTGAGGCAATGCAAGATGGGATCGGATAGTCTCGGGTGCGCGTGGTCAGACCATCGTAGATAGGTGCTGACCAGGGCAAGCCCTCAACACGCGGCTGGAACTGCAGCAACCACTCCTCTGTGGTTAAGGCATCATCGTGTCTGTCGGCAAGTGGAGAGGTGGCGGGTAATGCAGAGAACCCTGCCGGGGTGGCGGCGGCCTCATGCTGAGGCTCGCTCGCCACCCCCGGCAGGGTGCTATGATGGCGGGTCTTGTTATAGACGGCATAGGAGATATAACTGTAGCCAGCGGCGACCAAGGCCAGCAGCATGACGGCATACATCAGCTTGCGCGGCAAGCGGCGGCGATGGGTATGGATCTCTGCCGAGTGATACCAGGGATAAACGGATTTGTTAAACAGGTACTCGAACTTGTCCGCCCCGCCCCAGCCGCGCCCATCTATGTTCATGACATCGTTCATCAGGACGCGGACTGTGGCCCGCTCGGCATTGGTGGTGGCACGCTTGAGATGGATATGCCGGCTCACCTTGCGGCGGACATAGGCATCAATGTCTTTGGGGTCCTGGGTGATGAGAATGACATCATGACCACGGTGCCGATGCTCGGCAAACGCAGCTGCGTGTTGGGGTGGTCGGGCGGTTGCGTCCCGGGGCGGGAAGACCTTTTGGCATTCATCAATGATGATCACGGCACCATCGGGCAGCTGGTACCAGTGCTGCGGTTCAGGCAAAGCTTCCAAGTGATAGGGACATTGTGCGGTGATGTCCATGCCCCAGATGAAGAGACGGAGGTTTTGGAGTACCGGCTCTTGTAAGAGTTTATCCAGCAGATAAACGCCCTTGCCATTGCCTGGCTTGCCGGTGAGCAGGGTCAGCATGGCGGATTGCCAAACAGGCTTAACTGGCGCATCTTGCCACCGGTGGCACGACAGAAGAACTTGATCGAGAGCCTGGCCGCGAAGGCGGAGAGAATGCTGTTGATGAAGATGTCAATGTTCATCAAACCAAAGGCCTGATAGACCAGCTCATACTGGCCTTCAATATCAGACAAGGACGCTAGGATTAATGCCTCAATCTTGCCTTGTACCAATTCCAGGCCAACATAGGTGATCGCGGCAACCCCGATGGCACGCAAGATCAGCCAGACCAGGGCCGGAATGACAATGCCCAGGAAAGAGGCAGAGGTGGCACCGAAGAACACGGAAGAGAGCGGGACTGAAGCAAAGGGGAATGGCATCAGAAGGCACCGATGATAACTTTGAAACTGATCAGCGCAGTGGTGATAATCACCAGCGAGCCAATGAACTCAAACAAGGGACACCAACGGGAAAATGGCACGGTATAGGTGTGATTGCGCCAACGGAAGGTGTGATCAGACAGGCAACGGGCAGGAATGGTCTTGTCAAAATTGATCACATCCGTCAAGTCCACAATGTGATCCAACGCACCGCCCTCTTCCAAATCCGCAAAGTCGCCGTGCTCAGTGGCCATGGCAGTGACCCAGTCGCCCAGGCCCTTCTCCACGTCATAGTCTGCATTGGCCTGCTAACCGAAGACCTGTCCATAGAGTTCCTGTTCATTGGCAGAGAAACAGGCCTGCTCTTTCTGTTTGCGCAGCGCCAGGCAGGCAATCGGATCGCCCTGACAACGCAGTACTTGATCACAGCCAGCGCCCGCGGCAAAGGTGTCCGTTTCATTGCCTGTGAGCCGATCCAAGTTATCCAGCTTGTCCAGATTGTCCAGCTTGCGGCTGATGTCTTGCAAAGTGCCTTCTGTGGCAGCATCAGTATTGTCATGCTTACCGCCACTGCCGGCATCGCCAGTTACTTTGACGCTGGAATCACGCACTTGTGAGGGATCGTAGATGTGCGTCTCTTGATCACCATCAACAAGCACAGCCGCCGGCGCGGGCACCTGTCCCTTTGTACCGGTATCGGGGCGCACCGCAGCAGGAGCTTCACCATCACAAACATAGTTACCACCAACGAATTTACAGCCAAACAGCGGGGGGGAATCAACACAGATTTCCTCGCCGTTGAAGGTACCGCAGTTTTTCTTTGGCTTAGGAATACAGGTATAGCGACCATTGACAAAGCCGCAGCCGGTCTCTTCCGCGACAACATCACGGCAGAATATGTTCGGTGCGGTGCCAAAGAAAAGTTGATTTTCTTTTGGATCAACCAGGGTTTGACTAGTAGGGAGTGAACAGCTAGCACCCGTGTAACGGCCCTGGATACCATGGATGAGATCATCAATGAGAGGGAAAGCAATAAAGAGAAAGTTGGGGTCATCCCTCGTAACCACACAGCCATCAAGACATCGGTCGTTCAAATCGGGTGCCGAATAATAGACTTCTTGCCCGGCACGGGCGCGGCAACGCTCTGTCGGGGATACACACGCACCAGTGTCGCTGTCGTGTACTTGGCCTTCGGAGCAGGTCACGGGATGGCAGCGATGGTCGCTGTTACGCCAGTACTGACCCGACCCGCAGACATACTCGGTGACAACGCGGCGGTAGTAGCCCTGCTCGTTGTTGGCGATCCGGTTCACCCCAAAATGGGCATAGTAGCAAGGTGATTGCAGCAGGCGGACTTGATGGGTTCTTGTTGTGCCGGAGCGGGACACCACCCCGGTCGGGGTAAAGTCACAAGCAGTGCGTCCTTCAATGGCCTTGCCATAGGGGGTATTGGCCAGGGCCGCAGCAATAGCGCCTTGCACGGAGCTACCCCATTGGCCACGGAATACAAAGCGCTGCTCTGCCGCCACAGGCGGAACCAGCTCCAGTATCAGAAACAGCAAGGCAGTAAGGCCTACGCAACGCATAGGTCAAGCAGTGGAATGGATGATGTCATGTAGGCCCGCCAATCGAGCCGGCAGGCCGTCTCGGCGCAAGCTCGCAAAGACTTTGAGGACATCGCCGTGTTCATGCAGCAGCATGGCGTTGATGGCCTTGCCACAAGCGCGGCGCGTCCAGGCCACCATCTTGTCGTAGTTGATCGACAAGGTGTTCTTGGCGGTCTTAATCACATCTTGTAAGGTGTGGAGAAAGGCCAGACAAGGATAGGCCCCGGCCAAGTATTTGCCGGGGTGGCTAAGGATGTCCCAAGGGATGTGGCGGTCCTTGGCGCGGAACTCGACTTCACAACGCACCCAGGGGCTGCTCGCCTCGCCCTGCTCCTTGCCCTTGTCGTAGATGCGCAGCATCTTGCCGTTTTCTCGCCGGCCGACATAGAAGGTGTTGCCAACAGTCTCATCGTGGTTGATGATCTCCATGACCTTCGGCGCCCGGCCGTTGCTGATGTAGCCGCCCTCTTGCTGCCATTGCCGGGCCTTAGCGAGGTTGATGCGCTGGCCGGCAAAGTCATCGTGGGCGATGTCGCAACGGGTGATCTTGGCCTGTACTTGTTCTGCCCAGGCGAGGATGGGTGCAAGCGGGCCGAATTGTCGGCAGGCGCTTGGACGCAGTTGAATGTTGATGGTGCCGGCCTGGGCCTTCCCGCCGTGTGCAATCCAGCCGTAAGACCCCAGCTCCACCTTCTTGTCATAGCCCGACCAGCCCTTGTCGGTCTCCACCCAAGGCATGTCAGGCAGTTGAAAGGTGGTGAGCAGGGCGCGGTGCAGGGCATCGAGCGATAAACCCTTGACGGTGAAGCCCAGCCAGTCAATGAAGGCCACCTTGTGATGCGTCTGTGCACGTTTGGCGGTCTGGTATTCAAGAGTGAGGGAGCCGCCCTTGATTTTTTTAAGTTTCACCGGCTCGGTATGCGGGCTTTCCCCCTCCAGCGTGGCCTGGATAGGACTTTCCCCCCGTATTACTTTCCCCCCGTATTACTTTCCCCCCGTATTACTGTACGGGGGGACACAGCAGACTCTCCGGTAAGTGCGGCCGGGGCGGAGATGAGCGCGGCACTCATGAGGGCTTGCCCGCCGCCTTCTTCCAGCTGATCACGGTTAGCTTGGTGCTCAGGTTCGGGCCTTTGCGGGCTTCACACAAGAGCGAGAGCACACCGGGCAAGGGCTCTTTTTTGAGCTGGGCGACCATGTCATAGGGACAGGGCATCTTGGAGATCTCCAGGCCGGCCAAGTTGGACTGGACGGAACACAAAGCGCTGCTCTGCTGCGAAGGTGGGTGTGCTGGTGTCCAGCACCAGCAACAGGCCTAGGGCAAGGGACAGGCGCGGCAAGGGACTTAGCATCGGCTCACAAGGTATCGGTGAGTTTGTAGAACAGGCGCAGGATGTAACCGGCGGCATAGCCTAAGGCAAAGGCGGCCAGGAGATGGCTGACCAGGAGGCTGATGTCGGTGGCGGATAAGGCGGCGGCCGCAACAGGCGGGGTAGCAGTCGGTGCGGGGGTGGCCACTGTCGTCACAGCGGCAGTGCTGGTCTGCGGGAGTGTGGTGCCCGGTGCTACAGTACGCACAGGAACGGGCATCGGCCTGCTGGAGGGAGGAAGCAATGCGACCGATGCCCGCATGGGCTTAGACCCGGCTGGCGACCCGCTTGAACAGGCGGATCAGGATGAAACCGACCGTGATCGCCACGACCACCGGCCAAGCGGCGGTGAGCAGGGCTTCTGCATCGGTCTTGAGCGTGGTCATGGCCGTTGTTGCGGCCTCCGGCAGCGCCGCATGGGCGGTGCCAAGGGGCAACAACAAGACGGACAACAGACCGGCCTTAGGGTGATTTCGATCTTTCATCATCTACATCTCCTATATGGGTGAAGGCGATATTGCTATCACCAGGAACCCCTGCCGGCCGCTCGGAACAAGACCGGCACGATGGCAGGGCATGTACTCAGCGCTGTTGACCCGCGATGAAACCGAGAAAGAAGGCCAGGCACAGGCCGATGACGAAGAGGGTTTCAATGAGCATGGTGCTAGCTAAGGTATTTGTTACGGAACCACTCTTCGTAATCAGCCCGCTCGGACTCATCCAGGTCGTCAGGGATTGCAATCGGGTAACCGCGTTCTTCCCAAGTGAGGGAGTGTTCGAAGGCGGCATTATCAGCAGGGTCATCGTAGGGGTCTTCGGCTTCATCGAGGTCTTCGGCGTCATAACACTGCTCAGCCTCGTCACAGCACCCTTCCAGGAGATCAAGTTGTCGGTCGTTGTAGTCGTCCCGGCCGTCGTCCTCAAGGTCTTCATCCATGAAGCCCTCATCATTCAAGGGCTCTCCGCGCCTGAACGGGTAATCATCAGGGTCCCAGTATCCGTCCTCAAGATCATCATCGTCCCAGTCCATTCATAGGCGACGCGATCTTCCAAAGGCCATCAGGCCACCCGCTCTTTCACGGACGAGACAGGGGCGGTGGCTTGTGCCTTCACGAAGGACGGCAAGGGGATGAAGGTGGGCGCATAGCCGAAGCCGTAGCGTAACTGCCCCTTATAGACCTCTGCCTGCAGCTCGGTGACGACTAACTGCCCAATGACCTTTGCCGCCTGCTTGTGGGTGTGCTTGCTGACTTCGTTGCTCCACAAGATGGCGGTGATGGTCTCTTCCCCAGCAAGCATGATGACCTTGGCAACGGGCTTGTCTTTGATAATCCGCTCTTCCACATGAACGACTTTGACGATGACTTGCATGATGGTTACCTCTTGTAGCTTGATGAATGAACAGGGGAAGGAGTGAGCAGGGCAAGGCGGCGCTGTACGCTCGCCTTGAAGTACCTAAGGCACTGCGGGCAGGGGATCTTGTTGTCGGTCCCCAGGTGAGCACGCTGCCCACCGTGATAGAGATAGCCTTGCCCGGCGCAATCGGGGCAGGAGGGGTAGAGTTGGTGCAGGGCCTCCGCCGTGAGTACGCACTTGGCACCCTGCTCTGCCCTTGTCTGTACGCTGGGTTGCAACTTGCTCATGCGACTAACTCCAGGTGCTGCTGCTCTGGTCGGCGGTACCAGCTGGGGATGGGCAAGGGGCGGCGGGTGATCTCACGGGTGGCAGTCACCCGTACCGGGTGGAAGGTGCTCACATTGCAGACGCTGGCAATGTCAATGCCGATCTTACGTAAGCGGGCGCGGTGCCTCTTTGTAGATGCTTTGCTCAGGTCGAATCGTTTGCCGTGCAGCCACTGCAGGGCGTATAGAGTAGTGATATTGGCCGAGTACGCAGAGCGCACTGCACCACTGGCAAGCAACTGCTCGCTGATTGTTTGTATGTCCATCTTTGCTACCTGTAAGCGTTTGTCTAAGTTAATGAAGTCGTGGATGTAGGTGTGGAGCTTGCGCTCGTTAAACAGGCCGTAGTAGCGGTAGTTGTTCTCACGCAAGAAGCGGGACTTGAGTTTGAGCTCGTAACGGACGACACCTTGTACCTGGCAGTAGTCCTTGACCTGTTCGGCATAGCGGTAAGCCGCACTGCCCTTCCCTTCTCTTCTCTTTAGTTTGGGGAGCAGGTGCAAGCTAAGCTCATAGGCCTTGTCATAGACGCTGGGGTAGAGGCGGGTCGGTCGGTTGCCGGACTTGGGCAACCAGTCCACCGTCTTGCCGTTTAGGTGCAGGCGCGGGGTGGCATAGCGGTAGGGCTGGGTGGCCAGGGCTTTTAAGTAATCATCGGCGTTGCCACAGCCCACTGCCTGGTTGGTGGTGAGATGCAGCTCGGTAAGCATCGCCCCATCGCTGTAGGTCTCTACCCGTTTGCCATCTTGGCCTAACTGTGGTAGAGTCCGAAGGTCAGGGCGTAAGCGTGGGCAGGTCGTAGTCTTTGAGGATGCGGTTATAGACCGCAATGCAATCCTCTAAGCGGGTGTAGCCAAAGAGGTTGTCCAGGCGATTGATGCGGGAGGGGTTGCCGGAGACGCTTAGGCGGTTGCCGGAGATAACAATCTGCAAGGTGGTGGAATAACTCCCTTCGTGTTTGATCTTCGGTTGTGTCATCGCAAGTTGTTCCCCCGTCTGGGTGTCAATGTGAATACAAGCCCTGTCCCCGATGAGGGGCAAGGCCACATCAAAGTCCTGGTACACCTTGAGCCAGTCTATGAATACATAAATCACATAAAAGAGAATAGTGCATAAATACACAAATGTAAATAACACCTGTAAATTCATATATGAATATAATTAAGGCATGGCAAAAACATTCCGACTGACAGACAAAGAAGTGGAGTGGATCAGGGTAAAATCCACAGAAATCAATAAGATACTGATAAACAGCAACAAGGAGCCGTTGCGAGACAGCGAACTACTGCACAAAATCCTTGAAAAGACAGTGCGTTATGTGAAAGTAACGAAAAACGGTGAAATCTACATAGACGTATAGGTGAGGGAAATGAGTGACAATGTAACGAATGAGCTGCTGCTGGAACATCTGAAGTCTATCCAGGCAAAGCTGGGCAAGCACGATAACCACTTCATACGGATAGAGAATGAGTTGCGCGCCCTCAAGGATCATGTCTCCGGGCTGGTGAAAAGCGATCTCAATCGGGACAGTGATATTGCCGAGTTGGCCGTTCGCATAGACCGGATTGAACGGCGGCTGGAACTCTCAGATTGAGCCAGGCCGTCTGATCCCCTGCTCTGCGTAAAAACAGCACGATCGTGCTGCAATAGTCGGGTGTAATCGGTCACCCGACTACTCAATCAATGACTTAGCCACCGTCCGCTCTGTCTGCCCACTCCGTCCCCTTCGCCGCCGGCTCTGGTGCGCTGCGCTGCGCCCTCATCCGCATTGCTTGACTGTGACAGCGAGGCTGTCAAGTCCGCATAACAGGCGCCTATGTTCAATCTTCCCGGCGGTGGGCTTTGCGGCCAGTGTACCGCCTTGCAGATGGCGACCGGCGGTCGGCCAGTCTGGTCGATGGTCTGGCCGACCCCCGGTCTGAACATAAGCGGGACATTATGCGCAATGATGGGGAGGGGTGAGCTCCGTGCATGTTTGTGGGCTGGTCAGTATCCGGCTTAAGGTGCCGCCGCGGTTGCTGATGTTGCGCCCGGGACGTGGGCGGGGGGGTCTATTTTCATAATGCCTCCTGATCTAGGCCTGTAGTGGCCGGTTTGGATGGTTTTATCTATATGTAATAGGTTATTTATTATCAATTTATGTGGCATAAAATATTCGTGTGGAATAGAATTATGGATATGAAATTAAGGAAAAAACTGACAGAAACTGTGCGAATCAGGGAATACAGAGCAACGAAGCTAAAAGACAAGTGCCTGGAAATCACTATAAAATCAGGGATCCAAGTCCAAGAAAGTGACCCGATGAATTTCCTGATTGACGAAGGACTGGAAAAAATAGCAATAAAAGACAACAGCCTGGAACTGAAACTATGAGCGGAACCGCCCTATACCGTGCCCTGGTCCATGCCGGTGCGCCTGAAAGTGAAGCTAAAGAAGCCAGTGATGCTGTGGAAGGTAAATTCGACAACACTGCCGAGCAACTTCGCAAAGTGAATATGACAATCACTGAACTTAAAGTGACCAGCAGAATTACCTTGGCTCTGGTTGCGGCCATCCTGATAAAGTCCTTTTTCTAGCCCTGCGCGTATGGCGTAGTACAGGATCGGGTGCCAATAGTCAGGTGTCATAGACACCCAACTATTCAAATCAATGGCTTAGACGCCCCCCGCATCACCGCCTGGCTGTGACCGCAAAGCGGTCAAGCCCGCATAATAAGCGCCTACGTTCAGTCTTCCAGGCGGCGGGCATCAAATTGCCCTAACGCTGATAAACAGATTCCCGGTGCATGGCATGGTGTGAGTTATAGCCATGGGGTTCAAATCGTTGCCCGTCTGTGATCGCTTCCTGCAACACCTCTGTATCGAAGGCCGCTTTCAAGGAGGCAAGATCATCGAAGACCACTTCATTTCCGATGACAAGTCTCGCATCACTGATCTCGCCGGTCTCACCGCCAACGGGCAAATAGCAAAGCACATTTCGAATACCCGGAAACCTCGCCAGTATCGGGGGATGACTTTCCATATAAAAATTTCTAAAGCGAGCAGCATCCTTCACCGGCCCGTAATAGCGCACTACGAAAGACAGCGGCGCGGTGCGCGGTGGCGGGGAGTCATGCCCGGGCAGATCGAAATGCACGGTCTTTAGAATCTCCATATTGATCTTATCTGTGGGTGCACCGAATAGCGCCTTGTGCAGGAACAGCTTTTCAAATGACGCCGATTCGCCTAGCGCCCTCGCCTGCTCTGCCGAGTCGATCTCTATTTGTATGATAAGCGTTGGCCTGGGAATATCATCCATGCTCGGCACCTCTCCCGGTTCAGGTGTATAAAACTCCACAGCACCGACGGCAGGATTGGATTTCAGCAATGTCAGCGGCGCACCAAGAAAGTTTTTGCGCAACTCGCCTGGGTCCATGTCTGCCATCCAGATAGTAACGAAAACGGACACATTCATGTGATGGCTCTCCTGTGCTCTAAGGCGGCGTGTTACTTCAGGCTGCTGTAATAGGCCGCAATATTTTCAATGTCCTCATCCGTTAGGGGTTTCACCATCGGGGCCATCGTCGGGTCGTGTCTCTCCCCACTGCGAAATGCCTTGATCTGCTTTACCAGATAGCCGTATTTCTGGCCGGCCAGATTCGGCCATATCTCAGCCGGACTAACGCCATCAACGCCGTGGCAGGCGGCACAAAGCATGGCCTTTGCCTTGCCGGCGGCCGGATCACCTGCGGCGGATACAGCAAGCGACACAGGCAGGATGACAAAGGCGATCAGTAGTTTGCTTGGAATTTTCATTGTTTCTCCTCATGAAGGTAAGGCTTGGCTTGAAATGGAAACTGTAAGTATATCACAGCTTGTCTATGCTAGCGAAAATTGATCGATGTTGAAGCCGCACTGCATAGCGCCTAAACTAACGCTTTAAGCATAAATTATTTTACGTTCAGATTATTTCGGAGATAAAAAATGAATACAAGCCAAGACGATGACAAACTAATCCGAGTCGATATGAACAGGCTTTCCGTCGATGTTGTTGCCTATCCGTCGGCCTGGAAATACTTAGGCGGGCGCTCGCTGTCTGCCAGGATTTTGCTGGATGAGTGTGATGCGATGTGCGATCCGCTGGGGCCGGCGAATATCCTCGTGCTGGCGCCGGGGATTCTGTCCGGCACCTCAGCACCGACCTCCGGGCGGCTGTCCGTCGGCTGCAAGAGTCCTCTGACCGGCGGCATCAAAGAGGCCAACACCGGCGGCGAACCGGCGCAAGATCTGATGAAGCTCGGCTATCGCGCGATCATCATCAGCGGCCAACCGGCCGAGCGAGCGCGGCGCTGGGGGCTGGAAGTTACCGCAGAAGGCGTTACGTTGGTGGCGGCGGATGAGTATAAGGGCCTATGGAATTACGACAGTTGCGAGAAGCTGTTGGCCAATTATCCAAAGACCGCCTCGGCCATTTCCATCGGGCCGGCCGGCGAGATGATGTTGAAGGCCGCTTCTGTTGCAACAACAGATCGCAGCAAGCACCGGCGTCCGGCGCGCCATGCGGCACGCGGTGGCGTGGGCGCGGTGATGGGCTCGAAAGGCTTGAAGTGGGTGCTGATCGACTCGGGCAAGGCGAAGCTGCGCCAGGCGCTGCATGGCAAAGAATTTGTTGCCTTTAACAAGGTCTTTAGCAAGGCGTACTTGTCCGATGGCCGGCATACGCTCTTCAAGGGCGGCACCAGCACCGGCGTACCGATGGCGAACATGCTGCACACCTTTCCCTACCGCAACCGCACCGAAGGCCGCAACCCGCATGTCGATAGCCTCGATGGCGCCCGCATCCACGAGTCCTTTGCAAAGCACGGCGGCGGCATGCACAACTGCCTGACCGGCTGCATCGTGCGCTGCTCAAACATTGTCCATAATCAGGCCGGCGAGTACGTAACCTCGGCGCTGGAGTTTGAGACCTTAACGCTATTGGGTTCCTGCTGCGACATCAATAACTGGGAGGAAGTCGCCCAACTGGATCGGCTCTGCGATGAACTCGGTTTGGACACCATTGAGACCGGCGCGGCCATCGCCGTTTATATGGACTCGCACGGCATGGACTACGGCGATGCGGAAGGCGCAAAACGGCTGCTGCGCGAGGAGGTGGCCGGCGGCACGGCGCTGGGCAGATTGATCGGCAACGGCGCGGCCTCGGTCGGCGCTGCGAGAGGCCATCACCGCGTACCGGTTGCCAAGGGCCAGGCGCTGCCGGCCTGGGACCCGCGCCCCTTAAAGGCCGCGGGCGTAACTTATGCCACCAGCGCAATGGGTGCCGACCATACCGCCGGCCTGGTCATCGATCCCGAACTGGCCGGGGAAGCCGCGGTGCAGACCTCCCAGGAGGCGCAGATCATCAACGCGGTCGGGGACTCTTCCGGCTTTTGCCAATTCATGCAGGCCAGCTTAGATGAAATCCGCACCGCCTTCGGCATTTTTATGGCGAGGAAATCTCGCGTGAACAGATCGCCGACCTCGGCTGGCAGTGCCTGGAAGACGAATGGGAGTTCAACCGCCGCGCCGGTTTTAGTGAAGAAGATGACGACATCGCCGCCTGCCTGCGCGAAGAAGGCATCGGCCCTGAACACGCACTCAAGTTTGACATCCCCAGAGAGATCGCGATTAAGGCAAAGCAGAAACTACCCTATCGGGATTCTTTATTCAGCGCCGGGGCGGCGGCTTAAGTTAGAAAGAGAGCTGCATGTCCCGAATAACCAAAAAGGTTTCAAATCCTCTTACGTTGATAGCTGTTTTTTCCGTTGCGTCGGAGTCCATTGCCATTTTGGTTTTGCCCCAATTGGCAGAAGTATCGCATCCATTGCCAGCGCAATTGTTGTGGTTTGTTATCTTGTATCCTGTATTAATCGTTGTCCTGTTTTTTATCACATTATGGACAAAACACTATGTTCTTTATGGTCCTGGTGACTATCCCGACCCATCCGATTTCATTAAGGTTTTGCTTAGCAGTTATGGAGGTGCTGAGGATGACGGCAGTAAGTTGATGAAATTTTGGAAACCCGATGGTAAAACGGTTAATAAAAATAATGCTAAAAGGATAAAGGACTGGATGTTAAACAATGGATTGGGTAATGTATCGATAACAGCCTTTCTCTATGGTAAAGTTTTTATTGAGGCTAGAAAAAGCCTGCTCGAAAGTTTAGAGGAGTGAATAACATGCAGCCTGTCAAGCATATTGTTACAGAGAATAACGCCTTAGCTAATTATCCACACAAAGAGGTTTTGACTGATATACCCAGCAGTGATTTATCGCAGGTCATCATTGATTTTGAATCTGAAGGCGCGAAAGTTAATCCCATTCAACAAAGTAGCGGGAAATGGGCAGTTGAAGCCCTGTTTTACGAGAGAGACTGACACAGACAATCAGGCCGTTCTCCCTACCATGAATTAATCTCATCAATGCGACTTACTTTGTCGCATGCATCGCTCATGCTGTCCGTCCAGATCAAACGAGCGGGGTTTGGCGATGTTCAAGCAGAAATCGATCGAGTGGATGGCGGCGAAGTTGATGGGGCGCAATCATTGGTGTCGGGACTGGCTGGCCGCGCTGTTGATGGCCGATGCTGCGCTGCTGGATCATATCCTGGAACAAGGCAGGAGCTATCCGCATTATCTGTGCCTGGTCAATATCGGCATACAAGACAATCCAGATGCGCCGCGCACCGATGCCGCCCCGGCCGAGTTGGCTGCCCTGATCCGCAGTACGCCCAAGAAGCGACTATTGAAGAGGCTGTTTGATCCCTGCCCCGATGGTCTGTCAGGTATGCTCAAGCGCCTGGCGCCGCGCCCCCTATCGCGTGCGGGTTACAAGCGACTATTGCGCCTGCTGGGCAAGTGCCGCGCCAGAACTTATCTGCTGCATAACAACGCAACCTCGCATGCGCAGTTGCGGTTTCTGGAGTGGCTGCCGCATGAACTGCGCGACTGCCCGGCGATCAGAGGGATCAAGCGCAGACGGGATATAGATTATTTTAAGTATTACATTGACATTGTACATCGTCTTAGCCCGATTGTCGGTTATGCCGAAATCGCCTTATCGTTGCGACATCTCACTTATCCTGCAACGGGCAAAAGAGACTACCCGTTTCTCAAAAAACAATGGTCATGGGAAGCATGGCTTGACAAGCAACTCTTGAGGAAAGATTTTCCCGAACCGCCCTGGCCGGGCAATGACTGGATTCAACCCATAACCAACCACGCCCAGTTGCGGCAGACGGCCCGACTGATGCGTAACTGTATCGCAGACGGGCATTACTTGATGGACACTGTCATGGGCGGAGGATGTTATTATGTTACCCAGTACAAGCCCCATATTGTTATACTGGCAAGACAATATGATGACAAGTGGCACTTGCATCAGGCGGAAGGCACAGCAAGTGAAAAACTGGATGCGGACAGCCAAAAAAACCTCTTGCTTATGCTGCAAAAGGCCGGCTGGACTGATCTTCAAGCACAGCGGCGTGGTAAATTTGAAATGGTGCTCGACCCCGACACGCCGCAGATGAGTCTGCTGGATTTTATGGAGGCATAAACCAAGACTCATGCGCCCGGCCACCGACACCACGCTGCGATATTTGAAGCTCCTAACCGCCCTGCCCGTCTTCCCGCCGCGCATCAGCACCGGTGCCTTGCGCGAACGGCTGGCGCAGCACAACGCGGACTATCGAATCACCGCCCGCACCATGCAGCGCGATCTGGACAAGCTCTCCGGCGTCCTCCCCATCGGCTGCCTGGAGCCGGGCGCGGCAGGTACTGGTTCTGGACGGACAAGGATGCCCTAACGCAACTGCCGGTCATGAGCGAGCAGACTGCGTTCACCTTGCGCTTGGCCAAGGTCTATCTCGGCGCGCTCTTGCCGCCCTCCAGCTTGCTGCTGCTCAAACCCTATTTCAAACACGCCCGCAGATCTTGAAGGCCACCGGCCTGACCGCCTGGACGCACAAGGTGCGCATCATCCCGGACAGCCAGGCGCTGTTGCCTCCGGCGATCATCAAACACGCGCAAGCCGCCGTCTATGAAGCGCTGCATAACAAACAACTCAGCGTGATGTGCCAACGCCGCGGGGCGAGCCGGCCGCCAAAGAGCGCCTGCTCAATCTCTTGGGGCTGTTGCTGCGCCGGCACATCATCTACCTGATCGCCGCCGCCTGGGACTATGCCGGGCCGCGGCACTTCGCCCTGCATCGCATCCGCAGCGCGCGGGTGATGGAAGCAGCGCTAAAAAAACCGCCGGGCTTTAGTCTGGATAAACACATTGGTGCGGAAAAGGCGTTTTCCTATCCCGTCTCAAAAGCGCCGTTGAAACTGAAAGTAGCGGTGAACGAATCAGTGGCCGAACACCTGCTGGAGTGTCGCCTCGCTGCTGATCAAAAGGCCAAAGCACAAGCAGACGGGCGCACCCTGATCACCGCCATAGTCGCCGATACCAACGAGTTGCGCTGGTGGCTACAGGGCATGGGCGCGGGCGTGGAAGTCCTTAGCCCCGAAGTCCCTGCGGGCGGCGATGAAGGCGTATGTTGAGAGTATGAAAAATTTGTACAATGATTAACCGATTAACCAAAGAGGAGACTGGAAAAATGAAAACACCCAATTTGTTTGACTTCGCCTACAGCGAGCTATCACAGGACGCCTTTCTTTGCTGGCTGTTATCCTGGGCAAAGGAAGAGTATGCAACGGCGGATACATCGCTGCACCAATGTGCGCGGCGCTTTATAGCGGCCCTGTTTGAAAAGCATGGACTATCTGCGCCTGCGCCCATAAGCAAGATAGAAATTAAACAACAACATAAAAAAATTGATGTCTTTTGCGTAATAAACGACGAGTACGCCATTATCATCGAAGATAAGACCGATACAAAAAATCACTCGCAGCAGTTAGTCAGATACCGTGATGACATTAAGACAGAAGGCTATCCAGATAAGAAAATTCTTGGCATCTATTACAAGACCGAAGATCAGGGTGATCGTTATAAAGAGGTCAAGGACGGGAACTTCGAGCCGTTTCTGCGCCGGGACATGCTCCAAGTGCTTAACGGATACACGGGCAAGAGTGAAATCCTGCTAAGTTATCGGGCGCGCTTGCAGGTCATTTCCGATGAGGTAGAAAGTTATAAAACATCTCCGCTTGATGGGTGGCCCTGGCGCGCCTGGATGGGCTTTTATCTTGCGTTACAAACCGCGCTGAAGGAGAGCACATGGGATTATGTGCCCAACCAGAGCGGCGGCTTTCTCGGCCTTTGGTGGTCTTGGCACGGGGATGATGAATGCGAGCAGTATCTACAGCTGGAGCAGAAAACAGAACAAGTGCAACAGACTGATCAAAAAGATAAGAAAGAAAAAAGGCACGGCGTTTTGTGTTTCAAAATCGATGTCAAGGATAAACCCAGGTATGGGGAATTGCGCGATAAGTGGCGCAAGGCCATTGCCGACCAGAGTGAAAATCATCCCATGCTCGTCCTGGACAAGCCTTCCAGGTTCGGCTTCGGCAAGACCATGACCGTGTGTATCCACAAGGGTGATTATCGGGTTGTTGGTGCGGAAAATAAAATCGACATGGAAAAGACGCTGGCACTGCTAAAATCCGCCGAGCAGGCGCTGGCCGCAGCGCAAGGCAGCGTGAAATAGGCGCTGGTATTCAGCCAGTGAACATCAGCGCACTAAAAGCCTATTACGACGGCTTCCCGGATATTGCCCGCCGGGCGGCGGTGCATACGATCAATACCGAGCGCATGGCGGGCTATTATTTGGAAATAGCCGAGAAGATCGGGATGCTGAAAGCACGGCTGGCGATATGCAATCCTGATCTGAACATCTGGCAGGCGGCGGGTTTGGATCGGCATGAACGCAAGCATTGCTCGCTGCTGGCCTGGCTGCTCAATCCGCACGGCTCGCACTACCAAGGCGCGGCCTTTCTTGCGCTCTTCATTCGGCACTGCATCAACGGTAAGTTTGAGGGTGGGCGCGTCATCGATACTAGCGACCTGGCAGGCACCATGGTGCAGACTGAATATACCATCGACAACGGCCGGGGGATGTGCTGATCCAGGGCAAGGGCGGCGCCTTCACCATCGCCATTGAAGCGAAGATTGACGCCGGTGAACAGGACGAGCAGTTACGCCGCTATCGGGACTCCCTGCGGCACGAAAGCGTTCTGGTATTCCGGACTACCGATGGCCGCCGGCCGAAGTCTGGAGAGGCCGATCTGTATATCGCCTGGGCAGACATCGCTGCGTTGTGTGAGCAATTTATCGCCGTTTGTCAAAACGATTTCTTGAACGAGTTAATCCGCCAATACCGCACCATGCTGCAATCACTCTAACAAAGGAGACACAACAATGAACGAAGCGATCGAATATGCCCTGGAAAATCTTGAGCAAACCAGAGACATCCATGATGTGATTCTTGCTATGAAAGAGAAAGTTCTGCGAGGCTTTGATGCCGCCGTCAAAGAGGCGATACCGGATTGGTATGGGCGCGATTGGGGATGCTTGGAAAATGATCATCTGTACGGAGGTTATATCTATATCTGACAGAAAGGATTTTGAATGTGATCAAGGCCGTGATTCCAAGATATACGTCTGTATGCACTATCGCAGCAAAAGCATCTGGCCATTTCTGGGCCTGTCTAGCCAGGATGGTGGAGAGGAGAGCGCGGATGACTGGGCGCAGTGTTATAGCAGTGATCGCCTGGTAGATAACGATCTAAACAATCAGGTCTCTGAAGTTGTCTTTAACAGTCTTCATAAAAATAACTCGGCTTCAGAATTTACAAAACGTGGGAGAAATCGCCACTGGCTGGAGAGGAAAAATCCGCTCTATTTCGAACCAAAGGATATATTAACCGGCCTGAAAGATAACGATTGGGAGGCAGCCCTTGCGCCACTTCAAGACGCCTGGGATCCACTGGTCGAGCATATCGACTGGGATGCCATCTCCGCCATGCTCAAGGCCGATGATCAGCAATAGCCTTGATCTTACGGCACCTCGGTAAGGCCAAAGCGCCACACGCAAAGCAAACATCGCCCCCCTACTCCACCGCCACGGACTTGGCCGGGTTACGCGGCGGGTCAACACCTACACTCTTGAGAACGGCAACATGATAAGCAAACAGTTGCCCGCCGCGCATTTGGGTCGGGATTTTTGACAGTGGTGCCCGGGGCCGGAGTCGAACCGGCACGACCGCGAAGTCGAGGGATTTTAAGTCCCTTGTGTCTACCAATTTCACCACCCGGGCGGTGGGATGATCATACTACAAAAACCGGTCAAATTTAGAGGTTGCGCGCGGCATCGAAGCGGCGTCCATGACTTTACAGGCCGTCCGACATTAAAATGCTTTTTTATCTCGCCGTATGGATAAACACGCCGTCCCAATCCTCCTCAGGCGGGGATTGTTGAAATTGGGCGATGCGTTGCAGGTAGATCTTGTATAACGCCGCCGGCGCTGCTGCTTGTAATGCCCGAGACTGTGCCTTGGCCTCGTCCCATTGCCGGGCGCGATAGGCGGCCAGGGCGGCATCAGTCTGGATAATTGCTGCGGCTCAATGCTTTCCGCCATGCTGGTGAAATTGCGCACATCGGTGAACAGCAAGGTCATCTCCTTGTTCTGCGCCAGCTGGGTGTAGGTGTGCGGGTTGGCGGTCATTTAATTGACCAGCTCGCGCGGGGCGTATTGACCGAACAGGGTTGAGAGCTGTTGCTTGCGCCGTTTTTCAAAGAAAAAGACATACGACATGCTCAGGACAAAGATCAGGATGATGAGCAGCAGGCTTGATGCCAGCGGCATGACCAGGCCGTTTTGCCAGAAGGCCAGGTTCACGCCGACGGTGGCGGCCAGGGCAAGCATGGCCAGGGTGCTGGCGATTGCCGGGCTTGCCAAGGGCAGCGTGAAGGACAGGAGCACACCCAGCACGAGCAGTTGCAAAAACTCCATGCCGCGGGCATAGGCCGGACTGTGGCGGAGCTTTTGATCCAAGATGGCGGCGACCATGGTAGCGTGGATCTCAACGCCCGGGTATTCGTTGTTCACCGGAGTTGGGCGCATATCGACCAGATCCTTCGCCGAGGTGCCGACCACCACAATGGCGCCCGCCAGTTCCTCTTTATCCGCGCGTCCACTGATGGCATCCGCCGCCGAGGCATAGGAAAAGCTGAACTTGCGGCCGCGAAACGGCACCAGGGCGCTCGCATTGGCACCTACCGGTATGGTGTAGCCCGGCAGCGCCAGCCCTTCCAGCAGATCATAAGCACCATGCCGGGCAAACACCGGCGTTATCCGCGGCAGGCCGTACAGGGTGCGTACCATAGCGAGCGATAAGGCTTCGTAATAATCGCCGACAAACTCGATCAGCAAGGGCACCCGGCGCACCTGGCCATCATGGTCAACCACCAGTGTAATGTGTCCGGCGTTGGTTGCGGCGGCTTGAATGGGCGGAAGGTTGGCACCATAGCCGCTGGCATGGGGCGAGGATGGTCTTGCCGGGCAGGTCTTGTTGTCCAAGCAGCGGCGGCGGCAGGGCGCCATTGCGCACATCAGCCGAAATCTCGTCGGGCGAGAAGACAGAAAAGCCCAGCACCACCGGCCTCTTTTTCAGGCTATCGATAAATAGCCGGGCAAAATCCAGCGTGTTGCGAAGATCGGGGAGTTGTTGTCGATGGGCGGGAATGGCGGCCAACTCGTTTTGTCCGAGTCGCTCCAGCACGGCCAGGCCGGAGCTTGCATCCGGCTCGCGGAAGATCATATCAAAGCCGATCAGGCTTACGCCGTAATGATCAAACAGCCGCACTACCAACTGCGCCAGCTTATCGCGCTCCAGGGCCAGCGCCCGATCTGTGCTAGGCTGTCATCATCAATGTCGACGATGACGATGCTGGAGTCAGGAGTGTTCGGCAGGGTCAGGACAATGCGGGCGTCATAGAGCATGTTCTCCAGCTGCTGCAACACGCTGCTGTGAAACAGCTCTCCGCTATGGCTGAGGAAGAGCGCTGTCAGCAACAAGGCCAGGCCGCTGATCGGCAGATGCCGCCTGAGATTGGCGCTTAGGTTTGCGATGAGGCCTGCCATGTCGGGCGAGAATTGCAGGGTGAACAGGCGCTGCGTTCAGTCGGCAGCGTCTCCGTGGATGCGCCTAGGCGAAAAACTCAAGAATGAGCATCAAAAAGCCCAGCAGGCCCGTTATGCGGACAACGGTGCGTGTCTGTGCTTGTTCTATGTGTCTATTCAGGCGCTCTTCTATGGAGTCCATTTTGCCGTTGAGTTGCTCTCCCTGGAAATCTATCTTGGCGTTTAGCTGCTCTCCCTGAGCATCTATCTTGGCGTTGAGTTGCTCTCCCTGGGCTTCTATCTTGCTGTTCAGTCGCTTTTCCAGAGAATCTATTTTATCGTCCAGCCGTTCTTCCAGAGAATCTATCCTGGCGTTCAGTTGCTCTCCCTGGAAATCGATCTTGGCGTTTAGCTCCTTTTTAAGCGCTCTCAGATCCTCTTTGGTGGCGAGGCGGTCGGTTAAGAGTTCGGCATAGGTGTCGGCCAGCACTTCGGCCTGCTCGGTCTTCATACCGGCGGCGGACAGGTTCTTAACGAATTTGTGGGTGTCGAAGGCCAGGTTGGTCATAATCAAAGAGTATAAGAAAGCCGCTACGCTGTTGCAATGCTCTGTGTGGATTTGTTCAGGGGGGCGCCGGCTAAACCACCCGCGCCCGGCCTTCCCTCATGACGACCAAGCCAAGCAAGCCCGGCCAAAACAAGCATCAATGCCCGTTAGCAGCCGACCAAGCTGGGCGAGAATGACCCGCCAGCAGCCCGACCAAGTCAAGCCTGATCAGGTTATGGCGTTGGCGCTGGCACGTGCCCGAAGCCCGCTACGCCCATGATGGGGCAGAGACCGCATCGGGGCCGAAAAAGCCACCGCGAGCCTCCACACTACAGACAGGGTTGCAGGCGCTGCCCGCGACAGACACGGGATTGTCCTCTGCCGAGTAGGCGGTGGCAGATAACAAGCCTATAAAGACGTTGCTGTTCGGCACAAAATCAAAATTGAGCAGTCCTTCTACCGAGTAGTAATCGATAAGCTCAGATGCCTCCGCCGAGTAGTTACTGGTATGCTGCACCTGCATCTCGACCGCAGCCAGCGCGGCACCGAAATCCACCACTATTGACCCGCTGGTTACACCCCGGCCGATGCTCGTGCCGTTGTCCGCGGTGGAGACCGTTCCGGAGGCAAAGTCATAGCTGGCCGTTCCTGTAGTAGGCAGGGTGGCCGGTGTCTGGCCGTAGATGAAGTGCAGGCTTTGATTGTCGCTGAGTTCAAGGAGTTCGGCGCCGCCTGCCGAGCTCACCGTGATAATATTGCCATCCGCCCAACGGCCGACACCTATGCCGCTGGACAAGAATCTAAACTGGGCCAACGAAGCCGGATTTTGCTCAAGTCGTTCCGTCAAAGCCGCAGGCACCGTATCCAGCAGGGCGCGGGCGCGAGCCACGGCAGCGGCGTCATCGCCCGCCAGCACCGCCGCCGGATCAATCGTGGCAAGCGCCTACGGATCACTTCCCCCACCTGACTAGCCAAATGAGAGCCAGCCGAGCGGCCTGCCGAAGGCATTGAGAAATACCAATGTGTCGCGGTAGGCAAATTCATCATAATCACCAGCGCGAGAGGGCAATGAGGTGAAATCGAAATCATCCTCCGAGACGCCAAGCTGGCCAAGCCCTGAGAATACGGTGGATGAGGCAGGCGGGTCGGTATCAGGATTACCAAAGGCCGCCGCACCGTGAATCGCGCCGCTGCGTGAGGTGGAGGCCGTGCCGGTGAAGGTCATTGGCTCTGGGCGAGGCCCGAAGATGAAATGAATACTTTGACTATCACTACCTTCAACGAGCGCGGTTACCCCTTCCCGAGTCACTTCTATTAGATTGCCATTTGCCCAGCGACCCAAGCCAACACCACCCGGCAGGGTGGTAAACTCAGCTACCGAGGCCGGATTGGTCTCAAACAGAGCCCGTGCTTCGGGGCCTGCCCTATCATACAAAGACGCAGTCTCAGCAACCAGCTCGGCATTATCCGCCGCCAGCACCGCAGAAGGGTCTATGGTGGCAAACCCTCCGACCCCTTGGCTTGTGCCAAAAAGGAATCCGACAGGTTGGCCATCCTCATCGCAAAATACTGATGACCTGGAGGAATGAAGAATCGTCATCAGTGATAAGAGTATCTTGAGTAGCCCCAGATCGAGTTACGAAGTATCGGAACGAAATCAGAAAATCTGTCAACACTTTACGATTTTGTTCAACCCTGACCACCTGCTCCGCCACCGCCTGCTGGCGCCCCTCGGCATCAAGCTGCTCCCTCGTAGCAACCAAAGCAGTCTGCTCTTCTTCCTCGTCTTGCTCTTCTTGTTCTTCCCTGGCGGTATCCACCGCAGTAACGGCGGCGGGTTGATCCAGCGGCTGGATGGCCTGGTCAAGCTCCGGCACGAACACGCCTTGCCCGGCCGGCACATCCACGCTGTCCACATCACTGAACACATAGGTCTCGTCTTCCCAGGTGCTGTGGTATAGGCCGTCCTTGCGGCTGCCGCAGTCGCCCTGGCAGAAGCGGGTGCTGTGGCCGGTGCCGCGAATGCCGATGGTGGCCACCGCCGTGTTGACTCGATAGGCCTCGGGGTTGTCCTTGCCGATGAGGCCGGTCAAGGCGCGAATCCCGCCCTTGATGAGCCGATAATGTGCCTCCTCGCTACCGGGCTGGATGGAGATATAGCTGTCGTCGATCAGGCTCAGCTGCATGCGCTCGCGCGCCTTTGTTATCAGCGTATCGACGGAGAAGATGGCCGCCCCGCGCGCCAAGCGGCGGCTGGCCCCGGCGGCATCGCGCGCCTGGGGTGTGCCGGTGGCAAAGACCACCTCGCCTACGGCGGCGGCGAACACGGCCGGGCTGGTGAAGAAGGCGCAGGCGAGCGTGAGAATCGCTGCGGGTGAATAGATCTTTAGACAAGTTTGGTTAAGTAGGATGGACAAAACTCCCTAGAATTGGCTGCGGATGGTGAGAAAGCTCTGCCAGCGATCAAAGGTGTTGATCTCTGCCGGGATGAATTATTGTTGGAATACTGCACTTCGGAGCTGAGCCGCCAGTTTGGGGCTACGGTATATTCCAGGGCGAGCCGCGCAACGGCAAAGCGGTCATCGCAGCGCTCGATAAAGAGAGGGTCGCCCAGGCCGTAGCGGCTGTATTGATAACTCACGCTGCCGCGCAACACGGCCTTCTCCGTCAGGCTAAGTTGCCCGCCGAGCCGGGCGCCGACAAAGCCGCACCCCAGATGCTTGGCCGCGGACAGTTCTTTGTCCTTCTCCCAAACAGGCTGGCATAGACCACCAGCCGCCTCGCCCCCGGCAGGGCGCGCACCAGGCCGATGCCGGCGCTGTACTGGTTGATGTTGCGGACGGGCTGGTCGGGAAAGCGCTGCGTAGAGACCTGCATGAAGAGGGAGAACTGCGTATTCGCATCCCGGCTATGAAGCCACTGCGCATTCACCCCAGCCAGGTCGCGACTGACCTCCCCGCCCAAATAATAGCGCTGGGCGAGCAGGGACACCTGCCAGGCATTCTGGCCACGACTATAGCGCAAGCCAAAGCGGCCATTGCCCAGCCGGGTACGGAAGGCATTCTCCCGGAAGGTGCTGCGCTGGCTCAGCCCCAGATTACCAAACAGGCGCAGCAGGCATGGCCTCGCGGTCGATACGGGAGAATTCCTCTTTGGATGCCTCGTTCTCGCCCATGTCGAAATAGGCCCGGGCAAGCTCTGTTCTGGCGCGCACATTATCCGGCTGCACGGCCAAGACCCGCCCCAAGGCAAACACCGCCTGGGTCGGCCGCCCGCCATCCAAAGCAGCAATGCCGAGCAAGAGGTCAAACGCAGGCCGACCGGCCTCATCCCTCGCCTGCTCACTAAGCAGGGCATAGGCTTGCAGGGCATGATCCGCCTTGATGAGCCGGGCGGCCTCATCCAGCAACGCATCGGCCAACGCACTGGACGACAACAGTAGGGCGATAACAAGCGGCCATGGGCACAACCCCCGCCCACACCAATGCCAAGGCCCAACGGCGGATAGCCACCTCGCAAGGCCAGCGCCCGGCTCACTACTTAGAACCGGTCGAGGAAAAGCATTTAACTAATTGTCTTTATTAGGTTTTCTTGGGGGGGGGGGGGGGGGGGGGGGGGGGTGAACAAGCAGGCCTTGTCCGAATGGATTGCTGATTGCTGATAGGTTGCTCTGGATTCTGGATTCTTTCTGGATTGCTTATAGATTCCTGCTTCCGCAGGAATGACGTGCCACGTTCTGGACAAGGGGACGTGCTTGCGCAGAGCCTGACACGGGGAATGGCCTGTCCCCTCTGTTCAAGCCAGAGGCAGGCTGTACTTGATACGGGGACGTTTTTGTGCGAGGGAATAGCTTGTGCCCACTGTTCAAGCCAGAGCCTGCCCTTGGCTTGAAGGGGAGGCTTGACTGAATTGCTGCTGGATTCTGGATTCCTTTTTCATTTAAAGCATTTTATTATATTTATTTTATAAGCTATTGAAATAGATGGAGGCTGAGGTCGGAATCGAACCGGCGTTCACGGCTTTGCAGGCCGCTGCATAACCACTCTGCCACTCAGCCAGATTCTTTGGTTTCTGTGAGGTCCCTGATTAAATCAGAGTCTCCATACATCTAAAAAAAGCGAAAGCCACGTAGCGCAGTCTGTAAAATCTGGAGCGGGAAACGAGACTCGAACTCGCGACTTCCACCTTGGCAAGGTGGTGCTCTACCAACTGAGCTATTCCCGCCTGTATCTTCAGCCCCTGACAAGGGGCGACCATTTTAGCCGGCACGGCTTATCTGTCAATCAATCTTTGGAAGACTCTGATAATTTCGGCCAGGCGCTGATTAGGTATTGCAGCATGGATACCAGCGTCAGGGCGGCGGCGATGTACAAAGCCAGCATGCCTAAGCCATAAATCGGTATATTCAAGATTGGGTCTTGATAAATCAACAGGAGCAGCGCCACCATTTGCGCGATGGTCTTGATCTTGCCATAGACGGAAACGGCCACCTTGCTGCTGGCACCCAGCTCGGCCATCCACTCGCGCAGGGCGGAGACTGTGATTTCCCGGCCGATGATGACGGCGGCGGGCAGCGCCACCCAGAGGCTATGGTCTCTCTGCACGATCAGCACCAGCACGACGGCGACCATGAGCTTATCAGCCACCGGGTCCAGAAAAGTGCCCAGCGGCGAGGTCTGCCCCAGCTTTCTGGCCAGATAACCATCCAGGGCATCGGTCATGGCGGCTACGCTGAAGATCAGGCAGGCGATGAGGTTGCTCCCTTTGAAATCCAGACAAAAGACCAGCACAAAGACCGGCAGCATGGCGATGCGCAGCAAGGTCAGGGTATTGGGGATATTCATGGCGTGCCCCTAGTGAAAGCGGTCATAGATCTTTTGCGCGAGGTGCTTGTTGATGCCGGCGACCCGAGCGAGGTCTTCCACCCCGGCGGCGGCGATGCCCTGCATGCCGCCGAAGTGTTTTATCAGTTGTTGGCGGCGCTTGCTGCCGATGCCGGCTATTTTTTCCAGCGGCGATTGTGTGTGCTGTCTTTGCCGGCGCCGGCGATGGGCGGTGATGGCAAAACGATGCGCCTCATCACGAATTTCCTGGATCAGGTGCAGCGCGGATGAATGACCGGGCAGGCGCTTTTCCGTGCGGCCATCGGACAAGATCAGGGTCTCCAGGCCGGGTTTGCGGCCCGGGCCCTTGGCAACGCCGAGCATGCAGATCTCATCCAGTTGTAATTCCTGCAAGGCTTGTGCGGCGCTGCTGAGCTGCCCCTTGCCGCCGTCAATCAGGATCAGATCCGGCAGTCGTCCGTCTTCTTTTTTTACCCGGGTATAGCGGCGCTCAATGACCTGGCGCATGGCCGCATAATCATCGCCCGCCCGGACGCCTTCTATGTTGAAGCGCCGATAATCATTTTTCAGCGCCCCGCTATCAGTAAAGACCACACAGGAGGCCACGGTGGCCTCGCCGGAGGTATGGCTGATGTCGAAGCACTCAATGCGTTCAATCGCCTCCTCTACGTTTAGCAACTCGCGCAGGGCCTCAAAGCGTTGCTGGTAGTTTGCATTCGTGGCAATGCGTTGTCGCAAGACGATCTCGGCGTTTTCCCGCGCCATCGCCACCCATCTGCTCCTCTCCCCGCGCAGTGGCCGGGATAACTTGACCGCCCGGCCCGCCTGCTCGGCCAAGGCTCGCTCCAGGAGGTCGGCCTGTTGCGCCCGATGGCTCAAGAGTATTTCCCGCGGCAGCTGTCTGTCGCGGCGCTTGGCGAAGTAATATTGGCTCAAAAATGCGGAAATAATGTCTTCCGGCAGAGCGTTTTTGGTGTTTTTTGGAAAAAATGCCTTGTTACCCAGATTGGCCCCGCCGCGTATATAAAAGACCTGCACACAGGCAAGCCCGGCCTCTGCGTGACAGGCGATGATGTCCAGCTCTCCCTTAATAGCATTGATGTGCTGGGTTTCCTGGATCTTGCGCAGGCTGACGATCTGATCGCGGTACTTTGCCGCGCGCTCATACTCAAGCGATCTGGCCGCCTCCTGCATGGGGAGGGTCAGGGCCTCGATGACCTCCTCATTGCGCCCTTCCAGGAACATGACGCTGTGCTGAATGTCCTGTGCATATTTCTCCGGCGTAATATGGCCGACGCAGGGCGCGGTACAGCGTTTTATCTGGTGTTGCAGACAAGGCCGCCGCCGATTTTTGAAGAAGCTGTCCTCGCACTGGCGAATACGAAAGAGTTTTTGGGCGAGATTCAGGGTACGGCGCGCCGCCCTGGTGCTGGGATAGGGGCCGAAGTAGCGTCCCTTGCCGCTGCGGGCACCGCGATAGAAACTCAGGCGGGGAAATGCCTGCTCGCTGCTGAGATAGAGATAGGGATAGCTCTTATCATCCCGGAAAAGAATATTGTAACGGGGTTTCAGCGCCTTAATCAGGTTGCTTTCCAGCAACAGCGCCTCGCCCTCCGTGTGGGTGATGGTGATATTGATCCCGCCTATCTGCTTCACCAGCGCCCTGGTCTTGGGCGAGGTCTGCGCCTTGTTAAAATAGCTGCTTACCCGTTTCTTGAGATTGCGGGCCTTGCCGACATAGAGTGCTGTGCCGACCTCATCCAGCATCTGATAGACCCCTGGACGAGTAGTCAACGTCATCAAAAAGGCTTGGGCGTCAAACGCAGACAAAGTTTTATAATTCAATTATTTAAGGATAAAACCTGATGTATTTTATCGATCAAGGCACGAAACATTTTCTCCGTGAGGCGATCAATGTTGCTGCTGTAAAAAAGAGACAATGACGAAAATCCAAGCGCCAACACTCGCCCACCCATTCGCATAATACCCTATCTGTGGGCAGAAGAGATGCCTGTCTCTTATTCCTCGTTTCCACGGGGACGGTCAGGGGGGATGCTTTTGTGTAGGGATAACGGCAGGGGAGCGAGAATTGAGTAATTATTCGTCACTCCTGGCTTGACCGGGAATCCATTCAATAATTTTGCTCGTTCTATGGATTCCTGCCCCTGTTTCCACAGGGACAGGCTTCCGCAGGAATGACGTTGCTCCACCGTCCTCCATGCCACTTCACTCGGCCACCTCCCCGCGCTGGGGATAGCGGACTTTCCTTAAGATCCGCCATCATGCAAGCAAACCTGGCCTATGGAGCGGCCCTTAGAACCGCGCGATCAAAGTGCCGAAGAAGGTACGGCCAATCAAGTCGTGGCCGACGCCTAATGGGACATTGCGCCGGCTGAATGCTACGCCATCGCTATCCACCTCCGGCGGGGCGCTATCAAAGACATTGCTCACCCCCACGCTCAGCGTATAATTCCGCCAGATGTAGGCTAGGCCGGCATTATGCACGGCATAATTGCTCGTGTAGTACACCGGCCGACAGCCGCTCGGCAGGGCAAAGCAGGGTTCATTCCTTTCGCCACGCGGTGAAAATGCTGTGGGGGGCGTAAATTCCGGGGTGGGGTTCTCGCCACCCTTGATCCAGCGTGTGTACCAGTTGAAACGAAAGTCCCGATAGGCCATGGTCAACTGCGCATTGGCGCGCCAGCGCGGGAAGGCCGGCCGTCCGCGAAAGTCAATGCCAGAGCCCAGTACTTCCTGGAATTGCTTGATGGCATAGGTCGCATTTACATCCAGCCCTACCTTGAGAAGTTCATCGCCGAGCGTAAAATCCTGCAGATAGACCATGTCGAAATCAACATTCTTCACGCTCTGGGTAAAGCCATTGAGATAGGAAAGGTTGACTGTCTCAATGCGATTATCAGCATCGCGCTGTATCAGGTTGCAGGCACCAGCGCTGCCCTCCGGCGCGGCCGGGTCGAAGTAGCAACCACTAATGACGGAGAACGCATTGCCGGGCTGAAAGATGGCATCGTTGATATCGATGGATGAGTAAGAGGCGGAGACGATCAGGTCAAACCTGTCCGTGAAGGGCTGCTCCAGTACAAAGCCGAAGGTATGGGAGGTGGAGGTCTCCGGCTCCAGGCTATCGCCACTGCGTCTGAAGGTGTCCACCGCGGCGCGGCCGTCGAACTCTTCAAAGAAGGTCCCCAGTCCCAGCGCGGTCGGATCCACGCCCTGCGCGCGGCAGGCGTCAAGGACATTCTGAGGGCGATCATCCCCGCTCTCTTTGTATGCCGAGGGGTCGGAGAAGGACTCTCGCTCGCGGGCATCGCTAGGTACCACGCAGGGATCGATGATGATTTCATTGGCGCTACTGATGGGTTTGAGGAAGCGCTCGCGGGCATTCGGCGCCCGATAAGAGGTGCCGTAGGTGCCGCGCAAGGTCAGCCAGGACAGCGGCTTGTACAGCAGCTTCGCAGAATAGGTGAAGTGCGGCTTGAAGGAGTCCTCATCAGTGATGCGGCCGGATAGGTCGATAGTGATTTTTTCGGCATAGGGTTCATCCTTGAATAGCTCAATGCTGGTCTCGCCGAAGAACTCATGCAGGTAGCGGGTGCCTTCGGAGCCCTTTTCGATGCGAGAGCCAAACAGGGCGCCGTCTGCGATAATGTCATTCGGGATGGACTCGATGCGGTCGCGGCGGAACTCATAGCCCAGCAGCAGCGGCACGGCCGAGCCATTGGGCAGGGTAAAAATATCTCCCTGTACAATACCATTGGCAACGAGCTGTTCAATGGTGGTGTCAAGGCTTCCACTAGCAAAGAGATAATCGGTCTCCGCCTGGGAACCGAAGGTCCCCCCGCCTTCCTGGTACAGGGAGGGTGCAAACATATTCACCGGCACACAGCCATCGGTGCCGTCCGGAATCCCATCGCCGTCTGCATCCTCGCCGCAGATATAGCTGCCCGGATTGGCCGCGTCTTCAATCGTGGTCGCAAGGCTCAACGCCAGACGCTCGCCATTGACCCCGCTAACCTGCAAGTCCCCATTTGAGCGTGTGTAGTTGATATAGGCATCATAGCCCCAGTTCCCTTCCAGGAAGTTATTAAGAAAACCGATATTGCCACGCAAGCCGCTGACCAGGCGGTATTGCTCAAGACGAACCTCAACGGAGTCCTGGTCTCCCCTGATCAAAACCTGAGGGGTGATGTCGGTGCCCCTGGCGCCGAGGATGTTTCTTCCAAAAGGCCCCCAGAGATTAAAAAGGTTCACGCGGTCGGGATTGGCGGGGTTAGTAATGTTGAAGGGGTTGTTAGCAGGTACACGCGGGAATAATATGCTCTCTGGTGCAAAACTATCGCTGTCGCGCCGCGCATAAATGCCTTCAAAATACACTTCCGTATCGTTGGCATCCTCGAAGTTATAGCTGCCCAGACCATAGGCTGAGACGCGCTGTAAGCTCGCAATCATCTGGTTTTTGCGGCCGCGTTCGGTAAGGTTGGGATTATACAGCGGCGATTGCAGATCGACATCGGTCTTACCATCCTGATCCGGATCAACCAACAGCCGATCAGGGCGGAGTTTCCCGGTGCTAGAATCAAAGTTCCCAAGAAAGGTATCCGGCTCGCCGTCCTTATCAAAGTCCACGGGCGTGGTGAAAATGGGCGGAAAATCAAATTGCGAGGCAAAAAAACCAACGTACATTGCCGACCAATCTGGGACATTAATATTGCTCGTCCCCGGCGTTGCATACAAATAGCCAAAGTTAGTGTTGAGCGCGTTGATAATCGCCCCATCTATCGAACTCTCAGACCCGCCGCTTACCCCCGCATCGCGGCGCTTGCAGCTGCTCTCTGTGGTGCCGGGCGGCAGTTTGCGGGAGCGGGTAAGCAGATTGCCCTCTTCATCCTCATAGCGCCATTCATCACAGGCATTGAAGAAATCGCTGTCGCCGAAGGCGTATGCGTTCTCGTTGGTATATTCAAGCGCAGCGGTGATATTCCAGTTGTCCCCGGTCTTGCCGAACAGGGCACCTAAGGTGTATTGCTCGCCCCCGCCCGTTTCTGGCCGCACACCGGAGGCCTGCACCTCAAAGCCATCCACATCCGAGCGCAGGATGATATTGGCCACGCCGGCCACGGCATCAGAGCCATACACAGCAGAGGCCGCATCAAAGAGATTTTCAACACGGGAAATCAATAGACCGGGAATAAGACTCAAGTCCGGCGCAACCGGGGCAGAGCCGACCCCGGCCGCAGGCAGCCGCCGGCCATTGATTAGTACCAGGGTCTTGCCCGCCGGCAAACCACGGAAACCGATGGTTTCTGCGCCAAGTCCACCTTCAGTGACAAAGCCAACGAATGAATTATCGAACTGCAAACCGTTTGCTTGTGAGGTGCTTTGCAGGATCTCGGCGGTGTCGAACAGACCTGCCTCGCGGGACAGTTCCATAGAAATCACCTGTATGGGAGAGGCCGACTCAAAGGCATCCCGCGTTAGCCGCGAGCCGGTAACGATGATCTCCTCCACCGCCTCTTCGTCTTCTTCCAGGAGTTCTCTTACATCAACCGTGTCTTCCTGCTGAGGTGCCTGTTTTACTTCAACAGCTTCCTCTACGGTTTCTTGCTGATTAGCTTCTGCGGGGGGGGGGGGGGGGGGGGGGGGTAGTCTGCGCTGTATCGGCTTGCGCAAGCGTTTCTAGGTCTTGGGAAGCGGCTTCTGCGGCGCCTTGGGCGGTGCTTGAGGTGGCGTCCTCGTGCGCGTCCGGAGCGGCCTTTTGTTCGGCCTGGGCGGCCTCTTGTCCGGACTGAGCAGTGTCTCCTTGCGCAGCCGCAGGCAATGAGAAACAGGCGGCCAGCGTAAAGAGCAACAGGGCGGAACCGAAGGGGCTGTGCCTATGTTGCGGTGTAAAAATTTTCCAGCAGTGAATAAAACTCATGGTCTTTCCCCTTGGTCTTTGGTCAAAATACAACGGATGATTTTTGGCTTTGTTTGAGCCTTTGTACATGTTATCATGGTACCTTGCCTGGAACGGCTATGCAAAGCCGCTGTTTGAATCCAATCGTGAACAGGACGACAATCAGAACCTAAACGAAAAGAAACGGCTATATCCATCCTCCCCCGATGCGCAGCCGGCAGATCTTCCGGCAGATAAAGATCACGATCCAGGCGGGCAATCACACGGCGCCAAAGGGGGATATGATACTCCGGCCCCGGGCCGGCCGCGTTATGGTTCTGGAGCCACTTGATCGGGTTACCCGATACCGCCAGGACGACGGAAGGACAGACCCGCCCCCGGCTCGCGGCGAACTCCATCATGGACGCAGTCGGCGCAGATCGGCGCAGTCGAATCGAGGTCGTATAGCTCGGCACGTCATCCCAGCAATCTGTTGTCCAAATCTGGTCACCATCGGCCGAAATACGCAAAATTCGATCAGTTTTGAGGTGCTTAGCGTCCACCTCCAGCAGAGTTGTTGACCAGTCAATCATGGAAAATAGCATAACATAAATTCCCAAAAGTGGTACAAATGTGCAGTGTTACTAATACTGCACAATGACTTAGCGGGGGTCATTTTGTTGCAGTGCAAGATAGAAAATCGCCCGGATTCTCCCCCCTTCCCCCCCACGCTCACAAGAAGCATGGGGGGGAAGGGGAAAACATCCGAAATGGCCCCGTGAGAGTGCCTAAAATTCGATCTGAGGGCTTTTCAGGGTCCTGGTAGGATGTTTATCAAGGTGGCAAGTGGCTAGCGTCCTGGTGAGGGGGAGAGAAGGGGTTTGGACGTGTTTTTAGGGGGGAGGGATCCAGAGGTCGCTACGCTCGGTTTCGCTCGTGAGAACGCAGAGAATCTGACGGGTAGATCACGAACGAGCTTATGGCGATCCCTGCCGGGTCTTACTGACGCATCCCTGCGTCAGGGTGGCATCAGTTTGGCAAAAATGTTTTTAGGAAAGGAAGTACTTGAACCAGGATAATTATTCCCAGCATCCACTTAATCAAAACCAACTCTGTCTTTAACTCCTGTATATCACTCTTGGTCGCGAGTTGAGTTTCTATCGCATCGGAGAATGCCTCCCGCTGCGCTTCAGAAAAAGCAGCGGCTTGTTTTGGATCGATGCCTGCTTGTTCCAAACGCTGGGCAAACTTCAATGTATCAAAAGTAGTTATACCCATTGTATTTTTCTCTTTTGCTGTGGCAGGGTGAGCAGGGTTAGCTAACCTTACGCGGCAGAGCGAAGTGAGATAGCGTCCCGTAAGCCTTCAAGGAGACCCTCAAGTTTAGCCTGGCTGCGTTCAAGGGTGGTCAATCTACCTTCAAGCGTGGCTAGTCTTCCTTCCATGCTTGCCAACCTACTCTCGATGCGGCCTTCCATGCTCCGCATGTCAGCTCGTAGCCAGGCAACCAAACCAATCTGCAGGCCCGCTAACGAGAGAACCGCAATAATCAAATCTGTGTTCATGTGTTTTTCTTCTCCTAAATCTATCAGTGCGGCTTGCCCTTCATCGGTACATCATTCAGCGCTTTCTCTGTCGGGCAAACATACCAACAAAAGTTACAAACATCGTAGCCCTTTTCCTCTACTCGCTTACCGCAGTATTTACACGGCAAGTGCCTATTTATGCGGTATTTGGTGCGTATCACAGGTCTAACAACAGGCTTTGATCGACCAGCGATTGAGGTCTGTTCGGCTCTTGTACGGACTCTAACTTTGCCTGGCTAAAGTCATCAGTAATACTGTCATCGGAAGGCGGAGAATAGGGCGCAGAAATATCTACACCCAGGGCCTTGTATATCTCACGGCGATGGCGGTAGTAGGTGTTACTAGGCAGTCTTGTTTTCATGTCCAATCCATCACGCCAACGGTAATAGGTGTTTTGCGCTGGACGGCCTAGCTGATCAATCATCAAGTCATCAGTGGTACTTGTTTGTTTGCTCATGCTCAACCTCCGATAGTATTCCCAGATGATGTCATTGCTTAGTGTATCATATTGACGCAACTCCTGACCGCGCAAAGTCAGCTCAACGCGCAACAGACCCTCTGCATACTCTATGACCGGTTCTAACTTACACTGATGCGCTTTTAACTCACAGTGCTTGCAATAGGCTTTCATACTCCAACGCCGACTGGCTCGATTTGAAGCAAGAATGTAGCCAGTGGCAAATGGAATTGCAAGTTTTTTTCGTGGGCAAGACAGGCCAAGCGGAAAGCAGGCCGGCAGTGGTGAAATAGCAACAGTTTTCTGCTGTGGGGGCTGCCGGCAGAGTTCGTCATCCCCGTGAAAACGGGAATCTACTTGGCGTCTTGCCCTGAACCTCATGGACTCCCGCCCTCGTTTCTACTGGATTCCTGTCCCAGTTTCCACAGGGACAGACTTCCGCAGGAATGACGGAGTAGGCAGCAAAACCCAAAATGGATTCTGATTTCCCTTTCTTGCCTTGAGCAAAAATGTCGGAGGGGTGGGATTTACAAAATACCTCCCTGTATTTTGCCCTTCGGGCCGGCCTGCGGCCGTTCAAAATCGTTCCCGACGATTTTGTGAACCCATCATCTTCTTCGTGGGTTCAAGTTCACTATCATTAGCATGTATTTCTATGGGATTTACCCATAGAAATACATGCTGGCGGAGAGGGTGGGATTTGAACCCACGATGCCCGCAAGGGCATGCCGGTTTTCAAGACCGGTGCATTCAACCACTCTGCCACCTCTCCGAAAAATTGTATAGCGCCGCTCACCCCCGCCGTTTAAGGACGCATATTCTAGCGGAGAAGGCGCTTGGCATACAGAGCGCTCTTCTGCCCTGCCCTAGCTTTAAGGCATAATAACCGACAATTCTACTTTCAGCAGGCAATGCTATATGACTGAAGCAAGATCGCAGCGGGCCTGGGGGCGATGGCTGAACTATCTCGCACTGCTCAATCTGCTCATCATCGTGCTGGCGATTGCAGGGCGAATGCTGCTGGATTGGCCGCCCATGTTTGCATTTCGGGTGTTTTTTTATGGCATGCTGATCGGGCTGGCCCTGGCCCTTGTTGCCCTCTGCCGGTTGGCCTGGTCGTATCGTAAAAAGCCCGCTGGATCCATCCGGCACACGTTATTCAGCCTGATAAGCGCTCTCTTGCCGGCGCTCATTGCGCTGATAGTAGCCGGGCCGGGCGCACTTGGTCTGCCCCTGATACACGATATTTCAACGGATATGGACAACCCCCCGCCCTTCTCTGCCGCCGCCGGCCTGCGCACAGCCGATGACAATGATCATCGCTATGCCGGCGAGGCCATCGCACAACAGCAAAGGGTCGCCTATCCGGACATCAAGCCTCTGTTGACAAGGATGCCTGTCGATGAGGCCCTTGCGCATTCCCTGGAGACCGCGCTTGGGCTTGGCTGGACGGTGATTGATTTCGGCCAAAGCGATGCAGAGACGGGCGCTGCTTATCTGGAAGCCTTTGCAGAGACCCGGCTCTTCGGCTTTGTCGATGACATCAGTATTCGCATTAGGCCCACAGATGCGGGCAGCCGCATTGACATCCGCTCTGCCTCGCGTCTGGGCTTAGGCGATCTGGGTGCCAATGCAGCCAGGATTGCTGAGTTTATCAACCGCTTCAATGAGCCGGCCGGCGGCGGAGATTTTTATGAATAGGAGTGAACATCGCTTGAAATTCGTGGTCTCAAGCCTCAATATTATCGCTATCACTTACTTAAGATGAGGTAAACAAGGCATGAGTCAAACATCTTTCGCGGTTGCCCGGCCATCTGAGGCCGTACTGGCAACGAATAAACTGATTCGGAATACCTATACGCTGTTGTCCATGACGCTCTTGTTTAGCGCCTTCACCGCCGGGCTGTCCATGGTCATGAACTTTCCGCACCCGGGCGTGCTGCTTACCTTAGGCGGCTACTTCGGCCTGCTTTTCCTCACGACCTACCTGCGCAACAGCGCCTGGGGCCTGGTGTCGGTCTTTGCCTTGACCGGCTTCATGGGGCTGACCTTAGGGCCGATGCTGAACGCCTACATCCATGCCTTTGCCAACGGCACGCAGTTGGTGATGACCGCGCTGGGCGGCACCGGCGCCATCTTCCTCGGCCTGTCCGGTTATGCCCTGACAAGCCGTAAGGATTTCAGCTTCATGGGCGGCTTCATCATGGTCGGCATCCTGGTCGCCTTCCTGGCCGGCATCGGCGCCCTGATCTTCAGCATCCCGGCCCTGTCGCTGGCAGTGTCCGCCATGTTCATCCTGCTCATGTCCGGCTTCATCCTCTATCAGACCAGCGAAATGGTGCATGGCGGGGAGACCAACTACATCATGGCAACCATCGGCCTGTATGTTTCGATCTATAATCTCTTCACCAGCCTGCTGCACCTGCTCGGTGCCTTCGCCGGCGAGGATTAAGACTCGCATCACGCGCTTCAAACCCGCATAATAAGAACCCCGGCCGGTCTGGGGTTTTTTATTGTCTTAACAATGAGAACTAATCCGTCCGGCGAAAGATGGCGTTGCCGACAGCGCGCCTGCTTTGGCGGATACAAGTGAAGTTCAGTAATAACAATCTGCAACTGGGGAAATAAGCATGAAGATCGGCGTACCGAAGGAGATCCAGGCCGGGGAGCGGCGCGTGGCCACCACGCCGGAGGTGGCAAGCCAACTGCAAGCGCTGGGCTTTTCCGTTGCTGTCGAGACCGGCGCCGGCGAGGCGGCGGAATTCTCCGATGCCGCCTATCGTGAGGCCGGCGTGGAAATCGTCGAGGATGCAAGCGCGCTCTGGCAAGCAGCCGATATTATCCTCAAAGTCCGCGCCCCGCAGCCGCACCCTGCCCTTACCTGCCACGAGGCGGATTGGCTCAACAACGACAAGACGCTGATCAGCTTCATCTGGCCGGCGCAAAACCCGGACTTGTTGCAGCGACTGGCCGCCACCTCGGGCACCGTGCTGGCCATCGACAGCATCCCCCGCATCTCGCGCGCGCAAAAGATGGACGCCTTGAGTTCCATGGCCAACATCGGCGGCTATCGCGCCGTGGTGGAAGCCGCACAGCACTTCGGGCGCTTTTTCACCGGCCAGATCACCGCCGCCGGGCGCATCCCACCGGCCAAGGTGCTGGTCATCGGCGCCGGCGTGGCCGGTCTGGCCGCCATCGGTGCCGCCGGCAGCATGGGGGCGATCGTGCGCGCCTTCGACACCCGCCCGGAGGTGAAGGAGCAAGTAGAAAGCATGGGCGCTGCGTTTCTCATGCTGGATTTTGCCGAAGACGGCAGCGGCGCTGGCGGCTACGCCAAAGTGATGAGCGAGGCGTTCATCAAGGCCGAGATGGCGCTGTTTGCCGAACAGGCAAAAGAGGTCGATATCATCATCACCACCGCGCTGATCCCCGGCAAACCGGCGCCAGAATTGATCACCGAGGCGATGGTGAAGACCATGCGCAGCGGCAGTGTGATCGTCGATCTGGCCGCCGAGCAGGGCGGCAACTGCGCCCTGACCGAGCCGGGCACGGTACGCCGCAAGCATGGCGTGACCCTCATCGGCTACACCGACCTGCCCAGCCGCCTCGCCACGCAAGCCAGCCAGCTCTACGCCACCAACCTGAGCCACCTGCTCAGCGACATGTGCCCGGAGAAGAACGGCGTGATCCGAGTGGATGGGGAGGACGAGGTCATCCGTGGGGCCACCGTCGTCAACCAGGGCAAGATCACCTGGCCGCCGCCTGAGCCGAAACTCTCTGCCGCGGCCAAGCAATCAATGGGGCAATCAACCAAGCCCGCGCCGGCCACCGCCGCGGCACAGGCGAGCGTACAGGGAGGGGACGAAACGCCGCCTGCGGCACAGGCTGAAGAGAATAAAGCCAATATCCGCGGCCTGCTCACGGCCTTCGTTTTAGGCGGCCTTAGCCTGCTCGGCCTTGGCCTGGTTGCTCCGCCCTCTTTCATGGCGCATTTCACGGTCTTCGTGCTGGCCTGCTTCGTCGGCTACATGGTGATCTGGAATGTCACCCCGGCCTTGCACACGCCGCTGATGAGCGTGACCAATGCCATCAGCAGCATCATCATCATCGGCGCCCTGCTGCAGATCTCCTCCCCGGAAGCATCCTTACAATGGCTGGCCGGGGTCGCGATCTTGATCACCAGCATTAACATTGCCGGCGGCTTTGCCGTTACCCGGCGCATGCTGGAGATGTTCCGGAAATAAGGAAATACTCATGGCGCAAGGCATCGTAACGGCCGCCTATATCGGCGCGGCCATCCTGTTCATCCTGGCCTTAGGCGGCCTAAGCCATCAGGAGACCGCCCGCCGCGGCAACCTCTACGGCATGGCGGGCATGGCGATTGCCCTGTTGGCTACGATCTTTGGCGTGGTCGAGGCCAATTACGACATCCTCATCGGCGCCATGCTGATCGGCGGGCTGGTCGGTTTTGCGCTGGCGCGCAAGGTGGCCATGACGCAGATGCCGGAGCTGGTCGCCATCCTGCACAGCTTGGTGGGCTTGGCCGCGGTGCTGGTCGGTTTTGCCACCTTCATGGACCCGGCGCAACATTTCACCGGCGTTGAGCAGACCATCCATCATGTGGAGATCTACCTGGGCATCTTGATCGGCGCGGTCACCTTCTCCGGATCCGTGCTCGCCTTCGGCAAATTAAGCGGCAAGATCAGCGGCACGCCGCTGACCCTGCCGGGTCGGCACTGGCTGAACTTAGGCTTGCTGATCGCGGCCATCTGGGTTGGCAAGTTGTTTCTCGATCAATCGGCTGCCGGATCGGGCATGACGCCGCTGCTCGTCATGACTGGCCTCGCCCTGCTGTTCGGCATCCACATGGTCATGGCGATTGGCGGGGCGGACATGCCGGTGGTGGTGTCCATGCTGAACAGCTACTCCGGCTGGGCGGCCGCCGCCACGGGTTTTATGTTGAGCAATGATCTCTTGATCGTCACCGGCGCACTGGTCGGCAGCAGCGGTGCCATCTTGAGCTACATCATGTGCCGCGCCATGAACCGCCGCTTCCTGGCCGTCATCGCCGGCGGTTTCGGCAGCGGCGGTGGTGGCGGCAGCGCTTCGGTCAATAGTGCAGAGGCTGGCGAGGTTGTGTCCATTGATGCGGAGGCAACGGCGGCGCTGCTGGCTGCGGCAAAGGAGGTCATGATCATCCCCGGCTATGGCATGGCGGTCGCCCAGGCACAGCACAGCGTCAATGAAATTACCAAGGCGCTGAAAGGGAAAGGCGTCAAGGTCCGCTTCGGCATCCACCCGGTCGCCGGGCGCATGCCGGGGCACATGAACGTGCTGCTCGCCGAGGCAAAGATTCCCTACGACATCGTCTTTGAGATGGACGAGATCAACGCCGACTTTCCCGCAGTGGACGTATCCATCGTGATCGGCGCCAACGACATCGTCAACCCGTCTGCGCAGGATGAACCGGACAGCCCCATCGCCGGCATGCCGGTGCTGGAATGCTGGAGAGGCAAGCTCACCATCGTGCTTAAACGCAGCATGGCCGCAGGCTACGCCGGCGTGGATAATCCCCTGTTTTATAAGGAAAACACCCGCATGTTGTTTGGGGATGCGAAGGAGAGTTTGGATGCGGTGTTGAAAGGTCTTGCGGACTAAAAGGAATACAAAATACGGAGGACAGGGAACCGGCCCGGCCTTCAAGACGCCCTTTCAAGACGCCGGAGAAATGCTAAAAAACCTTAACATCGGGCTGATTGTGTATTAGCATTCCATTTGTATAGGCAAGGAGCAAACAAATGACGCAGTTGATTAAAAATATACTCCGCGACGCAAGCCCCGCCCAATGCCACTTGACTTCCCCGACCCGTGGCTGCAAAGTAGGTGGACAGTTTCCATACAGCCAAATCAATATCAGGAGTTCGCCATGACAACCACCAAAGCCCTGCCCTGCCCCCACACGCGCACTTGCGAGGCTACGCCATGAGCGGAACTGCCCTTTACCGCGCTCTGGTATCCGCCGGTGCCACAACCGATGAGGCGAAGCAAGCCGCCGATGAGATTGATGATATGCGCACCATCTTGCTTGAGTTACGCGCCACCGTGAGGCTGGTTCTTGCGCTGGCCCTGATTATCCTGCTATTCATTCTAAAATTATCCTTTGCCTAAGCCTTTTAGGAAGCCATCCCCATGACGAATGCGTTCTTCAAACGCCATGATTCCGGCCTCTCCCGTGAACAGGTGGAAGCCATCACCGAATACATTGACCAGGGGGTTGCGACCAAGGCCGACATCGAACGCCTGGAAGGCAGACTCAACAACATCACCTGGATGCTCGGTGTCTTAAGTCGCTGGCGTTGCCAGCCTGGTGATGAAAGCCTTCTTCGGCTAGACACCCGAATACTTGACTGCTACAATCCTTTAAGAAAACTCCATCAATGAGGACAACAACCATGACTACCAATACGCCTACGCCTCGCTTATCCGCCCTGTTCGGCGGCTTATTCACACCCCCCCCCCCCCCCCCCCCCCCCCCCCCCCCCCAGAAAAAAGTCAATAAAATCAGGTAATTACGGAAACTTTCTCTCTCTTTTTCTAGCTGAACCTGCCTGCTCTCCTCTCTATAATTCTTCGTCATTCCTGCGCAAGCAGGAATCCAGTCATAGGGAAGTACTGAAAACTCTGGCTTCCCGTTGTCACGGGAATGGCGAGGGAGGGCGGGCTGGTACGCCTCGCTGGGACGCTCTCCTCGTTCACGGCACATTTACCTTCCTCCTCGTCCTAACCCTCACCTTCCCCGCCACGGCCTGGGCGCAGACAGTGCCGCAGCCTGGCACTCCGCCGCAAGGCCAGCAGGGACAGGGGCAACAGCAAGGGCAGCAGCAGGCACAAGCCCAGGCCCTCACCTATGAGCTGGACTCCGCCAGCACGGAAGACCCGGCCGGTGGGGCGGGGGATGACACCTTTACCCTGCGGCAAGGGGCAGACCTGACCGGCAACATCACCGGCGGGGATGGCGATGACACGCTCAGCGTGTCGCCCACCGTGCGCCGTGCGACCGGCAACATCACCGGCGGGGATGGAGACGATGCCGTGACCTTGGAGGGCAACGCCCAGATGACCGGCAATATCGATACCGGGGCCGGCACTGACACGGTGACCTTACGCAACACGGCGCAAGTAACCGGCCAAATAGAGTTCGGCGAGGGCGATGCAGTAGCAAACTTGAGCGACGATGCCGTTGTTACCCGCTTCATCGGCCTGTTCACCGGCGGCGGTTCACTGCAGGTTACCCTGGCAGACAACGCCCGAGTCGGCAGCGGCACTCGCGGCAGCGGTATTGCCGTTCAAAACAGGCAGCGCCTGATCCTTACCCTCAATGACAAGGCCACCGTCAACGGCACGATATTAGGCGGCACTATCGGGAATATCATCACCCTGAACGACGATGCGAAACTCACCAGCGGCAACATCATCACCGGCGCTGGCAAAAATCAAATCACCCTGAATGATCGCGCCCGGGTCAGCGGCAACCTCTCCCTTAGTAGGGGCGATGACCACATCCGTCTGAACGATAGTGCACGCATCAATTCTCTGTACAGCGATGACAGCAACACCCACCTGGACTACAGCGGCCTGTCCGACCACTCGCAGAGTGGGTCGGGCTACGGCAGCGCCGTTTCCGTTACCCTCTCTGGCAGCGATGAAGAGGGTTTCCAAGCCACGAGTGCCACTGGCATCACCGGCCAACTTCGGGGCAGCGCCTTCTCTGGCATTGACCGCCTGAGCGGCAGTAGCAAGGCCGACCATAGAGACACCTTGAGCGGCTATGACACGGCCGCCACCTGGACGCTGAATGCCGCCCCGGCCTTGTCCACCTATGCCGTCGAAGGCACCAACCCCACCACCAACGCCGCCGAGACCTACACGCTAGAGTTCAGCGCCTTTGAAAACCTCACGGGCGGCAGTGCCGCAGATGCCTTCAGCTTATCCAGCGCCTTCACCGCCAACTTAAGCGGTGGCGATGGCGATGACACCTTCACCTTCTCCAATGGGGCTAACTTAACCGGCGACTTGGATGGCGGCGATGGCGATGACGGCTTCCTCTTCACCGGCAACGCCCAGGTGACCGGCACCATCAGCAGCGGGGCGGGCGATGATACGGTCACGCTTTCCGACAGTGCCTTTGTCGGGGGCATTGTGGATGGCGGCGAGGCCGACGCCAATACCTTGGACGTGACCAACCTGCTGGCCAGTGCCAACGTCGGCGTCATCCGCTACCGCAACTTTGAGACCTTGACCGGCCTGCCCGACCACTCGCAGAGTGGGTCGGGCAGGCCCAATGCGCGCACCGAAGATGCAGATGCAGCCCCGCCACCACCACCACCACCGCCCGTTGTTGATCCGAATGCGGGTGCCGGTGGGCAGCAGGGCGGCCAGCAAGGCCAGGGCGCAGGCCAACAAGGCCAAGGCGCAGGCCAACAGGGCGGCCAAGCCCCCGGCCCGGATGCGGGTAGCGGCCAAGGCGGCGGTCAACCAGACCCGACCCACTCTGCGAGTGGTCGGGCAGGCCCCGACCCAGATGGGGATGGCGATGCGGACGCCGGCGGCGATAGCGGCACAGACACCGATACCGGAACCGACACGGAAACCGATACCGGCACAGACACCGATACCGGAATGGACGCGGATACCGGCACAGACACGGATACCGGAACGGATACCGATACTGACGCGGGAACGGATACGGATACTGGAACCGACACGGATACTGACACCGACACGGATACCGGAACAGATACGGGAACGGATACTGGAACCGATACGGACACAGACACCGATACCGGCACGGATACGGACGCGGGAACGGATACGGATACTGGAACCGACACGGATACTGACACCGACACGGATACCGGAACAGATACGGGAACGGATACCGGAACCGATACGGACACCGACACCGATACCGGTACGACTGCCCCCTCTGTAGCCCCCGTCCCCCCAACTCCGGTCACCCTCAGCGCCCAGCCTGTGGCCAATGACCCCACCCGCTTAGTGCTTACCCTGCCCGATACGGATGGTACGACCCGCCTCGTGACCCTGGATAGAGGCGCTGAGAGCGCCCAATCCACCGCCATGGGCGTCTTAAGCAGTGCGGTGCATAACGTGGTCAACCAGCGCTTGACCGGTGGCCTGCGTGGCAATCCTTCTGGACAAGGCAATCGTGGCACCCGTCGTAGCCAGCGCCGTCCCATCCAGGTGGCCGCCGGGGAACTCTTGCCTGGCTTACTCGCTGTTGACCCCCGTCCCTTCATCTGGGGCGACCCCGCATCAGGTGCGGGGCAAGGTTCGCGGCTGACCGAAGACGTGGCCAAGATGGCGGCGTCGCTGCCCATTCTCAGGACTATCGGGGCGTGGCCCCCTGCTTTCGCAGGGGCAGGCTTTTAGCCTAGAACAAGTCTTTGCTACTAACGCCATTGCTGGGGTGCTCTTTGGCTATGCCCATGCCGACCTGGTCAGTAGTGGTAAAAACACCCAGATAGAGACCGATAGCCTCTTTCTCGGGCTCTATGGCCAAGACACCTGGCAGGGCATAGACATTGGCCTTAGTCTTAATCTGGGCTACGAAGACCACGACAGCAGTAGGGCGCTCATTAACCAAGGCCAGGCGCAAGTGGCAGAGGGCAGCTACAGCAGCCTCTTTCTTAGTCCGTCCTTACGACTGAGCCATAGGGCAGTACTCAGTGAGCATTGGGAACTGCGCCCGGCCGCCAGTGTGAGCTATACGCAAGGCTGGTATAAGGGCTATACCGAGCGGGGGGCAGAGGGCCTGTCCGACCACGCTGCGAGTGGTCGGGTGAACTTGACCCAAAACAAACGTGAGGGCCTGCCCCCGCGCAAGCGGGGGAAAGAGCTGGAACACCCGCTTGGAACTGGCGCTGGCCTGGCTCTTGGAAGACAATGGCGAGGTCGTCTTCCGAAGTGGCCTAGACAGCCGTTTCACCGACCATGAGAATGCAGGTTTTTCTCTTGCCGGTGCCAACTTCCGTATCAGCACGGATGATGACAGCAGCGTGCACAATGCCTATCTAGGCGCCGCCCTGCGCTATCGGCTAGATGAACGCCTGCATGTAGAGGCCGAGCTGGAATACAGCCATGATAGGGGAGAAGTAAGCGAACGTGCCTTGAGTGGGCGTGTGCTGGTGGGGGTTGAGTTTTAGGGGGGCAAGACTTTTGATTGGTGGGAAATTGTCTCAAGGGTTGCTGAGTGCTGAGTTATTAGTTATGTGTTTTGAGTTCTTGGCAGGGAGAGTTCTAAACACAAACCACCACCCAAATACCCAGAACCCGTCATTCCTGGCCTGATCAGGAATCCATGCAGCGCCCTTTAGATCAAAGCCAAAAGGGAAGAGGGGCAATAGCGGAGAGCGGGTGAGGGATATATGTTGTTTGACTGGATTCCTGCCCCTGCTCGCAGGCAGGGGTGAGGTTCTTACGCGAGAATAGATCCGGCATGACAAGATAAAAATTGCATGCAGTGCGAGGGGATTACGCTCTTTCTCTTGTTCTCTTTCAATGCAAAAGCAACAGCCCCTAGCTGAACACCTTCCAAAGTATGGACAGCATCATCGGCAGCATCGCCATAGTAAAGGCCAGGTTAAAGCCAATCATCCAGTTATGCAGCCGCAGGATGGCCTTGATTTCATTTATATCCGCCTTGGTCGCCGTGGCATCAAGGGCGAGCGCCTCCGCCGCCCGGCGCGCCTTGTCTTTGGCCACGCCCGCATCAAGGAAGGCTTCATATACCTCGGAGATCATCGTTGCCATTGTGCTTGACTCTTCAACATAACACCAAACCAGCATGATACAGAAAACAAGGAACGGATGACAAGCGAAAGATGCGGCCGCGCAGGCCGCGCTATTTCCTGGGTTACCCAAACTCAATCCGAAGCCGCCGTCTCAATCCATTCCAGCCCGCCCATGTATGGGCGCAAGGCCTCAGGCACTTGTATGCGTCCCCGTTCATCCTGATAATTTTCCATCACCGCGATCAAGGCGCGGCCGGCGGCCAGACCGGAGCCATTCAGGGTATGCAACAGTTCTGGCTTGGCCGTGTCAGGATTGCGCCAGCGCGCCTGCATGCGCCGCGCCTGGAAGGCTTCAAAGTTGCTGCATGAGGAAATCTCGCGCCAAGCCTGCTGGCCGGGCAGCCAAACTTCCAGATCGTAAGTCTTGGCGGCGGCAAAACCCAGGTCGCCGGCGCACAAGTGCATCACGCGATACGGCAGCCGCAGCCGCTGCAAAATGCTCTCCGCATGGCCGGTTAATTCTTCCAGCAGCGCATAGGAATCCGCCGGCCGGGTTAGTTGCACCAACTCAACCTTCTCAAACTGATGCTGGCGGATCATGCCGCGGGTATCCTTGCCGTGGGCGCCGGCCTCGCTGCGAAAACACGGCGAATGGCAGACAAAGCGCAACGGCAGGCGCGCCGCATCAATAATCGCATCGCGGGCGATGTTGGTCACCGGCACCTCCGCCGTGGGGATCAGGTACAAGCCCTGCTTTTCGATATAGAACTGATCGCCGGCAAACTTGGGCAACTGCCCGGTGCCGAAGAGACTGGCCGGATTGACCAGGTAAGGCACATTCACTTCCGTATAGCCGTGTTCCTCCGTATGCGTGTCCAGCATGAACTGGATCAGCGCCCGGTGCAGGCGCGCCAAGCCGCCCTGCATCAGCACGAAACGCGAGCCGGCGATCTTGGTGGCGCCGGCAAAATCCAGCAGCCTGCTGCCCTCGCCCAAGGCCACATGATCGCGCGGCGGAAAGGCAAACGAAGGCGGCTCGCCCCATTGCCGCAACAGCACGTTATCTGCCTCGCCCTCGCCCGCCGGCACGGATTCATGCGGCAGGTTGGGCAGGCCGCGCAGGACTTCATCCAGCCCTTGCTGTACCTGCGCCAACTCTTCGGCGCTGGCCTTGAGCGCTGCGCCCAGATCGGCCACCTCATCAAGCAAGGGTTGCACATCCTCGCCTGCGGCCTTCTTTTGGCCGATGCGCTTGGCGCTGCGGTTGCGCTGCGCCTGCAATGCTTGAGTGCGCTGCTGTAGTTCCTTGCGCTGCTGCTCCAGCGCCTGCAAGGCGGCCGTGTCCAGCGTAAAACCGCGCCGGGCCAGCCCGGCCTCAACCGCCTGCAACTGCCGCCTGATGAGTTGTTGATCCAGCATGCGCCGTCCGCTTACAACTGCCTGCCGAGGAGAAGCCCACCCCAGCAGGCCAGCAGGCACAGGGCGAGGCTGGCCAGCGTGTTCAGCACGGCCTTGGTGTATTCGCCGCCTTCGATCAAGGCCAGCGTCTCGACGGAGAAGGTCGAGAAGGTGGTGAATGCGCCCAGCAGCCCGACCAGCAGGCCCAGCCGCCAGTACGCCGGCAGCGCCGCCTTGCTCATCAACACCACGATGAGCAGGCCGGCCAGGAACGAGCCGAGGATGTTGACCAGCAAGGTGCCGTAAGGAAAGCCGCGCTCGAAGGCCAGATAGGCCCACTCGGAGAGATAAAAGCGCAACAGGGCGCCGGCCGCGCCGCCGATGGCTATGCAGAATATGTTCAGCATTTTGCTTGTTTGTCGGTTGTTTTATGGTTGGCGGCTCTGTCGCTGGTCATTTTATCTTAAGCGCAGGATTGTGGAAATTGGCTTAGGCGCAAGCGATGTAGCGGATGGGCCGTCATTCCTGGCTTGATCAGGAATCCATGAAACACCCCGCCAGCAACCAGATAGATTCCTGCCCCCGTTTCCACGGGGACAAGCTTCCGCAGGAATGACGAAGGCACATACCGCCTCTTTCCACTCTCGGCCACCAGCCCCGCCGCCGGGCTTGTTTATTTTTTACTGTCAGCATCAAGCTCCCTCAGCCTGCGTAATTTCTCCGCGATCTGTATCTCCAGGCCACGCTGGACGGGATGATAATATCGCCGCTCGGCCAACGCATCCGGGAAATAATTCTCGCCCGCCGCATAGCCTTCCGCCTCATCGTGGGCGTAGCGATAGCCCTTGCCGTGGCCCAGCTCGGCCATCAGCGCGGTCGGCGCATTCCGCAAGCGCTCCGGCACGGGCAGCGAGCCGGCAGCGCGGGCATCCCGCATGGCCGCCTGATGCGCCTTATAGACCGCATTGCTCTTCGGCGCGCAGGCCAGATAGACCACGGCCTGGGCGATGGACAATTCCCCTTCCGGCGAGCCTAAGCGCTCCTGCGTCTCCCAGGCATCCAGCGCCATGCGCAGGGCGCGCGGGTCGGCATTGCCGATGTCCTCCGAGGCCATGCGCACCACGCGGCGGGCGATGTACAAGGGATCGCAGCCGCCATCGAGCATCCGGGCAAACCAGTACAGCGCCGCATCGGGCGCCGAGCCACGCACGGATTTATGCAGGGCGGAGATCTGCTCGTAAAACGCATCGCCGCCCTTGTCAAAGCGCCGCAGCGCTGCCCCGGCGAGAATATTATCAAGCAGCGCATCCGTGATCGCCCCGTCTTCACAGACATCGGCGGCGATCTCCAGCAGGTTCAGGGCGCGGCGCGCATCGCCATCGGCCACCGACGCCAGCCGCCGCTTCGCCGCTGCCGAGAGCGTAAGCCCGGCGCGACCCAAGCCGCGCTCGGAGTCCAACAGCGCCTGTTCAATGATGCGCCGCAGCGCTGCCTCATCCAGCGCTTTTAACACATACACCCGCAGGCGCGAGAGCAGGGCGTTGTTCAACTCAAAAGACGGATTCTCGGTGGTGGCGCCGATGAAGGTCAGTGTACCGTCCTCCACGAAGGGCAAAAAGGCATCCTGCTGCGCCTTGTTAAAGCGATGCGCCTCGTCCACGAATAGCACCGTGTCTTTTTTATAGACCGCCCGGTAGTCGTGCGCCCGGTCAATGGCCGTGCGTATGTCTTTCACGCCGGCCAACACAGCCGAGACGGTCAAAAACTGCGCCTCGCAGGTGGCGGCAATAATCTGCGCCAGAGTGGTCTTGCCGGTGCCGGGCGGGCCCCATAGCACCATTGAGTGCAGTTGGCCGGATTCGATCGCTGTCCGCAAGGGCTTGTCGGGGCTTAGCAGGTGTTCTTGGCCGCAGTAATCGGCGAGATTCGTCGGGCGCATACGATCCGCCAGCGGGCGGTGGTCGGCGGCCTGCCTGACCGGGGCGGCCTGTTTCATTGAGTCAGGCCTGGCTGCGCTGCGCCCTGATTGCCGTGGCGGTTATCGATGATGTCTATGCCCGCCGGCGGAGAAAACTGGAACTGCTGCCGTTTCAGCGCCGGATTGAGGCTGGGGTTCTTGAAATCAATGCGGGTCTTCTGACCGAGCTGATCAAAGAGGATCATGCTGACCATTGCCTGTCCCTTGAACCCCAACTGCAAGGCGCGGTACTGCGAATCGATATCGCGCGGGGTTAGTTCAAGCCATTGGATGCCGTCTTGGGGAATGCCTTCCTCGGGCGGCAACGCCAGCATGACATAATGTTCATCAAGCGCCACATCGCCGCTTAAAATGGCCGCCGGCGTAGCGCGGATCATCTCCGACGCGCTGTGGATGCTCACCTGCTCCAGGTCTTCGTCATAGATCCATAGTGTTCTGCCGTCACTGATCAACTGCTGCGCATAGGGCTGCCGATAGGCCCAGCGAAACATGCCGGGGCGCTTGAGATAGACCACGCCAGAGGATCTTTCCAGCTGCTCACCGGCCGCACCGGTCAGCACCTGTTCAAAGACGGCGCTGAATGTGTCCAGCCGCTGAAGAAAATCTTCCAGTTTGCCGGGTGTGTCCGCGCTTGCCGCATGGCAAGCCAGGAGCGCGAGGACGGCATGAAAAAAAATGACTATTTTCAAAGGTTTGCACCGATACGCTCTTGGTGTCTGCTGGCCCATGCTCAATCAACCGGCGGCGGTGGGGCGGCCAGGACTTCGCGGCTGCCGTTGGCCTCCAGCGGCCCGACCAGGCCACTCTGCTCCATTTCCTCGATGATGCGCGCCGCCCGGTTATAGCCTATCTTCAGCCGCCGCTGCACATAGGAGATCGATGCCTTGCGGGTCTCGGTAACGATGCGCACGGCCTCATCGTACAAGGGGTCTGCTTCATCGGATGCCTTTTCAATGCCGGGCACGGCCTCCGCCCCGCCCTCGTCCGGCCCCTTTACGATCTCCTCCAGATAATCCGGCTCGCCACGCCCTTTAATGTTTTCCACCACCTTGTGCACCTCGTGGTCATCGACAAAGGCGCCATGCACACGCACAGGGACACTGGTGCCGCCGGGCAGATACAGCATATCGCCGTGGCCGAGCAGGGTCTCTGCGCCCATCTGGTCGAGGATGGTGCGCGAATCCACTTTGGAAGAAACCTGGAAGGCGATGCGTGAAGGCACATTGGCCTTGATAAGACCAGTGATGACATCCACCGACGGCCGCTGCGTGGCCAGCACCAGGTGAATGCCTGAAGCCCTCGCCTTTTGTGCCAGCCGAGCGATCAGCTCCTCCACCTTTTTGCCCACCGTCATCATCATATCGGCCAGCTCATCGACGATGACGATGATAAACGGCAGCTCTTCCAGCGCCCGCGGCGCATCGTCCTCACTGAACGGCGTATAGGCGGGGTCCTTGATCGGCGCGCCCTGCTCCGCCGCCTCCTTGAGCTTGCGGTTAAAGCCACCGATGTTGCGCACACCCAAAGCCGCCATCAATTTATAGCGCCGCTCCATCTCCGCCACGCACCAGCGCAGGGCATTGGCCGCCTCTTTCATGTCTGTTACCACCGGCGCCAACAGCTGCGGAATGCCCTCATAGACGGATAATTCCAGCATCTTCGGGTCGATCATGATCAGGCGCACCTCCCGCGCCGTGGCCTTGTACAACAGGCTTAAGATCATGGCATTGAGCGCAACGGACTTGCCCGCACCGGTGGTACCGGCCACCAGCAGGTGCGGCATCTTGGCCAGATCCGCCACGACGGGCTGGCCGCTGATGTCCTTGCCCAGCCCCAGCGCCATGGCCGAGTGCATGGCGTCATATTCTTTTGCGTTCAGGATCTCGCCTAAGGTCACCAACTCCCGCTGCTCGTTCGGGATTTCCAGGCCGATGACCGGCTTGCCGGGGATGACATCCACCACCCGCACGCTGATGACCGAGAGCGAGCGCGCCAGATCCTTGGCCAAGTTACTGATCTGACTGCCCTTGACACCCGCGGCCGGCTGCAATTCAAAGCGCGTGATCACCGGGCCGGGATGTACGGCAACGACCTCCACCTGTATGCCGAAGTCCTTGAGTTTCAGCTCCACCTGGCGGGAAATGGCTTCTAAGGCCTCGTCTGAATACTGGCCCTTGGCCGGCTTTGGCTTGTCCAGCAAGTCCAAAGGTGGCAAGACTGAGTCCGGCGGCGGGGCAAACAAAGGCTCCTGTTTTTCCTGCTCGGCCCGCTCGCTGGTCGGAAACTCGGTGATGATCGGTTCTATCTTGGGCGGCGGGCGCTGTTCGATCTTCTCCTGCTCGGCCTTTACCGCTATGTCGCGCTGCCGTTTTGCCCGTCTGCCTTCCAGGCGCTGGCGCAGCTCGCTGATCAGGCCGTTGATTCTCGCTATGCCCGTCAGGGTCCAGCGACCAGTTGTATCCATCAGCCATAGCCAGGACAGCCCGGTGTAGAGCGTCACGCCGATGAGGAATATGCTCAGGTTAATCAGCGTACTGCCGAGATCTCCGAAACTGGAATTGAGCAAGGTGCCGATGGCATCGCCAAAGATGCCGCCGGCGCCGCGGGTTTCATGCGGCAGATGCACACCGGCGCGAAAATACATCCACGACAAGGCACACCCCCCGGCAAGGGCGAGCAGGAAGCCGAATATTTTCAGGCCCAGCTGGAAGGGATCGATGGCCGCTTGTGCCCGTCGCGATTGAAAAATACGCCAGCCGTCATAGAACAAGAGCAGCGGAAACAGGTAGCCGAAGTAGCCAAACAGATACAGCAGGACATCAGACAGCCAGGCGCCCACCCGGCCGGCGTGGTTATGCAACTCATCGCTCGACACCGACTGCGACCAGCCGGGATCAGCCGGGTGATAGGAGAGCAGGGCAATGGCCAGATAGATAGCCAGCGCGCCAAGGGCGATAAAGCTGATCTCCCTGGTGTTTCGAAGCACCTGGCCGGTGATAGGCGCAGCGGCCTGCTTTTTTTTCGATGCCTGGGACAAACTTAAACTCGTTTAGATAAAAACGCTTATAGATTACTGTTTTTCAAAGAAAAATTATAACTTTTTATCTGCAAAATTGAATAAGTTATACGGCTCGGTAGCTTTATCTTAGCCAGCCTTTAGCGTAGCATAGCCCGGCATAAAGTCATAAATGCCCGGGTAGAACGCTTAAGAATGAGTAGCAACCATAGCATGAATGCGGCCGTGATGACTGCCTGCGGGGAGGCGGAAGTGATGCAGTATCGCCGGGTGCCCAGGCCTGCTATTGCGCAGCCGGGCCAGGTGCTTGTCCGCCTCAAGGCCGCCGGCGTCAATCCCGTGGATACCAAGATTCGCAGGGCTATCTGCCGGTCGAGAGCTTGCCTTGCGTTTTGGGCTGTGACGGCGCGGGCATTGTTGCGGCCGTAGGTTCGGGAGTGGAAGACTTGTCCGCCGGCGATGAGGTCTATTTTTTCCACGGCGGACTGGGCACCCTGCCGGGAAATTATGCCGAATATACCGTGCTCGATCAGCGATATGTGCTGCCAAAGCCGGCATCTCTTAGTTTCGTTGAGGCCGCTGCTGCGCCGCTGGTCTTAGTAACCGCCTGGGAGGCGCTGTATGACCGGGCCTGCATCCGGGCGGGACAGACGCTGCTGGTTCATGCCGGGGCCGGCGGGATGGGGCATGTGGCCATTCAGTTGGCCAAGCTGGCCGGGGCGAAGGTCTTTGCCACGGTCGGCAGCCGAGAAAAGGCGGAATTTGTTGCGGCGCTGGGCGCGGATGAGGCGATTTTATACAAGGAAGGCGATTTTGTTGCCGAAGTGATGCGTCTGACCGGCAATGTCGGGGCCGATATTGTGATGGATAATGTCGGCGGGCCGCTTTTTCAGCAGAGCTTTGCGGCGGTGCGGCATTATGGCGACCTGGTCAGCCTGCTCCTGCCCGACAGCGAGGTGGACTGGAAAGAGGCGCGCATGCGCAATCTGCGTATCAGCCTTGAGCTCGTGCTGGGGCCCTTTTATTTTGGGCTGGAAGACAGACTGGCACGGCATCGGGAGATCCTGGAGAACTGCTCGGCACTCATGGAGAGCGGCCAGTTAAGGCTGCATGTCAGCCGCACCTTCCGCCTGGAGCAGGTAGCCGATGCACACCGACAGATCGAGAGCGGCTCGACCACAGGCAAGATAGTCCTGGAAATATAGCCGCGCCAAGATAGCCCGCTAAGATAGCCCCAGTTAAGATAATCTGGCATCACTTGAGAACGGCCGCTCGTGCTTCGAAAACTGGGTTTGATGGCAAAAGACATGCTGACGTCCCTGCTCTTCATCCTGCTCGCCACCTGGCTTGCCTTGGTCATTTTGGTGTCCCTGTTTCAGGAACGACTTGTCTATCTTCCCAGCAAGGCGCAAGGGCTTAACCCTGCCGACATTGGGCTTGCCTATGAAGATGTCTATCTCAAGACGGAAGACAGCGTGAAATTGCATGGATGGCTGATCGAACACGAAGCGCCGACAGCCACCTTGTTATTTCTGCACGGCAACGCCGGGAATATTGCCCATCGGCTTGACTCTATCTATATCTTTCATCAACTCGGCCTCTCGGTCTTCATCATTGACTATCGCGGCTATGGGCAGAGTGAGGGACGGCCCGGCGAGGCCGGGACTTATCAAGATGCTCAAGCCGCCTGGGACTACCTGGTCAAGGAGCGCCGGGTGCCGACCGATCAGATCATCCTCTTTGGCCGCTCCTTAGGCGGAGGGGTGGCCACTTGGCTGGCGAGCCGGGAGCCGGCGGCGGCACTCATCGTAGAATCTTCATTTACCTCGCTGGTGGATGTGGGCCGGCACCACTATCCCTACCTGCCCGTTGGCCTGCTGGCCCGCATCCGCTACCCGTCTATCGACAGGATGCAGGCGATTCGTTGCCCGGTGTTGATCGTGCATAGCCCGGAAGATGAGATCATTCCCTATCGACTTGGCGAGGCGCTGTATCAGGCGGCTGCCGAGCCGAAGTCCTTCCTGCAGATCCAGGGCGGCCACAATGAGGGCTTTTTCATCAGCGGCGAGCTATATACGAACGGCCTGGAGAATTTTATCGCCGACCTGAAAAAGTGAGCCGGCCGGATATTAAGGAATCCGTTCAATTTTCTTGCTAAAATCGCCACCCTGTTTTTAAGTATGCGCAGGCCGGATGTCCAAAAAACAGCTCTATAAGGTTATCTTTCATAATCAGGGCAAGGTCTATGAGATCTATGCGCGCAGCGTGCATCAGGGGGCTATGTTCGGGTTTATCGAGATAGAAAAACTGGTCTTTGGTGAGAAGTCTAAAGTGGTGCTTGACCCATCGGAAGAGAACCTGAAATCCGAATTCAAAGAAGTAAGCCGCAGCTACATCCCCTTGCATTCCATCATCCGGATTGATGAGGTCAACAAGCAAGGGGCTGCGAAAGTTACCGAGGTAGCGAAGGGCGAGAACATCACCCCCTTCCCTATCTATACCCCGGGCAGCAGCGAGCCTGGTTAAAGCTATCCTTCGCCAAACTCACAATACCAACTATGACACTTAAGCCCCCGCTCCAGACCGGCAAAATGCCTGACAGATAAGGCGCAGATTCATGTCAAATAAAAAGCCACTGCTTCTTCCCATCTGCCTGGCGGCGGTGTTGTTTCCCTCGGTCGGCTTGGCCGCATGGCAGGTCATTGTTCATGATGCGGTGAATGCCGGTACTCAGACCAGGAGTGCTGCGATCAGCAACCCGGATGGCTATAGCCTGGAGGTCTATCGTGATGGCGTGGGCGCGGTGAGAATGCGCTTCACCTTACGAGAGGGCCTCTTGGCCTTTGCCGAGCGCTCTTGTCCGAGCTACCAGATAGACCGCAGCCCGCCGCAGAATCGCTCCTTGAACCAGGCGCCCTGTCTGTCAGGCCTCCGCTGGGCGGAGTTCATTCTTGGCTACATAAAAGACAACAGCATTTCCTCATCAACCACGCTGGCGCTCATGAACGGCATTGCGATTAGCTATCGTTTCAAGTTGAAAAATGGTGACTATCGTGAGACCCGATTTTCACTCTATGGCTCCCGGGCGGCCATGCTTGGTGCCTTCGGCGGGAATATTCAGGTTGGCGCCGCCCACCGCCCTGCGCGAGGCGCTGGAGGATGGGGTGCCTTAGGCGGGAATATTCAGGTCACCGCCGCCTCGTAGCCACTTGCTGCCCACCTGTCTTTTTTGCTGATGTACGCTTCTGCCAAGCCTGTAAAGCCTGTCGATGCGCTCCAGCTTAGACAGGTAGAGGGGCTTGCGGCGGTTGCAAAAGACGAATGGGATCAGCTGCTGCCCGGCGGCAACCCCTTTCTGCGCTATGATTTTCTGGCCGGCCTGGAGCAGCACGAGTGCCTGGCCGGACATGGCTGGCGGCCCTGCCACCTGCTGCTTAATGATTGCGATGGCGGCAGACTGCTTGGCGCGATGCCGCTCTATCTAAAGGATAATTCGTATGGAGAATTTGTATTTGACTGGGCCTGGGCCGATGCTTACGAGCGCGCCGGCGGGCAGTATTATCCCAAGCTGGTTTGCGCCATTCCCTTCTCGCCGGTGCGCGGGCCGCGGCTGTTGATTCACCCCGATTATCCCGATAAAGAGCTGCTAAAAAAGGCCCTGATAGAGGCCGGCCTGCGTGTCGCTCAGACAAACAGGCTCTCGTCCCTGCATGGCCTGTTTGTCGATGATCAGGACATCGCTGCATTTTCCCGGCAGGATTTTCTGTTGAGAAAGACCATTCAATTTCACTGGCACAACCGCGGATACCGCGACTTCCAGGACTTTCTCGGCGGCATGAGTTCCAAGAAGCGCAAGCAGATACGACGTGAACGCCGGCGGGTGCAGGAGCAGAATATCCAGATCGAAGTCCTGCGTGGCGGAGAAATCAGCGAGCGGCAGTGGCAGGAATTTTATCAATTCTATTGCGCCACCTTTTATCGCCGCTGGGGCGCACCGCGCCTCACCCTCGATTTTTTTCTCTCACTCAGTCAAAATCTGCCCGAACAAACTCTGCTGATACTGGCACGGCATGAAAGGCGCTATGTTGCCGGTGCCTTTGCCATGCTGGACGATAACACGCTCTTCGGCCGGCACTGGGGCTGCTCCAGGCAGTTCAACAATCTGCATTTTGAGCTATGCTATTATCAGACCATCGAGTTCTGCATCCGGCACGGCCTACAGCGCGTGGATGCCGGGGTGCAGGGCGAACATAAACTGCACCGCGGCTTTGAGCCTGTCGGCGTGACGTCAACGCACTGGATCGGGCCGCCGCGTTTTAGGGCCGCCATCGATGACTATTTGCGCCGCGAAATTCCAGAGATAGACCGGCACATTGCCATGCTACGAGAACACTTGCCCTATAAATCACCGGCTAAAGACCAATGACCACACCGAGTAAGGGGCCGGCGGGCGAGAACCAGCTGTTCTGGGTGGCGGATAATGTCATTGCCAATGACTTTCCTGATGTCAACGCTGCCCTGCGTGAGCCGGATGGCCTGCTTGCCATCGGCGGGACGCTGGATAAGGCACGGCTGCTGGATGCCTATCGCAAAGGGATCTTCCCCTGGTACAGCACCGGCCAGCCGGTCCTGTGGTGGTCGCCGGACCCGCGCTGTGTGCTGGAGTTGGATGAACTCAAGATATCGAGGAGCCTGGCAAGAACCCTGCGCAGGAAGGCTTTCCAGGTCAGTTTTAATCGCGCCTTTGCCGAGGTGATTGCCGCTTGTGGGCGGGTGCGAGGACGCGCCGCGGACACCTGGATCACCCGTGAAATGCAAACAGCATACACGCGGCTTTACCATGCCGGCTATGCGCTGTCGGTAGAGATCTGGATTGAAGGGCGTCTTGTCGGCGGTCTCTATGGGGTCGCCATCGGCAGGGTGTTTTTTGGCGAATCCATGTTCAGCCATGTAAGCGATGCCTCAAAGGTCGCCCTGTGCCACCTGGTCCAGGCCCTCAAGCAACGCGATTTTCGCCTTATCGACTGCCAGGTGTACTCCAAGCATTTGCAAACCCTCGGCGCCACGCCGATGCCGCGCGCGCAGTTTGTCAATATCCTTCAAAATTACTGCGCACCAGAAAGAACGCATCAGTGGCCGCAGACTTTCGACCATCCATGAGCCGCGCGCAGCGAATCGGCTTCTACGCCACTCCGCCGCATGCGTGCACTTATCTGCCGGGCCGGGAGGCGCTGACCTTATTTGCCGACCCCTGCTTTCCCAAGGATGCGCGCATCTATGCGGCCCTGGCCGACTGCGGCTTTCGGCGTAGCGGCGAACATCTCTACATGCCACATTGCCGGGAGTGTGCAGCCTGTACCTCGGTGCGCATCCCGGTGCATGAATTTTCACCGTCCAAAAGCCAAAGGCGCACCTGGAGGCGTAATCAGGATCTCATTGTCAGGCCGATGCCAGCACAATACCGCACAGAGCACTTTGTACTGTATCGGCGCTATCTTAAGTCCCGCCATCCGGGCGGCGGCATGGATTCACCAACCCTTGAGAGCTATATGACATTCCTGACCGCCACCTGGGCGGAGACGATCTTCTATGAGATGCGCAGCCGGGACGATGAACTGGTCGCCCTGGCCGTTGTCGATCAGATGGAGAATGCCTTATCGGCGGTCTATACCTGCTACAGCCCGGAGCAGGCGCGGCGCAGCCCCGGCCGCAATGCGATCCTGTATGAAATCGAACAGGCGAAGGTGATGGGGCTGCAGTGGCTCTACTTAGGCTACTGGATCGATGAATGCCCAAAGATGTCTTATAAGAGCGAATACCAGCCACTCGAATACTACCGGGATGGGCAATGGCTACGTCAGCCCTGAGCCGCCCTACTCCCGCTCTTTTTTCCGGCTCATTTCATACTGCTAAGACTTTTTTCGTTCCCGCCCGCTATAATTTTGTTATCGTAGAGCGATTATTCCCGTACTAGAAACAAAGCAATGAGCCGCACTGTCAAAAAAGCCCTGTTGCCGGTTGGCATCATCCTGATTGCTGTGGCCGTGGCGGCCGCCATCGTACTCACCAAAAAGGAGCCGGAGAAGCAGGCGCCGAAGAATACCGCCCCCCTGGTGGATGTGGTAAAACTGGAACGGCGCGACATCAGGCTTAGCGTGTCCTCCCAGGGGAATATCGCCCCGCGCACGGAAACGACCCTCATCTCGGAGATCTCCGGCGTGGTGCTGGAGGTCTCCGCAAAGTTTGTGGCCGGCGGCTTTTTCAAGCGGGGCGAGGTCTTGTTGCGGCTGGATCCGACGGATTATGAAGTGGCCCTGCAACAGGCGCGCGCCAATCTGCTGGGCATGCAGGCCAAATTCACGCAAGAGACGGCGCGGGCCGAGCAGGCCGTGCAGGAATGGGCCTTGTCCGGGCGCAAAAAGAGCGAGGCACCCATCCTGGCCTTGCGCACTCCTTACTTAGAAGAGGCCAAAGCCAATGTCCTGTTTGCCGAGGCCAACCTGAAGAAGGCCGAGCGCAAGCTGGAGCAGACCCGGATCCGTGCGCCCTATGATGGCATGGTAAAAGACAAACTGGTGGATGTCGGCCAATATGTCAGCACCGGCACCAAACTGGCCCACACCTTCGCGGTGGATTTTGCCGAGGTGCGGTTGCCGCTGACGGATCAGGATGTGGCCTATCTGCAACTGCCCGGTCCGGCGGTGTCTGAACAGGCGGCGGAAGCCGGTCCGGCGGTGGATTTACGCAGTGTCATCGGCGGCCAGCCCTATGAATGGAATGCGTACATAGTGCGCAGCGAGGGCGTCATTGACCCACGCACGCGGGTGCATTTTGTCGTGGCGCGCATTCGCGACCCCTATGGCTTACATGGCAACGGCAGCCGCCCGCCCTTGTCCATCGGCAGCTTTGTCGAGGCGCGGATTGCCGGCATAACCGCCGCAGATGTGATTGCCATTCCAAGACAAGCGCTGCGCGGCCTGAACCAGGTTTTGCTGATGGATAGCGATAATCGCCTGCATATCCGCGACATTGATGTGTTTTTCAGCGATGAAGACTATGTGTATATTAAGGGTGGCGTCTCCTTGGATGAATACGCAGTGATCAGTGCGCTAGAGGAGCCGGTCGAGGGCATGACCTTGCGCACCTTGCAGGAGGAGCCGTCCTGATGCAGCTCAGAAAACAGCACACCGAGCAGAGCGGCCTCATCGCCTGGTTCGCCGGCAACCCCGTTGCGGCCAACCTGATGATGCTGTTGATCATTATGGCCGGGCTGGTTTCCACCTATACCATCCAGAAGGAAGTCTTCCCCAACTTTGAAACGAATACCATCCGCGTCAGCGTCCCTTATCTCGGCGCCGCACCGAAGGAAGTCGAAGAAGGCGTGGTGCTGCGGGTGGAGGAGGCGATACAGGACATCAAGGGCATCAAGAACATCGAATCCACCGCCCGCGAAGGATTGGGTCGGGTGTATCTGGAAATTGAAGATCACTATGACCTCAATGAAGTGCTCGATGAAGTAAAGGGGCGGGTGGATGCCATTTCCACCTTTCCCGAACTAACGGAAAAGCCGATCATTGAAAAGCAGGAAGTGCAGCGCGATGTGCTGTGGGTGTCGGTGTATGGCGATATGGATGCCCGCACCCGCAAGGCCATCGCCAGTGATATTCGGGATGAGTTATTAGCGCTGCCCGACATCAGCCTGGTGCGGGTGGTGGGCGATCGGGATTATGAGATTGCCATCGAAGTATCCGAGCAGACCCTGCGCAAGTATGGCCTGACTCTGGGAGAAGTCGCCGCCGCCGTGCGTACCTCATCGCTGGACTTGCCGGGCGGCACGATAAAGTCCGATGCTGGCGACATATTGCTGCGCGCGAAAGGCCAGGCCTATACCGGCGAGGAATACGGCAACATTCCCCTGCGCAGCAATGCAGACGGCACCCGGCTCTTGCTGCGTGATATTGCCGTGATCAACGATGGCTTTGTAGAGACCGAAGGCTTTTCCCGTTTTAACGGAAAACCCTCTTTGAGCATCCGCGTACAATCCACCGGCGAGCAAAATGTGCTGAAGATCGATGCCGCAGTTGCCGATTATATCGCCAAGAAAAGAGCCCGCCTGCCGGAAGGCGTGTATATCGACACCTGGGGCAGCTCGGCGTTCTATCTAAAGTCCCGGCTGAACATGATGTTGGGCAATATGATGGCCGGTGCCTTGTTGGTGTTTCTGGTCTTGACCCTGTTCCTGCGGCTGCGGGTTGCGATATGGGTGATTGTCGGCATCCCCATCAGTTTTCTAGGCGCCCTGTGGCTGCTGCCGCTTACGCCCTATCCGGTCAACATCAATCTCTTAAGCCTGTTTGCCTTTATCCTCGTGCTGGGCATTGTGGTGGACGATGCCATTATCATCGGCGAGAGTGTTTATACGAACATTACCCGGCACGGTCATTCTTTAGATAATGTCATTGCGGGGGCGCGCAAGGTGGCGATGCCGGCCACCTTCGGGGTGTTGACCACGATCGCCGCCTTTGTGCCGATGCTGCTGGTGGGCGGCCAAGCCGGCCCTTTTTTCGAGACCGTCGGCATGGTGGTGATTCTTTGTCTGACCTTCTCGTTAGTAGAGTCAAAATTAATCCTGCCGGCGCATCTGGCGCAAATGAAATACCTTGCCGATGAGGAGAGGAAGCAGAACGCCCTCGCCCGCTTCCAGTCCCTGATCAGCCGCGGGCTGGATACCTTCATCAAAGGACGCTTTAGTACCCTGCTCATGCTGGCGCTGGAGCATCGTTATACCACCGTCTCCATGTTCTTTGCCGGCTTGATATTGATGGCGGGCATCGTCATCGGCGGGCTGCTCAAGTTTGAATTCTTCCCGGATGTGCCGAGTGACTTTATCAACAGTCGCCTGGAGATGAATGAAGGCACCGCCCCGAGTGTGCGTGATGCGGCGCTGGCAGAGTTGGAGGCGGCAATCAAGGCCGTGGAGGCTGATTATGTCGAGGAGCATCCGGAAGAGGGCAAGCTGTTAGAACACGTGTTGGCGTTTGCCTGGGGCAATCTCAACGGCGAGGTGGTGGTGGAATTGACCAAGGCGGAGAATCGAGCGCTTGATGCCAATGAAGTGGAACGGCGCTGGCGGGAGAAAGTTGGCGACATTCCGGGGGCAAAAGAGCTGCGCCTCTTCGCCAGCACCAATGCCGGCGGCGGGGCGAAGATCAACTTTCAATTATCCGGCGATAACTATCCGCAAATGGAGAAGGCCGCCGCCGAGCTGGAAGCAAAGCTGGGTGAATACAACGGCGTGTTCGATATTCGCAACTCCTACAAGGGCGGCAGCCAGGAGATTCAACTGCAAATAAAACCGGCTGCGGAGCTTTTGGGATTAAGCATGGTGGATTTGGGCCGACAGGTCCGGCAGGCCTTTTATGGCGAGGAGGCACAGCGCATTCAGCGCGGCCGGGATGAATTAAAGGTGATGGTGCGCTATCCGCGTACCCAGCGTCATTCGATTGCCGATCTGGAAAACATGCGTATCCGCACCCCGAATGGTGATGAAGTGCCCTTCTCGGCCGTGGCGGAGGTGAAGCTGGGCAACAGTCCGGCAACGATCCGCCGCAATGACCGCAAACGGATTATTTACGTCACCGCCGATATAGATGCGGAAAGAGCCAATACCCAGGAAGTGGTCGCAGAGATTCGCAAGGACTTTATGCCGGAACTGCTGCAGCGCTACCCTGGGGTTGGCTATTCCATGCAAGGCTCAAGCCAGGAGCAGCAGGAGTTGATGATGCGCATAGGAATCTTCTTCCTCGTGGCGCTGTTTCTTATCTATGGCCTGCTGGCCATCCCCCTGCATTCCTATCTGCAACCCTTTATTATCATGTTCGTAATCCCCTTCGGATTTATCGGTGCTGCAATCGGACACATCGTATTCAGCCAGAACATGAGCATGATGTCCTTATTCGGCATGGTTGCCCTGTCGGGCGTGATCATCAATGACGGCCTGATATTGGTTGACTTTGTCAACAAGGGCCGCAACCAGGATTTATCTATCCGGGAAGCCCTTGTCCAGGCCGGGGCGCAGCGCTTTCGTGCCATCTTGCTCACCACGCTTACCACCTTTTTCGGCCTGTTGCCGATCATGTTTGAAACCAGCTTGCAGGCGCAGTTTATTATTCCCATGGCCATCTCACTCGCCTTCGGCATCGTATTCGGTACAGTCATCACGCTGTTTCTTGTTCCCGCCTTGTACCTGATTCTGGATGACTTCATCGGCGCATCCGGCATCTTGCGCCTGCAGACACAAAAGGTTTAGACGGTCTTTGCCTGAGCGATAGATTTCAGGCACAATCGGCATTCTTTTGAAGACAAGCAGCGCGTTTATGGCCAAAGAAGATCAAATAGAGATGGAAGGCACGATCATCGATACCCTGCCGAATACCATGTTTCGGGTCGAATTAGACAATGGCCATGTTGTCACTGCACATATTTCCGGCAAGATGCGCAAGAACTATATCCGAATCCTAACAGGCGATAAGGTTACTGTAGAGATGACCCCTTATGACTTAAGCAAGGGCAGGATCACCTACCGCAGCCGCTAGCACATTGCATCGCCGGTGAATGATCCATGCAAAGCCAGCACAAGCTATTCGCCGCCATGAAAACGACCATCCTGTTCCCGGTGCTGCTGTTGGTATCAATGCAGGTCTCTCCCGTCCATGCGGTAGAGCGCATCAGGGTCTTGGCTCTCTTCAAGGACAAGGCGATTATTGAGTTGGATGGAGAGCGCCGCCTTCTCTACGCAGGCAGCACTTCCCCGGAAGGGATTACGGTGATTGCCGCTACCAGCAGAGAAGTGATTTTAGAGATCGAAGGACAACAAAAGCGCTATAGCTTAGGTAGCCATATCGGTAACACCTACACAAAGCCCGCCACAGGCACAACGGTGACGATTGGGCCTGATGGCCAGGGGATGTATCTGGTCAATGGCAGCATCAATGGATTCCAGGTCAGCTTTGTCGTTGATACCGGTGCTACGTTTATATCAATGAACAGGCACCAGGCCGCGCGCCTCGGGCTGCGGTATAAGCTGGATGGCAGGCCGTCTTTTGTCAATACGGCCTCCGGGGTTGATAAAATATACCTGCTGGAGCTTACAAAAGTACGGGTTGGCGATATTGCGCTTAGCAACATCATGGCGGCCGTTCATGACGGCGACTTTCCCGCCAGCATCCTGCTTGGCAATTCCTTTTTGAACCGGGTTGCTCTCCAGCGCCAAGGCAGGGTGTTGACGCTGGAGAAAAGATAGTTAAAGGCTATCTCTTCAATACCGGCTAACTGACCGTCCAGGTATCGCCTGCGTTCAAGTGCTTGAAGAAATCGCCCTTGCCTTGGGCATTGATCGCCTGCTCTATCTGATCTTCGAGTAGATCGCTGTAAACAGGTTTTTTGACGCTTCGGAAAACGCCCAGGGGCACCGGAAAATCCGGATAGTCCAGGCGCGATAAGAGGAAGGCCAGCGCGGTACTCCTGGCGCTTTCATCATGCACCAGGATCTCCTCCGCCGGCGCATCTGCGACCTTGACGATCTCCGCTTCCAGTTGCCCGCTCGCCGCCCGCCGCAGGGATATGGCCTTGTCATTTTCCTTGCCGAAGACCATCGGCTCGCCGTGTTTTAGATAGATGGTCTTGTCATCCCTGACCACCTTCGCGGTGAAAGGGTCAAAGGCATTGTCATTAAAGACATTGCAATTTTGAAAGACCTCCAGAAAGGCCGAGCCCCTATGCTGCGCCACCCGCATGATCATGTCGCGGATGTGCAGGCTGTCTGTCGCCACCGCCCTTGCAGCAAAGGTCGCTTCCGCCGCAATCGCTATCGACAGCGGGTTGATCGGCTCCTCCAGCGAGCCGTAGGGGCTGGACTTGGTCTTCTTGCCCTTTTCCGAAGTGGGCGAATACTGCCCCTTGGTCAGGCCATAGATGCGGTTGTTGAATAAAATAATCTTCAGATCAATGTTACGGCGCAGGGCATGGATTAAATGATTAGCGCCGATGCTTAAGCCATCGCCATCGCCGGTGATCACCCAGACCTGTAAATCGGGCCGGGAAACGCGCAGGCCCGTGGCAAAGGTCGGGGCGCGCCCGTGGATGGTATGAAAGCCATAGGTGTCCATGTAATAAGGAAAGCGGCTGGAGCAACCGATGCCGGAGACAAAGACGATGTTTTCCTTTAAGACTTCCAGTTCTTCGCAGATCTGCGGCATCATGCGCTGCACTTGCGCCAGAATCGAATAATCCCCGCAGCCCGGACACCAGCGAATGGTCTGATCCGACACAAAATCCTTGCGCTCATACGAGGCGGTAGCGCGCTTTTTCTTTTCAACTACTATATCTGCTTTGACGCTCATGTTGTTTATGCTCCGGTCATTGTCTTGTTTGCTCAGGGTTTTGCTTGCTCAGGCTTGGGCCGCCGCGGGCAAGCCCTTGGCCAGTATTTCATAGATCTTCTCTTCTATCTCCGCAGTGCGAAAGGGCTGCCCCTGCACCTTGCTTAAGCTGATGATGTCCACCAGGTATTTAGCCCGCAGCACCATAGATAATTGCCCCAGGTTTAGCTCCGGCAGAAGGACATGTTCATAGCTGCGCAGGATCTTGCCCAGGTTCTTCGGCAGGGGACTCAAGTAGCGCAGGTGCGCACCGGCCACGGAATAGCCATTGGCCTGGGCCTTTTCCACGGCCTGCCGGGCGGCGCCGAGTGTGCTGCCCCACCCGAGCACCAGCATATCGCCGCTCTGCGGCCCGTGCACGATCAGATCCGGCACATCGTTTGCGATCCGTGCGATCTTCTCCGCCCGCAGATTGACCATACGCTCGTGGTTCTCCGAATCATAACTGATGTTGCCGGTATCCTCTTCCGTTTCAAGGCCGCCAATCCTGTGTTCCAGGCCGGGTGTGCCCGGCACGACCCAGGGGCGCGCCAGAGTTTGATCATTTCTGGCATAAGGCAGGAAGCCGTCGGCCGCCGGGATCTCATCGGGGATCTCAAAGGCCGGCAGGTTCTCCGCCGTCGGCAATTTCCATGGTTCAGAGCCGTTCGCCAGATAGCCGTCAGAGAGAAAAAACACCGGCGTCATGTACTTAGTTGCAATCCGAAATGCCTCCACCGCCATCTTGAAACATTCCCCGGGCGTGGCCGGCGCAACCACGGCAACCGGACACTCGCCGTTGCGCCCGTACATAGCCTGCAACAGATCCGCCTGCTCGGTCTTTGTCGGCATGCCGGTCGAAGGCCCGGCGCGCTGGATATTGGCAATCACCAAAGGCAACTCCGTCATCACCGCCAAGCCGATGGCCTCGGATTTTAGCGCAACACCGGGGCCGCTGGTGCCGGTTAGCCCCAAGGCACCGCCGTAGGCGACACCGATGGCAACACCGACGGCGGCGATCTCATCTTCGGCCTGGAATGTCTTGACGCCGAAATTTCTGAGTTTTGACAGTTCATGCAAAATATCACTCGCCGGCGTAATCGGATAGGAGGCATAAAACAGGGGGCGCCCGGATAACTCGGAAGCTGCAAGAAAGCCTAAGGCCGATGCCTCGTTGCCGGTAATGCGCCGATATTTTCCCGCCGGCAGGTTGGCCTTGCTCACCCGATAGCGCCCGGTGAAGACCTCGACCGTGTCGGCATAATTAAAGCCTGCCTGTAGCGCTAATTTGTTCGCCGCCGCCAGTTCGGGGCGCTTTTTGCCGAATAAGGAATCAATGCGCTCGCCCAGGATCTCAATCGAGCGATCATAGAGCCAGGAGATCATGCCGAGGGTGAACATGTTCTTGCACAGCTCGGCCTGCTTGCGGCCTAAGGAAGCCGGCTCAACCGCGGCGATGGTCAGCGAGGTAATCGGCAACTCGTGGATCTGGAAACCGGCCAGGCTGTCATCTGCGCGCGGGTCTTCCTGATAGCCGGCCTTCTTCAAGCCCTGAATATCAAAGGCATCTTCGTTCAGGATCAGGATGCCGCCGGGTTCCAGTTCTCTGATATGCACCTTTAAGGCCGCCGGATTAAGCGCCACCAGCACATCGGGACGATCGCCCGGCGTATGCACGTCATAGGAAGAGAAATTCAACTGGAAACTGCTTACCCCGGCAAGGGTCCCGGCCGGTGCCCGAATCTCCGCCGGGAAATCCGGCAGGGTGCTGATGTCATTGCCCAGCACGGCCGAATCATGGCTGAAGATCGCCCCGGTCACCTGAATGCCATCGCCGGAGTCACCGGCAAAACGGATGATGACATTTTCGATGTCAAAGTAATCGGTCTGGTTATCTGCTTTGTTGTCTGCCTTCTGGCTCTCGCCCACTGTTGACGCCCCTCATAAAAATACTGCCTTTATACTATAGCAAACATATACTTAAATGCTAACATTACAGTTAAATGAGAATTGGTAGTTGTGGCTTAAGACTGCTATTTTATCGGCCTGGTTTTAAGGGGAGAGACTGGTGAGTGAAGACAATGCAAACGGCACCAACGATGCTCCCGACGAGCATTGCGGGATCTTTGATATACCCGGGCCCAAACCGATACTGGGCGCCTGGCGCGATATTACCTATCAGCCGGTAGTCGATAATATCTGGACGCTGAGCGAGGGCATCTACCGCACCATCTTCCTTGAAGGCAAGAAGGGTACCATTGCCTTTGATACGCTGACCACCCCGGGCACCGCACGTGCCTATGCCGCAGCAGTCGGGCGTGTGTTCCCGAACAAGACGATACACACGATTGTCTATTCGCATGAACACTTGGACCACACTGGCTATGCGGCTGAGCTTGCCCCGCAGGCCGACATCATCGCGCATGATTATGCCAACCGGGTGATCCTGGGGCGCGGCGCTGACGGCCAATTACCCGCCACCGAAGTATGGCGCGGCGAGCGTAAGCGTTATTCAATCGATGGCTGTGATTTTGAATTGATCTATCCCGGCCCGAGCCACGGCGATGGCAACATCGCGGCCTACTTTCCGCAGAACAAGGTGCTGTTCATGGTCGATACAGTGGCCGCCGGGGTCGGTTATTGCTATTTAATGGATTGGCATCTGGCGCACTATGTCGAGGTCATGCGTCGATTCTTGAGCCTGGACTGGGACATCTTCGTGCCTGGGCACTTCTGGATCTTGCACCGCAGAGAGTTCATAGAAATTCTAAACTACTGGGAGGGGCAGATTGAATTTGCCCAGCAGGCTGTGATCGATGGTGTCGATCCGGGCAGCATCACCGAATTGCGAGCTTATACCAACGAAAAACTTGGGCCCACAGACAGCGAGATGTTTCGTTATCATGAATATGCCGCAATCAACCTGTCGCGCTACATGCAGGGCTATCTCAGCGGTGGCTGGGGCATAGAAGGCAACATGCGGCCGGATACTTCGCCACTTTGATGATTACCCTTGAATAATTGCTAAGGAATAAATGATGCGCGAAAACCGAGGAAAATTCAGCCGCGAATCCGCCCAGGCCTATCTGGCCAAAGAAACGGAGATGAGCGTGCAGAAGCTGGCCGAGCGCATCTGGACAGTGAGCGATGGCTGCTGCCGCACGATCTTTGTGGAAGGCGACACCGGCGTCATTGCCTTTGATACCTTCGGCACACCCGGCCGCGCCCGCGCCTATGCCCAGGCAATCAAGACCAGCATCCCCGGTAAGCCGATCAAGACAATCATCTATAGCCATGATCATCTAGACCACGCCGGCTTTGCCGCAGATCTGGCCGCTGATGCAGAGATCATCGCTGATGAGATCTGTGCCAAGGTGATCAAACTCCGCCAAGCCGAAGGCCAACTACCGGCGAGCCGGATCATCAGCGGAAAGGCCAATCCGATGCGTATAGACGGGGTGGATTTTGCCTTGTTAAATCCCGGCCCGACACATGGCTCCGGCCATATCAGTGCGCATTTTGCCAGGGAAAAGATCTTGTTCTCCTCCGACACCATCCTGGCAAATGCGAAATACGGCTTCTTGCCTGATTATCATATCTGCAATTTCGTCCACTTTATGCGCGGCTTTCTCGAACTTGAGTGGGACACATTCGTGCCGGGCAGATATGGCTTAAGTGACCGGGCAGGCTTTGAGAGAGGCTGTGATTACATCGCGGCCGTGCAGGAGGCCTGTCAACAGGCCTTTGTGGAATTTATCCCGATCTGGTCATTGGATGCCATGCAGGGCTATGTTGCGAATAAACTTAAATCACGCTTTGGCGAGTTGGATGGTTTTGATGAACATGTCGGCGCCACCGCAATTCGTATCGTGCATCACTACCTCATGGGCGGCTGGGGGCTGGAAGATACGCCTCGGCCGGGTGTGTTGCTTGCCGATGAAGTTGCCTTGTAAATTCCACATTTAAGGCTTACATGAATCACCATCACGCGAGATTCATAGCTTGAAAATATTCTACGGCTGGTGGAATGTTGCGACCGGCTTCGTTGGCATGGGCTTAAGCTACGCCATGTTCACCGTCTTCGCCTTCGGCACCCTCGTTGTCCCCTTGCAGGCGGAATTCGGCTGGAGCCGGGGTGAGCTATCCTTCGCCCTGACCATGACCAACATCGCCGTTGTCATCGCCTCGCCCGCGCTGGGTCTTATTATAGATCGGATCGGCGTTAAACGCGCCCTGGTGCCTTCCGTCATCATGATGGGGCTTTGCGTCGCCTCCATGGCCTTGCTGACGCCAAATATCTGGCACTACTATGCCCTGTATTTTCTCATTCCCTTCCTGGGCGCCGGCACCTTGCCGCAGAGCTACTCCCGGGTGCTGATTGCCTGGTTCGCCCGACGGCGCGGCCTTGCGCTCGGCCTGTCGCTCTCCGGCTTTGGTGTCGGCGTCATGCTGGTGCCGGTCTTTGCTCAGCTGATGATAGAAAATCACGGCTGGCGCAGTGCCTATATCGGTTTTGCCCTGGCCATATTTGCCCTGGCGCTGCCTATGGCGATGTTTGTCTTACGAGAAGACCCGAAAGAAATGGGACTGCAACCGGATGGCCTGAAATTGGATGGCGATACTGAGCAGCCGCTAACAAATCCTGATATTGGCTTAACTGCCGGAGCAGCAGCCAAGACGACCGGCTTCTGGTTAATTTTATTCTCCTTCCTGTTGGTGGGCATCGGCTTGACCAGCGTCATTGCGCACCTGGTGCCGATGTTGATCGATCGCGGCGTAGCCGCGCGCACCGCCGCCCTATGCATGACCTCTATGGGTGCCGGCCTCATCGTTGGCAGGCTGATCGCCGGCTACCTGATGGATTACTTCTTCGCCCCGTATGTAACCGCCTTTTTCCTGATGCTATTGATCGGCGGCATCCTGATCCTGGCAACGGACACGGCCGGCGCACTCATCTTTGTCGCCGCCATTAGTGTCGGCATGGCCAGTGGTTCAGAGATCAGCGAGATCGCCTATATATGCAGCCGCTACTTCGGCCCACGCGCCTTCGGACAGATCTACGGCATCATGTTCGCCGCATTTCAACTCGGCGCAGCCTCCGGCGCACCTATCCTGGGGCAATACTACGACCGAACTGGCAATTATACCGGCGCACTCTGGTTTGTGGCCGGCCTGGTGCTGCTGGGCGCAATACTCATCGTCATGCTTAAGCCTTATCCGGACTTGGAAAAGAAAACCGTGGCATAACTCTTCTTTATTGATTATTGCATTGCACCCGATCAAAGCACACTTTGCCAAACGTTACATTTTGAAAGTTTATCAGATAATGATTTGAGTGGTCTTATGGAAACTCAAAAATCGCCTCTAATAGTTCTGCATTATACTTCGCTACTTTCTTTATTTTATGTTTTTCTTTGGCATAAAAGGCATCTTTATTGTTAATGGCTTTTATTGTATCGCTATCAAAACTTGCAAAAACAGCCTTACGCCGATCAATGCTCAAGACTACATTTATATTGCCTTTTCGTGATATTTCCTTATGTTTGCCTCGATGGATATAGAGCAAGTTTCGGTAGTCATCAATAAGCTTTGCTTCGTTTTTATTTCGGGCTGAAGCTATCGGGACAATATGATGAAGTTCAAATTTATCTCTTTTACTAACCCGATGAAACTTGAAATATTCACGTTTAGGAACTTCACTTCTTTTCCCGGGCGCTTGAAAGAACCCTGTACTACCAACATTAAGGCGAAAAGATTTATTTTGATCGACTGCAAAATATACTGTAGTTTTCATTAATCTCATTATCTGCTGTGCCTGATTTTTCCAATTATGAAAATCACGTTTGGAAGTTTTATCACCCTTAAAGTTTTTTGGATTAGCATATTCTTTTATCAAATTAATTACTTTAGTTCTCTTATGTTTTTTCAAGCAACGATATGAAGCAAGCAATGCAATTTTATCTATATCCTCATTATCATCTGATAATATAAACATAAACTCATATATACTTATCAGCTCGTTCGCATAATCGCTAAGATATAACATATCTGCCAACTCGGAGAGTTTATTTCCAAATAGTTTGTCTATGCCATCGGTAAATTTTTTATAGCTATCAATTAAGGTTTCTGCTTTGATAAGTTCAACTGCTGCTGTATTCAGCTTGCCATGCAATACAAGCTTTCCTGTTGTACTCATCCTGACTCTGCCCCTTGCCAAAAAGCCCATTTTCTCTAAATCAGGAAAGAAATTCTTTTTTATTGAGTTGATGGTTCCCTTTCCCATATCAGCGAAAACCTGCTCCACTACACTCTGATAGCATAGAAAATCCTTCGGCAATATTGCATTGTGTTTATAATCACCCGGTGGAATAGGGAAGCAATCTGTACCGGCTACATTGTATATCTTTTTCAAAATTAATTTAATTTCATCCAAGCCATACCTATTATGTTGCGATACATGCCAACCACGTTATCTACTGCTCTGAACTCGATTTATTATGTATCGAATAAAGAGATTATCATCATCTATATCTAATACTCGTTTCAAAATAGGATTCATTTTTTTCAAATATCTTATTATTTAATATCTTTTAATCTTTCTCTGGCAACATCTACATAGATCTTTTCTGAATCACAACAAATAAAATTTCTTTTTAGTCTCTTCGCAGCAACTGCTGTTGTTCCTATGCCAGCAAAACAATCTACAACCAAGTCGTTTTCATTTGAACTTGCCTTGATAATTCGCTCTATCAATTCCAACGGTTTCGGCGTAACATGCTTCATCTTCTGAACTTTTCCATTAATTTTATTTTTATGTCTTTCGCTTGTGATATGCCACACCTCACCGCAAAGCCGCCCCTTTGGATTTGGAAACCAACGCCTGCCGTTTTTTATGATGCCCTTCTTCTTGGCATGCTCGATGCGCTCTGTTGATTCATAAGGAACACGCACATCGTCATAGTTGAATGTGTGTCTCCTTCCCTTAACAAAGAAAAGTATGGTCTCTTGTCCATTACCAAAACGTTTCTTGGCACTGCCCAAACCATCTCTTTTATCCCAAGTTATCCAGTTCTGGAAATGCAGTCCTTTGTCAACAAGGTATTGCAGTATGTAGGCCGAATTATATGGGGTGTTGAAAATATACAGACTGGCATTGGTTTTTAATTTTGGAATGAGCGCATCAATCCAGGAATAGGTAAAATCAAAAAATTTTCTCTTCGAACGAAAAGTATCCCAGTCTGCTTTACGCATATTGTAGGGTGGATCGATAACGGCAAGATCAACGCTCTCATCGTCAAGCTGCCGCAGAAATTTGCAACAATCCATTCGATATATTTTATTCAAGATGAGTCGATTAGACATGACATTTGTCTAGAGATTTGATTTGTCGATTTTAATTTTTTACTTATTATTTTTTCATAACTTCTCATCAGCTCATAACCGATAAAGTTACGCCCCTGTTCTTTTGCGACCTTCAAGGTTGTTCCGCTACCTGCGAAAGGATCGAGTACAACATCATTAACGTAAGTAAATAATCTTACGCAGCGATAAACAATCTCCTCTGGCATAATGGCGCTATGATCGCCAAAGGCAAGATCGTCTTTCCCTGGTATAGGTATTCGCCAAACTTGTTTGGTAAAATCAACCCATTCTTTCTCGCTTAGCCTGCTTTTTTCTTTTATAGATTTAGATACGTTATTGATTGGTTTGCCGTCTTTTACATAAGCAGTTATGAACTCGCTTGTGTTTTGTGCATAAAAGTTTCTTGGATAAGGGTAGCTCCCAAACATCAGTTTCTTGCTTGGGTTTGTTCGATCCCAAATATAGACATCGTATAAAAACATACTCGTCTTTTTTTGATACAAAATTGAATGCTGTATATCAGCGTTAAGATCAAAAATATGCCTGTTATAATGCGTTTTTTAATCCGTCTTTTTCATTGGCATCAGCGGGGTATTAATAACCAGTTTTCCGTTTGGCTTTAGCACCCGTTCACACTCTATCCAAACCTTCAATAATGACTCAATAAAGCATTCATAGTCATCAATATCGCCAAGTTGTTCTTTATGTTTTTTATCATTGCTGTTTTTTTGATAACCATCTTTTGCATAGTCTTTAATATTGAAATACGGCGGAGAGGTCACGATCAAATCAACTACATTTGCAGGAATTTCACTCATATCCTGAGCATTTTTATAAAATACCTTGTTCAAAAATCCTTCACTCTTACTCACAAATCACCTCGGAACTCTTTACTGTCAATAACAATCCTAATGGTTTTCAAACCTGCTTTTTTCTGTCAATACCTATGATTTGTCTGCACAAGGCCAATGATCCGTTATAGCAACGGTACTGACATGATCTTGAAGTCCCTTGACAAAACTCTTTACCTGGCTATCGAAGTCCTGCTTCGTTATCACTTTTCTTATTTCTCTTTAACATAGATTGAAAGATATAAGATAAAAACCTTATAGCGATGAGGTTATATATATGCATTGTTAGCTACTTTATATAAGTTCATTTTTTATCAAATATTTTCGTCCCTCTTGATTAAGACTATATTCAGTTGGTTGATTGATTACTCTAAAAAGACGAACCATATCGTTCTTATATAAGTGCTCTAGCCAATATTCAGTTTTTGTCAGTTTATATTGAAGCTGATTTGCTATTAAATCTGCCGTAGCCTTTCCATATTCATCCAACAGTAGCAATATTTTCTCTTCCTCTTTTGAAATACCCTTACCCCACTCTTTATGTTGATATTCTACTTGCTCTTTCTGTTGCTGAAGCGCTATTATTTCTTTCCTAAGTTCAGCATTTTCTTGCATTAGCTTAAAGTTCTTTTCATGTATTTCGGAATGCTCAGACTGGAGATTACCAGCCATTTTCAGAATTTCCCTGACTTCACCAGCAAATTTTCTATCCTCAATCTTGTTGCTTAACTGTGTAGCCAGATCAATGATTTCTTTGATAGTACTCATGCTCACCCCCCTATTATTTATGTACCCTTATCTGCACAACGCTATTATCAAAAACTCGCCCCCCCCTCATAGGCCCTGATCGGCACCCCGGATAAAGGCACACCACCATCCTTTGTTACCAGGTAGGTCTCCTGGAAATACAGGGAATGCGTACGTTCCTGGATCATAAAATGCCGGTATCTTGTTATGTACCGTATGATACACGCTTTTCTAATAACACCAGCTGATCTCTCTCTTCCTGCTCTTGATATTCATAGTCAGGGATATCGTAATTGGTGACAATCGCTTCAACCACCGGATTGCGATTGTCTTCGCTGCCCCCCACATGGTAAAAATGTTCTCTGGTTAAGATAGTAAATCTGCTCCACAACGATTTGATATATTTATTTTCTCTGTAATCGTTGTGATGCCAGGTAGATAAAATAAATTTGCCGGGCGTGTTTGACAACGCTTTGAAGAGAGCTTTTTCTTGTTCCCTGCTCCAGCCATTGTAATAATCCGTATGCCTATCAATATAGGGCGGATCACAATAGATAATATCTTTTTCACTACTTTCAGATATGGTTTTTTCAAACCTCTGACATTGAAAAACAAAATCTTTGCATTTTAATAACTGACTGGCTTGCGAAACCTGATTGGTGATTTTGGTGACATAGGCTTTGGCAAAGCGTTCCGGTTTTTTGCAAAATGGAATATTAAACTCTCCCTTGCCATTAAACCTGATCATTCCATTAAACCCGGCTCTGTTCAAAAAAAGAAAGTCAAGGGGATGATGTTCTTTGTTGAATCTTTCTCTTATTTTATAGTAGTGGGCGGCTCCGTTATTCAATAACTCCTTGCCTTCTTTTTCCAGGTAATCCCTGGTGGTCTCTGGTGTAATACTTCCGTCGGATATGGCTTGATAAAAGCAGATCAAATGTGGATTAGTATCGCATAACAATGCACGTTTTGAGGCCAGGTTAAAAGCGACGACACCCGTGCCCATAAATGGCTCTATCCATCTACCATCAAACTCATGCTGGACTATACTGCCGATCCAGGGAATGAGTTTGGTTTTTATCCCTTGAGATTTTATCGGCGGAACATGTATTTTCACTTTTTGCTCCGTGCTGGCGCCTTGTTACTCTTCGGCACAATGCGTGAAACGTCCCCCTTTCGATATTCGACAAAATCTTGCAAAGTCGCTATTTTCATCGTTCCGCCTTTCCCATCAGAAACTATTATTTTCCTGTAATTCATCCAGTAATCATCAAACCAGGATTCACCCAAGCTTGAAAAAATACCGTTTTCATTCAATATATCAGAGATGTTGTTGATACTACCGATATTCGCTGTGTTCCCACTTCCGCTCTTATCACTTGCGATCTTCCATTTTTCAGCAACAAAGAACTGAAAATCCCTCACAACCGATGTAATAGAATGAAGCCGTTCTATTCTATGGCTGCTAGTCTCATCAATGGTAGAGTTGCTCACTCGATTATAAATAATACCCAAACAAAAATGACCCGTATAAGAACTGTATGGGAACTGAATGTTTTTCGTACTACTTCTATCTTCAAAATACCTTCCATGTGATCCGAGGGTAAAACCGTTACATAAATAGGGTTTGTCTGGATGTCGATAGGTAGTCTTCAAATCAACGGCAAACTTACATTGTTCATCATCAAATTTAACAAATGATATGTCAGGATAATAATTCTGGTGATCGGCCAGAACCAGCTTATAGTCGTGCTCTTTTGCAAATTCCAGTATCTTCGGAAACAAGTGAATTTCAAGTATCTTTGAAACTATCTTCGTATCAGAAGATATTGTGTATATGTTTTTATAGACATCAATAAAACCCTTAATCGTCCATTGACCATCCTCGGTGCTGATATGATCTTGAAGACCCCTGACAAAATCCTTTAGCTGGCTATCGAAGTCCTGCTTCGTTATCACTTTTCTTATTTCTCTTTATTATCAAAAACTGTCCTCGCCCCCCTCATAGGCCCTGATCGGCACGCCCGATAAAGGCACACCTCCATCCTTTGTCACCAAGTAAGTTTCCTGGAAATACAGGGAATGAGTACGTTCCTGGTTCATGAAATGCGGGTGCATGGAACAGACCATGTTCTCCGGCAGGACAAAGTCAAAGCCCTCGCCGATGCGCGGCATTTCGATCATGGTCATGCCGATGGAGTGGCCGCAGACATGGCCGCAGCGATAACCGCGATCAAAGATCGGTTTCATGCAGGCATCAGCCGCGGCCGCGGCGGTATTGCCGGCCTTCATGTGTTCTTTGGCGAGTTCATGAAATTCCTGATAGGCGCTCATCATTTCCGTAGTAATTGCATCCATCCCCTCAGGCAGCAAGGGCCGTGAAAACTCCACCCAATGGCCGCCCTCGCCGGCGATCTCCAGGCCATACATCATGCCGTCACTGTCTTGCAGCGGGCGCTGGGTCGGGAACAGCATCTGTGGTGCGAAGGAACCATTCGCACCCATCTGTACCATGTCCATCGTATTACGCGCGCAGCCTTTCGCGGCGAATACATTCTCGGCAAGGCCCATCAGCTGGGCTTCCGTCTTGCCCGCCTGATAATTTTTAATCACTTCCAGCACACCCAGTTTGTTGATCTCCATGGAGTGGCGCACTGAGGCCAGCTCCTCTTCGCTCTTTTGTGCGCGCGAATAATCGAACTGTAATTCGACATCAACAATCTCAAAGTCCGCAGCGGCCAGGGCCGAATAGTCCCTGACATTTATGATGTATTCCAGGCCATAAATGCCCAGCCTCTTTATGCCCTTGCCTTTCAGATAATCCGCCATCCATTCACCGCAGTGGCCGGGAAACTCGCGCTTTTCAATGAAGGTGGCCGAATGATCGCCGACCCAGGTCGCCTCGCGCGGAAAGACACAGACCGGATCAGAATCATTGCTAATCACCACATAGGCATAGCGATGCAGGATGTGAAAGCCGCACATATAACGCACCGCCCCTTCAAAGCCGCTGTACTCACTGCCGCTGATGATGAGTGCATCCAGCCCCTCTTTTTCCATCATGGCATGCGTGTTCGCATAGCGGCGCTCAATCTCCGCCGGGCTTGGCCGGTAGTTGTTTGTGTAATCGCTCATGTTCCGTCCTCTCTTAGAAAAATTTAATCATGCGGCGGGATTTCCAGGCTCCAGGATGCCTCCAGGCCCTTGATGATCGCGGCACAGGCCTCGTTCATCGGGCAGGGAATGCCCAGCTCTCGACCCAAGCGGGCGATGCCGCCGTTTAGGGCATCCACTTCCGTTAAGCGCTGCGCCAGCACATCCTGCAGCATACTGGGCGGGTGATAGTAGGCCTTCTCGCGGCCGTAATCGAGCAGCGCCTCCGGGTCACTATCAAGCGTGATGCCAAGCGCCTCAGCCACGGCAAGCCCTTCTTTCACCAGCACAGACATCACGCTGCGAACACCAGCCTGATCACAGGCCACCCCGTGCGGCAGGCGGGTGAGCGCCCCCATTGCATTGGAAGCCGAATTAAAGATGACCTTGGTCCATTGGGCACCGCGCGCATCTTCCATTGCCAGCGTCTCCAGCCCACCGCGATTAAGCGCATCGGCCAGCCTCTCGACTTCTTCCATGCCGGCCGGCTTGGGCAGAAAAGGGCCTATCCAGGTCTTGCCGCCGGCATCCTGGTTGCAGACGCCGGGGGCGCTAAGGTGGCCGGCGGGGAAGATAGTCCCCTGGATCACGCGCGGCACATACTCCGCCACGATCTCTTCATTGCCAATCCCGTTTTGCACCGAACAGACCGCAGCGTCCTTGAAGAGATCGGTGGTCGCTTGCATCGCCGCCTGGGTGAACATGGTCTTGGTAGCGATAATGCCCAGTTCACATGTCGGAATTTCGCTGGCTTCTGAGCGGGCATGCAGCCTTACGGTGAAATCGCTGAGCCCGGTCAAGCGCAGACCCTTCTCATTGATCGCATCAACGTGCGCCTGATTCATGTCATAGGCCCATACCTCCACATCATCCAGCCTCGCCAGATGGGCGGCGTAGAGACTGCCGATCGCGCCACAACCGATTATGCATACCTTCATCGCTATTCCTCAATTCAGCCCAGCGCCGAGCGTCAATACCGCCCCGGTAAAATGAATCATCCGTGCCCGCTCACGGTCCAGTTCCAGCCTTCTTCCCGCGCCTTCACCAGGCGATACATGGTCTCGTGATAGGGCGCGGGAATGCCGGCCTTTGCCGCTTCCCGGACGATGGCGCCGGTGATCCAGTCGATCTCGGTCGGGCGCTGATTGCGCACATCATCGAGCATGGAAGGCACATGGGCATAGGCCGCGCCGCCGGTAGTCCCCTGCCCCACCGCGCGGCAATTCATCTCCCACGGGTCATCCGCCAAGCTAACGCCACGCGCCGCCGCGATGCGCCGGGCCTCCTCCATCATGTTGAATACGAGATGGCCTAGATCCGCCAATTCATCCTGAACGGCAAAGGGGCGGCAATGCGGCAGGTCGGCGACTGCGGAAATGCTGTTCACGGCGGAATTAAAGATCAGCTTCGACCATTGATGCGGCAAGAGATCCTCATAGGCTTCAGCAAGCAGGCCGGAGCTGTTCACGAGCGCCTCCACCTGCTGCACATATTCATACGTAGCGCTGCCGCCGGCCCAAGGGCCCATCCAGGTGGCCGTATCCAGTTCATATTCTATATGGGTATCGGAATGCCGGGTGCCGCTCATAAAGGTTACGCCGGAGATGATCGGCCAATCGCCGTAACGATGCACCAACTCTTCACAACCCAGCCCGTTTTGCACCATCAGCACATGGGCATCGGGGAAGTAGCCTTGAATGGCCCCGGCGCTGGCCTCCACCGCCGGCGCCTTGGTAGCAATGATCAGCAGATCAATCTCGCCCAACTCCGCCGGCCTGGTAGCGGCGGTAACTTCCGTCTGCAATTCAGACTTGCCGCTGGTGCGCAGGCCATGTCTGTTTAAGGCATCTGCGTGTTCCTCGCGGCGCGTCAACACGCACATGTCGATCAGCCTGCCCAGATGCCCGATGAATAGACTGCCAATCGCGCCGGCCCCGACAACGCATACCCGCTCAATCTTTTTCATGTCCCTTGTTCGTGACCCTTATCTCGTGGCCGACAATCCAAGGCCATCAAGCCACGCGCTGGACAATCGTGCGAAATTCCTCATCCGTGACCAGCCGTTCGTTTTTCGTGCCCAGCGCCTTCACCTCTGCCAGAACCTCCGCCCGCTTGTCTTCTGCAATGGCAAGCCCCAGATCTTTTGCCTTGATATCGATATTGGATAAGCCGCTTTTTTTGCCCAGCACAATGCGCCGCTCGGCGGCAACGATCTCGGCGGAATAGGGCTCTATGGCCGCAGGGCTGTGAAACTGGTTGGCAACCGCCCCGCTCTCACGGGTGTAGAGATATTCACCGACCACCGGTTTCCAGCCGTCCACGCGATAGCCGCCCGCCTCCTGCACCAGCCTGGATATTTCTCGTGCCTTATCCAGCTTCAACGCCACCGGCACCCCATACAGACACTGCAAGGCCAAGGCGACCTCGCAGATGTCGGCATTGCCGGCGCGCTCGCCCATGCCGTTAATCGTGCCCTGGATCCAGTCAGCCCCGCCGCGCACCGCCGCAATCGCCGCCGCCGTTGCCAGGCCAAAGTCGTTATGCCCATGCCAATGCACGGGCACCTCGCCCACCCAGCCCTTGACTTCCCCGATCAGATATCCAACCGCCTCCGGGGCACAGGCACCGATCGTATCCACAACCGAGACCTCATCGGCCCCCGCTTCAATGGCCGCCAGATAGACGGTTTTCAGAAAATCCAGCTCACTGCGGGTACTGTCAACGGCAAAGAAATTGACCCGCCTGATGCCCTTTTCTTTGGCATGCCTGACCGCACCGGTGACCCGCTCCAGCACCTTTGCACGCGTAAAGCCATAGGCCAGCATCTTTGCCTCGCTGGTGGAGATTTCAATCAGCAAGTATTCAGTACCCAGTTCAATATGCGCATCAATATCGGCCTGCACACAACGGGCAAAGCCCCAGATCTCAGAAGATAAATCTGCCGCTAAAATGCGCTCGACCGCCTTGGTGTCATCAGCAGATACGCGCGGGAAGCCGGATTCAATGCGGCCAACGCCCAATTCCGCCAGCTTGCAGGCAATCTGGAATTTCTCTTCCGGGTTAAAGCAGACGCCGACGGACTGCTCGCCGTCACGCAAGGTGGTGTCATAGAATTGGACTGTCTTTGCGCGGTTGAAGCCGGCCTGCACCGGCTCCGTCTTGTTTAGCTCGCTGGTCCAGATAAGCTCTGGCGATATTGTCGTGCTCATAGGATGCTACCTGTCAGAATTAACGCCAATCATAGCGACTTCGGGCCGGCCTGTCTTGACTACCGGGGAGTAAGACTTGACTGTGAATGCTTACGGCATGGCGCGCAATCAAGCACTCTAAAATCAACTGCTCGCCCGGCCCTCCCCCTTGTACCAGTCATAGATGCCATCGGCGGTGGCAAACCAGACATCGCCCCTTTCTCTCATATAATCAATGGCTTGCTCGAAATATTTAATGCGATGTGGCACCCCCATGATATAGGGATGCACCCCCATTGACAGGACGCGGGGCTGGGTTGCGCCTTCTGCGTAGAGGCGGTCGAATTGATCGATGCTGCGCTTTAGCCAGGTATCCGAATCATAGGCGTGTACCACCATCATCGGCAGGTCGCTCAACTCAAAGGAATACGGCATGGCGGTAATCGGCCCGGCGCGCGTCTGCATGTCAAAGGGATGCTCATCCAGCGGCCAGTCACAGACATACCTAAACCCGGCCTCCGCCAGATAATCCAGCGTCTCGAAGGTTTCATGCAGGCCCGGCCCCAGCCAGCCTTTCGGTGCCTTGCCTGTATATTGTTTCAAGACATCGAAGGATTTCCGGATGACTGCCTGTTGATCTTCCACCACATGCAGGGCGGCCTGGGCATAGCCATGCCCCATGAAATCCCAGCCAAGCTCCTTCACTGCACGGGCGACCGGCTCCCCTTCCCCCTCGCAGACCCGGGCATTGATGGACACATTCGCCCTTAGCTTGCGTTTCTCCAGGGCCTCAATCAGGCGCCAGACCCCCACCCGCATACCGTATTCATGCCAGGCCCAGTTGGGAATATTCGGCACCGTCTTCACCCCGGCGGGCGATGGCACATATTCCCTGGCAAGCGGCCTTTCTATGTCCCATTCTTCAAGATTGACGATGACGTAAACGGCTACTCGCGCATTATCAGGCAGCCTAAACGGCGCCCGCTCCGGCATGGCCGAGTAAGCAAATCGTTCGTGGGGAAGTTTCATTGTTTCTCCTTATGCTAAAGATCGGCTCTCTGCTCTTGATTCTACCCCGCCAACTAAGCCCACGCCAAATCCACAAGGCAGCCTGTGCCTTCCCGGTTCCCTTTCTCCCGTCATTCCTGCGCCCAGATCAAGTTGTCGGTCGTTGTAGTCGTCCCTTCCCGGTTCCCTTTCTCCCGTCATTCCTGCGCCCTCCGCCGTCCATTCCTACGCAAGAACGTCACCCCTGCCCACGAGCAGGGGCAGGAATCCACTTGGTTGTTGGCAGGGTCTGTCTCTGGCTTTGGCTAGGGGGCGTTGCATGGTTTCATGGATTCCTGGTCGAGCCAGGAATGACGAGACATAAATAGCAATGCCGCCTTATTCGTCATTCCCGCGTAGGCTTGTCCCCGTGAAAACGGGAGCGGGAACCCAGAGGGTTTCTGCACCCCCCTCTCCGTCATTCCCGCGTAGGTGTTCTGTTTCGTCAGATTATGTAGAGCAATTCAACTAATTGTTGGCAGAATCTATTTTGGCTCATCCGGCCACAGGGCGATCAAGGGAAAACTAATCGCATCAAACGGGGGGACGGAGACTTGGACATCGCCAGCGAGTGAGGCGATCAAAAACCATAAGCCGTCTTTCAGCTGAAAGCATTCCAAAGTGCGGGCATCGGGATCGACAAACCACAAGTAGGAAACCTCTTCACGCGCATAAATATTGCGCTTGTCGGTCAGGTCTATCTGGCGAGTGGATTTGGATAACACCTCACAGACCCAGTCGGGAGCGATCGTAAAATACGCCGCATCCGGATACACCGGCATGGTCTCCCGCCGCCAGCCGGCCAGATCGGGGACAAGAATATTCTCACCCAGATGCAGTTCCGGCTCAAAGACAATCCACCAGCCACTCGGGCCGCCACGACCACGACCAAAGGAATTGACAATCTCGCCACCTAGAATAGAACTCGCCCAGGCATGGCGAGAGGCCGGGCGCGGATGCGTATGCAAGGCACCGAAGATAACCTCGGCCACCTTGTGCAGTGGGGCATTGAGCACATCCTGATAGGTGGCCGGATGGATTTTACGGGCAGGATCGGACATGGCTAACCGGAAAACTCGTCTTTAATTCTCAAAAAAGCTGCTTCGGATAACCGGCAGAATAGCCTTAAACGCCCTGTTTTATCAAGCGGATTTGTGCCTTTGGGCCAGGCTCTCAACGGTTTCTTTGAAATACTTGAGCCCCCAGCACAAGACCATTGCACTGAGCAGGCCGGCAATTGCGGCGGTAATGGACATGGAATAGCCCACTGCCGCCTCATCCTGAAACACATAATCAGTGCACAGGGCGACCAGGGTGGCGCCGCCGGTAATGCCAAATAGGTTCATAAACAGGAAAAACAGCGCGGTGACCTGCGCCCGCATCTGGTTGGGCGCCATGATCTGTAAGGCGGCGGCGGAAGTGGCCATCGGGAAACTGGCAAAGAAATTGGCCAGGCCGAGCAGCAATAACATGAGATAGAAATGATCAACGGATGAGAATAAGGCGGCGGGAATGATTATCCCAAAGCCGCCAAGCATCCCGGCGCGCAGGGCGGCATCGTGATGACCTCGTTGGGTAAAAAAATCCGTCAGGTAGCCGCTGACCAATACCCCGCCGCTATTGCTGATCAAGACCAGGCTGCCCAGATACAGGCCGATCTCTCTGGGCGATAGGCCATAGCTGCGCCCCAGGAAGGCCGGCCCCCATGACAAGAGCGCAAACATGGACATGGCAAAGATTCCAAAACCCAGATAATGGGCGGCAAAACTACGCTTATGTTCGCTTACATAAGCCCATACCTCTTTAATGGTATAGCCAGAGGCATCCGTGCTCACGCCCCTTCTTTCCGGATCTCGCACGGTCAGAAAAAAGATGGCCGCAATCAGCACACCCGGCAATCCGACGATGAAAAAGGTTAGTTGCCAGGGTTTCAAGACGCCAAACAAGGGCATGGCCACTTCACCAAGTCCTGCCACCCATTCGATCGCCACGCCCCCGATCAAGAAGGCCAGGCCGCTGCCGATGAAGGAGCCGATGGAATAGATCCCGAGGGCGCGGCCTAATTTTGACTTTGGAAAGGAATCGCTGATCATGGAATACGCAGCCGGCGATAAGGCCGCCTCACCCACCCCGACCGCCATGCGCGCAACAAACAACTGCCAGAAACTTCTCGCCGCACCACACAGGGCAGTCGCCACACTCCAGATAAAAATACCGGCGGCGATGATCAAGGGACGCGATTTGGTATCGGCTAATCGGGCTATGGGCAGGCCCATGCAGGCATAGAAGATCGAGAAGGCCAGGCCATGTAACAGGCTAAAGCGGGTGTCTGATATTTGCAGATCGGCCTTAATCGGCTCCACCAACAGGGCGATGATCTGCCTGTCGATAAAGGAGAATATGTAGGCCACCATACATAAAAAGACGATGTACCAGGAATAGGCAAGCGACTGTCTGTTATTGGTGTTATCTGAATTGCTCATGTTGTTTCAGGGTTCTTAAGGCTGGAGGTTGGTGGCCGCTTCCGAGGTGCGCGAGTCTAATGATTGCGGAAGGATTCGAAGGCATCAAGCGGATCCACATGCACTTCAATCGAGAGACTGTCCGCCCCGGTTGTTACTTTGTCATGCCATATCGTGATAGCCGCACACGCTAACAGTCATGGATTTCCCACTCTTTGCAGCTCATTTCAAGCATACATAAATGACGAAACCGGCCCGTTAATTGCCGGCGCAAAGGTGGGATTGGCCGGGGCATCATCATAGAGCGTTGTCCGTTGCCTGGGCACCTTATCCAGTGAATGAATCAAGGCCCGCATCTTGGTAGCGGTAAATTCCTGGCCATGGGAGGCACCGGCGGCGCGGCTGATGCTCTCGTTCATCAGTGTGCCGCCTAAGTCGTTCACCCCGGATTGCAGGCAGACCTTTACGCCTTCTGCGCCCATCTTGACCCAGGAGGTCTGGATGTTAGTAATATGCGGGTATAAAACCAGGCGCGCGATGGCATGCATCAGCACAGCCTCACGAAATGTCGGCCCGGTGCGCGCTCGGCCCCGGCGATACAGCGGTGCCTCCATGTGCACGAATGGCAGCGGCACAAACTCAGTAAAGCCACCGCTGTATTCTTGTAGATCGCGCAGTCTCAGCAGATGCCGCGCCCAGTGCAGCGGCCGCTCAACATGGCCATACATAATGGTCGCAGTGGTCTTTAATCCCAAGCCATGCGCAGTGCGGATAGCATGCAGCCACTCGCCGGTATTGAGCTTATCGGCACAGATAATCCGGCGCACCTCATCATCCAAGATCTCCGCCGCAGTCCCAGGCAGGGTATCAAGCCCGGCCTGTCTTAACTTGATGAGAAAATCCTTGATCGGCAGGCCCAGGGTCTGCGCGCCGTGGCTCACTTCAAGGGGAGAGAAGGCATGTAAGTGCATCTGCGGCCGGGCGGCCTTGACCGCTCTGGCGATGGCGAGATAGGTCTCGCCGGTGTAGGCGGGATGAATCCCGCCTTGCAGGCAAACTTCCGTTGCCCCGCGCTCCCAGGCCTCATGAGTGCGCCGCTTGATCTCATCCAGCGAAATATCATAGCCACGCTCCCTCAAGTTCTCGGCGACACGTCCCTTTGAAAAGGCGCAAAAGCCACAGCCGAAGTAACAGATATTGGTGTAGTTGATATTGCGATTAACAACGTAGCTCACCACATCGCCATTCACCTCGGCACGTAATTCATCCGCAGCATGACGGATGCGTTCATAATCCTGGCCGCGGGCAAGAAATAATTCGGCGATCTCTTGTTCTTTCAACCTCGTCCCGCTCATGGCCTTGTCAACCGACAGCGATGAGGGATTTTTGATGAACGGTAAAACCTTGCCGCCGCGTCTGATAACAGGGATCGCCTCAGCACTGCCGGGTGCCCATGAATCCGTCCTTGCATAGGCGGCTGCATCCATCCTGCGTAATACATATTTGTGCAGGGCAGGCTCGACCCACTTGTCCATTGCATGAATGTATTCGGGATAAATGGGCAGGCGCGCCACCAGTTGTTTTCCCGATAGTTCCGTGGCCTGGGCCAATGTTTCCAGATGCGGCCATGCGGCTTCGGGATTGACGTGATCCGGCGTGACGGGCGAGACACCGCCCCAGTCATTGATGCCCGCCTGTATTAATTGCGGCAGGGCGTTCGGAGAAAGATTCGGCGGGGCCTGGAGGTTCATCCCCGCCCCAAAGAGGATCCGCGCAATAGCGATCGTCCACAACAGCTCATCCAGTGAAGGCTCTGTTGCGCTGTGCATCTTTGTATCGGGCTTGCGGCGAAAGTTCTGGATGATGAGCTCCTGGATATGCCCGCCGCTCTCATGCAGCTCACGCAGGGTCAACAGCGCCTCGATACGCTCGCGCCGCGTCTCGCCGATGCCGATCAGGATTCCGGAGCTAAGGGGAACCTGCGCCGCGGCGGCAGCGGCAATATGCTTGATGCGCACGAGCGGGTTCTTATCGGGCGAGCCATAGTGCGGCTGCCCCTTTTCACACAGGCGCGGTGAGCTGCTCTCCAGCATGATCCCTTGAGAGACGGACACCTGGCGCAACTCTCGCAGTTCGTCTTCAGTGACAACGCCGGGGTTTAGATGCGGCAGCAGGCCGGTTTCTTCCAGCACGAGTCCGGCAACTTCAGCCAGGTACGACAAGGTGCTTTCATGCCCCAGAGCCTTTAGTTCATCACGCGCCGCCTGATAACGCCGCTCCGGTTTATCGCCTAAGGTGAACAATGCCTCATGGCAGCCGGCATCCGCACCGGCTCGCGCAATGCGTAGTACTTCATCGGCGCTTAAGTACGCCTTCTGTCCGCGCCTCGGCGGCTGTGCAAAGCTACAGTAATGACAGACATCGCGGCATAGCTGCGTCAGTGGAATGAAGACCTTCGGTGAGTAGGTGATAAAGGCGGGACGGCCATGATCCCTGATCGCGGCTGCGGCCTCTATGAGTCGCGGCAGATCATTGTACTCCGCGAGTGATAAGGCCTCTTCAGCACTCGGGCGAGCGCCCCGCCCTGCCCTGTCGATGATTGCCGCTGACGCATTCATCTATGCGAACTCATCTATTCCACCACACCGCAGATCTGCATGATGCATTGAATATAGACCTTGGTTATATCCAGCATGTCGCCGATGTGCGCTGCCTCGCCCTGGTGGGTGGAAAAACCGCCGCCGCCCGTGCGGATGCGGCCGGCCGAGCCGTAGTTCACGGTCGGGATGCCGTAGCGGTTCATGTGCGCAGCATCAGACATCCAGACCTCGGTGCCCAGCTTCGGTGCCGCGCCCAACTGATCAGTATGCGCCTGCACGATATTCTCGATCAGCGCATGATCATCGGGAATAGACGTCCCTGGTGCGCTCATAAAAGTCTCGACCTTTGTTCCCTCCAGCTCCGGATTTCTGGCCACTAGCGCATCGATCATGGCGCGCACTTCATTATAGGCCTCTAAGGGGAACTTATCCGGCAGGGTGCGCACGTCCATATAGATCACGCAATTATCCGGTGTGCGCGCCCCGCGCCAGGCCCAGCCCGCCTCCACCGCAGAGACATTAACGCGCGGCTGGAAACCATCGGCCAGGGTGTTACATGCACAATAGTCCGGGATCCATTCGTGGATGGCATCCAGCACCTTGCGTGAACGATTGATCGCATTCTTTTCCACCTCTGACCAGGCGGTGTGGATCAGGTGGCCCGGCACGGTGATCTTCACCCAGCAACTGCCGCAATGACGCGGGATGATCATCAGGTTAGTCGGCTCGCCCAGGATGCAATAATCGGCAATCGCCCCATGCGTGATGGCGTATTTAGTGCCCACGCCATAGCCCTGGTATTGTCGGCCTTCGTGTTCATTCACCGGCGACTTCTCAATCTCGCCGGCAACACCGGCAATGACAAGATCGCCGCCCAGTTTGATCCCGGCCTTTTGGATCGCCTCAGCCGCTGCGATATAGGTTCCCATCGCGCTTTTCATGTTGAACGAACCCATGCCGTAGATCCATTCATCCTCGATCAAGGTGGCCTTGCACTCATAGCCGATGCCGCGATGCGCCTGCTCCGGGCCGAAGGAGGTATCCAGATGGCCGTTAAACATTAAAGATTTTCCACCGCCCCGGCCTTGCAGACGGCCAACAGCATTGTAGCGCTCATCGCCAATCGGCTGTAAGACCGCATCAAAATCGGCCTCCTGCAAGGCCGCATGGACGGCACGGGCGCAATCGCCCTCATAGCCCGTTGGGCTGGGAATATCCACCATGGCCATGACCATCTTTACCAGGCGCTCCCGATCGATCTGTTCAACCGCTTGGGCGACAAGCGCCTTATTCACTTTGTTAATCATCTTTATCGTTCATTATTCAGGGCGCTTAAATAATACGGCTGGTCAGGGTACCCAATTCCGCGACATGCGCCTCCACCACATCGCCGGGTTGCAGCCAGCGTGGATTTTCCATACCGGCGATCACGCCCGGTGGGCTGCCGCTGGTGATCACATCGCCCGGGTACAGGCCCATCAAGGACCACCAGGACACCAACTCCGCAGTCTTATAGTGCATCATTGCGGTGTTGGCGTCCTGGCGCAGCTCGCCGTTCACGGTCAGTTTCATAGCCAGCTTATGCGGGTCGGACAGCTCATCGGGCGTTACCAGCCAGGGGCCGAGCGGACAGGAATTCTTGAAACTCTTGCCCATCAAAATGACCTTATTCGAATGCTCGCGCGCCTGAATATCGCGGGCGGATAAGTCATTAAATATCGTGTAGCCGGCCACATGCGCCGGCGCCTCATCCATGCTCACCTCAAAGGCCTCCTTGCCGATCACGATCGCGATCTCGATCTCATAATCAAGCTGTTTGGTGAACTTCGGGATGGGCACACCGGCCTTATGGGCGCAGACTGAGGAGGGTGCCTGCAGGAAACCGGTGGGGTGTTCAAAGTGAAACTCCTGCCAGTTATGCGATTCCCACTCCGGGTCTTTCCAGGTGGTTAATTCATCCAGATGCGCATCAAAGTTGCAGGCCGTGTGGATGATCTTGCCCGGCGCGGGAACGGGCGCCAGCAACTCGATCTCCGCCGCCGTGTAGGCATAACGCTTATCCTTTATCATCAAAGAAGCGGCCGCCTGTTCTTGCAGGGCAGCAGCGGCGGCCGAGAGTAAGGCGCCCGCCTCTGCCGCGGCCGCCTTGCCGGCCTTTAAGAAGGCGAGCATATTGTCCGGCAGCGCGCCATCGGACAAGGCATGTAAGTCAATGTAGGTCTCATCCACAAGACCGCCGATCGTTGTTTTGGCTTGCCCTTTTGTCGTAAAGGTCGCTAATCTCATTGTCGCTATCCTCAGTCCGGCGCTTTTAGCTGCGGCACCACCTGCTCGCCCATCAGCCGGATGGTCTCCAGGTTATCGGCTTCCGTCTCGCCGACCACCTCCAGCAGCGGCAGGTTCAACCCGGCATCCACCAGCTCCTGGGTGATCTCCAGGCAATCTTCCGGGGTGCCGGAGATCACGGTAAATTTGCGCATCATCTCATCGCTCACCAGGTGCGTAACCTTGTCCTGCGTGCCCTCCTCGATCGCCCGGCGAAAAGGATCCCAGCTGGCATCGGGCAGGCCAGAGCCGGCCAGGATGACGTCGTTTTTGATGTTGCGGATCTTGTTGACGATATAGGTGCCGGTGTAAGAGCGCGTGGCATCGCGGGCCTTGGCGCCGTCTTTGGAGCAGGCGCACAAGATCACGCCACCGACCGGGAAGTCCGCCGCTAAGGTGCGCCCGACCTTTTCCGCCCCGGCCTGCATGTTCTCACGGGCATATTTGACAAAGGCCGGCGAGGTCAGCCCGGCCAAGAGCATGCCATCGCTCTCGCGCCCGGCCAGCTTCTGCATAAAGGGCCCGGTCGCCCCGACATAGATCGGCAGCGTCGTCCTTAAACCGGCAGCGGCGCGGTCATAGGCCGGCATGGTGGATTCATAGAACTTACCCTGATAGCGATAGGCCTGGCCGCTGAAGACCTTGCGCATGATGGCAATGGCCTCAGCATGCACCGGCACCGGCTTCATCACCTCGATATCGTATTCCAAGTATTCAATGCCCACCTTGCCGACACCAATGCCCATGATAAAACGCCCGCCGGAGAGCTCATCAATGGCGGCGGCCTCTGATGCCTGGATGGTCGGGTGGCGCATGTAGGGCGAGGTGATCCCTAGGCCGACCGGGATCTTCTTCGTGGCCAGGGTCACCGCCGCTAAGGTGCTGAAACAGCCGCGCGCCTCCAGGCCATAGTGCCGAAACCAGTGATAGGCCTCGGCAATCCAGAAACCGCCCGTCATGCCGGCGTCTTCGGTCTGCCGGGCATAGTTCTGCATGGCAGAGAGCGGCTCGTAGGATTTGAAGATCACGCCCACCTTCGGGCTACTGGCAGCACTCATCTTAGGCTTATCTCCTGCTTAGCGTTGCCTCGGTTCAGCTTCAACCGCAGCAACTTAGCGTGTATTGATCGAGCAAAAACAAGCCCATCATAAACCTTTGCCCGGTCAGCGTCTTGCCTTGGGATGTGCACTTTTTTGATTCAGAGCGCAATAAACCGTTCACAAAGTCAAGTCTTGATGATGGCTTTCTGCGGCCAGATGGCGCAGTTTGCTCGGCGAGATGCCAAAGCGATTACGGAATGAACGGCTGAAATGTGCGCTATCGCTGAATCCCCGTTCAAAGGCGATATCGCTGATGCGCCGCCTCGCCAGGGTCGGATCCAGCAGGTCCTTGCGCGCGGCCTTAAGACGACGCTCCCAGACCCAGCGCTGTACAGTCGTCCCGGATTGCTTAAATAGACTGTGCAGATAGCGTATGGAAATGCTGTTGTCCCGGGCGATGCGCGCCGGCCGCATCTCATGATCCATAAAATGCGCTTCCAGGTAGCCCAGGATGCGGCTCAATAATTCCGCATGCCGCGCATCACGCCTGGTCTCCCGCGGCTTAATCGAGGCCCGTGCCAGGGCACCGGTCAGATCCAGCAGGCTCTGTGTCAAGGTGTACTGATCGGTCAGTGTCAATCGCTCCGCCTCTGAAGAGATCGACCGGAGCATATCGATCACCACCCGGCCCAGGCCCGTATTGGGCAGAGCGCCGATGGAAATACATTCCTCACTATTGACCAGGCGCTCACGAAACACCTGCTCAGGAATCCGGATGATGATGCGCCGGGTTCTTGTCGCATACTCAGTCGTATAAGGCATGCCCCCGGTCATCAAGGCCAGGCTGCCCGGTCTTTGCAAAAAGCCGGCCCCGGCCTGGCTGATGCGGGCCGCGCCTTGCAAGATGGTGGATAAAAAATAATCGTGATTGCCGTCCGTTGAGATATGCGCCGCACGGCGTTTGATGATGGCCGGATCAATAGTAAAATCATACACACTCAAACCGCCGGCGAGATCAAGCTGATTACACTCAAAGTGCGCAAAGGCAGCCTCGGCATAAAACACCAGATCGACCCTTTCAATGGCATGTTGCACCGACTCCTGCAGATATTGCAGGTGCTTATTATCCGCTGTCTTTGCCATCGCCTGTTTAGAAGAATCACGCCGTTAAGAACCTAATTCTACCGCCATTCGCCTGGGAATAGCACTGAAATTTTAATGGATGATGAAGAGGCAAAAGTTCAGGCAAGGCTGAGCTTTACTGGGCACGATGCGGTTCGACACGACACATCAGTCCCCTGGGGTTGATTGCGCCAATACACGGAGCAAGGCCGCTTGCATCATCGATCAATACAATAATATTCGAACTGAGCTGCGCCTCGGCGTCGGTGCGGTCTTTCTCCACAAACCACCAGCCGAATTCGGCGCTGACAACTCTCGGGGCATCCCCGCAAACAACCTGGCGCGAATTTTCACCTTGCCGCGTGGTGGCTCGATGCTCACCCGGTCGCCGTCCTTTATGCCGCGCTGGTGGGCGACATCTGGATGGATCTCCACCAGTGGGTCGGGGGGTGACTTTCTCAAATGGGCGGATTGTCGATGCTCAGAACCAAAATAGTTGAATGCGCTGTCCGGTTATCAGCGCCAGGGAATACTTTTCGACAAATTCTCTCTCCCGTTCAGGGCTCTCCGGGGGCTAGACAAAATCAGGCAGGAGATCGTAGCCCCAGTATTCATACTTGGGCAAATAAAAGTCGATCTTGCCCGACTCAGACCTGAACCCCTCGGTTTCATACTTGCGGAATTTCTCTTCGCTCCGCAGATAGGCCATGTCCTTGAACTCTGTCCAACTCAATCCCGCCGGTTCAAGAATATGGTTGAGCAAAGCATAATAATCTTCCCAGAAGCATTCTGCATAGCCGAGCTTCCTGCTCGGCTCATTTAAGATCGTATGATCCGAGCGCGCCTCCCCTTCCGGCTCGACGGCCAGATTGTGCAGAAAACCGAAGATGACGTTGCCACCGGCACATCAAGATTTCCGGTCAGGGAAACCAGTTAGAGCAGCGCTCGATTGACATCCATACAATTAATGTTCCAACGTCGACACCCCATTGCATGGCGGCCGGCCTAGTCGTGGCATAGAGCCTCGCTGCGGCAATGATCTTTTCCTTCGGCACTCAGGTGAGATTCTCCACCCGCTCCAGCAGAAACTCCTGCAGGCGCGCAGCGAATTTATCAAAGCCGGTGGTGTATTTTTCGACAGATTCCTTATCGTGTAGCCCCTCATCCATGATCACCTTCATCATGCCGAGCCCCAAGGTGACATCAGTCGCCGGGCGTAGCTGTAGCCAAAGATCTGCACCATGCGCCAGCTTCGTGCGACGTGGATCAATGACAGTGTGCTTGGCGTCCGCCTTCAGTGTCTTGGCGAGATTAATACACTTGCTCTCATCCGTATTTGAGATCAAGTGATTCGCCCCCCAGGAGATAAGGCGCTTCGGTCGGTTTTCATAATCAACCATCGGTATCTCCATCCCCCTGGCAATCGCAGCGCGAGGCAGATAGCACGCATGGCCGGGTGCCAAGACATTCGACGTGCCGAAGATGTTGGCCAAGCGATAGACAAAGCGATGAAAATCAGGCTCCATGCCGTGCCCTATGACCACGGATTCGGCACCTGCTTCCCACTTAAACTTGATTCATCTTATCCGCCAGCATGAAAAGCGCCTCATCTCAGGAAATCGGTTCCCACCTGCCTTCGCCGCGGGTCTCAGCGCGCCTTTGCGGATACAGCAGACGCTCGGAATAATACTGGAGAGCGACAAAGCGATTCGTCTTTTTACAGGTATAACACTTGCTAACCGGATGTTCCCGGTCTGGCTCTATCTTGGTCGCCTTGCCATCCTTAGACAACAGCATAGATGGTACAACCACCATGACTGCACGAGCGGCAGATCGTCCGAACCCGTGTTAGTTTTCCTGTCGTGCAGACTCGCACCTGTAAGAAAATTACCTGCTCATCCTGCCGGGAAATGAATTAAGAAAGCCCTAATTAAATCAGAGCCTCGTTCACTATCGCCTCAGCACCTTCTACAATTCATAAATCAGGGCTATACCAAATTGGAGAATACCACGCCATTTCCTGGATGATATGTCTTGATGGATCAGAGCATAGCTCCGGACGTTCGGATTCTTTCAAATCAAGGCAATCTAAAAGACTCCAGCGCGGTCTCGGATTTTCTACCACTTGCAGGTAATAGAAGGAAGGTAGCGAGGGGTTGAAATCCAGATATTCAAAGACCGTGCACAGTGATTCATGAACGATGCCGATTCACTCCCCGGTATCAATATCCACGGATGCGTTATTATCGGGCGAACCTGCAATCTTATGTACCTCGTTATGTGGCCTGCCCTCGGCATCAAGCCAGACCTTGATTAGCTGAAGTTTTTTTAAGGGTGTCGCATCCTTTGCTGGATCGAGCATGGCGGCGGCGATAAATTTCGGACTTGTATCTGTTTTCGGCCGGGCCGCCAGATCACCCCCCATCGGCACACCGTTTTCATACGCCAGCTCAATCATACTGCTTTGTACGCACATATCATTCGGGTACTCCCAGTCAGCAAAGAAACGAGGGACAATACGTGGACCGGAGGTTCCGAATGTTTCCCGGCGCTTTAGGGCTACGAAAATGGCATCTCGTGAGTTTTCAACTGCCCAGAATCCCGCCAGGCCTCTGGGGTTGCCTCTGATACCACTGGGCAAGGTGGCGGGTTTGAGTCGCTCCGCTATATTCATTTCCCCAGTTACTGAGCCATGCCATTTTGTTTCATCTACATTGCCCGGTGTCCCGGTGTGATTGTCTGTGGAGGCAATGAACCGTATTTAGACCAATGCCCTTTTTCTCTTTTAATCCTGTCAAGAGTGCGGTTCGGAGAAAATCATTTCTGGATATACACCCTCCACCGAACATACTGATGGTACCGGTTTCATCTCTGCAATCCCTCACCATGGAATCCCCTGCTTGATGAAAGATGATCTCCGTTCCTCTACGTTCAAAGTGTCGAACCTGGGATACTTCCCCCAGGACACGAGCCTGTTCGAATTCACATAATTCATCAACTACACCCAGCACGGAATTTAGCCCATTCACACGTTCGGACGCACCCTTATGCTGGAATATCTCCATCAGCGGCTCCCGATCCAGCCTTGTCTGTGCGTAGCTTCGCCTGTTTTCTAAGGAGTGCTCCAGGTTGGCATAGGGCGCTAACAGCAAGCCGTTAGAAAGATTGCTGTTGTGAGGGATAGTTATATATTCACACGCCTTACTCGGAGTACACTGCTCATTGAGTTGCTCCCATAGCATGATTTCCGTTGGCTTCTATATAGGATACCGGCAAGAGCGGGACTGAATTATTTCTGAAGATCACGTTTCGATGATAGCTGGATGTACCGGGCGTAACGGTATATTCGTAGCCGATGAAACTGGTAAATGAACACTCGGCAGAGCGATCATAGGCATCCTCCGCCGCCTGCAATATCATTTGCCAAGGCAGCTGCGCAGAATCTCTGCAAAGGCTTCCATCAGTTCCGCACAGCATTTCTATTCGCTGAGGGACTTTCATGGACAGCACACTGGCAAGCATCAGTGTCCCCCGAAACTCGGCTTCCCGGTAGGCAACACAAAATTTATTGGTGTACTCCGGTGAGTCTGGATTAATGCGGAGTTCCCGTTCCCCAAGAAGTTCACTGTGATCCGTAACGGCTATAAAGTCCAGTGGCCGTTCGATCTGCACTGTCGTCGTTGGCTGGCCGTTTTTATCCTGCGAAAAAATGGAATAGGCTTACCCGTTGCATAGTTATAGGCATCTGCGGGAAGAGTATTGGTCCGGTCGGCCACGGCATCAAATGACAGTGTCGTGTGCACATGCAGATCCCCAAAAAAGCGGTTTTCGAAAGGGCTGGTGGTCCACACATGGGCTCCGCTCCTCGGTATAGAAAACCTTAGGCTCTACCGATCCTGGTTCAGTTTTTTCGTTGCTCCCGGGCGCGGAAGGTAAGGATGAGTCTCTTTACTCAGAATTATTCGTCCCGGGCTTGCCGCATCCCACCAGAGCAACTAAAAATACAATATGAAAAAGAAGAACAGTATGGGGTTTCATTCGATTAGGGCGTTACTATTTGTCCAGGCCTAGTACTGAATATTGCTGGGGAAGCTCTGGCCTACTCTTTGAACTCTGGTTTTATTTCCACCTCAGTATCCCACTGTTCGCCGTACAGTCGCTTGAACATCTCAGGGCGCACCACTGACCCTTTCGCAACGCCACCTTGCCAGAGGTCGTAGGCATCGCGGGAGTACTGGTTAAAAAAAGCGACAAGTTTCCTGTCCAACTCGGCTACTACTGACTGGTAGGCCGTATCCTGGACAACATTGGAGTATTGGCCCGGATCTTTTTCCATGTCGTAGAGTTCATCCTCTCCCGTGCCCTGAAGACGTTTCCAGTATGAGTAACGTCCTGTGCGAATCCCGCGGCTTTCTTCCTGTTCAAAATAGACGGCATCGTGGAAGTCAATCTGTTTGCCTTGCATCAATGCCACAAAACTCCTGCCGGGACTGCCTTCAAAACCAACTTCATTTATTCCTAGGTAATCAAGAATGGTGACAGGCAGATCGTATTGACCGATCAGGGCATCACTCCGCCGTCCGGCACTTATTTTCCCTGGATGTCTTGCAATAAGCGGGATGTTCATAGCTGTTTCATACAGGTTAGACGGCGTGGTTACTATTGTATGCATCCAGATGCCGTGCTGACCGTAGAAATTACCCTGATCAGATGAGAAGATCACCAGTGTATTCTCATCCAGACCCTTTTTCTTCAATGCCGCCATAACCCTGCCAACAGCATCGTCCACAATGGTATTTTGCGATGCCACATTAGCCATGGTGGCAGGATCATTGTGCATGGCGATCCCCTGTCGAATCTTGTTAGTGATGAAGGGATTTGCTTTATCAATAAGCTGCGAAGCCATATTGTCATTGAATGCCACTCGCGGAAACGATGTGAACGCCTTGCCCACATAACTCTGGTAGTGCCGGTTCCTCGCCGGTCCCATATTAGTTGGCGGGTTGACATAGGGCCCATCAAAGTTAAGCTGAAGATAAAACGGCTTTTTACTATCAAGATTTTCAATGTACTCCACTGCCTTGTCAGCAAAGAAATCGACAATATGGCGTCCCTTCACCTCGTAGATCCGCTTATTATCTATGATCGTGTTATCCCAGAAATCCACCGTGTGTCCATCGGTAAAAGTAAGCCAGTACTCATAACCAATTGATGGCTTCCAGGGTTGTCCAAGGTGCCACTTGCCAATCAGGGCGGTCTGGTATCCTCTGTTCCTCAATGTTAATGGCAGGGTTCGAAATTCTGCAACGGCAGACCAGCTCTTCGGCCATTCATCCAGCATCTCATCGTCCAGCCAGTTATGAATCCCGTGCTGAGAGGGCATCAAGCCAGTCATTAAAGTAGCTCGCGTGGGTGAACACATCCCGTTCACTGCATAAGCGCGGTTGAACTGCATCCCCTCCCGGGCAAGCTGATCAATGTGGGGGGTTCTTATATCCGGATTGCCGTAGGTGCCAAGTAGAGACGCGGCCTGGTTATCAGTAAGAATGAACAGGAGGTTGTACTTTTTATCGGGAAGCGATGCCTGAGCAGTCACAGTCAGAAAGAGGGCGCTGATACAGAATAATAATCGCCTGCACATAGATTCGATCTTTATCCTTACATCAAAATAACGAAGGCTTCACCCGTCGATTGAACATTTTTTGTACGATAATTATATCGCCACCGGGCATAATATGACTACATAGAGATTCTCGCCTGTACGCCGACAGAGCGAGGCGGATCGATGAATCCAAAATAACCTCCCCGAAAGACAGGAATATCGTTCACCCAGGTTGTAGTCTTTCTATCGGTGAGGTTCTTGCCGACAATTGCCACAGACCACCGATCATCCTCTCCGGCCAACTCCAGCCGGGCGTTTAACTTGGCAAAGCCACCCTGCTCTGCAAGTGGGTCAAGATCCAGGGCCGTGTGGTAACTGCTGGTAAAATTCACATCCCCCTGAAGTGTCAACAAGTAGTTATCCATAATCGGCATAACATATTCCGCATTTATGTTACCGGCAACATTGGGTGAGAACTGCAGGTCCCCGCCTGAGAGATCCTGGGTACATTGGCCTGCCGGACCAAGACCGGCAGCGGCAAAGGCAAGCTGCTGTGGCGCGGTACATACCGCTGCCGGGAAACTGTCATACCCGGCATCCAGCCAGGCAATGGCACCGGCGATGAATAGATTTTCGGTCGCCTGCCACTTGATATCGGCTTCCACGCCCCGGGATACAGCAGATGCAGCGTTTTCTACGATAAAGGAAAAGCCGTTCCAAGCACTAACCTGAAGGTTCTTATACTGATTCTCAAAATAGGCAATGTTGAGCTTTGCCGCCCCATCTAAGAATGTGAATTTACCACCAATCTCCCAGGCGTCCACCTCCTCAGGATCGAAGGCTGCCAGATCCAGGGCACCTCCCACGTTTTGAGCATCAAAACCACCGGATTTGTAGCCCTCGGAATAGGTAGCATAGATCATACCGTCATCGGTCAGGTCAAACTGAACACCCACCGAAGGTGACAGATCCGTGTCGGTTCGATCGAGCATATAGGCATGTGGCTTTCGGCCTATTCTGGCGGCAAGGGGAAACTGGCGTGGGTCGGGTGTTTGTGTCCCTAGTGTCGCTATCACTAATTCCTTGTCCACATCCTTATCATCGTGGCTGTAGCGCAGGCCCACAGAAAGGCGCAGCCGGTCTGTAATGCCATAAGTGCCCTCACCAAAGATTGCATAACTCTCCGTATCCTGGTGATAGAAGGTGATAATGCTTGAATCCAGCGGGAATAGACGTACCCCCAGAGCGATGAGCTTGGAAAAGTTGAAATTGAAGGTCTCTTCTATATTCAACTCCTCAGACTGGTAATAAATGCCGCCTAAGAATTCAAACCGGGAGTCATTGTTAGTGTAGTGAAATCTCAGCTCCTCTGAGAGCTGTTTATGGTCCTGGCGATTGGACTGCTCGGCATAATCCACGATCGGAGCGAATTCAGCCGGAATATTATTTTGAAAATCATACTCGACATACGAGGCGATCGAGGTAATGGTCAGGCTATTATTCACATCATATTCCAGAACCAGCGTTACATTCGCCGTATCGGTATTGTCAAAATCATCCCCCGGGGTTGAATTTTGAAAATCCAGCGTAGTTTCAAATTCGGGATCATTGGCAGCATAAAACCTTGCGAGTTGCTCCGGGGCGGCCACCAGCTGTGCTGTTCTGCCATCCACATCATAGGAGGATACTTCTGCCTTGAGGCTGATGCGTAGTGCAGCGGTGGCCTCCCACACAGCGGTGCCCCGAACTACATATTCGTCCACATCCGTCTCATCGCCCCCGGCAAAATTATTGTCGATGTAACCACCTTCAGATTGATGGTTTGCCGCAATGCGAGCTTGCAGCGTATCGCTTAAGGGCCCGGAGACGATGCCGGTTACTCCCCATTGATCGACATCGGAAAAATACTCACCCATCAGATGGGCTTCAAATTCATCCGTTGGCTTGCGGGTGGTAATGTTGATGGCCCCGGCGATCGTGTTCTTGCCAAACAGGATCCCTTGCGGCCCTTTCAGTATCTCAACGCGTTCAATATCAAAAAAAGGGTTTCTGGCTGAGCGCCCACGACCGAAATATACCCCGTCAATATAGGTACCTACACTCTGCTCAAAAGCCTGGTTGGCACCAGAGCCGATACCACGAATAGTAACCGTCTGCTGGGTAGCATTTTGATTGATCTGTAGATTCGGCGTATAGGCGGACAACTCTTCCAGGTCGCCAATGCCCATATCTTCCAACTTTTCACCCGAGGTCACGGATACGGAAATGGGAACATTATCAAGTGACTCAGCCCGTTTTCGGGCGGTTACAACGATCTCTTCGAGTACAACCTGGGCCGCAAGGTCTCCGCAAAGAAGCATCATTGCGCCAACCATCAATATGCTAGATGCCTTCATCTGTCATCCCCCAATAGTCTGTGCAGCAAAGCCAGTAATTTAGGGATGAGAATAATATTTCTGATTTGCAATAATTTAATATCTTGCGCCATAATATTAATCCTAGGCGCTATCTACTTATCTAATATTCAACAGGCATGGCTTATGTGCAACATTGAACAGGAACATCACCTTGGCACTTCAATTAGCGGATGGGGTCGGGCATTACTCCTGGCGCTGCAATCCATCGGCGTAGATGGCAGGAAGATATTCATAGACTGCGGTCTGGATCCGGATGCTCAAAGTCTGCCCTTCACACGCAATCCGGTGGCAAAGATGCAGCATGTCTGGCAGATTGCCGAGACCAGCGTGGAAGACTGGCCCCTCTTAGTCGAAAGGACTGTGCAACATCTAAACGCCAGTTCATTTTATGCGCTGGGTTTTGGCCTGTATGCCAGCCAGTCTGTTGAAGATCTGTTCCAGAGATTGTCCCGGTATCGGGAAGTGTGCAGTTCCTCGGTTAATATATCAACCATTAAAGACAAAAGAACCTGTACTCTTGTCGTGAACGATCTGCGTCAGGTGGCAAGCCATACTACAACCGATGTATTTGTTCTGTTCATCTTTAAGGTATGTCGCGAACTCGGCGGCGCCAACTTTGCCCCGACAAAGATCAACCTGCCGTGGCCTGAGCAACAATATAAGGATTCAATCAGGAACTTTATCAACGTTCCATTTGCCTGGAATACCAAAAATTATGCCATTGAATTTCAATTATCTGACATACAAAGACCATTGCCGGGTGCCAATACGCAGTTAGCCGGCTATCAGGATAGCTTGTGCCGTGATTACCTGCGCTCCCTCAATGAGCATGAACATCTTCCCTATAGGGTTAAACTGAAGATCATGCAGACTCTTGGTAGCGCGCAGTTCAATATTGACTATATTGCTGGAAATCTAAATATGAGCCCGCGAACACTACAGCGTAAACTGAAGGTTGAAAACACCGGTTTCCGAGCACTTGTCGAGGAAGCCCGAAGAGAACTGGTCGAGTCATATATACAAAACCGGGAACTCAGCGCAACACAGATCAGCTACATGTTGGGATTTTCGAATCTTCCAAGTTTCTCCAGCAGCTTCAAAGGCTGGTATGGAAAGAGCTTCTCCGAGTATAGAAATAATCATCTATCGAGCCGGGCATCAGGCTGAATATGGACATGCCGCTTGTCATTTTTGGTTCACTAATAGCATTCATAAGATATAATCAACTTGGGAAGGCTCTGATTAAGTCCGAGTTTAATTAAAAAAACCAATGGAAAAATAAGCTATGTATCCAGCACCATTTCGCTATCATCGCCCGGCTTCTATTGCTGATGCCGTCACGCTTTTATCTGAGTTAGGCGATGGCGCAAGGCCGCTCGCCGGCGGGCAGACCCTGATCCCCATCTTGAAGTTAAGGATGGATGAGCCTTCTGATCTTGTTGATATTGCACGTATTCCCGGACTGCGTCATACAGAAAATGACCACGGCTTGGTGCGCATCGGCGCACTCGCCACGCATGATCAGATCGGCCAGTCAGAACTCGCGAGAGAGTTCCCCATCCTGGCCGATTGCGGAAATGGCATCGCGGATATGCAGGTGCGGGCGCGGGGCACCATCGGCGGCTCGATCAGTGCTGCGGATCCAAGCTGTGACTGGCCTGCCTTGTTGCATGTGCTGGATGCAGAGATCGTATGCCGCGGCCCTGGGGGAGAGCGCGTTATTGCCATCCGGGACTTTATTCAGGACGCCTATACCACTGCGCTGAATGAGGCCGAACTGGTTACAGAAATACGTTTCCAGGCACCCGGCGGCCGACAGGGCGGTGCCTATGTCGGTTTCAAAAAGGCGGCACCGGCCTATCCTTCCGCTGCCGTCGGCATACAGCTGAGTCTCGGTGCCGACGACATTTGCGAGCAGATCCGCATTGTCCTAAGTGCCGTTGCGCCCAAGCCGGTGACTTCGGTGGAAGCAGAAGATGCACTACGCGGCAAGGCACTGAACGAAGAAAACTTACAACGTGCGGCTGAAATTATTATTGCCGAATCCGACCCTCCTGCGGACTCCCGAGGCACACCAGAATTTAAGCGCAGCATAGTACACAAGCTGTTTATGAAGGCGGCACACACCGCTTTGCGCCGTGCTGGCGGCACAGAAATTGATGGAAGTCATAATTATGTCTGATGAAATACAAGCTGTTCCGGTGACAATCACCGTTAATGGCAAGACCTATGCGCGTAAAGTTGCGCCGCGTCTCTTGCTGGTTGAGTTTATCCGTGAAGATCTGTCCCTGACGGGTACACATGTCGGTTGTGATACCAGCTATTGCGGCGCCTGCACCATCATTGTCGATGGCAGCGCAGTAAAGTCCTGCACCTTATTTGCAGTTCAGGCCGATGGCAGCGAGGTAGTGACCGTTGAAGGGCTCGAACAGGACGGTGAGTTGCACCCCTTGCAACAGGCCTTCTCCCAGCAGCACGGCTTGCAATGTGGTTACTGCACCCCGGGCATGCTCATGTCCGCGCTGGCATTGCTGGCCGCTGAGCCTGCGCCATCGCTCAAGGAGATCCGCAGACGCCTAGCCGGCAATGTCTGCCGCTGCACCGGCTATGTCAATATTATCAAGTCGGTGCAGGCCGCCGCCAAAGAGCTCCAGGAGGCTTAAAGGTCATGGAAATGAAATTCAATGGCGAATTCACCGTTGCGCTGCCCAAAGACGAAGTCTTCGCAACCTTAGCCAACCCACAAAGATTCGCCCCGCTGTTGCCCACCTTCCACAGCCTGGAAATGAAGGATGAAGGCACTGTCACCTTGCGGGTGAAGGTGGGCATCGGCCGCATCCGCGGCACGGCCTCGACCGAGCTTGTCCTGGACGAGGCGGCGGCCCCGACAAGGGCGCGCTATGCCGGCCGCGGCAAGCTCATGCAGGGGGCCTATCAGATGCTCGCTTCCTTTGAACTGGCCGATGCCGCAGGCGGCGGAACCCTGATCAAATGGCAGGGCGAGACGCAACTGGTCGGCAAGATCCTGTCTCTGGCCGGTGGCGCCCTGCAAGGCTATGCCGAGAAAGAAATTAATCGGTTGATCGCCAGCCTGCAAGACGCACTCTCCCCCGGCACAAAACCGCAAGCCACCAGGCCACAGGCCGAGGGGTGGTTGTCCCGAACCCTGCGCGGCCTGCGTGGTAGAGAAGCTGAAAGTGTAGCAGGAGAAGCCGTGCTGAGTTCCGTCCCGGCAACCCTGGCCGAGCAACCAGACGATTTGCGCGCCATGCAGGAAAAGAGCATTGATCAGCTTAACGCAATCCTGAATGTACGACGCAGCCAAAAGAAGCTGGGGCGGAAGGAAGATAATCGGCTCATCCGCGGCCGCGGCCTGTTTGTTGATGATTATCACCCGCCCGGCATGTTGCACATGGTCGTCGTGCGCTCACCCTATGCCCATGCAAAGATCCTCGCCATTGATGTATCAGCCGCTGAGTCGCTGCCCGGTGTCGTCTGCACCCTGACGGGCAAAGAGGTGAAGGAACAAAGCAATCCCTTTACCCAGATCGGCCCGGAGCCGAGCGCGAATATTGCGGATTATTGTCTGGCGGTTGACAAGGCGCTGTTCCAGGGCGACCCGGTGGTTGGCGTGGTCGCGGAATCCGTGCAGATTGCGGCCGATGCGGCGCAACTGGTCGAAGTCGAATACGAGACGCTGCCGGTCATCGTGGAGGCAGAAGATGCAATGCGCGATGAGGCCTTGTTGCATGAGCATATCGGCACGAACTACACCTGGCAGGGCGAGTTCGACTATGGCGAGGTTGACCAGGCCTTTGCGGAAGCCGCACACATCGTCAAGATTGATCACCTGAAATTCCATCGCTTTAGCAGCACCCCCTTAGAACCCAACGCCGTGGTCGCCACCTGGAACCAACTGGGCGAGCTGGATTACTTCGCCAATACGATCATGGCGGTGCCCATTGCCATGATCGGCCCGGCCTTGAATATCAGTGCAGACAAGATTCGCCTGCGCACCCATGACATCGGCGGTGCCTTCGGCAACAAGATCGGCAACTATCCCTACATGACCCTGGCGGCATTGGCATCAAAAAAGGCCGGCGGTGCGCCGGTAAAGTGGCTGGAGACACGCAGCGAACACATGCAGGCCGGTGGGCATGGGAGCGAGCGAAATTTTTTCAATACCGAAGTGGCCTTAGACAAGGATGGCGTCATGACCGGCCTGCGCTCATTGCATGTCGATGACTGCGGCGCCTATCCGCGCTATGAACCGCTCGGCTGCGTTATCTGGGCGCAGGTTGTGCCGGCGGCGTATAAGATCAAAAACCTCAAGATCGATTTTCGTCAGGTGATGACCAACAAGGGGCCGTGTGCGCCCAATCGCGGTTATTCACGCATGCCGCATATCTGGTTTATGGAGCGCGTGATCGATATCTGCGGCCACGAACTCGGCATTCCCGCCGATGAAATGCGCAGCCGCAATTACATTGATAAGTTCCCCTACACAACGCCCAATGGCTGTGTCTATGACTCCGGCGATTTTCACACGATGCTGGCAAAGGCCAAAGAGTTAATAGGCTGGGATGAGTGGAAAGAGAAACAGAAAGCCGCGCGCAAGGAGGGCCGCTACATCGGCATCGGCATCGGCACCACGCTTGATTCCGGCACCAATAACTTCGGCCAGTCGCAGATCATCAACCCCTACCTGCCCTTTTCCGGACAATCCCAGGCCGCAACCGCAAAACTTGATCTGGACGGCACGGTCAGCGTCGCAGTCGGCTCCTTCCCGCAGGGCCAGGGACATGAGACAACCTCGGCCCAGGTTGTGGCACAGGTCTTGGGGATCGATGAAGACTTTATCAATGTCAAGGTCGGCTTTGACACCGAGCGCAATACCAATACCGGCACCGGCGGTACCTATGCCAGCCAGTTCGCCGTCACCGGACTATCCGCGGTGCATGGTGCCGCACAAAAATTAAAGGACGAGATGAAGCGGCTTGCCGCTTTCTCTTTGGAGGCCAATGAAGATGATCTGGAATTCGGCGCCGGCGAGACGGGGCCGGAGGTGCGGGTTGTTGGCACCGATAAAAGCGTGAACTTCTGGGCCTTGGCCAATATGGCCAACTATAATACCGCCATTTTGCCGGAAGAACTGCGCGAGCTACATCTAAATGTCCGCCATGTCTATGTCGCGCCCTTCCAACCGGTAGATACGGAAAAGAAATACGGCAACCTGACCCTGACCTATGCGCTGCAACTGCACATCGGCGTGGTCGAAGTAGATAAGGCAACCGCCCAGACCAGTATCCTTGATTATGCCATTGTCGATGATTGCGGCACGGTCATCAATCACATGATCGTCAACGGACAGACGCAAGGTGGGGCTGGCCATGGTCTTGCCGCCGCCCTGCTGGAGATCATGCCGCATGACAAAGACGGCAATGTCTTGTCCGGCTCATTCACCGATTATGCCCCGTTGACAATCAACAACATGCCCGAGCTAAAACAAGACAGCATGGAATCGCCCTCGCCGTTTAGCTACAACGGCGCAAAAGGCATGGGCGAAGGCGGCGGTGCGCCGGTGCATGCGATTGCGGCTGCGGTGCAGGATGCCCTGTATGAGGATGGCATCATCATACAAAACTCGCATAGCTCGCCTATGTTTCTGTATGAAGTGCTGAAAAACTATCAAGAAAAGCCGATGTCGGTGGAAAGCCGTTAAGGCAATATTTTGTTTCTTAACTCAATGCTTAGACCTGCTTGGCATAACCACTCGTATTCTTCTCCACCCAGCGCCCCCCCGCCGGCAGTTGCTCTTTTTTCCAGAACGGGGCCTGGTGCTTTAGATCTTCGATGATAAATCGGCAGGCATCTAGGGCATCGCCGCGATGAGCCGACCAGATGGCGACCACCACAATCGCCTCGCCTATTTTTATATCCCCGGTCCTGTGCAGCACCAGCCCATCGAGCAGGCGCCACTTTTCTCTCGCCCGCTCGCAGATCTCATCCAGGTGTTTTTCCGTCATGCCCGGATAGTGCTCCAGATACATGCCCGTTACCCTCTCACCTTCATTAAAATCGCGCAGGCTGCCGACAAAGACAGCACTGGCACCATATTTCCCCGGCGCCAGCTTTGCCTGATACCCGGCGACCTCCGCATAAGGATCAAAATCACCGGCCCGCAATTCAATGTGCATGGCTACCCGCCGGTAACAGGGGGAAAAAAGGCAACTTCATCATCATCCTGCGCAACGGGATCACCCTTCACATATTCCATATTGACCGCGACCATGATGTCCGCCGGCATGTCCATGCCATCCACAACCAAGGCCCAGATCTGCGAGGCGGTCATCCCTTCCCGATAATCAATCAGCGCTTCGTTTTTTCCGGTCAACTCGCGCAGGCTGGCGAAAAATTTAACTTTTATTGCCATAGGTCTTACACTGAAAATGAATTTGCCTATTATACAGGCTGTCCAGGCTGATTGATGAGTAAATTAACGCATTTCAACCAACAGGGGGAGGCGCACATGGTTGATGTCGGCGCCAAGGCCGCCACCCATCGCCTTGCCGTTGCCGCCGGCGAGATTTCCATGCAGCCGCAGACCCTTGCGCTAATCATTAAGGGCGGGCATAAAAAAGGCGATGTCCTGGGCATTGCCCGTGTTGCCGGCATCATGGCGGCGAAGAAGACGTCTGAACTGATCCCGTTGTGTCATCCGCTGGCACTGACTGGTGTCGAGATTGAACTGGAGACCGATGAGAAAAATTCATGCCTTCGCTGCCGGGCGCATGTAGAGACTGTCGGGCCGACCGGGGTGGAGATGGAGGCGCTGAACGCGGTGCAGGTCTGTTTATTAAGCATCTATGATATGTGCAAGGCCGTTGATCGCGGCATGTCGATCAATGCGGTGCAACTGCTGGAAAAATCAGGCGGGAGATCAGGCACCTGGCAACGCACTTAAGAAAGCGCGCACAATCTAGTCTCGCATACGCTGTTTGATGGCATAGGCAAGATCCAGGGCCTGTCTGTTTTCCTTAACATCATGCACGCGGATGATGCTCACATCCGATAACACGGCAAAGGCGGTAACGGCACAGCTCCCACCAAGCAGTTCATTGTAGTGTGCCACCTGACAGAGCTCCGTCATAAAGCGCTTACGACTTGCGCCTAACAAGACCTTATAAGGCTGTGCGGCGAGCGCTTTTACGTGGGCAATCAGGTCAAGGTTATGCGCCAGGGTCTTGCCAAAGCCGATGCCGGGATCAATGTAGATATGCTCCGGCCTGACCCCCGCCGCTTCCGCCGCCCTCGCCCGCTGCAACAAGAAGGCGCTCACCTCTTCCAACACATCCTCATATTCCGGTCTTAGCTGCATGGTGGCCGGCTCGCCCTGCATGTGCATTAAGATAATGGGCACGGCCTTGTCTGCCGCCAGGGTCAAGAGCGCCGGATCGTCGCGGCCGGCCGAGACATCATTGATCATTGATGCGCCCGCTTCCAGAGCTGCGGCGGCCACTTCAGCGCGAGTGGTGTCTATGCTGACGGGAATTTGTGCAGGGATATTCTGCCGAATCTTCCCGATAACCGGAACAACTCGCGCTATTTGCTCAGTACTCGCCACGCGCGCAGCCCCCGGTCTGGTGGACTCGCCCCCAATGTCAATGATGTCCGCGCCTTGCTCTATCATCCGCTCGGCATGGGCCAGCGCCGCAGCAACGGCAAAATGCTCGCCCTCATTTGAAAAGCTATCGGGGGTCACATTCAAAATGCCCATGAGCAAGGGGCGCCGGGGATCGGCTGCTTTCGTCATAAGCGCCCTGCCATCGCATCCGTTGCGCCTATCAGCGCATCCACCATAGCGGCCGTGCCGGCCAGGTGTCCGCCGTCTTCTACAATGGTCAGGGTTGAGCCCGGCAGGGCCTGATGCAAGGCCCATGATGCCTCCGGCAGACAGGTCAGATCGCGGCGGCCGTGGATGATATGGATCGGTACCGCAGGCAATCTATGCACATTATTCAAAATCTGGTTTTCTTCGATGAAATAGTCATGCTTCGCATAATGCGTCTCGATCCTTACCTCCTGCATGGCCGCCTGCATATCCTCCGGTGCAAAATTCTTACTATCAAGGCCCGGCAGCAGGTAGCTCACCGTTCGGCCCGACCAAGTCGCCCAGGCGCGGACGGCCTGCTCTCTTATGCTGCGCCCTCCATCATGCACGCGCCGGTAAAAGGCCGCTGCCATGTCGCTACGTTCTGCCTCTGGAATCACGGCTGCGAAGTCTTGCCAATAGTCGGGAAATATTTTGCCTAGACCTTGCGCAGAAATAAACCAGTTGAGGTCCCGGCACCGGGCCAGAAAAGTCCCGCGCACGATAAGGCCCGCTACATGCTGAGGGTGAGCCTGGGCATATAACAAGATCAGGGTCGCCCCCCAGGAGCCGCCAAAGAGCAGCCACTTATCCAATTCCAGGTGCCTGCGTATCGCCTCCAGATCATCCAGCAGATGCTGCGTGGTATTGTCTTCCACGCAGGCGCGCGGCGTAGAACGGTTGGTGCCGCGCTGATCGAAAACGATAATTCGATAATAGCGAGGATCGAAATAGCGCCTATGCCGCGCACTACAGCCCGCCCCCGGCCCGCCGTGCAGGAAGATGACGGGTGCGCCGTCCCGGTTGCCACACTCTTCCACATACAGGGTATGTAATGGATCGACTTGTAGAGAAAAGACATGATAAGGCTCTATCTCGGGGTAGAGTTCACGCATGGAAAGGCATTCTTAAGGATAAAATGAAAGCGGCCTATGCTACTGCACTGCGAGCCGGAGTTCAGCAGTTTGATAACAGGGCATCTGCTAAAAATGCACTTTTTTGCCGGATCGTAAGGTCTTAGATTATCTCCTCCCCTTCAATAAGCCAGGGCCGAAGAGCGGCGGCTACCTGGCCTCCCCGGTCCGGCCTTCCCCCAGAAACTTCAGCCGGACCCATATCCCCCAATGATTTGATGGGGAGGAGAAAATTCAACACTTAAGACTGAATGTCGTCTGAGGAAGGTAATACAGATTCAACAAAATTGCAACTAAAATAGCTAAATTACAACAACTTTTGTGAATTTATGAAATGACGTATTTGTACAACAGAAAGCGCGAAGCCTCCATGAATAGTAGATGATCCAGGGGCTGGAAAAAAGATATTAATCCATTAGAATCAAATATTTATATCAATTATTTAGAAATGATATTATTTCTATCCAGAGCCGACAAATTCAGAAAAATGGCTTAATCGGGTTCAAAACCGGGGTCATTGGAGTAGTGAAACGAAGGCGCATACTTTGCCCAATGCGGACAGCGCCGCATGGGTTGCGTTACATTTAACCGCCGCCGCGCTGGAAGGTACGGTCAAACTTTTTCAGAAATGCCGCCTGCTCATCGACAGAGAAGTTCTCCAGTTCAATACGGATTTCGGTTACGGGAAGCGTCAGGGAGGCGATCTTTCTCATCGACTCCGGGGACAGCGCAATTTTGATCGTGCGGCTGTCATCATTGACAACAACAGTATTATTTTCATGCCGATAGGCCCGGCCTTCCAGGGCATGCGGCAACAGGCGCAGGAACTCCCGGTGGGTAATGGACATCTCGCGGGCGCTCTTCATCGCCTGCTCTTAACCCCCCGCAACCGGCGGCCAGATCGCCAGGACATCGCCTTCCCGAAAGGCATTGCTGTGCCTCTGCCCGGGCTCCAGATACAGGCCGTTCACCAGGACCAAGTGCGCACTTTCCTCAGGGATGCCAAGCTGTTTGATGATTTTGGCCGCGCTGGCCTGTGGCTCGATATCCAACTCAACAATGTTGCTCTTTGCGCCTTGTGGTAAGTATTCCGCCAGACTGGCATAGAGTTTCAGTACGAGCTTCATTAAGGCGGGATAATCGAAAAGCGCTGTGGCCTTAGAGCACCGCGGCGTTGTAAGCAATCGCCTGGGTGTTGGCCAGATAGGCCTCCATGATGCGGGTGGGGTCATCCAGCAGGCGCGCCTTCCATTTGCCAAGCCGCAGCCGGCCTTGTATCAGCCCGCGCAGAACGCCGACATGTTGGGTCAGGCCAAGTGACTGTGCGCCGACGAGCACATCGTCCGCAAATTGCAGATTGATATAGCGATAGCCATGCTCATCACACAACTCCGCCGCCTCGCCGCCCGCCGCCCCCTGCCACAGGCCATAAGAGGCCGAGATAAGCCCCAAGGTATCCAGCACATTCATATTCACGCTGCCCTGATGCCGCAGCGCGCGCCCGGCCATGTTCATCGCCGCGATGCGGCCATGCTCAGCGGCTGTCGGCTGGATCGCCTGTACGCTGTACTCGCCGGTGGAGAAATCCCGGCCTTGGCAGACATCGCCGGCGGCGTAGATATCCGCATGGCTGCTTTGCAGCCGATCATTCACCAGTACGCCCCGATCCACCTCGATGCCGCTGCCGGCCAGGCATTGCATGTTGGCACCGACTCCGGTCGCTGCAATCACCATGTCCGCCTGCAAGTCCGGCCCCTTCTCCAGGCTCACACGCAAGCCCTCGCCGGCTTGCCGGATCGCCGCCACTTGTGCTGAGGTAAAGACCTCTATGCCTTTGGCCTCGCACCAGCGCTTGATCAGCCCACCGGCGGTTCGGTTCATCATGCGCGGCACCATGCGGTCGGCCATTTCCACGACAGTCAACTTGACACCCCGCAGGGCGAGCGCTTCCAGGATGATACAACCGATGAAGCCAGCACCGATTAAGACTACCTTCGTGCCGGGTTGGGTTTGTGCGGCAATGTTGCGGCCATCCTGCAAGGTCCAGCAGGAAGACACCTTGTCCAGGTCCATGCCGGGGACGGGCGGGCGCAGTGGTCGGGAACCGGTGGCGAGCAGCAGCTTGTCAAAGGCAAGCGCCCCGCCGTCTTCTAAGGAGATTTTTTTCTGCTTGGTATCAATGCTGGCCACGCGGGCCTGGATGAACTCAATGTTGCGGGCGGCGAAGTGCGCCTCGGATTTACGCAGCCAAGTGCCGGACTCGGCAATCCGCCCGCTCAGCACATAAGGCAGCGCCATGCGCGAATACGGAGGCTCCGGCTCATCGCCGATGAGCGTGATCCGGCAGGCCGCATCCTTGCTGCGCAAGGTCTCCGCCGCAATCACCCCGGCCGGGCCGGTGCCTACAATGACATGCTGCATCGATCCTTAAAACCCCGCTATCCGGCCAGCCCCAGGCGCCGTCGCGTTGACTCGGTCGGCTCGCCCTGCTCCGTCCAGCCGCGGATCGCATAGTACTTCGGCAGCATTTCATCCAGATTATTCACCTTGCCAGTTGCCGGGCCGGTCTTGGCGGCCTCTTTTAACAGCCGTTTCGGCAGGGTGTCGTCCTTGCCGGTGATGCCGGCGGCCAGATTAAAATCGCGCTCCATATTCCAGATCCGCTCGCCCACTTCCAGCATGGACTCCGCCGTCCACTCGCCCTCGCAAGCCGCATTCACCTGCGGGGCGATGTCTTCTAAGGTCCAGGCAAAGGTGGTAAAGACGCACAGGCCGGAGGAATCCACCGCCGCGGTAGCGTCTTGGAATGCCTTGACCAGCTCCGGCTTGCCTTCGGTCACCAGCGGGTCGGTCTTCTCCGGGATGCCCATGATTTCCGAGGACACCGTGTAGCTGCGCAGATGACAGGCACCGCGATTGGAAGTCGCATAGGTTAAGCCCATGCCCTGAATGCCGCGCGGGTCATAGGCGGGAAACTCCTGGCCTTTCACGGTCATGGACAATTCCGGGTGGCCGTATTTCTCACACAGGCGCTCGGAGCCCAAGCCCAGCTCTCGCCCGAAGCCCTCGCCGCGGGCGGTCGCCTCCGTTGCCCAGGTGAGCGCCTCGGCCGAGCCGAATTTTAATTCCACGCCGTTGGTCTGTTCTTTGCTGATGGCGCCCAGCTCAAACAATTCCATCGCCGCGGCGATGGTTGCGCCCAAAGAAATCGGGTCGATGCCGTCTTCATTGCAGAGAAAGTTGGCATAAGTCAAGGCGTCCAGGTCGTCCACGCCCGTGTCCGAGCCGAGCGCCCAGGCCGCTTCGTATTCCAGCCCGCCGGATGCGCCCCAGTATTCGGGCTTGTTTTGAATCGTGAAATGGCCTTGGTCGATGGTGGAGATGCGGCCACAGGCGATGGTGCAGGCAAAGCAGCCGGCATTGGTCACCAAATTGGGCCTGCCGTCGCCCTCTCTAGGCTCGTGCATGGCCTCGGCGGAAATCTTAGCAGCCCCTTCGAATTGCACCTCGCGCATGTTGCGGGTCGGCATGGCGCCGACTTCGTTGATGACATTCATCAAGACCTGGGTGCCGAATTGTGGCAGGCCGCCGCCGGTTACGGCATTCTCGGCTAAGGTCTTTTTGCCCTCGTTCACGGCCTGCATAAAGGCCGCCGGGTCATGGATATTGCCCACGCCTTTGGTGCCGCGCACGGCCACGGCCTTGAGGTTTTTCGAGGCCATGACGGTGCCCACGCCGGAGCGCCCCGCCGCCCGGTGCAGGTCATTGACGATGGCCGAGTACAGGCAGCCGGCCTCCGCCGCGCGCCCGACTGCGGCGATGCGCAACAGCGGATCCTGGTATTTTTTATGCAGCCAGTGATCGGCCTCCCAGACGCTCTTGCCCCAGATCTCTTCTGCCGCGCAAAGTTCCGCCTTGTCATCTTCCAGATAGAGATAGACCGGCTTCTCCGCCTTGCCTTCAAAGATGATCATGTCCCAGCCGGCGGCCTTCATCTCCGCCCCGATAAAGCCGCCCGAATTGGAGCAGGCCACGCAGCCGGTCAAGGGGCTTTTCGTCACCACCGAATAGCGCCCGGCGGTGGAGGCCATCGTCCCGGTCAGAGGGCCGGTGGTCATGATCAGCTTGTTCTCCGCGCCCAGCGCATCGCAGCGCGGGTCGATCTCTTCCACCAGGTAGCGCGTCGCCAGGCCGCGCTGGCCAAGATACTGCTTGGCCCATTCCATGTTCAGCGGCTCTTCCGTGCAGTGGGCCGTGCCCAAGTTGATGCGTAGAATTTTTCTCGTCCAGGCCATCTTATCCCCCTTGCGCTTGCGTGTTGGCGGCTGCGGCATGCGCCCGCATGCGCTGTAAGCCGGTGTGATCGGAATCCACATAGGTGATCGCCTGCGTCGGACAGGCCTTGGCGCACTCCGGCTCGCCGCCGCACAGGTCGCACTTATACACCACCTCCTTTGCGCGGCTGTAATTCACCGTGCCGAAGGGACAGGCGATGGTGCAGACCTTGCACCCAACGCAAGCATCATCCAGCACCTCCTTGGCGCCGGTGGCCTCGTTATAGACAATGGCCTCCACTGGGCAGGCATGTAAGCACCAGGCTTCCGCGCACTGGGTGCAGGTATAGGGAACGAAGCGGCCCTCATCGTGAAAGGTGAATATTTTTATGCGTGAGGCGGCCGGGTTGAACACGCCTTCGGCCTGATAGGAACAGGCCATTTCACATTGCAGACAGCCGGTGCATTTTTCCGGCTCTATTTGAAGCGCTTTGAGCATTTTGCCTCCTTATTTGAGAGTTCCAAGAGAAACCGGTTAGTTAAGAGTATAGAAACTCAGCGGCCGTTTTGCCACCGATTTTGCCTCTTTATTTGCCAACTTTATCACCAAACCCTAAAAATAACCAACTGGTGTCGCCTGCTCCCCTTTTGTGTGCGTACAGCCAAAAGTCCGACGGATGAAGGGCTACGGTTTTGCCCTTGTAATAGCGGACGTAATCTTTTATTTTGCGAGCCTGTTTTGTTATGCGCCGGGAATCAGTGCTGCCCTTGCCGGATTAGCTCAGTTGGTAGAGCGGTGGTTTTGTAAACCATAGGTCGGCGGTTCGAGCCCGTCATCCGGCACCGGATCCTGGCGGCTATTGCCCGCTGTCCGCGCCACTCTATCCAGCCGATAGCTCAAGCCCTTGGCCGCTTGCATGACAAGAAAATAGCTAAACCTAAAATCTCACTGAGGCTTGATGAATTTAAGGGTCATGCGATCACTCTCGCCAATGGCGGTGTATTTATCCCGGTCCTGATCTTTCAAGCGATATCCGGGCGGCAAGGTCCATACCCCTTCGGGATGATCTTTAGTATCTCTGGGATTGGCGTTAACCTCCGAGCGCTCCAGCAATCTGAACCCGGCTGCCTCGGCCAAGCGAACCACCTCAGCCTCCGGAACATAGCCTTTCTCGGCCCATGCCTTACCCCTCATCTCAGGACTGCCGCGGTGCTGCACCAGACCGAGTATGCCGCCGGGTTTCAATACCTCATACATCGCCTGGAAGGTGGTCTCGGCCATGCCCGCCGCTATCCAGTTATGCGTATTGCGAAAGGTCAGCACCATGTCCGCCTGTCCCTGTGGTTCCAATTTTGTCTTTTTCGGCGGCGCAAACTCGGTCACCACAACCTTGTCATAGACGCCCGGCTGCGCAGCTAATTTATCCAGGTATTTTTTGGCATTCCTCCTGAAATATTCTCTCTCCGACTCGCTATCATAACTGGCGGCATATAATTTTCCCCTCTCGCGCAGACATGGCGCCAAGATCTCTGTGTACCAGCCACCGCCGCCGGGGGATACCTCGACCACCGTCATATCCTCGCGCAGACCGAACCAGCGCAAGGTTTCTACCGGATGTCGGTATTGATTTCTGGCAATGTTTTTCTCGCTGCGATGCTCTCCCACTGCAATGTCTTCCAGGCGGCAGGCCGTATCATCCGCAGCAATAGCTGTATGGATAAACGTAAAAAACAAAAATAGTATCTTCATGCAGGCAGTATCTTTCATGTGCTTATCCCTCATCAGACAGGTTCAGGTATTATATAGTAGTGCAGACCGCAAGAGTCTAGCCATGCGCCTTGGCATAGGCGTCTTTTTGTTCTTGCGTTGCTTCCTTTTGATATTTTTCCTTCCACTTGGCATAGGGCATGCCGTAGATGATCTCTCTGGCCTGTTCATAATCCATCTCAATCCCCTTCTCCTCGGCGGCGGCCCGGTACCATTTTGAAAAACAGTTGCGGCAGAAACCCGCTAGGTTCATCAGATCAATATTCTGCACCTCCGTATGCTCGCGCATGTACTGCACAAGGTGACGAAAGGTTGCCGCCTCTATCTCAACACGAGTTTGCTCATCCACGACTCTGCCTCCTAAGAATGTTTTCTACCAGTAAAATTGTCATCCATTATATCCGCCTGAATTGAGCAATCCATAGGCATTTCACCGACAGGCCCTCTCCCGCTTAAAGAAAACTGACCGCATTCTTGCTTGAGTCTGCGGATGAAAGCCGTTGATCCGGCGGGATAATCACGCTATTTTGCCTTGCACCGGAACAGTGCTCACAGGCCGGTGAAATTGTGCGATCTTTAGTCTTTATGTATAAAAAAATACCATTGCACTTAGGGTGCCTCTTGCCCGTTTTTTTATTTTTTCAATGCCATGTCGTCTGCGCCAGTCCCTATCAATTAGAAATTTCAAAGAGCGATCAGGAATTGCTGGTAAAGGACGACGGCAATGTTATTAAGCGATACCGCACCGCCTCCGGCAAGGGCGGGACGGGCACAAAACGCCGCCTGGGTGATAACAAGACCCCGGTCGGCACTTACAGGATTGTGAATTTTAAGGCGGACAGTAAATTTCATTATTTTATGCAACTGGATTATCCCAACCTGATCGATGCCTGGCATGGCTATAAGAATGAAATCATTTCCGCGAAAGAATTCAAACAGATCGCAAGCGCCTATAAAAACGAACTGACCCCGCCGCAGAATACCGCTCTGGGTGGTTATATCGGTATTCACGGTATCGGGGTGCCCAGCGAAGAGAAGCTTGAAATCCATGCGCTGCATAACTGGACGGAAGGCTGCATTGCCCTGAAAAATGATGAGATAAATGAATTGCGTCAATATGTCTCCATCGGGACACGGGTAATCATAAAGGAATAGCCATGTCCCGCACTTGCGCATATCCCAGGCACACAATCTCCGCCCGGCTGTGGCTTGGTATATGCTTAGTTGCCAATAGCCATACAAGCTCTGCCTGGCAAGAGTTGACAGATGCCATCGACATTCGTTGCGAGCAGCAGGACTTTAGTAAAATAAGCTGCTCATATCGAGCGCTGGATGGCGGTGTCTTTCATTCAATAATGGCCAGCCTGGATGGGGATGCGCTGTTGATCATGGATGAGCCGGATAGCGCAGCAAAGCTTGCCTTGAGCGCCATTCTCTTCCTGGTTGATACCAGCGATCCACGGCGGCAAGACGTGATTGATAAAAACATCGAACAGATTAAGGAATTATTAGCGCAAGGAGAGACCCAACACATATTCGGCCTGGCCACCTTTGATAAACAATTACAGATAAAGGCAGCCATTGGCGCATCAAATGCGCAGATAGCAGCGGCCAGTAGTGCGCTTCAGGCGCGCGGCATGAGCACTGAACTATATCGCAATCTGCTTGCGGCCATTGCGCTGCTGGATGAGGTAGCGGCCGATAGAAAGGCGATCTTCATATTTTCCGATGGGCAAGCGGAAGATCAGGCCTACTTCCACTAAGATGTCATCGAGGCCGCCCGAGAATCACGTATCATCATCAATAGTCTTGGCTTCCCGCGCTCTGCTTCGCTTTCCGTGGCCTTGCAGACCTTGAGGCGCTTGAGTGACGAGACTGGAGGCGTATTCATCGAGTCCGATCAAGAATTTGATCTGCCGCCATCTTTTCTTAGCGCCCCGTATAAAAATATTGATACCGAAAAAGCATTCAGTATTGATCTGGAGACTGTCGATCTTGCCCGCATTCGCAAGCCGGAAATAAGCCTGATCTTTCAGGGAGATGAAAATGAAATAACGCTGCGTGTCCCGGTTGTCATCCCGCCCACAGCAGCGGAGGCAATCAACATTGATGCGCCGACAGCCCAACAAGACAGCCTCACAACGGGCACTCTCGCTCATGGACAGGCGCCGACGAACCCGGCTCAATCGCTGCCATACGGGCTTGATCTATGGTTGTGGTATGGCGTCCCTGCTGCACTGGCCATCTTGCTTATCCCGACCTTAATCGCCCTCGTTTTGCTTTATCGACAAGCGGTCAATAAGACAGCAGATGAGCGCTCAAAGACAGAGGAATTCAGGCCTTATGCCTACCTGATCACCTAGGATGAAAAGGGACTGCGTTATCCAATTATTCGCACCATCTGGCGCATCGGCCGCAGCCGCGATAACGAAATGACCTTGGACGACAATTCAATATTGCGCAGACATGCAGAGATCCAGCGCGATAGCAATGGCCGCTTCATATTATTGGATACCAACTCCGCCAACGGCCTCTTTGTCAATAATGAAAAAAAACTCAAACATACTCTTCAAGAGGGCGACATTATCGAGATGGGTGATATCGCATTGCGCTTTACACAACATCCCATTGACTACCAGTTCAACGAGCAGACCGCCATGCTCAATACCAAGGCACCGGTGTGATTGCTAATCTATGCGATACTCGTGAAATGATTTTTCCAGCATTGCTCTATTCTTTGAAGCTGGAAAAGGCAGCATTATTCGCCATTCCTGCGTAAGAACGTCACCCCTGCCTGCGAGCAGAGGCAGGAATCCAGTGTTGTATCGCGCCTGTGGGACTCCCGCCTGCGCGGGAATGACAAAAGGGCTTAGATCAGGACAACGAGGATTAAGGTACTTTCTTTATTCTTTGCCTGCTCGCGTGTTGTCGCCGAATTTTCCTGAATCCGTTTTTCCGCGGTCAAGTCCACTTCCTGTTTGGTATCATCCAACTCGCGTTCTTTTTAATAGTCGGCTGCCATAATATCACTCCCTTGAAGACGGCGGCCTTGCCTGGAAAAATCATTTCATTTGCAATGGAAAATAACAGGGGCGGCTTCATACCGCCTCATTAAATCGCATTATCCGCTCAAGGCCCGACCAGCTTATCCGCCAGGCCTCTTCATTATCTGCGGCATACACACTCTCATCTATCCACAGGCCAACGACCGCCACCAGTTTGTCTTTAACAAACAGCAGTGGGATGCGATCTCTTTGCCAGGGTGGGATGCCTGCTTCTTGGAATAATTTTTTTAATTCACAGTGGTGCCGCCGGCCCGCCGGTTTGAGTGTTTCTCCTCCCTGACGAAAAGCAACTTTCACCGCATCCTTGAGACAGGACTTTTTTATGCCATCTCCCATAGAAGTTTTTGCTGTTAGGCTCTCGCCCGCTATTTTGCATGGAGTCCCCGGTTTCCAGACAACACTCTCGGCCGCGTTATGCCGGCCAAGTGGGGCCAGCGCCAGTATGTGTTTGGTGTAGCGGCGCACTTCCGCGCCCTCCCATGTTATGCAGGGCGAGGCATCATATTTTGAGGAAACAACGTCATGTAAGATACGAGTCAAATTTTTCTTATCCGGGAGCGGGAGTCGCAGATGCTGTATGTAGTATCTGAGCAGATTGCTCCGGCGCGGTGATGACAGGTCTTTGACTGCACTGACATCAAGTGATCGATACCTGGCCTGATAACAGGATTGCATGTCTATTTCCGCCAGCGCTTCCATCAGGCGCACGGCTTCTGCCTGATTGTCGGCTGCACGCGCAAATGTCTCGGCAAGCCCGGTCCATCTCTTTTGCAACACCGGCAGCACCTCATGTCGTAGATAGTTACGGTCATAACGCCCATCACGATTCGTATCATCTTCAATCCATTGCAGGCCGTGATTAACAGCGTATTCATGCAGCGCCTGCCGACGCACACCCAGCAGGGGTCGCACATGCAGGCCCGCTCCAAAATGACAGTGCAGCGGCATGGCCGCCAGACCTTTTGGGCCGGCACCACGCAGAAGCTGTAACAAAAGCGTCTCCGCCTGATCGTCCTTGTGATGCGCGGTGAGCAAAATGTCGCCGGCCTGCGTTTGCTTATTGAAAGCCCGATACCTCAGCTGCCTGGCCCAGGCCTCCGGACTCTTGCCATCAGGTGCACTCGCATCTACTTTAATAAGGCGGAATGCAAGGCCCAAACCCTCACAGACTGATCGAGCATGCCGCGCCCACTCCTCGGCCTGCTCGCTGATGTTATGATCAATATGGATGGCCAGTAAGCTGGCTGGCAAGGAAGATTTAAGAATGTTCAGGGCATGCAGCAGGACATGAGAGTCCAGCCCGCCGCTATAGGCCACCAGGTAACGTCTTGCCGCAGGGAAACGATGCAGAACTTCGATAAGGGTTTTTGAGGAAAAGGGCGGCGTCAAAATAGCTCACTGAAAAAAGCCGTGGGCGCGCAGCTTACGCCGCCGCTGCGCCAATAGATCATCCATGCTCAGGCCCTGTAATTGTGCGAGTTGATCCTTAATCACAGCGCGCACGTTATCTATCGCGGCGTCATAATCCCGATGCGCCCCGCCCAAAGGCTCCTTGATGATCTGATCTAAAATACCCATTTCATCAAGACGGGCGGCGGTAATGCCCAGCGCCTCTGCCGCGGCTTCGGCCTTGTCCGCACTCTTCCAAAGTATTGAGGCACAGCCCTCTGGTGAGATCACCGAATACATCGCGTATTCCAGCATATTCAATCTGTCCGCCACACCGATGGCCAGCGCCCCGCCGGAACCGCCCTCGCCGATCACAACAGAGATAATCGGGCTTGCCAATTCCGACATGACAAACAGGTTTCTGGCAATGGCCTCACTCTGGCCGCGCTCTTCTGCATCAATACCTGGGTAGGCCCCGGGCGTATCAATAAAGCTGATGACCGGCAACCTAAAGCGCTCGGCCAACTGCATAACGCGCCGCGCCTTGCGATAACCCTCCGGTTTCGGCATGCCGTAATTACGATGGATCCTTTCCTTGATATCGCGCCCCTTTTGCTGGCCGATGACCACAAGCGGCTGCCCTTCAAAGCGCGCCAGGCCGGCAACAATCGCAGCATCATCCGCAAAGTGGCGATCGCCATGCAACTCATTAAAGTCGGTAAATAACTTATCGATATAATCAAGGCTGTACGGACGTTGCGGGTGCCGGGCCACCTGGGCGATTTGCCAGGCGCTGAGAGAAGAAAAAATTGACTCGGTCAGTTCCCTGCTGCGTCTTTGCAGCTTGCTGATCTCCTCAGAGATATTGATATCCGTATCAGCGCCAAGATAACGCAACTCTTCTATCTTCGCCTCTAACTCGGCAATGGGTTGTTCAAATTCCAGAAAATTCATGCCTGTTCAATTTTTTACTAATGCTTGACTAATAGGCAGATTAAAGCGCAAGCCGTGCCGGATAGGCAACCTTGATATTTTTCTCACCGATAAGATCACGCAACTCGCCTAATAAGTGCTCGTTCAATCGAATCTTCCAGTCAGCGCCGACGCTGAACCTGCCGCTTGCCGCCTCGCTATTATATTCAATGATTACCGTATTTTCCCCTGAAGGGTGGGCATATAATAATTCCTTAAGCTGCGCTAATAAACCCCTGCCTATCATGTCTTTATCAAGGCTGAGTTCCAGGGTCGCGGCGCGGGTGCGTATATCATCCAAAGTGAACAACTCTTTGGCCACGAAGGAATAACCCGATTCAAAATAATCATCTTCCCTTGCCTCGCCCTTGGCAATGATGAGCTGATCCTTTCGCACAATATCACGATAGCGCTGATAATCTTCCGAGTACAGGGTCATGTGTATGCGGGCGGTGCGATCATCCAGACGGACTTCGGCCATCTTGCCCCGAGCGCCGCTGCGGGTGCGAATATTTTCAATATACCCGGCAATGGTAGCCCGGCCCGGCCCGATGTCTCGTAGCTGTCTGGACACGATTGCCGCCAGTTCCTGTTCATAGCGGGTGATGGGATGCCCGTTGAGATAAAAGCCCAAGGTCTGTTTCTCCCCGGCCAGCCTGTCGTGCTCATCGCGGTCCTCAACAATAACATAAGGCAAGGCTTTCACGTCTTCTTCCGGCCCGGCATCAGTGGCCGCAGGCTTAAGGCCAGACATAAGGCCAAACATATCGTCCTGCCCGGCATTGCTGTTGGTGGTAAATTGCTCGGCGAATTGCACGGCCTTATCCAACGAAGCCAACATAATACTGCGAGAAGGGCCTAATTCATCCATCGCGCCGGAATGTATCAATGCCTCCAGTACGCCCTTATTCGCCTTGCGCGTATCTATGCGCCGGCACAGCTGGAACAGATCGCTGAACGCGCCATTGGCGTCTCTCTCACCAAGAATATTTTCCATCGCCGCACGGCCCACGCCTTTTATCGCGCCCAGGCCGAAGCCGATGGTCTGATCATCCACCACCTTGAATTTCAGTTCACTGCGATTGATTGTCGGTGCCAGAAGTCTTAGCCGCATGCGTCTTAGCTCGTCGCGCAGCACCACTATCTTGTCGGTATTGTGCATGTCGGCGGAGAGCACCGCGGCCATAAAGGCCGCCGGGTAATGCGTCTTTAACCAGGCCGTTTGGTAGGCCAGCAAGGCATAGGCGGCGGAATGTGATTTATTAAAGCCATAGCCGGCAAACTTTTCCATTAGATCAAAGATATGGGTGGCCACCCGCTCCTTTACGTCATTTGCAACCGCGCCTTTGGTGAAGATGCTGCGCTGTTTTGCCATCTCCTCCGGCTTCTTCTTGCCCATCGCCCGCCGCAGTAAATCCGCCGCCGCCAGGGTATAGCCGGCCAGCACCTGGGCAATTTGCATGACCTGTTCCTGATAGAGAATGACGCCGTAGGTCGGCTGCAAGATGTCGGCCAGGGCGGGATGGGGATAGCCTACCTCGGCGCGGCCGTGCTTACGCTCGATATAATCATCCACCATGCCTGACTGCAGCGGGCCGGGGCGAAACAGGGCGACCAGGGCAATCAGGTCATCAAAGCTGTCCGGCTTCAAGCGCCGGATCAGTTTTTTGATCCCTTCTGATTCAAGCTGGAAGATGGCCGTGGTGTCCATGCGCCGGATCAAGCTATAAGTCGCAGCATCATCCAAAGGGATTTTGCGAATGTCGATCTGTTCATTGAGAACATCAATCACGTCCTTCACCGCCCAATCAATGATGGTCAGGGTGCGCAGGCCGAGGAAATCGAACTTCACCAGGCCGACGGACTCGACATCGTGCATGTCAAATTGAGTCGAGGTAACAGTCGAACCCTGTTCACAATACAGCGGGGTGTATTCCGTCAGGGGTTTTGGCGCGATGACCAGCCCGCCCGGATGCCTGCCGGCGTTACGGGCCAGGCCTTCGAGTTTTTGCGCCAGATCAATCAGCGCCGCAACCTCCTCCTCATCCTGATAGCGCTGCCGCAGTGTCGCCTCCTCATCCATCGCCCGTGCCAGGGTCATCTCGATATCAAAAGGAATCAGCTTGGCGATCTGATCCACAAAGCCATAGGGATGACCCAGCACCCGGCCCACGTCTCGCACCGCCGCCTTGGCCGCCATGCTGCCGTAGGTGATGATCTGGGAGACATGGGCGCGCCCATAGCGCCCGGCGACATAGTCAATCACCTGATCGCGCCCTTCCATACAAAAATCCACATCAAAGTCAGGCAGCGATACGCGCTCCGGGTTGAGAAAACGCTCAAACAGCAGATCATATTTGATCGGGTCTAGCTCGGTAACGCCCAAGGCATAAGCAACCAGCGAGCCCGCCCCGGAGCCGCGGCCCGGGCCGACCGGGATGTCATGCTCTTTGGCCCAGCGAATAAAATCCGCCACGATCAAAAAATAGCCCGGGAAGCCCATGCCGCTAATGACATCAAGTTCTGTTTCAAGCCGCTGTTTGTATTCGGCATCAAAATCGGCTTCATCCATGAGCGGGGTAGCGGCCTTGTCGTGATGGGCGGCAAGAATATGCGCCAGACCGGCCTCTGCCTCATGCCGCAGCCACGAGTCCTGATCGTGGCCTTCGGGAACGGGGAAATCGGGCAGATAATACTCCCCCAAGCCTAGCTCCACATTGCAACGCTGCGCGATCAACATGCTGTTCTCAAGCGCCTCCGGGAGGTCCTGAAAAAGCGCCGCCATCTCCGCCGCGCTCTTTAAGTATTGTTCCGGACTATAGGGGCGCGGCCGCCTGGGGTCCGCCAGGGTGCGCCCCTGCTGAATACAGACCCGCGCCTCATGCGCATCAAAGTCTTCTGCGCTTAAAAACCTGACATCATTCGATGCCACTACCGGGATCTCAAAGCGTGTCGCGAGTTCTATGGCCGCGGCGATATACAGGTCTTCGTCTTGGCGCCGGCTGCGTTGCAACTCAATATAAAATCGCTCGGGAAATAACTTCGCCCACTCCGCCAGCAGCGTCTTTGCCAGTTCATTATTATTATGAATGAGCGCCTGGCCAATATCCCCGGCGCGGGCGGCGGATAAGGCAATCAGCCCCTCGGTGGCGCCATCGAGCCAGCTATGCAGGACGTAAGGTACGCCTTGAGATTGGCCGTCGACATAGCTGCGGGTGATTAGCTTGATCAGGTTATGGTAGCCAAGCTGATCCTGGCAGAGCAATACCAGGCGCGAGCTATGCCCGTTGTGCCCACTGCAACGTTCATCCTTGATCCATAATTCCGCGCCCAGAATGGGCTTGATGCCGTATTGCTGCGCTGTCCGATAGAACTTTATCGCCCCAAAAAAATTGCCCTGATCGGTGATCGCCAGTGCCGGCATCTCGGCGGCGGCCGCGGCGCTGAGCAAGGGCTCGATCCGTAACAGGCCATCGGACAAGGAATACTCGGTGTGCAGATGCAGATGGACAAAGCGGCTGGACATGGCGTGATGAAATGCCGAACTTTTAGTCAATTATAAACAGCGCCTAACCGGCGCATACGAGCGCCGATGCACGGCACAGACGCCCAGTTTTTCCAAGGCCCGCAAATGCTGCCTGGTCGGATAGCCCTTGTGCTGCGCGAAACCATAGCCGGGGTATTCGGCATCCAGCGCCTGCATCCATCGATCCCGGCTGACTTTCGCTAAGATTGAGGCGGCGCTAATCGCCGCCACGGTCGCATCGCCCTTGACAATGGCCTGCATGGGCAAAGAAAGCGCCGGCAGCTGCCTGCCATCCACCAGCACCCGGCCGGGCGCCGGGCGCAAGGCCTCCACTGCGCGTTGCATCGCCAGCAGACTGGCCTGCAAGATGTTCACTCGGTCTATCTCCTCATGCTCCACGTGCGCCACCGCCCAGGCCAGGGCGTGTTTTTGTATCTGCGCGGCCAGCTGCTCACGTTTTCTTTCGCTTAAGATTTTAGAATCCGCCAGCCCTGCGATAGACACATCCGGGTCCAGGATAACAGCAGCAGCCACGACCGGCCCGGCCAGCGGCCCCCGGCCCGCCTCATCAACGCCGGCGACATACGGCCCAGTGCTCATGTGTCCAATAGTTTCAAGACCGCACGGGCGGCCTGCCCGGCAGAATCCATCTTCAACTCGCGATGAATGTCGGTGAATTTTTTTTTCATCCTCAGACGTAAGTCCTCATCATCCAACAGATTTTGCAACTCCGCCGCCAACCTCTGCGGATAGCACTCACCTTGCAGGCATTCGCTCACAAGCCGCTCCTCGCTGAGAAAATTCGGCAGGGACGCATGCCTGACATTGGCCAGGGCCAGCACTAGTTTATGCGTGAACCAGTTTAACTTATAGGCCACCACCATCGGGCATTTGTGCAGCATGGCCTCTAAAGTAATCGTGCCTGATGCCAACAGCGCCAGCTCCGCCGCCGCCAGCACCTCATCGGCGCAGCCCTGATACAAGGACAGGGGCAATGCCTCCAGCGCCAGCTTGGCCTGGGTTTCCCGGCAATACGAGACGGCTTCTTCGGTCAATAAGCTGGTGACAAAATGGATATTTGGTTTTTGTATCAATGCGGCTGCCTTGAGAAAAACCGGCAGCAGACGCCTTAGCTCCGATGCTCTGCTGCCCGGCATCAGCGCAATAATCGTCTTATCCTGCGGCAGACCAAGACGCTGCCGGGCGGCCTTCGGCTCTGGTTTGAGCTTGATCTTCTCGGCCAGAGGGTGGCCCACGTAACTGACCGGCAGCGCATATTTTTCATAGAAAGTCTTTTCAAAGGGAAACAAGGCCAGCAATAAGTCCACCGATTCTGCGATCTTTTTCACCCGATAGCTGCGCCAGGCCCACACCGAGGGGCTGACATAGTGAACCACTTTGATGCCCTTTTTCCGCAGCGCCCGCTCCAGGCTTAAGTTAAAATCCGGCGCATCCACGCCGATGAATACATCCGGCGGATTATTGATAAAGTGGCGCAGCAGCGCCCGGCGCATCTTGAGCAACTCCATGAAACTGCCGGCCACTTCGAGCAGGCCCATCACGGCGAGTTTTTGCATGGGATAAAGCACCTTGCAACCCGCCGCAATCAGCCGCGGCCCACCGATCCCCTCTACCCGCACATCGCCGCGTTGCCGCCGGATAGCGGCAATCAGTTCGGCGGCCAGATAATCCCCGGATGCCTCGCCCGCAACTATGCTGATGCGCAGCATCCTAGCGGCGGTTAGAGATAAAGATGGATGGTGCCTGAACAGGGCTGGGCCGACTACGCATCTAGCGGACGATGCCTCGTGTCGAGCGCTCAATAAAATCCTTAAAGCAGGCCACTTCCGCGGAGCCTTTTGCCAGCGGGGCCAATTCCTTCAAGGCGTCTTTTACTACCAGGCCGTCCCGATAGAGCAGCCGGTATGCCTTGCGCAGATTCTCCACCGCCTCTTTGGAGAAGCCATGCCGTCTTAGGCCCTCGCGGTTCAGCCCGCCCGGGGCGGCGGTGTTGCCTGCGACCATGAGATAGGGCGGTACGTCTTTGACGATGACCGCGGCGATGGCGGCGATGCTATAACGCCCCACGCGGCAGAATTGGTGCACGCCGGTGAAGCCGCCCAAAATGACATGATCCTCGATCACTACATGGCCGGCCAGGGTTGCGTTGTTGGCAAAGACCGTGCCGTTGCCGATGCGGCAGTCATGCGCGATATGCACATAGGCCATGATCCAGTTGTCATCGCCCAGCCGCGTTACGCCGCCGCCGCCCGCCGTGCCGCGGTTGATGCTGCAATACTCGCGGATGGTGTTGTTAGCGCCGATCTCCAGCCTTGAGTCGGCCTCGCCCTGGTATTTTTTGTCCTGCGGGTCATCGCCGATGGAGCAGAACTGGAAGATGCGATTGCCGCTGCCGATGCGGGTCGGGCCCCTGATGACGACATGCGGGCCGATCCAGTTACCATCCGCAATCTCAACACCGGCGTTGATGATGGAATAGGCGCCGATATGGACATTGCGCCCGATCTTGGCCTCTGGATGGACTTGCGCGGAGGGATCGATCAAGGCTCCGGCTCCGCCGTGGTGGTCAGCAGCTCGGTGGCCGCCACCAGCCGGCCATCTACCTGCGCAGTGGCGGAAAACTTCCAGATATTTCTGCGTACACCAATGAATTGTACCTCCAGCAATAATTGATCGCCCGGCAGCACCGGCTTGCGAAACCGCGCCTTGTCAATCCCGACCAGGTAGTAAAGCAGCTCTTCCTTTGCCGCCGTGGGCTTGGATAAAATCCCTAAAATGGCGGCGGCTTGGGCCATCGCCTCCACGATCAAGACCCCCGGCATGACCGCCTTTTGCGGGAAATGGCCGAGGAAAAAAGGCTCATTCACCGTGACATTCTTCAGCGCCCGCAGCGATTTCATCGCCTCATAATCCAGCACCTTATCCAGCAGCAAAAATGGATAGCGGTGCGGCAGCAGGTCTTTGATCTGTTCTGAATTTAAGGCCGTCATCTAAAGCACCATCGGTTTCGTTCCAGCAAGGGCGCGCTCATTTTTCTTTTCCTGCCACGGCCTTCTCCAGTCTCGCCAAGCGGGCGGCGATCTCATGCAAGCGGGTAAATCGTACTATATTCTTGCGCCAGGTTCGGTTATCGGTTGTCGTCATGGTGCCGGAGTAAATTCCCGGTGCACGGATCGATTTGGCCACGCCGGACATGCCGGTGATGGTAACATCATCGCAGATCTCGATGTGCCCGTTGATGCTCACCGCCCCGCCGATGCGACAACGCCTGCCGATGCTCGCGCTGCCCGCCACGCCGGCGCACCCGGCAATGGCGGTGTGGGCGCCGATGTGCACATTATGAGCGATCTGCACCTGATTATCGATCTTCACGCCATGTTCAATAATCGTATCATCCAGCGCGCCGCGATCAATCGTGCTGTTCGCCCCGACCTCCACCTCATCGCCGATGATGACCGTGCCCAGTTGCGGGATCTTCAGCCATGCGCCCTGCTCCTCGACAATGCCAAAGCCATCGGCACCGATGACCACGCCGGGGTGCAAGAGCACGTCCTTGCCGATCTGCACCGCATCACACAGCGTAACCTTGGCAACCAGCCTGCTGTTGGCGCCAACCGTGACCTGCCTGCCGATGACGCTGCCCGCGCCGATATAGACACCGGCGCCAATCTCGGCATTGGCGCCGATGCTGACCTGTGCGCCGATATAGCTGTGCGGATGGATGCGGGCGTCTTCAGCGATCACCGCGCTCTCATCCACGCCGGGAATCAGCGCAGCAACAGGATGAAAATGACGCACCACCTTGACCCAGGCAAGATGGGGATCGGCAACGATCAGGGTATCAACCGGGCTGTGGTGCTTGTCCTTTTCGATGAGGAAGACGGCGGCGGCGCGGGTGTTTTTCAGGTGCGAATAATAGCGCCGGTTGGCGAGGAAACTAATTTCGTCCTCTTTGGCATTGTGCAGTGTCGCCACACCGGAGATGCGGCGCTTCGCATCGCCAATCAATTCCGCTTCGGTAAGCTGAGAAATCTCCGCTAAGGTGACTGCGATCATACGAGGGCTTCAATGCAAATAGTGGCGCTATGAAAGACTCCATGGATCTACCGGGCCTGCAGTGGCTGCGTCATTATTGTTTTTTGCTCTTTAGGTGATCGATCACCAACTGTGTCATATCTACTTTTGCGCCGGCATAGATGACGCCTTCGCTCAACACAAGATCATAGGCATTATTGCTGGCCACAAGCTGTATCGCTTCGATAATTTCCTTTTGTATCTTGGCTATTTCCTCGTTTCTTCTAAAAGTAAGGTCTTCCCGGAACTCATCCTGATCGCGTTTGAGATCACGGCGCTGGTTGATTATATCGCGCTCCAGCTTGCTGCGTTCGGCCTCGCTCATTATCGCCGCATCTTTGCTTAGGCGATCTTCATTTTCCTTTAGTTTCTTTTGCGCAGACACCAGGCCCTTATCACGGGGGGAAAATTCCTTTTCGATCTGTTGCCGCATCTTCTCAGCCTGGGGGGACTGCTCCAGAATGCGAATGGCATTCACAAAACCGATCTTGTAGTCCTCTGCGTGCGCTGACGGAAAGAGAAGATTCAGCAGCAAAAATGCCACCCCCATTTTTTTAATACTCGTCTTGTTCAATGCTCTGCTCCCAAAAAGTTTCATAAATTTCATCTAAAAACTGCTGCCAAAGGTAAATTGAAATTGCTGCACCCGATCACCCGGCTTGTCACCGATGGGCCTGGCGATGCTGATACTGACCAGGCCAAAGGGCGATATCCAGACCCCGCCCAGACCGGCAGAATAGCGCAACTCGCCCAAGTCAATATCCTCGCCCCGCCCATAGACATTGCCGGCATCGAGAAACAGGGCAAAGCGCACCGAATTGCTGACCTCTTTCAAAAACGGCAGCGGCAATATCAACTCAGCACCACCAATGATCCTTATATTACCACCAAGTGGACGATTAAACGAATCTCTCGGGCCTAAGGTATTTTCTTCATAGCCTCTGACCGAGCGCGGACCGCCGGCGTAGAAATTCTCGAAAAAGGGCAACTCATCGCTATTGAGGATGCCATCGCCATAGCCGAAGTCGCCCTTGATGGAAAAGATAAAATCACGATAGACCGGGTAAAACCACTTTGTGCGGTAGGCGACCTTGAAAAACTCAACGGAATTACCAAAGGACGGGATGGCCAACTCGGTGCTGATGCGGTGTACCACCCCTCTGGTTGCCAGGATGCTTCTATTGCGGGTGTCGTGCGCATAGGCAAGGCCAAGCCTTAGCACATTGAATTGGTTGCCTTCACGCTCGATGAATTCCTGTACCTGTCTGGCGAAGAATCCGTCTTCGGAGAGCCGGGTATTCTCATAATTAAAGGAAGTGCTGATAAAGTTAAACTCAGAAATGGGGATGCCAAAACTCACCCCGCCACCAAAGACGCGGCTGTCAAATGCGGTGATATTGGCATTTAAGGCCTGGGTCTCCTGGTAATTCAGATTAAAGCCGCGGCTGATGCCATCGATGGTATAATAGGGATTGAGATAGCCGATGGCAAAGCGCCGATTGACCTTGCTGTTGTTAAAGGCAAATTGAATGCGTTGGCCGCTGCCGAGGAAATTATCCTGAGTAATGCTGGTCTGGAAGATGAGACCCTGGGTCTGGGAAAAGCCGATACCGGCCATGAAGTTGCCAAAGGGTTTTTCCTCTACTGAATACTCCACATCCACCTGATCCGCCGAACCCGGCACGGCGGGCGTCTCCACGTTCACTTCATCCAGATAGCCAAGCCGTTGCAGTCGTATCTTGCCGCGCTCCACCATCGGCGTGGAAATCCAGCCGCCTTCCAGCTGCCGCATCTCCCGGCGCAGCACCTCATCGCGGGTGCGGGTGTTGCCGGCAAAGTTAATCCGCCGCACATAGACACGCTTGCCGGGGTCGATAAAGAAGGTCACCGCAACGGTCTTGTTTTCTTCGTCAATGTCGGGAATGGAATTGACATTCGCAAAGGCATAGCCCTCGTAGCCTAAGCGATCTGTCATGTATTCGCTGCTGTCAGTAATGGCCTTGCGGGAAAAAAGGCTGCCCTGGTTGATGACGACCAGTGGAAACAAGGCTTCCTCAGGCAGGATGAGTTCACCCGCCAGCCGCACGCTGGAAATCGTATATTGCTCGCCCTCGCTGATGTTGATGGTGATGTAAATATCCTCTTTGTCCGGCGTGATGGAGACTTGCGTGGAGTCTATGTTGAAATTGGCAAAGCCGTTGTCCAGATAAAAAGAACGCAGGGTTTCCAGGTCAGCCGAGAGCTTCTGCCTAGAGTATTGGTTGGCCTTGGTGAAGAAAGAAAACAATGTCGGCCCGGAGAGTTCAAAGGTCTCCAGCAGGGTGCGCTCGCTGTAGCTGCGATTGCCGACGATGTTGATCTGCTTGATGCGGGCGGCTTCACCTTCGGCAATTTCAATGGCAACGGCAACGCGGTTATTGGGCAGCGCTGTGACCGTGGAGGTGATGTCCACGCCGTATTTGCCGGCCGAGTAATACTGCCGCCGCAACTCCTTTTCCAGTTTTTCCAGTTGCGATTGGTCAAAGACGCGGCCGACGGCAAAGCCGACCTGCTCCAGCCCTTCCAGCAGGTCTTCGGTCTTGATGTCTTTATTTCCGCTGATGTCGATACCGCCGATGGCCGCGCGCTCTGTTAAGATGATTACCAGCACATTGCCATCGCGCTCCAACTGCACATCATCAAAAAAGCCCGTCTTGAACAAGGAGCGCACCGCTTCCTTGGCGAGCTGGTCGGTGTAGGTATCGCCCACCTCCAGCGGCAGGTAGTTAAACACCGTGCCGGGCGTTAAGCGCTGCAAGCCTTCCACACGAATATCCCGGATTAGAAAGCTCTGCGCTGCCTGTGCTTGCATGCCGCCGAGCAGCAGGAAAAAAAGGCAAAGTAGATGATTAGATAAACGCTTTATCTGCATGAATTATTTATCTTTTTTATTGTAAATTACGCTCATCCGGCCAGGCGCAGGATGTCATTATAAAACGCCAAGCCCATTAAGCCGAATAATAATCCCAGGCCGATCTGCTGGCCGAGGATCTGTGTCTGTTCAGACACCGGGCTGCCCTTGATAAATTCTACGAGGTAATACAGCAAATGACCACCATCCAACAGGGGTATCGGCAGGAGGTTTAAGATGCCGAGGCTGACGCTGACAATGGCCAGAAAGCTCAGAAAGGTGACCAGGCCCAAGCCCGCCGATTGTCCAGCATACTGGGCGATGGAAATCGGCCCGCTCAAGTTCTTGACCGAGGCTTGGCCTGTGATCATCTTTCCCAGTATGCGCAGGGTCAACAGCGACATCTCAATCGTCTTGTCGATGCCTTTTATCAAGGCGGGCAGCACGGCGTAGGACTCCGTCGCCAGCAAGGAAGTATCCCGCACATAGCCGCTCTCAAGCGCGGCGCCGATGCGACCGATGCGCTCGCCCTGCTCGTTGGTGGCAAGCGCCGGGGTGAGGGGGATCGTCAGTTCCTGATCATTGCGCAGCAGCCTGACCGAGAGCAACTGCCCCGGCTTATCCTGGATCAACTGTACCCATTCCATCCAGCCGGCAACCGGTACGCCATCCACGGCAAGGATTCGATCCCCGGCTTGGAAGCCCGCCTGTCGGGCTGCGCCATCTTCAGTAAGCCGGCCAATAACCGCCGGAATAGCCGGTCGCTTAGGCTTTAGCCCCAGCTTTTTTAACAAGCCGCCATCCGCCATCTCATCCACCGAGATCGCGCCCAGATTGACCCATAATTCCCGCTGCACACCGAGGGCATCCTTGACCAGAAATACCGTCTCCTCGCCCTTCACCACTTCGCTCACCACCACATCAAAGACCGCCGTCCAGGTCGGCGTCTCCCGCCCGGCCACCATGATGACCTGATCATCAACCAAAAAACCGGCCTGCTCGGCCAGCGATGCCGGCTCTATCCCGCCCACCATCGGTTTCAAGCCTTCTGCACCGATCATAAATATCGCCCAATAGGCAATGATCGCAAAGAGAAAATTAAAGACCGGGCCGGCCAAGACAATGGCCGTCCTCTGGCCGAGCGGCTTGTTGTTGAAGGCCCGCGCCCGCTCTTCCAGCCGCACCTCGCCCTCGTTCTCATCCAGCATCTTCACATAGCCGCCCAGCGGCAGGGCGGCGACCACGAACTCGGTTCTGTCCTTGCCCAGCAAGCGCTTCCACAGCGGCCTGCCAAAACCTACGGAGAAGCGCAGGATCTTCACATCAAAGCGCCTCGCCACCCAATAATGGCCAAATTCATGGAAGGTAATGAGCAGCCCTAAGGCCACAATGAAAGCCAACAGGGATTGCAATATCGCCATCATGCGGCCAGGTCCCGAACGAGATTTTCCGCATAGTGCCGGGCCTCAGTGTCCGCCTGCATGACGGCCTCTAAATCTTCTGCCTCCCGCACCGGGATCTGCGCCAGGCTTGCCTCGATGATGCCGGCAATGTCGGTGAAACGGATGCGCCCGTGCAGGAACTCGGCCACGGCGACTTCATTGGCCGCATTTAGCACCGCCGTTGCGGTGCCGCCGGCCTGCATGGCCTCGCCCGCTAGCCGCAGACAAGGAAAGCGCGCCAAATCCGGCGGCGCAAAATCCAGCCGGGCGAGATCAAACAGATCCAGCGGCGCCACCCCGGCCGCCATGCGCTGCGGCCAGGCCAGGGCATGGGCAATCGGCGTGCGCATATCGGGATTGCCCAGCTGCGCAAGCACGGAGCCATCGGCATATTGCACCATCGAGTGGATCACGCTCTGCGGGTGGATGACCACCTGGATGCTCTCCGGACGGGTATGAAACAGCCAGCAGGCCTCGATGAGTTCCAGCCCCTTGTTCATCATGCTGGCCGAGTCAATGGAAATCTTGCGCCCCATATCCCAATTCGGATGGGCAAGGGCCTGTTCAACCGTGACCGAAGAAAGCGCCTCCAGCGGCAGCGTCCGAAAGGGCCCGCCGGAGGCGGTGAGCAAGATGCCCGTAACCCCGCTCTCTTCCAGGCCGCGGCCAAAATCGCCGCGCACACATTGCGGCATACATTGAAAGATGGCGTTGTGTTCGCTGTCGATGGGCAGCAGTTCGGCCTGATTTTGCGCAACAGTATCCATAAACAATTTTCCCGACATCACCAGTGCCTCCTTATTCGCCAGCAGCACCCGCTTACCGGCCTGTGCTGCGGCCAGGGTCGGCAAAAGCCCGGCGGCGCCGACAATCGCCGCCATGACATAATCCACCTCATCCAGGCCGGCAACCTGCACCAGGGCCTCGCTGCCGGCCAGCACTTCAGTATCAAGCGCCTGCTGTTTGATGCGCTTTGCTAATTGTTCGGCGCTGTCCGCATCGGCCATGACCGCATATTTCGGCCTGTGCGCCAAGCACTGCGCCAGCAGGCCGTCTATGTCTTTGTTGGCGGTCAGGGCAATGAGTTCATATTTATCCGGATGGCGGGCGAGCACATCTAAAGTATTGACGCCGATGGAGCCGGTTGAGCCAAGAATAGTGATACGCTTCATCTAAAACCGCTCCAGCGCCCACAGGCCGGCGAAAAATACCGGCGCGGCGGCAGTCAGGCTATCGATGCGATCCAGCACCCCGCCGTGCCCAGGCAGCAGGCAACCGCTGTCTTGCAAAGCCACGCTGCGCTTCATCATGCTCTCCAGCAGATCGCCTAAGATCGAGGCCAGCACCGTCACCAGGCACAGCAGCAAAAACAGTGAAAATTCAAAAACTTGCATGGCATCCACCAGGGCATATAGTAACACGACCGAGCCGCTCGCTGCCAGCGCCCCGGCCAGCCCCTCCCAGGTCTTGCCCGGGCTGATCTTGCTTGCCAGCCGCCGCCGCGCCCAGCGCTTGCCGGCGAAATAGGCGCTGCTGTCCGCCGTCCAGATCAGGATGAAGAGAAAGGCTAAGAGAGATGCCGCCGCCTGCTCACGCAGCAAGAGCAGGCTTAGACCCGCTGGGATGAGAACGAGCAGACCCAGCAGGGCCTTTAGCCAGCGCGCTTGCAAAGGATTACGGCCAGTGCGCTGCGCCCAAACCACAAGCGGCAGCACAAACAGCCACCACAGCAGCACCGCCAGGATAGCGACCGGCACTGCGGCGCTGTCGAGGTAGAGAAAGCCGCCCAGCAGGCCAAGCCCGGGCAGGCCGGCATACAGCAGGCGTCCGGCCTTGGCGACAAAGCCGCTTAACAGCGCCCATTCCCAAGCCGCCAGGCAGAGGACGCCGGCGATGAGCAGGAAGAAGACTATACTGCCGGCATAGAAAATGACCAGCAACCACAGCGGCGCCAGCAGGGCCGCAGTCGCAATGCGCAGGCTCAGCGAGCTGGACACAAAAGGAAAAAGGCTGCGCCGGCCAAGCGGCTTGCTGGAGGCGAAACCCGGCATGGCAGGGCCGACGCTTCAACCCTGCCGGGCATGACTCAGCTGCCCGGCGGTCTTGCCGAAGCGGCGCTGGCGGCCGGCATACCAGGCAATCGACGCATCCAGCTCATCCGGCGAGAACTCCGGCCACAACAGCTTGGAAAAGTACAATTCCGTATAGGCCAGTTGCCACAGCAGATAATTACTCACCCGTTGCTCGCCGCCGGTGCGGATGAACAGGTCTGGATCCGGCAGGCCGCCCAGGCTTAAATTCTCGCCGAGCAGCGCCTCATCCACCTCTTCCGCCGCCACGCTGCCGACGGCTACCTGGCGCGCCACTTCCCTGGCGGCCTGGGCAATGTCCCAGCGCCCGCCGTAGTTGGCGGCAACGACCAGCTGCAGGCCGTCCTTGTCCGCCGTTTGCGCCTCCGCCGCCTTGATGGTGCGCTGCAACTTAGGCGGAAAAGTGCTGCGCTCGCCGATGAGACGAAAGCGGACATTGTTCGCCCCCAACTCATCGATCTCCTCGTCCAGGGCACGCAGGAAGAGATCCAGCAAAAAGCGCACTTCCTCACCGGGGCGGCGCCAGTTTTCGCTGCTAAAAGCAAACACGGTCAAGACCGCAACCCTGCGCCAGGCGCAGTGCTCGACGATCTTGCGCAGGGTGCCCACGCCGGCGCGATGCCCGGCCGCGCGCGGCAGGCCGCGACGCTGCGCCCAGCGCCCGTTGCCGTCCATGACGATGGCGATGTGGCGGGGTACGTGCCTGCTTTCAGTAGCGTTCATGGGGAAAGGATTTTATAAAGAAACGCGCAAGCCGAGGCGGATGCGACCATATCTAGGCAACGATTTTCCAGCATGGCAAGACATTTTGCGTATCAAGCGGGGCTAAAGACAAGCTATATCTCCAGCAACTCGGCTTCCTTTTCGGCCAGCACCTTGTCTATCGTTGCGATGTGCGCATCCGTCTGCCGCTGTACCCGCTCCTCCCCGCGCCGCGCCTCATCCTCACTCGCGCTCTTGTCCTTGACCAGGGCCTTGAGATGATGGTTGGCATCGCGGCGGATGTTGCGCACCGCCACCTTGGCCTTCTCGGCCTCCGCGCGCACCACCCGGATCAACTCCTTGCGCCGCTCCTCGGTCAAGGGCGGCAAGGCTACGCGCAGCACCTCGCCGCTGCTCACCGGGTTCAGCCCCAAATCGGAATGCAGGATCGCCCGCTCAATGTCCTTGGCCGTATTCTTATCCCAGGGGCTGACCGACAGGGTGCGCGCATCTAAGGCGGTGATGCCGGCGGCCTGATTGAGCGGCACCTCGTTGCCGTAGTAATCCACCTTGATATGCTCCAGCAGCTCCGGGCGGGCGCGGCCGGTGCGGATCTTCACCAACTCCTGCTTCAAGGCATCCAGGCTCTTGTCCATGCGCTGCTCGGCGTCCCGGATTATCTCTTCTATCATTTTTGTCTCCCCTTGCCGGGCGTTCACGGCTATTTAGCGATTCTTGGGGCGCTCATTGGCCAACGAGTGTGCCCTCGTCTTGTCCTAAGGCGGCGCGGGTCAAGGCGCCGGGATTGAGCATGTCCAGCACCCGCAGCGGCATGTTGTTGTCGCGGCACAATACGATCGCAGTAGTATCCATGACTCCCAGTTTTTGTTCAATGACCGCATCGTAGCTCAAGCGCTCATAGCGCACGGCGTCCTTGTGCTTGACGGGGTCGGCCGAATACACACCGTCCACTTTGGTAGCCTTGATCAAGAGCTCGGCGTTGATCTCAACCGCGCGCAGGCTGGCGGCGGAGTCGGTGGTGAAAAAGGGGTTGCCGGTGCCGGCGGCGAAGATGACCGCGCGGCCCTTCTCCAGATGGCGCACGGCGCGGCGGCGGATGTAGTCCTCGCAGACCTCGTTGACCTTGATCGCCGACATCACCCGAGCAAACAGGCCGGCCTGCTCCAGCGCATCCTGCAAGGCCAGCGAGTTCATAATGGTCGCCATCATGCCCATGTGATCGGCGGTTACGCGGTCAACACCGGCGGCCACCAGATCCGCACCCCGAAAGAAATTCCCCGCCCCCAAGACGACCGCCACCTCAACGCCGGCCTGGTTCAGCGCACTCAACTCATCAGCGATGTGCTTCATCACCGCCGGGTCGATGCCGTAGCCCTGCCCGCCCATCAGCGCCTCGCCGCTGAGTTTCAGCAGCACCCGCCGATAGCGCAAGTCTTGCCCGGACAAGATTACTCGTGCTCCGGTGCAGGCGAGAGGCCGGCCTGGGCCATGACCTCGGCGGCGAAGTTATCCGCCTTTTTCTCCAGCCCCTCGCCGACCTCAAAGCGGACAAAGCCTTTCACGCTGGCCCGGTTGGCTTGCAGCAGCTTCGCCACATTCTGTTCCGGCTCCTTGACAAAGGGCTGGCCGAGCAGGGTGATTTCCTTGAGATATTTTTTCAGGCGACCGGCGACCATCTTCTCGATAATCTCCGGCGGCTTGTCGCTCTGGGCGGCCTGGGCGCGATAGATTTCCCTCTCCTTCTCCAGCAACTCCGGCGGCACCTCGGCTTCGCTGATGTAAAGCGGGCGGGCGGCGGCGATGTGCATGGCCAGATCTCTGGCTAAGGCTGCATCGCCCCCGGCTACCTCGACAATGACGCCGATGCGGATGCCGTGGGAATAGAGGCCCAGGGTATGCTCACTCGTCCGCCGGGCAAAGCGGCGAATGCCGATGTTCTCACCGAGCTTGGCCACCAACTCCAATCTAGCCTGCTCAACACTCTGCTCGCTGCCGGGCAAGGGCAAGTTCGCCCAGTCCGTCGGTTCCGCCGGGTTTTGCGCCAGCACAGCGGCGGCCACGGCATCGGCAAAGGCGGCGAAGTGCTCATCCCGCGCCACAAAGTCGGTCTCGCAATTCACCTCCAGCATGACCGTATCCCGGTTGTCCGATCCATCCGCGCCTTGCTTGATGAGGATCATTCCTTCCGCAGCAATGCGCCCGGCCTTGCCGGCGGCCTTGGCCACGCCGGTCTTGCGCATGGCCTCGATCGCCGCCTCGATGTCGCCGGCGGTCTCCGTCAGCGCCCTTTTGCAATCCATCATGCCGGCGCCGGTGCGCTGCCGTAGTTCCTTCACCAGGGCGGCGGTTATCTGCATCGCTGACTCCTCATTTTTTGCCTTCCTCATTGGCGGCCTTGCCCGCGGAAGGAATGAGCGCCACGCGCCCGTCGTTGACAAAGAAACGGATCCAGCTCACCGGCGGTTCCCCCTTGCCGCTCTTAGGTCTGCTCGGCGGCTGCTGCTGCGCATCTTCTACAAAGGCGGCGACCGGCTTACCATCGTAGCGCTGCATAAATTCCCACCAGGCCGCACGGGCTGAGTTCACCCGATAGGGGCTGTCGGCCTTGTTCACACTGATGGTGTCGGAATCGTGGATACTGGCGGGGGCTGCGGGCGTGACCTTTTTGTTGTCTGTCTGTTTAGGGGCGGTCTGTTTTTCGGCAGCTTGCTCTGGGACAATCTGTTTCTCGGCAGCTTGCTCTGGGGCGGTCTGTTTTTCGGCAGTTCGCTCCGGGGCGATTTGCTCAGCATCGGCAGGCGCAGGCTCGCTCGCTGCGGCCGGTGCTGAATCCGTTACCGGTTCTATTGCCGGCTCCGCCTCTGGCTTCGCTACAGATGCGGCATCCTCGGCGGTCTTTGTCTCTTCGGCAGCCACCGGCGCCGGCTCGGCGGCGGTCGGTTCGTTCGCCCCAACCTCAGCGGCAGGTGCGCCCTGATGCTCTTCCCTCGCAACCTCCTGCTTCACCGCCCTCTTGCGGCTGGCCTTCTGCCTGATCGTGGCCTGACTCTTTTTCTTTGTCTTCCTGGCCTTTTTCTCCACCACCGGGGCGCCGGTCTCATCTAATTCAATAAACTCATCATCCCCCTCTTCCAGGCCCAGATGGGCAACGGATTCGCGCCCCTGCAAAATCGCATCGGCCACTTCGCGGGCGTAGAGCCGGATGGCGCGAATGGCATCGTCATTGCCCGGGATGACATAATCGACGCCATCGGGGTCGGTGTTGCTATCGACCACGCCGACGACCGGAATGTTCAGCTTGCGCGCCTCACGCACGGCGATGTCTTCGTAGCCGACATCGACCACAAACATGGCGTCCGGGGCGACCACCTGCATGTCCTTGATGCCGGCCAAGTTGTTGTCCAGCTTCTCCAGTTCGCGCTTATGCCGCAGCACTTCCTTCTTGTTCATGCGCGCCAAGCTGCCGTCCTCCTGCATGGCTTCTAAGTCTTTCAAGCGCACGATGGACTGCTTGACGGTCTTGTAATTAGTCAACAGCCCGCCCAGCCAGTGGCGATTGACATAGGGCATCTCGCAGCGCAGCGCCTCTTCCTTGATGATGCCCTGTGCAGCGCGCTTGGTGCCGACGAAGAGGATGGTGCCGCGCTTGGCGGATAAGCGACTGATGAAGTTCAGCGCCTCGTTAAAGAGCGGCAAGGTCTTTTCAAGGTTGATGATGTGGATCTTGTTGCGCTGGCCGAACAGATACGGCCGCATCTTGGGGTTCCAATAGCGGGTCTGGTGCCCAAAATGCACCCCCGCCTCCAGCATTTCACGCATGCTAAGCCTGGGCATTATGCTTACTCCTTATGGGGTTACGCCTCCGCACACCTCGCATAATTGACCTGGGCTAAGCAGGCACCCCATATGCGCTTTGCTCGTGTGCGTGTGTTGTCGTTAGTGTTGGTTAAGGTTCCGAGTTTGCCTAAATTGCGGCGGCTTTATACCATAGATGCCGCCTTACAGCAAAGCTTAATTTTTAAGATACAAAAATATATGGCGATCAGCATCAAAACCCCGGCAGAGATAGCCAGGATGCGCCGCGCCGGGCAGCTGGCGGCTGAGGTGCTGCAGATGATAGAACCGCATGTGCAGGCCGGTGTGAGCACGGCGGAGTTGGATCAGCGCTGCCATCAATACATCACCGGGGAGCTGGGCGCGATCCCGGCGCCGCTGAATTACCGCGGCTTTCCAAAATCCATCTGCACCTCGGTCAACCATGTCGTCTGTCACGGCATACCGGGCGATAAAAGGCTGAAAGCAGGCGACATTATCAATATCGACATCACGGTCATCAAGGACGAGTTTCACGGCGACACCAGCAAGATGTTCTTTGTCGGCACACCCTCCATCCGCGCCCGGCGCCTGGTGGAGACGACTTATGCCTGTTTATGCCTGGGCATCAAGGCGGTCAAGCCCGGCGCCCGGCTGGGCGACATCGGCCATGCCATCGAGCGCCACGCGCAAGCCCATCGCTTCTCGGTGGTGCGTGAATACTGCGGCCACGGCATCGGCCGCGCCTTCCACGAAGAGCCGCAGGTGCTGCACTACGGCGAGCCGGACACCGGCCTGGTGCTGGAGCCGGGCATGACCTTCACCATCGAACCCATGCTCAATGTCGGCAAGCGCCAGGTCAAGCTGCTGGCCGATGAGTGGACGGTCGTGACCAAAGACCGCTCGCTGTCCGCCCAATGGGAGCATACCCTGCTGGTAACTAGCGATGGCGTGGAAATACTGACCCGGCGCCCGGAAGAGAACTTCGGGCAAGGCCGCGGAGAAAATTTTTAAGCGCCTTTGTTGATCATGTGGGCGGAAGACATCGTTGACCGGGCGCTGTTTGATGAGCAGGATTTCACGCCGCTGCCGGAGGCCCGCACGGCACAGCTGCAAGCATTCAAGCAACGCCTGCGCTGCGGCAACGAGCACCTAAACGCCCTGTTTGCAGATGGCGCGGCGATCAAGGACATCCTCTATAAACGCGCCTGGTTCATCGACCAACTGCTGACCCTGGCCTGGCGGCGCTTTGTTGACGCAGACGGCTTTGCGCTCGTTGCCGTAGGCGGCTATGGTCGGCGCGAGTTGCACCCCTGCTCCGACATCGACCTGCTGATCTTGAAAAGGCCGCGACCGCCGCAGGGCAGCCTCGGCACTTTGGAGACCTTCATTACTTTCCTCTGGGACATCGGCCTGGAAGTCGGCCACAGCGTCCGCACGGTCAAGGAGACCCGGAACGCGGCGCGCGCCGATATCAGCATCATCACCAACCTGATGGAGTCGCGCCTGATCACCGGTGCGCCGGCGCTGTTTGCCGCCATGCAGCAGGCGACCGCGCCCAAAAAAATGTGGCCGCCGCGCAAGTTATTTGCCGCCAAGCTGGCCGAGCAGAGGCTGCGGCATCAGCGCTTTGATGCATCCGAGCATAGCCTGGAGCCGAACCTGAAAGAAGGCCCTGGGGGTTTGCGCGATCAACAGACCATCGACTGGGTGGCCAAGCGCCATTTCGGGGCAACCCGCTTCAGCGAGCTGGTGGCGCATGGCTTTCTCACCCGCGCTGAGTACCAGAGCCTGAATGCGGCGCGCGCCTTTCTGTGGCAGGTGCGCTATGCCCTGCATACGCTGGCCGGGCGGCACGAAGAGCGCCTGCTGTTTGATTATCAGCGCAGCATCGCCGCTACCTTCGGCCATGCGGCAAAAGACAACAGCGGCGTTGAGCAGTTCATGCGCCGCTATCACAAGACGGTTGCAGAACTTAGCCGCTTAAACGAAATGCTGCTACAGCACTTTCAGGAAGAGATCGTCTATGCCCGACGGCGGGAGAAGATCCGCGCGCTGAACAAGCGCTTTCAGATCAGGAATGATTTTATCGAAGTAACCGGCAAGGAAATATTCAAGCGCTACCCCTTTGCACTGCTGGAGATCTTCCTGCTGTTGCAGCAATACCCGGCGATCAAGGGCGTGCGCGCCAGCACGGTGCGGCTGATTCGCGAATCACTTGGCCTGATCGATGATGCCTATCGCGCCGACATCCGCAACAAGAGCTTATTCATCGAGATCATCCGCCAACCGCACAGGGTCGGCCATGAGCTGCGGCGCATGCACCGCTACGGTGTGCTGGGCGCCTACCTGCCGGAGTTCGCCCGCATTGAGGCGCTGATGCAATTTGACTTGTTTCACTGCTACACGGTGGATGAGCACATCCTCTTTGTCGTGCGCCACATGCGCTGGTTTGGGCTGGAAGAATATCGGGAAAAATATCCGCTCTGCCACCGCATCCTGCAAAGGCTCCCGAAGCGGGAGCTGCTCTACATCGCCGGCATTTATCACGACATCGCCAAGGGCCGCGGCGGCGACCATTCCGAAAAAGGCGCGGCAGATGCCATCCTGTTTTGCCGTAGCCACCTGTTCAGCGAGTTTGACGCCCGCCTGGTCGGCTGGCTGGTGGAGAACCACCTGCTCATGTCCAGCACTGCGCAACGAGAAGACACCAACGATCCGGAGACGATCAACCGCTTTGCCGCTAAGGTCAGCGAGGTGATGCGGCTGGATTATCTGTATCTGTTGACTGTTGCCGACATTAACGGCACCAACCCGAAGCTGTGGAACAGCTGGAAGGCATCGCTGCTGGCGGATTTGTATGAAAAGACCCTGCTGGTGCTGCGCCGCGGCCTGCATAACCTGATCGACAAGGATGAGCGCATCCACGAGACCAAGAGGGAGACCCGCCGCCTGATCGCAGAAAAGACAAAGGCCGACATCGACACCGAAGCCGTCTGGGAGCCGCTGGGCGAGGATTATTTCATTCGCTACTCCCCCGATGAGATCGCCTGGCACACGCGCGCCATCGCCAAGACCAGGGCCGCTAACCTGCCGCGGATACTGATCCGGGAGATGACCGATCGCGGCGGGACGGAAATTTTTATCTATACTCGAGATCAGAGCAAGCTGTTCTCGCGCATGACCGCCGCCCTGGATCGGCTCAGCCTTAATATTCTCGATGCGCGCATTATTACCTCCAACAACGGCTACAGCCTGGACACCTACATCGTGCTGGAATCCTCCGGGGAAGCCGTACAAGGCGCAGCCAGGCGGCGGCAGATAAAAAATGTGTTGCGGCAAGTACTCACGCAGCTGGACCAGCCCCTCAAACGCAGTTCCAAGCCTGGCCGGCGGCAGCTGAAGAGCTTCCCCATCCCGGCCCGGATCAGCGTCACCCAGGATGATCGCAACCAGCGCACCGTCCTGGAGGTCAGCGCATCGGATCGCCCCGGCTTCTTATCCTCGGTCGGCCTGGCGCTGGAGTTGGCCGGAGCGAATGTACAAAGCGCCAAGATCGCCACCTACGGCGAGCGCGTTGAGGACATCTTCTTCATCACCGATCAAAACAATCAGATGATGAGCGATGCCGACCAACTCGATCATTTATCCCAATCCATTACGGACTTGCTCTCGGCCTGATCATGTACACGGTCTCTCCCCCGCAATCGGAAAACGAACTGATGGCGCGCGCTGCGAGCTTAAGCGGCAAGAGCCTCGGACAGATCGCCCGGCAGATGGGCATCCTTATCCCGCCCTCGCCAAGACAGGCAAAAGGCTGGGCCGGCGCATTGATGGAAAAATACCTGGGCGCCACCGCCTCGTCCTTGTCCGAGCCGGACTTTCAGCTGCTGGGCGTGGAGTTGAAGACCATCCCGCTGGGGCGAAATCATCTGCCGAAAGAATCCACCTATGTCTGCACCGTGCCGTTGAATGACAAGCGGCAGGCACGCTGGGAGACCTCGAACATCAGACGCAAACTCGCCTGTGTGCTGTGGCTGCCGATTGAGGCGGACAAGGCCATCCCGCTCGCTCAAAGGCGGATCGGCCGCGCCCTGCTCTGGCGTCCGGACCGCGAGCAGGAGGCGGCGCTGCGGCAGGACTGGCAGGAGCTCATGGACATGATCCGGATGGGCGAGCTGGACAAGATCTCCTCCCGCCACGGCAGCTATTTGCAAATACGCCCCAAAGCGGCGAATGCAAAAGCATTGACCAGGACTGTCAATGCCGCCGGCGAGGCTGACCTTACCCTGCCGCGCGGCTTTTACCTGCGCCCGGCCTTCACCCGGCGGATACTGCAAGGATGAAAAAATCGCCGGATCGAAGGCTATGCGTGGCGCCGATGATGCGCCATACTGATCGACACTTTCGCTACCTGCTGCGGCTCATCTCCCGCCGCGTGATGCTCTATACCGAGATGATCACGACCGGCGCCCTGCTGCACGGCGAGACCGCCCGCTATCTGCGTTTTCACCCGGCCGAGCATCCTGTGGGCATACAGCTGGGCGGCAGCGACCCAGCCGCGTTGGCGCAGTGTGCGCGGCTGGCGGAAGATCATGACTATGATGAAGTCAATCTCAACATCGGCTGCCCCAGCAACCGCGTCAGCGCCGGCCGCTTCGGCGCCTGCTTACTCGCCGAGCCGCAACTCGTGGCCGAATGCGTGGCCGGGATGCAGAGCGCAGTGAAAATTCCGGTCACGGTCAAGACACGCACCGGCATCGATGCGTTGGATAGCTACGAGCATCTTTGCCATTTTGTCAGAACAGTCGCCCAAAGCGGCTGCCAAACCTTCATCATCCATGCGCGCAAGGCGTGGCTACAAGGGCTTAGCCCCAAGCAAAACCGAGAGCTGCCGCCGCTGCAATATGAGCGCGTGTATCATCTGAAGCGCGATTTTCCCCGGCTTGAGATCATCCTTAACGGCGGCATCGACTCGCTGGAAGAAATACCCGGACATGCAAAGTTTGTGGACGGCGTGATGCTGGGGCGGGCGCTCTGCAACAACCCGTATCTGCTGGCCGCGGCCGATGGGAAAATTTTTAACACGCCCCATGCCATAGTGTCTCGACAGGAGACACTGCATCGTTTTATGCAATACATCGCAGCGGAGCTTGCCGCGGGCAGCCCGCTGAGCCACCCGGGCCGGGCGATTATCGGTCTTTATCAGGGCCGACCGGGCGCACGTGCCTACCGGCGCTATCTTAGCGAGAATATTTATCAGGCAAATGCCGGCGTTGAGGTCGTTGAAGAGGCCATGAAGCGGGTATGCGGAAGACAGAAAACAGAGGACAGAAGGCTGAAGGCGTAGAATAAAGTACGGCGATAGTAACCTGCCGGGCGGTGAATATTTCCTGATTCCGGTAGAATTTTGAACCTTATCACCTGCCGGGGACTCCTTAAACAGGGCATCACTACAACAAGCATATAAAGGCAAAAATATGAAAACAATACTTATCTTCACCCTCATGCTCAGCTTCTATTTATCTGCCCAAGCAGAGGACAAGGCAGAGGAAAATCTGGCCACAGACAAGCAAAAATTCAGCTATGCCGTCGGTGCACAGTTGGCGCAGGAGATGGCGCAACAGGCCATTCAGCTCGATGTAGCGGACTTTGTACAGGCAGTAGAAGACGTGCTGAACGGCGCGCCACTAAGACTGTCCCCGCAGCAGATGCAACAGGCCATTTTGCGTTATCAGCAACAGGCTGCAAAAGAGCAGGAACAGGCCGGCCAGGCAAATAAGCTGGCCGGCGAGAAGTTCCTTGCGGAAAACAAGATGAGAGAAGGCATGATAGAGACCGACAGCGGCCTGCAATACCGGGTCATCCGACAAGGCAAGGGGGAAAAGCCCGTCAGCGATGATGAGGTCGTGGTACATTATCGCGGCACCCTGATCAATGGCGACGAGTTTGACAGTTCCTATGCGCGCGGCGAGCCCGTCACCCTCCCCGTGTCTGGCGTTATCCCGGGCTGGCAGGAAATCCTGCCCATGATGCCGGCCGGTTCCAGATGGCAGGTCTATGTCCCGTCGCATCTGGCCTATGGCGAGCGGGGGGCGGGCGCGGACATCGGGCCTAATGCCGCGTTGATTTTTGATATAGAATTGTTGTCTGTAAAATAGTCTGCAATAATTCAGCGAAAAATCTTTATGTCCGTTTTCAAGTCTCTATTTTCTGTATTCGCTGCGGTCTCTATCGCCCTGGCTGCTGTCGGCACCGGGGCGCAGACGGTAGATGCCCGGCACCATTACGAGCAGGGTATGCAGCACTATGAATCTGAAAATTATGCTACAGCCCGGGCGGCATTTGAACAGGCCGTGCAGTTATCCCCTGAGACAGCGAAGTATCACCACATGCTGGGCCGGAGTTATGGCCAACTTGCCGAACAGTCCAACTGGCTCAAGGCCATGCACCTGGCCAGAAAGACGCTCAGGGCCTTTCAGCGTGCGGACGAATTAGACCAGCACGATGAGCAGATCATCACTGACCTAATGCAATATTATTCACAAGCCCCGGCCTTCCTCGGCGGGAGTGAAAAAAAGGCTTCTGCCCTGCAAGAGCGGCTGAAAAAGTTGCGCCAGGCCCCGGTTGTAAAAAACATAACTTATTAAAAAAAGATCGTTTTATTGATTATCCTTAAAAAGCTGACCTAGAATGACGCACCAATACCTAAGCACCTTATCCCCATGAACATAACCAGTAATTTCAGGAGTCCCCTGGCGTATAGACTATTTCCCTTACTTCTCCTGCTGTCCCTCGCCGCCGTACAGGCTGAGATCCCGACCGTGCCTGTCTCTGCCCTAGTTGCCGATAGCCGGCATGAACAGGAGACGGAATTGGTCTTGGATATCCTCAGCAATCACCACTACCGAAAAAGGACTTTGGATGATCGTCTGTCCAGCGAGATATTGGATAACTACCTGGAGCGGCTTGACCCGCAGCGCAGCTTCTTCACGCAAGCGGACATCGATGAATTTGGAGCTTACCGCCATGCACTGGATGAGGCTTTGGAAGCCGCCGACCTGCAAGCCGCTTATGCAATATTCCGGCGCTATCGCCAAGGTATAGAACGGCGGGTTGAGTATGCAATAGGGCTGCTCGATAAGAAATTCGATTTCAGCATTGACGAAGAATTTGCCTTTGACCGGCGCGAAGCTCCGTGGGCAAAGGACGAGAGCGAGTTGAACGAACTCTGGCGCAAACGGGTTAAAAATGATTATCTAAATCTCAAGCTGGCGGAAAAAGACGAGGCGGAAATCAAGGACACGCTGATGAAGCGCTACCGGCGGCTGCGCACCACTACGCAGCAGCTAAACGCCGATGATGTCTTCCAGAGCTTCATCAATGCCTACACCGCCGCCATTGAACCGCACACGAATTATTTTTCCCCGCGCACTTCCGAGAACTTTGACATCGGCATGCGCTTGTCGCTGGAGGGGATCGGCGCGGTCTTGCGCGGCAACAGCGATTATACTCAGGTGCAAAAGGTCGTCCCCGGCGGCCCGGCCGAGCTGGGCGGAGAATTACACCGCGAGGACAAAATCATCGGCGTCGGCCAGGATGAAGACGGACCGATCGTCGATGTCATCGGCTGGCGCTTGGATGATGTGGTGGATCTGATCCGGGGGCCGAAGGGCAGCGTGGTGCGCCTGGAGATCCTGCCCAAAGGCATCGGCGCGGAAGGCCCCGGCAAGATTATCGCCATCACGCGGGATAAAATAAAGCTCGAAGAGCAGGCGGCCAAGAGCGAGATCATTGAAGTCGGGCAAAGCGGCCGCATCGGCGTCATTGATGTGCCCACCTTCTACAGCGACTTCGCCGCCCAAGCGCGCGGCGAGAAGGACTATAAAAGCACCAGCCGCGATGTCCGGAAATTGCTGGCGGCATTAAAACAGGAAGGCTTGGACGGCATCATTATCGACCTGCGCGGCAACGGCGGCGGCTCGCTGGATGAGGCGCTGGAGTTCACCGGCCTGTTCATTGAGGCCGGCCCGGTGGTGCAGACCCGGGATGCCCAGGGCAGCATCAAGATCAACCGCGACCCGGACCCCGGCTTGGCCTATGCCGGACCGCTGGCGGTATTGGTTGATCGCAACAGCGCCTCGGCCGCGGAAATCTTCGCCGGCGCCATCCAGGATTATCGCCGCGGCATCATCATCGGCGAGCCGACCTTCGGCAAGGGCACGGTGCAAAGCGTCATTGACCTAAACCGCTTCGCCCGCAATTCCGCTGACAAACTGGGACGCCTGAAGACCACGATTGCACAATTCTTCCGCATCAGCGGCGGCAGCAATCAACACAAGGGCGTCATCCCCGACATCGTCTTCCCGACCGCCCAATTCATCACCGAGCACGGCGAGCGCTCCTTAGACAATGCCCTGCCGTGGACGGCGGTCAGGCCGGCGAAGTACATCCCGGCGCGCGCCCCCATCGGGCGTTTTGACCACGCCCGACGCCTGCACCATACCCGCCTTGAGACCGACAAATTATTCCCCCTCATTTTGGAAGAGCTGGCGCTTGGCCGACAAGCCAGGGAGAAGAAATCCATCACCCTGCTGGAAGAAAAACGGCAGGTGGAAAGAGAAAAATTACGGGCCAACAAAAAACGCATTAGCGATGAGTTTCGCTCAGCGCAAGGGCTGCCGCCCCGGCCTGATGAGGAGGATGCTGATACAGCCAACGATGAAGATCAGCCGCCCGATGATGAAGAAGATCAACTTGATGTGCTGCTGGAAGAAAGCGCCCAGATACTGCTTGACCTGATCACGCCTGAACAAAAGACAGCCGCCAAGATTTAAATACGTTTTTGCCAAAGCCGAGAATGCACTTTGGCAAAAGACTATTCCTTATCGCTCATGCCGGCCAAAGTCATCCGCAAAGCGGACTATGTCATCCTCGCCTAAATAGCTGCCCAGCTGCACCTCGATGATCTCCAGCGCTTGATCGGTGGCATTTTCCAGCCGATGTTTCATGCCCGCAGGAATAAAGGTCGATTCGCCTTCTTGTAATTCAAAGACCTTGTCATCCTGAGTGACTGTAGCCGTACTCTGCACCACCACCCAGTGTTCATCGCGTTGGCGATGAAGCTGCAAGGAAAGCCTCTTGCCGGGATGAACACTAATGCGCTTTACCTGAAAACCACTCCCCATATCCAGGCGCTCATAGCTGCCCCAAGGACGTTTGATCTGACGATTGGCCCGGCGCAGCCGCCTGCCTTCCTCCCGCTCATCTTTGTTAAGCCCATCCACTATCTGTTTTCATATCTCTTCCGGCATCATCGGCAAGATGAGGTCGATGTTTTTCTCACATTGCCACAGGCGGCTTCCCGCTCCACTAAGCTACTATGACTGGACACAGACTCATTTGCTTATAGGCTCTTATTTGATGACGACCGGACTTATCAGCGATAGACGTTTTCTGCAACATCAGCCCGGCCGGGCGCGCCCGGAATCTCCCGCCAGGCTACGCGCAACGCTGGCGTATCTTGAGGGCCTGCCCTGGATAGATTCCTTGAAAAGACTGCCCGGCAAGGGCATCAGCGCAGACTGGCTGGAGAGGGTTCATAGCCGCGATTATATCACAAGGGCTCAGGATGCCTGTCTTAATGGTGAGGAGTTCCTGGATTCGATGGATGTCGGTATTTGCGCGGCCTCCTTTGAGGTTGCCGGGCTCGCCGCCGGCAGCCTGCTGCGGCTTGCTGATGAGGTGCTCGCTGGCAATATTGACAATGGCTTCATGCTGGCGCGCCCGCCCGGGCATCACGCAGAGAGAAGCCAGGCCTTGGGCTTTTGTCTCTTTAATCATGTCGCCGTGCTGGCGCGCTATCTGCAAAGGCAACATGCGCTGGATAAGCTGCTCATCCTGGACTGGGACGTGCATCACGGCAACGGCACTCAGCATGCCTTTGAAGAAGATCCGTCCGTCTTGTATATCAGCCTCCACCAGTACCCCTTCTACCCCGGCACCGGCGCCTGGTCAGAGACCGGCAGAGGGCGGGGCCGGGGCGCAACGCTGAACTGTCCCATGCCTGCTGGCAGCACGGATGAGGATTATGAGCAGGCATTCATGGATAAAATCCTGCCTAAGATAGACCAATTCAGCCCGGAATTTGTGATCATCTCGGCTGGATTCGATGCCCACCGGGCAGACCCTCTGGGCCAGGTCTGCCTGAGTACGGATTTTTATGGCTGGATGAGCTTGAGAATGATGGAAATTGCCGAGAAGCATTGTCAGGGGCGCATCGTATCGGCCCTTGAAGGCGGCTATAATCTGCATCTGCTGCCCTTGTGTGTGGCGGAGCATCTGCGGATTTTAAGCGGAAACTAGAGCATGAAAAAACCTGCCTGCCCCAGACGCCACCGCGCCGCTTATCTTAAGTGAATATATTGCTCAAGAGCTTAGGCTGCCGGCTGAATGAGGCTGAACTGGAAAAATGGGCCGGCGATTTTCAGGATGAGGGGCATAGCCTGACCGGAGAGGCCGCCACGGCGGATCTGATCGTGATAAATACCTGCGCGGTGACTCAAGAGGCCGTGAAAAAATCGCGGCAGCTGATCCGCCGCTCACAGCGGCAGAACGCATCAGCAAAACTTGTCGTCAGCGGCTGCTATGCCAGCCTCAACCCGGCGCTGAAAGAGGATATTGGCGGCATCGATCTGCTTGTTTCGAATGCAGATAAGGACAGACTGCCCGCCATCGTCAAGGAAGAATTACTGCCCGTTGCCATGCCGGCGCTGGCAACGCAGCCCGGGGAGGCCGCCCTGTTCTCGCGTGGACGAAATCGTGCCTTCATCAAGGTGCAAGATGGCTGTCGCTATCGTTGCAGCTTTTGTATTGTAACCGTCGCGCGCGGGCGGGAACGCAGCCGCCTGAGCGCAGATATTGTTGATGAAATCAACCGGCTCCATGCGCAAGGCATCCAGGAAGTCATCCTGAGCGGTGTGCACATCGGCGGTTATGGCAGTGACATCGACAGCGATCTCCCCTGCCTGATCCGGGCCGTGCTTGAGCGGACGACGATCCCGCGCATCAGGCTCGGCTCGGTAGAACCCTGGGACTTGCAGGAGGATTTTTTCCACCTGTTTGACAACCCGCGTTTTATGCCGCACCTGCACCTGCCCTTGCAGAGCGGCAGCGACAGTGTGCTGCGGCGCATGGGCAGACGTTGCAAGACGGCGGATTTTGCCGCGCTCATCACAACGGCAAGGATGTGCATCCCGAATTTTAATCTAACGACAGACATCATCGTCGGTTTTCCGGGAGAGAGTCGGGCGGAGTGGGAGGAAGGCTTGCGCTTTATCGAGAGGATTGGTTTTTCCCATCTGCATATCTTTCCCTATTCCCCGCGAGCGGGCACCAAGGCGGCTGCGATGCCGGATCAGCTTGCGCCTGAGATAAAACAGGCGCGTTCGCGTGAGCTACACAGGCTTGCCGGCCTGATGAAAAAATCTTTTCTACAGACACAGATCGGCCGCCATGCACAGGTCTTGTTTGAGAACCATACCGAAGAGACAAAAGACGGGCTGCTCTATTCCGGCTATACCGAGAATTACCTGCGCACCCGGATCATCCTGCCGGAAGGCAATGCAATAAATAACACGATACAGCGAGTAAAACTAAGCGGGATCAGCAGCGACGGAGACTCCCTGCTCGCTGAGTTGGATTGATGATTCTCAATCCCCTATTCTTCATCTCCGCATTTCAAATAATCCGGCAATCGCAGCAACCTTGCTTAAAGACTCTTTGTATTCCGCCTCAACATCGGAGTCCGCAACAATGCCCCCGCCGGCCCAGAAATAGATGCGCTGCCGATGATATACCAAGGTGCGGATCGCGATATTGGTATCCATCTGCCCGTCAAAACCGATATAACCCAGGGCACCGCAATATACATGGCGCCGACACGGCTCCAGCTCTTCGATGATCTCCATCGCCCGCAGCTTTGGCGCGCCGGTAATCGAGCCGCCCGGAAAACAGCCGCGCAATAGATCAACGGCGCTCTTGTCTTTTGCCAGATGACCAACAACCGTGCTCACCAGATGATGCACGCTGGCATAGCTTTCCAATGCAAATAACTCCGGGACACAGACACTGCCGGTTGCGCAGTTTTTGCTGATGTCATTACGCAGCAGGTCAACGATCATCAGGTTCTCGGCCCGGTCTTTCTCGCTTTCCAATAATTGCTGTGCCAGCCTTTGATCTTCATGCGGCCGACTTGCTCGATGTATCGTTCCCTTGATCGGTCGCGTCGCCACCTGGCCGCCCGTAACATGGAGAAAGCGCTCCGGCGATGAACTTAATATCGCCTGCCCGGGCAAGCGCATAAAGGCAGAATATGGCGCTGGATTATTTTTCCTTAGCTGCAAATAGACATCCCAAGGATCGCCGTCGATGCCGACAGAAAAACCCTGAGCCAGATTGACCTGATAGCAATCCCCTTCATAAATATATTTTTTTATTCTCGCAAAAGCACGAGCATACGCCGCCCGGTCCATGTTTGATTGCAGCCTGGAACACACGGAAAAAGATCCCGACTGCGGCTTAAGTTCTGAATGAAATAAATCCAGCAGCGCCCGCCAATCGGCGAGGGTCTGCGCGCACCTGCCATAGCCGACTAGAGAAGTGCTGCGCTGGTGATGATCAACCACCACTGCCCAGTCATATAAGCCAAGCGCCATATCGGGAATATCCAGTTCCTTTTTAGCCAGCTCAGGCAAGACTTCTATCCGCCGGCTTAAGTCATAGGCAAAATAGCCCAGCGCCCCTCCACAAAAAGGCAGGCCGCTGAAATTTGCTGTCTTATCGGCCAGGGCATTTTGCACCAGCGCAAAGGGATCCTCTTCACTGACGGTGCTCTTTGCCCCGTCATCTATTCTTGTTTCCCCGCCGCGGCTAATCAAGGTCTGGTACGGGCGGGCGGCCAGGATGTCATAGCGTCCCTTATCGATATAAGGATAGCCGCTGTCTAAGAAAACAGCCCAGTCTTCCGCGACAATCAGACTGAATAACTCCGCAGAATTACGATGATAAGCTAACTTGGCGATCTTCATTAGCGCGATAAAAGAGAATGATAAAAAAACCGGCCAACGGGGCGCGCTGGCGTTTGAATAGAGCCTGATGAGGCGTTCTGTTAATCTTCCCTTAAAAATGGCGCTTTATTTCATCGCCGCCGCCTTGTGGTTTAATAGCCCGGCAATGCGGGGGCCGGGATGGATTTTTCGGCTTAGCAATCCTTGTAGTTGCTGGCCCGGCATTTCCCGGCCCGTCTCTTTGCCTCGGCGATGTCGGCAGGCCGCATCTTCTCTTCAAGTTCGATTTTGTTTTCTGCGACATACTCGCGGACATCATCCTGGCCGCGTACTGCGGCCATGTCGTACCACATACGCGCCTGGACCTTGTCCTGCGCCACACCTCGCCCTTCGGCATACATCATCCCCAGTATGTTTTGCGCCTCGGCAAGGTTCTGCTCAGCCGCCAGTCGCAACCACTTCACGGCTTCTTTGTCATTGCGCGGTACGCCCTTTTCATTGGCATACGCCACCCCCAGATTGTATTGGGCAAAGGCATCGCCCTGTTCCGCCGCCCGCCGGTACCACTTCACAGCTTCTTTGTCATCGCGCGCCACGCCTTGCCCACTTCGATACATCCGCCCCACACTGTACTGGGCAACGGCATCACCCCGCTCAGCCAAGGGCCGCCATTCACACAGGGCGGTGGCATAGTCGCCTTCAAGATAGGCATCCCGGGCCTTATCCCAATTCGAGACACAGCCGGCATGAATGGTGAGGCAGATCAGGATGAGGAGAAGACGAAGGTTTTTTGCTCGTGTCATGGGCGGCTCCGGTGTTTTGCGCCATCATACAAGAAAACCGTTGACCAGACAAAAACCTGGCGGAGAGGGTGGAGGAGTTCATTACCCATCATGCCGTGCTTGACACGGCATCCAGTATCACTGCGAGCCGTTGAGGGCGAGACTTTGTATGACTGGATTCCCGCCCCCGTTTTCACGGGGACATGCTTGCGCAGGAATGACGTTTTTTTCTGGGAATAGCCTATCCCGTTCCCTGGCGATGCCATGGACTTGACTGGATATGGGGAGGTGGCAGGCAGGGTTTCCCTCGTCAGTTAGAGCAGTCTGATCAGTGTAGCGAGGATTGCGGTCTGGCCCAGCAGTGCTGCGAACATCCATTTGAGAATCTCGGCCTTGACCTCTGCAAGGTCGCGTTTGGTTGCGAGGTGGCCTTCGAGCAGGCGCGCTTGCTCTTCGGCCAACGCCTCGGCCTGTGGTTCCGGCATGCCGGCGGCGGTCAGGCGCTTGACGAAATGATGAGTATCAAAAGTGATCGCATTCATGGGGTTGAAATTACACTCTTTTGGCGACTAAGCCAAGGGGCGGACCGGCAAGCTGCGCAGCGAGAACCATGGCGAAATGCCGAGTCTAGATGCCCACGTCAACGGGCGCAAGTAGAGCGCCCCGGTCATATTCGGCCTCATGATCATACATGAGCTTAGACGGCCAAGCCAACGGGCGCAAGCAGAGGCGTAGGCGCCAAGCCCGGGACTTTCTTAGCAGATCAAGCGGTAGAGAGGCTGCCAGAGGTCGTGTATCTTATTTCACAGCGACTATCAAAGATAGACCTTCCGGGCCGCCGCCAGGTCTGCTTCCGTATTGATCTCCATGCCAGTGGGTTGTGTCGCTTCTTCGACATGAATTTTATGGCCATAGTAGATAGCTCGTAACTGTTCAAGGCGCTCGCTCTGCTCCCATTCGCAGGCAGGCAGGGCGCTGTATTCCCTTAAAAACCCGGCGCGATAGGCATAAAGGCCGATATGTTTATAGCTGTTTATTGCCGCATCGAATGTTTCCTGCCAGGGAATGGCGGCGCGGCTAAAGCATGTCGCCCTATTGTCCCGGTCAACGATGACCTTCACGACGTTGGGGTTGGTGAACTCCTGCTCATCAACAAGCCGCTCACACAAGGTCGCCATCTGTCTGTCGGGATGCCTTGTTAAGGCCACGGCCACCTGGTCGATGAGGGCGGCGGGCAGGCCCAGCTCATCGCCTTGCACATTCACAAGCACAGCATCATCAGGCATTGCCATTTGCGCAGCCGCCTCTGCCAGTCTATCCGTGCCGGAGCTGTGCGTCCTAGCGGTCATCACAACATTCTCGGTAAAGGCGTTTGCGCATGCGGCAATACGTACATCGTCTGTGGCGATGAACACCTGCTGTGCCCGGCTGGCGCAGGCGGCTGCAAACACATGTTGAAGCAAGGGGCGACCGGCGATTTCACGCAGTGCTTTGCCGGGCAGGCGAGTGGAAGCATAACGCGCAGGGATGATAACAATGAAGGGCTGCACGCTTAGCTTTTATGTGCCGCTAACTCTTCGTCAGACAAGCTGCGCGCCTCATCTTCCAGCATGACCGGGATCTCGTCCTTAATCGGATAGGCCAGGCGCGCGGCAGTCGATATCAACTCCTGGTTTTTCTCATCATAGATCAAGGCGCCTTTTGTCACCGGACACACCAGTATTTCAAGCAATTTTTTATCCATCGGCTATTTCCTTTAAGGCTACGGTTAATTGATGTTCAAAGGCATCGCCAAGAACGGCATCAATCGGCAGATACCAATGATTATCACCGGCAAAGTCCCGACATTTTACCGCATCTTTTTCCGTCATCACTACCGCGAGATCATCATCAAATACGATGTCCTTTTGCTTATACTGATAATGATCCGGAAATTCATGCCTGATCACTCGCGCGCCCCGGCTGTGCAAAAAGGAAAAAAACCGCTCAGGATTGCCCAGTCCGGCGATGGCGTGCACCGCCTTTCCTTCTAAGCTGTGCGGCGCCTGCTGCCTCAGGCCGTCCAATGAATGCAGGTTGCCGTATTCGTATTCCATCAGGTATTCGCCCGGCGCTGCCCGGCCCTTGCTCACCCGCATGTCGCAGTCTCTCAGGCGGCTTACCGGCTCACGCAAGGGCCCGGCCGGCAGATAGCGCCGGTTGCCAAAACGGCGCTCGCCGTCAATCACGGCAATCTCCATATCGCGTCCCAGCGCATAGTGTTGCAGGCCGTCATCACAGATCAGGATATCACATTGATCATCTTCCAAGAGCCGTTGCGCAGCCCGGTAGCGCTCGGCTGCTACGGCCACCGGCAGCGCGGTGCGTTGTGCAATCAGCAGTGCCTCATCGCCGACCACCGCCGGGTCGCTGTCAGGGTGCACCTGCTGCGGCCTGCTGATCTTCACGCCGCAGGCCCGGCCTACTATGCCGGGGCGGTAGCCCTGTCTTTTCAAAAAATTTGCCAGCCATATCACCAGCGGCGTCTTGCCCGTTCCGCCCGCAGTAATATTACCCACAACAATCACCGGCGCCGGGACCTCATGCACAGCCAGGATGCCGGATACATAGGCCCGCCTGCGCAAGGCCGCCACCGCCCGATAAGCCTCGGAGAGAGGAATCAGCAGGCATGATGACAAAGGATGCTCCTCATACCACAGCCGGTTCACAAACTGATGCAGGGACATGGCGCGGTCACATGCTGTCTGGTCTTTTTTGGTTTTCCCGGCTTTGTCAAAGCGCCCTATTCTTCTTCGATGTTCTGCGTTGCAAAGCTGAGATTCACCAGTCCCAGCTGCCTGGCGGCGTCCATCACCCGCACCACCAGTTGGTGTGTGGCCTTGGCATCGGCGCTGATGATCAGCGGTGGCTCATCCAGATCATAAACCGCTTCCCGGAGCGCCTCACGAATGGTTTGCACCTGTGTATTCACCAGCGGCTGATTGTTCACAAAGACACCACCGCGCGCATCAATCGCAACCTCTACTATCTCAGGCTTTGTCTCGGTATATTCCTCGCTCGCCTCCGGCAGAGTGATGCTAATCTCCGACTCGTGCTCAAAGGTGGTCGATACCATAAAAAATATCAACAATAAAAAGACAACATCAATGAGGGGCGTCAGGTTCAGCTCCACCTGATCCTGGCGCTGTGGGCTAAAATTCATGGCTTGGCTCCCCCGGCGGCTTCCTGCTCTCTTTCTCCGTGCATGACTTCCACCATCTTCAGGGCTTCTTGTTCCATGATCATGATCAATCCATCCACCTTGCCGCGGAAATAACGAAAAAACATCAGGCTGGGGATGGCAACGGTGAGACCCGCTGCTGTGGTGATCAAGGCTTGCGAGATGCCTTCGGCCAGGACCGCTGGGTCGCCCACTCCTTGTGTGGTGATCACAGCAAAGACCTTGATCATCCCAATCACCGTCCCCAGCAGTCCCAGCAGGGGCGTGATGGATGCAATGGTGCCCAGCGTATTTAGAAAGCGCTCCAACTCATGGGCGACATGGCGCCCCACTTCTTCAATGCTCTCTTTCATCACCACTCTGGAATGATGGCGATTGACCAGACCGGCGGCGAGGATGCGGCCTAAGGCCGAGTTCTCCCGCAGCTCATGCAGGCGTTTCTTATCCAGCCCACCGGCCTTGTCCCACTGCCAGACCTGGGCGACCAGGCCTTTGGGCGTTACTCGCTTATCCTGCAAAGACCAGAAACGCTCGGCAATAATGGCCAGTGCAATCACCGAGCATAACAAAATAGGCCACATGATGACCCCACCGGCCTGGATTAATTCGAGCACACCTCATCCTCCCATTTGCAATTACGGCCCGTTGATCTTTCACATCGACAGCGCCGATGATAGCACACGCCAAGGCAAGCGTAGCGGCGTAACTCCTTAAAGTAGTTTATCCTGCCGAGTCGTGCTCGCGCAGCAATGCTTTCATCCGGCAAAGGGATTTTCTACTCAGGTGTCTGCGTTTATACGAAAATACCCGCCTATCTCATCCTTCCAACACGCGCGTTTTGTTCTCTCGGCATCACCGGCATAGTGTGCTTATCCAGTATTTAAGGAAAGATCAATAGACCCTAAACTAACCGGAAAAATCAACCTGCTGTCTTGGATGGTGAGCATTAGCCTTATCATTTCCTTGGCCATACTGCCTATGATGGTGACCATTTTACTGTAGTTGTTCGGCCAATCCACCTGGCCTCACCGCAGCAGGCCTCGCATGACGCTGCGTGACTTCCCCGGCCCGTGGCTGCAAAGCAGGCGCACAGTTTCCATATAGCCAAATCAATATCAGGAGTTCGCCATGACAACCACTGACAAACTATTACCCCAACCCATTCACGGCCGGGCGCTGCCTCGCCTTTCCACCGGCCTGACTTTTCTCCCGTCCCCGTATCAAGTACGGCTTGCCCCTGGCTTGAACAGGGGGGCAGGCTATTCCTGCGATTAAGCATGTCCCCGTGGAAACGGGGAGGGGTATCTCTGCGTCATTCCCGCAAAAGCGGGAATCCATGAAGCCATGTCCCTTAGGTCAACGCCAAAAGGGACGAGGGGCAATAGCGGAGAGCGAAGTAAGAGGTATGGCTTGTTTGACTGGATTCCCGTTTGCACGGGAATGACGGCTTAGGCACACGGGGAATGGCCAAGGCCAGCTTGGCGAAGTGCAAGGGCGCACCACAACACCCTCCGCCACTTGCACTTCAAGGAAACCCGAGCGGTCTTCAATCGAGCACGGCCAAGACCCGGCTTAAGATTAAGATGCCTTCCGAAAAAAAACCTATGTCAGGGCAAGGCCCCCTAATCTATTTCTGCATGGCCTTTTCAAACATGCGATCCAGGCGGCTGGTGTTGGCATCACAGCATGCAGCAGCAGCATCTGCGGCAGACTGTGCGCTGTTGGCCGCATCCATAGCCTTATTGGCCGTTGCCATGGCACTATCCGCCTGACTGGATGCGCTGTCAGCCGCAGATTGGGCGCTCTCTGCCAGTGCACGTACCTTCGCCAGTTCTGGTCTCGTTGCGCAGCCGCCAAGTGTGGCGAGGGCAAGTATGAGGATGGAAGCCTTGATGAGTGTGTTTTTCATGATTTGATTCTCCTAAATATTACTTAAAGTATGCGGGATTTCCCCAGTTGTATGTGCTTATGATGACTGATTTTGACTCAATGATCAATTTATTATTTTTATTATTTGTGCAGCCTGATTTTTTTCCTAATCCATTGTTTTTATTGATTATGGAAGGGCATGGGGCGGCCGGAAAACTGTGATTTCAGGAATTCCATCTGATCACCGAGTATTTTCCGATTGGACAGGGCTAGATATTCCGCCCAATTCGGCACATAGGGCACGGCCAATAAGGGCATATTCGCCTCCTCAGGTCGGCGGTTTCCCTTGCGGGTGTTACAAGCTCTACAGGCTGTAACCACGTTCGACCAGCGATCAGCACCGCCCTTCGACATGGGCTGGACATGATCCCGGGTCAGGGCGTTTTCATGCATCTGATTGCCACAATACATGCATAGATGCGCATCACGGCGGAAGAGTTGGCGATTGGTCAAGGGCGGAATGGTGCGTTTTAGGTGTTTATGCCGCGCTGAGCGCTTAACAGCGATGATCGAGTTCACATCTACCGACGAACGCAGGCCGGTATGGCGGGAGACGCCGCCGTGGAAGGTGAAGCTGTGCTCTCCGGCCGTCCAGGCAACCAGCTCACGGCAGTACAGGCTCACGGCATCCTGCCACGGCACCCAGGTCATGGGAATGCCGGCTATGTCGAGTCGCAGGATAAGTGGCGTCATGGTTTAATCTCGCATCTAAACGTAAAGTTCTCCAGCACCAGGCCATGCTGTTACGGCAATAACAAAGATCTTAGGCTATGAGTTTTATTCGATATAGCAAAGAAAATCAAGTCATTAGGAGCCTTACTTCATGCAAGAACATACCATGAGCAAGATGACGGAGTTATTACAGATAATGCAGCGGCTGCGCCATCCTGAGCATGGTTGTCCCTGGGATAAGGCGCAGACGATGGCAAGCATCGCCCCGTTCACCCAGGAAGAGGTGTATGAATTAATAGAGGCGATCGAAGTGGATGACATGGACGGGCTCTGCGATGAACTGGGCGATCTGCTCTTTCATATTGTTTTTTATGCACAGATGGCGCAGGAGCAGGGCCTGTTTGACTTCGGGGACATTGTCAATCGGGCATGTGAAAAATTAAAACGGCGTCACCCGCATATATTCAGCGCCGAAGGCCGGGCAACGACAGAGAGCGTCCGACAAGACTGGGAGCGGATCAAGCAACAGGAGAGATTGGAAAGACATGAGGCTTCTGAGGCAGGCGCGCATTATCTCGATGGCATCTCAAAGGCGCAACCCGCATTGCTACGTGCCCTCAGGCTACAAAAACGCGCCGCTGCGGTGGGTTTTGACTGGCAGGGGCCGGAAGCTGTGCTGGATAAGGTTGAGGAAGAGCTTGGGGAACTAAGAGAAGAGAGGCGGGATGCAGATGATACGCAGCGGCTGTTTGATGAGATCGGCGACTTGCTATTTGCCGTGATCAACTGTGCCCGTCATCTTGAGGTAGATCCGGAGCAGGCCCTTCGTGCGGCCAATCGAAAATTCGAGACCCGGTTCAATTACATTGAGGATCAACTAGGGTCTCAGCAGGGGGATTTACAAAGTGCAAGCCTGGATGAGATGGAGGCGCTATGGCAGGAGGCGAAGGCGAGAAAAGAGAAAATGCCGTAGCAAAGGCACCGTAGAATAGCGGCAGATCAGAAGAAGTTCTGATAAATCCGTCATTCCCCGTCTCAGGCACGGGGCGGGCTCTGGCTTGACCGGGAATCCATAGACTCGACAAGAAGCGTAGTAGATTCCTGCCCCCGTTTTCACGGGGACAAGCTTTCGCAGGAATGACGGGGAGGGCAATATCGTCATGCCGTGCCTGACACGGCATCCAGTTATAGAAAAGTGGCTCTCGGCGACACCTTACCTTACACTCTGCCAGCGACCAATTAGATTCCCGCTTATGCGGGAATGACGAGACGACTACGTTTTAATCCTTAGGCCGGAATGACGGGAGAGGACGATCAGGAATGAGGTTTCTCCCGCCCATCATTCCCCGTGTCTAGCACGGGGCGGGCTCTGGCTTGACCGGGAATCCATAGACGGCCCGACAAGGAACAGTAGATTCCTGCATCCGCAGGAACGACGTTTTTCACTTCAATTCGCCGCAATTTGCTTATCAAAGCAGCGGTTTTCCAGCCAATCCAGCAGGTTGCGGTAGTAGATTTCTTTATGCTCCATATCCCGCGGGCCGTGGCGCATGTCTTCAATCTCGATGTATTTGTGCTCTTTGTTGTATTTTTTTAAGCCATCGACAAACCAGCGGCTGTGTTTGGGATGCACGATCTCATCCCGATCGCCGTGCATGACCAGTATCGGCATGTGCACTTCTGCGATATGATCAACGGGGTTTAGGCCCTTGATGGTCGGTTTTTGCAGCTCGCGCAGGAAGCGGTTGTCGGAGAATTCCGCCCCGAGACTGTCCAGATCGCTCACGCCGGCTCCGGCAATGGAACAGGCAAAGGGATTATTCCCGCCGCGGAAAGAAGCGACAAAGGCGGAATAGCCGCCATAGCTAAAGCCGTGAATGGCGATGCGCGCCGGGTCCGCCAAGCCCCGCTCAACGAGAAAATGGGCGGCATCATCCACGTCATCTTGCATTTCCAGCCCCCATTTTTCATCACCCGCTCGCCAATGTTCCAGCCCAAAGCCCCTTGAGCCGCGATATTGCGGTTGGATCACCACATAGCCCGCATTGGCAAGCAACTGCGCCCATTCATCATAGCCGCCATCATCTCGCACCCAGGGGCCGCCATGTGGCATGACCACGGCCGGGTAAGGCGCCTGGCCGCTGGTCGGCAGCGTGATATAAGAACGGATCTTGCGGCCATCGCGCGCTGTGTAGCTGACATATTTGACCTCGGCCAGCACCTCTTCGGTCAGCAACGGCATCCGGGCGCCCAGGAAGATCAACTCGGATTGGTTGCGCAAGAGATAATAGCGTCCCGGGTTCTTCGCACTGGTGGTCGAGATAACGATCGCCTGGTCGTCTTCGGAGCGGTCGAGATAGATCTCCTGGCCGGGAAAATTCGCCTGTATCCCGTCATACAGTGCCTTGGTCGCCTCATCAATAAAGACGCGTTTATAGACTTTGCCGGTATAGCCAAAGCCCAGGATGCGTCCGCGGTCGGCCTTTTTCTGGCTCAGGATAACGGTATCAACGTCATAGCGCGGATGAGAGAAAAGCGGCGCTGAGAACTGCATGGTATCCAAGTCCATCAGATAAATCCCGGCCGTGTCCTCGCCGTTGGTGTAGCTAACGATCAGGCTGTTGGGGTTGTCCCGATCAAAGTCCAGGGGGAAGAAGCTGTAGTTCTCCCGGCCTTGCGTGGGATCGATGATATACACCTCAAGCCATTCCTTCTCGCCCTTTTTCCGCGCCCAGACATTGAAGGCATTTTTACTCGGGTCATAGGCCGAAGCCAAACGGACTTCGCCGTCAAAGTCGATCTCAAAGCCGCCGGGGACCCTCTCCGAGCCGCGGTGCACGGTTCTCTTGGCACCGGTCTTGATGTTGAAGCTGACAATATCGGGAATGTCATTGTCGTTGTTGTCGGTGGAGATCAGGATGCGGTTTGGCTCATCCGGCAACACGGATAAAATCCTCACACTCCGGTCTGGATCAATATCCAGCCAGTCGCCTTTCCCATCGGAGCGGATCACGGCCTGGCGGGTTTCCCGCTCAAAGCGGTTGCCCACCTTGACATCCTTGCCGGCGGAGATGACCAGGTAGCCGTCCTGCGCCCACTGCGCACTGAGAATGCTGGTCTTGCCGCCGCCAAAACGGATCGGCTCGGCCTGCAGGTCATCGGTTTGGCGGATCTCCACCACATAGGGGCCTTCCTTGCTGGCCGCCCGCAGCAGCATCAGCTCCTTGCCGTTCGGGGAGATCCGAGCGCTGCGGATGACCGGCACCATCGTCCAGGCCACTTCGGGCAGGCCGGCCAGCACTGGCTGCGCCGCTTCCTGGCCTGCATCTTGGTCGGCTTCCTGGTCATCCTTCTGCGCCGCCACGGCCTGGGCGCACAACAGACAGAACAACAGGGGAAAGGCGGACAAGCGGTGTTTGAATATTGTACTTTGCATCTTTGTTACCTCATGCTTTTATTTCGTGAACATGACAAAAACCTCTTGGATTCCTGCTTGCGCTTTTCGCAGGAATGACGGGGAATTGCATGCTTCCCTGCCTCCCGCCCGTCATTCCCTTTGTCTAGCACGGGGCAGGCTTTGGCTTGACTAGGAATCCATCCAGTATTGCCGGAGTCTAAATAGATACCTGCTTTTCCGTCATTCCTGCGTAAGAACGTCACCCCTGCCTACGAGCAGGGGCAGGAATCCATTCAGTATTCTGCCGGGCCGAGCACCCTCTGGATTCCCGTTGTCACGGGAACGACGGGGAATTGCATAACTCCCTGCCTCCCTCCGTCATTCCCCGTGTCTAGCACGGGGCGGGCTCTGGCTTGACCAGGAATTCATCGGGCATTCTGCCGAACCGGACATCTCTGGATTCCCGTTGTCACGGGAATGACGGATTGGCCGTAATGCCTTAATTTTTTCGTCATTCCTGACGGCCTCTCTTCCGTCATTCCTGCGCAAGCAGGAATCTACTAAATCCTCCGCAGGGACAACTCTGAATTCCCATTTCGTAGGGTTGCTCTCATACACTCCTTTGACAGCTATAGCTAACAATAGCTATGCAGCACCAGCCCTAAGCATCTCAACTCTAAACGTAATCGCCTCGCGCAATCCTTCCAGTAGACCTTCCAAGTGCGACATGCGATCGCGTAAATCGTTGGTTTCTTTACGGAGAACACCAACATCTTTACGGAGAGCATCCACTTCGCGGCGCAGGCTATCTATATCCTCCCGCAAGCGCTCCTCCATAGAACCCATCTCTTGCCGCCACTCATTCCTCAGCCGCTCCTCCATGGAAATCATCTCTTGCCTCAGCAAGCTCATCTCTTGCCTCAACTGTTCCTCCATGGAACCCATCTCCTGTCTCAGCGAGCCCATCTCTTGCCTCAGCCTGTCTTCCATGCTCCGCATATCCAAGCGTAACCAGGCAAACAAACCAATCGTCAGACCGGCCAAAGAGACACCCGTTGTAACGATGGCAATCATTACGTGAGTGATCGTCATAATTCGTTTTCCTCAAACTTCCAGTGAGCTTGGTAGAGATACTCCACTATCTGCACCGCAATGTCCAGCCTCTCGTCATTCCCCGTGTCTAGCACGGGGCGGGCTCTGGCTTGACTAGGAATCCACCAAACATCCTGCCGGGAACCTTCTGGATTCCTGCTTGCGCAGGAATGACGTTACTCTACCGTCCTATACTTTCCGCAGGCATTACGAGTTATAAACGGTGATGTTGCCTCATCCGTCATTCCCGCAGAAGCGGGAATCCATGAATCCATATAGTGTACCCTCGTTGAAGCTAGGAGAAGGCTTTACTGGAAACCTTCTGGATTCCTGCCCGTCATTCCAGCGGTCTCTCTTCCGTCATTCCTGCGCAAGCAGGAATCCAGACACCTATCACCGACCAATGGATTCCCGTTGTCACGGGGTTGCTCTCACACATCCCTGTGTTTCGCAACATAAGTACATCCTGTACAAAAATGACGAGGAGTTGTGTCTGCCGGTCGCCCTCAGAACTCCGCAATCAAGCTCAAAACTCCCCCAATCAAGCTCAGAACTCCGCAATCAAGGTGCCGAAGAAGGTACGGCCGATCAGGTCGTGGCCGACGCCTAAGGGGACGTTTTTATAGCCGAACACACCATCGTCATCCACCTCCGGCGGCTTGGTGTTGAACACGTTGCGCACGCCCACGTTCAGCACATAGTTACGCCATCTGTACGCCAGGCCGGTGTTGTGCACCGCATAGTTGGTGGTGTAGTAAATCGGGCGACAGGACACCGGCAGGCCATCGCAGGGGACGTCGTCCTCCACAAACTCGTCCTCGTGCAGTTGGCCGCCCTTGATCCAACGGGTGAACCAGTTGAAGCGAAATTCCCGGTAGGCCATGATCAGCCGTGCATCAGCGCGCCAGCGTGGCGAGCTCGGCTCGCCCACATCGTTGTCGCTGGTGCCCAGCAGTTGCAGGAACTGCTCCCTGGCCCAGGTCGCATTCATATCCACCTCCACCCGGAGACGCTCATCGCCTAGTTCAAAGTCCTGAATGTAGTTCAGGTCAAGATCCACGCCACGCGAGCGTTGCTCGGAGGCATTGAGATAGCTGGCATCGACATCTTTCAAGGAGTTATCGGTATCGCGGATGATACGGCCGCAGAAACCGCTCAGCGTGCCTTGCGGCAGGTCCGGATTGGCATAGCAATCGGCAAAGATGAAGCTGACGCTGGGCGTTACGATCCCTTGCTTGATATCGATATCAAAATACGAGGCCGAGAACTTTAAGTCGAACTTGTCCGTGAAGGGCTGTTCTGCCACGAAGCCGAAGGTGTAGGAGGTAGAAGTCTCCGGGGCCAGGTTTTCCGCGCCGCTGCGGATGACTTCCACGCTGGTACGGTTTAAGAATCCATCCCCCGCGCCGGTCTCCAGGCCCAGCGAGGTCGGGTCAAGCCCTTGTGCCCGACAGATATTCAGCAGGCGCTCGCTGCGCCGGTCTGTGTCCGGCGTGTATCTTTCCGGGGCGTTGGGTATTCGCACATTCTCCGATTCACGTGCACCGGCCGGGACGACACAAGGGTCTGTAACTGAGAGGAAACCGCTGGTGCCGATGAGGAAGCGTTCACGGGCATTCGGCGCGCGGTAGGAGGTGCCGTAGGTGCCGCGCAAGGTGAACCAGGATACCGGCCGGTACAGCAATTTGCCGGAATAGGTCCAGTTCGGCTTGAAGTTGTCATCATCGGTCACCCGCCCGGATAAATCAACGACCACCTCTTCGGCGTAGGGGGCATCCTTGAACAGCTCCAGGCTGGTCTCGCCGAATAGCTCGTGCAGGTAGCGCGTACCGACTGCGCCGCGGTCGCTGAAGCGGGCAAACAAGGTGCCGTTGGCGGCGATGTCATTGGGGATAGAGTCGATGCTGTCGCGCCGGAACTCATAGCCCAGCAAGAGCGGCACGGCCGAGCCATTGGGCAGGGTGAACACATCGCCCTGCACAACGCCGCTGAGGATGGTTTGTTCGATGGTGGTGTTGAAGCGGCTCTCCGCAAAGAGATAATCGGCTTCCGCCTGGGAGGCGAAGGCCCCGCCGCCGGCCTGATACAGGGAGGGCGCAAACATGTTCACCGGCACACAGCCATCGGTGCCGTCCGGTACGCCATCGCCGTCTGCATCCTCGCCGCAGATATAGCTGCCCGGGTTGTTCGGGTCTTCGATGGTGGTCTCAAGGCTCAACGCCAAACGGTCGCCATTGACGCCGCTCTCCCACTGTTTGCCTTCGGCCCGGGAATAGTTGATATAAGCGTCATAGCTCCAGTTGCCTTCCAAGAAGTCATCCAGAAAACCGATGTTGCCGCGCACCCCGCCGACCAAGCGGTACTGCTCAATCGTTGCTTGATCAAAATCCCGATCGCCACGCACGGGCACGAGCGGGGTAACCTCAAAGGCACCGAAGTCCACATTGAAGAAATTCAGGCTGTTCACGCCCAGGCCTGCGGGGTTGGTGATATTAAACGGGTTGGTGGGCGGCACATCCGGGAATAAGATAGGGCCGGGAGAGAAGGAACTGCTCTCGCGCCGTACATACATGCCCTCAAAATAGGCTTCCGTGTTGTTGGCGTCTTCGAAGTTATAGCTGCCCAGGCCATAGGCCGAGACGCGTTTTAGGCCGGCAAACAGCGTGGCACGCTGGGCGCGCTCGGAGACGGCGTAGTTATAAAAGCCGCTTTGCAAGTCGATCTCGCTCCGGCCGTTTTGATCCGGATCCACCAAGAACGAGTCATCCAACTCGCCATCGCCGTTTATGTCAATCTGCGTCACTGTGCCGGCCGGGGCGAAGGGCGCCAAGCGGTCGCCGATGACCGTTTCCGACCAGCCCGGGATGCCGATGTTGGTCTCGCCCGGGGTCGACCAGACATTGCCGAAGATCCCGTCTCTGATTAAGGCGCGGTTGACGGTGTCTAAGCGGCAGTTGCTCTCGGTGGTGCCGGGGGCCAGGCCGCGATAACGGGTCAGCAGGTTGCCGTTTTCATCTTCATAGCGATATTCATCGCAGGCGTTGAAGAACTTGCTGTCGCCGAAGCGATAGGTGGTCTCTTTGTGGTGTTCCAGGGCTGCGGTGAAGTTCCAGTTATCGCCGGTCTTCCCTGTCAGGACGGTGAAGGTATGCTCCTTGCCGCCACCCGTCTCCGGATGGGCACCGGATACCCGAAATTCTATGCCATCCACGTCTGAACGCAGGATGATATTGGCCACCCCAGCCACGGCATCGGAGCCATAGACGGACGAGGCGCCATCAAAGAGGTTCTCCACGCGATCAATCAAGACCGCCGGGATGAGGTTCAAGTCCGCTGATGAAGGCGCCGCACCCACGCCGGCTGCGCCTAAGCGGCGGCCGTTGATCAAGACCAGCGTTCGTCTGGCGCCCAGGCCACGATAGCCGATGGTGGTCGCCCCCAGCCCGTTGTCCAAGACAAAGGTGTTAAAGGAGTTGTTGACTTGCAGGGAGTTGACCTGCGCCGTGCTTTGCAGGATCTCGGTGGTGTCGAACAGGCCCGCCTCGCGGGATAAATCCCCTGAGATGATCTGCATGGGCGAGACTGATTGGAAGGCATCACGCTTTAGCCGCGAGCCGGTCACGATGATCTCTTCCACTGCGTCCTCGTCCTCTTCCAGCAGTTCGGCGACTTCGGCGGCTTCCTCTTCAGAAAGCGTCTCGGAATCCGCTATATCTTCTTGATTTTGTTGACTATTTTCTGGGGGGGGGGGGGCGGTATTTGTCTGCGTTGTGTCAGCTTGCGCAAGCGTTTCCAGGTCTTGGGCAGCGGCTTCTGCGGCGTCTTGGGCGGTGCTTGAGGTGGTGTCCTCATGCGCGTCCGAGGCGGCCTCTTGTCCGGACTGAGCAGCGTCTCCTTGCGCAGCCGCAGGCAATGAGAAACAGGCCGCCAGTACAAACAAAAATACAACAAGGCCGGCCCGGCCTTGTCTTTGGTGTGGTGCGAAAACGTGTGGATGTTGAATGATGTTCATTACTCTCCCCTTATGATGGTTAAATGTAATTTGTTGGTTTTCGGATTGATTTTGTCGTGTTTAAGACGAATTTGAGATAGGAATGTAGCCAGTGGCAAATGAAATTGCAAGTTTTTTTCGTGGGCAACAAAGTCAAGCGAAGCGCAGGCCGACAGTGGTGAAATAGCAACAGTTTTTTGATGGGGGGGGGTGGCGGGAGGGCTGGGAGGATTGGGAGGGCTGCGAGGGTGCCATCGGCGACTTCCGTCATTCCTGCGCAAGAACGTCACCCCTGCCTTACGAGCAGGGGCAGGAATCTATAGGGCCAACAAAAACCTCTGGATTCCCGTCCCTGCTTTCGCGGGGACATGCTTTCACGGGAATGACGGGTAATTGTCATGACTTCCCCAGCCTCTCTTCCGTCATTCCTGCGCCTGCCGGTAGGTGCTATGGGCGTCTTTCGGCATTCCTGGCTTGACCAGGAATCCATTCAATAATTTTGTCGGAGCCTAAATAGATTCCTGCCCTCGTTTCTACTAGATTCCTTCTTCCGCAGGAATGACGGTGGGTGCACGAAAGCCGGGCAGATTCCGACCCCGGTTGCCATCCCCGTTTCCACGGGGACGTGCTTATACGGGAATGACGTTTTCCCCCTGCTCTATCCCTCCCCCGCTTCCTTGTCATGTGCCAGCATGGCGTAGGCGGAGTGGTTATGGATGGACTCGAAGTTCTCGGATTCAATGGTGTAGGCGCCGATGCGCTCGTCCTGGTTGAACTGGATGGCCACGTCCCGGACGATGTCTTCCACAAACTTCGGGTTGTCATAGGCGCGCTCGGTGACGTATTTCTCGTCCGGGCGTTTCAACAGGCCATATAACTCGCACGAGGCCACTTTTTCCACTGTCTCAATGATCTCCTCCAGCCAGATAAAGCCGCGGGTGCGGACGGTGACGGTGACATGGGAGCGTTGGTTGTGCGCGCCGCGCTCGGAGATCTTTTTGGAACAGGGACACAGGCTGGTAACCGGCACGATGATCTTGACGATGACCTCCGGCCCGGCATCGGAAATCTCGCCGATGAATGAGACCTCATAGTCCAGCAGGCTCTTAACACCCGACACCGGCGCCGCCTTGTTGATGAAATAGGGGAAGCGCATTTCAACATGGCCGGCCCGGGCATCGAGTGTGCGCGTCATCTCCTCGATCATGCTCTTGAAAGAGTCGATGCTGATCTCGAAATCCTTGTTGTTTAAGATCTCGACAAAGCGTGACATGTGGGTGCCCTTGAAGTTATGCGGCAGGCTGACGTACATGTTGAAATTGGCCACCGTGTGTTGCTCACGCCCGGAGCGGTCGCTGACCACAACGGGGTGCCGAATATCCTTGATCCCCACGCGGTCAATCGGGATCTGGCGAGTATCCGGGCTACTCTGTATGTCGGGGATGCTAGTTGTAATAACCGCTGCTGCTTGAGTCATCTGTATAAAACCTTCGTTTCTATAAAAGTTCGCCGCTATTTCTTAGGCTTGAGCGTTCAATAATGCAAAAAACCAGGGACAAGGGCAAGCCAGTTTGCGCTGCTGATCACGTTGTGGGGTCCGCACAAGTAAGGCAGGAAGCCGACCCGCTGGTTCATTTTTCTCGCCTAACGATATAGCCTGCTATCTGGCGCAGCATATCGGCAGCGCTGGAAAAATCACGCAGGCAGGCGATGGCCTCATCATGCAGCGCTTGTGCCGCTTCTCTGGCGCCATCAATGCCTAAGAGATTAGGGTAAGTCGGCTTGTTCCTGGCCATATCCGCACCTTGGGCCTTGCCCAGTGTGGCGGTGTCGCTCTGTATGTCGAGAATGTCATCCTGGATCTGGAAGGCCAGGCCGATACATTCTGCATAGCGAGACAATAATCTAAGTTGTCTGTCTTCGATTGCCTGGCAGCTAAGGCCGCCCAGTTCGACGCTGGCGCGAATGAGCGCGCCGGTCTTGTGCTGGTGCATGTTTTCCAACTCCGCGAGTTGTAGCGCCTGTCCCACGGCGGCCAGATCAATGGCCTGTCCGCCGGCCATGCCTAAGGAGCCGCTGGCCTTGGCGAGGGTATCGATCATCCGCAGGCGTTGTTCCGCCGAGACGGAAATTTGCGGGTCATGGGCCAGTACATGAAAGGCCAGCGCCTGCAAGGCATCGCCGGCCAGGATCGCCGTGGCCTCATCATAGGCGCGGTGGCAGGTGGGCCGGCCGCGGCGCAGGTCATCATCATCCATGGCGGGAAGATCATCATGGATGAGCGAATAGACATGGATCATCTCCACCGCACAGGCAGGGCCGTCCAGCGCATGGGGCTTAACGCCTAAGGACTCACCGGTGGCATAGACCAGCATCGGGCGGATGCGCTTGCCGGGGGCCAAGACGGAATAGCGGATCGACTCATGCAGGCGCTGTGGCTGTTGCGCAGCCGTCGGCAACCAGTGCTCAAGGGCGGCGACCACCCTGGACTGGTAGCCCGCCAGGCGTTCATGAAAGGAATTATTCATCCTTGCCTGAGGAAAAATCCTCCAACGCAGCCTTGCCGTCATCCTGCAGCAAGATCTGCACCTTCTGCTCGGCCCGGGACAAGGCCTCCTGGCAGGCGCGGGTCAGCGCGATGCCGCGTTCAAATGTTTTCAGTGAATCTTCAAGACTGACATCACCGCCCTCCATCTTCTCAACCAACTGTTCCAACTCTTTTAAGGCGCTCTCAAAATCAAAATTATCACTTTCTCTCGGCACCGGGACTCTCCTTTCAAGATCATGCACGGGCGCATCTTAGCAGCATCTTTAAGCGCTGCCATATTGATATATAGCCAAAACCTATTGTCTCTATTGGAAAATACAATCAGCAGGCGAGCGTGATGAGATTGACAGCCTGCCGGGCCTTGAGTACAGTTCTTGGGCGATTTAATAGTAAGGCTGTACTAATTATTCATTCATCAAGACAAATACGTTTGAGGAGAAATTAACATGGGCTTGAAAGGCACCAAGACCGAAGAAAACTTAAAGGCCGCCTTTGCCGGCGAATCGCAGGCAAACAGGCGTTATCTGTATTTTGCACAAAAGGCCGATGTGGAAGGCTATAACGATGTCTCGGCCGTGTTTCGTTCCACCGCAGAAGGTGAGACCGGCCATGCGCACGGGCATCTGGAATACTTGGAAGAAGTGGGCGACCCGGCCACCGGCGAGCCAATCGGCACCACCGAGCAGAACCTAAAGGCTGCCATCGCCGGCGAGACGCACGAATACACGGATATGTATCCGGGCATGGCGAAATCCGCCCGCGAGGAGGGCTTTGAGGAAATAGCCGACTGGATGGAGACGCTGGCAAAGGCCGAGCGCTCTCATGCCAATCGCTTCCAGAAGGCGCTGGATGGCCTGGACGCCTAAGACGCCGGGCAATCAACAACACCGGAACCGGGCGCTGCCCGGTTCTCTCGTTTATGGCCTTTGGCAATAGAGTGAATCCATGAGCAGCGAATATCGAGAGGGCAGCCTGGAGGCGCCCACGCGCCATCCAATCCACTGGCGGGAGCCGGATTTTTATGATGAGGCAAGCCTCAACCGGGAACTGGAGCGGGTGTTTGACATCTGCCACGGCTGCCGGCGCTGCGTCAACCTGTGCAACGCCTTTCCTACCTTATTCGATCTGATCGATGCATCAGAGACCCTGGAAGTAGATGGTGTTGCAAAGGAGGACTATGGCGAGGTGGTCGATCATTGCTACCTGTGCGATCTGTGTTACCTGACGAAATGCCCCTATGTGCCGCCGCATGAATGGAATGTTGATTTCCCGCATCTCATGCTGCGGGCCAAGGCGGTCAAACACAAGCAGGGCAAGAGTTCTCTGCGGGATAAGCTGCTGACCTCAACCGATCTGGTCGGGAAGCTGGCCGGTATTCCGGTGGTCGCCGAAGTCGTGAATGCGGCGAATAAAAATAAAATAGCCAGAGGGCTGATGGACAAGGCGCTGGGGGTGCATCCGGATGCCATCGTGCCGGAGTATCACAGCAAGACCCTGCGCAAGCGCCTGGCCGGGCATGAGAGCAAAAATACAAAAATAGAGCCGACAGGGCAGACAACAGGCAAGGTCGCGCTGTTTGCGACTTGTTACGGCAACCGCAATGCGCCGCAGTTCACCGAAGACATGCTCGCCGTGCTTGAACACAACGGCATTGCGGTTAAGCTGGTGGAAAAGGAACAGTGCTGCGGCATGCCGAAGATGGAGCTTGGGGACCTTGAGACGGTAGAGAAATTGATGCAGGCCAATATTCCCCCGCTGCTTGGGCTGGTTGAGCAGGGCTGGGACCTGGTGGCGCCGATCCCCTCCTGTGTGCTGATGTTCAAACAGGAACTGCCCCTGTTGTTCCCGGATAACGCGGATGTACAAAGGGTGCAGGAGGCCTTTTTCGACCCCTTTGAATATCTGATGTTGCGCCACAAGGCGGGGAAATTAAAGACGGTTTTCCAGCACTCACTAGGCAAGGTGGCCTACCATGTCCCCTGTCATCAACGGGTGCAGCAGGTGGGCTTGAAGACAAAAGAGATCCTGGCCCTGGTGCCGGATACCCGTGTCGAAGTAATAGAGCGTTGTTCCGGCCATGACGGCACCTATGCGGTGAAGAGTGAGTTTCATGCCGTCTCCGTGAAGATCTGCAGGCCGGTTGTCAAGCGGGTGCAGCAGGCGGAAGCCGATCACTACATCAGCGATTGTCCGATGGCCGGCTCGCAAATACAAAACGGGATGCAGGATGGGAGCAAGGCCACATCGCCCTTCACCCTCCTGCGTTACGCCTACGGCATTTAGGAGAAATTTACCGTGCAAAAACTAACACGCGCTGACCTGTTCAGCCTGGAGCAATACGCCGCGCGGCGTGCCGCATTTCGGCGGCAGGTGATGGCGCATAAAAAACCGCGGCGCCTCGCCATAGGCCCGCATGCCACCTTGTATTTTGAAGACAGATTAACCATTCATTATCAGATCCAGGAAATGCTGCGCATAGAAAAGGTCTTTGAGTCCGACGGCATTGAGGAAGAGCTTAAGGCCTACAATCCCTTAATTCCTGACGGGCAGAACTGGAAGGCCACCTTCATGCTTGAGTATGATAAGCCTGAAGAGAGACAGCGGCAGTTGGCAAGGCTCAAAGGGATTGAAGCCGATGTCTGGCTGAAAGTTGCGGAGCATCCGGCGATCAGGCCGGTCGCCGATGAAGATCTGGAGCGGGAAAACGAGGAGAAGACCTCTGCGGTGCACTTTATGCGCTTTGAATTATCAGACGATGACATCAAGGCGCTGCGGACCGGAGCAAGGTTGAGCGCCGGCATCCGCCATGCGGCCTATGATTACACGGTTGACCCCATCCCCGCCGAGACGCATGCTTCCCTGCTGAATGACCTGGATTAGTATCGCCTCCCGATTACATGAGTAATCAATACGATGCGGCCGATATAGAGGTATTGACCGGCCTTGAACCCGTGCGCAGGCGCCCGGGCATGTACACCGATACCACCCGCCCCAATCACCTGGTGCAGGAAGTGCTCGATAACAGCGTCGATGAGGCCCTGGCCGGCCATGCCGCTAAAATAGCCGTGCAGCTGCACAAGGACGGCTCGGTGACAGTAAGCGATGACGGGCGCGGCATGCCCGTAGATAGTCACCCGGGGGAGAAGATATCAGGCGTGGAGGTGATCTTAACCTGCCTGCACTCAGGCGGGAAATTTTCCAACAAAAACTATCAATTCTCCGGCGGCCTGCACGGCGTGGGTGTGTCGGTGGTGAATGCCCTGTCTAAAAACCTGGAGGTCTGGGTCAAGCGCAACGGCAAGGAATACAATATGTCCTTTGCCAACGGCGAGCGCCGATCAGCACTGGAAGTCGTTGGCGAGGTAGGCAAGCGCAACACCGGCACCACGCTGCGCTTTTGGCCGGATGCAAAATACTTTGACAGCACCCGAATATCCTCGCCAAGACTAAAACATCTGCTGCGCGCCAAGGCGGTGCTGTGTCCGGGATTGACAGTCAGGCTAAGTGATGAGATCGCCGGCGAGAAAGAAGAATGGCACTACGAAGAGGGCATCAGCACCTATTTATCCGCTGCCTTGGCCGGCGCTGAATTATTGCCCCGGGAGGCCTTCATCGGCTCCATGCAGGGCAAGCATGAAGCGGTGGATTGGGCGGTGCACTGGTTGCCGGAAGATGGCGAGTTGATCACCGAGAGCTATGTCAATCTGGTGCCGACAATCCAGGGCGGCACCCATGTCAACGGCCTGCGGCAGGGGCTGCTGGAGGCATTTAGAGAATTTTGTGCTTCCCGTAACCTATTGCCCAGGGGCGTCAAGCTCTCGGCAGAAGATGTCTGGGAGCGTTGTGCTTATTTGTTATCGGTCAAGATGGATGAGCCGCAGTTTGCCGGCCAGACCAAAGAGCGTCTTTCCTCACGAGAGTGCACCACCTTTGTCTCCGGCGTGGTGCACGACAAACTGAGCCAGTGGCTGCACCAGCATGTGGAGATGGGCGAGAAGATTGCAGAACTCGCCATCCGTCATGCCCAGAAGCGCCTGGCCGCCCGCAAAAACATCGTGCGCAAAAAAATCACCGGCGGCCCGGCACTGCCCGGCAAATTGGCCGATTGCAGCCTGCAAGATGCAAGCACCGGCGAGTTATTTCTGGTCGAGGGTGACTCCGCCGGCGGTTCCGCCAAACAGGCGCGGGATCGGGAATACCAGGCGGTCATGCCGCTTAGGGGCAAGATCTTAAACGCCTGGGAAGTGGCCTCCAGTGAAATTCTGGCCTCCAAGGAAGTGCATGACATCACTGTGGCGCTTGGGGTGGAGCCGGGTTCTGATAAGCTGTCCGGCCTGCGCTATGGCAAGGTCTGCATCCTGGCCGATGCCGACTCGGACGGGCTGCATATCGCGACATTATTGTGCGCATTGTTCTTGAAACATTTTCGCGCCCTGGTGGAAAATGGGCATGTGTACGTGGCTATGCCGCCGTTGTACAGGATAGATGTCGGCAAGGAGGTGTTTTATGCCCTGGATGATTCTGAAAAACAGGGCGTGTTGGATAGAATTGCAGCGGAGAGGATCCGGGGGAACGTAAATGTACAACGCTTTAAGGGCCTGGGCGAGATGAACCCTTTGCAACTACGTGAGACAACGATGGCCCGGGAAACCCGCCGCCTGGTGCAGCTGACCCTGCCGGGCAATAACCGCGCCGAGCAAATGATGGATATGTTATTAGCCAAAAAGCGCGCCCCGGATCGAAGGCAGTGGTTGGAGAAAAAGGGCGACTTGGCCGAGTCAGTGCCATTGTGATTATGAAATTTACCTATTTAATTTTTTACGCTTTTCTTTCGCTGGCCTGCGCTGTCCTTGCAGAGGAAGCCGGTTCTGCCGGGCAGTTGGTAGAGGTGGAAGTTGTTGCAGAGGGCCTGGAGCATCCTTGGGGCATGGCCTTTTTGCCGAATAAGGACATCCTGGTGACGGAGCGTGCCGGGCGCTTACGGCTGATACGCGATGGGAAATTGCTTGAGGAGCCGATAACCGGTCTGCCTGCGATCCGGGAAAAAGGACAAGGCGGATTGCTCGGCATCGCCCTGCATCCTGCGTTTCACGAAAACGGCTGGGTGTATCTGGCGTATGTCAAGGAAGGTGAGGACGGGTTCGGCACCGAAGTGTTGCGTGGAAAATTACAGGGCCGTGCCTTGACCGAGACGGAGGTAATATTCCGGGCCTTGCCCAAGTCCGGCGGCGGACGACACTTCGGCGCACGGCTGGTCTTTGCCGCGGACGGCAGGCTCTTTGTGGGATTAGGCGATCGAGGCAAGCGAGACACGGCGCAAGACTTATCGGATCACCGCGGGGTGTTGATCCGGATAGAGGATGACGGCGGCATCCCGGCAGACAATCCCTTCATCAAACGCTCGGCTTCAGTCCGGCCGGAGATCTATACCTACGGCAATCGCAATATCCAGGGCATGGCCTTGCATGCTGAGACCGGATTGCTGTGGACGCACGAACACGGCCCGCAAGGCGGGGATGAGCTCAACATCATGCGCCCCGGGCGTAACTATGGCTGGCCGGTCATTACCTATGGCGTGAATTATGGCTTTGGCACACAGATAGGCGAAGGCACACACAAGCAGGGCATGGAGCAGCCGCTGCATGTCTGGGTGCCGTCTATTGCGCCTTCGGGCATGGCCTTTTATAGCGCGGACAAGTTTCCGCAGTGGCAGGGCGATCTCTTTGTCGGCTCCTTGAAGTTTGGCCAGTTGGTGCGCCTGCAACTGCAAGGTGAAAAGGTGGTTAATGAAGAGAGGCTATTGAATAATCGCTACGGGCGCATCCGTGATGTCGTACAAGGCCCGGATGGCTATCTCTATGTATTAACCGATGAGGAAAACGGCATGCTGCTGAAGATCAGTCCGGTGACCGCCGCCCAGCATGAGTGATTCCATCACTTTCAACTTTGAACAAAACGAGCAGCGCCCCCTGCATGAGTTCAGCGAGCAGGCCTACCTGGATTATTCCATGTATGTCATCCTGGACCGCGCCCTGCCGCATATCGGCGATGGCTTAAAGCCGGTACAGCGTCGGATCATCTACGCCATGTCTGAGCTTGGCCTAAAGGCCACGGCGAAATACAAAAAATCCGCCCGCACGGTCGGGGATGTGATCGGCAAGTTTCATCCGCATGGTGATGCTGCCTGCTATGAGGCCATGGTACTGATGGCGCAGGCGTTCAGCTATCGCTATCCGTTGGTGGATGGGCAGGGCAACTGGGGCTCGATGGATGATCCGAAATCCTTCGCCGCCATGCGCTATACGGAATCGAAGCTGACCGCCTATGCCGAGGTGTTGTTGTCTGAATCGGCACAGGGCACGGTGGACTGGCTGCCGAATTTTGACGGCACCTTGAGCGAGCCGAAGCTGCTGCCGGCGCGCCTGCCCAATGTCCTACTAAACGGCACCACCGGCATCGCCGTTGGCATGGCCACCGACATCCCGCCGCATAACCTGCGTGAAGTGGCCACTGCCTGCATCCGCCTGTTGGACGCCCCGTCCACCAGCTTGCGGGAATTGTGTGAGCACATAAAAGGCCCGGACTTTCCCACAGCAGCGGAGATCATCACCCCGCCGGCAGAGATCCTGCAGATTTATGAAAGCGGGAACGGCTCGATTAAGATGCGTGCCTTGTGGGAGAAGGAAGCCGGCAACATCGTCATCACCGCCCTGCCGCACCAATGTTCCGGCAACAAGGTGCTGGAGCAGATCGCCGCGCAGATGCAGGCGAAGAAGCTGCCCATGCTGGAAGACCTGCGCGATGAATCCGATCATGAGAACCCCACCCGCCTGCTGCTGATGCCGCGTTCCAACCGGGTCGATACTGATGCCCTGATGTCGCATCTGTTTGCCACCACAGATCTGGAGAAGAATTACCGCGTCAACCTGAACATGATCGGCATTGAAGGACGGCCGCAGGTGAAGAACCTCAAAGGGATCATCCAGGAATGGCTTAAATACCGCATCGAAACCGTCCGGCGGCGGCTTACATTTCGACTGGACAAGGTGGAGCAGCAGCTGCATCTGCTCGAAGGGCTGTTGATCGCGTACCTCAATATTGATGAAGTGATCGCCATCATTCGGCGGGAAGACAAGCCGCAGGCGGTCTTGATGCAACGCTTTCAATTATCCGCCGAGCAGGCTGATGCGATCCTGGAATTAAAACTGCGCAGATTGGCTAAATTGGAAGAGATAAAAATAAGCGGGGAACTGGATGAACTAAAACAAGAGCGGCGATCGCTTAAGAAAATCCTGGCTTCCAGGCAACGCCTGAAGACGCTCGTTAAAAAAGAGATCACTGCGGACGCCGACACCTATGGCGATGCGCGCTGCTCGCCGCTGGTTGAAAGAGCAGAGGCGCGGGCGATCAGTGAGACCGAGCTCATCCCCACCGAGCCGGTTACGGTCATCCTCTCGGAAAAGGGCTGGATCCGTGCGGCGAAGGGACATGAGCTGGACCCGGAGACAGTCAACTACCGCGCTGGCGATGGCTTCAAGCATGCGGGCAAGGCGCGCAGCAATCAGCTGGTCGTCTTTTTAGACTCCACCGGGCGCTGCTATTGCCTGCCGGCGCATTCCCTGCCATCCGCGCGCGGCAACGGCGAGCCTATTTCCAGCCGCGTCACGCCGCCGGATGGCGCAACCTTCGCCGGCGTGATGACCGGCAATGCAGATGCCGTGTATTTCCTCGCCAGCGATGCCGGCTATGGCTTTATGGTCAGGATGCAAGCCATGTTCACCAAGAACAAAAACGGCAAGAGCGTCCTGAACGTGCCCAAAGGCGCAGGCGTCCTGGCACCGGTCGGCGTCCTTGATCCGAAGCACGACTTCATCGCCGCGGTGAGTTCAACCGGACGATTGCTGGTCACAGAGATCAAGGAATTTCCAATCCTCGGCCGCGGCAAGGGACTTAAGATCATGCAAATCCACCCGGCAAAACTAAAGGCCCGGGATGAGTACCTCATCGCCGTGAGCGCCTTTGGCGAAGGCGAGTCCCTGATGCTGATGTCCGGCAAACGCCATATCACCCTCAAACCCGCTGATATTAACACCTTCCACACTGAACGCGGCCGCCGCGGCAACATACTGCCCCGCGGCTTCCAGCGACAGATTTCCAGGATGATCAGCCTTGGAGCCGGTGACCGTAACGCATAGAAGCTGACCCAGGCTATTAAATTCAGAAAATGTCGACGCAGATCTACGGAAGAACGTCACTTGCCGCGAAGCACAGGGAAGTGTGGGGGCGGCCCTGCGGAATTAGGAACGGGAACGAAAATCCACCCGGTTATCTTTCCACGTCATTCCCCTGAGAACCGGAATCCAGTCAAACAACACACACCCCTATCCGATCCCTGCTACCGCACCGGTCCCTTTCGGCTTTGATCAAGGAATATTTAGGGTATTTTCATGGACTCCCGGCCAAGCCAGGCTCGATACGGGGACGAATTATAGAAAGCAGGACGGGCATGTTCAGGTAGAAAATGAGAGGGGAAGTAGTCGTAATTACCTGATTTTACTTACTTTTATTGGTGGGGGTGAATACATGGTATGCATTGTCGGACTGGATTCCCGCTTCCGCAGGAATGACGTCTCCTGGCTCTGGATTCCCGCCCCCGCCCCCGCTTTCGCGGGGCATGCTTCCACGGGGACAAGCCTGCGCGGGAATGACGGCAGTGGGTTAGAGTGAAACAGACCTTAACGAACTTGTCTTTTGCTTCGCGCCTTTTGCAAAAGATCAACAGGCCCTATGGTCATTGAAAATGGCGGTGCGTCCATGTACCGCAGGAAACTCTTAAATAAATGGAGTTTCCTTAAAGCCATACCAGGCCGCTTGTGCTTAGCGGCGAATATGCACGGCATCTGCAATGCGGTTTTTTATGATCTCTCTTCTCAACAGATAAATCGCCAGGGCGACCGCCGGGATGCCGAGCAGTCCTGCGTACAGGAAAAAGTTGACATAGCCGTAAGCATCCACAATCCAGCCGCCATAGCCGCCGATGATCTTGCCCGGCAGGGTCATCAATGAGCTGAACAGGGCATACTGCGTTGCCGTATAGGCGGTATTGGTCAGGCTCGACAGATAGGCGATAAAGACCGATGAGGCAATGCCGCCGCTTAAGTTATCGGCACTGATGACAAGGGTGAGCAGCAGCAGATCAGGGCCGCTCACGGCAAGCCATATAAACAGGGCATTCGTTAAAGGAACCAACACCGCCCCGACCAACAAGGGGCGCAGAATGCCGTAGCGCACGACCAGTATCCCGCCCAGGCCGGCGCCGACAATGGTCATAAAAAAACCAAACAGCTTGCTGATATTGGCTATCTCAGTCTTGCTAAAACCCATGTCCAGGTAAAAGGGATTGGCCATGACCCCCATCGTAATATCACTGAGCCGATACAGCGCTATTAAGAGCAGGATAATGAGCGCCAGGCTGCCACTGCGCCGGAAAAATTCTACAAAGGGCGCAACGACCGCCCGCATAAACCAGCCGGCTAAGCGACGCCCCGGGTGCGCTTTATTTTCAAAACCCGTATTTTTCTCTTGCGTAGCCGGGCTAACTTGATCCTTATTGCGCACGGGTTCGCAAATAATCAGGGTTGTCAGAATTCCCACGCCCATCAGGCCGGCCATGACCATATAGGCCATCGGCCAGGACTTGGCTTCCGCAATGTAAAAGGCACCGGCACCGGCGACCAGCAAGGCCAGCCGATAGCCAAATACATAGCTCGCCGCCATGGCGCCTTGCAAGATCTTATCGACCGCTTCTATTCGATAGGCGTCGATCGTGACATCCTGGGTGGCCGCGGCAAAGGCAACCACCAGGGCAAAGGCCGCGATGGCGTGCAGCTGTTCCTGTGGGTCGCCAAGCGCCATGCCCAGCAGGCTCAAGGCAATGCCAAGCTGCGCCAATAGCATCCAGGAACGGCGCCGGCCTAACAGCCTTAAGGGATACGGCAGGGCCACGCTGTCGATCACCGGTGCCCAGAGAAACTTGATGGAATAAGTGAGCCCCACCCAGCTAAAAAAACCGATTGTGGTCAGCGCGATGCCGGCATCCCGCAGCCAGGCGGACAAGGTAGAGAAGACCAACAAGAACGGCAGGCCGGCGGAAAAACCCAGAAACACCATGCCGAGAACTCGCGGCCGGGTATAGACACCCAAGCTCTCAAGCCAACTGCCCTTTTTTTCTGCCATCTCGCTCATCAACAATCCACTTGTCCGTCTTGCCGGCGCCCGATAGTATCACAGCCATGCGGACTGAAATTGAAAGAAAGTTCCTGTTGGGCAATGATGCCTGGCGCGCTGCTGTTAAGAAGCGGCTTGATATTGTCCAGGGCTACCTCGCCAATACCGAACGCGGCTCTATTCGAGTGCGCGTCAGCGCGGACAAGGCTGACTTGAACATCAAGAGCATGACGCTTGGTGTGAGCCGCAGTGAATTTGAATATCCCATCCCGCCGCATGAAGCCCGGGCCATGCTTGAGAATTTCTGTATGCGGCCGCTGATTGAGAAGACCCGATACCTGCTGGATTACAAGGGGCAGCGGTGGGAGATTGATGAATTCTGCGGGGCAAATGTCGGGCTCATCGTTGCGGAGATAGAGCTTAAGAGCGCGGATGAGCAGTTCGACAAGCCGCCGTGGCTGGGCCGGGAAGTCTCGCATGAACCGAAGTATTATAATGTCTGCCTGGCGGAAAGACCGTATTCAAAATGGGACTGTACTTGAGTTATAATTAAAGAAGCGTAAGAACAAGTCCATCTGGGACTTGCCTTAAGATCGCAGACTAAAAATGCGATTTTTAGTTTGCTCACAAATTCAATTACTAATCGTAATTGAATTTGGTGGCACCTCCTTGTGCCACAGGAAGCGTAAGAACAAGCATCAGCAGCGACAATAATGGCAACAGAACAGAATAAACTGATCGATAACTTCGGCCGCAGAATCAACTACCTGCGTATCTCAGTAACAGATCGCTGTGATTTTCGCTGTGTCTATTGCATGGCAGAGAACATGGTCTTTGTGCCGAGGGCCAAACTTCTGAGCCTGGAAGAGCTCGCCATCATTGCAAAAGCCTTTACCGAATTGGGCGTGTCAAAGCTGCGCATCACCGGCGGCGAGCCGCTGATCCGGTGCAACATCATCAAGCTCTTCCGGGAGCTTGGCCAGTTGCCGGGGCTTGGTGAACTGACCGTCACCACCAACGGCTCACAACTGCCGAAATTGGCAAAAGAGCTAAAACAGGCCGGCGTGAAACGGATCAACATCAGTCTCGATTCACTGGATGCTGAGAAATTCCGCCGCATTACCCGCAGCGGCAAGTTGGACAGTGTGCTGGCCGGGATTGATGCCGCACTGGCCGCCGGTTTTGAGAAGATAAAGATCAACAGCGTCATCTTGAAAAATCGCAATCATGAGGAGATCATTGACCTGGTCTGCTTCGCCGGCGAACGCGGCATGGACATCAGTTTTATTGAGGAGATGCCGCTCGGTGTTATTGGCGATCATGATCGGGCGGAAGCCTATTATTCCAGCGATCAGATCAAGGCGGACATTGAACAGCGCTTTCGCCTGCTGCCAACGACCGAGACCACCGGCGGCCCCTCAACCTATTTCAGGATTGTCGAGACCGGCACCCGTGTTGGTTTTATCTCGCCGCATAGTCACAACTTCTGCGCCAACTGTAACCGGGTACGCCTCACCTGTGAGGGACGCCTGCTATTGTGCCTGGGCCAGGAACACTCCGTCGATCTGCGCGCGATTATCCGGCGCTGGCCCGGCGATATGGATCGATTAAAACAGACAATACGCGCTGCCATGCGCATCAAGCCTCTGGGCCATGACTTCGATTTGGCAGCGAAGCCGGTTATCCTGCGGCACATGAATGTTACTGGAGGTTAGCAATCGCCTCCTCTTCGGATTATCGCCCACAGATGAGCCATGCCGGGCTTAGCCCGACCAGCGCCGTTCGCGCAGTCGATGAATATCAAAATGTGCGCAAGATGCAAATCGCCGCTGAGCGCCCGCTCACGATCTATGTTGACAGCTATGAAATCGTAACCCTGATGACCCTGGGCACCCAGCCGGAATTGCTGACCCTTGGGTATCTAAAAAACCAGGGCATCATTCAGGGCCTGCAGGAGATCAAGGCCATCCAGGTTGACTGGGACGTGGGGGCTGCGGCGGTCACCACCTTTGCTGAACGCGATGACTGGCAGGAGCGCTTAGGCCCCCGGATCGTAACCACCGGCTGCGGTCAGGGCACGGTGTATGGCAACATCATGGGTGAGCTGGAACAGCTTGACTTACAACCGGTAAGCCTCAGGCAGTCCGCCATCTACGCCTTGCTAAAAAACCTGAATACATACAACGAAGTCTATAAAAACGCAGGCGCTGTGCATGGCTGCGCCCTGTGCGCTGGCACGGAAGTCTCCATCTTTAGCGAAGACGTGGGGCGCCATAACGCAGTGGATGCGATAGCAGGAAAGATGTTTCTTGAAGGCATCGGCGGGGGCGGCAAGCTCTTCTACACCACCGGGCGCCTGACCTCCGAGATGGTCATCAAGACGGCGCAGATGGGCATTGCCACCCTGCTCTCCCGCTCCGGCATTACGCAGATGGGTCTTGAGCTGGCGCAGAAATTAAACATTACCCTGTTTTCCCGCATCAAGGCCCGGCACTTCATTGTCTATAACGGCGCAGACAATATTGAATTTGATGTTGCGCTGCCGGCAAAGCGTGAAGTGGCCAATGTGATTGCGCCTGGGCGTCAACCGTGAGCAAAGAAACCCATGCCCGCTCCTTGATCACGGCGCTAATACTCGCCGGCGGCAAGGCGCAGCGCATGGGCGGTCGCGACAAGGGCCTGGTGAAGATCATGGAAAGGCCGATGATTGAACATGTGATCGAGGCCATTCGCCCGCAGGTCAGCCAAGTATTGATCAATGCAAACCGCAATCAGGATAAATATGCACACTATGGCCTCTCGGTCATCGCAGACCGGCTGGAGGGCTTTCACGGGCCGCTGGCCGGCATGGCGAGCGCCCTGGATGTGATAGAAACAGAATACCTGCTTAGCTTACCCTGCGATTCGCCTCATGTGCCTGGTTGTCTGGCGCGGCGTCTGTATCGGGCGCTTGCCGAGGAAGATGCAGCGCTCAGCGTTGCGCATGATGGGCAGCGCCTGCAGCCCGTGTTCTGTCTGCTGAAGGCATCTCTGCGGGACTCCATGCTTGGCTATCTTGATGATGGCGGGCGGAAAATTGATCGCTGGTTCGCCCAACACAAGATGGCAACGGCGGATTTTTCTGAACAAGCGGAAGCCTTTATCAATGTGAATAGTCTCAAGGATATTGCGCAGATCGAAGCAGCATTGACAGCGAGTGCGGCACGATGATCGCCGCACAAGTACCGCTGATCGGTTTTGCGGCGTACAGCGGCACCGGGAAGACGACCCTGCTGACCAAACTATTGCCGCTATTCACAGAACATCGTCTGCGCGTGGGCATCATCAAACGCGCCCATCACAGCTTTGAAATCGATTATCCGGGCAAGGACAGCTATGAATTGCGCAAGGCCGGCGCCAGCCAGGTGTTGATCGGCTCACGCCGACGCTGGGCGCTGATCGTGGAGAACGAGAGCGCAGAGGATACGCCGCTGGAAGTTCACCTGAATAATCTGCAGCAAGATAAGCTCGATCTGATCCTGGTCGAGGGCTTCAAACCGGAGAATATCCCTAAGATAGAATTACACCGCCCCGGTCTTGGCAGGCCGCTGCTGTTTCCGGAGGATGAGACGATTATCGCCCTTGCTATTGATGAGGCTATCGACGAGAAACTCAAACGGGCGACCGGGCTGCCACTCTTGGATCTCAATGACCCGCCTGCTATTGCGCAATTTATTATTGACCATTTCCTGGCCAATACGCAGACTAGGCAGCGAAGATAAGTGACTGGTTGGCATGAATAATATGAACATAAAAAAAGATACGGGCTGCATGGATGACTATGATCCGAATTCCCTGCCGCCTGATGTTGCGCAGATGAAAATCGCGCGTTCGCTTGAGGTAATTCCCGGCGTGGAAAAACTCGCCCTGCGCAGCAGTCTGAACCGCACACTGGCAGCGGATATTCGGGCAAACATCAATGTACCTTCCGGGACGAATTCTGCCATGGATGGTTATGCTGTCATCAGCAGCGATATTCCAGCACAAGGCACGGCTGACTTGCAGGTGATCGGCAACTGCCGGGCCGGGGTTCCTTTTACGGATACTGTCAAATCCGGCGACTGCGTTCGTATTATGACCGGCGGCATCCTGCCCGCAGGCACGGATACGGTCATTGTTCAGGAACGGGTTGCGCGCAAGGGCGATGTGATCACCATCGATAACACAACGCGTACGGGAGACAATGTTCGCCGGGCCGGTGAAGACATTGCGCCCGGGGATATTGTGCTCAATGAAGGGCACTGCATCACGCCGGCCGATCTCGGCCTGCTGGCATCGCTCGGCATCGGCGAGGTCAAGGTGCATCGACGGCTGCGGGTCGCGTTTTTTTCTACCGGCGATGAGTTGCGCTCCATCGGCGAGGCCCTGGATGCAGGCTGTGTCTATGACAGCAATCGTTATACGCTGCACGGCATGCTGCGCCGACTGAATGTCGATGCGATCGATATGGGCGTTATTGCCGATGAGCGGGAATTGGTCGAACAGGCATTGCTTGAGGCGTCCGAGATTGCCGATGTCATTATCACTTCCGGCGGCGTCTCGGTGGGTGAGGCCGATTATGTGAAGGAAGCGGTGAACAAAATTGGGGCGGTGGAATTTTGGAAGATCGCCATGAAGCCGGGCCGCCCACTGGCCTTTGGCAGAGTGAAAGACGCCTGGTTCTTTGGACTGCCCGGCAATCCGGTCTCGGTGATGGTCACCTTTTATCTGTTTGTACAACAGGCACTGCGCAGCCTGATGGGGCAGAGAAAGACGGAATCCTTCACCATAAAAATGCCCTGTGTCTCCCGCTTAAAAAAACGGCCGGGGCGGATTGAATACCAGCGCGGCATTATGCAAAGAGATGAAAACGGAAACTGGCAGGTGCAGAAGACCGGCGCGCAGGGCTCAGGGATCTTACGTTCCATGTCGCAGGCGAATTGTTTCATTATCCTGCCGATGGAAAGCGAGGGCGTGCAGCCGGGTATGGCGGTCGAAGTTCAACCTTTCTTTAGCATCATGTAAATTTTTTGTTAAGCGATTTCAAATATTTTATCGTAAAATTATCCTCATCTTGTCCCAGCAGCCAGGCTATGTCCGCCGGCGTGTCAATATCTCTTTCCAGGCCTGCAATCTCTGCGACCTGACAGGGAATGCCCAGTTCTGCGGCCTTGCTGATATGGCGCTTGAGACTATCCACGCCAAACAGCAGCGGGATTTGCAAAGGAATAATGGATAACAGCGCATTGGTGCCGCCATCAAGCCGCGCCGGGCATACTATTATCCCTTCTTCATGCAGCGCATCGAGTCTGGCTATATCGCTATTTCTCAGCAGCGGGACATCGCCCGGAATAATCGCAACCTTGTCATGGCCCGCATCATTGATACTCTGTATCGCCTTCAACGAATCTTGCGCATAACCCTCATCTGCTGGTGTCAACAGGCACTGCACATCATATTCCCGTGTCAGGCTTAGCAATGATCGATCACTACTTATGACAGTAACACCCTGCACCGGTCTGCTGGCGATCAGGCTCTCCAGGACATCACGCAACATCATGACACTCAATGTTGCACGTTGCGCCCGGGAGAGACAGCCGGCAAGGCGCTGCTTGCTATCCTGCAAGCACTTGACGGGAATGATTACCCACATGGTTATTGCCCGGAAAATTCTCGCGCAAATTGCACCAGCTCTTCGGCCAGCCTGATCTTATCCGCCAGTGTCTCCATGACAATATTCGTGGCAAGCACCTGAAGGCCCAGCGCCTCCAGTTGCTCGCTATACGCTGCATCACTGCTGTCGATGACGATGCCTTGGGCGATGCCTTGATACAGACGCGCAATCGCCGGCACCCCGGTGCCGAGTCCCAATTCCTGCATCATCTTGGCCGTCGGGCCTTTTAGGGCTTGGCCCCGTACCAGCGGGGAGACCACGATCACCGGGGCCTTGCTATTGCTTAGTTTTTTTTCAAGCCCGGGCAGGGATAAGATAGGTTGAATGCTTAACAGGGGGTTGGACGGACAGATGATCGTTGCGCACAAGGCCGGGTGTTCCAACATTGCCCTGAAGCCTCCTGATGGTTGTGCTGTCTCGCTCCCGGCAAATCGAATCCCCTTCACCTTTGGCTCGCAACGGTGCTTAACAAAATATTCCTGAAAGGCCAACACACCGATCTCGGTATCAACCATCGTCCTGACCGGCGCATCACTCATCGGCACAAGGCGGAGCGCAATGCCCAGCTTAGAAGCCAATTCCTGCACGACCGCAGACAGCGATATGCCTTGTCGTAACCTATTTGTCCGATATAGATGCAGCGCGATATCCTTATCGCCTAATTGAAACCAACTCTCCATGCCCAGCTCTCTGGCCGTAGCAAAAAAATTCCACGTCTCATCCGCCCTGCCCCAGCCGCTTTCCTTATTATTAATGCCCGCTAAGGTGTATAATAATGTGTCAACATCCGGCGAGATATACAGGCCTAGATGTTCAAAGTCATCGCCGGTATTGGCAATGATCGTCAGCGCTGAACCGTCCAGGACCCGGCTTAGGCCCAGCGCAAGTTTGGCCCCGCCGATGCCGCCGGAGAGCGCCAGATATTTTTCCTTGATACTACGCATTACATTTTATTAAAGAGCAATCCATCATTATATAGATCTCTCATGGCCGGCTCATCCCTGTCATTGTATGCGCTTGGCGGTCTCCCGCTAGTGCGCCCGGGCGATGATCTGCCGGCAATCATCATTGCGGCGCTCTCCCATGCAGGCCGACAACTGGAAGACCATGACATATTGGTGATTGCGCAGAAGATTATCTCCAAGGCAGAAGGGCGAATAGTCAATCTTGCTGATGTTGTGGCATCAAGGGCGGCCAGAGATTATGCCCGGATTTGTGAGAAAGACCCGCGCCTGGTCGAGCTTATCTTATCAGAGTCAAAGTCCGTCTTACGCTGCAAGCCCGGTGTCATCATTGTTGAGCATCGCTGCGGATTAATCCTGGCAAATGCTGGCATTGACCATTCCAATGTCAGTGCCGCGAGTACTGAAGAAGTCACCATGCTGCCTGAAGACGCCGATGCTTCAGCCAGCGCCATTCGTGCAACATTAGAATCACGCTGCGGCAAGATGATCGGTATCCTCATCAATGACAGCATCGGCCGCGCCTGGCGCCTGGGCACAATAGGCACGGCCATCGGCTCTTCCGGCCTGGTCGCATTGCGCGATCTCAAGGGGCAGAAGGATCTATTCGGCAAAACCCTGGCGGTAAGTGAGACGGCGGAAATTGACTCCCTCGCCAGCGCCGCCGGCCTGTTAATGGGCGAGGCGGATAACCATGCCCCGCTTATATTGATCCGTGGATTCAAGCTGGAGCAAACCCAACAAAATGCACAAAACCTGCTTCGCCCTGTTGATGAGGATATGTTTCGCTAGGCTGCGTATAATTTGGGGCCTTACCTGCCAGGCTTGCAGGGTTATGACAAACTCTTATTGAGCCTTAATTTAGACTGCGCTGATGCCAGCACACAGTAGCATAAGCCTGCACTGATCATCGAATCGAAGGCGGATACCGTCGTCATGGTAATCAGACCCTGTATACTTAGGCCCCCAACAATAAAACCAATGCCCCAGGCCAAGAATGCCGGAGCATGATAGCGAGGCAGAGCTTTTAGCATTTGCGCCGAGTAATTCTGGCGATTAACCCAAAAGTAATCACAGATATACAGACCGCAGAGACTCGGGATCGATATTCCCAGCAAGCTGATATAAGGGACAAACAGCTTCACCACATCAAATATGGAAAGCATTGTCGCCGCCAGACCAAAGACAGCAACACTGCGCCAGAACTTCGCCTGTTTAAGCGAGGCGGAAATCGATAAACCGACCGAGTATAACATTCCCACGTTGCTCGACATGGTGGAGAATATCAAAACAATCAGGGCACCCACGCCAACCCCTAAAGACAGCATAATTTTAATCAAATCCTGCTCTCCGGACAGAACACTCGGGATTGCTGTTACCGTCAAGACAACAGGAAAAGAAACGCCCAACGCCAGATAGACAGAAATCAGGGCCCGTTTTTGATCTCGTGCATAACGTGCGTAATCCGGCAGTGTAACTATTCCGCCGCTATAGGCGCCAATGACAATAGACATGGCAGCACCAATCCCCAGGCTGCCATCCCCCAGACCATCCAGGGCACTTAAATCGCTCTCAGTCAACGCTCTGTATGCACCATACAAGAGTATCAGTGCGAGTAAGGGCACCACCAACAGGGCCATTTTCTCAATAGCATGAAACCCATAGATAGTAACAGCTACCATAATCAGTCCACCTAAAACCGCGAGCCAGGATTTAGCAATATCCAAACCGCTGATCAGTATAATGGCCTCTTGCGCAGCGGCACCGAATAGATTGCAGAGTATGGCAAACCAGCAGAACATCACCAATGCAATCAGGAAATTAGGGAATCGATATCCACTGCTTCCAAATACATAGCGAAGTATCAGATAAGTAGACAGTTTGGAACGCACCCCTACCATAGCTGCAAAGACACCGGTTATCGCCAGCACCTGACAGCCCAGAATAAAACCAATGACACTTGGATAGAAGCCGGCACCGTAACTGATATTCGCCGCCATTAAAAAACCGGGAACTGCAATGGTACCGCCAATGATTATCACGGCGATGTGGTAAGCGCTGGTCCCATCATGTTCAGGCACCGGCTGCTGTGCATAATCATCGCCTAGATGAAGATCCGGCATCTCACTCCCACGGCCATCGTCTAGCCAGCATTGTTTTTAGAGCTACGCAGTTCGGCGGTTGCCTTTTCATCGACTGCTCCATCTCGAATAACGACCCGGTAAATTTCCTCAGCCATTTGTATGGATACATAACCATCCAGGCAGTCAGCAAGCACCGCGGCTGGATCACGTTTGATCGGCAGACCATAGCCACCGCCACCTGCGGAGATGCTGACAATATGCTCGTCCTCAGCAACCTCGGTTCTACAGGTCCCCACGGTCTTTGCCTTTTCCGTACTGGGAAAAAGCAAAAAGGCATTTGGCTCGGGATTGCCGCCACCTTGCAGTGACCAGGGGCGCGTTTTGCTTTTTTTAGTGATCGATAGAAAATAGCCCGGCCAGACAAATTTAATATCCCGGCGAATACCCAAACCACCTCTGAATTTACCCGCCCCACCGCTGTCGCAACGCAATTCAACACAATTAAACTGCATACCTGTTCTGGCCTCCATCACCTCGATCGGAGTATTACGTACCATTGTGGTTGAAACATGGTTCAAGGCGTTTTCGCCATCATGCTCAGCGGCCGCACCCCAGCCTACAGGCTCATTGTTACTGATCACATAGCCTCTTCCACTATCCGGTTCACTGCCATACATCATAAAACCAGGCACATCACCACCGGAACAGGCAGCGATCTTCTCAGGCATTGCCCTGGATAAGGCCTTAAAAATCAATTCAAGAGCGACCATTGCTGACCATAATGTGTAGGTTGCCGATGGATAGACAGCGTGAAAGAGATTGCCGGGCGGCGCGATCACTTCCAGAGGCCGAAAACTTCCGGCGTTGCTGGGATGTGTTGGTGCTGTTAATATCTTCAAGGCAACCTTACATATGGTTTGGGTCAGACCAAATGGAATATTCACCGGGCCTTTAACCGCATCAAGGGATTCACTGAAATCCACAATGAACTTCTCATCTTTGACAGTCACCTTAAGTCGTAATGGGATGAGTTGATCATCAACCCCATCATCATCTATCAGGTCTTCGGCTTCCCAGCTTCCGTTAGGGATATTTAATAAGGCTTTTTTTGTTATTCTCTCTCCATAGTCGAGAATGCCAAGCATAGCGCCATCCATAACCTCACCGCCAAACTTATGCCGGATCTGCCTTAATCTGTTGATACCAGTCTGTGTCGCAGCTACCTGTGCCTCCAGATCACCCAGGACATTCTCCGGCAAGCGAGAATTAAAACGAATCAGGTCTAGTATCTCTTTATCTACTTTTCCACGCTTATAGACTTTAACTGCCGGAAGTATCAAACCTTCTTGGTGCATATCTGTGGAATCCAGTACATAGCCAGGGTCTTTAGCACCCAGATCTAACCAGTGTGCGCGGATACAAGTATAGGCAAAAGGTTCATCTTCCTGCTCAACAAAAACCGGAGCAAATAAAGCTACATCAGCCGCATGAGCCGAACTCCAGTATGGATAATTTAAGACAATGATATCGCCCGGCTCCAGATCGTCCTTACCAATATGTGCAATCCCTTTTTTAACCGCATAGTCATTGGCACCAAGAAAAAAGGCAAGCCCGGGGGCATCGGCTATCAAATCTATGTCACGGCTATATATTGAGATACCAAAATCAAGCACTTCATAGATAACCGGGCTAAATGCTGTGCGGATCAGTGTCCGCCGCATCTCCTCTGCGGCTGAGCCCAGATAATTATGTATCACACTAATCGTTGCACTATCCATCCAGTTTGTCTCTCACATCACAAAGGAAAGCTCTGATTAAATCAGAGCTGCCATCGGTGTTTTTATTATCAGGTGGCCAAAATGATCCACACAGCACAACTGACTCGTATATATCACCGTAGTTGATGTTCCTTCATCAATAATTGCCGGGCCTTGAACAGACCTTCCCGGGCCTAAATCCTGTCTGGCAAGCACTCTGAATTCCTTGAGTTTTTTGTCCTTAAAGCAATATGCCTCACGCCGCCCTGCTGTCTCTTCGATATTCCCGCGAACATTAGCAGCGTATTGCTGCAACTTGGGCTTGGGCATACGGCTTAATCCGGTCACACGTAGATTCACCAGCTCAACTGCCTGTCTGGTTTTGTGTCCATAACGCTGTTCATGCGCCGAATCGAAGGCAGCACGTAGAGAATCGTAGCTGGACATTCCCTGAACCTGAATCTTCAAGGTGTGTTCCTGTCCGAGATAACGCATTTCCATATTGCGTAACATCAACTGTGCCGACTCATCCACTCCCTGAGCTTTTAGATTAGCACTCGCCTCAGCCTCCATTACACAAAATAACTCATCCAGCTCGGTTAATATCGATGTCTTGATTTGAGCAATGTATGTACGTGAAACATCTGCGGCGAGATCTGACATCAGCATACCCCAGGCTGAGAATGCTGCAGGTACCTTCGGTATGATCGTATTCGGCAGGCCCATTTCCAGGGCTAATAAGGGTGCAATCAGGGGCCCGGCACCACCGAAGGCAAGTATAGAAAATTCCTTATAGTCTTTACCCTGCTCAATTGTTATCTCCCGCACTGCACCTTCTGTCTGTGCTATCAGCACAGAAAAAACTCCTGCTGCCGCCTGCACCATATCACGCTGCATAGCCACAGCCAGCTCTCGTTCCAGACCCTTCTCAGCTGCGTCCATATCAAGAGCTAATTGACCGTTCAAAAAGTTATCCGGATCAATAAAACCAAGAATGAGGGCAGCATCTGTCAAGGTCGCATGCCTGCCACCGCGACCATAGGCAATAGGGCCTGGAACTGCCCCAGCGCTCTGCGGTCCCAGTCTAAGCATGCCCTCTTCCAGCCAGGCAATAGAGCCACCACCAGCCCCTATGCAGCGAATATCATAGGTAGGGATCAGTACCGGCATATGCTGCAGGCGGGTTTCGTGTATGACCCCGGGCTCATATTCTTCGATGACACAGGTATCAAGGCTCGTGCCGCCAAAATCCATCGTCAACACACGATCCAGTTGCAGGGTTTTTGCCAGATAAGCGGCACCAATAATGCCACCTGCCGGCCCCGACATAACGCTGTCCAGAGGGCTCTGCTTCGCTGCCTGCGCAGTCATGGCACCACCGCTACTGCGCATAATCAAAAAACGTCCGGAAAAGCCTTTGTCTATTAGTTGCTGGTGCAGATCATCAATATATCGCTCAAAGATCGGACGGATGTAGGCATCCAGCACGGTTGTGCAGGTTCTCTCATATTCGCGATGCTCGCAGGCCACTTCATGTGAGATGGAAACATATAACCGGGGGAAGGCTCCACGAATAAGGCTTGCCAGCTTCTGTTCATGTGCCGGGTTCTTATAGGCATGCAAGCAACAGACGGCCAGGGAATCAACGCCATGAGACTCAACTAGGTCTCTCGCTGCATTGATGACTGCAGCTTCATCCAGTTCCACCTCAACCTCACCAGCGACGGTGATGCGCCCCGGCACACCTGCGATACAGCGCCGACGTACCAATAGCTTAGGACGCTGATAATGCAGATCGTACATGTGGGCGGATGGTAGATCGCCGCGTCCTAATTCGAGGATATCCCGAAACCCCTCGTTGGTAATGATGCCGGTCTTTGCGCCGCGCCGTTCAATAATGGCATTGAGACCCAAGGTCGTACCATGCACGATCATCTCGACATCAGATAATTCTATCTCAAGCTTGGCCAGCGCATGCAATACACCGGCTGAGGAGTTCTCGGGTGTAGTCAGGGCCTTTTCCAGGCGCGTTTCACCTGTGTCCCTGTTAAACAGAATTGCATCAACAAAAGTACCGCCAATATCTATTCCCAGACTATAGTTTTTCATCCCCGATCATCCCTTACCACCTCCCCGCCCTGCATGACAAAAAATATTTTTCTAAGATGACTGATATTCTCCAGGGGGTTATCACGCATTGCGATAAGATCGGCCTTGGCACCCGGTCGTATCACACCCAGTTTTTTTTACTATTAACAAGTCTGGCCGCATTGACAGTGGCTGTTTGAATGCTCTGCAAGGGCTCCAGACCAGCCTCACTACAATGCTCCATCTCTCGTATAACAATCGGCGCACCGTCATCGGCATCCCCGGGGGGAATGTCTGTACCATTAACCAGTGTGACGCCCGCCTTGACTGCATTCTTGATGCTGTCCAGGTGGTCCGCCCCTGCGGAAACTGCTTTGCAAATTGTCCAGTCCTCAAATCCATGCTGACTCATCCAGTCCTGTGAACGTGTCACCCCAAGTGTTGGCACTATAAAGCCATTTGCAGACTTGACTGCTCTGGCCGTATCCATATCAAGGTGATAAGCATGCTCAAAGCAGCGTACACCTGCTTTCACGCCTCGCATGATTGGCCCTGAATCACCCGCATGCGCACACACATAGGTTCCTTCGCTCTTCGCTACCTCAACAGCCGCCGCCACCTCAGCAGAGGACATCTGTGATTCAGCAAGGCTTTCATGTTTGTGTGCGATGCCACCGGTAAGGAATATTTTGATGTGATCAGCGCCTGCCAATAGATCCTCGCGACACTTTTTTCTAAAATCATCAGCACCGTCTGCCTCTGCAGTAAAACCGTGGCCATGTCCACCAGTGACCGAAACGCCGAGTCCGGCAGAAAAGATGCGCGGCCCACCTACCCAGCCAGCAGCAATTGATCTGCGCAAGGACAGATCCGCCCGGTTTAATTCCCCGACTGTGCGAACCGTAGTAACACCGGCCTGCAGTGCGTCCTGCCCCCGGCGATAGACTCGAAATGCTGTCATGGCAGCATCTTCATTGGGATCACTAAGATGAAAGGGAAAGACAATGCTCAGATGGGTATGACAGCTAATCAGCCCGGGAATAATATAGGTGCCCTGCATATCAATCACAGCTGTAGCAGGACTATCACTCGGCCTCTTGTCAATAGATCTTATTTCATCCTTCTCTATTGATATAATAGCTTCCTTGATCTCACCGCTCTCCACGTCCAGGATGCGACAGTTTTTGAGATGTGTTATCACGATTATGAGTGTATTATTAATAGCAGTTGGAAAGACTCCATTAAACAGAGCTATGTAGTTCGATGCAATGAACAAAAAGTGCAGTTTCCCCCCAGTTGGTATAGTCACTCCCCTTCTATTGTGAGTCTTGATGCCGAACTCAGTGACCTAGCTGATAAGTTGTCGCCGTCTGGCTTCAATTACTGCTGTACTGCGCTTACTCACACCCAATTTGACATATACCTTCTTTAAATGAAATTTGATAGTGCTCTCAGTGAGCCCCAGGTCTCTGGCAATGATCTTATTTGAATGATTGTGGCCAAGCCCAATGAGAATTTGCCTCTCGCGCGGTGTAAACAAAGTTCCCCTCTGTCCCTCATCCATTGCCTTACGATAGGCCGCCAGCAGCCTTGCACAATACTTTCCCAGCCTGGTCCTTGTGCTTCCTCTGCGTTCATCGTCAATCAGGTATTGTAAAACAGAAATAATGTCCTCGCCTTCATCGAGAAATACCCTTAGGTATTTTTTCGCTGCAACCCATCGTAACCGCATGCCGTAGCACGGCGATGGCTTCATCCTGTTTATCCAGTAGCAAAAAGGCCCTGGCCTGTAGGATATGGGCCTTGGTTAAACTCAATAAACGACCGCTTCTATGCGATTCTTGCAAAGCAGGCTCCAGTGCCGCTAGTGCCCTCTCGCTCTTTCCCTGTGCGAGCAGTAAGCGAGCTGTAGTAAAGCAATAATTATCTATTTCTCTACAGATTAACTGCTTGTTGCTTGTTAGATCCAGTGATCCATAGTCGTCCAGGTACTGTTGATATAAATCGTTTGCGGTGTGGATAGCAGCATCACGAATGTGGATATTTATCCGTTCGAGCCTGGCCAGCCGACAAACCTCGTCCAGACTGCGTTCGCTCGCCAGTAACATTGCCCGATCTAAAACTATGTGGGCGGCCTCTGAATCGTGCTGCGCCATTGCCAATGCAACGGCTACACGATAGGCAACAACGAAACTGTCCAACCAGCCGTCATGGGATTCCATGGCATCAATAGCGGATTCCAGTTCACCGGCGAGCTTGTCTATGTCGTTGCGCTCATAGCGGACTTCTGCCATGAGAGAACTGGCAATGGCATTCAGGCCCGGATCATCAGGAAAGTCTGTTGCAATGATGTCAGTCGCATTTTCGTAAGCTCGCATTGCCAGATCTAACTGACCTTTGGTGAAATAACCCAGCCCGAGGATTAGATATACCGAGGCGATCCCGTAATTCGAACTTGCCGCCTTATAATATTGCAAGGACCTTTCGGCTTCTGCCTCAGATCTCGAAAATGCAGCATTGCGCTGGTACAGCAGACTTTTCAGGGCGTGTACAAAACCAATCAGGCCATCCATTTCGGAATTCTGACAAATTTCAATTTCAGAATTGTCCAGATACTCGCGATTAAAGTTTTCGTTCTTATACAATGTCAGCAGGTACTGTGTAGCAATATAGTCAGTCTTAACAGAACCATAGCCCTCCTGCTCACACTCAGGCAGACTATTCAGCAATTTATCTACATGCTCCAGTTTGCGCTGCGCAAGTGAAAAGTGTCCGTCTTTTATCAACACCACAGCAGCAGCAATCAACAGCCGTGGTGATTTATTAATATCGCTGGCGCTGATATTTTCCATCGCCAGCTTGAGTGATGCCGCACCAGCCTGAATTAATATTGCCTGTGAGCCAAAGTAATCAACAATTCTTCGAAACAAGGCCGGACGGCGGACTGACTTTGCATAATGCAGCGCCATAGGGATATCTCGCAGCTCTATATACCAGTCTATAACCGTCTCGTGAATATGCCGTAACTCCGCCTCCGGTAATGAATTTAGGGACAAATTAAGACAGCTACGTAATAGCAGATTTACGATATAGTAATTATCCTTAGCTGACTTTCTCTTGATCAGGGGCGCAAGCTGAGTCAGCTCTGCAAATAAGATGGCAGAATGACCATGCGAGCAGATACGGTCTGATAATTCTGCGGGAACTTCTTCTAAAAACGAAGTTTTCACGAGAGTGTGCCGGGCACACTCAGAATAGTTGCTTAATAGCTGCGTTAAGACAAACTGTTCAAGTGCGAGCAAGGCAGTATCTGCCATCTGTCCCTCCATTGGCCTGTCACTCTCCGCCTCCATCCCTGCATTACCAGGAAGCCGAACGGCGACAGGCCAGCCCTGAGTCCTCAGCCTAATGTCGGCAACATCAGTGTGCGGCCCCAACAACGATGTCAATTCCAGTTCAGAAAAGCATAGTTCAGCGGCATGAACTCTATTGATTCGGTTCTGCCCCCACAATCTTGCTGTGAATCCAGTTGGCTCTACTCTGCTGCTGATAGTCAGATGAAAATTCTCCGGCATCAACTCCATTAGCAGCTGCGCAGTCCGAATGAGTTCCGCTGACAAAGCCTGCTCAAAGGCATCAAGGATGAGAACACAAGGGCCGTTTTCATTCTGAACAGCATTATACAGACGCTGCATGAGTACTTCGTGGGTATCCTCTTCAGTATGCCCGGCAATAATCGCGCGAAGATCTGCTACATTCTCATCAGCAAGAGTCAATGCGGAGGTGATATGAGTTAAAAAACGTACAGGCTGCTTATCGTGATGATCAAGTCTGAGCCAGCTTGCCTTGATGCCACGCTCCTTTAGGCCGGTGTACCACTGAGCAAGTAGTGTCGTCTTCCCGAAACCCGCAGGCGCACAGATTAATATCAGTTCCTTATTGAGAAACAAATCGAGTCTTGTCAGCAACTGGCCGCGGGTGATGTCGTCGGGATTCAACTCAGGAGAGCAAAACTTGCTCGGAAAAATTACATCCCCCGCCCCCCGCACTTCGGGTAGCTGTACTTCATTTTTATAGGCCGGTTTAGTCATAAATTCGATCATCATCAGTGAGTTAAGAATAACTCAATTTATTCTCCTGCAAAGGCCTGGTGGTGCAACTATCCAAATTTTAGAGAAACTATACTTTTTTGTGATTGCATGGTTGGTGCATAAGCATACGCTGTTAGAGAGTGGTATTAAAGCCAGATTAATCCATAAAACTTGAGGGGAAAACCATGCTGCTTAGCATACTACAAAAAATCCTGTTTCGAGCACCATTTTTCTTACGAAGCGCCCTATTCATCATCGGTATCAGCGCTCTTGGCATACCGGCCCTGGTTGTAGCTGAGAATGGTCTGATAATTGAAGAAGTTGTCGTAACCGCCAGGAAGCGGGAAGAGAGTCTCATGAATATACCCGATGCGATTACTGTTTTCAGTGATGCCGTGATAGAAACTGCTAATATTTCCAGCATTCGTGACTTCGCCGACCTGACCCCGAACCTGACGATCATCGACCAGCTACGCCCCGGCACACAAACGGTAACGATTAGAGGAATGACTACAGTACAAAATGGTGAGTTGCCCCTGGCTTTCATCGTAGACGGCGTCAATGCTCCATCAATGAACTTCATCAATCAGGAATTGATCGATATTGAACGAATAGAGGTATTACGCGGACCGCAAGGCACACTCTATGGACGCGGTGCGGTTGGCGGAGCGATTAATATTGTCACCAAGGCACCAACAGATGAATTCTCAGCAAGGGCAAAGGCGAGTTATGGCCGTGGTGACTCCCTGTTTCTGGGTGCTACGGTTTCCGGCCCGATTGCCGATGACCTGCATTTTCGCTTATCAGCCAGCCATCGTAATGAAGATGGTTTGATCGATAATGTTGGTGCCGGTACCGAGGCAGACCCTGTTGATGAGCAATCATTTCAGGGGCGTCTTATCTACCGGCCAAATGACAGGTTGACACTGGACCTTCGTGGCCGTTATTTGCATGGCGAGACAGGTGGGCTCTACCTGGTTAGAGTAACAACACCAACGATCGATGATTTCTCAATTCCCGTTAGCAGCAATATCAATGGAGCAGATGAGCGTGATGTCGGTTCAGTCTCATTCAAGTTTGATTATCAGTTAGCTAACGGTACAACCCTGACATCAATCAGTGCCTATAGCGAGACAGACTCATTCTTCTTCGGTGACGGTGATTTTTCTACTGCCAAGGCAAATGCGCAGGATTGGGAGATTGATGTCAGGGCCTTTAACCAGGAACTTCGTTTAACCTCGGATAGCAGTCAAGAGCTGCGCTGGATATTCGGTGCTTTTTATCAGGATAGGGAAGACAAGGAGTTTACCAACTTTGGGACCCAAGGCCCCGGGCCATCGCTTGGCTCTACCTTTCCCGGAGGTGCAAGGGAGATTAGAGACCGAAGATCCTGGGCGGTATTTGCCAGCATAGACTACGATCTTACCGAGAGGCTGACATTATCGGCCGGGATACGTTATGACGAGGAGAGAAATGCAACGGAATTGAGGCAATTAGGTGCCAGCCCGGAAGAGACTTTTAGTGAGTGGCAACCGAAGGTTTCTCTCTCTTATGATTGGACTGAGGCTGTCATGACTTACTTCACATTTTCACGGGGATTTCGTCCCGGTGGTTTCTCGAATCAATCAGGTGTTCTGTATGAAAATGAAGTATCAGACAATTTTGAAATCGGGACGAAGGCATTCCTGTTTGATCAACGTATTCAACTTTCTGCAGCTATATTCTATATAGACTTCGCCGATCAGCAGTATTTCTTCTCGCGCGTCACAGATGCCGGGGTGCGACGCTTTATTATCAATATTGCCGAAACAGCCAATATCGGCGCCGAACTGGAGATGGCGATTTATCTAACAGAAGGGCTGAAGATGAATTTTGGGTTTGCCTTAACCGATACAGAGATTGATGATTTCAATGGCACCGGTGCATTCAAAGGTAATAACACACCCCAGGTCAACGACTATTCCTTTAACGCCTCCGCCGAATATACAAGAGCCTTTTTCGGCCCCTGGCAATTTACCGGCCGTATTGATTATGAAAATCGCGGGGAAGTCGATTGGGATTTAAATAATCTCGTCACCACCCCGGCCAAGGATTATCTCAACTTATATGCCGGCATCGAAAATGAAAACTGGACTGTTTACCTATACGGTAAAAATGTCTTGGGAACACGACAGCCTACGGCAATGGGAACCGATGTCTTTGGCCCGGGTATTCACCTAAGAACACCGAGCAGACCGGCTACCTATGGGATAGGGATTCAGGCCAGCTTCTAATCCTTCCTGAAATTGACGACTCAACCGGACATATATCTGCCTTAAATATCCGTGTTGATCTTCTTCTTAGTTGATTTAGGGAAGCTCTGATTAAATCAGGGCTTCTTAATAGTATATGGATGAATTATGAATTATTCAGAGCCTCCTTAGGCTACTCACCTCCCTTATCTGCCCTCTTCTGCATCCAGTAACGACAGCCAGAGCAGACTTTTTATTGCTGCATAAGCAACAAAGGTGTTTCTCTGCTGTTATTGAATCAAATTACTACAGGGTTAGCCTAAACACATAATAACCCTTAGAATACGCCAGCCCTTTAGCTATCTAAGGCCATGAACTGGTTCATCCATCTATTTAAAAATATTGTCGGGCCAACGGCTGTTATGGCGGCAGGCACCATGGGGGCCGGTGCCGTTGCCTCCTTCATCCTTGCCGGGGCCTGGTTCCAGTATGCCCTGCTCTGGGTCTTGCTGATCATGGTGCCGGTCTTCGTGATTGCTGCTGACAGCTCATCCCGCATAGGCGCATTAAATCACGATCAGGGCATGTTCTCTCTCATCCGCCAGCATGTCCATCCCGGCCTTGCCTGGTTACTGTTGGTCGTAAATATTCCAGTGCATATACTGATCATTATGGGACAGATGTCGGTCATGACATCATCGTTTATGTCCGTATTTGGTCTTTACCCGCCGGAGGCAAATGCCACAGAACAATATTTTCAGAGCTACCTCTGGGCGGAATTGATCCTGTCTCTTGTCTGTACCTCCGGCATACTCTGGTTGATATTGTCGCAAGGTTACGAGCGTATGCAAAAGGCCATGAGCATACTCATGGTCCTGATGTTTGCCTGTTTCCTGATTGTCGCACTGCGCGGCTTTAGTGAAATAGCAGAGATCATCAAGGGTTTTATACCCGGCATCCCGGCCGACTTACCGGTACCAGGCACGGATAAGCTACGGCTAAGCAATTCATCGATAATCGCTGTGGTCGGCAGTGCCCTCGCCCCTGCTGCGTTACTTGGTATGCCCTATCTCTCCACTGATGCCAACGCCGATGCAAGTACCTTAAGGCGTGATTTTCGTAAGTCCTTGCTAAACCTGGGCGTGATCTTTGGCTGCTATGCCGGTTTTATTATTATCGCCGGCGGCTATGCACTCTATCCCCTGGAAAACCATGCCCAGATAGATACTGTACATGAGGCAAGCAAGGTACTTATACGTGCGTTTCCAGAGAGTATTGCGGGTATCGGCCCACTCATTTTCTCCCTCGGCGTATTCATGGCAGCAGTAACAACAATGGTCGTTGCAGCACAATTTTGCGCCTATTTTTGTCTGGATATGTTTAACATGTCCTGGCGTTTTTCTTTGGATAACAAGGCTTATCACTATCTACTGATAGCTTTTTTGCTTATTCCTGCCGTGCTTGCACCCTTCTGGAGTTTTCCAGCCTTGTTAAAGGTCATACTGCTTATGGGAGTCAATGTCATTGTCATCCCCCTGGTATTTGTTATTGTCATTTATATGCTGAATCAACCAAAGGTTGTGCAGGAATATACAGCAGAATGGTGGCGTAATCTGATTATGCTCGGCGGACTTGTTTTATCCCTGATGCTGGCGGCAGAGAAACTCCCTGATTATATTCAATACTTCAGCGGCTGAGTGCGCTTAGCCCCTTACTCTATTTCAGCCTGATCGCCCCCAATTTCATTTCGATAGACCGTCCCCCCCTTCATAACGAACACAATATTACGCAAGGCCCTTATGTCCTTTGCCGGGTTACTATCTAAAGCCAGAATATCCGCGTACTTACCCACTTCCAGTGAGCCAATATCCTGCTCTGCTTCCAGCAATTTTGCCGTTTCTATAGTAGCCGAGCGCAGTGCCTGCAGGGGCGTCATGCCTGCTTCAACATAATACTCGGCTTCTCGTACAGTGGCCGTAGTGCCATCGGTCGGTGCTGAGGGTAACTGATCAGTGCCCAGGCCAATATTCACCCCTTCTTCTATCGCCATCTCCAGGGCCTTCCAGTGATGCTTGCCGACTGATTCACGCCGTTTCATATACCACTCAGGAGAGCCTATTTCCTCAAAAAATGGATCCAGTGCAGGCTGGCTCACAAGTATGGTGGGCACCAGCCAGGTACCTTCCTGTTTCATTCTGCGTATGGTTTTACGATCAAGAAAATAGCCATGTTCAATGCTATCAATACCGGCATCAATGGCGACATTAGTTGCTTCCGGGGAGCCGGAATGCGCTGTGACTTGTGCACCAAAACGATGGGCGGCATCAATCACCGCTCGAATCTCTTCCGGCGTCATTAATGCCTCGGCAATATCGCCGCCCTTAGTCGCTATACCTCCGGAGATTAGAATTTTAATCCACTTTGCACCTGCACTGATCTGATGTCGTGCAGCTTTGACTAATTCATCAGGGCCGTCAGAATAGGTCTTGCCCTTTTCTGAACCATGTCCCCCCGTGATAATAAGCGCTTCACCGGAGCTAAAGATACGAGGGCCAATGGCCTGTCCCTTCCTAATCGCTTTATCCAGGGCCAGATCTCCCCAGCTGTAATCGCCCGGCTGGCGTATAGTAGTGATGCCGGCCATCAAGGCCTTGCGTGCACTGTCGGCCATACGCAGCACAAGTTCGCCTTCTGTCTCATTTGCCAGCTCTGCTGCCATTTTTCCCGGTAGCTTCAGGCCAAGATGCACATGCATATTCATCAGGCCGGGAATGAGCCACTTACCTCTAGCGTCTATTGCATGCGCATCGGCAGGCACTTTCACCTCATCAGCCTTGCCGATAGCAGAGATTCTCTCACCTTTGATGAGAATAACCGAATCTTCAATTGGGGCCTTCCCATAGAGATCGACAACTGTTCCACCAACAATCGCTGTGGTCTTCTCAGGTTCTGCGGCCCGGACTAGGACTGCCATCAACATGAATACTATCAGGCTGCATCGTTTACAGATTTTATTCATTGCAATTTCCTCATTTTCAAAAGCATTACCAACTGCGCACTAATTATTTTCGTTTACCGGCTACCCAGGCATCCACCTCTTCTTCAACGAGTGATAACGGAATCGGGCCGTTTTTTAAGACAGCATAATGAAATTCACGAATATCAAAGTCATCACCCAGGGCAGTCTGTGCTTTCTCCCTTAACTGGAGTATTTTCATCATCCCGATCTTGAACGCAGTTGCCTGACCCGGCACGGCCAGGTAGCGATCAACAGCGCGCGTGTTATTTTCAAACGAACTCGCTGTATTCTCATTCAGGTAATCTATGGCCTGTTGGCGCGTCCACTTTTTGGCATGCAGTCCACTGTCAACAACCAGGCGACAAGCGCGCCATAACTCGCCTGCGAGCCGGCCAAATTCTGCATAAGCATCAGAATAAAGCCCCATTTCCCCGGCAAGATATTCGGCGTATAAGGCCCAGCCTTCGGTGAATGCCGTATTCGACCACCATATATAATATTTACGAACATCAGGTATATGCTCTTGTGATTGCATCACAGATTGCTGCAGGTGATGGCCCGGGATGGCTTCATGCGCGAGCAGTGCGTTGAGATCATAGGTCGCCGCGCTCGCCATGTCATACATGCCCAGATAGACAGTGCCCGGTACGCTGCCATCCGGTGTGCCCGCCTCATAGAAACCCACCGGGGCGGATCTTTCCTTATAGGCTGCAATGCGTTTGATAACAAGCTCGTGCTCCAGCAGCATGGGGAGAATATCGCCGATACGATCTTTAGCAGCTTCGACAATGCGCTGTGCCAGTCTTAAATACTGCTCACGCCCTTGTTCTGTATTTGGATAATAAAACTCAGGCGCGGTCTTCAGGTAAGAGAAAAATGCTTTTAGATCACCATTGAAGCCAAGCTGTTCCCGAATCTTGTTCATCTGCTTATGGATGCGTGCCACTTCTTTTAGACCCAAGGCATGGACTTCCTCAGCACTGATAGCCGTTGTTGTATATTGCTCTAACAAAAACTGATAAAAATCCCGACCCTCAGGGTAATGCCAGACGCCCTCGTTATTAATGCCTTTGATTGCCTGATGTTGCTTAAAAACATTAATTAAACGCCTGTAGGCTGGAATAAATTCTTCTTCCATAGCCGTTTTGAATTCAGCAAGGAGTGCAAGCCGGGTTTCATCATCAATTATCGTCCGGTCCAGTTTTCGCTGAAAGTCCGCCAGCAACATATTATTTTTATCATCGCCTTGCAGGGTACCCGCCGTAACTGCTTCTGCCGCCTGAATCAGGCGCGGTACGACATTCTTTGACAAGAGAAACCCCCGTCTTTCTCTTGCCTTAAAAAGCTCGATAAACTGATCAACAGGTGTCCCTGCAGTCTTAATGGCAGCAATATAGGTACGCGCATCTTCCAGGGTATGAATGTTAAATGACCTGGTTAGCAGGCCCGGTATCTCCAGGTGTATGCCGACAATTTGATTGACCGGGCTGATATGGAAACGCCAGGTATGACGTTTGATTCGTAGTTTCAGATCCTCTGCAAAGGCACGATAATTTAATTTCCCCTGCTCACTGAGTTTTGCATAGTCAAAGTTACGATGTAGTCTGTGCAGATCACGCTGGTTTTGCCGCAGCGCTTCATTTCTTTTTTTGATTGAGCGTTCATCCCATTGAGTGAAGTGCCTTGCCTCCCCTAACTTAAAGGCCAGCTCTGGATTCTGCGACAGGGTCCGGTCGTATATGTCTTGCAGGAAGGCATTCAGGCGGGCGGTCTCATCAGGCCCTATGCTATTTTGCCCCGAGCGAGCAGGTGCCGGGAGCACTAATAGAGGAACAATCAGGCAGACATGGCAGAGGGCAGATGAACAGATTGTCCTGAACATGAGTCTGCCAGCTTTCATTGCAAACACTTAAATAAAGATAACGACCCGCCTGCATCTAAAATTCGGGGGAGCTGATGCAGACGGGGCGTTCGTCAACAGCTCATTACCAATAACGCATTACAGGGGCTTGTCGAACTTGTAGCTTAGACGGACACCATAACTTCTGAATGACGGCTCAGCAAAGAGACCACCGGCAAAGGCCTTCTGATAGGCATTGGTATAATATGTTTCGTCAAACAGGTTTTCCGCATAGGCCGCTATGGTAAAGTCCCGATGCTCTATCCCGGCCCGTATATTGAAGAAGTCATAGCTCGGTGCCCGCCAGGGGAAGCCTTCCTGAATTAGACCGGCAATCAATGTCTTGGTCTTGTGCCGATAGCTATATTCCACTCGCGCAAAACCGTCAAAGCCGGCTGTGACAGGAAAGGTGTATTCAGCATCCGCAGAGATGGTCCACTTGGGAGACAAGGGTATCTGTGTGCCATCTAGTATTCTGTTTTTACCGTCAATATAGGTTACGAATTTACCAAACTGAGCGTTTAGATAACCAACATTGAAATTAACCAGAAGATTTTCAGTGACCAAGGCCGTCAGCGAGAGTTCAGCCCCTTTTGATGTTGCTGATTCTGCGTTATCTGTGCCTGAGAACAGGATAAAATCCCCATCTGCATTTACCCCGGCCTGCTGAAAATTGGTTTGCATATCCGACCAGTCCATGTAGAACACCGCCATGTTCAGGCGCAACCTATCACCCCAGAAATCGCCCTTCATGCCGAGTTCATAATTCCACATCTCCTCCGGTTCGTATGAACTGGCATCCACATCTGCTAACGGGCTGATCTGTGTCCCGCCGGATTTAAATCCCTTAGATACGGTAAGGTAGAATGTCACCTTATCGTTGTAATCAAAATTGCCGGTAAAGCGTGGCGAGAAATCGGTAAATGTATCTTTGGAATTAACCACCTGCACAAATCCGCCGGAGAAACCGGCGATGTCAGCGCTAATCGTCTCCTTGGTATAACGCCCGCCCACCGAGACATTGAAGCGATCGGTCAAGGCGTAATTGACCTCGCCGAATATCGCCCAGTTATCGGCGCTAGCCTCATCATCCTGCTGGTCGATTAAAAAGCGCACCCCGCGATTAAAGCGATTATCCGGCTGCGCAAAGGTACGGTTCCAGATGCTGGCATCGGTATCGGAATAAATAGCACCGATATTCCATTGCCAGCGACCCTCATCAGTGTTTTGAACGCGCAACTCGGAGCTAAAAGTCTCACGCTCAATATTGCGAAACTCATTAAAGGCATCAAGGCTACTGCCGTCTATATCACCGGCCAGGTGAAAGTCGGAACTAATCAACCCGGTGATGTTGGTAATGAGAAAATTGCCAAATTCATAATCAATGCGGCCGACAATATTACGATAGGCACCGCCTACCTCCTGCGGAAAGTTGTTATTAACCCGCGTTCTGTTACCGGGAAAGAAGCCAACGCCATCCGGTATCGGATCAGCCTTGTCATCGCCATTGGTATCCGGCAGGTTGGCAAATAGCACACCGCCGGCAAAGGTTGAGAACACGCCGGTCGGGACACCTTCACGCATCCCCACTTTTTCATCCATGATACTGGCGACCAAATCCATGGTTAGATCATCCGTGGGTGTATAGCGCATGGACATCTTGCCGTATTTATACTTATAGGCATTGCCATCACAGTTACAGCCGGGATTAACATTCTTGATATTGCCATCGGACTCTGAGTATTTTATATTGGCCCGTGCCGCCAACACGTCCTTGATAATCGGCATATTTCCCATCACCTCGACATCTTTGGTATCAAAGTTGGAGTAATCGAACATGATGTCACCGGCATATCTGGTCGCATCCGCTTTTTTAGAGGTAACACTCACCCCCCCCCCCCAGAGCATTCTGCCCGAAATAGGTTGCCTGTGGGCCGCGCAGTATTTCAATGCGTTCTATGTCAAAGATCGGCGGGTTAGAGGTACTGGCGGACACGCTGAAATCGTCCACATAAAAGCCAAAGGTGGAGGGCTTAAGGGTATTGTTAATCGCGAGAAAGTCAGTAACGCCGCGGATGCTGAGTCGGCGCCGTGATTTTGCCCCATCAGTAGTAAAACTGGCATTGGGCGTTCTGATAAGATACTCACCGACATCGTTAAACATAAACTTGTCAATGGTATCGGCGGTAAAGGCATTAATGCTGATCGGCACATCCTGCAGAGATTGTTCGCGGCGCTGTGCAGTTACGACTACCTCTTCAAGCTCCAGGCCATCCTGCGCAATCGCCTTGTGCGTCAGGCCGAAACTCAAGATTAAGGCCGCAAACATGACCTGAGTAATGATTGTTCTATTGTTTTTCATAATGCTCACTCCTCATAGGCGAATCTATTAAATTTCTAACATGGCAACGCTTAACTACTCACCCTTAACGTCCGTTTCATCAGTCTGGAGATCTTCATGGGGGGGCTCGTAACTAAGAAAATCAACTAAGGCTATTTTTCCGTCCTCAATAATGGCATAGCCCATGACATGCGACAGGCTGTCCTCTCCCTCAGCACGAGAGCGGATCTTGTGATAGGTAAATATGCGGTTGCCCGATTCGAAACCTTCTTCAAAAGGAAGCACGATTTCAACCGTCTCAACTCGGCTTTGAATTTTTTTGAAATGTTCAACCAGGTTCTTGATGCCGCTGACACGTTCAGCGCCGTTGATAACAATAGCCGCATCTTCGGTGTAATAACGGCGAAACGCCTCTTCCGTGAAACCATCCGGGTCTCTTATTGCGCCGTTCCACCAAGCAAACATTTGTTCCAGGACATTGCCACGCTCCTCAGCATCATCAGCGGCAACAACCGTGCTGAGAAATTGGCATAGTGACGACATTACCAAGATATTTATTGCTTTTTTCAACTACGATACCCCTTGTTGTAGGCTATCAAAGGCAAAGCGATCCGGGGCCTTATCTGCCCACGGAAAAGAGATGCTGTAGCCCAGTACCGGCCCCAAGACTGTATTTCAATCATAGTTAATAATTGTTTCAATAACAGTGATTGATAATTTTCGTTGCGTTATAAGCAAATTATGAAATGGTGCCGACAGAAAATCCCCTAGGCAGATGACACTAGATAAGATTCAGTCTCTTAATATTTTTTCAGGGCGACAGGGCCTGCATCGCATTTTTCAAATAGGCCGCAATACTCAGAGACAGGCGGTGGGCTGCAATCGGTAGCTGCCTGCCGAGGCGGGTAATCAAATACGTCTCGGTTGCATTTAATATCGGGCTGTCAGTGGCCACCGCCCTTAATTCGCCGCTCAGCAGGCCTCTCTGTACCACCAGCTCCGGCAGAATGCTGATGCCCCGTCCCGAGCTCACAAAATCTACCAGCAAATCCAGGGAATTTGTTGTCATGGCGGCCTTCAAAAAGACGTCCTGCTCCTGCTCTGCCTGATGAATGATCTGCCTGATGCGAAACCCCTCCTCAGGTAGGCCGATATTCTCATTCGTGAGCTCCGCCAGGCCGAGCCTGCTCTTCCGGGCAAGTCTGTGCCTGCCGTTTATCACAACCTTTAGTGGTTGCGCCACAGTCATTCGGGCACGGATTTTTGGATCCTTAGGCATGGCGAAGACCACGCCCACATGTGCCTCATCCTCTCTGACACGGCGCAGTAAGGCGGCGGTCGTGTCTGTCAGGATATGCACATGGATATTGGGGTATTTTTCCATGAATTCGCGTAGCATTTCACTGAATTGTGAGGAGATAAAGGCCGCCCCCATCGCCAGGTAGATGTCGCCTGAGCGCATGTTTTTTAATTCATCTATCCTGGAGAGAAAGGCCTCCTCGTGAGATATTTTGTCGCGGTAATACAGGAAGGCGGCTTCGCCTGCCTCGGTGAGCCTGATACGACGCCGCCCCCTTTCAATCAGGGCAATGCCCAGTTCCTTTTCCAGCTCGGCAATCTGACGGCTCACCGATGAAGTGGCAACATCAAGCGCATCGCTGGCAGCACGCATGGTTTCGAGCTTCGCCGATTCATAGAGGTAACGCAGCCGGATGTCGCTTATCATGATGAGTCTTGAGGAAAAATAGATAGCCTAAGACTAATTTGCTTATAAAGCAATAAAATTCACAATATATTGTTATTGAAACATATATTGATTACTTCTATATTAAGCGCTCCCTGATTGCAGCGCTGTATCAACCGCCTTAGCATCAGATTGCGAATCGCAAGCATGAAAAAACAACTATTAAACTGCCGTGTAAATGATGAGGCTGAGTCCGTTGAGGTGACAGCAAATACCCGCCTGCTTGATGCCTTGCGGCTTAATCTCGGTCTGACCGGGACAAAGGAAGGCTGCGGGACGGGTGATTGTGGCAGCTGCACCGTGCTCATGGATGGCAGGCCGGTTAATTCCTGTATGGTCATGGCCTTACAGGCGGAAGGCCGGAAAATAACCACGATCGAGGGCCTGGGAAAGGATGGTCGGCTTGACCCGGTGCAACAGGCGATGATCCAGGCCGGCGGCATACAATGTGGGTTTTGTACGCCCGGGATGGTCATGTCCTTAAGAGGGCTATTCGATAACAATCCTCGGCCTGATGAACAGGAAGTCAGGGTGGCCATCTCCAGTAATCTCTGCCGTTGTACCGGCTATAGCAAAATTATCGAGGCCGCAAAAGCACTGGGCGCAGGTGAGGTATCAGCAGAGAAGGCAATCAACCGCGATGCCAGCCTGGGTTCATCCATGACCCGGGTAGATGCCGAGGAGAAGGTCACCGGGCGAGCCATATATGGAGAAGATGTGCAATTGCCGCGCATGATATATGGCGTACTGCTTCGCAGCCCCCATGCCCATGCGAAAATACTTTCCGTAGATACCCGCGTGGCTGAGCAGATGCCCGGGGTCAAGGCCATTGTCTCGGCCAAGGATACTGACATGGGGTATTTTGGCTATGAATTGCATGACTATCGCGTCTTCGCTGTCGATAAGGTCCGCTTCCGCGGCGAGCCGGTGGCCGCCGTTGCCGCCACAACCAAGGACATTGCCAAGGCCGCTGCGGCAAAGATAAAGGTGGAATACGAAGAGTTACCGGCCGTGTTTGACCCCGAGCTGGCCCTAAAAGATGATGCTCCCCTGGTGCATGAGGACTGCACTGCCTATGCCATTGACTGGGAAACTGAGCGGCATGGCAACCTATGTTATCGGATCGAGGTTGAAGATGGCGATATCGAGCAGGGCTTTGCTGAGGCCGATGAAATTATTATGGCTGAATATGAAACCCCGGAGGCCCATCCCGCTGCTATCGAGCCCCATAGTGCAACGGCAATGCGTGATGTCGGTGGCCGCATCAGCGTCTGGACAAGCACCCAGAAACCCTTTGCCCTTCGCAGTTTTCTGGCCAGGGCACTAAGACGACCGATTAACACATTCAAGATAGTGCCCACACAAATCGGTGGTGGATTCGGCGGCAAACTTTTCCCCTGTGTAGAACCCTATGCGGTATTACTGGCAGAAAAGGCGGATCGTCCGGTGCAGATCACTCTCACACGAGAGGAGGAAATGTATGGCGCATTGTTACGGCATCCATCGAGAGTGCGGCTAAAGACCGGTGTGAAGAAGGATGGCACACTCCTTGCCCACAGTGCGCGTATGCTTTTTAATACCGGAGCCTATGGCCTGTACGGCCCCAACACCTCGGCACTGGCAAGCCTGATGGCGACCGGACCTTATCGCATCCCTAATCTAAGCATTACCGGCCTGGTCACTTATACGAATAATGTCCCCTGCGGCTCGGTGAGGTGCCCCGGTGGGCCGCAGATGGCCTTTGCGGTGGAGGCGCACATGGACAAAATTGCCAGGACTCTCGATATGGGCCCGCTGGCGCTGCGACTCAAAAATGCCTGGGAGGACGGTGATCATACCTGCACCGGTCAGCAACTTAACTCGGTCAGTGTCAAAGAGTGCCTGAAAAAGGCGGCACAGGCAATTGACTGGGGCAGGCCGGGCAATCCCGGCGAGGGCAAAGGTATCGCATGTAACTGGTGGGTAACCGGTACCTGGGGCACACAGACACTGATCGAGTCTAACGAGGATGGTACTTTTCGATTGATCACCGGGACTGTAGATATGGGGCCTGGCGGCCTCAACAGCAGTGTACTCCAGTTGGCAGCTGAGGGGCTGGGTGTGCCCGTTGACTCCATCAAGCTGGCACGCGGCGATACCGATAACCTGCCTTGGGATCATGGCACCGGCGGTAGTCGCATGCTGTTTATGATCGGCAAATCGGCATACGAAGCCGCCCAAGACATCAAACGGCAACTCATCGAAGAAGCCGCCGGGCAACTGGAGGCATCAGCGCTGGATCTTGAACTGGTCAATGATCGGATCCAGGTCTGTGGTGATCCTGACAGCCATATTCTGTTATCAGCCCTCTGTTACATGCGCCATAAGAAACGGAGCGGTCCGGTTGTCGGCGTCTCTTCAATGCTTGATGAAACTATGTCGACAACAAAGAAACATCCGCTGGGTGGCTTGCCTGCTGCCAGTTTCTGTGCACATGCAGTGGAATTGAGTGTTGATGAGCGTACCGGTGAGGTTGAGATAAAACGTTATGTCGCTGTGCATGATGTGGGCAATGCGATTAACCCGGCGGGATGCGAAGGCCAGATCGAAGGCGGTGTCGCTATGGGGCTGGGACTGGCCTTAATGGAAGAAATACGTGAACAGGAAGGCAGGATCATGAACCCCGGTTTTGCTGATTATCTTCTGATAACAGCCGAAGACATGCCGCCGATAAAGAGCATTCTGGTAGAAAAACCAGCCCTTGAAGGACCCTTCGGTATTAAGGGTGTGGGCGAACCACCGACGGCGCCTCCCACCGGCGCGGTTGCAAATGCCCTGGCGAATGCCCTGAATATTGACGTTGCGCGGCTGCCGCTCACCCCAGAAGAAGTTCATGCGCGTATGCAAAATCGTCAATCATGCTAAATGACTTTGACTTCGTCCGGGCAGGGAATATTCAGGATGCTCTGGATGTCCTGGCTATGAATAAAAATGTGATGGCCCTGGCCGGCGGAACCAATGTCCTGGTCAACATGAAACGGGCGCCCCTTGATACAGAGTGTCTGCTTGACCTGACCAACATTCACGAATTAAAGACGATAAGTGAAGATGAGGATGGTATTCGAATTGGTGCTGCGGTCACGTTTTCTGAACTGCTGGACTGGCGGCCTGGTGGCATAATAGAAGAATTGATGCAACCGATGTGCTGCACTTTCGCCGGCCCCCTGATCAGGAACCTGGCAACTGTTGGCGGGAATATCTGTGATGCATCTGCCGCTGCAGACTTATCACCAGTCCTGCTTGCCCTTGATGCAAAAATTGAACTGCAAAGTGCCGCAAGTGGTATGCGCACACTTTCACTACCCGAGTTTTTCAAGGGTGTGCGTAGTACTGACCGCCGCAAGGACGAACTGTTGACAACCATCATATTCAACCGGCCCGCTGTTGATGAATGTTGTTACTACTACAAGCTGGGCAAGCGTAAGGCCGATGCTATTTCAATTGTCAGTATTGCAATGACTGCCCGTCTTGATAATGAAAAAGTAAAGTCGATACGCATAGCTCTAGGGGCTGTGGCCCCGGTTGCCCTACGTGCCACTAAAGCCGAAGGTCTGCTACAAAGAGCGCGGCTCAATGAGCATACTATCCAGGCTGCCGCCGAGGCGGCGGTGAAGGATTCAAGCCCTATTGATGACTTTCGCTCCAGCGCCGACTACCGACGCCAGATGGTAGCAGCGCTGGTCAAACAAGGGCTGAAATCCATAAGCTACTGAAGCTGCACAAGAGCTTGACAATCTGGTCTTTTCTGCTTTACTTTATGTTCCTTATGATTAGCCTTAACAAAGCAGGCATTGCGTGGCACCGGTGCTGGTGGAATTCCCCAGTGGGCGTGTGCGTATGATTGCTGATTAGACCGGTAACAGATGCATCAGGCCCGCTTTTAAGGTGGGCTTTTTTTGCTCAAGATCGCCCACTGACCATTACGCCGATAAGCATGAGGAAAAAACCATGAGCGACACAGTGAAATATGTATTAGACGAAGAGGCACTCCCCAAATCCTGGTATAACATCGTGGCGGATCTGCCCACAGCCCCGCCCGCCGTCCTGCACCCGGCGACGGCTAAGCCGGTCACCCCGGATGATCTGGCGCCGCTTTTCCCGCTGGCGGTCATTGAGCAGGAGGTGAGCAGCGAGCGTTATATCGACATCCCCACGCCGGTGCGCGAGATCTTGCGACAATGGCGCCCGGCGCCGCTCTATCGTGCCCGGCGCCTGGAGAGACAGCTCGATACGCCGGCGCGGATTTATTATAAATATGAAGGGGTCAGCCCGGCCGGCAGCCACAAGCCCAACACCGCAGTGGCGCAGGCCTTTTATTCCAAAGAAGAAGGCGTCAAGCGCATCACCACCGAGACCGGCGCCGGGCAATGGGGTTCCGCCCTGTCCTTTGCCGGCGCATTGTTTGAGCTTGAGATCGAGGTCTTCATGGTCAAGGTCAGTTACCGGCAAAAGCCCTATCGGCGCGCATTCATGGAGAGCTTTGGCGGCACCTGCATCGCCAGCCCCAGCGATATGACGGAATCCGGACAGGCCATCCTTAAAAAAGACCCAAACAGCACGGGCAGCCTCGGCATTGCTATCAGCGAAGCCGTGGAGCGGGCGGTGCAGCGTGAGGATACCAAATATGCACTAGGCAGCGTCTTGAATCATGTCCTGCTGCATCAGACCGTCATCGGCCAAGAGGCCATCAAACAGATGGAAATGGCCGCTGACTATCCCGATCTTGTGATCGGCTGCACCGGCGGCGGCAGTAATTTTGCCGGGCTTGCCTTTCCCTTCATCGGCGAGAAACTTCGCGGCGGGAAAGATGTTGAGGTGATCGCGGTGGAACCTGCGAATTGCCCGACCTTGACAAAAGGCAAATATGCCTATGACTACGGCGATACGGCAGGGCTGACGCCTATGGTGAAGATGCATACCTTAGGCTCCGGCTTTGTGCCGCCCGGCTTTCATGCCGGCGGGCTGCGCTATCACGGCATGGCACCCCTGGTCAGCCAACTGGCCGACTTGGGCCACGTCAAGCCGCGCTCTTATCATCAGCGAAGGTGCTTTGAAGCCGGGATTCAATTTGCGAAGGCAGAAGGCATCATCCCCGCACCGGAGGCGAATCACGCCGTGGCGGCGGCGATTGACGAGGCGCTGCGTTGCAAGAGAGAAGGAAAGGAGGAGAGCATACTGTTCGGTCTTTGCGGACATGGCAACTATGACATGCAGGCCTATACCGATTATGCGGCCGGCAAACTCTATGACCAGGAGTACTCCGAGGAAGAACTGGCCATGGCCCTATCAGGCCTGCCAAGCGCCACCGCGGCCTGAGGTGAGGTGCAATGATCCCGACCTTGCCCGGCCTTGTTGCCAGGCAAGGCCGGGATAGGGCTCTGCTTGGAACCCTCTGGATTCCCGCCCTGCTCCGCTTTCGCGAGGACGAGGATGGGCAGGGGGTGACGAATCATGGACGGTGATGTTGCCTCATTCGTCATTCCCGCAGAAGCAGAAATCCAAGAATCCACCAAGGATCCTGCTGGGAACCCTTTGGATTCTCTTTTTCGCGGGAATAACGGAGGAGACTCTGGAGCCATGTAATTACCCGTCATTCCTGCGCAAGCAGGAATCCAGGAATCCAACAAGCATCCCGCCGGAAACCCTCTGGATTCCCGTTTTCACGGGAATGACGGAACGGTAGCCTGTTGCTGAGTGATGAGTTTTAGGGATGAACTGGCTAAGCCTTCTATGGATTCCTAGTCAAGCCAAGAATAGCCCGCCCCATACTCGATACGGTGATGAGTTATAGGCTATGATGCTTCTCTATTCGTCATTCCTGCGCAGGCGGGAATCCAGGAATCCACCAAAGATCCTGCCGGGAACTTTCTGGATTCCGCCCCCGTTTTCACGGGGACGTGCTTTCACGGGAATGACGGAGCAGTAATCTGTTGCTGAGTGATGAGTTTTAGGTATGAACTGGCTAAACCTTCTGTGGATTCCTGCCCACGCGCAGCGATTCATTCAACGTGCCCGGACCTATTTTTATTTTACTTGAAAAACGGCAATATCCTTAATAGCTCAGCAAGACATGGGCTAGGCTGCTGCGCCCGGCTCTCCGGAAATAACAATGCCCGCACCGGGTATCTTGTAGATCCTGTTCATCGTAATCAGCACCGAGGTCAATCCCTCAACGGCTGCTGCATTATTGATCGGGCCGGCATGCCAGGCTTTCAATCCAATTAATCCCGCCAGCGCGATCACCTCTTGTCTGGCCTCTTTATTATTCCCACAGACCAGCACATCACAGCGCACCTCATGATCGCCGGCAAGATGGGCGGCCGCAATGTTCTGAAAGGCCGAGACAACATCCACCTCTTCCCCCAGCACTGCCTGCGTGATCTGCCCTGCTGAACCTTCCGGCGGTAATTGGACCCGGCCCACCTTAGGCGGCTGCAAGCAGACCGTGGTATCAATGAATAACTTACCCTGCACCACATCCGCAATATTTTCAAGCGTTGATCGCTGGTGCGCAAAAGGAACGCTTAGCACGACAATATCGGCTTCCGCGGCAGCAGTTCGATTGTCCATGCCCTGCACCTTGGCATCGGGCACGCGCGCTATTAATGCGGTAGCGGCGGCGGCGGCCTTGGTTGCCTCGCGAGAGCCGATGATCAACGACACCCCGGCCCTGGCCCAGCGATAGACCAGCCCGCCGCCCAGATTGCCCGTGCCGCCTAGTACCGCGATCGTCTTGTTAAATTCACTCATGTCTGAAGTCGTTGCTCCTTCTCTTTATGTAAATGGAATGATTCGATTCTTTGCATACAGACCCGCTTGCAGGTTCTCTTAAAAGACAACGATTCTAAGCGACAAAACAGGATGGCACAACCGGGCAGAATAAAAATAGAGAACGTACATTTTATAGTCCCTATAAAGATAAGGTTTATTTTACGATTGCAATAATTTATAAAAATACTCAAAATTGTATTCGTAGATATCTGCAATGAAACTAACACAAGAGCCCTGCTAATGCGCCAAAGAGCCCGGGCCGGCGCCGCCGCAGACATCCCAGCTCTGCCCGGTCACAAAGCCGCTCTCAGGCTCATAAAGAAAACTGATCGTTATGCAGGCAGGAAGACGGGTAGCAATGAGATGAAACGACCGACGTTCAAGCAAAACACCATCGCACTCGTGTATGATTTTGATGGTACCTTATCGCCGCAGCCCATGCAGGAATATACTGTGCTGCCGCAGCTGGGCGAGGACCCGCGCAAGTTCTGGCAGGAATGCAAACGGGAAGCCAGGCGGCATAACGCCGATGGCATGTTGACGTACATGCGTCTTCTGATCGAAAAGATGGAACATAACAAAACTCATCTTGATAAAAAGGACTTGCGAAAGCTGGCGAAGGGTATCGATTATTTTCCAGGCGTTGATAGCTGGTTTGACAGAATCAATGCCCATGTCAAGACGGAGTCGGCAGGCAAGATCAAGCTGAAGCACTATATTATTTCCGCCGGCTTAAAAGAGATCCTGGATGGCGTAAGGATACGAAGGCACTTTGCGCGTATGTTTGCTTCGGAATATTATTTTGATCATCATGGTGCCGCCGAATTTCCGACCATTGTGATTAACGATACTTCAAAAACGCAGTATTTATTTCGCATCAACAAGGGCATCGAAGATGTGAATGAATCCATCAATGAGTACATGCCGGAGGCAGCGCGGGCGATCCCCTTTACCAATATCATCTACATCGGCGATGGACAAACCGATGTTCCGTGCATGACCGTGACCAAGAATAATGGCGGCTTTGCCATTGCCGTACACAAGCCCAACGATGATGACTCGATTGCGAGCTGCCGGGCGCTGGCGCTTGCCAACCGCATCGATTACTACGCCCCGGCGGATTACCGACAGGGAAAGACGCTGGAGAATAGAGTGAAGCTCATGCTGGATTTGATCATGGCAAAGATAAACTTGGAAAAAGAAAAATTTTCCTTTCAACAAGACCTGGCCGATAAGGACGGATAGCGCGCTTGCCTTTAGACAGTAAAGATTATAAAAAGGCAAAGACGAGGTGATAGGATAATCCGCATACGGCTTGTCTTGAATGTTACGGCGAATATGTTTATAGAATAGGAAAGTGCCGGCGCCGATGACTGGCTGGATGACGGGCAGAGGAGGACATTTTGAACCTTTCTTAAGAAGAGTACGCGGAATTGACCACCCCGGACGAGGAAGGCTTACGCTTAACCACCCCCTAAAACCCATAATTCAGTAACAAACTACCGTTCCGTCATTCCCGTGAAAACGGGAATCCAGTCGAATAACACATACTTCTTATCCGATCCATGCTACCGCCTCCCTCGCCCTTTTTGGCCTTGCAGGGGCTGTATGGATTCCTAGATTCCTACTTCCGCAGGCACGACGGCTCTTTGCCTAGCTGTATTTGCCTTCCACCCAAAAACCCGGCAGCAGGGTACCCCTTAAGTTACAGGGACGGGAATCCAGAAGGCTCCAACCAACTCCCCCTAAAATTCATCCTCAATAGCAAGAGCAGGGCGGTAGCGAGCGGAAAGCGGGTAGCCACCTCCCCCTAAAACTCAACCCCCACCAACACACGCCCACTTACCGACCGTTCGCTTACCTCGCCCCTATCATGGCTGTATTCCAGCTCGGCCTCTACATGCAGGCGTTCATCTAGCCGATAGCGCAGGGATGCCCCCACATAGGCATTGTGCACACTGCTGTCATCATCCGTGCTGATACGGAAGTTGGCACCCGCAAGAGAAAAGCCTGCCGTCTCATGGTCGGTGAAACGGCTGTCTAGGCCACTTCGGAAGACCACTTCGCCTTGGTCTGCCTCTAAGAGATAAGCCAGCGCCAGTTCCAGGCGGGTGTTCCAGCTCTTTCCCCCGCTTGCGCGGGGGCAGGCCCTCACGTTTGTTTTGGGTGATATTCGCCCGACCACTCGCAGCGTGGTCGGACAGGCCCTCTGCCCCCCGCTCGGTATAGCCCTTATACCAGCCTTGGGTATAACTCACGCTGGCGGCTGGGCGCAGTTCCCAATGCTCACTGAGTACTGCCCTATGGCTCAGTCGTAAGGCCGGACTAAGAAAGAGGCTGCTGTAGCTGCCCTGGGCTACTTGCGCCTGGCCTTGGTTAAGCAGTGCCCTACTGCTGTCATGGTCTTCGTAGCCCAGATTGAGGCTAAGGCCAATGTCTATGCCCTGCCAGGTGTCCTGGCCATAGAGCCCTAGAAAGAGGCTATCGGTCTCTATCTGGGTGTTTTTACCACTACTTACCAGGTCGGCATGGGCATAGCCAAAGAGCACCCCAGCAATGGCGTTAGTAGCAAAGCCTTGTTCTAGGCTAAAAGCCTGCCCCTGCGAAAGCAGGGGGCCACGCCCCGATAGTCTTGAGAATGGGCAGCGACGCCGCCATCCCGACCACGTCTTCGATCAGCCGCGAACCTTGCCCCGCACCTGATGCGGGGTCGCCCCAGATAAAGGGACGTGGGTCAACAGCGAGTAAGCCAGGCAAGAGTTCCCCGGCGGCCACCTGGATGGGACGGCGCTGGCTACGACGGGTGCCACGATTGCCTTGTCCAGAAGGATTGCCACGCAGGCCACCGGTCAAGCGCTGGTTGACCACGTTATGCACCGCACTGCTTAAGACGCCCATGGCGGTGGATTGGGCGCTCTCAGCGCCTCTATCCAGGGTCACGAGGCGGGTCGTACCATCCGTATCGGGCAGGGTAAGCACTAAGCGGGTGGGGTCATTGGCCACAGGCTGGGCGCTGAGGGTGACCGGAGTTGGGGGGACGGGGGCTACAGAGGGGGCAGTCGTACCGGTATCGGTGTCGGTATCCGTGCCGGTGTCAGTATCCGTACCTGCGTCTGTGTCTGTTCCGGCATCCGTTCCCGTGTCGGTATCGGTGTCTGTGCCGGTATCGGTGTCGGTATCTGTATCTGTTCCGGCATCCGTGTCGGTGTCAGTATCGGTTCCCGTATCGGTTCCCGTATCGGTGTCCGTATCGGTATCCGTGTCGGTATCCGTTCCGGTATCCGTGTCGGTGTCCGTATCCCCATCCCCATCTGGATCGGGAGCGGGTTGACCGCCGCCTTGGCCGCCCTGCTGGCCTGCCCCTTGGCCTTGCTGGCCGCCTTGTTGGCCTGCGCCTTGGCCTTGCTGGCCGCCTTGTTGACCTGCGCCCGCATCCGGATCAGGGTCGGGCTGGCCGCCGCCTTGGCCACCCTGTTGACCTGCGCCTTGGCCTTGTTGGCCGCCCTGTTGACCTGCCCCTTGACCTTGTTGGCCACCTTGTTGGCCTGCGCCTTGGCCTTGCTGGCCGCCCTGCTGGCCTGCGCCTTGGCCTTGCTGGCCGCCCTGCTGGCCTGCGCCTTGGCCTTGCTGGCCGCCCTGCTGGCCTGCGCCCTGGCCTTGCTGGCCGCCGGCACCCGCACCCGCATTCGGATCAGGGCCGGGTTGTTGGCCGCCCTGGCCTTGTTGGCCGCCTGCGCCCGCATTCGGATCAGGGCCGGGTTGCTGTCCTCCTTGCCCCCCTTGTTGACCTGCGCCCTGGCCCTGCTGCCCACCGGCACCCGCATTCGGATCAACAACAGGCGGTTGTACTGGTGGCTGCACGACTGGGGGTTGCGGAGGTTGTACTGGCGGCTGCACGACTGGCGGCTGCGGAGGTTGTACTGGCGGTGGTGGTGGTGGGGCAGCATCCGCATCTTCGGTGCGCGCATTCGGCAGGCCGGTCAAGGTTTCAAAGTTGCGGTAGCGGATGGCGCCGACGTTGGCACTGGCCAAGAGGTTGGTGACGTCCAGCGTGTCGCCGTTGGTCTCATCCCCGCCATCCACAATGCCACCGACAAAGGCACTGTCGGACAGGGTTACGCTATCATCGCCGGCCCCCGTGTTGATGGCACCGGTTACCCCGGCATTATTGCTAATGCTCACCTGGTCATCGCCGGCCCCGGTGTTCACATCGCCATCAAGCTGGGCGTCCTCAGAGAGGGTCAGGGTGTCTGCGCCATCGCCGCTGCTGATATTGCCAGTGACCTGACTAGTGCCAGAGATGTCGAAGGTATCATCGCCCGCCCCGCTCGTGATGGTGCCGGTGACCTGGCCGGTGCCGGTGAAGAGGAAGCCGTCATCCCCATCCCCGCCATCTACGTCGCCGGTTAAGTTAGCCCCACTGGAGAAGGTGAAGCGGTCATCGCCGCCGCCACCGCTTAAGTTGGCGGTGAAGGCGCTGGATAAGCTGAAGGCATCTGCGGCGCTGCCGCCCGTGAGGGTCTCAAAGCCGCTGAACTCTAGCGTGTAGGTCTCGGCGGCGTTGGTGGTAGGGTTGGTGCCTTCCACGGCATAGGTGGACAAGGCCGGCGTGGCATTCAGCGTCCAGGTGGCGGCGGTGTCATAGCCGGTTAAGGTATCGGTGTGGGCCGCATTCGCCGAGCCGGTGAGTTGGTCGATGCCAGTGAAGCCGTTGGTGATGCCGGGAGCGTTGCCGGCAAAGCCCAGATTACTGCTGCGCACGAGGGCAATGGAAACCGCGCTGCCGTAGCCGCTGTAGTCCAAGTGGCCGCGGCCGGCCTCGGCAGTGATGAAGCCGCCGATGCTGGCGCTGTCGCGCAAGGCTATGGTGTCGCTGTCATTCCCGGTCGCGACGACACCGGTCACTTGCGCCTGACCTTCTAAGGTGAGGGTGTTGTTGCCATCGCCGAGGACAATGCCGTTGACCCGGGCGTTGTCGCGTAAGGTGATGCTGTCATTCCCAGCCCCAGCGAGAATGTTGCCGCCTACCTGCGCATTGTCAGCAAGGGTCATGGTGTTGTTGCCCGCCCCGCCATCAATGTTGCCGGTGACCTGGCCGCTGCCACGCAAGGCCAGGGTGCCGCCATTGTCGAATTGCACAACGGTGGCGGCCGTATTCGGCTGGTTCATCGCATCCAGCACCTGAATGCTGCCGCTGTGGCTGAGGGTGCCACCGGCGCTGACTTGCACCGCAATGCTGCCGGCCGGAGCATTGATAGCCCCGTTATTAGTGAGCGCTCCCGCCGCCAGATTTACCTTACCATCCAGGGTGGCCGCCTCATCCAAGACTAAGGTGTTTCCTTCAAAGCCGATGACGTTGGTGGCCTTCCCATCCACAACCGCCCGCCGCAGGGTGCCGTCAAATCGCGCTCCGTCTGTGGTGGCAGCGTTGGTGATTTCGGTGTCAGTGAAGACCATCGCCCCGAGAAGGGTGGAACCGTCCTGCAACACCATCTTGCCACCGGTGGCCGCAAAGCGAATGGCATAATCATCCGCATCGGTGCCATCGGCGCGGATGGTGCCGCTGTTTGTGAGCGTCGCATTGACGGCAGTGAACTCTACTGCAATCGCCTGTTCCGAGACGATGGTGCCGCTGTTGGTCAAGGTGCTGTCCGCCCCATTGAACTCCAACCCGTCCTCTTTCTTGCCGGTGATGCTGCCGGCGTTGATCAGGGTATGGGTGCCACCGCTTCCCAAGCGCACCCCATAGCCATCGCCGCTGATCGTGCCGTTGGACGTATTGCCCAGCCTGGAGCGAGTGACTGAATCGCTGACCCGAATACCGTTGTCATTGCTGTTGCCACCCGCAATCGTGCCGTCATTGAGGATGATGAGTCTTGAGTCTTCATCATTGATTGAAATACCTGAGGAAACGGTAGCCTCATCGCCTTCGGTTTTGATGGTGCCGCGGTTGATGATCTCCACGGCATATACAGAACCAATGCTACTCCATCCCCCACTGGCTGTAATCTCTGCCCCCGCAGCATTCAGAAACCTCGCTACTGGACCACTGTTTCTACGTGCATTAACGGCCACGCCTTCGCTAAACGCCCCATTTGTGGTGATGGTTCCCTCATTGATTCCCACCCCGCCAGTGCCAACGACCATCGCTGGACTAACAGAACCATTCGTGATGATGCTGCCACGGTTGATCATATCCGTATCTCGGAACCCGATCATGCCCCACCCATCGCGCTGATTGGTCTCAATGGAAGCCCCCGCCTCGTTGATGAGCAAATTGTTCTCCAGTCTGGCATTACCCAGTGTGGTGGTGCGGTCGCCTGCATTGGTCTGGATGTTGGCGGGGCTGAAGTCGGCTGGGTCAATTTCAAAATCCGATGGGTCGATGCCAATCTGGGCGGCGATGCGCGCAAACTCGGTCTGGGCTTGTCCCTGCTGTTGTTGGCTTTGCTGGCCTTGTTGGCCCTGCGGCGGCTGTTGCCCCGGCTGCTGTTGGCTTTGCCCTTGCTGCCCTTGCTGCTGTTGGCCTTGTGCTTGCTGGCCACCTTGGCCGCCGGGTTGCGGCACTGCCTGCGCCTGGGCGACAGCGAGGAAGGCGAGGACAGCGGCGAGGGTTAGGACGAGGAGGAAAGTAAATGTGCCGTGAGCGAGGAGAGCGTCCCAGCGAGGCGTACCAGTCCGCCCTCCCTCGCCATTCCCGTGACAACGGGAAGCCAGAGTTTTCGGTACTTCCCTATGACTGGATTCCTGCTTGCGCAGGAATGACGGGGGAAGTGTCTGCCCCTGCTCCCCGCCTTCCCCATTTTCGCGAGGATGAGGACGGGCAGGTTTAGCTAGAAAATGAGTGAGAAAGTTCCTGTAATTACCTGATTTTATTGACTTTTTGCGGGGGGGGGGGGTGGGGGGGGGTGGTGAATGACGCTGTGGCTTGCGTGTCTTTTGTCAGTTCTAGCATTTCAGGCTCCTTAAAGTTTCAATGTCTGGTTTTTAGGCAGCGGGCGATTTTCTCTGTCTTGGCCGATTGTAACACCAGCACGGATGTCAAGCAAGCAGGGCGGGGGTAGCTAATAATCAGCCGGCCAGTACGCCTTTCAGCAACGGGATGACTTCGACCAGGATGATGAGGGCAAGCATCCACTGCATCAGGTTAATCCTGCCGGTGAGTTTGGCATCACTCGCATCTATCTTGCCAGTGAGCTTGGTGTCAAGGGCGTCTATTCGTCCGTTGATCTTAGCATTGTTCGCATCGATCTTGCCGTTCAACTCTTTGTCGAGGGTGTCGATTCTGCCATTCAACTTGGCATTGTTAGCTTCAATGCTGGCATTTAGTTCATAAATGTCCTCCTTAAGTTCTTCTTTGACGGCATGGATTTCTTCCTTAAGTTCTTCTCTGACAGTGGATAGCTCTTCCTTAACGCTGGAGATGTCGGTCTTGGTCGCAACCTGCTTCTCAATCACCTGACTAAAGGCCAGGCTGATGGCCTGTACCTCTGCCCTTGCCTGTTCCTCAGACACACCGGCGGCCTTTAAGGTCTCGGTGAACTGTAAAGTGTCAAAGGTGGCCTGTGCCATGAGTATTTTTGCCTTGTTGTTTGATTAGTGGTTTTGAGTATTGGGGGGATTGTAGCAGGTTACTGGGATTGCTGCGCAATTATTTGTTGACTGGATTCCTGCTTGCGCAGGAATGACGAAGAATTATAGCGAGGAGAGCAGGCAGGTTCAGCTAGAAAATGAAAGAGAAAGTTCCCATAAGACCATGATTTTATTGACTTTTTGCTGGGGGGGGGGGGGGGGGGGGGGGGGGGGGGGGGGGGGGGGGTGAATGACTTGAAGGCGGCGGCGCACAGGCGAGGCAGCGCCTGGCCGTGAGTGTGTCGGGGTAGTAATGTGTTGGTGTCAATCATGTCGGTTCCTCGTTCAGTGTTTGGTTGAGTTTTGGCTTAGGCAGTTATGAAGTCTTGCTAGTATATCAGTATTTTGGCTGATTATAGCTTGTAGTACGATTTAAGGTAAGCATGCTCCGCAGCTTGCCCTGCATAAGGGCTGATTGTGTTTGCGCTTGCAAGTTGAATTCAGGTTTTGGTTACAGCGCCAAAGCGCCCAGGCTGGCGCCGCCGCAGACATACCAGGTCTGCCCGGTCACAAAGCCACTCTCAGGCGCACAAAGAAAACCGACCACCCTGCCGACATCTTCAGGAGTGCCCAGTCTTTTCACCGGAATGCTGGCCGCTATTTGCTGTTTTTTCGCGCTCTCTTCCGGCACCAGTTCATGAAACATATCGGTTACTATCGGACCCGGCGCAACTGCATTCACAGTGATGCCGTCTTTGGCAAGCTCCAGCGCCCAGGTGCGCACCAGGCCGATCTGCCCGGCCTTGGTCGCGGCATAGTTTGTTCGGCTAACCAGGCCTAATACGCCGCGCGAGGAGATAAGAATGATCCGGCCAAATTGTGCCGTGCGCATCGCTGGGACGAAGGCTTGAGTCAGTGTTATTGCTGCGCCGATGTGTAGCTGCGTCAGGTAATTGAGATCATCCAGGCGTACATCTTCCAGCAGGTCGGGGCGAATCACGCCGGCATTGTGAATGAATGTTGTCACCGGATGCCGTGCCGCGATTTCCTGCGCCGCCTGTTCTGTCGCTTGGGCCTCAGCGAGATCAAGGAGCATTGTCTCCAGGTTTTTATGCGCAAACTTCGGCTCCTGTCTGGAGATGTTCACAACATGATAGCCATCATCAAGCAGACGCCGGCTGATGTCCTCGCCGATGCCGCGGTTGCCGCCGGTGATGACTGCCACTTTGGTATTTTGCGCTGCCATTTCTCTGGGCTCTATGTTTTTGTCGGAAGTAACAGGTGGGCGAATTCTTGTAAGTAATCTTCGCTGTCATCCCCCGCTGGAATGGCGAGAAAGATCGCCTGTTCTGATCTATCCAGCAGGCTCATGACCCTCACTTCCTGTCCGGTCTTCGCAGTAGTCCTTGCTGCATGGGCATACAGGCACGGCCCGCTGTCCAGCTTCACAAAGGCGATCGACCAGGGCAAATGTTCACGAAAAAAACCTTCCAGACTGGCATGTAGATGCGTAAATGACAGCACTTCGCCGCTTGCCTCAACCTCACTCCATTGCAAGTTAGGACTGAGACAACGGCAGCATAGCTCGCGCGGCGGGTATTGAGTCATCCGGCAATCCTTGCACTTTGGCAAGACAAGGCGACCTCTTGCCGCTGCCGCGGTGACCTCTCGCCAGAGCGGGGTGCGGGTAGCGGGCGGTAATAGGCCAAGCTGACTCATGCGTCCGGCCTCGCTAATATCACGGCGGCGCTTGCCAGACAGCGATCATAGATCACCATGCCATAGCCGCTTACCAGCCCGGCCTTTGCTTGTACCACCTGATTAGGCAGCTCAGTCTTGGTCAGTTGCCTGATCGCCTCCACCAGCCCCAGAAAACCACCGGCTGCACCGGCCTGCCCGGCCGATAGCTGTCCACCACAGGTGTTATGCGGCAGGCCGCCGCCGTTCCAAGTCAGATTTGTGTCTTTGATAAACTCCGCCGCCCCGCCCTTTTCACAAAAGCCTAAGTCTTCCAACTGCAACATGGCAATCACCGGATAATCATCATAGCTCTGCAAAAAATCCATGTCTTGCGGCCCCATGCCCGCCTCCTCATACAAGGCATCGCGATACCCGGCCCAGCCGCCCCGATAATGCACGGCATCTTCCGAGTAAGCATTGTGCAGCTCTTTGCTGCTGCGAATGACGGCATAAGGCAGATTCAGATCTTCCGCACCTTCGACCGTCATGACCAGAAAGCCCTCAGCGCCTGCGCATGGCATCACACAATCATACAGATGAATGGGCTCGGCAACGGGACGGGCGTTGAGATACTTTGCCATCGTCAAGGGCGCATCAAAAAGGCTGCGCGCGGCGGCCAAGGCGTTGTCTCTTTGCGCGATGCAGAGCCGGCCGAAGTCCTCCCTGGTTGCGCCGTATTGTTCCATGTAATGGCGCGTGATCATGGCAAAATTAACATTCGGCCCGCCGGCGCCATAGGGATAGACTGTGTCTCTGGAGAACTTGCTGAAGTTATTGATTAGCTGCGTGAATGCGGCGGGATGCATGGTGTCGCCGGCAATGCAGGCCACTATCTCCGCATCGCCCGCCTGCACGGCTCTGGCTGCACGGCGCATGGACATGACGCCGCTCGCCCCGCCGGTCGGCACAAAGTCGAGCCAGCGCGGGCTCATGGAAAAATACGCCGTTAGGCTGATCGTAGTGTCCGGCAGCATGCTGAAGCTGGCAACAGACAGGCCGTCAATAGCAGTTTTTTTAAGACCCGCGACCTTGAGCAATTCAGCCAAGGCACGTCCGACAAACCATTCAGCGCCGTGCCCGGTCTCTCTCTCATAGGGGATGCTGACCGGCGCGGCTACTGCGACTCCATCATAGGATTGTGATCTTCGCCTCATGTATAAAAACTCACTATCTATTTCCTTTGCGTTTCATCGCGCACAGATCGATACACTCGCCCCGCTCGATCATCGCCGCGGCAATTTGCTTTAGCTCGCCGCGTTGAATCTTCTGCGAGGCGGTCATGGGCAAGCAGTCCAGAAAGAAAAAATAGCCGGGCAGCTTGTAATAGATCAATTTTGCCTGACAGAAAGCAAAAATCGCTTTGGCCGTCTCCTCGTTCGGCTGGACGTCCTCGTTCAACACCACACAGGCGCCCACCTCCTCGCCGCGCAACTCATCGTAGATCGGTGTGGCTGCGCAATTAGCAACTTCCGCGGCTTCAAACAATACCGCTTCCACTTCTACTGCGGCAATATTCTCACCGCTGCGGCGGATAATATTCTTACGCCGGTCAACGAAGAAAAATAAACCTTGGTTATCGACACGGACGACATCGCCGGTGTGGAAATACCCGCCTTCCCAGACGGCCGCACTCTCTGCTGGGTCTTTGTAATAGCCGGAGAAAAAACCCTTGCGCGGATGGGCTCCCTTGCAGCGTAGTAACAGCTCGCCGGGCGCCCCGGGCGCCGCCTCCCGGCCGCCTTCATCAAGCAGTCGATAGTCGATTTCCGTGCACGGCCTGCCGATACAGCGCTGTCCCAGGTGTCTTGGCTCCTTGTTTGCCAAGATGCAGACATGGGTGCCGGTCTCGGTGCTGGCCCAGCCTTCCACCAGGGGAAAGCCGAAGCGTCTTTCAAAGCGCTCCTGGTGTTTCGGATCACAACCGGCGCCGAAGCCGAATTTTATCTGCCCACTAAAATCATCTTCCGGCCGCTCTGTCTGGTTTAATAAAATGGCCGGCATGACGCCTAAGTAGTGCAAACAAGTCGCCCTCGATGCCCGGACTGTCCCCCACCAGCTGGAGGCATGAAATCGATCCAACTGGATCACGCAGCCGCCGGTCATGATCATTGCCATCATGGAGAACAGGGCGTTCATGTGTACCAGGGGCAGCGGCGTGATCAGTCTCTCCTTGCCATTTTCAAGCGCACAATAGCCGCCGTAGTCGATATATGACTGCCCCAGGCACAGGAAATATTCGGTGGAGAGCATACAGCCCTTCGGTCTGCCGGTGGTGCCGGAGGTATAGAGCAGGGCAACTTCCGTGCCTAGATCCGGCGCACCATCTGCGACTGCTTGCGTACACACTGGCAGCCGGGAGGACTGCGCCGTTGTCCTAACCGGCACTTGGTTGCCGGAAGTTTTCAAGGCGGCTTGGGTCTTGTCCAAATGCTCCGGCAGCACCAATACCAAAGATGCGTCACTGTGCGTAATCACATATTCCATCTCCGCCGGGGAAAAGGCGGAATTTACCGGCACTATGCTCACGCCCAGGCTGTTCAAGGCAAGGAAATGCACAAAGTACTCGGCGCGATTATCCAGCATGAGTACAACACGCTGCCCGAGGCCATAGCCCGCTGCGTGATATTTTTCTCTCAAGACTTGCGCTTCATCAAAGGCCTGCCGGTAAGTCAGATCAACCGGGGAATGCTGATAAGCTGCCGTGGCCTGTCGGGGAATATGCAGAAAGGCGTGCTCCGCATAGCCCTTCACTGTCTTGGCAAATTCCTTATATACGAGCATGTGTTTGCGTGATGGAAGACTGAGCAAGCCATCCCGGGGCTTGTCCTAAGACGTCCGGCTTAAGCATTAAAGATACAGCAGAATACTGCCTAGCGGTGCATCGCAATTAATCAGGTCAACACGTTTTTTGCGTATCTTGTAATCGCCGCCAACGCGTTGCAGGTGGTGCGTATAGCTGCCGCCGAAGGTATCCAACTCTTCGCGCCGGTACTGCAGCATGATAAAACGTGAGCTGAGCACACAGCTATGCTCGTCATAGTCATCCAGCATCACATTGGAGATGAGATGCACACTGCGCGGCTTGGGTTGCAAGGAGAAGGCGTTGGGGTGCTTGAAGCGTTTTATGCGCACGGCACGTAACAGCTCGGTCTCATAGATCAGGGAAACGTGATTTTGTGCATCCGCCTGCTCAGGGCTCGCAGGCACCCAGTATTCCCCGTCTTTGGTGAATAACTCATTCCACTCCGCCCAGCGCTGCTCATCTAAGAGCCGCGCCTCATGGTAGAGAAATTGCTCCAATTCCTTTAGCTCAGGTTGAGTGCCCTTGTTTTGATCTTCGGCTACTGCACTCATAATGAGGTCCCGCCCTGATTTAGCATGTAGGATTTCCAGGTCTGATATTGGTGCCGAAAGACCATGTCGCTGGTGCCGGTTGCAGTCTTTTCATCCTTCCCAATCTCGTCCTGATCAAGATAGCGATGCATGCTGACCCATTCGTTGCTGTCTTTGGTTTGCAGGCCGTGTTGCAGGCGATGATAGGCCTCCCAGTCATCCGGCCCTACCAGGTTGGCCTGGGAATTGATAAGGTTGCAATAGGTAATGGAGCGCTGAAAAAGCTCCTCCGGCGCCCCCACCTGGCGAAACACCCAGGATTCAATCACGGTCTTATTAACGCTGATCGGCTTGACGATGCGGATGGAGGTAATCGCGCCCTTTAGGGTAAAGCTGGGATAGACCACGGTGTTATGTCGATTCACGGCCATGATCTCATTGACCTTTTCTTCTCCGTAGGCTGCGTTCAAGGAGTCGATATAACCGGGGATCGGCGAATAGGCAGAATGGATGCTCATCTTGCCGCCGGTCACGCTATGGCCATAGTCCCAGGCGGTCAGCCCCATCTTTTCAAAAAAAGCATAATCATTCGTAAAGGGCGCCAGCATTTCCAGCTCAAAGGGTACTTTGTCTCCTTCCTTGAATTGATCATCAAAGACCCTCTTGGCCGTACCGCTTGATGACTGGTGCACCACCATCGGGTGCATGGCGTCATTTAAGTTCTCTACAAACATCTTCCAGTTGGAATCATGCACATAGCGAAAGCACCCGCCGGCGATTTCGATTTTTCCCTCCGGAGAGCGCTCGACCAGGTTATCGATAGAGGCCTTCGCCCCGCTTAGCCAAGTCTGTAGATCCGGCCCTTCTGCCGCCAGGTTGGCAAAGACCAGGCCGTGATAGCTGTCCACACGCGGCACTCGTCGCATATTGCTGTCCGGGCTGCCCTTCTTGAAATCACTGCCCGCATAGCCTTCTGCCATAGGAATATGCAGCAAGGTGCCGTCGGTATCGAAGACATAGCCGTGATAGCAACAGCGCAACTGCTGCGCCCGACCGCAGCCATCGCCGACCACCTGGGCGCCCTTGTGCGCACAGCGATTGAACAGGACATAGACCTCGCCGTCCTTGTGGCGCGTCATGACAACCGGCTGTCTGGCGATGCTGGTCGAGAAATAATCGCCCGGCTGCCTTACCTGGCTCTCATGGCCAACATAGATCCAGGCCCTGCCCCAGATCCTTTCCATCTCCAAGTCAAAGATGGCGGGGTCGGTATAGACATCACGATGTACACGGTCTTCCTTGATCAAGGCCGCAATCTGCTCTTCGCTATAGTGTGTCATCTTGCCGTACCATCAAATCACGTCTCATCAGAGTATATCGCATTTCAAGAGGAATAAGTAATCAGGCAGAATGTAAAACTTCGCAGGAGTGACGGAGAGAATGACATGGCCGCTTATAATTCGTCCCCACACAGGATTTGTTCACGGCTTAGGTCTCTGCTACTATCGCCTAGCTTTGGCGCTGTGATTTTCCACTCATTAAAAGCAGGTAAGTTGCATATTTCGCCGCCCAAGCTAACTAACACTGAAACCTCAGAGACTACGCCACAATGAAAGCCTATTTCGAGAAGATGGATGCATTCGGCAAGGAGCTGAAGGCCAACCGCGTCAAGCGCGCGGCCGCCGGTCTCGAAGCGCTGAAACAGGCGGAAGCCGAGATCGATGCGGCGAAGAGAGAAATTGAAAACGCCGGCCTGCCGAGCGAGAAGATCAATCAGCGCGGCAGCCTGACCATCTGGCAGCGCTTAGAGTACCTGGTCGATAAAGATAGCTGGCACCCCCTGCATAGCCTGTATAACCCGCTGGACAACGCAGAAGGCGGCACCAATGTCGTGGACGGGCTGGCGAAGATCGCCGGGCGCTGGGCGGTGGTGATCGGTTTTGACAACAAGGTCATGGCCGGGGCCTGGCTGCCGGGGCAGTCCGAGAATATTCTGCGGGTTACGGATCTGTCCCGGCGGCTGAATATTCCCCTGGTCTGGCTGGTGAATTGCAGCGGTGCCAAGCTGACCGAGCAGGAAAAGTTCTACGCCAACCGGCGCGGTGCCGGCACCCCTTTTTTCCGACATGCGGAATTGCAACAGGCCGGCATCCCGGTCTTGGCCGCGATCTACGGCACCAACCCGGCCGGCGGCGGCTATCAGGGCATTAGCCCGACCATCCTCCTGGCGCACAAAGACGCCAACATGGCGGTAGGCGGGGCCGGCATCGTCTCCGGCATGGCGCCGCGCGGCGGCTTTGACACGGCCATGCTAGAAGAGATCATCGAAAAGACCCGTGCCTTCACGGCCAGCCCGCCGGGCAGCGTCGATGTCCATTACCACCAAACCGGCTTCTTCTCTGAAGTGTATGAAGACGATGAGGGTGTGCTGGACGGCATCAGGCAATACATGCGCGCCATTCCCGCCTATGAGCCCAAATTCTTCCGTGTGGCAGAACCGCAGGCGCCCCGATTCCCAAGCGAGGATTTATACTCCCTGCTGCCCTTTAATCAAAAGGAAGTCTATGACTTTGATGAAGTCCTGGCGCGCCTGGTGGATAGCAGCGAGCACCTGGAGTTTCGCCCCGATTACGGCCCGGAGATCTACACCGGCCTGTGCAAGGTCAATGGCCTGCCGGTCGGCTGCATCGGCAATCGCCAGGGCTTCTTAGGCAAAGGCTATCCGGACTATGCCGATTATCCGGGCATCGGCGGCAAGCTCTATCGCCAGGGGCTGATCAAGATGAACGAGTTTGTCACCCTATGCGGGCGCGATCACATCCCGCTGCTCTGGTTCCAGGACACCTCCGGCATCGATGTCGGCGACCGCGCGGAAAAGGCCGAACTGCTCGGCCTCGGCCAGGCGCTGATCTATTCCATCCAGCACACTGATGTGCCGATGATGCTCACCGTCCTGCGCAAGGGCAGCGCGGCCGCGCATTATATTCTAGGCGGGCCGACTGCGAACCGCCACAATGCCTTTACGCTGGGTACTGCGGCCACCGAGATCGCCGTCATGCACGGGGAGACAGCGGCGGTGGCCACCTATGCCCGCCGCGCGGTCAAGGAAAAAGACGCCGGGCGCCCCTTGGAGCCGATTGCCGAGAAGATGAACGAGCTGGCGCAGCGTTATCGGGATACTTCCCTGCCTTCATTTTGCGCCCACCACGGCCTGGTCGATGAGATCGTAAAATTATCCGAGTTGCGTAGTTATTTGAAAGCTTTTATCAGCGCGGCCTATCAAAACCCTAAATCCATCTGTCCGAAGCACCAGATGCTCCTGCCGCGCAGCATCAAGGGCTAAAGACTTTAATCCGTCACAAGAGATACAACATGCAGGCAGCACTGAATGTATTTTTTAACGGTGTACTCGGGGTGCTCATCGGTATGACGGCGCTGTATCTGGCGATCAAGCTGCTCGCTGTGATTGGCCGCGAGCCTGGACAAGAAAAGGAAGACGACTAGCCGTGCCCTTTCTGGAAAACACCGCATTGCTGCACCTCACCCCCGGCGCGGTCCTGATGTGGATGATCGGCATGAGCCTGATCTACCTAGCCATAACAAGACAATATGAACCCCTGCTGCTGCTGCCGATTGGCTTTGGGATTTTGATCAGCAATATCCCGGAGACGCAGCTGATGGTGCCGGGGGAGGGATTGCTCTGGCGCTTCTATCATTACGGCATTGAATGGGAAGTGATCCCGCCGCTGATCTTTCTCGGCCTGGGCGCCCTGACCGATTTCGGCCCCCTGCTGGCGCAGCCGCGGCTGATCTTCTTGGGCGCCGGTGCGCAGGTCGGCGTGTATGTGACCTTTTTTACTGCTTATGCCTTTGATTTTAGCTTGGCAGAAGCCGCGACCATCGGCATTATCGGCGGTGCTGATGGGCCGACCACGATCTTCTTGGCGGCAAAACTGGCCCCGCATCTGCTCGGTGCCTGTGCGGTGGCGGCCTATTCTTATATGGCGCTGGTGCCCTTGATCCAGCCGCCCATTATGAAGCTGCTGACCACCGAGAGTGAGCGCAAGATCAAGATGAAAAGGGGCCGCAAGGTCAGCCATCGAGAAAAGCTGCTGTTCCCCATCGCCGCCGCCCTGGTCATCATGCTGCTGGTGCCGCCGTCAGCACCGCTCATATCCATGTTCATGCTGGGCAACCTGTTTCGTGAGTCCAAAGTGGTGGAGCGTCTCAATGACACGGCGCAAAACGCCCTGCTCAATATCGTCACCATCTTTCTCGGCATCAGCATCGGCGCGACCATGAATGCCGATAATTTTTTACGCAAGGAAGTCATCCTGATCTTTATCCTGGGGCTGTTGGCCTTTGCTGTTAGCACCGCCACCGGCATCCTGCTGGCAAAATTCATCAACCTCTTTACCAACAACAAGATCAACCCGCTGGTCGGTGCGGCCGGTGTATCCGCCGTGCCGATGGCGGCGCGGGTGGTACAAAGAGTCGGGAGCCAGGCGGATAAGAAAAATTACTTACTCATGTTCGCCATGGGGCCGAATATTGCCGGCGTGATGGGGACGGTGATTGCCGCCGGCATATTTTTAAGCATTCTTCAATAAGATACGCTCTTAAATAAAGTGAGAGTTTCCTAAACGATGAGGAGAGAAACGATGGCAGAAGAAGTCTTGGCACCGCTCGCCGGAAATGTCTGGGAAGTGCTGGTGGAAGTGGGTGAAGCGATAGAAGAGGATGATGAGCTGCTCATCATCGAGGCGATGAAGATGGAGAACCCGGTCTATGCGCCCTGTAATGGCAAGGTTGCAGCAATCAATGTGAAAAAGGGCGATAAGGTGGAAGAGGATGCGGTCGTCATGCTCATTGAGGGGCATCTCTAAAAATGCACTTTTTTACTCACCACATCCCTGTGGCTCGCCCTTCGGGCCAGTCTCGCTTTGCTCGACTGTTCAAAATCGCTCCCGGCGATTTTGTCGCGATAGCCCCCGTTCGGGTCGGGGGCAGGCGTTGTTGGCGGCGTACCCGCATCCTCATGTATTATCCATACATTCCGGTGCTGCGTGCGCCGCCGCCTCGCTCTCACAAAAAATTACTATTTTTAGCGGCACCCTAAATAATGCTCACTGATGGTAAAAAAACGAAACTCCATAATGAGGACCAGCGATGAATTTTGAACTCACCGAAGAGCAACAACTGGTGCAGGACACAGCGCGGCGCTTTGCTGAGGAAGAGATCCTGCCGACCCTGGAAGAGGAAGAAGAGAGCCACGCCTTTAACTTAGAACGGCTGGAAAAAATGGGCGAGTTGGGTTTCTTCTCTTGCGTATTGCCAGAAGAACTCGGCGGCAACGGCATGGGCTTTTTGGAATCCGTCTTAATGGCAGAGCAGATCGCCGAGGTCTCCGCTTCCTGGCGAGTGCCTTTTAATATGCAGAACCTGGGCGGGCCCTTGTCCGTTGCCAGATGGGGCACGGATAAGCAAAAGGAAAGATACATCCCCGGCTGGATAGCCGGCCGGGACGTGGGCTTCTTTGCCATCACCGAGGCCAACAGCGGCTCGGATGTCTCCAGCATGAAGACCCATGCCATCGACCGCGGCGACCACTGGGAAGTGCACGGCAGCAAGATGTGGATCACGCATGCACACATCGGCGATGCGGGCCTGTTATATGCCTACACTGATCGCGAAAAAGGCAACAAAGGTATTTCCTGTTTTATCATTGAGCCCAAAGATCTGGAGGGCTGCACCGCCAGCGCCATTGATAGCAAACTGGGGCTGCACTGCTCGCCGACCGGCGAGTTCGTCTTTGACGGGGCGAAGATCCCCAAGGACGCACTGCTGGGCGAGCCGGGCGATGGCTTTAAGATGTGCATGTGGCAACTGGGAAACACGCGCATGAATTGCGCTGCGGGCGCGCTGGGGGTGGCCGGCGGGGCGCTGAAACATGCGATCAACTATGCCAACGAGCGTACACAATTCGGCAAGCCCATCTCCCAACACCAGATGATCCAGGCGCAGATCGCCGACATGGTGGTGGAACACCAGGCCGCGCAGATGCTGGTGTACAAGGCCGCCTGGCTCAAAGACCAGGGCCGGCCAAATCAGTATGAAACTTCCATCGCAAAGCTCGCCGCCTCCGAGGCCGCAGTCCATGCGGCGGGCGAGTGCATGAAGATCTTCGGTTCCTTTGGCTTCTCATCCGAATACCCGGCGGAGCGCTACTACCGCGATGCCAAGTCACTACAGGTCGTGGAAGGCACTTCCAACATACAGAAACTCATCATTTCCGGGATGGCCACCGGCACTACGCAAAATCGAATCTAAAGGCTTGGGAAAACCTGCTCTGATCAAAGCCTCGCTAAAGAATTACTTGCCGCTTAACATCTTCCAAAAGCCCTGTCTATCTTCCTTGGTGATACCTCGAAAGGTTTGATAGCGGGCATGTTCGTCCGGCCTCGCAGCATCGACCCTAATCCCCCACAGCGGTCTAAGCCCATTGGGCAACATGGCATAGCGCATATCGCCCAAGGTGCTTGCTTGCTCCGGCGACCAGGCGAGATAAGAGTCGGAAAACTTATCGAAACGCTGGATGTCGCGATACAAGACTGATGCCTTGTTCAATGTCGGCAAATCCCTTTCAAGCTCAAATTTTCTTATGGCCTTGCCCGGATAGATCTTATCAGACAGCCCCACCCTGATCGCATCAACATAAAAATAACCATCGCTTTCATAAACAGCGCGCCACAGCAGCAGATTAAAGATCGTCGGCTTTACCAGCATGCGCGCATAAGGATGCCCGCGTTCATTCGCTAATCCTTCGGCGACAGCTCGTGCACGCTCCATCTGTACATAGCCGCAGAAGAGATAACCCGCCGCCAGCGCCAGGCCCGCCCTGGCAAAGAAGGCCCGCCTCTTGACAAGACACAACACGATTGCAAGCAGCAGGATCGCGCTGAAGACCGGATCGAGGATGGAGATGATATTGAAAGCAAGCCGTTCATCCAGCAGCGGCCAGAAAAAATAGGTGCCGTAACTGGTGCAGAGATCCAGAAATCCGCTCAAGCTGTATCCTAATAAGGAAAATAGATAGAGCCGCGCAAATGAAATACGCCGGCGGAGCAACGGCAACAACAACAGCGCCGCCAGCAGAGCGCCGATGGGAATAAAGAAAACCGAATGGGTAAAGTGCCGATGATATTCAATCGTCAACAGGGAATCGGATGGGGAGCGAATAAGGGCATCCGCATCGGCCAGCAGCCCCGCCACAAAGCCGATCACGACCGCAATACGGGTTTCGTCTTTATCGGCAGCGGATTGGGCAAGCGTGGCGCCAAGCAGACCCTGCGTTACGATGTCCATTCGATTATCAAGCCGGCAGCCATACTTTTTCTTTCATTTTATTTATGGCCAATAGAAAACGCTGCCTTTTTCCTGCGCAAACTGCATCAATGCCTGTGCGACAGTACCGCCGGTTTCCATGAATGCTTATTTCTGAACATAGAAAAATTTACCATTATCCTCTTGCCTTTGCAGGCGTCCCCTGTTCTCCAAATAGACCAGATGGGCCAAGGCCTCGCCGAAGCCCAGCATTTGATTTAAGCCATGTAATTCCCTGCCGTAGAGAAGTGGGATCATTGTTGTTGCCGTATGCGCTTCATCACAAAGATCATAGACCCGTTCTAATTGTATTTGATGGTGTTCCTGTAATTCCTGCAGCCGGATGTGCAGGCCTTGAAAGACCTTGCCGTGCGAGGGCAATACGTACGTTGCTTGCGGCAGTGCCTGAAAACGCTGCAATGAATCTAAGTAGAATTTCAGGTTGTCCGCGGCCGGCTCGTGGGCGTGGATGCTGACGTTGGTGCTGATGGTCGGTAATATTTGATCGCCGGCGATCAATACTTGCAGCTCATCGCAATAAAGCGACAGGTGTCCTTCCGCATGGCCATAGCTGATGATTGCCCGCCACAGATGATCGCCGATCTTAATTTCTTGATCAGCACTAATAATCTCTTTCTCTGTCGGCAGGCCCGATACGATCTTTTGATACAAAGAACCTGCGCAAAATTCAACATGAGCCTCAACATCTTCTACGCCATGACTGCGGTAGAACCGGGCAAAGTTAGGTTTATCTCTATCCGGTTTCGGGCTTAATAAATAATGCGTCCGTTCATAGGTCGGGGCGGTCAGACAAAATCTGGGAGAGAAACGCTCGCCCAGCCAGCCGGCCATGCCAATATGATCAGGGTGATAATGCGTTACGATCATGCGCTTGATCGGCTTCCCCCGCAGATAGCCGCTTAATAAGTTCTCCCAGGCAGCGCGGGTATCAGTTGCCGATACGCCGGTATCGATCAGGGTGTAGCCTTTAGCATCTTCAAGCAACCAAAGGTTAATATGCGCAAGCTCGAACGGCAGCGGCAATCTCAACCAGTGTATTCCCGAAAATATTTCCATCCCGCTGCCCGCCGCCGGGGTCTTTGGGTAGAGATAGCGCAAGGCCCTTTTAGTCATCGTGCTGCTCCAACTCCATCATGGCCTGTTGCGTATCAACGTCGATTAAAACGCCGGAAGAATCTACCGCGACTTCACACACCACTTCTTCGTATTCGCCGAGCAATGCTCTTGCCCCGACATCCCCAAGGCCCTGTTTCATCTGATTAAAAAAACGGCTCGACCAAAGTATCGGGTTGCCTCGTTTTCCCTGATAAACCGGCACACAGATCTCCCTGCCTGCCGCCGGATCAAAGGCACGGATGAGTTGTCTTATCTGTCCCGGCTTGACCAATGGCATATCACCGAGACAGACCAGCGCTGCGCAAACATCGGCAGCCAGGCTGCCCAGACCACAGCGCAGGGAGCTGCTGATCCCTTCAAGATAATCCGGGTTATGCACAAAGGCGACTGCGTAATTTTCAAGCCGGGCCTGCACCTGCTCCGCTTCATGGCCGGTGACAACAGTGACATCCTGCAAGGCTGCCTCGTCCAGTGCCCTCAGCACATGTTCAAGCATGGCCCTGCCATCGATCTCGATGAGTAACTTATTCGCCGGGCCCATCCTGCTTGATTGACCCGCTGCAAGTACCACTGCGGCAATGCGCGCTGCCGCGCCGGGCTGATTTTTTGTCCTCGCTTGCTTGTATGCGGGCCGGCATTTTTTTGTCTGCAACAACATTTGACTATGAATACAGTTCAATGATGGCATAATAAAGCAGCACACGGATAAGTACAGAAACTTAGAAAATGAAGCCCGGCCAAGATCATCCTCCGTTCCACTCAATAGATGAAGTTGTGCAGAAATTCGCCGGGCAACACTACATCACCGACCGCATGCTACGGAGTTCAATCTACGCAAGATGCTCAGGCAAAATGTACTCTATGGCCAAGACGGTCTTGACTTGGCATTTCGTTGGCGCGCTATCAAGAATACCAAGTTGCTATTGCTCTGTGATGTCAGCGGCTCAATGGAGCGCTACAGCCGTTTTCTGATCCAGTTTATCTATGCCTTGCGCCAGCAGCTTGCCGGCCTGGATCTTGCCGTCTTTTCAACCTCAATGACCGTCATCACGGAATATTTGAAACAAAAGAATATCGATGAGTCTTTACAAAAGGTATCGGAAAGCGTATAGGATTGGGCCGGGGGCACCCGCATCGGGGAAAGCCTGCACAGCCTCCGGTAGCAAAGCGATGAAGATAGAAAAGACATTTGCGAAGACGTCATTCCCCGTGTCAGGCACGGCGCAGGCTCTGCGTAATTTCAGCCATGATAGCGAGCGCTATCTCCGCCGGCGATCTGGCCCCTATATCAAGGCCTATCGGGCCGTGGATCCGGGCCTGCTGCTCTGCCGTAAAACCGGACTCGGCAAGCCGCGCATATCTTCTCTGCTGAGTTTTTTTACTGCCTAAGGCCCCTATGTAAAATGCCGGCGAGTACAAGGCAACTTCCAATGCCGGATCATCGAGTTTCGGATCATGCGTCAGGGTGACAATCGCCGTTCTGGCATCCGGGGCCAAATTGCGCATGGCCACATCCGGCCAGTCAGTCACCACGCCTACCTCCGGGAAACGCGCATCCGTTGCAAAGGCGCGCCGGGGGTCGACCACCTTGACCGCATAACCGGCCATGCACGCCATCGGAATAAGCATCTGCGCAATATGCACCGCCCCGATAATAATCATTCTAAGCGGCGGGTTCAGCACCTGCAAGAACCACTGCTCTCCTGAAATCTCAACACTCTGCGAGCGATCAAGGCGCAGTGCCTCCTTGGCAAGCAAGCGCATTTCTTCGGTGAGCGCATCAACCGGTGCCTGCTCATCCGGGTAGTAAAGCCGTTGCTCCCCATCACTTAAGCGAGTGAACAACACTAGCGCCCGCTTGTCTTTCCGGGCCACATTTAGCGCTGCTAACAACTTGCCTTGCATCTGCTTCTACGATAAGCCTACTTACAACACCGGCTCGATAAAGATCTTTACCGTCCCGCCACAGGCTAGGCCGACCTCCCAGGCCAGCTCATTGCTGACACCGAATTCAAGCAGCTTCGGTTGTTCATCCCGCATGACCTCCATCGCCCCACTGATCACCGCGCCCTCAACGCAGCCTCCAGAGACGGAACCGACAAAGTTACCCTCTTCATCAACAACCAGCTGGCTACCACTTGGCCGCGGCGAAGAACCCCAAGTCTGTACGACCGTCGCCAGCGCAACCTTCCTGCCCTCACCAAGCCAGTCAGCCGCTACTTCCAAGACATCATCACTTGCCACAGCTTTTGTCCAAAGAAAAGAATGTAAAGGTGCATAATACGCAAGCCGACGAATGGCCGGGCATTGTTTTCTCGCCACCCAAATCATTCTTCACCCTAGTCAGCACACAAGGGCTTGTCAATACAGGGGTAGGATTTAGGGCCGAGCTGGCCTATGGGGCGGTATATATTGTTTGACTGGATTCCCGTCCCCGTTTTCACGGGGACAGGCTTGCGCAGGAATGACGCTTGTTGACTGGGAGGCGAAAGGTAGAATAGATCTGTCTTGACGACATGAACATCGCTTAAAGTGCAAAGGGAATCTGCCTTTTCTCTTTGTCATAAAAGAGAAGCGGCCACTGACATACGCGGTCTATAATAAAGAATCTTTACCAACGCATTCTGTACTGAGAAATACGATGGCGGTTGCACTGCACTATGAAAGCCTGGGTGAAGGCAGGCCGGTCATGATCCTGCATGGCCTGTTCGGCTCGGCGCGGAACTGGCAGGGCATCGCCAGGCAGCTGTGCACGGACTACCGGCTGCTCATGGTGGATCTGCGTAACCACGGCAACTCGCCGCATCACAACGAGACGGGTTATATGGCTATGGCCGCGGATATCCGGGCGCTGACGAAGACGCTGGACATAGAGCGGCTGGCGCTGCTGGGGCATAGCATGGGCGGCAAGGTAGCGATGCTGGTTGCCTTGAATTATCCGCGCCTGATTGATCGGCTGATCGTTATGGACATCGCCCCCGTAAATTATGTCCGCGGCTTTGCCTCGCTCATTGATGCCATGCTCGCTGTGCCGCTGGCTAATATTGAAAATCGCAGTCAGGCGGCGCAAATATTGGCGCAGGATATTAAAGAGCCGGGCCTCAGGGCATTTCTGCTGCAAAACCTCATCCGTAAAGGCGATGGCTATGTATGGCGTCTTAACCTGCCGGCGCTTAAAAAGGGGCTGCGGGAGATAGCGGATTTTCCCCGGCAGGATGGACAATACCCCGGCCAGGCCCTGTTCCTGGGCGGTGGGGATTCTGATTATCTCCTGCCTGAGCATCATGATGCTATCCATGCCCGGTTCCCCAGTGCCCGGATTGAGACCATTGCCCATGCCGGCCATTGGTTACATGCGGATCAGCCACAGCTGCTCATCAAGCATATCAGGCAGTTCATCGCTTAACGCTACAGACCTTCACGGCGCCGCTCGCTGCGGTTACAATGTGCGCCTTTGTAACAAGCGCAAATATCATGTCTGGACAAAACATCAACAAGGTCGTGCTCGCCTACTCCGGCGGCCTCGATACCTCGGTCATTCTCAAGTGGCTGCAGGACAAGTATCGCTGCGAAGTCGTTAGCTTCACGGCCGACATCGGCCAAGGCGAGGAGCTCGAATCGGCCCGGGCAAAGGCCAAGGATATGGGTATCAAGGCAATCTATGTTGATGACCTTAGAGAAGAATATGTGCGCGACTTTGTCTTTCCCATGTTCCGCGCCAATGCGATCTATGAAGGCGAGTATCTCCTCGGCACCGCCATTGCGCGCCCGCTGATTGCCAAGCGCTTGATCGAGATTGCGCAAAAAACCGGCGCCGATGCCATCGCCCACGGCGCAACCGGCAAGGGCAATGATCAGGTGCGCTTCGAGTTGGGGGCCTATGCCTTAAAACCGGACATCAAAATCATTGCTCCCTGGCGTGAGTGGGATTTGAATTCGCGGGAGAAGCTGCTGGCCTATGCTGCGCAACACGGCATTTCGATAGCAGGCAAGCGAGGTGCGGCCTCGCCTTATTCAATGGATGCCAATCTCTTGCACATATCCTATGAGGGCGGCGAGCTGGAAGAGCCCTGGTGTGCGCCGGAGGAGGCCATGTGGCTGTGGTCGGTCTCGCCGGAGCAAGCACCGGATGAACCGGAGATGATTACGATCGAATTTTCCGCGGGCGATGCGACCTCCATCAACGGCGAGGCCATGTCTCCGGCCGCGTTATTAACAAGATTGAACCAACTGGGCGGCAGGCACGGCATCGGCCGCGTTGACATGGTTGAAAACCGCTATGTCGGCATGAAATCCCGCGGCTGCTATGAAACCCCCGGCGGCACGATCCTGCTGAAGGCACATCGGGGCATTGAGTCGCTTACCCTAGACCGGGAAATGGCGCACCTGAAAGATGAACTGATGCCGCGCTATGCCCGGCTTATTTATAACGGTTACTGGTGGAGTCCGGAAAGGCAGGCCCTGCAGAGCCTGATTGACGAGACGCAACGGAAAGTCAACGGCACGGTGCGCCTGAAACTGTATAAGGGCAATGTGATCTTGAGCGGCAGAAGATCGAAGAACGACAGCCTGTTTGATAAGGACATCGCCACCTTTGAAGATGATGCCGGTGCCTATAGCCAAAAAGATGCGGAAGGCTTTATCAAGCTCAACGCCTTGCGGTTACGAGTGCAAAATACAAAGCAGTAAGTACGCAGAGGCGGAACCACAAAGGGCATTTGCGCTGCGCGGAGAATGGGTGAAACTTTCCAAACCCTGCCTACCTGTACGTTCAGGACTTGTCATAAGGATCAAGCTAATTCGCTGCGCCGAACTTCCTCTTTATCCAATAATCCGCACTGATATATTTTCCGCCGCCCAAGAAAAACAAGGCCAGCAACATCACGAAATAGGTTGACGCCCATTCAATGCCATTATTCGACATCACAAAACTGCCATATTCGCTCAGCCAGTCATAGTTGCCATGTTCCTGTAATAGCGATTTTGCGCGCATGAGCCTGTCAAGTGCAGCTTCTGCGTGTGCAGGTGGCCAGGGACTCTGCAGATCATAGATCGCCTGCCAGCCATTATGCCAATGCACGGTGGTGGCAGCAACAAGCATGGTCACCATCAAGGGTATGCAGATCCAGCGTGTCGCCAGACCCAGTGCCAGCAATATCGCCCCGATATATTCCGCCCCCCAGGCCAGATAAGCCATCAGCTCAGGAAGGGGCAAGCCAAGCCCCCATTCTTTATTGCCAAACCACCGGATCGTTGAATCCAAAGAGCTGTTCTCAGCAAAGGGATTCCATTTGTTTTGCCCGGCGATAAAAAAGACAGGCACGAGATAAAGTCGCAGTAATAATGGACCCAGGAAATCTACGCTGGTACGTACCTTATCCAGAATGTTTTGTGCGCTATTCGCCAGTGCAATAATTGTGGCCATGCTGTGCCCTCTTTTTATGTTCGTTGCTTGCGTCAAGGAATTGCTTGTTTTTTCGCGTATAACTGTTACGGCTTGTATGTGCCGAGTACGATGTCTTTGCCGTGCATGGCCTTTAGTGTGTCCAGGCCGCCATCGATCACAAGCTCTGTGTTGGGATGGTGCAACTCTTCGGCAATGCGAGACAACAATTCACGGCCTGTTTCCATCTTGTCTTGTTGTATCAATTCGACAAGGCGCGCGGCAACCGGGTTGAGCTCCATGAAGCCGATCTCATCTTCCCGGTCGCGATAGATGATCAGATAAACAGGCTGCTTTTCCGTCTGTATCGGTAGATAATCCGGGCTGATGCGGTGCACGGCAAATTGATAGACAAGCGGCCAGGCAAGCGGGCTTAGCACCGGCACACCTGCCAGTAGATCGCCATGCTCTTCAAGCCCGGCCATATCAATCTCCCGCGTGTCTAAACTCAAGGCCAGTTCCACCCATTCATAATGCGCCAGTTCTGCCATGAACGGATAGTCATCGGCAGCATCTCGTTCGGTTTGCAGGTATTGCAGAAACTCCTGCGGCATCTTGGGAAAGAGTGGCGTATGCGCCCGATGCCTGGCAAAATAATCTCGCAGCATCGCATGCCAATGATCATCAGCGCTGATCTTGCGCAGGACGGGAAAGCTATTCGCAATGAAACTCTCTACATTGCGATAGAACAGCTCTCGATAGATCTGCATACGCCGGTCTTCAATATCATCCGGCGCCGGGGCATGGTCCGGGTCACGCAGATGCCGGGCGAAGGCGTACTGAATGGCGCGTAAAGGGCTATCCGTGCCGGCGGTATTCATCGTCAACACGGCTGCCATATTGTTCCTGCAGGTTCCGGATCTGCTCCACTTCTTTTAATAAATCCGGCACGGGCGGAATATTAAAATCCCGCTCCAGCAGGGTCGGGAAGACGCCGAAGTGTTCATAGGCCGTGGCTAACAGCTCCCATACCGGTGCGATGACCTCAGTGCCGTGAGTATCGACACGCAGGTCTTCCGCCTCATCATAGTGGCCGGCGATATGTCCGTAGGCGATCCTGTCCGCAGGCAGGGACTTCAAAAACGACTCGGCATCATAACGATGATTGATGCTGTTCACATAAATATTGTTGATGTCTAACAGCAGACCACAGTCCGCCGCCTCCAGCACCTCGTTGATAAAATCTATTTCGTCCATCTCCTGGCCGGGCGCGGCATAGTAAGAGACATTCTCTATCACCAGCCGGCGCTCCAGAATGTCCTGCACCCGCCGTATGCGCGCAGCCACATAGTTGACGGCTTCCTCAGTAAAGGGGATCGGCATCAGGTCATAGAGATGACCATCATCCGCGCAATAGCTTAAGTGCTCGCTGTAAGTGCGGATGCTAAAGGTATCGAGGAATTGTTTAACGCGGCGAATAAAGGCCTCATCGAGTGCGGCCGGGCCGCCGATGTTTAAGGAAAGCCCGTGACAGGTAAGGGGTACCTTTTCGCTAAGTACATGAAATTGGCGCCCAAATCTTCCGCCCACATCAATCCAGTTCTCAGGTGCCACCTCCATAAAGTCTATCTGCCCAGGCAGGGCTTGCTCGGCAAGCGCGCCAATAAAGGCGCGCCGCAGACCTAAGCCCGCACCCTGTACCGGGTAGTGCCTGGACATGATAGACATAAAAATGCCGCTACCGGCCTAGTGCCTTTCTCCGCACTGGCCTTCGCCGCATTTTCATTCAGCCTTCTTATCTTCGGCCTTGTCGCCCTCTCCACATTTCCCTTCACCACATTTTCCCTCAGCCTTCTTGCCCTCTCCACATTTTCCTTCACCGCACTTGCCTTCAGCCTTCTTGCCTTCGGCTTTTTCCTCAGCGTTGCCTTCGGCCTTTTCTTCGGCTTTGCCTTCGGCTTTTTCCTCAGCGTGGGCACCGGCGAGCATATAACCGCCGGATAATTCCGTCATGCTAAACGGGTTTTCCTCCGCGCTCACAAGCGGGCTTGCCGCCAAGGAAACGGCAAAGCCTGCACCGATGGCGACTGCTAGGGGTTTACGTGTTGCTTTATTTGACATCAGAGAATCCTCCTGAACTATTTTTTACTAGGAAACAGCCCTTAATCGGGCCGGGTTTTCCTGATTATCGCTCTTAGATCTCACAGGTGCAAGCATTAAATTTCCCTTGGCAGGTAGTAAATCCCGTGGATTGGCAGATCTAGGGAAAGTTTTTTTATAGCGCCACCACAGCCATAAAGCGCCCAGCCAATGGCACCCGGCCTGCGCCCCCTAAGGGCGCAGCTGCGGGAACAGGATCACATCGCGTATGGAAGGCGAATTGGTAAGCAACATGACCAGGCGGTCAATGCCGATTCCCTCCCCGGCCGCCGGCGGCATCCCATATTCCAGGGCGGTGATATAGTCTTGATCAAAATGCATCGCCTCGTCATTGCCGGCCTCCTTCTCTGCGGCCTGTTTGCGGAATCTGCGCGCCTGCTCTTTCGGGTCGTTCAACTCAGAAAAGCCATTGGCCAACTCACGTCCGCCGATAAAAAGTTCAAAGCGATCGGTCACAAAGGGATCGGCCTCATTGCTGCGGGCCAGCGGCGAGACTTCCGCGGGATAGCCGGTGATAAAGGTCGGCTCGATCAAGCTGGGCTCCACCGTCTTCTCGAAGATCTCCAGCTGGATCTTGCCCGGACCATCGCTTTCTTTTAAGTGAATCCCCAGCGCCTGCGCCAGTCTGCGGCCGGCCTTTAGATCCATCAAGTCGGCCTTGCTTACCCCGGGGTTATGTTCCAGGATGGCATCAAGCAGCGTCATTCTCTTAAAGGCGCGGCCGACATCATACTCATGCTCCTGATAGACAATTTTTGTGCCACCGGTGAGCGCCTGCACCAGGGCGCGCAGCAGATCTTCGCTCATGTCCATCAGGTCGCTGAAATCCGCATAGGCCTGATAAAACTCCAACATGGTAAACTCTGGATTGTGCTGCGGCGACAAGCCTTCGTTTCTGAAACTGCGATTGATCTCAAACACCTTTTCCAGCCCGCCCACGAGCAGTCTTTTCAGATGCAGCTCCGGCGCGATACGCAGGTATAGCTGCATATCCAGGGCCTTGTGCCGGGTCACAAAAGGGCGGGCGGCAGCACCGCCGGGGATGGTGTGCATCATCGGGGTTTCGACTTCGATAAAACCCTCGCCTTTTAAGTAGGCACGGATGAACTCGATCACACGGGAGCGCATGACGAAGCGTTGCCGTGTCGCCTCGTTCATGATCAAGTCAAGATAGCGCCGGCGATACTTTGTTTCCTGATCGGACAGGCCGTGAAACTTCTCCGGCAGCGGGCGCAGGGATTTTGTCAATAGATGCAGCGCCTCCACCTCCACGCTCAATTCCCCCTTGTTGGTCAGCATCAGCAGCCCCGCAGCGCCGACAATATCGCCTGTGTCCCAATGCGTAAAATCCGCATAAGCACCTTCCGCCAGATTGTCGCGCCTTACATAGAGCTGAATGCGCCCGGATATATCTTGTAAGTGGGCAAAGGATGCCTTGCCCATGATCCGGCGGCTCATCATCCTCCCCGCCACCTTGACGCGGACGGCCTGCGCCGCCAGTGATTCCTTGTCTTCCTGTCCGTATTGTCCGTGCAGCTCGCCCGCCAGAGAATCACGCCTGAAGCGGTTTGGATAGGCCCGGCCGGAGGCTCGCAGCTTATCCAGTTTCTCGCGGCGCTGGGCGATCAGCGGATTGTCGTCTTTTCCCTTGGTCATTTTTCTCTTTTATAAACGGGCTAGACACCGGCCTTCAGGCTGGCTTCCATAAACCTATCTAGGCCGCCGTCCAATACCGCCTGGGTATTTGTCATTTCGACATTGGTGCGCAAGTCCTTGATGCGCGATTGATCCAGCACATAAGAGCGGATCTGGCTGCCCCAGCCAATGTCGGATTTGGCATCTTCTAAGACCTGCATCTCGGCCCTGCGCCTTTGCATTTCCAGCTCATACAACCGGGCGCGCAACTGTTTCATCGCCTGCTCCCGGTTCTTGTGCTGCGAGCGATCACTCTGACACTGCACGACAATGCCGCTGGGAATGTGCGTCAGCCGGACTGCGGAATCGGTCTTGTTGACATGCTGCCCGCCGGCGCCGCTGGCGCGATAGGTATCGGTGCGAATATCAGCCGGGTTCAAGTCAATTTCAATATTGTCATCCAGCTCCGGCGAGATAAACACCGAGGCAAAGGAGGTGTGGCGTCGATTGCCGGAATCAAAGGGCGATTTCCTCACCAGCCGATGCACACCCGTCTCGGTTCGCAACCAGCCATAGGCATATTCACCCTGAAAAGCGATGGATGCGCTTTTTATCCCCGCCACCTCCCCGGGCGAGACCTCGATCAGCTCGGTGCTGAAAGCATGCCGCTCGCCCCAGCGCAGATACATCCGCAACAGCATCTCGGCCCAATCCTGCGCCTCCGTGCCGCCGGAACCGGCCTGAATATCCAAAAAGGCATTGTTGGCATCCATTTCCCCGCCGAACATACGCCGGAATTCAAGCGCGGCCAACTGCTTCTCCAGTGCCTCCAGATCAGCGGCGATGGCATCAGTAGTGCCGACATCATTCTCTTCCTTTGCCAGCGCCAGCAACTCTTCCGCATCGCTCAAGCCTGATGATAACTGCGCGATGCCGCCGACCACCTGCTGCAAGGCGGCCCGCTCTTTGCCCAAAGACCGGGCAAGCGCCTGATCGTCCCAGACGGCGGGGTCTTCCAGCTCCCGGCTTAGCTCTAACAGGCGTTCCGACTTGCGCTCATAATCAAAGATACCCCCTGAGGGCCTCGATACGTCCCCTTAGATCTTTGATGTGTGTAATGAGTGCGGTGAGTTCCATCGTGTTTCTTGTGATTAAAAAAAGTAGGCGGCATTCTACACCATCACGCACCGGGGGCACAAAACCATGAATGAATCAGGGCACCGCATAGATGGGTCTTAGGTGCCTGATGATGAGTTGTACTGACTCATCGCCCTGATAACGATTGATATCAAGCTGATAGACGAGCTGCAGTGAAGACGGCTCATCTTCCCACGCTGCATCCGTCATGTTAAAGGCGATCCCGTGATAGGTTACTTTCTCATCTTCAAGAGAAAGCACTAGCTTCAGGTGCTTCTCGCCAACGATGCGGCGCGTCAGTAGGTCGAATCTGCCCTCGAACAGCGGCTCAGGAAAACCCGGCCCCCACGGCCCGGCCCGAGAAAGCAGCTGCGCCACTGGCAGGCTTATGTGCTCGGCCGCCAAGTCGCCATCGGTAATCAAGGCGGTGTCAAAGCGTTGCAGCCTGAATAATCGCCTTATCTCCTGATCAAACAGGGCGGAGAATTTTTCATAGTCCCGTTCACAGATGGAAAGGCCCGCCGCCATCGCATGGCCGCCGTATTTCAATATCAGGTCCGGCGCTTGTGTGGCGATATGATCGATCACGTCCTTAAGATGCACGCCCTTGATCGACCTGCCGGAACCCTTCAGCACCCCGCCGTCATCGCGCGCAAAGATAATGACAGGCCGTTGCAGTTCATCTTTTATGCGGGATGCCAGGATGCCGATCACCCCCTGATGCCATTCTTGTTTATACAGGCACAGGCCCAGGGCCGACGCCTGTTCATCAAGATCCATCTGCGCAATGACTGACCCGGCATCGATCTGCATGGCCGCCTGTATCCGTTGCCGCTCACGATTCAAGCCATCCAGTTGCTTAGCAATATCCTCTGCCTGTGCGGCTTCATCACAGAGCAGGCACTCGATCCCGAGCCGCATATCCCGCAGGCGCCCGGCTGCATTGAGCCTGGGGCCGACGGCAAAGCCAAGATCGCTCGCGCTAATATTCTCAGGAGTACGGCCGGCCCTGCGCAGCAGGGCCGCAATGCCGGCCACGCAGCGACCGCGCCGGATGCGCTCAAGCCCCTGAGCGACCAGTATTCTATTGTTGTGATCCAGCGGCACCAGATCGGCGACCGTGCCTAAGGCAACCAGATCAAGAAAGCCGGCGAGATGCGGTTCCGGCCGCGGTGCCTGCGTAAACCAGTCCTGTTGGCGCAGATGCGCGCGCAATGCGATCAGGAGATAAAACATGACCCCGACGCCAGCGAGGTTCTTGCCGGGAAAGCGCTCGCCGGGCAGATTCGGGTTGACAATCACAGTTGCAGCAGGCAACTCAGCGCCCGGCAGATGATGATCCGTGATCAGTACATCGATCCCATTTCTGCGCGCCAGCTCCACCCCCGTGATGCTGGAAATGCCATTATCGACCGTGATCAAGAGATCCGGAGCGCGCTGCATGGCCAGCTCCACAACATCGGGGCTCAGGCCATAACCATGAACAAAGCGATCCGGCACCAGATAATCAATGTCCGCAGCACCCATCGCCTTAAGCGCCCTTATCCCCAGAGCACAGGCCGTTGCCCCGTCAACATCATAATCCGCAACGATCAACAGGCGCTTTTTCTTTGCCATCGCCTGCGCCAGTAATGCGGCGGCGGTCTCTACATTGCCCAGTTCGGTGTAGGGGATCAATCTATCCAAAGAGTAATCCAGCTCATCCGCCGATGAGACATTGCGCCCGGCATAGATGCGTCGTAGCACCGGGTGCATGGCCTCAGGGAGAGCAGCCTCTGACTCAACAAGACGCTGTTTGATTTCCTGTTGCATAACGGCGTGTTGCTAAAGTAAAGAGAATATTGATCAATCAAAGATTATCCAATATCGCCCGCTTGACCTGATCAAGTTCTGCGTCCACCTTTATCACCGGCGCGGTGCTTTGCTTGATTGCCGTATCAGGATCTTTCAGCCCATGCCCGGTGAGCGTACAGACCACGCAGCTGCCTTCTGCAATCCTGCCGGATTCAATATCGCGCAGCGCCCCGGCAACAGAAACCGCCGCGGCGGGTTCACAAAATAGGCCTTCTTTTTCTGCCAGCAGTGTCTGGATTTTCAGTATCGCCGCATCACTAAACTCATCAAACCAGCCGCCGGAATCTTTATTCGCCGCCCAGGCCTTGTCCCAGGATTGCGGGTTGCCGATGCGGATTGCTGTGGCAAGGGTCTCCGGCGCATCCACCTTCTGGCCGCGCAAAAAGGGCGCGGCGCCGCTGGCCTGATAGCCCAGCATCTTCGGCCGCTGATGCACCCGCGCCTCATCCGCATAAGGGCATTTGCCTTCACAGAGATCACAAGAAGCGCTCTTCTCTCCGGCATATTCGCTGTAGCCGATCCAGTAGGCGCTGATATTGCCGGCATTGCCGACCGGCAGGCAGTGATAGTCCGGCGCCCGGCCCAGCGCATCAATGATCTCAAAGGCGGCCGTCTTCTGGCCTTGCAGGCGATAGGGGTTGACGGAATTTACCAGCGTGAGCGGTGCGTCTTTGGCAAGCACTTTTACCAGCCGCATGCCATCGTCAAAGTTGCCCTGGATCTGGATAACGACGGCACCGGCCATCATCGCCTGTGCCAGCTTGCCCAGCGCGATCTTGCCGGCTGGGATCAGGACGAAGGCGGTCAAGCCGGCCCGCGCGGCATAGGCCGCAGCAGAGGCCGAAGTATTGCCGGTGGAGGCGCAGATGATCGCCTCCGAGCCGGCATTAACGGCCTGTGTTACCGCCATGGTCATGCCGCGATCCTTAAAAGAGCCGGTCGGGTTAAGCCCTTCGTATTTCACATAGAGCGCAACATCCTTAGCCCGGGAGGCCGCTATATTTTCCAGGCGAATAAGCGGCGTATCGCCCTCACCCAGAGAGACGATGCGCATGTCATCAGTAACGGGCAGGCGCGTACGATAGCGATCAATGAGGCCGGTATATCTGCTCATGTTTATGGGCGCCCTGCTGGAGTCAATCATTCATCCAGCGTCTCTACCCGAATGCGCTGCACCCTGCCGTCTATGGAATCAAGCGCTTCAATCGCCTGCATGGCCCGGTTCATATTTTTCTCAGCGATGCGTTGGGTCAAGAAGATAACCGGCACGTGCGCGGCACCGGCCGCCGGTTCTTTCTGGATGATCGCTTCAATGCTGATGCCCTGTCTGCCTAAGATATTTGTTATCGCTGCCAACACGCCCGGCTTATCCAGCGCATGGATGCGCAGGTAGTAGGCCGTCTCCACTTCATCCATCGAGACAATGGCCGTATCCGCTATGGCATCGGCCTGAAAACCCAGCGGCGGGGCACGGTTTTCAGGCGCGCTCGTCAAGGCCCGTGCCAGCTCTATCACATCGGCTGCCACGGCAGAGGCAGTCGGCAGCGCACCGGCGCCGGCGCCGTAATACAAGGTCGGCCCGGCGGCATCGCCCTTTACCAGCACGGCGTTCATTACGCCATCGACATTTGCCAGCAGCCGCCGTTCCGGGATCAGGGCCGGATGCACGCGCAGCTCAATGCCTTTTTTCGCCTTGCGGGCGATGCCGAGGTGCTTGATCCGATAGCCCAGCTCGGCGGCATAGATCACATCCTGTTGCTCTATGTGGCTGATCCCCTCGGTGTAGGTTTTGTCCAGTTGCAGGGGAATGCCGAAGGCAAGCGCAGCGAGGATGGTGATCTTGTGCGCAGCATCCACGCCCTCGACATCGAAACCGGGGTCGGCCTCGGCATAACCGAGCGCCTGCGCCTCTCCCAGCGCTTTGGCAAAATCCCGCTGCTTTGCCTGCATTTCCGTTAAGATGAAATTGCCGGTGCCGTTGATGATGCCCGCCACCCACTCGATACGGTTGGCGGCGAGCCCCTCGCGCAGGGCCTTAAGCAGCGGGATGCCGCCCGCCACCGCCGCCTCAAAGGCCACCATCGCGCCCTGCGCGCGCGCGGCGGCGAAAATCTCATTGCCGTGCCGGGCGATCAGGGCCTTGTTTGCTGTGACCACATGCTTGCCCTTTGCGATTGCCTGCAAGACCAGCTCCAGGGCCGGCGAGTAACCGCCGATCAACTCAACGATGATTTCGATCTCCGGGTTTTCCACCACGGCAAAGGCGTCCGCGCCGATCTCGCCGATGTGCGCCAAACCGGGGATGCTCTCATCGTACTGCCTTGCTGCGGCCTGGCTAATCACGATACTCCGGCCGCTGCGGCGTTCGATCTCTTCTGCGTTGCCGGTCAACAGCCTGACCGTGCCGCCGCCGACTGTGCCCAGCCCCAACAGACCGACCCGTACCGGATCCATCGTTTTATTCTCAGCGGTCATTCTTATTTCCAAACTATCCGCTTCTCAACATGGCGCGTATGCCGCGCAGCGCCTGTCGGGTGCGATGTTGATTTTCGATCAAGGCGAAACGCACATACTGATCGCCGTATTCGCCAAAGCCAATGCCGGGCGAGACCGCCACTTTGGCCTCCAGCAACAGCTTTTTGGAAAACTCCAGCGATCCTAGAGCGCGGTATTGCTCCGGAATCTTCGCCCAAACAAACATGGTCGCCTTGGGCTTCTCCACCGCCCAGCCCGCCGCGCTCAAACCTTCGCACAAAACGTCCCGGCGCTGTTGGTATTGATCACGAATCGCCCGCACACATTCCGGCCCGCTTTCCAATGCGCTAATCGCCGCCACTTGTATCGGCGTGAACATGCCGTAATCAAGATAGGACTTAAGCCGCTGCAAGGCCTGCACCAACACCGGACAACCCACCATGAAACCGACCCGCCAGCCGGGCATGTTGTAGCTCTTTGAAAGCGAAAAAAATTCCACGGCAATATCCTTTGCGTCTTTTACCTGCAAGATGGAGGGTGCTTCATAGCCATCAAAGACAATATCGGCATAGGCCAGATCCTGCACCACCCACAGTTCATTCTCGCGGGCGAAGTCGATCACCTTTTCATAAAAAGGAAGCTCGACACATTGCGCAGTCGGGTTACTGGGAAAGTTCAGCAACAGGAACTTCGGCCGCGGCCAGGTATTGCGCACGGCATCTTCTAACTCGGCAAAAAAATCCAGCCCCTCGCCAACCGGGACATGGCGGACATCGGCCCCGGCAATGATAAAACCAAAGGGGTGCACCGGGTAGGCCGGGTTGGGCACCAGTACGATGTCGCCCTTATCGACCACTGCCATCGCCAGGTGCGCTAAGCCCTCTTTGGAGCCAAGCGTTACGATGGCTTCAGACTCAGGATCAAGCGTAACCGCATAGCGCGCCGCATACCAGTTACAGATGGCGCGGCGCAGCCGCGGAATGCCGCGCGACATGGAATAGCGGTGCGTGTCGCGGCGCATTGCCGCCTCTACCAGCTTGTCGATGACCTGCGGCGGCGGCGGCTGATCCGGATTGCCCATGCCGAAATCGATAATGTCCTCACCGCGGCGCCGCTCCTCCATCTTCAGATCATTGACGATGTTAAAGACATAGGGCGGCAGGCGCTGGATTCTTGAAAATGTCGTGTCCAAAGTTTCCCCTTAAGGACTGCTGACAAAGGCGTGGAATTATAACAAGGTCGGCGGCTGGATGCATGGCTTTGCGCCGGGCGGCTATCGGGGCAAGGCAATCGTAAGGTATAATCATCCGCCAGGTTCGCAAGGTTCTCAAGCTCATGACAAAAGTAGCCGTTGTCCAGATGGTCTCCTCAGCGGATGTTGATGAAAACCTCAATAATGTCGCATCCCTGTTGGCACAAGCTGCTGAAAAGGGTGCGGAGTTGGTGGTGCTGCCGGAGTATTTTCCCATTATCAGTGATGATGAGACCGACAAGCTGCAATATCAGGAGCCTTACGGCGCCGGCCCCTTGCAGGACTTTCTGGCGACCCAGGCCCGGCAGCATCAATGCTGGCTGATCGGCGGCACCATCCCGCTCAAATCCGCGCAGCCCGAGCGGGTATTCAACAGCTGCCTCTTGTTCAACCCGCAAGGCGAATGCACGGCGCGCTATGACAAGATTCACCTGTTCGATGTTCATGTTGATGGCCATATTGAGACACAAGGCGATGAGTCCTATAACGAATCGGCGACCATTGCCCCAGGCAGCAAGGTCACTATCGCCGCAACCCCCTTCGGTAATATCGGCATGTCGGTGTGTTACGATCTGCGCTTTCCGGAGCTGTATCGAAAGATGTCGGAGCAGAACTTGAGCATCATTAGCGTACCGGCCGCCTTCACCCGCAGCACCGGCAAGCGGCATTGGGAGACGCTTCTACGCGCCCGCGCGGTGGAAAACCTGTGTTTTGTGATGGCCGCCAACCAGGGCGGGCAACATTCTGCGCGCCGCGCCACCTGGGGACACAGCATGATCATCGATCCGTGGGGAGAGATACTGGGCGCCATGGAGACCGGCCCCGGCGTTGTCTGCGTGGATATCGATTTGGCGCGCACCGCCGAGCTACGCGCCTCTTTCCCGGCCTTAAAACACCGGACAATGTAAGATAAAACAGATGACACAAGCACTGGAAATCGCCACCCAAAACCTGCTCACGCCCGCCGGTATGGGGACGAGCGATATACAAAAGACCCTGGATCAACTGCTGGCCCGGCAGATCGATCAGGCCGATCTCTACTTCGAATCCTCCTGCTCGGAATCCTGGGTACTCGAAGATGGCATCATCAAGGAAGGCTCGCACAGCATCGATCAAGGGGTCGGCGTTCGGGCGATAAGCGGGGAGAAGACCGGCTTCGCCTATTCCGATGAGATCGTCCTGCCGGCCCTGAACAGGGCGGCAAAGGCGGCGCGGGCGATTGCCGCCGGTGGCGGTGAGGGCCAACTCCAGGCCTGGCAGAGACAGGCGATCACGCCGCTGTATTCCGGCGATGACCCAATCGACTCAATCTCAGCCGCGCAGAAGATCGCCCTGCTTAGACGGGTAGATGAGTTGGCCAGAGAAAAAGACGCGCGGGTAAGGCAGGTCATCGCAAATATCGGCGCTTCACACACCACCGTATTGGTGGCCGGGATTGACGGCACCTTCAGCGCCGATGTGCGGCCACTGGTCAGGCTGAATGTTAGCGTCATTGCTGAAGACAAGGGCCTCATTGAAAAGGGCAGTGCTGGCGGCGGCGGCCGTTTCGGCTATGACTATTTTCAGGATGAGGCCCTTGTTTGCGGCTATGTCGATGAGGCCGTGGAGCAGGCCCTGCTGAACCTGGAGGCACAAGAGGCACCTGCCGGCAGCATGACGGTTGTGCTGGGGCCCGGTTGGCCGGGGATCTTGCTGCACGAAGCCATTGGTCATGGGCTGGAAGGCGACTTTAACCGCAAGGGCACCTCCGCCTTCTCCGGCCGCAGCGGCGAGCGGGTCGCCACGCCGGAAGTTACTGTGGTGGATGACGGCACCATCGCCGCCCGGCGCGGATCATTAAGCGTGGATGATGAAGGCACGGCAACACAATGCACCACCTTGATCGAGCGCGGCATCCTGCGCAACTACATCCAGGACAAGCTCAACGCCCGCCTGATGGGCATGCACCCAACCGGCAACGGCCGCCGGGAATCCTACGCCCACCTGCCCATGCCGCGCATGACCAACACCTATATGTTGGGCGGTGAGCGTGACCCGCAAGAGATCATTGCCTCGGTAGAAAAAGGCATCTATGCCAGCCAGTTCGGCGGCGGCCAGGTGGACATTACCAACGGCAAATTCGTCTTCAGCGCCAGCCAGGCCTGGCTGATCGAAAAGGGCAAGATCACCGCGCCAATCAAAGGCGCCACCCTCATTGGCAACGGCCCGGATGTGCTGACCCGGGTCTCTATGGTTGGCAATGACATGAAACTGGATGCCGGCATCGGCACCTGCGGCAAGGACGGCCAGTCAGTCCCGGTCGGCGTTGGGCAGCCCACCATTCGCATTGATGATTTGACCGTGGGCGGCACTGCTTGCAGATGACGGGGGCTGCCTCTGCGAAAGCAGGGGACAGAGAGCGGAAAACAGAGAATGAAATCTGTCCTCCGTCCCCTGTCCTCTGCTCCCCAGCCTATGCACAACCAGCCCGCTTCTCAGCTTCGGTTCAAACCATGTCACCTTCGGCGGCATGATCAGATCATTATCTGCAATATCCATTAGCTGCTGCATGGAGACCGGGTACATCGCAAAGGCCAGTGCCATCTCGCCGCTATCCACCCGCCGTTGCAGTTCTTCCAGCCCGCGAATGCCGCCAACAAAATCGATACGCTCATCGGTGCGCAGATCGTGAATGTTCAAAACCGGCTCCAGTATCTGCCTCGACAGGATGGTCACATCCAACACGCCGACAGGATCATTTTCATCATAGGTATCCGCGTTCGCAGTCAAGGCATACCAATCACCGTCAAGATACATCCCCATCTCATGTAAGCGTTGCGGTCTATATGCCTCTTTGCCGATATTTTTGATCGTAAAGGCGCTGGAGATGGCGCTTAAAAAGGACCGGGGCTTGTAGCCGTTCAGATCGCTGACCACGCGGTTGTAATCCATGATCGCTAATTGCTCAGCGGGGAAGTGCACGGCAAGAAAGAAATTATAGGCCTCTTCCCCGGAGTGAGTCGGATGCTCGCTTTTCAGTTCAGCACCGGCACGTGCCGCCGCCGCCGCTCGGTGATGCCCGTCTGCAACATAGGTGGCCGGGATCGCCTCGAATGCGCTGATAATGCGCCCAATGGTTTCGTCATCTTCCACCACCCAGAGCCTGTGTTGTACACCATCATCAGCAATGAAATCATAGGCGGCTTCATCCTGTTTGCTACTTTCCATCGTCTCATCCAGCGCAGCGACCGCCTTATAGGCAAAGCACAGCGGTTCGGCATTGATCATGCAGGCGCGCACATGATTCTTGCGATCATTTTCCTTCTCAGGCCGGGTCAGCTCGTGCCGCTTGATGCGCCCTTCCGTATAATCCTCCACCGCAGCAGCGGCGACAATGCCCGTCTGTGCGCGCCCATTCGCAGTCAGCTCATAGATATACAGGCAGGCCTTTTCATCCTGAAAAAAGGTGCCGCGCTCAAGCAGTGCCTGAAAGTTACGCCGCCCGGCCGCATAGACCTCTGGGGCGTATGGGTTGAGCGCAGATGACAGGCCTATCTCCGGCTTCACCACATGTAAAAATGAATCGGGATTGCCCCTCGCCTCTTCCCTCGCCTCTTCCGAGCTCAATACATCATAAGGTCGAGAGGCGACTGCCTTTGCTTTTTCGGCACGCGGACGCAGGCCCCTAAACGCCTTGATCTTCATCCTTGCAAGCTCACCTGCATCACCTTGGTAATGGCCTCAATCTCCTCCAGCGCCTGCATCAATTCATCACTCAAGGGCTTTGATATTTCAATCACCGCAACGGCGCGCTCGCTGCCATTCACGCCGCCTAATTGCATGCGCGCTATATTGATCTGCTCATCGGCTAAGAGCGTACTCAGCGCGGCAACCACACCGGGCTGATCCTTGTGTCGGGTAATCAGCAGATGTCCATGCAAAGACGCCTCGATCTCGTAATCGTTAATGCGCACCAGGCGCGGGTGCCGCCGGTCAAATAAGGTGCCCTCCACGGTCGTGGTATGCGCTCCGTGATGGGCCAGCAGTTTTACCGTGGCATGATAATCAGGGTGCTCGCCGCAGCGCACTTCGCTCACGCTGATGCCCTGGCGCGCAGCGATGTTTTTTGCATTCACACGATTAACCGGTGCGGACATGTGCGAGCTGAGAAAGCCGGCTAAGGATTCAGTACAGATGGTCTTGATGTCGCGCTCTGCCGCATCACCACACAGTGATACCTCAAGGTTCTGCACCGGCTCCTGGATCATGGGGCCGAGCAAGATGCCGAGACGTTTGGACAGGATCATATACGGCGCAATCTTGATCAGCTCCTCAGAAGAGACCGGCGGCAGATTGATCGCATTGATCGGCTCGCCGGTCTGTAGATAGGTGGCGACCTGGCGCGCGATTTCCACCCCGGCCGTATCCTGCGCCTCCCTGGTGGAGGCACCGAGATGCGGTGTCAAGACGATGTTATCCAGCGCCAACAAGGGTGAGTCCAGCGGCGGTTCCTTGGCAAACACATCCAGCGCCGCCCCGGCAAGATGGCCTGCTTGCAATGCCTCATACAGGGCATGTTCGTCAATGAGTCCGCCACGCGCACAATTAATGATCCGTGCGCCCTGTTTCATCAGCCCGATACGCTCTGCATTGATAATGCCGCGGGTGCGCTCATTTGCCGGGCAGTGCAGGCTAAGATAATCGGCCGTGCTGATCAACTCATCCAGCTCCATGCCGACAACGCCATCGCTTATAAAGGCCTCTGCATTAACAAAGGGATCATAGGCGGCGACCTGCATCCCCAGGCCTAAGGCGCGGGCGGCAACGATACGGCCGATGTTGCCATAGCCCACTATGCCGAGCTGTTTATTGGCGAGCTCAGCACCCATGAAGCTGGCGCGCTCCCACTTGCCCGCCTTCACGGAACGATCCGCCTGCGGCAGGCTGCGGCTTAACGATAGGATATGCGCAATGGTCAACTCAGCCGTGGTGATGGCATTGGCATTGGGCGTATTCAACACCGCAATGCCTTTCTCAGTGGCATGGGCTACATTGATGTTATCCACGCCTATCCCGGCGCGGCCGATCACCTGTAGATTCTCCGCCGCATCCAGCACCGCCTTGCTAATCGTTACCGCGCTGCGCACCAGTACGCCGTGATAGGCCGGGATCTGCCTACACAGCCCTGCCTCATCCAGCCCGGTCTCGATGTCCACCACAAAACCAGGCTGTTTCTTTAGATAAGCAACACCCGCCGGTGCGACCTTGTCGGCAATCAGTATGCGTTTTTCCATAGTATGTCTTGCCTTAGTGTTTTTAATGAATCAAGTCTAAATGTAATGGGGATAAAAATGGTCGGGCGGGCGGCAGGCGTATGCTGATTTAAGGAAAATACGCCTCCCCGCCTGCGCCATGCGAGGACGGAAATACAAGCCTATGGATTGCGCCTTTGTATGCCCATCGACCATTACACCAGCGCTGCAAAATCAAGGGGCGCATTGTAATGATCCGGCGGCTCGATGCAAGGGGAAATCGTCAATCAGCCACTGACCTAATCAGTCCGGCTATAAATACAGGGACTAGCGATGGGGATTCCTTACTCCACGGGCAAATGGCCTATGCTACAATCAACCCCTTAACCCAAATTGGCAGCAGCGCAAAATCCCGCCCGGAAAAGCCTGGCAATGCAGCTGGAGGTGACAGATGGCAAATATATTTTCAGATGCAGTGGAGCTTATCGAATCAGCCCGTGATGATTGGTCAGGCTTTATTAACTTTCTGCAGACCACCAAAGGGCCGGACGGTGTAAAGTTCGATCAGATCGAAAAAGTACCGGGAACATGGGGTAATCTGAAGTAGTTTGACCAGCGTATCCTTGGCGTGTTCACCCTTGTCCAGTCTCTTGAAGCAGCCGATGTCGGTTCTGATGCCCTAATCCCGCATGAGTATCTAAATCAGTTTAAGGATGAGGCAAGACGATTCAGGCAAACAGTGCAGGAGGCTTGCCAGTCGGCCAAACGAGCAGAAGGCGAAGGGATTACGAATATTACTCCAAGTAACTGGGAAGTTTTTATTGGAAGTGGTGAATTCCTGAATTTCGCAACTCATTTTCAGCACATCCAACGCCGCTCTGATGAATTGCTCCGGGCCTATTACAACATAAGCCCAATGGTCGGGGCGAGTAACTTCGATGTCTTTGCCAGTGCTGTTCGGGAAATCTCAGAAAAACTGGAAAATATCCGCAACGATGCGGCTTCAGTATCTAAAATTAAGAAGCAAGTACAAAAAAATGCCTCGATAATCGAAGACCAAAAAGAGCAGGCAATCGAAAAACAGGAAAAAATCTCCAGTTCTTTGGAAAAAGCAAATGAAATGCTTGCTGCCCTGGAAGGGTTTACTCAGGCCGGCCAATCACACCTTGAGCAAATCTCTGAAATTTCCAACAATGCAAACTCCCTAAAATCAGAGGTAGGTGAATATGAGATACAGTTTCAAGTATTTCAAAAGACGCTTGATAGTCGTGATGGTGCTCTTAAAGCACAGACCAAATATGTTGAGAGCCCGAATGAAAAGATGAAGCAAGATGAAGAGAAAATTAGCGAGCAAATTAAAAAGGCTGAGGATATGCTCAAGGGGGCAACTAATGCCGGGCTGGCCGGGGTGTTTAGCAATGAGCGTGATGAGTTAGATAGAAAACCGCAAGGGGCGTGCCAATTTTTTTATTTTTCGATCATTTTGCTGTTTCTTTCCGTCGCACCCCCAGCGGGGTTATTTTTTCATCAAGCTGGTTTAATCAAGGCTATTTGGCCAAATGTTCCCGACTTTACCGGCGAGCCATTGACGATAATAACATTCTCCTTGCTGATTATTTTTCCAGCGATTTGGCTTGCACGATTTTCAGCGGCAAGACATCACCAGCTTTTCCAGCTTAGAGAGTATTATCAATACAAATACTCACTGGCGATGTCGGTAGAAGGCTTCAAGAAACAAGCCCCGGAGCATGCTGATGCAATTGCTGCTGAAACATTTAGTCAGCTTTTGTTTAACCCAGGGGATCGTTTGACCGACAGGGACGCAGCAGATGATCACCCCAGTCCCCTGATGAATTGGTTGATGAACAGGCTTGGTTTTAATGAAAAAGGGGAATAATCCAAATGGGTAATAATGTACCTGAAAAAATGCCATTGATGTCAATGGACATGGCCGAAAGTAGAGAATCTATGATCTCAAAAAAAATTGATGATAATCGAATTCAATTCGAATCATATATATGTAATAAATCTATTAAGCCTCTATTTCTACATGGCGATGCACTTGATGTATTGCGTTCATTTCCAGATCAATGTATTGATTGTTGTATGACCTCGCCTCCATATTGGGGAAAGCGACAATACGCGGTAGAAGGAATAGGTCTTGAGAATGATTACAGAGAATTTGTTAAGGATTTATCTGAGATTATTTTTGAAGTAAAGCGGGTATTAAAAGATACGGGTTCATTTTGGCTAAATATTGGTGACTCTTATAATAAAAAACAACTTGTCGGTATTCCTTGGCGTATCGCCTTTGAACTAACCGACAACCAAGGTTGGATATTAAGAAATGAAATTGTCTGGAATAAAGTCAAGGGTGGGCCGGATAATGCCAAAGATAAGTTAGGTAATGTTCATGAAAAGATTTTTCACTTCGTAAAGAAAAAAAGGGTTATTTTTACAATGTAGATGCAATTAGAAAAAAACCGAATGGAGCCAGGGTTGTAAATGGCGCTGTGGTATCAGCAACCGGTGTGAGTGGCGTTCGTTATAAGCGACAGATTGAATTATCAACGGCTCTAAATGAAACTGAAAAAAAAGCCGCGTTTGGTGCGCTGAACACTATTCTTGAGGATATAAATAAAGGAGATCTGTCTGACTTTAGAATGGTTATTCGGGGGCAACAAAGAATAACCCATTCTGACTCAGAAAGGGTTTCCGGTCGTGCTCAGGAACTTCAAAGTAGGGGATTTTATTTTCTCAAATATCACCCGAGGGGAAGTAAGCCGCATGATCTATGGGATATATTGCCAGAAGATACACACATGCGGGGAAAGCACTATGCCGCTTACCCTGAAGACTTATGCAAAATGCCACTACTAGCCACCTGCCCTAAAGAAGGGATTGTTCTTGATCCATTTTCGGGGACCGGAACAACCATGCTTGTAGCAAAAAGAATCGGGCTGAAATCTGTAGGGATTGATCTTTCAAAAGAATACTTACAGCTTGCGGAAGAACGGTGCAGCATACTTTTATAGGAATAATTTAATGAATAGAATTATCGATTTTTTTGGTATTGAAGTTGCAAGAAATAGAAATTCTGATTGGGATAATATCGTAAAAGAACAAAAATGCCCTTTTGATGACAAGCGCTGTTTCAAGGTCAGAAAAAGCTCACCGGATATTTCTATTGGAACCTGTACTGTAAAATATGGACGTGAAAAACGAGGCATAATGATTTGTCCCAATAGACTACTTCAGAAAAAGACAGTGTTTGCCGATTGCATTCACTTGTTGACCAGGCATGTCCCCGGAAACGAATTTCACATTGTTTCTGAAATCAGCATACCCGGTGGCAGTGTTGATTATTTTTTGGCTTCGGTCAGGAATGGAAAGGTAAAGGATTTTATAGGCATAGAATTCCAAACAATGGATACAACAGGAACTGTTTTCCCCGAACGTGAGAGGTTACTGCAAGAATTAGGATTTGAAATTGATACGAACATTACTGCGTCAACCAAACCATTTGGTATCAACTGGAAGATGACCGCAAAAAAAATTCTCGTTCAGTTGCATCACAAGATAGATACTTTTGAATATGTCAATAGTCATCTCGTCCTTGTAATGCAGGATTGCCTGCTTGAATATATGGAGAGGGAGTTCAATTTTGGTCATCTATCGAAGCCCGCAAGTGTTGGTGATTCGATGCACTTTCATTCATACAAATTAAATCGCGACAGGTGTGAAACCACGTTAAATTTGGACTCACTGTTAAGCATCGATGCTGAAGGGCTTGCTGCTTGCGTGGGGCTGCAGGCTGAGGGAAAGGTTGAGCTTGAACAGATAACTAAGGTAATTGAAGATAAAGTATCAAAAGATACGCTATTGACATTATTTTGATACGAATAAGTGCCGTAAAATCCCGCCAAGGGGGCTATTGCCAGGCCCGTAACGAGCTTTGGATCTCTTGTGCCAGCCCGTGTACCAGGGCATCTACCTGTTGCTCATCATCGCCTTCGACCATAAGCCGCAGCACCGGCTCGGTGCCGGAAGGTCGGAGTAATACCCGGCCGGCAGCGCCCAGGTCTTCCTCTGCGGCACGAACCAACTCGCTTAAACCGGGATGCTCTGCCAGATCCACAGGTTCATCTAGCTCGATGTTGAGACGTTGCTGCGGATATTTATGCATGCCGGATTTCAGGCTATGCAGGGACTCGCCGACGCTGACTATCGCCTCCAAAACCTGCAAGGCGGAGATGATCCCGTCACCCGTGCTGGTCATGTTCAAGTTGATGATGTGGCCGGAGGATTCGCCGCCCAGGATCAGGTCATTCTGCAACAGCATCTCCATGACGTAACGGTCGCCGACGCGGGCGCGATGAAAGCCAAGATTCATGCCTTCTATGGCCTGCTCAAGGCCGAGGTTGCTCATCTGCGTGCCGACAACCCCGCCGCCCAGCACCTTCCGCCGCGCCCTGGTAATGGACTTGGCGATGAGGTATAAGACTTCATCACCATCAACAATGGCGCCGCTATGATCGACCATAATCAGCCGATCCGCATCGCCATCTAAGGCAATGCCCAGATCTGCTTGTCTTTCCAGTACCGCCCGGCACAGGGCCGCAGGCCGAGTCGCCCCATAGCCTGCATTGATATTTAGGCCGTCGGGTTCCGCCCCGATCACCTCCACCCGCGCGCCCAATTCCGCAAACACCTTGGGCGCGATGCGATAGGCCGCGCCATGCGCGCAATCAACGATTATGTATAGCCCACTGAGATCAGCATCAGCGCCGATGCGCCCCTTGCAAAAATTGATGTAGCGCCGCGGCGCATCCGTAATACGTCTGGCCTTGCCCAGCTTGCCGGCATGCGCAATGTGCAGCGGTCGGTCTAGCTCACGCTCTATCGCCTGCTCAAGCTCATCGGGTAATTTGCGGCCCTGGGCGCAGAAAAACTTGATGCCGTTGTCGTAATAGGGATTATGCGAGGCGCTGATAACGATGCCGGCCTGGGCGCTGCTGTGTCGGGTCAAGTAGGCGATGCCGGGGGTCGGCATGGGGCCTAGCAGGCGAATATCAACCCCGGCGGCGGATAAGCCGGCTTCGAGTGCGGATTCAAACATGTAGCCGGAGATGCGCGTGTCCTTGCCGATCAGCACCGGCCCATGCCCGCGCTGTGCCAACACCCTGCCGGCGGCCCAGCCCAGCTTCATGATGAAATCCGGCGTGATCGGTGCCTCGCCCACCTTGCCGCGAATGCCGTCGGTGCCGAAATATTTACGTTGTGCGCGAATGTTGCAATCCCCAGGGAACATGATTACGGCATAAAACCGCAGATGACAGGCGTGCAGCGTACACGCCTTGTACGTCTTACGCAGTGACTATGCCGTTTCAGGGCCACCCACCGAGGGCCTGGTGCCGCTGTCGTCTTGCTTGTTATCCTTCTCCTGACTACCTTGCGCCTTGCGATCATTCTCCCTGGATTTACCGGCGGTGCTGTCATCATCGTCCCAGCCGGCCGGCGTCCGCGCCGGCTTGCCGGCCATGATGTCATCGATCTGCTCGGTATCAATGGTCTCATATTTGATCAAGGCATCGGCCATGAGATGCAATTTCTCGATGTTGTCGGTGAGAATCTTTTCCGAGCGCGCATAGTTCCTGTCGATGATGGCACGCACCTCGCCGTCAATGATATGGGCGGTTTCATCCGACACGGCCTTGTGCTTCGTCACCGAATGCCCCAGAAAGACCTCGCCGTCATCCTCGCTGTAGGTCAAGGGCCCCAGCTTCTCAGACAAGCCCCATTTCGTCACCATGTTGCGCGCTAATTGTGTTGCCCGTTCAATATCATTGCTGGCCCCGGTGGTCACATTTTCCTTGCCGAAGATCAGTTCTTCGGCAATGCGGCCGCCGTACAGGCTGGAAAGCTGGCTCTCCAGCAACTCCTTGCTATAACTCAAGCGATCCGCCTCCGGCAAAAACATGGTCACGCCTAATGCGCGTCCACGCGGGATGATCGTTACCTTATACACCGGATCATGGGCGGGAACGGAACGGCCAACAATGGCGTGCCCCGCCTCATGGTAGGCGGTCAATTTCTTCTCTTCCTCGCTCATGACCATAGAGCGTCTCTCCGCGCCCATCATGATCTTGTCCTTGGCGCGCTCAAAGTCATGCATATCCACCAGCTTCTTATCGGCCCGCGCCGCAAACAGGGCGGCTTCATTGGCCAGGTTGGCCAGATCCGCGCCGGAAAAACCGGGCGTGCCGCGGGCGATGATATTCGGCTTGACATCATCGGCCAAGGCAACCTTGCGCATGTGTACCTTCAGGATCTGCTCGCGCCCGCGTATATCGGGCAACGGCACCACGACCTGGCGATCAAAGCGCCCGGGTCGCAGCAGCGCCGGGTCCAACACATCCGGGCGATTGGTTGCGGCAATGACGATCACGCCTTCATTGCCTTCAAAGCCGTCCATCTCAACCAGCAGCTGATTTAAGGTCTGCTCGCGTTCATCATGGCCGCCACCCAGGCCGGCACCGCGATGACGCCCTACGGCATCGATCTCGTCAATGAAGATAATGCAGGGCGCATGCTTCTTCGCCTGTTCAAACATGTCGCGCACCCGTGAAGCGCCCACGCCGACGAACATCTCCACAAAGTCCGAGCCGGAAATGGTGAAGAACGGCGCCTTGGCCTCGCCGGCAATGGCCTTTGCCAATAAGGTCTTGCCGGTCCCCGGTGAGCCCACCATCAGCACCCCGGCGGGGATCTTGCCGCCCAGCTTTTGAAACTTCGCCGGATCGCGCAGAAATTCGACCAACTCGCCGACTTCTTCCTTGGCCTCTTCCACGCCGGCGACATCGTTGAAGGTGATCTTGATCTGATCTTCATTCAGCAGGCGCGCCTTGCTCTTGCCGAATGACAAAGCGCCGCGGCCGCCGCCGCCCTGCATCTGGCGCATGAAATAGATCCAGATGCCAAGCAACAGCAGGATGGGAAACCATGAAATAAAGGCATGCGCCCAGAAGGAGGTCTTATTCGGTTCGGTGTTGCTGAAATTGACGTTGTTCTTCTCTAATAAGTCGATCAGCGGGCCGTTATCCGTCTCCGGGCTGTAGGTAACGAATTTATCCCCGTCGCGGAACTCGCCTGATAAGGTTACGCCATCAAAGATAACCCTTTGCACCCGGCCGGTCTTTATATCCGTCAGAAACTTCGAATAGGCGATCTCGTTGGACTGTACACGGACACCAAAATTATTGAACACCATCATTAACACCAGGGCGATGATGATCCAGAGCAGTAGATTTTTTGCCATATCGTTCAACAGCTATTCCTTAATTAACTAAGTTTAGGAAACTCTGAACAAGTCCATCCAGGACTTGCCAGAGCACGCAAACTAAAAATGCGATTTTTAGTTTGCTCACAAATTCAATTACTTGTCATAATTGAATTTGGCGGCACTTCCCTGTACCGCAGGAAGCTCTGATTAAATCAGAGCTCCCTTAACGGTATTTATAGTGCCTTAAGGTTCCCATTCTACAACGAAACCGCCCACAACTATAGTCCATAGAGCCGTGCCAATACATAGAATTCCCTCGAAGCAGCCCGGGAGGCCCTGGGCTTGCATGTTATAAGCCTTTGAAATTTCCCGGCAATTTCCTTGCGCACGGCATCTGCTTCGCTGCCCTGGAATAACTTGACCAGGAGGGTGCCTCCGGGTTTCAGGGCTGCCTGGGCAAAGTCACAGGCCAGCTTGACCAGGTGCATACTTCGGGCCTGATCTGTACTTTTAATACCGCTTAGCTTGGGGGCCATATCCGAGATTACAAGGTCTGCCCCTTCCCCTTCAAGCTGCTGCAGACAACGCGCATAGACGGGCGCCTCCCTGACATCGCCCTTGACAAAACTGACGCCCGGGATTGGCTGCATGAGAAGCACATCGACCGCGACCACACTGCCTGCGGCACCGATGCGCCTGCTGGCATATTGAGACCAGCCGCCGGGCGCACAGCCCAGATCAACAACGCGCTGCCCCGTTTTGAACAGACGATGGCGCGCATCGATCTGCGCCAGTTTATATACTGCCCGTGAGCGATAGCGGGCTTGGCGCGCCTGCTTGACATACGCATCGCGCGCCCGGGTCTTCAACCAGCTCTTGCTGCTTTTAGACATTCGCGCCGGCCGCGCCCAAATAAAGACGGGGCTGATGTTTATGACTAGATATACCTAACTTGCAGTATTTCATATTCACGTACCCCGCCGGGGGCCTTGACACTCACTTCATCGCCTTCGCTCTTGCCGATCAGTGCGCGCGCAATGGGCGAGCTAATGGAGATGAGGTTTTGTTCTATGTCCGCCTCTTCCTCGCCCACGATCTGATAGCGCACTTCCTCGTCCTTGTCCACATCCAACAGCTCCACGGTCGCGCCGAACACCACCTTGCCATCGGCATCTAAGCCGGCCACATCAATCACCTCGGCAGTAGCAAGGGCGGACTCCAGGGCCGCAATCCGGCCTTCGATGAAGCTCTGCTGTTCGCGGGCAGCATGATACTCGGCGTTCTCACTCAGATCACCATGCGCACGGGCCTCGGCAATGGCCTGTATCACCTTGGGGCGCGCAACCGTCTTTAATTCCGCCAGCTGCTCGCTTAATCTTGCCGCCCCGCTTGCTGTCATGGGTGAACGATTCATAGCCCGGCTCCTGTATGTAATTCCTGCAGGCAATAGACAGATTCATGCTCCTGCCAGTTGAGCGCATGAATGGTCGCGGCTGCCGCCGCCATCGTGGTAGTGTAGAACACCTTGTGCTGCAATGCCGTGCGCCGGATGGAGGCCGAGTCCGAGAGCGCCTTTTTCCCGTCCGTTGTATTCACGATCAGGGCGATCTCATCGTTCTTGATCATATCCACGATATGCGGTTGGCCTTCACGCACCTTGTTCACCCGCTGACAGGCAAGGCCACGGGCGAACAGGGCCTGTGCCGTGCCCTCTGTCGCACACAGGGCAAAGCCTTTTTCATGCAATTGCCTTGCCAGATCGGCAGCGCTCTGCTTGTCGGCATCACGCACGCTGATGAAGGCCAGCCCCGGCTGCGGTATCGCCTCCCCGGCGGCCAGTTGTCCGCGGGCGAAGGCCTCGCCAAAGCTCCGGCCCAGGCCCATGACCTCACCGGTGGATTTCATCTCCGGCCCAAGTACGGGGTCAACGCCGGGAAATTTGATAAAGGGAAAGACGGACTCCTTCACCGAGTAATACTTCGGCATGGCAAGCTGCGTGATGCCCTGCTGCGCAAGGCTCATCCCCACCATGCAATTTGCGGCAACCCGGGCGAGCGCCACGCCCGTTGCCTTGGACACAAAGGGCACCGTTCTGGATGCGCGCGGATTGACCTCCAGCACATACACGCTTTCTCCCTGGATGGCAAACTGCGTGTTCATCAGGCCGACCACCTTCAGGGCGCGCACCATCTTTTCTACCTGGCTACCCAACTCATCCTGCACCGCCTGACTGAGACTGCATGGCGGCAACGAACAGGCGGAATCGCCGGAATGCACACCGGCCTGTTCGATGTGTTCCATGATGCCGCCGATGATGACATGCTCACCATCGGCAATCGCATCCACATCAACCTCAATGGCCTCATCCAGGAAGCGATCCAGCAACACCGGCGCATCATTGGAGACCGAGACCGCCGCGTTCATATAGCGCCGCAGCTCGGCCTCATCATAGACAATCTCCATTGCCCGCCCGCCCAGCACATAGGAGGGCCTGACCACTAAAGGATAACCGATCTCCTCCGCCGCCGTGACTGCGGATTGGATGTCGCGGGCAGTGCGGTTCGGCGGCTGTTTGAGACCTAGTTCTCGCAAAAGCCTTTGGAAGCGCTCGCGATCTTCGGCCAGATCAATGCAATCCGGCGTGGTGCCGATAATCGGTGCGCCGGCATCTTGCAAGGCATTGGCCAGTTTCAGCGGCGTCTGCCCGCCGTATTGCACGATGACTCCCTTCGGCTTCTCAATATCAATGATCTCCATCACATCTTCAAAGGTGAGCGGCTCAAAATACAGGCGATCAGAGGTATCGTAATCGGTGGAGACGGTCTCCGGATTGCAGTTAATCATAATCGTCTCATAGCCGGCTGTACGCATTGCCAGGGCCGCCTGCACACAGCAATAATCGAACTCGATGCCCTGGCCGATGCGATTCGGCCCGCCGCCCAGCACAACGATCTTCTCGCGCGCCGTCGGTGCCGCCTCGCATTCTTCTTCATAAGTCGAATACATATACGCCGTGCTGACGGAAAATTCCGCAGCGCAAGAATCCACGCGCTTAAAAACCGGGCGCAGCCCAAAACCATGTCGCACTTCCCTAAGCGCCGCCTCACTCACGCCAAGCAGCCCGGCCAGGCGGCTATCGGCAAAGCCCTTGCGCTTTACTGCCAGGAGTTCTGCCTTGCTAAGATCAGCCAGGGCGCGCCCGGCCAAGGCCTGCTCTTCATCTATTAAGTCCTTAATCTGCGCCAAAAACCAAGGGTCGATCTTACAGGCCGCATGGACATCTGCCATTGTCAGGCCATGACGAAAGGCATCGGCAACGGCAAACAGGCGCTTTGAGCCGGGTATGTGTAATTGTGTCCTAATCTGCTCAGGCAGCTCTTCATCATCGGCATAGACCTGCTCGCTCAGGCCATCAACGCCAATCTCCAGACCGCGCAAGGCCTTTTGCAGGGACTCCTGGAAGGTGCGGCCAATGGCCATCACCTCGCCGACGGATTTCATCTGCGTGGTCAGGCGATCCCGGGCCTGGGGGAATTTCTCAAAGGTAAAGCGCGGGATCTTGGTAACGATGTAGTCAATGGCCGGTTCAAACGAGGCCGGGATGGCCGCGCCGGTGATCTCATTCGCCAGCTCATCCAAGGTATAGCCCACCGCCAGTTTGGCCGCGACCTTGGCAATCGGGAAGCCCGTTGCCTTGGAGGCCAGGGCGGAAGAGCGCGATACGCGCGGGTTCATTTCGATAACAATGAGCTCGCCATCTTCCGGGTTCACCGCAAACTGCACATTGGAGCCGCCGGTATCCACGCCGATCTCGCGCAAGACCGCAATGGCGGCATCACGCATGCGCTGGTATTCCTTGTCTGTTAGCGTCAGCGCCGGCGCAACAGTAATCGAATCGCCGGTGTGGATGCCCATCGGGTCCAGGTTTTCGATGGCACAGACAATAATGCAGTTATCCTTGTTGTCCCTGACCACCTCCATCTCAAATTCCTTCCAGCCCAGCACGGATTGTTCGATCAGGATCTCAGCGCTCGGCGAGGCCTCAATGCCGCCCATGCAGATGTCAACAAACTCTTCCTTGTTATAGGCGATGCCACCGCCGCTTCCGCCTAAGGTAAAAGAAGGCCGGATGATCAGCGGAAAGCCGATTGCTGCTTGCGTCGCCCAGGCCTCTTCCATGTCATGCGCCAGACCGGAGCGCGGCATCCTCAAGCCGATCTTCTGCATGGCAGTGCGAAATTTCTCTCGATCCTCGGCCTTGTTAATGGCCTCACGCGAGGCACCGATCAGCTCGACGCCATGCCGCGCCAATACGCCTTCCCGGGCCAGGTCCAGGGCGCAGTTCAAGGCGGTCTGCCCGCCCATGGTCGGCAACAGGGCATCAGGCTTTTCTTTTGCGATGATCTTTTCCACCAGACGCCAGGTGAGCGGCTCGATATAGGTCGCATCCGCCATGTCCGGATCGGTCATGATGGTGGCCGGGTTGGAATTAACCAGCACCACCCGATAGCCCTCCTCGTACAGGGCCTTGCAGGCCTGGGCACCAGAATAGTCAAACTCACAGGCCTGGCCGATCACGATCGGGCCGGCGCCGATGATCAGGATCGTGTCAATGTCGCTACGCTTGGGCATGGCCTAGCTATGTCTTCTCATCAATGCAATAAAATGCGCAAACAAGGGCCGGAGGTCATGCGGCCCGGGGCTCGCCTCCGGGTGCCCCTGAAAGCCAAAGGCGGGATGGTGCCGGTGCGTAACGCCTTGCAGGCTGCCATCAAACAGGGAGCGATGCGTGGCCTGGAGTTCCGCCGGCAGACTTTTCTCATCCACGGCAAAGCCGTGGTTCTGGCTGGTGATCAATACCTGTCCGGTTTTCAGATCCTGCACCGGATGGTTGGCCCCATGATGGCCGAACTTCATCTTCATGCTCTTAGCCCCCATCGCCAGAGACAGCAGCTGGTGGCCTAGGCAGATGCCAAAGACCGGAGTGCCGCTTGCTACGATCTCCCTTATGGCGGCAATGGCATACTCACACGGCTGCGGGTCGCCGGGGCCGTTGGAGAGAAAGACTCCATGCGGCCTCTCTGCCAGCACCGCAGCGGCCGCCGTCTGCGCCGGCACGACCGTTAGACGGCAACCTGACTCGGCCAGTATGCGCAGGATGTTCCGCTTCACGCCGAAGTCGTATGCCACAACATGCCAATTTCTCTTCGTTGTATGCTCTGGCTCAGGCAAAGCCGCAGCCAGCGAGCATGTCCCCTGGCGCCATTCATAGCGCTGTACAGTGCTCACCACCCGAGCCAAATCCGCACCTTCCAAGCCGGGAAAGTCCCGCGCGGCCTGCACGGCCCGGTCTTTATCCAGATCCTCACCCGCCACGATGCAGCCTCTTTGTGCGCCCTCATCTCGCAGTATGCGGGTTAAGCGCCGCGTATCGATCTCGGCGATCGCAGGGATGCGATGCTTTTGCAGATAAGTCGGTAATGAAGCCTCAGCACGCCAACTACTCAACTGTTGCGGTAAGTGTCTGATGATCAGGGCGCGGGCCTGGACCTGGGCGGACTCCTCATCGGCGGTGTTGACGCCCACGTTGCCGATATGCGGCTGGGTGAGCGTTACAATCTGCTGGCAATAAGAAGGATCGGTCAGGATTTCCTGATAGCCGGTCATCGCAGTATTGAAGATCACCTCGCCGACAGCCTGGCCTGCCATACCAACAGAGCGGCCCCAAAACAGACTGCCGTCTTCCAGTGCCAGTAGTGCGGTAGGTGTCATGGTCTTTGCGGCCTTAGCATTTATCGGTGTTATATTAGAGAAAACGGGAGCAACCTTATCGATTACTCCCGCCTTGTCAGATTTGGTAGATTGTACGTAAGATACGCAACTTCTGTCCATCCAATATTAACCAGGCAAGAGAAAACCATGGCGGAGATTTATCCTCTGTGTGATTTTGATGAAGTGCCTGACCCGGGCAGCAGGGATTTCACCATCGAGACAAAGACGCATCCTGTTGACATCTTTATTGTCAGGAAAGGCAGGCAGATCTACGGCTACCTGAATAGTTGCCCACACCGGCACGTCAACCTGAACTGGAAGCCGAACGAGTTCCATGATCATAGCGGCGAATACTTACAGTGCACCTTTCATGGCGCCACCTTCCGCATCGAAGACGGTCTTTGTGTGCACGGGCCCTGTGTCAACCAGCGCCTGCGGGCGCTGAAGATCCAAAATGATAACGGGAAGCTCTGTCTGATCCTTTGAGAAAATCCCGGCGTACACATCGCCCCGGAAACGAAAAAAAGAAAAACGGGACATTGACTTGGCTTGGTGAATCATCTAAAAGCAAATAGTGAGGTGCAAGACATGATCAAACTCTCCAGGCTGCTCCACCCGACTGACTTCAGCAGCTCATCCAGCCAGGCACAGAATTATGCCTGTGCCCTGGTTGAACACTTTGCTGCCGAGCTACATCTAATCCATGTTGTCACCGAGCCAACAAGCCTTGCCACGGGGCCTTTGGGCGGCTATCTGCCGGCAAATTATTCGGCGGAATTAAAGGAGCATGCTGCAGAAACCCTGGCCGGGCTTCCTGATCGGGCATGGAGCGAGGGCCGATCAATCAAGCGTTGTGTAGTAGAAGGATATGCCTTTGTTGAAATCCTGCGTTATGCAAAGGAAAACGACATCGATATGATCGTGATGGGCACCCATGGACACAGCGGCCTGGCGCAGATGCTGTTGGGCAGTGTTGCTGAGAAGGTGGTGCGCAAGGCACCCTGCCCGGTGTTGACCATACACCCGGAAGATCACAGCTTTGTCATGCCTTGACCAAGCGCTTTTTAAGAGACGATGCTTCCCTAGCGCTGCGTTAAATCTGTCAGATCAGCGATCACCTCGGCGCTGTGTGTGTCCGGATCCACGCGCCGATAGATCTTCGCCAGCCGGCCCTCCGGGTCAATGATGAAGGTGTGGCGCTTGGCCGTTTTTATCGGCCCTATTGACATCAAGGTGCCATATTTCCCGGTCACTTCTTTGCCGGCGTCTGACAACAGCGGGAAGGGCAGGCCGTGTTTCTCGGCAAAGCTGGCATGGCTCTCTGTGCTATCCAGACTCACGCCCAGCACCTCGGCATTCAAGGCACGGATCTTGAAAATATCATCACGAAAATTGCAGGCCTCCGTAGTACAGCCCGGCGTGCCATTCTTGGGATAAAAGTACAATACCACCCACTTTCCCGCGTAATCAGAGAGCTTATGCACGTTGCGATATTGATCGATCAGTTCAAAATCCGGCGCCGCATCGCCTTCTTTCAGCACAACATTCGCCGGGGAAGAAAATGGCCACATAATCATCATTAGCACTACCGCAAGCCGGATAAAAAGATCCACCCCGCTGTTCATGATAGACACCTCAATTTCATCTATTCGCCTGTTCTAAACTGAAACTGTGCAGCATGATACCATTAAACCATCAATGCAAGTACCTAACTATCAGGAGAGAGCGCCTTGGCTAAAGTCATTGAAGTGATGGACACCTCCTTTCGGGATGGGTTTCAATCCGTCTATGGCGCACGGGTGCTGACGGAAGATTTTCTTCCCGCCGTAGAGGCAAGTGTCGAGGCCGGTATCAGGCATTTTGAAGCCGGCGGCGGGGCGCGTTTTCAGAGCCTGTTTTTCTATTGCAACGAATCCGCCTTTGCCATGATGGACGCCTTTCGTGAGACGACTGGCGCAGATGCAAACCTGCAAACACTGGCCCGGGGCATCAATGTTGTTGCGCTCAGCCAGCAGCCCCGGGACATTATCGATCTGCACGCACGGCTGTTCAAGAAGCACGGCATGACCACCATTCGTAATTTCGATGCCCTAAATGACATGCGCAATCTGCACTACTCCGCTGCGCGCATCAAACAGCATGGCCTGCGCCATGAAGTTGTGATCTCGATCATGGATCTGCCGCCCGGTTGTGCCGGTGCGCATACGCCGGAATTCTATCTCGATAGATTAGCGGCCATCCTGGCGCTCGACATTCCCTTTGATTCGCTCTGTTTCAAGGACGCAACGGGCACCGCCAACCCGAGGAAGGTTTATGCAACCATCAAGGGCGCCAGAGCGATGCTGCCTGCGGACACCCACATCCGCCTGCACACCCACGACACCGTCGGCTGCGGCATAGCCTGCTACTTAGCCGCGATCGAGGCCGGCGCAGATGGCATTGATCTGGCCAAAAGCCCGGTCTCCGGCGGCACCTCCCAGCCCGACATGCTCAGCATGTGGCATGCCTTGAAGGGCACCGATTACACGCTGGACCTTGATTATGAAAAGATCATAACAGCGAGCGAGGTGCTTGAAGATTGCATGAGAGACTACTTTGTTCCGCCTGAGGCAAGAGGGGTCTCGCCGTTGGTGGCGATTGCGCCCATGCCCGGCGGTGCGCTCACAGCCAACACCATGATGATGCGCGACATCAACACCCTGCATCTGTTTCCAGAAGTCCTGAAACAGATGCCGGAAGTGGTGCGCAAGGGCGGCTTCGGCACTTCTGTTACCCCGGTATCGCAGTTTTATTTTCAACAGGCCTATGCCAATGTGGCAATGGGCCCCTGGAAACGCATTGCGCCGGACTACGGCGACATGGTGCTGGGCTATTTCGGGCGCACACCCGTTGCACCCGATCCCGAGCTCATCCGGCTGGCAGAGAAACAGCGCCGAAAACCAAGCTTTACCGGCGACCCACTCGACCTGACAGAACCCGGCATCCCGAAGGCAAGCCGGATCCTTGAACAAAACGACCTGCCCCTTAGTGATGAAAATATTTTTATCATCGCCAGTTGCGAATACAAGGGGCTGGAATTCCTGCTGGGCAAGGCAGAAGTCAATGTGCGCAAAAATAACAGCGGCGCAGATGAAAAGGACAAAAAGCAACCTAAATGATCAAACACCAACCAGCAGACTGAAAACCAGACCGTAATAAGCGGATGATACTACACAGCTAGGCGGAAGGGCCGGCTTGCAGCAGACCAGTCTTTCCGGGATGCTGCGCCTTCGGATTGCCCCGCCACTGAAAGCGTATCTCCACAGGAATCCGCCACCTGCGTGCCAGCCTTTTGACCTCTGCCCAAGTATTGTCTGCCGATCTTCCCGGTATGGAAATACCGATTGGCGCATGATACTTATAGCCCTCCCTGTCGTAACTACCGACCCGCGCCGAGAACTGCAATGCCACGACTAATTGCGCCCCGGCAAGTCCGCTCTTTTTCTTTACCGCAGCAACCATGCTCACCAGCAGGGCATTCCAATTTCTTATATTTTTCTCCTCCCCATCAATCGTACTGGCAAGCAGACGCGTATGCGATAAGCCGGGTGTTTGCTCAAACCGCATGGGTGCCTCTTCCTGCGGCGGGCTATCCATTATGACGACCTGATCCGTTACCTGACCATCCCGCGCCAGCCCCAGCTCATTCATCTTATCCTGCACGATCCGCTCAATGGTCTGCGGTGGGGTGCCGGTCTCCAGCCAGGTGGAGATGAGTTGTAGGTCTTCAAAAGTTGCATCGCTGATTCGTATAACAGGCATTTTATTACTCTCCTCATGAAATTATAAAAATACGTAACATATATTATTAAAATAAATATTTCAAAGAATATGTTACATATTTATTACTTGACTGCTTTCCAGAATCCGATATGGCAGTGCTTTGTATAAGTTGTATCAGGGCGATACTCGGGTAAAAAATCTCAGGCAAGCCGGGAAAAATCAAAACTTCCCAAAATCTGCAATCCTGGTAAAATACGGCGGTGCAAACGAGGAGGCGACCATGACAACAGTAGTAACCGAGAATTGCAAGGGCTGTCGTTTTACCGATTGTGTGACGGTGTGTCCGGTCGAGTGTTTTCATTATGACGATGACATGCTCTATATCGACCCGGAGGTCTGTATAGATTGCAGCGCCTGCATCCCGGAATGCCCGGTGCAGGCCATTTATGAAGAGGACGATCTACCGGAAGAATTACAGGGCTGGGTGGAGATCAACGCCGAGAAGGCCTCTGCGCTGCCGGTCTGTGAGGAGCAGATGACGCCCCTGCCCGGTGCTGCGGAAAGGCAGGCGGCGCTGGGTTTTTGAAGAATCGCCCGCGCTGAAGATGAGAGGCATTTCCCGCCGCGCCTTCGCTTTCCTTAACATGTCCATAGCAAGGCGGCAACGAGATGGCACAACTCGGCTCTGAACAGCGTCCCTTGGCGGTCGCCATCGTGGGCAGCGGCCCGGCCGGTTTCTACGCCGCGGAAGCCTTGCTGAAATCTGAACTCGCCGTCAAAGTCAGCCTGTTTGAGCGCCTGCCCGCCCCGTATGGCCTGGTGCGCAGCGGTGTCGCGCCGGATCATCCCAAGCTCAAGCAGGCGATCAAGGTCTATGCCCGCATCGCCGAATCCGATGACTTCCACTTCCTGGGTAACGTCACCATCGGCCGGGACGTACTCGTCGAAGAGTTACAGGCCACGCACCACGCCGTCGTCTTTGCCTGCGGCGCCCAGACCGATCGGCGGCTCGGCATCCCGGGCGAGGACCTGCCCGGCAGCCACACCGCCACCGAGTTTGTCGGCTGGTACAACGGCCACCCGGACTACCGCGCGCGGCGCTTTGATCTCTCCTGCGAGACTGCGGTCATCATCGGCCAGGGCAATGTGGCTGCCGATGTCAGCCGTATCCTCGCCAAGAGCGTGGACGAATTACGACACACCGACATCGCCCAACACGCCTTGGAAGTGCTCGCTGCGAGCAAGATACGAGATATCTACGTCATCGGCCGACGCGGCCCGGCCCAGGCCAAGTTCACATCCAAAGAGTTGAAAGAGTTTGGCGAATTGCAAGACTGCGCGCCGGTGGTTGACGCGGAAGAACTTGCCTTAAACCCGGAGAGCGAGGCCGAGTTGGCAGACAAACGCAGCGCCGGCAATAAAAAGGTCTATGAGCTGTTTGTCGCCTACAGCAAAAGAGCAGCGAGCGGCAAGGCGCGGCGCTGTCATTTCAGCTTCCTAAAAAGCCCGACCGCCCTGCTTGGGAGGGAGCGGGTGGCGCGCATCGTGCTGGAGAAAAACCGGCTGGCAGGCGCGGCATTTAGCCAGGCGGCCCACGGCAGTGGAGAGAGCATAGAACTGGAGACGGGCCTCGTATTTCGCAGCATCGGTTATCAGGGCGTACCGATTGCCGGCGTCCCCTTTGATGCGGGCCGCGGCGTCTTCCCCACCGTTGATGGCCGCATCACGGATGAGGGCGCCGTCATCCCCGGCCTGTACGCCGCCGGCTGGATAAAACGCGGGCCAACCGGTATCATCGGCACCAATCGCGCCGACAGCCGTGCCACCATCGCCGCCCTGTTACAGGACCTGGCCGCGCTGGATGGCGGCGCGGACAAGGGCGGCACGGCCGCAGTCTGTCAGTTATTGCAACAACGAGGCGTGCGCTATGTGGGTTTTCCCGACTGGAAACGTATTGATCAGAGCGAGATCGAACGCGGCCGACCAAAGGCGAAGCCGCGTGAAAAATACACATCCACCCGGGAAATGCTTGCTGTGCTTGATGCCTGAGCGCCTTGCCTTGAGCCTCCTTATCCCCGCCTTCAAGCCCTAACGATGCGTAGGCGAATAAAAATCGATGCCACCGGGCACACCGCCGACCACACCGCCCACAACACGGGCCGGGCGCAGGACCGCCAAGCGCTGGAGGCCCTGCTGGGTGAGATGCCGCGCCGCCGGGATTTATTGATCGAATACCTGCATCTCATCCAGGATCACTACCACCACATCGCCGCCCGCCACATCCGCGCCCTGGCCGCGCTGCTTACAATCCCGGAGGTGGAAGTCTATGAAGTCGCCACCTTTTATCACCACTTCGATGTCATCAAGGACGAGGCAAAGCCACCGCCGCCGCTGACCGTGCGCGTCTGTGAGTCCTTGAGCTGCGAGATCTTCGGCGCGCGGGAACTAAGCCGTGCGCTGGACGAAACGCTAGGTGAGAAGGTGCGCATCCAGGCCGTGCCCTGTGTCGGGCGCTGTCGCCAGGCCCCGGTGGCCGTGGTCGGCACCAACCCCATTGCAAAGGCCACGCCGGAGAGCGTAAAAGAGGCCATCGACAGCCAAGCCCTCACCGCACCGCTACCGGCCGCCATCGGCTATGCAGAATACCGCCGGCAGGGCGGCTATCAGACCCTGCAAGCCTGCCGCAAGGGCCAACACAACCCCGAGCAGGTCATGCAGATCATGGAAGATGCAAAGCTACGCGGCCTGGGCGGTGCCGGTTTCCCGGCCGGGCGCAAGTGGCGCATCTTAAAACAACAGCCGGCCCCACGCCTGATCGCGATCAACATTGATGAGGGCGAGCCGGGCACCTTCAAGGATCGCTATTATTTGGAGCGCGACCCGCATCGCTTTTTAGAAGGAACGCTGATCGCCCACTGGGCGATTGCGGCCGCGGCGATTTATCTCTACCTGCGCGATGAATACGCCGGTTGTCGCAAGATGCTGGAACAAGAGCTGGCCCTGCTCAAGCAAAACCCGCCCGGCCCGGGGCCCTTGCCGGAGATCCACCTGCGCCGCGGCGCCGGTGCCTACGTATGCGGGGAAGAGTCGGCCATGATCGAGTCCATCGAGGGTCGACGCGGCATGCCGCGGCTGCGCCCGCCCTATGTGGCCGAGGTCGGCCTGTTTGGCCGCCCCACCTTGGAACACAACCTGGAGACCGTGCACTGGGTCCGGGACATCATCGAAAAAGGCGCCGACTGGTTCACCGCCCAGGGGCGCCGCGGGCGCAAGGGCTTGCGCTCCTTTTCCGTGAGCGGGCGCGTACAAAAGCCCGGCGTGCATCTCGCTCCGGCCGGGATCAGCATGCGCGAGCTGCTGCATGAGTACTGCGGCGGCATGTCGGCGGGGCATGAATTCTACGGCTACTTCCCCGGCGGTGCCTCCGGCGGCATCCTGCCGGCTTCCTTAGGCGATGTGCCGCTGGATTTCGACACCTTGCAGGAATACGGCTGCTTCATCGGCTCGGCCGCCATCGTGGTCTTCTCCGACCAAGACAGCGCCCGCGCCCTGGCCTTGAATGCGATGCGCTTCTTTGCGCATGAGTCCTGCGGGCGCTGTACGCCGTGCCGGGTGGGTACTGCCAAGGCCATGCAGCTGATGCAACAGCCGCAGTGGGATAAAGCGCTCTTGGAAGAGCTGGCTGTTGCGATGGAAGACGCCTCAATTTGCGGCCTCGGCCAGGCGGCACCGAACCCGTTGCGCTGTGCGCTGAAATACTTTCCGCAGGAATTCCGCTAGTCATGGCCGCCAAGCCCGAAACTTTTGCCTCAGACGTGCCCTTCACCCTGGACGGCCGCGCCATCACCGCGCGGCCTGATGAGACCATCCTCCAGGCCGCCGTCCGCCACGGCATCGCCATCCCGCACCTTTGTTATCAAGAGGGCTACCGGCCGGACGGCAACTGCCGCGCCTGCGTGGTGGAGATCAAGAACGAGCGCGCGCTGGCGCCGGCCTGCTGCCGCCGGCCTGTTGCCGATATGGAAGTCGCCAGCGATAACGAACGCGCCCGGCACTCGCAAAAGATGGTGCTGGAGCTCTTGCTCGCAGACATGCCCGGGTCGGGCGAGACCCTCGGCAAGACGGATTCCGAGCTGGACTACTGGGCCGAAAAACTGGCGCTTGGAGCGCCGAGATTCCCCCGCCGTGCGCCAGTGGAGAACGACCTCTCGCATCCGGCCATTGCGGTCAACCTGGCCGCCTGCATCCAATGCACCCGCTGTGTGCGCGCCTGCCGGGAGGAGCAGGTCAACGATGTGATCGGCTATGCGCGGCGCGGGGCGGAAGCCGCCATCGTCTTTGACGGCGCGGCGCTGCTGGGCCAGAGCAGCTGTGTCGCCTGCGGCGAATGCGTGCAGGCCTGCCCCACCGGTGCCCTGCTGCCTTCCAGTAAACCGGCGTTGACCGGCGCGGATGCGCAGTTAGCCGATGCCGCCCCCGCGCCCCTGCCCGCGACCAGGCCGGACAAACAAATAAACTCCGTCTGTCCCTATTGCGGCGTCGGCTGCCTGCTGCGCTTTAACGTCAAAGACGGGCGCATTCAGTCGGTGGACGGGCGCAAGGGCGCGGCCAATGCCGGGCGCCTGTGCGTCAAGGGGCGCTTCGGCTTTGACTATGTGCATCATCCGCAGCGCCTGACCACGCCCTTGATCCGGCGCGAAGGCATGGCCAAGACTGCGGCCCTGATCGAGGCGGAAGAGATCGACAAATACTTTCGCCCGGCCGGCTGGGAGGAGGCGCTGGATTTTGCCGCCGCCGGTCTGAAGGAAATCCAGGACAAGTCCGGCGCCCGCGCTCTGGCCGGCTTCGGCAGCGCAAAGGGCAGCAACGAAGAGGCTTATCTGTTTCAGAAACTGGTGCGCACTGGTTTTGGCAGCAACAATGTCGATCACTGCACACGGCTGTGCCATGCCTCATCCGTGGCCGCCCTGCTGGAGACCATCGGCTCCGGGGCAGTCTCCAACCAGGTCGCCGACGGCAGCCGTGCCGAGGTGATCATGGTCATCGGCGCCCGCCCGGACTCCAACCACCCGGTGGCCGCCACCTTTATGAAAAACGCAGCAAAGCGCGGCAGCCGCCTCATCGTCATCGAGCCCTATCGCTCCAGCCTCAGCCGCTACGCCGCGCATTTCCTGCAACTGCGCCCCTCGACCGACATCCTGCTGCTCAATGCCTTCATGCACACCATCATCCACGAAGACCTGCACGACAAGGACTTCATCGCCGCGCACACCGAGGGCTTTGCGGCGCTGGCGGAGAACCTTGAATCTTTTAGCGCCGAGAAAGTAGCGCCCGTCTGCGGCATTCCGGCCGCGACCATTCGCGAAGTCGCCCGGCTCTATGCCACGGCTGAGACGGCGATCATCTTCTGGGGCATGGGGATCTCCCAGCACACCCACGGCACCGACAACGCCCGCTGCCTGATTGCCTTGGCGCTGCTCACCGGCCAGATCGGCCGCGCCAGCACCGGCCTGCATCCCTTGCGCGGGCAGAACAACGTACAGGGCGCCTCCGACATGGGCCTCATCCCGATGATGTATCCCGACTACCAGGCGGTGGCCGCAACGGATGCTAAAACCAAATTCGAGACGCTGTGGGACAGCGCTCTGGATGAAAAGCCGGGCCTGACCGTGGTCGAGATCATGCACGCCATCTTGGATGAGAATCTGCACGGCATGTACATCATGGGCGAGAACCCGGCCATGTCGGATCCGAACTTACACCACGCCCGCGCCGCGCTGGCGAAGCTAAGGCATCTGGTGGTGCAGGATATTTTCTTCACCGAGACCTGTAGTTTCGCCGATGTCATCCTGCCGGCCTCGGCCTTCCCGGAGAAGACCGGCACCTTCACCAACACCGACCGGCGGGTGCAACTGGCGCGCCAGGCCATCGCCCCGCCCGGCGAGGCACGCCAGGATCTGGAACTCATCCAGGAAATGGCCCGGCGCCTGGGGCTCAACTGGAACTACGCCGGGCCGGAAGAAGTATTTGCCGAGATCCGCCGCAGCAACGCCAGCATGGCCGGCATCACCTGGGCGCGGCTGGAGCAGGAAGATTCGCTCACCTATCCCTTGAAGAACGAGGGCGACCCCGGCGAGCCGGTGATCTTCAAGGGCGGCATCTTCCCTACTGCGAGCGGTCGCGGCCGCTTCGTCCCGGCGAGTGCCGGCGAACCCGCCGAGCTGCCGGATGCGAACTATCCCTTTGTCTTCATCACCGGCCGGCAGTTGGAACACTGGCACACCGGCACCATGACCCGGCGCGCCGCCGTGCTTGATGCCATCGAGCCGCTGCCGAGCATTTCCATCAACCCCGAAGACTTAGCGCGCTTAGGATGCGCAAGCGGTGCCCGGCTCACGCTGCGCTCGCGCCGGGGGAAGATCAGCGCTGCGGCCCGCGCCGATGCGCATACCCAAGAAGGCGTGGTGATGATGGCCTTCAGCTTCCGCGAAGCCGCTGCCAACCTGCTCACCAACGAGGCGCTGGATCCTTTCGGCAAGATCCCGGAGTTCAAATACTGCGCCGTGCAGGTGGAAGTGGAGAGCGCCTGAGCCTTGGCGCTCATCGATCATCCGTGGCGATATAAGTCCGCAGGATGTCCATGACCCGGTCGGTGGCGCCGCGGTTTGCCAGTACCACTTCTCTCGCCTTCTCCCCCATGCGGCGGCGCTTGGCGGCATCGGCCAACAGGGCGCTGACCTCACGGGCTAATTCCTGCGGGTTGGACACAAAAAGCAAGGCACCCGCCTCGTGCAACAGGCGACTGGCTTCGGCAAAGTTAAACGGCTGCTCGCCGCTGATGACCGGCAGGCCGAGTGCCGCCGGCTCCAGCAGGTTGTGTCCGCCCACGTCCGGCACCAGGCTGCCGCCGACAAAGGCCACATCCGAACAGGCATAGAAGCGCGCCAACTCGCCCAGCGTGTCCAGCACAAAGACCCGGGTGGCCGGGCCGCACTCGCCCGGCTCGCTGCGCCGCGCCGTGGCAAGCCGCCGGCGTCGGCATAACTCAAGGACCGCCTCGCAGCGCTCCGGGTGCCGCGGGGCGAGGATCAAGAGGCAGTTCGGGCTGGATTCCAACACCTGCTCAAAGGCGGCCAGCACCAATTCTTCTTCGCCCGCATGGGTGCTGGCGGCGATCCAGATAGGCATATCCGCGGCAAACAAGCCTTGCCTCGGCTGCGCCGGCTCGCTGGCGGTCTCATCAGATGCCTGGGGACAACTGCTGTCGAATTTGAGATTGCCTGTCACCACCACCTTGTCCGCCGGCGCGCCTAGTTCGAGGAATCGCTCGGCATCGGCCTGGCTCTGGGCGGCGATGAGGGATAAGTTCGCCAGCGTCTCTTTGCTGAACGCGCCAAACCGGCCATAGCGCCGGCCAGAGCACGCAGACAGGCGGGCATTCACCAGCAAGACCGGCACCGCCCGGCGGCGACAGATGGCCAGCAGGTTCGGCCACAGCTCGGTCTCCATGATCAGCAGCAGGCAGGGCCGGAACCGCGCCAGAAAGCGGCGCACGGCAAGGGGCAGGTCATAGGGGCAATAGACATGCTGCACCGCATCGCCATAGGCGCGCGCGACACCGGCGGCGCCGGTGGGCGTTACCGTCGTGATGAGGAGTTGATAGTGCGCATAGTCGGCCAGCAGTCGATCAATGAGCGTCCGGGCGGCCTGCACCTCTCCAACGGAGACGGCGTGGATCCACAGCACTGGCCTGGAAAATTGGATCTCAGGAAAGAAGCCGAAGCGCTCCGGCCAGCGCCGCCGGTAGTCCGGATTTTTCCGCCCTAGCCAGAACAGGCGCAGCAGGACAAGGGGGGCGAGCAGGTAGAGGACGGCGGTGTAGAGCAGGCGCATGAAGGGCGGGCTTTGTCTTGATGACGAATGCCGCCGCTTGCTACTCGCTATTTAACCAATCAAGATAACGCTTCATGCCGTCCTCGAGGCTTATGAAATCTTTCTCATAGCCGGCCTCTCGCAGGGCGCTCATGTCGGCCTGGGTGAAGCTCTGATAGCTCTCTTCCAAGCCATCGGGCAGGGGGATGTATTCGATCTCGCCGCGGCCGTGCCAGGCGATGACTTGCCCGGCCAGCTCGTTGAAACTGCGGCTTGTGCCCGTGCCCAGGTTGAAGACGCCGGAGACTTCCTTGTGCTCCATCAGCCACAGGTTCACGGCCACGACATCATCGACATGAATGAAATCGCGGCGCTGCTCGCCGTCGGCATGGCCGCCGCTGCCTTGGAATAATTCCAATTTGTCGCTCTCTTGTAACTGCGCGTTCAGTTTCCAAGCCATGCTGGCCATCGCGCCCTTGTGCTGCTCACCAGGGCCATAGACATTGAAGTAGCGCAGGCCGGCTATCTGCGAGTGCGAGTACACTTCCCGGCTGTGTCGCCTGGCATATTGATCAAACAGGGACTTGGAATAGCCATAGGCGCTGATGGGTTTTTCATTTTGGCGTTGCTCAATGAATTGGGTGCCGGTGCCATACACGGCGGCGCTGGAGGCGTAGATAAAGGGAATGCGCTTGGCTACTGCGAGCTCCAGCAGATCCCTTGACCAGGCGTAATTGTTGTGCATCAAGTAGCGCCCGTCCCACTCGGTGGTGGTGGTACAAGCCCCTAGGTGAAAGATGCGCGAGATTTTCCGCGGCAGGAGCGCCCCGCTTTTGAGTTGCGGCCAAAATTCCTCCGTGTCTTGGTAATCCTGAATCTCGCAATCAACGAGATTGGCGAATTTTTTGCCATTGCTCAGATCATCGACCACGAGGATGTCGCTACTGCCGGCCGCATTCAGGCCCTTGATCAGATTGCTGCCGATAAACCCGGCACCGCCGGTTACGATAATCATGCTTTGCGTTCTCCTTCTTGGTTTTGGATTGATTGTAAGATTGAGGTTGTAGAACAACCAGCCCGATAAGGCAAGATCAGCACCTCGCCGCCGTTCTGCTTAACAAACTCCCCGCCCGCCACCTCACTGGGCTGATAATCCCCACCCTTGACCAAGACATGCGGCCGTATTTTCCGGATCAGCGCCTCAGGCGTGCCTTCTGAAAAGGCCACCAGCCAATCCACTGCGGCCAGTCCCGCCAGCACACGCAGGCGCTGGTGCAGGGAATGGACTGGGCGCCCCTGCCCTTTCAGCCGCCGCACGGAAGCATCATCGTTCACCGCCACGATCAAGCAATCCCCCAGCGCCCTGGCCTCTTGCAGGTACTCAACATGGCCGGCGTGAAGAATATCAAAACAACCATTGGTCAGCACCAACTTGCGCCCTGCGCTACGCAACAAGGCGGCCTGTTCAATGCATTCCTTGGCCCCCAGAACACGGGCGGCGGCGGGTTGTACAGCGCGGCCGGCGGCGTTTAATTCCGCCACGCTCACGGTAGCCGTGCCCAGCTTCTCCACCACCAGCCCGGCGGCGCGGTTTGCGTAAGCCATCGCCTGCGGCATGTCATAGCCCGAGGCCAGGCCCGCAGCCAGGGCGGCAATGACCGTATCGCCGGCACCGGTTACATCAAAGACCTCGCGCGTCTGCGCCGGCAGATGGATGGCGGCATCCGCCCCCGTTGCCCCGGCCCGGATCAGGCTCATGCCCTGCTCGCCGCGGGTTACCAGCAGGGCATCTAATTGCAGCGCCTGGCATAAGTCTCCGCCCTTCGCCGCCAGCTCGGCCTCATCCCGGCAAGGCCCGACAACAGATTCAAATTCTTTCAAGTTCGGCGTCAGCAGGCTGGCATGGCGATAGCGCTCAAAGTCGGTGCCTTTTGGGTCAACCAAGACGGCAGTCCCATGCGCCCGTGCAAACTCAATGAACTTGTCGATATTTTTAAGGCTGCCCTTGCCGTAATCAGACAAGACAACGAGCGCTGCATCTTTGGCGGCCTGGCGGTAGAGCGCATACAAGCTATCGTTATCGATATGGGTGTCCGCCGTGCCGCCCTCGTAGTCCAGGCGCAGGAGTTGCTGATGCCCGCTCAAGACCCGCAGCTTGGTTGTCGTGGGGAAGTCGGCCTGCTGCACAAAGAGGCATTGCACCTCAGCCTCCACCAACATGGCGCGCAAGGCCGCGGCGGATTCATCCGCGCCCGTCATGCCGAGCAGGCACACGCCCACGCCTAAGGCGCGCACGTTCAGGGCAACATTGGCCGCCCCGCCGGGTTTCTCTTGTGTGGCATTGACCCGCACCACCGGCACCGGCGCCTCCGGCGAGATGCGGGTGGTGTCGCCGTGCACATAGCGATCGAGGATCACATCGCCCACCACCAGCACCGTGGCGGAGGCTTCTGGTTCAAATGAAGTCGGCATAATAAGGCTTGTATTCAGATCGCTTTTTGTTCACCATTGCGCTTGCGTAATCTTAGCACAGCGAGCTTCCCTAATAGCGCCCACTATGTCGTCCCTGCTCAAATATCCGCTGTTCATCCTGCTCGCCGGCCTTGCCGTCGGCGCGCCGGCGGCCCAGGACTGGCCGCTGGATTGGCCGGTGCCTTTTGAAGTTACGTATTCGGTGTATCGAAAAGGCGCCAAGATCGCCACCATGCAGCGCCGCTTTGTCCGCCTGGAAGATGGAAATTATCAATATCGCTCGGAGACCAACACCACCGGCCTCGTTGCCCTGTTTCGCCGCGATAAGATCATCGAGGAGACCACCTGGAAAAACAACGAGGAGGCGCTCTTCCCCCTGCACTATCGCTATCGGCACACGGGCGGGAAGAAGGAGCGGCATGTCGTGGTCGAGTTTGACTGGGACAAAAAGACCATCACCAATTCGATTAACGGCGCGGCCTGGCAGATGCCGACCCGGGCGCGGATCATGGACAAGCTGCTGTATCAACTCGCCATTATGAAAGACCTCAAAGAAGGCCGGCGGCCGCTGGCCTATACCATTGCCGATGGCGGCAAGATCAAGCCCTATCACTTTGAGGTGCTGGGCGAGGAAGTGATCGAGACGCCGCTGGGGCAATTTGCAACGATCAAACTATTTCGGCACAAGCCGGGCAGCCGGCGTCAGTCCACGCTCTGGTGTGCGCCCAGGTTACATTATCTGCCGGTGCGGCTGGAGAATATCGAGAAGGACGGCGGCAAGACCATGGTTGAGATCAGCGCCCTGCAAGGCATTGCCCTGTAATAAAACGCGTACAGTTTCAATTTAGCGCCCGGATGAGCGGATGCTAAGGGGCGGGCGCAATTTCAGTTCAGCGCCTGGATAAGCTCCTCCGGCGGCAGATAACCGCCGATCTGGCTGCCGTCTTCCAGATAGATGGCCGGCGTGCCGGGCACACCGAATTCCTGCCCCAGCTGGTAATGCTTCGCCACCGGATTGCTGCATTGCTTCGGCTCTACGCCCTGGCCGAACTTAGCCCGGGTCATGGCCTGGTTAGGATCGTCCGCACACCACACTGACTCCATGTCCTTAAAATTCGCAGAACCGGGCCCTTGCCGCGGAAAGGCCAGATAATGCACGGCGATGCCGTGTTTGTTTAGCTCCGCCACATCGCGGTGCAGTTGTCGGCAATAGCCGCAACTGATGTCGGTGAATACGTAGATGTCGTGCTTGGTCTCTTTCGGGGAGAAATCAATGCGCTCGGCGGGCGGCATGGCCGCCAGGATCTCCGCGCGCGCCTTTGTGCGCTGCTCCTCGCTCAGGTTCCTTTTCTGCTGCAAATCGATTAGGTCGCCATCCACGATGTAGCGGCCGTCCGGCGAGGAATAGAATACTTCCGCGCCGTCCATCACTTCATACAGCCCGTCAATCTGCGAGGGACGGATCTGTGTTACTTCCAGCTCTGGGAAAAAACTGCGTAGATTATCAATCGTCTCCTGCAACGTGGAGGCATCAGCAGAAGCATCGGCGGAAGCATGGACAAATACGCCGGAACTTACCCCGGCAAGCACGGCAAAAAGCAAGATGGATTTCATTAAATACTCCGGGCGTTATAAAATGTCGGCGACTTAAACTTGCAAATACTATCAGACCCAGAGCGCTTTCGTCTGTTCCTTTTTTGGATCGAACACTCATATGAAGCAGGCACTCACCCCCCCGGCGGAGGATAAACTATCCTTAGGCTTTGTGCTGGAGCAGCTGGAGCGGGATGCGATCATCAGCGCCGGCCAGCGCGCCCGGCTGGCGGAGAAGCTGGATGAGGATACGCATCCCTTGCTGATCATCGCCGATCAGGGCTGGCAGAGCATCACCAAGCCGTCTTATCCGCTTAGCTTAGAACAACTCACGCGCTGGCTGGCGGGAAAATGCGGCCAGCGCTACCTGCGCATTGACCCCTTAAAGATCGATGTCGGCAAGGTAACCAGCCTGGTCTCCCAGGCCTATGCCGGCAAGCTGGGCATCCTGCCGCTGCAGGTCTCCGAGAAGGAATTGACCATCGCTAGCTGCGAGCCTTATATCAGCCACTGGGAACACGAACTCGCCCGCATCACCGGACGCACGATCAAGCGCGTCATCGTCAACCCCAAAGACATCGAGCGCTACCTGGTCGAGTTCTATGGGGTCAGCCGCACCATCATGGGCGCGGTCTCCGACAGCAGCCACAAGGCCATCAGCGACTTACATAACTTCGAGCAACTCATCGAGGTAGGCAAGGCCGGCGAGCCCGATGCCAACGACCGCCACATCGTCAGCCTGGTGGACTGGCTGCTGCAATTCGCCTTTGAACAGCGCACTAGCGACATTCACCTGGAACCCCGGCGCGACAAGGGCATCGTGCGCTTTCGCATAGACGGCGTCCTGCATCGCGTACACGAATTCCCGCTGGTGCTCATCGGCGCGATCAGCAGCCGCCTGAAATCCTTGGGCCGCATGGACATCGCCGATAAACGCCGACCGCAGGATGGCCGCATCAAGACCAAAGCGCCCTCTGGTGAGGAAGTGGAAATGCGCCTTTCCACCATGCCGACCGCCTTCGGGGAAAAACTCGTGCTGCGCATCTTTGACCCGGACATGCTGATCAAGAGCCTGGCCGAGCTCGGCTTCACCCGGCACGATCAGGCGGCCTGGGCGAAGATGGTGGAAAACCCGCACGGCATCATCCTGGTGGCCGGGCCGACCGGCTCCGGCAAGACCACCACTTTGTATTCGGCCTTGAAACAACTGGCCAGCCCGGAACTCAACATCTGCACCATCGAAGACCCGATCGAGCTGGTGGATGCGCAACTCAACCAGATGCAGGTGCAGCCGGGGATCGACCTTGGCTTTGCCACCGGCGTTAGAACCCTGCTGCGCCAGGACCCGGACATCATCATGGTCGGCGAGATTCGCGATGAAGATACGGCGGAAGTGGCCATCCAGGCCGCCCTGACCGGCCATCTGGTGCTCTCCAGCCTGCACACCAACGATGCGCCTTCGACCATCACCCGCTTGATCGACCTCGGTGCGCAGCCGTACCTCATCGGTGCCACCCTGCTCGGCGTCCTGGCGCAGCGCCTGATCCGCACCCTGTGTCCGCACTGCAAGGCCGCCGGCCAACTCGACCGCGCCGCCTGGGAGCGGCTGGTGGCACCGGGCAAGACGCGGCTGCCGCAGAGCGTCTATGAGCCAGTCGGCTGCGATGAATGCCGGCACACCGGCTACCTGGGGCGCATCGGCATCTACGAGGCCCTGCACATCGATGCGGAGATGCGACGACTGATCAACACCAGCACAGACCTACGCCAATACCACGCAGCGGCGGCCAAACAAGGCATGCGCAACTTGCGCTTAAGCGGTGCGCAGAAAGTGGCCGAGGGGGTGAGTACGCTGGAGGAGATTTATTCTGTCGTTCCGCCCTTAAAGGAGAGTCATTAGGTCTGCTACGAGCAGCTACGGGCAGCCGGCACGGGCAGGAGCATTAGTCTCCTACAATTCGATCGGCACCGCACCGTCTGAAAAATGTACCGCCAGCACCTCGGGTAGCGCCATGCCAGCAACAATATAGCAGCATATTGACATCCACCCCGCGCTCATCCTGCAAGGCCAGGCAGGCCGCCGACACCCACTCGCCGCGATAGGTTCGGACCGAAAAGTCCCAGAGTGACTCACTCATTATGACCTCTCATCTTTGATCATAAACAAGGCCTGTGGCACAGCTCACGTTGACTACGTATCCTTAGTAAGTTTTCAGTATTTTGCTACCATACCCCTCTTTCATAAAGGAGAGACGCCATGCCTGCATTTTTATTTTCAGGCGTATTGATACTGTCCCTTGGCGTGTTGCTGAGTGCCTGCCTGCCCGCGGCCTATCAGGACGAAGGCGGGATGCATCCGTCGGATGCGGAGATCCAGGCGCTGGAGGCGGCGCTCAAGGCCGGCGGCTATGAGACGAGCGTGCGGTACTCGCTCGTGGACTATGTTGACTTGAACGGCGATGGCAGGTTGGACGCGCTGCTGAGGTTGCGTGGCCGGGACTATTGCGGCAGCGGCGGCTGCACCGCCCTGATCCTGGAGAATACCGGCGCGGCCTTCCGCCTCATCCAGCACCTTCCCACCTCAGACGCCATCAGTGCGCAAGAGACTCTGAGCCGCGGCTGGCGCGATGTCTGGGTCAGCACCTCCGGCGGCGGCTATCCCCCGGCGCTGGAGAAACTCGCCTTTGACGGCACGACATACCGCCTGCAAGCCACGGCCACCATCGAGCAGATCGCCCGCGACTTTGCCCAGAGCGCCGAAATTTACGTCCAGGACGGCCACAACCTGCAACTGCGCGGCGTCGCCCCCACTCAGGATTGCGAGGGCTGCTACCGCTACCTGTTCTCTTTTGAACATTACGGCGACCCGCAGGTCGGCTACTCGCTGACGGTGGACGTGAAGCAAGGACATCCGACCTTCGTCCCGCTCTGGCCGGCACCCGCGCTGCGGTGAGGGGCCGCACCTGTGCTTTAGACGCCACCTGCGATGAACTCCCGCCCTTTCGCCTGATCAGGTTTCGATGCCGGCCTGGCCGGCTTGCCCGTTCGCCTGTCCGCCCTACTTGCAAGCGCCCGCCATGCTACAATCACCCCGCAACAGCCAGCGCGGCCCGCATGCCATTGGAAGAGACGCCGCCGCGCTCCCGATGCGGCAATCGCTGAGACAATCGCCCATGCTGCTTGAAAAAGACACGATGCGCCGCCCGATCACAAATAACCATACGAACCCGGCTGCGCCTGAGCAGCGCGCAGTTCTTGTCCGGCGTGGCACTTGGCGCTTGCAGGCCCTGGTTTTAGCGAGCTTGTACTGGTGGCCGGTGAAGGCGTTGGCGAGGGTATTAGGCCCGGCGCGCGCCGCCGGCTGGCTGGGCGGACTGGCGAGGATTTGCGGCCCCTATCTGCCGCGCCACCGCATCGTGCTGCGTAACTTACAACTTGCCTTTCCGAAGCAAAGCGCGGACGAGCGGCAGCGGCTGGCGCGTCTGGTCTGGGAGAGCATCGGCCACACCGCCGGCGAGTTGCCGCAGTTGCCAGCGCTTGCTGCCAAAACCGACGAGCGTATTGTGCTGCGCGGCGCGGAACACTTGGAGACGGCGGCGACCGCGGCCCGCGGTACGGTGTTCATCTCCGCCCACTTTGCCAACTGGGAGGTGATGATGCTGGTGGTCTGCCGGCGTATCCCCGACTGCCTGGCGGTCTATCGCGCCGCCAATAACCCGCACATTGATCGGCAGCTGGCGCGCCTGCGCCGGGCTTACGGCGTTGCTCATCTGGCGCCAAAGGGCAGCACCATGCGCCCCTTGCTGCGGGCGCTGGCGGCCGGTCGGGCCGTGGCCCTGCTCAGTGATCAAAAATTCAACGAGGGGCTGGCGCTGGACTTCTTCGGCCAGGCGGCGATGACGGCGCCGGGGCCGGCGCAGCTGGCGCTCAAATACGCCGCCACCATCGTGCCGGTCTCCACCCGCCGGCTTAGCCCGATGCGCTTTGAGGTGGAGTTTCACCCGCCCTTTGTGCCGCAGAACACGGGCGATGCGGCGGCCGATACCCGGCGTTGTATGCAGCGTATCAATGCCTTTATCGAGGCTCAGATCCGCGCCCACCCGGCGCAGTGGCTATGGCTGCACCGGCGCTGGCCTGCACGTTTATATCGAGATAGCGAGGATGGGGCATGAACCTGGCCGGCTTGCCCGTTCGCCTGTCTTCGTCATTCCTGCGGAAGCAGGAATCCATAGGCATGAGCCTTGTCGGCCTGTCCGCGCCGCTTGCAAGCGTCCGCCGAATGTAACAATATTGCAGCTTCACACCGAAGAAAATAGCAATGACAAACTGGCAAAACCGCACCCTGTTTCATGGCGATAATCTGGGTTTCCTGCGGGCTATGAATTCCGAATCCGTCGACTTGATCGCCACGGATCCGCCGTTCAACAAGGGCCGGGATTTTCATGCCACGCCGGACAGCCTCGCCGCCGGCGCCAAGTTTCAAGACCGCTGGTCCTGGGAGCGCGATGTGCATCCGGACTGGGTCGATCAGATCACGGATGATCACCCTAAGCTGATGGAGGCGATCGAGGGTGCGCGCTATGCCCATTCGGACGGCATGGGCGCCTTCATGTGCTTTATGGCGGTGCGGTTGTTGGAAATGCGCCGGGTGCTCAAACCAACGGGTTCGATCTATCTGCATTGCGATCCGACGGCCAGCCATTATCTGAAGGCGGTCATGGACGCAATCTTCGGGTGGCAGAATTTTCAAAATGAGATTGTGTGGTGCTATGCAAAGTGGACTAATATCTCAAATCAATTTCAGAAAAACCATGACACCTTGCTTTTCTATACGGTCGGGAAGAAACATACCTTCAATCAGCAATTTATTTTGACCAGCGATAAGGCGGCTAAACTGAAGATCGGCTACCAGGTCAATAAGCCCGGCGGCGTCAAACAACTCATTGTCTATGACCGGAAAAAGGCGAAGCGGGTTATCGAGGAAGGCGACTATGAAAAGCTGATCTACAAGACTGAGGATAACGAGGGAACTGCCCTTAATTCTGTTTGGAACGACATAAACATCCTCAACTCCCAAGCCAGAGAACGCGTCGGCTACCCCACCCAAAAACCCCTCGCCTTATACGAGCGCATCATCAAGGCCAGTTCCAACGAGGGCGATATTGTCCTTGATCCCTTTTGCGGCTGTGCCACCACGCTGGTCGCCGCCGAGCGCTTGAAGCGGCAATGGGTCGGCATGGACATTTGGGACAATGCCAAAACCGTTGTCATGGAACGCCTGGCCCGTGAGGGTCTTAATGGTGAGGGCAAGGCCAAGACCGGCCTGTTTGATGAATATGTTTATTTCATCACGCAGCCGCCAGAGCGCACCGATGACGGCGAGACTGCATCGTCGTTTCTGCCGGTGAAGGAGCAGCGCCGGCGGCCTCTAGAGCCGTGGCAGCAGCTATCACGGGCTGAAATATTCAAAGAGTTGTCCGAAGCCCAGAGCCTTGACCAGAGCCTTGGTGATAGCAAGGTGCTTTGCGCCGGATGCGGACGTGCGCTGGAGCCGCCGTTCATGGAACTGGATCACATCACCCCGCGCGCCGACCGCGGCGCGAATGACATCTCTAACCGCATCCTGCTATGCCGTCCCTGCAACGGACGCAAAAGCGCCAGGCTGACCATGAAGGGGCTAATCCAGGAAAACAAAAGGGCGGGTTGGATGATGGACGAGAGTCTGGCGTACAAGGCACGCGATCTGGCCACAAAGCGTTACGAAGATGTCCGACACAATCGCCCATGGCCGCCCTCTACTTTTGAATTGGAATTTGGCGATTGAGGATTTTTTATTGCACGCTCTCCGGCCTGCGCCGTAAGAACAAGAAACTCGGCTACATGGCCGGCGCCGGCTGACGAAGGCCGGTGGGCGGCAAGACGCAGCAACACCACGAGACGAAGAATACTTTATCGGCGCGGCCGTTCCTCCTTTGCAGTGAACGGGCGCTTCATACCATGCCCGGCGTATGAAAACAAAAACTCACTTCATGGCCTCTCCAGATTCCATTGCACCACCTCCCGCAGCGCCTTGCGTTGCAGCCGCGGCACCTTCGCATCCGCCGCCGGATAGCCCACCGGCAACAGCAGCACTGCGGCCTCGTTGGCCGGGCGCTGCAGGACTTCACTCAAAAACCGCATCGGGTTGGGCGTGTGCGTTAAGGTGGTTAGGCCCATGTGGTGGATGGCGGCGATGAACAGCCCGGCGCTGATGCCGACACTCTCCTCGACATAGTAGTTTTTGATCTTCCGTCCGTCGCTATCCAGGCGATAACGCTCCTTGAACAGCACCACGACCCAGGGCGCTTCGGTGATGTGTTCCTTGACCCAGTCGGTGCCGAGCTTGGCCAGCGCCTGCCGCCACTCATCGCTCATGCGCTCGGTGTAGGTGCGGTATTCCTCTTCTTCCGCCGCCGCGCGCAGTTGTTTTTTGATGGCCGGATCGTCAATGGCGACATAGGTCCAAGGCTGCTGGTGCGCGCCGGACGGGGCGGTGTTGGCCGTTTGAATGGCATACTCCAGCAACTTCTTCGGCACCGGCTCGGTGGAGAAATGCCGGGTGGTGCGGCGGCGGTTGCACTCCTCATACCAGCGCCGGGCGCGCACCAACATCTCGGTCTCCGGGTAGCGGGTGAAGCGCAGAGGTTCATACTCCGGCTCGGGTAGATCAGGGAACATGCGTTGGTATGCAGTTGCTTTGTTCATCATTCTCGCCTCTGGTGTAAAACCCAATATGGTAGCATAGGCGGCGTGTTATCCTTAGAAAAACGGCCAGGCGCTCAACAAGAAAATCCATGACGAAGCTCATCGATGGCAAAAAATTCGCGCAAGCCATGCGCGCTGACATCGCCGCGCAAGTCCGTGCCCTGGTGGCCGCCGGGCATCCGTTGCCGGGCTTGGCGGTGGTGCTGGTGGGCGATGATCCGGCCAGCGAGGTCTATGTGCGCAACAAGCTGAAACAGGCCGGGGAGGCCGGCATGCATTCAGAAGAACACCGGCTGCCGGCGGCGACCACCGAAGAAACCTTGCTCACGCTGCTGGGGCGCTTGAATGAGGATGCGAGGGTTCACGGCATCCTGGTGCAGTTGCCCTTGCCCGCGCAGATCGGGGAAAAAGCCGTCATCAACGCCATCCATACGGACAAGGACGTGGACGGCTTTCATGTCGTCAACACCGGCCTGCTTGCCATCGGCGAGCGGCGTCTGGTGCCGTGTACGCCGCTGGGTTGTCTGCTCATGTTGAAGCAAGAGTTGGGCGACTTGAGCGGACTCGCTGCCCTTGTGGTTGGCCGCTCCAACATCGTCGGCAAGCCGATGGCGAACCTGCTGCTCCAAGAGCACTGCACCGTGACCATCGCCCATTCCCGCACCCGCGAGCTGCCCGAATTGTGCCGCCGCGCGGATATACTGGTGGCCGCAGTCGGGCGCCCGCGTTTCATTCAAGGCGGCTGGATCAAGCCCGGCGCCACCGTGATTGACGTTGGCATCAACCGCATCGCGGACGGCGACAAAGGCCGCCTCGTGGGCGATGTCGATTTTGCCCCGGCGAGCGAGGTGGCCGCCGCCATCACCCCGGTGCCCGGCGGCGTCGGCCCGGTGACCATCGCCTGCCTGCTGGCCAACACCCTGACCGCCGCCCGCTTGCAACTGGGGCTGGGTGAGTAGGATCGGGTCTGCTGATCTTTTGAAGGAGAGGGAAAGATAAGGCCAGCTCGGCGGGGAGGTTTTTCCCTAAACCCTCCCCTTCGTCATTCCTGCGAAAGCATGTCCCCGTGAAAATGAGGGCAGGAATCTAGGAGGTTTCGCTGGGCTTTTTGTGGATTCCCGGTCAAGCCAGGAATGATTCCGCACTGGATTCCGGCGATAAGGGGGACGATGGAGGCGACATGGATAGCCCCGGAATAAGGTGTCGCTGGGAGCGACTTGTTTCTATAACTGGATGCCGCGTCAGGCACGGCATGACGAGTAATTATAAACTTCTCAGGCCGCCTCCGTCATTTTTGTACAGGATGTACTTATGCTGCGGAGCACAGGGACGTGCGGGAGCAGTCCTGCGAAAGCATGTCCCCGTGCAAACGGGGGCATGAATCCAAAAGGTTTCGTTGGGCTTTCTGCGGATTCCTTGTCAGGCCAGAGCCTGCCCCGTGCTTGACGCGGGGAATGACGTCCGCTTTCCGCTACCCGCTACCCACCACCCGCCGCCTTGCGTTGCCAGTAAGTACGCAGCCGCCGGGCCACCGCCTGCATCACCCGGCGCGGGTCTCTGGATCTTACCATCAACCTTCGTAGCTGCTCCTTGTAGCGCAGCATACGTAGCGGCAGCGACATGCCCGGCACCTCAGCAATGCCACGGGCGATGAGTGCCAACTGCTTCTGGTTGAAGCTATAAACGCCGCGGTCCGGCACATTGGCCGCGCCCTTCGGGAGGTTGAAATCGGTGGAAAGCTGCTGTGCCGGGCTAACGAGTTCGTTGATCTCGGCCACGGTAGCGGCGAATTTCTCCTTGAACCTGGCCAGCAGTTCGGCGCTCAGGTACGGCTGCTCGGCCGCGATCTCCGCTGCCTGCGGCAATACTGGCCGTGTGATATACCAGGAGATATTGCGTAGATGTGCGCCGGTGGCGAGGTTGATCTGTCGCAGCAACTCGGCCTCGGCGCAAGTTAGGCTGCGGTTGACGGGCGCATCCATAAATTCTGCTCTGGCCAGAAATTCTTGTGCCTGCTTGCCCAGAATCGAGTCGCTGAAATCCGCCAGCAGGCCCTCTGATCGGTATTTGCGGATGGTCGTATCCACGCCTAGCGCGCGCAGGGTCTTGATGCAACCCAGCACTATATTGGGGACGTTGTAGATGGACAGAAACTCCTCCAGCGTGCCGCCAAAGCCGCTTTTTATTGATTGAAAATACTGGGAGCGGAAATGCGGGATGGGGTCGCGGAGGTAGAGCATGACCCGCAGGGTATAGCGCGCCGGAAGACGGGAGAGAAGGCGCACCAAGGGCTGCGGTGCCGTGGCAACCTGGCCCAGCAGGTGTTCCTGGGAGAACAGCAGGCTGGCATCCCCGCCCCGCCGGCAGTGCTTCAGAATGATCGCATCCCAATCACCGAGATAGCCGCCAGTGGCGATCAGATTACCATAGTGGACAAGCAAGCCCGTCTGATTCATTCGTGGCCGGGGATAGTTGATGCCGAACGCGGCCAGCAGGGCGGTATTCTCAAACAGAAAGTGCTGGATGGCAGAAGAACCGGCCTTGCCCTGGCCCATGTGTAAAAAAATATCCGGCATGAGGGCGTTCTTAAAAAAAGAGAAAGTCTGGCGGACTCTACCCCCCCCCCCCCGCGAGTCAAGGGGCGGGGCAAACAGGGCGGCGATGCCGTTGCTAGTCACGGCGCGAGGTTGGGATGGGGTTTGGGGAGGTGGGGAAGCAGGCCAGCGGGAAGTGGGCGGCGGATTTTCTTCTCTTTTCGTCATTCCCGCGCCAGCGGGAATTCAGAGGGGCGTTGCCAGAGCGACTTGTTTCTCTCACTGGATGCCGTGTCAGGCACGGCATGACGCAAGCGATGAGAAGTGATAATGCTGGTGCTTGAAACAAGCGAGGGCCTGGCAGGCGCTGCGTAGGGCGAGGTTTTAATGCTATGCTGGCAATGACGCCATGCTAAAACTATCTGGAGCAGACTCAATGCAAAAGGCAGCGCTGATTACCGGCAACAGTAGCGGACTGGGCCATGCCCTGACGGATGCGTATCTTAAGCATGGCTGGCGGGTCTATGGCCTGAGCCGTCGCGGCTGTCAGGGGCTCAAGGGCGCCCTGCATGATATTCAATGTGGGCTGGACAACCATGCGCACATCAAGCCGGCCTTGGAGAAGCTCTTGGGCGAGCTCAGGCACCTGGATCTGGTGGTGCTAAACGCCGGTGTTTTAGGCGAGATCCGTGATATTCAGACCACGCCCTTAGACGCCATCCAGCAGCTCATGGACATCAACGTCTGGGCGAATAAGCTCATCCTGGACTGGCTGCTCCATCGCCCTATCTCCGTTGGGCAGGTCATCGCCATCTCCTCAGGTGCCGCGGTCAATGGCAGCCGCGGCTGGGCCGGTTATGCCCTGTCAAAGGCGACTTTTATGATGCTGACCCGGCTTTATGCCGTTGAATGCCCGAATACCCACTTTATCTCCCTTGCGCCTGGGTTGATCGACACCGCCATGCAGGATTATCTATGCGATGAAGGGCGGCTCTCTGCGGGGGAGTTTCCCTCATTGGCAAGATTGCGTCAGGCGCGCGGCACGAAAGACATGCCCACCGCAGAACAGGCGGCCAGCAATATCATCCAGCTCCTCCCAAGGCTGCGCCAATATGAGAGCGGCGCCTTTGTTGACATACGCAATCTATAGGGCGCGTGTCCGCTTTCCTGGCACCGCAAAATGTCGCTTTCTCAAAAGCTCGCATTTTTCCGCCGCATCAAGTACACTGGCGCTTACATTTTGCAGAGCTGGTCACTCACTAGCGAGGAGAGCTACATTGAAGAAGATGTTTGTCGGCGGCCTGCCGACTGATGCCTCAGAGGACTCAATCAGAGAATTATTCTCGGAGTTTGGCACCGTGCGTTCCATCCGCCTTCCTGTTGATGTCTTTACCCGCAAGTGCCGCGGCTTTGGTTTTGTCGAGATGGAGGGCCATGAGGCACGGGCGGCGATTGCCGGCTTAAACGGCAAGAGCATGGATGGCGGCAAGCTGTTACGGGTGAACTTCGAAGAGCCGCGTGGCAATAAACGCGGCGGCAGGAGACGCCGCTAGGTATCCGCTCAGGTCTATCGGACCAGCAGTTGATAGGCGACTTCAAGCACCGTTTTGTCTCTCAGTTGCGCCTCGATCTCGCCGAGCACCTTAATCTCACACCAGCCCTGATATAGCCGTCTTACTTCCGCCTCCGGCACGGCAAAGGGCGGCGGGCTGATTTCGTTGCTATCAAAATCAGCAATGACCAACAGAACCTGTACACCAGGGCCTGTCAGCGCCCTTATCTTCTTCACATAATCAAGCCGCATCATCTCCGGCAGGGCGACCAGGGCGGCCCGATCAAAAACAGCATGAACCTCGCCCACCAAATCTCTAGTCAATGCGAAGAAATCGCCGCAGAGCAATTCAATATTGCCCGCACAATAACGCTTGTAGGCCATCTGCTCACTCTGTTTGGCTGATAGATCATTTTCAGCAAAGAAGGCCCGGGCGGCGATCGGACTTAACTCAACCCCCAGCACTCGATGCCCACAGCGTTCCAGCCAAAGCAGATCGCTCGATTTCCCACACAGCGGCACCAGCACCCGGCTATGCCGGGCCGGGGCGAGTTGAGGCCAATATTTTTTTAATAACGGATGGGTCGCCGCCTGATGAAAGCCCAGGTCCTTTGTCCGCCACTTCTCATGCCAGAATTCATTTTGCATGGATTCATCCTGCTCTGTAACTGGAAATCAAAAGCTCTTTGTCGCCTTTGCTCATCTTCCTGAGCGCATACTCACGCCTTGTCGCCGCCGAGCGTGTTGATGCGCTCTCATGATATACCAGTTGAGCCGGCCGCCGGCCACGCGTATAGGCCGCCCCCAGCCGGTTGCTGTGGTTATGTTCATCCAGCCGCCTGGCGAGATCGAGCGTGATGCCGGTATAGAGGCTATGATCGGCGCAGCGCAGGATATACACATACCAACAAGACATAGGCCATTGTGTGTGCAATCAGCAAAGATGCCAAGCATTCCTATTCAATAAACCTCTCGCCCTTGTCGATGCCTTGATAATCCTTCATTCTCTAGAGGCCATCGTCTCATCAGTAAATCGTCATATCAAGTCACGCCAACCTGGATTTACTGATTTAATTAGTTTCAGCTTCCTGGCGCTCTGCCAATTTTTAATTGCTGTTTTTCAAACGAGAGGGATAGAGCTGATAGTATCTCTCTAAATCCTCCGGACGATCCAGGTCCCAATGCTCTGCTAATTCATGCGTTTTCAAACCCAATTTCCTTATGCGCTCGCGCGTCTTTGACATGACATCCGCCTGCTCCCAGCCTATTCCTTCAAAGATCGCCTTGTTAGCATGGTGCATCCCGATGAGGTAATAACCGCCATCCTCTGCCGGCCCGATCACAAGTTCATAGCCGCTGATGAGTTTTTTACAGGCCAGGTTCAGGTCATCAATACTCAAGGCCGGGCAATCACAGCCTATCACCAGGGCGGCGTCATAGCCTTGCAGGGTTTCTGCCAGAGCGCCGTGCATACGCTCGCCCAGATCGTTCCCGCTTTGCAGGTGCAGGGTGAGATCAAAATCACTCGCCTGGGTTTGCAGGAAGGGATCGGTGATGGCAGGTGTGCAATATAATCTAATGTCTCCAACATCGGATGCGCTCGCCGTGACCAGGGTCTGGACAACTAGGCTGCGGTACAGGCTCGCCGCCCCCGCCGCCCCCAAGCCGGGGATCAAACGAGTCTTGACGCGGCCGGGGATGGGTGCCCGGCAAAATACAATGAGCGCACAGCGCTTGTCAGTCATAGTCATCGGCAAGCGTGGCGGGGCTCACCCCAATGGCGTAGCGAAGGCGCAGATACCACATCTTGAACACCGTCCTTAGAATTCCATGTTCTTCCCAACGGCGGCTGGAGGTGAGCACCTTTTCTCTGATGCAAATGGGCGCTTTGTGCTGTTTCAAAGATGAGGACAAGGCAATGTCTTCCATCAGCGCAATGGCAGGAAAGCCCTTGGCCAGCTCATACAATTTCCGGGTAACGAACATGGCCTGATCGCCGGTGGCGATGCCTGTCAAGCGAGAGCGCAGATTCATGCAATACTCAATGATACGAAACAGCAGCTGCCGCCCGGTCAATTCGACATCAAAGCGCCCCCAGGCCAAGTCGGTATCGATAGACTGCTGCAAGAGCGCATCAACCCCAGCCGGCAAAAAGGTATCGGCATGGAGAAACAAATAGACATCGCCTCTTGCCCGCCGGGTGCCTTGGTGCATCTGCATGGCGCGCCCGGCGAGTGCTGATGAGAAGACATCAACCTTGCCCTTGATTAATTCGCAGGTCTTATCCCGGCTGCCGCCATCCACAACGATAAGCTCATGCCCTTTGTTGCGCAGGTATTGCAGGCTGTCGATGCAGGCCGCAATGCCCCGCTCTTCATTGAGCGTCGGGATGATGATGGAGATTCTGTGCGCCGACAAAATATTGTTAAGCAACTAAAGTGCATACATGATCATGGCAATCCCCTGAAAAACTGGCTTGTCGCATTCGGTATGACTTATCTTCAAGATCCTCTGAAGTAAAACAGCTAGTCGAAGGGGTGTTTGAGGATAATCGTCTCTTCCCGCTCGGCGCCGGTAGAGACCAGATCCACCGGGGTGTCGGTGATCTCTTCGAGGTATGTCAAATAAGACCGGGCATTGGCGGGCAAGGCGGCATAAGACCTTATCCCTGCCGTTGATTCCTGCCAGCCGGGTAGATCCTGATAGACGGGTTTGCATTCAGCGAGGGCTTCCGCCCCAGAGGGAGGGCTCATCTGCGCCTTGTCATTGATTTTATAGCCGGTACAGATGCGGACAGATTCTAGGCCATCGAGGACATCGAGTTTGGTAATGCACAGGCCGGAGATGCTGTTGAGTTGAACGGAACGGCGCAGGGCGACTGCATCCAGCCAGCCGCAGCGCCGCGCCCGTCCGGTTGTGGCGCCAAATTCGTGGCCGCGTTGCGCAAGATGCGCGCCCATCCGGCCGGATAGCTCGGTTGGAAAGGGTCCGGCACCCACCCGTGTGGTATAGGCCTTGGCAATGCCCAATACGTAGTCAAAATTTCTCAGGCCCACTCCGCTGCCCGTTGCGGCCGCGCCTGCCGTGGTATTGGACGAGGTGACAAAGGGATAAGTCCCATGATCGACATCGAGCAGGGTGCCCTGTGCGCCCTCGAACAGGATGTCGCCGCCTTGGCCTTGTATCTGATACAGCAATTCAGAGACATCGCTCAGCAGCGGCGCGATGGCTTCTGCCATCGCCATTGACTCATCCAATACTTTCTGGAAGTCAAGCTGCGCGATCTTGTAGTAATACTGCAAGACAAAGTTGTGAAAATCCAGCGCCTCGCCCAGTTTTGCCGCAAAGCGTTGCCGATGCAGGAGATCGCCGGCCCGCAGGGCGCGTCGCGCCACCTTATCCTCGTATGCCGGGCCGATGCCGCGGCCGGTGGTGCCGATGGCCGCCTTGCCGCGCGCCTTCTCCCGTGCCTGATCCAGCATGATGTGATAGGGCAGTATCAGGGTGGCGGCCGCGCTGATGCACAGCCTTTCCCGGGCCGCAACATTCTTTTGCTCCAGCATCCGGATCTCATCAAGCAGGGCTTGCGGACTTACTACCACGCCGTTGGCGATCAGACATTGCACCCCATCGTGTAAGATGCCGGAGGGGATCAGGTGCAGGATCGTTTTCTCACCATCAATGACAACGGTGTGTCCCGCATTGTGACCGCCCTGGAAACGCACCACCGCGCGGGCGCGCTCGGCTAAGAGATCAACGATCTTGCCCTTGCCTTCATCGCCCCATTGACTGCCGATGACAACAACATTCCTGCCCATTTTCTTATTATCCGGGAATATTTTAAGGCGATTTTCCTAGACTATTTTCACCTTCCACTGCCCGGCTTCAAGCACCAGCTCCCGGTCACAGTGCATCTCCCTGGCGCCGCCGATCTGGCCGGGGAGCTGCCTGATGACGATCTCGCCATCTTTGCGCAGGCTGTCGATTGTCTCGGACAGACCGGGAACGGCAGAGCAGGGAGCAAAGATCCCCCGGCGTACAGCAAACTGCCGCCCGGTCAGACTAAAAAGGATCTTTAGATCGGTGCTGAAACCCGTGGCCGGGCGCGAGCGGCCGAAGGCGCTGCCAATATCATCATAACGGCCGCCGAAGGCGATGCCCTGGCCGTGGCCGGGGACGTAAGCCGTGAAGGCCGTGCCGGTGTAATAGTGATAACCGCTCAACTCGGCCAGGTCGAAAAACAAGGGCGCGTTTTTGACTTGTTCGAATACGGCCTGGCTGATCTCCTCCAGCGCATCAATGCCGGCATTGACCCTTGCGCCGGCCTTGGCCAGCAGCCGCCGGGCCTCGCCTAGAATTTTCACATCGCCATTTAATTGCAGCAGGCCGAGCAACATATCCGCCAGGTGCGCCGGCACCGACCAGGCGGCGATCTCCGTTTCAAGCTCCGCCCTCGCCTTTCTTTGCAGGGTATCAAACAAGACCGCTTCCTGCTCAGCGGCGAGATCCATTTGTTCGATCAGCCCGCCATAGATGCCGACATGGCCCAGATCAACATGGACATTTTTCACCTCAACCAACTCCAGCGTCTTCAGCATCAGGCAGATGCTCTCGACATCGCTCTCCGGGCCGGCATGGCCATAGAGCTCGGCGCCGGCCTGCAAGGGCGCGCGGGTGCCGCCCTGCTGGGTCGGCCGGGTGTGCAGGGTTGTGCCCATATAATAAAGACGCGTTGGGGTCGCGCGCTTGAGTCTGTGGGCGTCAATGCGGGCGACCTGCGGTGTGGTATCGGCACGCAGCCCCATCATCCTGCCGTTTAGCTGATCGATCAGTTTGAAGGTCTGTAGCTCCAGATCCTCGCTGGTGCCGGTCAATAGCGAATCGAGATATTCCACCAGGGGCGGCATGACCAGCTCATAGCCCCACGAGGTGTAGAGCGCCATGACCTGCCGACACAATGACTCCAGTTGCGCCGCCCGGGGCGGCAGGACTTCCTGGATGCCTTCGGGCAGAAGCCAGCGCTTTTTGCCGCTCATGTCAATGCACGATATATAACAGGGCGAGACCAAAGAGCATACTGCCGAGGCCGATGAAACGTAAGGTAGTATTGTCCAGCTGCAGCGCCAGCATAAACATCCTGCGCAAGGCATCCGGGTTGATAAAGGGCATGATGCCTTCCAAGATAAAGACCAGCGCAAGGGCGGTAAGCAACTCGGACCACATGGTTATTTATCTATGCTTCCCCCAAGCCTGCGCCTGTAAATGCCGGACGAGCGCCGGGGATTTATTTGGCTCTACGGATTACCGCGCGGATTGCCGAAATACTTGAAAAATTCTGAATCCGGCTCCAAGAGCAGGACATCCTTATTCCCCCGCAGGCTGTTCTGATAGGCCCCCAGGCTGCGATAAAAGGAATAAAACTCTTCATTCTTGCCAAAGGACGAGGCGTAGATTTCGGTCGCCTGGGCATCGCCTTCGCCGCGAATAATCTCGGCATCACGATAGGCCTCGGCCAGGATAACCTCGCGCTCCTTGTCCGCATTGGCCTGGATGCGCTCGGCTGCTTCCTCGCCGCGCGCCCGAAAATCCTTCGCCACCCGCAGCCGTTCCGCGCGCATGCGCTCATACACCGAGTTGCTGACTTCCTCCGGCAGATCAATACGCTTGGTGCGCACATCTTCCACCTTGATGCCCAACTCCTCCGGCAGTTTTGCCGTGGTCTTTCTGACGACTTCTAAGATCTCCTCACGCTCACCCGCCACCACCTGTTGCACGGTGCGCTTGCCGAACTCATCACGCAAGGCGCTGTTGATGCGCTGTGCCAGCAGGCCATTGGCATATTCCACATCGCCGCCTCTCGTTGCGGTGTAGAATGTCTTGACATTGGAGATGCGCCATTTGGCATAGTAATCCACGATCAAGTCCTTCTTCTCGCTGGTGATAAAGCGTTGCGGCGGCTGATCCAGGCTCAGCAGGCGAATATCAAATTTCTTCACCGTATTGATCAAGGGGAACATGGCGTGTAAGCCGGGCTTGCTGTCGGTACGCTTGACCTCGCCAAACTCAAACACGATGGCCTGCTCCCATTGTTCTACCTTGAACAGGGAAAGCGAGGCCACGATGGCGATCAGCAAGGCCGGTATGATTATCTTGGCAGAGAATATTTTCATCTTGTCCCCCTGGTTCTGTCATTAAAACGATTGCGCATGTCCTGGGTCGCCTGTGAATCCGCCTCGCGGTTAAACTCTCTGGGCGTGGCAAAGGGCGTGTTCGGGGCTGAGTCCCTGACCAGCTTGTCGATCGGTAGATACATGAGACTGTTATTGCTCTTGGAGTCAATCAGCACCTTATTGGTATTGGCCATTACCGACTCCATCGTTTCCAGATACAGGCGTTCCCGAGTAACCGCCGGCGCGCGCTCATACTCGGCCAATAATTGTTCAAAGCGGGAGGCTTCCCCTTCGGCACGAGCAATCACCTTGGCCTGATAGGCATTGGCCTCCTCGCGCAGACGCGCCGCCGCCCCGCGCGCCCGGGGAATAATCTCATTCCGATAGGCCTCGGCCTCATTCACAGTGCGCTGTTCATCCTCGCGCGCCTTGATCGCATCATCAAAAGCAGCCTTGACTTCCTCCGGCGGTTTGGCCGGCTGCATCTCCACCGCCGAGACCAGGATGCCGGTCTCATAATCATCCAGAGTCTGTTGGATCAAGGCCAGTTGGCTCTGGGCGATGGGCCCGCGGCCTTCGGTCAAGATAAAATCCAGCTTGCTCTTGCCGATGACTTCCCGCACCGCGCTCTCCGTTGTCTGGGTCAGGGTGGCGGCGGGGCCGCGCACGTTGAACAGATAAAAGGCCGGGTCTTTGATCTTCCACTGCACCGCGACCTCCACATCAACAATATTTTCATCCTGGGTCAGCATCACCGCCTTATGCGTAATCGGCCGCACCTGTTCTACGTTTAGTTTGATCACGGTCTCAATCGGCCGCGGCCAGCGAAAATTCGGGCCCGGTTGCAGCGTTGTCTGGTATGCACCAAAACGCAGGACAACGCCTCTTTCCTGCTGGTCGATGGCATAGAACGAGTCATACAGCAGCCAGCCCGCCAAGACGATCAGGAACAAAGCCAAGGCCAAGCGGGAATTGCCCTCGCCGCCGCCGGCATTCGCTGACTGTTTGCCGAAGATGCCGCCCAGGCCCTGCTGCATCTTGCGGACGATCTCATCCAAGTCCGGCGGGCCCTCGCCATTGCCGCGCTTGCGATTGCCCCACGGGTCTTTGCCCTTATTACCGCCAGGTGGTTCGTTCCAACTCATTGTCTTATTGACTCCAAATATATTGAGGAAGCTCTTAAATAATGCATCCATGAATTATCAGAGCGTTGGATAATAGCATAAATGGAAGCTGCTTTTGATCAGCTGTAAAAATAGTCATTTTCTCCTAAGCGCAGGGGGTCTCGCAGGCGGATTCGAGCTACGAGGTCGATGCGGCTGTTTCGGCCTAAAGCGCATCTAGCGCAGGGCGGCCACATCAAGGCCATGCGCCCGACACAGGCTATCCAGCGCGGCCGGCTCAAGCCTGATGTCCATCAGCCAGCCGCCGGCTTTTAGCCATCGCTCTTCGCACACCACGGCGTTTTCAAACAGGCTGGCGCGGAGCCTTCCCGCCCCTGCCGGCAGACGCAGCCGCTGAACCCGCCGCGCCGGGCTGATATGACGACTAATCAGGGCCTTTAATTCAGCAAGCCCCGCCCCACTCTGCGCCGATAGCCAGATCTTTGCCGTGCCGTGCGCATGCTGCTCTACCTTAACAGCAAGCTGCTCATCGCGATCGATCTTGTTAAAAACCAGTATCTGCGGCACGGCCGCAGCCCCAATCTCCTCGATCACATGCGCCACCTGCTCCTGGTGTGCCCGGCGATGTTCATCATTCACGTCTACGACATGCAGGAGCAGGGCTGCTGCGCGCACTTCTTCCAAGGTCGCATGAAAGGCGGCGATGAGCTCGTGCGGGATATGGCGGATAAATCCCACCGTATCACTCAAGACCACCGCCTGCCCGGGTGCCAACTCAAGCCGGCGCAAGGTCGGGTCCAGGGTGGCGAACAGCTTATCCGCCGCATAGACATCGGCACCGGTCAGCCGGTTAAAAAGCGTGGATTTGCCGGCATTGGTATAGCCCACCAATGATATGACCGGCGTGGATTGACGTCGGCGCAGACGCCGCCCCTGCTGGCGCTGACTGCGCACCTTGTCCAGCCGCCGGTGAATCGATCTAATACGCTCATTCAACAGGCGCCGGTCGGTCTCCAGTTGCGTCTCGCCCGGCCCTCTCAGGCCGATGCCTCCTTTTTGCCTTTCCAGATGCGTCCACCCCCGAATCAGGCGCGAGGAAAGGTGTTGCAACTGCGCCAGCTCAACCTGTAGCTTGCCTTCGTAACTGCGCGCCCGTTGTGCAAAGATGTCCAGGATGAGCCGTACCCGATCGATCACCCGACAGCGTAGTTCGCGCTCAAGATTGCGCTCCTGGGCCGGGCTGAGAGCATGATTGAAGATGACCAGATCAGCGCCTGTGGTGCGGACGCATTGCTTGAGCTCGGCCAGCTTGCCGGTGCCGACAAAAAATCGCGCATCCGGGGTCTGGCGCGCGCCGCTTAAGATTACGGTATGCGCAAGTCCGCTTGATTTAGCGAGTTGGATAAACTCATCCCGCTCCTCATGCAAGCGGGCACGGCGAAAATCAATATGAACCAGTACGGCGCTCTCACCGCCTGCGGCAGACTTATTCAAGGTGTATGGCAAGGTCTAGAGGCCGCCGCAGAAATTTGGCCATGCCGCAGCTTCAAGCCTCGCCGCCCTCTTCATCCATCTGCGGCAGCTTGACATTCCGGGCCGGCACGATGGTGGATATGGCGTGTTTATAGACCAGCTGTCCCACTGAGTTTCGTAACAATACGACGAACTGGTCAAATGACTCGACCCGGCCTTGTAGCTTGATCCCGTTGACCAGAAAAATGGAGACCGGGATGCGTTCTCTACGCAGCACATTCAGGAAAGGGTCTTGCAGCGAATGCCCCTTGCTCATCATCATTCTCCTTTTAAGTTATCATTATTTTGTTGTTATATTTCGGCCCTGATCATGGATCCCCCGTGCTTAGGGAAACCTTGATTTATTTACGAGCTTCCCCAGAAATTCTAGCACATTCTCGTGCGTGTTTGCTTGATTTGCGCCAAACCAGTGGGCATTTTCCTCCGCGCCCAGCCAGGTCAGCTGCCGTTTTGCCAGCTGCCGGGTGGCAATAATGGCCTCTTCCTGCATCTCGGCATAATCTATTTCCCCTGCCAGATAGCGCCAGATCTGCCGATAGCCCACCAGGCGCATGGCGGGCAAGTCCGGCCGCAGGCCGGGGCGGGCGTGAAGGCCGCTGACCTCCTCGACAAGGCCGGCCTCCAGCATGGCCCGAAAACGCTGCGCAATGCGGGCATGCAAGGCGCTTCTCCTCTCCGGCGCAATAATCAGCTTATGGATCTGGAAGGGCAGAGAGCGCTCTCGGCCTGAGGAGAAATGCTCGCTGAGCGTCTTGCCGGTCATTTCATAGACCTCCAGGGCGCGCTGGATGCGCTGTGGATCATTGGGGTGGATGCGCCCGGCAGAATCGGGATCAATGCCCGCCAGGCGCCGATGCAGGGCCTGCCACCCCTGTTGCTCTGCAGCTCGGCGGAGGTCAGCCCGAATCTCAGGCGCCGCCCCGGGCACGGCAGAGATCCCCTGCTCCAGGGCGCGAAAATACAGGCCGGTGCCGCCGACCAGCAAGGGCGTCCGGCCGCGGGCGTGGATGTCTTCAATGGCAGCCTGCGCGTCAGCACAGAATCTGCCGGCGGAATAAGGCTCTGTTGGCTCACAGATGTCGATCAGGTGGTGTGGGATGTCGGCCCGAATCGCAGCATCGGGCTTGGCCGTGCCGATATCTAAGCCCCTATACACCATCGCCGAATCAACACTGATGATCTCGGTGGCCAATGCCTGGGTAATGGCGAGCGCCAGCTCGGTCTTGCCGCTGGCGGTCGGCCCCATGAGAAAGATAACGGACGGGGAGGAGGCTTTAGCCATGCCCATGCAGCAGGCCGGCAAGGTCTTCCCATGTCAGCACCCGCCCTATTCCCGATGCCGCCTTGGCATGAATATCCAGGCCGACATCTTCCAAGGCGCGCAGCAGCGCCAGCATCTCTGCCATGTCCAGCCTGTCCTCTTCAATATCCCCGGCATGTTCAGCCATCACAGCAGGCAGAGCCTCAAGCCCATTATGATCAAGCGCCTTTAACACATCGGCGAGCAGGGATGGAATATCCGCATCTTGCAATACCCGCGGCAGGGCACGGAGCATGATCGAGGTCGACGACACCGCCTCCAGCACCAGGCCGTATTGTTGCAGGGACCGGGCCGCATCGCTAAGGCGCTGCACCGCATCTGCAGAAAAAGTCAGCGTTACCGGCACCAGCAGGGGACGCTGCTTCACCTCCCGGGCCGCTTGCAGGCGCACTTTTGCGATGTGCCTTCTGGCGGCCTTGACATCGATCAGGCCAAAGCCCGCCGCAAGCTCGCTCAGAATAAAGCGCCCGCCCAGCTGCACGAGCGGACGACCCGCCTGCGGAACCCCGGCCAGCAGGTCCTTGTCGGTTCGCGGCTGCATCAAGGCGGCGTAATTTCCCGAGCACTCGGCTAAGCCGCCGGTGTTTTTATACGACGGCGGGAGCGCGGATAAGGGCGGCGGGGCATAAGCATTGTTTGCCTCTTCATTGAGCGACAGCGCGACTCCCTGCTTGAGTCCACGATCCAGACTTGCATAGATAAAATCATGCACATCGCGCGCTTGGCGAAAGCGCACTTCGTGCTTGGTTGGATGCACATTCACATCCGCCGCGGCAAGATCCATTTCCAGATATAAGACATAAGAAGGATAACGGCCGGGCGGGAGCAGCGGCGCATAGGCCAGGCGAATGGCATGGTTCACCCGCCGGTCGCGGATCGTCCTGCCGTTTAGATAAAAGTACTGGCGGTCGGATTGATTGCGCGCCAGCTCGGACAGGCCCAACCAACCCCAGATACGCATGTTCTTGTCCGCATGCTCGACGAGTATCGCCTGTTGGCTGAAAGCAGCACCCATGATCGCGGCCATGCGCGCCGCCGGGTCGCCGCGGGTATCCGGGCAATACAGCACCTGCTTGCCATTGTGGCGCAGGCGCAGGCTCACATCCGTATCCGCCAGGGCTAGGCGCCTGACCATGGCCAGGATATGCAGGAACTCGGTGCGCTCGGAACCCAGAAATCGACGGCGGGCGGGAGTCACATGAAACAGGTTGCTCACTTCGATCGTTGTGCCGACCGGATGCGCGGCAGGCATCCGTTCGAGTTTGTTCGACAAAGGATCAACCACGACCGCCCAGGCCTGTTCCATACCTAAGCGCCGCGAGATCAATTTGAATTGCGAGACTGAAGCCATGCTCGGCAGCGCCTCGCCGCGAAAGCCCAGGCTGTTAATGCGTTCCAGATCGGCCTGCTCGCGCAGCTTGCTGGTTGCGTGCCGCTCCATGGCCAACTGCATGTCGTCCGGATGAATGCCATGGCCGTTATCGCTCACGCGGATCTGCTGAGCGCCACCCTTTTCAATATCAAGCTGTATCGATGTCGCGGCGGCATCGAGGCTGTTTTCCAAGAGCTCCTTGACAACCGATGCAGGGCGTTCAATGACCTCCCCGGCTGCAATCTGGTTGGCTAATGATGCCGGGAGTCGGTTAATCCTGGCCGGCACGGTTTGTTTCTCGAACGTCCATGCAGCACAGGGTATAGGGAAAAGCCCGGCGCGTGAAGGGATCAGGACTGGCGCTTAGGCTAAGAAAACGAACATATAAGAACAAATCCTATACACTTGTTATGGTGATAACCATAACTTTTAAGAATCAGTGATGCCTGATTGAGAACAGAGTTTTGAAGTGATGCCGCGCGCAGAAAAAGACGAAGCCCAAACCCGTGAAGAGATCGATGAGAAATTAGTCCAAGCCGGGTGGCTGGTGCAGGATGCCAAAGAGATAAATCTTGCCGCTTCACTTGGCGTGGCGGTCAGGGAAGAGCAAAGCTCCACCGGCCCGGTCGATTATGCCTTGTATATAGACGGAAAACTGGCCGGCGTCCTGGAAGCAAAACGAGAGGGGACTGCGCTCGGCGCAGTCGCAGAACAATCGGCCAGATATGCCTCATCTGTTTTCAAATTCGCCCGGCGCTGGGTGCCGGAAGGACAAGCCCTGCCTTTTATTTACGAGGCAACCAACAACGAAATACGTTTTCGTAATGAACGAGACCCGCATCCACGCTCAAGAAACCTGTTTCATTTTCATCGGCCCGCAACGCTGAAGACCTGGCTGGAACAACCCGACACCTTGCGCGCACGGCTGCAAGGTCTGCCGGCACTTGACATCAGCAACTTACGCAACTGCCAGATCGACGCCATCCACGACATAGAGAAATCACTCAAGGCAGCCAGGCCCCGCGCCCTGCTGCAAATGGCGACTGGTTCGGGCAAAACCTACGCCGCCGTTGCCGAAGTCTATCGTCTGGCCAAATATGCCAAGGCCGGGCGCATTCTTTTTCTGGTGGATCGAGGTAATCTGGCACGACAGGCGCTAAAGGAATTTCAACGTTACACCACCCCGGATGACCAGCGTAAATTTAGCGAGCTATACAATGTGCATATTCTCGGCGCAGCCGATATAGGCGCTGAAATCAAGGTTACTATCTCCACCATCCAACGGCTTTACGCAAAGCTGACCAATAACGCGCTGGATGAAACAGTTGAAGAACACTCCGCTTACGAAGCCGATGCCTATTCATATAACACTATGCAGCGAGAGGTGAGCTACAACCCGTCCATCCCCATCGAAGCCTTTGATCTGATCATCATTGATGAATGCCACCGCTCCATCTATAAGCTGTGGCGCCAGGTGTTGGAATACTTCGATGCCTTTCTCATCGGCCTAACGGCAACGCCGACAAAACAGACCATTGGCTACTTCAACCAAAACCTAGTCAGCGAATACTCCCATGAAGATGCGGTGATAGACAAAGTAAATGTCGGCTATGATGTTTACAGCATACGCACGAAGAAAACGGTGGAAGGCGATGAAATTGAGGCGGGCTTGACCGTTCAGTTACGGGACAAGCTAAGCAAAAAGAAACGCTGGGAAGTACTTGATGAAACAGAAAGCTACAGCGGCGAGCAGATCGACCGCTCGGTCATCGCGCCTAATCAGATCCGCAAGATCATCCAGACCTTCAAAGGCAGGGTATTCACAGACATCTTTCATGACCGCACAGGCCAGTGGTTACCCAAGGCGCTCATCTTCGCCAAGGATGATGACCATGCGGATCGAATTGTGGACACCGTGCGCGAGGTATTTGACGAAGCCAATGATTTCTGTAAAAAAGTCACTTACCGGGTGGGCAGGAAAACCGCCGAGGACACCATTGCCGCGCTGCGCACCAATCCGCGTCTGCGCGTTGGTGTGACTGTTGATATGATCGCCACCGGCACCGACATCAAGCCCTTGGAAATCCTGATGTTTATGCGCGATGTAAAAAGCCCGGGCTACTATGAGCAGATGAAAGGCAGAGGCACGCGAACGCTTGGCATGGATGAATTGCGAAAGGTCACGCCCGATGCAAGAGTGAAAAGCCGCTTCGTGCTGATTGATTGTGTCGGCGTGAGCGAATCGGACAAGACCGAAACCAAGTCACTGGAATCCAGACCTCACGTTCCCACCGCAAAACTCATGCAACAGATCGCCCGCGGCGACCGCAGCAGCGAAAGTCTGCGCACATTGGGCAATCGGCTGTTACGCATAGATCTAAAACTGGAGGGGACACAAAAGAGACAACTAAATAAACTGATCCAAAGCAGTATGCCCGAAGAAGAAGCGGCCAAACTCTCGCGGGAGTATTCGCCACCAACGACACTGGCCGCCCTGGCGACAAATCTCATTTATGCAACCAATGATGAACGACTGATTAAATCGGCCGGGCAACAGACCGGAAAAGAAGAAGTGAGCGATGAAGAAATAGAGACGGCATTCAAACCGCTGGCGGATAGCCTTATTTATCCCTTCCATAATCCGGATGTACGTGAGCTGTTGGAAGCTCTCCGGAGAGACACCGAGCAGATTATTGACGAATCCGCAGATGAATTGATTCATGAAAAAGTGGGCTATACAAAAGAAAAGGCCGAAGGACTCATCAGAAACTGGCGAGAGTTTATACAAGATCACAAGGACGAACTGGACGCTATTCAGCTCATCTACCAACAGCCCTACCACAAACGCCATTTGAGCCACGAACAGATCCAAAGACTGGCGGAAGAAATCGAGCAACCGCCCTATAATCTTGCGCCCATCGAAGTCTGGCGTGCCTATGAGCAGCTGGAAAAGAACAAGGTCAAAGGCGTACCGCCGAGAGAATTGCTAACCAACATCGTCAGCCTCATCCGCTTTTCCACAGGTTTAAGTGAAGTCCTGGAACCCTTTAGCGAACTGGTCAACAATCGCTTCGAGAACTGGTTGAGGCAACAGGATAAGGAATTTCAGCCGGAGCAGCTTGCCTGGCTCAACAAGATCAAGGATCAAACCGCCCAGAGCGCGGAGATGACGATGGATGATTTTGACTATACGCCATTTATTCAGGATGGAGGCTTATTAAAGGCGAAGGAGTTGTTTGGGAAAGATTTAGAACCGCTAATTGAAAAATTGAATTGTGAATTAGTCGCATGAGAGAAACAAGCACCGTTATTCCCGCAACAGCGGGAATCCAGAAAAACGAATTGCCGGAAGGGTGGGAAGAGTGCGAACTGAAAGAAGTGTTGCAAGTTATCCGTGGTATTTCATTTAAAAGTTCCGAAAAGCTCCTAGAGCCAGGTAAAGAAACCGTTGTTTGCCTTAGAACAGCCAATGTTCAGGAAAATATAGATTGGGATAATCTATGGTGGGTGCCTGAAAACTTTGTGAAAAGAGACGAGCAATTCATAAAAGAAAATGACATTCTAATGTCTAATGCAAATAGTTATGAATTAGTCGGTAAGGTTTCGCTTGTTAAAGAAATTCCTGAAAAAGCGACATTAGGCGCATTCATAACAATGCTGCGAGCCAGAGAAGGCGCTGATCCAAAATTCTTTTTCTATCAGCTTCGTAGCTACAGGGTTGCTAATGAAATTCGCTCAAGGGCTTCAACAACTACAAATATATCGAATGTTTCTACCAGCAAACTTAAAAATATTCCATTACAGGTTGCCCCACTCGAACAACAAAAACAAATCGTTGCCAAAATCGAAGAACTCTTCTCCCATATCGACGCCGGCATCAAGGCCTTGCAAAAAGCCAAAAGACTCCTCAAGCAATACCGCCAGTCCGTCCTCAAAGCCGCCGTCACCGGCGAGATCACCAAAGCATGGCGCAAGGCCAACAAAGACAAACTCGAACCCGCCTCCCGACTACTCCAACGCATCCTCAAAGAACGCCGCGAGAAATGGGAACAACAACAACTCGAAAAATTCAAAGCCAAAGGCAAGATACCAAAAGATGATAAGTGGAAGGAGAAGTATAAAGATCCTGAAATTGCAGTAGCTGATACTGCAAGAGAGGAACTTCCAGAAGGTTGGCAGTTTCTGCTGATTAAAGATTTTGCACATACAACAAGCGGTGGAACCCCCAAAAGAGGTGTTGCTGAATATTATAATGGCGATATTCCTTGGGTTAAGTCGGGCGACTTAAATGATGGAATATTAAATGAAGCCGAAGAGTATATAACTCCACTTGGGCTTGAAAAATCGAGTGCCAAGTTATTTAGGCCCGGCACATTATTGATTGCTCTTTATGGAGCGACAATCGGACGACTTTCAATACTTGGTTTCGAAGCATCAACGAATCAGGCGGTTTGTGGAATAAGTGTGCCTGATTATGTAGATGTTAAGTATCTTTTTCATTATTTTTTGAGCATACGGAAAAAGTTTATTGCTCAGGGTCAGGGCGGAGCGCAGCTAAATATAAATCAGCAAATCGTGAAAGAAACAGTGGTTCCACTTCCCCATCCCGAAGAACAAAAACGCATCGTTGCCAAAATCGAAGGAATGCTGAACGGTTCCAGAAAAATGGAAAAAGAGATAGACTCCCAAATAAGAAAATCTGAAACTAACAAACAGTCCGTTTTAGCTTCTGCTTTTTCCGGGAAACTGCAATAAAATTGAGTTTTATCTACAATGTGAAGCGATACTATGCCTGTTATAAGTAGATTTTACGGAACTGTGATTACGATGTATTTCAATGACCATAATCCTCCGCATTGCCACGCCAAATATTCTGGATATGAGGCAATTTTAAATTTTGAAGGCAGTCTAACAGAAGGAGAACTGCCAAATCGAGCCACGGGGTTCGTCACAGAATGGATTGCCGCACATAAAAGTGAGCTGGAAGAAAATTGGAACAACGCACGCACCGGCCAGCCCTTAAACTATATCGCGCCACTGGAGTGATCTATGTTGCATATCAAATCTGTCAAATACGTTTCGGGGTTTAAGATCTGGGTTTCTTTCGATGATGGAATCTCAGGTGAAGTTGATTTGGAAGGTGTCTTGCACGGTCCTGTTTTCGAACCTTTACATGACCCGGAGATATTCTCAAAGGTTAGTGTCGATCCTGAGCTGGAAACCATAGTTTGGCCTAATGGTGCTGACCTGGCTCCCGAGTTTGTGAAGGAACTCCACGACAATCAATGCAATCAAGGGCAAGCCAGCGCCTGACTTGCCCGCTTAAACCGCTCGTTACGCGTTGTACTTAGGAGTTGAATTCAGGCCGTTAGAAAAAATGGGCTAGAAAAATTGAGCACCTCTGAAATCATCAACAAAGTCTGGAACTACGCCAGCGTTCTGCGCGATGACGGCGTTGGCTATGGCGATTATGTGGAGCAGATCACCTATCTTTTATTTCTTAAAATGGCCGCTGAGCGTGAACGGGCCGGTCAGGAAACGAAAGTGCCAAAGCAGTATGCCTGGGATAAACTGGTCAAGGAAGATGGCGATGCTCTGGAGCGTCAATACCGTCATACGCTTGAATCACTGGGCAAGCTGGGCAACACGCTGGGCACGATCTTTCGCAAGGCGCAAAATAAGATCCAGGACCCCGCTAAATTAGAACGTCTGATCAAGATGATCGACAAGGAGCAATGGTCAACATTGTCGGCGGACGTGAAGGGCGACATATACGAAGGTTTATTGGAGCGGCATGCGAAGGAGGCAAAACGCGGCGCCGGGCAACACTTCACGCCGCGCCCGTTAATCCAGGCCATCATAGAAGTGATGCGCCTCAAGCCCACCGACACCGTGGCCGATCCGGCTTGCGGCACCGGCGGTTTTTTATTGGCCGCCCACGATTATATGGCTGCTCAGGCCGGTTCAAAAAGGAACGGCGCCATCTCAAGGAGAGTGCCCTGCGCGGCATGGACATTGTCGATGGCGTTGTGCGTTTGTGCGCCATGAACTTATATCTGCATGGCATCGGCGGCGATGAGTGCCCGGTTAATAGCAATGATTCTCTGGCAAAGGAAGTGGGGGATGACACGGTGGATATGGTGCTTGCCAATCCGCCCTTCGGCAAAAAGAGTTCGATCACGGTGATCAATGCGGCGAGCGGGAAAAAAGAGCAGGAAAAGTTGACCTATGAACGCGAGGATTTCTGGGCCACCACTTCCAACAAGCAGCTGAACTTTGTCCAGCACATCGTCAATATGATCGGCACCTCCGGCAAGGCCGCCGTGGTGGTGCCGGACAATGTCTTGTTTGAAGGCGGCGCCGGTGAGACCGTGCGCAAAAACCTGCTGGAGCGTTGCGACCTGCACACCTTGTTACGCCTGCCCACGGGCATCTTTTACGCACAGGGCGTAAAGGCCAACGTCATCTTCTTTGATGCGAAACCTGCCTCCAAAAGCGCCTGGACGAAGCGGCTCTGGGTCTATGATTACCGCACCAATGTTCATAAAACACTGAAATCAAATAGACTGAAATTCGATGACTTTCAAGAATTTATCCGTTGTTACAAGGCTGAGGATCGAAGCAAACGCAGAGCTGCTTGGAAAAAAGACCTGGATGCCAGCACAAAGGCCGGCATGAAAAATGCGGGGCGCTGGCGCTCTTTTCCCTATGCTGAGCTGATTGTCCGCGACAAGACAAACCTCGACATCTTCTGGCTCAAGGATGAAGCCCTGCAAGACTCGGAGAACCTGCCGCCACCGGAAGTGCTGACCCAAGAAATTGTTGAGCAACTAGAGGCGGCTTTGACTGCGTTTAGATGCGTGGAAGAGGCGCTGCTTACTGATGGCACCGGTGGCCGCGGCTAGATCAAAACATACGTCTGCCGCATGGCGGCCGGGATGCCGCTGCTGTTCTGCTCGCCTTCTTTAGATAACGCCTAGCCACCGCTAAGCGGTATGGTCAGTTTCTGTCCGGTGCGGATCCTGTCGCCCTTCAGGCCGTTTATCTCGCGCAGGGTATTTAGGCTGACGCGGTATTGCTCGGCAATGGTTGACAGCGTGTCGCCTCTTGAGATCAGGTGCTCGTGCATGACCCGCTCGGCTAAGAGTGTGCCTTCCGGTGCATGCCGGGCAAAATAGTCGCGCAGACCATTGCTGATCGCCCTGGCGATCTTGTGCTGATGGCTCTGACTTAGCAGTTTCCTCTCCTCTTCCGGGTTGGAAATATAGGCCGTCTCGATCAGGATCGAGGGGATGTCGGGGGATTTCAACACGGCAAAGGCGGCAGATTCCACCTTCTTTTTATGTAACTTGCCGACCTTTTTCATGTCCTGCAAGACACGCTCGGCCACATCAATGCTCGCCTCCAGGCTCGCGGTCAAGGACAGATCAAGCAGCACTGATGCCAACACCTCATCCTTGTCATCAAGGCTGACGCCTCCGATCAGGTCTGATGCGTTTTCCCTCTCGGCCAACCAGCGGGCATGTTCACTGCTGGCCCCGCGCCGCGACAACACAAACACGGACGAGCCCTTCACGCGCGGGTCACGAAAGGAATCGGCGTGGATGGAAACAAAGAGATCCGCCTTGTGCTGGCGCGCCTTGTTGATGCGTTTGCGCAGGCGCAGGTAATAATCCCCATCACGGATCAGCACCGCCTTCATGCCCGGCTGTTTGTTGAGCATGGCGGCGACCTTTTTTGCTATCGCCAACACCACATGCTTTTCATAGGTGCCGCCGGGGCCTTGCGCGCCGGGGTCCTCACCGCCATGGCCGGCATCAATAGCGATCACGACATCACGCAGCTTTTGCGTTGGGGCCTCCGGCTCCGGGTCACTGCGGCGGGTTGTTTCCTTGGCCTCCTTGCTAAAGAGATCGACAACCAGCCGATGCCCATAGCGCCGGTTCGGTTTCAGTTGAAAGCTCTTTGCTTGGGAAATTTTTTTAAGATCAAGCACAACCCGCAGATCATCTTGATGCCGACCGCTGCGCACGGCTTGTAAGAACTTGTCTGCCGCAGTCGGCTGTTTGAGTTGGCTCACCAATCCGGCATCCTTAATATCAATCACGGCTCGATAGGGATTCGAGATGAGGCTCAATTCGTGCTCAACGGGCGCGCTGACATCAAACACCACGCGGGTGCTGTCTGGGGCCGCCCAGATGCGCACACCCTCAATCTTCGCAGGCTCTGCCTGTGCCATAGCGGCGAAGCAGCAGAGAATTATTCCGGGCGAGATGCGCATAATTTCAAGACAAATAGCATAGATTAGAATAGTTTAGCACAATAATTTCAATTTTTTCTTAGAAAATCAATCTATCTTTATGTTTTTAATGGAATTAGTCGTTGCTTTGACAGGATTAACTTTCGCCTTGCTCTTTGCGTAAGTGATTGATATTTGGCTAATTCGTTGCCGCCGCTGCTGATTTAATCTTAAAAAAACTATCCCAAGGCGGCCATCAGCCGATCGCCCAGATTGGAATACGACCGGATACGAAGTTCACGCCGCTCAGCCAGATAGGCGATCTTGATCATGAGATCGGGTTCACCCAGATAGGCGCTCGCCTTCTCAGGCCACTCGATCAGGCAGACGCTCTTTTCGTCAAAATAATCCCGAGCGCCGAGCGCCTCCAGTTCCAGCGGCTCGCTCAGCCGATACAGGTCGAAATGATAGACCGGAAAGCGCGCCAGTTCATAGGGCTCTACCAGGGTATAGCTCGGACTTTTCACCTTGCCCTGATAGCCAAGGCCATGCAGGAAGCCGCGCACAAAGGTCGTCTTGCCCGCCCCCAATTCGCCTTGCAGAAAGAGCCGCAGGCCGGGCCTTGCATCCCGCGCGCATCGGCCGCCAAGCCGCTCCATCATCTCGGCGGTGGCGATCTCTATCTTCATTTTTTTAGGACTTTGCTGCTCTGTGACCGGATTAAGATCACGCATTCACCAGCTCACGTAAAAAGGGCATGAGATCAGAGGCCAACATGCCGCGCTCGCCCTCCCGGGCGGCGGCATCGGCGGCATGGGCATGGAGATTAACACCCAGCCGGGCCGCCGCATGAATCCCCAGTCCCTGCGCAAGCAGACCGGCCAAGACACCGGCCAACACATCGCCCATGCCGCCGCTCGCCATGCCGGGATTCCCCGCCGTGCAGACCGACAGGCCGCGGGCAGCGGCGATAAGCGTCCCGCTCCCCTTTACTACCACAACACCGCCGTATTTTTGCTGTAGCACCTGCGCCGCGCCAAAGCGATCTTGTTGGATGGCGGTAGTGCTGCTGCCGAGCAATCGCGCCGCCTCGCCCGGGTGCGGCGTGATGATCCAGCGATCGGAATGGGCCGGTTCCTGCGCCAGGAGATTTAAGGCATCGGCATCAACAACGAGGGGCAGTTCCGTCTCCAGGACACGGGACAACAGAGCCTGGCCCCAGGCGGACGTTCCCAAGCCCGGACCGATGACCACCACAGTCGCCTTGTCCAGCAGCGGCCGCAGATCAGCGGCCCGATTGACCCCAAGCGCCATCAATTCCGGCCGCACCGACGAGATGGCAAAAGCATGTTGCGGGCGGGTGGCGACACTGGTCAGGCCGGCACCGACCCGCCCCGCGGCCTCGGCCGCCATGCAGATCGAACCGGCGAAACCATAATCACCGCCAATGGCTACTACGTGGCCAAAATCGCCTTTGTGGCTGTTGCGCGGCCGGGGCGGTAGCAAGTCGGCTGTATCCAGCGCCCCCAGACGCTCCGCAACGGGATTGATCTTTGCATAGATGCTCGGCGGCACGCCCAGGTCGGAGAACAGGATTCGACCACTGTGTTCAGGGCCATCCGCGCTAAACAGACCCTGCTTCAGGCCGATGAAGGTGAGGGTGGCAGCGGCCTTGATCGCCGCCCCCATGCACCGGCCACTGTCCGCGTTGATCCCCGAAGGGGCATCAATGGACAGCACGGGCGCATCGCCGGCATTGATGGCCCTAATCGCCTGCCGATATTCGCCTTCTATTCCCCGGTCCAGGCCCGTGCCGAGAAGGGCATCAACAATCACATCGGCCTGATTAAGCGTCCTTGAAAAAATTCCGGCTGCGAATGCCTGCGGCGCCTTGTCTGTCGCCAGGAATCTATCCAGCGCCAGCCCGGCATCACCTTGCAGGCCGACCGGATCGCTAAGCGCCATCACATCGCAATGCAGACCCGCCTCGGCAGCAAGCCGGGCCAGAACATAACCATCCCCGGCATTATTCCCGCCACCACAAACCACGGCAATGCGCGCAGCTTCCGGCCAATAAGCACGCAGCACCGCAAAGGCCGCCTGCCCGGCGCGCTCCATCAGCGTAATGCCGGGGATGCCTTCTTCTTCTATGGCAATGCGATCCAGTTCCCGTACCTGTGCGGCCAGGTAGAGATCTGTGGGTAGCTTTGCGTACAGTTCACTCATAAACTTTTAAGAAGCGGAAAGCGGCCTTAACAATGCCGGGCAGCGAGATCGGGCAGACGGGCGCATCGGGCGCAGCGGCCAGGTGCAGCAATGATGAACACTGTTAGCAGTTGAAAAATCGGGCGCGGTAGTGCCGCAGCTCTGCAATCGAATCATGAATATCATCCAGGGCCAGGTGGCTGGAGTCTTTTACAAATTGCTCCTGAGAATTCGTCCAGCGCATTACCAATTCCTTCACCGTGCTCACGTCAAGATTGCGATAATGAAAATATTTTTCCAATGTCGGCATGTGTCGATATAAAAAGCGCCGGTCCTGGCAGATCGTGTTGCCGCACATCGGCGAGGTATTGGCCGGCACATACTGCTGCAAAAACTCGATGGTCAAGCGCTCGGCATCGGCCTCTGCATAGCGGCTCTGGCGAACGCGCGCCAACAGGCCGGACTGCGCATGCTGCTTCTGGTTCCATTCGTCCATGCCGGATAAAACGACCTCTTCCTGATGGATGGCAAGGGTCGGGCCCTCGGCAAGGAGCCTTAATTGGGAATCGGTGATGACGGTTGCGATCTCAATAATACAATCCGAATCCGGATCAAGGCCGGTCATCTCCAGGTCGATCCAGATTAAATTATCCACAGCGGCCGCCATCGTCTTGCTTGCGCCTATAGCTCGCGCCGGCCGGAGAGCGCATGCGCCAAGGTGCTGCTATCTACATATTCCAGCTCGCCGCCCATCGGCACACCATGTGCGATGCGGCTTACCTTGAGCCTTCTTTTGCTGACCATTTCATTGATGAAGTGCGCCGTGGCCTCGCCTTCAACCGTTGAATTGGTCGCCAGGATGAGCTCTTCCACCTCGGCCTCATCCAGGATGCGGCGTAATCTGTCCAGGCCCAGATCGTCCGGCCCGATACCATCAAGCGGGGAGAGATGCCCCATCAGCACAAAATACAGACCGCGATAACCCGCCTCTTCCACCGCAAAGACATCCGCCGGGCTCTCGACAATGCAGAGCAGGCTGCGATCACGCCTGTCATTTTGACACAGGGCACACAAGGCCTGTTCACTAAAGTTGCGGCAGCGTTCACAGTGCCCGATCTCATCCATCGCCTGCTGCAAGGCACTAGAAAGGCTGCGTCCGCCCTTACGGTCTCGTTGCAATAGATGATAGGCAATGCGTTGTGCTGATTTTCTGCCGATGCCCGGCATACAGCGCAGGGAGTGGATTAGCTGATTGAGCAGAGAACTTTCCGGCATGAGGGCTGTACAAAGATGATTGGTCGGCACGCGGCATAGAAGATAAAACAATCCGGCTTAAAGATACCAGCGGCGTCCTGTCAAAACGGCGGTTTCATGCCGGCGGGCAGATTTAAGCCGGAGGCGAGCGCCGACATCTTTTCCTGGGTGCGCTGTTCTACCTTGCGATTGGCATCGTTCACAGCAGCAGCGATCAGGTCTTCCAGCATGTCTTTGTCTTCACCGATCAGGCTCGGATCGATCTCGACCCGTTTCACATCGTGCTTGCCGGTCATGGTCACCTTGACAAGGCCCGCCCCGGCCGCGCCGATCACCTGTATCTTCGCCACGTCTTCCTGGGCCTTGTGCAGGTTTTCCTGCATCTGTTGCGCCTGCTTCATAATATCGCCAAGTCCGGCCTTCATCATTGCTACCTCTTATAATATTTTATCGCGCTTGAATGGAATCCCGATCAAGCGTGCCATCGAAGGTCTCCAACATTGCCTGTACCTCAGGATCATTCTCGAAGGATTGCACCGCCGCCCTTTGTCTCTCCTCTTCTGCCCTGTCACGCATCTGTGCCGGCGTCTCGGCGGCGGCCTCTGCAACGCTAATAATCAGTTTCATATCAGAACCAAAGCAAGCCTTAACCGCCTCTTGCAAGCGCCCCTTCTGCGCCGTGTTTAACAGATGCCTCTGTGCAGGTGCCAGAACTACGTGTAGCTTTTCCTTGCCATGTTCTTTTAATACACAATGACCGGCCAGCTCCCTCACCAGGCCCGTCAAGGCCATCTCATCAATCATCTGCTGCCAGTCTCCGCTGACCATCCTTGCGTCTTGTGTCGGCCTTTGTGTAGCCTTGACATCGCCCCCGGTTGCAACAGCGGCGACTGCCTCGGCCGCAGGCTGCTCAGGCCGGCGATGCGACGTGTTTTTTTTTGCATCGGATGCAGCGCCCCCGCCCGGGCGATTAACTTCTCCCGCCGGCCTGAATGCCAACATGCGGAGCATGGTCATCTCAAAACCGATCTTGGCATCCGGCGACATGTAAAGATCACGCCGGCCTGTCAAGGTGATCTGGTAGAAGAGCTGCACCTCTTCCTTGCTCATCTTCGCAGCCAACTCACGCGTCTCTTCATCGATTAGCTCAGCGCCGGAGGGCAGGGTCTGGGCGACGGCAATATCATGCAGGTCGGATAATAATTCCGCCAGCACGGCATCGTAATCCGGCGTGTGCTGCGCCATTTTATCCAGGCGCGCCAGTAATTCTTGCGCATCACCGGCCGCCAAGGTGGCCAGCAGCGCGCTTAGCTCAATGCTATCCACCGTCCCCAGCATCTCCCGAACGGGCGCCTGCCTTAATTCGCCGTTGCCATAGGCGATCGCCTGATCAAGCAGGCTCAAGGCATCGCGCATGCTGCCGTTGGCGGCGGCGGCAAGCAATCTATTCGCCGCCTTTTCAGTAGAAATGTCTTCGTGCTCAAGGATGGTAGCAAGCTGCTGTGCGATCTGCTCACTCGTTAAGTGCTTCAGGTTAAATTGCAGGCATCGAGAAAGAATAGTAACCGGCAACTTTTTCGGCTCTGTTGTGGCGAGCAGAAACTTTACATGCGGCGGCGGCTCTTCCAGCGTCTTCAACAGGGCATTGAAGCTATGGTTGGAAAACATGTGCACTTCATCGATCAGATAGACCTTGAAGCGGCCGGCGGAAGGCGCATATTGCACGTTATCCATCAGATCGCGCGTCTCTTCCACCTTTGCGCGCGAGGCCGCATCGACTTCGATCAAGTCAACAAAACGGCCTTCGTCAATGCCCACACAGGCACCGCACTCGCCACAGGGGGATGCGCTCACGCCCGTCTCGCAGTTCAGGCATTTGGCGAGGATGCGCGCGAGTGTTGTCTTGCCAACCCCGCGGGTGCCGGTGAACAGATAGGCGTGATGCAGGCGCTCGGTGTCCAGGGCATTCGTCAGCGCCTTGAGAACATGCCCCTGGCCTACCATGTCGGTAAAGGAACGCGGGCGCCACTTGCGGGCCAAGACCTGATAACTCATAGCTTAAAGATGATTTGCATGACAGTTTGTTAAGTTACGTTTTATTGTTTAGGCAAGCCCACCTTGTGGCCTGCCCTAAGGCCATAAGCCAAGCGCAGCAGTCGTTCCCGACGATTTTGCTGCATACACGCCGTCCCTGGAGATAATGCGACCTGCACCGTCCTGATCCCGGCACCCGCATCCATCACTACCGTTGCTCCCTTCCGGGCCTGGCGGGGTTTGCAATTTCGCGCCGCGGGGAGACCGGCGCAGGCCACGGAAAGAATAATAGCATAAAACCCGCACAGGAAGCCGCATCGTTGCCGGATAGATGCAGGCCGGGCAGCCGCGCCGGCGAGGCCGTAATGATTCTAACCGATTGTAAAATATAAAATTATCAGGATTTGTAGCATTGTCTATTGTTTTCTATAATCCCGTCATCACGCAGTGTGCGCTATGCGGCAAGCAGCAAAGTCAATGGTTGAAGGAAGGCCGCTTGTAAGCGGCCCGGTGAGCCTTGCCAAAACCTGTAACGCTCTATGATCTTAAAATACGGAGAGGTGTCCGACAAATCGTCAGGAGAGACGATTTGGACAGCCAAGGGCTGCACGAAGTGTGCGCTACAGGGAAGTAGCCAAATCAATGGTTGAAGGAAGGCCGCTTGTAAGCGGCCCGGTGGGCCTTGCCAAAACTTGCAGCGCTCTATGATCTTAAAATACGGAGAGGTGTCCGACAAATCGTCAGGAGAGACGATTTGGACAGCCAAGGGCTGCACGAAGTGTGCGCTACAAGGAAGTAGCGAAGTCAATGGTTGAAGGAAGGCCGCTTGTAAGCGGCCCGGTGAGCCTTGCCAAAACCTGTAGCGCTCTATGATCTTAAAATACGGAGAGGTGTCCGACAAATCGTCAGGAGAGACGATTTGGACAGCCAAGGGCTGCACGAAGTGCGAGCTACAAGGAAGTAGCGAAGTCAATGGTTGAAGGAAGGCCGCTTGTAAGCGGCCCGGTGAGCCTTGCCAAAACCTGTAACGCTCTATGATCTTAAAATACGGAGAGGTGTCCGAGTGGTTGAAGGAGCACGCCTGGAAAGTGTGTATACGTATAAAAGCGTATCGAGGGTTCGAATCCCTCTCTCTCCGCCAGTAATGTTATAGTCGCCGCTGGGGAACACGGGAATGAAGAACAGCCGATACCGGCTACGCCGAATGCCGTTCGCTCACGGCGGCGGCAAAATATGAACTGATTGTGAATATGACCGAGATAAGTTTCAAAGGCAAAGAGTTCGTCTATAACCATCATTTGGCGGTGCCGTTCCGTCCTCTGCTGCCTGATGCAAGCAAGGGAATCGGCCGGCCATCGCTGGATGGCAATCTGATTGTGCACGGGGACAATCTGGAAGCGCTCCGGGCGCTGCTGCCGCTGTATGAGGGCAAGGTTGATTGTGTTTTCATTGACCCGCCCTACAACACCGGCAACGAGGGTTGGTGCTACAGTGACAACGTGAATGCGCCCATGATCCGCGAGTGGTTCAATGCCAATCCGGTGGGCGTTGAAGATGGGCTGCGGCATGACAAGTGGTGCGCCATGATGTGGCCGCGGCTACGGATGCTGCATGAATTGTTGAGTGAGGATGGCAGCCTTTGGATTACTTTGGACGATAATGAAATTCATCGCGCAAGATGCATGCTGGATGAGATTTTTGGTGAGGGAAATTTTGTCTGCAAAATTGTGGTGCAGTCTAATAAGAGCGGCCAAGACTACAAAAAAATAGCAAAAACTCACGAATACGTACTTGTATACGTCCGTTCTGAGTTCACTACTCTAAAGGAAATTGAAACCAACGGCGAAAATCTCCCCAGAGAAGATCGCTTCGGTAGCTATAAAGCGAGAGAGTTAAGGAACCGGAATCCAAAATTTGGTCGCCATAATCGGCCTAATCTTTTTTATCCCTTCTATGTTCAGGAAGATTTAGTTGATGAGCAGGGCAATCACATTGTTAGTACATCAAAAAATGATAAAAGTATCGAAGTCTATCCAATGAATAGCATGTCTGGGGAAAGCTGCTGGCGATGGGGGGCGAAGCGCGCAAATCAGCATTTGGGTGATAAAGGTACAAAACACCTGTTTGCTACGAAAACAAAAAATGGTGATTGGAGGATATTCGAAAAATATCGTAAGCAATCTGTAAAGGCCAAAACAATTTGGCATGATAGCAAGCTGATTAATGAAAAAGGTACAGTCGAACTTGGTAATCTTGGGTTGACCGAATTGTTTCAGTTCCCGAAACCCCTTGGCCTACTCGAAGATATTCTCGCTATCGCTACTTATGAAAATGCCATTATCCTCGACTCCTTCGCCGGCTCAGGCACAACGGCACAGGCGGTACTGGAATTAAACAAGCAGGACGGCGGCAACCGCCGTTTCATATTGGTGGAGATGGAGGACTATGCGGATAAACTAACGGCAGAGCGAGTACGCCGGGTGATCAAGGGCTATGCGTTCAAGGGCACGCAAAAGACCGAGCTGCTGCGTGAGAAGCTCAGCTGGACAAAGCTCAGGAAGGCGGAGAAGCTGAGCGATAGCGTGGAGAAGATCGAAAACCTGCACGGCCATGAATATGATGCGATTCGGAAGGTAGTGAAAAACGGCGAGTTGATTGTTACTGGTGAGAAGAAGGTTCAAGATCGCACAGAGGGCCTGGGCGGACGCTTTACCTACTGTACGCTGGGCGATCCCGTGGAGTTGGACAAGATGCTGACCGGGGAATCCCTGCCGCCCTATGAAGGCATTGGCTCGGTGCTGTTCCACATGGCAACGATGCAGGCGTTTGACCCGAGCGCGATGCGGGAAGAGGATTTTTATCTCGGGGCTGCTGAGGGTCAGCATGTCTGGCTGATCTACCGGCCCGATCTGGACTGGCTGAAATCACCGGCGGCGGCCCTGACGCTGAAGCGGGCCAGGGCAATCGCGGCGACTGCTCTTAATACGCGCCATCTGGTCTTTGCGTCTGCTCGTTATGTAAGCCAGAAGCTACTGGCGGAGGAGAATCTGCCTGTCGAATTTGTGCCTTTGCCCTTTGCGCTGTACCGGATCGACCGAAGCTAGGGCATGAGCATTAATTTCCGGCAACTGGACTATCAGGAGCGCACCCTTACGATACTTGAACATTATCTGGACGCGCTCAAAGAGAAGAAGCGCAATGCCGATAAGATCGCGGCGCTGGCCGCTGAAGATCCTGATCTGGAACTGGCCGTGCCCGATTTCGCAAGGCAGGCATGGGAGGAACTGGACAAGGCGCACAGGCTGCCGCCGTCTCGCGCGGCCATCGCGTTTTCGCCGCGCCTTGACGGGTGCGGACGGCCGGTGCCGAATGTGGTGCTGAAGGTGCCGACGGCGGGCGGCAAGACCTGGCTGGCGATTGCTTCCGTGTCGCAGATCATGGGGCGCTACCTCAACAGCAACACGGGCTTCGTGCTCTGGATCGTGCCGAATGAAGCGATCTACACACAGACGCTGAAGCGGCTAAAGGATCGTCGGCACCCGTATCGGCAGGCGTTGGATCGCGTGGCCGCCGGGCGCGTGCGGATCATGGAAAAGACCGCGCGGCTGGATGCCCGCGATGTGGAATCCGGCCTGTGCGTGATGCTGCTGATGCTGCAATCCGCGAACCGGGAAACACAAGCCTCCTTAAAAATGTTTCAGGACCGCGGCGATGTGCATGGTTTCTTCCCGCCGGAAGGCGAGCAGCAGGCGCACCGGGCGGCGCTGGATGCCACGCCGAACCTGTCCGGGTATAAGGGCGTTTTCCCGATGGTAAAGGACTCGCTCGGCAATGCGCTGCGGATCATCCGTCCGGTGGTGGTTCTGGACGAAGGACATCGGGCCATTTCCGACTTGGCCTTTAAGACGCTCTATGGCTTCAACCCGTGCTTCGTTCTGGAGCTAACGGCTACGCCACGAGACGTGCAACCGCGCGGCGGCAGAAACCCGCGCACAGGACGTTATGCCAATGTTCTGGTGGAGGTGACGGGGCGTGAACTGGATCGTGAAGGCATGATCAAGATGCCGCTGAATCTTGACCCCAGGCAAGGCAACGACTGGAAAGATACGCTCAATGCCGCACTGGATAAGCTACAGTCTCTGGACGCAGCAGCAAGGACACTGCGCGCCGACACCAACCGCTATATCCGCCCGATCATGCTGGTGCAGGTGGAGCGTACCGGGGCTGATCAACGCGAGAGCGGCTACATTCATGCCGAAGACGTAAAAGACTGGCTGCTAACCGCCGGATTCGACTTGGCCGAGATTGCGATCAAGACGGCGGAGCAGAACGATCTTTCCCAGCCTGAAAACCAAAACCTGCTCTCGCCCTTAAACCGTGTGCGCGTGATCATTACCAAGCAGGCGCTGCAGGAGGGCTGGGACTGTCCCTTTGCCTATGTGCTGTGCGCGCTGGCCGCCAGCAGCAATGAGAAGTCCATGACCCAACTCGTGGGACGCATCCTGCGCCAGCCGGGGGCGATGAAGAGCGGTGTTGAGGCACTGGACGAATGCCATGTGATCACGCATCACGCCAACACGGCGGAGGTGGTGGAGACGATAAAAAACGGCCTTGAGCGGGACGGGCTGGGGGATCTGGTTTTGCGCGTGAGGCAGGATGATGCGGATGGCCGCGCCGGGCTGGCCAGAACGATCAGGCGGCGAGCGGCGTTTGCTACCACGGAAATCTATCTGCCGGAGGTTATGCTGGTGGAGGATAACGAGATGCGCAGGATGGATTATGAAACCGACATCCTTGCCGGTATTGATTGGCATGACTTCGACCCTTCTGATATTGCGAACGGCATTCCGGACAATGCACAAGCGGCTGAGCGCCAGCTGCAGCGGATCCGGCTGGCCGAAGACGGGGACGAACTCTTTGTCGGGGAAACCGTGTCGCGGAATGCGGAGCTTCTGCACTTCGATCCGGCGCACACCGTCCGCCTCGTGTCCGACCTGCTGCCGAACCCCTTTGTGGCGCGGGAGCTTGTCGGGGTGCTTTTAGGCCGCCTGCACGCGCGCGGTTTTGATGAAGAGCGGCTGGGCCGCTTTGCCGGCCTGATCACATCGGAACTGCGCCGCGGGCTGGACCGGGCGCGCATAGATCGCGCTGAGGCATTGTTCAAGGACGGGGTGGAGGCGGGCCGGATTCAGTTCCGCCTGCGCCTGGATGGTCGGAACTGGCGCATGCCCCGCACGATGGAAACCATGCAACCCGAAGGCGCAAGGCAGCTTGTAAGCAGTACGGGCGGGCCGCTGCAAAAGAGCCTGTTTGCCCCCGTCTATGAGGCTGAACTGAATAATGACGAACGGGAAGTGGCCGTTTATCTGGATGGCGAGCAGACCCTGACATGGTGGCACCGCAACGTGGCGCGCAAGCAGTATGGCATTCAGGGCTGGAAACAGAGAAAAATCTATCCCGACTTCCTCTTCGCGGTGCAGGCAGCGGATAAAGTAAAGCGGATTACCGTGCTTGAGACCAAAGGCGATCAGCTGGACAATCTGGACACCGCTTATAAGCGCGAGCTTCTGGCCTTTCTGTCCGATCACTTCGCATGGGACGACTACACGCCCGTTGGCCAGCTTGAGCTGGTGCAGAACAACGGCGAAATAGTTGAGGGCGTTCTTATGCTGATGAGCGAGTGGGGAACCAGACTGCCGGAATATCTTCGCGCGTGAGCTGATACTAAGCAGCGTCAAAAAATTCTCAATGAGACAAAATCAGCGGACACAATAAAGCCTTTTTGTCCTAATCCAATCTAAACTGCTAAGCTGGCCAACTTGCAACGTATTCGGTGAAAGTGCCGTATTGCTCGGTCAGGGGCCGGCCGATCTAAAGGAAGTGACTTAAGCATGTCCAACGATCCCAAAAAACATCACTATGTGCCCTGTCTGCTCATTAGAAACTGGATGGATGACAACAAGAAGGTTTGGGTGTGCCGAAAAGAAGAACCTGATCCTGGAGTCCGGCAGGCGCATTACAAAAATATGTTTTTCGAGAATCATCTATACACAACTCGCTCATCAGATGGACAATCCAGGGATCGATCATTGGAATACAAGTTTGCCGATATTGAAAGAAAAGTCGCTCCAATTGTGCAGGAAATATGCAAGAGTGCTCGCCAAGAGAAGATGTTTCAACTTTCACAAGAGCAACGATGTATTTGGAATGACTTTTTTGCCTTCCAGGTGCGGAGGACGCCCGACTTCATAAATGCAACTGGTTTTTATAAAGAATATGAGCCTAAAGTAAATCAACTTGTTGAAGAACTTTCTGAAAATATTTCTATTGAGGATAAGGAAAATCTTATTTCAAGCCTAACAAACAAGGAAGATCGCGAATTCGTTCGAGTAAAGGCTCAAGGGGCTCCAGGGCCACGCGTTGGAAATGCACTTGCTCAGTCCGGCATGATCGTGGGCTACATCAAAAAGAATAACAAAAGTTTTGTTCTTGGCAGCAACCCCATCGTCAACGCTGGAGATTGTGAGTTCCATGTTTCCCGCTCGCCAAATTTAGAGAACTGGTTTCCAATCGCGCCAGATGTCGCTGTTTGTATGATACTCCGTGATCGTAGAACCGGGTTTATTCTAATGGAAGACAAAGACGACACAGCAATTCGTTCTATAAACCTGAAAATATTTCGAAATTCTTCTGCAATAATTTCCAAATCAGAACTGTTGCTTCAATCACTCCGCTCTGCGCGTTAAATGTCCGTGAAACTTTCGGTTAGGGCATCTACGTGCTCGGTCCTTGCGTGAGAACGATCAACCGCCGTGCTGGAAGTCTTTTTCAGGCTCTTGTCAAACTGCAATTCCGCCAGGCGCGCATACAGGCCGTTTTTGGCGATCAGCTCGGCATGGCTGCCGACATCGACAATCCGGCCCTGGTCCATGACGATGATGCGATCTGCGCTGATGACGGTGGCCAGGCGATGGGCGATGACGATTGTGGTTCGATTCTGCATGAGATGCTCCAGGGCCTCCTGCACCAGCAGCTCGCTTTCCGCATCAAGCGCGCTCGTTGCTTCATCCAGCAAGAGGATCGGCGGATTCTTCAAGATCGCCCGTGCGATGGCGATGCGCTGTTGCTGGCCGCCGGAGAGGCGCACGCCCTTTTCACCGAGGAAGCTATGGTAGCCCTGCGGCAATTTTTCTATGAACTCATCGGCGATGGCTGATCTTGCTGCGGCCATCACCGCGGCATCATCCGCCTCCGGTCGGCCGAGGCGGATGTTCTCCAGCGCGCTGTCGGCAAACAGCACGGTGTGCTGCGGCACGATGCCGATACATTTGCGCACCGCAAGCGGGTCGGCATCAACAAGCCGCACCCCTTCTATTTCGATCGTCCCCTGTTGCGGGTCATAAAAGCGCAACAGTAACTGGAACACCGTGCTCTTGCCGGCACCGGAAGGCCCGACCAGTGCGAGCGTCTCGCCGGGCCTGATCGCCAGTGAGAAATCATTTAAGGCGCACTCCCCGGGCCGGGAAGGATAATGAAAATACAGGTCTTTGATGGCCATCCTGCCGCTCACCCGTGTCGGCAATGCCTGCGGCTGCTTGGGCGGCTTGATGTCCGTCTGTGCGCCCAATAATTCCATCAGCCTCTCCATGGCACCAGCCGCCCGTTGGATGTCGCTCCATACTTCTCCCAGCGCGGTCGTGGTCGCGGCAACGAAGGTGGCATAGAGCAGGAATTGGGCTAAAGCGCCCAGGCTCATGCTGCCGTCCGCCACCGCATAGGCACCCAGCCAGATAACCACGACGATCGCGCCGAAGGCGGTGAGGATGATTGTGCCCAATAGCCAGGCGCTGACCTGCAGACGCCTGCGGGCGGCGGCGAAAGAGACCTCCACCGAATCGCCGAAGCGCCTGCCTTGAAAATCCTCCAGCGTAAAGGCCTGGATGATCTGGATGGCATTAAGGGACTCAGCGGCAATGCTGCTGGAATCGGCAACCCGATCCTGGCTGGCGCGGGAGAGTTTTCGTATCTTGCGTCCATATAGAATAATCGGCAATACGGCCAGCGGCACCAGCAGGATGATATACAGCGTCAACCTGGGGCTGGTGACAAACAACATGACCATGGCGCCGAGCAAGATGAAGGCGCTGCGCAGGGCCATCGACATCCCGGAGCCGACAACAGTTTGCACCAGCGTTGTATCGGTGGTTAATCTTGATAAGACCTCGCCAGTGCGCGTTACTTCAAAAAAGGTCGGGCTCATCTTGATGACATGCTTATAAACCGCCGCGCGAATATCGGCAACGACGCGCTCGCCGATCCACATCACCAGGTAATAGCGACACGAGCCAAACAGGGAATACAAGGCCGCCAGGCCAAGCAGGGCGAGGAAGTAATAGTCTATTGCATGGGTATGTGCACCGGAGAAGCCCTCATCGATCACATAGCGAATGGATATGGGCATGCAAAGGGCAGCAACGGAAGCCGCGCAGAGACAAAGAAAGGCCAGAAACAGGCGCACTACATAGGGCCGCAAAAAAGGCAAGGCACGGCGTAAGGGGCGCAAGCTGCTGGCCTTGGGGCGATCCGGGGGGAGTTGTTTCATTATCTAATTGCTTCAAGTCTGGCGCAAAGGGCAGAAGTCTATCACTTTTTTACTTCGTCCATTGCCCATAATGTTAGGGGCATAGCGGGGGCATTTGCGGGTATAATCGGCGAAACTGAGCGGCAATTTTTATACTAACCCTTAAGGAGAGATGTCTTATGTGGATGGAATTTTTAACTGAGTACGGGATGTTCTTAGCGAAGTTCGGCACCGTTGCCGGCTTGTTGGTTCTCATCATTGGCATCATTTTGGTGCTGGTGATGAAAAACAAGGCCGGCGGGGAAGAACACCTGGAGATAAAAAAACTAAACGACAAGTACGAAGGCATGGAGCTGATGTTGAAATCCGTCATCCTGCCGAAGAAGGCCTTTAAGAAGACCATCAAGGACAGCCGGGCCCGACACAAACAGGAAGAAAAACGGGGCGCCGCAGAAGAGGAAAAACGGCGCATATTCATACTGGATTTCGATGGCGATATCCGCGCCTCCGGCGTCAGCTCCTTACGCCAGGAGATCACGGCGCTGCTTACTGTGGCAGGCGCAGACGATGAGGTTGTCCTTACCTTAGAGAGCGGCGGCGGCACCGTACACGGCTATGGCCTGGCGGCCTCTCAATTAAAACGCATTACGGATAGGGGCGTCAAACTCACCGTTGCGGTTGACCGGGTTGCGGCCAGCGGCGGCTACATGATGGCCTGTGTGGCGGACAAGATCATCGCCGCCCCCTTCGCCATTATCGGCTCCATCGGTGTGCTGGCGCAGCTGCCGAATTTCTATCGTCTGCTGAAACGCCACGACATTGACTTTGAACAGATAACGGCGGGCAAGTACAAACGCACCTTGAGCCTCTTCGGTGAGAACAAGGAGGAAGACCGGGAAAAACTAAAGGAAGAGTTAGAAGAGACCCATGTGCTGTTTAAGCAGTTCATCACGGAAAATCGGGACAAGGTGGAAATTGAAAAAGTGGCGACCGGCGAGCACTGGTATGGCAGCAAGGCCATTGATCTCGGCCTGATTGATGAACTCAGCACCAGCGATGCCTATCTTGCGCACGCCGCCGAAGAGGCGGATATTTATGAACTGCAATATGTGTGTAAAAAGACCTGGATGGAGAAGCTGTTTTCCTCAACGGTCAAATGGTTGCAGGCGCAAAGCTGATGAGTTTATCTCCTCGCCTGCGCATCCGTCTTTTGTCAGGCGATCATCTTTGCGGGCATAGCCTGCCTCCGGCCTTGAACAGGAGGGCTTCATGAATTCCTGGTCAAGCCAGGAATGACGGAGAGGGTGTTGGCAGCCAGTTAGACTCTCGCACCTTTTCCGCTGACCGTCATTCCTGCGCTAAGCTTGTCCTCGTGGAAACAGGGACAGGAATCCACATCAGCGCTGCGCCAGGCTCTCCAGCATGCTCGCCAAGCCGGCCACCACGTGCGCCATGTAGTCATAGTTTAAGGTGGTCGGTGTATCCGTTGCCCGGTGGTAATTGCTATTACGAAAATTCGATGTATCGGTCACCATGACCGCCGGGAAGCCGTAATACCAATACGATGAATTATCCGAGCGCCGAATATCCGGCACCAGCCATTGCGGTGCGGTCAGTCCCTCTGAAGGGAAACGCTCTGCACTGCGAAAGGCGTCGATGGCTGCATGCAAAAACGTACGCGAGGAGAGGTTGCCCACAAAGGCAATAAAGTTTCCGGTATGCGGATAAAAATGCCGGATGATGCGCGGGTAGAACTGCGTACCCGGTTCATCCCGGTAATAGCCGATCATCTCCAGGGAAAACATGCCGATGATATTCTCTCCTCGATCATACGAGCGCTTTGCGCTGACGCGACTGCCCATTTCTTCTGTCCCGAAAAACGGCAGCTCTTCATTGGCAAAGGCAGTCAGCCGGATGCTTCGAGTGAGTTCCTTATCGCGCAATAATCTCGCCAATTCCAGCAGGCCGGCGACCCCGGAGGCGTTGTCGTCCGCCCCGGGGGTGAGCCAGGTGGTATCATAATGGGCGCCGACCACAATGATCTCATCGCGGCGCTCGCGGCCATAGATATCGACACTGATATTCCGAAAGCGCTCTTCTCCATAGCTCTGGCTGGCCGGCACATAGCCCAAGAGCTTGAATTGCTCCTCAATATAATCCGCCGCCTGATTGAGCTTGCTTAAATTGCCGGCGTTACGCTCGCCTATCTCACCCGCCAGCACCTGCACATGCGCAGCAAGCCTCTCTGCCAGCAGGGAAGTCTCTGCATCAAGCGGAGTCAAGTCGGCTGAATAGGTATCGCCCGGCATCTGTGTCGCAAGGTAGATGATGGCAGCGCCGAAACACAACAAAGACAAGGCAAGCAGGCCGGTCATGAAGATCCTTACTAAAGAGCGCCGCGGCATCGCTAACAAGACCCGGGTCTAGTCGGCAAAAATCGGATGGATGACCTTATCGCCCACCTTGATGTCTTGCCGCTCGACCTCGCCGGCATTTAATTCAAGCACGGCCAAAGTGGGCGTATGAGAGGGCAAGGCGGTAAGATCATGCGGGATGGCAGCGGTGTTGATCTGGGTAATCTCACCCCGCCGGTTTATGTAGATAATGTCCAAAGGGATATGGGTGTTCTTCATCCAGATAGCGACCATCTCAGGTTTCGGATAGGCCAGCAACATGCCGTGATCAGGCGCCAAGCTGCGGCGATGCATCAGGCCCTTTCTGCGTGAATAATCGGTATCGGCGAGTTCGATATGATAATGCAGGCGCTCGCCATCGGCCTTGATGATCTGCAAATTCTCGACGGTCTCTTTTTGATCCGCAAAGGCACAGGAAGAGAACAAGAGGATGGTGAAAAAAACAATCGGCCTTGGCAACATAAAACACGCCCGGCGGCGAGAATGCCACCGGCACGGCGCTCGCAAAAGGCGCATATTCTCAGCCCTGCTCCAGCAGGTTGCGCAGGTCGATCACCGCGGCATTGGCGCGGGAAAGATAAGAGGCCATCACCAGGGAGTGGTTTGCGACCAGGCCGAAGCCGGTGCCGTTCATGATCATCGGGCTCCACACCGTCTCCTGTGTCGCTTCGAGTTCACGAATAATCTGCAACAGGCTCACCTGGGCGTTTTTCTTCTCCAGCACCTGGCGAAAGTCTATCTCCACAGCGCGCATAAAATGGATCAAGGCCCAGGCGGAGCCGCGCGCCTCATAAAACACATCGTCTATTTCCCACCACGGCGTCTTGACCGTCTGCACCTGTGGCGTGGCCGTTGACTGCTCGGCCGCGCTGTCGCCCTCAAGATCGGTATTGATCCGATCTTGGCCGACACTGGCGCTCAAGCGTTGCGACAGACTGCCCAGGCGCTTTTCCACGATCGCCAACCAGTCACGCAGATTGTCCGCTCGCGCATAAAACTGTGCTTCCTGCCGGTTGCTGTCTCTTAAGCGCGCAAGATAACGCTGCATCGCCTCAATCCCGACCTCGTACTCGCCTTCTGTTGCCGGCAGGATCCAGGAGCTGGTGTCAAAATGAAACTGCGGGTCGGCAATGACCAGATCGACATCCTCAATAGATTGCGTCTGCGAGCGGCTGAAATCATTGCGAAAGGCGCGCACCAGATCCCGCACCTGGGTCATCACGCCAAACTCCCAGTTTGGAATATTATCCATCAACACTCCGGGCGGAAAAATATCGTTGCTCAAGTAACCGCCGGGCTTGTGCAGCACGGTGTCTATGGTGCGGATTAAGGTATCCGTTGTGGCCTCGCCCACGACGGTGGCCGATGTGGGCACGGGTACTGCGAACAGATCCGGTTCAGTGTCCCAGAAAAACATCAGCCCCAGGATGAGCACTGTATAGACGGCGGCAAGGATCAAGGCGGGTTTTATAAAAATTTTCAACTCTTGCATTTTATTTACTCGGATTTGAAGGAAGCGCCGGCAAGCCGCAAATGGACTTGTTCAGGCTTTTCGTAAGTATATAATCTATTTTCAGTTCAGGCTACTTACTTAAAAGAATCCGGAAATATAAATAACCAGCATGTCCTCACTCCCGCTTGCCAAGTCCAGTCGCTTTGATGCTGAGCAGATTGAACAGTTTCTCTCATCCAAGGTCATTCCGCTGCGGCTCTCGTGCAATACCAACAGTGGCTATCCTCTGTTAAGCTCATTATGGTTTTTCTATGAACAGGGCAGCTTATTCTGTGCAACACATGAGAGCACCGCGCTGGTCAGATACCTCAAAGAAGATTCCCGCTGCGCGTTTGAGGTGGCTGTGAACGAGCCTCCGTACAAGGGCGTGCGCGGACAGGGCCATGCCCACCTGGAGCGGGCGGATGCCGACAGCATCCTGGGACGGCTGATCGATAGATACCTCGGCCATAGAAAATCGGAACTGGCACGCTGGCTGCTGAGCAGAGTCGATGAAGAATATGTCATTCGTATCGTACCGCAGTGGGTATCTTCATGGGATTATACTGCCCGTATGCAAAAATAGGGGCTGGCTTGGTATAAACTGTCCTTAGTGCTAAGAGAGAATTTATTATGACCACAATCAAACAGTCTGATCTCATAGACAGCGTTACGGACGCCTTGCAGTTTATCTCTTATTATCATCCGCTGGATTTTATCCAGGCCGTGCATGCCGCCTATGAAAAAGAGGAATCCCCGTCTGCGAAGGATGCCCTGGCACAGATCCTGGTTAATTCCAGAATGTGCGCCGAAGGCCAGCGCCCCATCTGCCAGGATACCGGCATCGTTACGGTATTTATCAAGGTCGGCATGGAGGTGCGCTGGGATGCCGAGATGAGTGTTGCCGCTATGATCAATGAAGGGGTACGCCGCGCCTATACCCATCCGGATAATGTGCTGCGCGCATCCATATTGACTGATCCGGCCGGTGCCAGAGAAAATACCCGCGATAACACGCCCGCCGTTATCCACACCGAGATCGTCGACGGCGATGAGGTGGAAGTGCATGTGGCGGCCAAAGGCGGCGGATCTGAGAACAAGGCCAAGCTGGTTATGCTCAACCCCAGCGACAGCATTGTCGATTGGGTGGTCGAGACCGTGCCTACTTTAGGCGCCGGCTGGTGTCCGCCCGGCATTCTCGGCATTGGTGTCGGCGGCACTGCGGAGAAGGCTGCGGTGCTCGCCAAAGAATCCTTATTAGCACCGATTGACATCCAGAAGCTACAGCAACGCGGCGCGCAGGATCGTATCGAGGAATTGCGCCTGGAGATCTATGAAGAGGTGAACCGGCTGGGCATCGGCGCGCAGGGCCTGGGCGGCGTGACCACCGTGCTGGATGTGAAGATCCTGGATTACCCGACCCATGCGGCTTCACTGCCGGTGGCGCTGATCCCGAATTGTGCCGCCACGCGCCACGCGCATTTTCGCCTTGACGGCAGCGGCGCGGCGCAACAGACGCCGCCCAGCCTGGATGACTGGCCGCAGATCAGCTGGGAGGCAGGCGCGGAGGCAAGACGGGTGGACTTAAATACCCTACGGCGAGAAGACATCGCCGCATGGAAACCCGGCGAGCGAGTCTTGCTGTCTGGCAAATTATTAACCGGCCGCGATGGCGCGCATAAGCGGATTAAGGATCTGTTGGAGCAAGGCAAACCTCTGCCGGACGGCGTTGATTTTACTAATCGATTTATCTACTACGTAGGCCCGGTTGATGCAGTAGGCGATGAGGTCGTTGGCCCGGCCGGCCCGACAACCGCCACGCGCATGGACAAGTTCACCGAGATGATGCTGGCGAGAACCGGCCTGCTCGGCATGATCGGCAAGGCCGAGCGCGGCGCGGCTGCGATTGAGGCGATCAAGCGACATAAAGCGGTTTATCTCATGGCCGTTGGCGGCGCCGCCTATCTGGTCTCCAAGGCGATTACCGCTGCCAAGGTCATCGCCTTTGCCGACATGGGCATGGAGGCCATTCACGAGTTTGAAGTAAAAGACATGCCGGTTACTGTGGCCGTTGATGTCAACGGCCATTCGGTGCATCAAAGCGGCCCGGCTAAGTGGCAGAAGATCATTATTCAGCGCCATGCGGCCTAAGCAAGCCCTTTGTGTTTCCTTCGATGACTCGTGGGGTTAAAAATGTTGATACGCTGTAGCCGCCAACCGATGTTCTTCTCCGCCCGCCGATAACCATCTTACTTCCCCCGCCCCGGCAACGATCTCCCCTATCCTTGTTACCGCACAATGGCTATTTTTCAATTCCGCTTCAAGCCTGTCTTCCAGCGCCGGCGGGACAGTGAAACACAGTTCATAGTCATCGCCTGCGGCTAAGGCAAGCTGCCAATAAGCATCTGTGTCATTTATCCCGGATAATTTTTTACAGACGGGAATCCTCTCAAGCTCGACCACGGCAGATACGGCGCTGGCCTTTAGCAAATGCCCCAGATCACCGGCGAGGCCGTCTGAAATGTCTATGGCGGCGGAGGCAAAATCAGCGAGGGATTGACCAAGCGCAAGCCTGGGCTCAGGCCGCCTTAATCGTGTCAGGCAATCATCTATATCACCCAAATCTATATTGGCCACATCTATATCGGCCACAGCCTGTTTTCCCTGTAACACCGACAGCGCCAGCGCGGCACAACCGAGTGTGCCGCTGACATAGATGCCGTCCCCGGCCCTTGCCCCGCTGCGCAGCAGCGCGCCTCCCGCTGCGACCGTGCCCATGATCTGTATGGTAATCGACAAGGGGCCGCGGCTCATATCGCCGCCAATCAGGCCGACTTTATGCCTGTCGGCCAATTCTGCAAGGCCGCGGCCAAATCCGCTCAGCCAATCGTGATCATAGCGCGGCAGGGTCAGGGACAGCAGCGCCCAGCGCGGCAGCGCGGCTATTGCCGCCAGGTCACTTAAGTTCACCGCCAATGCCTTATAGCCGATGTTGAAGGGATGCGTATGTTCAGGAAAGTGGATGCCTGCCACCAGGGTATCTGTAGATACCGCCAGCTCCAGGCCGGCGGGGATGGAGATAATTGCCGCATCATCGCCGCTGCCGCAAGTCAGCCCTTCGGACTGCTGCGTCAGGTCTTTGAAATAGCGCGTAATAAGTTCGAATTCATTGGGCGGCATCTTACGCCACTCGCACTCAAGCCGCGCTTGAGATCTCCGCGCTTCTTAGCTGCTGCGCGGCCTTATCCAGCACGCCGTTGATATATTTATGCGAGGCCTCCGCACCAAAGAGCCGGGCCAACTCTATGGACTCATTTAACACCACGCGCCAAGGCAATTCGCGCCGAAATTTCAGTTCATAGATGCCAAGATGCAGGATGGCCCGCTCCACCGGATCGAGTGCCTGCAACTTCCTGTCAAGGAATGGTGTCAGGATTGTTTCTAGGTCCGCAGCATGACGGCTCATCTGCGCCAGGATCTCCCTGAAATAGGTCTTGTCCGCCTTTTTTAATTCAGCCGCCCGCTCTGTCTCAAATTCCTTAATAATCAGCGACATCGGCGCTTGCGTCATGTGCCATTGGTACAATGCCTGCACCGCCGAGCGCCGCGCCCTTGCCCGCGCATGTCTTGACAAGGATTTTTTCTGCTCGCCGGGCATCAACTTGGCCATCAGGCAATCTGCCGCAAGACGCTGATCATCTCCAAAGCAGCCGCGGCACATTCGCTGCCCTTGTTATTCTCCTCGCTCGATCTGGCCATGGCCTGCTCTTTAGTATCAACCGTTAATACGCCAAAGAGAACAGGTAGCTGCATCTCCAGTGCCAACTCCGCCAGCGCCCTTGAACATTCTGAACAGATAAGATCAAAGTGCGCAGTCTCGCCTCTTATGACGGCGCCTAAGGTAATGATGGCATCATAATTATTTGTGCCTGCCAGACGGCTGACAGCAAGCGGTATTTCAAAGGCACCGGGGACTTCTAGAAGCGTAATATTCTTTTCATCCACGCCCTTATTACTCAGCGTTTGCAGGCAGCCGCTGAGCAGGCGTTCCCCGATGAGATGATTATAACGACTCATCACAATGGCAATACGACAATCCCCTGCTACGGCCCTCGCCCGGATGTGATGGATTGCCGCCATGATGCTAGGTAGTAATATAATCGACCACTTCCAGGCCGAAGCCGGACAGTGCGTGATAACGCTTCGGCGTACTCATTACCCGCATCTTGCGCACGCCCAGATCGGACAATATCTGTGAGCCAAGCCCGATGGTGCGAAAGTCATCGATCTTGGGACTGCGCCCCTTGGCTCTCTCCTCGCTCTTGGTGTTGATCGACTCTATCTGTTCAATCAGGGCGGCGGGTTCAAACTGGTTGCATAATACTACAATCACGCCGCGCTCTTCCCGGGCGACGCGGGCCAGGGCATCTTTCAAGGCCCAGCTGGCCTTGCCGGACAGGCTTCCGGTCAGGTCATAGATCGGGTTCTCCAGATGGACGCGCACAAGGATCGGCTCATCCGGATTGATCTCCCCCTTCACCAACGCAAAATGCATATCTCCTTTTACGTTGTCCTTAAAAACAACCAGCTTGAAACTGCCGAACTCGGTTGACAAGCTATTCTCGGCGACACGCTCAATGGTCTTTTCATTTTCAATGCGATATTGAATGAGATCCGCAATGGTGCCGATCTTGAGATTATGCTCACATGCCATCCGCTCAAGGTCTGGGCGCCGGGCCATGCTGCCGTCTTCATTTAAGATCTCGACAATAACGGCGGCGGCGGAGAAGCCCGCCAGGCGGGCAAGATCACAGCCGGCCTCGGTGTGGCCGGCGCGTGAGAGGACGCCGCCCGGATGCGCCATCAATGGAAAGACGTGCCCCGGCTGCACCAGATCGGCAGGTTCTGCATCGGCGGCGACGGCCCTTTGTATGGTGAGCGCGCGATCAGCGGCCGAGATACCGGTGGTTACACCTTCGGCGGCCTCTATGGAAACGGTAAAGTTGGTCGAATTATTTGAGTAGGAATTACTCGCCATCAACGGCAGGTTCAAACGCCGACAATGCTCGCGGGTTAAGGGCAGGCAGATCAGGCCGCGGCCATAGCGCGCCATGAAGTTAATGTCTTGCGGCCGAACGCATTGGGCGGCGAGAACAAAATCGCCTTCATTCTCCCGGTCTTCATCATCCATGAGGATGACCATGCGTCCGGCACGAATGTCTTCAAGCAGCTCTTCGGTCGTATTCAAAGACATGGTTCACTCTCAAGATTTCTCCCGCAGGCTTTCCCAATAGCGGGCCAGATAACGGGCAATCATATCTACCTCCAAATTCACCGGCGTACCAATTTTGTATTTGGAGAAAATTGTCTCTTCCAAAGTATGCGGAATAATGTTCACATCAAAGCGATCTTCCCCGGCGCCGTTCACCGTCAGGCTGACGCCATCAATGCAGATAGCGCCCTTGTGGCAGATATAGGGTGACAAGGATTCCGGCACCTCAAAAACATAGCGCACGGATCGCGCATCTTCCTGCATGGCAAGCACGGTGCCGACCCCATCTACATGACCGCTGACCAGATGCCCGCTGATGCGATCACTGAGTTGCATGGCCTTCTCAAGATTGATCCGGCTGCCCCTTTGCAGAGCGCCCAGGGCCGTACAGGAAAGTGTTTCAACGGAGACATCGCTGAAAAAAACTGCTTGCTGTAATTCTGTAACCGTCAGGCATGCACCATTGACGCAGATGCTATCACCCAAAGACACATCGCCTAAGTCCAGCCTGCCTGCATTGATGCCGAGACGTTGATCGCCCCCCTCGGCTCCTTGATGATCAATGGATTCTATCCGGCCTATGGCCTGTATGATGCCGGTGAACATGGCTATGCTGCATTGATGATCCGTGCTGTTATGCGCAAATCCTGATCTATCACTCGCCGGTCAATAATATCTAAACTGATTTTATCGGCCAGGCTTTCTATGGCGGGCAGATGGAACAGGCCCTTGGCCTTATCGCCCAACAATACCGGTGCCTGGTACAGCACGATTTCATCGATCAAGCCGCGGCTCAGCATGGCACCGGCAAGCCGCGAACCTGATTCCAGCAATACTTCGTTGATCTCTTCGTATCTCGCAAGATGCTGCATCACCTCGGATAAAAAGGCATTATCATCCGCATCCAGCACTACCACCTCAGCCCCCGCCTTCTCCAGTAGCCTTCTTTCCGGTCTATGCTTATCGGCATAGAGCAGTGTGCGGCCTTCCGCTTGCAAGAGCCGCGCAGACGCCGGACAGCACAGCTGCCTGTCAATGATGACCCGAAGCGGCTGCTTATCATGCCCTTCCACCGCGCGCACATTCAACTGCGGATCATCTGCCAGCACAGTGCCTATACCGCTCATAACCGCCGCACTTTGCGCGCGCAGTCTCTGTACATCCGCCCTTGCCGCCGCGCCCGTTATCCACTGGCTTGCGCCGCTATCCAGCGCGGTCTTGCCGTCCATGCTCATGGCCAATTTGCAGCGTACATAGGGCATGCCTTCCAGCATGCGCTTGATAAAACCTAAGTTTATTTTCTTTGCCTCTGCCTCCAGCAGCCCGACTTCCACCGTAACACCCGCCTCCCTTAGCATCGCCAGGCCGCGACCCGCCACCTGCGGATTCGGATCCGGCATTGCTGCGATCACCCGATCAACCTGTGCCCGGATCAGTGCCTCGGCGCAGGGGGGAGTGTGGCCGCTATGACTGCAAGGCTCCAGGCTGACATAACAATCCGCCCCTATGGCATCTTGAGTGGACGCCTGCGCCAGCGCATGAACTTCCGCATGTGCGCCGCCCCGTGCTACATGCCAGCCCTCCCCAACAATGCCGCCGGCCTTGACCAGGACACAACCGACACGCGGGTTGGGATGCGTACTGTATAGTCCCTTGCGCGCCAGTTGCAGGGCGCGTGACATAAAGGAATGTTCCGCCGCCGTCCAGTTCAAGGCTTGGGTCTTGCCTCGTCATTAGCATCTTCAGCCAGGAGATCCAGCTGGTTCTTACGCAGTTCCGGCGGCAGCTCCTGCTCAAGGCGCTCGATCTCTTCCAAGAAGGCGCGCACATCTTCAAAACTTCGATACACAGAGGCGAACCGGACATAGGCGACCTGATCCAGTTTGCGTAATTCTATCATCACCCAATCGCCGACCTTTCTGGATTTTACCTCGCGCTCGCCTAAAGCGCGCAGCCGGTGCTTGATATAGGCGATCGCCCGTTCCACCCGCTCCATCTCCACCGGCCGTTTTTCCAAGGCGCGGACGATGCCGGCGCGCAGCTTGTCCTCCATGAATTGCTCACGGCGGCTATCGGATTTGACAATGCGTGGATAATTCAACTCGGCGCTCTCATACGAAGTAAAGCGCTCGGCACATTCCGTACATTCACGCCGCCGGCGGATCTGCTCCCCTTCTCCGACCAGCCTGGAGTCAATCACTTTGGTATCCAACGATGAGCAGAATGGACAACGCATGGTCGCTTACGCTTTAGCATTCATACATGGGAAATTCTCGGCACAGGGCAATCGCCTCAGCCCGTACACGCTCAATGACGGATTCCTCATTCGGGTTGTCGATCACGTCACCGATCATGTGCGCGACCTGTACGGACTCCGCCTGCTTAAAACCGCGTGTCGTAATCGACGGGCTGCCGATGCGGATGCCGCTGGTGACAAAGGGCGAGCGCGGATCATTGGGCACCATGTTTTTATTAACCGTGATGTGCGCGCGCCCCAATGCCGCATCGACTTCCTTGCCGCTAAGGCCCTTGTCGATCAGATCGACCAGGAACAGGTGATTATCGGTGCCGCCGGATACGATCTTTATCCCCCGTGCCGAGAGGGCCGCTGCCATCGCCCGCGCATTGTCGAGCACCTGTTGTTGATAGGCTTTGAAATCCGGCTGCAAGGCCTCCTTGAAGGCAACCGCCTTTGCTGCAATGACATGCATCAGCGGCCCGCCCTGGTAGCCGGGAAACACGGCGAAGTTGATCTTCTTTTCAAGCTCTTCGTTCGCCCGCCCCATGATCAGGCCGGAGCGCGGCCCGCGCAGGGTCTTGTGGGTGGTGGTAACCGTAACATCGGCGATCTGTACCGGGCTCGGATAGAGACCAGCGGCGACAAGCCCGGCGATGTGGGCAATATCCGCGATCAGCCAGGCGCCAATCTCATCGGCAATGTCTCGAAAGCGCTGCCAGTCTATGATGCGGGAATAGGCGGAAAAGCCGGCGATGATCAGCTTCGGCCGGTGCGTCTGCGCCAGTCTTTGCACCTGTTCATAATCAATCTCGCCCCTTACTTCCTCAAGACCGTACTGAACCGCCTGGTAGATCTTCCCGGACAGATTGACTGCGGCGCCGTGAGTCAGATGCCCGCCATCAGCAAGGCTCATCCCCATGAGCGTATCGCCCGGTCGGCAGAGCGCCATATACACGGCCGCATTGGCCTGCGAGCCGGAATGCGGCTGCACATTGACGAAATCAGCGCCGAATAATTGCTTCGCCCGCTCGATCGCCAGCCGCTCGGCCACATCGACAAATTCACAGCCGCCGTAGTAGCGTCGTCCGGGATAGCCTTCGGCATATTTATTGGTAAGCACCGAGCCTTGTGCCTGCAGCACCCGCGGGCTGACATTATTCTCCGATGCGATCAATTCGATATGATCTTCCTGACGCTGCTTCTCGGCCTGCATCGCCTGCCATAACTCATCATCAAATCCCGTAATCTGCATCGCCTTGCTGAACATTTACGCCGCCCTTTGTTATTTTCGTATATTATCTTTGCGATTATATCAATGATCGGCATGAAAAATGTCACAAAGCGATAAATTCTTTGCCCGCGCCAACAGCCTGCTTGAGCGGCTGGAACAATTACTGCCGCCCGCACCGAAACAGGTGGAGCTTGAAAATAGCAGTACTGCGGCCTTGACCTGGAAATACAATAAGGGGCGCGGGTATTTTTGCGCCGTCAGACAAAAAGGCGACATTCAACTGGCCGACTTGCAGAGTATTGATCGACAAAAGGCGCTGATTAGCCGCAACACCAGACAATTTTTAGAAAAATTCCCGGCGAATAATGTCCTGCTCTGGGGGCCGCGCGGCACCGGCAAGTCCTCGCTGGTGAAAGCGATCCTGAATGAATACCGGGATGCGGGCTTGCGTTTAATCCAGGTAGCGCGCGAGCATCTCACCGACCTGGCTGAAATATATGAGCAGTTGGTCGATCTGCCTGAGCGCTTTATCATCTTTTGTGATGACCTGTCCTTTGACAGAGACGAGCCCGGCTATAAAAGCCTGAAGGTTATCCTGGACGGCGCCATCAGCCACACCCCGGGAAATGTTCTGATCTACGCCACTTCCAATCGCCGGCATCTAACGCCTGAGTACATGAGTGAAAATCAGCAGAGTCGGATGATCGATAAGGAGCTGCATCTGCATGAAGGGATTGAGGAGAAATTGTCGCTATCCGAGCGCTTCGGCCTGTGCCTGGCCTTTCATCCCTTCAATCAGGAACAGTATCTCGCCATCGTTGATCACTGGTTGCGGAGATTGGCGGCCCCGGAAATGGATAAAGAAGCAACCCGCAAGGCGGCATCAAAATGGGCCTTGGAGCGCGGCTCTCGCAGCGGCCGCAGCGCCTGGCAATTTGCCCGTGACTGGACCGGTAGAAAGCGGCTGGAGCAGCAATAGGCCGGCTGTGAATTTGCAGGCAACGATCAGACCAAGAGCTTAGCCTAAGGGTGCCGCTAAAAATAGTAATTTTTTGTGAGAGCGAGGCGGCGGCGCACACAGCACCGGAGTGTATAAATAAAGATTAAGGATGCGAGTACGCCGCCAACAACGCCTGCCCCCGACCCGAACGGGGGCTATCGCAAAAAAAGTGCATTTTTAGAGGCACCCTTAATATACCTTCGGCACAAAGGTCTGGGTGTGCATCGCCGCGCGCTTATAGCCCTTGCCTTCCTTGAGCGGGGGAATCTCCGGGACCGCAGGTTTCAAGTCCTTATAGGGGATCATGCTCAACAGATGGGAAATGCAATTCAGCCGGGCGCGCTTCTTGTCATCGGAAGGCACTACATACCAAGGCGCCTGCGGAATGTCCGTGTTGAAGAACATGTCATCCTTGCACTTTGAATAATCCATCCAGCGCGATCTCGACTCCATGTCCATCGGGCTTAGCTTCCAGAATTTATGTCGCTCTTTCGCCCGCGCCTGGAAGCGTTTTTCCTGCTCTATGTTGCTCACTGAAAACCAGTATTTGATCAGGATGATGCCGGAGCGCACCAGGGAGCCTTCAAACTCAGGACAAAAGCGCAAAAACTCCTGATATTCATGGTCGGTACAAAAGCCCATTACCTTCTCAACCCCGGCGCGGTTATACCAGCTTCTGTCAAACAGCGCCATCTGCCCCGCCGCCGGCAGATGGGCGATGTAGCGCTGGAAATACCACTGTGTCTTTTCCTTCTCAGTAGGTGCGGGCAAGGCAACAACGCTACAGATGCGCGGGCTCATATACTGGATGATGCGCTTGATGACCCCGCCCTTGCCGGCGGCATCACGCCCTTCAAACACCACCACGATCTTAAGCCCTCTCTCCTTGACCCATTCCTGTAGTTTTACCAGCTCTATCTGCAAGCGAAACAATTCCTTCTCATAGAAATCCTTCGGCAGCGCCTTTTCCTTTTGGCCGCGTAGGCGCGGATCATTCTCATGATAGGCATCCACTTTCTGCATGGTTTTTTTATGCGCCTCTTTGTCGGCTTTGGCAGTCTTGTTCTTGCTCATCCTTATTCTCTTTTTATCAATGCGTATGTGATTGTAGCGTATGCTGCTAATTACTCAACATTACCGCCCTACTGCCTGGTAGATTCTTCCGTTTCAAATTCCAGGCGGCTTACCTGCACGATCACGCCGAACAGGGGGTGATCGAAATAGTGTAGCTCATTCAGTCTGATCTTGCGGCTCTCCCTTAGCCGCACATATTCCACCGCTTGTACCGGCGGCGGCTGGGGCTTTGCTTCACTGTCTTCACCTTCCGGTGTTGCGCTTTCATCCCGGCTTGCAAGCGGCTCATCTGCTTTGAATGCGGCCGGAAAATAATTGATGTCAATATCAATATGCAGGAATGAGGCGCTACGCACGCGAATGAAACCATCGAATACCGGCGCGCCCGGCTCTTCTATCTGCGCGACCTCCTCCGGGATCTGTATTTCCGCCAACTCCGGTGGCAACTCCTCGATCAGGTCACGGGCAGCTTCGTACAGGTTTAGATGTACCGCCCTGGCCCTGGCCGTCCCCAGGGCGGGTTGCTGCCAGCTGATGTGTTGCAAGGGCCGGTAATCCCGAGACAGCCTCAACACGCGATACACGCCTTGCAGACGCTGGCTTTGTTTGGGCAATTCAAGGAAGGCGACTGGTTTATCCTCAGAGGATAGAGCTGCTCCAGGCGTTGGCGTTTGCGCTTGTGCTGCAGGGACTCTGGCAGCCTCCTGCGCAGCAATGGTTACTTGCTTCTCTGCTGCTGCATCGGCGCTGACCAATTCAACGATGGCCTTATAAGCCGGGATGCCGGGCTGGCTTAGCCACTGCTCGCCATCCACATTCGGGTTCAGGTAGGCAAAGATGATGACTTCAACCTGGTACCAGTTATTCGCGCCGACGGGATGGATACAGCCCATCAATAACAGGGCCAGGATAGTTTTTGTCGCTCCGGGGAAATTCATCATGCCGCATCTTCTCTTGCTGAAAAGCTGTCAAACAGCTCCGATAGTATATGATATTTCGCTGCCGTATCAGGCAGTTCTCTTGTGATCTTCAATCTATCCTGGCCGTCCAGCCTGTAGTGTTGCGGTGCAGACTGAATTAATTCAATGACATGAGCCGGATCGATGTCAGCCTGCTCGTGGAAATGGATGCGGCCGCCTTGTGCGCCCAGATCGATCTTGCGTATGCCAAGCTGCATTGCCCGGCGCTTTAGCCCGGTAATTTGAAACAGGTTTTTTACCGGTTCAGGATGCAGGCCGAAGCGATCGATCATCTCTTCCTGCAGGGATTGCAACTCTTCTTCATCCGCCGCGCCGGCAATGCGTTTGTACATAATCAGGCGGGTGTGCACATCGGGCAGATAATCCGCTGGGATGAGTGCCGGAATGTGCAGGTTGATCTCGGTGCCATGATCCAGCGGCCGCTCCAGTTGCGGTTGCTTGCCGGATTTCAGCGCCCCTACCGCGCGTTCCAACAGCTCCATGTATAGCCCAAAACCGATCTCCTGTATCTGTCCACTCTGTTCATCCCCCAGTATTTCACCGGCACCGCGTATCTCCAGATCATGGCTGGCCAGGGTAAAGCCAATGCCTAAGTCTTCCAGCGCTTCGATGGCTTCTAAGCGTCTTTGGGCATCGCGCGTCATGGCCCGGCGCGCCGGCACCACCAGATAGGCATAGGCGCGATGATGAGAACGGCCGACCCGGCCGCGTAACTGGTATAATTGCGCCAGGCCGAACTTGTCCGCCCGATTGATGATAATGGTATTCGCACTGGGCACATCGATGCCGGTCTCTATGATCGTGGTGCACACCAGCACATTGAAGCGGCGATGATAAAAATCCAGCATCACCCGCTCCAGTTGCCTCTCCGGCAGTTGCCCGTGCGCCAGCTGCACCCGTGCCTCCGGGATCAATGCCGCCACTCTCTTGGCCTGCTGCTCAATGTCTTCCACCTTGTTATGCAGAAAATACACCTGCCCGCCGCGCTTTATCTCGCGCAATAGGGCCTCTTTTAGTACGGCTTCATTCCATTCCCTGACAAAGGTCTGCACCGCCAGACGCTTCGCCGGCGGGGTGGCAATAATGGATAGCTCACGCAGCTCGGACAAGGCCATGTTCAAGGTGCGCGGGATGGGCGTTGCGGTCAGGGTAAGCACATCAACTTCTGCGCGCATGGATTTGAATTGCTCCTTTTGCCTGACACCAAAGCGATGTTCTTCATCGATGATCATCAATCCCAAACGTGAAAACCTGATGTCGCCCTGCAATAACCTGTGCGTGCCGATCACGATATCGACCCGGGCGCTGTTGAGATCAGTAATAATTTTTTCCTGCTCCTTGCGCGGCACGAAGCGGGATAGCACCTCAACCCGCACCGGCCAGTCTGCAAACCTGTCCTTGAAGTTCTGATAGTGTTGCTGAGCCAATAAGGTCGTCGGCACCAAGAGCGCCACCTGCCTGTGGTTTTGCACCGTAATAAATGCAGCGCGCAGGGCCACTTCGGTCTTGCCAAAGCCGGCATCACCACAGATCAGGCGATCCATCGCCTTGGCGCTGCGCAGATCTTCCAGCACATCATTGATTGCATCGGCTTGCCCGGGCGTCTCTTCAAAGGGGAAGCCCTGCAAAAAGGCATGATAACTGTCCTCATCAACGGTCATACTGGTGCCGGGCCGGGCCGCACGGCGCGCATGTAATTCCAGTAATTCTGCGGCCACATCGCGCACTTGTGCCGCCGCCTTGCGCCGCGCCTTCTCCCACTGTCCGCTGCCGAGGCGATGCAGGGGCGCATGCTCCGGATCAACACCGGCGTAACGGCTGATTAACTCTAGGGAAGCAACCGGCACGTACAGCTTGTCGCCTTGAGCGTATTCCAGGTGAATAAACTCGGCCTCAATATCGCCTATGGAGAGCGTAATCAGGCCGTGATAGCGCCCCACCCCGTGTTCCTCATGCACCACCGCGGCGCCGATGTTGAGCTCACTTAAGTTACGGACAATGGCATCAGTCTGCTGCTGCCGGCGCCGGCGCAGGCGCCGTTGTTGTACGCGCTCGCCAAATAATTGCGCCTCGCTGATGACGGCAAGCTGGGGTTCATCCAGCACCGCGCCCTGCTCCAGCGCGGCCACCGTCAGGGCGAGACTCTGGCTGGAATCAAGAAAGGCCCACCATCCGTCAAGCAATCCCGGGCGCAGGCCGTGTCGGGCCAATAATTGCAGCATGGTCTCACGCCGACCTGGGGATTCGGCCACCAACAGCACTCGGCCCTGAAACTCGTCTAAGAAACGCTTGACGATGCCGAGCGGCTCCTTCGCCCGGGCATCAATGGGCAGTTTCAGCGCCGCCCTGGTGGAAAAATTCACCGTGCCGGCCCGCTCTTGCCTCTGCTTCATGGCGCTTAAGCGAACTTGCGGAAAGGCTTGCAGGCGGGAAAACAATGCCGCCGGCGCATAGAAGGCATCAACCGGCGGCAGCGGCGGCCGCGCAAGGTCATGGCGCCCCTGCTCATAGCGGTTCTCTATGTCATCCCAAAAGGACTCGGCGGCGGCATAGACATCTTCATCCAAGGCCACCGTGCAATTCTCGGGCAGGTAATCAAACAGGCTCTGCGTCTGTTCATAGAATAAGGGCAGGTAATATTCTATCCCCGCCGGTGCAATGCCCGCACTCACCTCTCGATAGAGCGGACAATTATTCGCATTGCCCGCAAAGCGGCTGCGCCAGTTGGCGCGAAAGCGGCTAATGGCGGCTTCAGTCAAGGCCACCTCGCGGGCGGGAAGGATGCGTATCTCAGCGATCTTGGCCAGCGAGCGCTGCGACTCCGCATCGAAGGGCCGGATCGAATCAATCTCATCATCAAAGAGGTCAATTCTATACGGCTGCGCCGCGCCCATCGGATAGATATCGACCAGCGAGCCGCGAATCGCAATCTCGCCGTGTTCCATTACTTGCGAGACAATACGATACCCGCCCTGCTCCATACGCCGCCGAAATGTTTCTATGTTTAATGTCTGCCCCTTCTTCAAGGACAGGCTGTTGGCGACCAGGTAGTCCTTGGGGAGCAGGCGATGCATGCTGGTCGAGACCGCCACCACCAGGATGCCGGCGGAGAAGCGCCCCAGCTCAACCAGGGTCGCCAGGCGGTCTGAGATAATATCCTGATAGGGAGAAAAGCAATCATAGGGCAGGGTCTCCCAATCGGGAAAAGTCAACTGCGCGTGCGCCGACTTATCCCGGCCCTCATGTCGACCCCTGTGTTGAAAATAAAAATCAAGCTCCGCCGACAGACGCCGGGCGCTGTTTAGATCTTCGGTCAGCACCAGCAGAGGCCCTTGGTTTTGTTCAACCGCCGCGCTGAGCGCCAGCGCCTTGCTGCTGCCGTATAAACGCCCCCAGTAGCGCCGCTCCCCCGGCCTTCGGGGCAACGCAGGATTCAAAGGGCTGGCATACATTTCCCGCGTCCTCATCGCTTGCGCAGGGTCACTCGCCTGTTAGGGCCGCTCACACCGCACGCTGTACGTCCTTGATCTCGTCTTCTATCTCAAGCAGCGCCTGCAAGGGATCTTGTGCCTGGGTAATCGGCCTGCCGATGACCAGGTAGTCGCTGCCTGCTGCGATGGCTTGACCCGGTGTCAGCACCCGCCTTTGATCATCCGGCGCCGCCCCGGCCGGGCGGATCCCCGGTGTTACCAGCTTAAAATTCTTGGCCGGGCTCAAATCTAAGCCCCGCCGCAGGGCGGTGAGCTCTCTGGCGGAACAGACCACGCCATCCAGACCGGCGGCCTGACTTAGCGCAGCAAGCCGCAACACCTGCTGCTCCGGCGTGGCCTTGATGCCGATGTCACTCAGCTCTTCCGCCGCCAGGCTGGTCAGCACGGTTACGGCAATGAGCAGGGGCCGGTGCGTGTGCTTGGCAAGCGCCTCTCGGGCGCTGTCCAGCATCCGCCTGCCGCCGGCGGCATGGACATTGACCATCCACACGCCCAGGTCCGCCGCCGCCGTACAGGCACGCGCCACGGTATCTGGAATATCATGAAACTTGAGATCCAGAAAGACATCGAAGCCCTCTTGCACCAGCCGCTCTACCAGGCCGGGGCCAGTGCGGGTAAATAACTGCTTGCCGACCTTCAGGCGACAGCGCTTGGCATCCAGCTTTTCAACCAGTGCCAATGCGGCGGCCTCACTATCAAGATCCAGCGAGACGATGATCCTGTTGCTATTCACCGGCGACTCCGGACACCGGCTTCACGCTGTTCCAGTTCTTGCAGGCCGGACACTGCCAATGCAGGGATTGGGCGGCAAAGCCGCACTGGGTACACTGATAGAACTTGCTGTCTTTTAGCAGGCTCGCCGTCAGCGCCTTGATGGCGGATAAGCAATCGCGAGTCTCCCCGTCCGCCTGCGCCAGGGTATATTCAAGCAGCTTGTCAACGCCGCGCACACTTGGCCGCTGGTCCAATTCCCGAGAAATAAATTGCACCGCCGCTGCCTGCCCGCGGGTCTCGGCGATCAAATCCGTCAGACATAGCAAGGGGGTCATGCCGCCATGTTTTTGCAGCAACTCGCGTAAATATTCCATGAAGTCTGCCAGCCTGTTCTGTTGCCGGTAGCAGGCAAGCAGGGCTTGGATGATCTCCGGCAAATAATCCGCATCCTGCTGCTGTACTCGCTGATAGGCGTACAAGGCCGTCTTTATCTCGCCGTTCCTCCTTGCTTCTTCGGCCTGCATCAGGCTGGCGCGTACGCATGTCGGATCAATCTCTAAGGCGCGCTGCAGACATTGCCCGGCCTCTTTATGTCGGCCCTGGGCCTGATGCTCACCGCTTAGTTCACAATAAAAGTGTGCGATCTCGGCTGCCAGATCAAGATCAGAACTGGCATCAAGCCGCCGCGCGATGCCAATGGCTTTGTCCCACTCCTGCTGCTGCTGATAGATCTTCAATAGCTGCTCGTGCGCCGCTGTGGTGTATTTGCCTGAGTCCGCCAAGTCCTTGAACAGGCACTCCGCCCGGTCCAATAGGCCGGCGCGCATATAATCCAGGCCCAGTTCCAGCAAGGCCCTAGCGCTCTCATCCCGGTCCAGGGTCGGGCGGGCGACCAGGTCCTGGTGGATGCGGATGGCGCGATCAACCTCTCCCCGGCGCCGGAACAGATTGCCTAGTGCCAGCTGGATGTCAACCGCATCGCCGTCCACTTCCAGCATGCGGCTAAAGACGGCGATTGCCTTGTCCGGCTGTTCGTTCAATACATAATTTATGCCCTTGAAATAGGCCTGCGGGATGGCGGCGGCCTTCTCTTTCTTTAACGTACGCCGGGCCACCCACCAGCCGGACAGATAGGCGACCGGCAATAGTGCGAGCGGAATGAACAACCACGCGGATGGCATCAGCGCCTCATGCCTCGTCCTTGACGGGAATCATGCGCAGCTTGTCCAATTCCTTCTCGTTCATCCCCAGCCGTTTGTTCAATAGATAATTCTCACGTCTTAGTTTGAGCAGCATGGGCAGACAGGCCAGTACGCCTAAGGCCGCGCCGACGGCAAGGGCCGCCGCCAGCATGAAGGAAAAGGGCAATTCAACACTGCCCAGGTAGTAATTCAACGCAACGAACTCATCGTTCACCAGATGAAATGCGAAGCCGATCACGAATACCGACAGGATCACGCCAAGTCTTACGATGTGCGACATATCGCCTCCATAATCAATGCAAACAGGATGAGCGTATTCTAACGCGGGACGGACGCACTGGACAGCACCCGGGCATGGCCGCAGGACGGAGAGAGGCGGCATTTTAGGATGGGGAAGACATGATTAAATCAGCGCTTCCATAGATAACGCAAGAAAAGGCGGATTAGCGGCGCACCCTCAGCTATTCGTCTTCGTCGTTATTTGCCTCAATAATCGGCAGATCCTTTGCGCCGTCCACGCGCTCGCGCAGTTCTTTGCCGGGCTTAAAGTGCGGGACATACTTCGCCGGCAGAGAGACCGGAGCGCCTGATTTGGGGTTCCTGCCGACACGCGGGGGGCGGTAGCGCAGCGAAAAACTGCCAAAGCCGCGGATCTCAATGCGCTCGCCATCGGCCAGGACATTGGTCATCTGCTCAAGCATGGTCTTCACAGCCAGCTCCACATCCTTATAGGCCAACTGGCGCTGCCGTCTCGACAGCGATTCGATGAGTTCGGATTTGGTCATTATGCCAGCCTCTTGAAAGCACCGATCTTTCCATAAAAAACAAGCAGTTACTATAATTTATTGGGCACCATTGTCCAGGTGTTGCTTTAAGAAATCGCCCAGCTTGGTGCCGGTGCCCGCATCGGGGGCATAGTCCCTGACCGCAGCGGATTCATCGTCCGACTCTTTGGCCCGGATGGACACCGAGATGGTGCGCTTTTTACGATCTACTGCGGTGATCTTCACCTCTAGCTCATCGTCCTCTTTGATCTCGTGCCGTGCATCTTCCACCTTGCGCTCATTGGATATTTCCGCCGCCTTCATCTGCGCAACAATGCCCTCTGCCAGCAGGACGGTGACAAAACGCTCCTCCACTTCCTGCACCGTGCCCCTGACGATGGTGCCCTTCGGGTGCTCGGCGACATAGCTGGAGAAGGGATCCTGCGCAAGCTGTTTGATGCCCAAAGAGATGCGCTCGCGCTCCGCATCCACAGCAAGCACCACGGTCTCGATCTCATCGCCTTTTTTGTATTTGCGGATGGCGGCATTGGCGTCTTCCGTCCAGGACACATCAGACAGATGCACCAGCCCGTCGATGCCGCCGTCCAAGCCGATAAAGATACCGAAATCAGTAATGGATTTGATCCGGCCGCTGATGCGGTCGCTCTTGTTATGCAGGGCGGCGAACTCTTCCCAAGGGTTGGTCTGGCACTGCTTCATGCCCAATGAGATGCGGCGCCGTTTCTGATCAATATCAAGCACCACCACCTCCACCTCGTCATTGACTTGCACCAGCCGCGAGGGATGAATGTTCTTGCTCGTCCAGTCCATCTCCGAGACATGCACCAGCCCTTCCACGCCTTCTTCCAGCTCCACAAAACAGCCGTAGTCCGCCAGATTGGTCACACGGCCGCGCAGCTTTGTTTCTGTCGGGTAACGGCGCGGCAGATCGAACCACGGATCCTCGCCCATCTGCTTCAAGCCCAAAGAGACCCGATTGCGCTCCCGATCAAACTTCAGCACCTTGACATCAAGCTCATCGCCGATGCTCACTATCTGTGCCGGATCTCGCACCCGCTTCCAGGCCATATCGGTAATATGCAGCAGGCCATCGATGCCGCCTAAGTCCAGGAAGGCGCCGTAATCCGTCAGGTTCTTCACCACGCCCTTGACCGTGGCACCTTCCGCCAGCCGCTCCAGCAGGGCCGCGCGCTCCTGAGAATTTTCCTTCTCCACCACCGCGCGCCGGGAGACCACGACATTATTGCGGCGCTGATCCACCTTGATGACCTTGAACTCCAAAGGCTTGGCTTCGAGGTAAGTGGTATCACGCACCGGGCGCACATCCACCAAGGAGCCCGGCAAAAAGGCGCGGAGATTGTCAATCTCCACCGTAAAGCCGCCCTTGATGCGCTCGGTGATGACGCCGGTGATGGTCTCCTCAGACTCTCTGGCCTGCTCCAATCTGCGCCAGGCGGCCAGGCGTTTTGCCTTTTCCCGGGATAAGCGCGTTGCGCCAGAGCCGTCTTCCACTGCATCGAGCGCCACGTCCACTGTATCGCCAACGGCCACTTCCAATTCTCCATTTGCATCATAAAACTGCTCAATCGGCACCAAGGACTCGGATTTAAGCCCGGCATTGATCACCACGCTGTCCGCATAGACATCCATCACCGTGCCGGCGATGATGCTGCCGGGGCGCATCCGGCCCTCCGCTTTACTCTGTTCAAATAACTCGGCAAAACTCTCGCTCATAAAGACCCTTCCTAAACCTGTTATCTCTGCTTCTTTAATTGAATGTGTATCCAAGGCGGGCTTGAAAATAACCCTTTCAGGCACCGCCCGTTTAGCTGCCGGGAAACTTTGCGCGCGCCAATTCTTTAATCTGCTCATTCACCGCCGCAATGCTTAAGTGCGTTGTATCGATCAGCACCGCATCGGCGGCGGCCTTGAGCGGGGCGGCCTTGCGCACCCGATCCCGGGCATCCCGCTCGGCGATATCGGCCGCAAGCTGCGCGAGCTTAGCACTCATTCCCTTTGCTTTCAACTGTTTATAGCGTCTCGCCGCGCGCGCTTTCCGGTCGGCGCTAAGATAAATCTTGAGCGGCGCCTGCGGGAAGACCACAGTGCCCATATCACGCCCATCCGCCACCAGGCCGGGGCCTTTGCGAAAATCGCGCTGAACGGAAAGCAGCGCGGCGCGCACAGCGGGCCAGGCGGCCAGCCGCGAGGCCAACTTGCCGCACTCCTCACTGCGGATAGCCGCCCCAACCTCCCTGCCCGCCAGCATGACCCGCGGCGCAGCCCCGCGCTCTCCAGCGGCAAATTCCACCTCCAGCCCTGCGGCCAGGGCGCGGAAGGCGGATTCATCCTCCGCCGCAATGCCTTTATCCAAGGCGGCCAGGGCGAGCAGGCGATACAAGGCACCGCTATCGAGCAGGTGCCAGCCCAGGTGTTTTGCCAGCGCGCTACAGACCGTGCCCTTGCCGGTCGCGCCGGGGCCGTCAACCGTGATGACCGGCACCTCACTCATTCGATTTCCTGTCGCACATCTGCGCCCAGCTGATTGGCGGACTCCACAAAACCGGGAAAGGAGGTGTTGACATTGGCGCAATCGCGAATTCGAATTGCGCCATCGGCGCCCAGCCCGGCGATGGCAAAGGCCATGGCGATGCGATGATCAGTATGACTATCCACTTCCCCGGCGCCAGGCCGGCCACCCACAACTCGCATCCCGTCCTCATACTCCAGCGCTTCAATGCCAAGCTGGCGCAGGCCCGCGGCCATGGCCTTGATCCGATCGCTTTCCTTGACTCGTAACTCCGCCGCGCCTGTTAGCACCGTCTCCCCGTGCGCATAGGCGGCAGCAACCAGGAGCGCTGGAAATTCATCGATGGCAATGGGCACCAGGGCGCGCGGGATGGTGATGCCGCGTAATTGCCCGGCCCTGACCCGTATATCGGCGCGCGGCTCGCCCTCATCAGTGCAGTGTTTCTCGATGCTTATCTCAGCGCCCATCAGGCGCAGTATCTCCAGCACGGCATCGCGTGTCGGGTTCAGCCCGACATTCTCCAGACGAATCGCAGAGCCCGGCACGATGCTGGCGGCCACCATAAAAAAGGCGGCGGCGGATATATCGCCCGGCACCGTGAGCCGCCGCCCCTTGAGCGACCGGCCGGCAAGGCAGAGATAGCCGTCCTGTTTTTCGACCGCACTGCCAAAAAACGTAAGCATACGCTCGGTGTGATCGCGGCTTGGTGCCGGCTCCCGGACACAAGTTCGGCCGGATGCATACAGGCCGGCCAGCAGGAGGGCGGACTTTAGCTGCGCGCTGGCGATGGGCATCTGATAGCGAATCCCTTTTAGTGCGCGGCCGCCGCGGATCACGATGGGCAAGGTGCCGGCGGCGCTGCATTCGATGTCCGCCTGCATCTGTTGTAAGGGGCTCGTGATGCGGCGCATGGGCCGCTGCATCAGCGAGGCATCACCGCATAGCTCGCTGTCAAAGGCCTGCCCGGCGAGCAGGCCGGCAAGCAGGCGCACCGAGGTGCCGGAATTGCCGAGGTCCAGCGCCCGGCCGGGGGCCTGCAAGCCATGCAGCCCCACGCCATGTACGAGGACTTCAGCATGCGCCACCGGCTCTATCTCAACCCCCATCATGCGCAGGGCTTCTAATGTAGCGCTAGTGTCTTCGCTTTGTAGTAGCTGCCTGATATGGCTTGTGCCATCCGCAATGGCACCGAGCATCAGGGCGCGATGGGAGATGGATTTATCGCCGGGCAGCTGGAGGCGGCCGGAGAGTGGCGTGGTGATCGGTTGCGAGAGGAAATCCATCGTTACATAAGCAGCAAAGACAGGGCCTATTTTATATCGCCCCTGCCACGGCCTTCACGACCGGCAACAAGGTCATCGCGCGCTTGGGCTGGCGCGATAAAGACGATGAATAAGGCACTATCTTCAGTTTTTATCGGCCTGTTCTTGTAGGTCTGTTTCTATGGCTTCTTTAGAAAAAAACAGACAGCTTCAAAGGACCGCCTTCGGATAGGAGCCCAGCACCCGCATCATGGCTGCTGCATCATTCAACTCGGCAATCGCCCTGGCAACACCCGCATCCTCCCGATGCCCATCTACATCGACAAAGAAGACGTATTCCCACATCTCCCGCCCAGAGGGGCGTGACTCAATGCGGGTCATGTTCACCTCATTCCCGGCAAAGCACGCCAGCATGTCCATCAAGGAACCCGGCGCGCTCGGCATGGAAAATAAAATGGAGGTCTTGTCATTCCCGCTCGCCAGGACCTGCTGGCGGCTTAACACCAAAAAGCGCGTGGTGTTGTCGGTCTCATCTTCTATGTTGGCCGCGATGACGATCAAGCCATAGTGCGCCGCCGCTGAAGTCCCGCCGATAGCGGCCGCGGCCGCCTCCTCGCCCGCCCTCTTCGCGGCCTCGGCATTGCTGCTGAGCGCAATGCGCTCGATGCCCGGCAGATTTTCATCCAGCCAGCCGCGGCACTGCGCCAGGGACTGCTGATGCGAATAGATTTTTTTAATGTCCGCCAACTCGGCCGTCTTGCTCATCAGGTTTTGATGAATGGCCAATTCCACCTCGCCGCAGATCTGCAGCCGGGAATGGATCAACATATCGAGGCTGTGGTTGACGGTGCCTTCAATGGAGTTTTCAATCGGCACCACGCCGAAGGAACAATTCTCCACTTCCACCTCGCGAAAGACCTGAGCGATGCTGGCCATGGCAACGGCCTTGACCGCATGGCCGAAGTGTTTCAACACGGCGGCCTGGGTGAAGGTGCCGGCCGGGCCCAGGTAGGCAATGGTGAATTGCTGCTCCTGGGCCATGCAGGCGGAGATGATCTCGCGGTAGATGCCGGTGATTTGCTCAGCCGTCAAGGGCCCCTGGTTCAGATCTATCACGCGGTGCAGGATCTGCGCCTCCCGCTCGGCCCGGTAGAAATGTGTGGCCTCCTCGCCCGCCTGGTGTTTGATCGCCGCCGCCCTTGCGGCAAGCCCGGCGCGTTCACTGAACAAGGCGCACAGCCGTACATCCAGTTCATCAATGCGCGCACGAATATCTGCAAGTTTGTGATCAATGTTCATGGTTTATTTGTCTGTCTCATAACGTAAAGCGCAACAGTCCCAAATGCCCGCAGCCGTCTAGCCGTAACGATTAGCAAAATCCCGCATGAAGTCAATCAGGGCATCAATGCCTTGTTCGGGCATGGCGTTGTAGATGCTGGCGCGCATGCCGCCGACGCTGCGGTGTCCTTTTAAGGCCAGCAGGCCGTTTTTCTCGGCTTGCTCAAGAAAGCTGCCGTCCAGCGCCTCATCGGCCAGGATAAAGGGGACATTCATGCGTGAACGACAGGCCGGATCGATCGGGTTGCTGTAGAAATCATTCGTATCAATGAATTGATAGAGCTTGGCCGCGCGCGCGATCGCCCTTTTTTCCATGGCGGCTAAGCCGCCCTGCTGCCGTATCCACTGAAAGGTCAGGCCGGCCACATACCAGCTAAAGGTGGGCGGCGTGTTATAGAGCGAATTATCTTTTGCATACACGGCATAATCATACAGCGTTGGTACACCTTGACGCACCTTGCCGATCAAATCCTCACGGACGATGGCGATGACCAGACCGGATGGGCCGAAGTTCTTCTGTGCGCCGGCGTAGATGACGGCAAAGCGCGACACATCAATCGGGCGGGACAGAAAGTTCGAGGTCATATCGCTGACCAGCGGGATCTCACCGCTCTCAGGGACGGCATGAAATTCCACCCCGCCAATCGTCTCGTTTGCGGTGTAGTAAAGATAGGCCGCTTGCTCGCTTACTTGCCAACTTTCCCTGGCGGGGAGGCTGCGATAGTTATCCGCTTCCGAGTTGGCGACAATGTTCACCCGACAGTGCCGCTTGGCCTCTTTGATCGCCCGGTTTGCCCAGTTGCCCGTCTGTACATAATCGGCCACATCCTGCGGCCCGGTCAGGTTCAGCGGCACCATCGCAAATTGGCTAGTGGCCCCGCCCTGGATGAACAAGACCTTGTAGTTATCGGGGATCTGCAAGAGCGCCCGTAAGTCCGCCTCGGATTGCTCCACGATCACGGCAAATTCCTTGCTGCGGTGGCTCATCTCTATGATCGAGATGCCACTGCCGTGCCAATCCAGCAACTCTGCCTGGGCTTGTTGCATCACGGCTCTGGGCAACATCGCCGGCCCGGCGCCGAAGTTATAGACGCTTAGGCTCTCAGTCGGCCTCTGGCTGCCCATCTTCCTTGTACTCTACAATACGTTCCAGGCTGACTAAATGCTCTTCCGCGCCCAGGCTCACCAGCCGCACGCCCTGGGTATTTCTGCCCATCACCGAGACATCGGCTACCGGTGTCCGGATCAAGGTGCCGCGGCTGCTGATCAGCATGATCTCATCGTCATTGTTCACCTTGAGGGCACCGACCGCCTTACCATTACGGTCACTGGTCTGAATTGCGATCACCCCTTTGCCGCCGCGGGCACGAAGCGGAAAATCATCTATCGGTGTACGCTTGCCATAGCCGTTCTGGGTGGCGATGAGCACGGTTTGATCTGCCTCCAGGATGAGCAGGGAAATGACATTCTCATCATCGCCAAGGCGAATCCCGCGCACACCTCTGGCGGTGCGGCCGCTCGCGCGAATCCCGGACTCATTAAAGCGAATGGCCTTGCCGCTATCGCTAAACAACATGACCTCGCGCCGCCCATCGGTCAAGGCAACGCCCACCAGCGCATTGCCCGCCACCAGATCAATGGCGATAATGCCGCCGAGCCGGGGCCGGGAGAAATTCGCCAGCGCAGTCTTTTTAACCGTGCCATCGGCGGTCGCCATGAAAACGAACTGATCGGCACGGTATTCACGGATTGGCAAGACTGCGTTAATGCGCTCCCCCTCTTCTAAGGGCAGCAGATTCACCAGCGGCTTGCCGCGGGAGGCGCGACTGGCCTGCGGCAGTTCATAGACCTTCAACCAGTACAAGCGGCCGCGGCTGGAGAAGCACAAGATCGTGTCGTGGGTGCTGGCGATGAAGAGCTTGTCGATGAAGTCCTCGTCTTTCATGTTGGTCGCCGACTTGCCCTTGCCGCCGCGCCGCTGTGAACGATAGCCGGTAATGGGCTGTGACTTGGCATAGCCGGCATGGGACAGGGTTACGATGACATCTTCTTCCGTGATCAGATCCTCCATACGTAAGTTTTTCTGATCCTCAATAATCTCGGTGCGCCGTGCATCGCCGTATTGCTCCCTTATCTGGATAAGCTCCGCACGAATTACCTGCATCAGCCGCTCCGGGCGCGCCAGGATGTCCAACAGATCGATGATCTTCGCCAACAGATCTTCGTATTCCTTGATGATCTTGTCCTGCTCCAGGCCGGTGAGCTTTTGCAGGCGCAGCTCCAGGATGGCTTGCGCCTGGGACTCGGTCAGACGATAGCCTTCCTCGGACAGGCCAAATTCTCTCGGCAACTCATCCGGACGTGATACATCGGATCCGGCCCGGTTCAACATCTCCACCACTAGGCCCGGCCGCCATAGGCGGCCGAGCAGCGCCTGCCGCGCCGCGGCCGGGGCCGGCGATTGCTTGATCAAGGCAATGATCGGGTCAATGTTGGCCAGGGCGATGGCCAATCCTTCGAGGATATGCGCGCGCTTTCTCGCCTTGCGCAGCTCGAACAGGGTGCGGCGGGTGACTACCTCGCGCCGATGCTTGATGAAGGCCTGTAAAACATCTTTCAGGTTCATCAGCCGCGGTTGATTGTTGTCCAGCGCCACCATGTTGATGCCGAAGACATTCTGCATGGCGGTGTGCTGATACAGGTTGTTTAAGATAACCTCCGGCACCTCAGCGCGGCGCAGCTCGATCACCATGCGCATGCCGTCTTTGTCGGACTCATCCCGCAACTCGCGGATGCCGGTCAGCTTTTTGTCCTTGACCAGCTCAGCGATCTTCTCTAAGAGACGCGCCTTGTTGACCTGATAGGGCAGCTCGGTGACGATGATGGTGTCTTGGCCTGTTTTTTCGTTGGTCTCGATATGGGTACGTGCGCGCATATAGATACGGCCGCGGCCAGTGCGATAGGCCTCATGGATGCCGCTGGCGCCGTTGATGATCCCGGCGGTGGGAAAATCCGGGCCGGGGATGTGCTGCATGATCTCGGCAATGGAAAGTTCATCGTCATCGATCAGGGCCAGGCAGGCGGCGATCACCTCGCCCAGATTATGCGGCGGGATATTCGTTGCCATGCCGACAGCAATCCCGCTGGAGCCGTTGACCAAGAGATTGGGCAGGCGTGTGGGCAGCACCGTCGGTTCCAACTCGGCGCCGTCATAATTAGGCACAAAGTCAACCGTCTCCTTGTCCAGATCCGCCAATAGCTCATGGGCGATCTGCGCCATCCGCACCTCGGTGTAACGCATCGCCGCCGGCGCATCCCCATCAACCGAGCCGAAGTTCCCCTGCCCATCCACCAGCACATAGCGCAAGGAAAAGGGCTGTGCCATGCGCACAATGGTGTCATACACCGCCGAATCCCCATGCGGATGATATTTACCAATCACATCGCCCACGACACGAGCGGATTTCTTGTACGGCTTGTTGTAGGCATTGCCCATCTCACTCATGGCAAACAACACGCGCCGATGCACCGGTTTTAGGCCATCGCGCACATCCGGCAGGGCGCGGCCTACGATCACGCTCATGGCGTAATCCATATAGGACTGACGCATCTCGTCTTCTATGTTGACGGGAGAAACAGAACGGGCGATTTCTTCAGACATACGATCTTAAAGCAACAGGCGGGCGAGCCCGGCGTTAAAAATTCTTGTTATTGTTGAGATTCATAAAGCGCGGGATTGTACCATAAAAGCCGGGCCTGGCTGTAGCTGAAACTTAAGCGTAAATAACATAAAAAAGACTTGAAAATTACTGCATAATGCAGTCCGTTTTGTGGGGCAAAAAGGCAAGCATAACTGACTTGGTGCTCATCATACGATTAGAGCCTCCTGTCGCCAGATCATAAGGCAAGGACTATTTTTTTACTTATCCGCACGCAGCCCCTTGACGATCAAGCCAGACTTCCAGTCCCTGGGTATTCAGTTCTAAATCCATCTGCAACATTGCCTTACACGCCGCGGCCGGGAGCGGGCAGTCCATCGCCTTTACTTTTTCCAGCGTCAATTCCATCAGCGCTGTCTTTATCAATTCATAACGCTCCTCTGTGTCTGCATAGCGCTCTGCAATCCGGACATATTGTTCTATGTCCCGGCGCAGCTCTGCCGCAAGCCCGCGCACGCCTTCGACCATGCCATAGTGCGTTAAGTACATCCTCGCCGGTCGGTAGCTTAGATAGCGCTCCAGTGTCTGATACCAGGCCCCTGGGTCAAACTGCACCGGCGTAGTCGTCGGCATCAGGCAGGGGCCTTGGGCTGAGCGCAGTTCGCGATAGGCAATGCCAAAGGTATCGCCGGTAAAAAAACCGCGGCTCATCGCATCATAGATCGAATAGTGATGATAGGCATGGCCCGGTGTGTCGAGAAACAGCAGCCGCCTCCCGTTCAAGTCCAATTCAAACTCATCTTCGGCGATGAGTATTCTCTCTTCTGCAATCGGGAGCAACTCCCCGTACAGATTTCCAAGCGCGGCCTCTCCATAGACCGCCAAGGCACCCGCCCACAGCCGGGACGGGTCGATCATGTGTCTTGCCCCGCGCGGGTGAATAACCAACCGGGCGTTGGGCAGATGCTGCATGAGATGTCCGGCACCGCCGGCGTGATCCAGATGTACATGCGTGGGCATGACATAGCGTACGTTTTCTAAGGCAATGTTTTTATATTTCAGTACGCCTAAGATCGTCTCCAGCGAATGGGCGGTGCCCGTTTCAATGATCCCGGCAATGCCTTCCTGTTCTATCAGATAACACGCCGCCAGTTGCGGGCGGATATAGCCGCTGTCAATGCAGGTGATGTTGTAATCCAGTTCTATGATCCTGGAAGTAATGCTCCCGATTAGTCCAAAACGCATGGTTCACTCCTGCCTGTTGGCGCCCGGCCGCCTGAAAAATATAAATGAGCCATTAAACACATGCGTGTTAGCCACAAAGCACCTGCCAGCGATTGACAATGTTACAGAACAGCGCGGCGGTGCGCTCTGCATCATAGCGGGCCGAGTGCGCCTCATCTTCGTTCCAGGCAAGATCCGCCGCCTGTACCGCCCTTGACAAAACCGTCTGGCCATAGGCAAGTCCGCCTAAGCTCACCGTATCAAAGGTGCTGAACGGATGAAAGGGACTGCGCTTTATGCCGCAGCGGGCGATGGTGGCGTTCAGAAAGGCAAGGTCAAAGGCGGCATTGTGTCCTACCAGGATGGCGCGCTTGCAGCCGTGGCGTTTCATCTTGCGGCGAATGTTCTGGAAGATGTCTTGCAGCGCCTGTTTCTCCGATACCGCGATCTCTTTGCGGAAGGGGTGATGCGGGTCGATGCCGGTGAAATCCAGCGCCGCCCGCTCCAGGTTGGCGCCGGCAAAGGGTTGCACGTGGCGGTTAATGGTCTGCTCTGCAAACCAGCAGCCCTGCTCATCAAGCTCCAGCAGGACCGCGGCAATCTCCAGCAGGGCATCGGTCTCGGCATTAAAGCCCGCCGTCTCAACATCAACCACAACAGGCAGATAGCCGCGAAAGCGTCCGGCAAGCGCACCAGACTTATTCGCCTCACTCATCGTCTGCGATCTTCCATTGGCAGACCTCGCCGGCCTGAAACGGGATGATGCTACCGCCAGCAAAGGGCAGGCTTGCCGGCACGCTCCAGTCTTCCCTTAGCAGGCTCACCTTGTCGGTATTTCTGGGCAGGCCGTAGAAGTCCGCGCCGTGGAAACTGGCAAAGGGCTCCAGCCGCTCCAGGCAGCCGGCCTGTGCAAAGATTTGCGCATAATGTGCCAGCGCACTGTGGGCGGAATAGACTCCCGCACAGCCGCAGGCATTTTCCTTAGCAACTTTCTCATGCGGCGCGCTGTCGGTGCCCAGAAAAAACTTCGGCGAGCCGGAGCGCACTGCGGCGATCAGGGCCTGCCGATGGCGCTCGCGCTTTAAGACCGGCAGGCAATAATTATGCGGACGCAAGCCGCCCACAAAGAGCGCATTACGATTTAGCATGAGATGCTGTGGGGTGATGGTCGCAGCCAGGGTGGCCGGCCCCTGTCCAACAAAGGCCGCGGCCTGCTCGGTGGTGATATGTTCCAGCACGACTCGCAAGCCCGGAAAACGCTCGATAAGCGGCGTCAGTATTTTTTCGATAAAGACCTCTTCCCGATCAAAAATATCGACTTGCGTATCGGTCACCTCGCCGTGCAACAGCAAGGGCACATCCAGGGCGGCCATCTTCTCCAGCACGGGATAGAGCTTTTCAATGGCGCTTACGCCCTGCTCGGAATGGGTCGTGGCACCGGCGGGATAATACTTAAAGGCATAAGTATGCTCACAATTCGCCACTCGCTGCACTTCATCCGGCGCGGTATTGTCAGTCAGATAGAGCGTCATCAGGGGAAGGAAATTTAACTCCGGCGGCAGGGCGGCCAGGATCCGTTTCCTGTAGGCACAGGCCTGTGCAACGCTCACCACCGGCGGCGCAAGGTTCGGCATGATGATCGCACGGGCAAACTGCCGCGCGCTATCAGCGAGCGCACTCGCCAGCCCCGCCCCGTCACGCAGGTGCAGGTGCAGGTCATCCGGGCGGGTTATCGTGAGCTTGTCCATTGTTAGGATGCGGTGTAGGCATGCAGAGCTTATACCACAAGCCCCTTCATTTGTCCGTTACAGAAGACGGAGGACGGAGGGCGGAGGACGGTAAATAAAGTGCGCCACTTCGCGGTACGCCTTGTCGCTCGTTGGGGACAGGCTCTCAGTCTTCCGTCTTCTGCACAAAGTGCGTTCAAAAATGTTGACAAGGGGAATATCAGTTACTATGGTTAAAAAACGCTTCTAGTGATGCGGCTGCCGTCGGCGACCGCACAAGAGGCCAAAAACCAAAGAAATACCTTGACTAAACATGATTAGGGGAGTCCTACAATGATAACGCAACACGCAACACGCAACACGCAACACGCAACACGCAACACGCAACACGCAACACGCAACACGCAACACGCAACACGCAACACGCAACTAAGCTGTAAGCAATTCTTCTGTTATCTCTCGCTCGCAGCCCTCGCTGCCACCGCCGGACCGGGCATCGCCACGGCACAGCAATCCGATGACAGCTTGGAAGAGATCACTGTTACCGGCTCCCGCATCAAGCGCAGCGGTGTTACTTCCCCGACCCCGGTCACCATTATTGGCGCAGAAGATATTTCCCTGTCCGGGGCCTTGTCGCTGGGCGACTATCTGACGGAAATTCCGGCGCTTGGCTCAACCTTTACCACCGCCAACTCGAACCGCTTCATTGGTACGGTCGGCGGCTCATTTCTTGATCTGCGCCGCCTGGGGACCGCTCGCACCTTGGTGCTTGTAGATGGGCGCCGGCATATAGCCAGCGGCCCCGGTACTGCAAGGGTCGATATCAATACAATTCCAACCGACTTGGTAGAGCGGGTTGAAGTGATAACAGGCGGTGCTTCTGCCATTTATGGTGCCGATGCGGTAACTGGCGTGGTGAATTTCGTGATGAAGGATAGTTATGAGGGCCTGACCGCACGGGCACAATATGGTCGTGTTGGCGAAGGCGGGCATTATGGCTATTTCGGCAGCGTGACCGGCGGCGGCAGCTTTGGCGGCGAGCGCGGCAATGCAGTCGTTTCCATCGAATATGCAAGCCAAAATCAGTACGATCAGGATGAACGCGATTATTACAATGCCAGATGGCGCCGGGTGAACAATCCCGACAACAAGAGCGCAGATGACGGCATCCCCGATCGCATTTATGTAGATAACGCAGGTCTTTATATCTACAGCTTCGGCGGCCGCTTTTCCGTTGGGGGGACACCGTACATCTTTGAACCGGACGGCAGTTTTCGCCCGCAAAACTTAGGCACTGATTATGGCTCGGCCAGCTGTCGTGATTGTGATTCTATCGCCAGTGTTGACTGGGGGATCATTTTACCGGAAATGAAGCGTCTATCGTTTGTCGGCAACGTGACTTATGAATTGATGAACAACATAACCGCGTTCCTTGAAACCAAATATGTGAACTCTCAGGCCACAGGCGCAGGCTCCGCTTCCTTTGACATTGGAAGCCGTGGTTTGGCTGTGATCCAGCGTGATAATGCCTATTTGTCAAGCCAACTTGGCGCGCTCATGGATGCCAATAATGTGACAAGCATTCGCTTAGCACGGATCAACAACGATCTTGGCCTGCGAGGAGAAGATAACGAGCGTGGGACTTATCGGATCGTTACAGGTCTTAAGGGCGACTTTTATGAGGGCTGGAATTGGGAAGCCTCTTATACCTATGGTCGTACCTCCCGTTCGCTGGTTGCGCTCAATAACCGTGTGAACAGTCGTTTTAGTGCGGCAGTGGATGCGGTTCGTAACGCCGCTGGCGAGATTGTATGTCGCTCAAGCCTTTCTGAGGGGGATGCGGGGTATGATGAAAAATATGCCAACAACCCGCTTTTGGATGGCTGTGCTCCGCTCGATATAATGGGAGAAGGTCGTGCCTCGGCAGAGGCGATTGACTGGGTGATGGCTGATGTAACCCGAAGAGACGTCCTCACGCAGCATGTTGTCAGCGCCTATGTCACCGGCGATCTTTTCGATATGCCTGTCGGTGCAGTTCAGTTTGCCGGCGGTGTGGAATACCGGAAAGAGTCCAGCCGCCAGAAGCCTGCCGAGTTGGATCAGATGGGGCTCACCTTCGGCAATGCACTGGCGACCGTAGAAGGTGATTACAACGTCAGGGAGATTTTTGGAGAGCTAACCGTTCCTGTTCTGGTAAATCAGCCCTTTGCAGAAGCGCTGAGTATTGATGCAGCAATACGCTATGCAGATTACAGCACGACAGGCGGCAGCACGAGTTGGAAACTGGGGTCCAGTTGGCAGCCGGTGGAAGATATTCGCTTTCGCGGCACCTATGCCGAATCGGTTCGCGCACCGAATATCGGCGAGCTTTTTGCACCGCTCGGGCAGAATTTTTATTCCGGCTATGATCCTTGTTACGACAAAGAGATTGCTAGCATTTCCGACCCGACGGCACGTGCAACCCGCATCCGTAACTGTGAGGCAACCGGCGTTGTTGATCCGGCTAATCGTACACAAACCGATACCTCTTCCATTCCCGGGCAGCAAGGCGGAAATCCAAAACTGGATCCGGAAAAGTCCACGTCCTGGACGGTTGGGGCCGTTCTTACTCCCTCCTTTGTCGGTGGGCTGAACCTGCTTGTGGATTACTGGAATATTGATATTGCGGATTCGATCTCGCTCATTCCTGTGAAGGACATCAAGGATCGCTGTGTTGATGACTCGAATGGTGTCAATAATATCTACTGTACCCTGACCACACGGGGCGGTGCAGAAAGCAATTATAGATATACCAATCTCATCCGGACACCGCAGAATATTGCGGCTCAGAAGGCATCCGGCGTGGATTTTGAGGTCAACTACAACCATGACCAACTCTTCCGCGCCGATGATCGTCTCAGCGTGGGCCTGACAGGAACCTACCTGATCAACCTGGACTTGTTTCCCTATCAGGAGGATCCGGAGAACAAGGATGAGGAAGCCGGTGAGCTGGGTGATCCGACCTGGCTAATGAATCTCAACACGGTCTATAGCATGGGAGATTGGACATTCAGCCATACGCTGCGTTTTATCGATACCATGTACATCCGCGAGAATGCAGAGAAAGAAACAGCACCGGAATATCAGTCCCCTGCATATACCGGCACAAAGTTCTATTCCGACCTCCAGATTCGCTATAATCTGGGGCGCACAAATATGGAAACATACGTGGGTGTGGATAATCTTTTTGCTGCCAATCCGGGCGGGTATCTGACCGGACTGGGTGGGGATAGCGGCCTGTATGATCCGCGCGGGCGTTTTTTCTATGGCGGTGTTGTGGTGAAATTCTAGCAACACAACTGATCCTTAATATACGTTTTTTTAGAAACATATTGCGCTATTTCAAGGGGATGCCTTATGCTTCCCCTTCACCTACACGTGGAGTCCATAATGAAACGCCTTCTACTCATAGCGGCGCTGGCACTTTCACTCGCTGCCTGCGAAGGCCGGCAACCGAAAGAAAGCAACGCAACACAAACGCCCAGCGTTGCACCGGCCCCCAAACATTCTGCACAGGCCTTCTTTGATACGACCAGTTTTGCCTCTGCTTCATCGGCGGGACACGCCTTCTCGCCAGATGGCGGCAAGGTTCTGATTTCAAGTGATGAAACCGGCATTTTCAATGCCTTTGCTGTTGATGTCACCTCCGGCAAGCGTAAGCAACTGACGAATTCAACCACCAGCGCCATTTTCGGGGTGACGTATTTTCCCGCCGATGAGCGTATCCTCTACACCGCGGATAGTGGTGGCGATGAGCTAAACCATGTTTGGGTGCGCGAAGTAGATGGCTCTGCAACAGACTTAACGGCCACTGAAAACACCAAAGCTGCCTTTGTGGGCTGGAACGCCGATGGCAGCGAGTTTTATCTTGCCACCAATGAACGCGATGCGCGCGCCTTCGACCTCTATGCCTACAAGACGGATGGCTATGTACGCCGCATGGTTTTTGAAAATACCGATGCCATGCAGCTAAGTGCTGTCAGTGACGATGACCGTTACCTTGCCTTAACCCGCTATCGCACCTCAGCGGACAGCGATGTTTATCTCAAAGACCTGGCGAGTGATGCGGTGCCGCTATTGGTGACTGAACACGAGGGCAATATTGCCTACGACACCTACGGTTTCTCACCGGACGGCAGGCTCATTCTTGCCACCAACGAAGCAAGTGAGTTCTCGCAAGCCTGGTCTTATGATGTGGAAACGGGGGAGAAGAAACCTTATGTCAGTGCAGACTGGGATGTGTCCTACCTGGTCTATTCGCACACCGGACGCTATCGTGTGCATGCGGTGAATGCGGACGCGAAGACCAAGGCGACTATCATGGATAGCCAAGTTGCCGCCCCGGTCGACATGCCCGAGCTGCCAGTCGGCAATGTGCAGAACATTCGTTTTGCCAACGATGACAGCAAGCTTGCCTTCATGTTAAACGGCGACACCAGCCCCAGCGATCTGTATGTCATGGACTTGGCCGCCGGCACGGCAAAGCGCCTTAGCAACGCGCTCAATCCCGCCATTGAGCAGGGTGATCTGGTGGAGGCCACCGTGGTGCGCTATCCAAGCTTCGACGGCACTCTCATCCCATCGCTCCTGTATAAGCCTAAGGCTGCCAGTGCTGACAACAAGGTGCCGGCCCTGGTGCTCGTACATGGCGGTCCGGGCGGCCAGACGCGCCGCGGTTACCGCGCGCTTGTTCAGCATCTGGTGAATCATGGCTATGCCGTGCTGGGCGCGAACAACCGTGGCTCATCGGGTTATGGCAAAACCTTCTTCCATATGGATGACAAGGCGCACGGCGAGGGTGACCTGCAGGATATCGTCATGGGGCGTAAGTATCTGGAAAGTATTGACTGGGTGGATGCTGAGCGCATCGGCATCATCGGCGGCTCCTATGGCGGTTTCATGGTCGCCGCAGCACTCGCCTTTGAGCCGGAAGTCTTCGATGTGGGCATCAACATTTTTGGTGTGACTAACTGGGTGCGAACCCTGCAATCCATTCCACCATGGTGGGAAAGCTACCGCGAAGCGCTGTATGACGAAATGGGCGATCCGGCAACGGACGAAGAGCGGCATCGCCGCATTTCACCTCTGTTCCACGCCAACAACATCGTCAAGCCGATGCTTGTGGTGCAGGGTGCGAATGACCCGCGCGTACTTCAGGTGGAAAGTGACGAGATTGTCGCTGCCGTTAGGGAAAATGGCGTGCCGGTGGAATACATTCTGTTCCCTGATGAAGGGCACGGCTTCCTCAACAAGGCAAACCGGATCGCCGCCTCAGATTCTTATGTCAAATTCCTTGACCGCTACCTGCGCGGCGCGGAACAGGACTGGGGACGGAGGACAGAGGACGGAAGACAATAAACAAAGTGTGCCTGTTTGTGTGCAGGGACGCACAGGCAGGCCGCTTTGCAGTACACCTTATTGTCTGTCTTCTGTCATCACTGCTTGTGCGCAGTGCGCACAAGCGTCTTCCGTCCTCTGATCCCGGTTTATCTTGTCGGCGATTCCCTTTATGATCTTGCGCCTTGCCTTAACTCTTGGAGATACACATGAAATACCGACAACTGGGACAGAGCGATATTCGTGTCAGCCTGATCTGCCTGGGCTCAATGACCTGGGGCAGCCGCAATAGTGAAGCAGAAGGCCATGCCCAGCTTGACTATGCCGTGGATGCCGGGGTCAATTTTATCGACACCGCGGAGATGTACCCCTTTCCGGCCACGAAAGAAACGCATGGCGATACCGAGGCCATTATCGGCAACTGGCTAAAAAAACGCCCGCAGCGGGATCAGTTGATCATTGCCAGCAAGATCGTCCCATCGGCCGAATACCTCTCCCATATCCGCGCCGGCAGGAACTGCCTGGATAAGAGAAACATTGAGAGTGCCGTGAATGCCAGCCTGCAACGGCTACAGACAGACTATATCGATCTCTACCAGATCCACTGGCCGGAACGGGACACCAATTATTTTAGCCAGCTGGATTATTTTCATGCACCGGAAAAAGACGGGGTGCCCATAGAAGAGACGCTGCAGGCCCTGGGGGAGATGGTAGCAAGCGGCAAGGTGCGCCATATCGGCATCTCCAACGAGACGCCTTGGGGCGTGGCGGAATATCTGCGGGTGGCCGAGCGGCTGGCGCTGCCGCGCATCGTCAGCATCCAGAATCCGTACAGCCTCTTGAACCGCACCTTCGAGATCGGCCTGGCGGAGTTTGCCCATCGTGAGGCTGTCGGGCTGCTGGCCTATTCCCCATTAGGCTTTGGCGCCTTAAGCGGCAAGTATCTTGACAATCAAAAACCCGAAGGTGCGCGGCTGACCTTATTCGGCAAGGAATACCCGCGCTATTCCGGTGATTTGGGAGTCAGCACCGCCGCCCGCTATACCCGGCTCGCCCATGAATACGAATTGCCCCCGGCACAGATGGCGCTGGCCTTTGTCCATTCCCGCCCCTTTGTAACCAGCACCATCATCGGTGCCACCGGCATGGAACAATTAGCCGCCAACATCGCCAGCATTGATGTGGAATTGCCGAAGGCCCTGCTGAAAGAAATTCAAAAGATCCATAGCAGACAGCCAAACCCTTGTCCCTGAACAATCTATATCCATGCAACTGGATCCGCTAAGCGCCATCTCGCCCATTGATGGGCGCTATGCTCACAAGACTAAAAGTCTGCGCGCGATCTTCAGCGAATACGGCCTGATACAGCGGCGCGTCCTCGTTGAGGTGCGCTGGTTACAGGCATTGGCTGAGCACCCGCAGATCGAGGAAGTGCCGCGTTTAAGCCCGGCGGCGGATGCGCTACTCAATGGCCTTGTCGATGACTTTTCACTGGCAGACGGGCGGCGAATCAAGGCCATCGAGAAAACGAGCAACCACGATGTCAAGGCCGTTGAATATTTCTTGAAAGAAAAGGTCGCAGATAATGAGGAGCTTTCAAGCGTCTCGGAGTTTTTTCATTTTGGCTGTACCTCCGAAGACATCAATAACCTAAGCCATGCCATGATGCTGGCAGATGCCCGGCGGTGCCTGTTGCCGGAAGCGGATGCGTTGATGCAGGCCCTGGCCGCGATGGCGGATGCACAAGCGGCGCAGCCCATGTTGTCCCGGACGCATGGACAGGCCGCCTCGCCGACCACGCTGGGCAAGGAAATAGCGCTCTTTGTGCATCGCCTCCAGGCGCAGCTACGCCAATTCAAAGACATCCGCATCCTGGGCAAGATGAACGGTGCGGTGGGGAATTTTAATGCCCATCTCGTCGGCTATCCGGACATCAACTGGATACAGCTCTCCAGGGGCTTTGTCGAATCCTTAGGAATTGACTGGAACCCGCACACCACCCAGATAGAGCCGCATGATTATATGGCGGAATATTTTCATGCCCTGGCGCGGCTTAACACGATCCTGATCGACCTGTGCCGGGATCTGTGGGGCTATATCGCCTTGGGCTATTTCCGGCAAAGGGCTATCGCCGCGGAGGCCGGGTCTTCGACCATGCCGCATAAGGTCAACCCCATTGATTTTGAAAATGCCGAAGGCAATCTCGGCATCGCCAACAGCCTGCTCCTGCACTTGGCCGAGAAACTGCCCGTATCACGCTGGCAACGGGACCTCACTGATTCTACCGCCATACGTAATATGGGCACAGCCATTGCCCATTGCCTGATCGCCTGGCAGGCGCTTCTTCAAGGCATCGGTAAGCTGGAAGTAAATGCGGAGAAAATAAATCAGGATCTGGATCATGCCTGGGAGGTGTTGGCCGAGGCGATCCAGACCGTGATGCGCCGTTACGGGATTAAAGCACCCTATGAACAGCTCAAAAGCCTGACCCGCGGCCAGCGCATAGATAAACATCGCCTGCATGGCTTTATCAATCACCTGGATATTCCGGATGAGGCCAGGCAATCCCTCCTGGCCTTAGCCCCCGGCAGCTATATCGGCAATGCCGTAGAACAGGCACGGAAAATCATCGCTGCTTTGCAATAGCGGTGCCAACCATGATCGCCTTTGACAAATATCAACTGGGAGAGACGGCGGCAGATATCGACATCGACAGCGCCGAGCACCAGCGCCTTGCCGCCTTGGCGATGGTCAGGCAGGCGCACAGCATGATTGCCATCATCAGCCGCAAGCTCGACCCGCATGCCTATAGCACGCCTGAGTTTGTCGAGGCCCTTAAGCAGTTGGTGCTCAACCATCGCCGCGCACGGGTGCGCATTATCGTCTTTGAAGCGCAGCTGATCCGGCGCCGCGGCCATCTGTTGTTGGACCTGTCCGGCAAACTGTCCAGCTTTATCGAATTGCGCAAGGCTGATGTGCAATATAAAAACTTCAATCAATCATTGCTGCTGGTGGATAATACGGCTTATCTGTTGCGCCTGAGCGCGGAGCGTTATGAGGGCCGGGTCAACTTCAATGATAAACGCCAGACAAAGGCGCTGGCTGAGTTGTTCGAAGAGATGTGGGCCAAATCCGGGCCTGACCCAAATCTACGACGCATGAATTTATGAAAAAACATGGCTCTGTTGCTCGTTTGAAAAAGGCGTCAAGCAACAGGACATCGCAGGGCATGTTTCATGCCAACCCAACCGCCGTCATTCCCCGTGTCAGGCACGGGGTGGGCTATTCCTGGCTTGACCGGCAATCCACCCAAAATAATTGCGCAGCAATCCCACTAACCTGCTATAATCGTCCCAACACGCAAAGCCACTTTATAAGCTAGGATAAGAGCAGAAAACACCTATGGCACACGCCACCTTTGACACCTTGCAGTTCACCGAGACCTTAAAGGCCGCCGGTATTCCTGAGCATCAGGCCAGGGCAGAGGTACAGGCCATCAGCTTGGCCTTCAATCAAGTCATAGAAAAGCAAGTAGCGACCAAGACCGACATCTCCAGCGTCAAGGAAGAGCTATCCACTGTCAGAGAAGACCTTAAGGAAGACATCTCTGCGGTTAGGGAAGAACTCTATACCGTCAAGGAAGAACTCAAAGAAGACATCTCTGCGGTTAAGGAAGAACTCAAAGAAGACATCTCTGCGGTTAAGGAAGAACTCAAAGAAGACATCTCTGCGGTTAGGAAAGAACTCTCTGTCGTCAAGGAAGAGGTTAAAGAAGACATTTATGAACTAAAGGCCAGCATTGAAGCTAACAATGCCAAGTTGAATGGCAGAATCGACACCCTCGACAAAGAGTTGAACGGCAAGATCGATGCGAGTGATGCCAAACTCACCGGCCGGATGAACCTGATACACTGGATGCTGGGCTTTAACCTCATTCTCACGATGGGCATACTCTGGAAGCTGTTCGTGCCGGCGTAATGCCCTCATTTCCCAATAATCACTAACCTTTAAGGAGCCGAACTGACAAAAAACACACAAGCCACAGCGTCATCCCCCCGCTATTATTTGGCTCATCGCCCTAAGTTTTTGTGCTATACTGGCCGCAAAGCAAAGACCCCAAATTGGAGAGGAATTGCCATGATTGATACCAACACCCCGCCATGCCACCGCATTCGCACTTGCGAGGCCGGGCCATGAGCGGAACTGCCCTGTATCGCGCCCTGGTCTCTGCCGGGGCGCCGGAGGACGAAGCCAAAGAGGCCAGCGATGGTATTGATAGCAGGTTCAGCGACACCTTCAATACCATTGATGCGCGCCTGAACAGACTGGAGGCCGCAGTCACTGAGTTGCAAGTCACGGTCGCCAAGCTGCAAGTAACCAACAAGTTGAACCTGGCCGTGAGCCTGGCTATCCTGCTATTCATCCTAAAATTATCCTTTGCCTAAGCCTTAACAGGAAGCCATCCCCATGACGAATGCGTTCTTCAAACGCCAGGATTCCGGCCTCTCCCGTGAACAGGTGGAAGCCATCACCGAATACATTGACCAGGGGGTTGCGACCAAGGCCGACATCGAACGCCTGGAAGGCAGACTCAACAACATCACCTGGATGCTCGGTGTCTTAAGTCGCCGGCGTTGCCAGCCTGGTGATGAAAGCCTTCTTCGGCTAGACACCCGAATACTTGACTGCTACAATCCTTTAAGAAAACTCCATCAATGAGGACAACAACCATGACTACCAATACGCCTACGCCTCGCTTATCCGCCCTGTTTGCCGCCCTGACGCTCGCCCGTACCCGCCGTCTGCTGGGTGCGTTTCCCCTGTTTGCGGCCATCGGCCTAACCCCCCCCCCCCCCCCCCCCCCCCCCCGCAGAATCAAGGGCTTATGGGGTATTTGGCCTTCTCATGCGCGGTTTCAGGGAGTGCATCGTGCGCTGCCTGAGTCTGGGCGGCCTCCCCGCCCTCACCCTCGCCGCGCTCACCTTAGCCCTCGCGGCCCTCCCCCTCCCCGCCCTTGCGCAGGCGCAGGCGGTGCAGTGTGGGACGCAAGCAGCGCCTTTAGACTGCACCATCAACACCGACCTGGGTGACCAGACAAGTGAAGACCGCAACAACGCCACCATCACGCTGGCCGCCCCCGGCAGCATCACTTTGAGTAGTGCTTCTACATATTCCACTGCCATCCTCATGCAAGGGGCCGCGGCCACCTTCCGCATGACCGGCGGCAGGATCAACCTGACCGATGATACTTACGCGGAAACAGCCGTTGAAATGACCGGCACCAAGGCCACGGTGGCACTCAGCGGCGGCACGATCACCCTCGGCGGGGGGGACGGTGATGTCGGCATTTACCTGACCGCCGCCGGCGACCACCTCGACGATGACCCGAACACGCAAGAGGATGAGTCCGCCGCCAGCACGCACCGCATCACCATAGGCGAGAACGCCACCATCACCAGCGCAGCAGAGAGTATCACCGCCATCTTTGTGCGGGACAACAGAACCAGCAGCAGCCATGTCGATATCGACATCGCCGGCTCGATCACCCTGACGGGTAGTGATTCCGATGCCATCTATATTGACGATAACGTAGGGGCCGTGTCCCTCACGGTGCGTGGCACGATCAGCGCCTCTGGACAAAGTTCCTACGCCATCCGCAACCGCGGCAACATCCCGCTGACCCTCACCCTGCAAGACGGGGCGGACATTCGCGGCGACATCTTGACCGGCAACCGCAACGACAGCGTGCGCCTGGAAGGCAACGCCAAGCTGGACGGCCTACTCAACCTGGGCGGCGGGAATGACACGCTGACCCTGGCCGGGGACATTGTCTTCGCATCAGGGCGGCTGGACTCCATCTCGGGCTGGGAAGCCTTGATCTTGCGAGACAGTGCCCGCATCACCGCCACCGGCGACCGCGCCCGCGCCGTCGAGCTACGCACCGACAACACCCGCATGACCCTGCAGGACAATGCTTCCATCACCGCCACCGGCGAGCGCACCCGTGCCGTGCGCCTGGTGAACACCACAGGCGTCCGCATTGACATGGAAGGCGGTAGCATCCGCACTTCTGGCGCAGCCGGTGCGGCGGACGGCGGCAAGCTGGCCTATGGCATCTCCGACACGCCCAACGCCTCCGGCACGATCATCTCCATGACGGGCGGCACGATCAGCACCAACGGCCTGTGGGCGAACCCCATCAAGATAGCGGGCGATAACGCCGCAGTGGATATCTTCGGCGGCAAGATTGAGACCGAATTTAAGGATTCCATCGGCGTCCTCATCGACAAGCAGTCCGACGGCACCTTCTTGCAAATCGGCGGAACAGCCGCCATTGAGACGGCCGAGGAAGGCTCGCACGGCGTGCAGCTGGCCGGCCTCAATGTGCAAGCGAACATCAGCGGCGGCACGATTACTACCGCCGGCGATGAGGCCGATGGCCTGCGCGCCTATGCCGCCCGGCCGAACAATGCGGACTTGAAAAACACCAAAATAGACATCTTCAGCGGCGCCATCACCACCCGCGGCGCAGATGCCCACGGCCTGGTCATCTTTGGCCAAGGCGCCGCCGCCAACGACAACATCCACAAGCTCACCATCAACGGCGGCACGATTCGCACCTTCGGCACGGGCTCGCACGGCGTTGTCGTCCCCGGTGCGGACAATGGTGACCCGAACAAGCCCAACTACGTGGCCGCGGACAACGATGCGAAGGTGGCGCTGAAACTGGGCGGCACCATCAACGCCGGCGGGGCTGGCATCCAGATCGGCGATGGCGCCGGCCGTCCCAACGTGGACAACGAGATCGAACTCACCATCGCCGGCCCGGTGAGCAGAGATGTTGAAGCCTTTGCCGCCCAGAACCTGACGATTGACTTACAACAAGGCGCGGTCATCGACGGCGTGATCGATCTGGGCGAGGGCAACCATCGCGTAAGCCTCTCTGGCCAGGACGACCCCGCCACAGACAACATCAACGAGGCCGCCCAGGTGAACAACTCCATCTTGCTGGGCGCCGGCGATGCCGTGGTGCAGCTCAGCGGCGATGCGGTGGTGACCAGAACCATCGGCGGCGGCGGCAACAGCGGCCACCGCCAGATCACCTTGTCAGACAATGCCAAGGTCGGTACCGGTGCGGGCGATGCCATCAGTGCCCCCAGTATAGATCGCCTGACGCTTGTGCTGAACGATGCCGCCCTCGTGGATGGTAACGTAACTAGCCTTGCCCAAAACAACAGCCTCACCCTGAACGACAGCGCCCGTGTCAGCGGCAGAATAAGTGGCGATCTTGGCGATGACATCCTCACCCTGAACGACAGCGCCCGTGTCACTGGCAACATCAGCACCAGCAATGGCGATGACACCCTCACCCTGAGCGGTAGCGCGCAAATCGGCGGCGTCCTCACTGGCGGTACCGGGGATGACCACCTCAACTACAGCGGCCCGTCCGCGCAGCAGGCGGGTTATGCCAGTGCCGTTTCCATCACCCTCGCCGGCCGCACCCCGCAGGGCTTCCAGGCCAGCAGCGCCACCGGCATCACTGGCCAGAATGCCGACGGCAACGCCTTTGTTGGCATCGACAAACTCACCGGCAGCGCCCAGTCGGACACCTTAACCGGCGCCGATGCCGCGGCCAGCTGGTTCCTGGGCGCCAGCCCCACGCGCTACAACTTAGTCGCCGGCGGCAGCCTGGAATTCAGTGCCTTTGAAAACCTCATCGGTGGCAGCGCCGCAGATGCCTTCAGCTTATCCAGCGCCTTCACCGCCAACTTAAGCGGTGGCGGCGGCGATGACACCTTCACCTTCTCCAGTGGGGCTAATTTGACCGGCGACTTGGATGGCGGCGATGGCGATGACACCTTCACCTTCACCGGCAACGGCCAGGTGACCGGCACCATCACCAGCGGGGTGGGCGATGATACCTTCGACATCTCTGGCACGAGTCAGGTCACTGGCACCATCAGCAGCGGCGATGGCGCAGACACCCTCACCCTCTCTGAGGACGCCCAGCTTGATGGCGATGTGAACACTGGGGCTGGGGATGATACCCTCACCCTAAACGACACTGCTACTGTTACGGGCGACATCTTAGGCGGTGCTGGCACCGATACCTTCACCGGCAATGCGGGCAACAACCGCTTTGACGGCGGGGCCGGGGATGACACCCTAACCGGCGGGGCGGGCGATGACCTGCTCATTGGCGGCCCCGGTGCGGATAGCTTAGGCGGCGGGGCGGGTTCAGATACCATCAGCTATGCCGGCTCTGCCGCTGCCGTTACCCTCAACTTTCAAACGGTCAACGGTCAAGGCGGGGATGCCGAGGGCGATACCTTCTTCCAAATTGAGAACTTCATCGGCAGCGCTGCAGACACAGATACCTTGATCGGCAGGAACGCGATTAGCACCTGGACACTAAATGCCGTTGGCACCCCTTCCACCTATCAGTTTCCCGGCTCAGGCATCCCCGCAGGCGTTTCCCTCTCCGCCTTTGAAAACCTCACGGGTGGCAGCGCCGCAGACGCCTTCAGCTTATCCAGCGCCTTCACGGCCAACTTAAACGGCGGGGCCGGCGATGACACCTTCACCTTCTCCAATGGCGCTAACTTAACCGGCGACGTAGATGGCGGGGATGGCGATGACACCTTCGTCTTCACTGGCACCGGCCAGATGACCGGCACCATCAGCAGCGGGGCGGGCAATGATACCCTCACCCTCTCTGAGGACGCCAAGATAACCGGCGACCTGAACACCGGGGCCGGCGATGACCAGGTGAGCATTCGCAATAATGCCGGGGTTAGCGGTGCCATCAACACGGGGGCCGGCGATGATACGGTCACGCTTTCCGACAGTGCCTTTGTGGGGGGCATTGTGGATGGCGGGGAGGCCGACGCCAATACGTTGGACGTGACCAAGCTCTTGGCCAGTGCCAACGTCGGTGTCATCCGCTACCGCAACTTTGAAACCTTGACCGGCCTGCCCGACCACTCGCAGAGTGGTTCGGGCCTGCCCAATGCGCGCACCGAAGATGCGGATGCTGCCCCACCTCCGCCACCACAACCCCCAGTCGTGCAGCCACCAGTACAACCCCCAGTCGTGCAACCACCAGTACAACCGCCTGTTGTTGATCCGAATGCGGGTGCCGGTGGGCAGCAGGGCCAGGGCGCAGGTCAACAAGGTGGTCAACAGGGCGGCCAACAACCCGGCCCGGGTGCCGGCGCAGGAGGCCAACAAGGCCAGGGCGCAGGTCAACAGGGCGGCCAAGGCGGTGGTCAACCAGACCCGACCCACTCTGCGAGTGGTCGGGCAGGCCCCGATCCAGATGGAGATGGGGATGCGGACGCCGGCGGCGATAGCGGCACAGACACCGATACCGGAACCGATACGGATACTGACACCGACACGGGAACCGATACAGACGCGGGAACGGATACGGGAACGGACACCGGAACCGATACTGGCACTGACACCGATACGGGAACGGGAACGGATACAGGAACGGGAACCGATACGGACACCGACACCGATACCGGTACGACTGCCCCTTCTGTGGCCCCCGTCCCCCCAACTCCGGTCACCCTCAGCGCCCAGCCTGTGGCCAATGACCCCACCCGCTTAGTGCTTACCCTGCCCGATACGGATGGTACGACCCGCCTCGTGACCCTGGATAGAGGCGCTGAGAGCGCCCAATCCACCGCCATGGGCGTCTTAAGCAGTGCGGTGCATAACGTGGTCAACCAGCGCTTGACCGGTGGCCTGCGTGGCAATCCTTCTGGACAAGGCAATCGTGGCACCCGTCGTAGCCAGCGCCGTCCCATCCAGGTGGCCGCCGGGGAACTCTTGCCTGGCTTACTCGCTGTTGACCCCCGTCCCTTCATCTGGGGCGACCCCGCATCAGGTGCGGGGCAAGGTTCGCGGCTGATCGAAGACGTGGTCGGGATGGCGGTGTCGCTGCCCATTCTCAGGACTATCGGGGCGTGGCCCCCTGCTTTCGCAGGGGCATGCTTTTAGCCTAGAACAAGGCTTTTCTACTAACGCCATTGCTGGGGTTCTCTTTCGGCTATGCCCATGCCGACCTGGTAAGTAGCGGTAAGAACACCCAGATAGAGACCGATAGCCTCTTTCTCGGGCTCTATGGCCAGGACAGCTGGCAGGGCATCGATATCGGCCTTAGCCTCAATCTGGGCTACGAAGACCATGACAGCAGTAGGGCACTGCTTAACCAAGGCCAGGCGCAAGTAGCCCAAGGCAGCTACAGCAGCCTCTTTCTTAGTCCGGCCTTACGACTGAGCCATAGGGCAGTACTCAGTGAGGATTGGGAACTGCGCCCAGCCGCCAGTGTGAGCTATACGCAAGGCTGGTATAAGGGCTATACCGAGCGGGGGGCAGAGGGCCTGTCCGACCACGCTGCGAGTGGTCGGGCGAATATCACCCAAAACAAACGTGAGGGCAAGAGCTGGAACACCCGCCTGGAACTGGCGCTGGCTTATCTCTTAGAGGCAGACCAAGGCGAAGTGGTCTTCCGAAGTGGCCTAGACAGCCGTTTCACCGACCATGAGACGGCAGGCTTTTCTCTTGCGGGTGCCAACTTCCGTATCAGCACGGATGATGACAGCAGTGTGCACAATGCCTATGTGGGGGCATCCCTACGCTATCGGCTAGATGAACGCTTACACGTAGAGGCCGAACTGGAATACAGCCATGATAGGGGCGAGGTAAGCGAACGGTCGGTAAGTGGGCGTGTGCTGGTGGGGGTTGAGTTTTAGGGGGGAGTCTGTTAAGCGTCTAACTGCCAGTCATCTAGGCGACTAAACGTTTTGTGGATTCCTGCTTCCGCAGGAATGACGGGCTATTACACGGTTCCAGACTCTCCCTCGTCATTCCCCGTGTCAGGCACGGGGAATGACGTTCTTGCGAGAGAATAGAACTGGCATGACAATATCAAAATCGCATAAAGTGAGGAAAGAATGCGCCTTTCTCTTTGCCGATACAAAAGATCAAAAATCCCTGGTCGCTGGATCGACTTATTCAGGGCTTCCCTTAATCCGCGTCCGCTGAAACGAGTTTGGCAGGAGCATCTTCATATCGGATCAAGACCCTGTAGTTTTTGCCTTGTGCATCACGTATGTTGGAAGTGCCTGCAAATTTCCTCAAGACCGGCCGGTCAATTTCATAGTACAGCCGCACCGTGCCGCTTAATACTCTTAAGAAAAAACTATCCGGTTCGATGTGTAATACGCGGTAATTTTTATTCCCCTCTTGCACGATTCGACTCTGATAGATACGAAATTCCAGGAAGCGCAGCATACTGGGGATCAGGAACTGGCGGGTGAATTTCTCACCGGCAACAAGCTCACCCCAGTGGGTGATGACAAAGTTATCAAAGCCGGCATCGCTGATAGCACCTTCTGCGTAATCCAATGCCTTCTTTTTCTTTTTATCGCCTTCTAACTCAAGAAAGACTATTTCGTATTTCTCTTCATCATCAAGATAACGGGTCGTCTCTTCGTGGCCGTTGGATTGATTAAGGAGGGAAAATTCGGGCAGGTAGGCATCAACGCTGAAATCAAGGCGCTTGCTGGCAAACTGATTGCCGGCGAGGTCTTTATAGATGACCACTGAGCTGGCTACCAGTTCATCGACAAAGGCCTCGTGATGATGTTCTGTATAGAGCAGTTCATCACTGTCAATGCTATAGGCGTAACCCACTCGCGTTGCTGATTGCTCGGCATGGGCGGGCGCGGTGAGCAAAAGCAGAAAAATGATCAAGACTGTCTTAAACATTGTCGGTCAACTCCTTCAACACCGCGTACCCAACAGGAAGCGCCTGATCGAGCCTTGCGCATCATGGCAGGCCTTTAGGACATACAGACAAGACAGCATATTCCCCAGCACCAAGATCAGGATGGCCCAGGCAAAGGCGGCCTTGCTAAAGCCCTCTCGCCACAATACCCAAAGGCAAAACAGCAACAGGCCAAGATAGATGTCAACCAGCGAGACCAGGCCCCAGGGCATCGTAACCAGCAGCGGCCCCTCATCAGAAAAATCGCCCACGATGAGCGCACGCACGATGAAGGCAAACATGATCAGGGCACCGAGGCCGGCGAAGATGGCCAGCAGGCGCAGGCTTGTCTGTTGCTGGTGAATGGACATGGTCATCGCAGCCAAAGTGCTCAGTTGCTCTCCTGCGCCCGGGCCTTGCGCGGGGGCAACAGGAAGAAGCCGCTGGTGGTCTGTTGATATTCGCGATAGGCATCGCCCTTGCTGCGCAGGGACTGTTGCTCAGTATAGGGAATGCCGGTTATGCGGGTAATGAATACGTACATGACCAGCAGTCCGGTCCAGGTCAGCCACCAGTAATCGCTGCCGTAACCAAGACAGACATAGGCCCACCAATGCAGCCATTCAAAGAAATAGTTGGGATGGCGCGAGTACTGCCATAGACCGATGTTACATACGCGTGCGCGATCTTTGGTTACGGCCTTGAAATCAGCCAACTGCTTGTCGCTGATAAGCTCGCCGAGCATGGCAATGACCCAGATGAACAGGCCCAGATAATCCAGCCAGCCCAGTCCGGCTTGGGTGTTACGAGAGGCGGCCCAAAACGGCAAGGCAAACAATATTGTCCAGGTCGCCTGCAACTGGAAAAATACAAACATGACCGGTTGGGCGTACTTGCCGGAATACTCGCGCATATAACGATAGCGTCCGTCTTCCACTTCACTGGTGACGCGCCGGTATAGATAGATGCCAAGACGAAATCCCCAGGCCAGCGCCAGGATGGCGATGAGGTACTGACGCGTGGCATTCTCGATCTCATCGGCAAAGATCAACCACAGACCGATCAGGGGGGTGAAGAAGGCCCAGGCGACATCAACGATGCCGGCGTTGCTGGTGCGATATTGAATCAGCCACATCACCAGCATCAACACTGCCGCGGCCAACCAGGCATAGAGAAAGATGCTTGTTGTACTCATAGAAAATTACTCCCCGCCGCGCTCGGCGAACAATGAATGGATGAGGCGCTGTCCCGGTTCATAGCCGGCAAACCAGATGAGCAGCGGCATGGCGAGCAGCCACTGCACAGAAATCGCGAGCAGGGACTTGATGCCGAATAATTCAATCGCGCCGAGTACGCTGCCGGCATAATACGCCGCCGGCCCGGCAATGGCACCAAGCAGGGCGGCGAGGAGCAGACGTCCATGCAGCCATTTCAGCGAGAAATTTATCGTGGCTGCCAAGTTGATCCATAGCGCGACCATCCACAGCGGGGAAGGCCCGCCCAGCGCTGTGCGCTCCGGAAAGGCAATGGCACCGATCAACACCATGAGTGAGTCCAGCAGGTAGCCCAAGGTGGCGGCAAAGAGCAAGAGGCTGATTTCTGATCGATATTTTTTGGTGAAGAACTTCAAGTGAAACAGCATCCATAAAGACGTGAACAAGGGGCCATAGATTGGCAGGCCGGAAGCCGCAGAATACACCGTGATAAACCAGGCCGCCTGGAAGATAACGAAATTGAGTACGACTTGAATCATTATGCACCTAGCTCCTGCTCGTGCCGACAATGCCGAAATCCGGCTTGTTCAAGACCATCTGCACCACGCCGGTATAGCGCTCCAGGAACCCGGCCTCGCAATAGCAAAGATAATACTCCCACAGCCGGATGAAATCATCGCCATAGCCCAAGCCTCTTACTGCATCGAGCTGCGCGCTAAAACTTGTCCGCCACTCACGCAGGGTGCGCGCATAATGCAGGCCAAACTCTTCCACTGCATTGATGCGCAGATCAGACGCACGGGTGATTGCATCTTGCATCGCCGTTAGCGACGGCACACAACTGCCGGGAAAGATGAATTGCTGGATAAAATCGCTCTGTCTGAGATAGCGCGCATAGCGTTGATCCGGCATGGTGATGGCCTGTATGCAGGCCTGGCCATCCTGTCTTAACAGGCCGGCACAGCTACGGAAGAAAGCGGGCAGGAAGCGATGGCCGACCGCCTCTATCATCTCTATCGAGACCAGCCGGTCAAACTTGCCGCCCAGATCTCTATAATCACATAGCTGAATGTCTATCTTCTCCTCAAGGCCGTTTTCCTGTATGCGCCGACGGGCGAGTTTGAATTGCTGTTTTGAGATCGTTGTTGTCGTAACCTGGCAGCCGTAGTTACGCGCCGCATGAATGGCGAAACTGCCCCAGCCGGTGCCGATCTCGACTACTCTATGCTGTGGCCGCAGCGCCAGTTTGCGGCAGATGCGATCCAGCTTCTCTATGGACGCCTCCTCCATAGAAGATTTCTCTTCAAGAAAATAACCAGATGAGTAGGTCAAGGTCTTGTCAAGAAAGAGCGCGAACAGCTCATTGCCGAGATCATAGTGCGCCTGGATGTTTTTTCGGCTATGGCGGCGGGTATTGCTGCGCGCCTTGTGCCGCCGCCGCAGCCACCAGTTGCCTATGCCGGCAAGGCCCGACTCAAGCTCATCCAGGGTCGATAAGTTCCTTATCATCAGCCTGAACAGGCCGGTCAGGTCCTTGCTGCTCCAGTAGCCGTCCCGATAGGCACTCGCCGCTCCATTGCTGCCGGCCAGCATAAGATCCGTGTAAAAGCGCATGTCATGCACTTCAACAGAGACGGCTTGATCAGGCACCTGCTCCTCAGACGCTTGATCATCGATAATGACAAGTCCGGCACCCGGCAAGGCAGCTATCTTGTTTTGTATGATCCAGCGCGCCAGCTGGGCGAATGGATTGGCGCGCGCCCTGCCCTCACCCCTGGCGGTCATGATGTTAGCAATGCTCATTGACGTATGCCGTGCTCCAGGTTTTTGGGGTGCGTATAAAACGGCGTGTTTTTCAGGCGCAGCAACAGCGCCTGCCAGTAAATAGCGCCGATGACCTTAAAAGTCATGAATGGAAATTGCACCAGGACTTTTGCCATTGAGCTATGCGTTATTAACTCATGCCTTAAGTTCATGTCTGCATTAAAGACCTTCGCACCGGCCTCATAGCTGTCCATGCGCACGAGCAGGTCTTGCCCCGGTTTTGATAGCTTCCAGATGTAGTGCTGCTGCATGTCCATAAAGGGCGAGACGTGGAAGGCTTTCGCAAAGGAAAAGACATAATACGCACCTTCCCGCACTGCGGATTGGCAGTCCAGCACATAACAATGCCGCTCTCCCCACGGCGTGTTATGCACCTCGGCCACGATGTATTCCAGTTCACTATCCGCCTCATCCCAGCAGTAATAAAAGCTGACCGGGTTCATGCAATAGCCAAAATAGCGCAGGTGTGTTAATAGACGAATGCGGCCTTTATGTCGCCGACCGGTCTGATCAAAGATTAACTCTCGAACACTCTCCATCAACGGCACATCCGGCTCTCCTAAGTGATCCCGCCGCCGGAACCAGGCCGGTGCCGCCCGCTTTGCCGACCAGAGCCAGAACGGGGAAAACAATTCCGGCAATTCCGCCAGGTCCAGATACAGATGAAAGAGGCCATAGCTGAAACCATGTCTGTGCGGCTGATAGCGGCAATGGCTCACCGTGCCCGTATAGAGACAACTCCTCATGCGGCAAGCTCCAGCGCAAAGGATGCCGTGACTGCCAGCGCGCTGCGCACGCCGTCTTCATGGAAGCCATAGCCCCAATAGGCGCCGCAGTATGAAATGCCGCGGCGTTGTATCAGCTTATAATGCCGGGACTGCGCCTGATCACGGCCTGGATAAAACACCGGATGCTGATAGAAAATGCGGCGAATTATGTGCTCAGGTTTAATCTTCTCCGCCTGATTTAGGGAGACACAATAGGTCTTGGCTGTTGCAAGCCCTTGCAGGATATTCATGTTATAGGTCACTGCGACATGGCTGGCGGCGGCCGCAGGGATGCGATAATTCCAACTCGCCCAAGCATTTTTACAGCGCGGCAATAATGAAATATCCGTATGCAGCACGGCCTCATTATCCTGATAGGGAAATTGCGCGAGTATGGCGCGTTCTTCCTCATCCATATCAGCAACCATGCGCAGTGCCTGTGGGGCATGCGTGGCGATGATTACCTGATCAAAAAACTGCTCAGCACCATCGGCGAAGATCAACCTCACCCCGTCCGCACGGCGCTGCACCTTTTTCACCGCGGTGTTTAAGTATAGATGACGCTTAAACGGTCGTATCAGCGCCTGCACGTATGCGGCAGAGCCGCCCACCACCGTGCGCCACTGCGGCCGCTTATCCACCTGCAACATGCCGTGATTGCGCAGAAACTCTAGCACGAAGCGCATGGAAAACGCGGCAAAACGCTCCGCCGGGCATGACCATAAGGAGGCACCGAGGGGAATTAAGTAATGGTCGATAAATTGTCGGCTGTAGCCGCGGGCAGCGGCGAATTCGGCAACGCTGATGCCATCGCTTAGCTGTGCCGTAAGCGCCGCCGGCCCGTCGCGATGAAAGCGGTGAATGTCTTTCAGCATGGCCCAGAACTGCGGCTTGAACAGGTTGCGGCGCTGGCTGAACAGCTTGTCGAAATTGGTGCCGTTGTATTCCAACCCGCTGCGCTCACAATGCACACTAAAACTCATATCCGAGCCCCGGCTGGCAACGCCAAGCTCGGAAAACAAGGCACAGAGCCGGGGATAGTTCTGCTCGTTAAAGACAATGAAGCCGGTGTCGATGGGAATATTTGTGCCGGACTCGTTCACTTCTATGGTGTTGGTATGCCCGCCGGCGTAGTCATTGGCTTCAAAGATGGAGATATGATGCTGCCGGTGCAGGACGTGGGCCGCAGTCAGGCCGGAGATGCCGCTGCCGATAATGGCTATCTTCATTTGCGCGCCCCGCGTTCGGCCTCGCGCAAGATGTAGGCCGGCACCGGCTTCATGTCGGAGATAAGACCGAGCCGCGACATCAGGCACAGCACCATATAACTCAGATCAAGCTCCCACCAGTAAAAGCCCTGTCGGGTGGAGACCGGATAGCGATGATGGTTGTTGTGCCAGCCCTCGCCCAGTGTTAAGAGCGCCAACAGCAGATTGTTACGGCTGTTGTCTTTGGTATCGAAGCGCTGCCGACCATAGCGATGACACAGGGAATTGATGGTATAGGTGGCGTGATAGACCAGCACGGTGGAGATGAAAAAGCCCCAGACCAATAACTGCGCGCCATTGGTGTTCAATGCTGGAAACCAGTTTTGCAAGGCCATACCGATTGCATAACAACCAACAGCAAGCCCGATGAAGGGCAGCCAGTCAAGCCGCTCCAGCCACCTGAGTTCGGCATATTTGGAGAAATCCTTGATACGATTTTTGTTGGTCAAAAAATTGCCCTTCTTCAAAAACCAGAGGGCGTGGCTATTGAGAAAGCCGTACTTCGGCGAGTGCGGATCCTTCTCGGTATCAGAGCTCAGGTGATGCTCGCGGTGATGGCTGGCCCACCACAGCGCCCCTCTCTGCCCGGCCATGCAGCCGGCAGCGGCCATCAAGAATTGCATGGGCCTGGAAACACGGTAGCTGCGGTGGGAAAAATAACGATGATAAAAGGCGGTAATAAAAAACATCCGCAGCAGATATAGAAACAGGGCAAGGCCGACGGCGAACCAACTGATGCCGACGACAAACACCAGCAGACAGCCCAGATGCAGCGCGACAAACATGGACAGGCGAAACATGTCTATCTGCTCATGCTCAGCGGCAGGCATCTCAGAATAGAACGCATCGTCATTGACCAGCCACTGCCAGAATCTGGCGGCCGTTCTCTTTTCAGCTTGACTCATTGATTTCATGATTAGACCTTAGTATGTATAGATTAGTCTTTGCTTTGTGAATGATAGATAAAACGCAAGTGAAAATCAGGTGAAATTCATCTATTGAAACTAAACTATTTTTAGGCTTCACAAGGGAGTGAAGATCACGGTAACAGTCGTGCCTTTGTTTAGCTCGCTTTCGATAGCAAGCGGCCAGCGAAAGCGCGCGGATAGCATCTTGACGATGGTCAGGCCCACACCATAGCCGCCGCGGCGCTTGTTTTGTCCGCGCTCAAAGGGCCGGAACATCTTCTCTACATCATCGCTGGACATGCCCACCCCGCTGTCACTGATGTCAATCCTGTTATCTGCAATACGAATATCCACCCGGCCTTCATCCGTATAGGAATAGGCGTTGCGAATCAGGTTGCCGATCATGACCGATAATACCTTGTCCGAGGCTTGAACGATCAACTCCTGTTCGGCGATGAGACCGACTTCAATAGACTTGCCCTGCAACAGTGCCTGCGCCCGCTCCATCTCTTCGCGCACAACATCATTGACACACACCGGATCAAAGGACAGCGCATTTTCAGACTCACGCGCCAACAACAACAAAGCCTCGATCAGCTCTTCCATGTCGGCGGCGTTATGCTTGATGCGTTCAACCGTGCGCCGCTGCGCCTCACTCAGCTGCTCATCATTTAACAGGATATCGGCGGCGATCTTTATGACGGTAATCGGGCTGCGCAGCTCATGGCTTGCATCACGGGTAAAATTCCGCTCGCGCAACACAAAGGCCTCGATGCGCTCCGACAGTCTTGACAGCGCCGCGGATAAGGTACGCACATCATCGTCTGAATGCGCATAGTCCGAGAGCAGGATCTTCAGCTCTGTGGCAAAATCATCACTGCCGGGGTCAAGCCCCTCCACATCCTGACTGAGCCGGATGATCGGCGAAACCGCGCGTGAAGAGAAACGATAGGCAATCCAGCCGGATAAGTAGATCAGGATCAACAGCCCCGCAAGCGGCAACATCCCAAAGAACAGCGCGAGCTCACTTACCTGCTGCCCATTAAAGACCAGCAACAATGTCTTGTCTTCCCGGGCGCTGATATAAACAACATAGAAGTCGGAATCTTCATCGGCGAGCTCATGAAAACCGGCCGTAAGGCCCGCCAGCCCGGCCGGCAGAGCAGCGGCATCTTGCGGCAACAAATAGCCGCTCAGGTTATAGGTCAAGGGACGCGGAAAATCCCTGTCAATCTCATGCTGCCGCCAGAAATACTCCGCCTCGCTTTCAAGGGCGCGCCGGATCAGGATATCGCCAAGCACATAGCGCGCGGCATAGACACCCATCAGCGCCGCGATACTGATTAACACGGCCTGTAGCAGAAAGGCCTGCCACAGACGCTGGTCAATGCCGCTGTTTTTTTTCATCAATGGCGACCAGGCGGTAACCCGAGTTTTGTACCGTATGCAGCAGTTGCACCGGGAACGGCCGATCAATACCCTTGCGCAAGTTATACATGTGGCTGCGCAAGGTGTCACTGTCAGGCAGGATGTCGCCCCAGATCTGTCGTTCTATATCACGGCGGCTGACAACGCGGGGCGAGCGTTGCATGAGAATACGCAATATCTTCAGACCAATCGGCGTCAGCTTGATGGCGGCTGCGCCACGTCTTAGCTCCATCGTACTGGTATTAAACACCAGATCGCCCACCTGCAAGGTCTCCGGTGCCAGTTGTCCGCGTTGTCGCCGTATCAGGGCGCGCACCCGTGCTTCCAATTCCTTTATCTCAAAGGGTTTAACCAGATAATCATCCGCGCCTGTGGCAAGACCTGAGAGCTTATCATCCAGCGTGTCGCGCGCGGTCAGGATCAGGATGGGCGTATCGCGCCGCGCCTCATTGCGCAGTTTCCCCAGTAGCTGCAGGCCATCAATGCCGGGCAGCATGAGATCCAGGATAAGGACATCATAGTCACCGGTGACAGCCAGATGCAATCCGGTCACACCATCGGCTGCATAATCCATCACATAATGACAGCCCTCCATAAACTCACAGACCATGTCTGCAATATCATGGTGATCTTCTATGAGTAAAACACTACCGGCGGATTCAGTGCCCATTGTTGTCTTAGGTCATCTAAGTAAAACGCATCAATTAAAACCAACAGCATGTGATTATTATGTGAAAATATCCAGCGCCTGTTGATCTTTTGAAAGGCGTCAAGCAAAGGGCAAACTCGCAAGAATTGTTTCACCCACCGCTGTCCATACCCGTCCCCGCATCCAGTCAAGCCCCCTGTTCAGGCCGGGGGCAGGCTCTGGCAGCGAACAGGGAACGGGGCAGGCTATTCCCGGCTTGACCAAGAGTCCAGAATTGAGACGTCATTCCTGCGGAAGCAGGAATCCATAGGAGGCAAGGAAAGAAACCCACTAGACTCCCGTCCCCGTTTCCACGGGGACATGCTTTCACGGGAATGACGATGTTGGCTGACGACTCGCCCGCCTGTCTATGCCCCATGCCCGTATCCATCCAAGTCCCCTGTTCAGGCCAGAGTAAGAGCCGTTGGACGTTATATGCCCGGCGCAAGGCGTACCGCGAGATAAGGCTTAGTCGGCTTGTGTCCAGCACCCAGCGCCCCGAAAGACAAACACTCACCGCCGCTCACCGCAAGCGCTTATCAAAGCGCTTCGACAACGCCGTCAAGGCCTGCTCTAGTGCCTCAACCATTGCTGCCTGTACGTGGCCGCGGACAGGGTCACTTGATCGGATGCCTCCCGATTAGATGCGGATATCACCAGCAGTGTTGATGCCAAAGAGAAACGCCAAAACCTGCCGCCGCCCGAAGGGCTATCCCCAACACATCGGCGAACCTGCCTATGCGTACACACAGACAGGCTGGCTGGGCAAATATAACAGCATAAGGCCATACAAAAGACAGGAATTACAACCCTCAGTGCGGTACATTCCCCACAACCTTCGTTGCAGTAGGTGGTGGACGCATACAAGCAGTTGTCCGTACGAGACTGCCAGGGTATCATCGCCACTTGTCTGCGGGCAGCGAGGTATGCACTTGCGTCCGCCGGGCGATTTTGCTTCTGTTCATTCGGGATCATGTATATAAATTTTTCCGATATCCAATTATCGTTGAACCGGAAATTCAGCTTTGTCTTTGCATCCAGCTTCGCGCTTGGCTATGGCGGACGCCTTCTACGCCCGTATGCTTGAGCATTATAGAGTGGACTGAGGTGGGTTGATGCTGGCTTGATGGCGGCGCCCGGTCGTCGGCTACGCTGGCACCTGTTAGTGGCGGCGAGCAACGGGCCTGGCTGCAACGTCGGCTGCGCTAAAATAAACAAACGGGAGAGATGACTATGCGTGATCGGAATATTGATGAGGCCGTGGTCGAGGACTTCGGCCGGGAGTGGCAGACCTTTGATCAAAGCGCCTTATCCGCTGCCGAGCGCAAGGCGCAGTTTGACGCCTATTTTGAGGTATTTTCGTGGGGGGGGGGGGGGGGGGAAATAGCGCAGCTGCATGGACGGGTTTTGATGCCGGTTGTGGTGCCGGCAGATGGGCATTGCTCGTTGCAGAGAGGGTAAAACATTTGCATTGCGTGGAGCCGTCGGAGGCCATCACTGTGGCAAGACAAAATCTTGCACACCTAGCAAACTGCACCTTCCACCAATGCGGCATCGCCGCCATGCCGTTTCCCGATGCCTCTATGGACTTCGGTTATTGCCTGGGCGTGCTGCATCACATGCCCGACCCGCAGCAGGGCATGGATGATTGTGTGCGCAAGCTGAAACGCGGCGCGCCCTTGCTGGTTTATCTCTATTATGACTTTGACAATCAACCCGCCTGGTTCCGGTTATTGTGGCGATGCAGCGATGGCCTCCGGCGCGGTATTTCCCGCTTGCCGCACCGGCTGAAAAGCTGGCTCTGCGAGATCATCGCGGTCGTGGTTTATTACCCGCTCGCCCGCACGGCGCGGCTGTTGGAAAAGACCGGGCTTCCCATGCACAGTTTCCCCTTGAGTGGTTACAGAAACATGTCGCTGTACTCCATGAGAGTCAATGCGCTGGATCGCTTTGGCACGAGACTGGAGCATCGCTTTACCAAGCCTGAAATAGCAAACATGATGACGGCCGCCGGGCTGGAAGGGATTCGGTTTAGCACAAACCCGCCTTTTTACTGCGCGGTCGGGTTCAAGAAATAGCGCTTGGATGCTTTTAGGAGGGCTATAGCTATTATGGACGAACGGGAGCGAGAGAAAAATAGGGGAGTGAATCAACTAATGAACATCCGCCAAAACATAGCAACAACAAAACCAAGGGTCACGCCCAGCATCCATTTCATTAGCCGTTGTTCTGATTTTACTTCCTGAATATCACCTTGTAATTCTGTTTTTACTTCATCCTGCCGGCGTTCCAGTCGATGAATATCATCTTTGACTTCCTGGATATTTCCTTGTAATTCCGCCTTGACTTCCTGAACATTCCCGTTTAAATCTGCCTTGACTTCCTGAATCTCAATCTTAACTTCATGTATATCCGCTTTCGTTGCGACCTGTGTATCCAGGGCCTGGGAAAATGCCTCAACGATGGCCTCGGATTGCGCCTCGGCCTGCTCTTGCGGGATTCCCGCATCTTTTAGTCTGCGAGAAAATTTAAGTGTATCAAATGCAGCCATACTCATGAGTTAGCATTCCCTTGATCAGGTTTCCAGTTGCCATCGTGGAGATAATTAATTGTACTATCCTTACTTCGCCACGATGTAGACAATACCATGAAAGGCCGGGCGAAGCGAGGATCCTTTGATTACCTTCCTCATTCGCAACCGACAACATTCATGATGAGATGTCTTGATGTTCCAGGGCGGCTGCAACATCTTCGTAAGGGCGGCGGGCAAGGGCAGCATTGAACGGCACCTCGCCGTTCATGCTTGCCCTGTCAACCATTCGCCGCTTATCCACAATTTCGGTGGATAAGCCTGTGGAAGAGGGGCGCACAGGTGGCCGGATTCGGCCTTTTATCGGCGTTATGACGAAAGTACTAAAATTTAGCCACTCTTTCTTTCTATATTATTTTCGATAGGTTGCAGACCGACGGCTGGCAAAGGCAGGCACCTCGCCGTTCATGCGAAAGATCGCGGCATAGCGGTGTTGAGACGGTCAAACTTGCGAGATTTTTGCGGGGCAAGCATAACCAGCGGGAATGCCCCACTCAAAGCTCATCACTCAGCAAGCGCCGGCGGATGCGTTGGTATTCCTGCTGGTTGATGATGCCTTGCTCATAGACCCGGCGCAGGGCGGCGAGGCGCTTCGGCAGGGTGTCGCCCTGTATGCCGCCCTCCACCTGTTGCTCAAGCTGCCGGATGCGCGCCTCGGCCAGGGCCAGATCGCGCCGGGTCGCCGCTTCCCGGGCGCGGCGGGCGTGTGCCTTTTGCCGATCTTCGGCGGCCTGGATCTCCGCTGCGGTCGATGTGTCTTCCCCGGCGGCGATAATCGGTCGCACTGTGCCATCCGGCACGATACCGAGCAGCCTTCTCTTCCCGGCGGCCAGTAGCCGTTCCTGCTGGCCGGGCTTAGGACTCAGGTAGTCAACGATCGGCGGCTGCTGCAGGTCGCCGAAGCGCAAGCCGAATTTGTCGGTCGGTTGCCCCCGGCGGGCACCGCGCAGCATCAGCCCGGCGTTCTTGTCGGTGTTGGACAAAAAATTGCTGGATTGCATCAACTCGGCGCCGGTGATAAACACGGTGTAGGCCCAGTCCTGCTGCGGCAGCCCGCCCAGCTCGGCCGCCGTGACGAAAAACTCCAGGCGGTTATGCCGCACCCGAATCTTCTCGGAATAGATATAACCGCCGTCCGCATCAAACCATTGACTATCGCGCACCCAGGGGCCGGCCGTTGAGCGCTCCTGCTGCCAGGTGCGCATGAGCTTGCGCGCCACCTGCGGCCGGGGCGTTACGATAATCGCCCGCTCCCAGGCGAATTCCGGTGCAATGCTGACCCGGCGCCCAGGCAAGGTGTCGGTGCGCCCGGCGCCGCGCTCGCCGTCCTGATCGATGTACACCTCTACATTAAAGGCATAGAAATCGTGGCGCGCCACCCGCGCGGCGGGCACGAAACCGGCGCCCATGCCCAGCGTTACGCCTTCCGTGCCGCGCACCGGGTTTGCCAGTTCTATGCTGAACCAGGTGCCGTCCTCGGCGCGGCGCACGGAAAACGACAAGAGGTCAAGATCGCCCTCGCGGTAATGCTCGTTGGCTGGATAGATCAAGGCACCGCTGCCGTGATCATCGCCGGCGATGTCCTCGATGGTGAACAAGGTCTCGGCAGGCAGTGGTGCCGCGACCAGACAGGCCGCCAGCAGGGTCAGGCATAGGCAGGTTCGGGTCGGTGGGAGGTTGTTATTCATTTTTTTATATAACGCCGATCATCATTCCTGCGGAAGCGGGAATCTATCAAACACCGTACCATACCCTCTGGATTTTCTGGATTCCCGCTTACGCGGGAATGACGGCAGAGAGGTCGGCAATGCGGCTAGACAATATCATCATACAAATCTTCCCAATTTGGATTGTGTTTTTCAAGCAACTCGATCTTCCATGAGCGTTTCCATTTCTTGATCTGCTTTTCTCGGTGCATGGCGGTTTCCATCGTGTCATGCAATTCATAATAAACCAGCCGATGCACGGCGTATTTTTTCGTGAAGCCGGAAATCAAGCCTTGCTTGTGCTGATAGACACGCTGCGCCAGGTTGCTGGTCACGCCGGTATAGAGGGTGCCGTTCCTTTTGCTTGCCAGGATATACACGCAGGGCTGTTTGGGGTTCATGGTTGTTTATGAGTCGTGACTCCTGCGGAAGCAGGAGTCTATAAAATATCCAGTTAAACATCCTAGATTCCTGCTTACGCAGGAATGACGAATAAGACAAAATCGCGCTCTATAACTCGTCATTTCTGGCTTGACCAGGAATCCATTCGGTTTCGTGTCGGCGGCCTAAGTGGATTCCTGTACCCGTTTCACGGGGACAGGCTTGCGTAGGTGCTACTCTCGTACTTCCTTCTGCTAGGTTCTGGATTCCCGCTTGCGCGGGAATGACGTTCCTTTCCATTTTCCGCTCCGTAGAGAGCGGGAAACATTGATTTCTCGCCCCACCATTTCTACTCTTTACTCCGTCATTCCTGGCTTGACCAGGAATCTATAGAAATCTTGGCAGGCGACCTTCTAGATTCCTGCCCCTGCTCGTGGGCAGGGGTGACGTTCTTACGCGGGAATGACGCCAGGGGGCGGTGTCCTATGCTTTATTTAGAACTGCGCCGGGCTGCAACTCCCCGTAAGCCCCTCATGGATTCCTGCCCCTGCTCGCGGGCAGGGGTGACGTTCTTGCGCGGGAATGACGCTAGGGGACGTCCGTGTCTTGGAACTGCGCTTCTTAGAGCTGCGCGGGAATGACGATCCCTGTCTTTTTTCCCGCTGCGACCCGCGCCGCCGCTGCCGCTACCCTAAAGCCGCCCCCCTAGAACTGTGCCTTGACGAAGGCTTTCAGGCGATAGGCTTTTAGGGTTACTTCATCGCGAGAGATGTTGCCCAGCGGGGTGATGACGTCACCGGCGGCGTTGGTGTTCAGCGTCTGGCCATCGCCGGCGAAGAATTCCGGCTGGTAGTCGCCGAAGAACCACTGTGCATCCAAGCCGATCTCAACGCCAGAGAGGAAGTAGGAGGCCTGCAAGGCGAGCTTATGCTTGTTGTGCTGGCCGGAGAGGTATTCGGCATAGCCGAAACCGGCACCGCCGCAACAGGGATCCCCGGCATTGTTGCCTTCAAAGTGCAGGCCGACCGGGGCCACATTCTGCGAGCCGTCAAAGAGGTCAACATGGTGGTATTCATACAGGGCGCGCACGTACAAGTCCTCATGCACCTGGCTTCCCAAGCTGACGCCCAGCGTGTAGTAATCGGCATCGCGATCATCATCGCCTACTGAATTGACCGCCTGCTGATCTTCCGTCAAGGCCACCCAGTCGGGATTGACCGCAAAACCCCGGCCTAAGGGATAGCCGTCATAGGCATCACTCAACAGATCAGGGTTGGTCAGGCGATTGTCCGAATCACTGATGTACTTGGCGCGAAAGTTAGCATCCAGCCCGGTGCCCACGTCAAAGAAGGTGCTCACATTGAGCGCCAGGATGTGCGTCTGCTTGTCCTGATAGGGCGCGTACGGCGAGCGGGTGTCGCCGCCCAGGCCCCAGCTGCGCGTGCCTTCCATGCGCGGGTAGATGCAGTCCACGTCCTTGTCCGTGCCGCCGCAGGCTTGCCAGTTGGTGTCATAGGTGATGTAGCTGTACTCGGCCTGGAACTCCCAGTCCTCATAGGCGAACTTCGGCACGATGGTTACGCCCACCCAGCCGATGGCGGACTCGGCCGCCGGCTCATCAAAATCCGTGAAGGCGTTGTCGGCATGCAAGGCCAGTACCTGCTGGGCGGTGCCGTTCCAGCCGCCGTAGCCGATGGTGCCGGTGGAGTTGACTGAGGTAAAATCACGCCCGGTGTTGTAGTCCGGACGTGCGTCGTGCCAGGTGCCTTCTCGCCCTTCGGTCAGCAGCACATCGGCCTCGCGGCGGGCGGCGGTGACAGAGTTGAAGTCCGCACCGATGCGAAAGCCCTGTATGGCCAGATCAAAGGGCAGGTTGTTGAAGGTGATCGTGCCGATGAAGGTGAAGTCATCCGCATCCCCTTTCAAGGTGGGCGAGAAACGGCAGCTTTGCAGATCGTTGGCATTGCAGATGCCGGCGGCCAGACTGGTCTTGGAATAATACCCGGCCAGGTCCGCATCAAAGGCCTCGAAGCCGGTGAGGTTGGCCTTGAGGCCATAGAGCTGCTGGGTGAAACGCTGCTTATCGGCCACGCCATCGCGGTTGTCGGTATCGCCCGGGTCAACTTCCTTGTCGTTTAAGTAGCTGCCGATGGTGGTCATATTCACCCCGTTGCCGGCATTCCACTTGAACTGGGCGGTATAGACCGCATCGTTAGCGGCCAGGGCCTGGAAGCCGCCAGTGCTGTTTGATCCCGGCAGCGACACGGCGGTCTGGAACCCGGGGCCGTTAAAGGGCGGCAGGCTAAGGCGCGAGAAATCATAGGCTACGCGGCCGCCGAAGAGTTTGCCTTGGGCGATGATGCCGGAGCCGTTGTCGCGGTCGATGTAGCGGATCTTGCCCACCGTGGCGGCATCAAACATGGCGAAGTCGTTGGAGCCAAAGTGCAGCGAATCCAGCCAACTGTAGCCGGGCGTTAGGCGTATATAGACGCCGCGCATCTTGATGTCCTGGTTTTGCTGGTTGTTCTGTTCATCCAGATTCTCTTCCTCAGCGAGGCCATAGCCCTTGACGAAGCCGCCCCAGTTGGTCCAGAAGTTCTGGCTGAAACGCGCTTTTAAGCGGCCACCGATCTCTACTTGTTTAGAGACTTGGCTGCGGAACAGCAATTCAAACTCAATGCCCTGGCCCTGGTCGCCGCCGCGGCCGCCACCGCCGGCGAAGCCATCTTGCGTATTGCCATAGAGCGTGTCGTCTAAGTTGCGGCTGCCGTCCAGCATCTTGGCATAGACCGAGCCGAACCATTCGATCTCGGCGCGGACGATGGTGGTGGCTGCGAGCAACCCGATGGCGGTCAGTATCACTGCCAGTTGTCTTGCGTGTTTTACCAGTTTCATGTTGCACTTCTCCTCATCATTGCGGCGTGAACACCGGTTGTTGTTGAACGATACTGCATTTTACTTTAACAAAAAATTGTTGTTGCTGGATTCCTGCTTCCGCAGGAATGACGATTAAGAAAACCTCACCTGTATCTTTCGTCATTCCTGCGGAAGCAGGAATCTACAAAACGTACCTTAAGTTAAGGCCAGTGGCGCATGGTCGAAAACCTCTTGGATTCCCGTCTCCGTTTTCACGGGGACATGCTTTCACGGGGCTGCTCCCGCACATCCCTGTTCTCCGCAGCATAAGTACTTCCTGTACAAAAATGACGAGTAAGGCAACATCAGCGCATACCCCGTCATTCCTGGCTTGACCAGGAATCCATCCAATATCCTGCCTGTAACTTTTCTGGATTCCTGCTTCCGCAGGAATGACGCATAAAACAATGTCAGTGCCCATAACTCGTCATTCCCCGTGTCAGGCACGGGGCGAGCTCTGGCTTGACCAGGAATCCATGAAATACCTTAGACAGCTCCTCAAAGTTATTGGTTTTTTCCTCAATAGTGGTAGATGAACTTAATACTTAAGCGGCAGAGCGCAGTGAGATAGCTTCGCGTAAGCCTTCAAGGAGGCCTTCAAGTTTAGCCTGGCTACGTTCAAGCGCGGTCAATTTGCCTTCCATGCTTACCAACCTATTCTCAATACGGCCTTCCATAGACTTTGCTTCATCACGAGAAGCCTATCTTCCATGCGGCGCATATCCGCCCGCAGCCAGGCTACCAGGCCGATCATCAGGCCGGCCAGCGACACACCTGTCGTGGCCAGCGCAATGATCAAGGTGGCGGTCATGCTCATCAGTCGTTCTGCTCGTCTCTCAAATAATCGCTGTTTATTTCCGGATCATGGTCAGCGTGGCGGATTTCACCGCATTGCCTTCGGCGTCGCATTCGTAGCTGAGCATGGCGTATTGGGCATCGGCCTCATCAGCCGCGCCGGTGGCGGCACCAGCCAGCATGTCGAGCACGTGCGGGTCGCACATGTAGTCGTTGCCGCCGCCGAAGCGGTGCTGGCCTTCAAACTCGTTCACGCGCCGCATCAGCACGTCTTCCTTGGCCGGGAAGCCCTCGTTGGACTGCACCAGCACCTGGTAGCCCCAGGTGGCCGGGTCGCCGCCGCCCAAGTCCGCCAGCTTGACATTGCCGCTGATCGCCTTGCCGCGCGCCTTGGTGCGATCGGCCACGATGATGTCGGCGGCCATCTTGGCGGCCTTGGCCTTGACCTCGCTGGTTACGCGCGCCTTTTTCTGTGGGGATAAGATAACCACCTTGTCCCAGGCGTGTTCGGGGGCGAAGTTGACATTCAAGCCCGGCACGCCTTCGGTGTAGCCGCTTCCCGCCGTGCCGTCTGTGTCGATGAAGATGAACACCATCTGCACGGAGAAGCCGCTGCCCATGCCCCAGGGGTCTTTCAGGTTGCTGTTAAAGGTGGTCTTGAAGGTGACCTGCTTGCCTTTGGGCGTGACCGTGAACTCGGTCATGTCAAAGGAGCCGGGGGCATAGACCGGATCGGTCGGATAGACATACTCGCCGTTGCCGTTGTCATCGCCGACCGGGTCCAGGAATTGAATCTCGGCACGGGCGATGGTGGCGGCTGCGAGCAGCCCGATGGCGGTCAGTATCACTGCCAGTTGTCTTGCGTGTTTTACCAGTTTCATATTGCACTTCTCCTCATCATTGCGGCGTGAACGCCGGTTGTTGAACGATACTGCATTTTACTTTAACAAAAAGCGTCATTCTTGGCTTGATCAAGAGTCTATTCGATATCCTGCCAGTAACTTTTCTGGATTCCAGCTTCCGCAGGAATTACGTACAAGGCAACCTCGGCGTCCATACCTCGTTACTCCAGAGTACTTTTCAATACCAGAAAGAACGTAGCCAGGACGAAGGCCATCATGATCTTGATAAATGTTTCAATCCTGGTTAGGCGTTCATTGGTGGTGTTCCGATCAGCGTCAATGTCATCAGCGGCCTCCTTGGCTAACTCCTCGGATGAGCCGGCCTGAACCAGAGCGCGATATAAAGCCGTTGCACTCATGTTCCCGGTTTTACAATAAATCGTTGTATGTTCCCTGTTGTCATAAAAATAATTTCACCACGGCGACAAAGGCGAGTGTAACCGATGCCCCAACGATAAACGGGTAGAGCGTTGTTTGCCTTACCGTCTTGTCAACCCGGGCGCGTAGCTCCTCGATAACGAGCGGGGGTTTCTCTCGCTCATCGTTGATCTTGGTGGTCTCTGCCATCAGCCGGGTGATTTCCGCCCGCATTGTCTCCAGCGCCATGTCGTTTGTATTGCTCATCGTATGCCCACGTTATCCACGCCTAGCCCTTCACACCGCCTGCGGTTAGGCCGGAGACCAGGAATTTTTGCAGGTACATAAATAAGATCACCACCGGCACCGAGACGATGACCGAGCCGGCGGCGAAGTAGCCCCACTGGGCCGAGAAGCCGCCGACAAAGAAGCGCAGGCCCACCGGGGCGGTGTAGGAGGATTCCTCTTCCATAAAGATCGAGGCCAAGATAAATTCGTTCCAGCCGGTCATAAAGGAAAACAGGGCGGTTACGGCCACCGCGGGCCGCGCCAGGGGCAGGATGATGCGAAAGAAGATCGCCGCTCGTGAGGCGCCATCCATGATGGCGGATTCCTCAATCTCGATCGGGATGGTGTCGAAGTAGCCTTTCAGCATCCACACGCAAAAGGGGATGGCAGTGACCGCATAGACCAGCACCAGGCCGGTGTAGGTGTTGCCCAGCCCCAGCCATTTGACGATGATGATATAGAGCGGGATCATCATCAACACGCCCGGGAACATCTGCGAGACCAGGAACATCATCATGCCGGCGTTGCGGCCGGGAAAGCGAAAGCGCGAGAAGGCATAGGCACCGGTGCAGGCTAAGAACACGCCCAGGATGGTGGTCATGCCGGCGACGATGGCGCTGTTTAATAGCCATTCGGCGAAGGGCTGCTCGGTCATCACATCGGTGAAGTTCTTCATGGACAGATCTTCCGGCCACGGCATGATGATGCGCAGGCGATCAGCAAAGCCGGGGTCGCTGGGCAGGTCAACGAGGCTTAAGCTCTGTTGCCCGGAAAAGGCCAGGGTCAGCACCCACAGCACCGGATAAATCGCCAGCAGCGTGAAGCCGATCAGGAAGAGGTGGATCCAAAAGTGCCCGGACGTTTGTGCTCGATTTTGCATGGCGCTACCCCTCGTATGCCTTGCTGGTGCGGTTCTGGAAGGTGCCGTAGGCCAGCAGGATCAGGAAGATGACCATGGAATAGGCCGCCGCATAGCCGTACTGGTATTTCTCAAAGGCGATCTTATAAGCCTGCGTAATCAGGATTTCGTTCGCCCCCGCCGGCTGGCCTTCGGAGACCAGGTAGATCACGTTGAACATGTTAAAGGTCCAGACCACGGATAGGATAATGGCCGGGATCAAGGTTGGTTTTAGGGACGGCAGGGTGATGTAGCGGAACTGCTCCCAGCGCGAGGCCCCCTCCACCTTCGCCGCCTCGTACATATCCGCCGTGATCGATTGCAGGCCGCCCAAGATAACGACCATCATAAAGGGGAAGCTCAGCCAGCTGTTGGTCGCCCAGCCGGTTAAGAACGAAGTAAAGACGCCGTCAAACCAGGCGATGGGCTCGCCGCCAAACATCTGGATGATCTGGTTAAAGACGCCGAATTGCTGGTGGAACATGCCCTTCCAGGTCAGGGCGGTGATGTAGTTCGGGATCGCCCAAGGCAGGATCAGCAGCACACGATAGATGGCCTTGCCGCGCAGGTTTTCCGTGTTCAGCGCCAGCGCCAGGATCATGCCGACGATGACGCCGACGGCGACATTGAGGATCGTCCAGCAAATCGTAATAAAGGTCGTCCAGTAGAAGTTTTCATAATTCCAGATGCGTCCGCCCTCGCCGGTCTGGAACAGTTGAAAATCAAACAGGATGGTCAGGTAGTTGGTAAAGCCCACCCAGCGCTCGGCTAAGGGGAGTTGCTCGTTGAACAGCGTGGTCTCGGTAAAGGAGAGCATGATGCCGTAGGCAAAGGGGAACATGACCAGGAAGATCATGCCGAACATGGCCGGCGAGACATAGCCGTAGGCATGCTTGTGTTCCACCAGCGTATCCCAAAAGCGTCTGGCATAGCCTAAGGCAAAGAAGGCCAAGAGACCGATCCCTAAGAGCAAGAGCAGCAGGCGGTTGCGGCCTTGATCGGCGGCGGCCTCATCGGTCAGCCGCTCGATCTCCGCCTGATCCACTGCGCCACCGGCCTGCAAGACCGTACGCGGGCGTTGGTAGGAGTCCACATCCCAGGCGCTCTGCACCATGCTGGTCGTTGCCAGCCGCAGCGCCCCGGCGGCGGACGCATAGGCGGAATAGACCTCGCCGTAGGTATCGCTCAAGGCGCTGGCGCTGGTTAAGCGTTGCGCCCCCAGCGTGGCCTGATTGGTCAGACCGACGCCGTAGATCAGGATGATCAAGGCCGCAGCCGCCACGGCAAAGTGCGCCCAGGCGGGCGGGCGCTCCATCAGCCACCAGAGCAGCCACAGGGCAAAGGCAAAGGCGACCGCAATGGTCAGCACGGCGAACACCAGCGAACGTTCGGCCAGCGCGGATGCGGCGGGTTCGGCGCGGCTCTGTAATTGCACCATGCCGACCACCTTGCCATCTTTCAGATACGGCAGGGTCAAGAGTTGATCGCCGCCGGCCAAGGTATCGCTGACGATCTGGCGCTTGCGGAACACGCCCTCTTTGACGTTGGTATCGACCGCAGTCTTGATCGCCTTGGCCTGGTCAAACAGGGTCTTTTCATCCCGACCCAGGCGCCGCGGGAAGCCCTTCTCGGTGGCATCATTCGGGAAGGTGGAGGCAAGCAGGCGGGCACCACCGATCTGCACGATGCGTATGTCGCTGTCGGGCAACATGGCGCTGCGCCAGTCGTTCAGCAACTGCCCGGCGGCCGCGGCCCGGTCCTCGACATCGGCGCTCTGCAAGGCGCTGATCATATCGACCAAGGCCATGGCCTTGATGATCAGCGCCTGCTGGCTGGCTTCTTCGGCAATGGCGCGGCTCTCCTGGTTTTGCAACCACTGGCCCAAGCCCACGGCCAGCAGCGCGCCTAAAGCCAGCCCCAGGGCCGCGCGCCACGAGTCGCGATGGCGCGGCTGCGCCTCTTCCGGCCGGGCTTGTGCGCCGGCCTTGTCGTTGTCTGTGTCGATAGCGGTACTCATGGCCTTATGCTGTTATTGAAAAAATCCGGAAGCGCTTTATATCAGCGGCCCTTACGCAGGGCGGCGATGTCTTTCTCTACTGATTCTTGCGCACGCTGCATGGCATCGGTCGGCGTGGCGCCGCCCTTGACGATGGTGTTCATGGCCGTGGTCACCGGCGACCAGACCAGGGTCATCTCAGCGAGATTCGGCATGGCGACGGCGGTGTCCAGTTGTTTGCGAAAGCCGGCCAGCACCGGATCATCAGCGACGGCGGCCAAGTCATACACCGCTGTGTTGGTGTGCAACTGCCGCCCTTCCACGGCCAGCACCTCGCCGGCATTGATACCGACCAGGTACTTCAGAACCTCATAGGAATCCTCCTTGTGCTGGGAGCCGGCGGAGATATAGGCGCCTTCGATGGTCAGCCACGGGCGCATGGGCGCACCATCGGCCTCATCCAGCGTAGGCAGCACGGCGATGCCGTAGTTCACGCTGTCCGCCACCTCGCCGATAAACCAGGGGCCGTCAAAGACGATGGCGGCCTTGCCGGAATTAAACAGGGAATTGACCAGGGCGGAAGAAGGCTCAGCCGGCAGTACGCCATCCTGCTTGTACCATTCCATCATCAGATCCAGCGAATCCACGGCTTCGGGCGAGGCCAGCGTGGGGTTGCCGTCGGCATCAAACACAGCGGCGCCAAAGCCGTTAAACAGCGCGGCGTGGTAAAAGAAGTTGTTGTAGCTATAGGCCAGGCCGAACTTGCCGATGGCCTGATCGGTGTGCTGCTCGGCCAGATCAACCAACTCGCCGGAGGTCTGCGGCGGGGTGTCGATGATGTCCTTGTTATAAATCAGCGCAATGCTCTTGAAGTTAAGCGGCAGGCCATAGACGGAATCCTGATAGGTCATGGCCTCGATCATGCCTGGTAACAGCATGTCCAGGGTCTCATCGTCCAAGTAAAAATCAATCGGCTCAACCGTATTGCCGGTCTCCACCCAGCCGCCCAAGCGATCTTGGGCAAAGATAAAAATATCCGGGCCCTTGCCGCGCGGCACTGCGGCGGTGATCTTGTCCGCATAGGCATCGTAAGGCACGGCCAGGGTCTTGATGGTGATGCCGGAATCCGGATAAGCGGCCTCGAACATGCGGGCGACCTTCTCCAGCGCGTCTTTCTCCTGGCCGCGATAGCCATGCCAGATCACGATCTCCGCGGCCCAGGCGATGTTCACGGCGGCCAGCAAGGCCACCATCGGCAATGCCTTGGCTGAAAACAGGCCGGCGGCGAGCGCCTTGCAAAGGGCGCCTAAGCGCGTGATCACATTCATCAAAGAGTTACTCGTTTTCATAGCTTTATCCTGCCAAGTGTTTAGTGTTAATGGTCAAGTGTTTGTATCGCTTTGTTCAGCGCTCATGCCTGCTCCGCCAGGCGCTTTTCGCTTTCCTTGTCGAAGATGTGAATCTCATCGACCTTGATGGTCAGGCTGACCTGATCGGAATAATCCGGCACCCGGTCATGGCTGGTCTGCTTGGCGATGATCAACTCATCGCCGCAGCGCACATGCAGGATGGTCTCATGGCCGATGGTCTCGATGATCTCCACCTCGCCGGACACGGTTGCGGTATGCTCCCAGTCGGTCTCGGCATCGTTGGTCACATGCTCAGGGCGCACGCCCATGAAGACCTTGCGCCCGCGGTACTCGCCGGCGGCCTGGGCAAAGCGCGCCGGCACTGGCACATTCACGGCCGAGTTCTCCAGCCGCCCGCCGTCCTCGCTAATCGCGGTCGGGAAGATGTTCATGTTCGGCGTGCCGATGAAGCGGGCGACAAAGACATTGTCGGGATGATCGTACAATTCCAGCGGTGTGCCGCACTGCATCAGGTTGCCAGTTTTGCGTTCATCCAGCGGCCGCAGCACGGCGATGCGATGGCCCATGGTCATGGCCTCGATCTGGTCATGCGTCACATAGACCATGGTGGTCTTCAAGCGCCGTTGCAGGCTGGCGATCTGCGAGCGCATCTGCACCCGCAACTCGGCATCCAGGTTCGACAATGGCTCATCAAACAGGAATACCGACGGCTTGCGCACGATCGCCCGGCCCAGCGCCACTCGTTGCCGCTGCCCGCCGGACAGGGCTTTAGGCTTTCTTTCTAAGAAGGGTTGCAGGCCGAGAATATCAGCCGCATCATTCACCAGCTTGTCGATTTCTTCCGCCGGCATCTTGCGCAGGCGCAGGCCGAAGGAGATGTTGTCGCGCACGGTCATGTGCGGATACAGGGCATAGCTCTGGAAGACCATCGCCACATCGCGATCTTTGGGATGCACGTCATTCACCACGCGCTCGCCGATCTTGAGCTCGCCCTCGGTGACCTCTTCCAAGCCCGCAATCATCCTGAGCGCCGTGGACTTGCCGCAGCCGGAGGGGCCGACAAAGACCATGAACTCCTCGTCCCGGATGCTCAGGTTCAGGTGCTCGATCACGCTCACCTCATCATAGCGCTTGGCGCATTCTGTAAATTCTATTGAAGCCATGCTCGTTGTTATCCTCCCACGCCGCGTTTGTTGCTTGGATATTTTTTCATTGCGCCACCACGATCATCACTGACTTAGGCGGCACCGCAATGCCGAGTTGCCCGTCCTTTATCGTAGCCTGCGTCCCAGAGATCGCATCCATCACCTGCCGCCCGGCCCAGCCCTCCGGGGCCGGCAGCGCCGCGCTCAAGGGCTCATCCTCCCGGTTGGCCAGCACGAAAGCTGTCTGGCCGGACTCGGCATCGGTGCGCGAGAAGGCCAGCAGGGGGTCTTTCCTGCCGGATACGATCTTGTAATCGCCATGCGTCAGCGCTCGGTGCGCCTTGCGGATGCTAATCACCTTTTGGTAATAGGCGCGTAAATCCTCATCGCGCTTGATGCCGGCGCCGGGTTGTATGTCGCGCTCGCCCCAGGGCATGTCCGCCCGGTTGGTCGGCCACAGCCCGCCCAAGCGCCCGACTTCCTCGCCGTAGTAGATCACGGGAACGCCTAAGACTGCCATCTGTATGCCGACACACATGCGGAACTTGTCAAAGTCATAGCCCAGCTCGTGGATGGCCATGGTCTCATCGTGCGAGGAGAGGTAATGTGATAAGTGAAAGCCGGCGCGCACCTTATGGCGGTTGCGCAAATAGGCGGCAAAGGAGATGGCGCGCCCGCGCCCGTCCACGAAGCTGCGGCAGTTGCCGCTGAAGCTGAAATCAAAACCGGCGTCTAAGGTGTCTTGTTCAAACCAGGGGTCTAGCACTTGGGCATCGCCGCCCCAGACCTCGCCGAGCAGGAAAAAGTCCTCGCCCAGCGTTTCATTCACGCGTTGACGATGCTTCTGCCAGAACTCATCGCCGATGTGTTTCACAGTATCCAAACGCAGACCATCGATCCCGGTGCGCTTGGCCAGCCCTAGATTGGCTTCAAACAAGTAGTTCTGCACTTTGGGGTCTTCGGTATCGAAATCCGGCAGGCCGCCGACCTGGCACAGCAGGGCATCGGCCCCGCAATCCACCGGCTCCTGCCGCACCCAGCCGGCATACTCAGGCGCACTTTCAAATTCCGCGCCGTAGCCGGCGTGGTTATAGACCACATCCAGCAAAACCTTCAGCCCACGCGCATGCGCTGCATCCACAAAAGCCTTCATGTCCGCCTCGCTGCCGAACTGCGGCTCAATGGCGTTGAAGTCCTCCATCCAGTAGCCGTGAAAGCCCCAGTGATCAAAGCGGCCGACCTTGGTCTCCGGCGGGCCGTCGGCGGGGAAGCCTGCGGCGACTTGTTCTTGTATGGGATTGATCCAGATGGCCGTGGCGCCCAAGCTGACGATCTCATCCAGGTGCTCGGTCAGCCCTTTCAGATCGCCGCCGTGATAGCCGCCGGGGTTGTTCTTTTCCACGCGCTGGTTGTTTGTAGGGTCGCCATCGGCGAAGCGGTCGATGAGGACGAAGTAGATGATCTGCTCGGCCCAGTCAGTGGTGGGATCAGGGGCCTTTGCAGCGCCGTGCTTATCGGCCTGGACTGCGCCGCACAGCATGAGCAATAGCAAAGGGGCGGCCACTGCCCACCTTATCGCCTGCGCCACAGGGCCCGGGCCTTTCGCCTTGTTCTCCTCAACCATTGTCGTTGTTATTTGTTCTTATTTGGAAATTATTATTTTCTTAACTCTAGCACACTTGGCGGACACTGCAAATGAAAAAGCCAGGATGTCCGGAGCATTACCGCTGCGAGCTAAGGCTAACAGATATAATTTCCCAGCGGCTGTGTCAAGCATTTTCGTAACATAATCTGTTGTAAATTACCGACAGGAAAAATCGCGCTTGCGGGCGTTTACGGTATTTTTGATTAAGCTGTTCGGGGTGCCGGCTTGCGCTCTCGTTCTTATATAATGCGCGGCTGGCACGAATATTAAAGACAGGTAACAGGCGGTGCAATCCGGCCTTGCGGCAAACCGCACTTTGTGTCAAATAGAGAACCGTCATTCCTGGCCTGACCAGGAATCCACAGTAAGGTTCCGATAGGAAATCCACTGGATTCCCGTTTTCACGGGAATGACGGAGACAGAACGGCAGCCTGCGGGACTCCAGCTTTCACTTTCACGGGAATAAGGAGAGAGTAAAAAAACCTCTGTACATGCCCCGTCATTCATGGCCTGACCAAGAATCGATAAGGGTAGGGTCTGTCGGAAACCTCAGGTGGATTCCCGCTTACGCGGGAATGACGGCTAGAGAGAGCAGCAGCCTGGGGGATTCCCGCTTTCACTTCTATGGGAATAGCGAGGGAGATGAAGTCTTTGTACATGCCTCGTCATTCCTGGCCTGACCAGGAATCCACAAACATCGCTTAGCTCTCAGATGTTGGCCCGCGCTCATGTCTCTCAATCATCTCGCCAAGCCGCCGCAGCACCGCCGCCGGCAGGGCTTCTTCAAGACGCCAGGTCCAGTTGCCTTCTGCGGTACCGGGGATGTTCATGCGCGCCGCCGAGCCGAGGCCGAGCAGGTCTTGCGCCGGGATGATCACGGCCTCTGCGTTTGATGCCAACAACCGGTTGATCGCCGCCCAGTGCACTTCGTCTTCCGCCTTGCCATCCGCGCCGTTGCCCAGCCCATCTTCCAACAAATACCGCCGCGCAAAGGCCGCCTTGCCCTCGCACCGAAGCAGGCTGTGATACATGCCGATGAAGGTATCGCTGTCGTGGATGCTGGTGTAGCCGACGCACCTCTCCGGGTAGCGCTCCGGACGGTGCAGCTCGCCGCCGTGCTCGTCTTCTAAGCCGAACACCATGACGCCCATGCCCGGCAGTTCAAAGCGATCGCGCATGGCATAGACATCCTCGGTGATGACGCCTAAGTCTTCCGCGATAAAGGGCAGCGAACCTAACTCAGCGCGCATGCGCTCAAAGAAGGCCGCCCCCGGCCCCGGCTGCCAAGCACCATTGGCGCTCACACTATCCCCACCATCGATCGCCCACACCGCGGCAAAGCCGCGAAAGTGATCGATGCGCAGCACATCGCAGTGCCTTAAGGCCCAGGCCAGCCGCGCCGCCCACCAGTCATAAATCGCCTCCGGATGCTTATCCCAGCGATACAAGGGATTGCCCCAGCACTGGCCGGCCGGGTTGAAGTAATCCGGCGGCGCGCCGGCCTGCTTGGCAATGGTACCGTCCGCATTCAGGCTGAACAGCGCCGGCCGCTGCCACACATCGGCGCTGTCGTGGGCGATGAAGATCGGCGCATCGCCGATCAGGCGCACGCCGTGCCGACGGCACTGCCCATGCAAGGCCGCCCATTGCGTAAAGAACACATATTGCAGTCGCTTCTCCTGCGCCAACTCCGGCGCCAGATCAATCCGCACCCGCGCCAGCTCGGCCTCCTCACGCTGCGCCAGCGCCGCCGGCCAGCTCGGCCAGGCGCGCCCCTCGTGCGCACGTTTGAGTGCATTGAAGAGGGCGAAGTTGTCCAGCCAGTGTTGTTGTTCGCGACAGAAATCGGCGAAGCCGCGTTGCCAGTCAGGATCAGCCCGCTCGGCCCGGCGCTGCACGGCCAGACGGATCAGCCGCTCGCGTTCACTCATCAGCGCGCCCAGGTCCCCGCCCGCCGCGCTGCTGGCCGCCAGCGCATCGGTTTCCTGCGCCTGCAACAGCCCCTCATCCAACAGGCGCTGGATGCTGATCCAGTGGTAATTGCCGGCAAAGGCCGAGGTGCTGCTGTAGGGCGAATTGCCGCCGCCCACCGGCCCCAGCGGCAGCATCTGCCACAGGCTCAAACCGGCTGCGGCAATCCGCTCGACGAAATCCTCCGCCGCCGGCCCCAGCTCGCCGCTGCCCCAGGGGCCCGGCAGGGAGGTGAGATGCAAAAAGATGCCGCAACAGCGCTGGTCAAACATCATGGCAATTCACGCCCTCTCAAGCGCCCGACCAGGCCAGCAGGACGAGGGACTGCTCGGCCAAAGGATAGGTGGCCGCCGGCGGCCAGGTGCGCCGCTCGGCCTCAGGCTGCTCGTTGGAAGTATCCAGCTCCAGCGCCCAGCGCCCGTCCGCCTCGTTGCCGGGCAGGGTGAAATCTTGGCGCTCCTCGCCAGCGTTGATCAGCAGCAAGACGATGTCTTCGGCCTGCGTACCCTCCTTGAAGGCGCCCAGCAGCAGGGCCAGGCTGCGGCCGTCCGGGTCATGCCAGTCGGCCTCGGTGAGCGCCTCGCCGCCGGCGCTGAGCCACTGGATGTCGCAAAAGCCGGTCTGCGCACAACGCGCAGCGCCATGCAGGAAGAAGGGGCTATGAAACACCGGGTGCGCCTTTCTAATCGCGATCATGCGTTGCACCCAGGCGGTGAGCGAGCGGTCTTGGCTCCCCCAATCCAGCCAGCTGGTGGCGTTGTCCTGGCAGTAGGCGTTGTTGTTGCCGTTTTGCGTACGCCCGCCCTCATCGCCGTGCAGCAACATGGGTGTGCCTTGGGCGAGCAGCAGGCTGGCCAGCAGGTTCAGCTGGCGGCGGCGGCGCCGGGCGCTGACGGCGGCGTCAGCCGTGGTGCCTTCCGCGCCGCAGTTGTCGCTGTAATTCGCCTTGTGGCCGTCTGTGCCGCCCTCACCGTTGGTGGCGTTGCGGGCGGTCTCATAAGAGACCAGATCGAGCAGGGTGAAGCCGTCGTGGGCGGTGATGAAGTTGACGCTGGAGGAAGGTGGCCGTCCGCCGTGGTCGAAGAGATCAGCGGAGCCGGCGATGCGGCGGGCGAACTCGGCCAGGCAGTCCTGGTCGCCGCGCCAGAAGCGGCGGGCGCCATCGCGGAATTTATCGTTCCACTCGCGCCACGGCGGCGGGAAATGGCCGAGCTGATAGCCGCCCGGCGCCAAGTCCCAAGGCTCGGCGATCAGCTTGGCATCGGCCAATCTTGCATCCTGCCGGATTGCCTTAAGACACGCACTGCCGGCGTCAAAGTCATACTGCGCCCGTCCCAGCACGCTGCCCAGATCAAAGCGGAAGCCATCTACGCCCATGACCTCCACCCAGTAGGCCAGGCTATCAGTAATCAGTTGCTGCACCTGTGGGTGGGGCGTGTTCAGGGTGTTGCCGCAGCCGGTGAGGTTGGCATAGAAACGCGGCTCTTCCGCCAGGCGGTAGTAGGCCTGGTTGTCTATCCCGCGGTAGCACAAGGTCGGCCCCAGATGATCGCCTTCTGCGGTGTGGTTATAGACCACATCGACTAGCACCTCGATGCCGGCGCCGTGCAGGGCCTCGACCATCGCCTGGAACTCCTCGACTGCGCCGGAGGCCAGGTAGCGGTGGGCCGGCGTGAAATAATTGATCGGGTTGTAGCCCCAGTAATTACGCTGGCCGCGATCGGCCAGGAAGCGCTCATCGATGAAGTACTGCACCGGCAAGAGCTCAATGGCGGTGATGCCGAGTTTGCTTAGATAATCCAGCATGGGCGGCTCGGACAAGGCGGCGGCGGTGCCGCGGATCTCCTTCGGGATGTCGGGGTGCAGTTGGGTCAGGCCGCGCAGCTGCGCCTCGTAGATGATCGTCTCCGCCCAGGGCACCGCCGGGCGCGATCGAGTTGCGGGCTTCGCGCTATGCACCACACATTTCGGCAGATAGGGCGCGCTGTCGCGTTCATCAAAGGACAGGTCGCCGTCCGCATGGCCGATGGTGTAGCCGAACAGGGCATCATGCCAGCGCCACTCACCAGCCAGTTGGCGGGCGTAAGGGTCAAGCAGTAATTTATTCGGATTAAAGCGCAGGCCGGCCTCCGGTTCATAAGGGCCGTGTACGCGATAGCCGTAAGCCAAGGCGGCGGATTCAGGCAGATGATTGGGCAAATGCCCGTGCCAGACGCCGTCCGTGCATTCGGGCAACTCCAGGCGTTGCTCGGCCGCATCTGGCAGAAACAGGCACAATTCCACCCGCTCGGCACCGGCGGCGAACAGGGCGAAGTTCACGCCGTCGTTTGTTGGCGTGGCGCCCAGGGGCTGCGGGCTACCCGCCTCCAGCTTGTTCATGCTCTCAGCTCATGCTTGAGGTTCATGCTCAAGGCTTATGTCCGGGCTTATATCAGGCTCACGCCGGGCCGTGGTAGTCCAGCAGCAGGACGCCCAGGGGCGGCAGGGTCAGCCGGAGCGAATGCGCGCGGCCATCGGCACTGACCGGCTCGGAGTGCACCGCGCCGAAGTTGCCGACATTGCTGCCGCCGTAGTGGCTGGAGTCGGTGTTGATGGCCTCCACATAGCGCCCGGCGCGCGGCACCCCGATGTACTCATTGTGGCGCACCACCGGCGTTAAGTTCACCACCGCCAGGCACAGCGCCTCATGCCCCGCCGACCAGCGGGCGAAGGCGAAGATGGAGCGCTCGGCATCATCTACTCGCAGCCATTCATGCCCGCCGCTCTCGCAATCCATCTGGTGCAAGGCCGGGCGCTCGCGGTAGAGCCGATTGAGATCGGCGAGCAGGCGTTGTACGCCCTGGTGCCAGCGCGTATCCAGCAGGTGCCAGTCCAGGGAGCCGTCATGGTTCCACTCGCCGCCTTGTGCGAACTCGCCGCCCATGAACAGCAGCTTCTTGCCCGGATGCGCCCACATGAAGCCGTAGCAGGCGCGCAGGTTGGCGAACTTCTGCCAAGTATCGCCCGGCATGCGAGCCAACAAGGAGCCCTTGCCGTGCACCACCTCATCGTGGCTTAACGGCAGGATGAAGTTCTCGCTGAAGGCATAAACCATGCCGAAGGTCATTTCATTATGATGATAGCTGCGATGCACCGGGTCGCGGCACATGTAGCCCAGCGTGTCGTTCATCCAGCCCATGTTCCATTTGAAACCATACCCTAAGCCGCCGTCCCAGACCGGGCGCGAGACATCCGGCCACGAGGTGGATTCTTCGGCAAAGGTGGCAATGTCCGGAAAATCGGCATAGAGCGTCTCGTTCAGGCGCCGGTTAAAGGAAATGGCTTGCAAGTTCTCCTTGCCGCCGTATTCATTCGGGATCCACTGCCCGTCCTTGCGGCTGTAGTCCAGATAGAGCATGGAGGCGACTGCATCCACGCGGATGCCGTCCAAGTGAAACTCGCGCAGCCAGTGGCGGGCGCTGGCGATGAGATAATTCTGCACCTCGTGCCGCCCGAAGTTATAGATATAAGTATTCCAGTCCGGGTGATAGCCCTGGCGCTCATCCTCGTGTTCATACAGGGCGGTGCCGTCAAAGCGGGCGATGCCGTGCAGGTCGTTGGGGAAATGCCCCGGCACCCAGTCCAGGATCACCCCCACGCCGGCGTTATGACAACGGTCAACAAAGCGCCGGAAGCCGTCCGGCTCACCGAAGCGGCTGCTGGGGGCGAATTGCGAGAGCGGCTGGTAGCCCCAGGAGCCATCAAAGGGGTATTCGGTGATCGGCAAGAGTTCGATGTGGGTGAAGCCTAAGTCCTTGACATAGGGGATCAACTGCTCCGCCAACTCATCGTAGCTCAAATAGCGATTGTCCTCCTCCGGCATCCGCCGCCAAGAGCCTAAGTGCACCTCATAGACCGAGATCGGTGCGGCGCGGGTTTGCAATGCGCCGCGCTTTTCCATCCATTCCTGGTCCTTCCAGATGTGCTGCGCCTTCGGCGCCACCACCGAGGCCGTGGCCGGCGGTCGCTCGGCGTAATGGGCAAAGGGGTCGGCTTTTAAGGGCAGCAGGTCGCCATGTACACCGACCACTTCGTATTTATAACGCGCCCCCTCCAGCGCTTGGGGAATGAAGATCTCCCAGATGCCGCTGGTGTAGCGCCGGCGCATGGGATGCACGCGCCCGTCCCAGTCGTTGAAATCGCCGACCACCGAGACGCGCCGGGCATTGGGCGCCCAGACGCTGAAGACGATGCCGGCCGCGCCCTCGTGCGTGATGCGGTGTGCGCCCAAGAAACTATCGCAATCAAAGGCTTCTCCGGCTGAATAGCGCCCCAGGGTTTCTTCGTTATAGACCGGCGCAAAGCGAAAGGGGTCCTCGCATCGCTGCCCCTGCCCACCTTGATACACCGTCAGCGTATAGGCCGGGGTGGCTTCCTTATTTTCATTTTCCGTATCGCCCGCGGCTGTTGCCACGACCACTTCAAACAGGCCATCGGCGTGGATACGCTTGAAGGGCCGCGGCGTCCGGGCGCGCAGGCCGGCGCCGGGGTTTAGCTCAACGCGCGCGGCACCGGGCCGGAAGACGCGCACGACCAATCGCCCCTTGCTGCGATGCGGCCCCAGCACCGCGAAGGGATCGGGGTGGCGGGCGCTGATCAGCGCGGCGATGTTCTCAGCAGATAGACGCAAGGTATTCACGGGGGCGCATTAGAGCGAAATTTGCGCTGTTTCTCAAGCGCTATTTTTTCATCTGGCCGGGGAGAGGGCTGACGGACGGTCGGCGCTGGCCGGATCACATTGGCCTGATCAAGCCGCCAGGCCGGTTATAAGCTAATGCTATGGCAGTTCTTGGGCGCACTTTGCAAGCCGGGCCGGATCGCCCTAGAATGGAGCCGAGAATAGAAACTTGCCATGATCGCATTGGCCAGCTATAGACTATCCGGGCAGCGCCCTTGAAGAACGATTGAAAAACAAACGAAAGCCATTAAGGAGCTTTGAGCAATGAGCAGCCTGGAATCGAGCAGTGCAGAATTGAGCAACCCGCCGTTAAGCAGGCCGGAACCGAGCAATCCCCCGCCGAGTAGCCCGGAATTGAACGGCCCGGCCGCAAGCCGGCCCGATGCGCCGCAATCCCCCGCCGCCATCAGCGCCCTGCGAGATGACATCCGCCGCGCCTTGATCCACGCCTCCGCCAAGGACTACGCCGCCGCCGGGCCGCGTGACTGGATGGTGGCCTTGGCGCGTCTGGCGCGCAACCGCCTGGCCGAGCGCTGGGTGGCGCACCGCACCGATGATCGTGAGCGGCATGACAAGACGGTCAATTACTTATCCATGGAGTTCCTGGTCGGGCGCATGTTGCGCAGCGCCCTGGATGCGCTGAATCTCACCCCGGCGGTGGCGCAGCTGATGGATGAGTCCGAACTCTCGCTGGCCGATGCCCTGGAGACCGAGACCGATGCGGGCTTGGGCAACGGCGGTTTGGGGCGGCTGGCGGCGTGCTATATGGAATCGCTGGCCGAGTGCAACATCCCCAGCGTCGGCTACGGCATCCGCTATCAATTCGGCCTGTTTGAACAGCGCATCAAGGACGGGCACCAGATCGAGCGCCCAGACCTGTGGCTGGCGGTCGGCAGCCCGTGGGAGTTTCCGCGCTTAGACATCAGCTATGATGTGCATTTCAAGGGGCGGGTGGAACACGGCGAGGACGGTGCCGCCTGGGTCGATACCGAGCCGGTGCGGGCGATCGCCTTTGACTTCTTCGTGCCCGGCTATCGCTCGAATGCCGTATCGTTGCTGCGGCTGTGGTCGGCCAACCCGGCCACGGAGATCGACCTGGGCAAGTTCAACCGCGGCGATTTTATCCCGGCGATGGAAGAGCAACTTTCATCCAGCGCGCTGTCCAGCGTACTCTATCCCAACGACAGCACACCCACCGGCCAGGAACTGCGCCTGAAACAGGAATATTTTTTCTCCAGCGCCTCCTTGCAAGACATCCTGCGCCGGGCGCTGATCCGTGATCGCGACCTGCGGCGGCTGCCGGAGCTGATGGCGATTCACCTGAACGACACCCACCCGGCCTTATCCATCCCGGAACTAATGCGGCTCTTGATCGATGAGCATCAGCTTAGCTGGGATGCGGCCTGGGCGATCTGCGAGCGCACCTTTTCCTATACCAACCACACCCTGATGCAAGAGGCGCTGGAGGTTTGGCCGGTCAACCTGCTGGAGCGCCTGCTGCCGCGCGTACTCGAAATCATCTACGAGATCAACGCCCGCCTGCTGCGCCGGGTCTCGGCCAGCCGCCCGGGCGATGACGCCCTGCTCTCGCGCCTGTCGATCATTGATGAGACGCACGGGCGGCGGGTACGCATGGCGAACTTGAGCATCGCCGCCAGCCACCGCATCAACGGCGTCTCCAGGCTGCATTCCGGCATCGTGCGCGAGCGCCTGTTTGCTGATTTTGCCGCGATTTATCCGGAGCGCTTTGTCAATGTGACCAACGGCATCACCCCGCGGCGCTGGCTGCTGGGCGCCAACCCGGCCTTGAGCCGCCTGCTCAATGAGTGTATCGGCAGCGGCTGGCATAAGGACTTGAACCAGCTTGTGTGCTTCGCCGAGTTTGCCGATGACTCCTCCGTACACGAGCGCTTGGCCGCAGTGAAGCAGGAGAACAAACAGCGCTTGGCGGATTCCCTTCGGGCCCGGCATGGTCTGGACATGGAGCCGGACTGGCTGCTGGATGTGCAGATCAAGCGCATTCATGAGTACAAACGGCAGCTGCTGAACCTGCTCTATTGTGTGCATCGCTACCTTTGCATCAAGGCCGAGCCAAAGCAGGACTGGCAGGCGCGCACGGTGCTCTTCGCCGGCAAGGCCGCGCCCGGCTATCATGCCGCCAAGTGCATCATCAAGGCGATCAATGCCACCGCCGAGGTCATCAATCAAGACCCCGACACCTGCCGCCGACTGCGCCTCCTGTTTGTGCCAAACTACTCGGTCTCGCTGGCGGAAGTCATCATCCCGGCGGCGGAGTTATCCGAGCAGATCTCCATGGCCGGCACCGAGGCCTCCGGCACCGGCAACATGAAGCTGGCCTTAAACGGCGCCCTGACCATCGGCACCGAGGACGGCGCCAATATCGAGATCAGCGAGGCCGCCGGGCGCGAGAACATTTTTCTTTTCGGCCATACCGCCGCGAGCTTGAAAGAACTGAACGCCGGGCATTACGACCCGTATCGCTACTATCGCGACACGCCTGGGGCCGCCGCGGCGCTGGATGCGCTGCGCTCTGGCTTTGACGGCAGCAAGCACAGCGATGAGCTGCGCGAGGCCACCAGCCTGCTGCTGGAGGCCGGCGACAGTTATCGGGTGCTGGCGGATTTTCAAGCCTATGCCAAGACCCAGGCGCGCGTGGATGCGCTCTATGCAGATCCTGCGGCCTGGCAGCGCATGGCCGTGCACAACATCGCTAACATGGGTTTTTTCTCCAGCGACCGGGCGGTGGCCGAATATGCCCGCGAGATATGGGCGGTCAACGCCAGGGACGAGACGGCCAAGTGAGCCTGTCCGCCATGAAAGCAAATCCACATTTTTCAAGCCCGCAGGCGCGAAGCTGAGCAGCCATGCAGAGCGAACTGCCCAATCAAGCGATCATCGTGGAAGACTTCCGCCAGGCGCGGCGCAAGGCGGCGCTCAGCACCATCCTCGCCCGCATCCGCGGCGAGAACGCCCAGTTGCTTTCTTATGAAGAAGTGCTGCAACAGCTGCAAGGGCGCGAGCTACCGGGGCGCCAGCTGCGCCAGATCCGCTTAGACGCCGTGGTCGGCAGCGTGGCGCGTTATAAAGACTTCACCCGCACTTTTTTGCCCAAAGGCGACAGCCAGCGCGACCGCTGGGCGCGGATTAAGCTGCTGATGACCAACAGCGGCCTGCCGCCGATCGAGGTCTATGACATCAACGGCAACTACTTCGTCAAGGACGGCAACCACCGCGTCTCGGTGGCGCGCGAGATGGGCTTGGAAACCATTGAAGCCTACGTAACCCCGGTGATCACCCGCGTGCCTTTATCCGCCATCGATGACGCGAATGCGATTATCTTAAAATCCGAATATGCGGAGTTCTTAACGCATACGCGCTTGGATGAGACGCGGCCGGATTCCGCCCTGATGGTCTCGGTGCCGAGCGCCTATCGCGAGCTGCTGGAGCATATCGATGTGCATCGCTACTACATGGGCATCACCATGCACCGCACGATTCCTTATGAGGAAGCCGCCGCGCATTGGCATGACGAGGTGTATCTGCCGGTGAAGGCGTTGATCACGGCGAATAATCTGCTGGCCGAGTTCCCGGAGCGCACCGAGGCCGATCTGTACCTGTGGATCACGCGGCACAAGTGCGAATTACACGATTATCTGGGCTGGGATGTGCCGCAGGACGCGGTGGTGGAAGACCTGCTCACGGCCCGCCGCGCGGCGGGGAATGACGGCGGTAGCGGCCTGCAACACTTAGGCAAGCGCCTGCGCTCGCTGCTGAAGATCGGCGGCGGGGAGGAGCAGACGGGCAGCGCCAAGCGCCCGGCACCGGGCAAGGATGTGTGCGCGGCGAGTAACTGTCTGCTGGAGAGCATCCTGGCGCTGCTCGATGGCGGCGATGCCGACTGGGAGGCGCTGGCGCGGGCGCTGGAGCTGGCGCAGGTGGATCAAGGCCAGATCATCGGCCTGCTGCCAACTAAGGGCGCGGCAGAGGCCGGCCGGGATGTGGAGGCCGCGGCCGCCCGTTTTTATGAGATCTGCGCCGGCGCCGGGCGGCGGCACACGCTGGTCAAGGTCGATGGCGATCTGAACAGCGCCCTGCTGCGGCACAGCCGGCTCACCGATGTCTTTGTGTCCCGGGTGGCCGAGCGTGATGAGGATGGCCAGGCCAGCTGGTCGGCGCTCAAAGCTATGATGCAGGCCGTGGCCTGCCCGATGCTGCTCCTGCGTGGGCCTTCGACGCCCTTGCGGCGGGTGCTGCTGGTGAGTGCCAGCGGCGAGGTGCCGGATGAATCCCTGTGCACGGCCTGCTACCTGGCCGCGCGGGCAGATGTTGCCTTCACGGTCAGTGTGCTGAAAGCGTCCGGCGAGGATGCGGACAACACCAGCGCTGTGCGCCGTTACTTAGAGAAACGCGGTTTTGCCGAGACGCCCGTGCATAGCGCCGCCGGCTTAGAAGACATCCTGGCGCTGCTCATCCGCCAGCCGGTGGATTGCATTATGATGAAAAACGGGCGCGGCCGGCCCGGCCCGCAGCGTCGGCCGGATCGACGCCGCAGCGCCGGCTCGCTGGAGCAACGGCTGTTGACCAAGATCGACACGCCGGTGCTGCTGTTCTAGGCCGCCATGCTACGCCTGCTTCGCAATCGCTTTCCGGTCACTCCCGCCAGAGCAGCGTTGCAGCAGGGGCATTATCAAGAGCGTCATCCGGAGCCGTATCGGGGCGGGCGGAGCGCGCATAAACCCGCTCATCATGCCGGCCATCGCCCGGGGCGGCGCCAGCGCCTGCGGATCTATGCCATCGCCGATGTGCACTCGCCGGATCACTTTCGCATGCCGCGGCTGCGGCCGAAGAACTATGACCTGGTCATCACCTTAGGCGACATCTCGCCGGCCACGCTGGAATACGTCTCCTTCATGGCCGGCAATATCCCCTGCATCGGCGTGCTGGGCAATCACGACCCGGCCCGGGTGCGCGGCTTTAACGACCTGCATGGCAAGACCGTGACCATCAAGGGTGTGCGCATCGGCGGCGTGGGCGGTGCGCCCGGTTATCGGCGTGCGCCCAATCACTACAGCGAGCAGCAGGTCGGGCGGCTGCTGAAAAAAATGCCGCAGGTCGATATCTTCATCTCCCATTCCCCACCCTTGATCACCAGCCGCGATGAAGACCGCCTGCACCGCGGTTTTGCCGCCTTTGACGATTACCTGCGCGCCCGCCCGCCGCAGTACTGGCTGCACGGCCACCTGCAATGCCGCGCACACACCCGCGTGAATGCGACTGCGATTTACAGCATCTCCGAACAGCAGGGGCTGGAGCTGGCTTTTGACCGGGCGGGGGTTTGAGATGGCGGGGGGATGAGGCTCCGGCCTATCCGCGTCATTCCCGCGCAAGAACGTCACCCCTGCCTACGAGCAGGGGCAGGAATACGGTGGGTTTCTTGTCGGACTTTCTATAGATTCCTGGTCAGGCCAGGAATGACGAGTAATTGCCTTCCTCTCAGCCCTCTCCCGTCATTCCTGCGCAAGCAGGAATCTAGGAGGTTTAGCCCGACTCTTTTCTGGATTCCTGGTCGAGCCAGGAATGACGGTGTATAGACGGCGATGTTACCCTATTCGTCCCCGTATCGAGTACGGGGCAGGAATGGATGGCAATGTTGCCCTATTCGTCATTTTTGTACAGGATGTACTTATGCTGCGAAGCACAGGGAGGTGCGGGAGCAGCCCTGCGAAAGCATGTCCCCGTGAAAACGGGGACAGGAATCCAGAAGATTATCGGCAGCGCCCGCCTTCCGTTATCGGCCATCCGCCTTGCCTTCCCGCCAGCGAGTACGCAGCCGCCGTGCCGCTGCTTGCATTAGCCGCCGCGGATCTCTGATTGTTCGCATAAGCCACTGTATTCTGGCTTTATACCGCAGCAGCCGCATCAGCAGCGGCATAACCGGTGCCTCGGCGATGCCACGGGCAATCAGCGCCAGCTGTTTCTGATTGAATCTATAAACCCCGCTGTCGGGCCGATTGGCCGTGCCCTCCGGGAGGCTGAAATCAGTTGACAAGCGCTGTTCTGGTTCAACGAGTTCGTTGATCTCGGCCACGGTGCCGGCGAATTTCTCTTTCAGCTCGGCCAACAGCGCAGCGCTCAGGTACGGCGGCTCGGCGGCCACCTCAGGCGCCTGCTCGAATAGCCGCCGGCCGATAGACAAGGCCAAATTGTAGGGGTATTCAGCACACGCCCTGCTGATCTGCCGCAACAACTCGGCCTCGCCGCGGGTTAAGCTGCGGTTGGCCGGCGCATCAATAAACGCCGCCCGGGCCAGAAAGGCATCGGCCCGCTCGCCCAGCAGCCAGTCGCCAAAATCCGCCAGCAGGCCCTCCGCGCGGTATTTCCGGATGGTCACATCCACGCCCAGGGAGCGCAGGGTCTTTATGCAGCCCAGCACCTCACAGGGGGCGCAGTAGTAAGCGAGGAAATCCGCCGGCGTGCCGCCAAAGCCGGGGTCCTTCACGCGCTGGAGATAGGCAGAGCGGAAATGCGGGACGACCTCCCGCAGATAAAGCATGGCCTTTAAGTGAAATGATGCGGGAAGCCCTTCGACAAGGCGCGCAAGACGTTGCGGTGCCCGACTTATCTGCTCAAACACCCACTCCCCGGAAAACAGCAGGTCGGCCTCCCCGGCAGCCGTGCGGCAGTGCTTCAGGATGAGCGCATCCCACTGATTAAAAACGCCCGCAGGCGCGATCAGGTTGGTGGCGCCAAAGGGCAGGTCTGTGTGCCGGTTTTGCGGGGGGGGGGGGGGGGGGGGTGGATAGTCAATGCCGAACTCGGCCAGCAGGGCGGTATTGTGGAACAGAAAATCCTGGATGGCGGAAGAGCCGGTCTTGGTCTGGCCAATGTGTAAAAATAAATCCGGCATGGGGGGATTCTAAGGGAAAGTCCGGCGTTGTGCTATCCCCGCAAGTCAAGGTGCGGAGGCGTTTTAGTAGATTCCTGCTTCTGCAGGAATGGCGAATAATAGCATACTTCCCGATTTATTCTCCGTCATTCCCGTGAAAACGGGAATCCAGAGAATCTTTTGACAGGCCCTTTCTGGATTCCTGGTCAAGCCAGGAATGACGGGGTGCTGGATATGGAGACACGGTTGTCTGCGCGATCCGGCACCCCTCAGCCCTCCTCATCGCACGGATATTTCGCCTGCAGAGCCTCGTACATCGCCAGGGTGGCCGGGCGGTCTTTGTCCGGCAAATCGGCCAAGTGGGCATACGTTGCGCTGATGATGTCCGCCGTCCTCAAGCCATCGGGCAGGCATATATCCAGCAGCTCGCTCGCATCCAGCTCGCTGAACAGGGCGAACATGGCCTCCTGATCCAGCTTAAAGACCACGGCCGCGGTCGAGGCATAGCCCAGCGCCCCCAGCTTGCCGCCAAAATGCAGGCCAGCGAGCATGCCGCGCACCAGCCCGGCGCATAAGACCAGCTCCTCATCGCTCGGCTGCGCATCGCCGTCCAGCGCCTGGACATAAGGCCGGCAATTCGACAGCCACTTCTCGGTCGTGATCATAAAGGCATGTGGCTTGTCCATGCCGGCGCGCGCCTGGTCTTGCGCGGCCACACCGGCGGCACATAAAAACAGCGCCGCCAACAGCCATGCGCGCGGCCTGCAAAGAAACCTGAAATCGCTTATCGAAAAACCTGCACTCATTTTGATAAAAATCCCATGCCGATGTGGGATGAGAAGGATAGCACAATGGGTCGGCCAAAACCTTGACCGCAGCAAGACAGCGGCAGGCTTAATCAGGTATCATCACGAAAAACCATTCTGCCCACGATAGACTCATGATGATAAGCAGCGAATATAAAGATAAAAAAACCGTGCTTGGCTTTGCCGTGCTGTTTGCGCTCGGCTTTCAGTTTCTGCTGACTGTCTCGGTCGGCGACAACGAGCTGCGGGTCGGCGCAAGCGACCTGCTGCTGGTGCCGGCCTTGGGTGCCTTTTTGTTTTTTTTCCGAGCCTTGCCGTGCCTGAAAATCAAGTACGGCTACCGGCTCCTGGCCTTGCTAAGCCTGTGGATGCTCATCAGTTTCATCGTTGGCATTCACTACACCGGCGAGGTGCAAAAATGGGTGGTGGTGAACAAGCTCATCGGCTGGTTTGTGCTGCTGGCGTATTTTTTATGCGGTGCCTGGATTGCCAGGGAGGGCGAGGTGGTGCTGCGCCTGTTTTTGCAATGCGCATTCCTGCTGGCCTTCTGTATCGCAATCTATAGCCTGGCCATCTATTGGCAGGCGCTGTACGGGCTGGTCAAGGTTTCGTTGGACGAGCATGTTCGCCTGCACGGCTTTAGCGCCAACCCGAATGCCTACGGCATATTCTTGGCCACCCTGTTCGTCCTGCTCCTGCCCTGCATGGACCGGAAGTTTTTTTTCACGCAAAGGCTCAATTATCTGCTCGCCGCGGTCATCTTGCTGGCGCTCTATTATACCTTATCGCGCAGCGCCTGGCTGGGGTTCTTGCTCGGCACGGCGGGGCTGTTGGTGCTGCGGCCGGGTGTGTGGAAGGCGCTGGCGCTGGCCGTTGGCGCTTTCCTGTTGCTGAATGTGCTGGTCTTTCATGCCCCGCAGTATTTTCCCTTGAGCCACCATGAAGCACCGGCGCATGGATTGCCCCATCAGCAAGAATTGCCTGCCGCATCCCTCGTGCGAAGTCTTAATCCGCTGGGCGCAGCACATGCTGCCGAGAAAACAAAAAATACCTGGCTGGAGTCCGCGCGCAAGAATAGAATCAGCAAGCTGCATGGCGGCACCATCGACATTCGTATGCGGATGTATCAGCGCGCCTTGGGCTACTGGCAAGAGCAACCGCTCATCGGCATCGGGCTGGGCGGCTTTTTGTGGCACAGCAATCTGAAGGGAGTGCCGCAGAGTGAATCCACTATCCACAGCACCGGCGTCTGGCTGCTCACAGAAACCGGCGTCTTGGGCTTTCTGCTTTTTTTAGCCTTCTTTTCTGTTTGCTTTATCGCCTTGCTAAAGAGCAAGGCCAGCCCGCTTGCCGTCGGCGTGGCCGGCGTGTTGCTGGTCATGCTGGGCGCCTCAGCCGGAACGGAAATCCTCTATCAGCGCTATCTTTGGTTCTTGTTAGGCATGGCGCTGGTCGTGGCAAATGAGCCGTCGGGCGCAGCGGTTTGAGAGATGGCGGCAACAGCAGCGAAGGCCGACCGCAGTATGAGGAGCAGCCGGTTGCCTTCCAGCAAGGGAAAAATCCTGTTCCTGGTCGCCGAAGATCACTTCTTTTGCTCGCACCGCTTATCGCTGGCCGCAGCGGCGCGAGAAACCGGCTATGAAGTCCTGGTCGTAACCCATGTTGATAAACACGAGGCCGTGATCCGCCAAGCCGGCTTTGATCTGATCGCGCTGGATTTCAAACGCCGCAGCCGCAACCCCTTCGCCGCCCTTCGCATCATCAAGACGATCGCCCGCATCTACCGCGCCGAGCGGCCGCACATCGCGCATCATGTCTCCCTGCGCTGTGTGGTCTTGGGTTCCATCGCCGCCCTCTTCGCCCGCGCACAAAACGTGGTGAACGCCTTGACGGGTCTCGGCTTTGTCTTTAGCACCCATTCGCTGGCGATGTGGGTGCTGAAGATCATGCTGTTAGAGCCGCTGTTGAAGTTCCTGTTTAACCGGCCGAATAGCTGGACGATCCTGCAAAATATTGATGACAAGCGATTGCTTGCGTCCTTTGGCATCTTGGCCGAGGCGCGCACGGTCTTGATTCGCGGCTCCGGGGTCGATATTGATCGTTTTAGGCCGACCCCCCCCCCCCCCCCCCCCCCCGCAGAATGGGCACACGCCGCAGGTGGTGCTGGCCGCGCGCATGCTCAAACACAAGGGGGTTGGCGATTTCGTGGCGGCGGCTAGAGAGTTACGCCGTCGCGGCGTGGCCGCGCAGTTTGTGCTGGTGGGCGATGTGGATCCGGGCAATCCTGCGTCTTTCACTGCCGCTGAGTTGGCGCAGCTCGCCCGGGAGGGCGCGGTAGAATGGTGGGGGCAGCGTGAGGACATGGAAAAAATATTCGCCGCCGCGCACCTCGTCTGTTTGCCGTCCTTTTATCGGGAGGGCGTACCGAAGGTCTTGCTGGAGGCGGCGGCCGCAGGGCGGGCGATCATCACCACCGACATGCCCGGCTGCCGCGAGATCGTGCATGACGGCGTGAATGGATTGCTGGTGCCGATCAAGGCACCGCTCGCCCTCGCCGCGGCCATTGAGAAATTGCTGGCTGATGAGGCGCTGCGAGAGCGGATGGGGCAACAGGGCCGGGCGATGGTAGAGGCCGAGTTCGCCGCCGACATCATCAACCAACAGACCCTGGAACTCTATGAACGTGTCCTGCGGGGGGGGGGTGAAATTATTTTGGGAAGTTGTCCTGGCAAAAGTCAAGGCAAAGGCAGGGCGATATTACGCTGACTTGATGCGCGTTCGGAGGACGGAGGACAGACTTTACGAAGCGGCATTCCTATTTTCCGTCTCCTGCGCGGGCGATCTGCAGAGAAGGTTTTCTAACGATCCGCCACCACCGTCATTCCTGCGCAGGCAGGAATCCAGTCACAGGCAAGTGTTAAAGAACCCTGTGGATTCCTGGTCAAGCCAGGAATGACGGCACAAGCCGCCCACGCAGAAGCAATGTTTCCCAAACCGCTCTTTGCCTGACCCGCCGCCTGCCGTATCATGGCCCGAGCAAATTAAAATTTAGAATAAGATCAATGGACAAGCACAAAGAATTTTTATCTGGTCGGCCCGCCTTCTGGGCCTTTGCCCTGCTGGTGCTGTGCGCCTGGGGCTTCTCGGTGCTGCATGTCATGCTGTACGGCGAGGCCCTTATCCTCTTGTACAGCGCCCTGGTCGCGGTGTTGATCACGATGTTCCTGCTGCTCGTCATATCGATCATCAAAAAACACAACCGCTGCACCAAGGATGCCATTCCGGTTGCCGTCTTTCTCGCGGTCTATAGCCTGGTGCTGGCGCATAGCGGCTGGTTGAAGACGCTGCCAGAGTATCAACAGATTAAAGACTTTCAGGCGCAGCAGACGGATTGGATCTATCTGCTTTTTATGCAGCAGGAGGGCGCACGGGAGGCACTGGCGAAGTTGTACTTGCAGGCCCCGGCGGCGATGGAGAAGGTGGGCGTCGGTCCGAACCGCCGCGGGGTGGAGTTCATGGCCACTTTGCTGGAGCAAAGAATCGCAGCCGGCGAGGGGGCGCGGTATGCACAGGAGATGTATGCGCTGGCCGAGGCTGCCTTTGTGTATGCGAGTTTTGATCTGGCCGGGTACTGGTATGAGCAGGCCTATCGCCACGGCCAGCAGGAGGCCAAGGCGCGTTATAAGGAAAGGCTGCTGCTGATCTATGGCTCGCTGGAGGCGGCCCCAGAGGCCTTGTTGTTGGATGGGTTTTTGAATGCGCCGGGATGAGCAGGGCTTGCATGAGGGCATGAATATCGCCGTTCGTTGACGTTCCTTAGACGCCGGCGCAAAGCTTCCGATGTGGAAACCTGTATTAAAAATCAGCTGCTCGGTGCTTTTGTTCATCCTGCTGTTTCGCTATCTGGACTTTGCCGGCTTTATCGAGCAGCTAAAAAAAGTTTCGCCCTTAGGCATTGTGGCAGCACTCACCTGCCTGGTGCTGCAATCCTTGTTAGTCTCGCTGAGATGGCAGGGCATCCTGCAACGCTACGCCCGCAAGATCGCCTTTTATGAGGTGCTGAAGATGACCTATCTCGGCCTCGGCACGGCCTTGCTCCTGCCCAACATCGTGGCCGAGCCGGCCGTGAAATCGCTGCTGCTGAAAAAGTTCCAGGTGCCGCTCAAGGAGGCGCTGGCAACCGTCTTGCTGGACAAGGTCTTCGTGGTCGTTGGCCTGTTTGTGCTGAGCTTATTTGTGCTACCGCTGATCATCGTCATCTTTCCCGGCGCGGAAGCCCTGTTTTTTCCTTATCTCGCGGTGCTGTTGCTGCTGCTTGCAGCCTGGTTGCTTTATGTCTTCAAAGAATCTTTGCGCTTAGACCGCCTGGCGGCGAAGTTCAAGGACAAATACGCAAACCTGGCCCTGGTCTTTGAACGCTTGTTGTTTGACAAGGCGCTGATAGGCCGCTGCCTGCTGATTACTTTTTTTAGCCAGCTGGCCTCCATCAGCGCCTTGTACATCCTGGCCTTGTTTATGCGGCTGGACATTCAGTATTACCAATGCCTGCTGCTGCTCCCGCCGGCCCTGCTGGTAACGGCCATCCCGATTGCGTTTAACGGCTGGGGCGTGCGCGAGCTGGCCATCATCTACATGCTCGCCTTCATCCACATCCCGGCCGAGGTGGCGCTGGCGCTGTCCGTGCAGTATGGCCTGATCGCGGTTTTGCTTTGGGCCGCCGGCCTGCTGTCGTGGGCGGGATATAGGCGTTGATTTTTAGGGAAGCGCTTAAATAAGCCCCGGACGGACTTTCAGAGTTTCTTAAAGTTGCCCTCACGAAATGAATGCTTTAAGCTAATGCGCCTGTATCAAGGTTTCTGCTTAGCGCTATTAAGCAGATTAACGGGAAGCCTGGTGAGTTCTTGGCAACGATTCCAGCACTGCCCCCGCAACGGTGATCAGTTAAGCACCTGAACAAGATGCCACTGTGCTGCAAGCATGGGAAGGCGTTCAGGTTGCTGAGAAGATTCTCAGCCGCTGTCAGTCCGGAGACCGGCCTTGGTATATCACCCCGGCTTAAGTCCGGATGTTCATGACATGTTGCGGAGGGCGACATTGAGTATTGTCTCTGCTCGATAAGCCTCTTCACTACTGACTGATTTCTCGCCCGGGCGAGATTCAACAGGAGCGAAGATCAATGAAAATTCATAGCCTTTTGGCGCTGCTCGGCGGCGCCCTTGCCTGCTCGTCCATTGTCCGGGCGAGTTCATCGGAAGAAATTATAGTCACCGGCACGCGAACGCCCTTGGCGCTTGATAGGCTGGCGGCTTCTGCAACGATCATCACGCGTGCTGATATTGAAAAACGACAGGTCAATTCTCTGCCGGAGTTGCTCAAGGGCGTGGCGGGGCTTGATGTGACGGTCAGTGGTGGCGATGGCAAGGTGACGGATGTGCGGATAAGGGGCACTGAATCTGATCATGTGCTGGTGCTGGTGGATGGTGTCAGGATTGGCTCGGCCACCGTCGGCACCACGGCGTTTCAACACCTGCCGCTGGCGCAGATCGAGCGCATCGAGATCGTGCGCGGGCCGCGCTCCAGCCTCTGGGGGTCGGAGGCCTTAGGAGGCGTGATCCATATCTTTACGCGCCGCGGCGCAGGCGAGACGCCGCGCTATAGCCTTGATGCCGGTGGCGGTTCTTATGAGACCGTCGAGTTGAGCGTCGGCATCAGCGGCGAGTATAAGGATTTTGACTATAGCGCCGCGCTTTCCCGCTTTGATTCCGACGGCATTGACGCACGCCGACCTGTCCAGGGGCCCTTTGGTTTTAGTCAGCCGGATAAGGATGGTTATGACAATTTTTCTTTTCATGTTCGCGGCGGTTATCGTCTCAGCGCGGCGGGCGAGCTTGAGGCTTTTATACTGCGTGCGGCCGGGACGACCGAATTTGACGGCAGCTTCCAGGATAAGACGGACTTTGTACAGCAGGTAGTGGGCGCTGCCGTGTCCTGGCGGCTACTTGAGCGCTGGCGCACGGAATTACGCTTGAGCGAGGCGTGTGATGAGACGGAGAATTTTGCCCCAAGCGGCGCCCCGGCCTCTGCCTTTGATACCAAGCGTCAACAGCTCTCGTGGCAGAATGATCTTTCCATCCTGGATGCGCATGGCCTAACCCTCGGGCTGGATTATCGGCAAGATGAGATCCAGAGTAGCAACCGCTTTGCCCAAACTTCAAGAGATAATGTGGGGATTTATGGCCAATACAGCGGCAATTTTCACGGCCACCAGCTCATCGCATCAGTGCGCTGGGATGATGACCAGGTATTCGGCGGCAAGACTACCGGCGGAGTCGGCTGGTCTTATCGCTGGCGCGAGTGGTTGCGGCTCTATGCCTCCTATGCAAGCGCCTATAAGACGCCCTCTTTTAATGAGCTATTTTTTCCCGGCTTTGGAAACCCTGCGCTGGGCCCGGAGAATGCTGATTCTTATGAAGCCGGCCTGGCGGGACAGCATGATGTGATTGGCTGGAGCCTTCGTGCCTATCGCACGGAAGTCAAGGACCTGATCGTCACCGTATTTGATCCGGCGACCGCTGACTTTTCCCCGCAAAATGTCAACAAGGCCGAGATAGTCGGGGTGGAGGCGGAGTTCAATTTTCAATGGAGGGAATGGGAGGCCGCATTGGCCGTGGAATATCTCGATCCTAAGGACAAGGCGAGCGGAAGCCGCCTGCCCCGCCGCGTGAAACAACGCCTGTCGCTGGACCTAAGCCGGGCTCTTGGCCGCTTTATCCTGGGCGGCCGGCTGTTGGCAGAAGGGAGTCGCTTTAACAACGCCGGTGCGCGCAATCCGGTGAGCGGCTTTGCGACCCTTGACCTGCGCGCTGAGTATCGCCTTAACGATAACATTCGCTTCCAGGCCAAGTTGGCGAACCTGTTGGACAAGCAATATGAGACCATCGATAGCTATAATTCAAAGGACAGAAATTTCTTCCTGTCCGTGCATTACCAGAGTCGATAAGGATACGATCCGGCAGGCGCAGAATCTTCCCACTTGATCTTCAAGGCTACTAAAATGTCTGAGAAAAATATCAGCGCAGAAGAACACAAGGCGCGCATGCAAGCGCAGCAGCAGGAGATGCGCCGGCGCGTGGCCGAGGCAAAGATACGGCGTGGCGTCATCATCTATCTCTATGGCAATGGCAAGGGCAAGAGCAGCTCCGCCTTTGGTACGCTGGCGCGGAGCCTGGGGCACGGCAAAAGAGGCGCCATCATTCAATTTATCAAGGGCAAGTGGAAGACCGGGGAGCAGCAGTTTTTCCAGGGTCGGGAGGATATCGAATATCATGTAATGGGCACCGGTTTTACCTGGGACACCCAAGACCGCGATAAGGACATGGCGGCAGCGGAGGAAGTATGGGAAAAGGCCATCCCGATCCTGGCCGATCCGACATTCGACATCGTGCTGTTTGATGAAATTACCTACATGTTCAAGTATGAATATTTATCCGTCGAAAAAGTTGTCGGCGCCCTTAGGGCTAGACCGGAAAGGCAAAACGTCATCCTCACCGGACGCGATCCCATCCCGGAGATACTGGCGATTGCCGATACGATTAGCGAGGTAAAAGAGATCAAACACGCCTTCAACCAAGGGGTGAAGGCACAAAAGGGGATTGAATTTTGAAATGCTTAGGGTAAGTAAATTTGTTTTCTTTGCCACAACGAGCTTGCCGCACTTTTCTATGGCAACAGTAAAACCCGTCTGCCTGATTGTCTCATTCTAACATTGAGCAGACAAAAGAACCGCCACAGCGAGATCTTCGTCTGTATTTACCAGCGGCTGTCGAACTCCTGCATTGTAAAGAGAAAGGCGCATTCTCTTCGCACTGTATGCGATGTTGCCTTCTTCGTCCCCGTATCCAGTACGGGGCAGGCTATTCCCGTGCAAGCATGTCCCCGTGAAAACGGGGACAGGAATCCCGTCAAAAGACGCGCACCGCTTGTTCGATCTCTGGTCAAAGCCAAGAGAAGTGGGCTCTGCCCACTCAAGCTACCGGCGAAGGCATTGCTGTGGGTGAAGCGCCCTTCTATCCCCAGACGCAGACCTAATGCACTGCCCGCCGATTGCGCCCCGCCTCTTTGTTGCAGTGAGTCGGCCTTTGGTCTGACCCGTAGCTTGAGGGCAGCCTTGCCGTGCCCGGTTGCAGCAGGCAGCCGCTTGCCCTTATTGGTTGTTCCCTGCCGGCGGCGGCTTAGTCGAGCCCTGTTGCCTTTTGCCTGCCTCCAGGATGGGGATGGCGGCCTCGGTCGGCAGGTAGATAATCTGCCCCTGGATCTTGTCCAGTTGCTCAATGAACAGCCAGCGCAGATAGGCATCCGGGCCGCCTAAGTATTCGCCGACAATTTTATTGGCCTCCGCCGCCCCGCGCGCCCGCTCAATCTCCGCCTGCGCCCAGGACTTCGCCGCCTCTTTCTTGGCCTCGGCCTCCTGGATGACGATCTGCCGGTTCCATTCGGCCTGTTTAAGCTCGGCCTGGCCGTACAACTCACGCTTATAGACGCTGTACTTTGGCAACCCCCACATGGCCAGCCCTATGATGCCAAGCGCGAGCGCGGCCACCACGATGATTGTTTTTATCTGCCCCGGTTGTGTTTGCATGGGTTACCACCCTCCGCTTGTTGTGGATTAAGGTTCGGGCGGGTTGTAGAAGCCGCTCCCGGGCTCATTGTCTCATGCCTGTCGGCACAAGGCGAAGCAGTTTTGATCTTTGCCGCTCATCTTGCTTGATGTCCGGCATGATAGCCATCGCCCTCCTAAAAGCATCCAAGCGCTATTTCTTGAACCCGATTGCGCAGTAAAAAGGCGGGTTTGCGCTAAAGCGAATCCCTTCCAGCCCGGCCGCCGTCATCATGTTTGCTATTTCAGGCTTGGTAAAGCGATGCTCCAGTCTCGTGCCAAAGCGATCCAGCGCATTGACTCTCATGGAGTACAGCGACATGTTTCTGTAACCACTCAAGGGGAAACTGTGCATGGGAAGCCCGGTCTTTTCCAACAGCCGCGCCGTGCGGGCGAGCGGGTAATAAACCACGACCGCGATGATCTCGCAGAGCCAGCTTTTCAGCCGGTGCGGCAAGCGGGAAATACCGCGCCGGAGGCCATCGCTGCATCGCCACAATAACCGGAACCAGGCGGGTTGATTGTCAAAGTCATAATAGAGATAAACCAGCAAGGGCGCGCCGCGTTTCAGCTTGCGCACACAATCATCCATGCCCTGCTGCGGGTCGGGCATGTGATGCAGCACGCCCAGGCAATAACCGAAGTCCATAGAGGCATCGGGAAACGGCATGGCGGCGATGCCGCATTGGTGGAAGGTGCAGTTTGCTAGGTGTGCAAGATTTTGTCTTGCCACAGTGATGGCCTCCGACGGCTCCACGCAATGCAAATGTTTTACCCTCTCTGCAACGAGCAATGCCCATCTGCCGGCACCACAACCGGCATCAAAACCCGTCCATGCAGCTGCGCTATTTCCCCCCCCCCCCCCCACGAAAATACCTCAAAATAGGCGTCAAACTGCGCCTTGCGCTCGGCAGCGGATAAGGCGCTTTGATCAAAGGTCTGCCACTCCCGGCCGAAGTCCTCGACCACGGCCTCATCAATATTCCGATCACGCATAGTCATCTCTCCCGTTTGTTTATTTTAGCGCAGCCGACGTTGCAGCCAGGCCCGTTGCTCACCGCCACTAACAGGGTGCCAGCGTAGCCAACGACCGGGCGCCACCATCAAGCCAGCATCCACCCACCTCAACCCACCCCATAATGCTCAAGCATACGGGCGTAGAAGGCGCCTGCTGCGCCCGGGCTGGCCATGTCGATGCCCTGCTCGATGAGCGAGGCGTTGTACACATGCACGGCGTACCAGTCGTTGCTCATCAGCGCCTCGGCGTATTGCGGGCAGGTGAACAGGCGCTCGCGCTCGTGTCGATCCATCTGCAAGATCCCGGTGCGGGCCAGCGCAAACCGGCGCTGATGATGCAGATAGCGGCTTACGCCCCGCGGGCCGGCGACCGTGCCCCAGCCCAGCGTTTCCAGTTCCGGATCGCTGGGCTTAGGCAGCCGCCCGGCTTTCAGCAGCGAGCGCACAACGCTGCGCAGCCGCCGACATTGCATCCGCCAGTCATCGCAGCGATGGAGTCGATAAGGATGGCTTGCCCGGCGGCGCATGGCTTGGCTCACCGGGTGCTGCGGCGGGAACTGCATCAGGCTGACGCCGGCCAGGGGCGGTGTCTCGCAGGTCTCCAAAGGCACGAAGGCAGCGGGCAGGTCGTCCAAGGGCTTCAAGCAGACGCAGTCCATGTCCGACCAGATGCCGCCGTGCCGATACAGCAACTCCCAGCGAAACCAATCCGCAAACAGCGCCCGCATCCGTGCCTCCAACGGCGCGCTGGTCTTTGGATACGGCAGGATGTCGGCGGCATCGAGCACCACGGCCGCGGCGGGAACGTCCTTGACCTCGTCATAGACATAAAGATGAAAGGGGTGGCCGTTGCGCAGGTAAGACAATACGCACAGCCGCTCCAGGCGGGATAGGCGCTCGCCGATCCATAGGCTTTGGACGGGGGCGTGTTGATTGTGGGAGGCGGCGGTGCTTTTGCCGTCGTTGCTATGCGGGTTATTCATGTTCTCTCCAGCGCCGCCCGCGCTCACAGGCGGCACTTGTCCACCCATCCGGCGGTACGCGCCGGCCGCGAAGTGCCGTTCAAGCTGCGCGTGCCAAGCCCAGCCACCGGAAAGACGATCTTAGTGATCTTCACCATCGCGCCCATCGCTACATTCACTTTTGCGCCTGCGTCTTCAGGCGAATGTGGCGTCCCTATCCATGAATACGCCGGTCTTTTTAGGTGCGAACAGGTTCATGATCTGTATGGCTTTTTGGGCATTTGCTCTTCCTTATCCGGTTCTTGGCGTAGGCTAAGGGCTGCATAGCAGATGCCTCTTGCGCTTTTTATCCATTTTGCCGGGGATTTTATCTACCACCAAGCTTATGGACAACCCAGCAACGACTCAAGCGGATCCTTGGCGAGAGGGAATTTGCTAAGCCTGCGGCCAAGCGGGATTTTATTTTCATGCTTGCGGATTTTCAAGGTAAATAATCCGTTCATGCTCATTGCTCGCGCAATCCATCCAGCGTGTGTAGGATTGACTCCACATGCACCCCGCCACCGCCCTGTTAGTTCCTCAGGCAGTGCGGCAAGACCACCTTGGCCGGGCCAAGCGTACTTTTTCATGCTGCGTTTTTTCTTTTTACTCAAAGAGACGGGGGCAGTTTCTCATCTATACGCAAGGGGTTTTTCTATTGCGTTCGCATGACTGCTGCCGAAATGCAATATCTTCTGGGCTGATGAATATTTTGTACTACACTTTGACCTAAGAGTTGATTTTACGCAGGGCGAAACATGGCTGAATTTTTTATTCTCCGCAGAGGCATGCCGTTGTTTCTAGTCGCCTGCATCAGCACAACGGGCTGCACCGGCATCAGGCTGCAAGACGAACACGCCACGCATTATCTCATCCTCGGCCTTGGCATGATCTCGGTGCCGGATGGTGATCAAAGCGGCGCTCATGCCGTGCGTACGAACATACTTGGGGCGAGCGCTGCTGCCGGGGCGGACAAGGGTCTGACGCTGGGCTATGCCCGCAAGATACGGCTCGCCATCCCCGCCGATGCAGAGAACACCTGCCTGGAGATTTCCGAGAGGGCCAAAGGTGTGATGCGGGTGCAGACCTGCGATGCGTTTTCCCGAGAGGCGACCATCGCCCACAAACTTCACTGTCAATGAGGAGGTTATGATGAAAAATTATAAGGCGTTATTTGATAGAGCAGGAATACCCGTTGATAATGCAAGCAGACAGTCAGTTGAGACAATAACAAACACCCATGTTTTGGAATACCATCTTGGCAAACCTGAAAACAGATGGCTGGTGACACCGCTATATAAGGCAATACCAGATAAGGAGTAAAGCAAGGGAAGGGGAAAGCGAGCGAGTAGAGAACCCTGCTCTTATCCATTTCGATTTTTCTTTGAGAATGCACCCCTGAGCTTGCCGCCGTGTTCAAGCGGTGGCGAGTTAGCGCAGAAGAGGGCGGTAAAGCTTGGCCTTGGCTACCCCCGCGCCGCCTTCCCTTGCCTTTGTTTGGAAACGCGCCGGCCGGCCTACCCCCGCCACCTGATAACGATAAACACGATGCCCTACGCCCCGTCTTGTAACGCACACAACGCTGTATAGAACGAACTCAAAACACCCGCCTTGCTTCAACGCGTGAGGATGCGGTGCAAGGTCTTGAAGATGATCCCAAGGTCGTAGAGAAAGCTCTGCCTGCTGATGTATTCCATGTTCAGTTTTAATTTCTGCGGCATAATCTCCTGCACATAGGTCGCTTCCGGGTTGGGCGAGTGGGCGAGCAGTCTATCTTCGTCAATGTATTCCAGGCTGGCCAGATCAGTTAAGCCCGGACGCACCCGCAACACCTTTTTTTGCTCTTTGTTATGCAGGTCAAGGTAGCGCGGCACGAGAGGGCGCGGCCCGACCAGAGACATCTCGCCCTTCAGCACATTAAAAATCTGCGGCAATTCATCTAACTTGGTGTTACGCAGAAAAAGCCCCACCCTGGTGATGCGTGGGTCTTGCTCGCCCAAGGTCATCTGCAAGCCCTTTTCTTCCGCATCCACGACCATCGTTCTGAACTTGAATATGGAAAAGGGCGCGCCGTCCCGGCCTATGCGCAGCTGCCGGAAAAAGACAGGCCCTTTTGAATCCATCTTGATCAGCCCACCGATGAGCAGCCAGAGCGGCAGCAGCAGGAGGGAGAAAATCAGGGCGATGGCAAAGTCAAAGCTGCGTTTTAGCGTCATGTCAATCCTCATAACAAAGAGTAGGAATTTTACTGTGCGAGGAGGCGTTCGTAAAGATCGATGATCTGCCGGTTGATGATCTTGTCGGAAAATTTCTGCTCGACCAACCTCTGCAGAGCCGCTTACATTGAGCCGGTGAAATTTTTCCCAAGTATTATCGGCCTCTGTTTGCAAATGTACATGCGCGGCGGAGCGGATGACCGTAGAATCCATTCATTTACCTGCCGGCAACCAGGTAGATTCCTGCTGCCGTTTTCACGGGGACAAGCTTGCGCAGGGCTGCTCTCACACATCCCTGTGTTTCGCAGCATACGTACATCCTGTACAAAAATGACGGACGAGAGCGGAGAGCACTGATCTCTCGTCTCTGCCACTCCTACCCTCTTTCCGTCATTCCTGGCTTGACCAGGAATCCAGTCATGAGGAGGGCTAAAAAAACCTCTGGATTCCCGTTTTCACGGGGACATGCTGCCGCAGGGCTGCTCTCACACATCCCTGTGTTTCGCAGCATACGTACATCCTGTACAAAAATGACGGACGAGAACGGAGAGCACTGATCTCGCGTCTCCGCCACTCCTACCCTCTTTCAGTCATTCCTGGCTTGACCAGGAATCCAGTCATGCGGAGAACGCTAAAAAAACCTCTGGATTCCTGCCCCCGTTTTCACGGGGACATGCTTTCACGGGAATGACGAGGAGGCAATATCGTCGCGCCCGTGCAGATGATGCGCCGCCAGCCTAATCATAGCGCAACACATCAATTTGCGCTAATGGCTACACGGACTTCGAGCATCATTTTTATCTTCGATTCAAAGGCAATGCCGCCGGCAGCCAGCTCGCCGATAGAAAACGGATAGCGTTTCAAAAGCGCAACCATGCCCGCCGGCAACTGGCTAATAGCCGCGCAAGGTGAGTTGATGCGAACCGGTCAAGACGAAACGGCCATTGGCGCGGTTCTCATCCACCATCACCTGTATGTAACTTAACAAGTCCGGCACGCGCTGCACCTCATCAATAACCACCCGGCCGGAGAATTGGCGCAGATAGGCTTTGTGATCGGCGGCGGCGAACTGCCGGGTTTTTAGGCTGCTCCATGTTGCTGTATTCATACCCGCCAAGGCTTCTCGCCAGCGTGGTCTTGCCGACCTGACGCGGCCCCAAGATCGTGACCACCGGATACTCGGCGAGCAGGCGCTGTAACTCAGGAAAGATATGCCGAGCAAGCATAGGCCGAGGTTATTCTATGCAAATAAGTACTTCAAGTCCTTTTTTGCACATAAAGATGGCTTGTCCCTGATGCGTATCGCGCTTATCTACAGGCGGCCGGGGGGTTTAAGGCTCAGGGCGATATTACGCCATCTAGGCCACCCGCAGGTTCTAAGCCACTCAACTGATGGCCGTAGCCGACACCCACGGCATCACGGGTCGGTACAAGAAAAAGTCCCTGTCTGTAGCCGCTGCCATGCGGTCTGATAACCGCCGGACAGGAAGTTGATGCCAAGCATGTTCACAATTTGAACATGTATTGAACAGTGCTTATCTTTAAAACTCTACTATAATAGTAATCAGTGCCTCATTGTGATTAACCTTAGCGGTAAATCCATTATCAATTATGGAGAGCAATTATGACACCCTCTTCGCTAAAAACATGCAGGCTGCTGCTATCAGTTGCCAATTTACGGGGCATTGGAAAGTCTCTTGGCTTGCCACTTGCCTTGTCCAGCATCATTTTTATGTCCGGCTGTGCGCTTGTAAACCCCTATGTTAATATCGATAAAGACATTTATGCGTTAGAAACCGCCAGCGAAGTCTGTGGACTAGACTCGCGGGCGGGCATACGCCGTGCCTGCGCGTATCGGTCTGAGTATCTCCATCGTCTGGGGCTTGACGCATCCTATCGCAATGTTCTTGGGCTGACCCTGATCCCCATCGGGGCGGCGGCGGTGGGTCTGGGCATTGATGGAGGCAATTCAACAGCCATTACTGTATTGGGGCTATCCGGAAGCACTCTCTATGCCACGGGTCAAGTTCTGACCAACCGCCCTCGGGAAACCGTCTTGTTGCAGGGCATAAAAGCCATTACCTGTGCGATAACAGCGTCCTATTCCGTGACGTTGGATAAGCAATCGCAAAACACTCTGGATGCGGATACCGTCAATAAACTGGCCAATGCCCTGGGAGAATTGAGAACTGCCAATTTGGACTTGAGGGTTCAACTCTCGATCCTGCCTAACAATGACCAGACCAAGTCAGCGCTTGAGAGTTACGCCAATCAGATCGACATTTTATCGGATAGCGCCAAAACGTTGGGCGAACGCGCCACTGCAATCCGTAACTGGCTGGCCGCCCGAGATACTCGGCTTGGACTGGTCGCAGACCGCATCAATGATGCGGTCAATAACAGTATCCGCCGTACTATCATCGATCTGGAAGGCATTACGGCCGTTGTTGGCGGCTTGATGCCGAACGCGGCACTGATCGCGCCCACGCCAACTACTGAAAAGCTAATGGTTCCTCCGATCAAAATTCTGTCAGATAAAGCATGGCCTCATGCAACGGATGAAGACAAAAAAGAAGTGCCGCGCCTTATCAGGCTTCAGTCAATGCAGCGCCAAGCAGCAGTAAAAGCAGTGAAGGACATGCAGCCTGCCCTCGAAAAAGTACTTGGCTATACCCAGCAGTTGCAAAATGTCGTGTCGCTTTTTGCGGAAGCTGACTTATCCGTTGATATTGAGGGTTGCGAATACGAAGTTCCAGATAAAGTCTTACAACTACAACTTCTTCCCAGCGGGGATCTATCCGTTCCGGAGAAAACGGCCTGGAGTACTGCGCTTGCGATAGAGGGCGGCAGCCAGCCCTTTGCCGCACAAATCATCGGTAGCAACAGCGAAAACATCACGGTCACGGTGGCACAGCGCTCCGTGGTGATCAATGTCGCTGCCGCTGCGAAGCCCGGCAGCTACAGCATTCTGGTGCGGGATAAAACTGGCCAAACGGCTGTGAAGCAACTGACCATTACCAAAGAGGTTAAGGGCAACACTCAAGCATTAAACGATGGGCTCGAAAAATGGCATACCACAAAGAAGCTTACAGATGGTCTGAACCTGTGCGCTCCCGATGCCGCAGGCATACTTTTTATGGAAAATGGAAAATTCATCCTCTATGGCAAGGAGGAAGCACTGGAGCATGACCCGCTTAAGCGCAAGAGCATCCATGAAAATTTGGGGCTGACCGGCGACGCGGTGGACGGCAAGTTTGGCGAAGGGGCACGAAAAAGGATCTGCGCTTGGCAAAAGAGTAAAGCACTTGATGTTCAAAACGGTGTTCTGACAGAATATCAGATTGGAGAGCTTGGCATCAGTAGTGATGATGCCAACCCGTTTGATAGCTAGAGTGAAGTTATGACTCCTTCCCTGAAAATAAGGATCACTTTAGCAATCCGCGTACTGCTTGAAGGTCACAGGCTCCGGGCTTGGGGCAAGTATGACTGGGCTCGTATTGACGATATCAGGGAGGAAAACGCCCGGCTTAAGCATGACAATATCGTTGGCGCTGCCGTTGGCATCGGCCGCCGCAGGAACGAAAAGACTGATACACTCGTCTTGAAAGTCTATGTGGTAAAGAAAGAACCATTGGGTGTTTTGGCAACGGATCAGCGCATCCCCCGTGTTTTGGTTCTGCCGCAACCAATTGGCGAAATTGAGGCCGCCCGACTCCAACGCCCATGCCGTGCTGGTGTCCAATGCCCATGTTTTTGGATATCCGGAAATGGGTCTTGATCCCAATCATATCGTGCAGCTTGAAAACAGTGGCCAAAGAGTTGGCCATGATATCCGCACCAGGGGCTTTCGATATGCCGATGGCCAAGCCCTTCTGCGCGCCGATGTCGCCACGGCAAAGGCAAATAAAAGTGTAGTCCCACCCAAAACACCGGGCCTTGACCCCTGCATTACCGACTTCGGCAAGCGCCCCCGAGTGGGCACTGAACTTTACTGGCATGGACGTACATCAACCAGCACAAAGACGGCCGTGGTAGAGGATAGCTATTTCACTGTCTTATGGCCTCCCGGCACCTATACCGGTGTGAACATGCGCACCGTTTTACCTGCCCAAATGATCCTTGCAGGCACCAGTCATGGCGGAGAAAGTGGCAGTGCTTTTTTGAGAAAAAACCCTCAGGGCCAAACCCTGTTCTATGGCCTGCTAGTGGGTAAACTCAAATATAAAAGAATCGTGGCCTGCCCTGTAAATCAGTTTGCACAAGCATATTATCTTAGCCCTCTTTGATTTTTCCGGGCTGCGGCAGATAAGACTATATTTTACCCGTCTCTATAAGCCTTTTGACGGTTGTTGATGGCCCTCATCGTTAGATCTGAATCCGCTTTTTGCGAAACAGGGTGAGAAAGGCGAGCTTGATATGGCTATTACTTTCTCATCGTCTTTTTGGCCTTGTTGTATTAAGGTTCTAAGGTTACGTTGCGAGGCTTTACCGTGAAAATCCATAATTGACTTGTGGTTTTTCAAGGTAAATAATAGGCTCATAGTCATTGAGCGGTCGAAATCCATCCAGCGTGTGCAGGACTCATTCCGCATACACCCCGCCACCGCCCTGTTAGGTCCCAGGCAGTGTGGCAAGACCACGCTGGCCGGGATGCTGGCCGCACAAGCGGGCGAATATACCCTGCTTGACTTGGAAAAAGCGGTTGACTAGCGTCGGCTGGAGCAGCCGGAGCAGACGCTCAGCCCCTTGACCGGCCTGGTGATCATTGATGAAGTGCAGCGGCAACCGGCGCTGTTCGAGACGCTGCGGGTCTTGCTAGACAGACTAAACCCAAAGGCCCGCTTCCTGCTGCTGGGCAGCGCCGCGCCGGCCATCATCAAGGGCGTGTCAGAGACGCTGGCCGGCCGGGTGGGCCTGGTCGATCTGGCCGGTTTTGACCTCAGCGAAGTTGGGCAGCACCGCTGGCGCAGGCTGTGGCTGCGAGGCGGTTTCCCACGCAGTTACCTGGCAGAGGATGACGGCGCATCGGCGCTGTGGCGTGAAAGTTTTATCCGCACCTTCTTGGAACGGGACATCCCCCAGAGCTCGGCATCCGCATCGCCGCCGAATCACTGCGGCGCTTCTGGACGATGATCGCCCACTATCACGGGCAGGTCTGGAATGCCGCCGAGTTCGCCCGCGCGCTGGGCACCAGCGAGGGCACCGCCAGGGCCTATCTGGATATCTTGAGCGGCGCCTACATGCTGCGCGTGTTGCCGCCTTGGCATGCAAACCTGAAAAAGCCAGGTGAAATCGCCGAAGATCTATGTGCGTGATAGCGGGCTGCTGCATGGCCTGCTGGCGCTGGATACCTTATCAGCCCTATCCGGTCATCCGAAGCGGGGCACCTCGTTTGAAGGCTTTGTCATCGAACATATCCTGGCCTGCCTGGATACACGCAGCGCCAGTTTCTGGGCGACCCATGCCGGTGCTGAGATTGATCTCATCGTGATGCGTGGCGAGAAAAATACGGCTTTGAGTGCACGTACAGCAACGCCTCCGGTGCCACCCGCTCCATGCGCGCGGCGCTGGCCGATCTGCAACTGGCGCATGGGTGGGTGGTCTACCCTGGCGCGCAGGCCTACCCGCTGTATGAGCACCCGTCGGTCATCCCGGTGGATGATATTCCCGACATCTGCGCCGGGCTGGTGGAAGAAGGTTAAGGCCGGAGATGTTGGTGGCCGTGGTAGGCTTAAAGGGTTTTAGCCGATCATGCGGCGCTCTCGCCCCCGTGCTGGATACGGGGACGAGTCATAGACAGCGATGTTGCTCCCTCGTCATTCCTGCGAAAGCAGGAATGACGAGGGAGGGCGCGTCCTCACACGCCGCCTGCCGGGTACCCTCGCCCGCCGAGGCGCAGTATTTTCTGAACTGATACATATTTTTTACTACACTTTAACTAAGGTCTGATAACGGCGTTTCGTCATTACCCCTGAAGAAATCCGTGAGGTCATCATTGATGCAATCAAGCGGGAATTATGGGAAAGCGAGGAGGGCAGGAAAAAACGGGCGCGTATTAACCGTGCACCGCAACGTAAAACGCCTTAATGGGAAAAGTGATAGAAAATACTAAGCCAAGCTTCGAGGATGCGGCGATTAAGCCCACCATCGCAGATAAAGACAATTTTAGCGCGAAACATGCATTTTTCTATTGATGCGATACCAACTTCGTGCCGGAATCCGACTTGGAGTGATGGCCCCTTCCCGGATAATGCGGAGACTATCGGTCGGGTGGCTTGGACGGCATGGGCCTTTGTGTGAGGCACAACGGCCATATTATGATTCGTTGGAGTGGACGGCGGGAATGGAAGATAATAAAATACGCCGGGCTGTTATGAACCAAACCAGTTCCACCGTATCAATGGTATATACGCTACCACCCGGTAGGCTAATTGAGAGGAGGATAGCTATGATATTTAACGAACAAGACTACGGCTTTTTCGTATAATCACATAAATATAAAGATGTCTAATTAAGTGCCCGTGAATGCGGGCACTTTCGTTTTTATAAAGAGTGCTTATGGAAAATATGATCGAATACCTTACGCCGATAGCAATACTATTCTCGGCATTGGTAGCCATCATTGCCATGCTTATCGCAAGGAAAACCAGCCGCGAGAAGGCAGCCATAGATTTTTTATTTTCTACAATGGAGAATGAAAAATACTGGAAGGCAATTAAATTGATGGGGGACATTCATCGTGATCTCAATATAGATATCAAACGATACGCGCACAAATCGCATGCTGGCGATGATGAGGCTGAGACTATTCGGTATGTGCTCAACTACTTTGAGCATTTTGCGATTGGTATAAATACGAAAATATATGATGAGGCAATTATTAAGCGGCATCTTCGATCTATCGTTATAGATGTATGGAAAATCATGGATGATTATGTGTATGAGGTCAGAGATGGAACAAACAAAAAAACGCCATTTAACGAACTGGAAGCGCTTGCGAAGCGTTGGGAAGCCTAATAAGCAACGAGTATTCAGACCGGACTGCGCCAGAGCACTATCTTATTTGCATTGTCCATTATCAGTACTCGCATCTCCTCTCACCCTATGGGATGATAGTGGCAATATTTCTATCTAGAGCAGGGATTATCGGTACTATTTATTCTATAATGGAGAAGTTAAAAAAATAACGACAGTGGCAGCGACAAACAAAGCTCTGAATTAACGAAGTTAACGCTGGGTATCATCTGAGCATTTAAATTCATTCTTGTAATAGGAGGGCAAACCTATGAAGTTAAGAAACAAATTAGCGATAAGTATATTCATGGCGGCACTAACAGTACAGGTAAGCGCAGTTCAGCCATCATGCGAAAATATGATCGGTTCTTGGGTCAATGAGGCTGGTTCTACGATGAATATTATGTCTATTGACTCATCCACGAAAGTGATTAAAGGCACCTACTCATCTCCATCGGGGACTGCTGGCCAGGATTTTCCGCTCGTTGGCTGGGTAAATCATTCACCGGCTGTATCAGGGCAAGATAATGCACACGTAATTTCATTTTCTGTTCAATGGGGTCAACATGGCAGTATTACTTCATGGACTGGCACTTGCATGAAAACAAACAATGTATCGACCATAAAAACTGTTTGGAACCTGGCCAGGTCAAATTCCGGCTTTGAATGGGATCACATTCTTACGAATAGCGATACTTTTGTTCCCAGGTAAAATTTTTATCCTCATTCGTCTATCTGCGTCAGGCGGCCGGTGCTTCTATGCCGTGCATGGCGCAGATGGGTGGAATGTTCTTGGGGATCGTGAATATCCCGAAACTAACGCCTAGCTCCCACCACCCTTCCCTTTTCATTAAAAACGTTTTACTAGAACTCACCCATCCCCACTGTCATGCTGGTGATATGCCTGCTTCACCATTTCATACGGTTATCCTGCTTTGGATACTCAAGATCGAGGGCAGCTATGTCGATGATGCTGATGATCGAGGTAGTGCCACGCGCTAGGGCATCACGATTAGGCTGTTACAGGCCATCCGTGGTGTGGATGTGACAGCTGAGGAGAGTACAATTTGATAGGAGTCCAAGATTGTGTTTTGCCGCAGCGCTGGGATCATGCCGGGCTAGATGTACTTTTTCATGCTGCTTTTTTCCCTTTTACTCAAAGGGACAAGCGCGGTGTTTCTCATCTATATGAAAGGGGCTTTTCCACAGCGCTCGCTTGACTGCCGCCGAAGCGCAATATTTTTCTGGACTGATACATATTTTTTACTACACTTTGGCTTAAAGAGTTGGTTTTACACTGGGGAAGTATGGCTCAGATTCGGATTCTTCACAGAGGCATGCCTTGCCATGTAACGGCTGCAACTGCGGTGGGAATGGGTATTGCCGATGTGACTATTTAATGATGCTTAAGAGTGATGAAGGAGAATGGTGATGATCAGTAGATCGATAGCAACATTTATGATTTCAAAAGGGGTCATTATAACCTTTGTATTGTTCAGTCATGTTGTTTATGCAGAGTATTTCGGGGAATTTAAAGATGATCTTAAAGGTAAATTTATTGAAACCGATCCGCGGCCGCTTTTTCAGTTATCATCGGAATTTAATTTTCTTGATCCAAACGGATTAATGTGGGGTGTTCCTGCTGGGGAAAAAGTCGATGGTGCATCAATACCATCAGCATTTTGGTCGTTTATCGGTGGTCCTTTTTCAGGCAAATATATAAATGCTTCTGTCATTCATGATTATTACTGTGATGTGAAGACAAGAACGCAACATGATACGCATCGTAATTTTTACTATGGCATGCGTGCATCCAGTGTACCTCTTTGGAGGGCGAAACTCATGTATTGGACGGTAGCCACATTCGGGCCTAAATGGGAACTGAAGGAGCGGGTAGTTATGCAAATACAATGCGTTGAGACGGGGAGCGCTGTAGTCTGTAATCAAGCTGCAAAAACTATCACTGAGCCGGCTGAAATTATGGCAGTCGACCTGAGTGACCCTGTTGCATTAGCTATGGCGCTTGGTAAAGCTGCTGCTGTCGCACGATCCCTAAGAACAACCGGCGGGGAAGTGCTGGATATATCTATGAATGGGCAATTACCTGCGACACTGGATGCAATCGCTCAAAACTCGGATTATTATCGGAACGTTTTTACAGATAAAGGCTATCTTGAAAACCCTTCAAAACTCGGTGTGCTATCTAGGTGGGATATAAGCAGGCAGGTAGCTAGTGGATCTGGCACAGTTATCCTAAGTAAGCCAAATATATCAGCTATGAATGAAATGGAGGACATTGCTAACTGGCAATATGATCGACTGCCTGTGTATAAAGATGTTGCACTAATCGGAGATGACACTGAACAGGAAATACTGGAAGGACAGGGCTTTAAATTAAATAAACAAGGAATACACCTAATGCAGCAACAATTGGATACGCGAGTAATGGATTCTAATATGTCTCTGCCACCTACCCCTGAGAATTAAAATTTTTCAACTAATATTGGTGCATTGACATGCATACCCGCGGCTAAACTCTGACCCTCTTCGTTGACTTTTACCGCATCTGCGGGGGACAGAACTTTATTAAACCGTTCTAATAGAAATCACCTATCTTAGCTTCATGCTTTTGCGCTACCCTGGATACGGGAACGAGTCATAGACAGCGATGTTGCCCCCTCGTCATTCCTGCGAAAGCAGGAATCCAAAAGTTTTTTAGCGCTTCCCCACGGCTGGATTCCTGATCAAGCCAGGAATGACGGAGTATGGGCGGCAAAGACGCTGAAATCATGGCGCTGCGCCGCCGCCGAGCGACCATTGGTTAATACCTACCCTGATCGATCAGGGCGCACAGATTGATCGAACCTCAAGCCACTTTAGTCAGCACCTCTTGTATTTTATCCGATAGCGGTTGCCCCAATATCTCCAGCGCTCGTTCGATCTGGTCGATATGCGAGCGGTGGCCCAAGTCCAGCCAGCGCCGTACCTGCCCTTCATGCACCCCCGCCTGCTCGCCGAGTTTCACATTGGAGATTTGCTCGGCTCGCATGACCTCATAGAGCATGAGCTTGCTGAATGCAAGCAGACTCAAGCGGACACGCGCCCGGCCCCGCGTTAGCGGAGACGGCGGCGGGATGGGGCGGCGCTCGCTGATGTAGCCGCCAAGTGCGGTCAGCAGGGCATCATGCGCCTCGGTGATCGCCTCTGCATGGGAAGCCCCATCGGTCAAGGCCTCAGGAATGTCGGGAAAGGTGGCCAGATAGCGTCCGTCTTTTCCGCGTTTCACCAAACATGGATAGGTCAACATCACTTACTCCTGGATCTCATTGCTGTTTAGCCCAAGTTGTTTCAACATGGCATGGTACAAGCCAATGCCGATTTCTTTCCTGCGGTCTTTCACGGTGGTAAACCGCTCGCCGTAGTAAAGCCGCCCATGACCGCCCCCTGTCGGGCATGGGGCAGGCCCTTGCCGTGGCCGGACTCAGAGCGCACACTGACCCCGTTTCGCTTGACTGCTGCCGAAATGCAATATTTTCTGGCCTGATGAATATTTTGTACTACACTTTGACCTAAGAGTTGATTTTACACAGGGCGAAACATGGCTGAATTTTTTATTCTCCGCAGAGGCATGCCGTTGTTTCTAGTCGCCTGCATCAGCACAACGGGCTGCACCGGCATCAGGCTGCAAGACGAACACGCCACGCATTATCTCATCCTCGGCCTTGGCATGATCTCGGTGCCGGATGGTGATCAAAGCGGCGCTCATGCCGTGCGTACGAACATACTTGGGGCGAGCGCTGCTGCCGGGGCGGACAAGGGTCTGACGCTGGGCTATGCCCGCAAGATACGGCTCGCCATCCCCGCCGATGCAGAGAACACCTGCCTGGAGATTTCCGAGAGGGCCAAAGGTGTGATGCGGGTGCAGACCTGCGATGCGTTTTCCCGAGAGGCGACCATCGCCCACAAACTTCACTGTCAATGAGGAGGTTATGATGAAAAAATTATTATGTCATATTGTTTGTTCTGTTAGGGGTATTGTCAGGTTGTGGGCGCAATGTAAAGGAGCATCATGTTCTGGCTATCACCAGCACGGTGATTGGAGCGGAGACGTCATTAGACCCGGCGACCAATCAGCCGCAAACGAGTTTCGGCTATAATAGAAGAGAACTGGCGCTGGTACCGACCAACAGGGTGTATTGCAAGAATAAAAAAGGTGAAATCATGGCAGATAATTGCGAGCCGGTACCAGAGGGTTCTGGCGGCGCAAAAGACTCGGCCGATGTGCTGATGGAAATTTATTATAATCCTAAGGACTCCAGTGGCATTTATCAGCGCTTGGCGGTGGGTGAGAAGGCCGTAAAGCAGCCCGGTGCCTGGCTAATGTTTACCAAAGATCCAGAGGGCACTGTAAACGATAACTCTGTTCGAGCTTTGTCTAAAATGGCCAAGCTACAAACAGCAGAATATGATTATAAACAGGATGAGAAAACTGATGAAATCATCAACTATGTTGCCAACAAGAAAGGCGAGCTGAAAAAGAATGATGCTAACCAGACTCTTCTCAAGGAGTTATTTGATAACGCAAAAATTCCAGCAAAAAACCCCTATAGGCAGTTTATTGAAAAGGCGGTGAGTGCTGAGGATTTAAGAGAGCGCTTCAAGGCAAGGGAGGAATTTATAAAACCACTGAATAAGGTCATTCCTCTGGATTATGAGTAGGCGCAGAAAACTGAATTGTTAAAATAAAAGGTTACGAATCTTGATTCGATAGAACCTGCTCATAAAAATCAAAGAATTGTTGGTTGATGATTTTGTCGGAAAATTTCTGCTCGATGAACTTCCGGCCTTCTTTGCCCATAGATTTTCGATAATCCTTATCGTTAATTAGCAACTTGATGGCGTCGGCTAATGCTCGTGAGTCCTTTGCCGGGATGAGCAAGCCGCTTTTGTTTGGTATCACAGCATCCCGACAGCCCGGCATAGTGGTGGTAATGATCGCCCGGCCGCAGGCGGCGGCTTCGAGTAAAATTTTAGGCAGGCCTTCTCGATAAGACGGCAGGCAGACAATGCTAACTCGTTTCAACAGCGCAGGCATGTCCGCTACATTCCCATACCATTTTATCGCACCTTCCTGCTCCCAAGCCTGAACATCGCTAACGGGTATTTTTGCCGGATTTTCCTTATCAATTTCACCGGTAATGGAAAATTTGACTTGAGGATAAACGGCTTTCACCAACCGCGCCGCCTCGACAAATTCCAACACCCCTTTGTCTCGTATTATTCTCGCTGCAAGTAAAATTTCTATTTCATCATTTTGTTCTTCTGAATACTTGAATCGATCTATATCGACCCCAGAACCTCGTATGAGCTTGGTATTTTTTATCTTGACAAGATGGAGTTTTACAAACTTTTCCAGATCATCCGTATTTTGAAAAATCGTCCAGGTATTTTTATGCCGGAAGAGAAGGAAAAATATCGGCCACAGCAATAGCCTTAGAATCCTTGCCCGCAAGGATTTTGAGATAAAGAGATAACCCAGTCCGGTCATTGTATTAAAGGTATAAGGAACCCTGCTAAGCCTCGCCGCGATGGAGCCAAGAAATATCATCTTCATGGAAATGTGCTGGACGAAGACCGGCTTGATGCGCCGATAGATTTGATACAGGGACAGGACGGCCTTGATATCCTTGAGGGGATTTGTTAGCGCGCGTTGCAAATCCAGATCAATAATTTCTACGTTGGGCAGCGGTTCCGGGACAGTGCCCGCTGGAATTTTTGTAATAAGAGTTACCCGATAATTATTCCGGGATAGTTCTTTGATGATGGACAAGCGATGCGTTAATACATAACCATAATCCGACACCAGATAGATGATTTTCTTTTTCAAAGTGGTATCCCTTTGCTTATAAACTTTAAGAACCTGTTTAAGAAATGAATAATTCAGCGATTCAGTTTTCGTTTATTCCGGCCAGCCCCGCGTCCGTCCCCTGTTCAAGCCAGCGCCTGTCCCGTACCAGATACGGGGCAGGCTATTCCTGCGAAAGCACGTCACCCGCCCACGAGCAGAAGCAGGAATCCATTTCTGTATCGCCCTCATGGATTCCTGGTCAAGCCAGGAATGACGAAGGGAAGGAGTCCACCTGACTCCCAACTCCCCCGTCATTCCCGTGAAAACGGAAGCAGGCATCCAGTAGATCTCTTGCCGGCACTCTTTGGATTCCTGCCTGCTTCCGGCATCAGGAAAATCCATCCCCTTAAAAACCGCTTTTCCCTCAAATTTTGTAATCAAAGCGGCATTTTCTCTTAAAACATGTCCTTGCAGAAGCGGGGAATTGCAATATACTATAAACAAAGCAGACCGAGATATCCTTACACACATGAACGCCGTACAAGACAGCGTTGATCGCAACTACGAGGCATTTAAGAAGTTGCTTCCCGGCATTATCGAGAAGCATCAGGGCCGGTTCGCATTGATGCGCGATGAGCAGCTCATCGCCCTGTTTGACACCGCCAATGATGCGGCCACTGCCGGCGATAAGTTATTTGAAGACGGGCTTTTTTCCATTCAGGAGGTTACCACCAGGCGCATCAGCTTAGGCTTTTATTCCTATGCCTAGCATTGCCGGGCTGGTCACGCCGGAAGGCGTCTTGGTCGATATGGGTTGTGCCAGGGAGGGGTGCCTGCTTGCCGACCAGTCAGGCTTGGGAGAAGATGTTGAGATTCTACCATTCAAGGCGCTGCTGGATACCGGGGCCACCCATACTTGCCTGTCCACTCATATCGTTCAGGGCTTGGGTATCCAGCCGATTGGCAAGGTTGAAATGCAGGGCGTAGCCGGGCCTCACGCAGCCAACCAGTACCGGGTTGATTTGGTGTTACGTTATGGCAAGCAGCAGTTTGTTGTGCCGCAAACGATGGTGGGCGTACTTCAAGTCTCGAAGCAACATCCATTTCAGGCACTATTGGGCATGGACGTTATCATGCGAGGGGCCTTCACGCTGAGCTTTGACGGGCACTTTACCTTGAGTCACTAGATTAGCCGCTTGAGGTCTTTGCTACATCTCGCCCCGCCCGAGCGATTCCGGGAGGCATCAATCCCTACAACAAGACTCATTATCTTATATTATTCATAAACAAAAACGCCTCATCATTCGTCATTCCTGGCTTGACCAGGAATCCAGTCAATTTCCTGCCAGCCTTCTTTGGATTCATGCCCCTGCTCGCAGGCAGGGGTGACGTTCTTGCGCAGGAATGACGTTCTTGTCTGCCCTTCTGCGGGAATGACAAATGATGAAATTATCTGGGCAGCAACACATCCAGATGGGCATTGGTCACTTTCTCTGGTGAGAAGTCAGCAGCGCGTATGCGTCCATCCGGTAGGGCAGGATCATCCAGAGACTCCAAAATCGCCGCCGCCATGCGCGCTGCATCGCCGATCGGCACGAGCCGTCCCCATTTACCGTGTTCCAGCAAAACAGCCGTATCCCCCGGACAATCGGTCGCCACGATGGGGGTATTTAGTGCCAGGGCTTCGAGGATATTCACCGGGCATCCTTCCGTTGTTGATGAGCTGACCAGCACCGCGGCTCTCTGCATCCACTTATAGGGATTGGGTTCAAAGCCGGGCAGGTAAGATCTATCAGCCAGTTTCAACTCGGCAATCAAGGACTCAATCCTGTGTTTTTCTGCGCCCTTTCCAAGTATCACCAAGCGCAAGGGCCGCCGGGCATTGGCGATGGCGAAGGCTTTGACTAATGTTGTCCGGTCTTTTAGTTGTCTAAAACTCCCCACCGACAGGATCAGCGGCGCCTCGCCTTGCAGATACCAGTCATCGGCAAGCGACTCATCCGCCAACCGTTGTATATTTTCTACATCAACGCTGTTGTGAATCGTAATAATCTTTTTCTTAGGAATTCTCAATTCAAGATGCAGATCATCTACCGCAGCACGACAAACGCTAATGACTTTATCCGCTCTGGGATATAAAAGAAACTGGAGATTCTCTACTGCGATTCTTTTGACCACACCGCATTCATCCAGTCTGTTCTGTAACATGCTATGTTGGCTGATGATTGTTCTGCCCTTATAAGCAATCAGCCTCGCTGCACTGACCAGGATGATATTGGAAGGTTCAAGCGCTGCTAAGACTGCGGTGGGTTTTTTATTCCTTAGATAAGCCAAGAGCTTGCAAAATACTAGCAATGATGAGCCTATCCTAAAGTCCACGAGATTCACTTCTGCCGAAACTTCCCCGCGCAAGTCACCCTCGCCATCACCCACGACCAAGTCCACAGCATAGCCCCTTTTGGCAATATGACCAGCCAGTGCAATAACCGCCCTTTCCGCGCCACCTCCATTTATGGATTTAAGGAAAAAGGCAATGACGCTATTACTATTATTTATAGCCATGCTCAATCTTCAAACCAGGAGTGTGCTCCATTTCATATATAGGCGCACCAGATAGCCCGAATACAGCAGGAGAAATAATCTACATTTATCACGAGAAAGGGCAAGCATGGAAACGACAATAAGGGGTGAAAGAGTAACCCAGATTCGGGAAGCCCAAGGAATATGGACATTGAGAATCAAAAACCAGGCGATGATGCTAATCACAAAGATGTTTTTTCTGATATACGCCTGCCCGCTTGTTAATTGCAGGAAGAGAAAAAATGACCATAGCACCATCTGTATGGGAGAACCCAGTCCCTGAATATAATCCTCACGCAATCTCCTGTCTTCAATAATCGTCCCCAGAAAATCAATGCCGACCGTCATCACAAGCCCCGTTGCTACGGCGGCGCTTATGCCAAAGAGCCAGAGGAAATAACGCGTTTCTTTCACGCGGCTGATCAGTTTCAGGAAATAATAAAAAATCACCAGCACCAAGGTTAAAGAATGGGTAAAACTCCCGATGAGAAAAAGCAGGGCCCTTGTTATTTCCGAGCGCAGTGTGAGTGCTATCATAAACAATGTAAAGGCAAGACCGTTGCGCATGATGGAAAGCGCCATGTCAATCACCAGGGGATTGAGCAGAAAAAGCAGCGCTATGGCATAGCTGGTGCGGTTAATCAGCAACCAGGCCCACGTGAAGAGCATGAAAAAGGAAATAAGACGCAGGGCGATTGCCGCCTCGCCGGTTAAGGCAGTGAGCAGGCGCACCAGTTCAAACCAGAGCACCTCGCCGGTATAGTATTTTTCTAATGAAAAAGAATCGATGCCGTGAAGTTCTGAGAACGTTATCTCCCGCTCATGCGCATCAGTAAAGCGTTCTGCATACCATTGAAAATCAACATGTTGACCTGCTATCATTATTTCCGTCCAAGGAAAGAAGACAACGAAGGATGCGTACACGAGAGCAAACAGGATTGCCTCTGATCTCCTTCTGGGCCGCGCCAGGGTGGATTCCATATTTACCATGCGCCACGCCCCCGCTTGCAAGCCAGCATTATGGCAGCCCCGGCCCCGGCGCCCACCTCAACCCCCTTCACGCCGTGGAAAATACCGGGCATTGCCTCATCCACTCGCAGCAACCGCCGCCGGCCCTTCCAGGTCTTCGTAACGCACGACGCGCTGCAAGCGCCCCGCCTGCAACGCCACAATCCAATCGCAGTTTTTTAAGGTCGTGAGGCGGTGCGAGACGATCAGTACAGTCTGCTTCTCCGGCAAGGAATCAATCCCGGCCATCACTGCGCTTTCTGTGTCGCCATCCAAGGCGCTGGTGGCCTCATCAAAGATCAGCACGTGGGCGCGTTTGTACAGCGCCCGGGCGATGCCGATGCGCTGGCGTTGGCCGCCGGATAGGCGTATGCCGCGCTCGCCAACGAAGGTGTCATAGCCTTGTTCCCAGGAGTCTATGGTGGCCGCGATCTGCGCCAGTGCGGCCGCTTCGCGCACCCGCTCGACATCGATCTTTTCCCGCGGCACGCCGAAGGCAATGTTTTCCATGATGGTGGTATCGGCCAGAAAAATGCTCTGCGGCACATGGGCGATATGCGCCTGCCAGGCGGGGCTATTGCCCTCATCCACGGGCCTATCGTCAATGTATAGACCGCCCGCTGTCGGTGCCAGCAGGCCCATCACGACATCCAGCAAGGTGCTCTTGCCACAACCGGTGGCACCGACAAAGCCGATGCGGCTGCCGTGCGGGATCTCCAGGTCAATCCCCTGCAAGACCCAGGGGCCTTGCGGGTGATAACGAAAACAGACATCGCGCAGCGTGATCTGCCGGGTGAAGGCCAAGGGGGGCAGCGGCCGTGCGCCGCCGTCCACAACGGGCGTATCCAGCAAGTGCAGTACCTCAGCCAAAGCCGCCCGCCCGCCCTGTATGCCCCCCCAGTTGTTATAGACTTGCTGCATCAAGGGCAACAGGCGCTGGATGGCCAGCACCAGTGTGCCTAAGACGAGCAGCGCCTTGTTGATGGCGCCCGCATCCTTGGTCAGCCAAAAGGCCAGCCCGGCGACAAAGGTGATGCCAAGGGCCTCGATCAGCTGCCGCGGCAGCATTCTGATGATCTGGAGATTGCCTTGTGCGCGGCGCATGCGCTTGTCTGCGCGGCTATAGAGCAGCAGGCAAGTCTCTTGCAAGCGGTCTAAGATGACATCGCGAATGCCGCCTAAGTTCTCCTGTGCGATCTGCATGCGCCTGTTTTGTGTGCTCGCCAGACGCTGGCCGGTGCCACGCAAGCGCTTGTCGGTGGCGACGGCCGTAGCCACATAGAAAGCGCCCAGCCCGACAAAGACGGTGGCTGTTAGCCCAAAATCGAGCGTCGCCAAGAAGACAACGATCAATACGATGTTCACCAGCGAGGAGATCAACGTGAGCAGCGGCAGGACGACATACTCCACCACCATGTTTATCTTGCCGGTCAAGAGCGCGAGGACACTGCTGCTGTTTTGCCGCGTATGTTCCAGGTAGGGCTGATACAGGGCCTGGCGATAGGCGCGTGCGCCGATATGCGCGCCCAAGGCATGAGAAAAGCGCACCTGCGCCCACAACAGCAGCAGGCGCAGCGCGCCGGTGAACAAGACTGCCGCGCAGAATACAACCGTGATCGGCAAGAGCATTTCCTGGGGACTTTCCAATCCCAACGCAGCAATGAACGGCTGCGCCACAGGGTGGGCGAAGACCTTCTCTGGCGCGGTCAGCACGCCTAGAAGCGGCAGCACCAGGCCGATGGAAATCATATCGGTGGCCGCCCCCAGCATAGTGAGTGCGAGGAGCGCGGCGAGTTGCCCTCTGTAGCGGGCGGGGATGTGGTGCCAAAGCCGGCGCAGCAGGGTAAGCAAGGAAGGCACAATACTCTTAGGCGCGGCAGGCACGGAAATATGCCGCCGCCCTCTTTCCTCCAAGAAAGATCGAGCCAGTATGAAAAAACAGACGCAGCCGCGCAGGGATGCGCAGATAGTAAGCGAAGAGTAGCGCAACAGACAAACGCAAGGAAAACCTCGCCTGCATCTGTTTGTATAGTGCAGGTGTCTCTGCCTCCAGCCGCTGCAGAAAGGCCGGCAATCGCCCTATTGCTCGATAAAGTAAGCATTTATAAAACAAATCCGCATACAAGCGATTTATGGTTCTTTCAGAATAAGCGTGATCTGCTGCATATCGTTCGAAGACATAAGGAATAGAAAACATACTATCCTCTATTATCTCCTCGCTATGACGCTTCTTTTCCATGCGAGTGGTAGAGTATGAATGGCTGCGGATCTTTACATGCGGCAAGGGGACATACTCAAATTCGGTGATGAGCGCCAGCCGAGCCCAGAAATCAAGGTCTTCTAAGTAGGCTAATTTTTCATCAAAGAGTGAGGTGGTTAAAACCAGTTTGCGCTCTGCAAGCACAGACGAGGCCGAACCGGAAATCGCGAAAAAGCAGGACATAACCTTTGCAAAAACATCGCCGCAACCACAGGCGGGAATGGGAAATAACAGAGGAGCCTCATTGCCTGCCGCGTTAATGTATGAGGCCTCCGAATAACAAACCTTTGCTTGTGGGTTGGCTTGCAATTTCTCTATTTGAAACGCCAGCTTCTCCGCCAGCCACAGATCATCACTGTCTAAAAAGGCGATATAATCGGCTTTGGCCGCGCGGATGCCGGTGTTGCGGGCATGACTCACACCAACATGCGGGGTGGCAATCAGCTCGATCAAATCAGACTTAAGGCCCTCTACAACGGCGCGGGTCTCATCAGTAGAGCCATCGTCCACAACGATGATCTTGCGCGGCAAGTAGGTCTGCGCCAGGACCGATGCAATGGTTTCCTTAATAAACCGCGCCGCATTATACGCCGGGATGATCACATCAACAGACGGGCTTGTGGGCGGGGTCGTCTCTTCTGCGAAGAATTGTTCGCCTTGTGCGCGGGTCATGTTCATAATTTTGGATGCTATACCAATTCCTCAAACAGATTAACCAGGTTATCCACGGCGACATCATTGTTCAGATGATTATCGATAAACTCCTTACCTTGTCTGGCGATCTTTTCCCATTTTGGATTGTTGGGATCAGACAGGTACCCGGCAAACTTTTCCTTATAATTTTTCTCGTTAATAAAAACAGCCGTCTCCTCATTCTCAAAGCCCAGATAATACGCATTATTAAAAGGGGTTATCTCCATGAAGGTTAAGCATCCCGCCGCCGGTATTTCGAAGTATTTGATCGTTGGATAGTAGGTTGTTGCAGCAATCGCCGCACAATATTGCGAGAGCAGATCGGCATAGCGCTCATGCGGATACCTGCCATCTTGGATTTTTACATAATCCACATAGGGCAGGTCATTACACCGGGTGCGGAGTCTATAGTGATACCAGCGAGAGTGTCCTGGATATACTATTTTCCCTGCCAATCTTCCGAGGACGCTTTTTCTGCCCACTACCCCGGAGTTCAAGATTCGGTTGTTTATTCTTTCCTTATATGGCGGCAGATCGCTAAACTGGCTGGGCTCTACGCCAAAGAGAATTTCTCGGTAGCGAAACTCCTGCGGATAGAACTGATAAAAATAGCTACTCGGCATGAAATTGAAGTAATAATCAATTTTGTACTTTTCATGGTTAGGGATTTTCTTCTCTCGTTTGGCATCATGCGGATCCCCCACGCGACACACAACCGGTATGCCGCAACCTTCAATATTAGCCAGCGTCTCTGGTGTACCCCTACGGTGATTATCAGGAAGCAAAATAATATCGCATTTGCCTTTTAACTCGGACACATCAAAATAATCATCGGCGGGATAATAGTGCACATCTATCCGGCTATTTCTCTTTAGTGCATGCATAAAAAAGAAATACGTTGTGTTATCAAAATGCTGGCCGGTTAAGAATTGATAGCCTTTTTTATAGATAAAGGCTACTTTGATTTTTTGCACTTAAGCGATCTCCTCTTAAATATTTCTTGGCGCTTGCCAAAGACGGGGCTTGGCATTGTTCGTTGTTGCCGACCTTATCCCCAAAGGCGAGGCGCATTGTACGCGATCTTTTGCGCAAGCAGAAATAATTACGGGTCAAACCCGGCCTACACAGTGGTAGTCAAAGCCTGCTCTGCGCATCATTGCCGGCTCATAGACATTACGCAGGTCGATGAAGATATTGCCTTGCATGGTCTTGCGTAGCCGCGCCAGATCCAGGCCGCGATAGACATTCCATTCGGTCAGCAACACAATCGCGTCAGCCCCGGCGGCGGCCTCGTATAGATCCTCAAAATAGCGCACCGCTGCCGGCAGCAAGGACTTCGCCGCGGCCATGCCCTGCGGGTCATGCGCCTGAATGCGCGCCCCGTTCTCGATCAGCGGCGGCAGGATGGCCAGGGCAGGGGCCGCGCGCATATCATCGGTTTCCGGCTTAAACGTCAAGCCCAGCACGGCGATATTCTTGCCTTTTTCACTTGGCTCATTGCCCCGTTCACCGCCGGCCTCACCGTCGGCCTCAGCACCCGTCTCGCCGCTCGGCGTCATTCCTGCGGAAGCAGGAATCCACGCCTCGCCGCCCGCCTGGCTACCCGCTTCACTACCCTCCGTCCCCTGTTCAAGCCGGGGGCGGGCTATTCCTGCGGAAGCAGGAGTCCACGCTGCGCTATCTCCCTCGCTGCCTGCCCCAGCACCGCCCTCCTTATCACCCGCCGCTGCACCCCCCAGCGCCCGGCGGATCTTCGTCAGCATACGTGCCTTTTGTGCCTCGTTCACGGCCATCACAGCCTCGACGATGCGGCTGGGCGCGCCGCTTTCCCGCCCCATGCCGGCCAGCGCGCGGGTATCCTTCGGCAGGCACGAGCCGCCATAGCCGGGGCCGGGGTGCAGGAACTTGCGCCCGATGCGCCCGTCCAGCCCCATGCCTTTCGCCACCGCATGCACATCCGCCCCCAGCGCCTCGCAAAGCGCCGCCATCTCGTTGATGAAGCTGATCTTCGTCGCCAAAAAGGCATTGGTGGCATACTTGATCAACTCGGCGCTCTCCAGGCTTGTGACCAAAATCGGCGCCTCGATTAAGTTCAGCGGCCGATACAACTCCCGCAGCAAGCCTTCCGCCCGCGCGCTCTCAAGCCCCAGCACGACCCGATCCGGGCGCATGAAATCGGCAATCGCCGCGCCTTCGCGCAGGAACTCCGGATTGGCCGCCACATCAAAATCCGCCTTTGGGTTGGCTTGCCGAATGATGCCCTGCACCTGCCGCGCGGTGCCCACCGGCACCGTGGATTTATCCACCACCACGGTATAACCGGCCAGCTGCGGTGCCAGCTCACGGGCGGCCTGGTGGATGAAGGACAGATCCACCTGACCATCGCTGTGCCGCGTCGGGGTGCCGACGGCGATAAAAATAAGATCGTTTATCCCTATCGCCGCCGGGTCGCCCGTCGATTGGCCCTGCACGGCAAAGGACAAGCGCCCCTCGGCCACGTTTTTGGCGATCAGGGCGGTAAGCCCCGGCTCATAGATCGGCACCTGGCCGGACTGCAAGGCCGCAATGCGCGCCCGGTCAACATCAATGCAACAGACATCCGCGCCGAACTCGGCAAAGCAGGCGGCGGAGACCAGCCCGACATAGCCTGCGCCCAGCATGCTGACCTTCATCCGCTTAAGCCTCCTACAGCCGCAACAGGGAAATGGTCTCAGGCTTGGTTGCCCGATCCAAGACGCCTTGTACGTCAAACACCAGGCCGCGGCGCCCTTCCAGCAAGGCGGTGATCGTCTCCCAACCAGCGCCCAATGCCCGGTGCGGCACGGCCAGCATCACGGCCGCCGCCGGTTTTAATTCCGCCCGTTCCAAAATGCTGACCTTCATCCGCTTAAGCCTCCTACAGCCGCAACAGGGAAATGGCCTCAGGCTTGGTTGCCCGATCCAAGACGCCTTGTACGTCAAACACCAGGCCGCGGCGGCCTTCCAGCAGGGCGGTGATCATCTCCCAACGGACGCCTAATGCCCGGTGCGGCACGGCCAGCACCACGGCCGCCGCCGGTTTTAACTCTTCCCGTTCCAGCAGGCGCACCCCGTGGCGCGCCGCCGCTTGACCATCAACGAGCGGGTCGTGCGCCTGCACATCCAGGCCGTAGTCCTGCAATTCGGTGATGAGGTCGATGACGCGGCTGTTGCGCAGATCCGGCACTTCGGCCTTGAAGCTCAAGCCCAAGATGGTCACGCGGCAATCCTTGAGGGCTACGCCGCTCTGGGTCAGGTGCTGGACGAGATGCTGAGCGATGAAGCGCCCCATGCCGTCATTGATGCGCCGCCCGGCCAGGATGACCTGCGGGTTGTACTCGGCCAGCGCCGCCTTGTAGGTGAGGTAATACGGGTCAACGCCGACACAATGCCCGCCGACCAGCCCCGGCTTAAACGGCAGGAAGTTCCACTTGGTCGCCGCCGCCGCTAGCACATCGCCGGTGTCCAGCCGCAGCCGCTGGCAGATGAGCGCCAGCTCGTTCATCAGGGCGATGTTCAGATCACGCTGGGTGTTCTCGATCACCTTGGCGGCCTCGGCCACTTCGATGGATGGGGCGCGATGCAAATCGGCCTTGATCACCGCGCCATAGACCGCGGCCATGGTATCTAAGGTGGCGGCATCTTGCGCGGCGATGACCTTGGCGGTGTTGGTGAAGTTGTGTTCGGCATCGCCCGGGTTGATGCGCTCCGGCGAGTAGCCGATGAAGAAATCCTCGCCCGCGCGCAGGTTTGAGCCGGCCTCCAGCAGCGGCAGGCAGTCCTCCCGTGTGGCGCCCGGATACACGGTCGATTCATAGACGACAATGTCGCCGGTTTTCAAGTGCGGCGCCAGGGCGCGGGTGGCCGCGAGCAGGGGCGCCAAGTCCGGTGCCTTGCCTTTGGTGACCGGTGTCGGCACGGCGATGATGTGAAAGTCCGCGCCGGCGAGTACCGCCGCATCGCTGCTCAGTTGCAAGTCCGCTTTGGCCAGTTCTGCTGCGCCCACCTCGCCGGTGGCATCCCGGCCGGCCTTGAGCGCGGCGACCCTGGCCGCATCGGTATCAAAGCCAATGACCCGCCCCTGTCGCCCAAAGGCCACGGCCACCGGCAGGCCGACATAGCCCAGGCCAAGAACAGAGATCGTGCGCGTATGTGTCATCGGCTAGACCCCATTAGTCGGCCCGATAATAATCCTTGTACCAGGCCACGAAGCGGGCGATGCCCTCTTCTATGGGCGTGGCCGGAGCATAGCCGGTGGCCTCGGTTAAGGCCGCCACATCGGCATAGGTGGCTGGCACATCGCCCGGCTGCAAGGGCAGGTAGTTTTTCTGCGCCTTTTTGCCCAGCGCCGCCTCCAGCAATTCGATATAGCGCAGCAGTTTGATCGGGCGGTGGCTGCCGATGTTGTACAGGCGATAAGGTGCCAGGCTGCCGGCCGGGTCCGGGGTCTCGCCCTGCCAGGCCGCATCGGGCGCAGCAATTCGGTCCAGCGTCCTGACCACGCCTTCGATAATATCGTCAATGAAGGTGAAGTCGCGCTCGTGCTTGCCGTGGTTGAATACCTCGATCGGCTCGCCGGCTAAGATCTGCCGCGTGAAGCGAAACAGCGCCATATCCGGCCGCCCCCAGGGGCCATACACGGTAAAAAAGCGCAGGCCCGTGGTGGGCAGGGCATACAGATGGCTATAGGTATGCGCCATCAACTCATTGGCCTTCTTGGTCGCCGCATACAAGGACAAGGGATGATCCACATTGTCATGCACGGAAAAGGGCAGCTTCGTATTCGCCCCATAGACCGAGCTGGACGAGGCATAGACCAGATGCTGAACGGCATTGTGCCGGCAGCCCTCCAGGATGTTGGCAAAGCCGACCAGATTGGCGTCAATATAAGCATGCGGATGGCTTAAGGAATAGCGCACACCGGCCTGGGCGGCCAGATGCACGACCCGCTCCGGCCTTTGCTCGGCGAAGAGTTGCGCGATGGCCTCGCGCTCGGCAATGTCGGCCTTGATAAAATGAAAATTGGCATCATCGGAAAACTGCGCCAGGCGATCTTTTTTCAACTGCACAGCGTAATAATCGTTCAGATTATCCACGCCGATGACCACATCGCCACGCGCCAATAAACGTTTGGATAAGGCTGCGCCGATAAACCCGGCTGCGCCGGTGATGAGGACCTTCATAATTAAAAAAGCGGCGATTGTAATGGTGGGCGGGAAAAGAGTAAAGCATTCGGCAGACGGAAGGCAGAGAACAGACGACAGACTGCATGAGGAGAGGACATCTCGGCCCGCACTCGACTTCTTAATCCGTCATTCCTGCGTAAGCAGGAATCTAGTGCTGTATCGTTCTTGATGGATTCCCGTTTTTACGGGAATGACGACCTTTCTACTCCGCAACCAAGTCAAGCATCATTCCTGGCTTGACCAAGAATCCAGCGCGGCGGCGATCCTCTAGATTCCTGCTTACGCAGGAATGACGGGCGTGAGGAGGCGGTTTGACATTTTGGCCTATCTTAGGAATGTCGTCATTCCTAGCTTGACCAGGAATCCAACAGGGTATTTGGCACGATACTGAATGGACTCTTGGCCAAGCTAAGAATAACCTGCCCTGTACCGGATACGGGGACGAGTGAATCTTGACTTCTTATCCGTCATTCCCGTGAAAACGGGAATCCATAGGAGACAAGGCAAGAAACCAACTAGATTCCCGCTTTTGCGGGAATGACGACCTTTCTACTCCGCAACCAAGTCAAGCATCATTCCTGGCTTGATCAGGAATCCAGCGCGGCGGCGATCCTCTAGATTCCTGCTTACGCAGGAATGACGGGCGTGAGGAGGCGGTTTGACATTTTGGCCTATCTTAGGAATGTCGTCATTCCTAGCTTGACCAGGAATCCAACAGGGTATTTGGCACGATACTGAATGGACTCTTGGCCAAGCTAAGAATAACCTGCCCTGTACCGGATACGGGGACGAGTGAATCTTGACTTCTTATCCGTCATTCCCGTGAAAACGGGAATCCATAGGAGACAAGGCAAGAAACCAACTAGATTCCCGCTTTTGCGGGAATGACGACCTTTCTACTCCGCAACCAAGTCAAGCATCATTCCTGGCTTGATCAGGAATCCAGCGCTGCGTCAATCCTCTGGATTCCTGCTTCCGCAGGAATGACGGGGGCTAAGATTAGCCTCACTGGAATTTCAGCCGTCATCTGCTCTCTGCCCCTTGCTTTTGCGGGGGCAAGCCTCTGCCCTCCGCCATCCCCAATATCGTCATTCCTGGCTTGATCAGGAATCCAGCGGCGTCGATCCTCTAGATTCCTGCTTCCGCAGGAATGACGGGCTAGAAGAGAGAAGATTTAGCCCCGCCGAAACTTCAGCCGCAAATAATGCCGGGCCTGGCGGGCAACAGAGCGGCCATGCAGCGGCCAGGTGAGCAGCGCCAGCGCAAGGCACGATGCACAGCGCAGCCACTTGCCCTGCACAAAAAAGCGCTTGCTGCCCTGATAAAACAGCGCGGACAAAAAACGCAGCGCCAGCACGAGACTCTTGCGCGCCAGATCAGGAAAACGCTTCTTGAACAGGCGCGCATAGACTGCGGCGACCTGCGGCGCATAGTTGCGCTGCGGATGCGCTTCCACCACCGCACACGGCTCGCGCAAGATATGCACCGGCGTGATCGTAAGCACCTGCAGCAACCAGTCCCAATCCTCGGCATAGGGCAGGGCCGCATCTTGGAAGCCGACCTCGGCTAATAGGCTACGCGCAAACACCGCGGTCGAGCTCACGGCAAAGTGGCAAGAAAAGACCAGAGTGCCCAGCCGCACCCGGCTGGGCAGGCGTTGCAGCTCGCGCCGAAGGAAGGTCGCGTCTCTATAATAATCCGCCCAGAAGGCGGTGGTGCTGAAGAGCGCGTTGTGCTGCTGCATGAAGGCAATCTGGCGGGCCAGCTTCTCCGGCAGCCAGTAATCGTCCGAATCCAGCAGGGCGATGTAGTCCCCGTCGGCGGCGGCCAGGCCGACGTTACGCGCCGCCGCCGCCCCGCTATTTTGCGCCTGCCGCAGCACCCGCACTGCGCCGCCTTCCAGCCCCGCGATCTGTGCGGCGATGGCGGCTTCTGAGCCGTCATCCACGATCAGGATTTCATGCACCGGCCAGGTCTGCGCCTTCACCGAATCCAGCGCCTGCACCAGGCTGTCAAAGCGGTTATAGACCGGAATGACGACGGAAATGCGGGGGGGGGGAGCATGATTATCAGGGACGGTGTGTGGTGTGTCGGGCATGATCTGCTCCGTGGATGCTTTAAGGTGATGGTTATTGTTTTATTTCAGGCCATGCCCGTGCTTGTCATTCCCCGTGTCAGGCACGGGGCAGGCTCTGGCTTGACCAGGAATCCAGCGCTGCATTGATTCTCTGGATTCCCGCTTGCGCGGGAATGACGAGTGATACTCGATTTCTTATCCGTCATTCCTGTGCAAACAGGAATCCACAGGGAGCAAGGCGAAGCCAGCCATATTTCCACCCGTTTTCACGAGGACAAGCCTTCGCAGGAGCGACGCTAAAAGCGCTGGATTTTATCATTACTTTAGAACCGTTTCCTGTCTGATATGACGCATCTTCCGCCTTCTGTCTTCCGTTGCTCATCCCGCCGCGCCCTGTTGATAGGTCTCGGCCAACCCCTGCCGCAAGTCATAATGCGGCCGCCAATCCAAGAGACGGCTTGCCTCATCAATGCAGGCAACGGAGCGGCGGATGTCCCCGGCCCGTTGCGGGGCGAAGTCATAAGCCGGCGCCTCAACGCCGGCCACCTCGCGTAAGATCGCCAGCAGAGCCAGCAGGCTGGTCTCCTCGCCGCCGGCGATATTGCAACACGCAAAGGTCGGTGCCGTCGCATAAGACATGCGCAGCGCCTGCACATTGGCCGCCACCACGTCCTTGACATAGACAAAGTCCCGCGATTGCCGGCCATCGCCATGCACCACCGGCACCGCCCCGGCCTGCAACTTCGCCATGAAGGCGGCGATCACCCCGCTGTACGGCGAGGCCGCATCCTGGCGCGGACCATAGACATTGAAATAGCGCAGCACGACACACTCCAGCGCATAGTGGCGGCTGTATAACACGGCCAGTTGCTCGGCGTAATGCTTGTCCAGGGCATAGGGGCTGGCCGGTCGGGCGGGGGCGGATTCGGCGATGGGATAGTGCCCGGCCGGCCCATAGACCGCCGCGGAACTGGCCACAATCACCCGCCTGAGTTTGTTCTTGCGCGCGGCTTCGAAGACATGAAAGGTGCCTTGCGCGTTATTATGAAAGCTCTCCGCCGGCGCGCGCACGGATTGTTCCACCGACACCAGCGCCGCCTGATGAAACACCGCCTCAACACCCTGCATGGCGCGATCGACCGCGGCATAATCTCGAATATCGCCTTCCAGGATGGACAGGCCGGGATGAGCCCGCACCGCGGCCAGATTCGCCGCCTTGCCCGTGGCGAAATTATCCAGCACGCGCACTCGCTCGCCTTCGGCCAGCAGATGCTCGACCAGATGCGAGCCGATGAACCCGGCACCGCCGGTTACTAACAACATCAGCGCCTCCAAGTTATGACCGTAAGTATCGCCGCCGTGTACCCGTGTGGACGGTATGGCGCACACCTGTGAGCCCGGGCAAGGGCGATAAGTACGGCGGCCGTGCACCCCTGCGGGCGGTATTCCGGCTTGTAAATGACTAAACCCGCGCCCCTGCTCGCAGGCAGGAGTGACGTTCTTTTGCGGGAATGACGCTTCCCACTCGACACTCAAGTCAAGCGTCATTCCTGTGTAAACAGGAATCCATAGAAGGCAAGGCATGCAGCCAGCTAGATTCCTGCCCCCGTTTTCACGGGGACAAGCTTTCGCAGGAATGGCCTGCCCCGTAACGGATACGAGGACGAGTGGCTTTCGGCTCTTCATTCTCCGTCATTCCTGTGTAAACAGGAATCCAGTACTATGCCGATATTGATGGATTCCTGCCCCCGTTTTCACGGGGACAAGCTTTCGCAGGAATGACGACTCCCCCGTCCTCCGCCCCTCTTCCCGCGAAGCCAGCCCCCGCCTTCCGCCCCCCATTTCCACGAGGCCGGCCAGCCCCGTCATCCACTCTCCGTCATTCCTGGCTTGACCAGGAATCTAGCGTTGTATCGATGTTCTGGATTCCTGCCCCCGCCCCCGCTTTCGCAGGGGCATGCTTTCACGAGGACAAGCTTGCACAGGAATGACGCTTCACTGAACACGGGGGGGGGGCAGGCCTCCATCCGTCCCCTCACCCCATCGCTGATGGCCGCGCGTTCTCTTTCTCCCTCCGTAATCCGACCTCACCCGCTCTCTGTCCTCCATCCGTCCCCTCACTCCGCCGCGGATGGCAGCGTGTCCTCTTTCTCCCTCCGTCATCCGACCTCAACCGCTCTCTGTCCTCCATCCGTCCCCTCACCCCGCCGCTGATGGCAGCGTCTCCTCATCCTCCACCCGCGCCTTCTTTACAACATGCAAGACAAAGGCGAGCAGTACGCCTAGAAACAAGCCCACCGCCGCGCCGATGGCGACGATCAGGCGACGTTTGGGGGCGAGGCGCTGATAGGGCGGATAGGCCGCCTGATCAATGCGCACGGCGGTGAGCCGCGCATCTTCCGCCAGCCGCCGGGATAGGGCCTGCCGCTGCGCCAGCGCCGCCTCCTGCGCCCTTAAGCCGTCGATGTGTGGGTCGTCGGATTCGCGCGCTTGAAGCGCGTTGATGGTAACGTTCTCTTCTGATAACACCAGCTCCTGCTGCAGCGCCCGCAGGCCGGGGACGAAGGCCGCGCCCTGCTCGCTTTCCCCTTCCCGCGCATCAAGCGCATCGATCTGCGCGGCCAGGGCCTCTGAGCCGACGGTGTATTCAGGCAGCTTGCGCAGATTCGTCCGAACCGCAGGCGCATCCTCCGGCCAGCGCCCTTCGATGAAGATCGGCTTGACGATGTCCAAGTCCCGGGCGATGGCATACTGCTCGCTCAAGCGGATCTTCTCATCCTGCCAGTCCTGCTGCGCCCGGCCTTCCAGCGCCGCCTTGCGCTGGAGGATGTCATCGCGCTTGATCGAATCCGCCTCTTGCAGACGGGCGATGCGATCCAGCCGGCCCTGCTCGCTGAGCCTGCGCAGGCGGGTGATGTCCTCTTGATTAGCCCGGATCTGATAGGTCAGATCGGTCTGCAAGTCATCCTGAATGACGGCCAAGGTTTCCTGATTGGCGAGTTCAATAAAGCCGTTCAGCCAGGCGGCCAGTTGCGCTGGCTCGCGCCCTTTCAGGTGCATCTCCACCTGCTGCGGCGGTGGCAACTTCCCTCTTCTCGGCGCTGACCCCTGCCAAGGCGGGTCAATGCGCTCGTAGGTAAGGCGTTGGTTAAACTTGCGCTCAAAAACCTCTTGCGCATTCACCGGCTTGTCGCCGTCCCGTTTGTCCGCATCCACCAGGGCGGCGAGCAGGTTCTGTTCGTCAAAGTAGCGCCGGCGCAGGGCGCGCGAGTCCAGCTTGTCTAAAAACTGGCCAAAGACCCACTGCGGCGTGCTGCCCGAACGAATATCCGCCAGCACCCGCACAGCGGCCGCGCTGGGCCGGGACAGGCGCGCCGTGGCCTCATACGAGGGCGGCCAGATGAGCGCAATCAGCACGGCGAGCGCGGTCGTGGCCAGGGCCACAACGGCGATGTGGTACTTGTAATCGAACAAAAAGCGCAACATGTCGGCCAGGCTGATGTCGTCTGGCGGCGGCTCGGCGGCGATTAGTTGTAAGCCGAGCGGCGGCGTGTCGGGCTTGGCGGCGGGGTTGGCAGCGGTCTTGGCTGCGGCGGGGTTGGTTGCGGCCGGTTTCAGGGCAGAGGATTCATCGGGCATGGTCTTTCTCTCGTTTTAAGGTTTTTGTTTTTGGTTGCTTGCTGGCTGCGCTGCGACGGGGGCTCGGTGGCGACTAGCTGCAGGCCGAGCGACGGTGTGGCCGGGTTGGCAGCCGTCTTGGCCGCGGCGGGCTTGGCTGCGGCGGGCTTCAAGGCGGCGGGTTTCAAGGCAGATGACTCATCGGGCATGGTTTCTCTCTCGTTTTAAGGTTTTTGTTTTTGGTTGCTTGCTGGCTGCGCTGCGGCAGGTGCTCGGTGGCGACTAGCTGCAAGCCGAGCGACGGTGTGCCCGGATTGGCGGCCGGGCTGGCTGCGGCGGACTTCAAGGCAGCGGGTTCATCGGGCATGGTTTCTCTCTCGTTTTAAGGTTTCTGTTGTTTGGTTGCTTGGTTGCTGACTGCCGTCTTCGATGCACTGAGGGCTCCGCGGCAATCAGTTGCAGGCCGAGCGCGGTGTGGCCGGATTGGCAGCCGGGTTGGCCGCGGTCTTGGCTTCGGCCGGTTTCAAGGCAGAGGGTTCATCGGGCATGGTCCTTCTCTCGTTTTAAGGTTTTTGTTTTTGGTTGCTTGGTTGCTTGATTGCTGGCTGCGGCGGGGACGGGTTCTGAAACCAGCCTTCCCTGTTGCTCGCTCACTGCAATATGTTCAAGGGCTCACCCCAAGGCGTCAAGGGCGCAGATTGTAACAATCCCTCTGGCGCCGTGCTAACTGCAATGTCAGGGGCAGGTTCTTAGCCAAGTCCCGCCCTGCCGCTCGTTTCCGGTCGCTTGCCTCTCTCGCCACTCCCCGCTCACAAAAGCGGGAAGTATAAGGGCAGGGAGCGGGTAAAGCAAGTGTGGGGATGCGGTCTGCTGGCGTCAGGCCCCGCCCAGCGCCCCTCATCCGCCGCCGGCCGCCGGTCTTGCCAGCCCTGTAACTTGAGAATGGCCGCAGGATGCGGCCATCCGCCCTGCCGTATCATATTGCGGCCTCGCCGCACCTTAATTTACTGTCTTCCGTCCCCCGTTTTCCGTCCTCTGATCTGGGGCAGCATGATGAACTTCCACGGCGAGGGCATGCGCTCCTTCACCGCGACTTCGATGATCGCCGGGGCCTCTTGGGCGAAGGCGGCCTCCAGCACCGTGCGCAGGGACGCCGGGGAATCGGCATGATAGCCGGCCATGCCGTATAGCTCGGCCAGCTTGGCAAAGTCCGGGTTAAGCAGATCCGAGCAGATGCGCCGCCCGGCAAAGTCTTCGTCCTGCTGGCGTTGCACGTTGGTGAAGGTGTTGTCGTTGAAGATGATCGCAACCAGCGGGATCTTGTATTGCGCGGCGATGGACAACTCCTGGGCGTTGAACATAAAGCCGCCATCGCCGCTGATCTGCACCACCTTTTTGCCAGGATTGGCCACCGCCACGCCGAGCGCGGTTGCATAGCCGTAGCCTAAAGTGCCCATCTCGCCGGCGCTGATGTGTTGGCGGGCTTGATAGACGGGGAAGCCATACCAGGAGACAAAGCCGACCTGCGTTACTTCATCGACAAAGATGCCGTCTTCCGGCAAGACCGCGCGGATGGCATCAAGATAGGCCATCTGCGGGGCTACGTGCGCGCGGATGTCGGCATCGACTCTTTCCCGCAGCGCCAGCAACTCCTCCCGACGGGACGGGCGTCTGCCCTTGTGTTTTTCCAGCACTTCTCTCAAGGCCCTGAGCACGGCCGCCGCATCCCCGATGATCCCAAGATCGGGCGCATGGATGCGGGTCATTTCCTGCGCATCGATCTCGACGCGGATGACTTTTAAGTCTTCGTCTATGCCCCAGGCGGTGTATTGATCTTTTAAGCGCGTGCCAACCGCCAGCACCACATCAGCATCCGCCCACAGGGCATGGCCCAGCGGGAAATTGGCCGCCAGGTAATGGCGTGCATCCACAATACCCTTGCCGCTGCGCTTTGCCAGCACCGGCGCCTGCAAGGTCTCGGCAATGGCCAGGACATCCGCGCGCGCCGCAACCGCGCCGGAGCCGACCACCAGCAGCGGCCTCTCGCCCCGCGCCAACAGCGCCGCCGCCTGCTCGATCAAATCCGCATCGACCGGCGGCCGGTCCCAGGCGGCCGGGGCCGCCCGCAGGCTGAGCTCTTCCTCTTGCCCCATCACATCCATCGCCATCTCCAGCGCCACCGGCCGCGGCCGTCCGGTGTGTAATTGCTGCATGGCGGCGGCGATCAAGTCCGGCGCTGCAGCCGGATGGGCAATGTGTTCGGCCCATTTCGTGATATGGCGGAGCATCCCCAGCTGATCATTGATCTCATGCAGCTCGCCATAGCCCTTGCCGATGGCGGCAGACGGAATCTGCCCGGCGATGCACAGCACCGGCGCGTTGTTGCCCCAGGCCGTGCACAGCGCCGCGCTGGCGTTCAGCAGCCCCGGCCCCGGCACCACGGCATAGACGCCCACCCGCCCGGTTGACTTGGCATAGCCATAGGCCATATAAGCCACGCCTTGTTCGTGCCGGGCGTGGATGACCTGCAAGCCATCGCCGGCCCGGTACATAGCGTCAAACAGGTGATCGAGCTGGCCGCCGGGCAGGGCGAAGATGGTATCTACACCATAGCGGCGCAGCGATTGAATGATGGCGTCCGCGCCGCTCATCTCTGGCATCGTGCTCTCCTTTTTATAAAACCGGGATCCAAGCTAGGCGGCCCGCCGGGCCTTGTTTTTGTGCCGCCTGTGATAGCGCAACAGAAAAAACGGAAAGGCCAGCAGGTATAGCCAGACCACGGGCTTGGACAGCATCCGCCCCAGCGCCGACACGACATCATCGGGGCTGACATAGACCTTCGTCCGCATGGCCTGCTCGGGATGGCTGTGGATGATCAGGTGGTCTTTTTTGTATTCAAACTCACCGAAGCGAAACTCAACATCGGCCAACTTGCTTCGCACTCTCATGTCTCTCTACCTGCTCGTTGTTTATGATTTACGTAACCGGCCGGTCTCTTGCGCATAGGCAATCCGCTTTGCGAGCAGCCCGACCGCATCTTCAATCGTATAACCGCCCGGCGGGGTGAATTGGCCGCGTTCATACAACGCAGCGAAGACTTCCTCGCACAATGCGATCTTGTCGGACAAGGTGCGCGGCGGCCTGCCAGAGGGAAACTGGTTCGGCGGGTACAAGGACTGCTCGTAAATCTGCTTAAAACCCTCGGTGCGCAGGTCGATCCAGGTGTTGTGGTTGGCCACTGTGCGGTGTCGGCGCAGGGCGTCAATGTCCACGGTTACGGCCAGCACCTGCTCCTCCGGATACGGCGCCTGGCGCAGCATCATGCCGGTGTAGTCAATCGCAAAGGAGTTGCCGGGGCAAAAGGCGCGCGGGTAATATTCATAATTCACCGAACCCCAATTCGCGCCCAGAAGGTAGCACATGTTGTCGTGCGCCCGCGCCCGGCGAGTGAAGATCCAAAAGTCCCAGGGCGCCGAGACGCCTTCTACTTCCTGGATCGCGCCGGGATGGCAGATCACTTCCGCGCCGTTGTAACCCAGCGCCCGTGCGACCTCCGGTGTACAGCCGTCATGGCAGGTCATCGTCCCCAGCTTGCCGATTGGCGTATCCACCACCGGAAACAAGGTCTTGATATCGTTGCCGATCTTCTGCGCATATTCCGTAAAAATATCATGCGGGCTGGTGCCTAAGCCTAAGGTCGCGGGGATGTGCCACTTGTGATATTTCAATACGACTTCACCGGCCGGGCCGACGATGAAGTTGGTGTTGAACCAGCGATCCGGAAACTCTGGCAGCGCCTCCACCACGCCACCGGCGCAGATGTACAGATCATATTGCCGGGCAATCTCGCCCAGCTGATCGACCTCCGGGCCGGGAATCGTCACGGCCTTGTTCATCTGATCGGCGATGCCGCTCTCGCCCTTACCCGGCGTGCCGACACCCTGCATAAAATACTCCGGCAAGACGACCAAGCGCACCGGCACTTCCCAAAAGTAACCCACGCCGAAGTGGATCATGTTGCAGACCCGATCCAGGTTTTTCTTAATATCCGCGCGCTCCTTGACGACCGTGACCTGCGGCTGGATGACCAGCGCCGTATAAGGCTCAATTCTCTCATAGCGTCTCATGGCTTCTCCCTCGTTCATTGTGTTGCCGCGCAGGGCGGCTTAAAAATCAAAATCATCGTCTTCTTCTCGCAAACCCAAATCCAGCAGGACTTCGTTAGCCGTGATCGTGCCCATGCCACAGATGCCGCCGCCGGGATGGCAGGAGGGCCCGGTCATGTAGAGTCTCTTGAGCGGCCCGCGGTAATTGGCATAGTTCGGAAAAGGGCGGAAGGCGCCCATCTGCGCCAGGATGCGCTCGCCGCCGGTGGTGGTGCCGTGCTGAAAGCACCAGTTCGCCCGCTTGAGACTCGGCCCGGATTCGACATACTCGGCCAAGATGTTGTCATCGTTCATGTTGGTGGTGTAATTGCGCAGTTGTTTGAGCAGAACTTCGCGGACATAGCCCGGACATTTCGCTTCCCAATCCTCGCCGTCGGCGAGCGCCACCGGCACGAAGGTGTCCATGATCAAGGTATGCTTGCCGGGTGGGGCGCGCGTTGGATCCATGGTCGTCCAGGCCGCCGTCCACAAAAAGGGATCGCTCGGCGCTAAGCCCGCCGCCATCTCGTTGTATTGCTTGTCGATATCGGCCACGGTGCCGAAGATGCGCTGGAAGGCGGTCTTGTCCATGTCCGCGCCGTTCTTAAATTTCGGTGCCTCATTGAGCGCATAATGCACCCGCGCGATCGTTACATCGCCGAACTTGAAACGGCGCACCGTCTGCAAAAAGTCCGCCGGCAAGACGCCTTCATCAAAGCCATGCAAGTAGGTCTGCCAGGGATCGAGCGCGGAGATCACGCCGTGGCGCGCCGTGATCTCGGTGCCGTCTTCTAAGCGAAAACCGATGCAGGCATCATCTTCAACGAGGAATCTGCGCACGGTTGCGCCGGTCATCACCGCACCGCCCACGGCCTCAATGTAGCGCTGCATGGCCACGGACAACATGCCGCTGCCGCCTTCCGGGATGGACTGGCCGTAGTAATGAATGCTGGGGATCATCACATAAAAGCCGGCGGCGGTGCCCAACTGATCCGGCAGCGTCTGCGGCGCCGTGGCCCAGCCCAAGATGAAGGCGCGCACATGTTCATCTTCGAAGTTCTCCAGCGTGAACTGGCGCGAGCTTAATTGATAATCGCGCAGCCGCCGCAGGCCCTCGGCGCTGTTTTCCATGGCTTGATACAGATAGCTGGGCGGGGCCGGCGGGGCGAACATGGACTTGACCACGCCGTTCTGGATCTCGCCGAATTCTTCGTAGATTTCTTTATAACGCGCCGCGTCTTTTTTGGAATACTCGGCGATGGTGTCGCAGGTCTTGTCCACGTCTTTATAAACGATGATGCCGGGGCCGACATATTTATTCGGGTGGCCGGTGATGTGATCGTCCGACCAGATGTACTTCAGGCCGTGTTTCTCAAACTCAGGTTGCAGGGCTTGAAAATCGGGGTTTAAGTGAATCCAGACGTGCGATGAGCCGAACAGATCGTGCTTGAAACCGGGCAAGGTAACCTCGCGCGTGACCACACCGCCGCCGACCCAGGGGTTGCGCTCGGCCACCAAGACCTTCAGGCCATGCTTCACCAGCACCGCTGCACAGATCAAGCCATTGTGGCCACCACCGGCGATAATCAGGTCATAATCAGCCATTTGCTATTCTCCTTACGGTCTCTGCGATCTTCATCAATCACCAATTCCACATGCTGCCGTCTTCGAGGCGATTGACCGGGAGATAGGCGCGGCTGTAGGGAAATTTTTCCGCCAGTTTTTCATCGATTTCAACGCCGTGACCAGAGGCTTCTCCCGGGTGGAGATAACCATCCTTAAAGCGATAGGCATGGGGAAAGACCTGGTCGGTTTCGGGTGTATGGCGCATGTATTCCTGTATGCCAAAATTCGGCACCCAAATGTCAAAATGCAGGGCCGCGCCCAGGCAGACCGGCGACAGATCCGTGGCGCCATGACAGCCGGTGCGGACCTGATACATGGCGGCCAAATCGGCAATCCGGCGCAGGTGGGTCAGGCCGCCGGCATGAACGAGCGTTGCCCGGATGTAATCGATGAGTTGCTCTTGGATCAGATCCTTGCAATCCCAGATCGTGTTAAAAATTTCACCTACTGCAAGCGGCGTCACGGTATGTTGGCGGATTAGGCGAAAGGCTTCCTGGTTCTCTGCCGCTACCGCATCTTCCAGCCAGAATAGATGGTATTCTTCCAATGACTTGCCCAGCCGCGCCGCCTCGATAGGCGTCAAGCGATGATGGGCATCGTGCAGAAGATGATGCTCAAAACCAAACTGCGCGCGGAGCTTCTCGAAAAGCTCAGGCACATGGCGCAGGTATTTCTCTGTTGACCAAGTGGTCTCTGATGGCAGCGCCGCAGCGGCCGGTTCATAGAACAGCTTGTCCTTGGCGACCCCGTAGGTGGCCTTGAGCCCGGGGATGCCGCTCTGCGCCCGTATGGCCTTGTAGCCCAAGTCAATATAGCGGGCGACTTCATCGATGGTTTCTTCAATGTCATTGCCATTGGCGTGCCCATAGACCATCACCCCGTCACGGCTCTTGCCGCCCAATAACTGGTACAGCGGCATATTCGCCGCCTTCGCCTTGATGTCCCACAGGGCGACATCGACTGCGGCAATCGCACACATCGTGATCGGCCCGCGCCGCCAGTAGCAACCTCGATAGAGATATTGCCAGATATCTTCTATCTGCCTTGCGTCTCTGCCGATCAGGCAAGGGATAACATGCTCTTCCAGATAGGCAACCACCGCCAGCTCGCGCCCGTTGAGCGTGGCATCGCCAAGCCCGGTCAGCCCCTCATCCGTGCTGATCTTCACGGTGACAAAATTCCGGCCCGGGCAGCTTATGATGACTTTTGCATCGACAATTTTCATCAATGAAACCCAATCTGATCTTAAAATATAAGTTATTGATTACTGGCAGCTTATGCCTGATATGCCTTAAATGATAACATATAGTTTAGGCTTGAACTACATGTTATTGTCGATCAAGGCTCAAAAATTGGCAACACAACAAAAGCAGACTATTGTTCTCTCGCACTTGCCTAAACATAAACTATTTTTCAGGTGATCTAACGATGGCGGTTGTCGTATTGACCGGATGCAGCAGTGGTTTTGGCCTTGAAGGCGCCCTGGCCTTTGCCCGAAACGGCGATACGGTCTATGCAAGCATGCGTGATACCGGTCAATCCGGGCCCTTGCTTGAACAGGCAGAGAAAGAAAAATTAAGCGTGTCGGTAAGGCATCTGGATCTTACTCAGTCCGACAGTTTTGCTGCCTTCTTCGAGGACATCATTGCTGAATCATCAAGCATTGATGTGCTGGTTAATAATGCCGGTGTGCTGCGTGTCGGTGCCTTTGAAGACCTGCCTGAGTCAACCATCCGGGAAGTCATGGAGACGAATTGTCTTGCGCCACTATTCCTAACTCGTGCCGTGCTGCCATTTATGCGCAGACAGGGTGGCGGCTATATCATTACCATGAGCTCCCTATCGGGCATTGCCGGGCTGGCCGGCGATGTCAGTTACACGGCGAGTAAATTTGCAATCGAAGGCGGCATGGAGGCATTGCGCCATGAAGTCGATCGCTGGGGGATTAAACTCGCGCTCATTGAGTGCGGCCTGTATGCAACGAAGATGTTTAAGCCTAACATCCGGCCAGAAGCTGACTTACCGAATGATTATCCTAAAGAATCGCCTTACCTGCCCCTCGTTAAAGCAAAATACAAAGATGTTATTGCGGGCCTATCCAAAGCCGGGGATCCTGCGATTATCGGCAGGCTGTTCGTTGACATTGCAAACTCCGATGGTGGCCAGTTTCGCTGGCCTGCCGATGAAATAGCAAGAGAAGTATCAGCGACTATGTTCGGGCAAAGCGATGCAGAACGTGATGCTTTTCTGCGCGGCATTTCCGGCAGCGATTGGTGGAGTGAAGGCAGGGACGGGCCATGACGAGTGATTTCTTTCTTGCCTCGTTTAAAAATATCACTGTGATAGTGATAGCCTTGCTTAGCATTGCATGCGCTATTTTTATTACGTTGCCACTATACATTCGCCGATAGAGTGGGTGACTCAGAGTATAACAGACGCCTCTCCCTGCGTCGGGCGATAGCCGTGCGGAATTTTATTACGACTCAACTTAGGGAGAAATTCAACAAGGGGAATGTTGCTATCATCAGCTCTGATGGCCTAGGCGAGGAAGGAGCACCTGTGCCTACAAAAAATGGCGTAGAGCATAAGGAAAATCGGGTTGCGTTGATTTATCAGACGGGGTGGAATACTCCGCTAACAGCGCAAGAGAATTTAACGCCGGTATGTGCGCTCTCTACAAATAAATGTCCGGACGACATTGCTAATCCTTGTCTTGCTAACTCAAGGCTCTAGTCAACGCCACCCCAATAAAAGTTGCGATCACATAGCCAAAGATACCGCACATGATCCCCGGCATGACGAGATCGCGCCAGCCTTTGGAGATGGCGATCGCTGCTGTTACCGTGGGGCCGACCAAGGCCGCGCCGGAGGCCACGATCGCCTCGGCCAGATCGATCTTGAATAACTTCGCCACCGCCAGCACCACGCCTAGGTGAAACAGGATGATGAACAGGCCGTAGATAAACAGGATAAACGCCTCGCCCAGAAACCGGGTCGCATCCGTGCCCGCCCCCACCACCGCGAAGAACAGGTACATCATCAATATGCCTAACTCAAAGTCGCCCTCTAGCCGGCTCAAGGTCTTGGGGATGATGTTGACCACGATGATGGTCAGCAGCGTGATGAACAGTATCCTGTATTGCCCAAGCCCCAGCCGGGTCGCGGCATAATCGGCCACGGCGCAGATCACAAAACTCAAGGCAACGGCGCCGCTGAGGTGCGTGAGGCGCATGGCCGGCAACTGCACGGCCACCAGTTGCGCCGGTTGTTGCCCCTCCAGCGCGGCCAGTGTTGTTGATGGAATGCGGCGAACGATAAAGCGCATTGAGGGGATGGCGATCAACAACATCAGGGCGATGATGCTGACGAAGCTGCTGGCGCCGATGGCAACGCTGAACTGCTGCGTGGTCATCTGCACGGCTTGTGAGACGGCGAGAAAATTCACCGCCCCGCCGATCCAGCCGCCGGTATAGACGCCGGCGACCTTCGGCCCGATCTCGCCTAATTCCATCAAATAAAACCCGACCACCGCACCGGCGACGGTCGCCAGGGACGCCACGCCGAAGGTGGCCATGACGATACCGCTTTCGCGGAAAATTTTTCGTAAATCCGCCTTGAATAACAAAAGCGGGATGGCAAGCGGCACCAGGTAGCCGCCGACAAAATCATAGGCCGGCGCAGCAAAGGGAATGCACTGCGTGTTGGACAAGATCATGCCGACCGTCAACACCCACACCACGCCGGAGGTCTTCTTGCCGATAGGTCGGCTGTCGATCCAAAAACCCAGCCAAGCCAGCCCGAACAGCACGGCACCGATGGCGAAGGTGTTATCGGGAGGGATGATTGTCATTATCTAGTGAGTCCTGCTTATCGCTATGTGAAATATGAGGGTTTTTATGGAAGCCTGATTAAGAGCGCGTTCCCCGCGTGGATTCCTGGTCAAGTCAGGAATGATGGATTATAGATGGCAGTCGGTAATAACGAGTCATAAATAACAAAGTCGTCTTATTCGTCATTCCCGCGCAAGCGTGAATCCAGTAGGTTCACGCAGAGACTGTCCCTGATTTTGACCAGAGAACATGGACTGGATTCCCGGTCAGGCCAGTAATAGCCCACCCTCGGTCAAACTCCAGTTCCCCAGACCCACCGAAGCCATAACTTGGGTTGGTGCCCCGGCTCCGGTGGTTTCCGGTCGAAGATACTTCCCTCAAATCCCCCCAAAGCTATAACTCACGTTCGCGCCGAAGGTGCGTGGGTGAGGGCGCAGGCGGATGCCGGAGAGGCCAAAGTTTTCCTGGGTGCCGGTGTAGTATTCCTTGTCAAACAGGTTTTGCACATAGGCGCTGAAGGCCCATTGCCCGGCCTCAAAGCCGGCGCGCAGGTTGACCACGTCATAATTCGGGCTGCGGTAAGGAAACTCACCCACCAACGGCCGGCCAGCCGGCTCGGCGGTTTGCTGGTTGGTCAGGCCCTCAATGTCGGAGTATTGCCCATCACGGTGGATGTACTCCAGCCGCGCCCAAGCCTCATTGGCGCCCATCGGCCAGCGATATTCGGCAGCAAGGTTGGCCGTTAGCTTCGGTGCCTTGGGCAATTCCAGCCCTTCTAGCGCAACATCGATACGACCTGTTAATTCGGCAATGGGCGCCTTTTTGATCTCGGTGTCCATGTAGCCAAAGCCGCCGGAGAGGATGAATTGATCGCTCAAGGCGGCTAAAAATTCCACTTCCACGCCGGTGGCCTCTGCCCGGTTGATGTTGATGGTCTGCTCGAAGTTAGTGGATAAATCGTTGGGATCAAGCAGACGAAAGGCCTCCATCTGTAAGTCGCTCCAGATCAGGTGAAAGACGGAGGCATTTAAGCGCAGGCGCTGCTCCAACAGTTCGGCCTTGAAACCGCCCTCGATGTTGTAGATCTCCTCCGGATCAAAATCCACCGCCTCACCGGCTACAGGCTCAATCGATGCGCTGCCGTTTTTGTAGCCCTTTGATAAGGTGGCGAAGAGGTTGAACTCGTCATTCACGCGGTAGAGCAGACCGATGCGCCCGGATAGATCGTCAAACTTGGGGCTACCGGCGGCATCACTACGCAGGAAATTAACAAAGCCCGGCGGACCAGGGGGCGGTGGATCTGGCCGGATGCCGAAATTCACGAGTTCGTTCAAGACCTTGTCGTGGGTGTAGCGCAGGCCGATGAAGGTCTCCAGCCGTTCGTTCCAGCGCCAGGTGAGATCGGAGAAGACGGCCATGCTCTTCAACTCAAAGTTCTTGTTGTTCAGGGCCAGCCCCAGCCCTTCTGGGAAGGGCGGCAGGACGCTCACGCCGTCTTTCTCGGCGGTGGTGGCGGTCGGGTTGGTGGAGACGGCGACATTGTTCTGCTGCTCTTGATCATCGCGGGCATACAGGGCGCCCATGACAAAGTCATAGCGCTCTTTGGTAATCTCCACGCGCAGTTCGGTGCTCCAGGACAGGCCGTCATAGGTATTCGTGCGGCTCAGCGCATCGTAGCCACCGATCAGATCGTTATCAAAGCGGCGCCTTTGCTCCACATCGATAAAACCGCTGATCCATTTTAAGGTAACATCATCGCTCAGTTCATGGGCGATATTGAGGATGCCGATCAGGGTCTCCAGCTGGTTGCTCTCCGGCAGGTCATGGCTCAGCTTGTTGCGGTTGGCAGGCCAGAAACCAGTGCCGGGATCGATGGACTCTTTAACGCCGAAGGTGTCAATGCTGTCCAAATCCAGCACCCCGGAAGGGACGTTCTCATCGGTGCCTTGTTCCTGATCGGAATAGACAAAGGTAGCCTTGACTGTGGAGCGATCGGTCGGCTCCCACAGCGCTTTTACGCGCAGATCAAACCATTTATGACCGCTATCGGCGGTGCCATTCGGGGTGAAATCATTCACCGCCGCAAAGGGGCATTCGCTCCCCCCCCCCCCCCGCAGCGCAGAGGTTGTCCACCAGGCCGCCGCTGTCCTCGTAATAAGTCACCGCGCGCAGGCGGAAGGCGTCGCTGGCCGGCAGGTTGAAGACGCCGGTGAAGCTCCACATGGCATTGGCATCTTCGTATTTCTCACCGCCAAGAGTGAACTTTGCGCCCGCTTCATCGCCCGGGTCGCGCGTGGTCAGGTTGAGCGCACCGCCGACCGAATTTCGGCCGAAATACGTCCCCTGCGGGCCGCGCAAGACCTCGACGCGCTCCATGTCCGGCAGGAAGGGATTGGCCACGCCGTTGGGAACGGATGAGATGCTGAACTCATCCATGTAGATGCCGATGGAGGGCGTGAAGGCATTCTCACCGCTGACCAGGTTGTTGATGCCGCGTATCGCCAAGCCAAGTCCGCGCGAGCCGGCCTGGCCATCCTCGGTAAAGCTGACATTGGGCGTTAGGCTGAGGTAATCCGTTGCACCCCGGATATTGCTGCGCTCTAGCGTCTCGCCGGTAAAAGCGGTTACGCTGACCGGCACCTCCTGCAAGGACTGCTCGCGGCGTTGCGCGGTTACAACGACTTCTTCCAAGACAAGCTGCGCATAGGCAGGAAAAGCGGTCACGCCTGCAAGGATGAGACTGATAAATAGTTTCGGTTTCATTTGGATACGCTCCCCAGTGTAGTTTCAGAAATCGATATTCCGGACATCCACCCATTTTCTGCTGTAAAGCTTGTGCGCACGGCAGGATCAAGATTGATGCCGACTATCTTTAACAATATAAAAAAACAAATAGATTGCGTTGATTTAAGTGTAAATCTTCTCCGCTGTCAAGTAGTTTAGGCTTAAAATGTTGTGTGATTGTTGAATTGTTGGAGGATGGGGGTTTTTGTTGGTTTTGTGAGACGGGGGAGGGGGTGAGAACGGGTATCCTTAGATTGTGCGGTTGCTCAAATGATTTTCCGGTACCATGCTTTTGTGCAGTACACCTGTAATTATAAGCTCTCCCTCGTTGGGCATGTAGTATATGACATGGCTACCATGAGGGAAGCTATAAAGACCCTCTGCAATATCCCGACGCTGAACACCCAGCAATGGATTATCTTGCAGAAGGCGAATCGTATCGCGTAGTTCAATTAAATAATTCCTTGACTGTATGTCATCCCAGTTGGCCTTAGTATATTCGCGGATTTCATACAGGTCTTGTTTGGCGTCTGTAGTGAACCGACAGAGCTTCATCGGTCAGGCTTCATGTTCCGCAAGCAACTCAGTAAACAAGGCTTCGCCATCAATGGTTTGTCCGGTCGCGGTTTCAGTCTTCGCGCGTATCACCCGATCTTTCAACATCTGTACTTTCAAAGCCTCCAGCTTTTCATAATCAGCCATTGACATCATCACAGCCACTGGTTCACCGTTCCGGTTAATCTGGATTGGTGCATACCGAACTCTAACCAGAGCATCCTTAAACTGGTTTCGGGCCTCATCCGCCGACATTGTTTTCATCGCATACCTCTATATCGTTTGATTTATACAGTCTGGACGAAATTGACACTGCTGACCAGCGTTGTACGTCTTTCGAATAAATAGACAGGCGGGCGCTCGGCCTACCCCTCTCCCTCCTGCCGGCGCTGCTCCACCGCATCTTTGACTTTTGCCAGTACGCCGGTGAACAGGTCGCTCTCATCCGGCGACACATCGACGAACAGGCATTCCAGCAGCGTCTCGTAGCTCTCTTCCATTTGCTTATACAAGGCGCGGCCTTCCGCCGTGAGCGTGACCACGAAGGAGCGCCGGTCGGTCGGTGTCGGTTGCCTGGTGATGAATCCGTCTTCGGATAATTTCTCGGCGATCCCGGTAACATTCCCCTTGGTCACCATCAGCCACCTGGATAATTCCCCCATTGTCAGGCCATCGGGCACACGATCAAGGGCACAGAGCAACTCGAACCGGGGTAGGGTCGTTGCAAACTTATCCCTCAACATGGTGCGAATTTCCTGCTCCACCATCTGTGTGCAGGAGACAATCCGCAGCCATAACCTCAAGCCCTCCTTATCATGCGGAATATGTTCCAGCTTCTGCTCAACAATATGCAGGCTCTTTGACATGCTTCTAGGTACCTGTGTTTTGAATAATTTGGCGATTAAATTCTGTCCGGTTTTTCCTTGAGAATGCGCCATTAAACCATACTTCCGAGTATGAACTATATTGGTTTAAGCTTACATTAATATTTTATACTTGGCCGACTGTCATTGACTGTCTTTTTATAAAACGAATTTGATTAATAGCTTATGTCGAAAATACTAGGAAACAACAGGCTGATCCCGGTGGCGGTGATTGATGATGCGAACGCTGCGGTGCCGCTTTGCCGAGCGCTCATGGCCGGGGGGATCAATATTATCGAAGTGACCCTGCGTACCGAGGCGGCGCTGGATTGCATTAAAAACATTCACCAGGCCCTTCCTGAAATGATCATCGGCGCCGGTACGCTCTTGCGCGCCGAGCTCATACCCGAACTCATGGATAATGGTGTTGCCTTTGCCGTGTCCCCCGGGTTGAATACGCGGGTCATTGAGGCTTGCAAGAAATCTTCGCTGCCCATCATTCCCGGCGTGATCAGCCCTTCCGAGATCGAGCTGGCCCGTAATCTCGATCTGAATATGCTGAAATTTTTCCCCGCCGAGGCCGCCGGCGGCGTAGAAATGCTCAAAGCACTGAGCGGGCCCTATGGACATACCGGCATACGATTTATTCCCACCGGAGGGATCAATGCGACAAGCATGCATGAATACATAGCGCTGGGTTGCGTTGCCGCGGTCGGGGGTTCCTGGTTTGTTGCCAAAGACCTGGTCAATGAAAAGCGCTTTGATGAGATTAGCGCATTAACGCAACAGGCCATCGCCGCCCTTGCGCCGGACACTGAATAGAGCATGAGCCGATTAGCCATCCGGCCGGAGCAGGATTGTGCTTACGATCTGGTGTCGCTGGGCGAGGTCATGTTGCGCCTGGACCCGGGCAACGAACGCATCCGCACGAGCCGGACGTTCCGGGCCTGGGAAGGCGGCGGGGAATATAATGTCGCCCGGGGGCTACGGCGCTGCTTCGGGATGAAGACCGCCATTGTCACGGCGCTGGTGGATAATGACATCGGGCGGCTGATAGAGGATTTTATTCTCCAGGGCGGCGTTGATGCGTCTTTGATAAAATGGCGCCGTTTCGATGGTATCGGCCGAGAGGTACGCAACGGGATCAATTTTACCGAGCGCGGCTTTGGGCTGCGCGGCGCCCTGGGGGTTTCTGATCGGGGCCTAAGCGCCTCCTCGCAGTTGCAAGCCGGTGATGTTGACTGGGAAAGGATCTTCGGCCGGCTGGGGGTGCGCTGGTTTCACACCGGCGGCATCTTTGCTGGCCTGTCTGAAAACACGGCCGCGCTGATTGAGGAGGCAATGCAATGCGCCAACTCACACGGCACCATTGTCTCTTATGATCTGAATTATCGCCCTTCTCTCTGGAGGGCAATCGGCGGCCAGGAAAAGGCACAGCAGGTGAACCGCCGGCTTGCGAAATACGTTGATGTCATGCTCGGCAACGAAGAAGACTTCACGGCCTGCCTGGGCCTTGCGGTGGAGGGGCAGGATGAAAATATTTCATCGATCGATGTCGAGAAATTCAAGGCGATGATCCAAGCGGCACTGCAAGACTTTCCGAATTTTAAGGTGGCGGCGACTACCCTGCGCACGGTGAAGACCGCCAGCATCAACGACTGGGGCGCAATATGCTGGTATGACGATAAGTTCTACCGTGCCCTCCAGCGTGATGGCCTGGAGATACTGGACCGGGTGGGGGGCGGCGACAGCTTCGCCTCCGGGCTGATCTACGGTCTGCTTGAGAGCGGCGATGCGGGGCAGGCGGTGAATTACGGCGCCGCCCACGGCGCGCTGGCCATGACAACCCCCGGCGATACCTCAATGGCGAGCTTAAGTGAGGTCGAGAAGCTCATGGCCGGCGGCAGTGCCAGGGTTGTCAGATAGCCAAACGACTGCAAGGGCTTGCTTCGCACAGATGAATAGTTTAGGCTTAAACATTCACTGTTAAGCAGGCGGCGCGGCCATGTCCATAGCAAATGAGGAGATCTTGCGCATCAAGCCCTATCAGCAAGGCAAGAGCGTGATTGAACATTTCCCCGACCCGATCAAATTATCGAGCAATGAATCTTCCTTCGGCCCCAGCCTCCGGGCGATAGCGGCCTATAAGGCCATAGCAAAGGAGCTGTATCGTTATCCGGACGGCGGCCAGACTGAATTAAGACAGGCCATTGCTGCAACATACGGGCTTGATGCGGATAAGATAATCTGTGGCAATGGCTCGGAAGAATTACTCGGGCTTGCCATTCGGACACACATTCATCCGGGGGATGAGTTGCTGCTCAGTGAGAACCATTTTGTCATGTGCCCGATCTATGCAAGGGCACAAGGGGCGCAGGTCGTCCTGGCGCCGGAGAAGGATTTTACTATTGATGTTGACGCAATGCTCGGCCACGTCACTGAGAAGACGCGCATCGTAACCATCGCCAACCCCAATAACCCGACCGGTACCTATATCAGCGAGAAAGCGCTCCGGCGGCTGCATGAGAATCTGCCCGCCGAGGTGTTATTTATCCTGGACGATGCCTATTGCGAGTACGTGAAAGAAGCCGATTATTCCGCCGGCATGGAGCTGGTTGAAGAGTATGCCAATGTCATGGTGACGCGCACTTTTTCGAAGATCCACGGACTGGCCGGCCTGCGTATCGGCTGGGCCTATTGCCGAGGCGAGGTTCTCGATGCCATGCAGCGCATTCGCAGCCCCTTTAATGCCAATGCCGCAGCGATGGCGGCGGCAACGGCGGCAATCCAGGATGTCGCTCATGTAGAGATGGTCAGAGATCGAAATTACGCCGCATTAAGGCATACAACCAAGGAACTGGCCAAGATCGGTTTAAACGTCATCCCCGGCGTGGCAAACTTTTATCTGCTCAATTTCAAGGGCCCGTTCAAGGGCGTGACACCCCATAACGCAAGTGATGCGGCCGCTTTTCTGGAATCCAGGGGCATTATCCCCCGAGCGGCGGGTTGCAAGGACAGCAAGCTGTTGCGTATCACCGTCGGCCTTGAGAGCGAGAATAACGCGGTCATCAATGCATTAGGCGACTACATGCGCGCCCATTAAGCAGATTTTGCTATTGCTGCCCTGCCGGCGGCTCCCTTGCTTCCAGGCTGAGCTTCATTGCGATGCGCTCAAGCGGCAGGTCTTGTCGGTCCCGTCCCTGTCCGGCGATCATATCAACCACCTCCATGCCGCGGATGACCTTGCCGAATATCGTGTATTGCCTATCCAGAAAGCGTGAGGTCTTGGTGACGATAAAAAACTGCGAGCCGGCGCTGTCCGGGTCTTGGGCGCGCGCCATAGAGACAACGCCGCGCAGATGCGGCCAATCGCTGAACTCCGCCGCGATGTTGTAACCCGGCCCGCCCTGTCCATAGCTGGCCTTGTCCGCGCCGCGGGTATTGGGGTCGCCGCCCTGGATCATGAAGCCGGGGATGATGCGATGAAACAAGGTGCCGTCATAAAAACCGGCGCTTGCCAAGGTCAGAAAGTTTTCCACATGCCGCGGCGCAAGCTGGGGCAGGAGGCGTATCTTTATCTGGCCGAACCGGGTGCTGATAAGCACATCCGGTGGCGGTTTTTCTTCTGCAAGCGGTGCTTCTGCAAAAGCCGAACCGGCTATCAGCAGCATGCCAACACACAGTAGTATTCTTTTCATGATGGTTTTTTTATGTATGAATCGAATTGGGAAACTAACAGCATCAAGCGAGCGATTCAATACCTGGGCGGCCAGCTTCTCGCCATGTAGATAAAGGGCGTGTCGATGACGGCGATGGCAAACTTGAAAACATACTTGGCGCCGGCAAGCTGCAAGGCGGTAAGCAGATCAACAATCCCCCACCAGACGATCAGGCCATAGAGCAGAGTATCAACCAACTGGGAGGTTAAGGTCGAGGCCGTATTCCTAAGCCATAGATGTCTGTCTCCGGTTATGCGCCTGATGCGGTGAAAGATCCAGACATCAAGGCTCTGGCTGATCAGATAAGCCAGCAGCGAGCCAAACACAAAGCGCGGCGTGTAATCAAACAAGGCGACTGTGGCCTCGTGCATGGCGCGGGCATGGGCGGCGGTGTGCGGGTGGGGAGAAGGCAGGTATAACAAACTCAGCTGACTCAACACCACCAGCATAATGCTGACACAAAAGCCCAGCAGCACGGCGCGTTGCGCTTCAGTTCGGCCGTATTTCTCACTTAGCAGATCAGTCGCAAAGAAGATGCTGGAGTATAATATGACACCCATGCTGGTTTGCAGGCCGAAGATCATCGTCAACTTCGGGCCCTGTATATTGGCCAGCAGCAGGCTGAATACGATGCAGGCATAAAGCCCATATCTGCCAAAGGCCTTGTATAGAAACACGGCAAAACTCAAATCAAGCACGACTGTCAGGACCCACAGCAGGTCTTGGTGGTGTGCAAAAAATTCGGAAATAGACAGCACGGGACGCTCACATGGTTTATATTTGATATGCTACAAAGCTAAGAATAATAACAAAGTCCTTGAACTGAAAGAGTTATAAATATATTGATATTTGCCGTTTGATCATTGACTAAGGAGAAAAACCGACATGAAACTATATTCACACCCCGGCTCCTGCTCATCCGCCGCTGAAATATGTCTGCGCGAGGCGGACGCAGATTTTGAGCACATCAAGGTAGATTTACGCTCCGACAGAAAATTGCCTGATGGCCGCAGCCTTGATGACATCAATCCAAAGGGTTATGTCCCGGTGCTGGAACTTGATGATGGAGAGATCATCACTGAAAACGTGGCAATCCTTCAATATATCGCCGATCAATTTCCAGATGCGAAACTGGCCGCTGCAAACGGCACTCTGGAGCGCACCCGCATACAGGAATGGCTGGGCTATCTAAATGGCGAAGTACATAAAGGCTTCGGCCCGCTGTTCTACCCTGGGCTTCCGGATGCGGCCAAGGCCATGTACCGGGAGAAATTAGACCAGCGCCTGGGCTATATCGAAGAGCAACTCAGCGCCCGGGATTACCTGAACGGCGACCAATTCTCGATCGCTGATGCTTATCTTTTCATCATCCTCAGCTGGGCGCCGATGGTGTCTTATGCGCTCTCGCCTTTTCCCAATCTTTTGGCATATCAGGCGCGCCTCTCTGAGCGTGAAGCGATCAAGCAGACACTCGCCTCCATGGCCTGACAATTCAGCCCTTCAAATGCAACGACACATAACAAGAGGGCTTAAAAATAGCGAGTCATTGCTCTCTTATCTCATGTCGTATTCACTGCTGCGCTTTGGCCTTGCGCTTTTCCTGGCGGGCATACTCGCGCTGATCATCATACTCATGATGAAGAGCTTTATCGATGATTATGATGCGCTGGCGAGCGATGCAATGCTACGCATCTTCAAGCTACAGACTGTGAGCCTGACAGATGAAGATTACGAGGCCCTTCCCTATAGCGAGTATTCAGATGAAGGACTGAGCGAGTCAAATAGCCCGGAGCAAGTTAGTATTTCAGCAACGGATACGCAATCGGAAGAGTTGCAAGCAATCCTACGCAAAAAGAAGGAGATTATTTCCATCCTTGAAGAAGGGCCTTGACAAGTACAGCCAAGCCAATCCTCGCCCCTGCGCCATAGCATACATCCTGCACGTAAAAAGGCCCTGCACAGGTCAGGGCCTTTCAGCTTAGCGCCTGTTGCTTTGAGTTAATCCCTGGAATTAACTGCCAACAACATTGACCGCATTGGGGCCTTTCGGCCCTTGCTCTACTTCATAGCTCACCTGCTGGCCTTCGGATAAGGAGCGGAAGCCCTCGGCCTGGATGGCGCTGTGATGCACAAAGACATCCTTGCTGCCATCATCAGGGGTAATAAAACCAAAACCCTTACTATCGTTAAACCACTTGACTGTACCTGTAGCCATTTCTGTTACCTCTTAAAAGTAAATTTATAAAACAGTGTAATTAGCATGCCGATTGTTGCTGATGTATCACGGAAAAGCCTGCTCTTGGCACTGCTTAGAAGAACTCCGGAAAACGCTACAAATAACCGCTAACCCTTACACCCTATACCATATTAACGAAAGAATCCAACAATATTAGGTACTTTTTCACTCGACAATTCGTTCAGGCGTTTGATCCCTTTTTCGGCAGCGCCACAAGGGCCAGTGCGGGGAGCTGCAAAAAAAAGAAAATTCATCGGTTGTGAAATGGCAACTGGAAGCTGTCTCAAAACGAGAAATTCTTTCGTCTGTTAAAATGCTGGATAAGTAAGAGAACAGACAATCAGGGAAGCGTCTAGCTGAACTGTTGCCAAAACATAACAACGACAAAGGCGAGCGTAAAGCCCAACATCCACTTGATCACCCGAATATCAGCCCGAACATCGCCTTTAAATTGCTGCATATCCGTTCTGAGTTCCTGTATTTCGTCCTTTAATTCCAGCCGAACATCTTGTATTTCTTGCTTTAATCCCTGTTGAACGGCCTGTATTTCGTCCTTTAATTCCAGACGAACATCTTGTATTTCTTGCCGGACCTCTTGTATTTCTTGCTTTAATCCCTGTTGAACGGCCTGTATCTCGTCCTTTAATTCCAGCCGGGCCTCTTGTATTTCTTGCCGGACATCTTGTATTTTTTCCTTTAATTCTTGCCGGACATCTAGTATTTCGCTCTGTAATGCGTACTGAGCAGCCTGTATTTCGTCCTTTAATTCCTGGTTTACAGACTGGATGTCGCCTTTGGTGGCGCTGTTCTCGGCAGACAGAGCCTCGGCGGCCAAGCGAGCCTTGTCATCGGGCGTACCGGCAGCGCGAAAGGCATCATAGACTTCGGAGATCATCGTGGCCATAGGGGAATTATAGCATTGCTAAGCCAAAATGCAGCAGTTTTATGGGGCTGCCACATATTGCGCTTAAGGTTGTGATCGATCATGTCCGGCACGGGCCTTTGTCATCCCAGACATAAAGAGACCCGGTAGCCGGCAAACTTGCGTATGTTCATCACGCCCATATCCAGGATCAGGTATTGACCCTTGATCCCCTGTAATGTGCCTGCGAATAGCGGCGTCTTATCAAGATTAATTGACTTAATCTTGGTCGGATAGGCGGCGACAGGATACGCAATGCTGAGCGGTTGCTCGCTACGTAAAAATTCCATGTCCGCCTCATGCTCATCACGAATAGGCGTCAAGGCATCCTTGGCCGCTGATAATAACTCATCACGTCTTTGCACAAGATCCAGCGCCGCCGGTCTTGACTGCAACATCTTGCGCCAGTCTGTACGATCAGAGACATGTGACTTAAGTGCCATTTCTATTTTTCCGGATAACAGACGATGACTGACACGAAAGATCGAAAGCGCCTGACTCGCCCCCTGATCTATCCAGCGAGTGGGTATCTGTGAGCCTCGGGTGATGCCTACCTTCAGCCCGGATGAGTTTGCCAGATAGACATAGTGGCTCTGCATACAATGTGCCTCGCCCCAGCGCGGTTCCCGGCAGGTGCCCAGGTGATAATGACAGGTCTCCGGCTTCATGATGCACATGTCACAGGCGGCCAGGGACTGAAAGCAGGGATAACAATAGCCTTGATTAAAGCTCCTGTTCGTTCTGCGTCCACAGGCGATGCAATGTATCTCGCCCTGGTATCTCAAGGAGATTGCCTTGCCGATATAATCATTCAACGGGATTTGTTCATTATCCAGAGGCAAAAAATACTGAAGCGGTGATGCAAGCACCGCTCTCATCTTGCCAAGGTGTCCGCTGATGGTTATTGAGCTATCTCAACATGCTCATGGATTGAGTGCCGTTTTTGTCAGCGATTCTTATCAGCGACAAAGACGGTAATTGCGCAGCCCTTCCCCAGGAATTGTTTAAGGGCTTGCTTGGATCTAAATGAGCGTGAGAACAATCCCGATCAGGCCGCCCAGCATTAATACCGCATTCGACAACAGTGTCATGAAAAAGCCCACCGGGCGCCTGGATGGATCAGCGAGATAGGCGCGGAAATAGACCAGCCTGCCGATAATAAAGACAAGGCCGATGGCAGCGGCTGCGATTGCGTTGACATAGACAGCAAAGATATAAATCGCCGGAATGAACACGATGAGTTGTTCGATGGTATTTTGCTGCACCCGAAAACAACGCTCAAAGCTCTCATCACCGCTGACCGCCGGTGCCTTAAGGCCAGCCTCTGCCCGTGCCTTGCCGGTGCGCACCATAAAGAAAATATATTCCAACAGGGCCAGAGAGACTACCAAGGCTACATATTGCATCGTTGTCTTCCTCTCATTAGACTGAGATGAATAATCTTCGCAGAAAATTATAGCGCAATTCGGGCGGGAATTATATCCGGCACCGGGCCTGATTGCCATGAAGAGAGCTTTATTGGCCTTTGTTGGCCATTAAATACGCGGCCTGCCGGAATAGGCCGCCGACATTACTTATGCTCCGCTATCGATGCTAACAAGACAGCACCATAGCTACGCAACACGCGCCCGCTCATATCCTTCACTCTAGATAAATCATCGAGACTCTCCGGCAAGGTACGCGCCATTTCTATCAGGCTATGGTCAGGCAATAACCATCTGCGCGGCCGGTTTTCTTTGCGCGCCGTCAGCTCGCGCCAGGCGGCCAGTTGTTTCAAGACCCGTAATGAGCTGCCTTTAAGATGCCGGGCGGCCTTGATCTTCTTCCACATGCACATGGGATCAGGCGCATAGAGTCCCGGCTCTGCCAGGGCCTGAGAGCTTTCATTGAGCTGCGGCAGTTGTCCGGATTCATCTAAGCTGGAACGCAGGATTTCATAGAGCTTGACCAGATAAACGACATCATCGGCCGCATACTCCAGCTGCCGCTTACTCAAGGGCCGGCGCTTCCAGTTGGTGCGCGTCTGTGATTTCTCAAGCTCAACATTCAAGAGCGCCCTGACCAGAGCAGCATAGGCGATCTGCTCATTATGGCCCAGCATGGCCGCGGCAAGCTGGGTATCAAACAGGGGCAATGGCACGCGCCCCTTGCTATGAAAGAATAATTCCAGGTCCTGGCGGGCCGAATGAAATACCTTGGTAATCGATGAAGCATAGAGCAGGCCATACAGGGCATCCAGATTGTCAATCGCCAGCGGATCGATCAATACCGTCCTCTCCTTATTCGCAAGCTGCACCAGGCATAATTCAGGATAGTACGTTTTCGTCCTCGCAAACTCGGTATCGATCGCCAGCCAGGAACAGCCCCGCAAATCCCTGCATAACTGCGTCAGGGCCGCCTCGTTATCAATAAATTCCAATGGCCTTCCTGCTCGTGATGCTATATGATCTTCACCAACAAGGCCGCCAGGAAACCGGCCAGCGTTGACAGCCCGACCACCGAGCCGCCCATCTCAAAGGCCTCCGGCAACATGGTCTCGGCGATCATCGTCAGCATCGCACCGGCGGCCAGGGCCTCAATCCCCACCATAAAATAATACAGGCCGCCGGTCGGATTCGGCGGGAAAATGACTGCACCTAAGGCCGCACCCAGGCCGGTCACCAGCGTAATCGAACCCCACATGAGATAGACCCGGGTCAGGCTCAAGCCATGGTCGTGCATGCTGACAGAGCTGGACATGGCCTCCGGCATGTTTGCCAAAAACACCCCGACGATAAAGGCGATACTGACCCCGGAGGGACTCACCGCCAGCATACCGATGACCAGCGACTCAGGAATGCAATCGATAAAGATCCCCAGCCAGATCGCCAGCGCCGCATTGCCGCTGGAGCGGGTGTGGCCTTCCTGCTTTATGTCATCACGCGTAACCGCCACCTGCTCTGCGGCAAGGACATCAAAGGCCTCATCGCGCCAGCCGCTATCGAGCGGCGAATTCGTATTCAAGGCCAGATCATCCAGACGTGCGCCGGCAAGCGCCAGCACCTTTTGTTGCACCGAGCGATCTTCGGTAAGCAGCTTCGCAAAATCACTGCGCGAGATGTGATAGAGCTTGACCGGGCCCTTTGCAATGGCATCAGCCGTGCGCGGATGATCGCTTAAGATCCCCATCTCACCAAAACTGTCATACTGCTCCAGACAGGCCAACCTCTTGTCGCGCTCATTTTCATGGTGAATAATATCCACCTTGCCCTCGACGATAAAAAACATCTCATCGGCCTCCTCCCCCTGACGACAGATATAGCTGCCGTCCTCATGCGTCTTTAACTCGACTTCGTGAATCAGGCCGACCATCAATTCGGGCTCCAGCTCGTTTAATATCTTAATCTGGCTCAGCTTCTCGATGAGCTTTTCAGAGCGTTTGCGTTTGACCCGCTCCAAGAAGGCACGCGCACTGGAGAAACGGCGCATGAAGGCGCCATAGTTATTAAGAATGCCGTTTAGGCCGGAGAAGATAAGACCGCCCAGTATGGCACCGGCAAACACCACCCAGATCACTGCTCGGCCGTGCGCTTCAACATGATGCGGCACATGGCCAAACAACTCGATAGTCAGCACAAACAGCAGCGCACCGCCACCAAAGGCCATAAAAATGGAATTCATCTTGCGCCCCGGTCTTAACCACATACCGAGAAAGGCCCCTATCGGCAGGGCAATGGCACTGATAACCCCCCAGAAAAATGCATTAGCAGCCATAGTTTTAATCGCAGCCCATTATGAGTCCGGTATGTCGTCCGGATATGGCAGAGCACCGCCGCATAAGAGTACAACGATATAGCTGCTGTGTCTTTAAGAGTTTAACGGCATCAAACCGGGAACATTCCTTAGCCCCGGTGCTTTCCTAAAACGTCTTGCCGACGCTACAATGCCGAAGGCTTCCTGAGACATCTAAAATGAATAATAAATTTTTCCACCAGCCCATCTTGAACTCGCCTTATGAATATCCGGCCCGGCATTGGGCTTTGGATGAGGACGGCTTGCCGATGCAGATTATTAAGGAGCAGCGGCGCAAGGCCGCGTTCATCACGCCGGTGCCGGGGCCGAGGCAGCGCGGACAACAGCGCCAAGCGAACATGACCCTGGACAGCGGCGATGGCTTATCCACCGGCGAGCAGGAATATAGCCAGATGCCCATCATCAACGAGCTGCGCCGGCATGTGGATGACTGGCGCCGGTTGCCCAATGTGTGCGACTGGCAGGTTACGTCGGAAACAGCCATGTTGCTCACGCACTGGCGGCATCACGCCTTCCACGACATCCGTCCGTTTTTCTGCCAGGTGGAGGCCGCCGAAGTGGTCATCTGGCTAACGGAAGTCGCGCCCAAGATAGGCAAACGCGGCAAGCGCTTTCTTGAACACCTGCATGCCGCGAATGCTGCGGCCAGCGATGCGACTGAACAGGCGCCGCCGGCCCTGCCGCGCCTGGCCTTGAAACTGGCCACCGGCGCCGGCAAGACCACTGTGATGGCCATGCTGATTGCCTGGCAGGCGATCAACGCCGCGCGCCAACCGAACAGCCGACGCTTTACCAAAGGCTTTCTGATCGTAACCCCAGGCATCACCATCAAAGACCGCCTGCGGGTGCTGCAACCCAATGATCCTGGTAGTTACTATCAAAGCCGCGAACTTGTCCCGAACAACATGCTGCACGCGCTGCAAGAGGCCCGCATCGTCATCACCAACTACCACGCCTTCAAGCGCCGCGAGCGCCTGGATATTTCCAAAGGCGGCCGCGCCCTGCTGCAAGGCAAGGGCGGCGCGCCGCCCGCCACGCTGGAGAGCGACGGCCAGATGCTCCAGCGCGTCATCCCCGAGTTGCTGGGCCTGCAGCAGATCATGGTGCTGAACGATGAGGCGCATCATTGCTATCGGGAAAAGCCGGGCAACAGCGCCGAGGGCCGGCTCAAGGGCGATGACAAGGCTGCTGCGGCCAGCAACAACGAGGCCGCCCGCCTGTGGCTATCAGGGCTGGAGGCCATCGCCGCCAAGCTGGACATCGCCCGTGTGCTGGATCTCTCGGCCACGCCGTTTTTTCTGCGCGGCGCCGGCTATCCCGAGAACACGCTGTTCCCCTGGACGATGAGCGATTTCTCGCTCATGGATGCGATTGAATGCGGCATCGTCAAGCTGCCGCGCGTGCCGGTGGCGGACAACATCCCCGGCGATTCGCCCATGTACCGCCAGCTGTGGGCGCACATCGCTGAGGCGATGCCACGCAAGGGCCGGCGCAAGGCCGGCAAGCTGGACCCGCAGCAGTTGCCGGCGGCGCTGCAGACCGCCCTGGCCGCGCTCTATGGCCATTATGAGCAGACCTCTGCGCTGTGGCAAAAGGCGGGCAAGGCCGCGCCGCCTTGTTTCATCATCGTCTGCAACAACACCGCCAGCTCCAAGCTGGTGTATGACTACATCGCCGGTTTTCAGCGTGAAAACGCAGACGGCTCGACCACGCTGGTGCCGGGGCGGCTGGAACTGTTTCGTAACTTCGATGAGCAAGGCCGACGGCTGGCGCGCCCGCATACTTTATTGATCGACAGCGAGCAGTTGGAATCCGGCGAGGCGCTGGATAAAAACTTCCGCCAACTGGCGGCGACGGCGATCGAGCAGTTCCAGCAAGACCGAGCGCGGCGCGGCATACAGGGCGAGCTGGGCGATGCCGAGCTCTTGCGCGAGGTGATGAACACGGTCGGCCGACCGGGCGCCTTAGGCGGCAGCATTCGCTGCGTGGTCTCGGTCGCCATGCTGACCGAGGGCTGGGATGCCAACACGGTCACGCACATCCTCGGTGTGCGCGCCTTTGGCACGCAGCTGTTGTGCGAGCAGGTGGTCGGGCGGGCGCTGCGCCGACAATCCTATGCCCTGAACGAGGCCGGCCTGTTTGATGTGGAATACGCCGATGTGCTGGGCATTCCCTTTGACTTCACCGCCGAGCCGGTGGTGGCGCCGGCCAAACCACCGCCCGACACCGTGCAGGTCAAGGCCATGCGCCCGGAACGAGATGCCTTAGAGATTCGCTTCCCGCGCGTGGTCGGCTATCGCACCGAGCCGCCGGCGGATAAGCTCACCGCCACCTTCAATGCCGATCATCGCTTTGAACTAACGCCCGATCTCGTTGGCGCCACCGAGACCCTTAATGAGGGCCTCATCGGGGAAGCGATCGATCTGACCCTCGCCCACTTGGATAAAGTGCGCCGCGCCACCGTGCTGTTTGAACTCACTCGGCGCCTGCTGCTGAACCATTACCGGGACGCAGACGGCGCGCCGAAGCTGTATCTTTTCGGGCAGCTAAAACGCATCACGCGGCAATGGCTGGATGGCTATCTCGTTTGCAAGGGCGGTACGCATCCGGCGCAGCTGATGTATCAGGCGCTGGCCGATATGGCTTGCGAGCGCATCACCGCCGCCATCACGCAGGCGCAACAGGGCCAGGCGCGCCCCGTCAAGGCCATGCTGGATGCCTATAACCCGAGCGGCTCCACCGCCCATGTCAACTTCACCAGCTCCAAGCCGACGCGCTGGGCGGCGGCTGCGCACAAATGCCACCTGAACTGGATCATTTGTGACGGCAACTGGGAGGCCGAGTTTTGCCGCGTGGCCGAGGCACACGAGCGCGTGCTTGCCTATGTCAAAAATCACGGCCTGGGGCTGGAAGTGCCGTATCGTTATCAAAACCAGGTGCACCGCTACCGGCCGGACTTCATCGTGCAGATTGATGACGGCCAGGGCCGGGCTGATCCGCTGAATTTGATCGTAGAGATCAAGGGCCGGCGCAATGAGCAGGACAAGGACAAGAAACTGGCGATAGAGGAGTACTGGATCCCGGGCGTGAACAACTTAGGCGGCCACGGCCGCTGGGCCTTCGCCGAGTTCACCGATGTCTATCAGATGCAGCAGGATTTTGGGGATAGGGTGGAAATTGAATTTGGTAAAATGGTGCGTAATGCAATGACAGGAGACAAGCAATGAAGGCAATACTGGTAAAATCAGAACAAGACGAGGCAGCGATTAAGGGCTTGACAGGCAAATCGATCCCTTCCTACCGGCAGGCATACAGCGATAGAACCGCCTGGCTTATGGCCTGTATGTCGGAGTTGGCGTATTTACGCTTTAACCCTCTGTTGCCGAATAAGCAAAAGGGCGAACTGCTTAGCGCAGTGGCCGAGGTGATCAGCGAGGACAGTAAAAAATCACTGCTGACCCTGGTGAATAAATTCGACTATGACCATGAGGCGGAAAAGCAGGCGCTGGAAAAGGAATTGGGTTATCTGGATTATGAGCTTGTCAAGACCTTTGATCATGAAGGTACGCAGGCCATTCTGGTGGCGAATGAAAAATATGTAATCCTGGCCTTCCGGGGAACAGAGGCCACCAGCATGAAAGACATCAAGGCGGATGCCAAAGCCATGCAGCAGGCCTGCGAGAGCGGCGGGAAAATCCACGGTGGCTTCCAAGATGCGTATGAGCAGGTGGCACGGGATATTGAAACGGCGCTTGCTGATGAGGCGCTAACGTCCAAACCCTTGTTTATCACTGGCCACAGCCTTGGCGGGGCGCTGGCCACGATTGCGGCAAAGAAAATAACCCACAAAGGCGGCAACGCCGGCTGCTATACCTTCGGTGCGCCACGGGTCGGCGATGAGGAGTGGATTTCCAACATAAAGACGCCTTTGCACCGGGTAGTAAATGCCGCTGACTGCGTGACCATGCTGCCGCCGGGCGATGAAATAATCGGGATTTTCGCATGGCTATGCGGCTGGATCCCGAACGTGGGAGAGCAGATCAGAGCGTTTATGCTGTCAAAATTTGGCGGCTATCTGCACGGTGGCAACATGCGCTATCTAACGAATTGTAACAAGAATGCCTATGCGGATGTGAAATTGCTGTATTCGGTTGGCTGGGTTTATAGAATGAAGATGATTGTTATGAAAAAACTCCCCTGGAAAAAGATGCTCACCGATCACTCCATCAGCGTGTACAGAAAAAAGTTGATGGTGGTCGCGCAACGAAGGAACAAACAGGACGAGAGTGGATAAACGGAGCTGTAGTGCGGCGACGAACAGCAGGACTTTGCGGATAAAATTGAACCTGATCAGATACCGGAAACGACAACAGAAAAGAAACCATGCAAAAACTGGAATCTGCCAGCATAGGAACAGCCATTATCGAGTTGCGCGGTCAGCGAGTCATTCTGGCCGCCGATCTTGCTGCCTTCTACGGAATTGAAACCAAGCGTCTTAATGAAGCGGTAAAGCGCAACCGACGTAAATTCGAACAATATGCTTTTCAATTAAGAAAAAAGAATGGAATGCTTTGAAGTCGCAAATTGCGACCTCAAACGGCGGCCGGGGAGGAACCCGTTATCCACCCTGGACATTTACCGAGCATGGCATAGTGATGGTGGCGACCGTACTCAACACAGAAACGGCAATCAAAGCCAGCCGTCTAATCGTGGAAGTATTCATCGCCCAGCGTCACAGGATGCAGCAAGGCGATGGCCTGGTGTTGCCCGTTGAGTCACATCGAGATCACACTGATCGGGCAAGTAAAATACAGCAGATTATTGATCATGTACTGGACTCCATAATTGATCCCGGGCGCCAAGCCACTGTACAGCAAGAGGCACAAGAGATTATTGGCGAGTCTTTGCAATACATTAAGGATCATCTGCAAAAACAGGGCTATCAAAATCACGAACTCGCCGCCAGGGCGAGTAAATACCTGGCCGAGGCGGAAAAAGCCAGGGCTGATGCCGCCAAGACACGCACCGAAACCGAATCTCTGGAATTTACCGTTTTGATGAAAAAACTGCGCCTGGTACTGGAGGCGCAACGATTGATTGACACCGGCAATGACCAGCAATTCTTGAAACTGCTGGCTGAACTGACACCAGAATGAAGGAACCAACCATGCCTAAAAAGAAAACTGCAAAGAAAACTGCCAAGCAAGTAGAAAGCCTCGCTCATAAACAAGCGCGGCGGCGGCATATTCCTACTGCCGAGTATCAGTCCTTGCTGGATGAGGAACAACGCCGACCGCAGACGGTGACCTATGCCCGCAACCCGGATCTCGACCCGCAGCTCATCTGGCAGTGCGCGGAGGTGCCCTTATCGCAAGACCAGATTGAGGAATTGAAAGAAGGCAAGCCGATCACGCTGGAGCAGGCGCAGCTCATCTGGCGCGGCAAGGACAAGGCGGACCTGGCCGATCTCATCGTGGATGCTCCGCCGCTGTACATCCAGGAAAAAGTCCAGCCTAAGGCGCTGATTGACGACTTGCGCCGAGAAAGCGAGCAGAGCGAGGCCGAGCGCGCGAACCAAGAGACCGGCTTCACCGAAGACTTCTTTGCCGATTTCAACGGCCTATCCAGCGAGGCCGCCAAGACGGAGTTTTATCAACATGAGGCCAACTGGTCGAACCGCATGATCTTAGGCGATTCCTTGCAAGTGATAGCCAGCCTGGCCGGACGCGAGGGCCTGCGTGGGCGGGTGCAGTGCATCTATCTCGACCCGCCTTATGGCATCAAATTCAACTCTAATTTCCAGTTCTCCACCGCCAGCCGCGATGTCAAGGACGGCAAACCTGAGCACATCACGCGCGAGCCGGAGCAGGTAAAAGCCTTTCGCGACACCTGGCGCGACGGCATCCATTCGTATCTAAGTTATCTGCGCGACCGGCTGACTGTGGCGCGTGATCTATTGACCGAATCAGGCAGCATCTTCGTGCAGATCGGCGATGAGAACGTGCATCGCGTACGCTGCCTGATGGATGAGGTGTTTGGGGATGAGAATTTTGTAAGTTTAATCACTATTCAAAAAATGGCTGGTCTAGGATCTCAGTATCTTAAAGGTGCTTGTGATTATGTGATTTACTTTGGCCGTGATGCTACACGGACGAAATACCGTCAACTATTTTTTCCTAAGGTAGTAGGTAAAGGGCATGGTTCTGGCGCAAGATATGATCAGGTTATCGATCCTTTTGGCAATCGGCTACCTATTAAGAAGGTTATTGACAATCTTGCCAAGTTTGAACAAGAAGGCTGGCATGTTGCCCAGCCTACTACGCTTACAACTTTCGGCTCCGGCGGATCTTCATTCTTCCCTGTAAACTTTCAGGGAGTTGAATATCTGCCCGCTGTAAACAAGGGTTGGCTTACTCATACAGAAGGAATAAAGCGTTTAGAACAAGCAGGACGTATAATCCAGACTGGTAATTCTATTCGGTATGTGAGGCGATTAGCAGACCATCCTAGCTACGAAATAAATAACATTTGGACAGATATAGCCAGCCCTCCTGACTTGGCATATGTTGTGCAAACATCTAAACGGTTGATAGAACGCTGCCTCCTAATGACCACCGACCCGGGCGATCTGGTGTTGGATCCGACCTGCGGTTCCGGCACCACCGCGTACGTGGCCGAGCAATGGGGGCGACGCTGGATCACCATCGACACCTCGCGCGTGGCGCTTGCGCTGGCCCGGGCGCGGCTGATGGGCGCGCGCTATCCGTACTACCTGCTGGCCGACTCCGCCGACGGCCGCGCCAAAGAACAAGAACTCGCCGGCAAGGCGCCGTCCACTACGCCCGCCGGCGGCGACATTCGTTTGGGTTTTGTGTATGAACGGGCGCCGCATATCACGCTGAAATCCATCGCCAACAACGCCGAGATCGATGTCATCTGGGAACGGTTTCAGGAGACGCTGGCGCCGCTGCGCGCAGCGCTGAATGCGGCCCTGGGCGAGCAGTGGGAGGAATGGCAGGTGCCGCGCGAAGCCGATGCCGACTGGCCGGCGGCAGCGAAGCAGACCCATGCCGATTGGTGGGCGGGGCGCTTGGCGCGGCAGCAGGCGATCGATGCGGCCATTACACACGGCGCGGCGGTGGAGCGTTTATACGACCGGCCGTATGAAGATCGCCGCCGGGTGCGGGTGGCCGGGCCCTTCACGGTGGAGAGCGCCTTGCCCTATCGCGCGCTGGGCGTGGGCGCGGACGATGAGTTGCTCGACCCGCTTGCGGCGCTGGCCGATGAAGCGCCCGACTTTGTGGCGATGATCCTGGAGAACTTAAAGGCCGCCGGCGTGCAGCAGGCGCACAAGGAAGACAAGCTGGATTTCAGCGCGCTGGAGCCGTGGCCGGGCAAGTTAATTTGCGCCGAAGGCACCTACAGCGAGGCGGACGGGGCGCAGCGGCATGCGGCGGTGTTTATCGGGCCGGAGTTCGGCACCGTGGCGCGCCGGGACTTGATGGCCGCGGCACGCGAGGCGGTTGAGGCCGGCTTTGATGCGCTGATCGCGTGCGCCTTTAATTACGATGCGCATCTGGCTGAGGTGAACAAGCTGGGGCGGCTGCCTATCTTAAAGGCGCGCATGAATGCGGACTTGCACATGGCCGGTGAATTGAAAAACACCGACAAGGCCAATTTGTTCGTCATCTTCGGCGAGCCGGATATTGAGATTGAGACGACCGACAAGGGGCAGCTGCGGGTGCGGATCATTGGCGTGGATGTGTTTGACCCGGCCAAGGGGGAGATCCGAAGCGATAACACGGACGGCATCGCCTGCTGGTTTATCGACACCGATTATAACGAGGAGAGTTTCTTTGTGCGCCATGCGTATTTCCTGGGCGCCAATGACCCGTACAAATCGCTGAAGACCACGCTGCAAGCCGAGATCAACGAGGCGGCCTGGGCGAGCTTGCACAGCGATGTCTCCCGCCCCTTTGATAAGCCCGCCAGCGGCCGCATCGCGGTCAAAGTCATCAACCGCTTGGGCGATGAAGTGATGAAGGTGTTTGGGGTTTAGGGGCTTCGCCGTTAGTATGGCGTGATGAAGCCCGATATTCCTGATCGCTTGCCTCTTGAAGGGCTGGATTATGCCAGGCTGTTCCAATGGGCGGGGGCAGGCTGATGTAAGCCTTGGCGCGCTATGATGGCTTGTTGCAGGGTATTCCTAACCCGGCGGTGAGGTGATCGCCCCCGGCTACGCAAGCGGCCGGGCAAGGGCTTATTTTCTGTAAATAAACGATGGTTCTGCATCCAGCTTCCGGTAACGCTCGCCCAAGCGGGTGGAACGCGATACCATGGGCAGCATTTGCCCGGCAATGATCACCTGCTCGGCGCGGGTCAGTAATTCCAGCGGGTCGCCGCTCCAGATCACCAGATCAGCTTGCTTGCCCGGCTCGATACTGCCGAAGCGCTCGGCAAAGCCAAAGACCTGCGCCGGATACAGGCTCATCGCCTTGATCGCTTCCTCTATGGGCAGGCCATAGGACACGGCATTGCCGGCGGCTTGGCGTACCAAGTGGGCGGCATGGGTCTCCATGATAAAGTTCATGCGCGACAACAATATTTTCACGCCCGCCTCGTGTAACAAGCGGGCATTGTCAAAACGGGCACCTAAGCGATCAAAATTCGCCGGTAAGTTGGCCATGGGATTGAGGATCACGGGTACCCCGGCGCGGGCGATTTCCGCGGCCACCATCCAGCCCTCGGTGGCACCGGCCAGCACCAGGTTCAGCTGAAACTCTTGGGCCAAATCCAGCATTTTCTTTATATCACTGGCCTTCTCGACCTTAACGACAAAGGGCTTGCTTGCGTTCAACACCGGCAGCAAGGCCGCCAGATCATGCAGCGGCAAACTCAGCGTGCGCCACTTGCCGGTGCGGATTGCCTGACGATTTTTGCCATACTCTCTTGCATCCAGCAGGGCATGGCGCATTTTTATATAGGCAGCCGCGCGTGAGCCGCCGGCCATCTCACCACCAGCGCTGCCGAAGTTGGCGAATACGGCGACACTGTCATCGATCACCACCATATCCGGATCATCGCTTAAGCGAATGGCTGCGCCCTGACCGGCAAAGAGATGATGGCCGGAACCCGGTACCACGATCGCCTGCGTCAAGCCATGTGTGCGGTTATAGGGGATCAGGGTGGAATAGGGATTGATGCCGGCGGCGATGGCAAAGGAAGCGCTGTACTGCTCGTCTTTGGTTGTGGCATCCACGGTTTGCGCAATCAGATTGATTTCCAGTAATCCCAGGCGCGTATAGGAGTTCACCAATCCGGGGGTGATTTGCTTACCGCTTGCATCGATGCGCATGGCGTCAGGGCCGGCCTCTACTTGCTCCCCGACCGCAGCAATTCTGCCCTCCCGTATCAGGATACTGCCGTTTTCGATCAAGCCGGCATCCGTTGCCGTATAGACCTTGGCGTTTTGTATGAGAACATCCGCAGCAAACAGACCAAAGGATGCCAGGCCAAGCGATACAAGGGTGCTGAGATAAGCTAAGTTTCTCATAGCCGTTCTCCTCCGGGGTCAACAATCCCCAAATCGAAATCCGTGACCGGCTGCCGGTTTTTGTTATTGCGGTCATACACCAGCACCCCGTCGATGAACACCTTTTCCGTCTTGGTGTAGATGCTGAAAGGATCGCCGTCCCAGATTACCAAGTCGGCCATCTTGCCCGGCTCCAGACTGCCGGTCTGCTCGGCAATGCCCAAAGCCCGGGCCGGATTGAGCGTGATCCATTTTATCGCCTGCGCCCGGTCGATCTGATAACCTGCCCCTCTGCCGGCCGCCATGATCTTCGCCGCCTCCTGATTTAGGTGCTGAATGGTAATGGCCGAATCAGAATGCACGATGGCACAGCCGCCGGCCTGGTCGACCATGACGACATTCTCCTCCACCATGTCGAAGGCTTCGTGCTTAAAGCCCCACCACTCCGGCCACATGGCCGCGCAAACGCCGTTCTCGGCCAGGATGTCGGCGACCTTGTAGGCTTCGATGGCATGATGAAAGGCCGTGATCCGGTAGCCGAACTCCTTGGCGATGTCCAGCATCACCGCCATTTCCTCGCCCCGGTAGCAATGGTTATGCACCAGAATATTCCCGCGCAGCACCTCAACCAGGGTCTCCAGTTGCAAATCCCGCTCCGGCTTGTCGGCTTCCTCGCCTTTGGCTCGTTTTTCCTCGTACTTCTCCCATTTGCGTTTATATTCTACCGCCTTTATCCAGGCCGCCCGATAACCGGCAACGTTGGCCATGCGCGTGGCCGGGGCCTTCTTCATGTCGCCATAAACCCGCTTCGGGTTCTCACCACAGGCCATCTTCAGGCCATGCGGTGCGCCGGGAAACTTCATCCCTTGCACCGTGCGCGCCGGTAAGTTTTTCAAGGTCACGCTGCGGCCACCGAAGAGATTCGCCGAGCCGGGAAGAACTTGCAGGGAAGTCACCCCGCCTGCTAGGGCCAGGGTAAATTGCGGGTCTTGTGTCCACACCGAATGCTCGGCCCAGACCTGGGCGGTATTGGGACTGGTGATTTCATTGCCGTCCCGGTTGCCCTCATGGCTCGGGGCGGCATAGACGCCCATGTGCGAATGCACGTCAATGAGGCCGGGCGTCAGCCACTTGCCCCTTGCATCGATCACAACGGCCGCAGTGGGAATACGGATTTGTCGGCCAAGCGCCTTGATGCGGCCATCACCCAGCAAAATGGATGCATTATCAAGACGGGCACCGGTTCCGATCAGGATCGTTGCATTGGTGATCGCTACCGGCGCTGCGCGCATGGGCTGATACGTGCCGGGAAAGGCGACCCGCGTTGTTTTTGCTTCTTGCGCAGCCTCCGTCCGGGTACGCTGATCTGCGCAGGCAAGCGGAAAAACCAGCAAAAAAACCAACAGTCCCGCCAAACCTTTGCTCTTTGCTTTCATCATTACTTCTCCGAAAAATGCTATTCACCAAAGACAATGCCGTCATTCCAATCCGGCTCACAGGTGCGGCAGACCGGCAAGCCCGTGCCGCGAGATAAGTAGTCGGCGCATTCATCCAAGAGCGTACTCCGCATGTAAGAAGACGGCAACCTCGTTGTTTATAACTCATCATTAAAATTGTTGTCCATAACTCGTCATCTTCCAACAGCGTCTCTGTTCGCAGTGTTATACAATTCCCGTTTTTCACCGCTTAAAAAAACATGGCCAAAGACCAACGCACCGTCCTGCGCCGGCTATTCATCACGTGCTACAAAATCTTGATCGATCGCCTGGTTGTGCCACAACTTGCGCGCCTGGGCGGCGATGTCTTGGTGATCGGCGCGGGCAAGGAGTCGTATCGCAAACTGGTGCCGGGTGCGGCGACCCTCACCTGCACGGATATTGCAGCCAGCGAGCAGCTTGACTTGATGGCCGATGCCCACGCCCTGCCGTTTCGGGAGCAATCCTTTGACGCCGTCATCCTCATCGATGTGCTGGAGCACCTGCAAGACCCGCAGCAGGCGACAGCCGAGCAGCAGCGCATCTTGCGAGCCGGCGGCGTGGTCATGGCAGTGGCGCCCTTTCTGTTTCATGTGCATGGCGACCCGCTTGATTTCCAGCGATTTACCGAACACGGGCTGGCGGTGCTGTTCAAGGATTTCTCGCAGGCCCACATTCATCCCTTCGGTAATCGTCTGCATGTGATCCTCGATATTTTAAGCACCGGCGGCCCTTTGCCTGCACTCGCCCTGCGGGTGTTTAGCCACCTCCTCACCCTGCCGCCCCTGCTGTGGACGAGCCGGGATTGCCCCAGCGGCTATGTGGTGAAGGCGGTAAAATGAACAGCGCCCGCGGTCAAGCCATGAAAAAAACATCATCCGGCGCATGGGCATGAGATTGAGAATGAGGATAAAGCCATGAAAAAACCCGGCCCTGTGAACCCCTTCGCCGCAGCTTTTTTAAGGGCTTGTTCCCATGCCCTGTTGGCCGCCTTTTTTGTCTGCATAATCTGGTGGGTGCTCACCGCGGCGGGGGTGCCGGAGGCGCTGGCCGTTGGTATTGGTCTTGCCTTTGCGCTTGCGCCCGGGGCCTATGATTACCTGGGGCAGGACCTGCTCGGCCGACGCATTGATGAGCCTGATCCGCTGGAGAGTAATGATCCCTTTTTGAAGTTTCGTGAGGGGAAGTATTCCCGCCGCCGCGATGAGGGCCTCAATGCCAGCGACTTTGTCTTCATCGCCCGCTTGCTGAAACCGAAGTACCAGCCGCTGGCGGCGCTCATCGCCGAGTTGGACTTGCCGCAGTGGCGCAAGCTCAATCCGGACAGTGATCTGGTGGAGGCGGTGATGGAAAGCCTGAGCGATGAGATTGATGAGACGCCGCACTGGGCGCGGGACAAAAAGCTGCCCTTGTATCCGCTCTTCCTGCTGGACTTGCTGGAGTGCCTACACTAGGAACTCGGTATTGATTACGTCTTTGATGAAGAAAAACGCGGCAGCCTGGCAAAACAAAGCAGCGAGCCGGGCGCGCAGTATCATTGAAATCTCAGAGTTTGATCTTGTCCGGTTGATGATAAAATTCAAAACTTGCGCAAGCGTTTCTTTTCTCTTGTACTGGAAAGCCGAAAGCTCTGCCCCGATAATGTGCCCACTAATGCCCGGAGAAAATTGCCGCTATGAAGGCACTGCGCTTGCTACTCGGTGATCAGCTTTCAGAGTCTGTGTCCAGCCTCAAGGGATATAGGCCGCAGACAGACATCATTCTCATGTGCGAGGTTCGGGATGAGGCCACCTATGTTCAACACCACAAGAAGAAGATCGCTTTCCTCTTCTCCGCCATGCGCCATTTTGCTCAGGAACTCCGGCACAAGGGCTATCGCATTCACTACACAAAACTGGATGACCCCAAGAATACAGGCTCATTCAAGGGCGAGGTAGCGCGTCTCCTGCACTATCACGCCTGTGAGCGTATTATCGTGACCCATCCGGGCGAATATCGGGTGTTGGCAGACATAAAGAGCTGGCAATCCGAACTCGGCCTGCCGGTTGAAATACTGCCCGATGATCGCTTCTTATGCTCACCGGAAACATTTGCAGATTGGGCCGAAGACCGTGCACAGTTACGGATGGAATATTTCTATCGCAAAATGCGCACAACATACAATATCCTGATGCAGGGGCATAAACCGCTGGGCGGGCGCTGGAATTATGATGCTGAGAATCGCAAGCCGCCTAAAGAAGGTCTGTCTATTCCCTCTCCTTATGTGGGCTCCGTGGATGAGATCACACAGGAAGTAATGGCCCTTGTTGCAGAGCGATTCAGCACCCATTTTGGGGCGCTTGAACCGTTTTATTTTTCCGTCACCCGCGCCCAAGCCCTGCATGTCCTTGCGCAATTTATCCAACAGCGTCTTACGCACTTCGGGGATTATCAGGATGCCATGCTGCAAGGAGAGCCGTGGATGTATCATTCCCAGATCAGTTTTTATCTAAATTGTGGCCTGCTGCTGCCGCTTGAATGTGTGCAGGCTGCTGCGAATGCTTATGCACAAGGTACGGCACCGCTTAATGCTGTAGAGGGTTTTATCCGCCAAATCATCGGTTGGCGAGAATATGTGCGCGGGGTCTATTGGCTGAAAATGCCTGCCTACGCAGCTGAGAATTTCCTTGCGGCCACACGTCCGCTGCCGGAGTTCTATTGGACGGCCAAAACAAAGATGAATTGTCTGCGCCAATGTATTCTACAGACAAAACAAAATGCCTACGCCCATCATATTCAGCGCTTGATGGTGCTGGGCAATTTTGCCCTGCTTGCCGGCATTCACCCAGAGCAGGTCAATAAATGGTTCTTGATTGTTTATGCCGATGCCTATGAGTGGGTCGAGCTTCCCAATGTATCGGGGATGATTCTCTTTGCCGATGGCGGCTATCTGGCGAGCAAGCCCTATGCCGCCGGCGGAGGTTATATCCACAAGATGTCTGATTATTGCCGGCGTTGCACCTACTTGGTGACAAAGAAGAATGGCCGGCAAGCCTGCCCATTCAATTATCTCTATTGGGATTTTTTAGATCGCAATCGGGAAAAACTGCAAGCCAACCCCCGCATGGGCATGATGTATAAAACCTTTGCTCGCATGAGCGACAGCAAGAAAAAGGCCATTCGTGATGATAGCCGCAGATTTTTAGCGCGCATGGCGCATGAAGAAGAAGTCTGAATTGCCGCAGAAAATATGCCCTGTTTGCAGGCGTTCCTTTCGCTGGCGCAAAAAATGGGCGCGGGCCTGGCATGAGGTGAAATACTGCTCAAAGGCCTGTGCCCGATCTTAAACAAGGGAACTTGACTGGATAAGGGACACAAAGATGCCCCTTGCTCCTAACCGTATGAATTGGCGGCCGCCACCAATCCCGCACTCCGAACAGCGAAGGCGGAAGGGCCTTCGCCCTGTGAAGCCTTGCGGGAATTTTGGCCAGTTTCAAGTCACAAACACTGCCGTCCCTTAATCCCCCTCGCCCAGCCGATATTCCCAGGCCTGTTGATTTTTCTTAGCATCCTGAATATAGGGCGAGCGGCGGATCAGGCCCAGCACCAGCCGGTTCAGCCAGGTGCCCGGAGGGCGCAAGGGGCGAATCACATCGATGAACAACACAACGCGTATGCCGTCGGTATTGTTCTGCACCTGATGCTTATAGGTATCATCAAACACCAGGCATTCGCCTTCCCGCCAGTGCGCCCGCGCACCGCCCACCTCGATCCAGCAGTCTGCATTCGGCTGCGGGATCATCAGGCCCAGATGACAACGCAACAGGCCCTTATACGGCCCGCGATGTAAGGGGATATGCTTGCCGGGCGATAAAACCGAGAAGAAGGCGGTGTACATGCCGGGCACGGATTCAATGATGCGGGTCGTCTCCGGACAGAGCCGGCAATTCGCAGCAAACTTATAACCATAGCCATGCAGGAAGAAGGTCTTCCAGCGATCATCGCGCGTGATGGTGGCCTGATCTTTGGAGATGTCCTGGAAGTTGGGGAGCTTCTCCGGGTGTTCCAGTATCTGCTCCAGCTCAGCGCGTATCTTTCGCCAGTCGCTCCTTAACAACGCCAGCCAGGCAAAGTCCCGTGCCTCCAGAAAGGGTTTGTCCGGCAGGGCGGAATAGTGCATTAACCATTTTTCTATGCGCTTGATGAACCACAGGCCCAGCGCCACGCTGAGCCGATGTTTCCTCTTCGGCCTGGCTTTCCCCCGCGCCCATCCGTTGTGCTCGCTCATGCTGTTTTCTTTAAAGAGCGATTAATGCAGTGCGCCCTTGTTCAGCAGCCGCAGCAGCACGCGCCAGCCCAGCAGCAAGGGATGCCGGCGTAATTGCGGCGTTACCTCAATGCGGACACCCGTATGCCGTTCTATCTTCCAGGCGGCGTAGTCCACACAATCGGCGAAGGTAAATGCGGCCTTTGCCAGCCGCATGAGCGACAAGAGCCGCCCCTGCCAGGTGCGCACACGCCAGCGCCGCAGCGTGCGCCGACAGCGGCGCTCGTCGCTTAGACCACGATAGCGCTCATGCGGCAGCACTTCGACCAGCCCGGCCAGGGCCGGGGCGGCGCCGGCGACTAAGCGCTGGCAATCGCCCATGTTGAGATGCGTGAGCTGGCGGGCGCGATCTGCCGGTTCCGGGCGTAATTCGGCCGCATAGGAAAGCGCCAGCCCCCTGGTCCAGATGGCCTCGCTATCGACGATGCTGTTGCCCAAAACCGGGATGCTTTCTTTGAGGAAGGTTACGGTGGCGGCGGCCAGGATCTGGTGTAAGCGAATGCGAGTAGTTTCATCTTGCGCATATACAATCCGCGTCGGCTGGGCAAAGCGCCCCCAGATGTAGGAATGAAACCAGCGAGTTGCGCCTTTTTCAAGGTCAGCCAAAGAGATAAGGCCATACTTGGCGCGCAGGCTCTGCCCCGGCTCTTGCCCTTGCCCTAGCCCCGGCCCCGGCAGTGCCAGGTAAAACACATTGGGCGGCAGGAGATGATTTAGTAATTGCAAGGATCTTTTCTTATAGGCTCGCCCATAATCATCAACCACGACATAGAGATCGACCACGCTTTCTTTGAGGGATTGAGTATGCAAACAAGAGCCGTACAACAATATCGCCTTGATCGTAGCGCCGTAGCGCTCCTCTAAAGCGGCGACAAAGGGGGCTGGGTCAATAGTTAATTTCCTGGAACATTGCGCCGCCCGCTCGCGGACAAGCCCCTGCGGCAGCGCCTCCGGCGTTGATATTGCAGCATGACTCATATTCATTTCCACGCCTTAACTCTGCGGAACCAGTATCTGGATGGTATCCGTCGCCGTGATTTCCAACTCGCCTGTGTCGTTATCGGCGCGGTAGATCTCGCCGTCAACGACAAATTCGCCCTGCATGGCAAGGGTCAATGTATGCAGGTTCTGGCTGTAATAACCATTGCTTTGCTGCAAGCGTCTTCCGTAGCCGGCCAATGCGGCGGGCAGTGCATAGAATAAACCTTTAGGGGATTGTCTCACCATCGTCGCATGGATGGGGAGGGCTTCATCCCCCCAGTAGGGCCGGGTGCCGATCAATAAGCGCTCCAGGGTGCTGGCAAAGACGGTCAAATAATGCGTCCCCGGCAAGGCGATATGATCCGCCCTGAGCGATGCGGCATGACCATGCGGCGTGCGGTGAAACAACAGGGAGACAAGATAACGCAGCATCACCAGGCCTGAGGCGCCCTCGCCGGTCAGGCCGGTCTGCTGGATCTTATCTCTAAAAAACTTCACGCCCGCAACGATCAGGCCGGTGGCAAAGAACATCCCGTATAAGGGCCTGCCGCCGCCGCGGAGGATCTTCAAGACCGGGCGCTCTGTCAACCGGCCCATGGACGAATCGGCAAGCACGGCAGCGAGGGAATGCAATACTTTTAGCGGACTGCCGGCGATGCCGAGATCATGCGCCGTCATGTTTGTCGTGCCGGCCGGGATGGGACACAGCAGCGGCAGGCGGGTAAAAATTTTATTAGCGAATAGGTAGCTCAAGACCGCATGGAAGGTGCCGTCTCCGGCAATCACCAGCAGCAGTTGAATATTGCTGTCGGCAAACTCATCCAGGATCTGCTGAAACTCTGCCGCATTGGAACCTTCTCGGTAGCGCACAGCGGGCAAGGCAGCGGAAAGGGCGCGGATAGCGGGTTTCCTTTTGACTCGCCCACTCAAGGGATTGCAGAGTACGCCCACTGTATCAAAAACCCTTGTCGAATTATCCGGGCTATGCGGGTTATGCGGGCCGCCGGGCCGCATCACTGCACAGGCCTCCTGATGAACACACGCACCGCCAGTCTGTGCCGGTCCTGCTGCGGGTCAATTCCCTCCAGCCACGAGACCAGTGCGCCTGTGCGCTGCTTTTCCCGCCAGGCCAGCAGGGCGCGCCAGGCAAGAAACAGCGTACAGAGGCCATGCCAGAGGATCACCAGGTACAGCCCGACATCGGGCCGCCCGGCCATATAGCCAAGCGTGAGCAATACCATGTTAGGGTTACGTCGGGCGGTGACCAGGCGATGAAAGGAATCCAGCTCGCGCCATATAAATATCGAGAAGCGCGCCAGCCATAACTCAAAGATGCCCTCGCACACCCTGCCGCCGATATAGCCCAAAAAGATCAGCCAGATGAGAACAGACAATGGCGCAGCCAGCAGGCCGCTTGCGCTCAAGCCCACCGCCCAGGCCCAGTACCAGAGGGGCGGGTGGATGAGATCCAGCCCATGATCCAGGACATTGCCCAATCTGCTTGCAGTAACCGTCACGCGCGCCAGTTTGCCATCCACAGTATCCAAAAAGGTCATGATCCAGCCCAACAACAGGCCGGGGCCGAAATAGCCATGCCAGAATAAAAGCCCGGCCAGAATGGCCAATACCAGACTCGCCAGCGTCACCTGATTGGCCTGTATCTGGTGCTGCACACATAGCTTCGTAGCCAGCCGCGCCGGCAGCGGCCAGAGCCACTTGGTCACAAAATCCGTAACGCCCTTGTAGGAGCCGGAGAATAATTCTTTCTCTAGGGACTGGCGATTCTCTCGGCCAATAGGCAATAGAGTCAGCGCATCGTATTTTCGTAATCTAAGATCCGGGACATGGGCCAGCTCATTAACAGACCTTATCGGCAGGCTCGGTTCGGCTTCTTCCAGTCGGCCTGAAAAGATCGCGGCGACCTTGTCGGCTATATCTCCGTGCGCCCGCACCGCCACCACAGGGCACCCGGTCTTCGTTGTCAGGATGAATGGCGCCTCGGTATCGACCAATGCCTGCAACAGACGTCCATCAAAGAGATAGTCGCCTCTTAGGTAAATGACGCTCGCATCAGGAGGGATGGAAGCCGCCGCCTCAATCAGCGCCACGCCAGCAAGCTGGCCAAGCTGGCGCTCTAAGCGCTGTTTGCCGCGTAAGCCCCACAGCGCCAGCTCACTGTCGCCCAGGATGTGAATATAGCTTGTCATTTTGCTCAGGCTTTCCTTAAAGCAACTTGTGAGTCCGGCTGAAATCAGACACTATGACTTTACAACGAATAGCTTAGTAAGCGCCAGTGCCGGACAAGCTAAAATTAGTCCATCTCTCTGATCCACACCTGAGCAGCCTGGAAGGGGTGCGCTGGCGTGAATTGCTGAATAAACGCCTGTTGGGCTATCTGTCCTGGCGTCTGCGCCGACGGCATGCGCATCGCCCCGAAATCCTGGCGCGGCTGCAAGAGGAGCTGCGTCGGCTAGGGGCGGAGCAGCTGATCATCAGCGGCGATCTCACGCACATCGGCACGGAAGATGAATGCCGGCAGGCGCTTACCTGGCTACGCAGGCTCGGCGAGCCTGAAGATACCATGCTTGTGCCGGGCAACCATGATCGCTACGCACCGGCCAACTGGCAACGGACGCTTGGTCTCTGGCAAAAGTACATGACCGGCGAGCAGGATGCTGCTGATTCACCCCTCTTTCCCGCCCTGCGCCGCTTAGGCGCAGTCGCCTTGATTGGGCTATCAAGCGCCGTACCGACCCTTCCCTTCCTGGCCAGCGGCCGTCTTGGGCGCGCCCAGCTTGAGGCCCTGGATCGATTGTTGGACGGGCTGAGAAAGGAGGCGCTGTTTCGCGTGCTGGTATTGCATCACGGCCCCGTGGCCGGCACCACAAGCCGGCGGCGCGGCCTTGACGATGCGAAAGAACTTCGGGAAATCCTGCACCATCGCGGCGCGGAGTTGGTCTTGCATGGGCACGGCCATCATTTTTTTCACGGCCAGATAGAGGGCAAGATAGATTGCCAAGATAGAACCATCCCGGTATTTGGCGTACCTTCTGCCTCAGCAAGCAGCGATAAGCCTGAGAGACGCGCCGGCTATAATGTCTATGAAATAGAAAACGCCGCAGACCACTGGCATCTAGCGGCTTGCTCGCGGGTGCTGAACAAGGCAAAGGACCGCTTCGAGGTGAAAAAGGAATATGCGTTTGTGCTGCCGAAGATGTGAGCAAGCACGACCAGAGCCTGTCTCAAAATGAGAAATTTCTCCTCTGTGCAAGGCATACGCCTCTCCAGCAGCGCAGTTCACACGAAGTAAATGAGCATTTGAGAGAAGCGAGGACACAGCACGGGCGGAAAAGGGCAATTTTGAGGCAGGTTCTAGGCATATCGATCCAGCCACAACTTGGCAACAAGGATCAACAACAATCCGGGCGCCAGGGCCACCAGCGGCAGGCTTAGCTCCAACAATAAACCCACATTGGAAATAATCTGATCCAGCAGATAGACACACAGCCCGGTTAATCCCGCCAGCACCAGCCGATAGGCAACGCCGGTACGCACCGAACCCAGCACAAAGGGCACTGATAGCAGCAGCATGGCAATGGTGATCAATCCGCTGCCCAGCTTGCGCCACAGGGCGAGTGAGTAGGGCGCATCCTGCTGCTCGGTCTCACGCAGGTGGCGGATGTATTGATAGAGCTGCAGCGGCGACAGGCTCTCTGGCGGACGCGTCAAGGTGGCCAGCTGCTCGGCATCAAGAAAGGGCCGCCACTCCAGCGCCTCAATGCTGCGCGAGCGAATGTCCAGATGGCTGATCGTCTTTAGCGTAACATTGCGCAAGATCCACTCTGTATCAGTAATAATGTTTGCATAATCGGCGTGGATATATTGCTCCAGCAGGCCGTCTTGACTAAAAAAAAATATTTCTACCCCGTCCAGCCGATAGAGACTGCCGGTCTCGCTGATGCGCAGTACATGCTTTTTATCCTTGCTCCATACGCCCAACTCCTGACCTAATTCCGTGCTCTGCTCCAGGGCCTGCGAGCGGCGCGCCAGGGCATCGTGCTGCAAGGGCGGCGCGATGAACTGCTCCAAGATCGCCAGCACAAGCACCAACAACAGGCCCACTTTGAGAGAGGCGAGACTGATCCGGGCGGGCGACAGGCCGGCGGCACGCAGCGTGATCAGCTCCTGGTTGATGGCCAATCTGCCTAAGGCGATCACATTGCCCAGCAGGGCAATAAAGGGGGCGAGCTGGATCAAACGCCGCGGCAACAGCAGGGCGACATAGATGAAGGCATCGCGGCTGGTATAAAAGCCCTGCCCGACATCATCAAGCTGCTCGATCAGATCGAGAAAGCCAAACAAAGGCAGCAGGATGGCCGCGGCAATGAGCAGGCCCCAGAGGATCTGGCTGATCAGATAACGCTCAATGGTCAGCATGGCCTATCTCAAAGAGGGGCGCCGCCGCAGCGCAGGTCGAAATTCGGGCCGAAGCGCAGGCCGAAGTTCGGACCGAAGTTCGGGCGACAAAAGTAGCAATACCACGATCAACAGCAGCGCCTGTAGCCACCAGACACCTGGGAATTGCGCCACCACGCCCTGCTCAACCCAGCTGCGCGCCAGGCCGCTTAAGTTGTAATAGATCGCAAAGGCGAGCGCGGCAGTGAAGATCTTTTCATTCTTCCCCTGCCGGGCTGAGGAGCGGCTGAGCGGCACGGCCAACAGGGCTAATAATATGGTGGAAAAGGGACGCGACAGGCGCCACTGCAACTCGGCCACGTCCATAGGCTGCTCTGATTGCAACAGGACTAAGGTATTCGCCGCCTTGCGCTTATAGCCGATGCTGTCTTCTGGGTCTTCTAAGAAAGTCACCATCTTCTCAAAGCGGATGACCTCATCGGCCGCGGTATCCGCAGAAAGCCGATATATCATGCCATCGAGGAGATGAATTTCTCCGCGTTGCGCAAGTTCCTGTTGGAATTGTCGGCCCTGCCGGGCCACGATCAGCTCATTGGCAGCGTCCTTTTGCAGGTAGTGAAAGACTTGCTGCATCGTGCCTGATGTCTTGTCCTGGATGTAGATCACCCGGCCGTTCTCTTCATTGCCATAGAAACGTCCCGGCTGAAAACGATCCGTATTCAGATCCGCATCAGCCCGGGCATCGACAAGATAGCTGAGCTCATAGGCCCAGGGCCGGCCGCTGATAGACAAGGCACCAACGAGCACGGCTACCGGCACGGCGAGCAGCAACACCGCCCTGACAATGCACAGGCCATTCACCCCGGCGGCGCGCAGCGCCACGATCTCCTGATCGCGGTGTAGCCGGCCAAGACCGATGACAATGGATACATAAAACGAGATCGGGATGAGCACCTCCAGGGCGATCAGGGTCTTTAGCAGGACTAACTTCAGCATCATGACAAGCCCCAGGGTCTGGGTGATGCCGGCGGCGAGATAGCGGGCGCTGCTGAAGCTGGCAAACAGCAGGATAAGGATGCCTAACACCGCGGCCAGGGGTTTGACGATCTCCAGAACAATGTAGCGTTCTATGTTTCTCATCGCTTACATGCGCTCTCTGTAATTTTAAGGAAGACGCTGCCGCGGCTCATTAGGATCTAAGGACAAATTGATGATAGCAATATACAGCACTGACTGTATGATAGGCCGCTTTCAAGGCAATGGGCACAGCAACGGCGATGCCGACAGCGCTGGAGACCTGCTATTGCGCAAGCTAAATCATGCAGCTATCAGTTGATCAATATAACACATGACGACGGCTATCATCCTAAGTGCCGGGCAGGGCAAACGCCTCCTGCCGCATACCGAGCAGCGCCCGAAATGCCTCTTGCGTGTCGGTGAGAAGACGATACTGGAATGGCAGGTCGATACCCTGTTGGCGGCCGGCATTGCTAAGATCAATATCGTAACCGGCTTTCATGCAGCGCTGATTGATGCCCTGCTTGCAGAGCGTTATGCGGGCCGGGCGCAGCTTGGGACCATACTCAATCCCTTTTTTGATGTCTCGGATAACCTGGCCAGTTGCTGGCTGGCGCGCCATGCCATGCAGGATGATTTTCTTCTCATCAACGGCGACACCCTGTTTGAGCAGGCGATACTGGATAAGGTCTTAGACTCAGCCAGCTGCCCCATTACCCTGACCATTGACTACAAGGATGACTACGATGATGACGACATGAAGGTGGCGTTGGCCGGCTCTTACGTTGCACATGTCAGCAAGAGTCTATCCGCCGCGCAGACACACGCAGAGTCCATCGGCCTGTTGTATTTTCGGGGCGATGGCCCGGCATTGTTTCGCCGCGCGCTGGAAGAGACCATCCGGCAGCCCCGGGGCTTAAAGGCCTGGTTCCTTGCTGTGATCGATGCGCTGGCCGGGAGGAAATTGGTCCGGCCCTGCTCGATCAAGGGGCTACGCTGGGCGGAGATTGATTTTATTGACGACCTGCAAGCAGCCGAGTCAATATTTACTGAGCAATAAAATTCATTACGACTCTTCTCTGGCAAGCAGCCTCTTAACAAACTCTCGATCCTCAGGCGTATCCACATCAATGCCGGCGCGCGCATAGGGCAGCAAGACTGCGGATAGATTGAGCTCTAAGCGCCGGGATAATTGGCTTAGCACCTGCGGCAGAGCAAGCCGACCCAGGACATAGGCCAGCGTTGCCGAGAAGCCCATAATGCCGGCGACCATGCGCCAGGGATGCTTGCGGCGCTGCTCTACATTTTGCCAAAAGGGCACCAGCCTGCGCCCCTCTGCGGTCATAAAGGCGAACAGGTTACAAGAACAATAGTCCCCGTCCTGCAAGCGCATCACTGTGCGCTTAACCTCGGGAAAGGCCTGCTGAATAAGCTGATAGTCAATGATTCCAAAGCTCGCATCCGCCTCCTGCTCTGTTGATTGTTGAAGAAAATCGCGCACGATCTCTGCGTCCAACAGGGCATGGTCGGCGCTGGTCAGCAGCACCGGTGTCGCCGCATCGATCTGCATCAAGGCGGCCGCGGCGCTCCGGGCCGGCGAGTCCTGCGTAGCAATCCAGTGAATGTCATCATCAGCGATACGTTGCGCCAATTCCGGGCAGGCCGTAAGCGCTTCTTGCGCCGGCCCGCATAGGATAATCGAGCCAATCCGGCCGCTCTCCTGCAAGGCATCCAGCACCCGGAGGATCATCGGCCTGTTGGCGATGGGCGCAATCGCCTTGCATAGCGTGCCGGCGGCGAGCGCTACCGGATCGCTCGCCGTCCTGTCTCCAGCCAGGACAGTGGCGATGAAGCGCTGTTGTGGGTCCTCGCTCATCGTTTAGTCAAAGCGACTTTTCATACAGGCGATAACGCTTATACGCCGTGCTGCCGATGCTGTCCATGATCTTTATCGTGCCACTATTATCTTCCAGCACCCAGGACAGCTCGACCTCCCTGATGCCCCGCTCCCACAGGGCGCGGCGTACCGCATCAACGAGCAGATAGATCATGGCCATGCCGAGCGGCCGGTTTTGATATTGCCGGCGCACGCCCATCAGTGGCACCCGGCCAGTCTTGATCCGTCCGCCCTTGATATGCCGGAGCAGTTTGAACAGACCAAAGGGGAAGAGCCGACCATCCAGCTCAGGTAAAACTTCATTCACATTGGGCAGGGCAACGATGAAGGCCACCGCCTGGCCATCCAGCTCGGCGATCTGGACATAATCATCCGGCACGAGCAGGCGCAGGCTGGTACCCAACTCGGCAAATTCGGCCTGGGTAAAGGGTACAAAGCCCCAGTTCTCCGCCCAGGCCTCATTGAACAACTCACGCAGCAAGGCCATTTCATTTTTCATGTCGCGGCGGCGCAAGGTGCGCAGGCGAACCCGCCGACCATATCTTGTTATCAGCCTGCGCATCACTGCAGGGCGCTCAAAATCAACCTTGACCCGATAGGCAAACAGATCCTTCGCCGGCAGATAGCCTTGTGCTTCCAGACATTGCCCATACCAGGGCCGGTGGTGCGGCATCATAAAAACGGGCGGTGTCTCAAAGCCATCAACCAAGAGACCGCATTCCTGATTGATAGAAAAGTTAAAGGGCCCGCTAATGCGCCGCGCCTGCTGCTCCAGCAGCCAGGACTCGGCGGTGTGCATCAGCGCCTTGAAGATGGCCGGCTCATGTTCCCCTTCCAGCAGGCCGAAGTGTCCGGTGTCCGGCCCGTATTGCTGCCGGTGTAAGGCATCGATCTGTGCGCTGATCCGCCCCACCGGCCTATCATTGCTATAGGCCAGCCAGGCCCGCCATTGCCCATGCTTAAAAAATGGATTTAAGGAAGAAAAGTGCAGGCGCCTCTCCAGGCGCAGGGGCGGCACCCAGGCCGGATCATCCTGGTAGATAGACCAAGGCAGCTTGATAAAGAGCTTACGCTGCCTGGAATTACTAACCGGGCGCACACTGATATTCTCAGTCATGTGCTTATCTTAGCCCCTGCCCGCGATACAAATCAACAGCATAAGATACAAATCCTTACAAAAGGGGTGATTGGGCCTAAGCCTGTGCGCTCGATTCGGCCTTAGCTTTCTTTCTCTGCCGATAGCGCAAGCAGGATGGTATTCAAGCGATGAACGAATCCGGCCGGGTCTTCTAATTGGCCGCCTTCGCTTAACAGCGCTTGGTCAAATAATAGGTGCGTCCAGTCACCAAACTGTGCATCATCATCTTCCGCAGCGAGTTTTTCAACGATGGGATGAACAGGGTTGACCTCAAGGATGGGCCGGGCGCCGGGAATATTCTGCCCGGAGGCTTTTAATATCTGCTCCAGATGACGACCCATGTCATGCTCATCGGCCACCAGACAGGCGGGGGAGTTGGTGAGGCGATGTGTTGTACGAACCTCCTTGACCTTCTCATCTAAGACCTTCTTGATGCGCCCCATCAGCTCATCGTGTTTTTTGGCGTCCTCCTTTGTCTGTTCCTTGCCTTCCTCTCTTTCTATTTCATCGAGAGACAGTTCTCCCTTGGTGACAGACTGAAAGGTCTTGCCCTGATATTCAGTCAGGTGCGTGGTCAGCCATTCATCAATGGGATCAGTCAACAACAAAACCTCAATGCCTTTTTTACGAAAGATCTCCAGGTGCGGGCTGTTGCGGGCGGTGGCAAATGTCTCTGCTGTTACGTAGTAGATCGCCTTTTGTCCGGCCTGCATACGCGCAATGTAATCATCCAAAGAGACATCCTGTTCTTCCTTGTCCTCATGCGTGGATGCAAAACGAAACAGCGCGGCCAGCGCCTCGCTCTTGCCGGTCGTCTCGATCACGCCCTCTTTCAATACCCGCCCAAACTCCTTCCAGAATGCTGCGTATTTCTCCTTGTCTTTGTTGGCGATGGATGAAAGCAGAGCTAATACCTTCTTGGTGCAAGCAGAGCGAATCGAGTCAATGGTTTTATTTTGTTGCAGGATCTCCCGTGAGACATTAAGCGGCAGATCATCCGAGTCCACCACGCCTCTCACAAAACGTAAGTACGGCGGCAATAGTTGCTCGGCATCATCCATGATAAACACGCGCCGGACATATAATTTCACGCCGTGGCGCCGCCCCCGATCCCATAGATCAAAGGGGGCGTGTGCGGGAATAAAGAGCAGGCTGGAGTATTCGGATTTTCCTTCGACCTTGTTATGGATGTGCGCCATCGGCGCTTGAAAATCATGGCTCACATGCTTGTAGAACTCGTGGTATTCCTCTTCCGTGATGTCCTTCTTATTGCGTGTCCACAGGGCAGTGGCGCTGTTCACGGTCTCCTCTTCCATCGGCGCCTTGTCCTTTTCATTGCCCTCTTTGCGCATCAGGATGGGCAGGGAAATATGATCGGAATATTTGCGGATGATGGCGCGCAGGCGCAGGCCCTCCAGGAACTCTGCATTGTCATCGCGCAGGTAAAGCCTGACGCTGGTGCCGCGCTGTGGTCGCTGCACGGCTTCAATCGTGTAGTCATTCTCCCCGGTGGAACTCCAGCACACCCCTTCTGCATGAGGCAGCCCCGCCTTGCGGGTCAGCACTTCTACTTTCTTGGCAACGATGAATGAAGAATAAAAGCCGACGCCGAATTGCCCGATAAGCTGCGAGTCTTTGCTTTGATCGCCGGTTAGGGATTCGAAGAACTGTCTGGTGCCGGATCTGGCGATCGTCCCCAGCTGCTCGATCACATCATCACGCGACATGCCGATGCCATTATCAATCACGCTGATGCTCTTCTGTTCGCGGTCATACTCGACGAGAATAGTCAGCTCCGGCTCATCTTCAAACAGGCTGTCATCTTTCAATCCCTCAAAGCGCAGCTTATCAGCTGCATCTGAGGCGTTGGAAATCAATTCGCGCAGAAATATCTCTTTATGGCTGTAGAGAGAATGAATCATCAGATGCAACAACTGCTGCACTTCGGTCTGAAAGCCCAGGGTTTCTTTATTGGCATCAACACTCATACTTGCATTACCTCGCATTAGCGGTGTATTCATCGTCTTAAGCTCGCCTATTTATAGCCATTGGCCGCAGATTTCAAGCCGTGTGCTTGCTTTCGTGTCTTGTTCGGAGCCATAATCAGGGCTGGATATATTGATACTGATTTCTCTAGACTCGAACGAATGTCACCCGTTGCCCAAAAGACTCACTCCGTAGCCACCTATCAGGATGTGCTCAATGCGCCGCCGCACAAGGTGGCGGAAGTTATCTTCGGTGCCTTGCATACGCATCCACGCCCGGCCTCTCGCCATGCCTGGGCAAGTTCCATCCTGGGGGATGAACTGGTTAGTCCCTTTGGTCGTGGCCGCGGCGGCCCGGGCGGCTGGTGGATTGTCTTTGAACCGGAACTGCATCTCGGCCAGAATATTCTCGTCCCCGACTTGGCCGGTTGGCGGCGGGAGACGATGCCGACTTATCCGGATGCGGCCTACTTCACGATTGCTCCTGATTGGGTGTGCGAGGTTCTCTCGCCCTCAACCCGTCAGATAGACCTGACTGACAAGCGTGCTATTTATGCCCGTGAGGGCGTGTCCTGGCTATGGTTTGTCGATCCCGATGCGCGCACTTTGGAATGCTTTCAGCTTAAGGAGGGCCTATGGGTGCTGATCGCCTCCCTCGCTGGTGATGTCCAGGTCTCTGTCCCCCCCTTTGATGCGATTAGTTTCCCCTTGAGCGCCCTGTGGCCGGATACGGCATAAAGCGCAAAGACGGGTTCTATTGCAGGACTTCTCACAGGCTTAAGCAGCAGAGCCATTCATGCCTGAGCAGTCCAAAATCTAAGAGCGACAGTTGCGATTTATCTGCCGCTAGGCTATAACCCTTGAAAAACCAAATCTAACAGGGAGATGAACATGAAAATCCTGCGGCATATACTCTTACTTGGCTTACTATCCGCCATGCCCGGCCTGCTGCTCGCCACCGAGCCGATCAACATCAACACGGCGGATAAACAGACCTTGATGGAACTGAACGGCATCGGTGAGAAACTCGCCCAGGCCATCATTGACTACCGACAAGAGCACGGCGCCTTTGGCTCTTTGGATGAGTTGACCAAAGTAAAAGGCATCGGGCCGGTGATCTTGGATAAGAACCGTGAACGGCTCCGCACGGCCAGTCCACCGCAGTGAAGCCTTAGACAAGGCCATGGCGCGCGCACTGGCGCCCATCTACACCCGCGCAGATACAGCCGGTGCCTATGCCTGGGCCAGAGCCAAGGTCAAAGAAGAGATTGACGATGGCTACCTGCGCATTGCCCGCATCAATCCCTCGCCGGATTCCTTTGCCGACTTTGGCGTATCGACGAAGGTTGGCGAGCCGTCCAGGAACGTTCGCGTGATCCCGAATGACAACCTGATCTATCGCGGGTTAAGCCGGGGGCAAACTCCGAGCAGACCATCCAGGACGCCAACCTGCTGAAGATACAGGCATGCTATTGCTTTGAAATGATCGTGCCCCTCGTTAATCGCATCATCTGGGCCATGCTGCGCTATACCCGCGGCGATGCCATGCCCACCACCTTGCCGGCGGTAAAGAGCAAGCATCGCATCGGCAGGACGGACAACGACAGCTTTAACAAGGAATGTGTCGTGAACAAAAACAAGGCAGAGAATTACTTCGGCATCCCCATCCGCGCCCAGGCCATCATTCGCATGCAGTCTGCGGCGCTACGCCCTGATCCGTAAGGCTCCCTGCTGCTTGCCATACACGCAAGGGCGGAAGCACTCCGGCATGACACACCTGGAAGCGGACGGCGCACGACAACCCAACATGGACAGAAAAACCGGCAACGAAGACCAGCCTTTGTTATCAGCCGCCTGAACCTGCTCACCTGCACTTTTTGTTATACTTAAAACTACCGGACTCGCCCTCATCTATCCGGGCATTCGCAGTGGGCCTTGAGATCAGATCATGGTCATTTTATAAAAAGAGGCCACGAAAAATATCCCAAGCGCATTATCTTCTTGTAAGTTAAGAGCAATAAACGCCTTAATGAAGAATTTTTTGAAACGAGTCAAGTTCGGCTCATCTGCCCGGTATTGGGAACGCCGGTATAGAAAAAACCGCAATTCCGGCGCCGGGTCCTACGGGCGTCTGGCACGTTTCAAGGCCGACATCATCAACAAGCTGGTAGCCGAGAAATCTATCCAATCGGTTATTGAATTTGGCTGCGGCGACGGCAATCAGCTTGGACTGGCCGATTATCCAAGCTATCTTGGGGTTGACGTCTCGCCGACCATTATCGAAAAAACCAGCGCCAAATTCGCCGCTGATGCAACAAAAAAATTTGTCAGCCTGGCTGATTATGCGGGGGGAGGGGGGGACCGCCGAGCTGGCATTGTCGCTGGATTTGATCTACCACCTTGTTGAGGATGAGGTGTTTCACGCGCACATGGAAAATATCTTCGATGCGGCGACCCGCATGGTGGTCGTTTATTCATCGAATGATAGATACATTGAGGAGTCGGCCGTGCATGTACGCCACCGTGTGTTCACCGACTGGGTGAGCGCACAGCGCCCGCGGTGGACGCAGACCGGGTTCGTGAAAAATAAATATCCACGCGCCATCAACGGCGACCGGCAAAATGATGACGGTGAGACATCATTTGCCGACTTCTTTATCTTCGAGTCTTAGTCGATGGTAAAGAACGGGCGCTGGATCCGTACCGCCGCCAAACGACAGGGCAAACATAACATCGCGCCCGGTACCCGCATACGGATAAAAGCCCGATCTTGGAGCCTGCCGATCGGCAAATTCTCTCTGCTACTCGCATTCATGGCCGGGCTTCATTAAAATTGCGCCATGAGCTCCTCCGTCCAGGCCCGGCAGCAAAAGCACACCCCGGTGATGTTGCAATATCTGGGTTTCAAGGCGCAGCACCCGGACATGCTGTTGCTGTTTCGCATGGGCGATTTCTATGAGTTGTTCTATGACGATGCGCATCAGGCGGCGCGGCTGCTTGATATTGCCTTAACGACTCGGGGCAAATCCGCCGGCGAGCCGATCCCCATGGCTGGTGTGCCCTGTCACGCGGTTGAGTCTTATCTGGCGAAATTGGTGCGCCTGGGCGAGTCCGTTGCCATCTGTGAGCAGATCGGCGACCCGGCCACATCCAAAGGGCCGGTGGCGCGCAGGATAGCCCGCATTGTCACGCCCGGTACGCTGACTGATGATGCCTTGCTGGAAGAGCACCGGGACAACCTGCTGCTTGCCATACATGCCGAGCAGGAGCAGTTTGGGATTGCCGCCCTGGAACTGGCCAGCGGTCGCTTTACGCTGATGCAGCTAAGGGGCATGGCCGCGCTGGAGAGCGAACTGAAACGTCTTCAGCCCGCCGAGCTGTTGCTCGCCGAAGACAGCGCCTTGCATTCCCGGCTTGAGCAGGCCGCCTGCAATACCACGCTACGCCCCGCCTGGCAGTTTGCTCTGGCAACGGCGACAGAGACGATCAAAGAGAAATATGCGGTGCGAGATTTACGCGGCTTTGGCTGCGAGGAGCTGCCCATGGCAGTGGCCGCCGCCGGCGCAGTGCTGCACTATGCGCGGGAAACGCAGCGCAGCAGCCTGATCCATCTACAGGCCATCCGCGTTGAGCAGAGCCATGAATGCATTGTGCTGGATGCGGTCAGTCGGCGTAACCTCGAACTGGAACAGGACTTATCCGGCAACAAGGCCCATAGCCTGCTGGGGGTACTGGATAATACCGCCACCGCCATGGGCGCGCGTCTGCTACGGCGCTGGCTACACCGGCCGCTGCGCACACGCCGGATGTTGAGCCTGCGTCATGATGCCGTCCGACAGCTGCTCAATGACAGAAAGTATGTCGCCATCCGCAGGGCCTTAAGCGGCATAAGCGATGTCGAGCGCATCTTAACCCGCGTTGCACTCAAATCAGCCCGCCCGCGCGATCTCATTCAACTAAGAAATACCTTAGGCGCGCTGCCGGCCTTAGGCAAAGAACTGCAAGCCATCGACAGCCCGCGCATTGCTGAATTGATCAAAGCGATACGTTGTCCGCCCGGGTTATCTTCGTTCTTGGCCAAGGCCCTGCTGGACTCGCCGCCAACCACGGTGCGGGACGGAGGTGTTATCGCCGACGGCTTTGATGCCGAGCTGGATGCCTTGCGTCGGCTAAGCAGTGACGCCGGTGAGTTTTTGATTGAACTGGAGGGCAAAGAAAGGCAACGCAGCGGCATTGCCAACTTAAAGGTCGGCTATAACCGCGTGCACGGCTATTACATCGAGGTCAGCCGCCAGCAGAGCGGCGAGGTGCCGGCGGATTATCATCGGCGCCAGACCTTGAAAGCAACGGAGCGTTTTATTACCGAAGAGCTAAAGCGCTTTGAGGAGAATATCTTGAGCGCTCGTGAGAAGGCACTGGCCCGGGAAAAGATGCTGTATGAGTCGGTGCTGTGCAGGATCTGTGATGATCTGGGTGCATTGCAGGCCTGCGCAACGGCGCTTGCTGAAGCTGACGTGCTGGCCTGTCTGGCCGAGAGGGCGGCGCAGCTTAATTTCAATCAACCTGAGTTCACGGACTCCCCCGGGCTTGCGATCATCGCCGGGCGCCATCCTGTTGTGGAGCAATTACAGGCCGAGGCATTCATCGCCAATGATACGGTCTTGGATGATGCGCGGCGCATGTTGATCATCACCGGCCCCAATATGGGCGGTAAATCTACCTATATGCGCCAGACGGCCTTGATCGTGATCCTGGCGCACATCGGCAGTTTCGTGCCGGCGGAGAAGGCGGTGCTCGGCCCAGTCGATCGCATCTTCACGCGCATCGGCGCGGCCGATGATCTGTCCCGCGGCCAGTCCACTTTTATGGTGGAGATGACAGAGACGGCCAATATTCTCAACAACGCCAGCGCACACAGCCTGGTGCTGATGGATGAGATCGGCAGGGGAACCAGCACCTATGACGGCCTGTCCCTGGCCTGGGCCTGTGCTGATTATCTGGCCAGAGGCACGCGCGCCTTTAGCCTTTTTGCCACGCATTATTTTGAGTTGACCGCCCTGCCTGCGCAGCTGGACAATGCCGCCAATGTCCATGTCGATGTCATTGAGCATGGCGACAGCATTATCTTCATGCACCGGGTGAAAGACGGGGCGGCCAACCGCAGCTACGGCCTGCAGGTGGCGCAACTGGCCGGTGTCCCCGGCGATATTATCGCCCATGCCAAACAGCGCCTGCATGAAATCAGCCAGGGCAATATTTCTTTCTCTGCAAGTCCGTTGCAAGATGATCTGTTTCCGCAACAACACCCGTTGCTGACAGAAATGCAGGCGCTCGACCCGGACCAGCTCACGCCGCGAGAGGCGCTGGCTGTTCTGTATAAACTTAAAAATCTACTGGACTAGGCACTGCTCCTTTTTATTTGCTCGTGGATGTCCTTAAAAAGATGAACTGGCAACGAATTACTCTAATCGCCGGCTTTGACCTTCAGTATTCGCTGTTAAGGGCAAAGGGGCTGTTTTTTCTCGCCCCGTTTTTGCTGTTCTGGGGCCTGCTCCTCTATCACACAGACGCCGACATCATCGCCCGGCTCAAGTCCGTAGAAGTATTCACGGCACTCTCGGCCTGGCTAGGTGCCGAGACGGCGAGGACGCTGCTGTGGGAACATCCGGTAATGCTCTCGGCGTTCCTGCTTATTAGCCTGATGACGGCGCCGGCCTTTATGCTGCTGGCCGGCAATAATCAATTCTCCTCCGCGCTGTCATCGGGCTACTTTCGTTTCCTCTGTACGCGTTGCAGGCGGCTGGAAATATTTATCGGCCACTATCTGGGCAGCCTTGCTCTGGCGGGCATAGCCCTGCTGCTCATCGGCATCTATTGCCTTGGCCTGTCCGCCAGCCACGAGTCCTACCCGTTCTCATTTGTATTCCTCTATTTCCTTAAAATTATGCTCATTGTGATGCTCTACCATGCGGCCCTGCTCAGCTATACCGCCATCATCTCGGCTGCGCTTGGCTCGCCGCTGGGCAGCCTGCTGCTGGCCGCTGTCGGCTATGCGGGCCTGCTGGTATTTGCCTCCATAGCAAATACCATGCACGGCGACACGCAGCTGTTCTCTTATGTCTTGCCGGGCAGCTTGAAACCCTTGTTGCTGGATATGAATACGCTTGGGTTCATGTGGGCGAGCCTGGCGCTGCCGGTCTATATCATGGCCTATGGACTGCTGGCCTGGGCTATTTTTAAGCAACGAGACTTTTGATGAGCAGGCTGATTGAAATTGAGGGCCTGACGAAACGGTATGGCGCAAGGCGCGCAATCAATGACATCAGTCTCTCGCTGGATAAGGGCGGGATCATCGGGCTGGTAGGCAAAAACGGTGCCGGCAAGACCACCTTGCTGTCGATGCTGGCGGGCGCACTGGCGCCCACGTCCGGGAGCGTCCGCATCCTGGGTCACCCGGCCTCTGCCCCGGCGCTGCTCGGCAAGATCAATATCCTGCTGCAAGATGCGAATTTTACAAACGGCATTCCTGTTAATAAACAGCTTGTTCACTTTGCCCGCCTGCAGGGCATGAACAAGACCGCGGCCAGAGAGGAAGTTACGCGCCTGCTTGCCCGGCTCAGCAATGCCGCATACGCAGAGAAGGCACCGGCGGCGATGAGCCACGGACAGCGCAAACAACTTGGCATCATGCAGAGCCTTATCGGTGCGCCTGCGCTCATCCTGCTTGATGAGCCCACCGCCGGCCTTGATCCGGTAGCCGCCGGCGCCATACGCCGGATGATCCAGGATCTTGCCGAACGCAGCACCTTCATTATCAGCTCGCACAACTTATATGAGCTTGAAGACATCTGTACGCGCATCTTGGTGCTGGATGACGGCCGGCTGAAGATGAATACCACCCTTGCTGCGCTGGGTAGGGCAAGCAACTGCATCCATGTTACGCTCGATGGCAGTGCGTCTGAGGCATTGTTATCGGCCTTGTCCCGGCTGCCCGGCATCATCGAAGTCAATGTAGATCAGGCCGCTGCAGAGAAGATCGCCCTGCATTTTGCCGGCCCTGAAGTCGATAAGCTGCAACTGCAGATCCAGGGCCTGGTAATAGAACACGGTTATAGTGCGCTGCAGCTGGGCCGCGGCGAGAACATGCTTGGCAGTCTATTATCCGATCTCACCGAAGGCACTTAGGCCGAAAATAGCCCGGCGAAAAGGCACTTTTTCCAAGGGCGTTTAAGCGCTATGATGTGCGCGGTTTTTATAAAATTATAAACACAGGAAGAGGCCATGCCATTTATCGTCACTGAAAACTGCATCAAGTGCAAATACACCGATTGCGTGGAAGTGTGCCCGGTGGACTGCTTTCATGAAGGCCCGAATATGCTGGTGATCGACCCGGACGAGTGCATCGATTGTACGCTGTGTGAACCTGAGTGCCCGGTGGAGGCGATTATGTCTGAGGATGACGTACCGGAAAGTATGCAACCATTTATTGAGCTAAATGCCGAGTTGTCGAGAGACTGGCCGGTCATCAATACCATAAAAGATGCACCGGCGGATGCCGATGACTGGAAGGAAGTTACGGATAAACTAAAATTTCTGGAGCGTTAATCAAGCGTTTGCCTATTCTTAAGAACCCTAAAACATGCCCGGCAGTGTCCGGGGGGTTTTTCTCTGGAGCAGACCTTCCAAAACCCGCTGCAAGCATCCGAGTTTTCTTATGAATAATTCGCCATTGCGGGTGAATCTGTGGCAACATTTTGCTAAATTTGAGTTGATATACAAAGGCGAGACTAAGGACATGCACCGGCGGGATTAGGCCCGGGTTGTATCTCTAACTATATGAAAAATATAGAAAATAATCATCAATGAGCCTATCCGACAGACTGGAAATCGCAAACTTCTCCGATACCGGCCGGCGCCGGGAACACAATGAAGACAGCACCTTGAGTGACTGCGCTCAAGGTCTGGTCGTGCTGGCCGATGGCATGGGCGGCTATGAGGCGGGCGAGGTGGCCAGTGCTATTGCTGTGACCGCCACCCATCATCAGATAAAGGCGGGCCTGCCCCATTTACCGCCCGGCCGGCTTGACAAAGAAAGCGGTCTCACGCATGAGTCAATTCTGGTCAAAAAGGCAATAATTCAAGCAAATTCAGGCATTTACAACACCGCCCAATCCCATCCGGAATGCCAAGGCATGGGCACAACCATCGTTGTCAGCCTGTTTCGTCAGGCTCAGATCATCTTTGCGCATGTGGGCGATTCCAGGCTCTATCGGCAGCGTAACAATGAATTTACTCGGCTGACCCGGGACCACTCCCTGATCGAGGAGCTCATTGCCCAAGGCTTCTATACCCCGGAAGAGGCCGCACAAAACACGCCCAAAAATCTGGTGACCCGCGCTCTAGGGATTGATCCGGAGGTGGAGGTTGATGTAGCCGAAGAGACGATAAGCCCCGGGGATATTTACCTGCTGTGTTCAGATGGATTAAATGATATGGTAGAAGATGAAGAAATTCACTTAACCCTGAGTAAATATAGTGCTAATCTTGCACAAGCCGGGCAGGAATTGGTGGACCTGGCCAATAAAAAAGGAGGTAAAGATAATATCTCCGTTGTGTTAATCCGGGTGCGCTAGGCTTTTCTCGCATCGTAAAACGGCTTTTTTAAGCAATAATTTTAGTCGCTTTTTTAGTGTCAGGGGAAAACAGGACAAAGCAATGGCAAAGTTAGTTCTAAGCTTAAGTGGCGTCGTCCAGGGTGAATATGAGCTCAACAAAGAGCGCCTCACCATCGGGCGGAAGGCTGAAAACGATATACCCATCGATAATCTGGCGGTGAGTGGCAAGCACGCGCTGGTGCTCACCATCCTGGATGATTCCTTTCTGGAAGACCTGGGCAGCACCAACGGCACCTATGTCAATGGCAAGCTGGTGAAAAAACACGCTCTGAAAGACGGCGATGTCGTGGCCATCGGCAAGCACGAGTTGAAGTACGTGAATGAGAATGCGGGGGCGGAAGATGACGATGAGGAGGATGATTTTGAGAAGACCATGATCATCCGGCCCAGCTCCGCCAGCGCCGCAGTCGCCGCCGCAAAGGCTGCGGAAAAGGCCGGCGCCGCCCCGCCGCCGGCGGCCGCATCGGGCATGCCCTTGGGGCGCCTGACGGTCTTAAACGGCCCTATCGCCGGCAAGGAGCTGGAACTCACCAAGGCACTGATCACCTTGGGCAAGCCCGGCACACAGGTTGCGGTCATTTCTCGGCGTCCACAGGGCTATTTTCTTACCCACGTTGAGAGTGACGGGGACGGCAAGCGTTATCCGACCGTGAATGGCGAGGCCATCGGGCCGAAGGCGCATCTGTTGAAAGAGGGCAGTTTGATTGAACTTGCCGGTGTAAAGATGGAGTTTTCCATCGCCTCATAGCAGTCCCTTCACGGCACTCTCTTCACGGCACTCTCTTCACGGCAATCCCTTCACGGCAATCCGCAAGGCCGGGATGCGCCGACATAGCTCCCCTCTCCCCTCCCGACCGCCAAAGCCAGTTTTACGCTATGCCTGCCTATATGCCGTCGGTGCCTCCGCCGCCCTGCTGACCTGACACATCAAGCCTTTTAAGGTTGGTGGAGCCGGACTCAGGGCCGACATTTAGCTCATCGGTGAGAAAATATCCCTAAAGCCGTAATCGGGCGGCGGCTGATTGAAGTCATTGTGATCTCCTTATGTCATGCAAAAATCATAGCGGCAGGTGGTTTGTTAGGACGCATTGGTTTTCAACTATACAGGGAAAACGGGCAACGCAGAAATTCCACTATTAGCTCGACTCAAGACACCTTCTGTCGCTCGGTATTGTTGGCATGGGCAGCTTGAGCCTGATAAACACCATTTACCAGTACCATCATAACAAGAGCCAAAAAAATAGAAGCAATGTCAAATGCTTGGTATAAAAGATTTGCAGCCTTTAACACGGACATCTCTTCCGTTCCCAGGGACATAAGCCCAGCATAGTAACTCAAAATATTATATGTCAACCAAAAGAACCACCATAAAGGTAGAATTGAGCTCACTTTTACCTCGCTCCAGTTATCTGGGTTGCTGCTTGCTTTCCATATTTCTTTCATTGCCTGGTATGGCTTATAAAGCAAAAAACTGGAACAAAATACCACCCAACAGACCAACCTGGCGTGAACCTCATGTCTTTGGCACCAAGTTGTCTGGCATTGTAATTGGCGCGATATATCCATTTGAGGATAAGAATAGCGGAAACAATAAATACGGTTAGATGTATGCTTGCGATAATTCCTTGCCTCCTATCACTAGCCTCAGCATCGGCAACCACCTGTTCTTGAGACGCATATACGCCTTTTTCAAAAGCAGTTAAGAGTTGGTATTCCATATTCCCAGAGATAAGCGAAATTACCGAGACGATAATTTGGGCATATAAGAACCACCTTACCCATTGAGTAAGTTTCTCTGAGTCGATAAAACCGGTTTTCTTCTTTTGAGGCATACTCTTAATTCTCCTTGTCAGATTTAGCTAGATTGTAACAGGCTTGCCAGCTAACAGATTGTAGACTCTAAAAAAGCCAGCATGCTGAAAACCTTGCCTGTTTCAATCAGGCAAACGACAAGCAAGAGCACAGTCAGCACTTCACGCCGCCGCCGCCAAAATAAAAATATCCTTATAAGCTAGATAGATACTGGCGGTGAACATCGGTGCCAGGATCAGCCAGCCGAGCAGCAGGGGCAGCGAGGCGATGAGCCCCAACACGAGGCCGACCAGGCCATAGACCAGCAGCGGGATGACGTTCATCAGGCAGCCCTTGAAGCTGAGTTTCAGGGCGGCAAGGAGCGGCTGATCGGCCAGCACGATCAGCACCGGGGCAAACCAGAGCGCCATCAGGGCGGGAATGTAGGCGGCCAGCCCGATCAAAATGGCCAGCAGGATGTTGCGCCCATCGCCTATGACATCGAAATCCCCGGCGGCCAGATTGTTGAAGAATTCGAAATCAGCGAATAAAACCAGCGCGGCGAGCACCATCACGACACCGGCCAGCAGGGCAAAGACCACATACAGCAGGCCGAGCAGGGCCAGGCGCCCAAGCCTGTGGGAGAAGCCGGCGAAGAGATGGGCGATGCTAAAGGCTTCGCCCTCATCTTGGGCCTTGCAACCCAGCATCAGGCCGGCCACAAACACCGGGGCCAGCACGCTGAAGATGAGATCGCCCAGCGGCGCAAAAGTCAGCGCAATCATGATCAACAGATAGATCACGGTCACGCCGAGCCAGGCCGACCAGTCGCGCTTGAAATAATCAAAGCCGCGCAAGAGCCAGGCGGCGCCCGCCGCTGCATTGTTCGTTTGGGTCTTGATGGTATTTGTCTGCTCACTCATTGGCGTCTCCTTCAATTAGCTGTGCTGGTTTTTAGCTTGTTGAACATTGACCGGCCTGCATAAAGCGATTACTGTTCACATCCGCCGGGCTTTAAGTATTTACGTTACTTTGTAAGAACAATTATACAGATTTTTCAGCAACTACCATTTTGCAATAAAGGGGAACAAGCATGTCGAAAAGAGTATCAACCTTCTCTCGCCTTATCTTATCTGTCCTTGCGTTGGCCATGCTGCCGCCGGTGGGCCTCGCCCAGGGCCGCAGCGGGGCGCTGCTTGAAGAGATCATCGTAACTGCACGCAAGCGTGAGGAGAGTCTCCAGGATGCACCGATTGCCGTGTCCGCGTTCACGGGGGAGCAGCTGGAATTTCGCGGCCTGAGCGACATCGACAGCCTGGATCAATTCACGCCCAATCTGGTGCTGAATCGATCACCGACCTATTCCAATGTAACCAATGCCGCGGTGTACATTCGCGGCATCGGCCAGAATGACTTCACGCCGGTGATCGACCCCGGCGTCGGGATTTATGTTGACGGGGTATATCTCGGCCGCTCTGTGGGTGCGGTGCTCGATATCATTGATATTGATCGGATTGAAATCCTGCGCGGGCCGCAAGGCACCTTGTTCGGCCGTAACACCATCGGCGGTGCGATCAGCCTGCATAGCAAAAAGCCTGCTGCGAAATTCGGCGGCAAGATGGATATAAAATACGGCACCGATGACCGCACTAACCTGCGCGGCACGGTCAATATTCCCATTACGGAAAATCTATTCGCGCGTTTTAATGCGGCTTCCTTCCGGCAGGATGGCTATGTTACCCGCATCCACGACGGCGTTCGGCTGGGCGATGACGACACGCTGGCCGCACGCCTTGCCCTGCGCTGGTTGCCGGCGGACAATCTCGAGGTCAACTTCTCCGGCGACTACAGCCGCGACCGCGAGCATGGCGGCGCCTCGATAACGACCGGCATCCAGCCCTTGAGCCTCGGCCTGTTGAACCCGGGCGGTGCGCCCTCGCAGGTGACAATGGCCAATACCTTGGCGGCGCAGTTGGCGACTAACCCGGCCGCGATGGGCACCGGCGGCGGCCGGTTTTTTGATACCTCACAACTCCCCAATGGTTTTCCGTTCAAGTTCCTGGCCTGCTTTGAAGAAGCGAACCGTGATAACCCGGCCTGCTTTAACCGGCGTTATATTGCGGACGGCCCCGCGGAGGTGAATTTCGGTGTTGACCCGCATCAGGCCGACTTGGATGTATGGGGCGCGGCACTGACGATCGACTGGACTATCAATCCCGATCTCAAGGCTAAGTCGATCAGCGCCTGGCGCAGTTTTGAAGGCCAATTCAGCAATGATGGCGACGGCAGCCCGGTGCGCGTGGCCTGGTACATCGACATCTACCAGCAGGAGCAGGTGAGCCAGGAATTGCAGCTATCAGGCCGCAGCTTTGCCGAGCGGCTGGACTGGATCTTAGGCATCTATTATTTTCACGAAAAAGGCAAGAACATCAACCCGGTGCGCTTTGCTGCCGTGGACATCCAGTCCGGCGGCTATTTCGACAATCAATCCTGGGCAGTCTTTGCGCAGGGGAGCTGGCATGTGAGCGAGAAGCTGGATCTGACCCTCGGCCTGCGCTATACCGAAGACAGCAAGGATTATCTGCCGGATCAGTATTTCCAGAGGCTGCCGGTCGGGCTGCTGCCGCCCAGAGGCGCAAATGAGCGCTTGGGCGGGGTGAACTGTCCTTCGCTTGCGACCGGCGTGGCCGGCCCCGGCAAGCCCTGCGGCCTGGGCGATCGGGTACTGCCCTTTGAGACGGTCAATCGCAAGACCAGCGAGCTGGTGCCGATGGTGAACCTGAGCTATCGCTGGAATGAAAGCCTGATGAGCTACTTTACCTATGCCGAAGGCTTCAAGTCCGGCGGCTATACGCAGCGCATCTTCCCACCCGAACCAAGCCTGCCGGATTTCGATCCGGAATTCGTCACCTCTTATGAAATCGGCGGAAAATTTGACGGCTGGGATGAGCGGCTGCGTTTTAACCTGGCGCTCTTCGTCACTGATTATAGCGACCTGCAACTGCTGGTGACCGATCCGTCCCGGCTCGGCCCTTTTGTTTCCAATGCCGGCGATGCGGAGGTGGTGGGGCTGGAAATGGAGGTCTTGCTAACGCCGGCACCGGGCTGGTTTCTCTCCGGCAGCGCCGGTATGCAGGATTTGAAACGTACCGCACTGGCGGACAATGTCGATGGCCTGAGCCTGGACAGCCCCTTCCAGCAGGTCTCTAAATGGAGCGCCAACATACAGCTGTATAAGGAAATCGCACTGGGCGAGTGGGGCTATGTGACGCCGCGCTTTGAGTGGGCCTATCGCAGCGAATGGGGCACGAATGCGAACAACATCCCGCGTGAGCCGCTTGCCGGTCGAAATGTTGCCAGCCCCCAGGCGCCGCCGAATATCGCCAACCGGAACCTGAGCTTCGGCATCCCGAATCCGCGCCTGGTGGAGGGCGATCTGCATCTGTTCAACGCCAGTGTGCGCTGGGATGTGAAAAACACCGGCCTGTCGATTAGCGCCGGCGTGGATAACCTGACTGATGAGCGCTATGTGATCTTCAGCAACTACCAGGACGGCTTCGCCTTCACGCGCCAGACCTTCCACCGCGGCCGCGAGTGGTACTTACAGGGCAGTTATGAGTTCGGTGGTGACTAGGTTAGGCTTTTCTATAACGCGCCAATGCCAAGCAAGCGCAGGAGTATCAGGAGGAGCATTCAACACGCCTCCCTCCTGCCATCTTTATCATTCCCTGGCCTGACCTGAATTGGCCATGAATACCTGGACGCAACGCAGCATTGAATACGCCAATCAACGATCCTATCTGGACGATTTATTTCAGGTCTATCCTACAATTCCCGAAGGAATAAGGGAGATAGATGAAACCATTTGGCAAGCAGCTGAGATCGCATTCAGACAGAAAGATAATCACGCTCTGATCAGGAAATTGTTAAAACTTGATCTTTTTCCAGCAAAGGACAGTTATATCGCCTATCTTAAAAGAGACAAATCGGCGATTGACAGAAATCCAAGAACAATTAACAGGATTTGTGGAAGAATCTATGAAATGGGCTTGGATAAGATTTTTGAGAAATGTAGTGAACCGAAAGAAACAAACAGGCAAATCGGGCCGATGTTCAGAAATTGGCTAAAAAATAAATCACTTGGCATTGCGCCGGTTGCGCTTGAATATTTCCTGGCCAATGACAGGGGTTAATACGATCAAGATAGCGATTTTAGATGGCGTACTTTTTATTGAAGGTCAAAGTAAAATGTATCAAGCAATAACACAAAGCTATAAAGACGGTAACATTTTGAGCGCATTGGTCTTGAGAGAGTTTTTATATTCGCTATAAGCATGAAAAACTTGCTTATTAAAGGCGACAATATTGCCGGGCTGCATTATCTTTTAGCGGAAAAAAACCTAAAGGGTAAAATTGACCTGGTGTATATTGACCCGCCCTTTGCTACGGGCGATAATTTTACCATAACTGCTGAGAGAGCCGCAACGATAAGTAATTCACGAGATGGAGAAATCGCGTATTCGGATAAATTATCAGGCAATGATTTTTTGAATTTTATAAAAGCTCGCTTGATTATTCTAAAGGATTTATTATCCGAGCAGGGGTCTATCTATCTACATATCGACTATAAAATCGGGCACTATGTCAAAGTCATCATGGACGAGGTCTTTGGCATTGAAAACTTCAGAAACGATATTACAAGAATTAAATGTAACCCCAAAAACTTTAACCGAACAGGCTATGGCAATATAAAAGACTTAATTCTTTTCTATTCAAAATCTGCTAAACCGATATGGAACGAGCCAATAGAAAAATATACGGAGAAGGATTTAGAAAAACTTTTTCCAAAAAAAGATAAACAAGGCAGACGCTACACCACCGTACCCATTCACGCCCCGGGCGAGACCGAACGTGGAAAATCAAATCAAACATTCAAAGGAATGATGCCACCGACAGGCAGGCACTGGAGAACGGATGTTGAAAGCCTGGAGCAGTGGGATGAAGCCGGTTTAATTGAGTGGTCTGCAACAGGAAATCCAAGAAAAATAATATTTTCCGACGAGCGGGAAGGAAAGAGAGTTCAAGACATTTGGGAATACAAAGACCCGCAATATCCTAGCTACCCCACTGAAAAAAACGCGGCACTATTAGACTTGATCGTCAAGACTTCATCCAATGAGGACAGTATCGTGCTGGATTGTTTTTGCGGCTCGGGTACCACTCTGGCAGCAGCGCGCACCAACGGCAGGCATTGGATAGGCATGGATCAATCTGACCATGCAATAAGGGCGGCTAAAGAGAAAATTGAATCCATCGACGGCGACTTGTTTGCCGCCAAGCCGGATTATGAATTTTTGGATTTGGAAAAAGATACGATCACCAACACGGCCTGCAGCGCCTAGTGGCTAAGTTAGAAAAACCCGACCCCGAAAGTCCGCCCCCCGTCCTCTACTTTCACCGCAAGCCGCTGGGATAAGCGACATGAAGCACCGGCAAGCAAAACAGGTGGTTGGTTTTAAGGTGTGGTCTTGCCATGCTGTCCGCAGCCCTTGCCTACGCCCACTGCTTTTTTCCCCGCCACTCACACCATTCATAAATTTTGCATGTAGCGCATTTCGGCCGGCGGGCGATGCAGGTGTAGCGGCCGTGCAGGATCAGCCAGTGATGAGCATGCTGCTTAAATTCATCAGGAACGAACCTGAGCAATTTATTCTCCACTTGAAGCACGTCCTTGCCCGGGGCAATGCCGGTGCGATTGGACACACGAAAGATATGCGTATCCACCGCAATGGTCGGCTGTCCAAAGGCGGTGTTTAAGATCACGCTGGCGGTCTTCCTGCCGACACCGGGCAGGCCTTCCAGGGAAGCACGATCCTGCGGCACCTCGCTGTTGTGTCTATCAATCAACAAGCGGCAGGTCTTGATGATGTTAGCAGCCTTGGTGTTATACAGGCCGATAGTCTTGATGTATCGCTTCAGCCCGCCCACGCCCAATTCGTATATCGCCTCCGGCGTGTTGGCAAGCGGAAACAGTCGGGCGGTGGCCTTATTCACGCTGACATCGGTCGCCTGTGCCGATAAGATAACTGAGACCAGTAACTCAAAGGGGTTGTGATAGGTCAATTCCGTTGTCGGCCTCGGGTTCTGTCTTTGCAGGGCCTTGAAGATCTTTGTGCGCTTGTCTTTGTTCAAAAGAATCGACAGCCCGGCCAGTCAGTGATCAATCTGTTCTGCCTTGACGCTGAATTTTTCACCCAGCCAGCTTACTCCGGCAACAAACAGCCCAAGACAGATAAAGGCACCAGCGGCCTTGTTAAAGAGCAAGGCACCATGATCGATGAAGTAAATCGGCCGCACTGATGCCGTGATGGAAGGAAGGGGCAAGAGCGCAATGTCGGTCAACAGGCCGCCGCTCGCCAAAAGCTCACGCAGGCCGCCCAGGAGCAACAGGCCGAGTGCAAGCGCCAGGCCGGTTGCCGTTGCCCTTTGCATCGTGAGCCATGTCCTTTGCTTTAGGGCCTGATGTTCCAGGATGAGCATGAGCACGACATTCACGGCAAGCAGGGGGATGTAGATGCCTAGCTGTTGGCGCATTTCATACAGCCATGCCTGCAACAGCAGGTCAAGGACCGTCACCCAGCCGGCATTGATCAGCAGCAGAAACACAAGCCGGGCCTGATGCGGTATGAAATAACGATACAGGGACACCGTGATGGAACTTAGCAGCAGGACGGACAATGCCGCCGCGCCCATTACCAAGCCGCTGAGCAGGGTGGTGCTGTTAATCAGCAAAGGACAACAGCCGAAGAGGCCGAGCGCCAGCAGGTCTTTGTCTGGAATATTCGAGGGAATGTTCAAGTGCCGTTTAGCCACGCCGCGCAACATGGGAATAGATTATAATCAGTCCGCTGCGGAAGAATCAGCCGAATGCACTATCAAGCCGGTAAGCAGCCGCAAGCGCTCGGTCGGATCCCTCAACTCCAACAGCTCTTGTTTGATCACATGCTCCAGCGGCAGCAACTCGGACAGACGATTGCCGAGCCAGCTCATGTCCGCGATCTTTTCCAACTCTTGCCCATAGGGCAATTCATAGTGTTCGATCGCCTTCTCCAGTAATCGTTGCAGCACCTGATGCTCATCCTGGCAACTTAGTCCGGGTTCTTGCTCAATGCGGCTTACCTCGCCTTCCAGCAGATTGTTATCACGCACGGAATAGCTGTGCACCTGATAGCGATGCCGCCCACGCACAACGATGCCCAACAGGCCGTCTTCCAGCCGGTTCCAGTCAATGATCTCGGCGTAGGTGCCCACATCAAAACACTGCGCCACCTTGCCGGCCTCACCCTCTCGTATCAGGTTAATGCCAAAGCCCTTCTGCGCGCGCAGACACTCACTTACCATGTCAATATAACGGATCTCGAATATTCGTAACGGCAAAATGCTGTCCGGGTACAAGACCAGGTTCAGAGGAAAGAGCGGGATCTTCTCCATCAGCCTTCCAGGCGCGCCAGCAGTCGCTGCTGCATATTTTCAAAACCGCCGTTACTCATAATCACGATATGATCTCCCGCTTTGCGCATACGCCAGACCGCCTCGATGATGGATTGCGTATCCTCATGGATCTGGCAGCGCTCGCCCAGCCCCGCCATGCCGGCAGCCGGGTCCCATTGTAGATTGTCCGGCCGGTAGAAAAAACTCTGATCAGCCGGCGCCAGTGCCGCGGCCAGCGCGTCCTTGTGTACGCCCAGCTTCATGGTGTTAGAGCGCGGTTCCAGGATCGCGATCAGTCGGCCCCGGCCGACATGCCGCCGCAGGGCCTCTAATGTCGCCCGGATCGCGCTTGGGTGATGGGCAAAATCATCATAGAGCGTCACCGACCCGATCCTCGCCAGCACCTGCAAGCGCCGCTTCACGCCCCGAAAATCGCCTAAGGCCCGACAGGCAAGCTCGGCGGCCACGCCAACATGACACCCGGCGGCGATTGCGGCCAAGGCATTCTCGGCATTGTGTCGGCCGATTAGCGCCCATTCCACCACGCCCAGTTCTTCGCCGGAGCGAAGCACTCGAAATGCGCTGTAATCCTCGCGCAGGGCTTCTGCCCTCCATTCGCCTTCAGCACCAAAGGAGACCACCGGCGTCCAGCAGCCCCGACACAGAACTTCTTCTATTTCGCTATCTCCCTGCCGGGCTATGATGCGGCCGTTGCCGGGCACAGTTCGTAGCAAATGATGAAATTCACGTCTTATGGATGCCATGTCGGCGAATATATCCGCATGATCAAACTCAATATTATTCACGATCAGGGTCGTTGGGCGGTAGTGGATGAATTTTGCGCGCTTGTCAAAAAAGGCGCTGTCGTACTCATCCGCCTCGACCACAAAGAAGCGCGACTCACCCAGACGCGCCGATACGCCGAAATTCTCGGCCACCCCGCCGATGACAAAGCCCGGCTTCTCCCTGGCCGCCTCCAGCAGCCAGGCCAAGATGCTGGCCGTTGTCGTCTTGCCGTGTGTGCCGGAGACCGCCAGCACATGTTTGCCCGGCAGCACGTTCTGCGCCAGCCATTGCGGCCCGGATGTATAGCCAAGCCCCTGCTCCAGGATATATTCGACACTGGGGTTGCCCCGGCCCAAGGCATTGCCGATGAGAATCAGCGCCTGCGCATCCAGGCCATCCGGCGCATAGCCATCTTGCAGCGGGATGCCGGCGGCCGCCAGCTGCGTACTCATGGGCGGATAGATGTTCGTATCAGCACCGCTAACCTCATGCCCCAGCGCCTTAGCCAGCAGAGCCAGGCTGCCCATGAAGGTGCCGCAGATGCCCAAGATATGCAGCTTCATTCCCATTCCTCCGGCACCGCCTGCGGGAAAAGCAACTGACTAACTCCCACCATCCACCAGATAAGGAGAATGGCTGCCAGGACTCCGACCGCAAAGGGCACGGACAGGGCGTGTCTGAAGATATGCGCCATGACGGCGATACTCCACAGGATGAGAATAATCAGCAACAAGTAGAAGGCATGGTTATCAAAGGCCACCGGATGCTCGCCAGCGGCCCCCCAATAAAACAAGGGCAGGACGATGATATTAAAGACAATGCCGGTGCCAAACAGCGCCGTGCAGCTTTGCACCCAGCGCGGCACTAGCTTGCGCGCGGCCAGCAGCACATAGGTGAAGGCAAGCGCCAGCAGAGTATCCACGCCGGCCATCCCGAGCGCCACCCGCAGAGAATGCTCCGACAAGTACACCAGGATGCTCGAGGCCACATAAACCAGCACCACCAGGCGCAGGAAGGCCACCGACCTGGGCACGTCCTGCGGCCCCTTGCGCAATAGGCAGATGTCAAAGAAGCTCTTTGCGATGATGAACAGCGCCTGCATGACTTTTTTAGTACTTTAAGTAAAGTACATTTACACGCGAAACCGTCGTGAGCAATGCGTGATTTTCTCCGCCCGGGGCTTAAGCCGGAATAGGCGCAGCTTTAGCCCGCTAACCGCTCGATGCTGTCCATCTCTTCTTCAAGCTCCTGTTGCGTTGCCAGCATCTTGGTACGGCTGAAGCTGCCGATGTTAAGACCCTGCACAATCTCATAGTCGCCGTCCTTGCAGATGACCGGAAAGGAATAGACCAGGCCGGCAGGGATGTCATAAGAGCCATCGCTATAAACAGCCATGCTCGTCCAGTCCCCCTTAGGGGTGCCCAGGACCCAATCACGCATGTGCTCCAGCACGGCACTGGCCGCGGACGCCGCGCTGGAGGCCCCACGCGCTGCGATGATCTCCGCGCCGCGCCCGGCAATGGCCGGGATATAGGTGTTTTCATACCACTGCTGATCAACCTGCTGCAGGGCCGGGCGCTCGTTGATGGTGGCGTGATGCAGGTCTGGGTATTGTGTGCCGGAGTGATTCCCCCAGATGCAGAGCTTGCGGATGTCCTGCACCGCAACACCGGCTTGGGCCGCCAGCCGCGCCAGCGCCCGATTATGATCCAGACGCATCATTGCGGTGATGTTGCGCGGATTCAGATCCGGGGCGTTTTTGATGGTAATCAGGGCATTGGTATTGGCCGGGTTGCCGACAACAATCACCTTCACCTCACGCTTTGCATGCGCATTCAGGGCCTTGCCTTGGACATTAAAAATCGCGGCATTGCCGGCCAGCAGATCAGCCCGCTCCATGCCCGGGCCGCGCGGTTTGGCCCCGACCATGAACACATAATCGGCCTGCTCAAAGGCGACATTCGGATCAGCGCTGGTTTCAATGCCGGCGAGCAATGGAAAGGCGCAGTCTTCCAATTCCATGACCACGCCGCCCAGCGCATCCATGGCCGCAGGCACTTCCAGCAGCTGCAGGATCAGCGGCTGTCTTGCGCCAAGAAATTCGCCCGCGGCAAGCCGGAATAAGAGGGCATAGGCGATCTGGCCGGCGGCGCCGGTTACCGCAACACGTAGCGCTGAGTTCATTTTATACGTTTCTCCTTAGGCTAGATTATTAGAAAGCGCCGGGCACTTCATCTCTTGTCGATCGGCACATAGTCGCGCTGATTCTCGCCGATATATAGCTGGCGCGGACGGCCGATACGAAAGTCCTCATCGGCCATGAACTCCATCCATTGCGCGATCCAGCCGGCACTCCGGGCTAAGGCAAACATAACGGTAAACATACTTGATGGGATTTTCAAGGCCTGGTAGATCAGGCCGGAATAAAAATCGACATTTGGGTACAGCTTGCGCTCTATGAAATACTCATCTTCGAGTGCGATGCGTTCTAATTCCATGGCAATCTCAAACTGTGGCTGGTTCAGGTTCATCTCTTGCAATAGCTCATGGCAGGCTTGGCGAATGATCTTCGCGCGCGGGTCGTAATTCTTATAGACTCGGTGCCCAAAGCCCATCAGCCGGAAGGGGTCGTCCTTGTCCTTGGCGCGGGCGATAAAGCCGGCAATGTTCTTCGGATCTTCGATCTCGGCCAGCATGTCGATCACGGCCTCATTTGCACCGCCATGCGCCTTGCCCCACAGGGTGACAATGCCGGCGGCCACACAGGCAAAGGGATTGGATTCCGAACTCGCCGCCAGCCGGACGGTCGAGGTGCTCGCATTCTGCTCATGGTCGGCATGCAAGATGAACAAGAGCTCCAGCGCCCGCACCGCCACCGGCGAGGGGCGGTAGGCTTCCGTCGGCCAAGAGAAGGTCATGTACATGAAATTCTCAATATAGCTGCGGGAATTATCGGGATAGACAAAGGGCAGGCCGGAGGCATAGCGGTAGCACTTGGAAGCAAGGCTCGGCATCTTGCCCAACACCCGTCGGGCGGTCAGCAGGCGGTTCTCGGGATTGCGAATATCGGTGTGGTCGTGATAGTACGAGGCAACGGCATTAACCGCACCGGCCATGATCGACATGGGGTGCGCATCATAGCGATAGCCCTCATAAAAACTGGACAGGTGTTCGTGCGTCATGGCATGCATCTTGAGCGAATGCTCCCACTCCCGCATCTGCGGCGCGCTCGGCAATTCGCCGTGAATGAGCAAATAACAGACCTCGGTGAAACTGCTGCGCTCCGCCAGCTGTTCAATGGGGTAGCCTCGATGCAGCAGCACCCCGTTCTCACCATCGAGATACGTCACTGCGCTGCGGCAGCTGGCCGTGGTCGCATAACCGGGATCAAAGGAAAACATGCCCAGTTCCCTGTATAAGTCCTTGCTGTCGATGACCGGCGGCCCCAGCACCCCTTCCATGACCGGGCACTCAAGCTGTTTGCCCGTTTTGTTATCAGTAATCGTAACCGTTCTGGACATCAATTCCTCTCCCTTTGCTGAGGCTTTGCGTATTATTTAGCCGCTGAGTCAGGCACCTGTCCGGTGCTTAGTCCCGGGCGTGAAATGCCGCGGGCTTTTAGATGCTTAATCTCCCTAGCATACAGGCGAGAGCGAAGTTCCCGCAAGCCTTTGGCAGAAAAAGCCCGTAAAAATGTGCACGCGGCTATGACAAAGCCGTACAGATCCTATAAACTTAGACGCCAATCATTTACGTAGATTAGTTAAAGCAATATCAGTTGATTGATGGGCGAAAGAGCAAAATGGGGAAATCAGAATTCTCTTATCTATATAGCGGCAATGCAGATTTCATCGAAGACTTGTACGAGTCTTTTTTGCAAGATCCGAAGCAGGTGGATCAGAACTGGCAGGAATATTTCTTAACGCTACAGCAGGAGGAAGCCAGGCAGCCGGCGGATGTCCCTCATTCCAAGGTGCGCCAGGCCTTGTTAAAGGCAACAAAAAACCGGCGCGGCCGCACCAACGGCGAGGCCGGCACACAAGGCAACGGCGATTATCAAAAGCAGGTTGCGGTCTTGCAACTCATCAACGCCCATCGCTTTCGCGGCCATCAGCAGGCGGATCTCGACCCCCTAAGACAATATGCCAGGCCCGCAGTGCCGGAGCTTGACCCTGCCTTCCACAAGCTGACAGAAGCCGATAAGCGTTTGTCTTTTAATACCGGTTCGCTGTTTGCGCCGGACAAGCTGCCGCTTGCCGACATCCTGGCCCTGGTGAATGATACCTATTGCTCCACCATCGGTGCGGAATACATGCACATCAATGAAACCGAGCAGAAACGCTGGATACAGCAACGCTTAGAAGAATCCCGCGCAAAACCTAAATTCAGTAATGAGCAGAAAAAACGCATCCTAAACCGCGTCATCGCGGCCAATGCCTTGGAAGAATATCTCCACACCAAGTATGTCGGCCAGAAACGCTTCTCGCTTGAAGGGGGGGAATGCCTGATCCCCCTGCTGGATGAGATCGTACAAAAATGCGGCGGTGAGACACTGCAGGAGATCGTTATCGGCATGGCGCATCGCGGCCGCTTAAATGTGCTGGTGAATATCATCGGCAAGCTGCCGGATGAGCTCTTTGGTGAATTTGAAGGCAAGAATGTCGGCATCTCCAGTTCCGGCGATGTGAAATACCACTTGGGTTACTCATCGGATATCCAGACGGAAAACGGCGTCGCCCACCTGACCCTGGCCTTTAATCCCTCGCATCTGGAGATTATCGATCCGGTTGTGGAAGGCTCGGTGCGGGCGCGCCAGGACCGGCGCAAAGACAAATCCCGCGACCAGGTATTGCCCATTCTCTTGCATGGCGATGCCGCCTTTGCCGGTCAGGGCGTGGTGATGGAGACCTTTAACCTGTCACAGGTGCGCGGTTACACCACCGGCGGCACCGTGCACATCATCATCAACAACCAGATAGGCTTCACCACTAGCGACCCGCTGGATTCACGCTCTACGCTGTACTGCACGGACATTGCCAAGATGGTGCAGGCGCCGATCTTTCACGTCAATGGCGATGACCCAGAAGCCGTGGCCTTTGTTGCGCAGCTGGCGCTGGATTTCAGGATGACCTTCAAAAAGGACGTGGTCATCGACCTGGTGTGCTATCGCAAACACGGGCACAGCGAGGCCGATGAACCCGCTGCCACGCAGCCGGTGATGTATGAGCACATACGCAAACACCCCGGGGTGAGGCGGCTCTATACTGAGCGACTGATCGCAGAAGGCGTGGTATCGGAAGCGGAGGCCGAGGCCATGGCGAGGAGCTATATTGACTCGCTCGAATCCAATCATGCCGTGGCCGGCCCCAAGGCGGTCAATGTGAATACCACCCACCTGATCAACTTTGATCCCTACATAGGCACTAGCTGGGACATGGAGACAGACACCAGCATCTCCGCAGAGCAGGTGAGCAGTCTAACAGCCGCGCTGACAACGATCCCGCCCGCGTTTAGCCTGCACAAGGCCGTTAGCCGGGTGATACAAAGCCGGCAGCGTATGGGCCGCGGAGAGATGGAAATGGACTGGGGTTATGCAGAGAACATGGCCTATGCCTCGCTGGTGAGCCAGGGCTTCCCGGTGCGGCTCTCCGGCCAGGACAGTGGCCGCGGCACCTTCTTTCACCGCCATGCCGTCATCCACAATCAGGAGGACGGCGACACCTACCTGCCCTTGCAGAATATCCGCGCCGGCCAGGCGCCCTTCCTGGTGATCAACTCAACCTTATCGGAGGAGGCGGTGCTGGCCTTTGAATATGGATATAGCAGCGCCGAGCCGAAGGCGCTGGTGATCTGGGAGGCACAGTTCGGGGATTTTGCCAATGGCGCGCAGGTGGTCTTCGACCAATTCGTCAGCTCCTGCGAGGCCAAGTGGGGGCGCTACTGCGGGCTTGCGGTCTTCCTGCCGCACGGCTATGACGGCCAAGGGCCGGAGCATTCCTCGGCCCGATTAGAGCGCTATCTGCAACTGTGCGCGGAAGAAAACATGCAGGTCTGCTATCCGAGTACCGCAGCGCAGATGTTTCACATGCTGCGCCGCCAGGCGCTCCGGCCCTATCGCAAGCCATTGATCGTGATGAGTCCCAAGAGCCTGCTGCGCCATAAATTATCCACCTCGCCGGTAGAGAAGTTGATCCACGGCAAATTCGAACTGGTCATTGATGAGATAGACGACCTGGACAAAGCAGCCATCACCCGCCTGCTGGTGTGTAGCGGCAAGGTCTATTTCGATCTGCTCGAAGCACGCCGCGAAAATCAATTAGGCAACATTGCCATTATCCGGCTGGAGCAATTATTTCCTTTCCCGACGCAAGAGATGACCGCGCTGATCAATGCCTATCCAAATGCGCGGGAAGTTGTGTGGGTGCAGGAAGAGCCGAAAAACCAGGGCAGTTGGTATTATATGCAATCACGAGGCACCATGATCGGCTGCCTGACTGAGCGTCATGTCTTCGGCTATGCCGGACGCTTTTATTCGGCCTCCCCGGCTGCTGGTTATATGAGCCTGCACCAGAGACAACAGAAACAATTAATACACGATGCCTTACAGCTGGATACCCTGGAAGTAACGACACACAGGAGTGTCTCCGGCTAACACACACCCAACAAATATCAGGAGAAGAGTTAAGTGTCTATCGATGTCAAAGTGCCAGTCCTGGCAGAATCCATCGCTGAGGCCACGCTGATGAGTTGGCACAAGCAGGTTGGTGATCAGGTCAAACGTGGTGATAATCTTATCGATATCGAAACGGACAAGGTGACGCTCGAAGTCGCCGCCTTGGGCGATGGCGTGTTGGTGGAGATCCTCAAAGGCGATGGGGAGAATGTGGAAAGTGATGAGGTCATCGCCCGTATCGAGACCGGCGCTGCCGCCGCAGCAGAGTCGGCAACAGCAGAACCGGCCGCAGCCGCTGTTCCAGAACAACAGAGCCTGGTTGAGGAGGCAGCAGCGGCTGAGTCAATGAAGCTGAGTCCTGCGGTCCGAAATCTGTTGGAAGAGAATAAACTCAATGCGAGTGACATAGCCGCCGGCCATAAAGATGGCAGGCTGACCAAGGAAGATGTCTTGGATCACTTGGAAAAAAGTACTGCCGACGCAACACCGGCCGCGGTCGAAAGTGCAGCGCCCACGGTCCCTGAGCCGGAGCCGACACCGGCCGCCCCCACACCGGCTACCCCGACACCCGCCCCCGCTCCCGAAGCGGCGGCACCGATAACGGCACCAACAACACCGGGCGGCCAGCGCTCAGAGCAACGTGTGCCCATGACCCGCATGCGGCGCCGCACCGCGGAAAGGCTCCTGGCCGCACAACATGAAAATGCCCTGCTAACGACCTTTAACGAGGTCAACATGCAGCCGGTCATGGCGCTGCGCAGCCGCTACAAGGAACAGTTTGAAAAGACCCATCAGGCACGGCTTGGCTTTATGTCCTTTTTCAGCAAGGCCGCGGTTGCGGCGCTGAAGCAATTCCCGGTCATTAATGCCGCCGTGGACGGCGATGATATTGTCTATCGCGATTATTTCGATATCGGGATTGCGGTGAGTTCGCCGCGAGGGCTGGTGGTGCCCATCGTGCGTGATGTTGATCTTATGTCATACGCCGAGATCGAGGCGAAAATCGCCGAGTATGGCCAAAAGGCGCGGGATGCGAAGCTCACCATTGAAGAGCTGACCGGTGGCACCTTCACCATCACCAATGGCGGCATCTTCGGCTCCTTGCTGTCAACGCCGATCATCAACCCGCCGCAGAGCGCCATCTTAGGCATGCACAAGATCCAGGAGCGGCCTATGGCGGAGAATGGTGAGGTCGTCGTTCGCCCGATGATGTACCTGGCCTTGTCGTATGACCATCGCATCATCGACGGCCGCGATGCGGTGCAGTTCCTGGTGGCGGTAAAGGCAGCCCTGGAAGACCCGGCAAGACTGCTGTTGCAGATTTAGGACAAGCGTTCAAGACGGACTTGTTTAAGCGCTTTGTTAATTTAATCGAGAACACAAGCCGATGAAGAGTTTCGATGTGGTGGTTATTGGTGCCGGCCCCGGCGGTTATGTCGCTGCCATTCGCTGTGCGCAATTAGGCTTACATACCGCCTGTGTGGAAGGCTGGCTGAACGATGCCGGCAGGCCGGCGCTGGGCGGCACCTGTCTCAATGTCGGCTGTATCCCGTCCAAGGCCCTGCTTGACTCCTCCCATCATTACAGCTTTATCAAACACGAAGCCGCAGAGCACGGCATCAGCGCCCCAAGCGCCGGCATGGACATACAGCGCATGCTGGCGCGCAAGACAAGGCTCGTAGAGACCCTGACCGGCGGCATTGCCGGCCTGTTTAAGAAGAACCGGGTGGAATGGCTGCAAGGATATGGCCGCCTGCTTGCCGATAAACAGATCGAAGTCTCCCCAAGCGGGGAAAACGCAGGGGAAGCCTATCGCGTTGCTGCCACGCATATCATCATTGCCACCGGCTCCGTGCCAGTTACCATCCCGCCGGCGCCGACCGATGGCGAGTATATCGTTGATTCAACCGGCGCCCTGGCCTTTACTGAGGTGCCACGGCGACTGGGCGTGATCGGTGCCGGCGTCATCGGGCTGGAACTGGGCAGCGTCTGGAAGCGCTTAGGCGCAGAAGTCGTCATCCTCGAAGCGCTGGATGATTTTCTTGCACCGGTTGATCGCCAACTGGCGGCTGCGGCCGAGAAGGTGCTGCGCGGCCAAGGACTCGACATTCGCTTGGGCTCCAGGGTGACAGGCAGCGGCTGCAACAACCGCGAGGTCACGGTGACCTATGCAGACAGCCACGGAAAACAGCAGCTTGTGGTCGATAAACTGATCGTTGCCGTCGGGCGCCGGCCCAATACCAAGGGGCTCGGTGCGGAAGATGTCGGCCTGGCCCTTGATGAGCGCGGCTTTGTGCAGACAAACAAGCACTATGAGACCAATCTGCCGGGCGTGTATGCGATCGGCGATGTAGTGGGCGGGGCGATGCTGGCGCATAAGGCATCTGAAGAAGGAGTCGCATTGGCGGAGCGCATCGCCGGCAAGCCCGGGCATATAAATTATGCGACCATTCCCTGGGTGATCTATACGTGGCCGGAAATCACCTGGGCCGGCAAGAATGAAGAGGAATTAGGCGCAGCCGGTGTCGATTACAGTGTCGGTGTCTTCCCCTTCATGGCCAGTGGCCGCGCCCGGGCGATGGGAGAGACCGACGGGATGATCAAGATCATCAGCGATACGGCAACAGATCGCATCCTGGGCGTTCACATGCTGGGGCCGGCCGCATCGGAATTGATCGCAGAGGCCGTATTGGCGATGGAATTTGACGGCAGTGCAGAAGACATCGCCCGCACCATCCACGCCCATCCAACCCTGTCTGAGGCCATGCATGAGGCGGCCCTGGCCGTCGATAAGCGCCCCATCCATATCTAGTTCTTGGAAATATATCTATTAAATCAATACGTTAATTATTTTGGCCTGGGGGCTGGTTTCACTGCTCAGTTTTTGCTACCATGCAACATAAATTGTGCACTGCAGCGCAACCTTTGTGGGCAAAAAAGTCCCTATGTCGCCGCTTGCTACGCCGGATAATAACAACGGGAGGATAAAGCTGATGTCAGAACATGCCGTGATCGTTGCCGCTGGTCGTACCCCAATCGGTGCTTTTGGCGGGAGTCTCGCCGGCATTCCCGCCCACAGCCTTGGGGCGCGGGTGATCAAAAGCCTGCTGGAGGAGATAAGCCTGGCCCCGGAACAGGTTGATGAAGTCATTTTAGGCCAGGTCTTGACCGCAGGCGCTGGGCAGAACCCGGCCCGACAGGCGGCGCTGGCCGCCGGCCTGCCCTATTCCATCCCGGCCATGACGATTAACAAGGTGTGCGGGAGTGGCTTAAAGGCGGTGAGCCTTGCGGCCCAGGCGATCAAATGCGGCGATGCCGAGGTGGTCATCGCCGGCGGCCAGGAAAACATGAGCCTCGCCCCGCATGTGCTGCCAAAATCGCGCCAAGGCACAAAGATGGGCGCGTGGCAACTGGAGGATTCCATGATTGTCGATGGCCTGTGGGATGCCTTTAACGATTATCACATGGGCATCACCGCCGAGAACGTGGCAGCGGAATACCAGGTCTCGCGTACGCACCAAGACGCCTTTGCCGCCGAATCACAACAGCGCACGGCAGCGGCAATAGAGGAAGACAGATTTGCTGATGAGATCATTCCGGTGGAGATCCCGCAGCGCAAGGGCGAGCCCGTCATCCTTGACCGGGATGAATATCCCAAGTCAGGCGTAACAGCTGAGAGCATCGCCAAGCTCCGGCCCGCCTTCAAGAAAGACGGCACCGTTACCGCGGCGAATGCCTCCGGCATTAATGATGGCGCGGCCATCGTGATCGTGATGTCGGCGGCAAGGGCAAAGGCATCCGGCCTTGCCGTACTCGCCACCATCAAGGCCTATGCCAGTGCCGGGGTTGATCCGGCAGTGATGGGCACCGGCCCGGTGCCGGCCTCACAAAGGTGCATGGAAAAGGCCGCCTGGAAGATGGAAGAGTTGGATCTGATTGAGGCCAACGAGGCCTTTGCGGCCCAAGCCATCTGTGTCCGCAATGCGCTCGGCTGGGATGCGGCAAAGGTCAATGTCAACGGCGGCGCGATCGCCCTGGGCCATCCCATCGGTGCATCCGGCTGCCGCGTTTTGGTTACGCTGTTGCATGAAATGCGCCGCCGCGATGTTCACAAGGGCCTTGCCACGCTGTGCATCGGCGGCGGCCAGGGCGTTGCCCTAGCCGTGGAGAGATAAGCTATGCACATAGACCTCGGCGATAAAGTGGCGCTGGTAACCGGCGGCATCAGTGAGATCGGCACGGCCATCTGCAGGCAACTGGCCGCATCCGGCGCACAGGTCGTGACCAATTATGAAGACCGCAGCGAGGCAAAAAGCTGGCAGTTGCGGCTCAAACGCCAGGGCATAATCGTCAAGATAATGGCCGCTGATCTGACTGAGGCTGATAGCTGTAATCGATTGATCGAAAAAATAGAGGCCAGCCTGGGCGCCCTCGACATCGTGATTAACGGCACTGAGCTCACCGATGACTGCCCATTCAGCAAGATGAGCCCGGGGCGATGGCGCAAGGTGCTGCATCACAACCTGGGCAGTGTCTATAATGTCTGCCGACACGCTGCCCAGAGGATGAGCGCGCGCGGCTTCGGGCGCATCATCAACATCTCTTCCGTAGAGGCCCGCAGGGGCAAGCCCGGACAGGCGCATTATTCGGCATCCAAGGCGGCCATGCATGGCTTCACCATGTCGCTGGCCCAAGAAGTCGCCCGTGATGGCGTGACCGTGAATACGATCTCGCCGGGGCTAATTGCCAACAGGGACGCTGGCGCAGCAAACACTGACCAGGTTGCTCGTATCCCGGCGGCAAGGCCGGGGGCGGCGGAAGAGGTGGCCTATCTGGTGGACTTTCTCTGCTCTGAGCAGGCCGCCTACATCAATGGCACGGATATCGCCATCAATGGCGGTTATTACATGCACTAGACTGCGGGAGAGGATCATGGCCAAACGCATCATAAAAAAATATCCCAACCGGCGCCTGTACGATACCGAGATCAGCCAATATGTAACTCTGGAAGATGTGAAAAGGCTGGTCTTGAGCGGCGTTGATATCTCGGTAAGGGACGTCAAGACGGATGAAGACCTGACCCGCAGTATTTTATTGCAGATCATCTCAGAACAAGAACACGATGGCGATCCCATGTTCACCACGCAGACCCTCACACAGTTCATTCGCTTCTACGGGAACGCCTATCAAGCGGCCTTTTCTGACTACCTGCAAAAGAGCCTGGAGATCTTCGCCGCTCAGCAAGAGCAATTCCGGGCAAAGATTCAGGAAAGCATGCAAACCAACCCCTTCTCTGCGGTGACCAAGATGACCGAGCAGAATTTACAGATGTGGCAGCAGGTACAGGATAACTTCTTCAAAGCGGCCGGCGTATCGTCCAAGCCGAAGGATGAAAAAGAATAAATCCATACAATCGCCAATCATCTTTCTAATAAAAAACTCTCCCATGACCAAGACAACAAAGAGCATAAGCCTGCCGACATACCTTGATGTCTTTGGCTGGAACAAGGCCCAGGCGCAGCTTATGGAAAACTGGTATGCGGCCATGGATGCCACCTTCGACTCATTCCAGCAGTTACTCGAGTTGCCAGATAATGCGGTGCGGGGCATCGCCCGGCGGCAGGACGATAAACATAAGACAAAGGCTATAGAAAAGCCCGGCCGCGCTAAGGCGCAGACAATGGGTGTCGGCATCGTCAGCGGCGGCAGCGGCGGGATTGGAACCGCGATCTGCAGGCAACTCGCAGAAGCCGGCAACCAGATCATTGCTACCTATCTGGCCGGAGAGAGTGAATACGCCAGGGGCTGGCAGGCCGAGCGTGAACGGGAGGGCCTTGATGTAGAACTCTATGAATGTGATGTCACCGATTTCAATGCCTGCAGAAGGATGGCGGCGGCTATCGAAAAGAAACACGGACGCATAGACATCTTGGTGAACTGCGCCGGCATCACTTGGGATGGCCTGCTGAAGAAGATGGATGAGAAACAATGGGAGGCGGTGATGAACACCAACTTAGACGGCGTCTTCAACCTTACGCGCAACCTTATCGATGGCATGATCAAACGCGGCTATGGGCGCATCGTCAACATCTCATCGGTGAATGGTCAAAAGGGCCAGTTCGGCCAGACCAACTACGCCGCCGCCAAGGCCGGCATGATCGGCTTCACCCGTTCGTTGGCCTTAGAGGTAGCGGCAAAGGGCATTACTGTCAACTGCGTCTGCCCCGGCTATGTCGGCACCAGCATGGTGGAAGCAATACGTACAGACATCAGGCAAAGCATCATCGATCAAATCCCCATGCAACGCCTGGCCAGAACAGAAGAAGTCGCCAATGCCGTCGCCTTCCTTGCCAGCAAAGACAGTGCTTACATCACCGGCACTGAAATCGCCGTGAACGGCGGCCTGTGGCTGGGATAGTGCCCTTCCATAAACCCTGGCTGAATACAAGAATAGGCAAGGCCGGTTTCAGTGACGCCCATCGGCACAGCCCGCCTGGCAATCCCTGTTCGCCTTGTGCTACATCGCTAGATCTTCGGGCCAGACAAAGTAAGGTCCGAATCGTTTGCTGTATTTGGACTCCCCGCCGGCATCTTTTCCTTTCTCAGTGAGGGTATGTTTCCCATCTTCATTTTTCAGGTAACCTTTAAGCGCCAGCTTTTCAAGTAACTCTCCGGTCTTCATTCCATGCTTCTTCGCGAGCCTTGAAGAGCTTAGCTTTGTATATTTTGATTCGTCTTCGCTTTCCTCCTGTAGGCCATCATCTTTCGAGTCTTCAACCTTTTCAAGGGAGATACGAACTTCATCGCTTATTCTTATTATCCGTTGTGACTCTTCATAGGCATCCTTATAAATTTCCGAGTCTTCGTCCCTGGTAATATGGATGCCCATTTCGTTATTATTTACTTGGCTGAATTCGTACAGATTAAGACTGGTAATAATGCAGGTATTCTCGTTCAGATAGCACTTGGCATGTAGATTTTTGCAGAAGCTCGTTCTTACGAACGACAACTCTTTCAGCCAGTTTATCTCTTCCGGTTGCAACTCGCTTTTGCCATAGACAATTCTAACGTCAATTTTTAATCTATCCTTATCTTCAAGCAACTCCTTGATCCTGTCGTTTAATTTCAGGAATGGACTGATCAAGATCAAACGATCAGATGCGGACTTTATCAATTCTTCGAGATAATAATTGGTAGCACTTGTGTTTAGAAATTTTGCCATACTCACCTCGATATTTGGCCGATGCCCGGATTATAGTGAGGCTCCGGCCAAGATGCCACTTTGGTGTTCTCAATAGAGGATGGAGTCATTCCCCACCACGCAGCAGGGGACAACGGTATCGCAGGCCGAACTTACGGCAGATAATCGGGGTAGATGAAATCCGGTTTGACCGGGTAATAAAAACTGTGAAAGGCGGATAAATCCGGGCATCCGGCTTGCACCCAGGCCAGTTTCCAGAGTTGCGAGAGCACGGCGCTGCCCAGGGCCAGGCGGGAAGTAATAAAGGCGGCGTACTGCGCCCCTTCGCCATGTATCGAAACAAGGCTGATCTGGACGAATGGGATGATGCCGATGAGAAGCCGGGCGCATGGAAGGCCGCCTTTACCACCGATACCACCAAGCCCTCCGGCAAGCTGCCTTGATGTCTGCTTTTAGTGCAAGGGGATTGGCGGCGTATTACTCAAGCCCTCTCTCTTCAAGCTGCGCCGAGTCCATATTCATCGCCGATGTGCCAGTTTTTCCCGGCAAATGCCATCGACCAGGAGCATGTGTGGAACGGTCAAGGCGGCGAGTCCGATGAATAAAACACGTAACACAGCCTGCTGCGGCGATGCCTCACCAGACAGTCCGATGAAGATGAGGCCGGCGCAGAAGATCGTGATCACCGTGAACCCGACCGTATGCAGGACGGCCTTGAAGCGATCCGCGCGTGGCACCAGTTTCAACACACGGGCGAGGTGCAGGGGACTGTGCAGGGCACAGAAATACAGCACAAAATAGACGAGCGGCGGCAGCAGCCAGGCAAAAGCGATCAGTGCTGAGACGACTGCCAAGTCCTGCCATCTTTGTGGTCGTGGTCGCAGTCGCGGGAAAACAGTGATCATGGCGATCACGCCGAGTGCTGATACGGGTGCCAGGATCTGCAAAAAGGATGGGATGACACGCGCGGACGCCCCGGATAGTGTTGCAAAAAGGGCCGCCACCGCTAAGGGGTCAAAACAGGCCGGCAGACTGAGCAACAGGCTGCCAAACAACCAGCGTTCGAGGCGGTTCAAGGCACCGGCATCTGCGCCGAAGTGCCATGCCGAGATGATAAGAAACGCAACCAATGACAGCACTGGCAAGACGCTCCAGATAGCAATCACGCCAAAAGCGATAAAGAGATAGGCGCAGGCGAATGCGGCAAGGCCGCCGGGTGAGCGCCAGAGTCCGCTGCGCCGCGCGATGTAGGCATCAATCGCCCCGTGTGGCAGTCCCAGAGCCGCAACCGCGATAGCGAGCACCAGGATTTGAACCGTCATGCTGGGCGCGGGAAAGAGCAGGAAAATGAGTGAGACAACCAGGCCGATTGCAAGAAAACCCGCTGGCGCCTTTTGCCAGGTCATATCATCATCTACCATTTTGCCCGGTCAGTCTCACGGCGTCCGCGCAAAGATCGCACACAGGAATGGGGCCTTCGGCAAGGCAGAGACGACTTTCAACCACAAGCCCAGCGATGGCGATTGTGACATGAAACGACCAAATTCGTCACCGCTCAATGTAGCGGCGATGTCGGCAAACCAGTCCGCAGCGGCACCGGGCGAGCGCACCAGTGCCTTTAAGAATATCGCGTCCATCTTGCGCTCCAGCCGAGAAGCAAATGGCCTTGCAAGCGGAATCCGGCCCCGGGCCAATTCCTTAGCGGTCGTCCGCGCCCAGGCTTGAATGCGCAAGAAGCCATAGCCCGAAGATGCCCGCAGCGCCCCCGCTGCCTGGCCTGCACACACCACTCGGGCTGAGAGCCTCGCTCTTTGCTGCGCTTGGCCCATTGGCAGACAGCCTCGTTCCCAGCGTTGCAGTTTCACGCAGCCTTTGACCAGCCGGTTCAGATCGGTCTTAAATTCACCGTCGAGCTTCTCAGGCGGATAGCGGGTCAGCGCAAAGCGCGTCGTCTGCACCAGCGCACGATGAGGCGTCATCGGCAAGATATACGTGAATTTAAGCCCCGTCGCATCGCTTGTCATTTGCTGCATCAACTCGGCCGTCGATGGGTTAAAACAGGCCTGTTCGCTTTCAACATCACCACCACTGAACAGTTGCCACAGCATTGCTGTGTCCTGTTGCGGTGTTCTTGGACGCGTATCAATAACCAGCGCGGCGGCAATGCGGCCGCTTTCTGTTTCGAAAACGACTTGGCTTTCGATCTCGAAAACTCTCTCGACACGCAGTCCTTGCCGCAACTCAATGTTGGGCGCGCGCGCGATCATCTTGCAACTCGCCTGATAAAAGTCGCCGGAGCGGATCTGCTGATACGCCAAGCGCCCGCCGGTGTGATTGATCGCCCTGTTGGCCGTCGTGATGTGCCATTGCCGCCATTGTTTTGAGACCATTTCCGACAAGCCGTGTTCCGCCTCCGCCCAGAAACACCAGGTTCGATCATGTTCATAGCGTGTCCTAGGCTCGATGATGAGCACACGTTTTGAATATCTGCATGCGGCCAGTTCACGCGCCAGCGACAAGCCGGCGCAGCCGCCGCCTAAGATCGCGAGATCGCAAGTCTCGCTCATGCCCTCACCTCGTGGGCACCTGCCAGACCTTGCATCGAAACATGCAGCTTCGCATCATGCCGGTGTGAGCGGCAATGAAGGCGCTTCTGAGTCAAATAGGCAGTGACCGCTGTGCCTGCGACCACAGCTCTTTCCGCAGCGCCGACAACAGCCCGACCGCGCCAGACGGCAAAGCCTTGACGGCGGAGTTTCAGACCGATCTGGCGATAAAGGCGGGCGGCGATCAAAATGGCAAACCTGGAGCGCGCGGGAAGGTAGCCAAACCCGTCATACGCGCTCTCATAGTAGGTTTCAGCCAGCGCAATCAGGCGCTTGGCCGCCGCCTGCAAGCGGGGTTTCAGCAGGGCATCGGGGTTGGCGATGTCTGCTGCGGATGCCCCCGCCAGCCAAGGGCCGGGAACGTAGCGGCGCCCACTCAGCGCGTCCTCGTGAATGTCACGTGCGATATTGGTCAGCTGCATGGCAACGCCAAGGTCAATGGCAAATGGTCGTGCGTGATCATCATCGACATCCAAGACGCTGCACATCATCAGACCAACCGTGCCGGCCACCTGATAGGCATAGCGCAAGAGTTCTGCTGTCGTTTCAAAGGCAACCAACTCCAGATCGGAGGCAACGCCATCGACAAGCGCTGCGGCGACCGCTAAGTCCAGATTTGTTTCCTGTGCCAGATGGAGAAAGTCGGCAACGGGCGGCGATGGTGGTTGAGAAAATGCCAACTGTGACCGCACCCGATCCAGATTCGCCTTGGCTTCACGCACATCTCTCGTTTTGTCCGCAAGATCATCAACATGGCGACAAAAGGCATAGAGCACTGTCGTACGCCGGCTTTGCGCCGCAGCCAGAAAGGCGCGGGCGAAATTGAACGAGCGCCCATTTATGCGCAGGGCCTCCGCAGCAGCCCCTGTCGGGGAGGGCGGCTGCGCAGAGGCCATCACTCTCTCGGCCATGGGCGATTTAGGCTGCATTGCTTAATCTCGCAACCGGCTCGATTAAGTGTTCCAGTACCTTGGCAGATGAAATCACTCCGGGCAGACCAGCCCCAGGATGCGTCCCGGCACCAACCAGAAACAGGTTCTCCGGCCCTTCTGCTTTGTTGTGGAATCGAAACCATGCTGACTGCGTGAAACTGGGTGCGATGGAAAAGCCTGCGCCCGCGGGACTGAGATAATCCCGGGCAAAGTCTTCCGGCGTCATCCAGAAATCATGCACAAGATGCTTAGCCAAATCCGGCAGCAGGGTCTCTTGCAGGGCCGCCAGAATACGATCACGCAAGGCAGCGCCCTGTGTCTGCCATTTGATATTGCCTTGCAGATTGGGCACCGGGACAAGCGCATAAAAGCTGTCACATCCTTGCGGTGCAAAACCGGGATCTGTGGCGGTCGGCCGGTGCAAATAGAGCGAGAAATCATCGGCTAAAATCTTGCGATTGAAAATATCATGCAGCAGCTCCCGGTAGCGCGGACCAAGCCAGATGGTATGGTGTTCGACCTGCGGATAGGTCGCGTCGGTGCCGAAAAACAACACGAACAGGCCCATGGATTTCTTTGCATGTTTGGCCTTGATGCGCGCTGTACGGCTGACCTTGGTGGGGCTAAGCATATTCTGATACAGATGCGCTGGATCAGCATTGGACACGATCAAATCGCACTTAAATGATGCACCGCTTTCCAATTCGAGGCCGCTGATCTTCGCGCCCTTGGTCTTCAAACGCGTGACGGTTTCATCAAGGCGTACTTGAATGCCCTCTTCTGCCATTAGCCTGGCGAAGGCATTGACCAATGCGCCGGTACCGCCGATGGCAAAATGTACCCCGTGCGCCCGTTCCAGAGAGTGGATGAGGTTGTAAATGCAGGTCGTATCGAAGGGATTGCCGCCGACGAGCAGGGATTGCACTGAAAATGCCTGACGCAGTTTGTCATGTTTGAGATGTGCGCAGACCAGATCCCATACCGATCTGTGTACGCGGAACCTGAGCAAGTGTGGCACGATCCTCGCCATTTGGGAAAAGGCATGAAAGGGCTGGTCGGCAAGCTGTTCATAGCCGACTGCATAGATGGCTTGGGATTCCTTAAGAAGAGACAGGTATCCCGCCGCATCATCCGGAGAAATGCGCCGAATTTCCTGTAATGTATCATCAAGCGTGCCGCCATAATTGAAGCTGCTGCCATCGTGATAGCGAAACTGGTACCAGATATCGAGCGGGACGATTTCGACATAGTCGCGCATGTCTTTGCCGAACAATTCGAACAGTTCTTCGAGGAGAAACGGCGCTGTCAGTACGGTCGGCCCGGCATCATAGCGAAAGCCATCACGCACAAAGACTTGGGCGCGACCGCCCAAGCGGGCGCAACGATCAAACAGGGTGACCGCATAACCCTTGGCGCGCAGGCGCAAGGCTGCTGCTATGCCGCCAAATCCGCCGCCGATGACAGCTGCATGGCTCAAGCGACTTCACCCAGCATCAAGGCCGGGGTGAATTTTTCTGCAAGAAATACAAGACCCTCGCCAGATCCCTCCGGCAGTGTTTTGGCTACAGTGATCGCGGCACACGCGTAGTCGGCCGCCTGGACACGCGCAGTGCGCACCCGGCTCGGCATATCACTGTGCAGCAGCGCCAGAAAATTTAATCCACCGCTGTCGATGTCCTTTTCAACATCAGAGATGTCGTCGGTTATTTGATAGGCGATCGCAATTGCATCGCTGGCCTTTATGGCAGCAGAAACCTGTTCTGTTAAGTTCGCGGCGAGCAGGCAGAGTTCCACCGGCAGACCAAGCAGGGGCCCCGATTTCATGCGTACAATTTCATTGTAATCGGCAATGGTGGGACAATCCGATGCCAGATCAGCATGCTGTCCGCCGATGACAGAACTCACGCGCTGGTGGGTGTGGGCAATCATCTCAGGCAAGCGCTCCGTTGCTGCATTGGCGATGGCCGCATAGGCAGCTGATACCATCAGGTCGCCCAGGCAGATGGCGGCATTCGGGCCGAACCTTTTCCACACCGCCATTTCATCGCGGCGCAGTGCATCGCCGTCTTGCAAGTCGTCATGGACTAAAGACGCATTGTGCAGCAATTCGCAAGCGGCCGAGAGCGCACATGCTGTTTGGCTGGAGAGGCTGAGCGCACTGGCGCTTTGCAAGGCGAGTCCGGCGCGCACCCGAGCGCCGCCAGAACCCAAGTGATGAAGCGCCGCCTGCTTCATCACGCCATCACTTCCCGACAACAGCTTGACCATCATGGCCTCGACAGCGACCATGCCCACCTGACCTGCCGCATCAGTTGCCAAAGATACCATCTGTCAGATACCTCCGCTGCAGCAGAGCACCGGGATAAGTCCGGTGCTCCAGGTAGCAGATTTTAGGACGCTGCTTTTTCCGCGCTGCCGCTTGATGTGGCCGCCGCCCAGATGACGACACCAAAGGCGATCTTGTTCACAAAGTCTGCAAGGTTATAGACGATGTTCAACAACTCCGGTGAGGTGCCACCTGCATAGCCGAGGATATAACCGATTGGATAGATCGCCCAGCCGAAAGTTACAATGAGACGCAAGGCCTTAAAGGCCTTTTGTGACGCCGCCGTGCCGGAACTCGCATTGATCTTGCTCGCCTCACCTGCGAAGATTTCATAGATAATGTAAAACCATGCCAGCGTACCGATAATGAACATTGGCCACAGCAAGCCACCTTGTTCCACCTCGCCGATATAGCCAGTGAGCAGCATTATCACAGCTGCTACGAGCAGACGCCAGAACAAGGCTACACGCACCACGGCAATCGCAGACAAGATCAAGAAGAACTCGGTAATCTGCAATGGCACTGTAAGTAGCCAGTCAACATAGCGGAAGACGGTTGGACTAGCACCTGTCATCACCCATACCTCGCGCATGTAGAAATAATGGATGGCGGCAATACCGGTCACCATGGCGGCAACCGTTAAAGACGTTTTCCATTTCCCTTCCGCACGGTCACGTTCAACCCAGAAGAAGAATGTGGCTGCGACCATAGCGGCACTCATTAACCAGAACGTGACCCCAACGTAGTCACCCGGATTAAGTATAATATTATTCATGAAACCCTCCCAGTAGCTTGTGAAAAGAACTTACTTCTCATGTCGTATAGAATAGACTGGCGCGTATGTCAACAAGATTCCTGCAATTTTCTGGTTTATGCCCTTTAGCGTGCGCCAGTTTGAACCGGGGGCGCTCTATCTCCCGATGAGACTCTGCAAAACATTGCCGAGCACCGAGCGGGGATATTTTTATCAAGCCCCAAATACCATGCAAGCACCTGTATTTAAGGCGCATCATTGGCAAGGTCGATCAAGGATTCTTCTGAACTCATGCCCGGGGCCTGCCGGGTGCTGTTGCGGCGCAGCAAGGAGAGATTCGCCAGATAGCTCTCGCTGACATCGCCGGTCACATACTCGCCATTGAAACAGGAGGTATCAAAGCGCCTGATCTGCGGGTTGCCCGCCTGCGCCGCCTCGATCAGGTCGTCCAGTTCCTGATAGATCAATCTGTCCGCACCAATGAGCGCTGCGATCTCCGCATCGGTCTTGCCGTTGGCGATCAATTCCGATTCAGTCGGCATGTCAATGCCATAGACATTGGGGTACCTGACCGGCGGGGCCGCCGAGGCGAAATACACCTTCTTCGCGCCTGCTTCTCTTGCCATCTGTATGATCTCCTGCGAGGTCGTGCCGCGCACGATGGAGTCATCGACCAGCAGGACATTTTTATCCTTGAACTCCAGGCCGATTGCGTTTAATTTTTGCCGGACGGATTTCTTGCGAATGGCCTGCCCGGGCATGATGAAGGTGCGCGGGATATAGCGGTTCTTGATAAAGCCCTCCCGATATTTGACCCCTAACTCATAGGCCAGGGGCAGCGCCGAGGTGCGCCCGGTATCGGGGATCGGGATCACGACATCAATATCATGCTGCGGCCATTCCCACAGAATCTTGCGCGCCAGGCTCTCGCCCATTCGTAAGCGCGCCTTATACACGGAAATATTATCAATAATCGAATCCGGCCGGGCCAGATAAACATGCTCAAAGATGCAGGGGGCATATTGCGGGTTATCGGCACATTGCTGTGAATACAGCCGACCATCGGCGCTAAAAAATACCGCCTCGCCCGGTGCGATGTCACGCACCTTGCCAAAGCCCAGGGCATCGATCGCCACAGTCTCTGAGGCAACCAGGTATTCCCTGCCGCCATCGGTGCTGCGCTCTCCAAATGCGATCGGCCTGATGCCGTAAGGATCGCGAAAGCTCACGATGCCAAGCCCGGTGATCATGGCCACCGCCGCATACCCGCCCCGGCAGCGTTTATGCAGACGGCTGACGGCGGCAAAGATATCCTTGGGCCGCAGGTCTTTTTGCAGATTATTCGCGCCTTGCAATTCATAGGCTAAGATATTGAGTAAAATTTCCGAGTCTGATTCGGTATTCAAATGACGCAACTCATCATTCACCAGGTCAAGTTTTAGCTGCTCGCCATTGGTCAGGTTGCCATTGTGGGCCAAGGTAATGCCGTAAGGGGAATTGACATAAAAGGGCTGCGCCTCGGCGGAAGATGCACAGCCCGCGGTTGGATAGCGGACATGGCCGATGCCCATATTGCCGCGCAGATTCATCATGTGCCGCATCTGAAAGACATCGCGCACCAGGCCGTTGTTCTTGCGCAGGTACAATTTTGAACCCTGGCAGGTTACCATGCCGGCGGCATCCTGGCCGCGGTGTTGCAGATAGGTCAGGCCATCATAGATGGTCTGATTGACCTCTGTCCCGCCCACCACACCGATAATGCCACACATGCTTTACTCTACGCTGTGCCGGTTCTGTACGCCATAATCAGTAGCTGTGGTAGGCGGCAATGTTATCGGGCAAAAATTGCTGTACCCACACGGCCATCTGTTCAAACGGTTCGATCAGGATTGAACTCTCCCACCAGCTCTCCTCCGGCGCTGCGGTGAAGCCGGCCAGGAAGACGACAATGGAGACAATGACCATGCCCAGCCCCATGCCGAAGAATAGCCCCAAGATACGATCGGCACCGGTGAGCCCGGTCCTGCCCAACAGCTTGACAATAAAATAACCGAGCGCGGTGAAGATCATCAGGCTGATAACAAACACGCCGGCAAAGGCGAGCATATCACGCAGCAGGACCGTATCCACGTAAGCCGCCAGCAGCGGGGAGAGATCATCGCTGAACGTGGCCGAGAGGCCTAATGCCAGCAGCCAGGCGATGATCGAGAACAGAATATTAAGAAAGCCATAGAGCACACCAACCAGCGCCGGCAGCACCAGCATAACAAGAATAACAATATCAACGGCCTGCATCAGTTTAAGGATAACGAACCACCAGGCCCTTTATTTTTTCTTTCTCAAGAGTCTTATCCAGCTTTTCTTTCAGCGCTTGGGCATCAGAGCGCAGCAGTTCCGGGCCTACACGCACACGATAGGCCATTTCTCCCGATGGCTGGCGCAGGGGTTCAACGAAGGAGGGGTAGGCGGCCGCGCGCAGTTTCTGGTTCAGCGCATTGGCATTGGCCGCGCTGGAAAAACTGCCTAGCTGCACCACCCAGGCGGTCACGCCCATTGAATCTGCCGCGCCCTGGCTGACGGCTGGCACTGAGGCTGTTGCAGACTTTGTGCCTGGCTTCGCGGGTGCCGCAGCTACTTGCGGTTCAGGCCGTGTTATTGGCTCCGGCGCTGATTCCGGTGGCACCTTAGGCGCTTCATCCAGCAGCCTTGTAACCTCCCCCCTGATCACCCCTACCTCTTTCGGGACCGATTCAAGCGCCAGCTCAGACTCTGTCAAGGGTGAGATCTTGGAGCGAAACTCCGTCTGTGGCCGCGGCGGGATATTGGTAGCACGAATCGCAGTATCGGTCTCCACCGAATTATCCAGTACCATCGGGATAAAGATCACCGCCAGCATCACCAGCACCGCAGCACCTATCAGCCTCTCTTTTAATCGTCGTTCCATAAAGACCTATGCCAAAAAATTATTCGTGTAATTGCAAATGACGAAGCGCCGCGCCCACCGTAACAAACGAACCGGTGACCACGATCCGGTCACCCGCGGAGGCCGCCGCCCGCGCCGCCTCCAGCGCAGTAACGACATCCTGATAAGATGCAGCCTGATGCGTATTATCGCCGAGCGCTGATAAAACCGCCAGCAACTCCGACGCCGACGCCGCTGAAGCCCCCGCAAGAGAAGCAAGATACCAATAATCCGCAACGCCGGAAAGTGTACGCAGCACGGCCGCATGGTTCTTGTCCTTGAGCATGCCGACGACTAAGTGGGTCTTGCCGCTGACAGGCAATCGGTGCAGGTTCTCAGCCAGGGCTGCGGCGGCCTGGGGATTGTGGGCGACATCCATGACATAAGGAATCGCCGCGGGCACAAGCTGGAAGCGACCCGCTAAGCGAAAATCACGCAAGCCGGCACGGATGATCTCCTCTGTCACTGGGAAACTGTCAGCCAATTCATGCAAGACCATCAACACCCCGGCCGCATTTTGTACTTGTCTTTTATGAGCAGGGCCGGGTTTGGCCAAGGCGCTTAAATCCATCTCGCCGCAGCGCCAATGCCAGCTACCCTCTTCCAGCTCATAAGAAAAATCACGCCCTGCCAGATACAATCGTGCGCCGATGACTTCCGCGCTGCTGCGGATGCTCGCCGGCGCGGCCGGATCAGAACAGATCGCCGGCCGCCTGGGGCGAAAGATGCCGGCCTTCTCCCGGCCGATGCTCTCCCGATCAGGGCCCAGCCATTTTTCATGATCCATATCAATGCTCGTCAGCAGGGACAGATCTGCATCGAGCATATTGACCGCATCCAGCCGTCCCCCTAAGCCCACTTCCAAGATGGCAATCTCAATCTCGGCATGATGAAAAATATCCAGCGCGGCCAAGGTGCCGAACTCAAAATAGGTAAGCGAGATCTCCGCACGCGCCTGATCAATGCGCTGAAAGCTCTCACACAACAGCGCATCACTAACGGCAAGGCCGTTCACGCAGATGCGCTCGTTATAGTGCAGCAGGTGCGGCGAGGTATAGCTGCCCACCTTGTAGCCGGCTGTGCGCAGCATGCGCGCCAGCATGGCAACGCTGGAGCCCTTGCCGTTGGTGCCGGCCACACTGATCACGGTAAAATCCGGTTGCAGCAGTTGCATCCTCTGCGCAACCCTGCGGCAACGCGCCAGGCCCAGCTCAATGGCGGTGAAATGTAATTGCTCCTGCCATTTGAGCCATTCAGGCAGGGTGGCAAAGCGCAAGCGGGAGGCATCATGACGCTCAGGAAAAAATGAAGCGGGGAGTGGGCACATGCGCCTGATGTGTAAGAATACTCGCTTATAATGCGCTACTCAGGTGCCGGGCGCCGGGTGAGCATGGACAACAAGGCGGCGACACGCGCGCGCATCTCTCTTCGATCAACAATCATGTCGATGGCCCCGTGTTCCAGCAGGAACTCGCTGCGCTGAAAGCCCTCCGGCAGGGTCTCGCGCACGGTCTGCTCTATCACCCGGGCGCCGGCAAAACCGATCAGGGCGCCCGGCTCGGCAATGTTAATATCGCCCAGCATGGCCAGGCTTGCAGAAACCCCGCCGGTTGTCGGATCGGTCAACACGGAGATAAAGGGGAGGCCGCGGCGGCTTAGACTCGCCAGGGCCGCGCTGGTCTTGGCCATCTGCATCAATGAGACAATGGCCTCCTGCATGCGGGCGCCGCCGCTGGCGGAGAAACAGACCAGTGGGCTGGCGGATTCCAGACAGGCATCAACGGCACAGGCGAAGCGCTCGCCAACGACGGAACCCATCGAGCCGCCCTGGAAATCAAACTCAAAGGCACAGGCCACCACGGGAATGGAGCTTAGCTTGCCGCGCAGCACGATCAGGGCATCGGTCTCCCCAGTCCTCTTCTGCGCCTGGCTCAATCGGTCCTTGTATTTTTTAGTATCACGAAACCGGAACTTGTCCACCGGCCTGATGTCGGGGGCGATTTCCTCATGCTCGCCCTCGTCAAGAAACAGCGCAAGGCGGGTGCGGGCATGAATGCGCATGTGGTTTGAGCACTTCGGGCAGACTTCCAGGTTGCGCGTCAGTTCAGCCCGATAGAGCACCGCGCTGCAGCGCGTACACTTTGTCCATACGCCGTCCGGCACAGTACGGCGGCTTACGCCATTCGTCTGGATCCGGGACGGTAATATTTTCTTTAGCCAACTCATTAGCTATGCTGACAAGGATTTATGTACGTGCCTTGTTCCTGGCTTGTATTAGCGATCCCGCCGCGCCTTTGCACCTTCAGCAGCTCCGCAAGATCAAAGCGTTCCAGTTCATGATCGGCCATGAATGCAAGCAGGTGTTCTCGATGATTCATAAAATTATCTCTCCTGAAAAAGAGCCGCCCATTTAAAGCACCGGTCAGACGCCCATGTTATAACGAAAACAGGGCACTTGCGCCAGCCGCCTTCGGCAGTTGGAAGTGCTCCGGGTATTCTACATCAACAAGGTACAGACCGGCGGCGGGCGCGGTCACGCCGCCGGCAGTCCTGTCCCGTGCATCCAGCACTTGTTCAGCCCATTCGATGTCCTCGCTGCCCCTGCCGATCGCCATTAGCACCCCGGCCATGTTGCGCACCATGTGATACAAAAACGCATTGGCCTCTATCTCCAGCACGATGAGCGCACCCTCTCGGCGAATGTCGAAACGTCTTATCTCGCGCACCGGGCTCTTTGCCTGACAGGCCGCGGCGCGATAGGAACTAAAGTCATGCTCACCTAAAAAACACCTGGACGAGGCATACATCCGCTCAAGATCCAGATGCTTGGCTTCCCAGGCCACCTGTCCATGCTTTAGCCCCGGCCGGATACGGCGATTTAGGATCACATAGCGATAGGTGCGCCCGGTGGCGGCGAAGCGCGCGTGGAAGTCATCTGCCATTTCTCTCGCCCACAGCAGGCTGATGCTATGCGGCAAAGCGGCATTCCCGCCCAGCACCCAGGAATGCAACGCACGCCTGGCCGTGGTCTCAAAATGAATGACCTGATGCAAGGCATGGACCCCGGCATCGGTGCGTCCGGCGCAGTGTACTTCCACCGGGTGCGCCGCCACCGAAGACAACGCTTGTTCGATACAGCCTTGCAGCGTGGGTACTTGCCTTTGCCGTTGCCAACCATGAAAGCCGCTACCGCAATACTCCACGCTCATGACAATTTTCATGGGGCAATTTTCATAGGCCAATCTTCATGCGGCAATCTTTATGGCTTAATAGTTAAGGAATTTTTACAGCGGACTACGGCGTGAATGCCGAGAGGAAACTCAAAGCACCGATACAATAAAGAGAAAAGGGCCTGCCTTTGCTAGACCTGATCCAACAACTCCTGTGCCTGCTGTTTTTGCGTATCATTGCCATCGGCAATCACTTCATCAAGGATGGACTTGGCACTGTCCTTATCGCCCAATTCTACATAGGCCTTGGCCAGATCCAACTTGGTCGCCACCTCATCATCCGCAGACTGTTCATCCACACCGGCTGAGCGCGGCACCAACACAGTACGATCATCGTCATCCTCATCCGCAGCGCCCATGTCCAGCTCTATCTCAGGCACGGCATCATCTCCTATGCCGATATCCACGACCTCGGAATCATCCGTACCCAGGCCCAGCTCGGCGTCTGCATCCACTCCCATATCAAGCGCAAGATCATCATCGCCGGCAGCGCCTATGTCTAGCTCCAGGCCGCCATCAGCAGCAGCATCCATATCCAGACTGATCCCATCGCCTTCTGACGCAGGCACCGCAATATCCATCTCCAAACTATCGGCATCGGCGGAAAGATCTGCCTCCAGGCCGGCATCAGCACCGGCTTCCATATCGAGTTCGGGCGCTTCATCGCCGCCCAGGTCCAGATCAAGCCCGCCACTATCAGGCGCTGCCGCCTCGGCCTCGTCATTTAGGGCCAGATCAAAATCAATGACATTATCCGCATCGCCTTCTGCAGGGCTCTCAGGCGCCGCGGCTTCAGGCTCCAAGCCGCCAATATCAAAATCAAGCGCATTGTCATCCTCAGCCGCAGCGCTTGTCGCCGCGGCCACATCAAGCAGCGCATCTTCCGCTGCGCCGCCACCGGTAATATCGAGCATATCCTCGCTCGCCCCGACACCACCGGTAATATCGAGCATGTCCTCGTCCGCCCCACCGCCGGTAATATCCAGCATCGCCTCTTCGGCATCGCTATCGGCAACGGCCTGCTCCAGTTCTGCATCCATATCAAGACCAACGGCTGCGGTAACATCCAGCAGATCCTCACCCTGATCGGCACTGGTTTCCATTGATGCGGTCATATCCAGAACATCTTCCGCCCCACCAGGAATAGCAAGCGCCCCCGGATCAGTTACATCATCTTCCGATGCAGGCTCTGCATCGCCCAGACCCAGATCAAAATCAAGCCCAGCATCGGCCTCTGCCGCTGGCCCGGCTTCATCGGCGGTCAAGTCAACAATGCCTCCAGCACCGGGATCAGTCATATCGTCCTCTTCCCCGGCAACTGGCTCGGCAAACAGCGCCCGATTCGGCGATAATTCGGCCCACATTGCGAGCGCTGACTCCCAATAGGGCCCAGCCCCGGCCACCAGGCCATGCAAGACCCGCGCCTCTTCTTCATAGCCCTGCTTGTTACCGGCGGCGTAGAACACCTCCAGCAGCTTCGCATGAAAATCAAGCTTCTGCGGCGCACCGGCAATGGCATCGCGCACGAACTCTTCCGCCTGATCAAAATGCTCATAGGCAAGGAAGACGTTGACCTCTGCCAGAGGGTCTTCTTCCGGCTCGGACTCAGCCGCTGCCGCATCCGCATCCTCTGTTGCAACGTCTTCGTCGGCTTCTGCTGCATCCGGCGTTGTCGTCTCCGCCGCCGCATCGCCTACACTAGAGAGGGCGGCTGCCCTTGCGGCAACGGCGGCGGCCTCTGCACGCTCGCTGCGCTTACGCTCAATGAAGGGTACTACCCGTTGCTTCACCAATACCGCCGCGCCAACGATGAGTATCAGGCCGCCCAGTGCGCCGGCTACCATGATCAGATTGGCCGTCACGAAGGCGATGGCCTGGTCAAGCAGACCGGCAGGCGGCGGCTCCTCGGCCGCTGCAACCGCTTCTTCTGCCGCTTCTGCTGCAACCGGATCTTCTGCCTCATCCGCGGCTACAGCAGAAGTATCCTCCTGTGCTTCCACAATGTCGGTGGCTTGTTCGTCCCATCCAGGCGCTGCATCGGTAGGCGTTTCCGCAGTAGCTTCCATCCCAAGCTCATCGACCAGTTCATCCTCGGCCAGATCAAGCTCCTCTGGCGGAATGGCACCGCTCAACTGCTGCTGCATGGCCGCCAGCTCATCGTCTTTCAAAGTGATCAGACGCTGGAGATCTTCGATGATGGCATCGGCTTCGGCCATGCGCTCGCGCAACTCTACATTCTCCTGGGACAGCGCCTGTAGCTGTTCATTGACCAGGGCGGCACTCTCCCCGCTGCCAGCACCATCGCTGTCAGATTGGCCCGCCGCATTCCCCTCATCAAGGGCCGCAACCAGCTTTAATTCAGCGCTATCCTCGGCTTCTGCGAAGGTAGTATCCAAGCCATCTTCCAGGCCATCGTCCAAGAGCTCGTCCAGGCCCTCATCCATGTTGCCATCGCTATCCGCCACCGCGCGACTGGCGACCCTTGTCGGTGCCACAGCAGCGATCGCCCCGCGCGCCTCTTGCCACAAGCGATATTGCGACTTCGTCTCGGCCAGCGCCTCTGCCTGGCTATAGAGATCGATCTCTCCCGGCGATGGCATACGCAGGATCTGGCCGCGCTTTAGGCCGTTAATGTTGTTATCCAGGAAGGCCTCTGGGTTGGCTCGCAGCAAGGCCAGCATCATCTGTTGTATGCTGACCGAGGCATCCGGCCGCAGCCGGCTGGCAATGGACCAGAGCGTGTCGCTGCTCACCGTCGGGCCGTAGTCATCTGCTGTCTGAATGTCGAAGAGATCCTCCCCAGCCGCATCCTCAGGCGTATCAATTTCCGGGCTATCACCAAATTCATCAGCGAGGCCAGGCGCCATGGTCTCGACGGGCTGGGGACGGCGGGCATAGGGATCATAGAGCGGCGGATCCAGCAATACGGTGTATTCCCGATACAGGCGCCCTTTAGACCAGCTGGCCTCCAGCAGGAAATTTAAGAACGGTTCTCGAATGGCCTCCGGGCTGGTGATGCGGATGTACGCCGGCCCTGCGCCGCTGTCATCCACTTCAAATTTCAGCGTACTCAGAACAAAGGAGCGGTCAATGCCGGCGCGCTCAAATACCTTCCGATCTGCCAGAGCGATATTCAGGCTCTGTAACTCCTCAACGGTGGCAGACAGCAATTCAATGCGGGCGGCAAAGGGCTGGTTAAGCCCGGACTCCAACTCAAGATTGCCCAGGCCTAAGGCATATACGCAGGCCGGCCCGGCCGCTAATAAGGGGCATAGCAATAGTGAGAGAAAATTCCGCTTCATTCTTCTTAAAATATTCCCCGGCAGTACTCTATGGCGGATCGATCAACAAGGCGTACCCACGCAGCACTCGAGATCTGCGAGCATCAAGGCGCTTGACCATGTCGGCACAGACAGACAGAGCAAGAATGCCAGTAATCTGAACAGGCTATCTCCGGCTTTCATAAAAACACGCATTGATCTTGGAAAAAGGTTATAAAAAACAATTATTTACGCTATATTTTTAATGACTGATGCAAGCCCAATCGGCCTTCTTCGCCTCAAAAAGGCTTGCTAATTCAAGTCAGCCGCAGCCGCTCGCAGGCCGGCAGTCTTCCCCAAAACTTACGAATCTGCTTTATGATTATCCCTTAAGTATAGGTTTCTTTATAGTGTTTTACCAAAATTTCAGCGATTTGAACACTATTTAATGCCGCGCCCTTGCGCAGGTTGTCGGCGACCACCCATAGATTGAGCCCCCGGGGGTGGGAGATGTCCTTCCGGATGCGGCCTACGAAGACGGAGTCAGCCCCGGCGGCCTCGGTCACAGCCGTCGGATAGGCGCCGTCCTCCGGCCGGTCCAGCAGGGCGATGCCGGGGGCCTCCGCCAGCAGCCGACGCGCGGCGGCGGCGGAAATTTTTTCCTTTGTCTCCAGATGCACGGCTTCGGAGTGCCCATAAAACACCGGCACACGCACACAGGTGGGGTTCACCGCTATGCTTTCATCTTCCATAATCTTGCGTGTCTCCCACACCATCTTCATCTCTTCCTTGGTGTAGCCATTGTCTTGAAAGGCATCGATATGCGGCAGGGCATTAAAGGCAATCTGCTTAGGATGTACCGAGCCGGCGGCGGGCTTGGCGTTCAACAAGGCGGCGCTTTGCTGTTCCAACTCGGCGATGGCCTGCCTGCCGGCACCGGAAACCGCCTGATAGGTGCAGACATTGATGCGGGCAATGCCGACCGCCTCGTGGATGGGTTTGATCGCCACCAACATCTGAATGGTGGAGCAGTTGGGATTGGCAATGATGCCGCGGTTTTTATAAGCAGCCAGCGCCTGCGGGTTGACTTCCGGCACCACCAGCGGGATGTCGTCCTCATAGCGAAAGCGGGAGGTGTTGTCGATCACGACACAGCCGGCGGCGGCAGCTTTCGGCGCATAAATATCAGACACCACCGCCCCGGCGGAGAACAGGCCGATGTCGATGCCGGAGAAATCGAACTTTTCCAGGTCCTCTACCAAGATGGCCTCGCCCCGGAACTCGACCTCAGTGCCGACTGAGCGGCGGCTGGCTAGGGCATGCAGCCTCGCCACCGGAAAATCCCGCTCGCCCAAGATGGACAAGAGGCACTCACCCACGGCTCCGGTCGCCCCGACCACTGCGATGTTAAACTGCTTGTCCATCCCGCCTTGCCTTACAAAAACGCCATGAAAAAAAGGGCGCAAAGGATAGCACAGATTAGGCGAAGGCATGAATGACGGGCGACGGGCGGATCGCTTATACTGCACAGCCCTTTTGCAGGAAAAACATCATGCGCCACATTGAAACCATCATCAACGAGGCATTTGAGCGCCGCGCCGAGATCAGTCCGGCGCAGGCCGATCAGTCAATCAAGGACGCCGTTGCCCAAGCCCTGGCCGGGCTTGACCGCGGCGAGTTGCGCGTGGCGGAGAAGCAAGACGGCAAGTGGGTGGTGCATCAATGGCTTAAGAAGGCGGTGCTGCTGTCCTTTGCCCTGCATGACAATGAGCTCATGGCGGGCGGCAACACGAACTACTACGACAAGGTGCCGGCAAAATTCGCCGGTTTCAACGCAGCGGACTTCGCCCGGGTCGGCGCCCGCATCGTGCCGCCGGCGATGGCCCGGCGCGGCGCCTATATCGCCCCCGGCGTGGTGCTGATGCCCAGCTACGTCAACATCGGCGCCTATGTGGATGCCGGCACGATGGTTGATACTTGGGCAACAGTCGGCTCCTGCGCCCAGATCGGCAAGAACGTACACCTATCCGGCGGGGTCGGCATCGGCGGCGTGCTGGAGCCCTTGCAGGCGCGCCCCACCATCATCGAAGACAACTGCTTCATCGGCGCCCGCTCGGAAGTCGTGGAAGGCGTGATCGTCGGCCAAGGCGCGGTCATCTCCATGGGCCTTTACCTGGGCCAAAGCACCCGCATCTACAACCGCAGCAGCGGCGAGACGAGCTACGGCTACATCCCGCCCGGCTCGGTCGTGGTGCCGGGCAACCTGCCGGCGGGCGATGGCAAATACAGCCTGTACTGCGCCGTCATCGTCAAGCAGGTGGATGAAAAGACGCGCAGCAAGGTTAGCATCAACGAATTATTGCGCGAGACATGATCCATGACAATGGTTCTGCACGGCATTAAAAACTGCGACACTGTGAAAAAGGCGCGCCGCTGGCTGGAGGCAAATAATGTTGATTACCGCTTCCATGATTTGCGCGCCGACGGCCTTGATGAAGAGATGCTCCGCAAGTGGCTTGGGCAGGTGGCCTGGGAGAGGCTGCTCAATACGCGCGGCACAACCTGGCGCAAACTGCCCGACAACCAACGCCGGGGGCTGGATGAGTCCGAAGCGCTGGCCCTGATGCTGGCGCACCCGACCCTGATCAAGCGGCCGGTATTGACCATCAAGGATAAATGCCATATCGGTTTCAAGGCTGATGACTATGCAGCGCTGTTCAGATAGGCGGAAGAAACAAAAAGCCAAGGGATCTGCAGTTGCCCACAGATCCCCATTAGACAATTAACCCATTCTAAGCCTGATCAAGATCAAAGCGATCAAGGCTCATCACCTTGCTCCAGGCATCGACAAAGTCATCCACAAACTTCGCCTGGCCATCATCGGCTGCATAAACTTCCGCAATAGCGCGCAGTTCGGCATGCGAGCCGAAGAGCAGATCCACCGGCGTGGCCTTCCACTTAAGCTCGCCCGTTGCGCGGTCATGGCCTTCATAGACGCCCTCGGCGTGGGCTGACTTGCGCCATTCTGTGGACATGTCCAGCAGGTTCACGAAGAAGTCATTGCTCAAGGTGCCGGGGCGCTCGGTCAACACGCCGTAGGCGGACTCGCCGGTGTTGGCATTCAGCGCCCGCATGCCGCCGACCAGGACCGTCATCTCCGGCACACTCAAGGTCAGCATGTCGGCACGCTCGATCAGCATATCGGCCGGCGAGCGGCGGTTTTGCCCGGCAAAGTAGTTACGAAAGCCATCGGCGGTCGGCTCAAGCACAGCAAACGAGGCCACATCCGTCTGCGCCTGGGCGGCGTCCGTGCGCCCCGGCGTAAAGGGCACCGTTAGCGCATGGCCGGCGTCTGCCGCAGCCTGCTCAATGGCGGCCGCACCGCCCAGGACGATCAGGTCCGCCAGCGATACCTTTTTCCGGCCTGACCTGCTGTTGAACTCATCCTGGATGCCCTTGAGCGTACTCAGCACCTTGGCAAGCTCGGCCGGGTCGTTTGCTGCCCAATCCCGCTGCGGCGCCAGGCGAACACGGGCGCCGTTGGCACCGCCGCGCATGTCGGTGCCGCGGAAGCTGGCGGCCGAGGCCCAGGCGGTCCTCACCAGCGCCGGCACCGTCAGCCCGGATGCCAGGATCTTGGCCTTGAGCGTCTTGATGTCGCGCGCCTCGATCAGGGCGTGATCGACCTTCGGCAGCGGGTCCTGCCACAGCATGATCTCCTGCGGCACCTCGGCGCCCAGATAGCGGCTGCGCGGCCCCATGTCGCGGTGCGTCAGCTTGAACCAGGCGCGGGCGAAGGCGCGCTCAAATTCCGCCGGGTTATTCAGGAAGCGCTGCGAGATCTCTCTATAACTTGGGTCGAACTTCAGCGCCAGGTCCGTGGTCAGCATGATGGGCGCATGCCGCTTTGCTGCATCGTGCGCATCCGGCACCAGACTTGCCGCCTGGCCGTTCTCCGGAATCCACTGGACTGCCCCCGCCGGGCTCTTGGTCTGCACCCAGTTAAAGGCAAACAGGTTTTGCAGAAAGTTCATGCTCCAGGCCGTGGGCGCCACCGTCCAGGCACCTTCTAAGCCGCTGGTAACAGTATCATCCGCCTTGCCGGTGCCGCACTTGTTGACCCAGCCGAAGCCCTGCTCCTCGATCGAGGCCGCCGCCGGCTCCGGCCCGACGCACTCCGCGGGCTTGTGCGCGCCGTGCGCCTTGCCGAAGGTGTGGCCGCCGGCAATCAGGGCGACGGTCTCCTCATCGTTCATCGCCATGCGGCCGAAGGTTTCACGTATATCTACGGCGGCGAGCAGCGGGTCCGGGTTGCCGTTCGGCCCTTCCGGGTTGACATAGATCAGGCCCATCTGCACGGCGGCCAGGGGCTTGGCCAACTGTCGGTCGCCGCTGTAGCGCTCATCGGCCAGCCATTGTTTCTCCGGCCCCCAATAAACCAGATCGGCCTCCCAGTCGTCTTCACGGCCACCGGCGAAACCCAGGGTTGTGAAGCCCATGGACTCCAGCGCCACATTGCCGGTCAATACCATGAGATCGGCCCAGGACAGCTTGCGGCCGTATTTCTGCTTGATCGGCCAGAGCAGGCGCCGCGCCTTGTCGAGATTGCCGTTATCGGGCCAGCTGTTCAAGGGCTCAAAGCGCTGTTGACCACCGGCCGCACCGCCGCGGCCGTCATCGACGCGGTACACGCCGGCGCTGTGCCAGGCCATGCGGATGAAAAAGGGCCCGTAGTGGCCGAAGTCCGCCGGCCACCAGTCCTGGGATTCGGTCATCAGCGCTTCGATGTCTTTCTTGACTACATCAAGATCAAGCGTCTTGAACTCGGCGGCGTAGTTGAAGTCCTTGCCCATGGGATTGGACTCGGCGGCGTGTTGGCGCAGCGGCCCCAGGTCGATCTGCTCCGGCCACCAGAACTGGTTCGGCTTCGGCTCTTCCTGTGCCCCGGCGAGCCGCAGCGACAGCGGCGCGGTGAGTGCGATGGTCAGGATGGCTGTGATAAGTTTTGTTTGTCTCGGCATGGCATTCCACCTCCTCTTAAATGATCAGATTAGATTAGCTAAGGGGAATCTTCACGCGCTGCGCACACGCCGTTGCAAGACCTTAGAGCGTTCAGGCACTGCGATAGAGAAGCAAGCGTATGATTCCCTTAGTTAATAAGTATCGGCCATGGCTGATAACAAAGGAAATCAAATATTTCTATTGTTTTGATAGGTTCACGCTATTTTCAAGTATCAGCGAATAAAAAAGGCCGGCGTCAGGGTTTATACCAGGCCAGCTTCTCGTGCAGTGTTACCACCTCACCGATGATTGTCATCGCCGGCGGTTTGATATTATTTTCTTCCACCACTGCCGCCAGGCGGCCCAGCTCTGAGATAAATATTTTCTGCTCAGGATAGGTGCCCTTCTGCACGATCGCCGCCGGCATCCCGGCCTGCATGCCGTGCCTGATTAATTCTCGGCACAAGACATCAATGCCCTTCATGCCCATGTAGATGGCCAGGGTCTGGCCCGGCTGCACCAGCGCCTCCCAGTTCAGATCCAGCGCATCGTCTTTTAAGTGTCCGGTGATAAACAGGCAAGACTGGGCATGGTCCCGATGCGTTAGGGGAATGCCCGCATAGGATGCACAGCCGGCCGCTGCGGTGACGCCCGGTACCACCTGAAAACTGATCCCTTCTGCAGCAAGGTCCTCGATCTCCTCGCCGCCGCGCCCGAAGATAAAGGGATCGCCGCCCTTTAAGCGCAACACGCGTTTGCCCTGCCGCGCCAACTTCACCAGCAGCCGGTTGATCTCCTCCTGCGCAAGCGTATGTTGATCGCGTTGCTTGCCGACGTAGATGCGCTGCGCATCCTTGCGCACCAGTTCAACGATGGCCGGGGAGACCAGGCGATCATACAAAACCACATCCGCCTGCTGCATCAGCCGCAGGGCGCGAAAGGTCAGCAGATCCGGATCACCCGGGCCGCCGCCGACCAGATACACCTCGCCTTCTGTTGTAACCGAATCCTCTTCGCTATCAAGCTGCTGTTCGAGCGCCTTGAACGCGGCCTCATCCTGACCGGCAAACAACATCTCCGCGATAGGGCCGGACACAAGCTGCTCCCAAAACCGGCGCCGCTTATCAAACTCAGGGAACTTTTCCTTTGCCTGGGCACGAAACTGCTGCATCAGCTCGGCCAAACGGCCATAGGCGGAAGGGATGATCGTCTCCAGCCGCGCCCGCAACAAACGGGCAAGGACGGGCGCGGCGCCGCCGGTGGAGATGGCGATTTGCACCGGCCCCCTGCTGACGAGCGCCGGCGTAATGAAGGTGCATAATTCCGGATCATCGACAACATTGACCGGTATTTGGCGATTTTGACATGCTTTCGATACATTTTCGTTCACATCCCGGTCGTTGGTTGCGGCAATGACCAGGCTGCAACCGTGCAGGTGTTTCTCTGCAAAGCGACCGGCTTCGTAGCGAACCTGCTTGGCCGCCGCCAGGTTTTGCAACTCCGGGCACAGCTGCGGCGCAACGATCAGCACATCGGCGTTTGCTTCACGTAATTGCCGGACCTTTCTTGCCGCCACCTCGCCGCCGCCGACCACAAGGCAGGGGTGCCCGGACAATTTGAGGAAAACAGGAAGATTGGCCATCTGCCGCATTGTAGGGAAAAAGGCCGGCGTACCGAATGATTTTTATCGCTATGCCGGGTCGGTCATGCGAGTGGCAGCGCTTCGTTTAAGACAAAGCAAGATTTAGGTCTTCGGCAAGGTAACGCCCGTCTGTCCCTGGTACTTGCCGTTTTTGTCCTTATATGATGCTTCGCATTCTTCGTCGGATTCTAAAAATAACACCTGCGCCACGCCCTCATCGGCGTAGATCTTCGCCGGCAACGGCGTGGTGTTGGAAAACTCTAAGGTCACATGGCCTTCCCATTCCGGCTCCAGCGGGGTTACGTTGACGATGATGCCGCAACGAGCATAGGTGGATTTGCCCAGGCAGATGGTCAGGACATTTCTGGGGATGCGGAAGTATTCCACCGTGCGCGCCAAGGCAAAGGAATTGGGCGGGATGATGCAGACCGCGCCGGTGAAACCGACAAAACTGCTTTCATCGAAGTTCTTCGGGTCAACGATGGCGGAGTTTATGTTGGTGAAGATCTTGAATTCATCCGCGCAGCGAATGTCATAGCCATAGCTGGAAGTGCCATAGGACACCAGGCGCTCGGTGCCGCTTTTCTTTACCTGGCCTGGCTCAAAGGGCTCAATCATGCCGTGCTCCCGCGCCATCCGGCGGATCCACTTGTCTGATTTTATGCTCATGGCGGACAACGCATCACGAATGGCAGCGGCAATATCTTAAGCATTTTGCACAACGATCTTTGGAAACCGGGCCGAATAATCCTTCGCTTGTAAGGACAACTTCGCTGCTGCCTTGCGGGCAATGTTGCGATAGATATTCGCGATCTTTGAATCCGGCGCCATCGCCACCGTCGGCTTGCCGCTATCCACCCCCTCACGAATGCGGATGTCCAACGGCAAGGCGCCGAGCAGTTCCACATCATATTGCTCCGCCATCTGCCGCCCGCCGCCGGCACCGAAGATATGCTCCTCATGGCCACATTGGCTACAGATATGCGTGCTCATGTTCTCGATGATGCCGAACACGGGGACTTCCACCTTGGCAAACATCTTCAGCGCCTTCTTGGCATCCAGCAGAGCGATGTCCTGCGGCGTGGTTACGATCAGGGCGCCGGATACCGGGATCTTCTGGCACAGCGTCAGCTGAATATCGCCGGTGCCGGGCGGCAGATCGATAATGAGATAATCGAGTCCCTTCCAGTTGGTATCGCCCAGTAACTGCTCCAGGGCCGAGGTCACCATCGGCCCGCGCCAGATCATCGGCGTCTCCTCGTTGATCATGTAGCCGATCGACATGCTCTGTAGGCGGTAACTCATATTCGGCTCAATGCGCTTGCCGTCCGGGCTGTCCGGCTTGGCCTGGCAACCGAGCATGCGCGGCTGGCTCGGCCCGTAGATATCGGCATCCAGAATCCCAACCTGCGCCCCTTCGGCCTGTAAGGCCAGGGCCAGATTCACCGCCGTGGTGGATTTCCCCACCCCGCCCTTGCCGGAGGCAACCGCGATGACGTTTTTAATTTCTTTTAAGGGCTTGGTTCCCTTTTGCACGGCATGCGAGACAATGTTGGTCTTGCACACAACCTCAATGCCCGCCACACCGGCGAGCCCCTGCAGATGCTCTGTGATGGAGGCCGTCAGTTCTGCATGATAGCTAAGGGCCGGATAGCCCAGCTCAATGTTCAGCGTGACCCGGCCGCCGTCAAGCTCAATATTTTTGACAGCACCGGCGGCGAGCAGGTCTTGCTCAAGATGCACATCCCGGATCTCAGTCAAGGCCTGCTCAATCTTCTCACGCGTAATTTCCGACATCGGCATTTGGCACCTTAGTCTTGTTTCAAGGACTGAGCAGTGTACCTTATTTTTGCGCCGGCTGTTCACGCCGCGGGCGAATAATGCTACCTTGTGCGGCCTTTGCCACCGATGAGATAAGATGCCGGAAAGACAACGACAGATCCTGGTCACCAGCGCCCTGCCCTATGCCAACGGTGCCATCCATCTCGGCAATCTGTTGGAATACATCCAGACCGACATCTGGGTGCGCTTCCAGAAATTGCGCGGGCATCATTGCTTTTATGTCTGCGCCGATGACACCCACGGCACACCGGTCATGCTCAAGGCCGAGCAGGATGGCATCACGCCGGAGGCGCTGATCGAGAACGCCAGCGAAGAACACCAGCGGGATTTTGCCGGCTTTGCCATTGAGTTTGATCAGTATCATTCCACCCACTCGCCGGAAAACCGGGAATTATGCAACACGATCTATGCGCGCCTTAAAGAGGCCGGCCATATCGCCCGGCGCAGCATCACGCAGCTCTATGATGCGGAGAAGGAAATGTTTCTGCCGGATCGTTTTATCCGCGGCGAGTGCCCCTTTTGTCATGCCCGGGAGCAATATGGCGACAGCTGTGAGAACTGTAACCGCACCTATGCGCCGACGGAGCTCATCAACCCGGTCTCGGCCATTTCCGGCACACGCCCGATAGAAAAAGCATCCGAGCATGTCTTTTTCAAGCTGCCGGATTTTGAGGCCATGTTGCAGGACTGGACTCGTACTACCTTACAAACGGAGATCGCAAATAAATTAAATGAGTGGTTCCAGGCGGGCCTGCGGGAATGGGATATTTCCCGGGATGCGCCGTACTTCGGCTTTGAAATCCCGGGCGAGCCGGGTAAGTATTTCTATGTCTGGCTGGATGCGCCGATTGGCTACCTGGCCAGCTTCAAAAAGCTGTGTGCGCGCGCGCGTCTCGATTTCGAATCCTATGTCGATGCAGACAAAAGCAGCGCCACCGAGCTGTATCACTTCATCGGCAAGGACATCATGTACTTCCACACCTTGTTCTGGCCTGCCGTACTGCACGGCAGCGGCTTCAGGGTGCCGACCGGCGTCTTCATCCACGGCTTCCTGACCGTGAACGGCCAGAAGATGTCCAAGTCGCGCGGCACCTTTATCCAAGCCGCCGATTACTTAAAACACCTGGAGCCGGAATACCTGCGCTATTACTACGCAGCGAAACTGAGCCATCGCATCGAAGACATTGACCTTAACCTGGATGATTTCCGGGCACGGGTCAATGCCGACTTAATAGGCAAGGTGGTGAACATCGCCAGTCGCTGCGCCGGTTTTATCAACAAGCACTTTGACGGCCGCCTGGCGGATACGCTGCATGACGAGGAATTATTGAGCGCCTTCACCGTTGCTGCGGATTCCATCGCCGCCGCCTACGAAGGGCGAGAGTATTCCCGCGCCATGCGCGAGATCATGGCGCTGGCGGATGCGGCCAATCAGTACATCGATGAACACAAGCCCTGGGTATTGATCAAGGAAGCCGGTCGGGAGCGATGCGTCCATGCCGTTTGCAGCATGGGCCTGAACCTGTTCCGCATTCTCGTGATCTATCTAAAACCCGTCCTGCCCCGGTTGGCGGGAAAGGTGGAGGCGCTGTTAAACATAGAACCCCTGCGCTGGAATGATATTGACCAGCCGCTTTTGGGACACAAGATAAACAGCTTCAAGCCGCTAATGATGCGCATCACACAGGAGGCTATCGATAAGATGATGGAAGACAGCAAGGAGAGCCTCGAAGAAAACCTCAAACAAAACGACAGTGAGCCGACCTCCACCGCCGCTTGACTTCTCCCGGCCCGTGGCTGCAAAGTAGGCGGACAGTTTCCATACAGCCAAATCAGTATCAGGAGTTACTCATGACAACCACCAACACGCTGCCCTGCCCCCGCATTCGCACTTGCGAGGCCGGGCCATGAGCGGAACAGCCTTATATCGCGCCCTGGTACACGCCGGCGCGCCGGAGGACGAGGCCAAAGAAGCCAGTGAGGCGGTGGATAACACCTCCGCCGCTATTGATAAACGTCTGAACAGTCTGGAAACCGCCGTGGCCGAATTGAAAGCAACCAGCAAGTTGAACTTGGCCGTGAGCCTGATTATCCTGCTATTCATCCTGAAATTATCCTTTGCCTAATCTTATTTTCTGACGCAACACACCTTTCAAGGGCAGGCTCTGGCAACGACCAGGGAACGGGCAGGAATCCATGGCCGAAACGTCATTCCTGTGAAAGCAGGAACCCATAGAAGGCAAGCCAAGAAACTTTGTGGATCCCCGTTTTCACGGGAATGACCAGGAGGGTAAGGCAGGAGATTTACTAGATTTCTGCTTTCGCAGGAATGACGGGGAAGATTTTATTCGACCTGCCTTGCCCGTACCCTTGGCCCTCCTCACCTTCTCCGCCACCGCCCAGGCACAGGGGGTGCCGCAACCCGGAGGCCAGGGTGGGCAGCAGGGGCAGGGACAAGCCCAGCCCCAGACCGAGTTTGCGCGCATCGCCGCTGAGATCGGAATCGATCCATCAGATTTTGAGATTGATGAGTCGGCCTTCACCCCCGCCAACACGGTCAGGAATGTCGATGCAAATGGCAATCCAACCGTCCGCACGACAACCTTGGGCGGGACAGGCGAAACCGGCAAGCTGTTCATCAACCCGGCGGGTTCTTCCATCAACACTAATGGCAATAATGTCCAAGGGATTATCGCCGATCATAGCGCAGCCATCCTCAACCAAGGGGCCGTCTCCACCCAGGGGAATTTTTCCCAAGCAATTGCCGTTGGCCGCAACAGCCAGATCATCAATCGGGGAAACTTCTCTTCATCAGGGAGCGATGGAATTATTTCATCTATTATAGCCAGTGCTGGTCCAGAGCGGCCGACATATATCCTGAACGAACGTGGGGCAACAATCACATCAGTGTCATCCAGAGGCATTGCTACACTCTCGCTGGCCAAGTGATCAACCGGGGAACCATTACGAACGAGGGTAATGCTCTTTCTATTGGCACCACAATCTTTGCAAATTTTATAGGCCAAGCAAGAGTTCTCAATGATGGGAAGATTGAGCCTGGAAGGTTGAATTACAGTGGTGTAACTTTCAGAAACACTGTTACGCAAGCGTGGCTGGGCAACACCTCGCAGGGCACGATCACCGGCGATCGGAAAGGGTTCACTTTGGGACGGGCAGCACCTTGACCAATGCCGGCACCATCCAGACCAAGGTCGCCAACGGCACGGCAGTGCGCTTTGCCAATGGCGGCACCTTAGCCTTGCGGGACGGCGGTGCCATCACCAGCATCGTTGTGGGCGGGGCAGGCACCGACCACCTGAACTACAGCGGCCTGCCCATGCAGGGGCAGCAGCAGGCGGGCTATGCCAGCCCCGTCTCTATTGCCCTCTCAGGCAGCGCTGCCGATGGCTTTAGCGCCGGCAGCGCCACCGGCATAAATGGCGCAGATACCAACGGCAATGCCTTCACCAACATTGACCAACTCACCGGCAGTGCCGTGCCTGCCAATAGCGACACCTTAAGCGGCTATGATGTCAACGCCACCTGGGGCTTAGGCGCTGCGCCCACTCGCTATACGGCTGATGGCCGCGCCCTGGAATTTGACGGCTTTGAAAATTTGATTGGCGGCAGTGGCGAGGATGCCTTTAGCCTAAGCAGCGCCTTCTCCGCCAACTTAGACGGCGGCGCAGGCGATGACCGCTTCACCTTCACCGGCAATGCCAACTTGACCGGCGACATCTTGGGCGGGGATGAAGTGGATACCCTCACCCTCTCCGACATCGCCCAAATCACCGGCGCAGTTGACTTAGGCGCAGGCAATGATGAGCTTAGCCTCAACGACACTGCTACTGTGAGCGGCGACATCGAAGGCGGTGCCGGTGCCGACACCTTCACCGGCAATGCCGCCAACAACCGCTTTGACGGCGGGGCCGATGACGACACCTTGAACGGCGGGGACGGGGATGACTTGCTCATCGGCGGCCCCGGTGCCAATACCTTGGACGGCGGGGCGGGGAATGATACCGCCAGCTATGAGAACGCCACCACTGCCATTAGCCTCAACCTCAGCACCAACACCAACACCGGCGATGCCCAAGGCGATACCTTTACCGACATTGAGACCATAGCCGGTTCTCCCCTTAACGACACCTTTAGCCTAAGCAGCGCCCGCAGCCTGAACGTAGATGGCGCAGGCGGGCGATGACACCATCACCCTCGCCACCGGTGCCGACCTCACCGGTAACCTCACCGGCGGGGATGGAGAGGATAGCCTTGTGGGCGGCAGCGGTGCCGACACCTTCACCCTCACGGGCACGGACAGCGGCACGATGGATAAACTCACCACCGGCAACACCTGGGCGGAGATAGAGAACTTAAGCGGTGGCGATGGCGATAATACCTTTGCCGTAGAGACAGGCGGCGAGATAAGCGGCAGCCTCACCGGTGGGGTGGGCACCAGTACCATGGACTACAGCGCCCGCAGCGATAGCCTCAGCGTAACCTTCACCGGCAGCAGCGCCGAAGGCTTTGCTGCCGAGTCGGCACAGGGCGGCAGCGCCACCGGCATCGACGCACTCACCGCTGGCAGTGCAAGGGATGATACCTGTCACCTTACAACAGGGCGCAGACTTAAGCGGCAACATTGCGGGCGGAGCGGGAGCCGATACCTTTACCCTCTCCGGCAATGCCAAAGTAAGGGGCAACCTCATTGTTGGAGACGGAGACGCGATAAAGTCAGCCTGCGCAATGATGCGACTGTGGACGGCGACATCAGCACGGGTGCGGGAGATGACACCGACACCCTGGATGTGAGCAATCTCTTGGCCAGTTCCACTGCGGGCGTGATTGACTATCGCAACTTTGAAACCATCAACGGCATCCCGAACGCCAGAGTGCAGCAACAAGGTGCGGCACCGGTAACACCGACCACGCCCACGACGCCAACCGGCACCGGAACAGGAACGGGTACGGGCCGGCCAACCGCACCGCCAACCACCCAGCCGCCGACTACGTCTACAACGCCAACGACGCAGCCACCCACCACCACGACCGACCCAGCTCCGGCTCCCACACCGGAACCAGCCCCTGCCCCGGCACCCACTACCCCCGTGGTCACTGTCCCCACCGCCCAGGTCATCAACCCGGCCAATCCGACCCGGCTGGTCATCACCTTACCGCCAGCTCCCGGTGCCGACCCCACTGCCCCCAGCACCCTGGTCATTGTGGATAGGGCGGCCGAGTCTGCCCAATCCACCGCCATAGTGGTCTTAAGCAGTGCGGTGCACAATGTCGTCACCCAACGCCTAAGTGGTGGTGGTGGGCTTGCCCCCCGTGTCCAGCACGGGGCAGGCTCTGCGAAAACAGGGGGCGGCAGCAGTAATCGCCGTGGCCAGATGTGTCCGCTACAAGTCGCCGCCGGGCAGGCCCGACCACTCGCAGAGTGGGTCGGGCCTGCCCGGCTTACTCGCTGTTGACCCCCGTCCCTTCATCTGGGGCGACCCCGCATCAGGTGCGGGGCAAGGTTCGCGGCTGATCGAAGACGTGGTCGGGATGGCGGTGTCGCTGCCCATTCTCAGGACTATCGGGGCGTGGCCCCCTGCTTTCGCAGGGGCATGCTTTTAGCCTAGAACAAGGCTTTTCTACTAACGCCATTGCTGGGGTTCTCTTTCGGCTATGCCCATGCCGACCTGGTAAGTAGCGGTAAGAACACCCAGATAGAGACCGATAGCCTCTTTCTCGGGCTCTATGGCCAGGACAGCTGGCAGGGTATTGATATCGGGCTTAGCCTCAATCTGGGCTACGAAGACCATGACAGCAGTAGGGCACTGATTAACCGGGGGCAAGCCCAAATCGTCCAAGGCAGCGATACCAGCCTCTTCCTAAGCCCGGCCCTACGGCTTAGCCATAGTGCCCCGCTCACAAGGCAGTGGGAACTGCGCCCAGCCGCCAGCGTGAGTTATACCCAAGGCTGGTATAAGGGCTATACCGAGCGGGGGGCAGAGGGCCTGTCCGACCACGCTGCGAGTGGTCGGGCGAATATCACCCAAAACAAACGTGAGGGCCTGCCCCCGCGCAAGCGGGGGAAAGAGCTGGAACACCCGCTTGGAACTGGCGCTGGCCTGGCTCTTGGAAGACAATGGCGAGGTCGTCTTCCGAAGTGGCCTAGACAGCCGCTTTACTGACCATGAGAATGCAGGCTTTTCTCTTGCCGGTGCCAACTTCCGTATCAGCACGGATGATGACAGCAGTGTGCACAATGCCTATGTGGGGGCATCCCTGCGCTATCGGCTAGATGAACGCCTGCATGTAGAGGCCGAGCTGGAATACAGCCATGATAGGGGCGAGGTAAGCGAACGGTCGGTAAGTGGGCGTGTGCTGGTGGGGGTTGAGTTTTAGGGGGAGGGGATGGTTAGGAGAGGAACGTCATTCCCGTGAAAGCTTGTCCCCGTGAAAACGGGGACGGGAATCCAACGGACTACTTGCCAGGCTTAACTATGGATTCCTGGTCAAGCCAGGAATGACGTTTGACTTGACGGGGGGCGACGAGGATCGTCATGCCTTCGAAAGCAGGCATCCATGAAATACCCCAAACATCCCCTAATCAAGGCCAAAAAGGGCGAGGGAGGCGGTAGCAGAGCTCGGATAAGAAGTATGTGTTATTCGACTGGATTCCCGCTTACGCGGGAATGGCGGACAATTACACAGTTCCAGACTCTCCCGTCATTCCCCGTGTCAAGCACGGGGAATGACGTTTGTTGGCCGGGAGGTGGAATAGATCTGGCGTGGCGACATGAATATCGCATCCAGCACAAAGAGAACGCGTCTTCTCTTTCAATGCAAAAGATCAACAATCCCTAGTGCGGACGGATCGAGCCTTTCTTGCCGGTGCCGGTTTCTCTTTTTACTAATTTGGATTTTTTCTTTGCCCTCGGTTCCGGCTGCGGCATGTGCTGCAGGGCCACTGCAAAGACTTCGTCGATCCAGCGTACCGGCTTGAGCGCCAGATTCTGTTTTATGTTTTTGGGGATCTCCGCCAGTTCTCTTTCATTCTCGGCCGGGATCAGGACGGTTGCGATCCCTCCTCGAAGCGCCGCCAGCAGCTTTTCTTTTAAACCGCCGATCGGCAAGACCTCGCCGCGCAGGGTGATCTCGCCGGTCATGGCCACGCTGGAGCGCACCGGGATGTTGGTCAGTGCAGAGACTAAGGCGGTGCACATGGCTACGCCGGCGCTGGGGCCGTCTTTCGGCGTTGCCCCTTCGGGGACATGGATATGGAAATCGTACTGCTTGTAGAAATCCTCGGCGATACCTAAGACTTCGCAGCGGCTCCTGACCACCGTGCGCGCCGCTTCAATGGATTCCTTCATCACATCGCCTAAGTGCCCGGTGCGTTTCGCCTCGCCCTTGCCGGGGACTACTGCAGCCTCAATGGTGAGCAGGTCGCCGCCGACCTCGGTCCAGGCAAGCCCGGTTACCTGGCCCACGCGGTCTTCTTCCTCAGCCCGTCCATAGCGATGCCGCTTCACGCCCAGCAGTTTCTCAAGCCCCGCCGGCCGGACGACAGCGCGCTTGGCGGCGGGTTTAAGCAATAATTGTTTGACCACCTTGCGGCACAGGTTGGCTATTTCGCGCTCTAAGTTGCGTACCCCGGCCTCGCGCGTGTAGTAGCGAATGATCTCGCGCACGGTCGCCTCGCTGATGCTGATCTCATCAATCTTGAGACCATTGCGTTTCAGCTGTTTTGGGATCAGGTATTTGGCCGCGATATTGACCTTCTCATCCTCGGTGTAGCCGGATATGCGGATCACTTCCATACGGTCCAGCAAGGGGCCGGGAATGTTCAGGCTGTTGGCGGTGGTGACAAACATCACTTCGGACAGATCGTAATCCACTTCCAGATAATGGTCGTTGAAGGTGTGGTTCTGCTCCGGGTCAAGCACCTCAAGCAGGGCGGAAGCCGGGTCGCCGCGGAAGTCCATGGCCATCTTGTCGATCTCGTCCAACAACAGCAGCGGATTCTTCTTCCCGACCTTTGCCAGGCTCTGGACGATCTTGCCGGGCATGGAGCCGATGTAGGTGCGCCGGTGCCCGCGGATCTCGGCCTCGTCCCTGACCCCGCCTAGGGACATGCGGACAAATTCGCGCTGGGTGGCGCGCGCGATAGAGCGTCCAAGCGAGGTCTTGCCCACACCCGGAGGGCCGACCAGACACAGGATCGGGCCTTTGAGTTTCTTCACCCGCTGTTGTACCGCCAGATATTCTAAGATGCGCTCCTTGACCTTATCTAAGCCGTAGTGATCCTCTTCCAGCACTGTCTCCGCCTTGATAATATCGCGCGAGATGCGGCTGCGCTTCTTCCACGGCACATTGACCAGCCAGTCCACATAGTTTCTTACCACGGTGGCCTCGGCGGACATCGGCGGCATCATCTTCAATTTGTTCAGCTCGGCGCTCGCCTTGGTCTTCACCTCTTTGGGCATACCGGCGTCTTCGATCTTGCCCGCCAGTTCTTCCAGTTCATTGGGCACCTCGTCCATATCTCCCAATTCCTTCTGGATGGCCTTCATCTGCTCGTTCAGATAGTATTCGCGCTGGCTCTTTTCCATCTGCGATTTCACCCGTCCGCGCAGGCGCTTATCCACCTGCAATAGATCGATCTCGGTCTCCATCAGGTTGATCAGGTATTCCAGCCGCTCACGCACATTGACCTGTTCCAGTACGTTTTGCTTCTCCTCGATCTTGATCGACATGTGCGCCGCGATGGTGTCGGCCAGCCGGCTTGGATCATCCACGCTGGATAAGGAAGAGAAGATCTCCGGCGGGATCTTTTTATTGAGCTTCACATATTGTTCAAACTGGTGCAGTACGGAGCGGCTCAATATGTCCAGTTCGCGCTCATCAACCGGCTCGGGTTCGGCGATCTCGGCGGTTGCCGAGAACATGGACTCGGTCTCGGTGAATGCAGTGATCCTGGCGCGTGTGTCCCCTTCCACCAGCACCTTGATGGTGCCATCGGGTAGTTTTAACAGTTGCAGGATGTTCGATAGCGTCCCGACCTGATAGATCTCAGCAACCTGCGGGTCATCTTCTGCCGCGCTCTTCTGCGCCACCAGCAGGATCTGCTTGCTGCCTTCCATCGCATAATCGAGCGCCTTGATGGATTTTTCCCGCCCGACAAATAAGGGGATGACCATGTGCGGATAGACCACTACATCACGCAGCGGCAGCACCGGATAGGCAGGGAAGTGATTGTCCGCTTTCTCTTGCATAATGGGCTTAGGTTGTCATGGACGGTGGGAATTGGACATGGGGATGAGCGGCGCGGCTTTCAAGTCCTCAACCTCGCCTGTTCGCTCATCGCAACGGCCATCCGCAGACTAGTCCGATGCGGCTTTAGGCATCTCCGGCCCTTCGTAGATCATCAAGGGCTGGGCAACGTTCTGGATCACGCCCTCATCAATGACGACCTTGGTGACGTTATCCAAAGAAGGCAGATCATACATCGTATCCAGCAGGACATTTTCCAAGATGGAGCGCAGTCCGCGCGCACCGGTCTTGCGCTCCATCGCCTTGTGCGCAACCGCACGCAGGGCATCTTCACGAAATTCAATCTCACAATCTTCCATCTCAAACAGGCGTGCGTATTGCTTGGTAATGGCATTCCTGGGTTCTACCAGGATGGTCACCAGCTGCTCCTCATCCAGCTCGTCCAGGGTCGCCGCCACCGGCAGGCGCCCGACAAACTCAGGGATCAGGCCGTATCGGATCAGGTCTTCGGGTTCAACGGTGCGGATTACTTCATCCCTGCTCTTGGTGTCGTCCTTGCTCTTTAGCTCGGCGGCAAAACCAATCCCGCCCTGTTCCGAGCGTTGCCGAATGATCTTGTCAAGATCCGCAAAGGCACCGCCGCAGATGAACAGAATATTGGCGGTGTTGACCTGTAGGTATTCCTGCTGCGGATGCTTGCGTCCGCCCTGCGGCGGCACCGATGCCATAGTGCCTTCGATCAACTTCAACAGCGCCTGCTGTACGCCTTCGCCGGAGACATCACGGGTGATCGACGGGTTGTCCGATTTGCGGGCGATCTTGTCGATCTCATCAATATAGACAATGCCGGTCTGCGCCTTGTCTACATCATAATCGCAGGTCTGCAGGAGCTTCTGGATAATGTTTTCCACATCCTCCCCGACATAACCGGCTTCGGTTAAGGTGGTGGCATCGGCAATGGTAAAGGGAACATTTAACAGGCGCGCCAGGGTCTCGGCCAGCAGGGTCTTGCCGCTGCCGGTCGGGCCGATAAGCAGCACATTGCTCTTGGATAATTCCACTTCGGAGTCATTGATGCCCTGCTCCAGCCGCTTGTAGTGGTTATACACCGCCACCGAGAGGATCTTTTTCGCCTGCTCCTGGCCGATGACATATTCATCTAAGATGTCATTGATCTCGTGCGGGGTCGGCAGGCCGCTGCCCGCACCGAGCGCCGGGTTATCCTGGATCTCCTCGCGAATAATATCGTTGCATAGATCAACACATTCATCGCAGATAAATACGGAGGGGCCTGCGATCAGCTTGCGCACTTCGTGCTGGCTCTTGCCGCAAAAGGAGCAATACAAGAGCCGGTCGCCATCACCACTTCTGCCGCGTCTGCCGTTAGCCATCGCGCACCTTAGCTCATCATCGCCGGGTTAATATTGCTCATCGTATCTCTGTCGCATCACGCATTGCCGGCTCGGGGAGGTTCGCGCGCTGCGCCAAAACAGCATCGACCAGACCATAGTCACGCGCCTGCTCGGCACTCATAAAGTTATCGCGCTCGGTATCTTTTTGCACATCCTCAAGTGACCGGCCGCTATGCTTGGACATTATCTTGTTCAGGCGCTCACGCGCATTCAAGATCTCCCGGGCGTGGATGTCAAAATCCGTGGCCTGGCCCTGGAAACCGCCCAAGGGCTGATGGATCAGCACCCGCGAATGCGGCAGGCAATAACGCTTGCCCTCCTCACCACCGGCCAACAGCAAGGCCCCCATGCTGGCGGCCTGCCCGACACACATGGTGCTGACCGCCGGTTTGATAAACTGCATCGTGTCATAGATGCCTAAGCCCGCACTGACCGAGCCGCCCGGCGAGTTAATATACAGATGGATGTCCTTATCCGGGTTTTCCGACTCCAAAAACAGCAGCTGGGCGATGATGACATTGGCAACCTGATCCTCAACCGGCCCCACCATGAACACCACCCGTTCTTTTAACAGGCGTGAATAAATATCATAACTGCGCTCGCCCCTGGAGGTCTGCTCGACCACCATCGGGATTAGATTCAATGCCTTCGTCTCGTTATTGCTCATTGGCTTTTTTCTTAGACTTATTGGCCAGGCGGCCTTAAAGGACTTTTAGTCTGCCCCTTATTCATCAAATCGTCAAACCCCAGATGCACCTCTGTGATCTGTGCGCGCATGAATATCCAGTCAATCACCTCCTCTTCCAGGGCCAGCGCCTCCACTTCGGCCAGGCGCTGCTTGTCTTGGTAATACCAGTTGACAATGGCGGCGGGGTCTTCGTATCCCTGTGCGTTTTTCTCGATCCACTCCCGCACCCGGGCCGGCTCGGCCTTTAATTCATTTTCACGGATAATCTCGGCGATCAGCAACTGCAAGGCCACGCGCTTTCTGGCCTGTTGTTCAAACAACTCCGGCCCCGGCATTGTATTGTCATTATCAACAGGCAGACCATGGGACTTCATGTTCTGCTTGAACTGCTGCGCCATATTCTGTCTTTCCTTCTCCACCAGCGCTCTGGGCAATTCAAGCTCGTTCGCCGCATACAGGCCGTCCATGACCGCATCACGCAGGCGCCTGCGTATGGCGGCTTCCGCCTCCCGGTGCATGTGCTGGCTGATTTCCTTGCGAAAGGCCGCTTCACCACCCTCTTCTACACCAAAGTCGGCAAAAAATGCCTCGTCAAGCTGCGGCCAGACCTGCTCATGCACGCTATTCACAGTCACCGCAAATTCCACCGGCCGACCGGCCAATGCCTGTTTGGGATAGTCCTCTGGAAAGGCTAACTTAAGAGTCGCTTTGTCCCCGGCCTGCTTGCCGACCAAGGCCTCTTCAAAGCCTTCAATAAGACGCCCACTGCCTATTTCCACCTTGAATGCCTTCGCCTCTCCGCCCTCAAATGCCTCCCCGTCCACTTTGCCGACGAAATCAATATCGACAAGATCTTCCTTCTGAGCGGCGCGCGCAACCTGCTGTGGCCGGCGCCGCTGTCGGCGCAGCACCTCGATCATCTTGTCCAGATCTTCATCAGTAATGCTGCATAGCGCCTTTTCGATCTTCAGCCCTTCAATGGGCGCAAGCTCAACCTCGGGAAACACCTCAAACTTTGCGGTGTAATGCAGGCCCGCGCCCTGCTCTGCGCTAACCGGATCAAGATTGGGGTAGGCGGCGGGGCGCAGCTTTTCCCGGCTCAGCGCCTCGTAGAATGTGGACTGGACGACTTCCCCCACGACCTCCTGGCGCACCTTTGCGCCAAAGCGCCGCTGCACCAGCTTGAACGGCACCTTGCCCGGCCGAAAACCCTGGATCTTGGCTGTGCGCGCTAAGTCCTGTAGGCGCTTTTGCACCTCGTCGGCGATACGCTCTTCCGGCACCTCCACCCGCATAGCCCGCTCCAGCGGGCCGGTTGTCTCCACGGACACCTGCATCATTAACTATCTGAAATACTTGAAATTTTCCATAAAAGCAATGGCTTGAGAAACTCTTAATTTATTTTAAGGATCCTCTTGAGAATATGGTGCGAAAGGAGAGATTCGAACTCTCACAGGTTGCCCCACTGGAACCTAAATCCAGCGCGTCTACCAATTCCGCCACTTTCGCACGGTATTAAGAATCCTGCGGCGATGTCAGTCCGGCAAGGATTATACTACTAAAAATTGCGGCGCTTAACGAATCAGTTTCTTAAAAAAACGCCCGCACTTGAGCACGGACAGCTTTTAGAATCTTAAAGTGAAAAGATGGCGGATAGGGGTGCTTGGCAATGTTGAGCAGAAAAGGTCTAAAAACATTCCTCGCTGAACTGCTTGCAGGCGCGCCGACACTTGCGTGACATCCCGCCGATGCCGCGGTTGATAAAGGTGCACTCTTCCCCCCAGCGTGAGCACACGGTCATGCACTGTTTCTTCGCCGTATCAGCCGCATCGCCGCTCTCAACGCCGGCCGGCAGCAGCAAGGTCCCCGGCCTGGCATCTTCGATGATCAGTTCCTGTACTTCATCATCGGCTTCATTATCAAGTTCATCTTGGGCGGCCAGACAGACAGTGCCGATGGCGAGTAACACAGACATGCCGATAAGAGAGAAAATGCTGCGCGTGTGTCTTATGTGGGTCATAACTGCTTAGACTAGCTAAGGGATTCGGGTTCCGTCATTTCTCAACAAAACATCATAGCCGAAAGCATAACATGCTTCGCCCCGGTAAGCACCTAGCCGCTTATGTATTGCTCCAGTTGTTCGATGGTGTGTTGTTGTTCGGAGATAATGGCCTTGACCAGATCGCCGATGGAGATCATGCCGAGCACCCGCTCGCCCTCTACAACCGGCAGGTGGCGAATGCGCTTGTCCGACATCATGGCCATACATTCATGTACACTCTGCTCGGGACGGGCATAGAGCACCCGCGCCGTCATAATATTCCTGACCGGCGTCTGTTTGGATGAGAGCCCGCTGAGGATAATCTTGCGCGCATAATCCCGCTCAGAGATGATGCCAACCAGCACCTCTTCCTGCATCACCATCAAGGCACCTACTTCCTTCTCGGCCATCAGCTGTATTGCAGCAAATACGGAATCATCCGGCCCGACCGACCAGATGTCATTTCCCTTATCACCCAGCAAATGCTTCGCTGTCTTCATACCTGCACCCTCCCGTAGAGATTTAAGATAAAGAGCCGCCTGTCCTTAGCTTAGTTTTCTGCGCGGCAATGATCAAGTAAGTATTATGCTGAAAATCGGGGTATAAAAAACGCTTCACTTGCGGCAAGCGGTAAATCCCTTCAGCGATGCCAGTTCCGAACTCTCACAGGCTGCCCTCTCGCCCGGCTTATTGAGCGGATAGAATTCTGCTCTTTGGGTTATGTCCAGCGGTGAGGCCGCTTTTGCTAGACGGCACTTAGCCGGGTATGATGGCCGGGGACTGTCGGCGTAAACGCAAAAATGCGATGACCATAAAAGCCCCGGATACAGACAACAAGATCGCGGTTTTGATCGATGCCGATAACACGCAAAAACAAAGGCTGAAAACGGTTCTCGATAGAATCGCCGCGCACGGGCGTATCATTACGAAGATGGCCTACGGCAACTGGTCAAGCGAGGAGCTTAAAGGTTGGCAAGATACGCTCAATACCCTGGCCATTCAGCCGAAGCAGCAGGTGGCTTATACAAACGGCAAAAATGCAAGCGACATCGCCATGGTGATCGATGCGATGAACTTGCTGTACGCCGGCGGCTATGACGCCTCTGCGCTCATCTCCAGCGACAGTGATTTTACCAGGCTTGCCATCACGTTGCGGGATGCCGGCCTGTTCGTCTTCGGCGTTGGCGAGGCGCAAACCCCGGCGGCCTTCCGCAATGCTTGTGATTATTTTATTTTGACGGAAAAACTGGTGCCGGTGCCGGCCAAAAGCAAGACACCGGCGGTGGAGAACAATGCCAAGCCAGCGAAGGCATTGGCGACGGAGAGTAATTCAGAGTCGGCGCAGAGCAAGGCACAGCCAGCGAATAGCAGCGCACCGCCCCCGAAGGCCGGCGAGGCGGTGGATTTGTTACGACGTGCCTGGAAGAAATGCCGACAGGACGATGGCTGGGTAAAATTATCTCCGGCGGGCAAGGTCGTGCGCGAGTTAAGGCCGAATTTCGAGCCGGGCGACTATGGCGTAAAAAGATTGAGCGATCTGATCCGCAAACACGCCGGTCACTTCCACCACAAGGGCGAGGGCAGCGCATTGATGTACAAGCCCAGGTAAGCACAAGGCGGGCGCTGCGGCTTGGCATGTTTATCCCATGAAGAAGGCGAATAAGCTGGCGGTTTACTTAACTTATGCGGGTGCTGTGCCATTTGTGTTCTGTGCCCTGTTTTTTCTGTTTGCGGGGCAGGCCGCGGCCGCCTCGGCCACGATGCAGGCCCTCATGCGGGAGGCCTTGAGCCTGTATGGCCTCATCATCGCCGCATTCCTATCCGGCGCACACTGGGGGCAGCACTTGGGCCGCGGCGATCAATGGGCGAGCTATCTGCCCATAGCCAGCAACATAAACGCCGTGCTGCTGTGGAGCTTGTACCTGCTGCTGCCGTTCAAGGCGCTGCTGGCGGCCTTTGTCGTGAGCTTCTCGCTGCTGCTGCTTATAGACCAACGCCTCTTCCGAGACGGCCTCATCACGGCGCGCTATTTCCATACCCGCTGCATAGTCACTTTTGTAGTCATCGCCGCACTCATCATCGCCGGGCTTTTTGCGTGACCAGAGAAGAAGGCCGCAGGTCGTCATGCTGCTCATGACACGGCATCCAGTGTCACGGCGAGACCTTGTATGACTGGATGCTTATCGCAGGAGTAACCTGCCCCGTACTGGATACAGGGGCTTGGGCTTAGCGGCCAGTTGTGATTTGCCCAATCCGCCTGCTTCTAAGGAGTTGTACTGGCAGCTTGGGTTCACGATGATGTATGGGTTTTGGATTTCTTGATTCTTTTTGAGCAAGCCTAATTTATTTTGAATATATGTATCCTTCAAGTCTTAATTGTACGTCCGGCAAGCACGGTTTAGGTTAAAATGTCCCTTATGAAAGATAAAGTCCATTCGCATGATGAGCTGCTGATCTGGATGCGGTTGTTGGAAGATTATGCAAAAGACTGGGATTTAACGTTTGGATATCGCCCCAGTTATTTTACCCAGGAGTTTTGGTATCTATTGGTGAGTTGTATGGTGAATAACTGGAAAGGGTCGCCTCTTACCGTCAGTGCCGCTTGCCAGAAAATGAAAACGGGATCCAGCCGTACACGTGAAGAGCGCATTAAAAAAGCGGTATTGGACGGGTTTTTAGAAAAGCAAAAGAGTGGGGTAGATGGCCGAGAAGCCATTGTGATGCCGACGGAGAAGCTGGAGAGAATGATGTGTGCCCATTTTTCCAGGACCTTGGATCATGCGCTTTTGCAACTGGAACAAATGCGCTCATAGCGAACTTATTTTTGAAACAGCCTTTTCCTTGCTGCCAAGTACTTGGCGCCAGCATCGCAAACGCATAATCAATGTGATTTTCACGCGATAGATAACAGGTTGCAACAAAAAATAACGGAAAGATTAGCCGATATATTTGCGCTATTAACGCTTGCCAGGTGCGTAGTTATATATATGGCTCGATTCATCTTTCATAGGAGTTGGCCATGCCTGATTTTATCTCTCAGCTATCTATTCAATACGCGGCCGCCAAGCGAGCAGGTCGTGCACCCATCATATGGAACTTGCCGGTTTGCGCTCTGGCACTCATATTTCTCATATTTGCAAGTCCATTGGTATCGCAAACAGCCCATGCACAAGCAAGAAGCATGTCCCCTGCTGCGGCAGCTGTGGAGGAAGTGGTCGTGACCGCCAGGCGTCAGGAAGAGAGTTTGCAGGATGTGCCGATCACGATTACTGCTCTTTCTGAGGAGCAACTTCGACAACTGCAAGTCGAAGATCTGGGGGATATTCAAAAGACAGTACCCAATCTCAGTTTGACGCTTGGGGATGCGGCTAACGCCGTGATCTATCTGCGTGGCATCGGGCAGCGTGATTCGCTTGCCTTTGCTGATCCGGGCGTTGGCGTATATCTGGATGATGTCTATCTAGGTCGTGCGCAGGGTTCTTTTCTGGATGTGCTTGACCCGCAGCGGATCGAAGTATTGCGCGGACCGCAGGGCACCCTGTATGGGCGTAATACCATAGGTGGTGCGATTAAGTTTGTTTCTGCGGAGCCATCTGATGAACTAACAGGCAGACTGCAGGCGACCTATGGCAATTATGATCGGGTAGATGTGAAGGCGAATATAAGTGGCCCGATTATGGATTCAGAGTTGCTGGGCCGGGCATCCTTCGCCTATTTGAGTCGGGATGGCTATTCCGATAATGCCTTCAATGGAAGGGATGATTTTGATAAGGCAGCCTTTGTCTGGCGGAGTACGCTCGTATATAGGCCACGAGAAGATTTTTCTCTTAGGTTATCACTTGATGGCTCGAAGAATGATCCGGATACCTCGCGCACACCCGCACGACAGGGAGGGCCAAGCCCCATTGGCACGGCGTTTGGATTGACCTTGCCTGCCGGAGACCCGTTTGTGGTAAACGCCAATTTTAATGATGAAGAAAGACTAAAAGTTTTCGGGGCTGCTGTTGTGATGGAATATAGTGTCAGTGATGTGTTGACGGCAAAGTCGATAAGCTCATACCGAACACTTGACTATCAAACCCATCTAGATCTGGATGCCCACCCCTCTGATGTATTTGGTGTGTTTGTCGATCAAGATCAGGATCAAGTCAGCCAGGAAGTACAATTACTATATAACAGTGACAGCACGAAAGGTGTGGTGGGCGTCTACTATTTTCGTGAACACGATACTACACCGGACGGTATATTCGGGCCGGGTGCCGGGCTTGTGTTTGCCTCTGAAAATGATCAGATTATAAACAGTATCGCCATATTCGGCGATATCAACTATCAATTTACTCTCCGGCTTGGCCTGAGTTTAGGCCTGCGCTATACACGGGAGAAGAAGGACTTCGCCCGAAAATACCGGTCTTTCCCTATTACAACGCCCTTTAGTCAGGTCAGCCTGGGCAATGGTCCTTTCGATTTTGACTTGGCCGCCAATGAAATCTTTACCGCGTTCACGCCGAGGGTTGGGGTAGATTTCCGCTTGCAGGAAAATGTGATGCTGTATGGCAGTGTGGGCAAGGGCTTCAAAAGCGGAGGCTTTAATGGACGTTCACAGACGGCTTTTCAGTTAGAACCTTTTGATCAGGAAGAGGTAATTACGTATGAAGGCGGAATAAAATCGAGCTGGTTCGATAAGCAGCTACAGTTGAACGCAGCAATATTTCGCAACGACTATACCGATCTACAACTCAGCAGCTTCGCAAGAGACCCGGCAACAAACACCTTCACAGATGTGTTTACCAATGCGGGCAAAGCAATTACCGAGGGCATTGAGATGGATATGGTCGCAACACCCACTGCGTACTTGCTGCTACGTGCCAACGCAGGATATTTACATACCAGGTATAAAGAATTTATCGGCCCCGGTGGTATGGATATCAGCGGCCAGATAAACCTGATCAATGCACCCAAGTGGAATGTAGGTGCTAGTATTGCCTATACCTTGGCTACCGGGAAATATGGAACCCTGTCTCTGGTGGGTGATTTTAGCTATCGTACTGAAAGTTTTACCACGATCAGCAACTCCAATTCACTGAAACAGGGCGGCTATGGATTGTTAAATGCCGTCCTGACGTTTCAAAGCACTGACTCGCACTGGCGCTTTTCCCTCGGCGGGAAAAACCTTACCAACGAAGAGTATTTTACCCATGGTTTTGATTTAATAGCCTACCCGGGACGTGCATTGGCTTACTTCGGTGCGCCACAAACTTATAGTTTTACTGCAAGCTATCAATTCTAGCGATCATTGTTTCCGGTGCCGTGCTATTGATCTTGTTAGGTCGTCCTGTCGTATGCAAGAAAGCCAAGCGCTAATTAATATGCTGTATTAACTGAACAAATATGATGCGAGCTTTTAGTTCGATGGTTGACTCATCCCGTATAACGACAGACAGGCTGAAGGTGCATCTTCTACAGTGTGGCCACAGAGAGCAGGTACCGTTTATTTTTATTCATGGCAATCTGTCCTCCGGGGTCTTCTTCACAGATACGATGCTATTGTTGCGCCGGGATTACTGGTGTTTGGCACCAGATTTGCGCGGTTATGGCGATAGCGAAAATAAGTTAATTGATGCCGGTCGGGGCGCGCGTGATTGGTCCGATGATCTTTTTTCCTTATTTGATAGTTTGGATATTCCCCAGGCAAATTTACTCGGCTGGTCGGCCGGTGCAGGTGTAGTGATGCAATTTATGCTGGATTATCCAGCTCTGGTTAAGTCATTAATTCTGGTTGCACCGCTCAGTCCTTTTGGTTTTGGTGGTACTCGAGATGAGTATGGTACGCCCTGTTATGATGATTTTGCTGGCTCCGGTGCAGGTATGGTTAATAGTGCATTAGGCCAGGAGTTATTCATGGAAGATGGCATAAACGAGATGTTTGCGCGGGAATTATTCGAGTCTTTTTATTTGTACAGAAAAAGTAGTCAGGCTGAACACGCTCGGCTGATTGAAGGCATTATTAAACAAGCTACTGGTGAATGGTGCTATCCGGGTGATCCCTTATCATCTGATAATTGGCCTTATTTTAGGCCCGGCCAACGGGGGCCAATGAATGCGCTTTCACCTCGTAATTACAACACCAGCATGATTGATGAATTGGCAACCAAGCCTCCTATATTGTGGATTCAGGGCAAACATGATCAGATAATCAGTAATCATTCATCTTTTGACCCCGCTGTGCAAGGGGCAAGAGGAGAATTAGAATCATGGCCGGGAAATAGCAGTTATCCCGCTCAACCAATGGTGGATCAAATGAGTATGGTTTTGCAGCATTATAAAAGACGTGGCGGCAATGTACAGAAGAGCATCTTTCGAGATTCAGCCCACGCACCATTTTTAGATCAGCCGCTCAGGTTTATCCAAATCATTCAGGATTTTTACCATTCTGTTTATCAAACCTAAGACCTGTTTATCTTTCTGTGTGCTTATCATTCGGACAATCAAGCCAGAGGAATTTGGATAATCCACTGACTTTTGAGAGTAAAACAGGCACTGGCCGGTGAGTTGCTTGTCATCGTTGATGGCTTGGAAATAACACTTTACGTACCATTTGCAATAGTGAACGAGACGCAACATAGGGTTATTCGTCATCTGCAAAATATCGCGCAGCGTTCGTGCGAAACCGCAGGAAACATTGCCGCAAAACGCGAACTGGTTGATGATTACTTCTCAGCACATCCAACAATATTGAAGACCGCGGCTGATTCAAAGCCGGTTAGTATTCAACATATAACGGGCGAGTGGATAACGAGTAACAACCATCATCCAGACAGGCGTCTGTTGTATATCCATGGTGGCAGTTGGATGGCAGGCCGAGTAGAAAAATACCGGCCCCATATTGGGCGGCTTGCTGAATATACTGCTTGTGCAATACTGGCTATTGATTACAGGCTGGCACCAGAAGAGCCTTTCCCGGCAGGCCTGGATGATTGTGTGACGGCCTTTGAATGGATGTGTAATAACGGCCCGGAGGGAGAAAGTCCTGCCGCAGCCGTTTTCATTGCCGGTGATTCGGCCGGGGGCAATTTAACCCTGGCCAGCCTGTTGAAACTCAAAGACAAAAAGTCAAGATTACCCGATGGGGCAATTACTATGTCTGCGCCTACTGATCTGAGTTGGTCGTCCAATTCCATCTCTGCATGTGCCCATGTTGATGTGGCTTTAAATGCCGATCTGATGCCGCTTATTACCAATCTATACCTGCAAAACAGGGAAGATAGGAAAGATGCTTATATTTCCCCTTTATATGGTGAGTTGTCTGCTTTGCCGCCCATGTTACTGCAAGCGGGAGAGGCTGAAATATTATTAGATGACACCAGGCGATTTGCGGCAAAGGCCCGTTCGGTCGGTGTTGATGTGACAGTGGAAATCTACCCGGATATGCCGCATGTATTTCAGGGCTTTGCGCCTTATCTCCCTGAAGCAATTCACGCCCTGGAAAGCATACGGCAATTTATTCAATCTAAATGAGAAAAGAGAATATATCGCAACATACGAGAATAGATCAGCCCTTGATAGCTGATAGTTCTTTCGCTACGTTGCTTGATTTATCCGGCCGTTCGGTAATTGTGACGGGGTCAACCAGCGGTATCGGGCGTGCTATTGCTGATGCGCTTGCTAGATCTGGATGCGATGTAATGCTCAATGGTCTTGGCGATCCGCAAGAGATCGAATGCTTGCGTGCGGAACTCGCCGAGAAGACCGGGCGAACTATCATTTATTCAGATGTGGATCTGACCGATGATGCTGATATTGACAGGATGTTTGAGATGGCGCACTCGACCTTTGGCCATGTTGATGGCATCGTAAATTGTGCCGGGATCCAACATGTTGCACCGATTGAAAGCTTTCCTCCGGAGAAATGGAAGCTTATTTTAGCGCTTAATCTATCAGCCGCATTTCATACCACGCGTATTGCCTTTGCGGATATGAAGGCGCGTCACTGGGGGCGCATCATCAATATATGCTCTGCACATGGTCTTGTCGCTTCCCCCTTCAAATCGGCCTATGTCGCAGCCAAGCACGGTATGCTGGGGCTGACCAAAACAGCCGCGCTTGAAGGTGCTGAGTTTGGCATACGTGTCAATGCCATTTGTCCTGGTTATGTAAAAACGCCGCTGGTGGAAAAGCAGATAGCAGATACTGCTAAAGCACACGGCATAAGCAATGAAAAAGTTGTGTCAGAGGTGTTACTTGCCGCACAGCCTACCAAGGAATTCGTAACGGTCGAGGAGATATCGCTCCTGACATGCTTTCTTATGTCAGATGCGGCTGCAAGTATTAACGGTGCGGAGATTAAAATGGATGGCGGATGGACAGCGGCCTGACGGTCCGTTTTATAAATCCCATAGCTAGGGCCTGAAATAAGGCGCGGGTTGTTGGTGGGCCGTATAGGGGTCGAACCTATGACCTTGGGATTAAGAGTCCCCTGCTCTACCAGCTAAGCTAACGGCCCGAAAAAAAGCGATTGCTCAAAAACCTGAAATCCTTATACAAGATGGGGTGAGCGATGGGGTTTGAACCCACGGCCTCCAGGGCCACAACCTGGCGCTCTGACCAACTGAGCTACGCCCACCATAGAAATTTTTATTGCCTTGCCCACAAACCCTGGCGCGCCCGGCAGGATTCGAACCTGCTACCCTCGGCTTAGAAGGCCGATGCTCTATCCAGATGAGCTACGGGCGCAAGTGAAATCTTCCTTAAAGCAGCCGCCGGCAGAGAGCCATGCAAAAGATCCAGACATTTCACCTTCGAGCCTTGCGCTTAAGCCGGCCTGCGGCCATACCGCTCCTGCCCCGGCAAGGCCGTGAAGCCTCGCCAGTTCCGACTCCCTCTACGCCATGCAAACTGGTCGGGGCAGAGGGATTTGAACCCCCGACCCTCTGCTCCCAAAGCAGATGCGCTACCAGGCTGCGCTATGCCCCGAATTTTGCTGCTTATACTTCCGTACTATTGCCCGGCGAGACTGCTTTGGGGAGCAGGCTGTTTCTATGCTCGGCTTCTTAGCCTCGCCAAGAAACCCGGCTTCGTACTTCCTGTACTCCGCGTTTAGGATGCTGCGTTTGCCCGTCCGGGCAAACGGTCATCCTTCACCCCAAAGCAGATGCGCTACCAGGCTGCGCTATGCCCCGTCCGGTCATTTTAACCAGGCCGGCGATCATACGCACGGCCTTTTTAGATGGTCAATTTTAGCACTGAAAAAAACCGGCCATGCAAGGCGCTCAGGCGCGGCGCCAGCGGCTGCCGTCCGGCCTGTCTTCCACGATGACCCGATGCGCACTCAGGTGGGCGCGAATCTCATCGGCGCGCGCGTAGTCTCTGCTCGCCTTGGCCCGGGTGCGTTCTTCGATGTACTGCTCGATCTGCGCATCGGACAGGCCATCCTCCCCCGCCGGGCTGCCCCATCGAAGGAAGGCGGCCGGCTCATCGCCCAAAATGCCCAACACCCCGCCCAGATGACGCAGGGTTGCGGCAAGGTTTGCTACCTCTGAGGATTGTTTGTCCTTGGCCCGATTGATGGCATGCGCCAGCTCATGCAGGATAGCGATGGCGCGCGGGGTGTTAAAATCATCATCCATCACCTGCCGGAACTGCTCGACATAGGCCGACAGCACTTCTCCGCCGCCCTCAAGCTCACGCAGACTGATGTAGAGGCCCTGCAAGGCCGCCCGTGCCGCCTCCAGGTGCTGGGTGGAATAATGCAGCGGACTGCGATAATGGCTGGAGAGAATAAAGAAGCGAATGACCTCGGGCTGATACTGCGTCAATAGCTCGCGCACGGTAGAGGAATTGCCCGCGGACTTGGCCATCTTTTTATCAGCAATGCGCACGAAGCCGTTGTGCATCCACAGGTTGACGAAGGGCCGGCCGCTCGCCCCGGAGGACTGGGCAATCTCGTTCTCATGGTGGGGGAATTGCAGGTCCTGGCCGCCGCCGTGGATGTCGAAGTGCTCGCCGAGGCAGTGCGTGGCCATGGCCGAGCACTCAATGTGCCAACCCGGACGCCCCGCCCCCCAGGGGGACTCCCAGCTGGGTTCGCCCATCTTGGCGGCCTTCCACAAGACAAAATCCAGGGGGTCATCCTTGGCCGCCTGCACATCAATGCGCGCGCCGGTACGCAACTCATCGAGCTTTTTTCCTGATAACCGCCCGTAGTCGGGATAGGCGCTGACATCGTAGAACACATCGCCGTCTGCGACATAGGCATGCTTGTTGTCGATGAGCCGACTTATCATGCCGATCATCTGATCGATATGATCGCTGGCACGAGGTTCCTGGTCCGGCCTTAGTATGCTCAAGGCATCCTCATCTTCGTGCATGGCGGTGATGAAACGCTCGGTCAGCGCGCGGATGGATTCACCATTTTCACCAGCGCGCTGGATGATCTTGTCATCAATATCGGTGATATTGCGCACATAAACGACCTCATAGCCGCGCATACGCAGATAGCGGGTCACCATGTCAAACACCAGCAACATGCGCGCATGGCCCAGATGCAGGTAGTCATAGACCGTAATGCCACAGACATAGAGCCGGATCTTGCCGGCATCAATGGGCTTGAATGCCTCCTTGCTTCGGCTTAAGGTGTTATAGATCTTTAGCATGTATCACATTTGGGTCGCCGCAAAATAAAGCGCGCATCTTAGCAGAAGCGGGAAAAAGAGAACAAAGGCAATGCCTGATCAGCCTTTGTTATTTTACGCAAACTCTGATTAAATCTACGCCATAGGCACCACCAGGCGTTATAAACTAAAACCCGGAGGTTTTCATGAAAGTGCAGATAACCACCAGCCGCGGCGCGATTGTATTGGAGCTTGAGCGCGACAAGGCGCCAAAGACGGTAGAGAATTTTCTTGGCTACATTGACCGCGGGCATTACGCCGGCACGATCTTTCATCGCGTGATTGCGGATTTCATGATCCAGGGCGGCGGTCTGGATGCGGAGCTCAAGACCCTGGCAACGCAAGATCCGATTCAGAACGAGGCGAGGAACGGCTTGAGTAACCTTGACGGCACGATTGCTATGGCGAGGACCGCCGACCCGCATTCGGCCGCTGCGCAATTCTTTATCAACACGACCGACAACGCCTTTTTGGATCATCGTGATGAGTCTGATGAGGGCTGGGGCTATTGTGTCTTTGGCAAGGTGGTGGCCGGAGAAGATGTCGTAGAGCAGATTGAAGAAGTCCCCACCACAACGCGCAAGGGCTATCAGGACGTACCGGAGGAGACCATCCTGATCGAAAAGGTAGAAGTGCTCCCATAAGAGAGCAAAGACCCAGACAGGCACGCACGCCTGCTTGTCCATTGTCAAGCTGATGCCGGAAACCCTGTTTATCTCCGATCTGCATCTGAGCCTGGCGCGGCCGGACAAGCTCGCCCTGTTTAAGCGGCTCATGGCCGGCCGGGCCGTGCAGGCGGATGGGGTTTATATCCTCGGCGATCTCTTCGAGGACTTCTGGGTCGGGAATGATGATCGCACTGCGCCCAAGCCCGAAGTCATTGCAACCCTAAACGCCTTTACCAGGCAGGGCGGCCGGCTGCGGATGCTGCGCGGCAATCGCGAGCTGATGCTTGATAAGGGCATTGAGACGGCAACGGGCTGTAGCTTATTGGACGATGGCAGCGTCATTGCGCTATACGGCGAGAGGGTGTTGATCATGCATGGCGATGTGCTGTGCACCGGCGATGTAGCATATCAGGCCTACCGCCGTTCTCTGGAGAACCCCTTGACAAGGAAGCTGTACTTGAGCCTTCCTTATCGCCTGCGCCTCTGGCTTGCGCATGGGCTAAGACCCGTGCTGAAGAGAGCGGCGGCAAAGAAAGCCACGGCATTGATCGATGTGCAGCAGGCTGAGGTGGAGAGGCAGATGCGCATACATAAGGTCCGGCAGTTAATTCACGGCCATACGCATCGGCCTGATTTCCATGATTTTGCACTGGATGGCCTGGCAGCACAGCGCATTGTGCTCGGCGACTGGTACCGCCGAGACAGCGTCCTGGTCTGTGATGCTAACGATAAAAAGCTGATGCGGGTTGAGACGTATCTGTCCCGTGATCCCTAATAATTTTTTCTAGGCCAGCCAGCCGCCTATTGTCAAGATACCCAGCACGGTCAGCCAGACAATCAAGGTTCGATGGATCAGGGACTGTGTCTGTTTCACCCAGTCAATCCTGGCGGCCTGTGCCGCTTGCTCTTCCTCGTCGGATACCGGCGCATACTGCAATGCGCCGAGCCCGCTGTGGCTTAAGATGTCCAGGCCGGCATCCAGGCTGTGCTTGTGGGTCTTGCGCCAGCCATCTAAGGCATCCACCAGACTGCCGCTCAACGCAAAGCCCAGCGCCAGCAGACGTGCAGACGGCCACGTCAGGATGAGATACAGGCGCAGGGCGGCTGCAGCATACTCATCGTGCGAGTCTATGAAGCGCTGCCGCATGCGCACAACCAGGCAAAATAGCAGCGCGCCGTACATGCCTAAAATAATGAACCAGAAGATGACGCCGAACACAGAGTCATGCGCGCGCAATAAGATAGCCCGCAAGATCGCCTTCTCACCGGCGCGCTCATCGGGTAACAGGGCCTGCTGCGCCTGCCGGATCTCCGCCTCATGCCTGGCTTCCAGGGCATCAAGATAGCCATCGATGAGGTTGTTTAATTCCGGCCCCAAGCTATAGATAAAGACGGCGGTGGCCAGGATGAAGCTGAATAAGGCCGTCATTTCACTCAATAGGTGCGCAAGCAATATGAGCAGCGCCAAGGGAACAGCCAGGGTCAGCAGCACACCGCCAACACCATCCCAGAAGGCATGGGCGCGGCATTTTTCCTCCAGCCAATCGCGGTATTGATCGAACCAGGAAAAATCCCGAAAGCGATCCAGCACACCGAGAAAATACTCCAGCGCCAGGCCGATGAGAATGCTGATTAATGTCATGTCCTAATCAATTAAACTAAAAAAATATGCCCAGTCAAAGGCCGGGCCCGGGTCGGTCTTCCTGCCGGGTGCAACCTCGCTATGGGCGACAATACGATCTTTCTTAAGCACTGGCCAGCCTTTTTGCAGCGCCTTGATGCTTTCCGCAAGCATTGCATATTGAACCGGCGCATAGGGCCTTGCATCACAGCCTTCCAGTTCAATGCCGATGGAAAAGTCATTGCATGCTTGACGCCCCCGAAAGGCAGACTCACCTGCATGCCAGGCGCGCAGAGGAAAGGGAACATACTGGCTTGGCCGGCCCGCTCTATCGATAAGCAGATGCGATGACACACGCAGCGCGGCAATCTCGGCGAAGTAAGGATGCTCCGCCGGATCCAGTGTATTGGTGAATAATTGATCAATATAGGGTCCGCCATAGCGCCCGGGCGGCAGACTGATGCCGTGCACGATGAGCAATTCTATCTCACAGCCCACCGGACGCGCATCACAATTAGGCGAGCGCAGGCACCTCACGCCTTCCAGCCATTGCTTGTCTTTATCCAGGGTCAAGGGCATAACAGCATTAATTCAAAAGGCTACTTGGGTTAGGATGTCGGTATGGCTAAATAGCGAGAATCCGTATCATGTGTCGATTAGCGGCCTACTTAGGCCCGGACTTATTATTACACAGGCTGCTTAATGAGCCACCCAATAGCCTGATAAAACAATCCTGGGCCGCGCAAGAATTGCGCGAGGTGAGCCTAAATGCCGATGGCTTTGGCTTCGGTTGGTATCTTGATGATCAGACGCCAACGATCTATACCAGCACACTGCCCATCTGGTCTGATACCAACCTGGAGAGCTTGAGCAAGACCCTGCGCAGCAATCTGTGGCTTGCCTATGTGCGCAGCGCAACACCCGGCCAGCCGCTCAGCCAGGCCAATACCCAGCCCTTTCCGTCTGCGCAATTTTTGTTTATGCACAATGGCCGCATTGATGGCTTCAATGAGGGGCCGCGCAGCGCCTTGCATGAATACCTGGAGGCGGACATTGCCGCCGGGATACACGGCAATACCGACTCGGAATATTTATTCGCGCTGTTTCGTCAGCATTACCGACAAAGGCCCAATGTCGAGACGGCGCTTGTTGATAGTTGCAAGACCATGGAGCAGATCCTGGCCGGGGCGTCTGCGCTGGTGAATATCATCATCAGCGATGGCCACTGTATTTTCAGTTGTCGCCACGCGCTGGGCGGCGCGCCCTGTCCTTCGCTGTATTACACCGCATCTCATGCCGCCTACCCGGATGCCGTCGTCATTGCCTCAGAGCGATTTTCCCACATAGAGCGCTGGCGAGAGGTCGCAGCAAATAGCCTGCTCATCGTCAAGCCTGATCGGTCGATTAACACAATAGCCTTATGAGCATCGCCGCCTGGCTGGCACAGTTGGAAAATTATCAGCGCCGGCTCTTGGGGGCCGTGCGGCAATTTTCCGCGGCCGACTATAACAGACAATACCACCCGGAGCTGAGCCCGGCCGGCTGGCACCTCGGCCATTGCCTGGTGACTGAAAATTACTGGTTACGCGAGGTCATCCTGGAACGGGAGGCCGATGCGCCGGAGCTAAAGGGCCTGTATGTCCCGGAGCTATCCCCAAAGCCGCAGCGCGCGGCCGCCCTGCCGGCCCTTGATGAATTGTGTGCCTGGGTGGCCGCAGCGCAGGCGGAAAACCGCCGTCTGCTGGCGCAGCTTCAAGACGAGCCGACCCGCCATCCCCTGTTGGCTGAGGCGTATCTACACCACTTCTTATGCCAGCACTATGCCCAGCATTATGAGACCGTCATGTACATCCGCGCGCAGCGACAGATGCAGGCAGCAGCTACCTTCAAGGTCGTAGAGAGGCTGGAGGCCAGGGCCGTGAGCCGCGCTTATCAGACACTCCATGCGGCAGATTATGCCATCGGCAATCAAGACAAGCATTGCCCCTATGACAACGAAAGGCCGGCCTTTGAGGCCGCGCTGGGAGCATGTCGCATCGCCCGCCGGCCGGTATCCAACGCCGAGTTCCTGGGCTTTATCGAGGCCGACGGCTACACAACGAGGGCCTATTGGAGCGAGCGGGCCTGGCGCTGGTTGCAGGCAGGCGGGGTAGCTGCCCCTGCGCATTGGCGCGAAGACGATGCGGGCAACTGGTTCGGGCTGGATGAATCCGGTGCGCATCACCTGCCGGGCACTGCGCCCGTCTATGGGATCAGCCATCACGAGGCGCTGGCCTTCGCCAACTGGGCCGCGGCCGGATTGCCGCATGAATATGAGTGGGAGGCCGCCCAGCAGGCCGGCCTGTTGCAGGCAAGCGGCATGGTCTGGGAGTGGTGCGCCAATGCCTTTCATCCCTACGCCGGTTTTGCGCCCTTTCCCTATGCCGGCTATTCCCGGCCCTATTTTGATGATGAACATTATGTGCTGCGCGGCGGCAGCATCCATACGCTAGATATTATCCGGCGCGCCAGCTTTCGAAATTATTATCAGGCGGATAAGCGCCATCAACATGCCGGATTACGATTGGTCTTCTAAGTGCTGCCCCTTGCAATGTCCGGCACATGCCGCCAGGTACAAAATATGGCAAGATGGCGGCCTTACCTTAAAGAAAAGAGCCTATGTCTGATCAACCAAGCGAAGAGAAGGGCACACACCGCACGCTCGGCAGCGGCATGATCGTCTTGGCCTGGATCATCGTGCTGGGGCTGCTGAGCTTTTACTTCGGCCAATTTCTTGACGCACAGCGCAACCCCAATAAGAGCGTTATCAGCCAGTCCCGCATCGGCGTAAATGAAGTCCTGCTACAGCAAAATCGCCAGGGGCATTATGTTGCCAATGGCCGCATCAATGGGCAGCGCGTTGAATTTATCTTAGACACCGGCGCCACGATGGTCGCCATCCCTGGGCATATCGCCCAAAGACTACGCCTTGAACGCGGACCGAGCATGGAGGTGGTAACCGCCAACGGCACGGTCTCTGTGTATGCAACCCGCCTTGAGGAAATCTCGCTGGGTGCCATCAGCCTGAACAACGTGCGCGCCACGATCAATCCCTACATGGATGGTGATGCCATCCTGCTCGGCATGACATTCTTAAAAGACCTCGAATTTACCCAGCGCAATGACCAGCTCATCCTCCGCCAATACCTGTAACCCCTCGCATTATGGACAGCCACGAACTGCCTGCGGATATCGCCGACACGGTACGCCGCGCTCTAGCTGAAGACATCGGCACGGGCGATCTGAGCGCGGCCCTGGTGCCTGCCGCTGTCAAGGCAGGGGCCGCTGTGCTCTGCCGCGAGCAGGCCATACTCTGCGGCATCAAATGGTTTGATGAGGTCTTTGCGCAGCTTGATGCCGACATCCGCGTTGACTGGCACCGGCAGGACGGCGAGGTTCTGGAACCGGGGCAGTGTGTGTGCGAGTTGCAGGGCGCGGCCCGCGCTATGCTCTCCGGCGAGAGGACGGCGCTGAATTTTCTGCAACTGCTCTCTGGCACGGCCACCATCACGCGCCGCCATGTTGAGGCATTGGGCAACAGCAAGACGCGCCTGCTGGACACCCGCAAGACGCTCCCCGGGCTGCGCAGCGCACAAAAGTACGCCGTGCTCTGCGGCGGCGGGATGAATCATCGCCTGGGCCTGTATGATGCGATTCTAATCAAGGAAAATCATATTCGTGCCGCCGGCGGGATTGCCCAGGCGATGGCTCAGGTGATCGCCACAGCTAAGCAGACCCATCGCCGCGTACAAGTCGAAGTGGAAGATCTGTCGGAGCTGGAACAGGCCATTGCCGCCGGGGCGGATGGCGCCTTGTTGGATAACTTCAGCCTGGAGGAGCTGCGCCGGGCCGTGGCGCTCAATGGCGGCAGAATACGGCTGGAGGCATCCGGCTCTGTGGCGGCCGAGCAACTGGTCGAGATCGCCGCTACCGGCATTGACTATATCTCGGTGGGGGGGCTGACCAAGCATGTCCGCGCCGTTGATTTTTCCCTGCGCATTGCCTAAAAAGTGCTCGGGGAAACTGAGAAGTGGTGCGGGGATGCAGCGATCACAAAGCTTCGCCAAGCAATAAATCGAAATTTCCTTGAGTATAGATACCGGCTTTTTCTGATTCAACACTGGCGTTGTCGCACGAATCTTGAGATGATAGCGTGATGGAAGAAAAACATTCGATCAATCAACGCTGCGCCACGGCAGGAGTCTGCGCCCGCCTGGCTGGCCTGCTCGTGCTCCTCCTCTCCGCCCTGTCTGTCTCCGTCCAAACTTATGCAGAAGGCCGCGCCGCCTACCAGTCCTATGAAGCGGGCCGTGCCGCCTATATGAGCGGCGACTATGAACGCGCCTTTGCGATCTTTGAACCCTTAGCCAAGGCGGGGGATTCTGAGGCGCAAAAGATGGTGGGCATCATGTACGACTACGGGCATGGTGTGCCGGCTGATCCTGAAAAGGCATTGCAATGGTACATTCGCTCGGCCCGGCAGGGACAGTCCGCTGTCCAGTATCAGGTCGGGGCCAGGTACTTTCGCGGCGATGGGGTCGAGAGAGATCATGAAGAGGCCGCCCGGTGGTGGGAGATGGCCGCCGCCGGTGGTCAGGCCGATGCACAGTTCAACTTAGGCTTATTGTACTCTCGCGGCCTGAGCGTGGCGCAGGATGATGCAAGGGCGGCCGAATTATTCGACCAAGCCGCCCAACAGGGACATGGCCAGGCACAATACAGCCTGGCTGTTATGTACGCCTTTGGCCGCGGCGTGGAAAAGGATAATGTGCGCGCCCTGGAGTGGTTCAAAAAATCCGCCGCACAAGGCATCGCCCAGGCGCAGTTTAATCTGGGCGTGTTCTATGAAAACGGCTATGACGTGGAAAAAGATGCGGCGCAGGCGCGGCAATGGTATGAGAAGGCGGCGGCACAGGGCTTGAGCGAGGCCAAGGACCGGCTGGCGCAGTTGGCAAGGGCTGCCAGCAGCACTGCGAAGGCGCCGGCGGAGCAGACCGGCGCAGACTCGCAGCATGCAGACTTGCAAACTGGCAGCACCGAGCAAACACCGGCGGAGCAGACCATCAACAGCGCAGACTATCGCGTGGATGAGATTACATCAACGGGAATCAGGCGTGAGGGCTGGGTGCTACAGCAGCCGTCTAATACCTATACCTTGCAGATCGGCAGTATCTCCAACGAGCAGGAGTTGATAAAATTTATCCAGCGCAACCAGATCGAAGCGGATGCGGCCTATATTGCAATCGTGATTGACGGTGAGACCCGCTACAACGCCTTCTACGGCAGCTATGAAGACTATGATGTTGCCCAAAAGGCCATTGAGACGCTGCCGCCGAGCCTGCGCCGAGTTGCGCCTTGGGTGCGCAACTTTGGGGTGCTTAAAAAGTTGCTAGAGAAATAGCCGTTTGTCTGCGCCGGATATTATTTCGGATTTTGCCATGTCAGATTTTGCGACCATTCTGAATGCTACCGGGGAGGACCTGGTACAACTCTTTTGCAGATATAAAGACGATGGCGATTCTGACAAGCGCCTGGATCATATCGCCGCCGGGCTGGGGCTGCGTCCTAAGCAGCTTGTGTGTGCGATTGGCTTTAATCCCAGCGCCGGGCATGCAAGCGAGATTTTTACCATCCTTGGCTATGCCGACTTTGCCGAGCTATGCCGGGCGCGCAACGAAATATTCACCACGGACACATACTATTCCCTGCGGCTGGAAGATGTCTTGCAGATCTACGGGGTGGTCAAGGATGATGCGAAGGCCTTGGATGCCATGCAGTATTTACTAACTCGGCGCATTGATAATATTGAGAGGAAAATTGAAGTAACAGTGAGTCCTCGAATCATTGAAAGATATAAGGCCGAGATGCGCGCCATCTATCATGACGGCATCGCGCAAATAGATTTTGCGGAAGCGCGTTTGAATAAACCGGACTTCGGTTTTCGCGCCCTGCTGGGTGAAGTGACCATGATCATCGACAGCAGGCTGATCCCCGCCGGCGACATCTTCTTCCGCGAGACGATCCTGCCGGAGGAGAAGCGCCGGATACTAAACATGGGACTCATCCCGCATGAATTGATACAATCACGCCTCGGCGATACGGCAGTATCTGCTGAGGAGCAGCGAGTACTGCAAGACTACCTGCAACAGCACCCAGAATTACGATGATAAGTTTTACTGAATTATTGACCAGCTCCGATGCCGATCTGGTAAAAATTTTCTACCGGGTGAAATCCGACCCGAAAGATGACTTTATCATCCGCATTAACAAGGTGGCCGCACAGCTTGATCTGAACCACTCGCAACTGGTCTGCGCGCTGGGTTTTAATCGCCACATCCGCGACCTGGCGGATATTTACTCTGCTATCGGCTTTCGCTCATACAAGCTGCTTTCTTATCGCTGCAACGAGTTATTCAGCACCGATACTTATAACCAGCTTGGCATTGACAACATCCTGGACATCTATTCCGAGCGCCTGGAAGACCAGCAGATATTAGATGCACTGCGCAAGATGCTGCAGCAGCGCCTCAAACACATTGAAACCACCATCGACAAGAACCAAGACCCCGGCCATATTATGAGTTATCGCATGGAAATACACGCCATCTACAACGGCGGCATCGCTGATCAGGCCTTTGCAGAACAACGCATTAACGAGGATAGCAGCAAATACCGAATGCTGTCTGATGAAGTCCTGGTCATGGTTGACTCAGGCACTTTCCCCGGCAGTAACCTTTTCTATCTTGACTCCCTGACGCCTAAGGAAAAGAGACTGTTGATTGAAAACAAGCATATCAAGCCGGAAATGGTGAAAAACCGCATCCAGAACCCGAAGATCTCCGCCCAAGAGCGTGAAATGCTGGAGGACTATATCTAGGCGGCCCTTATATCAGTACGCTCATTTTGGGGAAAAATCCCCGCCGTTTTTTACCTGCCCGGTTGAGTGGTGCCGGAAAGAGGACTCGAACCTCCGACCTACGCATTACGAATCCACAATATTCTCCGCATACTTCAGCAAGTGGCCGGCGGTCAGATGGGCATAGCGCTGAACCATTGCAGCCGACTTCCAGCCGCCCAACTCCTGTAATACCGACAAAGGTGTGCCTGCCTGGGCGTGCCAGCTTGCCCAGGTGTGGCGTAGATCATGCCAGCGGAAGTTTGCAATCCCAGCTCGTTGTAGTGCCTTGTACCAGGCGCGGGTGGAGGTGCTGGTGATGGGCTTGCTTTTGTAGGTGAATACATAGGCCGGATGCCGGCCTTTTTGCTCTTCGAGTACTTGCAATGCAGCTTGATTAAGCGGCACCCCGATGGCCTTGCCGTTCTTGGATTGATCCGGGTGAATGTAGGCGATTCGAGCATTGAGGTTTACCTGGAGCCATTGTAGGTGGATGACATTGCCGGCCCGCAGGCCAGTGTTCAATGAGAATAGCGCCATTGCTTTTAAGTGTGCCGGCAACTGCAGGATGAGCCGGTCAGCCTCTTGCCTGGATAAAAAGCGGGTGCGGTGGCCATGTACCTTGCGCATCCGCAGCCGCGGCGGGGTATCTAACCAGGCCCATTCGTGGCAGGCTCTACGAAGCACAGCACGAATCAGGGCAAGATATTTGTTCACAGTCGCCGGCTTGATGCCATGGCGCTCTTTGATGGCCATGATCTGATCGACCCGATCACGGTTAATCCTGGACAATGGCTCAGCGGCCAGGTGCGGATGCAGCCAGGCAATTTTTACTTTGTCGTCCTTGTGGGTCTTTTTATGACCGGTCTCGGCCAACCACCTGGCGGCAGCCTCTTCCCAGGTTTTGTCGTTCATCATACCGGCGGCTCCCTATGTATAAAATCCGTCATCTCGCCAGATTTCGAAGCTTTGTTCAAAAACCGACCGCCTCAGCTTCGTTCTACAAGGTTTTCTAAAGGCACCCCTTGTCTTGGTATAGGGAAAATCGGTACTCCGGTGCGCCGGTTCTGTGCTATGCTGCGGCCGGTTGTTATCTTTCTGAAACAATATAAAGGAATGAAGCATGAGTGCAGTTACCATTGACACCTTGAAATTTACCCAGAAGTTGAAAGATGCCGGTGTGCCGGGGCCCCAGGCCGAGGCCGAAGCCGCCGCAATCAATGAAGCCTTTGGCCAGGCATTGGATACACAAGTGGCGACCAAGGTAGATATGCAAGCAGTCAGGGATGACATCATCAAGGTAGAACGAAGGATTGACGGGCTGGAGGGTAAGATCACCCTGTTACAGTGGATGTTAGGGTTTGTGCTGGCCATGCAAGCAGCGATATTGTTAAAGACCTTCTAGCTGCCTATCCAGGCCAAAGCCGAGCGTCTCAGTTGCTCGACAAGGCGTTTAATCCATCTACCCCTACCCTTACTTAACCATTGCCTGAAACTCAAGTTCTCGTCTGTACAATGCCAGTGCCAGCAGGGGCTTTTTCTTCCTTGACTTCAATACATCCCGCTCGGGGCACCTCGCTCGTGACGTAGGTGCAAGCTGATCGAACTTCGATGGGCAATCGTACCGGTGAGGTTTGGCAGGGAGGAAAAGGGAATGCCTGGTGCTGATTCGGAGGATGATAAGGGACTTGGTCGCACTGGCGTGACTTTGCGGGATCCAGGCCAAAGCCGAGCGCCCTCAGTTGCTCGACAAGCGATTTAATTGCGGCACCCCTACCCTTACCATTCCTTAAAACTCCCTGTTTCACTGGCCTGGTGAGGCGGTGTGTTTGTTCAAGAGGAAAGGAACAAGATCGAGCAGGCGATCAGCAACACGAGCAGATAAATCCAGCCTTCCATTTAATCGTTACCTTTGTTGTTCAGTAAGAAAAAAGCCAGGGCAAGTTGCCCCGCCCCGACCGGTTTTCCCTGGCTTAGCCAAACAGCATCCCTTTAATCCACTTAAAAGTGACGGCGGTCGCTGCTGCAATCAACAGCACGCCACCGACTGTGACCAGGGAGCCGGTCAAGTCAGTGGTGAGTGCCGTAGTGACCGCAGACATGTCAATCGCCGCCGCTGCCGTTGGACTGATGAACACGCCCGCCAGCAGCACTGCCAGTATGAGAAAATTAGACATAATCGTGTCCTCCTAATCTCTACTACGGATGAACCTCACTAGGTTACGGAAGGTATAGGCCGTGGCAAACACGGTCAGGATGACCGGGGTTAGGGACACGGCATCATCAAGCGGCAAGGCCGGGAGTGAGGCATACCCGACTTTGTCGCAGGATTCGGTGGTGGTTATCGGCTTGGGCTTAGCGCTTTTGCTCTGGGGCTGCCTGTTCGTGGTGGTCGCGGTCTGCGCTTCACGGGTGGCGATCAGGGTCTTTTGTGCTTCAATGCGCGCAGTTTGCCGGGCAATCTCGGCCTGTTGCCGTTGCTGGTTGCTATGTTCCAAGGTGTGGGACATCGTCTTGGTTCTCTACTAGCGTGTCAACACGGGGCGCGGCAGGGGCGCGCCTGCGCCCCAGTGCCGGCGCCCCCGTGTCGGTGTGTTGTGCCTGGTGTTCATTGCCACCTGGAGGCCTGGAGCCAGCTGGCGGATTGTGCCCAGGTGGCCGGATCCGAACGGGCTTCATCGAAGTAGCCGTGGGCGACAATGTCGCGGCATTGGTCTGCGCCGATGGCAAAGGGCGTGGCCTGCTGGGTGTAGCAGCGACAGCCAAGGCGTGCCGATTCAATGCAAGCCGCCGGTCGCGGATAGCTGCGGGGTGCAGTGAGCTCGTCATACTTGGGCGCAGAATGCGGGATGCTGTCGATGCGGGGCAGCTGCTGTTGCAGGTAGGCATCGAGCGAATCAACGATCTGATCGGCCAAGGCCGCGCCGTTGATGTTGCTGGTCTCGGCAACGGCATCTTCGGCCAGCTCCTGCGAGGCCAGGCGCAAGGTGGAAGGGTTGCTGACCTTGCTGATGAAGGTGTAGATGAGGCCGGCCAGGGTCAGCAAGAGGAGCGGGAACAGCAGCAGTTTGGCCGGGTAATGGGTCTTGACCGTGTGCACTTCGGCGGATTTGTACAGGGAAAAGGCATCTTTAGGGTAGGCAAAGGGTTTTTTCTCGCACAGGTTTAACTCACGCCGGTCTTCGGGGCGGAAGAGTTTGCCGGAGGTGTAGATCATGGACAGGTTGTTGCCGGTGCGGGCGCGCACGACATGGATGTGGCGGCCGCACAGGTTGCGGACATGGTGATCGACCAGCTTGGGGCTCTGGGTAATAAGCACGATGTCCAGGCCCTGGTGGCGGTGGGTTTCAAAGCGGCTGCACTTCTCCGGCGCGGCGCGGCGCGGGTCTCTGACCGGAAAGATGCGCTGCGCTTCATCGATGATGATGACGGCCCCATCGGGACATTGATACCACTGTTCCGGGTTGTCCAGGGGGATCCAAGGCAGTTTCAGTTCGGCAATGCCGTGGTAGTAGATGTCGCGGCCGTCGTACTCCTTGCGCAAGGCGGCGATGGTGTACAGGGTCTTGCTGTGTCCAGGCAGGCCGGTAACGAAGGTCAACATCGCTGTTTAACTTAAGAAGAAGCGCTTTAGAACGAAGCCGGGGGCGCGGTAGGTGATGCGGATTAACAAGGCCGCCATGAGCAACTGGATGGCCAAGTCCACATTGGCCAAACCCAAGAAGTGCAGCACCACATCACATCTTGTAAGGTGTGGAGAAAGGCCAGACAGGGATAGGCACCGGCCAAGTATTTGCCGGGGTGGCTAAGGATGTCCCAAGGGATGTGGCGGTCCTTGGCGCGGAACTCGACTTCACAACGCACCCAGGGGCTGCTCGCCTCGCCCTGCTCCTTGCCCTTGTCGTAGATGCGCAGCATCTTGCCGTTTTCTCGCCGGCCGACATAGAAGGTGTTGCCAACAGTCTCATCGTGGTTGATGATCTCCATGACCTTCGGCGCCCGGCCGTTGCTGATGTAGCCGCCCTCTTGCTGCCATTGCCGGGCCTGGGCGAGGTTGATACGTTGGCCGGCAAAGTCATCGTGGGCGATGTCGCAACGGGTGATCTTGGCCTGTACTTGTTCCGCCCAGGCGAGGATGGGTGCAAGCGGGCCGAATTGCCGGCAGGCGCTTGGACGCAGTTGAATGTTGATGGTGCCGGCCTGGGCCTTCCCGCCGTGTGCAATCCAGCCGTAAGACCCCAGCTCCACCTTCTTGTCATAGCCCGACCAGCCCTTGTCGGTCTCTACCCAAGGCATGTCAGGCAGTTGAAAGGTGGTGAGCAGGGCGCGGTGCAGGGCATCGAGCGATAAACCCTTGACGGTGAAGCCCAACCAGTCAATGAAGGCCACCTTGTGATGCGTCTGTGCGCGTTTGGCGGTCTGGTACTCAAGAGTGAGGGAGCCGCCTTTGATTCTTTTGAGTTTCACCGGCTCGGTATGCGGGCTTTCCCCCTCTGGCGTGGCCTGGATAGGACTTTCCCCCCGTATTACTTTCCCCCCGTATTACTGTACGGGGGGACACAGCAGACTCTGCGATGACAGAGGCCGGGGCGGGGATGAGCGCAGCACTCATGAGGGCTTGCCCGCCGCCCTCTTCCAGCTGATCACGGTTAGCTTGGTGCTCAGGTTCGGGCCTTTGCGGGCTTCACACAAAAGCGAGAGCACACCGGGCAAGGGCTCTTTTTTGAGCTGAGCCACCATGTCATAGGGACAGGGCATCTTGGAGATCTCCAGGCCGGCTAAGTTAGGCTGGTCGGTATCGGGCTTGTTGCCGATCCACAAGGTGCCGCCGCGATTGCCATCGACTTCATAAGCGCTTGCGCCCAGGACATGGGCGATGGTTTCTATTTTCATAATGCCTCCTGATTTTGTTGGTTAAACTAGATGTTGTGGTATCAGTATTCTTCAGACACCATATGTTGTGTAAAACTACGCTACGAAATAAGTAGCAGAAAATACAATATAATGCAAGGCATTAGGTAGTAAATAATGAGGAATAAAGATGAAAACTTCTGATTATTTAGATTTAATCATAAATAACAAAGACTTAAATAGAGATGCGGACATTGCACGGCTATTAAATAAATCGACCGCAACAATAGCTAGATGGCGAAATTGCCGACAACAATTCGGGCCGGAAACAGCTATGAAAGTGGCCGAAATGCTAAAAATAGACCCGGCGCGGATCGCCGCAGACATGTACGCGCAGAGAGCGAGCAATCAGAGGCTCAAAAGGAAATGGTTAAAATATGGCGCAACTGAAATGGTGCCGGAAAGAGGACTCGAACCTCCGACCTACGCATTACGAATGCGCCGCTCTACCGACTGAGCTATTCCGGCTTGTATTGCGCTTGATGTCGCCCCCGCTCGTTATGTGTAACGCCGGCCATTATAACCTGAAATGGCGGGGCGGGACGGCAAGAAAAATCCATCGCACAGTTGCCCTTTTGTGGGCGATCGTCTAGGCTATGATACGATCAGATACAGCAATCTTGAGATTTTAATGAGGAATATCGCTATGCAAAACGCGCGCACAAACGCAGGTTTCACCCTGATTGAACTGATGATCGTGGTGGTCATTATTGGTATCATCGCCAGCATTGCCATCCCCAATTATTCCGCCTATGTCCTAAAGGCGAAGCGCTCCGAGGCGCGCAGCGCCCTGCTCGATGCCGGTGCCAAGCTGGAGCGCTATTACTCGGATAACAATGTCTATGCAAAGCAGGCGAATACCGTGCCGAGCCCGGGTGGCAGGCCCGTGTTCAGAGGCAAAAGCGAAACCGACTTGTATAACGTGACCCTGACAATAGCGGCACCTTTCCAGGCATTCACCTTGACCGCGACCCCGACCTTCCCCGATAAAGGCTGCAGTTGCTACACCTACACCAACACCGGCATCAAGGGCAACAGGGCCTGCGCCTCCGGCCCGAGTAGGTCTGCACCCACTATGAGCGTTGCTGACTGTTGGTAGTGCTGTCCGCGCCTGCCGGATTCCGCCGTCGGCCCGTTTGCACCAAGTTGATCGACAAAGTCATGCCGGGCTGCCGGTGTTTTTCTCTTTACTGAGTATGAGGACAAACCATAAACGGCGATGTCACCTTATTCGTCATTCCTGCGAAAGAACGTCACCCCTGCCTGCGAGCAGAGGCTAAGAATCCATTGGATTTCATCGGGTTTTCTATGGATTCCTGGTCAGGCCAGGAATAGCCTGCCCCGTACTGGATACGGGGACGGGCTAAGAATCCAGCCGAACGATACCTGCCGCTTATCCGCCCTATGCTGCCGTTTGTCGGGAAAGTGCCGGTCGCAGGGTTTTTTTAAGTAAAAAATTGGCTATGCTCACTTATAAGCAAGCACTTTAGCGTGAACGCCTAAAATGCACACAGACAACTGCGGTTTTACAATCATAGAAATCATGCTGGCCATTGCCGTTGCCGCCGTGCTGATGTCGCTTGCCATTCCCAATTTCCAGATGTCGATACGCAACAACTGCATGGCCACCAGCGCCAATCTGTTCGTCACCAGCCTGCAATACGCCCGCAGCGAGGCGATTAAACGGCGCCAGCCGGTCATGGTGGCAGCCGGTGCGCCCGGCCAGGCACCGGGCGATAGCACCAACGAATGGGGCGGCGGCTGGCATGTCTGGGCCGAAGGCCGCTTGACCGATGGCTCAATCGCCGATGATGGCTACACGCCCGGCGATGAGCTGCGCGTCTCCACGCCTGCCTGTGCGCCGATGATGGATGAAACGAACAATGTCGTCCAGTTCACCTACCAACCCAATGGTTTCATTGATCGAAGAGGCGCGCTTGAGATCTGCATGGACAAGCGCGGCGAGCGCGGCAGGGAGCTGACGGTCAGCCCCACCGGGCGGCCACGAGTAACCGGCAATGACGATTTATGTTCATCTTGACCATGACAAATGACGCCCGCGGCTTTAGCCTGATCGAGGTGCTGATCACCCTGCTGGTTTTGTCCATCGGCCTGCTCGGCATCGTCTCCTTGCAATACCGCGGCCTGCAATACAGCCACAGCGCCTACCTGCGCAGCCAGGTGAACATCCTGGCCTATGACATTGCCGATCGAATCCGCTTGAACCGCGCTAACGCCGCCGACTACGCCACCGCCGTGAGCGGCTACAATGTGCCGGCCACCCGCCCCGGAAACTGCATCTTGACCGGCCCGAACTCAGCGCAGAATGTCGCCAACGATGTCGCCTGCTGGCAGCAGCAGTTGTTTGACGCCCTGCCGCCGGGCAGCCAAGCCAATATCGCGCTGACCGATGCCAGCTACGATCTCTACACAGTCACGCTCACCTGGACGGATCGTGATCTCACGCCGCACGAAGTGGCCTATCTGTTCCGGCCATGAACGCGAATTCTCAAGCCAAGACCGGGGCTATGACCAACACCCTGCCGGCAACACGCTTGTACGCTGCCCGCCCGCCGCAAGGCCAGGCCGGCTTTTCCCTGATCGAACTCATGATCGCAGCCACCATCTCGCTGCTCCTGCTGGCCGGGGCAGCCGGGCTGTTTCTCAGCAACAAACGCATCTACCGCGAGCAGGAAGAATCGGCCGTGTTGCAGGAAAACGGGCGCTTTGCCATGCAATTATTGCAAGAGAATATCCGCATGGCCGGCTATGTCGGCTGCTCCGATGACGTCACACAGCTCACCAACAACCTCAAGGACGACGTGAAGCGCAACGGGGTGAACCTCGCCAACCTTTACAATGCGGCGGACAACCGCACCGGCACGCTCAACGCCATAGAAGGCATAGATGGCGGCGGCCGCGCCTGGCTGCCTTCAGGCAGCGGACAGAATAGCGGCAGAATGAAGCCCGGCACCGATGCGATCAGCGTGCGCTACTTGCGCGGCCAAGCAGAAACGCTGCCGCGCGCCATGGGCAACGCCCAAGACGGCGTCTCGGTCATCGCCCCCTCGGGGGCGGCACCAACAATGGCAGATCTCAGCGAATTTGCCCATACGATCGCCGGCGTCGCTGATTGCAGCGGCGGCGATGTCTTTATCGTTACCAATGCGGGCGGCGGCGTGTACAGGATCGACGGGGAGCCTGTGCCCCTGATAAACTTGAGGCATGTTGCCGGTTCTAGCCGCAACAAGACCAACGCACTCAGCCGCAGCTACGACACCCAGGCCGTGATCTCGCAGTTCATCGCCCGCCGTTTCTACATCGGCGACACCGATGGCGATGCGACCACCGATGACCCGGGCCTGTTCTACACCGGCACGAATTTCTCCGAGCAGGGTTATAAGCATGTGCAAAACGAGTTACTGATCGAGGGCGTGGAGGATATGCAGATCCTCTACGGCGTAGATATGGATGCCAACTCGGACAACATCGCCGATGAGTTTCACACCGCCGCCACTGTGCCCGACTGGAACAAGATCGTCAGTGTGCGCATCGCCCTGCTGGTGCGCACCCTGCGGGAGAACCGCGACATCCAAAATACCCAAACCTACAACCTGCTAGATAAGACCGTCCGCATGGATGGCGACGGCTACCGCCGCCGTGTCTTCACCACCACCATCCTGATCCGCAACCGCGATGCCTAACTTCCATTAAGGAGAACAACATGAATGCAGCAAAACAAAGCGGCGCCGCCCTGATCACCGCCCTGATGTTCCTGGTCATCCTGACCATGCTGGCGCTTTCATCCATGACCAGCACCACGCTGGAGGAGCGGATGGCGGCCAATTCCGCCGAGAGCAATCGCGTCTTCCAGGTGGCCGAGACGGGCTTGAGCGTGGCCTTTGCCGACCCGCGCTCCTACAGCATGCGCAACACCGAGACCAACCCCTACACCAGAGAAAGCAGCGCCATCGGCATCAACACTGGCGCGGCCACCTTTGAATACCAGTCCGTCTTCCGCCAGCAGACCGAGCCGCCGCGGCAGACCGGCTATGAGGCCGGCAAGGCCGCGGCCTTTCATTTTAACCTGCGATCTGAAGCCACGAGTGCGGCCGGCACCACCAGCACCTTGAACCAGGGTGCCTTTCAGATCGGGCCGAAGGGCTAAGAAGGAGGCTGGCGATAGTGAACACTCACTGGATTCCTTACTTCCGCAGAGCCCGCCCCGTGCTGGAAACGGGGAATGACGGCAGAGGCGGGGATAAAATGACGGACAACGATAAGACGATGATGGGGATATTTGCCGGCGCTGAACCAGCGCCTTGAGAACATTCCAGGAGATAGCATGATGAGACAGACACGCTCTCTTATCCATTCGCCCACGCTTGGGCGGCGGCAGAGCCTTGCCGTTGGCGCAGGCCGGGAAGATGCCCAAGATCGGCCTGCTCGCCCGATACCCGCCGGCGCTGCCGCCGATGCCGCCAGCCGGAAAGATGCTCAAGTCCGCCCCTCTCGCCAGCAGTCAGCCGCCGCGGCCCCCTTGGCCTCCCAAGTGAAGCGCACCCCTGGCAAAGGCAAAGATGCAAGCACCCGCCTCAAGGCCGGCCTGGTCGCATTCTGGCTGGTGCTCTTGCCGGGTTTGGCCCATGCCGATGACACCGAGATCTATTTCGTCGGTGCGGATCCGAAGGACTTGCAGCCGAACATCCTGCTAATCCTGGACACCTCCACCAGTATGCGCCTGCCCGTTCCCGACTACTGCCCCTATGACGGCAGCAAGTCGCCCCCGGACTGCACCAACCCGCCGCGCTGCCCGCGTGGCACCCGCTCGACCCCTGATAAACCCTGCGGCGGCCCTCCCCCGCCTGACACCAAGACCCGCCTGGAAGTCATGCAGGATGCAGTGCGTGCCATTCTTGAGAATGCCGAGAAGGTGAACATCGGCCTGATGCGCTTCAACGGCAGCGAGGGCGGCTCGGTGCTGTTCCCCGTTGCCGACATTGATGGCGAACTGCGCAGCTTCCCCAGCGAGGGAGGGGCGGCGGCGACCATAACCGTGCGCGAGCGAATGATCGAACTGGTGGATGAGCTCACTGTTACCTCCGGCACACCCATCGTCAAGGCGCTGCACGAGGCGGCTCGCTACTGGACCGGGCGGGGTGTGCAGTACGGGCGCTATCGTGATGACTTCCCGACCAATGCCGGCTACCCGGACGACCCGGCGCAGAGCGGAAAATCCCGCCTGAGCCATCCGTCCAGCTATTGCACCGCCGCCGGTGCCTGCCGCGGCGCGCGAGTCAACCAAACTAGCCGGGTGCGCACAGACGCCTTTGGCGTCTTTACCCCAGGCGGCTGTAGCAAGAATAATCTGAACAGACGGCCATGCTCCGGGCGCCTTATCTTTGGTGCGCCGCGCTACATAAGCCCACTCACCTCTGCCTGCCAGAAGAGCTACCAGGTGCTGCTCAGCGACGGCGGTGCCTCCAAGTTTATCCCGCCGGGGCGCAACCGCGGCAGAAACCGGACGCTGTTTCCCAACAGCATCGACCAGAACGTGCGTAACAACACCAGCGGCAAGTTTCGCTATCCCGTAGCCGTCCCCGGCGATAGGGTAATCAGCCAGATCCGCAACGAATTCCTGAAGCGTAGATGCAGCACCACCGATGGCGGCGGCACCCCCTATGAGGCGGACGCCGAGCTATGCGCGGTCGATCTGGTCAAGGCCCTGTACGATAATGATCAGAACATCAACCTGGATAACGTGCAAAATGTCACCACTTTCACGGTGGCCTTCGGCCTGGGCAGCAACCAGGATGCGCAGCAGTTCTTGAACGACATTGCCGCCGCCGGCAGCGGCGAGGCGCTGACGAATGCCCAGACCCAGCGCGCCAAAGGCTTCTACACCGCCGAGAGCGCCCAGGACCTGCTGAACGTATTCAGGACCATCATCGATGAAGTGGTGGATGACTCGTCCGCCTTTGCCGCCCCGGCCGTGGCCACCAATCAGTTCAACAGCCTGCAAAGCCGCAACACGATTTATTTCGGCATGTTCACGCCGTCGGTTGAGGCGCGCTGGCAGGGCAATTTGAAGCGCTACGGCGTCTGTCTGGATGAAGACCCGGATGGGGACGGCACGGATAATTGTGCCTTTGGCGATGTGCTGGATGCGACCGGCGCCCGGGCCACCAACGCCGAGAACGAATTCCTGAGCACGGCGCAAAGCTTCTGGAGCCTAGGCCCCGATGGGGCCAGCACTGGCAGCGGCGGGGCCGGGGCCGCCCTGGAACGGCAGGGCTATAACGCCCGCACACTCTACACCGATGCAACCGATGCCGTAACCCGCGCCCCGCCGCCGCGCAATACCAGCCTGGATGCAAACCGGCACAAGATCACCGCCAGCACTTGGGGCAGCGATCCCTTGAGCTACGTCCGGAGCCTGGTCTGCCCGACTCCCTGCCTGAGTAGCCCTTGCCGGAATTCCGATGTGGACTGCGAGAAGCGCATGAACTGGATGCTGGGCCGGGAGGCGGATGCCAACACCACGCGCTGGTCGCTTGCGGACGTCTTGCACAGCGCCCCGGCGGCGGTAACCTACGGTGGTGCTGATAACGACAATGACGGCCAGGCCGAGACCTTCTTTGACAAGGTCTTCTTCGGCACCAACGGCGGCATGCTGCACATGCTCAACGCCGAGACCGGCGAGGAAGAATGGGCCTTCATCCCCCAGGACATGCTGCGCAAACAACGGCGGCTGTACGACAACAGCGGCAGCCATGTATATGGCGTCGACTCCCCGCCGATTGTGCGCATTGTGGACGGGGACAACGACGGCAACATTGAGCCCGGCGAGGGCGACCTTGTGCATCTGTACTTCGGCAACCGCCGCGGCGGTAATCATTACTACGCCCTGGATGTGACCCCAACAACGGCGCTGACTTCCAGTGCGCCAGGGGCGATCACGCCGAAGTTCCTCTGGCGTATCCGCGGGGAAGGTGCCTCGCGCAATGCCGGCCCGGCCACGCAGACTCTGGCCCGCCTGGGGCAGAGTTGGTCGCCGCCGGTGCTGGCCACCATTCGCACCCTCGGCGGCCCGAGGGACGTGCTGATCTTCGGCGGCGGCTATGACGAGCGCTTAGATGAGCGCTTCCGGCCGGCGCGCGGCGAGGCGCTGGGCAATGCTGTGTATATCGTTGATGCGGCAACCGGGCGGCTGCTGCTCAGCATCTCCGGCACCCGCAGCGGCGACAATGTCTTTTCTGTTTTTGACCGAAATGGCAGAAGCACCGCCAACAGCACCCGCGGCAACGATATCTTCGTGCCGCAGATGCGCTACTCCATCCCGGCGCGCATCCGCGTGTTTGACAGCAATGGCGATGGCTTTGAAAACCGTATGTATTTTTCCGACACCGGCGGACAGATCTTCCGCATTGACCTTGGCCGGGATATTCTCCCTCGCGGCGGGCTGGATTCGTCGGTCACGGATCGCACCGTTGTTGGCCGTCTGGCGAACATCTCCACCCCGGGGCAGCCGGCCAATCAGCGCCGCTTTTTCGCCGAGCCGGTGGTCGTGCCGGTGCAGGACAATGTTTATTCGGACGCCGCCAACGGCGAGTTTGACTATGTCCTGATCGGCTCCGGCTATGCGCCCCGGCCCTTAAACCGCATCGTGCGAGACCGCTTCTACGGCTTTCGCGACCGCAGGATAAGCAAGATGTCGGATGGCAATGGTGACAACTTGGCCGATGGCTATCCGGTCCGCTCCAGCGCCCTGAGAGCGACCACGCCGATCGGCCATGGCAACCCGGGCGATCTGATCGGCATCACCAACAGCACCTTGGAAGACCGGCGCGACCCGAACAAACAGGAAATCCCCGACCGCGTAAAGCAATCCAGCGGCTGGTTTTACGATTTTCAGGCCGAGGCTGCCCCGGTGGCCGGCGAGAAGGTCATCCGCGGGGCGACTGTGAACGGCGGCATCTTGCAATTCTCTTCCTACCAGCCGGCCGATCTGGCCACCAGCGACCCCTGTAGCGTCAATGTCGGCGCCAGCCGCGACTTTAACTGGAACATCCTCTCCGGCCGCGCGGCGCTGGATTGGGATGGGGACGGCAAGGTGGATGCCTCAGATCGCGTCCGTGCCGGCGGCGCCGGGATCAGTTCCGGCGGCGTACCGCTCTACACCGACCGCGGCGTCTTGATCCTGAACACCACCGGCCCCGGCATCAAGAGCGAGTTGGTAGTGGAAGGCGTACCGCGCTATAGAACCTACTGGCACGATGATCTGTAGCGGGTGTTTAGTTGGTTGGTGTGGCGGTGCCTATCGTCTTGGCTATGAGTTGACTGCTAGGCCAGTGCCATCTTGGGCGATGTTCGTGGCGGCCACGCTTTGCAGAACCTGCCGACACGATGATCTGTAGCCAGCGCTGAACGGATTGGCGTACCGCCGGTGCGCCGTCTTGGGCGATGTTCATGGCGGCCACGCTTCAGGATTGACTGGCGCCCGCACCCGTCATTCCCGTGAAAACGGGAATCCACTCCATATCTTGTCCGGCGATCAAGCAGATTCTTGAGCAAGCGGCGAAAGGCAGGTTGATTGGGTGACCCTGGCATTAAGGCGTCCCTGCGAGCGACTCGTCTCCATAACTGGATGCCGTGTCAGGCACGGCATGACGCTTTGATCATTTTGTATGGGATGTACTTACGCCGCTTGCTGCTGAACTCATTCGGCCCGCTTGATTTGGGGCTAACGCACAACCCCGCTACCGACAATGCTCAGCCAGATACTCGCGCGCTTTGGCTAACTCGGCCTGGCGCTGTTCCTCGCCAATAATTTCGCGCTGGCCATCTTCGCTGACTTCCGTAACCCGCGGGCGGGAGTAGCTCGCCAGGCGCTTGGCCGCATCCGCGCAACGGCGCTTTTTATCGGCCGCATCCGCCGCCTTCGCCTGCTGCTCGTTGGCGCTTTTGCTGCGCCCGTCACGGCGTTTTTCCAGGCCCTCCAGCCGCTTCTGCAAGGCCTGCTGCGCCTGCTCTGAGCCCTTGCTGTACTTCGGCTCCACCGTGTCGGCTTCCACGCCGGCGGGCGGCGGGTTCTGGCTGAATTGCACATTGCCATCGGCATCCACCCACTTATAAATCTGCGCCGCGAGCAGCGCACTCGGCACGGCAGCGACAACCGAACCAAACACCATGCCAAGCACTGGCCTGATCCAGCGCGGCGGTAACTTCGAAAATAAGCGTGAGCAAGTCGTCATCTTTTATGCCTTCTGAGCAAAGACCAATGATAACCAAAAAGCGCGCCGGCGGACAGATTTTTAGGACTCCCCCGCTCCCCGCTTTCCCCGCCTTCGCGAGGACGAGGGCGGGCAGAGGTGGCGTTTTTTCACGGGGACGAAAGAAGAAGCCGGTAACCAGAGGTCGATTTATCCTTGCCCGGTGGCGGAAATAGCGTATGCTTAGGTTAAAAATACGCATTCTAAAATACCTGAGGACAAATACCATGAACAAACCCCTGCTGCTCGCCGCACTGGCCATCGTTTTTTCCCACGCCGCCCCGGCGACGACTGTTTTCCAGTGCAAAGACGCCGCTGGCCGGATCAGTTTCCAGGATCGCTGTCCGCCGGGCACGACCGAGGTGGGCGCAAAAAAGTACGGCAGCAAGAAACCCTCGGGCGCGGGCGCGGCCTCGCTGGAGCCGGTCACGCTGTATCTGATCGAGGACTGCGAGGCCTGCGAGCAAATCAAGGAGTTCATGGCCATCCGCGGGGTTGCGGTAACAGAGAAGGATGTCAATACAAGCCCCGACAACCAGAAGGAATTGCAGGACAGAATCGGCGGCCTCAGTGTGCCGACCGTGCTGATTGGCGAGACCCTGATCACCGGCTATGATCGCAACCGCCTGCTGGCCGCCTTGCGCGAGGCCGGCTACCAGCCGGAAGGCGAGGAGGAAGGGAACTAAGCCTTGCGCTTGAGCTTGGCAGCACCTGGGTGTCCGGGGGAAGCCGGGGATGATGTGGGGGAGAGTTAAGCCTCGGCCTGGTTCAGCGATGCGCTGGTTTTATCAGGCAAATCGGGCTGGATGCTGCGGCCGCGGGGTGAGTCTTATCCAGTGCCGCGAGCCGGAACATGGATAAACCGGGCGCTCGGCGGGATGCCCGGCCCTGGCCTAGACTTACAAGGAGCAAGCACTCTCTGGCATTGCGCCGTTGTCCGTCTTGATCCGCAGCCTTCGTCTTAGCTGACCGTCAACCCCCTTCTGGCTTCGCCCCTTTGCCCGTCTTGATCTGCGGTCTTCCGCTCGGTGCAACGATTGACCGCCGACTAAGCCCTCGCCATCAATTCCTTGGGCAGGGAGAACACCACGCTCTCGCGGATGCCGGGTGCTTCGATGACCTTGGCGGCACCGGCCGCCTTCAACGTGTCGATCACCTCTTCGACTAAAACTTCCGGAGCCGAAGCACCGGCGGTCAGGCCTATGTTTTGCTTGCCGTGCAGCCACTCGGCCTTGATCTCGGCGGCGTTGTCGATCAGGTAGGCCGGCACCCCTTTTTTCTGCGAGATCTCCATCAGGCGGGTGGAGTTGGAGCTGTTCTGCGAGCCGACCACCAGGATCAGATCACAGGCACCGGTCAGCTTCTTCACCGCATCCTGGCGGTTTTGCGTGGCATAGCAGATGTCTTCCTTCTTCGGGCCGACGATCTTCGGGAAGCGCTGCCTGAGCGCCGCAATCACCTCGGCGGTATCATCCATGGACAGGGTCGTCTGCGTTACAAAGGCGAGGAAATCGGGGTTGTTGACCTGCAAGCGATCGACATCGCCGGTGGACTCGACCAGATACATGCCGGCGCCGTTTTCTGCACGATACTGCCCCAGCGTGCCTTCCACCTCCGGATGCCCGGCATGGCCGATGAGGATGCACTCGCGCCCCTCGTCCTGATAGCGCCCGACCTCCATGTGCACTTTGGTGACCAACGGACAGATGGCATCAAACACACGCAGGCCGCGCCGGGAAGCGACCTCACGCACGGCCTTGGAAACGCCATGCGCGCTGAAGATGACCGTGGCCTCGTTCGGCACCTCGTCCAACTCTTCCACAAACACCGCGCCCTTCTCGCGCAGGCTGTCAACCACGTATTTGTTGTGCACTACCTCATGGCGCACGTACACCGGCGCGCCGAATAAGGCCAGCGCCCGCTCCACGATCTCGATCGCTCTATCCACGCCGGCGCAAAAGCCGCGCGGGTTGGCCAAGGTTATCTGCATCATAAAATTGTCATTTGTTGGGTTTGAGCGCGCATTGTACACCGATCCGCCCGCCTTTTCATGCGCCACCAAAATCAACCTCGCAGGGCATGTCTAAGGATCACGCGCATTGCCGGCATCGTGGGTGGAGACCTCCGCCTGGTCAAGCCACAGGGTGTCGATAATCAACATAATCGCGCCGATGGTAATCGCTGCATCGGCCACATTAAAGGCCGGCCAGTGCCATGTTTCATAATAAAAATCCAGAAAATCAACGACATAACCAAGCCGCACGCGGTCGCACAGATTCCCCACCGCCCCGCCCAATACCAGCGCGAGAGCGGCCGCCAGCCAGTTGCGCTCGGCGGGCAGGCGATACAGCCACACCAGGAGCGCCACGCTGATGATGCTGGCCAGGCCAGTAAACAGCCAGCGCTGCCAGCCGCCGGCATCGCTCAAAAAACTAAAGGCCGCGCCGGTGTTGTGCAGCAGGGTCAAATTAAAAACGCCGTCAATGACGGGACGGCTTTCATATAAGACGAAGGCACCGGAGATCATGTGCTTGCTCGCCTGATCCAGCGCGATGATGAAAAAGGTCAGCCACAACCATTTTAACGAAGAATCAGGCATAGCGCCGCACTTCCCCGCCGCCGCTGACATTACTCACGCAGCGGGCGCAGATTTCTGGGTGGGCGGCATCCGCGCCCACATCCGCCCGCTGCTGCCAGCAGCGCACACACTTTTTATGGCTTGAGGCCCGCGCCCGGATCTCCAGCCCGGCGCTGTCGCCGGCCGTGGCCGCTCCGGCCTGCTCTGCATTGCCGTGGATTTTGGCATCCGAAGTCAGCAGGACAAAACGCAGCTCCTCGCCGTAGCGTTGCAGCGAATCCTGCACGGCGCCGTTGCAATAGATCGCCACCTCGGCGTTTAAGGAAGAGCCGATGTCACCAGTTGCGCGCAGGCGCTCCAGCACCTTGCTCACCTCGTCCTTCACGGCAATCGTGCGCTCCCAATCCTGATTGCGCGCATCGGATAATTTTGGAAAACCGGCATACCAACTCGCTAGAAAAACAGAAGCGCTGCGCGCACCAGGCAGATGGCCCCAGATCTCATCCGCAGTAAAACTCAAGATCGGCGCCAGCCAGCGCACCAAGGCTTCTGCCACATGAAACATGGCACTCTGCGCCGAGCGCCGACCGATGCTCTCCGCCTGCATGGTGTAAATCCGATCCTTGATGATGTCCAGATAAAAGCTACCTAAAGTCACGCCGCAGAAATGATGCAGCCGTTGGTAGATCAGGTGAAACTGGTATTTTTCATACGCGGCGATGATCGCCTGCTGCAAGTCGATGGTCTGCCACAAGAGCCAGCGATCCAGCTCCAGCAGTTGTGCTTCCTTGACAATATCCCTGTCCGGATCAAAGCCGTTCAGGTTGGCCAAAAGATAACGCGCGGTGTTGCGGATGCGACGGTAGGCGTCCGCATTTCGCTTTAGAATTTCTTCGGAAATACTCATCTCGCCGCGGTAATCCGTGGCCGCCACCCACAGGCGCAGGATGTCGGCGCCGAGGGTCTTCATCAGCCGCTGCGGCGAGACGGCATTGCCGCGCGACTTGGACATCTTCATGCCGTGTTCATCGACAAAGAAACCATGCGTCAGTACGCCCTTGTACGGCGCCTTGCCGTTCATGCCCACGCTGGTCAACAGGGAGGATTGGAACCAGCCGCGATGCTGATCCGAGCCCTCCAGGTACAGATCGGCCGGGAAGTCCAAGCGCGGGTCGGCATCCAGCACGGATGCATGCGTTACGCCGGAATCAAACCAGACATCCAACAAATCCTCCAGCTTGTGATACTGCTCGGCTTCTGCGCCCAGCAAGGCCTCCGGCGCCAGCGCAAACCAGGCATCAATGCCGTCTTGCTCCACCCGCTTGGCCGCTGCCTCGATCAGGGCGGCGGTGTCCGGATGCAACTCGCCGCTCTCCTTGTCGATGAAAACCGCAATCGGCACGCCCCAGGCGCGCTGCCGGGAGATGCACCAGTCAGCCCGCTCGGCGACCATGCCCTGGATGCGCTGCCGCCCCCAGGCCGGCGTGAAGGCGATCTTTTCTATCTCCGCCAGCGCCTGCCTGCGCAGGCCCCGGGCGTCCATGCTGAAGAACCACTGCGGCGTGGCGCGGAAGATGATCGGCGCCTTGTGCCGCCAGCAAAAGGGATAGCTGTGCTTGAGTTGGCTTGCGGCCAGGAGCGCGCCGCTCTCCTGCATATTCTCGATCAGGCGGGTGTTGGCCTCATTGATGGGCAGCCCGCCAACCAGCGGCGTGTCCGGCAAGAAGACGCCGCGACCATCCACCGGGTTCTCCACCTTGAGGTCGTATTTTAGCCCGACCAGGTAGTCATCGTGGCCATGCCCGGGGGCGGTGTGCACGGCGCCGGTGCCGGCCTCGGTGGTCACATGCTCAGCGAGAATGACCGGCACCTCGCGCGCATAAAAGGGATGCCGCAAGGCCAGTCGCTCCAGCGCTTCTCCCCTCGCCTTGCCGATGACCTGATACTCGGCAATCCCGCAGCGCTGCATGGCCTCATCCAGCAGCGCCTCGGCGAGGAGCAGACGCTTTTTTCCCGCCTCGACCAGCACGTAAGTCAATGCAGGATGCAGCGCCACGGCCTGGTTAGCGGGCAGGGTCCAGGGCGTGGTCGTCCAGATGACCAGCGCTGCGCCCTTATCATCATTGACGCCGAAGCGCTGGTTAAAGGCTTGGCTGTCCACCACCTCAAAGCACACATCGATCTGCGGCGAGAGCTTGTCCTCGTATTCCACCTCGGCTTCTGCCAGCGCCGAGCCGCACTCCACGCACCAATGCACCGGCTTGAAGCCGCCTGTCAGATGCCCGGCCGCGATCATGCGCCCCAGTGCGCGCAGGATATTGGCCTCGGCCGCCGGGGTCATGGTCAGGTAGGGCCTCTGCCAGTCGCCCAACACGCCTAAGCGGATGAATTGTTGGCGCTGGCGGTCGAGCTGCTGGCGGGCGTACTCGCGGCAATGGCGGCGGAAATCGGCGGCGCTCAACTGCTGCCCGGCCTTGCCCTTTTTTTTCTCCACCTGTAGCTCAATGGGCAGGCCGTGGCAATCCCAGCCCGGCACATAGGGCGCATCAAAGTCGCTCATAGAGCGCGCCTTGATGATGATGTCTTTGAGGATTTTGTTAATCGCATGGCCCAGGTGAATATCGCCGTTGGCATACGGCGGGCCGTCATGCAGGATGAAGCGCGGCTTGCCCTGTTTCGCCTGTCTGATCTGGCCATACAGATCCATCTCCTGCCAGCGCTGGAGCATGGCCGGTTCTCGTCCGGCCAGATTTGCCTTCATCGGGAAATCCGTCTTGGGCAGGTTCAGGGTGTCCTTATAATCAACCATCGTAGTTAGCCATCCGCCGTCATCCCTTTTTCATTTGCAAAGAAGTCTCTGGCCGCCTGCGCATCTTGCTGCATCTGTTTTTTTAGCTCGGCAACGGAGGCAAACATCTGCTCGCGCCGGAGATAATGCAGGAACTCCACCCGCAGGTGCGCACCGTAAATCTCTTCGTCAAAGTCAAACAAATGCACCTCCAATAATAACTTCTCGCCGGCAAACACCGGTCGCGTGCCGAGGCTGGCCACCCCGCTTAGCGCCTTGCGGCCCAAGCCCTGCGCGCGGACGGCATAGATCCCGCGCAGCGGCGGTCGGCGCCGTTGCAGCGCGAGGTTGGCCGTTGCATAGCCCAACTCGCGGCCGCGTTTCTCCCCGTGCACGACCCGTCCGCTGATGCTGTAAGGCCGGCCTAAAAGCTCAGCCGCCGTGTCCAGCTCATGCCCGGCCAGGGCGGCCCGGATGCTGCTGCTGCTGATGCGCGCCTCTTGAAGGATGCGCGTCTGCATCGGCACCACGGCAAAGCCAAGCTCCCGGCCCAGCCGCACCAAGAGATCAAAGTTGCCGGCGCGCGCCTTGCCGAAGCGAAAGTCATCGCCGACGATGAGCTGCTTCACGCCTAAACCCTCGGCCAGGATCTCGCTGACAAAGCGCTCCGCCGGCAAGGCCGCCAGGGACTGCTGAAAGCGCAGACAAAAGACCCGCTCCACGCCTTGGGCTGCAAACTGCTCGCACTTCTCGCGCAGGCTGGATAGGCGCGCCGGGGCGGTATCGGGCGAGAAGTATTCCAGCGGTTGCGGCTCAAAGATCATCACCACTGCGGGCAAGGCCAGCCGCTGCGCCTGCGCCCGTAACTGCGCAATGACCGCCTGGTGCCCCAGATGTACGCCGTCAAAGTTCCCTATCGTGGCGACACAACCCTGATGCTGCTGCTTCAGGTTATGAATGTAACGGATGAGTTCCATCAGGCAATCGAAATGGTCCTTATTATAACCATCATTATAACGCTGGTGGCGGCGCTGTCATCTGCCGCAGGCCTATGCCCACCAGGCGCAGCACCAGAAAATAGACGCCGGCCCCGGCAAGGATGCAGAGGGCCAGATTGGCGGCTCGCTCATACAGCCCCCACGAAAACCAGGCCGTCATCGCCGGGCTTAGCCACAGCAACAACAGGCACATGGCCGCCAGGCTTAAAAGCATCTTGCCCAGATAGACCCACCAGCCGCCGCCGGCGCGGTAATGATCTCTGTTGCGCAAGCTGAGATACAGCAGGCCGGCGTTCAGAGAAGCCGCTAATGAGGTCGCCAGCGCCAGCCCGGCATGCGCTAAGTACTGCACCAGTAACAGGTTCAAGACCAGGTTGGCGAACATCGCCACCGCCGCGATCTTCACCGGCGTCTTCGTGTCCTGGCGCGAGAAAAAACCGGCTGATAGCACCTTGATCAGGATAAAGGCCGGCAGGCCGAGGGCATAGGCGATCAGGCTGTGGCTGGCCATGAGCACGTCATGGCGGGTGAAAGCCTCGTATTGAAACAGGGTGGCCAGCATGGGGGCGGCGAGCATGGCCAGGCCGGCCGCGGCCGGCAAGGCCAGCAGGAAGACCAGGCGCAAGGCCCAGTCCAGCGTCTGGTGCCAGGCGCTGCCGGCGGCGCTTGCGTACTGGGCGGCCAGGCTCGGCAGGATAACGGTGGAGAGCGCAATACCGAAGACGCCCAAGGGAAACTCGACCAAGCGATCGGAAAAATACAGCCAGGAGATGCTGCCGGTTTGCAGGAAGGAGGCGATCAGGGTGTCAATCAGCAGGTTGATCTGCGTGATCGAGGCCGCAAACAGGGTCGGGATCATCAGCCGGATAATGCGCCTGAGCCCTTCCCGGTCACGCTTAGGAGCCGGCCGCGGCAACAGTCCCAGGCGCTTTAAGAAGGGCAACTGGAACAGCAACTGCGCCATGCCCGCCAGCAGTACCCCCCAGGCCAGGGCATAGACCGGCTCGGCAAATCGGGGCGATAAAAAGACGGCGCAGGCGATCAGGGAAAGGTTCAACAGCACCGGCGTGAAGGCCGGCACGGCGAAGTTGCGGTAGGTGTTCAGGATGCCGCCGGCCAGCGCGGTCAGGGAAATAAACAGGATGTAGGGAAAGGTGATGCGCAGCATGTCGGTTGCCATCAGCTGCCTGCCCGGCTCGCTGGCAAAGCCGGGCGCAAACAGCCAGATCAACGCCGGCGCGGCCAAGACGCCGAGCAGGGTGATGAGACACAGCACCAGCCCCAGCGTCAGGGTGGTCTGGTCAATCAGCGCTTTCACTTCGGCCTTGTCGCGTTTTTCCCGGTATTCGGATAAGACCGGCACAAAGGCTTGGGAAAAACCGCCTTCGGCAAACAGGCGCCGCAGGAAATTCGGGATGCGAAAGGCAACGATGAAGGCGTCAACGCCGGCGCCGGGCCCGAACAGCACCCCGATCACCACATCGCGCAGCAGGCCGAAGATGCGCGAGATGCCGGTCATGGCGCTCACGATAAGGGTGGATTTCAACAGGCGGTTTTGCACAATTTTAATTCAGATAAATTAAACTCGCTATCTTATTGTTTATACAGGAAAATATCATCAATAATCTAAAGAATACGGCTTGCACGAAGGGGATTGACAAATGCTTAGCACAGTCGCATAGTGTCGCGCTTTTACCGATCTCATAAGTTTCAGGAGAGAAAAATTGGCCAACATCGCCTCAGCAAAAAAGCGCGCCCGGCAGGCGGAGAAACGGCGGCGGCAGAACGCCGGTGCCCGCTCCATGCTGCGCACCTCGATCAAGAAGGTCGTGAATGCGATTGAAAGCCGGGACAAGGAGGCGGCGGCCAGCGCCTATCAGGCCGCCCTGCCCATAATTGACCGCATGAGCAACAAGGGTCTGATCCATAAAAACAAGGCCGCCCGCCACAAGAGCCGTCTCAACACCCGGCTGCAGGCGCTGTAGCCCTTAAGCACTTCTGATTGGCCGACCAGACCGGCCGCTACAATATCACCATGTTGTCGCGATGGATTAACTCCGGCGCATCCAGATAGCCGAGTAATTCCTCGATCTTATCGCTGCCCTGCCCCATGATCCGGCGCGTCTCATCCGCGTTGTAATTCACCAGGCCGCAGGCGATCTCCGCGCCCGCCGGATTTATGCAACTGACGATCTCCCCGCGCTGGAACTCGCCCTCAACCCCGACCACGCCGACCGCCAGCAGGCTCTTGCCCTCATCCCGCAGCATCCGCGCTGCGCCCTGATCCAGGTGCAGGCGAGCGCGGCTGCGGTTGTGGCTGGCCAGCCACTGCTTGCGGGCCGCCAGGGGCGCCTGCCGGGTGGTCAGCATGGTGCCGAGCTCTTCCCCGGCATGGATGCGCAGCAGGATGTCTTCCTCCAGACCGTAGGCGATCACTGTCTGCGCGCCGGACTTGGCCGCCGTCTTCGCCGCATGCAGTTTGGTCACCATGCCGCCGCGCCCTAAGCTACCGCCCGCCCCGGCCCCGGCTTCTAATTTTGCATCGCCCGCCGCGCCGGTCTTGATCAACAGTGCCTTCTCGTTCGTCTGCGGGTCGCTGTCGTACAGGCCGGCCTGATCGGTGAGGATGACCAGCAGGTCGGCCTCGATCAGGTTCACCACCAGGCCGGCCAGGCGGTCGTTATCACCGAATCGGATTTCTTCCGTGGCCACCGAGTCGTTCTCGTTGACGATCGGCACCACGCCCGCCCCAAGCAGGGTGCGCAGCGTTGCGCGGGCGTTTAGGTAGCGCCGGCGATCCGCCACGTCATCATGAGTAAGCAGGATCTGCGCGGTGTGCACCCCATAGCGCTGGAAGCAGGACTCCCAGGCTCGTATCAGCCCCATCTGCCCGATGGCGGCCGCGGCTTGTAATTCGTTCAGGGCATGCGGGCGTCGCCGCCGTCCTAGGCGGGAAAGCCCCTCGGCCACGGCGCCGGAAGACACCAGCACCAGCTCCACGCCCCGCCGCCGTAGCTGCATCATCTGCACCACCCAGGTCGCCAAGGTATCGGTCTTGAGGCCGCCGCCCTCGTTGGTCAGCAGGGCGCTGCCGAGCTTGATCACCCAGCGCCTCGTTTGGCCCAGCCCAGCCCGCGCCATCATTTTGCCGCTCCTGCGAGGGCGCAATTTTGCTCTTTGGCCACGGCAAGCCGCGCGGCCACGGCGGCCATGAGCGCCTGACAGCCCGCGCCGCTCAGCGCCGAGATCAGATACACCGGAAGCCCAGGGGAGAGGGCGGCGGTGAGCGCACTTTTGCGTTCCTCCCGCGCAGCTTCATCAAGCAGGTCGGCCTTGTTCAACACCAGCCAGCGCTCCTTGCCCGCCAGCGCCTGATCGAAACGCTGCAACTCCTGCTCAATGGTCTTGACGGCACGCAGGATCTCCTGCTCATCAGCGCTGCCGATGTCAACGAGGTGCAACAGCAACCGGGTGCGCGCCAGGTGCCTTAAGAATTGCACGCCCAGGCCGGCCCCGTCGGCGGCGCCTGCGATCAAGCCGGGGATGTCGGCGATGACAAAATCCTGCGCCTCCCCGACCACCACGCCGAGCTGGGGATGCAAGGTAGTGAAGGGATAGGCGGCCACCTTGGGTCTGGCCGCGGAGACCTGGCGGATGAGCGTGGATTTGCCGGCGTTGGGCAGGCCGAGCAGGCCGACATCGGCCAGCACCTGAAGCTCCAGGCGCAGGTTGCGCGCCTCGCCCGCCGTGCCCGGGGTAGTCTTGCGCGGCGCACGATTCGTGCTGCTCTTGAACCGCGTGTTGCCCAGGCCATGAAAGCCGCCTTGGGCGACCAGCAGGCGCGCAGCGGGCCGGGCCAGATCGCCCATCCGCTCGTCAATGTCAGCGTCATAGACCAGCGTGCCCAGCGGCACCTTGATGAGGCAGTCCTCGCCCTGCCTGCCGTTGCGCCCCTTGCCCTGCCCCGGTTGGCCGTTTTGCGCCCGAAACAGGCGCAGGTGGCGAAAGTCCACCAGCGTGTTCAAACCCTCATCGACGTGCAGATAGACGCTGCCGCCATCGCCGCCATCGCCGCCGTCCGGCCCGCCTTTGGGGATGTATTTCTCCCGCCGGAAACTCAAGCAACCATCGCCGCCCTTGCCGGCCACCACCCGGATTGTCGCCTCATCTACGAATTTCATTTTGCTTCTGCGCTCAGGCCGCGCCCTTGCCTTGTTATTCGTCTTGCACCGAAGACGCTATCTTGTTTTTGAAGAACGTAATCCTTAAGTCACACGAGCTATAAATCGTCGGTTTTTGCGTCCTGCAAAACCGACATACATTACATCCTTAGTAAATAAAAAAACCCCGCTCGGCGGCGGGGTTTGGCTTGCTCAAAAAATGCGCTTGGGTTTCAGCTCGCCACCACGCTCACGAAGGTGCGCTGCTTAGGGCCCTTCTTTTGAAAAAGCACCTGCCCATCAGCCCGGGCAAAGAGCGTATGGTCATGGCCACAGCCGACATTGACACCAGCGTGAAACTTTGTCCCGCGCTGGCGCACGATAATATTCCCGGCGCGCACCTGCTCGCCGCCGTAGCGTTTTACGCCTAGGCGTTTGGACTTCGAATCACGCCCATTGCGGGTGCTGCCGCCTGCTTTTTTATGTGCCATGCTATTCTCTCCCCGTGCTTATTTGACTGAGATGCCGGTGATGCCCAGCTCGGTGTAGGCTTGGCGGTGTCCCTGCTGTTTGCGGGAATGCTTGCGGCGCCGGAATTTGATCACCTTGAGCTTGCGGCCGCGGCCATGCGCCTTCACCGTGGCAGACACCGTTGCGTCGGCCACCCGCGGCGTACCCACGCGCACGGCATCGCCATCGGCCACCAGCAGCACCTCCTTGATATCGACCGCCGCGCCTTCGGCCGCAGCGAGCTTTTCTACCCGCACCACATCGCCCTCTTTGACCTTGTATTGTTTGCCGCCGCTCTTGATCACCGCATACATCGCTGCCGCCTCCGTAGATCTGAATCTTAAAGCCTTAAATTGGGCCTGATTGACGAGGGGCGCAATTCTACGTAATCCAGCGCGCAGAAACAAGCAAAAATCTTGAAGTGTGGCCAACAATCTACGCAGCAGGCGGATTGGCAATCCGGGCTTAAGATTGGCAAAATGCCTTGTCCGATAAGTCCTAAATGTTAAGTTTAAGTGAACTACACCAACGGCAACACCGCCCTGCAAGAAGAGGCCGACATAGAAGTCATCCGTGCGCTGACCGCCCGGGACATCGCCCGGGTGAATGCCCTCATCCATGAAAAGCTGCATTCGGGCGTGGCGCTTATCGACCAGCTGGGCCACTACATCGTGAACAGCGGCGGCAAGCGCCTGCGCCCGACGCTGCTCCTGCTCAGCACCGGCGCCTTTCCCTATACGGGCGATAAGCACATCGGCTTGGCGGCGATCATCGAGTTCATCCACACCGCCACGCTGCTGCATGATGACGTGGTCGATGCCTCGCTGCTGCGCCGCGGCCGCGCCACGGCCAACCAGCGCTGGGGAAATGAAGCCAGCGTCCTGGTCGGGGATTTTCTCTATTCCCGCGCCTTTCAGATGATGGTGGAAGTCGGCTCCATGCGGGTCATGGAAATATTGTCCGAGGCCACCAACACCATCGCCGAAGGCGAAGTGCAACAGTTGCTCAACCGGCATGATCCGGAGACGACCGAGAAGCGCTACCTGGAGGTCATCCACAACAAGACGGCAAAGCTGTTTGAAGCCGCGGCGCACATCGGCGCGATCATCTGCGAGCGCCCGCCGGCGGAAGAAGAAGCCATGGCGGAGTACGGCAGATCTCTCGGCATCGCCTATCAGCTGATTGATGATGTGCTGGACTACAGCGCCTCGGCCTCTGAGTTGGGCAAGAACATCGGCGATGACTTGGCCGAAGGCAAGCCTACGCTGCCGCTTCTCTATGCCATGTGGAACAGCGCCGAGAAGCCATCGGCCCTAATCCGGGCGGCCATTGAAAGCGGCGGCTTAGACGGCATGGAGGAAATCCTCACCACGCTGGAGAGCACCGGCGCCATCGCCTACACGGCAGAACTCGCGCAACAGGAAGCGGACAGGGCGATAGCGGCGCTGGCGCATATCCCGCCGTCGGAATATCGAGACGCCCTGCACCTGCTGGCGCGCTTTGTCGTGGAGAGGACGCATTAGAGCAACGCAATTTTAATGCAACACCTCGGCATGGGTGCAGCGGGCGGACAAGGTGCGCACACCCACAAAGGAGAGCCGGCGACATGCCGCGGCTGCCAATCTTCTCTGGAAGCGATATAATGCTTCATTGCAAGCGGGGTGTAGCTCAGCCTGGTAGAGCGCTGCCTTCGGGAGGCAGAGGTCGCAGGTTCAAATCCTGTCACCCCGACCAGCTAGGGCTTTCTTAATTACAATTCCCGTTTTTCACCGATCAAAAAACATGGCCAAAGACCAACGCACCGTCCTGCGCCGGCTATTCACCACGTGCTATAAAATCTTGAGCGATCGCCTGGTTGCACCACAACTTGAACGCCTGGGCGGCGATGTGCTGGTGATTGGCGCGGGCAAGGAGCCGTATCGGGAACTGGTGCCGAATGCTGCGATCCTCACCTGCACGGATATTGCGGCCAGCGAGCAGCTTGACTTGATGGCCGATGCCCACGCCTTGCCGTTTCGGGAGCAATCCTTTGACGCCGTCATCCTCATCGATGTGCTGGAGCACCTGCAAGACCCGCAGCAGGCGACAGCCGAGCAGCAGCGCATCTTGCGAGCCGGCGGCGTGGTCATGGCAGTGGCGCCCTTTCTGTTTCATGTGCATGGCGACCCGCTTGATTTCCAGCGATTTACCGAACACGGGCTGGCGGTGCTGTTCAAGGATTTCTCGCAGGCCCACATTCATCCCTTCGGTAATCGTCTGCATGTGATCCTCGATATTTTAAGCACCGGCGGCCCTTTGCCTGCACTCGCCCTGCGGGTGTTTAGCCACCTCCTCACCCTGCCGCCCCTGCTGTGGACGAGCCGGGATTGCCCCAGCGGCTATGTGGTGAGGGCGGTAAAATGAAGAGTGTCCGAAATAGCTCTGGGTCTTTGAAAAATCAGGCTGGGCATGACGGGAACGAGTGGTGCGGGTCTATTTCCCATGCCCTGCTCGTAAATTCGCCGCCGTCTGCGGCCAAGGTAGCCACATAGCCCTCGGCGAATCCTATGTTGGTAAATTGCCAGCGCTTGACCGCCTCCGGTTGCTTGCATTGTGTCGCCACATCAAATTCCCGCAAACCGGTGGCCAGGCCTACGCCCGTTGCTTTTAAGACGGCTTGCTTTTTAGTCCACAGCGTATAAAACGCCCGCACCGGATCAGCATATTGGCGGACGGCTTGATACTCGTTCGCCGAGAAAAAACGCCAGGCCAGTGCCTCGCGCTTCACCTCGGTGCGGATTTTTTCAATGTCCATCCCTACGTCCCCGGCCTAAGGAGATGGCAAGCAGGGCCTATTCGTGCGAGTGGCTGACATTGAACGCCACCGGCAGGCCGCGGGGCGGTCAGCGGGTGCGGATCATCGGCGTGGATGTGTTCCGCTCTGATTTCCGGTGTTTAATTTTTCTCTTTCAATGCTGACAGGGCCGCCAGGGCGCGTTTTCTCGCCGCCGCATGATCCACGATGGGCAAGGGATAATCCCGCCCCAGTCTGACCCCGCGTTTTTTTAGTTCTGCTGCGTCAAGTTCCCAGGGTTTGTGGAAGTGCTGATTATCCAAGCCGGCCAGTTCCGGCAGCCATTTGCGAACATACTCACCACGCGCGTCGAATTTTTCTCCCTGGAGCACGGGATTGAAGATGCGAAAAAACGGCGCGGCATCGGCACCGCAGCCGGCGACCCATTGCCAGCCCAGTGTGTTGTTGGCGAGATCCGCATCCACCAGCGTATCCCAGAACCAATCTGCGCCTGCGCGCCAGTGCAGCAGCAGGTCTTTGACCAGGAAGGAGCCGACAATCATGCGCACCCGGTTGTGCATCCAGCCGCTCTGCCACAATTCACGCATGCCGGCATCAACGATGGGATAGCCGGTCTTCCCCGCCTGCCAGGCGGCCAGCTTCTGCGCATCCGACACCCAGGGAAAGTCGGCGAATTTTTCATTGAGCGGTGCTTCCGATGTCTGTGGAAAATGAAACAGCAGGTAATGCGCAAACTCGCGCCAGTATAATTGTCTCAAATAAGCAAGCACGGGTTGGCGCGGCGTCAAGTAGCCCCGGTCGCGCTCATTGTCCATGACGGCATGCCAGATCTGGCGCGGACCGAGCTCGCCGAAGTGAAGATGGGGCGACAAGCTGGAGATGCCAGCGGCGGCGGGATAATCGCGCGTATCGGGGTAATGGATGATCCTGCCGGCGAGAAAGTCCGCCAGCCTCGCTCGCGCGGCCTGTTCGCCAATCCGCCAGTTTCCCTGGATGCCCTGATACCAGGGGTGTTTCGGTTTTAGGTGAAAAGACGCAAGGCGCGCAGAAGGCGGCCAGACTTCGGGCTTGGGGATGGCCTGCACTGTCGCACTAGGGCGCGGCGGTGGTTCCAAGGTGAGGCAATGTTTCCAAAAGGGCGTGAATACCTTGAAGGGCTTGTCCTGCTTCGTCCTGATCGGCATCGGCTCGTTTAGCAAGGCGCTGTTAAAGCTCTGCACCGCTACGCCCTGCGCCGTGAGCGTCTTTTTAAGCTGCGTGTCCCTGCGGATTGCCGCCGGTTCATACAGCCTGTTCCAGTACACCGCCTCAACAGTAAAAGCATCGATCAAATCCTGCAGCACCGGCAGCGGCGCGCCCGCCCTTAAGATCAATCTTGACCCGCGCTGCTGCAATGCCTCGTGCAGGGCTTGTAAGGATTCATGCAGCCAATAGCGGCTGGCCCCGCCCGGCGCCCAGTCTCCCTCGTCCTCCGGACACCATATATACAAGGGGATGAGCGGGTTTCCAGACTCGACGGCGCATTGCAGCGCCGGGTTATCTTCCAAGCGCAGGTCGCGACGAAACCAGACGATGGAATGAGGGGACATTAGGGGTGATGGGCCTGGATGCTCATGTTGCTTGAAAAATAAACAACTAAGGTTCCGAATGCCTCATGCTCAGACATCCTGAGGGATGCTCTGTCGTTGCTGAGATAGATGCCCATACTGCCGCGGCTTATTTCGTGCCTGACTTCGTACTTCCCCAGCTGTTGCGGCGTTTTATTCACTATTATTATCCGGATATGAAAGGTGTTACTCTAGCAGGCCAACTATATCACTTCTCCTGCCCGCTTATATGAACAAATCAGAACGATGGGAAACACTCCGCCGACACCAGCGGGAGATCGACCCCCTGCACCTGCGCGCGCTGTTTGCTGAAGATCCGGAACGGGCGCGCCGGTTTTCCTTGACGATTGATGAGCTGGTCATTGATTTCTCAAAAAATCGCATCACCGAAGAGACTCTTGCGCAGCTGCTGGCGCTCGCCCGGGCCAGCCATGTCGAGCAGAAGATCGCCGCGCTGGTATCAGGCGAGAAGGTGAATGCCACGGAAGGGCGCCCGGCCCTGCATACGGCCTTGCGCCGGCCCGCCGCCAAGCCGCTCTTGCGTCAAGGCGAGGATGTGAATGCCCTGGTGCAGGCCGAATTAGCGCGCATAGCCGAGTTCATCGCCGCCGTGGAGGCCGGCGAGATCAAGGGCGCTTCCGGCAAGCCGTTTAGGACACTCATCAACATCGGCATCGGCGGCTCTGATCTGGGGCCGCGGCTGGCCGTAGATGCGCTGCGGGAATACCGCCGCTCGGATCTCATCATCCGCTTTGTCGCCAACCTGGATGCGAAGGATCTCTACCGCGCTTTGGAAGATGCTGACCCGGAGACCACGCTCTTCATCCTGGCGTCCAAGTCCTTCGCCACCCAGGAGACCCTGCAAAACGCTGACACGGCGATCAGCTGGCTCACCCGGCATGGTTGTCGACAGGCCACAGCGCACCTGGTCGGCGTCACGGCCAATCCGCAAGCGGCCCGGGCATACGGCATCCTGGAGACGCGCATCTTTCGCTTCTGGGACTGGGTCGGCGGACGCTATTCGATCTGGTCGGCGGTCGGGCTGCCGCTCGCCTTGAGTGTCGGCATGGAAGGCTTTCGCGAGTTCCTGCACGGCGCCCATATCATGGACGAGCACTTCCAGAACGCGGAATTAGAACTCAAGGCCCCGGTCATCCTCGCCCTGCTCGGCATCTGGTACAACAACTTCTTCGACGCCCAGACCCAGGCCATCGTGCCTTATGATGCGGGCCTGGCGCTGTTGCCGGAGTATCTGGGGCAGTTGGTCATGGAGAGCAACGGCAAGGGCGTTACCCATGACGGGCGCCCATGCCCGCGCCCGAGCGCGCCGGTGCTGTGGGGCAGCGTCGGCACGAATGCCCAACACGCCTTTTTTCAGCTTTTGCATCAGGGCCGGCGGCTCATCCCGGTGGACTTCCTGCTGCCGCAACAATCCGCGCTGGATGAGACGCATCACAAAAAGCTGGTGGCGAATTGCCTGGCGCAGAGCAAGGCGCTGATGTGCGGACGTGATAACGCGGCAGCGCCGCACCGACACTTCCCCGGCAACCAGCCCAGCAATACCATACTGTATGAGCGCTTGTCACCGAAGGTGTTGGGCATGCTCTTGGCGCTGTATGAACACAAGACCTTTGTGGAAGCCGCCATCTGGGACATCAACCCCTTTGACCAATGGGGCGTGGAGCTGGGCAAGGAACTGGCGCAGGAGATCTTGGGCGACCTGGATCACGGCGGGCCGGCTTCGGCTGGGCATGATGCTTCCACGCGGTTTTTGATCGAGCGATGTAAGCAGGCATGAACGGGCGGGCGTCCCGGCTCCCGATCTAAAAACTACACCGCCGCGGCCATCATGTTCGTGGTGGTCGATAGGCGCCTGACCAGAGTGTGCAGGAATACCTTGCTGAAACGCAGTTGGCAATCCACAGACACGCGCTCAATCAAGGTGGCATTGATCTTCATCAGCTGCACTCTCTCTTTGGCAATGATGCTGGCCGAGCGCTTGGTCTTGGACAAGTAGCCCATCTCGCCAAAGCAGTCGCCCGCCTTCAGTGTGTCGATACGCATTTTCCCCTTGCGCACCTGGACGCTGCCGGCGGCGATGATATAAAAGCAGTCTTCGATCTCGCCCTCAACAATGATCTCGGCGCCTTCTGCATGGTCCTGCCACAGGCAGGCGTTGATGATCTCCCAGATCTCGGCGGTGGAAAAACCCTGAAAGAAATCCAGGCTCTGCACAGCGTTGAACTTTTCCTGCTCATCAATATCTTCCCGCGTCTCTTCTAAGTAATCAAAGGCCAGGCTCAGGTCCGCGGCCATGTTAAGCCCCATCTTGTAGCGCTTGGCCGTGTTCTTCTCCAGCGCATGGCGCACGATCTTCTCCAGTATGCCGGGCACATCAGAGCGATGACTGTGCAAGGGCGGCGGTTTCTCGTTGATGATCTTATAGATGAGCCGGGAAAAACTATCGGCAACGAAGGGGTACTTGCCGGTGATCAGCTCATACATGACGATGCCTAAGGCGAAGAGATCAGTCTGGTTGCTGATCGCCTCTTCCTGCACCTGCTCCGGCGACATGTAGCGCGGCGAGCCGACAAAGCCGGTCGGCATGGTGCTGGCGGTATCAGCGCTGACGACATGGGCGATGCTAAAATCCGCAATTTTTACCTCCCCATCCCGCGTCAATAAAATATTGGTCGGCTTGATATCGCGATGCACCACCCCCTGCCGATGCGCATAATCCAGCGCCTTGGCGCACTTGAAAATGATCTCTACGGCCTGCTCCAGCGGCAGCAGCTTGTCGGGTTTGCAATGGGTCTTTAAGGTATCGCCGCCTTGGATAAGCTCCATCACTATGTAGCAGTCATCCCCGTCCGCCCCGGCATCAAAGATGGAAACGATATTCGGATGCTTCAAGACGCCGGCGGTGTGCGCCTCGTTGAAGAACATCTTGCGGTAGCGGGCGCCCATCTCTTGATCTTTAAGCGATTCAGCCAGCGCCACCTTGACCGCAACCAACTGGTTGGTGAAGGGATCGTGGCCTTGATAGACCAGCCCCATGCTGCCCTTGCCGATGAGTTTTTGTATCTCATACTTGCCGATCTTTGTGGGTGTTGCTGTACTCATACGGTCTTTTTAATCTGCTAATGGAAGCCTTTGAAAATCAACTGTTTAGCCTGATCGTACTGGAAAATGCCGGTGCATGACAACAAGGCGGCGGCGCCTCGGTGCCTGTCGGCAAGCACCTTGACACGCTATCGGCTATACTGCCCGTCTTTTTTGTGTGTCGGGGCAGAATAATAAATGAAAGTGATCATTCTGGCAGCGGGAATTGGCCAACGTTTGGGCGCTGAGGCGCAGGGCCGTCCCAAGTGCCTGCTTGAAGTGGGCGCAGCTTCCTTGCTGGCGCGGCACATTCGCATCCTACAGCGCTGCGGCTTGCGCAACATCTACATCGTCACCGGCTTCAAGCAAGCATTGATCGCCGCCGCCCTGCGCCCTTTTGCTCTGCACGAGCGTTGTATCTTCAATCAAGACTTCCATCGGGGCAGCGGCCTGAGCCTGCACTGCGCGCGGGAGTTGTTATCCTCAGGCGAGGACATCCTGCTCATGGACGCCGATGTCTTTTATGAGGAACAAGTCTTAAAGACGCTGGTGCAAAGCCGACATGAGAACTGCTTTTTGCTGGACAGAGACCTTGTGCCGGGTGCTGAGCCGGTCAAGCTCTGCGTTCGCAATGGCCGCCTGGTCGAGTTCGGCAAGGCGCTCCCCGCCGGGGTGGAATTTGACTTCTGTGGCGAGTCGGTCGGTTTCTTTCGCTTCTCCGCGCCGATGGCGGGGAAACTGGCGCGGCACCTGCAACATTACCGCGACACGGCGCCGGATGCCCCTTATGAAGAGGCGCTGCGCGATCTGCTGCTGGAAGAGCCTGCCGCCTTCGCTTTTGAGGACATCACAGGGCTGGCCTGGATAGAGATAGACTTCCCGGAAGATCTGGCGCATGCCCGCAGCGAGGTTTTGGCGAAGGTGCGCGCCCGGGAAAATTCATCACCCAAGTCATCTGCTAGGCCACCCGTGGGGCCATCACCCAAACCATCACCCAGACCATCACCCACGCCATGAGTAAGACAAAACAACTGCGCGCCCTGCTCACTTCCAAGGATCTGGCGTTTATTCTTGAAGCGCACAACGGGCTATCTGCGCGCATCGCCGAGCAGGCCGGTTTCAAGGGCATCTGGGCCAGCGGCCTGGCCATGTCGGCGCAATTTGGTGTGCGCGACAGCAACGAGGCCAGTTGGACGCAGGTCGTTGACATGCTGGAGTTCATGTCGGATGTGAGCGCCATCCCCATCCTCTTAGACGGCGACACCGGCTACGGCAATTTCAACAACATGCGCCGCCTGGTGCGCAAGCTGGAGCAGCGCCAGATCGCCGGCGTCTGCATAGAAGACAAGCTCTTCCCCAAGACCAACAGCTTCATCGACGGCGAGCGCCAGCCGCTGGCGGACATTGATGAGTTTTGCGGCAAGATCAAGGCCGGCAAGGACAGCCAGTCTGATGATGATTTCTGCATCGTGGCGCGTATCGAGGCGCTGATCGCCGGCTGGGGCATGAGTGAGGCGCTCACGCGCGCGGAGGCCTATCACGCCGCCGGTGCCGATGGCATCCTGATCCACAGCAAACTGACACACGCCGGCGAGGTGCTCGCCTTTGCCGAAGAATGGGCCGGGCGCAGTCCGCTGCTGGTCGTGCCGACCAAGTACTACAGCACGCCTACTGAGGTCTATCGCCGCGCGCAGATCAGCCTGGTCATCTGGGCCAATCACTTGGTGCGGGCCGCCGCGGCCGCCATGGAAAAGGTCAGCGCAGAGATCTTCCACGCGCAGTCCCTGCTAAACGTGGAAGAGAAGATCGCCCCGGTGGAGCGCATCTTCGCCCTGCAAGGCGCAGAGGAATTATCCCAAGCGCAAGATCGTTATCTGCACAGCAGGCCGGCGCCGCAGGCCATTGTGCTGGCCGCCAGCGAGGGCGATAGGCTGCACGAATTGACCGCGGGGAAGCCGAAGGGAATGTTGTCCATTGCCGGCAAGCCCCTGCTGGCGCGGATGCTGGAGGAGTTCAAGCGCCAGGGCATCAACAAGACCACCGTGGTCGCCGGCTACAAGGCCGAGAGCATCGACATCGGCGGCATCGACATCCGCCTGAATGAGGATCACGCGACGACCGGCGAGCTGGCCTCGTTGGCGTGTGCCGTGCCGGCCTTCCATGAGGACATGCTCATCGTCTATGGCGACCTGCTGTTCCGCAGCTACATATTGCGCGAGCTGTTGGAGAACGAGGCGGAATTATCCGTGGTCGTGGACTCGGCACCAAAGGGCGTGCGGCCCGGCGCGGCGGCGGATTATGCCTGGTGCTCCAGCGAGGATGATCGGAGCCTGTTCGGCCAGGAGGTGGCGCTGCAACGGGTGTCGCAACAGGAATGGGAATGGGAATGGGAATGGGAACAGGCCGGGCTGGGCAAGCCTTCCGGCCGCTGGGTCGGCATGTTGCGGGTGCGTCGGCAGGGCAAAGAGTGGCTGCTGGAGGCCCTGCTGGCGCTGCAAGCGCGAGATGGCTTCGCGCGGCTGAACATGCCCGATCTGCTGAACTACCTGATCGAACAGAACAAAAAAATCACCGTGCATTACATACACGGCCACTGGCTGGACGTGAACTCGCTGGAAGACATCGACCGTGCCAGCGACTTCGCCCGCGGCCAGTCTTTGGGCGGCGACTAAAGCATGATCGCCGCAAAAAGTTTTGTTGAGGCCGCGCGGGCCTGCGGCTTTAGCCGCTACACCGGCGTGCCGTGTTCTTATCTCACGCCCTTTATCAATTACGTCCGCCGCGATGCGGCGCTGAACTACATCAGCGCGGCCAACGAGGGCGATGCGCTGGCGAGCGCATCCGGGGCGGCGATTGGCGGCGAGCGCGCGGTGGTCATGCTGCAAAACTCTGGCCTCGGCAACGCGGTGAACCCGCTCACCTCGCTCAACTATGTGTTTCGCATTCCGGTCTTGCTGATCATCAGCCATCGTGGCGAGCCGGGGCAGAAGGACGAACCGCAGCACGAACTCATGGGGGCGATTACCACCGCGCTGCTCGATACCATGAAGATCCCCTGGGAGCCCTTCCCCGATCAGGAAAGGCAGATCCAGGCTGTGCTGGAACGCGCGACTAATTATATGCAGGCGGCGAGCCGCCCCTATGCCCTGATCATGCGCAAGGGCGCGGTGGCGGCGGGTGTGGAGGAAGGGCCAAGTGCATCACCGAACACATCGCTAATTTCATCGCCCGACGCATCACCCAGCCCTACCGGCCTGAGCATGGGGGACGACACCGAAGCGCAACACGCCCGCCCTTCCCGGCGTGAGGCCCTGCAAAAAGTCATCGCCGCAACCCCGCAAGAGGACACCGTTGTCATCGCCACCACCGGCTTCACCGGGCGGGAATTATGCGCCTTGGCCGACCGGAAAAATCAGCTGTACATGGTCGGCTCCATGGGCTGCGCCTCATCTCTGGCGCTGGGGCTGGCCTTGGCAAAACCGGCGCTGCGCATCGTGGTGGTGGATGGCGATGGCGCCGCCCTGATGCGCCTGGGCAACTTCGCCACCATCGGCCACTACGCCCCGCCCGGCCTCATCCACCTCCTGCTGGACAACGAAGTGCATGACTCCACCGGTGCCCAGGCAACGGCCTCGACCACCGTGGACTTCGCTGCGATCGCTCGCGCCTGTGGCTATGGCATGAGCCTGCGCGGAGACGGGCTTGGCCTGCTTGACGCCCTGTTTGCCGACACCGCACCGCCCGGCCCGCGCTTTGCGCAGCTAAAGATCCGCCCCGGCAGCATGGCCGACCTGCCGCGCCCGCCGCAGCCGCCAGACGAAGTCCTGCGCCGACTGATGCGGCACATAGGAAGCGCCTTCTAGCGATGCCGCTGCTGCTAAATCCCGGCCCGGTGAACCTGAGCGAGCGGGTGCGGCAGGCGCTCGCCAAGCCGGATCTGTGCCACCGCGAGCCGGAATTTGCGCAATTACAGCAGGCCATTCGGCAAAAGCTGCTCGCTGTCTATGAACTGGCGGCGGCGGATTGGGCGGCGGTCTTGCTGACCGGCTCCGGCACCGCGACTATTGAGGCCATGCTGCTGAGTCTAGCCCCGGAGAAGGCACCGATCCTGATCATCGAAAACGGCGTCTATGGCGAGCGGCTGGGCAAGATCGCAGCGATCCACGGCCTTGCGCATCAGCGCCTGTGCCATGAGTGGGGCGAGGCGATTGATCTCGACCGGCTGGCGGAAAAATTATCGCACAAGATCGCCTATGTCGCCCTCGTCCACCATGAAACCACCACCGGGCGGCGGAACGATGTGGCCGCGGTCAGCGCAATATGTCGGCGCTTTGACACGCCGCTGCTGGTTGATGCCGTCAGCAGCTTCGGCGCGGAAGCCTTGCAATTTGCGGATTGGAACATCGCCGCCTGCGCCGGCACCGCGAACAAGTGCCTGCACGGCGTACCGGGCACATCCTTCGTCATCGTCCGCCGCGCGGCGCTGAAAAAACCCGCCGCCCCGCGCAGCCTTTACTTAGACCTGCACACCTATCTATGCCAACAGGATGCCGGCGGCACGCCCTTCACCCAGTCCGTGCAGGGCTTCTACGCCCTGGATGCGGCGCTGGATGAGCATGCGGAGACAGGCGGCTGGCAAGCGCGGCGGGAATACTATCGAGAGAAGATGGCCATCGCCAGGGCGGGGCTGGCCGAGCTTGGCATCAGGCCCTTGCTGGATGAGGCGGATTCATCCTGTGTCCTGAGCGCCTTTCACCTGCCCGCCGGGATGGATTATCAGAGCCTGCATGATGAGCTAAAGCAGCGCGGCTTTATTATCTACGCCGGCCAGGGGGCGCTGGCGAAGTCCCTGTTTCGCATCTCCCCGATGGGCACGGTGAGTGGCAGGGACATGCGGACGCTGGTGGCGGCGGTGGGGGAGATTATGGCGGCGGCAATATAGCGGCTATTCTTCCCCGGCACTGGGTTGTGCTTATCCCTACGCAGTCCTGGCGGCGGCCAGACGGGTGCGCGGACCCAAGTGTTTTTCGATGAACTGCATGAGGCCGTCCGCGGTCAGGCCGGCATCGACCAGCATATCGTCCCGGGAACCATGCTGGATCAGGCGATCCGGCAGGCCGTGCTGGAGGAGCCGCTGGGCAAGGCCGCAGGCCGCCAAGACCTCGCTGACCGCGCTGCCGGCGCCGCCCTGGATGACATTCTCTTCCACTGTCAGCAACAATTCATGCGTGGCCGCCAGCTCCAGGATCAACGCAGCGTCAATCGGCTTGACAAAGCGCATGTTCACGACTGTCGCATCCAGCTTCTCCCCCACCTCCAGGGCCGCAGCCAGCATGGCGCCGAAGGCCAGGATGGCGATGCCTGCCCCCTCGCGCCGCACCTCGGCCTTGCCCACAGGCAGGGCGGTCATGGTCTTGGCAATCGCAGCCCCCGGGCCGGTGCCGCGCGGGTAGCGCACCGCGGCCGGTGCGCCCAACTGAAAACCGGTGTAGAGCATCTGCCGGCATTCGTTTTCATCGGCCGGTGCCATGACCGTCATGCCGGGCAACAGGCGCAGAAAGCTCAAATCATAACTGCCGTTGTGGGTCGGCCCGTCCCCACCGACCAGCCCGGCGCGGTCAATGGCAAAGAGCACCGGCAGTTCCTGGTTGATGACATCGTGGATCAGCTGATCATAGCCGCGTTGCAGAAAAGTGGAATAGATCGCCACCACCGGTTTTAGGCCATCGCAGGCCATGCCGGCGGCCACGGTAACGCTGTGCTGCTCGGCGATGGCTACGTCAAAATAGCGCTGCGGGAACTGCTGCTCGAACTGCACCAGGCCGGAGCCTTCGCGCATGGCCGGGGTAATCGCCACCAGCCTCTCATCGGCAGCCGCCATGTCGCAGACCCATTCGCCGAAGACTTCCGAATACTTCGGCTTGGCCGCCGGCTTGCCGCTGCGGGGCAGACCGCGGGCCGGGTCAAAGGGCGTTACGGCGTGGTACTTGACCGGGTCATCTTCGGCCGGGCCGTAGCCCTTGCCCTTTTTGGTGATGATGTGCAGGAACTGCGGGCCCGACAGCGCCTTGAGGTTGCGCAAGGTCTCCACCAAGATCGGCAGGTCATGCCCGTCCACCGGGCCGATGTAATTAAAGCCGAACTCTTCGAACAAGGTGCCGGGGGCGATCAGGCCCTTGAGATGTTCTTCGGCTCGCCTGGCGATCTCCAGAGCCGGCGGCACCTTCGCCAGCACCTGTTTGCCCTTCTCACGCACCGAGGTATAGAGCCTGCCGGAGATGAGCTGGGCGAAGCGATTCGCCAAGGCACCGACATTGGGCGAGATGGACATGTTGTTGTCGTTCAAGATGACCAGCATGTCGGCACGGGTAGCCCCGGCGTGGTTCAAGGCTTCAAAGGCCATGCCGGCGGTCATGCCGCCGTCACCAATGATCGCCACTGCCTTGCGCTCTTTGCCGCTCGCTCGGGCGGCGAGCGCCATGCCAAGCGCAGCGCTGATCGAGGTGCTGGAATGGCCGACGCCGAAGGTGTCGTAGTCGCTCTCATCGCGCTTGGGGAAAGGGGCCAGGCCGTCTTTTTTGCGGATCGTGTGCAGGCGCTGGCGGCGGCCGGTTAAGATCTTGTGTACATAGGCCTGATGGCCGACATCCCAGACCAGCCTATCATCCGGCGTATTAAAGACATAATGCAGGGCGAGGGTCAGCTCCACTGCGCCTAAGCTGGCGGCGAAGTGGCCGGTGTTGCGGCTCGCCCAGCTGAGCAAAAAGGCGCGCATTTCCCGGGCCAGAGGCTCCAGCTGGCTCTCCGTCAGGCTGCGCAGCGCCGCCGGGGAGTCGATGCAGTCAAGGAGCGGGGTCTTGGTCAGCGCGGTCATGGGCTAAGGATTTTAGTCATGCTTGAATCGGGGGCTTTGTAACAAATTTGTCATTATGCGGACAAAGCTGTATCGTGGCAAGGGCAGCGGCGGCTGCGCCGTGCAATAAAACAACCGTTTTGATCATATTCAAAATGGGCTAGAGAAGACTGTGCATTTTTAGTATCATCGTTTATCTTAGTTATTCTCGGGTAGTTTTATCCACTCCTGCCGTTAAGATCAGGAACGCATTCACCATAATTTTTCGGAGTAGGCTTAATGGGTGTGCCATTGATACAACAATATCGCGTTGCGAAATACATCTTGTCCAAGAAGCTGTCCGGCGAGGCGCGCTATCCGCTGGTGCTGATGCTGGAGCCGCTATTTCGCTGCAACTTAGCCTGCGCCGGCTGCGGCAAGATCGATTATCCCGATGAGATCCTGGATAAGCGCCTGAGCTATCAGAACTGCATGGAGGCCGTGGATGAATGCGGCGCACCGATTGTCTCCATCGCCGGCGGCGAGCCCTTGATCCACAAGGAGATGCGGCAGATCGTCGAGGGCTTGATTGAGAAGGGCAAGTTCGTCTATCTGTGCACCAATGCCCTGTTGCTGGAACGCAAGATGGATGAATACGTCCCCTCGCCTTATTTGACCTTCTCTATTCATTTGGACGGCAACCGCGAGCGCCACGATGCTTCCGTCTGCCGCAAGGGCGTGTTTGATAAATGCGTGGCGGTTATCAAGCAGGCCGTGGGCAAGGGCTTTCGCGTAACGATCAACTGCACCTTGTTCCAGGGCGAGTCTGCCGCAGAAGTTGCCGAGTTCATGGACATGGCCATGGCGCTGGGCGTGGAGGGCGTGACCATCTCGCCTGGTTATAGTTATGAGCGGGCGCCGCGCCAGGATGTGTTCTTAAAAAACACGGAAAGCAAGCGCCTGTTCCGCCGCATATTCCAGTTGGGCAAGGGCAGACAGTGGCGCTTTAACCAGTCCTCGCTGTACTTAGATTTCCTCGCCGGCAACCAGCGCTATGCCTGCACCCCGTGGGGCAACCCGACGCGCAATATCTTTGGCTGGCAAAAGCCCTGCTACCTGCTGGTCGGCGAGGGCTATGCCAAGACCTTCCGGGAGTTGATGGACGAGACGCCTTGGGAGCAGTACGGCACCGGGCGCAACCCCAAGTGTGCCAACTGCATGGTGCACAGCGGCTATGAGGCAACAGCAGTGAACGACACCCTGGCGCGCCCCTGGAAGGGCGCAAAAGTCGCCCTGTTCGGGCCGAAGACCGCCGGGCCGATGGCACCGGATCTGCCCGTCCTGTATGAAGACGAGCCGACGGCCAAACCAAAACTGGTGGCCGAGATCAAGCCGGCGCCCTCCTGCCGCAGCAGCAACGACAAAAAACAAGTGGCTTGATGACGCCCTGGCTGGCGCTTGCGCTGCCCGGATTGCTGATCTGGCTGGCCATCCTGGCCGCACCGTGGCGGCCGTCGAGTACCCGTGAATCTTTGGATGCCGATGCGGCGACGGGCGAGGTCGATCTGTCCGCGCTCACCGTACTCATCCCGGCCCGCAATGAGGCCGAAGTCATCGGCGCTACCTTAGACGCCTTGGCAATGCAGTGCCCTGCGCAGGGCCCTATTGAGGGAAAGGCACTGAAGGTCATCGTCATTGACGATCAATCCAGCGATCAGACCGCCGCCATCGTGGCCGGGCGCGCCCGGCCGGATTTATCGATTTTGACGGGCGAGGCGCTGCCGGAGGGCTGGACGGGGAAGCTGTGGGCGCTGGAGCAGGGCCGGCGGCGGGCCACGACCCCCCTGCTGCTGCTGCTGGATGCCGATATTGAACTGCGGCCCGGCACGATTGCCGCCTTGCTCAAAAAGATGCGCGAGGCGGACGTGCAGCTGGTCTCGCTCATGGCCTGTCTCAGGATGCAGAGCGCATGGGAGAAGTTCCTGCTGCCGGCCTTCGTCTATTTTTTCAAGCTGCTCTATCCCTTTCATCTGGCGAATTCCGGCTCGAAGTGGGTTGCCGCAGCCGCCGGCGGCTGCATCCTGATCAAGACCCAAGTGCTAAGCGAAATCGGCGGCTTTGCGGCCTTGAAAGACGCCCTGATCGATGACTGCGCCTTGGCCCGCTGCGTCAAGGACAAGGGGCATCGAACCTGGCTGGGCCTGAGCCATTCGGCGCTTAGCAGGCGCCGTTACGAACAACTCGCCGGCATCTGGGAGATGGTCGCCCGAACCGCCTTCACCCAGTTACAATACTCTGGGCTGTTACTGCTGCTGTGCAGCGCCATGATGCTGGCGGCCTTTTTCCTGCCGCTGCTGGTGCTCTTTGGCGGCGGCGGGCAGGGCATCCTGCCGGCCGGTTGTAGCCTGGCGCTCATGGTGATTAGCTACCTCCCGACCCTGAAATACTATGGGCTCAATCCGGCCTGGGCGCTGACCCTGCCCCTGGCCGGGCTGCTGTATCTGTTGATGACCTGGAGTTCGGCGCTGCGGCACTGGCAGGGACAAGGTGCAAGCTGGAAGGCGCGGCGTTATTCAAAGCCAAGCGGTTAGCGCACTAAACTTTTCACTATTTCAGAGTCAAAGTCATTAGTTAAAAACAGGCATTAAAAATGAATAGCAGTCATATAGGGAAACCTAGCCGCGGGGCGGTTCGATCATGCTTATCCTCCTTGTTTAGCCTGCCGGCCGTCTTCTGTGTGTTGCTCTTTGGTTTGTCAGCATGGGCTCAAGTTCCTTCCGGGCCAAGCGATGTCGTCAACGAATTGCATCATAAGTTGATGGAGGTAATGCGTCATAGTGCGCCGCAGGATTATGCAGGCCGTTATCGGACGCTGGCACCGGTCATCTCGACGCATTTTGATACCCCTCTTATTGCCAAGGTGATCCTAAGCCGTTATTGGGCCAAGCTCAGCGAAGAACAAAAGACCGAGTTCATCAAGCTATTCAATCAACTCAGCATCGCCACCTATGCCTCCCGCTTTGATGCTTATAACGGAGAAAAATTTGTTGAGCTGTCACGGGAGGAGCTGAAACGGGGTCGACTGTTGGTCAAGACCGAGTTACAACGGGTCGGGAAAGAGCCGGTAAAGCTGGACTACCTGATGCACCAGCGCGACGGCACCTGGTACATCATCAGCGTCATCGCCAATGGCGTCAATGACCTTTCCTTGAAGCGCGCCGAGTATGCGGCGGTGATAAAGGACAAGGGCTATGCCGCGCTGCTTGAAGATATGACGGCAAAGATCCGCACGATGGAAGCAGCGGCAAACGGTTGAGCGCGGGATTTGTCAAGCAGGGCGCAACGTGGCAGTATTCACCCCCGTGCAATTTCAGAAACATTACCGGGGTAGATGGATAAACCAATGTTGAAAAAAACCTTCACCGCCTGTTGGCTGGTATTGGCGCTCAGTCTTGTCAGCGGCTGTGCCGGCACACAGACCAGAGACGGGGAGAAAAACCCGGATCCGCTGGAAACACCCAACCGGGCATTTTTCACCTTCAACGAGACCCTGGACAAACACCTGATCAAGCCCGTGGCCACGACCTACTCCGAGCTGGCCCCGAAGCTCTTCCGGGAGGTCGTCACCAATTTCTTCGACAACATTACTTACTTAAACGTCATCCTCAATTCCTTTCTCCAGGGCAAACTCGAACAAGGCACGTCAGATAGCCTGCGCTTTGTGCTGAACAGCACGATAGGGATCGGCGGTCTGGTAGATGTCGCCACGCCGATGGGGCTGCCGGCCCACCGGGAGGACTTCGGCCAGACTTTGGCTGCCTGGGGGCTTGACCAGGGCGCCTATCTTTATCTGCCGATACGCGGCCCGAATACGGTGCGGAATCTGCCGGATCTGGCGAGCAGTTATCTGCTTGATCCGCTCATCTACATTTCCAGTACTATCCTATTTCCGGTGACCGCGCTGAATATTATCAACCAGCGCGCCAACTTGCTGGAGGCGACAAGTTTCATAGATGAGGCCGCGGTCGATCCCTATTCCTTCGTCCGCGAGGCCTATCTGCAACAGCGCCAGTTTCTCATCCACGATGGCGACCCGCCGAGCGACGGCTATGACGACATCTTTGATGAATAACCTGAGGATGCGTCGCTACTGATTATTGAATAGGTTGCCGCGCCCCAGTCCGCATCCTTAAGCCCTAGCCCACTTCACTCCAACTCCACCAGAGGGGGCCTGCGCCTCCGGCCTCTGGCCTTGCTAAGTAAAACCGCAAGGCTCCGCCTTCTATTGACTGCCGGAGCAAGCAAATATTTGCCATAGATATGTTATAGTTAGGGCTAAGTATTACATTTTTTATTACGAACTCACTCCCACATCCGATGAGTGAAGAAATCCTGATCAATGTCACCCCGCATGAGACCCGCGTTGCCGTGCTGGAAAACGGCGTCCTGCACGAGGTTTATATCGAACGAACGCGCCGGCGCGGCCTGGTCGGTAATATTTACAAAGGGAAGGTCTCCCGGGTGCTGCCCGGGATGCAGGCCGCCTTTATCGACATCGGGCTGGAGCGCACCGGCTTTTTGCATGCTGCGGATATTGTCAAGACATTTGAAGAATTCGAAGCCGAGGCAGTAGCCGATACAATGGCCGCTGAGGCCAAAGAGACCAGCATCAGTACCCTGCTTGCGGAAGGGCAGGAGATCATGGTACAGGTCGTCAAAGACCCGCTCGGCACCAAAGGCGCACGGCTGACCAAAAGAATCTCCATCCCTTCGCGTTATCTGGTCTTTATCCCGGAGCGGGATATTCTCGGCGTATCCCAACGCATCGCAGACGAGGAGGAAAGACAACGCTTACGGCAGATTATTCTGGGCTACCACGAGGCGACCCGGCAGCTTACTGTTGCCGCAGGCAACAGGCTTGTATTCTATGAGACGACCGCCTTTCGCCATGCCTTGGACAATGGCGGCTTTATCGTCCGCACTGCCGCAGAGGGCGTGCCGGCGGAAGACATTCACAAGGACATGGCCTTTCTATATAAACTATGGAAGTCAACAGATGCGCGGATACGCGGCGCAAAGGCACCTGCTATCGTCTATGAAGACCTGCCCCTGGTGTTACGCACCATGCGCGACTTTGTGCATGGCGAGGTAGAGCAGATCAGGATCGACTCCAGAGAGACATGCGCCCGGGTGCGGCGCTTTGCGACTAACTTCGTCCCGGAGTTACTTGAACGCATCGAATACTACCCCGGCGAGCGTCCCATCCTTGATCTGTATTCGGTTGAAGATGAGATCCATAAGGCCCTAAACCGGAAGGTGCAGCTAAAATCCGGCGGGCATCTTGTCGTGGATCAGACCGAGGCCATGACGACCATTGATGTCAACACCGGTGCCTTTGTCGGCCACCGTAACTTGGAAGAGACAATCTATAAGACCAACCTGGAGGCGGCGCAGACCATTGCCCGACAGCTGCGCCTGCGTAATCTCGGCGGCATTATTATTATTGATTTTATCGATATGCAGGAAGAAGAACACAGGCACCAGGTCTTGCGTGCCTTGGCGCGCCATATCGAAGGGGATCATGCAAAGCCGTCGATGAGCGAGCTCACCTCCCTCGGCCTGGTGCAACTTACCCGCAAGCGCACCCGCGAGAGTCTGGAGCATATCCTCTGTGAGAGCTGCGCTACCTGCCAGGGCCGCGGCACGATCAAGACGGTGGAGACCGTCTGCTACGAGATTTTCCGCGAGATCCTGCGCGAGGTGCGGCAGTTTGATGCAAAAAAATTATTGATTGTCGCCGCACAAAGTGTCGTTGATATGTTGCTGGATGAGGAATCCACCGGCGTGGCGGAACTGGAACAATTCATCGGCCGGCCGATCTCTTTTCAGGTAGAACCGGTCTATAGCCAGGAACAATACGATATCGTCCTGCTGTAACATCAAGAGCCATGTTAAAGCGCACAATCAGGACCTTCTATCACTTCGCTGTCTATGCAGTCGGCATTACGGTGTTGCTTGCCGCCGTTACCGTTACCATGCTGCGCCTGCTGTTGCCCGACATCGGCCAGTATCGCGCTGAGATCGAGGCCTGGGGCAGCCGCTACATGGGCCTGCCTGTGGTCATCCGCTCTGTGGAGGCATCCTGGCGCGGCTGGATGCCGCACCTGAACTTAAGAGATATTGATCTGCTGAACAAGGCCGGCACCGAGTCGATCACTCATTTTGATTCGGCCCAAGTCAGGCTTGATCTCATCGCGACCCTGGCCCGGCGGCAGCTGGTGCCAAGACAGCTAACGGTGTCCGGTTTTGAATTATCGGTCACACGGCTGGGCAACGGCGCCATCACCATTGAAGGCATTAACATAGAAAACAACGACAAGGAGACGGATAAAAACGAATTGGCTGAATGGCTGTTCAAGCAAAAGCGGATTGAATTACAAGACGCCGACATCGAATGGATTGATCATAAACACGCCCAGGCGCCGCTGCTGTTAAGAGATGTGGACTTTGGCCTGAAGACAGAGGCGGACCGGATACAGCTGGAAGGCTCCGCCGATCTGCCCGCCAGATATGGGAGTAGAATGGACTTCGCCTTTGATGCTGCGGGCGATCTATTGAGCTCTGCGTGGTCCGGGGAATTGTACCTGTCCGCCCGGGGCATCAATCCGGATAGCTGGTATAAGAACTATCGTCCGTTGGAGATAAATATCGCCGGCGGCAATGCGGATATTGAGGTCTGGAGCACTTGGGAAGACGCCCGGCTGGCGGTGTTGGAAGGAAAATTGTCCTACAACGACTTCGCCGCGCTGGCGCACGATGCCAGCCTGCATGTAGAAGAGCTTGCCTATCATTTCAAGGGACAGCGTAGTGATAATGACGACTGGCTTGTGAATATCGGCCTGGACAGATTGCTGACCGAGAACGGCGCTTGGCCGCAGACTACGATAGCCATCGCCACCCGGGCGGGCACGCAAGATCAGCCCCCCGGCCTTGCTATGCAATTCAGCTTCTTAAAACTGGATGATCTAATGCCCCTCATCACCAGGCTGCCGCACCTGCCGCAGCAAGCCAAAGAGCATCTTGCCCGGCTCTCCTTGGATGGCGAATTGCACGATGGTCGCATACATTTTGCTCCCCAGGAGAAGGCTAAAGCCAAGCTGCTCTATGACATCGGTTTTAATAAGCTAAGCGCCCGGCTGGGTGCCGGCCTGCCCTCTGTTGCTGATCTGTCCGGCCGGCTCTATGGCGATCTGGGCCATGGTGTTGTTCATCTTGGCAATGAGGCACCGGGTAAGATCAATATTCCGGCCTTCTATGAAGAAGGCATGGCGTTCTCTGAATTAAAGGGCGCACTGAGCTGGCGCTATGAGGACAGCGCCTGGCAGCTTGATGCGCAGTCTATTGCGCTCAAGACCGATGAGCTGGCCATGCACCTTGCTGGCCGTATCCAGGGGGGCGATGAGCTGGCCTCGCCCTTTGTTGATCTACGCGCCGAGATTGGCCGGGCCAGACTGGAAAAGCTCGCCGACTATCTGCCACGGACGAAGACATTCCGGATTAAGAACTGGATGCAAAGAGCCATCCTCGGCGGTGAGCTTAACTCGGCCAGTGCCCTCATCCGCGGGTCACTGGCGGACTTCCCATTTGCCGGGCATAGCGGCCAATTCAAGGCGCTGGCGAATATTTCCGATGGCGTACTTGAGTACTCCGGGCGCTGGCCGGTTATTGATAATATTGATGCAGAAGTACTATTTCGCGGCCAAGAAATGTTGGCAACTTTTCATCAAGGCAAGATCTTCACCGCCGATATTATCAAGGCAAGCGCCCATATCGGGGATATCAAGGCGCGGCAACGATCCCTATCCCTTGCCGGCCAGCTACGTGGACAGGCTAAAGATGCAACTCTCTTCGTAGCGCAAAGCCCCTTGACACAGAAGCCCGTATTAGCCCGGCTCAGCAATAGTCTCACCCAGGGTGAAGTCTCTCTCGACCTGGCGCTTGATATACCGTTAAAGCCGGATAAGAAAGATAGCAAGCTGCGGGGCAGATTGGCATTGCGCGATGCAGCCATCGAATCCGCTGGACACAAGCTCACGCTGCAACAGATCCAGGGTGAAGTGGCGTTCACCAAAAACACTGCAAGCAGCCATGATCTGGGCGCGGTGTATGCGGGGCAGCCGGTCAGACTGGACATCGCAAGAGACGCAGAACAGCCTAACCAGCCGGCAAGGATCAGCATCCGCGGCCATTCCGATCAGGACTTTATTATCTCCCAGCTGATCAAACACAGCCCGGGATTATCTGCGAGAAGATCATGGTTGGCAGAAAAGCTCTCCGGTGAGATCGACTGGTCATTTACTCTGCATTATGAAAGGGGGGCGGCAGAGAATGAGATCATTCGATCCCTGCGCCTTGATTCTGATCTGGCGGGACTCGCCATTGATCTGCCCGCGCCTGTTGGCAAATCCAAACACAGCAGCGTCCCGTTCAGGCTATATAAGCCGCTCGGCGGCAAGGAGCATTCTACTTTTCTCATAAACTATGGCGCCGACTTAAGCGCTACTGTTCTGTTTACTCCCCCAACTGAATTGAAACACATACAACTTCACTTTGGTGCAGAGGAGATTACAGCGCCCGCCGCCGGCACCGGCCTGTTCTTAAGCGGCAAGGTCAACGAGCTTGATCTCTCCAAATGGTGGAAGGCGCTCAAGTTCAGCGAAGATAAGGCAGAGGATTTTATTGCAGCCGCTGCCATTAACATCGACATAGAGGCCGCCGTCTTAAAATTATTTGGCCAGCAATTTGAACAGGTTGCCATCTCCGGCGCAAAGAGTGACTCGATGTGGAATCTTTCATTGTTCGCGGAAGGAGTGGCCGGCGAGGTCGCCATACCGGCCGAATGGCAAAGAGACAAGCTGATAACTCTTGAATTGGATCGGCTTCACTTACAGAAGATCAATGGCTCGGAGTCAGAGAAAAAGACCATTGACCCCGGGCTGGTTCCAAAACTGGCGGTCAAGATCAAGGATTTTTTCTACAACGACAAGGCATTTGGCGAGGCGCTGTTGTCCGCTACGCCGGTTGAGGATGGCCTGTTGATCGAGCAGTTCAGCTTTAAGCGGCCGGCCATGAATATCCATGGCCAGGGCAGCTGGCAGCAAAAGGCCGGTCAGCATGACTCAAGTTTTAGCATTGAACTGCAAGCAGAAGATATGGATGCCATGCTGCATACCTTTGGCTATGACTTAACCGCAATCCGGCGCGGCCAGACCAGGCTGTCCATTGATGCCAACTGGGCCGGTTCACCGCTGGACTTCTCGCTTGCGCGGCTCAACGGCTCTTTGCGTATGCAGATCAAAAAGGGGCAGTTGCTTGAGGTCAACCCGGCGGCGGGACGCATATTCGGCCTGTTGAGTATCCAGACCCTGCCGCGCCGCCTGTCGCTGGATTTTAGCGACCTGTTCAACCAGGGCCTGGCCTTTGACAAGATCGCCGGCAGCTTTGAGATTACCGATGGCAATGCCTATACCAATGACCTGTTTATGGATGGCCCGGCGGTGAATGTTGCCGTCACCGGTCGCACCGGTCTATCTGTTAAGGACTATGATCAGCTGGTGACAGTAACGCCGCAGATCAGCGGGAACTTTCCGGTGGCGGGCGTAATCTTCGGCCCGGTAGGCATCGGCCTGGGCATGATTCTCCACTTTACCAGTGAGATGTTCGGCGCCGGCAATGGCAACATTAACAGGTTGCTGCGTTATCAATATACGATCACCGGCGACTGGAACGACCCCGTTATCGAGAAGTTCAAGGCGAATCCCAAGGCAAAGACGAGCAGTTAAAAATCTCGTAAATAATACTATTGGCATAAACAACATGAGATGGAAAACCAATGTGACCGTTGCCGCAGTCGTCCAAAGAGACGGGCGCTTTCTGCTGGTCGAAGAAAATATCCAGGGGCGCAGGGTATTCAACCAACCTGCCGGCCACCTGGAAAAAAATGAAAGCCTGGCAGATGCAGTCAGGCGGGAAGTCCTCGAAGAGACCGCTTGGGAATTTCAACCGGAGGCGCTAATCGGCACCTACCTCTACCCCGGCCCGCAGGCTGAGATTACTTATCTCAGATTTTGCTTCGCAGGCTCCTGCCGCCGACACCATCCCGAGCGCGCGCTGGATGAGAATATTATACAAGTTCACTGGCTCACCCGGGCCGAGCTTGAAGCAAAAAGAGAACAGCTGCGCAGCCCCGTGGTGTTGCAGTGTGTTGAAGATTTCTTGCTCGGCCACCGCTATCCACTAGCCATCCTCAGACCTCATCCGCCGCCCCCTGCTGCCGTTTGAAAAGACAATGCCGGAGAAGATCATCGTAGGCATCTCAGGCGGTGTGGATTCATCGGTCGCCGCCTTGCTGTTAAAGCAACAAGGCTATGAGGTGGAAGCACTATTTATGAAGAACTGGAATGAGCAGGACGGCACCGGGCGCTGCCCCTGGGAAGCAGATGTGGAAGATGCGATGCTCGTCTGCGATAAGCTGGACATTCCGATCAATACCGTTGATCTCTCGCGGGAATATTGGAACGAAGTCTTCACAGATTTTCTGGCCGAGTGCCAACAAGGCCGCACCCCTAATCCGGATGTGCTTTGCAATCAGGAGATAAAATTCAAGGCTTTCCTGGAGCATGCCCGGCAGCTGGGCGCCGATAAAATAGCGACCGGCCATTATGCGCGGATAAAGACCGTAGGCGGGCGGTGGCAACTCTGCAAGGCGGTGGATGGCAACAAGGATCAGAGCTATTTTCTGTGCCGCTTACACCAGGAACAATTAGCACAGGCCCGGTTCCCGCTGGGAGAACTGCACAAGTCAAAAGTACGGGCACTCGCCCGCCGTGCCGGGCTGATCACACAAGACAAAAAGGACAGCACCGGTATTTGTTTTATCGGCGAGCGGCCCTTTCGTGATTTTCTAAGCCAATACCTGCCCCGGCAAAAAGGGGAAATCAAGACGCTTGCCGGCGAGACCGTGGGCGAGCATGAAGGAACGTTTTTCTATACCCTCGGACAACGGCAGGGCTTAGGCATAGGCGGTGTCCAAAGTGCGGCCCAAGCACCCTGGTATGTGGTCGCTAAGGATCTGACAGATAATATCCTGATCGTCGCCCAGGGACACGACCATCCCGCCCTGTTCAGCACCAAGCTGGCGGCCACAGATGTACACTGGATCAACAGCATCCCGGCCCCGCTGCCCTATTCCTGCACGGCAAAGACGCGCTATCGGCAAGCCGATCAAGCCTGCGTGATCGAATCATCGGATAAGGATGCGATCCGCATCCACTTTCAACAGCCGCAGCGCGCCGCCACGCCCGGACAATATGTCGTATTCTATACGGGCGACACTTGCCTGGGCAGCGGCATCATCGACAAGACCTGGTCATAAGCCCTTCAAGGCACCATGCCGGGCTGTCAAAGACGGCGGGAATGCGGCATAATGCGTAGTCGTATTTTGCCATTACGATTTTAAGGAGTCCTTAGGAATGACAAACAGCTATAAGGCACGCACAGCCCTGGAAGTGAATGACAAGGAATATGAGATCTATTCCCTTAAAGTCTTGGACGCTGCATCTTCAATCGCGCAACTCCCCTTTTCTCATAAGATCTTGCTGGAAAATCTCCTGCGCCATGAAGACGGCGTCAACATCACCCGAGATGACATCGAGGCCCTGGCAGGCTGGGATGCAAAGGCCGAACCCAGCCGGGAGATTGCCTTCACGCCGGCGCGGGTACTCATGCAGGATTTTACTGGTGTGCCGGCGGTGGTTGATCTGGCGGCGATGCGCGATGCCATGGAGAAACTGGGCGGCGACCCAAATAGAATTAACCCCTTGTCCCCGGCCGAACTGGTGATCGATCATTCGGTGCAGGTTGATGTCTTCGGCACAGAAGATGCTTTGGAGAAAAATGCAGCGATTGAATTTGACCGCAATAAAGAACGCTATGAATTTCTGCGCTGGGGGCAACAGGCCTTTGCCAATTTCAAGGTGGTGCCGCCCGACACCGGCATTGTGCATCAGGTCAACCTGGAATACTTAGCGCGCACGGTCTTCGTGCAGGAGCAGGCCGGCAGGCTGCTGGCCTATCCGGATACCGTGGTCGGCACTGACTCGCACACAACCATGATCAACGGCATCGGTGTCCTGGGCTGGGGCGTGGGCGGCATTGAAGCCGAGGCCGCCATGCTCGGGCAGCCCATCACCATGCTCATCCCCCAAGTGGTCGGCTTTCGATTAAGCGGCCAACTGCCCGAAGGCGCCACCGCAACCGATCTCGTGCTACGGGTCGTGGAGATGCTGCGCGCAAAGGGCGTGGTCGGGAAGTTTGTGGAATTCTTCGGCGCGGGGCTGCATAACCTACCTGTGGCTGATCGGGCAACGATTGCCAACATGGCGCCGGAATACGGTGCCACCTGCGGCATCTTCCCGATTGATCAGGAGACTATTAACTACCTGCGGCTGTCCGGCCGTAGCGAGGAGCAATGCGCCCTGGTGGCGGCCTATGCGAAAGAACAGGGCATGTGGCTGGATGCAGACAGCCCCGAGGCCGCCTACAGCGATACGCTGGCGCTGGACATGGGCACGGTTGAACCCAGCCTGGCCGGCCCCAAGCGTCCGCAGGATCGCATCCCGTTGCGGGAATCACAGGCCATTTACCAGAGGGCGCTGGCCGAGATGACGGCCGAACGGAAAGCCGACGGCCGAGCCGGCGTCAGCGCCGCAAAGGGCGAAGACTATGAGCTAAAAGACGGCGCAGTCGTAATCGCCGCCATCACCTCATGTACCAATACCTCCAACCCCTCTGTCATGCTAGGCGCCGGCCTGTTGGCAAAGAAGGCACAAGAGAAGGGCCTGCAGGTCAAGCCCTGGGTAAAGACCAGCCTGGCACCCGGCTCGCTGGTGGTCAGAAATTACCTGGACAAGGCGCGGCTCACGCCGGCCTTGAATAATCTTGGCTTTAATATTGTCGGCTACGGCTGCACTACCTGCATCGGCAATTCCGGGCACTTGCCGGCGGAAATCAGCCGCGCCATCAGCAAGGGCGGATTGATTGCCAGCGCAGTGCTGTCCGGCAACCGCAACTTTGAAGGGCGGGTGCATGCCGAGGTAAAGATGAACTTTCTCGCCTCCCCGCCCCTGGTCGTGGCCTATGCCATCGCCGGCACAATGGACATTGATCTCTACCATGAAGCACTCGGCCAGGATAGTGACGGCAAGGATGTTTATCTCAAGGACATCTGGCCCACGCAGAGGGAAATCAACGAGGTCTTAACCAGAACCATAGACTCTGATATGTATCAGCAGGGCTATGAAGATGTGTTTAGTGGCGACAGCCGCTGGGCCGGCATGTCTGTTGGTGAGTCCGAGCGCTATCGCTGGAATGAGCAGTCCACCTATGTCCAAAACCCGCCCTATTTTGTTGGCATGGCGAAAGAAGCGGGCGGCTTTGAGCAGATCAGGGGCGCCCGAGTATTGGCAAAGCTGGGCGACAGCATCACCACCGATCACATCTCTCCTGCCGGAGGGATTAAGGCCGACAGCCCGGCGGGCGAGTACTTGATCGCAAAGGGTGTGCAACCGGTGAATTTTAACTCCTATGGTTCACGCCGCGGCAACCATGAAGTGATGATGCGCGGCACCTTCGCCAACATCCGCCTGCGCAACCAACTGGCCCCCGGCAGCGAGGGCGGCTGGACTCGCTATCAACCCGGCGGCGAGCAAATGTCCATCTATGCGGCCGCCATGAAATACCGGGAAGAGAACATTCCCTTATTGGTCATCGCCGGCAAAGAATACGGCACCGGCTCCTCGCGGGACTGGGCGGCCAAAGGCACCCGCTTGCTGGGCGTGAAGGCCGTGCTTGCCGAGAGCTTCGAGCGCATTCATCGTTCCAATCTCATCGGCATGGGGGTGCTGCCCTTGAATTTCAGGTTTGGTGAGAGTGCCGATGCGCTGGGGCTAAGCGGCACGGAAAGCTATGACATCGAAGGGCTGGAAACCGGCGCGAGGCAAGTCACAGTCGTTGCCACGCCGGATGAAGGCGAGACGATTCGCTTCACCGCCGCGGTGCGCGTGGATACGCCAAAGGAATGGGACTACTACAACAACGGCGGCATCCTGCATTATGTCCTGCGGCAACTGGCGGCCTGAGCCGGCGCCTTTGAAAACGCCAAGGCTAATCCGATAGCCAGACTTGAGAGAAGCCATCGCCGCGCCAGTACCATAGCTGGCCGGAAGCCTCCTGTTGCCCGAAGAGCAGGCCGGTATGCGCCAGATTCACCTCGCGCAACTCATCAGGGCGACACGCCGGGCCGTAGCCCTTGGCACAGGCGGTGGCATGCACACCCGGCGCAAGCGTAACGACATACAGACCGCCACATACTCTGCCCGATCTTCTCAAAACATATTGACGCCCGGCCACTTCGGCCATCAGCAGGCAGTAGCCGTAATCGTCAAGTTCAAGCCAGGCATAATCAATCTCGCCATCGCCATTGAAATCGCCTGTGGTGGAATGCCACTGGGTGCGCTGCGCCGCGTCAAAACCACTGCGATCAGCGGCCGCCACGGCGTATGGGGAACAAAGCAGCGCAGCGCTGACCAATACGCTCATCAGGTTTATCAGTCTATACATAGCCGCCTCCTATTTAAGGGTCGTATTCAAGAACGCCAGGGCTAATCCGATACCCAGACTTCGGAGAAGCCAGCGCCAGTCCAATACCAGAGCTGGGCCGCGGACTCATATGTTCCAAAGAGCAGGCCGTTATGCGCCAAGGTCACTGAGCGTAATTGATCGGGGCGACACGCCGGGCCGTAGCCCTTGGCACACATGGTTGCATAGACGCCCGGCTTAACTGTATCGACATACAGGTTCAGAAGTCCCTTCGCTGATCCTTTCTTATAAGCATATTGACGCTCGGCTACTTCTGCCATCAGCAGGAGGTTCTCTTCACCGTCAACCTCAAGCCAGGCATAATCAACCTCGCCATCGCCATTGAAATCGCCTGTGGTGGCGAGCCACTCGGCGGGCACATTCTCAAAACCGCGATAATCAGGCGTCGCCTTGTCGTACTCATCCGGATCATACTCAAGGTGAATGTGATCGCCGGGCGTGCCGCGATAATCACAGATCACGTCATAATCACTGCCCAACTGCTCACGCAGGGCCCGCGCCATATCAAGGCACTGCGTCCGTGTCAGGTTCTCAACGCTGAGATCAATGGCTTGGCCGCTATGGTGTGGGGATGACGGCATGTGCCACCCGCCCCGCCCGGAAGTGATCTCCGGCGTGTCGGGTATCTTGATCCTGGAGAAGGGATAGCGATAAACACCGACCTTGTCAGCGGCCACACCCGCCGGAGACAGGGCGACAATCATGATTATTGCAATGATTGTCCTGATAGGCATGTGTTCTCCTGCCGCTTCCGGTAATAGCCCTGCAATCTGATACTAATCATCAGGGTCATATTCAATATGGATGTGGGCCCTTGGCTCTCCGGGGTATTCAAAAACAACATCGTAATCCGAGCCAAGTTCCTCCTGCAATGCATCCCGTATCCGCTCTGGCAAGTCAGTATCGTCCAAGACAGTGTCATCGTCATCAATGTTGTTGGCGCGCAGGTCAATGGCCAGCCCCTCATCGTGCAGAGAATTCTGGCCGTGGCTGCCATCCCGCCCGGATGTGATCACCGGCTGAACTTCAGGAGCAAGTCTTCTCCAAACGTCAACAATTATGGAAAAAGTTCTGATTATCTCGATCCGCAGATTGCTCAGATCGGCAGGCACCTTCCCTTCAGTTTTGACATCCAGACCAGAGCGGATGGCAATTTGCGCCGGTGTCAAGGGTTCTTCTGCAGAGGAGTCTGACCCTTCTTCGCCCGGAGTAGTCTGCGTCCGCCCTGGAAATTGAGATAAGTTGCTGTTAAACTGCCTGGGCCGACCAGAGGAGAAGGAACTGGACGAACCAGGACGTTTTGCGGTGACTACGACTTCCTCCATCTCTCCTGATGGAGGAGGGTTATTTCTGGTGCTCATCTTGGCGGTCTCCTATAAATCTGTACGTTGTGTTTGTATGATTTTAGGAATGACAATTTATGTAATAGTTCCATGTGTATGCAAATAAACTATAAATGGTCATTAACGAGAATCCACTTGGGTTACCCAGTAGGGTTTTTAATAGATTCCTGCCCCCGTTTCTACGGGGACAGGCTTCCGCAGGAATGACGATTAAAGATACATCGTCGATTCGTCCCCGTATCCAATGCGGGGACGATTCATGGGTGGCAGTTAAGCAATGACAGGACATAAAACGACGATGCTGTCATTCTCTTGCTGTGGCTACCGCACCTTTACATAGGAACCGGGCGCATCTTCAATCGCCTGTAGCCCGCCTGCCCCAGGCTCTCGTGCCGCCGCCACCTTTGCATCTGAAAATTTGCCGACCCAGCGCTGCCAGTCCGGCCACCAGGAGCCATCATGCGCCTTGGCCTTGTCCAGCCATTGCTCTGCCGCCATCTTCAACCTGGCCGGCCCGGTATAATAGCCATATTTGTTCGCAGCGGGGTGATTGACGATCCCGGCGATATGCCCGGACTTGCCCAGGACAAAACGCACCGGGCCGCGCATGAGTTGCGCACCAAGATAGGTGCTGGCCCAAGGGGCAATGTGATCATCCTCGGTAGAGATAAAATAACAGGGCGTCTTGATCGTGCCGACATCAATGTCCACATCGCCGACCTTAAGCCCGCCGGGTTCCTTGAAGCGATTGTGCAGATACATCGTGCGCAGATAGGTCGAATGCATCTTCGCCGGCAGGCGCGTGGAGTCTGCATTCCAGTATAAGAGATCAAAGGGAAAGGGCTCCTTGCCCAGCAGGTAATTATTGACAAAGAAAGACCAGATCAGATCATTGGCGCGCATCATGTTAAATGTGGCCGCCATCTCCGCGCCGTCCAGGTAGCCGCTCTCGTTCATGCTTTTCTCCAGGCGCTCTATTTGCTGCTCATCGGTGAAGACGCCCAGATCGCCCGGCTCTGAAAAATCGATCAGGGATACAAAGAAGGTTGCCGAGAGAATACGCTGGTCCTGTTTTGCCTGCATATAGGCTAAGGTCGTAGCCAGCAAGGTGCCGCCGATACAATAACCGATCACATTCATTTGCGTCTCACCCGTTGCCCGCTCAATGGCATCCAGCGCCGCCATCACCCCGGCAAAGACATAATCGGCAAAATCCTTAGCGGCCAACGACTCATCCGGGTTCACCCAGGAGATAACAAAGACGGTATGCCCCTGCTCCACCAGCCACTTGATCATGGAATTCTTAGGCTGCAGATCCAATATATAGAACTTGTTAATCCAGGGCGGGATGATCAACAAGGGCGGCTTGTTCACTTCTTCGGTAAGCGGTGCGTACTGAATTAGCTGCATCAGCTCGTTCTGATACACCACCTTGCCCGGGCTGACGGCGACATTTTCGCCCAACTCAAAGGCTTTGGTGTCCGTCATCTTTATGCGCAAGCGACCTGTCTGCGCATCAAAGTCATCACAGAAATTCTGCAGGCCCTGCAATAGATTCTGCCCCTTTGATTCAAGCGTTGCCTCAAGCACGGCGGGATTGGTAAGCGCAAAATTGCTCGGCGATAGGGCATCAACATATTGCCTGGTGTAGAACTGAACCTTATGTGCCGTTTTATCATCCAGTCCTTCCGCCTCGGCAACAACATTTTGAATCGTGTTTGCGGCGAGCAGATAAGACTGCTTGATAAAATCAAAAAAGGGATTCTCTGCCCAGGCCTCGTGTTTGAAACGCCGATCGCCCTGCTCCGGTGCAGCAACCGCCTGTGCCTCCCGGCCGAGCATCTTATGCGCCGTGCCCACCCAGAGATCCATATAGGAATTCCATGCTGCAAATTGCGCTTCAAGCAGCTTCTCAGGGTTCTTCATGAGGGCGGTCGTCAGCTCGAAAAAAGCTTGGCCCAGCCCCATCGGATCCATCTGCGAACTACCCTGCTGGGCGAGAAAATCCTGCATCAGAGCCTGGCTCTGGGCGGCAATGCCAGCCACAGCTTCAGTTAATTTTTCGGGGTCATAAGGACCTTGCTTCGTATCGTCAGCGGTTGTCATGCGATTCTCTCCCGGGCTGAGTCGTCAAATCATGATTGTGCGATGCAGCATAATAAGGAATGGCCAGTTTGTCAAAGGATTATGTGCGCCCGTCCCTGTTGGCCGTTTTGTGAACCTTGATCATGTGCTCGCCGGGGGGCTTCATCCCCATCCCCTGTGCAGGCATATACGGTTTTCCAGGCCGCGCCGGTCAGCGCAGTATGTTTTGGAACTTATACAGAATCGCGTCTGCACATACAGCCCCGTCCCCGTATCCACTCAAGTCCCCCGGTTCAGGCCGGAGCCTGCCCCGTGCCAGAAGCGAGGGGCGGGCTATTCCCGGCTTGGCCAGGAATCCATGAAATATTCCTTGGATCAAAGCCGGACATAACAGGGATGCAGTGGCAAGGATAAGGATAAGTGGTATACGTTTTCTGACTGGATTCCTGCTTGTGCAGGAATGACGAATCGAGGTGTATCTTTGCGTCATTCCTGGCTTGACCAGGAATCCACCAAGCACTACGCCGCAAAACTTCTGAATTCCCGTTCCTGCTTGTGCAGGAATCCACATTGTCCGGACTCCTGCCACCGTTCCCACGAAAGCGGAGATCGATGAGTACTACCTCGCCCCTTTCCTTCGGTTATCTTCCCGGCACAGCATCCGGCAGTTCTGCGCGATGGTCTGGCCGCCTTCGCGCCAGGGCGTGATGTGATCCGCCTCCATTTCCTGCAATGCAAAATGCTCACCGCACACCGCGCAAATCCCTTGTTGCCTTTCATAAGCCTCCCGCTTTTGGCCCTTACTAAAGGCACGAATATTCAAATGCTTCTCTTGCCCGGTCAGCACATACTCATAAATGCCCTTCTTGTTCGTCACATCCTCATCTTGCATCAAGGCTGCAATATCTTTTTCCAGCTTTGCCGAGTCGAACTTGCCATCCTTAAAACTATTATAAAACCGACCCCAGTCGCGGCCTTCCATTTCTTTTCTATATTCAGGGAAGACCGCTCGCACCCAGTGAATCACACCTTGAAAATACAACCACAATTCATTGGCGTTCGGCTCCTGCTGGTGCCGAGCCATATACTCTGCTATCTTGCCTTCGCTGATCCATTTGATCGCCGTCTCCAGGTAGTCCTGCCGGATGGATGAGCCGCTTAAATAATCACCGCCAAGCCCGTAAGCCGCACAGCCGCTCTTGCTGAAATGACGCTTCGCATCCGTTACCCAAGCGCCGGCATAGACCGCATTGCGCAATTCCTGATCGGTGAGTTGTACGCCCGCAATGTTGATGGTCTTAAACCACTCCAGCCGCTCGCTGTCCGTACCCTCGCACTGATAGATCATCAGTTTGTAATTCAAAAATTGCTCTTTCTTATCATCTTGCAGATTATGAAAATAAAGTTTTTGATAAGAAAAATCACCGCTGACATACTGGCAGATAGAAACCGTGCGCTGCTGCCCGTCGATGATTTCAAAGTTGCCGTCCTCGCGCACCGACCAATACATGACATTGAGCGGAAAGCCCTTCGTAACGGTATCGATCACCGCATCGCGCTGCTTGTCGTTATAGATAAACTCTCTCTGATAAGGCGGACGAATATCCAGCCGGCCGCCGTAACCCACCACGCCGCCTTCCTGGCTGTCTTCATAGCCCTCGGTGAGCTCGCGGATGGTGATTTCCTTTAATGCTATTTTCATGGTTATCGATCACCTTGCTTGTCTTTTATTATGTTTTCTATTTCCGGTTTAAGCCTCGGCATGTCCACGGTAGCGACACGCCAGACCAAATCCATTGTCACGCCAAAGTATTGATGAATAACCATGTCTCTCATCCCTGCCATTTCCCGCCAAGGTATGTCGGGATAGCGTTGCCTTGTTTCAGGTGCTATGTTTTTCACCGCCTCGCCTATCATTTCAATCCTGCGGATTACGGCATCCTGCTTCTCAACATTGTGGTCAAATTCAAATGCTGAAATGTTTTGCATATAATCGGCGATCTGATCGATGCCCTCCAGCATATCATCAAGGAAGACCCGTTCATCCCTGTTAGCCATATAGCCTTATCTCTTGGGCAAGTATTTGCTGTTTTAATCTTGGCTTAAGCGCTCGGTATTCCACCAAGTCCACCTTTTTATTCAGCTTATCTTCCAGGGCCAGTTTTATGCCAACGAATTCCAATAAACTGATCGGGGCCGCCAACTCCACCAGAATGTCTATATCGCTGTTTTCCGCCTGCTCATCACTCAGGCAAGAGCCGAATAAACCGGCTTTCCTTACCCGGTGCTTTTTCAGGATCGGCATAATGGCCTTGGTGATGTTGTCTATTGCCATGCTTTTTCAATGTATCTTTTTACTTGTCCTTCTTAATCGTATGCCTGATTTTTATCATGGCCAGGTTTAATTCAATGGTGGTCTCGCTACTGGTATCAGCGGCAAATTCCTGATTGAGAATATCGCCCATCAGCTCGCCGCTTCTTTTGATGAGCTTGTCCTGTTGGGTTTTGTCTTTTTCCGTGGCCAGTGATTTTGCCACTTTGCTGAACTCCCGCACTTTGGCAAAGGTTTCAACGATCTGCAAGGTGGCCTTTGTGGCCTGCCTTGATTTAAGGATGGTCGCCAGCATATATAAGCCTTTTTCGGTGAATGCCTTAGGGATAGTTCTCCTCTTGGAAAACTTTGTGGTGGAAAATTTCCACCGCAAATCTTCTAATTCGTTTTGAGATAACTCAAAGATATACCCTTGGGGAAATTTGGCAGGATTATTTCTAACGGCCTTGTTGACATCCCTGGTCTCCACATCATAAATAGCCGCCACATCGCTGTCTAAAATGATCTTATGCCCTCGCAGTTCTATAATAAGCGCTGCTATATCGCCTAATCCATTCGCTTGATTTATTTCCTTTTCAGCCGCTTTCATCATTTTTTTCATGGCCTCGGTGCTTTCTTTTTTCAAAGTATCTTTTTATCTGCTCTTCATTCATATTTTCTATGTCCTTGCTGATCTTGCTTCTAACTTCCCGCACAAAATCAACTGCCCTAAAATCCTTAATGACCGGTTCTTTAGTCTTCATAATGTATCACCTCCACAGGTGAGCGAATATCAATGGTTGCATAGCCTAATTTCAGATTTATGGCATTATAACCCCTAATTCTGTGTATATTCACCATGTGCTTAAAATTCCAGCTAACTAGAATATCTGCTTTGTGTATGGTGGCCAAAGCAATGTGAAAACAATCTTCTCTGCTTGTTCTGCTTACCACATTCTCGGCTATATAGGCATCTGCTAAGTGAATGGCCTCATCTGTAAGTTCAACGAGAGTTTTTAAGTGACTGGGTACTTTACTGAGCAAAGTATTTACTCTTTCCGGTGCTTCTAATAACTCATTCTCTGTTACCGAGGAATAGAGCAGGCGAAAGTTCCCCTGCAAAATAGCATCGAAAAGGAGGCGGGTTTCCTTTTCAAACTCAATATCAAAATAGCCCCCTATCACTGAAGTGTCGATATACAGAGATAATGCTTTCACTGGCATACTTTATTTCTCACAGTCTTTTGTTTTTGATAATGATTCGTTTATAAATTCCTTTCCCTTTTATTACTGGCGCATCATACCTTGCATGCGGTAATTTTATTTTTTCCAACTGCCCATCTCCGCCTCTGTCAGTAGTCCATATTATCTCAAACTGCGCCGGGTTGTACTTGTCCAAAAAGGTAATCGGCACGCCCATCGTGCCGGCGTAGTCCATCGGGATGTCTCTGGTCTTGCTCACTTCTATGGCATCGTAGTTGTCGTAGGTCGGGTACTCTTCCGGCGTGTATTTTTTGTATAAGATCAGATCTTCACAACGTTTATTGTGTTCTAAATTTGTGAACCAGTGTACTCCTGAAACCCTAATCATTCCCTCTCTATGATCTCCGGCAGTAGCAATATCATCGTATTGTGAAATAAAGTGTGCGGCCCCTCCATGAAAACCATACCCCAGCCAGATTTTATTTGTCTTGATAAGCTTAAATATTTCCTTATAGGTAATGGCATTTTGATGTCCAATGATTAAAAACTTTTTCTCATACTCCACCAGCTGCGCCACGTACTCCCGAAACAAGGAAAAGGGCGGGTTGGTGACCACGATGTCGGCCTGTTTTAAGAGTTCAATGGACTCATCGTTGCGAAAGTCGCCATCGCCTTTGAGCGTTGTTACGCCGATCTCCTCCGGGTCGGGCACTTTGTTGTTATTTTTATCGCCTTCGTATTCCAGATAAATGGCTTGGTCGGCGTCATTGCGGCTGAACAGATCCGGGCGCTGGTTTTTATAGCAGGTGGTGATGAGTTTTTTAAGCGCTAAGTCTTCAAAGTTATAGGAGAAATAATGAAAGAACTGGCTGATGCGGGGGTCATCGCAGTTGCGATACACCACCTTGCCGGCAAAGTGCGCCTTGTAGTGCTTGCGCTTGCGCTCAATGTCCGGTAGCTGGGTGTAGAACTCATCTCGCCGGGCGGCTCTGGCCTGATGCAGGTTCTGGTTTTGGGCGGTTTGGGGCATGGGCTAAGGTTGATTATAAGGCCAAGCAAGCCATCATGTCATCCGGCTTATCTGCCCAAGGCGGGAATAGTAGCGAGTGATGTAAGTAGCCAGGCACCGATGTGTCTAAAATATGCACAATATTGCCCAAGGGACACCATTCAGGGTTTATACTGGCGGTAATTCCTAAAGACCTTTAATTGAAGGAGAGGTGGCAAGATGAGCAAGCATGTTGTGATTGTGGGCGGCGGGACGGCGGGGATTACTGTGGCATCCAGCCTTTCACGCCGGGCGCGAAGCGGCGAGGTTGATATTACGCTGATTGAACCTGCTGCGGAGCATTATTATCAACCGGCCTTGACTCTGGTCGGGGCGGGTACGCATTCGTTACAGGAAATCCGCCGCAGGGAGCAACAGCTTATTCCGGCCGGGGTTAAATGGGTGCAGGAGAAGGTGACGACCTTTGCGCCGGAGGCGAACCGGCTGAACCTGGGTTCAGGGGGCACGGTGGACTATGATTATCTGGTTGTGTGTCCCGGGCTGGCACTTGACTGGGACAAGATTAAAGGGGCGGAAGAAGCACTGGGCGGGAACGGCGTATGCAGCAATTACGCCCCGCAACATGCGCAATATACCTGGGACTGCATTCAAAAACTCAATGCAGGCGCCACGGCATTATTCACCCAGGCGCCGCTGCCGTTTAAATGCCCGGGCGCGCCACAAAAGATTGCCTATCTTGCTGCGGACAGGCTACGGCAGCGCGGCATACTCAAAGATTGTAAGCTGCATTTCTTAACCCATGCCCCGGGTATGTTCTCGGTGCCCTTGTTTGCAGCGGAGTTGAAAAAGGTCGCTGCTGCGTATGACATCAAGGTGCATTTTCAACATAACCTCATCGCAGTAGATGGCCAGGCAAGGCAGGCAAGATTTGCTATCGTGGGAGGAGAGCGGGAAGGCGAGGAGCTTGTTTTAGATTTTGATATGTTGCACATCACGCCACCGCAGTCGCCGCCGGCGGTGATCAAGACAAGCGCGCTGGCCAATGCAGGCGGCTATGTCGAGCTTGACCAGAACACGATGCGACACGCCAGGTACAGCAACGTTTTCGGATTAGGTGATGCGGGTTCCACCCCTAATTCCAAGACTGCGGCTGCCATTCGCAAACAGGCTCCGGTGGTGGTTAAGAACCTGCTGCGTTTAATGCGCGGCGGCGAGCTGGATGGAGGCTATGATGGCTATGCCTCCTGCCCGCTGACCACGGCCATCGGCAAGGTCATCATGGCGGAGTTTTGTTATGAGGGAAAGGTAACGCCGACCTTCCCGTTGGATCCACGCAAGGAGCGCTGGAGTTATTGGTGGATCAAGGCGACCGGCCTGCCGCTGTTTTACTGGCACTATATGTTGAAGGGCCGCGAATGGTTCTTTAAGCACAACACCGACTATGTTGAGCCGGCCTAGTTGATCTGTTTTTATCATGCAAATAGACCTAGCCGGGCAGGCCCTCACGCACCTGCTGCAAGGCATGACAGATCAGCGCGGCACCTTGCAATATGCGCGGGCTGTGGCGCTGGATGATGTCGGGCGGAACAAAAAACAGATGGTCGTGTTTCACGGCCTGCAAGAACGGCCACCGCTTCCAGTCATCAAGCCATTCCGGCCTTGATTCACTCATGCCGCTGGCAATAATCACCTGAGGGTCCCGGGCGATTACCGATTCCATGCTGACCTGCGGGCTCAGCGTCGGCAGCTCGGCAAAGATATTTCTTCCGCCACAGAGCCGGATGATCCGGCCTATGGATTGCCTGTCGTTGACGGTGAGCAGCGGCCGGTTCCAGGCCTGATAAAAAACAGAGATTTCTTCCTTATCAGAATATTGTCTTTGTAATGCGGCCAGTCTATCCAGGAAATCGCGGCTGGCTAATTCTGCGCTTTCTTCCTGGCCGGTGAGAATGCCGAAGTGTCTCATGCTGGTGGCAATATCGGCCAATGCCCTCGGCTCGTTGACGTAGATAGTCAGCCCTAGGGCTTCGAGTTTTTCGAACTGTTGGCGCTGGTTGCCTTCTTTCCAGGCGATAATAAGATCCGGTTGCAGGCTGATGATAAGCTCAATGTTAATGTTGTTATAGGCGCCAACGCGCGGGATGGACTGCGCCTGTTGCGGATAGTCGCTGTAACTGACCACGCCGACAAGCAGATGACCCAGGCCGGCGGCAAAGAGGTTTTCCGTTATGTGTGGCGCCAGGCTGATGATGCGTGTGGCGGGCTGCTCCAGTTGCAGCGGGCGGCCAATGTCATCAATCACCTCAAGCGCCGGGAGCGCCGTGGCAGCGAATAAAATAAACAGAGTAACAATCAATCCAGCCTTCATTTTCTCAAGACACTTGCATAGCCTTAACTAGCGAATGCAGGGGATTCTAACATGAACAACAAGACAATCATGGTGCAGGGAACGGCTTCTGATGCCGGCAATCGTTGTGGAAGGGGCGGGTAGCCCGGCCGAGATCAATCTGCGCGATAGGGACATTGCCAACATGGGTTTTGCAGAGGCCGTTGATTGCCCGGTGATCATCGTTGCCGATATTGATAAGGGCGGTGTGTTCGCCCATCTGGTCGGGACGATGGAGCTGCTGAGCGAGTCCGAGCGCCGCAGGGTGCTTGGCTTCGTCATCAATAAGTTCCGCGGTGACCGGACATTACTGAATCCGGGCCTGCAATGGCTGGAGGCAAAGACCGGCAGGCCGGTGTTGGGGGTCTTGCCTTATCTGCAAGGCTTTCATCTGGAAGCCGAAGATGCTGTTCCAGTCGGCCGGGAACCAGAACTCGAACAATATCCGGTTAAAGTTATCGCGCCGGTGTTCTCTCGCATCAGCAACCATACTGATCTTGATCTCCTGTGCCTGCACCCGCAGGTTGACTTTCAGTTTGTAGGGCCCGGGGCGGCTATTCCGCTGCGGATCTGATCATCCTGCCCGGCACCAAGAACGTCAGGACGGACCTGCAGTGGTTGGCGGATAATCAGTGGATACCGGCGATACAAAGACACCTGCGCTATGGCGGGAAACTGCTTGGCATCTGCGGCGGCTATCAGATGCTGGGACAGCGCATTGAAGATCCGGCAGGGCTGGAAGGACCGGCCGGCGGCAGCGCGGGGCTGGGTCTGTTAGCGATGCAGACAACGTTGAAGCCGCATAAGCAACTGCATCGTGTCAGCGGGAAATTGGCGCTGAATGATGCACCGGTCAGTGGTTATGAGATCCGCGCCAGGGTTACGGAAGGCAGAGCCTTGCGGCGGCCGGCGATTAGATTGGCGGGAAGAAGAGGATGGCGCCATCTCGGCAGACGGGCAGATCATGGGTTGCTATCTACACGGGCTGTTTGATGAGCGCGCGGCCTGCGTCGGCTTGTTAAGCTGGGCCGGCTTGAAAGACGCCGAGCGCATTGACTATATCGCCTTACGAGAACAAGAGATCGAGCGTCTGGCCGATGCCGTAGAGACGAATATAGAGATAGCGCATTTCTTATAAGTCGTACAATAGCAAGTAGTCGTCAACAGGCTCTATTGTGGAAGATGACAGGAATCTCCAAGACCCCTGCGTCGATGGGCGGGGGACGGAGTTTTGATCTTCATGCAGCCCTTTTGTCTAGACCTTATCCGCCATGTCGATGAGGATCTCAACGAGTGCCTGCGGGCAGGAGTAAAACGGTGAATGATCGGCATCCAGCACGGATGATGCCGCCAAGGCTGCATTATTTTTCATGCGTCTTTGCAGGGTGGGCGAGATTGCTCTATCGGCACTGCATTCGATATAACAACGTCTCACCCTGCCGTACTTGGCTTGACTTAACCTAAGCGGCGCGGCCAGCGGGGCTAGGGCCTGGGGTCTTAAGCGTTGTATCGCCTGCTGCGCATCGTCTTCTGCACAAAGATCATAGAAACATTCTCTTAGCGCCGTGTTTGTTATGGTGAGAATGCCTTCGTCTTCATCGATCTGTTTGTGTTGTGAGACCAGGGACTCGGTATCTTCGAGCGAATATTGCAACAGTGTCTCGCCATGTTTCGGGGAGAAGGCCGTTAGGTAGATCAGGGTATCGATCCGGTCTGGGATCAGCTCGGCAGTCTGCGTGATCACGACTCCCCCCATGCTGTGCCCGACCAGCACCACCGGCCGCCCGATGCCGTTGATCAATTCACTCACTCTCTGTACATAACTATCCAGGCCTATCTCTGCAATGGGCGTGTTATCTTCACCCAGGCCGGGCAAGTCAGGGCTATGTACTGCATGGCCCGCCGCGGTCAATAAGGGCACCACCTTTTCCCAGCACCAGGCGCCGTGCCAGGCACCATGTACCAATACAAAGATATGTTTGTTCTGCTCATTCATGTTTTGACGGAAATTCAAAAAATACAGCATAATGAATTTTTTACACCAACGACAGGCCGGGAATAACAATAACAATGACCAAGGCGCTACAACTACTGGGCATCAGCAATGCGATCGTCGATGTGCTGGCCCACTGCGATGATGATTTTCTGCAACGCATTCAGGTGCTGAAAGGCGGCATGACGCTGATAGATAAGCACCGCGCCGAGGAAGTCTATGCGCAGATGGGGCCGGCAATGGAAATGTCGGGCGGCTCGGTGGCGAATACCGTGGCCGGTTTTGCCAATCTGGGTGGCCGCGCCGGCTATATCGGCCGGGTTGCTGATGATCAACTCGGTCATATCTTTGTGCATGACATGCAGTCATTAGGGGTGGAGGTGAAACTCGCGCCGGTGGCTGGCGGTGAACCGACGGCATGTTGCTATGTCCTGATCACGCCGGATGGCCAGCGCTCCATGCAGACCTTTTTAGGCGCATGTACCGAGCTCAACGGCGATGATATTAGCAAAGAAACAATCGGTTCGCCGCAACTCATCTTGCTGGAGGGCTATCTCTGGGACACGCCTAATAGCCGCGAGACGCTTAGCAAGGCCATGCAGATAGGCCGGGAAAATGGTGCGCGTATCGCCCTGTCCCTATCCGATGATCTGTGTGTTGACCGGCACCGGAAAAGCTTTATGCAGGCCATTCGCCAGGGTGCCGATCTGGTCTTTGCCAACGAGACGGAAATCATCAGTCTGCTGGGGGTGCGTAATTTTGCTCAGGCACTGGAGCAAGTCGCCGGCTATGACACCATATTTGCCCTGACCCGTGCAGAAGAAGGATCGGTCATCGTGCATGAAGATGAGTTGGTCACCCACGACATCGTCCCGATTGACAGGCCGCTTGACTCCACTGGCGCCGGCGATGCCTACACCGCCGGCTTTCTCTACCACTGGGTGCATGGCAAGGCATTAGGAGAATGTGCCGCGCTGGGTTCGCGCTGCGCCGCCAAGGTGATTCAGCAGATCGGCGCGCGCCTTGAGAAGGGCATGCTGACTGTTGCTTAGCAGAACAAGGCCGGGCAAGAACGGCTGTTCAAGCCGCTTTGGCAGCTCTGCGCCCGGTCTTCGTTTTTTTAGTTTTACTTCTCTTCTGCCTCTTTAACACCGGCAATAAATATTGACCGGTATAAGAGCCTTTCTGCTTGGCAAGCTCTTCCGGCGTACCGGTGGCAATCACGCGCCCGCCGCCGTTTCCGCCCTCAGGGCCTAAGTCAATGATCCAATCCGCGGTCTTGATCACATCCAGGTTATGTTCGATCACGACCACGGTGTTGTCGTGATCACGCAGGCGGTGCAAGACCTGCAATAATTGCTTTATGTCGTGAAAGTGCAGGCCGGTGGTGGGTTCATCCAGGATGTACAGGGTCTTGCCGGTATCGCGTTTGGATAGCTCGCGCGATAATTTCACCCGCTGCGCCTCGCCGCCGGACAAGGTCGTCGCATTCTGGCCTAATCGTATATAAGACAGGCCGACATCCATCAGCGTCTGCAGTTTGCGCGCAATCACCGGCACGGCATCAAAAAAGCTGCGCGCCTCCTCAACAGGCATATCCAGGGTCTCGTGGATGCTCTTGCCCTTGTATTTAATATCCAGGGTCTCGCGGTTGTAGCGCTTGCCCTTGCACACATCGCACATGACATAAATGTCCGGCAGGAAGTGCATCTCGACCTTGATCAGCCCATCGCCCTGGCAGGCCTCGCAGCGCCCGCCCTTGACATTAAAACTGAAGCGCCCCAGCTTGTAGCCGCGCGAGCGCGCCTCCGGCGTGGCCGCATACAGCTCGCGGATGGGCGTGAACAGGCCGGTGTAGGTGGCCGGGTTGGAGCGCGGCGTGCGGCCGATCGGGCTCTGGTCGATATCGACCACCTTGTCCAGTTGGCTTAAGCCGCTGACGGATTTGTGCGCGGCGGGTTTCACATTGCTGCCGTGCAGCGCCCGCGCCGTGACTCGGTATAAGGTATCGTTGATCAGCGTTGACTTGCCTGATCCGGAGACGCCGGTGATGCAGGTCATTAGGCCCACCGGGATGTCAATATTGACGTTTTGCAAGTTGTTGCCGCGCGCGCCCTTTAGTTTGATCAGGCGGTTCTTTTTGAAAGCCCTTCGTTGCTCCGGCAGCGCAATGCAGCGCCGCCCGGAGAGATACTGCCCGGTCAGGGATTCGGCGTGTGCGGCGATGTCCTTTGGCCGGCCCTGGGCGACCACTTCGCCGCCGTGCGCCCCGGCACCCAGCCCCATGTCAACGACATGATCGGCGGCCTCGATGGCCTCTTCATCATGCTCAACCACGATGACGGTGTTGCCCGAATCGCGCAGGCGCTGCAAGGTGGCCAGCAGGCGGCGGTTGTCGCGCTGGTGCAGGCCGATGGAAGGCTCATCCAGCACATACATGACACCGACCAGGCCGGCGCCGATCTGGCTGGCCAGGCGGATGCGCTGCGCCTCGCCGCCGGAGAGGGTCTCGGCGCTGCGCGCTAAGGTCAGGTAATCCAGGCCGACATTGACCAGAAATTGCAGGCGCTCTTCGACCTCTTTCAGGATGCGGGCGGCGATCTCGCCGCGGCGTCCCTCAATTTCAAGCGCGGCAAAAAAGCGCTGCGCCGCGGCCACCGGCATGGCGGTGATGGCCGGCAGGTTAAAGCGCTCGATGAATACATGCCGCGCCGCTTCGTTTAGGCGCGCCCCGTTGCAGCTGGGACAGGGCTTGCTGCTGCGATAGCGCGCCAACTCCTCGCGCAGGTTGAGCGAGCTGGTCTCCCGATAGCGGCGCTGCATGTTCGGGATCACGCCCTCGAAGGGATGTCGGCGCTTATGGCCGCGGCCGGGCCCGTGCAGATAATGAAACTCGATCCTTTCCTCGCCGCTGCCGTGCAGCAAGACCTGCTGTATGTTCTTGCCCAGCTTTTTGAACGGCGTATCAAGGTCAAACAGGTAATGCTTAGCCAGGGATTTCAGCAGCTGAAAATAATAGGCATTGCGCCGATCCCAGCCGCGAATGGCGCCGCCCGGCAGGCTCAAATCCCGGTTTTGCACCACTCGCTCCGGGTCGAAAAACTGCATGACGCCCAGACCATCGCACTCCGGGCAGGCGCCGACGGGGTTGTTAAAAGAGAACAGGCGCGGTTCCAATTCGTTTAAGCTGTAGCCGCAAGAGGGGCAGGCAAAGCGGGCGGAAAACACCACTTCCTCGCCGTTCGCTGCCTCCAGCGGGGCGAGGATGGCCAGGCCATCGGACAGGCGCAGCGCCGTCTCTAAGGATTCGGCCAGGCGCAGATCAATGTCTGCCCGCACCTTGAAGCGATCGATCACCGCCTCGATCGTGTGTTTTTTGTACAGGTCCAGCTTCGGCGCCGCATCCAGCTCCACCACCCGGCCGTTGATGCGGGCGCGCACAAAGCCTTCTGTGCGTAGCTTGTCCAGCACTTGCAGATGCTCGCCCTTGCGCTCCTGCACGATGGGCGCGAGCAGCAGCAGCGCCTCGCCCTCCGGCCGCGCCAGGATCAGGTCCACCATCTGGCTCACCGTCTGTGCCGCTAACAAGCTGTCGTGCTGCGGGCAGCGCGGCTCGCCCACCCGCGCATAGAGCAGGCGCAGGTAGTCGTAGATCTCGGTGATCGTGCCTACTGTGGAGCGCGGGTTGTGCGAGGTGGATTTCTGCTCGATGGAAATGGCCGGCGATAAGCCCTCAATGTGATCCACGTCCGGCTTTTCCATCATGGACAAAAACTGGCGGGCATAGGCCGAGAGCGACTCCACATAGCGGCGCTGGCCGTCGGCGTAGATCGTGTCAAAGGCGAGCGAGGATTTGCCGGAGCCGGATAGGCCGGTGACAACGATGAGCCGGTCGCGCGGCAGATCGAGATCAATGCTTTTCAGGTTATGGGTGCGGGCGCCGCGTATGCTGATCTTGTCCATCGTTTTGTTTTTAGCGTATTGATTTCCCGGGCGGTTCCAGTTCCCGGCCAATTAGGAGGTGCCTCTTTTTTGCCAACCTGCTACTATATGTTTTTTCACCGCCGCCACGCAAAGCAAATCCACCTTACAATTCGAACACGAGGACGACAAGATGAGCAGCAGAGGTGTGAATAAAGTGATCCTGATCGGCAACCTGGGCAACGACCCGGAAGTGCGCTACACCGCAGGCGGGGGCGCCGTTGCCAACATCAGCCTGGCTACTTCGGATTCCTGGCGCGACAAGGAATCCGGCGAATCACAGGAACGCACGGAATGGCACCGGGTGGTCTTCTTCGGGCGCCTGGCCGAAATCGTCCAGGAATACCTGCGCAAGGGTTCCAAGGTCTATGTGGAAGGCCGCCTGCAAACGCGCAAATGGCAGGACAAAGAGGGCCGCGACCGCTACAACACCGAGATCATCGCCGGCCAGATGCAGATGCTCGATAGCAAAGGCAGCGCCGGCGATTTCAAGCAAGCCGCCCCGGCCCGCAGCGCCGCGCCCTCCGCCGCGGCAGACAACAAGCCATCCCCGCCGGCGGATGACTTTGTCGATGATGATATTCCATTCTGAAAACGCAGCAGATAAGGCTGTAGGATTATTCGAAGGCTGCCCTGGATAGCTTTTTTCGGCCTATTTTCCAGGCATCAAAATCACGCTTGCCGCATCACCCTCATCGGAACCTCCTTAGATTCCTTCCCCTTTCCGTTTTCTATTTCCTCGGATTATGTAGGGTTATGGGTGATTTGTAGTTGAGACATCGTAAGCAAGTGTGATTGTGGCCATAGACGAAGTTGTGAATGCTTGTCCCCCGTATCGGGTACGGGGCAGGCTCTGGCTTGAACAGGGAAACTCATTGCGTTGCTCATTGCTTAGGAAACGTTTCTGCGACTACGGGGCGCCGGACATCTGGATGGAACTTCGCCATGTATGCCATGCGCGCAAACTCCTGCTATACGCCTGTTCCGAGCAGGGCAGGCATATTGCTGATGGTATAAATTTAGTTGCCTGCAAGGGTTAGAGGGCATACTATCTCAGCGGGCCAGTTATATTTGGTGATATTGTCACGCATCGCCGCGGCTCGATTTGGGCAGGATTTTTAAGGGTTTTGCATGGCCTGCGCATGCTGTACAAGACCCGGCAGGAACGAGTTTGAATCCGCCCTGATAAAAGACACTTTTCTTAGCTCTTATAAACAATACGTTAGGAGATGAACATGAAGGCAATAAAACTTCTCATGCCCGGCCTGCTGGCGGTCTCGGCGGCCTGTACGCCGCAGAACACGGTTATGGCCACGAATGCCGCGCTGGATGAGCAACGCAGCGCTGGTATTGACTTAGAAGTAGAAATCCCGTATGAGAAATTCACCCTGGACAACGGCCTGCGGGTGATCGTGCATGAAGACCGCAAGGCACCGATCGTATCGGTTGGCGTCTGGTATCACGTCGGTTCCAAAAACGAACCAGCGGGGAAAACCGGCTTTGCCCACCTGTTTGAACACCTGATGTTCAACGGCTCGGAAAACTTTGATGACGAGTTCTTCAAGCCTTTCGAGGTGGTGGGTGCCACCGCCATGAACGGCACCACCTGGTTTGACCGCACCAATTATTTCGCAAATGTGCCGACCCCGGCCCTGGAGATGGCGCTGTGGATGGAAAGCGACCGTATGGGACACCTGCTCGGTGCGGTGACCCAAGAGAAGCTGGATAACCAGATCGGTGTGGTGCAAAACGAAAAACGCCAAGGGGATAACCGCCCCTACGGCCTGGTTGGCTACCGCCAGCTGGAGGGACTGTTCCCGGTCGGCCATCCTTATCGGCATGCAACCATCGGCTCGATGGAAGACCTCTCCGCCGCCTCCTTAGAAGATGTAAAAGACTGGTTCCGGCAATACTACGGGGCGGCCAACGTCGTGATCGTGCTGGCCGGCGACATTGATGTGGCAAGCGCCAGGCCGCTGATGGAGAAGTACTTCGGCCATATCGGCGCCGGTCCGCCGATTAAGGCGTACAAGGCCTGGGTGCCGGAGCTTGAGAACAACACCATTGAAGAAATGCTCGATCAAAAGGCCCCGCAAACACGGCTGTATCGTAACTGGCCGGTGGCCGCGCGCACGAGTGAAGATGCCGTCATGTTGCAGTTGGCCGCCGCCATTTTGGGGCAAGGCAAAAACTCGCGTCTCTACCAGGCGCTGGTTTATCAGAACCAGCTGGCGGTCAGCGTGGCGGTGAGCATGCAGCCCTTTGAACTGGCCGGCATCTTTGGAATTGACGTAACGCTAAAGGACGGCAAGGATGAGAAAGAAGTGCTGCGCTTGATCGATGCCGAGTTGGAAAAATTTCTGGCTGCAGGCCCCTCCGCGGAAGAATTGAAGCGGGTGAAAACCGTGATCCTGGCCTCCCAGCTACGCGGTATTGAGGAGATCGGCGGTTTTAGCGGCAAGGGTACGGCGCTGGCGCAATCGGAGCTGTATGCCGGTGATCCGGGCTACTATGCCGCCACCCTCGATCGGTTAAACCATGCCTCGATTGCCGAGGTGGTGGAAGTTGCGCGCAGATGGCTCAGCAAGGGCTATTATCAACTGACCGTGCGCCCATATCCGGAATATACGACCACGGCCTCTACCGTGGATCGCAGCGCCGGCCTGCCGCCGGTCGGCGCTATGCCGGATTTGACCTTCCCGGCCATTGAGGAAGCAACCCTTGCCAACGGCATGCGGGTGGTGGTGGCGAACCGCCCGACCATTCCGGTGGTTACCATGGCCATGCAGTTTGATGCCGGCTATGCAGCCGATGCCGGGCGTCCGCTCGGCACGGCCTCCTTTGCGCTGAGCATGATGGATGAGGGCACGACCTCCCGCTCGGCGCTGGAGATTGCAGCCGAAGCCGAGAGCCTGGGTGCCATCCTTGCCACCGGTTCCAATCTGGACATGAGCACAGTGCGCCTATCGGCCCTGAAACCCAACCTGGATGCCTCGCTGGCCCTGGCGGCCGATGTGGTGCGTAATCCGGCCTTTGCGCAGGATGAGATGGATCGCCTGCGCCCGCGCTGGCTGGCCGGCATTGCCCAGGAAAAGGCGCGGCCGGTGCAACTGGCCTTGCGCACCTTGCCGCCGCTGCTCTATGGCGATGGCCACAGCTACAGCGTGCCGGCCACCGGCTCCGGCACGGAAGCCTCCATCGGCGGCTTAACGCGGGAGGACCTGGTGCAGTTCCATGCCGACTGGATACGTCCGGACAACGCCACCATCTTCATGGTGGGCGACATCACCCTTGCTGAGGCCACGGCGGCGCTGGAGAAGGCATTCGGCGACTGGCAGGCGCCGGCGAGCCCGGTGCCGGCGAAGAATATTGTCGCGGTAATGCTGCCGCAAAACGGCCGTGTGATCATCATGGACAAGCCCGGCTCACCCCAATCCCTCATCCTTGCCGGGCACCTGTTCCCGGCCACCGGCGATGAGAACTACATGACCCAGCAAATGGCCAATGACATCCTGGGCGGCGAGTTCACTTCTCGGGTCAATATGAACTTGCGCGAAGACAAGGGCTGGGCCTATGGTGCCTACACATTCACCACGGATGCCCGCGGGCAGCGCATGTGGCTGGTCTATGCGCCGGTGCAAACGGACAAGACCAAAGAGTCGCTGGCCGAGTTGAACAAGGAATTTGCGGCCTACTTGGGAAGCAAGCCCGCCACTACGGAGGAGCTGGCGCGCCTGGTTTCCAGCAAGACCAACAGCCTGCCGGGCGAGTTTGAAACGGCCGGTTCGGTGCTGGGCAGCATGCTCTCCAACGAACGCTTTGGCCGCGACCATGACTATGTGCCGGGCCTAAAAGAAAAATACGAAGCGCTTGAGATTGATGCTGTGCAGGCAGCAGCGCAGGCAGCCATGAAGCCGGAGAAACTTGCCTGGGTAATTGTCGGTGATCGAGCCAAGATCGAGGCCGGTGTTCGCAGCCTCGGCCTGGGCGAGGTGGAGGTTTGGGATGCGGATGGAAATCGCATAGACGGATGATTAAAAACCCGGCTGATGTGCATGCCGCGGCTTGTTCCCGCTGCCTGTGCTGCAAAGACTACAAAGCCCGCAAGGGGAAACCCTAAGGGCGGGGCAGCGTGATGGACAAGAAGCACCGCCCCTTCCGCCCCGGCAGACCACAAGCCATCCCCGCCGGCGGATGATTTTTTGGATGATGATATTCCTTTTTAGAAAAACCCAGAAAAACACACCACGCCACAACCCAAACAAACAAGCACAATGGCCGCCGCATCCAAAGAAAAACGTTTCTTAAAGGCGCTGGAAGATCTCTTCACCGGCGCTGAAGTGGAGGGCGATTCCGGCTTTGTCAACCTGATGCGGATGAAGCGGACTTATTTTCAATCCATCCGCCCACAGCTGATGGCGGAGATCGACCAGCGGGCGGAGAAGTACACCCACTTCCGCGATGAGCTATTCGACAAGCTCTACACCTTTTTCCACCGCTACTTTTGCGAGAGCGGCTCGATCTATTTCCGCCACCTGCCGGCCTTCGCCAAGACCTACGAGCGCGTCTATGCGGACGGGCAGGATGTCGCCTTATCGTGGAAGACGCAGATGCTCTACTATGTGAAATCCGATGTGCTGGTGCGCTCCATGCCGGTGGAGTTGCACGACGAAGATGCGCCGCAAAACGATCGGCGGTTTTTCTTTGACGCCGCCGCCTTCACCGCCAAGCAGAATAACGAAAAACGTGCCTTCGTGTTCCGCTTTGTGCGGGTTGACAAAGAGACCCGGCCGCCCACCATCCACTTGGCCGTGGCCTATTCCGAGCGCGGCAGTCGCACCAGCCTTGATGAGATCATAAGAGGCGCGCGCAAGGCCCGCACCACCCTCACCGAGGAGCAATTGCAACAGGCCATCAGCGTGTTTCGCCGCCAGACTGAAGCCGATTTTTTCATCAACAAAGACGCCAAAGGCTTCTTGCGCGAGCAGTTTGACCTGTGGGCCTATCAATACATGTTCACCGAGCGCACCATCTTTGAAGAACAACGCATCAAGCAACTGCAAGCCATCCAAGAAGTCGCCTATTTCATCATTGACTTCATCGCCCAGTTTGAAGAGGAACTGCGCCGCGTGTGGGAGAAGCCGAAGTTTGTCCGCCGGCTGAACTATGTCATCACCCTGGATAAATTATCTGATGCGGCGCTGAAAAAAATCATACAGCACAAGAACGCCAAGGCGCAGATCAAGGAATGGCGGGCGCTCGGCATGGTGGATAATGGCTTTGTAATGAAAAATATTTTCAACGGCCAGCGGAGCATTGAGGATACCAACGGCGCCAACGGCAATTACAAATTCCTGCCGCTGGACACCCGGCATTTCAAGGATATGGAAATAGAGATCCTGGAAGGGCTGGGCAACCTGGACGAGGCGCTGGACGGTGAATTAGTCCACAGCGAGAACTGGCAGGCGCTCAATACCTTGCAGGAGAGGTATAGGGAGAAGGTGAAGTGTATTTATATTGATCCGCCTTTTAACTTGGACAGCAGTGATCAGTTTGAGTATCGCACGAATTATAAAGACTCCTGCTGGGCGACCATGTTGAAAAATCGTATCTCGCTGGCGCACGATTACTTATCCGATGATGGCGCGATTTTTATACGTTGCGATTACAATGGTAATTGGATCGTTCGATGCTTGCTGGATGATATTTTCAACAAGGATAACTTTCGCAATGAAATTATTGTCAAACGGGGCTATGTGCCTGCTGGTAATTTCCGCCAATTATCAACCGCAAATGATTTTCTATTTATGTATGCCAAAAGATTGGCATCCTTCAACATGGCTAAAAATACGCGCCCAATATCTGAAGAAGAAAGAAGATGGATCTCTTTGGATATGCCCGGCCAAAGATCTACGCGGGATAAAAAAGTAAGAACATTTTTCGGCGAAGAAATGTTTCCCCCAAAAGGCCAGCACTGGGGATTATCTCAAAAGAGGATTGATGAGTTGTCCTCCCGAGGCGATATACGCATTAACCCCAACAAAAAATATGTTGATACCGAAAATAGATCAGTCATTGGAATGCCGGAATACCTGAAAGAACCGTATATATTGCTCAATACAAACTGGGATGATATTTCAGGCTATACGACTCACAATACTTTCTTTCCAACAGAAAACTCTGAAGAGTTACTCAGACGAACAACGGAATTGATTTCTGGTGAGGAAAATGAACTTTGCATTGACTTTTTTGCGGGCAGCGGAACAACGCAAGCAGTAGCACAAAAGTTAGGACGCAAATGGCTTGGTGTAGAAATGGGCGAGCATTTTCACACGGTCGTTTTGCCGAGGATGAAAAAAGTCTTGTCCGGCCACCAGTCCGGCATAAGCAAAGAAACAGAATACAGGGGCGGTGGTTTCTTTAAATACTACGCCCTGGAACAATACGAAGAGACCTTGAAAAACGCCCGCTATAAAGACGGCGAACAGCTGGAGTTGGACAGCACCAAATCGCCCTTTGAACAATATGTCTTCTTTGGCGATGACAAACTCGCCCATGCTGTGAATGTGCAAAAAAACGGCAAGCTGAAGATCAACTTACACCACCTCTACCCCGACATAGACATCGCCGAATCGCTGGCCAACATACTCGGCAAAACTATCCGCAAACGCACCGCGGATGGCGTCACCTTCACAGACGGCAGCAGCGAGAAAACCAACCCAACCAAAATGACCGAAGCAGAAAAACAACACTTCATCGCGCTGATAAAACCTTACCTTTGGTGGGGGGAGTGAGATGCTCACCAAAATCATAATACGCAATTTCAAGATGTTTGAGGACGTAACAATCCCGCTGGGCAACGGGTTTGTTTTTATCGGCCCCAATAACGGCGGCAAAACATCGGCTTTGCAGGCCCTGGCCCTGTGGCAAACAGGACTACAAAAATGGGGGGAGAGATACGCCTCAAGAGATGCAGATAAACGTCCAGCCAAACGCCCAGGGGTAACTGTCAATCGACTGGATTTAATTCCTGTACCCGTATCAGAAGCAGATCTTATCTGGCGTAACCGGAAAGTGCGCAAAGGCTCTAATGAAAATATCCGTATTGATCTTATCGTAGAAGGTGTTAATAAAGGAAAAGAGTGGCAGTGCGGACTGGAATTTGATTATGCCAACCCGGAGGCGTTTTTCTGCCGTCCCTTGCGAACTGATGATGACGTTTCCAATCGTATGCCGATTCCCGATCAAGCCTTGGATATAAAAATCGCCTTTCTGCCGCCGATGTCTGGCCTGGCAACCGAGGAGGCTCTGATACAAGAGGGGCGTATCAGTGTTTTACTGGGGCAGGGGCAAACCGCGGAAGTGCTGCGTAATTTGTGTTATCGGGTTTATGTGGATGAAAACAAGGAGAAATGGCAATCTCTGAAAAAGTATATGGAAAAATTGTTTGGCATAGCCCTTGCCGAACCAAAATTTCTGTCATCTCGTGGCACTGTAACGATGAGTTATACCGAAGTTGGCAAGGAAAAAACAAAGCTGGATTTGTCCTCATCCGGTCGCGGCATGCAACAAGTTCTACTGCTTCTGGCGAACCTATACGATAATGCAAGCAATACAGTTTTTCTGCTTGATGAACCGGATGCTCATCTGGAGATTTTACGGCAGGGACAAGTATATAATCTTATCAATGAAGTGGCGGAACAGCATAACTCGCAAATCATCTCTGCCAGTCATTCTGAAATCCTATTGAATGAGGCGGCCAGGAATCAGTCCGCCGTGGCCTTCGTTAGCGCCTACAGAAGGAGTCCTCATGTATTAGCGGAAGGCAAAATAAGAGAGGTGTTAGCTGCGCTGGCAGAAATTGGTTTTGAATACTACCACGACGCCGAGCAGAAGGGATGGATTCTGTATCTTGAAGGACCGACAGATTTAAGCATTTTGCAGGCCTTCGCAAGCAAGATGGAACATCCGGCGGGGGATTATTTAAAGGCCCCTCTGGTTAAGTATATTGGAAATAATCGCAAAGAAGCACACAAACATTTTTCTTGTTTGAAAGAAGCGAAGAGCGATCTGACTGGTTTTCTTTTGTTAGACAGGACTAACAAGCATTCAGATAGAATAGGAAATTTGACTGAACACGCATGGAAGAAATATGAAATAGAAAACTACCTTTGCAGCCGTGAGGCAATTATCGCTTATATTACTGATGGGATTCAAGATGACCTCGTTGGTTATACCGAAGTCGCAGAGCTGGAAGAGAAAATGAATGCAGAGATAAAAGAGTTAGAAGATGCTTATGAGAAAACGCAACAACCAGCTCCCTTTTCAGATGGCATAAAGGCTTCTGATAAGTTTCTGGTTCTTTTATTTGAAAACTTCGCAAAGTCTATGGGACAACCAGCATCAACAGCCCTGCAAAAGAGAGATTTTTATAAACTCGTTAAGTATATGCCGTTAGAGCAGATAGACGATGAGGTTAAAACAGTTTTGGACTTGATCGTAAAAACCGCCGAGGTTGAAAAGCAGATTACCGATGATGCTCCCCCTCCTTGAACAAACCGCCGAATCCCTCAACTACGGCGAGGTGCCGGAGACTTGGCGTGTGCCTGACATTGATCGCTTCTCCGCCGAGAAAACATTGTATGACTACCAAGCCGAGGCTTTAAGAAACGCCGCCCGTGCGCTGTATCTGTATTACGGCAAAGCCCACGATTGGCGGGCCGATGAAGCTGTCGCAGTCAATGATGAGCGCAAGAGAAGTTTCAAGGCCATCTATGCCGATGCTGGCCTGCCCAGCATAAAAAAATACGAAACCAAGGCGGATAAAAATAACGGCAGGCAAAACCCGGTGTTTCGTATCTTAAGCCGTTACATTCGCCACCTTGAATTGTCCCGAGGCGATGAGATTTCCTATTACAACCTGATCAACCGCATGTGTTTCTGGATGGCCACCGGCAGCGGCAAGACGCTGGTGATGGTCAAGCTGATCGAGTATCTGCATGCGCTGATCAAGCATGGCGAAATCCCGCCGCATCGTATGCTCCTGCTGGCGCCGAGCGAGCATCTGCTGGGGCAGATCAAGCGCGCCGTGGCCGAGTTCAACGACGCCGGTCTGTACATTGATCTTATCCCCTTGCGCGAGGCACACCGCAGCCGGCAGGCACGGCTGGGCGAGGTGGCGACTGTGTATTATCACCGCAGCGACAACATTGCCGATGTGCAACGAGAAGCGCTGACCGATTATCGCGAGTATGAAAACGACGGCCGCTGGTATGTTTTGTTAGATGAGGCGCACAAGGGCGGCAAGGAAAACTCCAAGCGGCAGGCCTATTATGCAGTCATGGCCAGAGAAGGATTTCTGTTTAATTTCTCCGCCACCTTTACCGATGCAGAAGACATCGCAACGACGGTGAAGAAATACAACCTGGAGAATTTTATCCGCAAGGGGCATGGCAAGAATATTTATCTGAACGAGCAGGAATACGCGGCCTTTAACAACAGCAGCGAGGAGATCAGCCATGCGGACCGGCGCAGGATCGTCTTGAAGTCCCTGCTAAGCCTGGCCGCCGTCTCGCAACAGGTCAAGGCGCTGCGCCGGGCGGCGGGGCGGGATGATCTCTACCATGCACCGCTCATGCTGACCCTGGTCAATTCCGTCAACACCGACATGGACAAAAACGATCTGTGGGCCTTCTTTCAAACCCTGCGCGAGCTCGCCACGGGAGAGATCGATCACGACTTTTTTAATGAAGCAAAGACCGAGCTGATGGAAGATTGGCGGCAGGCCAGTCTGCTTTTTCAGCAAGCTAATGCGCGCATGGACGATGCTGGTCTTGCCGAGATGAACATAGCGAGCTTGCGTGCGGCGGTGTTTTTAAGCGGGCGCGCGGGCGCATTGCAGTTCGTGCGCAGCGGTGATGATAAGGAACTGGCCTTGCAGCTGAAAAACGCCGCTGCCCCCTTTGCGCTGATACGCATCGGCAACACTTCGAAGTGGCGTAACACGCTGCTGGCCGGCTATGAGGAGACCGCCGCACTAAGGGAAAAATCATTTTTCGCGGAATTAGAGCAAAGCCCGATTACTCTACTCATGGGCTCGCGCTCTTTCTTTGAAAGCTGGGATTCCAACCGCCCGAATGTGATCAACTTCATCAACATCGGCGGCTTTGATGCAAAGAAATTCGTGGTGCAATCGGTCGGGCGCGGCGTGCGCATTGAGCCCTTGCCCGGCCAGCGCCGCCGCCTGTCATCCTTGCAGAGCGACAATGCGCGGGCAATACGCGCTGCCGTTAGCCAGGGCGGCCTGGAGGAGGCACTGCCGGAGACCCTGTTCCTGTTCGCTACCAACCGCAGGGCCGTCAAGGCCGTGCTGGAGGGGCTTGAGGCTGAGAAGCCGAAAGGGTTTGAAACCCTGGATGGCTTTGCATTAGCAGCGCGACCGATGATCGGGGGTGTTGCGATGCCGCTGTTGGTGCCGCGCTACAAAGACCTTGAACAGGCCGCCGACAGGCATCCCTTTGCGCTCGCTGAAAAGACCCTGGAAAGATTCAAAACCTGGCTTGGGCAAACATCCGATTCGATCTTTGCCGTGCGCGACGGGCTGGCGGCTGGGCAGATAACTGAGCTGCGCGCGGCGGCAATGGGTGAAGGTGCGCTAACAATCACGCCGAATAAAAACTATGCCCTGCTCGCCTTTCTGCAACAACGGCTCATCGCCCACCTTGCCCGGCCAGTCAAGGTGTCCGATGGCGTTCGCAAGATGGATGCGGAAAAAGACATCGTGCATTTTCAGCATATTCGTGTGCATTCAGACTATGTGCGTGAGCTTCAGGCGAAGATCAATCAGGTCAAGGCAGGCTGGACATCAAATGAAAACATAGTAGAACTTGCCGAAAAAATGGATAAAGGCGAGGTAACGCGGACGGAATTTAACGCAAAAACCGTCGGCAAAGATCAGGATGCTTTCAAGGATTTAACCATCAAAAAGATCCTCAACCATTATTATCTCCCCGTTGTCCTGGGCAATGAAAAGGCCAATTACATACAGCACATTATCAAGGTGCATAGCGAGGTGAAGTTCCTCAACCGGCTGGAGGCCTGGCTTGAAAATCATCAACCGGATTGGGATTCATGGATGTTCAGCAAGCTGGATGAAGCCTTGGACCAGGTGCACATTCCCTACTACGATATCAAAGAGAACGAATACCGCCGCTTTCTGCCCGACTTTGTGTTCTGGATGTGCAAGGGGAATAAATACCGCATCGTCTTTGTTGATCCAAAGGGAGATGCCCACGCCGATTCTTATCACAAAATTGACGGCTATAAAAAACTGTTCCTTGAAGATGGCAACCCGCGCCGTTTCCAACACGAAAGATATGAGGTTTCAGTCAAACTGCTGTATTACAAGCCCGATGCGAAGCCACCGGAAGAATACAAAGCCTACTGGATTACCGACCCCGCCGCTATATTTGCTGATAATGGAAGCGAGACTCAGTCCCTTGTAAGATGAAAATAAAACCGGTGTCGTTGACTACCTGTCAATGTATGCAATCTTTTTTCCGGCATAAACCCAAAGAGATTCTTAAAACATGTCCATCGTAACGCAGATTGAGCTGCTCAAGATAAGGCGCACCAGGATCGTGGCTACCGTAGGCCCGGCGTCTGCTTCAGCGCAGATGATAGAGCGGCTCATCGTTGCAGGTGTGAATGTCTTTCGGCTGAATATGTCGCATGGTGATTACGATTTTCATCGCGAGAGCTTCAAGCGCATCCGCACCGCCGCGCAAGAAGCAGGGAACACCATCGGCATTCTGGCGGACCTATGCGGGCCGAAGATTAGGACCGGAAGATTTAAGGGCGGTGCGATCCAGTTGCAAACAGGCGGCACCGTCACGGTCACGACCCGCGCGGTCGAGGGGCAGGATGGATTGATCCCCTGCCAATACCCGGCACTTGCAAGCGATGTCAAGGCGGGCGATCGCATATTGTTAAACGATGGCGCACTGGAGCTTGGTGTGCAGTCTATCGAAGATAGCGAAATATCGTGCAGCGTCATCCATGGCGGCGAGCTTAAGGATCACAAGGGCATCAACCTGCCCGGCGTTGATGTATCTGCGCCTTCCCTGACAGAGAAAGACAAACAGGATGCCCTTTTTGCATTAGAACTCGGTGTGGATTTTCTTGCCCTTTCCTTTGTGCGCAAGGCCGGTGATATTGATGCATTGAGAGCCATTATCCGGCAACACCAGTCCCCCGCCACGATCATCGCCAAGATTGAAAAACCGGAGGCCTTAGAAAATGCAGATGAAATCCTGGCGGCCACGGATGCCATCATGGTTGCGCGCGGGGATCTGGGTGTGGAGCTTAAACCTGAGGAGGTGCCGCTGGCGCAGGGTGAACTCATTGCGCAGGCAAGAGAGAAATTCAAGCCGGTCATTGTCGCTACGCAGATGCTGGAGTCCATGATCGAGAAGGCGCGGCCGACCCGGGCCGAGGTGACGGACATTGCCCATGCGGTCACCGCCGGGGCCGATGCGGTGATGTTGTCTGCAGAGACCGCCGCCGGTGCCTTTCCGGTCGAGGCCGTTGCCATGATGGATCGCATCGCCCGCCAGACCGAGGCGCAGCTGTGGAAGAGCGGCGTCTATGGCAGCGTGATCGCCGGCGATGGGCGCCTGCCGCTGCCGATCTGGAATGTCATCGCGAATGCCACCGCGCAGATGTCCAAGGACTTGATGGCGCATGCGGTGGTGGTGATTTCTCACAGCGGCACATCAGCGGCGACCATGAGTTCGGCACGCCCGGCGGCACCGGTGATTGCGATCAGCAATAACAGCGAGACCTGTCGGCGGATGTCGCTGTTGTGGGGCGTGATTCCGATCTTGGCAGAAGAAGCCGGCACGGCCGATCCGAATGCCTTAGGTGCCCTGGCCCGAAAGATGGTTGCCAAATTAGGACTGGCCAGGAGCGGCGATCATGTGCTGCTGGTGCGCGGATTTCATCATGAAAAGGCGCGCAACACGCCGTCGATCACGGCGCTGATGGTCTAAGAGCAAGGCGCAAGGCAAGACCGCCCGCGCTCTCAAGGCTATCTGTTTTTATAGGCCGGCAGGGCGCCGTCCGCGGCGCTCTGATAAGTTACGCTGAAATCGGCCAGCCCTTGTAAGGCATCCTCAATGTCCTTGTCTTCACGCACCTGATAAGAATCGATCCCGCAGCGTTTCATAAAGAAGAGCTGATCGCGCAGCACATCGCCGATGGCGCGCAGCTCGCCGCGAAAGCCCAGCCGCTCGCGCAGCAATCTCGCCTGCGAATAGCCGCGGCCGTCTTTGAAGGTCGGAAAATCCAGCGCAATCAAGGGGAATTGCCCGACTTGGCCGTACAACTCCTCAACCTCATCGGCGCTGTCAAGATAAATCCCGACCCGGCCCTCGTGCCTGGCCAGCTCGTCCCGGTGCTCGCGCCAGTAGCGCCAGGGCAGCAGCAAGTCACCCGTGCCAATCTCCGCCGGCGGATCAATGCGCCGCCAGCTATCTTCCATGACCTGATTGTCCTTAATGACCCGCACTACGCAGCCACCTTTGCCGGTGTCTGCGCGGACTTTTGATAGACCTGTTGCTTAAACGGCGCAAGGCCGATGCGCCGATAGGTCGCAAGGAAAGACTCTTCCTCCAGGCGATTTTCAACATAGACATCCAAAATATCGGCGATGGTATCGGCCACCTTTGCCTTCTCGATCGCAGGGCCTAAGCGATCGCCTAAGGCGGCATCATTCTCCGCCGAGCCGCCGAGGGTCAGCTGGTAGAACTCCTCGCCCTTTTTATCCACGCCCAAGATGCCGATATGGCCGACGTGGTGATGGCCGCAGGCGTTCATGCAGCCGGACATCTTGAGCTTGATCTCGCCAATGTCGTGCAGGTAGTCCATGTCGCTGAATTTTTCATTGATCTGTTTGGCGATGGGGATGGAGCCGGCATTGGCCAGGTTACAAAAGTCCAGGCCGGGGCAGCAGATCATATCAGTCAACAGGCCGATATTCGGCGTGGCCAGGGCATGTGCATCCAGCCGCCGCCACAGGCGGTAGAGATCGCCCTGCTTGACATGGGCAAAGACCAGGTTCTGCTCGTGGGTGACAACCATCTCGCTATGGCTGTATTCATCGGCCATAGCCGCAATCGCCTCCATCTGGTCATCAGTCACATCCCCGGGCGCAATGTCCGCGGCCTTGATCGACAGAACCACGGCGCGATAGCCCGGCGCCTTGTGCGGCTTCACGTTGCGCTTGACCCAATTCGCAAACCGCCGATCTTGCGCAAGATGGGCAGAAAGACTGGTGTCGGTGGCGGCGGCCGGATCATAATCCGGCGTTTGAAAGAAGGCCTTGACGCGCTCGATCTCTTTCTCATCGAGTTCCAAAACACTGTCCTTGATCTGCACCCATTCTGCTTCCACCTGCTCGCTAAAGGCTTTCGCGCCCAGTTGATGCACGAGGATCTTGACCCGCGCCTTGTGGATCTTGTCGCGGCGGCCATAGCGGTTATAGACCCGCAAGATCGCTTCCAAGTAAGACAGCAGATGCCGCTGCTCCAGAAATTCGCGCACGACCGGGCCGATATAGGGCGTGCGGCCCAAGCCGCCGCCGACGATGATCTTAAACCCCGGCTGCCCGGCGGCGTTTCGGACCAGGTAGATGCCGATGTCATGCACCCGCACCGCAGCGCGGTCATGCGTCGCACCGGACACGGCGATCTTGAACTTGCGCGGCAAGTAGGAAAACTCCGGATGGAAGGTGGACCACTGGCGAATGATCTCGCAATAGGGGCGCGGGTCTTCCAGCTCATCTTCGGCAATACCGGCAAAGTGATCGGCGGTGATGTTGCGGATGCAGTTGCCGCTGGTCTGGATGGCGTGCATCTCCACACTCGCCAGATCGGCCAGGATATCCGGCACGGTTTCCAGCTGCGGCCAGTTGAATTGAATATTCTGCCGGGTGCTGAAATGCCCATAACCCTTGTCATATTTGCGGGCGATGTGCGCCAGCATGCGCATTTGCCGCGAAGACAGCAGGCCATAGGGAATGGCCACGCGCAGCATGGGCGCATGGCGCTGGATGTACAGGCCGTTCATCAGGCGCAGGGGGCGATATTCATCCTCGCTCAACTCGCCCTTCAAAAAGCGCCGCGTCTGGTCGCGAAACTGCGCCACGCGCTCATCCACAAGGGTCTGATCGTAATGATCGTAGCGGTACATCGGCTTGTCCTAAATAAGCTAAAGCCGCGATTCTGGCAGGGATGCGTTATTCTTAAAAGTAATAAATTTAGCTAAATATATAATTTTTAAGAATAAAAAATCAGCCGCAGATATGCCGCCTTGCCAGGTAGTCATAGCTCTGCATCTCCAGCAGTCGGCTCACGGTGCGCCGAAAAGGCGCTGCCAGACGCCCGCCCGGATAGAGCTCCTCGGCCGCGCATGCCGCGCTCAGGATAAGCTTGACATTGCGATCATAGAATTCATCCACCAACGTCATGAAACGCTTCGCCAGATCATCTGCGCCCTCACCAAAGCGGGGCACGTTCGCAATCAGCACGGTCTGGTATTGGCGGGCGATCTCGATGTAATCCGCCGCACCCCTGGGGCCGGCGCAGATCGCATAAAAATCAAACCAGACCACGCCATCTACAAAGCGCACCACCGGGATCTTGCGCCCGGCGATCTCTATGGTGCTGTTGCTGCGCCCTCGCTCGGCGGCGATGCGTACATAGTGTGTGTGCAAGGTCTGCGCAGCGGCGGCATCTAAGGGATAATGATAGATCTTTGCCTTCTTAAGATAGCGCAGGCGATAGTCAGGGCCGGAGGCCAGATGGACCACGGCGGTATGCGTCTTGAGCAGCGCAATGGCCGGCAAAAAACGCTCTCTCTGCAAGCCGTCCCAATAGAGCCGGTCCGGATGTTCGTTGGAGGTGGCGACCAGGATCAGGCCGCGCTCAAACATGGCCTTGAGCAGGCCGCCCAGCAACATGGCATCGGTAATATCCGCGACATGGAATTCATCAAAACAGAGCACCTTTGTATCCCGCGCGAATTTCTCGGCGACGATCCGCAGCGGCGCTGCAACATTGCTGAGCTGTCCTAGCTCATCATGGACGAGTTGCATGAAGCGATGAAAATGGATGCGCCGTTTTTGCTTGAACCGCAGGCAATCATAAAACATATCCACAATATAGGTCTTGCCGCGGCCGACATCGCCCCAGAGATAAATCCCTCGTACAGAGGCCGGCCTATTCCCGGCAAGCGCTCCCAGCAGGCCCTTGAAAAAACCGGGCCCGGGTTGCGTCATCGCCTCCAGGGCATGGAATAAGTCCTGCGTGTGCTGCACGGCTCGGCGCTGCGCCGGATCAGCACTTAATTTCCCGCTGTCCAAGTCCCGTTGATAGCGCTGCAAGGGCGTCATGTATTGATTAAGCTCAGGCACGGTCTTATATTCCAAAACTGACCATGATAAGGTTTTCGCTGAAATTACGTGAGTGAAAGATGTTCATTACGCTCGGTGTTGTCCTGCTCCTGATCATAATATTCGGCCCGCAGCTGTGGACACGAATGATCTTTAGACGCTATAAGACCCATATCGAGGAATTGCCCGGCACCGGCGGCGAGCTCGCATCCCACCTGCTGAAAAACCTGCACATTGATGAGGCGGAGGTTGAGGAGACGACCAAGAACAATGATCATTATTCGCCGGAGGAGAAGATGGTGCGCCTCTCGCCCGATATCTATGCGGGCAAATCTCTGACCGCCGTTGTCATCGCAGCGCATGAAGTAGGCCACGCCTTGCAGGATAAGCTCGATTATCCTCCCCTGCGGCTACGCGGACGTGTTGCAAGATATGCCGCCATCGCCGAGAAAACAGCATCCATCCTGCTCATCACCTTTCCCTTTGTATCGCTGCTGACCAAACTTCCGTTGGTCGGCGCGCTCATGCTCCTGGCCGGCATCACCATACTAATCCTGCCGGTGGTGTTTAATCTGATCACCCTGCCGGTTGAAATAGATGCCAGCTTTAACCGCGCCCTGCCGATATTGATCGAAGGCCGATACATACCGGAGTCCGCCATCCCCATTGCCCGCAAGATCCTTACCGCAGCGGCCCTGACCTATCTGGCCGCATCCCTGGCCAGCCTGCTGAACTTCTATCGCTGGATAACTTTTTTACGCAGATAAGCGCCTTGGCTTAAGTTCTCGCGCACCACCTTGCGCAAGGCATCAACACCGCTATGGCCTGAACGGAGACGGTATGCTTGCCGAAGTGGTTTTAGGAACGTATAATCCCATAGAATCCACTGCCTGAAAGAGTTGAAGGTTTGCTAGAGGCAGTACCCATAAGGGCAGATATAGAACAAACTACAAGCATATTGGTTTTTCCACGAAAGATTTGTACGCATACAGCTAAGAAATTTGCACATGAAACTAACCAAGGAACTCGTAGAAAAAACAAAAAAGAATGGCGAGAATGCCCTTATTTCTCTGCTCTCAAAGTTCGAGAAAGATACTTCCAAAGTTAATTTCATCCTAAACAATTTAGGATATTTGCCTAAAGACTTCAAAGGCGATTGGCTCTTTAAATATACTCAAGATAACAATCAAAAATTGAGAATGTCAGCCATCAGAAACATTGGCAAAATTCAGCTTAACGGTGAATTAACAATTCTGTACAAACTATTTGAAAATGAGCCAAAAACCGAAATAAGAAGAGAGATAATTTCGTCTATCGGCAGGCAAAGAAATATTGAAACCAAAGAATTTTTGATTAAAACCTTAAAAAATAATGACCCTAAAATAGTTTGCCAAGCGATCAGAGCTTTATTGATTTTCAAAAATGATAAAGAGATTTCAAAAGAATTAAAAAAACTAAGAAACCATAAAAATGAAATGGTGCAGGCCGTTATGGAAAAAGAATTTTATTCCGGCCAAAAGAAACAGAACGCATTACACCATACGGAGACTTATCATTTTCTGAAAAATACTGTTGTTCATGGAGATGTAAGAGAAATTCTAAAGTCTGTTCCTGAAGACAGCATTCACCTCACTTTTACTTCGCCGCCATACTACAATGCCAGAGATTATTCCATCTATCTAAGCTATCAGGATTATCTGGATTTCCTGGATGAAGTCTTTACAGAAGTTCACCGAGTTACCAAGGAGGGGCGATTTTTACTCATCAATACTTCGCCTGTAATCATTCCAAGAATAAGCAGGCAACATTCAAGCAAAAGATATCCTATCCCCTACGATTTGCATACATATATAATAAACGCAGGTTGGGAATATCTGGATGACATCATCTGGTTAAAGCCGGAGACGAGCGTAAAAAATAGAGTTGGCGGCTTCCAACAACATGGAAAGCCGTTGGGCTACAAACCCAACACAGTAACAGAAATGATCATGGTTTATCGAAAGAGGACCGCCAAATTATTGGATTGGAATATTCGTCAGTATCCCAAAGATATTGTAGAAAAAAGCAAGGTGAAAGGTGACTTTGAAACAACCAATGTTTGGAAAATAGACCCAACATACAGTAGAAATCATACTGCGGTTTTTCCTGTGGAATTATGCAAAAAAGTGATCACGTATTATTCGTTTAAGGGAGATTTGGTTTTTGACCCGTTTGCTGGCAGCGGCACATTTGGCAGAGCGGCAAAAGCACTCAACAGACTGTTTTTTTTAACAGAATTAAATGATGAATACTTTGAATATATGAAAGCAAAAAAAAGAGCCAAGTCTCTCTTTGAGGAGCAGGAAACGAAATTTTTAGAATTGCAGGAGTTTAAGAGAATAGCAAATGACACTAACAGACCAAGTGATTAAAAATATAGTTAGCAAACTCATAAAAGGAGAGGATTACAGAATAGAAATAGTTACACTGATCAATGCTGAATTTTTACAGTTTGCCATTGAGTTTTTCAAAAAAGTAGCTTTTGCTAAAATTCATAACGAAGCCATTTCAACGGATTGGTATAAAAAGGAAATGCTGGCTCTTAACTTACCCTCAGACGAAATAGCAATCAATTCAGGACTGAACAAAAAGACGATAACGAATATGTATAATTCCGGAACTCGTCAGGTTGTTATTGATGCTTCTTACCAACATTACGATACACTTTATGATGCTATTGAAGAACTGACCAAAGTAAAAGATATTGATCTGAGTTTAACCATAAAATTCAATAAAGTAAGTGTCGATTTAAATATTAACGAGAGCTTAATTGTAATAAACGCGTTAGCAGTAAAAAGAGCAGCGCTGCGCGGTGGACTATGGAGTACAGCGGGCAAACAAACGGAAGGCCCCTTGATGGTAGCACTGTGCAAACTCTTTGCTGTGCCGTCCGGAAATTATTCGATAAAGCCAAGAACAACGCGAGTGAGAGCAGGGACTGTGAACCGAGAAGTTGATTTCTATTTATATGAGAATGATAATACCTATAAGTGCGAAGTAAAACTGATGGGCAAAGGAAACCCGGAAAGCGCAGATGCAGTGATAGCAAGAAACAGCAAGGTTTTTGTAGCGGACAAGCTATCTGACCAAAACAAGACACAGTTAGAAAACCTAAATGTCGAATGGGTGGAACTTAGAGATAATGAAGGGTATAAGCGATTTCAGCAGGTATTAACTAACTTGAAAATACCACATGAAAACCTAACGACAGATATGAACACAAAGTTAGAACAAATTATAAAGGAAATATTTAACTAGAATACACTGCCATAAGCATTGCAGGCATCGGGTGCAAAAAAGCATAAAACCTTAAACTTGTTAATATTTTAGGGGCCGACCCAGATAACTGGATTTTGGAATTATCACAGGCACCAGGCGCAAAGGCGGTGAGCATATAGGTGGATCGCCCTCACACCACCACGCCGCCCTTGATGATCATCGCCGGCCCTTTCCCTTCCGCATACAGGATGGATAGATCCTCCAGCGGATTGCCATCCACGATCAAAATATCGGCATAGGCGCCGGGCTTGATACATCCCAGCTCATCGGGGCGCTGCACGATCTCCGCATTGACCGCCGTGGCTGCATGCAGGACCTCAAAGGGGCTATCGACTTCTGCGCGAATGCGCAACTCATCCAGTTGATGGCTGTGCATCGCGCCCAATAGATCCGTGCCCAGTCCAATCTTCACGCCCGCCTGTTTACAGATTTCCACCGCCTCCAGCCCCTTATCCTGGACTTCCACCAGTTTATCCAGGGTCGTTTGCGGCACGCCCAGCGCCGCCCCGTAGCGGCCGGTTGCCGCATAGGTTACCAGGGTCGGCACCACATAGGCATCGCACTCGGCGACAGCCTTTGCCGCCGCCGCATCGATCAGGTTGGCATGTTCAATCGAGCGCACTCCGGATTTCACCGCCCGCGAGATTGTCTCGGCGGTATAAGCATGCGCCATGACATAGCTGCGCCGGCGCCTTGCCTCATCCACGGCGGCGGCGATCTCCTCGGCGGAGTATTGCAACATCCAGATGGGATCAGTCGGCGAGGAAATCCCGCCGGAGACCATCAGCTTTATCTGGTGTGCGCCCTGTCTTAGGTTCTCGCGCACCGCCCTGCGCAAGGCATCAACGCCATCGACCACCTCGCCGAGATTGCCGCGCAGGCTACAGCCGCAAGGCTCAAGATACGGCGGGCGCACATCGACATGACCGCCGGTCTGGCTAAAGGCGCGCCCGGCATAGAACAGGCGCGGCCCCTGCACATAGCCCTCTGCTATCGCCCGCCACAGGCCATAGTCCGCACCACCGGCATCGCGCACCGTGGTAAAGCCGCGTTTGAGTGCGTTTTCCATCAGCGGGCGGGCGGCCTGGGCCACATAGGTTGCCGGCAGGCTCTCCAGCAGATGAAAATTGGCCTCCGTTGCATAGGCGTGAAAATGGCAATCGATCAGGCCCGGCATGATTACCTTGCCGGCCAGATCGAGCTCCTGATCGATCGGCGTATCCGGCCTGTGATCCGTGATCGAGGCGATGCGCTCGCCCTGGATCAACACATATTTATCGGCAATCAACTCAGGCCGATGGCCGTCAAAGATCAGGCCGTTTTTTACTAATACATTTTTCATCATGCCCTCACCCTCCACCTGCGCCTAATCCGCCTAATGTTAAGGCCACAGTAAAGCAGAGTTGCCAGCAGGATGGAATCCATTGTTGCGATGCCCGTGATGGAGAATAATTCCGCCTCGGCCAGATAGGCCACGGCAACGGCAAGCAGCCAGGCGCTGAAGGCGTTTTTGTCGATGGCCGGCTCAGCCGACAGCGCATCGACAGCGCACTCGCCGCGCCGGATCAGGACAACATTGATGATATAGATGCTGGCAATCGGCGGGATGGTCACGCCCAGCAAGACCAGGAAGCCGATGAAGTAGCTATACGAATACCAAAAGGCAATCGCCGTGCCGATGATGCCGAGCGCCAGGATGAGCTGCCACAGCGGCGCCCGGGTGATCATGGTCGCCATAGACAAGCCTGAGGAATACAGGCACAGCACATTGCTGCACCAGGAACTTAAGCTGAGCAACAAAAACGCCGGGACGCCGATGCCGAGTGCGACCATGATGCGGATGAGATCCGCCTCGCCGGTGGCAACACTGGGAATGGCGGCCAAGAAAAAGACCAGCGCCTGCACCAGCCACAGGGCGATGAACACCGCCCACATGGCCTGGGCGATGCTGCGCGCAAAGCGGCTGTAGTCCGGCTGGATGACCACGCCGACGATATACCCGCCCACCACCGAGGAGATGGCGGTTGAGTAACTCAAGGGCGCGGCCCCTTTCGCCGCCTGCCGCCACGAGCCGACCTCATCCCAGGACAGCCAGGCGGCATAGATCAGGAACACCAGCATCAGCGGCACCAGCACCAGCGCCAGCTTGTCGATGCCGCGAAAGCCGGAGAGGGTAACACCGGTCATCAAAATGGAGCCGACCAGGACATAGCCCCAGACGGGCAGCGCGATCCGGTATAAATCCTGCACGACCAGCGCCGCGGCCGCGGCGAAGACATTGCTGATCACGCCGTACCAGCCGACCAGCGACAAGGCGATGATGAAGTTGACAAACTTCGCCCCGGAGCGGCCAAAGGCAAAGGCGGTCAGCATATAGGTGGAGAGACGGGTTCGGGCGCCGGCGTAGCTGGTCAGGGCGCCGAGGCTGCCCAACAGGAAGCAGCCGATTATAAAGGCCACGGCGGCCTTCTCCAGCCCAAGACTGCCGCCGACCTGTGCGGCCTGCAAGAAGGCCGGGATGCCGATCACCCCGCCGACAATGATCATGCCGATGTGGATGCCGCTATAGGTCTGATCCTGCGGCACCCGGCGGCGGGAGAAATCATCCGGCGCACTCACCGCAGTCGTCCCCACGGCCGCGCCGCTCACCCGCGCAAGGCCGCCACCCGGTAACGCACTTCACCGGGCCTAAGCTGCGGCGGCTCGCGCTGCTCTATCCTGATGACCTCAGGGCCGCCGGGCGCGGCAAAGCAGATTACCCGCCTCATGCGGCACCGTCACAAGCTGATCATGGCCGGCCTCACCCCACCCCAAAGTGCCGTGCTGCCTGTGCGGCAGTTAGGTAGCCGTTCTTGACATCTTTTGCGACCTGCTCCGGCGGGCGTTTTTTGGGATCCCCGTAGCCGCCGCCGGTGCCGGTGTAGATGCGGATGAGTTCCCCTTTTTTCACGGCCACGGTGGTGCACATGTTGTAGCGCTCCTCGCTGCCATCCGCCCGCTGCACCAGGGCGTAGTTGTGCGAGCCATCTTCGCCGCCGTCCATGCCCCAGGGACGGCTTTCCCCCCTAGTTGCGCCGTAGGTCAGGTGCGCCTCCTCAGCGGTGATGCGATAATCAATGACCACGCCCTTGCCGCCCAGGAACTCGCCCGCCCCGCCGTTGGCGTTGTGCAAGGCGTATTGCTCCACCTGCACGCCGTAGCGGCTCTCGAACAATTCGGTGGGGATGTTGAAGGTCTCGCCGTTCAAGGCGCAGAACTGGCCGCTGTCGCCGTCCCGCCCCGGTGCTGCGCCCCAGCCGCCGGCTAAAGGCTCGCCCATGACGAAGAGTTCGCCGCTGTCTGGGTGCAGGCCGGAGATAAAGGTGCCGGAGACGCTGCGGTAGTGCCCGGCGGGCAGGCGCTCCGGCAGCGCCGGGGCCAACGCCTTCCAGACCAGTTCCATCGCCGCCACATCGGTTTCATAATAGAGCGAGACCGGCGCCGGGCTAACGGCGCTGAACAGCGTCCCCGGCGGGCAGATGACCTCCATCGCCCGAAAGCAGCCACCGTTGGCCGGAATCTCCGGGTTGGTGATGCACTTGAACACGCAGCGTGTGGCCGTGACCAGGCCGCTGGCCGAGACATTGATCGGTCCCGGGGCCTGGGCTGCGGTGCCGGTGAAGTCGATCACCATCTTCTCATCCATGATGCTGACCTTGACGCGGATCGAAAAAGGCCCGTTGCCCAGGCCATCGCTCTCGATGATGTCTTCGGCCTCAAACACGCCCTGCGGCAGTTTTGCCAGCTCGATGCGGGTCATGGTCTCGCCATAATCCAGCAGCGCCTCCATCGCCGCCAGGACTTGGGCCGCGCCGTATTTCTCTACCAACTCCAGCAGGCGCTTCGCCCCGACCCTGGCGGCAGCCACACCGGCGTGCATATCGCCCAGGGTAGAATCCGGCAGGCGCACGTTGTCTCGGATCATGTCATGCAGGGCGCGGTTGATGCAGCCTTTGTCATAGAGCTTCAAAAAGCGAAAGTGCAGCCCCTCCTGGTAGATCTCGGTGGCCGAGGTAGAAATGCTGCCCGGCTGCGCCCCGCCGACTTCCGTCCAGTGCGCCTTGTTCACCGTCCAGGCGATCAATTTTTCTTCAAAGAACACCGGCACCAGGATGACCACATCGGACAGGTGCGTGCCGCCGCCCTCGTAAGGGCTGTTGGTGATGAAGACATCGTCCGCAGCGATCTCGTCTGCTTGGTAATGATCAAACAGGCTCTGCACGGCGGTGTCCAAGGTGGCGAGGAAGCCGGCCACGCCGTTGCCCTGCGCCAGCAGGTTGCCGCGGGCATCGGTCGCGCCAACGGCAAAGTCCGTGGTCTCGTAAATAATGGGGCTCATGCTGGTGCGGAGCATGGCGTTGAACATCTCATCGCCTAAGGCGACGATGGAGTCCTTGATGATCTCAGTCGTGAAGGGGTCGGTGTTCATTAGGCGCGCTCTAAGTGTACGTGATAGTTGCCGTAGTCATCCACTTGCAAGTGATGGCCGGGCGAGATGACCAGCGTGGTGGCCGGTTCCTGCACCACGGCCGGGCCGGTTAAGATCATGCCCGGCTCCAGCGCCAGGCCATTATAGATCGTGGCCTCGTGTACGCCGTGCTGGTCAAAATCGACCTGGCGCGTGTGCAGGATGGTCTCGGCCAGCGGCCGCCCGGTCTGTGGCTTTTTGGCCGGTTCGGGTTTGGCCACCGGGCGCCGGGCGACCAAGTGAAAGTTGACGATCTCAATGGCAGCGTCCAGGCGGTAGGTGAAGCGATGCTCGTGGGCGGCGTGAAAGGCATCCATTGCGCGGGGCAGATCAAGCTCGCCGGCATTGAAGGCCAAGCCCACCTTCACGGTATGCTCCTGGCCGGCGTAGCGCATGTCGGCGTAGTGTTCTAGGACGAGTTCTGATTTGACCGCATCGCCAGGCGTATCGCCAGCCGCCTCCCCGGCCGCCTCGATCTCATCAGCGGCAAAATCGCGCGCCGCCTGCTCCTCCAAAGCACGATAGCCGGCCTTGATCTGCTCCAGGTTCTCCGCACCCAGGCGCAGCGGCCGCGTCTGTACATAATCGCGGCGCAGATCGGTGAGCAGCATGCCCCAGGCCGAGAACACCGCCGAGTTCACCGGCACGATCACCTTCGGCACCTTGAGTTCTTCTGCCAGCGCCACGGCATGCAGGGCACCGCCGCCGCCAAAGGCGATCAGGCAAAACTCGCGCGGGTCATAACCCTTGTTGGTGGAGACCAGGCGCAGCGCATTGCACATGTTGAAATTGGCGATGCGAATCGCGCCGCGGGCGAGCTCGGCCAGATTCATGCCCAGCGTGTCCATGAGCGGCTTGAACGCCTTTTCCAAGGCCGCCATGTCCGGCTGCACCTCGCCGCCGACAAAGCTGCCCTGATCAATGCGGCCTAAGGCCAGGTTGGCGTCCGTGGTGGTCGGGCGAGTGCCGCCCTTCCCATAAGCCGCCGGGCCGGGGGCGGCGCCGGCGCTCTGCGGGCCGACATGCAGCTTCTTGCCCTCGTCTATCCAGGCGATGGAGCCGCCGCCGTTGCCGATCTCGACGATTTCCGTCACCGGTGTCTGGATGGGGTAGCCGGGGCTCTTCTTGTCTTTTTCGATCTGGTAATCGGTGCTGATGCGGATCTCGCCGTTCTCGATCAAGGCGCATTTGGCCGTGGTGCCGCCGATGTCTAAGACGATCAGGTTTTGCTCGCCGATGATGCGGCCAAGATGCGCGGCGGCGTAGATGCCGCTGGCCGGGCCGGATTCGACCATGCTGATGGGGTTGGCAATCGCGCGCTTGATGGTCGAGATGCCGCCGTTGGACTGCATGATGTAGGGGCTGTGCCGACAACCGGCGGCGGCCAGCCGACCTTGTAAGGATTCCAAGTAGCTGCGGGCGATGGGGTGGATGTAGGCCGAGAGCACGGTGGTGTTGCTGCGCTCATACTCGCGCCACTCGCGGCTGATCTCGTGCGAGGCCAACACGGAAATATCCGGGGCGAGATCACGCAGCCGCGCCGCCGCCCGGCGCTCGTTTTCCGGGTTGATGTAGGCATGCAGCAGACACACGGCAATCGCCGCCACGCCCTCAGCGCGGAAGAACTCCAACATCTCCGGCAGCGGCGCCAAGTCCACCGGCTGCTCCAGCTCGCCCTTGTAATTGATGCGCTCGGCAAGCTCGGCGCGCAGGTAGCGCTCGACAAAGGGCTTGGGCTTTTGGAAGTTGAAATTGAACAGGTCTGGGCGGTTACCGCGCGCGATCTCCAGCACATCGCGAAAGCCGCGCGTGGTGATGAGCGCGGTCTTCACGCCCTTGCGCTCGGTTAAGGCGTTGATGACGACCGTGGTGCCGTGGGCGAAGAAGGCAAAATCCGCCGGCGCCAGCCCGGCTTTCACCAACGCCTGCATGACGCCGGTGGCAAAGTCCGGCGGCGTGGTATCGACCTTGCACGTGCCCAGCTCGCTGATTTGGCTACCGGCCTGGCCATTGACTTGGCCACTGTCGGCGGCCATGCGGTAGAAGACCAGATCGGTGAAGGTGCCGCCGACATCGGTGGCCACGCGCATGGGGGTATGTTTGGCCGCACTCATCTTAGCCGATCAGCATGAAGTAGATGCGGGTGTCTTCCAGCGCCACGCTGGCATGCGCCACGCCGGCCGGGATATGCACCAGCGAGCCGGCCGCCAGTGTGGTGGTGCGCGCGGCAGTCTCCAGGGTGATGCGGCCTTCCAGGATCAGCGAGACCTCGTGCTGCTCATGCGCGCTGCGGCCGCCGTCCGGCGGTACCCGGTGGCCGGCTTTGAAGGCCACGGTGCCGATGGTGGCGCGCGCTGCGGCCAAGTCCTCCAGGCGCAGGTGCTCGAGCAGCGGCGCGGCTTCGTTGCCGTAGCGCAGCATCTCGATCTTGACCGCCTCATTCATTGAAGATCACCGGCGTGCCGACCCAGAGCAGGCGTACGCTGTGGCCGGACAGATTGACCATGTCATGATCCAGCTGCGAGTTGATATGGATGCAGTCGCCGGTCTTGAGATCGTAGGCCTCCTCGCCCACATCCACCCGCACCTCGCCGGCCATCACATAGAAAAAATCCTCGCCTTCCTCGCGGTGCACCTTCGGCAGGGCGCAGCCGGACGGAATCTCCATCAGCAGGGCGTTCATCAGCTTATTCCGCACATCGCCGTCCAGGCGGTAGTAGGTGACCGGCGAGTCGATCTCGACCGTGATCGGCTCGGCCGCGCGGCGCACCAGGCTCTTCGTGCGCGGCGGGGTGAGGAAGTATTCAACTTCCGTGTCCAGCGCCCCGGCTAAGTGGATCAAAGAGACGATGGACGGCACCGCCTTGCCGCGCTCGGCCTGGGAGACAAAGGCCGGCGAGAGACCGGCCTTGTCCGCCAATTCCTGCAAGGTCAGGCCCATCTCCTTGCGCTTGGCGCGCAGCAGGGCGGGGATGGATTTTTCAATGTGCTTGGCCTTGGCGCTGGCGCTGGTCTTGGCGTTGTTCTTGGCCTGGGTGGTAGCGTTGTCCCTGGTGTTGTCCTTGGCTTGGGCCTCGGTCGTGGCGGTATCGGCAACCATGTCTGCTCCGGTTTTCGTTTATTTGCCTTGAAAGATAAGCCCTGGATGGACTTGTTCAAGATTTTCATAAATTATATCAAAAAAATTTGATAAATCAAAAATAATTGCTATAATGTAAAAATGAAGTGCTGCGGCGGCTGTCGTGCCAGGGGCATCGCCCCAAGCGGACAAGGCCGGGGGCTTTGGATAAAAATGCTTGTTATTCATAGAGTTATCCCTTTATCCATGACCGCCATGGCCCGCGCGGCAGCAGCGCAACACAGTCGATTCCTGCCCCCGTTCTCACGGGGATGCGTTGTCCGCAGGAATGACGAAGGTGTAAGTGTAGATATTTTATTGAATAATATAAAGTATTTCAAATTTTTTTAACTAAAAAAAGAGAGGCCGATCATGAACGCCAATATCAACCTGAACCCCCTGTCTGTTATCAACCTTCTGGTCAAGCTGCCGACCAACTTGCCGGCCGCCCCGCTCACCGCTTTTGCCCTGGTGGCCCTGGCGGTGCTGCCGGTGCCGCCCGTACACGCGCAGGCAGGATCGGAGGCCGTCATGCCCATCATGCTGGAAGAGATCGTGGTCACCGCGCGGCGGCGGGCGGAGAGCCTGCAAAGCGCGCCGGTAACCATCACTGCCTTTAACGCCCGGGCGATTGAGGAGGCCGACATCGAGCGCATGGAAGACCTGTTCCAGCTCACCCCCAATGTCTCGCTGGCGACCTCGCAGGGGATTGGCACGAACTTCCTCACCATCCGCGGCCTGACCCAGACCCGCAACGGCGAATCGCCGGTGGCCACCATTATCGATGGCGTCTTGCAGTTCAACAACCGCCAGTTCCGGCAGGAATTGTTTGACGTAGAAAGCATCGAAGTCGCCAAGGGCCCGCAGGGGGCGATCTACGGCCGCAATGCCGCCGGTGGCGCGGTCATCATCCGCACCAAGCGGCCGAGTAACGAGCCGGCCGGCTACATCCAGGGCGGGGTGGGCAACGGCGATGAGTATTCCATCCAGGCCGCGCTCAGCGGGCCGGTCATCCCCGACCAACTCTATGGCCGCCTGGCGCTGAATTATATCGACCGCAAGGGCTATCTGGACAATCTCACCACCGGCGATAAGGACGATCCGTTCCGAGACTTGACCCTGCGTGGACGCTTGATCTGGGATCTGACCAAAGACTTCAGCGCAGATCTGCGGGTGAACATCGCCCGCCACGATGGCCGCGGCATCGGCTTTCAGTATCAGGGCGTTGAGATCGGACCGGACGGCATCACCGGAACCGGTTTTGGCAGCAGCGCCAGCAGCACCGCGCCGGTGGATGCCGATAACGTGGTTGCCATCCGCGCCAACAACCTGGACGAGGGCAATCGGGACACCGAGGATGTGGCCTTGAAGCTGGACTGGCAGACCGCCGTCGGTGCGCTCACCTCCACCAGCAGCTATACCCGCCTGGAGGAGTTCGGCAGCACCGATCAATTCCCTTATACCAACGCCAGGAGTTCCGCCGCGCTATTCAACTTTGACGGCACCCAGACGCAGTATGTCGATATCGAGGGCTTCAGCCAGGAGCTGCGCCTGACCTCGCCGGAAGAGCATCGCCTGCGCTGGAATGCGGGCGTCTATTATCTGGCCTGGGACCGGTTTATCTCTTCCACGACCGGGACGGACACCGGCGCCGGCATTATCCGCATTGAGCGCGCGCCGAGCGTGGATGCGGCCAACCCGACCACCTCCTTCCTGGCCGATGACAACGACAACACCGCCTGGGCGATCTTCGGCCAGGTCAACTATGACTTGACTGAGCAACTGGAATTATCCTTTGCCTTGCGCTACGACAAGGAGACTCGTGAGCAGCGCGTCTCGCCGCAGCACAATTCCGGCGTGGCCGGCGTTGGCGACCCGGGGGCGCTGAATAAAAAATCCTTCGATGCCTGGCAGCCCAAGGCCACCCTGCGCTACACGCCATCCGATGATCTGACCCTGTTCGCCACCTGGGGGCGCGGCTTTCGCAGCGGCCAGTTCAACCAGAACGGCGTGGCCGGTGTGGCGGCCAATAATAAGGTGGGCGGAGTCAGCGATGTGGCCAAGCAGGAAGACTCGGAATCCTCGGAGGCGGGCTTCAAGAGCGCCTGGCTGGAACGGCGGCTGCGTATCAACGGCGCCATCTTCAAAACGGACGTGGAAGGCCAGCACTATTTCATATTTCTCGGTGGCGTCGGCGCGCAGGTGCTGCTGAATATTGACGAGGTCTCGCTGTTGGGCGCAGAACTGGAGGCGGTGTTCAACGTGGCCGAGGGGTTGGATGTCTATGCGGCCTATGGCATCACCAGCAGCGAGATCGACAAGTACGCCGTTGACCCGAAAGCGGTCGGCAACTGGGCGCCGTACATCCCGCAATCCACCTTCAACATCGGCGGCCAGTACCGCCTGCCACTGCCCTTTGGCGACAGCGCATTGCTCGCCCGCATCGATTTTGAACGGCGCGGCAAGCAGTTTTGGGACCCGCAGAACAGCACCGCCCGCTCGGCCCTGGAATTCTTAAATGTGCGCTTCGGCATTCAGGACAACAGCGACAAGTGGTCGCTCATGGCGAGCATCGATAATGCAACGAATGTGCGCTATAACTCCGAATGGGTATGGTCTCCGGGCGGTACCGGCGGCTTCTCCGCCGCCGCGCCTGGGCGCATCTGGGGCGTGGATTTTCGTTATCGCTTTTTCTGAACAAGCCGGGCTGGGGATGACCGCATGCCCTCTGGCAGGGTATGCGGTTTTTTCTATCCCGCGCCGGGCGGCCTGTCCATACTCCAGAGTTGCACCGGCTAGATGAAGACTACGGCTGCTTCAAACGTCATTTGGACTTATCAATAACCTTCTTTGCCAGTTCCAGGGCATAATCGGCAGGGGCTTTTTCCCGTTTTACAAAATCCAGTGATTCGGTGGAAGTTATTTTACTAAGTTTTTCAAAATCCAGGGACTCGCTAACGGGCAACATGGATAGCAGGTCTGCTTGCCCATTATAAAAAGCAAGCAACTTGGTATTGTAGCGATACAGGGAAACCAGTATTTGTATGAGGAATATCAACAAGAATATTATTCCGACCCGGGTTGTTATAGTGGATACAATTATCTCTTGCGATGGTGTATCTGTTATTGCTTTGATTTCCTCATTAATTTTCTCATCCCAATTTTTTATTATTCCATCGACTTCTTTTTTGAGTTCTTCTTTTAGTTTATTTGTATCAGGATTTCTTCTTAACTCTCTAAAGAAGCGATCCGCGTCCAACCGATAATCATAATCATAGCGTAATGCCTGGAGTTGGCCGAGACGACTATTAGCCTGAGATCTGGATTCAGCATCGTAAAAAACAAATATTCCGCTGATCACCGAGGCAATGATAGCAAACAAAATAAAACGGCTGAATATCGATAGCCTTCGAACTCTTTCATGGCACTCTTTAACCAAATCCACCAGGACTTTATTACCAGGCTGCGCTACGGACGGCCTCTCGTCTATGTCGGTCAGGCCCAGCATCATTACGAAAAAAACTAGTCTTGCCAGAACATACCAGAGAAAACCAGCTAATGCGTAACCAGGCAGTTCTTCCCAGTCCCAACCCCAGACCACTAATCCATACAAAAAACCGAGCCCGGCCACCGCCAGCGGCATAAGGTATTCATACTTTGGTATCTGCTTCATTTTCATGTTCTTATCTACATCATTATGAGATAACTTACTTTTTAATGATAACCTGATCAACTGTTGGATAACTCAATAAGCTCTTGTATTTCGATAGTGATTTTGGTTTTTTCAAAACCACATGACAGCCAGCCGCCGCCCAACTTGCATTGCGACAAACGAACAACATGCCCCATAGCCCAAGCAAACAGGCGCAGGCCTATGCCTATGCAATCGCCACCGTCCTGCTCTGGTCAACGGTGGCCGCGGCATTCAAGCTCAGCCTGCGCTACTTGGACAGCTATCAGCTCCTGCTGATTGCGGCCGCCAGCGCCACGCTTGCCCTGTTCCTGGTGCTGCTCGCACAGGGGAAGCTCGCCATGCTGTTTGCGCTGCGTCGGGATGATTATGCGCGCCTGTTCCTGCTCGGCCTGCTCAACCCGCTGGGCTATTATCTGGTGCTGTTCAAGGCTTATGCCCTGCTGCCGGCGCAGGTGGCGCAAGCGCTAAATTACACCTGGGCGATCACGCTCATGCTCTTGTCCATCCCCATGTTGAAACACGCGGTGAGCGGCCATGATGTACTGGCCGCCCTGGTCTGCTATGCGGGCGTTGTGGTGATCTGCATGGGCGGTGCGCAGTTTCCCGGCGGCGGCTTGGACGCCTTAGGCATCGCCCTGGCCTTAGGCAGCACGATCATCTGGGCGCTGTATTGGCTATTCAAAACCAGGGATGCGCTGGATCCCGTGGTCGGTTTGTTTTTGAGTTTTCTGTTCAGCCTGCCGCTGGTTTTCGGCGCCTGCGTGTTGTTCTCAACTTTGCCGGCCTGGAGCCTCCACGGCTGGCTGGGCGGCGTCTATGTCGGCCTATTTGAAATGGGGCTCACCTTTATCCTCTGGCTCTCGGCGCTGCGCCTGAGCGCATCGGTGGCAAAGATCAGCACCCTGATCTATCTCTCGCCGTTTTTGTCCTTGTTCTTTATTCATTATCTTGTTGATGAAGCGATTGCGGCAAACACGCTCTTCGGCCTGGTCTTGATCATCAGCGGCCTGCTGCTGCAACGCGGGGATGAACTAGGGCGCTGATGTCGATTACCCGATCTTAGAAGCTCAATTCCTTGCTGCTTTTCAGCTGTTCCATGACGACATAGGTGTGCGTCTGCGAGATGCCGCTGATGGCGGTGATTTTCTCGCCTAATAGTTTGCGATAGCTGCCCATGTCGCGGCAACGCACCTTGATCAGATAATCAAAGCCGCCGGCGACCATCTGGCACTCTTCAATCTCCGGAATCAGCATGATCGCCTGCTTGAATTTTTCAAAGACATCGGGCGTGGTGCGATCCAAGGTGATCTCAATATAGACCAGCAGAGACAGGCCCAATTTGTGACTATCCAGTTCGGCGAAGTAGCCCTTTATGTAGCCGTCTGCCTCAAGCCTTTTCACCCGCGCCAAACAGGGGGCGGGGCTTAAATTCACCTTTGCCGATAACTCTACATTGGAGATGCGGCCTGCCCTTTGCAGGATGCGCAGGATCTTGAGATCGGTTCGATCCAGCCTTTTCTCTCTAGATTCCATAGCCGGCTTATATTTCAAAAATGAAAAATATACGAAATTTTATATCAGTAATTCAGCATATTTGAAAGATAATTTTATTGCTTATTGCTGATAATGCAGAATTATCACAAGACCCTCAATATTAGAAAAAAAATTAAAAAATCATGCCCCGCATTGACTCATCTTCAACGCCGACAAGCCCGGCAAGCGATCACTTCGCCCGGATCAATGCGCATTACCTGCTTGCGGAAGAGAAGGCGATGCCAAGGCTGCTTGCGCTGGCACGCACTTCTGAGGAGACAGCAACGGCCATCCACAACACCGCAAAAGGATTGGTAGCGGCCGTTCGGCAGCGGCAGCAACAGGCCTCCGGTCTGCAGGCCTTTTTGCATCACTATGATCTGTCTTCCGAAGAAGGCATCGTGCTCATGTGCCTGGCCGAGGCGCTGTTGCGCATCCCCGATGCCGGCACGATGGACGAGTTGATCGCGGACAAGCTCAGCGCCGGCGACTGGGAAAAACACATCGGCGCCAGCGAGTCCCTGTTTGTGAATGCCTCCACCTGGGCGCTGATGCTGACCGGCAAGACCCTGGCACCACCCCTGCACCGCCCCGATGCTGCGCTTAAAAGACTGCTCAGCCGCCTGCCCGAACCCCTAATCCGGACGGCGGTGAAGACCACCATGCGCATCATGGCCGTGCAATTCGTCATGGGCCGCAATATCGAGGCCGCGCTGCGGCGCGCACAGGAGCAGGCCAACTGCGGCTACCGCTATTCCTTCGACATGCTGGGCGAGGCCGCGCTCACCAGACAAGACGCTGAACGTTATCAAGCAGCCTATGCCGCGGCGATTAGCCGCATCGGCCAGGGCCTGGAACAAGATGCGCCCGCGCCATGCAAACCCGGCATTTCCATCAAGCTCTCCGCCTTGCACCCGCGCTATGAATATACCCAAAGAGAACGCGCCTGCCGGGAATTATCCGCGCGCCTGTTGGAGCTCGCTCATCTGGCGAGAGAATCCGGCATCGGTCTCACGGTTGATGCCGAAGAAGCCGCGCGCCTGGAGCTGTCCTTGCTGATCTTTGAAAATGTCTATCGGGCCGATGAACTGGGTGATTGGGCGGGCCTGGGGCTGGCCGTGCAGGCCTATCAGAAGCGCGCCCTGCCGGTGTTGCGCTGGCTGAATGCGCTGGCGCAAGAGCAGGGCCGGGTGATCCCGCTGCGGCTGGTGAAGGGTGCCTACTGGGATACGGAGATCAAGCAGGCGCAGGAACTGGGCTTACGGGACTATCCGGTCTTTACCCGCAAGTGCAACACCGATGTCTCTTACCTAGCCTGTGCGCGCTATTTGTTGGCGGACTGTGAATATCTCTACCCGCAGTTTGCCACGCACAACGCCCACACGCTCGCCTATATTTATCATCATGCCGGTGCCAAGCCTTATGAATTTCAGCGCCTGCACGGCATGGGCGAGGAACTGTATGCGGAGGTAACGGGCAAGGATAGGCTCAACATCCCCTGCCGCGTCTATGCGCCGGTCGGCCCGCATGAAGAGCTGCTGCCGTATCTGGTGCGGCGCTTGCTGGAGAACGGGGCGAATACTTCCTTTGTCAATCAGATCAGCCGCCCGGGCCAGGCCATTGAGGCCGTCATCGCCGATCCGGTGGAACTGCTGGTGCAGACCGGCGGCAGCCGCCACCCGGACATCGTCCTGCCGGCGCAGTTGTTTGCCGACGAGCGGCAAAATTCACAAGGCATAAACTTGGCCGATACCCGTGAATGCGAGTCCCTGCTGCACACCCTCAAACAGCAGGCGGGAAAAGAGCGCCGCAGCGCCCCCGTTATAAACGGCGCGGTGCAGGCGGGCGAGAAACACCTGGTACGCAATCCGGCGCGGCCGCAGCAGCGCATCGGGCAGGTGGCCTTTGCGCACGAGGCGAGTGTGCAAAGGGCGCTGGAAGTTGCCTATGCGAACTGGCCGGACTGGGACGGCACCCCGATCAAGGAGCGCGCCAGGTTGCTTGATGAAGTAGCCCGGCTCTATCAGCAGCATCAGGCCGAGCTGCTGTATTTGTGCGTTCACGAGGCGGGCAAGACCCTGCCGGACAGCCACGCCGAGCTGCGCGAGGCCATCGATTTTCTGCGCTATTACGCAGCCCGGGCGCGGGCCGGGTTTTCCGCGCCGCTGTCGCTGCCGGGGCCGACCGGTGAGCGCAACGAATTATACGCCCGCGGCCGCGGCGTGTTTTTGTGCATCAGTCCGTGGAATTTTCCGCTTGCCATTTATACCGGCCAGCTCGCCGCCGCCCTGGTGATGGGCAATACCGTGCTGGCCAAGCCAGCCGAGCAGACCTCCCTGCTCGCTGGCCTCGCCACCGACTTGATGTATCAGGCCGGGCTGCCCGGCGCGGCATTGCAATTTGTGCCGGGGCAAGGCGCGCGCATCGGCAAGATCGCCTTATCGGATGCGCGGCTCGCCGGCGTCGCCTTCACCGGCGGGACGAAAACGGCAAGAGCCATCAACCGGCAACTGGCTGCGCGGCCGGGCGCGCTGGCCACCCTCATCGCCGAGACCGGCGGGCAAAATGCCATGATCGTCGATAGCTCGGCCTTGGCCGAACAGGTGGTTATGGATGTGGTGCAGTCCGCCTTTAACAGCGCCGGCCAGCGCTGCTCGGCCCTGCGGGTGCTGTATTTGCAGGATGACATTGCCGAGCGGGTGTTGGCGCTCTTGACCGGCCACATGGACGAACTGGTGATCGGCGATCCCCTTGACCTGGCAACCGATGTCGGCCCGGTGATTGATGGGCAGGCCGCCCGGCGCCTGGAGGAACACCTGCGCAAACACGCGGCCCGGATCCTTCATCAATGCCGGGTGCCGGCCGCCGCCGGGCCGGGGCATTACATAGCGCCGACGGTGATTGAAATTGACCGCATCAATCAACTGGCAGAAGAACACTTCGGTCCCATCCTGCACATTGTCCGCTATCAAGCCGACGAACTGGCGGCCGTGCTGGCGCAGATAAACAACAGCGGCTTTGGCCTGACTTTGGGCATCCATAGCCGCATCGCGCAACGCGCCGAGTTCATCCGTCGAGGCGCACGGGTGGGCAATGTCTATGTCAACCGCAACATGGTCGGCGCAGTAGTCGGCGTACAACCCTTCGGCGGCTGCGGCCTATCCGGCACCGGCCCCAAGGCCGGCGGGCCGAATTATCTACCCCGGTTTACCACCGAGCAGACCTACACCGTCAACACCGCAGCCGTAGGCGGCAATGCGAGTCTGCTAGGCAAGCTCTGAGCAAGTCCATTCGGCGCTTGCCTTAAGCCACGCAAACTAATCGCAGCAGTCGCTCCTGAGGATTGTGCTGCATACTGAAGATAAATGCGATTTTGGGGTTTGCTACCCCTTTTTCATTACCAGCGTTTTCAAGACAGCATGAGGATGCAGGTGTGGCGAAGGTGCTTGGAAAATCACCCCGCCATCCTGCCGTTTATTTATTAGAAAAGGATGAGAATGCCTAACTTGGCGTTATAGCTACTTTTCCCAGTCTCAGAAACAGCCTCTCCAAACGCAAACTTTCTTTTCCCGTATTTGGCATATTCACCTTGCAGGAATAATTGAACATTGTCAGACAGACCAATATCAGCGCCAATTACCGCCTTGCCGCCAACAAAAACCCGTTTAATGCTGATTGAAGCATAAGGTGTAATTCCAGCGAAGGTCGCAGATCCTGATAGCTCCATAGAAGATAAGGCCAGGCCACCGCCGATATACGGCGAGACCTTGCCAAAATCTTTTCCTATGCGCCCAAGAAAGCTCATGCTCCATTCGTTTTTCCAAGAAGCCGTGAAGATGGCATCGTTGTCAAGAATACTATACGACTCCGTAGATGCCGTCTCTACTGACCAATCAAGGTGCAGCCCCACAAATGGACCGTTACTCATGTCATAGTCATAACGCAAGACGGCACCGAAGCTGGCACCAGATAGCCTATCTCCAGTTAGCTCTGCATCCTCACTGGGAATATGCGTGAAACCGATAGTTCCGCCAGCAGAAAAACGATGCTCATCAGCCATCGCTGTTGTTGAAATAGACGCCCATAGGAATGCGGCAAGATAATGTTTCATGGTTCTCTCCTTTTGCTTGTTATTTGGTTGTGGATAACGACCCAGCGCAGTGGTGCCGGGACGGCTACCACACAACCGCAAGCAAAAGCAGGTTCCTGCTTATTCCCCTTCAGATAGGTATTGTATTCACAGGCGACCCGACCACGGATCACTTGCGGTATTGCGTGGTAGTGGTGCCAATTTGAAACAGATAAACGGAAATGTCAAGGGAAATGCTAATTTCTGATAAAATATAGATGGATTGCCAGCTTATTATTTCTCTTCAATGAGCATCTATTCAGAGAAAAATCTGGTTTGTATCGCCGGTCAGTCCTCATAGTCAGCAATAGACGGGCACGAGCAGAGCAGGTTTCGATCACCATAGACATTATCCACCCGGCCAACCGGCGGCCAGTATTTGCCCAAGCGCAGCGATGCAAGCGGCCAGGCGGCCTGCTCGCGAGAGTAGGCATGCGCCCAGCCATCGGCGATCAGCGCCTCCGCCGCGTGGGGGGCATGACGCAAGGGATTGTCTTCGCGCGCCATCTTGCCTTGTTCGATTGCGCGGATCTCCTCGCGAATGGTGATCATCGCCTGACAGAATCGATCCAGTTCCGCCAGCGATTCACTCTCAGTCGGCTCTATCATGAAGGTGCCTGCGACCGGGAAAGACATGGTGGGGGCGTGGAAGCCAAAGTCGATCAGGCGCTTGGCCACATCTTCCGCACTAACGCCGGCGCTTTCCTTAAAATCTCTCAGGTCAATGATGCACTCATGGGCCACCATGCCATTGGTGCCGGTGTAGAGGATCGAGTAATGATCCCGCAGGCGTGCGGCGATATAGTTGGCATTGAGAATGGCGACCTGCGTGGCTTGTTTCATGCCCTCGGTGCCCATCATCCTGATATACATCCAGCTAATCGGCAGGATCCCAGCACTGCCCCAAGGCGCGGCAGCCACCGGCCCGGCCTGCATGGAGGATTCCTTATCGAGCACTGCATGACCGGGCAGAAAGGGTGCCAAGTGCTTGGCGACCGCCACCGGCCCGACCCCAGGGCCGCCGCCGCCGTGCGGGATGCAAAAGGTCTTGTGCAGATTGAGATGCGAGACATCGCCGCCGAATCTGCCCGGATAACAAAAGCCGATCATGGCATTCATGTTCGCCCCGTCGATATAGACCTGGGCGCCATGCTCGTGCACGATGCGACAAATATCCGTGATCCGCTCTTCAAAGACGCCGTGCGTGGATGGATAGGTCACCATGAGCGCAGCAAGATTGGCTCTGTGCTGCGCCGCCCGGGCTTTTAGATCCGCAATATCGACATTGCCTTGTGCATCGCTTTTTACAACAACGACCTTCATGCCGCACATCTGCGCAGTGGCGGGATTGGTGCCGTGGGCGGAGCTTGGGATCAGACAGATAGTGCGCGCATGCTCACCGCGGCTTGCATGATAGGCCTTAATCGCCAGCAGGCCGGCATACTCGCCTTGGGAGCCGGCATTGGGTTGCAAGGACACGGCATCATAACCGGTTGCCGCACACAGCATCTGCTCAAGTTCCGCGATCAGCTGTTGGTAGCCCCGCGTCTGCGCGGCCGGGGCGAAGGGATGCAGCCGGTTAAATTCAGGCCAGCTAACCGGCAGCATTTCCGTGCTGGCATTTAACTTCATCGTGCAGGAACCAAGCGGGATCATCGAACGATCCAGGGCCATGTCCATATCGGCCAGGCTGCGCAAATAGCGCATCATTGCGGTCTCGGAATGATATGTATTAAAAACCGGATGCTGTAATACGGCATCGCTACGCAACAACTCACCGGGCAGCAGGCTGCCCGCCTCCGCATCGATCTCCTCCAGCGTGAAATCAATTTCTTTATCCCCGGCAAGGATCTCCCAAAGCAGGGCGATGTCTGCTGCCGTGCTGGTTTCATCAAGGGAAATGCCCACGTGCGCCGCATCGATCTCGCGCAGGTTCACCCGCCGCGCGCGGGCGCGCTCATGTATCCGGCCGGTTTCATCATCCGTCTTAAGCGTCAGGGTATCGAAACATGACTGTGCGATTAATGTCCGGCCAAGACGCCTTAGACCGCCGGCTAAGACGGTCGTTAGATGGCCCACCCGGCGCGCAATGTCGCGCAGACCGCGCGGGCCGTGATAGACGGCATACATCCCCGCCATCACCGCAAGCAGCACCTGTGCCGTGCAGATATTGCTGGTTGCCTGTTCGCGGCGGATGTGCTGTTCGCGCGTCTGCAAGGCCAAGCGGTATGCCGGCCGGCCGTGGCTGTCAACGGACACACCGACAATGCGCCCGGGCAGGGCGCGCTTATGCGCATCCTTGCAAGCCAGGTAGGCGGCATGCGGGCCGCCAAAACCCAGCGGCACACCAAAGCGTTGGCTGGAGCCCACAGCAATATCCGCCCCCAGCTCGCCCGGCGACTTTAACAACATCAGGCCAAGCAGATCGGCCGCCATCACCACCAGAGCATTATTCTCATGCGCCTGGGCGATCACAGCGCGATAATCATAAATCTCGCCGTTGGCAGCGGGGTATTGCAACAGGACAGCAAAGCAATCCAGCCCGGCCAGATCGCTTCGATGATCACCAACGACCACTTCCATGCCAAGCGCCCGGGCGCGGGTTTGTATGACCGCAATGCTCTGCGGAAGACATTCGCGGGAGACGAAACAGGCGCGGGCCTTTGACTTGCTCACGCGCCGACACAGGGCGATGGCCTCCGCCGCCGCACTGGCCTCATCGAGCATGGAGGCATTGGCGAGATCCATGCCGGTGAGATCAGCGATCAGGGTCTGGAAATTTAACAGCGCCTCAAGGCGCCCCTGGGATATCTCGGCCTGATAGGGCGTATAGGCCGTGTACCAGGCGGGATTTTCCAGCAGGTTACGCAGGATGACGCTGGGCGTATGACAGTCGTAATAACCCTGGCCGATAAAGGACTTATAGAGCTTGTTCTTTCCTGCTATTTGTTTTAGCTGCGCCAGCGCCTCCTCTTCGGTACAGCCCGCGCCGATAGCAAGCGTATCGGGAGAATAGATGCTCTCCGGCATGACCTGCTGCATCAGCTCGGCCTTGGAACCCATGCCCAGCACACGCAGCATGTGCGCCTGCTCCTGTTCATCCGGCCCGATGTGGCGCTGGATAAAATCCGTCCGCCCCGTTATGTCATCCAAAGAAAGTTTCTTATTCAACATTTCTATCACTCGCTGCTGCTTACTTAAGGACAGATTTCAAAGACCCGCAAGATATTGCCGGTATGCTTCCTCGTTCATAAACTCTTCCGTCTGTATCGTCTCGGCCCGCAATGTGAACAGCCAGCCGGCGCCATCGGCATCTTCATTTAATGTCTCCGGCGCATCCGCCAATGTCTCATTCACGGCGACAACGACACCGGCAAGGGGCGAGTTGACCGTACCCGCCGCCTTCACCGATTCCACAACCGCCGCCTCATCGCCTGCGCCTAACTCGGCATCGGGCGCAGGCAGTTCCACATAGACCACATCGCCTAATTGTTCCTGGGCATAATCAGTAATGCCGATCGTTACCAGCCCCTCTTCTATCTGTAACCATTCATGCTCACGGGTAAATAATCGCTCACTCATTCTTTTCATCTCCTTTAACCATCAGGCCCTGACATAATTTTGCTGCACAAAGGGCAGCCTTGAAACACTGACCGCCACGGTCCTATCCCGCACGCGGGCATTGAGCGCTGTATCCGGCGCGGCATGTTCAATCTCCACATAGGCCATTGCAATAGGTCGGCTTAAGCTCGGCCCGAAGCCGCCGCTGGTGACCCGACCGACGACAGTCCCGGCGCCGTTAAAGAGCTCAACGCCTGCGCGAATCGGCATCTTGCCGGTCGGCCGCAGACCAACGCGCCGCCGCACGGTTCCCATGCGCATCTGCGCAAGGATAACATCGGCCCCGGGAAAGCCGCCGGCCTTGTTGCCGTCGGCACGGCGCGACCTGGCGATGCACCACTGCAGCGCGGCCTCAACCGGCGTGGTATGCACATCCAGCTCATGGCCATAGAGGCACAGCCCCGCCTCCAGGCGCAGGGAGTCACGTGCGCCTAAGCCGATGGCCTCCACCTCGGAAGAGGCAAGTAAGCGCCGGGCAATGCTCTCAGCCCGATCAGCCGGGCAGGAGATTTCAAAACCGTCCTCGCCGGTATAACCCGAACGCGTGATGTAACAATCCGTCGCGTCAATGCGGCTGCGGCAGCCGCTCATAAAGACCAGGGCGTCTGCCGCCGGCGCAAGTCGGCGCAGCACATCCTTGGCCTTGGGGCCTTGCAGGGCAAGCAGTGCTTTATCCGCTAGGACTTCGATGGTTATGGGCGCTGATAGATGCGCGCGCAGGTGGGCGATGTCCTGCTCCTTGCAGGCGGCATTTAATACGAGAAAAAAATCATCCTTGCCCCAGCAGCTAATGATCAGATCATCCAGAATGCCTCCCGCCTCATTCGTCAAGACGGCATAGACCTGGCTATCCTGGGCAAGGGACTCAAGATCAACCGGGAGCAGGGCTTCTAAGGCCCGGGCGGCACCGGCACCACTGATCCGCACCTGAGCCATGTGCGATACATCAAACAGGCCGGCGTTTGCCCGGGTGTGCAGATGCTCCTTGATCACGCCATCGGCGTATTGCAGCGGCATGTGAAAACCGGCAAAGGGCAGCATCTTTGCGCCCAGCTCAAGGTGCAGCGCATACAGCGGCGTCCTGTTCAGTTTCTCAGCCACCTCGTTCATTTCCAGATATATTGTCTTTAAAGTTTAATTTGGCTTGCGAAGATAGCGAGAAATCGCTAATTTATAAAGCAAATAATTTTAATGAATTTATTTAATATATAAATAGCTTACTTGTATGAAAAACCTGCCGATTGATCTACTGCGTTCCTTCGTTACCATCGCCGAGCTGGGCGGCTTTACCCAGGCGGGCGAGCTATTAGGCCGCTCACAACCTGCCATCAGCCTACAGATAAAGCGCCTGGAAGAGCTGCTTGGCGCGCCGGTCTTTATCCGTAACGGCCATCAGTTACTGCTATCAAACAACGGCCGGCTGCTGTTTAGCTATGCCCGGCAGATCTTACATCTCAATGACGACGCCTTGGCAAAGCTACGGCAGTCAGAATTCGGCGGGCGCGTGCGCCTTGGCATACCGAGCGAATTTGCCACAGCACTGTTGCCGAAGATAGTCGGACGTTTCTCAAAGACCTATCCGGGCATTGCGCTGGAGGTGAAATGCGAACTGAGTAAAAACCTGCTGGCCGATGACAACAAAGACAACTTCGATCTCATCCTAGCCCTGCATGACAACCCCGCAACCAGACGCAGCAGTCAGCTAAAGGTGGATGAGCTGGTCTGGGTCTATAGCCCGCAACACGATGCGCATACCCGAACAAGCATTCCGCTGATCGTGGCACCGGAGCCCTGCATCTATCGTCAGCGCGGCATCGCCAAACTGAACAAAAACAAACAGCCCTGGAACATCGTCTATACCAACCAGGACTTGAGCGGCATACAGGCGGCCATCGAAGAAGGCATCGGCATCACCGTGCTTGCCAGGAGCACGGTGCCTGATAGCTTGAAGACCTTGAAACCCTCAGCGAAGTTTCCGGAACTGGGGGAAATCGGCATCAACCTGCTGTATAAAAAATCAACCGCCAATGAAGCAAGCGGCAGACTTGCTGAGTATATAAAGACCAGCTTAGCTTAATCAGAGTTTCCCCTAAAACAGACTCTGTTGACCCGACTCCGGCAAGGGCGCACGGAAGGCGCTGGTATCCAACTCCCTTCTGCCTTCCTGATTAAGTCCGAAGCGCTTGCAGGCGGCTTGAAAGCGTTGCCTGATCAGGTGCGCATACTCGCCACTGCCGCGCATACGGCTATGAAAATTAGGATCGTTTTCTTTGCCGCGACGAATGTCGCGCACAATGTTCATCACATGCTTGGCCTTTAGGGGGGCATGCAGTTGCAGCCACTCTTTGAATAGCTGTTTTATCTCATGCGGCAGGCGCAGCATCACATAGCCGGCAGTCGCAGCACCCGCCTCCCTTCCGTGTTCCAGAACCTTTTCCATCTCCGCATCATTAATAAAGGGGATGACCGGCGCAAACATCAGGCCGGTTGGGATGCCGGCATCATGTAATATCCTGATGCTCTGCAATCTACGCTGCGGCGCGCTGGCCCTGGGTTCCATTACGCGCGCCAATTTCTGATCGAGCGTGGTCACCGATAGAAAAACCTTCACCAGATTTGCCGCGGCCATCGGCGCCAACAGGTCGATGTCTCTCTCCACCAGCCAGGACTTGGTCACAATGGTCAATGGATGTCGGCATTCTTTTAGAACCTCTACAATCGCGCGCGTGATCTGCCATTGACGCTCAACCGGTTGATAGGGATCGGTGTTTGTGCCTAAGGCAATAGGTCGGCAGCGATAATTTTTATGACTCAATTCTTGTCTTAATAACTCCGCCGCATTTGGCTTGGCGAACAGTCTGGATTCAAAATCTATCCCGGGCGATAAGTCATGGTAGGCATGCGTCGGCCGGGCATAACAATAGATACAACCATGCTCACAGCCGCGATAGGGGTTAATGGAACGATCAAAGGGAATGTCCGGCGATTGATTGCGGCTAATGATGGTGCGCGCTTTTTCCACTGTCACTGTTGTGGGTATGCGCTTGTCTTCAGGCGGCTGTTGCCAGCCATCGTCAACCGCCTCGCGGCTATGTTCAAGGTAGCGCCCATCGACCGCAGAGCCGCTGCCCCGGCCTTTGTGTTTGCTCAATCTTTGTGTGCTCATCTTTATCGCCGCTTACAAGCGCAATCTTTAAGGAAGCGCGGCACAAGTCCATCCTGGACTTGGCAAGGCTTCAGCAGATAAACTTGCCGCTATGCTAACACCAATATTCACCGACATCCTGTTACTTTTCCTGCTTGGCCTTGTCTTGTGGCTGGTCTATCGATCATCTGGGAAGGCCGGGGAGGCCGAGCGCTTTACCCGGCTGGAGGCGCGTCTGGATGAATATGTGCGCCGGATTGACGGCCTGGAGAAGGGGCTGGCTGAGTTCAAGGCAGAACAGCAAGAGGCGACTGCGCAGTTACGTGAGCGCCTGGTCGGCGCCTTCTCAGAATTGCGTGAGGCATTGCACGGTATCTTGTCCGAGCAGGGTGTGCTGGCGGAAAAACGTCAGGGCGAGGCGCTCAAGCAGCTGGCCGAGAGCCTGCAAGGCGGCATGACCAATATCCAGAAACAGGTCGGCGAGCATTTGTCCAGATACAGCGACGAGCTTGGCAAGCGCATGGAGGGCCTGACCCAAAAGACCGATGCCCGCTTACAAGCGATCAGCGGCCAGGTGGAAAAACGCTTAAGCGAGGGTTTTGAGAAAACCACCGCCACCTTTGCCGATATAGTAAAGCGCCTGGCCTTGATCGATGAGGCGCAAAAGAAGCTCACCGAGCTGTCCAGCAATGTCGTCAGCTTACAAGAAGTGCTGGCGGATAAGCGCTCGCGCGGCGCTTTTGGCGAGGTGCAGCTAAACGCCCTGATCCGCAATGTGCTGCCGGAGGACGGCTATCAGATCCAGTACAAGCTGCCCAATGCCACCATTGCCGATTGCATATTATTCCTGCCGGAACCCAGCGGCAATGTCGTGATCGATTCCAAATTCCCTTTGGAGTCCTATCAACGCATGACCGATATTTCCTTGGCGGAAACCGAGCGCCGGACGGCGGAGAGACAATTCAAGCAGGACATCCTAAGACACATCAAGACGATTGCGGAGAAATATATTATTCCGGGCACCACTTCCGATGGCGCAGTCATGTTCATCCCGGCCGAGGCCGTCTTTGCCGAGATCCAGGCGCACCATACCGACCTGGTAGATAAGGCCCATGCGGCGCGGGTGTGGATGGTTTCCCCCACCACCCTGTGGGCGACTCTTAATACCGCCCGCGCGGTGTTAAAAGATGCCGCCACCCGCGAGCAGCTACATATTATTCAGGAACATTTAGGCTTCTTGTCCAAAGATTTTGAACGCTTCCAGGGACGCATGGAAAAGCTGTCGCAACATATCAGGCAGGCGCATGAGGATGTGGAAAAGGTGCACACCTCGGCGCGCAAGATCAGCGCGCGTTTTGAAAAGATAGAGCGGGTGGAACTTGACCATGAGGGCCGCACCTCGCTCCCGGCAATGCCGCCCGATGAGCAGGATGAAAGCGCCTGATGAGCATCCGTCTGCCTTAAGGTTTAATGAAGCAAAAGTGGCAATTCTGGATCGACCGCGGCGGCACCTTCACCGACATTGTTGTCCGCTCGCCCAAGGGCAAGCTCCGCATCCACAAACTCCTCTCCGATAACCCGGCGCGCTATGCGGATGCCGCCCTGCACGGGATACGGGAGATCTTGGGGCTGGCTGCAAATGCGCCGCTGCCGGGCGGGGAGATTGAGCTGATCCGGATGGGCACCACTGTCGCCACCAATGCCTTGTTGGAGAGAACCGGGGCGCGCACTGCATTACTCATCACCGAGGGCTTTGCAGATGCCTTGCAGATCGCCTATCAAAATCGTCCCGATATCTTTGCCCTCGACATACAGCGCCCGGACATGCTGTATGAGGAGGTCGTAGAGGTCAAGGAACGGATCGATGCCAAGGGGAATATTGTGTCGGCCCTTGATAAGGAGTCTGTCAAGGCAAAGCTGGAAGGCAGCTATGCTCAAGGGATTCGCGCCTGCGCCATTGTCTTGATGCACGGCTATCGCTATCCGCAGCACGAGAAACAGCTCGCTGTGCTTGCCGCGCAGATCGGTTTCACCCAGATCAGCGTCTCGCACCAGCTAAGCCCCCTGATCAAGCTGGTCAGCCGCGGCGACACAACCCTCGCCGATGCCTACCTGTCGCCGGTATTGAGAAGCTACATTGAACGGATCGCCGGCGAAGTTCATCAGGCGCGCATTGTGTTTATGAAATCCGACGGCGGCTTAACCGATGCCGCGCTGTTCAAGGGCAAGGATGCCATCTTATCCGGCCCCGCCGGTGGCGTAGTGGCCTGCGTAGCCACCGCCAAAGAGGCCGGCTTTGCGCGGGTGATCGGCTTCGACATGGGCGGCACCTCAACCGATGTCTGTCATTATGCCGGTGCCTACGAGCGCTGCCTGGAAAACATAGTGGCCGGCACCAGACTGCGTGTACCGATGTTGCAGATACACAGCGTGGCCGCCGGCGGTGGCTCCATCCTGCACTTTGATGGACAGCGTTTCCGTGTCGGCCCGGATTCGGCCGCGGCCAGCCCGGGGCCGGCATGTTATGGACAGGGCGGGCCTTTGACCGTAACCGACTGCAATGTCATACTCGGCAAGTTAGCACCGCGTTTCTTTCCATGCCTCTTCGGCCGGCATGGCGACTCGGCCCTGGATAATGAGATCGTCATTGAGAAGTTCAATGAATTAACCGAAGAGATCAACCGCTGCACGGCAAAAGACTTCACGCCAGAGCAGGTTGCGGAGGGCTTCCTCAAGATCGCCGTTGATACCATGGCCGCTGCGATCAAACACATCTCCGTCAGGCGCGGCTATGATGTTAGCCGCTATCTGCTGAATTGTTTCGGCGGCGCCGGCGGACAGCATGCCTGCCTGGTGGCCGATGCCTTAGGAATAAAGCAGGTCTTGTTACATCCCCTGGCCGGCGTACTCTCCGCCTACGGCATGGGGCTGGCAAGCGTCAGTGCCATGCGGGAGAGATCGGTTGAGGCAGAATTATCTCCGGCACTCTTAGAAGATCTCGCCGGGATAAGGGATGCCATGTACGGCGAGTGTGCTGCGGAACTAAAAGCACAGGGGCGGCTGCCAGCGCCGACAACACTTACATGCAGGCTGCTGGTGAAATATCGCGGCAGCGATACGGCATTGGATCTGGATTTTGCCGGGCTTAAAAAGATCAGCAGCAGCTTCGAGGCGGCGCATAGACAGCGCTTCGGCTTTGCCGCGCCGGACAAGCCCCTGGTGGTAGAAACGATTGTCGTTGCGCTCTCTGAAAAGGAAGATAAGGCGCCAATGGAAACGGCCACGATGCACCGCCCCTCCAGACCTGCCGCGGCCGCGGCAACCGTTCACTGCTTCATGCAATCCGAAGAGCGTGAGGTGCCCGTCTATCAGCGCGCTGAACTACAGAGGGGCCAAGAAATCTCCGGGCCGGCGATCATCGTAGAGAGCGCTGCAACGATCGTCATCGAACCCGGCTGGCAGGCCTGGGTAACGATTGAAGATAATATTTTACTTAAGGCTAAGGCCGCAGCGAATGCCGCTGCCGATACGACCATCGGCACGGATGCCAACCCAGTGCAACTGGAAATATTCAACAACCTGTTTCGCTCCATTGCCGAGCAGATGGGCGCGACGCTGCAAAAGACCGCCTTTTCAACCAACATCAAGGAAAGGATGGATTTTTCCTGCGCCCTGTTTGATGACCAGGGCAATCTCATCGCCAACGCCCCCCATGTGCCGGTGCACCTGGGCGCCATGAGTGAATCAGTGCGCGCTATCATCAGGCGCTACCGCGGCAGCTTCAGGGCGGGCGATGCCTTCATGCTGAATGACCCCTATGCAGGCGGGAGTCATCTGCCGGATATTACCGTGGTCTCCCCGGTGTTTGATAAGGCGTCCGGGGCCATATTGTTTTATACCGCCAGCCGCGCCCACCACGCCGACATCGGCGGCATCAGCCCGGGCTCCATGCCGCCTGCCAGCCGCAACATCACGGAAGAAGGCGTGGTCATACGACATTTTCACTTGGTCCAGGCCGGCGAGTTTGATGAAGCGGGCGTTATCGAGTTGTTTTCTTCCGGCCCGTATCCAGCGCGCAACATCGCGCAGAATATTGCTGATCTCAAGGCCCAGCTCGCGGCAAACAACACCGGCATACAGGAACTCCTCAATACGGTTGCGCAGTATGGCTTGGAGGTGGTGCGGGCCTATATGCAACATATTCAGGATTATGCGGAAAGTGCAACGCGGGCTGCCATCGGCGTATTGAAGGATGGTGCCTTTGCCGTCGAGCTGGACAACGGCAGCCGCATCAAGGTGAAGATTAGCATACAGGCCGCGGCCGGTGCGGCAAGAATAGATTTTAGCGGCACCAGCCCGCAGCAGGATGATAACTTCAATGCCCCGCTTGCCGTCACCCGCGCGGCGGTGCTGTATGTCTTCCGCACCCTGCTGGATGTGGACATTCCCTTGAATGAGGGTTGCCTCAGGCCCTTAACCATCATCGTGCCTGAAGGCTGCATGCTGCATCCGGCCTACCCGGCCGCTGTTGTGGCAGGCAATGTGGAGATCAGCCAGTGTATTGTCGATGCCCTGTTTGCGGCGCTGAATATTATGGCAGCATCGCAAGGTACCATGAACAACCTGAGCTTCGGCAACGATGAGTATCAGCACTATGAGACCATCTGCGGCGGGGCCGGCGCCACCTGGCGCGCACATGGCGCCGCAGCGGTACACACCCACATGACAAACAGCCGCCTGACCGACCCGGAGATCCTCGAATCCAGGTTTCCGGTTCTATTGGAAGAATTCGCCATTCGCCGCGGCTCCGGCGGCAGAGGGCGATGCTCAGGCGGCGCCGGTGCCAGGCGCAGGCTGCGCTTTTTGGAACCCATGTCCGCAGCGCTGCTGGCCAACCGCTATCGGGTTGCACCCTTTGGTCTGAACGGCGCCGAGCCGGGCCTGCCCGGCACGCTGCGGGTGGAGAGGAGCGATGGCAGCGTCGAGCACTTGTCTTCCTGTGCGCAGGTGGCCATGCAGAGCGGCGATTGCATGATCATCCATACCCCCGGCGGCGGTGGCTTCGGCAAGCCCGGCAGTTGAACGGCATGGCTTTGCCTGCCTCGCGCACCCGGCCCTATGAACGCCGGCGCTGTTCTTGTACCCAATGCAGGGCCGGATCCTTGCTGTGCTTAGGCGCTGATAAAGCGCTAAACTAGCGCCCATGACCTTGACCGAACTACGTTATATTGTTGCCGTTGCCCGTGAATTGCATTTCGGGCGGGCGGCCGCGGCCTGCTTTGTCAGCCAACCCACGCTCAGTGTGGCGGTGAAGAAGCTGGAAGAGGAACTGGAGGTAACGATCTTTGAGCGCCACCAACATGACGTAACTATCACGCCGGTCGGCCGGCAGATCATCTCCCAAGCGCAAGAGGTACTGGAACAGGCCAACGCGATCAAACTGCTCGCAGAAGCCGGCAAGGATCAATTAAAGGGAAATCTGCGCCTCGGCGTCATCTATACCATCGGCCCTTATCTGCTGCCCAGACTTATTCCCTTAATCAATGAACAGGCACCGCAGCTCTCCCTGATTATCGATGAGGACTTTACGCACAACCTGGAGGCAAAACTGCGGCAGGGGGAACTGGATCTGCTCATCGTCTCAATGCCCTTTGATTTTCCGGCTATGGAGACACAATTACTCTATAAGGAGCCGTTCGTGGTGGCCGTGGCAAAGGGGCATCCTCTGGCGCGCAAGAAGAGCATCGAGGCGGATGATCTGGTTAATGAGACGCTGTTACTGCTGCGCGCCGGGAATTGCTTTCGCGATCAGGTGATCGAGGCCTGCCCGGCCTGTCGTGGTGATAACCTGTCCCGAAGCCCGATACAGCGCACCCTTGAAGGCAGCTCCATTGAGACGATCAGACAGATGGTGGCGGCAGGCTCCGGCGTGACCGTCCTGCCCGGCACCTCGGTGCAGCAGCAACACGAGATCGATAGCCTGCTGGACTATCGTCCCTTTGCCCGGCCCAGCCCGGCGCGCGATGTCGTCCTTGCCTATCGCAGCACCTACCCCGGCGAGAAACGGGTGCAGCTGATCAGCAATGCGGTGAAGGCCTGTGAATTGGCCGGGATTGAGAAAAGCCAGAGGCGACCTGAGAACTCCCAGGCGGGCGGCAAGTCGCCAATCACTTAATCACCAAAAAGGCCGCGGCATTGCCGCGGATCACGCGCAACAACAAGGCGCCTTTGTTTTTATCAACTTCTTCAAGAAAGCCCTGCATCCCTTCTACAGACTTATGGTTCACTGAGCTAATAATATCGCCGATGCGCAGACCGCTGCGCGCCGCCGGGCTGCCTCGTTCAAGGCTTGTTACGACAACGCCGGCGAGCTTGCCATAATGCGGATGATCCTCTTCGATATCGCTAACGCTCACGCCTTGCAGACGCGGGTTGATGGAAGCGGCCTGCTCTGCCGCCGCCTCTCTCGGCAATACTTCTACGGTGAATGTCTTCGGCTTGCCATCGCGCAGGATGCCAAGGCGTAGCTTCTCGCCCACCGGCAACAGGCCGATATAGTTACGCACCTCTCTGGCGTTTTTCATCTTTTTATCATTGATGGCAACCACAATATCGCCGGCTTCTACGCCGGCAGCTGCAGCCGGCGAATCCGGCAGGACGCGGTTGATAACGGCGCCCTGTTGGTTCTCCAGGCCAAAGGCTGCGGCCAGATCCGCGTTCAGGTTTTGTGCCTGTATGCCGATAAAGCCGCGCTCCACTGCGCCTGTCTCCAGCAACTGCTCGGTGATCTGCATGGCCATGTTGATCGGGATGGCAAAGCCGATGCCGATGTTGCCGCCGCTCTGGGAGAATATGGCAGTATTGATGCCGACCAGCTCGCCACGCAGGTTCACCAGGGCGCCACCGGAATTGCCCGGGTTGATCGAGGCATCGGTCTGGATGAAATCCTCATAGCCTTCTATGCGCAGACCGCTTCTGCCTAAGGCACTGACAATGCCGGAGGTAACCGTCTGTCCCAGTCCAAAGGGGTTGCCGATTGCGACAACAAAATCACCTACCCGCAGCCCATCTGAGTCGGCGGACTTGATCGCCCTTAAGCCTTCCGCCGGCACCTTGATCACGGCCACGTCTGTGGCCGGATCAGTGCCGATGATCTCCGCCTGCATGTGGCGCCCGTCACGCAGGGTCACTGTGATCTCAACAGCATTGGCGATCACATGATGATTGGTCAGCACCAGGCCGCGCTCGGCATCGACGATCACGCCTGAACCCAGGCTCTGGGTGCGGCGCTCTACGGGTTGTCTGGGGAGATTAAAAAAGCGGCGAAAGAAAGGATCGGCAAACAGCGGGTTCTGCTGCATGCGTATGCGCCCTTCGGTGGCAATGTTCACCACCGCCGGGGTCACCTTATCCAGCATGGGCGCAAGACTCGGCAGCGCTTGTCCATCCAGCGCCTGCGGCAAGGCGGCGGCTGCCGTCTTTGCCGTGAGTAACAGCACGATCAGGATTAAGCAAAAGCGAATGCGGATTGCCACGATTAAATTTCTCGTTTGTTTGTTTTGTCTGCGGAGGATATTGCGGTTAGAAAGAGGACGGTAAAAAAGTTCAGTCTTTGCGCTTTCACCGGCCTGGCCTGGCGACCTGTTTGGATGGGAGAAATAAAAAAGGCGGGACTGCTCCCGCCTTTATCGCCCGGCTACTAAAAAACCGGACTTAGTGAGAAACCGCAATTTTGCGCGGTTTCAATTTCTCCTGCTTAGGCACGGAGATCTCCAGTACGCCGTCCTTGCCATGCGCATGGATATTCTCCGAGTCAGCGGTATCCGGCAGACTGAAGCGACGATAGAAAGTTCCGCGCACACGCTCCACGCGCTTGAATCCTTCCCGCTCTTCTTCCTTCTCATCCACCCGCTGGCCCTTGATCGCCAACACGCCATCTTCCATCGTAAGCTCTATCTGTTGCGGATCAACGCCGGGCAGATCGGCGAAGATGACGAAGCGATTATCCTCTTCCTTGATATCAACCGCCGGACGCCAATGGCTGACACTGACATCGGAGTTATCATCGCCAAGCTCATCATGGGAATTCCATGCGCCCAAGCGGCTGAGTTCCCGCTGGAACTGGTTCAAAATATTAAACGGTTCATAACGTATAAGTGACATAGTGCACCTCCAAAATAGTTTATCTTTGATGGGAAAACAGATGGTGCCGGCCTGTTTTTTTTCAAGTCTGGCGGAAGAAAATTACACAAAAACCGCTGAGAGAAACGCTTCTCGTCAATAAGGCTGGGGCTGTGCCCGTTGCGCGTCTTTTATAGCTTGCAGGCAGTGCTATGGGAAAGCTGAGTTATAAATAATACGCCGTCCCCGTCATCACCTTGGCGCAGAGCGCCATGAGCCTCTTCACCGGGCGCGGCAATTCTTGCGCGCCCGCCTCCAGCGCCGCGGCGGCGTGTCCGGCCTCATCTTCCCGCATCTGCTTGAGGATCGCACGGCTGCGCTGATCCTCGCCCGGCAGGTACTCCAGATGTCGATCCAGGTGCCGCACCACCTGGCGCTCGGTCTCGGCGACAAAGCCTAAGCTCCACTTATCACCTAAGGCCCCGGCGCAGGTGCCGATGGCAAAGGCACCGGCATACCACAGGGGGTTAAGATAGCTGCTATGGCTGTCGAGTTCGGCAAGGCGTTGTTCACACCAGGCCAGGTGATCGATCTCGCCACTGGCCGCCTTGTGCATGGAGGCGCGCACCTCGGCATCTCCGGCGCTTACGCCCTGCCCCTGATACATGGCCTGGGCGGCCACTTCACCGGCGTGATCCACCCGCATCAGCCCCGCCGCATGACACCTTTCCCGCTCGGACAGGGCATCGTCCGTCTCGCCTTCAGCCGGGTAAGGCCGGGCGGCCGCGACGGGACGCCCGAATGCGGTGGCAAGCGCCTGATCCAGGCCCAGGATAAAGCGATCAAAGGTGCTGTATTGACGACTTGAATCCATCGTTAGTCTCCCTAAAAACAAGAAATTCACAAGACCTTGCGGTACGGATGCCCACACGAGGCCAATGTAAGCCTTGACAAAATATTGGGCGCGATGTTGACAGTATAAGGCGCAAGCCGTAGCATTGCCTCCTTTTTTGAGCAGACAAGCTACAGATTAAATGAAAACCTACAGCGCAACTCCGGCAGACATCCGGCACGACTGGTATTTGGTGGATGCCAGCGGCAGGACTCTGGGCAGATTAGCCAGCGAAATCGCCCGCATCTTGCGCGGCAAACACAAAGCGGAATACACCCCACACATGGACACCGGCGACTATGTTGTCGTCATCAATGCGGCGGCGGTGCGGGTCTCCGGCAACAAGGCCGCCGCTAAACTCTATCACCGTCATAGCGGTTTTCCCGGTGGGCTCAAAACCATCAGTTTTGAGAAATTGCTGGAGAAGCGGCCGGAGAGCATTATCGAGAAGGCGGTAAAGGGCATGCTCCCCAGGGGGCCTCTGGGCCGGGCCATGCTGCGCAAATTGCGTGTCTATCCCGGTGCGGAGCACCAGCATCGCGCACAACAACCCAAACCACTGGAAATCTAAGATCATGACACAAGCACAGACCTACTACAGCAGCGGCCGGCGCAAGAGCGCGACTGCCCGCATCTTCCTGAGCAAGGGCAAGGGCGACATCCTGGTAAATAAGCGCACACTGGATGAGTACTTCGGCCGCGAGACCAGCCGCATGATCGTGCGCCAGCCGCTGGAAAGCGTCAACATGGCCGCGCGCTTTGACATTAAGGCCACCGTCACCGGCGGCGGCATCTCCGGCCAAGCCGGCGCCATTCGTCACGGCATCACCCGCGCCTTGATCGAATATGATGCGAGCCTGCGCAAGACACTGCGCCGCGCCGGCTTCGTAACCCGTGATGCCAGGGAAGTGGAACGCAAAAAAGTCGGCCTGCACAAGGCCCGCAAGCGACCCCAGTTCTCGAAACGCTAATTCAACGTCTTCTCACAAACCCCTTGCTACATTTACCGCACTGAACAGGTATAAGGCATGTTGCGCTCGCCTGTAGATTTTTCTTAGGGTATCTTAGTGTTTCATCGTCCATGAATTCTGTTTAGATGCAACACCTTCAAATATTGCTATAAAGGGGTCAGAATAGTTTACGAAAAATCATCCTATGAACCCCTACTGCTGCAATAATTCCCCCGGCCAGGGCCAGTGCCATAGCAAAAGCTACAAAAGTGCCACCTAAGATAGCACCTAATATTGAAGTGATGATTAGCCATATTGCGGGAGTTTTGCTTTTTGCACCGATTGCAACTGCGCCAAATGTTATGATAAGGAATGAATCATAAAAACAGGTATGCTAAATTCTCGACCATCAGTGAGGTATCATCGACCCTGACCGGCGAGGTAAAGCCTGTCTCCCCGTTCAAGCCGGGGAACAGCCGAGAGCGATGAATCCGGCTTTGGCCTCTTTATATATCAAACGCCTGGGGGTTCGTCTAATGGCAGGACTACGGACTCTGACTCCGTCAGTAGAGGTTCGAATCCTCTACCCCCAGCCATATTAATATGAAATGGCTCCTTGTGAATGCCTTTTGCTGTGACTCCTACCCTGCCCCTGTGCTGTCTTTGAAATTGGGTATGACACCAAACGAAGGCGCTTATCGCCGTCCAGATATGGCGCGCCGATGCCTGCGCCCGCGATGAATACCTTCGTGAGCTAGAGTCTTGTTATGCCCCTCACTCGCTGGCCATATCCAGGCCCTGCTTATCTCACATCTGCACAATACAGGCTTGCCGCGGACAATAGTCCGCCCTCTGTACACATCTTCGTGAATGCATCTTTGCAATCCTTATAGCCCTGCTTCCAACCGAGACGATAGTCTTCATCATTGGCAGCACGTTCTGTGTCTCGCATAAAACGCCCCAGTACATAACCGCCGGCCACATAGCCGCTGCGGCAGCCTTGCTCGAAGCCTTGCTGGTAGGAGGCGGTCTGCTCGGCAACGACCGATAAGTCCGGTTTTAGCAAGAGCCTGCTACAAGCAGGGCCGGTTATCAGCAAGGCTAACAATAATAGATGCCGCAAGACTCTTCTCCCGCCTGTTACGCTTTTTAGGGAATATCTGAACAAGTCCATCTTAGGGCTTGCCTTAAGGCAATTCAAACAGCACTTCTTCAGGCGCTTTGCGTCTGGCCGGCGGGATGAGCTCAGCAAAGCCATACCAGAACAGGCCGACTATGAAGCGGGCGGCCATGTCAATGTTGGTGAGCCGATAAAAGCGCTCATCCCTGATCACCGGTCCCGTTGTCCACTTAACCCCAACGCCCTCATTCCATAGATACAGGATCATATTCTGTGCGGCACAACAGCAGGCGGCATAGTCTTCTCGCTCGCGCAGCGCATCATCAGAGCGTGCACAGCTAAGCAGCAGCCAGCCCGGCATCTCCCGCCAGCGCGCCAGTTTTGTCTCTGCCGCCCGATCTCCGAGTTTTGCTCGGATCAACTCGGCATTTAAGCGGCATATCTTTTCCTTTGTCTCATCACCGAGCAAGTGAAATCGCCACGGCTCGGTCAGATGATGATTGGGCGCCCAGGTGGCATGTTCGATGGCCGCGGTGATGAGCTCCCTGGCAGGCAGCGATGCAGGCTTAAAACGATGAATAGTGCGCCGACTTTTGATGATGTCGCCTATGCTCCGGGTCATTATCTCTCTACGCTTTAGTTCATGTTAGTTCCGCTTGATGCCGGTCGGCGGCTTATTATACGGCATGAAAGGCTGTAACAGATCGTTCAGATAATTGCTGCCGGTTCTTGTCGGCCTGATGCGCGCGCCTTCCCGTTGCAACAGGCCGCGCTCTTCTGCATGAGCCAACTGCGGTTCAATGCTGCTGATGTTCATGCCGGTTCGCTGTGCAAACAGGCTGGTGGTGAAGCCCTGCGTGAGACGCAAGGCATTCAACATAAATTCAAATACGATGTCATGCTCGGCAAGCTGTCGCTCATCGACGATCACGGCACCACTGCCCGCCTTATTCATATAGGCCTGCGGCAGGCGATGACGTGCTTCACGCCGAATAGCACCCTGGGCCTCACTTATCTTGCTGTGCGCGCCGGCACCAAGCCCCAGATAATCGCCGAAGCGCCAGTAGTTTATGTTATGCGCACACTTATCTTTATCCTGCCGGGCATAGGTGGAGATTGCGTAAGCCTCATAGCCCGCCGCGGCCAGGCATTGTTGTCCCTGCTCTTGTATCTGCCAGGCAAGTTCCTCATCCGGCAGCACCGGCGGGCGGCTGTGGAAGAGCGTATTCGGCTCGATGGTCAACTGATACCAGGAAATATGCGGCACCCCCGCATCAATGAGCTGCCTTATATCATCCAGCGCCGCTGCGACAGACTGCGTGGGCAGCGCATACATCAGGTCCACATTAACATTCGCCAGGCCCGCAGCCAGCGCTGTGCGCACGGCATGTCGTGCCGCCCGGCCATTGTGTATGCGCCCCAAGGCCCTTAGCTTTTCATCATTAAAACTCTGCACCCCAATCGACAGACGATTCACACCGGCCTCGGCATAATCAACAAAACGTGCGCTGTCTGCCATGCCCGGGTTGGCTTCCAAAGAAATTTCGATCTCCGGCGCAAAGGCCAGGCTTGACTTGAGCGCCGCCAACAGCCGCGCGATGGCCCGGCCGGAGAAGAGGCTGGGCGTGCCGCCACCAAGGAAGATACTTGTAATTTGTCTGTCTGCTATGGCAGGCAGGGCATAGTCCAGATCGCGCAACAGGGCCTCTACATATTGCGCCTCCGGGAAGGGCTTGTGCGCAGTGGCATGGACATTAAAATCGCAGTACGGACACCTGCGTATGCACCAGGGCAGATGGATGTAGATGGATAGCGGCGGAGACTGCCAAGATGCGGCCATGCCCATTTACCGGAAGATGAATAACAATCGAAAATACCAAGCCGGCCGCTGCGCGTATCAGCCTTCTGATCTTGCGGGCGCAGCGGCAAAGAGCCTGTCTCGCAGTTGCAAGACCAAGGAGAGCAGCGCCGGCATGAAGCTCAGTGTGATCAGGGTGGAAAATAACAGGCCGAAGAGGACGATGGCACCAAGCCCTCGATATAATTCCGTGCCGGCGCCCGGATTGAATACCAGTGGCGATAGGCCGAAGATAGTGGTAATGCTCGACATCATGATCGGTCGTAGCCGCGTGCCGGTGCTCTCTAATATCGCTGCGGTTAGTTCCATGCCGCGCCGGGAGATATTCTTCACCGTTCGATCGACAATCAAGATGGGATTGTTCACCACCGTGCCGATGAGGATCAAAAAGCCCAGCATGGTGATTACATCAAAGGGCTGATGGATGGTGGACAGGCTTACGAGACCCAAGTGCGCGCCGATCGCGTTCATCAGCCACAGGCCGAATATGCTGCCGGCGATGCCGACCGGCACCGTGCTCATGATTAACAACGGGTAGCCCCAGTGGGAAAATATCGCCACCATCAGCAAATAGGAAATTAAGACTGCGATGAGGAAGTTGGCGCTCAAGGCGCTGCGGGTGGCCTGCAGGCGATCACTGGCGCCGGTGATCTGCATAGAAACATCATCCCCTATCTGGCCGGTTTCCCTTAAATCATCAATCAACTCGCGCTTGACGATCTCCACGCCCTGCTCTAAGGGGATATTCCTCGGCGGAATGATGCCCAGCGTAATCGTCCTGGTGCCATCCACGCGGCGAATGGTCTCGGTGTTGACGGTTTCTTTTATGTCGGCTATCGCGCTTAAAGGGATGCTGCCGCCTTGTGCTGAGTACAACATAAGCTTGTCGATGTCCTGCGGCCGCTCGATCACGCCTTGGGTTGAATATAAAAACATATCGATCTTGTCATCGCCTAGAAAAAACTCATCCACATAGGCACCGTCGGAATAGGCCCAGATGGTATAACCCAGTTCATCGGTGTCGATGCCGAATTCTGCCGCCCGCTCCCAGTCCGGGTGCACCTCCAACAATAGCTGCGCCAGGGACAGGCTGGAGGGTTGCGGCCGCACCTGCGGATTCTCGAAGATCTCCTGCGAGCGGTTGAATGCCTTGAAGCCGGCATCAAACAATGCCACCAGATCGCTGCCGGAGAGCTCCAGGTTAATGCTGCGCGAGCCGCCGGTGTTGCTTGAAAAGATCGAGCCCCGGGAGGCAAAGGCAATCACCCCCGGGACTTCCTTTATCTTCTTCGTCATCACGGCCTTTAGATCTTCCGCCTGGGAATGCGCACTTACCTCCGGCAAAAGCATCACCCGATTGGCACTGGCATAGCCCAGAATATAGTTCAAGGCCGGCACTTCCGTCTCGCCCCTGGCAAAGCGCTCCGGGTCATCACCAATAAAGGGAACGAAATAGTCATTGAGTTGCTTGATGATGCCGTGCATCTCTTCGATGTTATAACCGGGCGGGGCGAACAGGAATGAGAATACCTTCGGCTCTTCTCCCTCCGGCAGGTATTCCGCCGGCGGTGTCAATTTGAAGATCGTGGCGGCAACAAAGAGCAACACCAGCGCTATCAGCGCCATGCCTCTTGCATTGGCGGCCAGCAGCCAGCTGACAAAGGCCATGATGGCAGCCCCGCATCGCCGGCCAAATCTCTGCAATCTATCCGGCTTGTCTTGCGCTGCCGGTTGTAGAAAGCGGCTGCAGGCCGCCGGGATGACTGTGATTGCCACCAACATGGACATCAGGATGGAGGCAGAAACAGCGATGGCAATGTCGGAATAGAGCTGGCCGGCCTCTTGTTTGACAAAGATAACCGGCAAGAAGACAAACACCGTGGTCAGGGTTGAGGCCAACACGGCCGGCCAGACTTCCCTGACTCCTTCTAATGCCGCCTCCACACGCCTCTTCCCCTGTCCCATGTGTCGATAGATATTTTCCAACACAACAATGCTGTTATCGAGCGTCATGCCGATGGCAAAGGCGACACCGGCGAGAGAGATCACATTCACTGTGCGCCCGCTGATGAGCAGGCCCAGAAAGGCGGCGAGCGCACAGATGGGTATGCCGATGGCCCCGGTCAGGGTGGCTGATAGGGAGCGTAAAAACAGAAACAGCACCATCGTCGCCAGCACTGCGCCCAGCATCAGGTTGCGGCGGACATTGGTCACCGAATCGCGCACATAACGCACATCATCGGCATACAAGGCCATCTCTATGCCGTGTTGTCTTAGCAGGCCCTGGTTTAATTCCGCGACCTTTGCCACCACCGCATCCATGACCTCCACCACATTGGCACCGACCTGGCGGCGGATTCCTAAGTTAATGTTGGGCTGGCCCTGAAAATAGGAATAGTTCCTGATCTCAAAATTGCCTAATTCGGCATAACCGACATCCCGCAGGCGCACAAAGGCCGTGCCGCGGCGGGCGATGACCAACTCTTCCATTTCTTCCAAGCTGTCAAAGCGCCCCACTGTTCTCAGCAGATAGCGGCGCTTGCCGCTGTCCAGATCGCCGCCGGAGACATCTCGATTGCGCGCCCGGATGGCATTGCGCACATCAAGCAGGCTGAGCTGTCGCTCGGCCAATTTAATCGGATCGACATAGACCTTGATCTGGCGCTCCGCACCGCCCCAGACCGATACCTCCGAGACGCCCGGCACTCTTTCGATCCGGCTGCGCACATGGTCTTCGAGAAAATCCTTCATCTGCATCATATCCACATTCTCAGGATTGCCGGGCAGCGGGCCAGTCTTGAAAAACATAAAGGGATTATTGGAAAAAGAGCTGGTAGTGATGCGCGGCTCATCGACATTTTCAGGGTAGCCCGGCACCTGGGATAAGGCATTGTTGGCGCGAATGAGCACCTCGTTGATGTCCGTGCCGTAGGGGAATTCCAGCTCGATCTCGGCCCTGCCGGTCGTGGCCTTCGAGATCATTCTATCCAGCGAAGGAATACGGCGCAGGTATTCCTCCTGTTCGATGATGATCTCTTTTTCCACATCCTGCGGCGTGGCGCCGGGCCAGCTGGTGCTGACCGTAATGGTGCGCACATCCAGGTCCGGGATCATCTGTATCGACACGCGCAGGACCGCCAGCACCCCAAACAGGCTGATAATCAGTACCGCAACGCTAAGGATTACCGGCTTTTCAATGGCGAATCTAAACATCGTAAACGTACAAGTGTATTATTCCGGGCTTAATTCCCGGCTGATATGAACCCTCTGGCCCGGGCGCAGGATTTCGTTGCCGCGTATGACAAGCCGATCGCCTTCGTTTAATGCACCGCTTATGATCTCCACCTTGCCCTGATAGGCCTTGCCGCTCTGTACGCTGACCGGGCGCACCTTCAGCACCCCGTCTTCCTCAGCAAGCACCCAGACTAATTCTGTGCCGTCTGGTTTTTTTACTATGGTATCGCGCGGCACCAGCAGGCCCGGTGTTGCTTGTTTTATGCGGAAATAGACCCGCGCCGACATCCCTGGGGCGATTGCGCGGCTGTCGTTGTCGATCTCTATCCGCACCGGGAAGGTACGGGCGCTGTCATCGCCCACCGGGATCTTCATTGTTACCTTGCCGGCGACATCTTGCCCGGGCCGGGCGTCAAAGCGAATGCGTGCCGCGGTGCCGACATCGACGAGCCCGAAGAAGTGCTGCGGCACCGGGACATCAACCCGCAGTGTATCGATCTCGACCAATTCAACCAGGGCGGTGCTGGTCTGCACCCATTGCCCGACCTCCACCAACTTCGCCGCAATCACTCCATCAAAGGGCGCATAGACCTTGTGCCGGGACAGGGTTTCTTGGTTACGCGCCAGCTCGGCGCGCAGACCTTGCAGCATGGCGGTGCGGATGTCCACCTCGGCCTGCCTGGCCGCATAATCCGTTGCCGCAATGTGCTTCTTTGCTACCAACTCCTGCGCCTCATCGCGCTGCCGCCGGGCTTCTGTTAATCTTGCCGCGGCCTCAGCAAGCGCCGCCCGGGCGCGGGATAATTCGATCTCGGCCATGGTCGCATCCAATGTCAACATTATCTCACCGGCTTCTACCTCAGCGCCATCATCAACCAGCATCTCGGCAATGAGACCCTCCAGCTTGGGCGAGATACGCGAGACACGCCATGCCAGCACCGTGCCGCTCAGGGGGATTTCCTCATACAGGGAGGTACGGCTTGCGCTAACAACACTAACCGGCGTGGAGCTTTGCTGCGCTGCGGCAAGCTGCGGCAGCAATAGTAAGCACAGCAGCAGCCCGCCGCAGTGCAATCCCGGCGCGCTCGCCCTGTTGCTGATCTTCCCGTGTTCCCGCCGCTTCATCATAAAATCTTTAGTCAACTAATAGAGATAATTTATCCAGCAGCCGGCGCAGGGCCTGGCCGCGATGACTCAGCCGGTTCTTTGTCGCCGCCGGCAATTCCGCAGCCGTGCAGTGATGGGTCGGCACATAAAAGATCGGATCATAGCCAAAGCCCTTGTCCCCCCGTGCCTCCTTGCTCAGATAACCCTCCCAGGTGCCTTGGGCAATGAGCGGGGTGGCATCTGCGGCGCAGCACAGATAGACCATCAGGCATTGAAAGCGGGCGCGTGGCTTCTCCACCGCGGCAACCCGCTCCAATAACAACTGTCGATTGTCCTCATCACTCGCCCCCGCACCGGCATAGCGCGCCGAATAGATGCCGGGGGCGCCGCCGAGGACATCCACCTCAATGCCTGAATCATCGGCAATGGCAGGCAGCCGGGTAATTTCCGCAGCATGGCGCGCCTTGATGATGGCGTTCTCAACAAAGCTGCGGCCGGTCTCCGCAGGTGCCAGAACATCAAAATCGGCCTGCGGCACAAGCTCGATCGCCAGGCCATCCAGGGACTCCATGATCTCGCGCAGCTTTCCCGCATTGCCACTGGCCAATACGATTTTCTCCGGCGCGGACACGCCTATGACTCCAGCGCCCGGCGCTGTTGCGCAAATAATTGCTCAATGCCGGTCCAGGCCAATGCCAGCATCGCATCCAGTTCGGCCTTGTTAAAGGGATGGCCTTCGGCTGTGCCTTGCACCTCGATAAATTCGCCGTGACTATTCATCACCACATTCATATCCGTCTCCACCTTCGAGTCCTCGGCATAATCCAGATCCAGCACCGGCGTCCCGGCATAGATGCCCACCGAGACCGCGGCCAGCATGGCCCCTAGCGGGTTGGTCTTGATGGCGCCCGCCGCCTGCATCGTGCTGAGGGCATCTGCCAGCGCGACATAAGCACCGGTAATCGCCGCAGTGCGGGTGCCGCCGTCCGCCTGGAGCACATCACAATCTATGGTCACGCTATTCTCGCCTAGCGCCTGCAGGTCCACCACTGCGCGCAGGGAGCGGCCAATCAGGCGCTGGATCTCCACAGTACGGCCGCCCTGCTTGTTCTGCGCCGCCTCGCGGCGCATGCGCTGGCCGGTGGAACGCGGCAGCATGCCGTATTCCGCCGTAACCCAGCCTCGGCCCCGGCCCTTCAGGAAGGGCGGCACAGATCTCTCAAAACTGGCATTACAGATCACGCGGGTACGGCCAAATTCTACCAGGACGGAACCCTCTGCATGGCAGGTATAGTCGCGGCGTAGCCTGACCTCTCGTAGCTGATCTGCGGCTCTGCCGCTTGGGCGCATGTCTTACTCTCCTTAAGAAAGCTCTGATTTAATCAGGTTTTCCCTAAGTTAAAAATGGGAAATTATACCGGCTCTGTGGCAAAATTTGCGCCCCGGCGTGCCTTGATGTGCCTTAAATATGAGAAAGCGATGATAGCCAGCATGACCGCCTTTGGCAGCTTGGAAGATTCCGGCGACTGGGGTCGGCTGGGCTGGGAGCTCCGCACCGTGAACCATCGTTATCTGGAGATCTCTGTGCGGCTTCCGGAAGAGTTGCGCATGCTGGAGCACAGCGTGCGGGAACAGATCGCCGCCCGGCTCGGCCGCGGCAAGGTGGATTGTATGCTGCGCTATGCGCCGCATGAGAAGACGAGCAATCAGCTGAACATCAACACAGCATTGGCCAATACGCTGATCGCAGCAGCCGAGTCACTGCCCATCAGCGGACCGAGTTCCCTTAATCCTGTCGATGTGCTGCGTTGGCCGGGGATGATTAAAGAGGAGGCAATCGATCTTGAGATGCTCAGCCGGCCGCTCTTGCGTTCTCTGGATGCTGCGCTGGATGTGCTTATTAAGGCCAGGCGGCGGGAAGGGAAAAAGCTGCGGACAATGATCGTGGAGCGCTGTAGCGCAGCAGGGCTGCATGTCGATGCCCTGCGCGCAAGATTGCCACAGCTCACAGAGGGACTGAGCGCGCGCTACCTGCAACGCGCCCGCGAGATGAAGCTGGAACTGGATCAGGCGCGTCTGGAGCAGGAATTGTTACTGCTAGTTCAGAAGATGGACGTGGCCGAAGAATTAGATCGCTTACAAGCCCATATCGATGAGGTGGAACAGCTGCTGGATGAAAGCAAGCCCGTCGGCAGACACCTGGATTTCCTGCTGCAGGAGATGCATCGCGAGGCCAATACCTTGGGCGCCAAGTTATCACACATAGAAGGCAGCAAGGCCGCGGTGGCCTTGAAGGTTTTGATCGAGCAGATGCGCGAACAGGTGCAGAATATAGAATAAGGGCTGGCTTACATGACGGCGCAAGCTACAAAGAAAAGCGGCAACCTGTTTATCATCTCCGCCCCCTCCGGGGCCGGCAAGACAACGCTGGTGCGCACACTGGTTGCATCCATGCCGAAGCTCCAGGTCTCCATCTCCCACACCACCCGGCAGCGGCGGCCCGATGAGACAGACGGCAGCGATTATCACTTTGTGGATGTGAACCGATTCGAGCGGCTCATTGCACAAGGCCGCTTCCTGGAATATGCCCGCGTCTTCGATCATTATTACGGAACCTCCAAGTCTTGGGTCGAAGAGCAACTGCAGGCGGGCACGGACATCATCCTGGAGATCGACTGGCAGGGTGCCCGGCAGGTCAGGCGGCGCATGCCCGCGGCGCTTGGCATCTTTGTGCTGCCGCCCTCCCATGCAAGCCTGGCCGCGCGCCTGCGTGAGCGCGGGGATGATGAGGAGGCGATCAAGCGGCGGATGCGCGATGCGCGCACAGAGATTGATCACTATAAGGAATATGAGTTTCTGGTGGTCAATGATGCGCTGGAGGCCGCCCTTGAGGAATTGGGCGCGATCATCCGCGCCCTGCGCAACGGCTATGCGCAACAGCAGGATTATTTTGATGCCTTCGCCCAGAGGATCTTGCGTGATGCTCAATGAACGCCCACCGGGATGGTAATTCTGGCCTACTCCAGGTAGAATGCCGCCTGTGTTGTGGGCAGTGCGCCCACCCATCTTGAAATGTAAGGAGAAATAAAAAAATGGCTAGACTGACCGTTGAGGATTGCCTGGAGAATGTTGATAGCCGCTACGACCTGGTCGTGCTTGCCTCCCGGCGCGCCCGGCAGATCGCAATGGGCGCAGAGACCCTGGTGGAAGAGGAAAAGGACAAGCCGACTGTTATCGCCTTGCGCGAGATCGCCGAAGGGCTGGTAAGGCCTGAGAATATAGACAAGCTCGGCGCGGGCGGGTTGGCGCAAGAGTTGGAAGCGATACAGTTCCCCGCCCCTGCACCAATAATAGAATAGAGCTCGCCTTATCACGGCCTGATCTCCCGGCTCTTTCCCGACCTTTCCCGGCGCTGGTTGACCACCGGCCCGGCCGCTCAATCCTTGCCGATTTTTAGTACGACCCAAGTCCGGCTGGGGTAAGATGGCAGCCATGGCAACGATCACTGAGCTGGAAAAGACCATCAAGGGCTATCTCAAGCCGGAGCAGGTGGAGAAGGTGCGCCGTGCCTATGCATTTGGCGCCCGCGCCCATGCCGGCCAACTCAGAAAGAGCGGCGAGGCCTATATCCATCATCCGCTTGCCGTCGCCCGTATCCTGGGCGAGATGCACTTAGATCACCAGACGCTGGCCGCGGCCATCCTGCATGATGTGATCGAAGACACCGAGACCGCCAAGGCGAAGATCCGGCGCCGCTTCGGCAAGGACGTAGCCGAGTTGGTGGATGGGGTCAGCAAGCTCACCCAGATCGAATTTGACTCACACGAGCAGGCGCAAGCGCACAACTTCCGCAAGATGCTCATGGCCATGAGCAATGATATCCGCGTCATCCTGGTCAAGCTCGCTGATCGCCTGCACAACATGCGCACCTTAGGCGCCCTGCCGGCGGAAAAACGCCGGCGCATCGCGCGCGAGACCCTGGAGATCTACGCCCCCATCGCCCAGCGCCTGGGCTTGAATACCATCCGCCTGGAATTGGAAGAACTGGGTTTTGCCACCTTCTATCCCCTGCGCCACCGCATCTTGGCCGAGCAGGTCGTCAAGGCGCGCGGCCATCGCAAGGAGATCGTTACTCGCATCCGCAATGCGCTGAAACGCCGCATGCGCCAGGAAAAGATCCCGGCGCAGGTATCGGGCCGGGAAAAGCATCTCTACGGCATCTATCAGAAGATGCAAAACAAGCGCCTGTCCTTCTCCGAGGTCTATGATGTCTATGCCTTTCGTATCATTGTCGAGGATGTCGATACCTGTTATCGCGCGGTCGGCACGGTGCATAACCTGTACAAGCCGGTGCCGGGAAAATTCAAGGATTACATCGCCATCCCCAAATCAAACGGCTACCAGTCCCTGCATACCATATTGTTCGGCCCCTATGGCGTACCCATTGAGGCGCAGATACGCACCCAGGAAATGGATGATATTGCCGAAGCCGGCATCGCCGCACACTGGCTGTATAAGAGCGATGCCCGCCTTGACTTGAGCGGTGCGCATAAACGTGCGCGCGGCTGGCTGCGCCGGATCATAGAGATGCAGACCACCGCCGGCAATCCGGAAGAGTTTCTGGAGAGTGTGAAGATCGATCTGTTCCCGGAATCCATCTACCTCTTCACGCCTAAGGGCCAGATCATCGAGCTGCCCAAAGGCGCCACCGCCGTTGACTTTGCCTATGCCATCCATACGGACGTGGGCAATAGCTGTGTCGGCATTCGTATTGATCGGCGGCTGGTGCCGCTAGGCACCAAGCTCAGCACCGGCCAGACCGTGGAGGTAATCACCGTGCCCGGCGAACGCCCGGACCCGGCCTGGCTGAATTTTGCCATTACCGCCAAGGCGCGTTCTAACATCCGCCATTTTCTAAAGGCGCTGCAAAAGGATGAGGCCATCGCATTAGGCAAGCGCCTGTTGATCCGGGCGCTGAAGGCCATGGCCGTGGAGTATGATGGACTTGAGGAGTCGAGGCGTAAGAAAGTCTTGTGCGAACACCACATCGAAGATGAAGATGAACTGTTACAGGAAGTCGGCCTCGGCAACAAGATGGCGACCCTGATCGCCAGGCAATTAGTCAGCGAGCAGACAAGCGACTCGCAAGGGCAGGACAACGACAAACAGGCCGTCTCGCCGCTTAGCATCAAGGGTACAGAAGGCATGGTGGTCAACTTCCCCAAGTGTTGCCTGCCCATCCCGGGCGACCCTATCCTGGGCTTTGTCACCGCCGGGCGCGGCATCGTGGTGCACCACCAGGGCTGTCCCAACGTTAGCGAATACCGCAATCATCCGGACAAGTGGCTCAGCGTGGAATGGGAAGGCAATATCAAGGGGGAATTCCCGACCGGTCTGCGCATTGATGTGACCAACCAGCGCGGCCTGCTGGCGAAGCTGGCGGCGGTGATTTCCGATCAGGGGGTGAATATTCTGGATGTGGAGATGAAGGATCGGGATGATCGCTACAAGATGTTGCGGTTTGTGATCGAGGTGCGCGACCGCCAGCATCTGGCGCAGGTCATCCGCCGCCTGCACAGACTGCGGCATGTGACCAGGATCAGCCGCCGCTAAAAGAAGACAGACCGCACGGCGGGCGCAATCACAACGACTTTAAGAATAGCGGCGCGCCACATAATCATCCACAATCCGGCGAAATTCCTCGGCGATATTCTCGCCCTTTAAGGTGGTCGTTTTTTTTCCATCAATAAAGACCGGCGCAGCCGGCGCCTCCCCGGTGCCCGGCAGGCTGATGCCGATGTCCGCATGCTTGCTCTCGCCCGGGCCGTTGACCACACAACCCATCACCGCCAGGTTCATCTCTTCCACGCCGCGGTATTTCTGCCGCCAGATGGGCATCTGCGTCCTGACGTAGGCCTGAATATTCTCCGCCAACGTCTGAAAGACCGTGCTGGTCGTGCGCCCGCAACCGGGACAGGCGGTTACCAGCGGCGTAAAGGAACGCAGGCCCATCGTCTGCAATATTTCCTGGCCAACGATCACCTCGTTAGCGCGCTCACCGCCCGGCTCCGGCGTGAGCGAGATGCGAATGGTATCGCCGATCCCCTCCTGCAACAGTACTGAGAGCGCGGCGGTGGAGGCGACGATCCCCTTCGAACCCATGCCGGCCTCGGTCAGGCCCAGGTGCAGGGCATAGTCACAGCGAGCGGCCAGTTCCCGATAGACGCTGACCAGCTTCTGCACGCCACTCACCTTGCAGGACAAGATGATGCGCTCGCGCGCCAGGCCGATCGCCTCGGCCCGCTCGGCACTGCTAAGGGCAGACACAATCAGGGCCTCCTGCATCACGGCATCCGCCGCTAAAGGTTCATCGCGCCGGGCGTTCTCATCCATCATCCGTGTCGCCAACTGCTGATCCAGGCTGCCCCAGTTCACGCCGATACGAATCGGCTTGTCATACTCAATGGCCTTCTCGATCATGACCGCAAACTGGCTGTCCCTCTTGCGCCCGAAACCCACATTGCCCGGGTTAATGCGATACTTGGCAAGCGCCGCAGCACAATCCGGATATTTTGTCAGCAGCTGATGGCCGTTGTAGTGAAAGTCGCCGATGAGCGGCACCTCACAGCCTTTTGCTGCGAGCTTGTCCCTAATGTTAGCGACCTGGCTTGCGGCGGCCTCATTATTCACCGTCACCCGCACCAACTCGGAGCCGGCGGCGGCCAATTCCAGGATCTGTTTGACCGTGGCGGCCGCATCCGCCGTGTCCGTATTGGTCATGGACTGGACAACGATCGGGGCCCCGCCACCGACCGTGACCGCGCCGATCGTAACGCCGACACTCTTTCTTCTTGGTAATGTCTGCTGCCAGGCCATATAATCCGCTCATCCGCTTACATTTGAGGGTGTTAAGTCTAGCCGGACGGGGATGACTGTCAAGCAAGGTGCCGGACTCCGGTTAGGTCCTTGCTGTTAAGAGAAAAAATAAAAACCGGCGTTTAAGATAATATTCGGCCATGGCTGCAAACAAGAAGAATCATTATAGCCGGGAGGAATTGCTTGCCTGTGCGCGTGGCGAGATGTTCGGCCCAGGCAATGCCCAGCTGCCGCTGCCAGAGATGCTCATGTTTGACCGCATTATCGAGATTAACGACACGGGCGGCAGCGCCGGCAAGGGCGAGGTCATCGCTGAACTCGATATCAGCGAGGCGCTGTGGTTCTTTGCCTGTCATTTTCAGGGCGACCCGGTCATGCCCGGCTGTCTGGGCCTGGATGCGCTTTGGCAGCTGATCGGCTTCTTCCTCGGCTGGTCGGGTGCGCCGGGCCGCGGCCGCGCACTGGGCGCCGGGCAGGTGAAATTCAGCGGGGAGATCAGGCCGGAGAGCAGGCTGGTCACCTATCGCATAGACCTAAAACGCGTCATCCTGCGCAAGCTCATCATGGGGGTTGCTGATGGCCGTGTTGAAGTCGATGGCAAGACGATTTATACCGCTAAGGACCTGAAGGTTGGCCTGTTCACGGAAAGCCCGGCGCGGGACGCCTTAGATAAATAATTAAGAGATAAAGAAGTGAGACGCGTTGTTATTACCGGCCTCGGTATCAAATCCAGTATCGGCACCAACAGCCAAGAGGTCATCGCCTCCTTAAAGGCCGCGCGCTCCGGTGTGGAGTTCTCGCAAAAATACGCCGAGCTGGGCTTTCGCTCCCATCTGCATGCCCCGGTTCGTCTTGACTTGGATGAGTTGGTGGAGCGCAAGCTACGCCGTTTTATGGGCGATGGCACCGCCTATGCCTATCTCGCCATGCAAGATGCCATTGCCGATGCTAATCTGGATGAAGCGCTCATCTCCAACCCGCGCACCGGTCTCATCGTCGGCTCCGGCGGCTCGTCAACGGAGAATATGCTGGCCGTCACCGATACAGTGCGTGAACGCGGCGCACGCAAGGTCGGCCCGACGATGGTGCCGCGCATCATGTCCAGCACCTGCAGCGCCTGCCTGGCCACCTTTTATAAAATAAAAGGGCTGAATTATTCCATCAGCTCGGCCTGTGCCACCAGCGCGCACTGCATCGGCAACGCCTATGAACAGATCCAGCTGGGCAAGCAAGACCTTGTCTTTGCTGGCGGCGGCGAAGAAGTACACTGGACGGATACGGTCTTGTTTGATGCGATGGGGGCCTTGTCATCCAAATACAATGCCAGTCCGAAAACGGCCTCCCGTCCCTTTGACGCCGGTCGGGATGGCTTTGTCATCTCCGGTGGCGGCGGCATCTTAGTGCTGGAAGAGTATGAACATGCCCTGGCGCGCCAGGCCGAGATCTACGCAGAGCTTGTCGGTTACGGCGCCAGCTCCGATGGCGTTGACATGGTGAAACCCTCCGGCGAGGGCGCGGTGCGCTGTATGCAATCGGCACTGGCAACGGTTGCTGCGCCCATTGATTACATCAACGCCCACGCAACCAGCACGCCTGCCGGCGATGTCAGTGAGCTGGGCGCAATACGGACGGTCTTTGCCGGGCAGGACATGCCGAAGATCAGCGCCACCAAGGCGCTGTCCGGCCATGGCCTGGGCGCCGCCGGTGTGAATGAGGCGATCTTCTCCTTGCTCATGCTCAAAGAGGACTTTCTCTGTCAATCCGCCAACATTGAGCAGCTTGATGAACAGGCTGCCGGCCTGCCTGTTGTTCTGCAGCGCATTGATAAGGCCGGCATAAAGACCGTCATGTCCAACAGCTTCGGTTTCGGCGGCACCAACGCCACATTGGTGTTTGCCAAAATGAAATAAGGACTTGGGCTGCTTGTGCAAGGAGTCGATTGCACATCACCTGCGCCCGTTAAAATTTTAACCCCTGACCGCAAACCGCTAATGCAGCGCTGGTTCAAATCGTCTTTGTTAGTTCTCGCCATGCTGCTCGGTCATGCGGCGGCGGCACAAGAGCGCCTGCTGCTGGCGACAACAACCAGTACCCAAAATTCCGGCCTGCTGGAGGTGCTGAATCCGGCGTTTGAGGAGAAATACCCTATCAAGGTTGATGTCATTGCTGTCGGCAGCGGCCGGGCATTGAAGCTGGGTGAGAACGGCGATGTCGATCTCGTGCTTGTGCATGCCCCGGCGGCGGAGATGAGATTTGTTAATGGCGGCTATGGGATTGAGAGAGAGGCCGTGATGCACAATGATTTTGTTATTTTAGGTCCCGCCGCCGACCCCGCCGGGCTGAAAAGCGCCGCTGGGCTTGTTGCTGCGATGGAGAAGATCAGCAAGGCAAAGACGCCCTTCATCTCGCGCGGGGATGACTCAGGCACACACAAAAGGGAAAGGCAGCTGTGGGAAAGCGCCAACATCCAGCCGCAGGGCGACTGGTATTTATCCGTTGGCCAGGGCATGGGGGCGGTGCTGCAGATCGCCAACGACAAGCTGGCCTACACCTTGGCCGATCGCGGCACCTATCTGGCCTATCTTGATAAGAGCGAGTTGGAGATTGTGTTCGAGAATGATGCTGCGCTGTTTAATCCCTATCACATCATCCTGGTCAATCCCGACCAACACCCGCATGTGAAGATAGACGCGGCACGGGCCTATTCAAGATTCATACGCAGCGAGGAGGGACAGAGACTCATTCACGAGTTTCGCATTAGTAACAGGCCGCTGTTTCATCCCAATGCCATCAAAATAGGTCGGCCATGACTGCGGTCGGCGAGGCATTGACGCCAGTCCGCCGATCATGTCGCATCCAGGACAGCAACTTTGGCTTATCACTCAAGCGCCTTTTTCCCAATGCAATATTCGATTATTCGCCGGCATGGCGTAATCTGCTTGCAAGTCCATCCCGGCATTCTCCGCCAGTTCGTTCAGCGCCGCAAAATCGCGGATGCCGCTCTGTGGGTCGCGCGCCTTTAGCCATTCGTCAAAACGGGCATTACTCGCACTGGTATAGCGGCCGCCATAATTGATCGGCCCGTACAAGACAAAGGCGCCTCCGGCCGGCAACATTCTGCCCACCCTGCGGAAAAAGGCACGGACTTCATCCCAATGCATAATATGCACGGTGTTGGCCGAGAACACGGCATCCACCTGCAAGTCCGGCCAGTCGCCCTTTGCCACGTCCAGATCAAGAGGATAAAGCACATTGGACAGTCCGGCCTCATCCAGCCACATCCTAATGCCCGCATGGCTCTCCTTGCAGTCGCTGGTGTGCCATTGCAGATGGGGAAGCCTGCGGCCGAAATAGACGGCATGCTGGCCAGTGCCGCTGCCGATCTCCAGCACCCTTTGGCAATCGCCGAAGATAGGGGCGATAACCGCCAGGATAGGCTCCCGATTGTTATCGCAGGCGGCCGCATAGGGTTTGTCTGCTGCCGTTACTAAAAACTCTTTTGTCTCATTCATAAACGCCGCAGCCCCTGGCGAGCCGGATTAAAAAGTGCTGAATACTGCCGGGCAGCGCCATTATCAAGCACAAACAAAGGCACGGCAGGTGATGAACTTAATGCACTGTCTTCAAGTCTCATTATTTGTGTTAGAGCTCCAGCAAGCAGGGCGGTTTTATGACGATGTTGGAAGCCCCGTTTTCTTATTGGGTATGATACCCCGCAAGAGTATATTGGCATATTTAATGTGAAAATCTACAGCAGATCAAAGAGATGGCCAACAGAAATAACCCCAACCAACCACCGCAGGAGATCACGGAGATAGTGGTCACCGCAAGACGCCCCAACCGGCCAGACCCCTTCCCTTTTGGCCGGGATAATTCCGCCCAGCAACAGCAAGAACTAATAAACAGCTTGCTACGGAGGGATCAGGACGCTCCGGGCGAAGAAGGCTCTGATTCGCGCGAAGCAGAGTCTGACTGCTCTGCATCTGACTCAAGGCCCGATTCACAAGAGCAAACCGACTCAAATCGCAGATTGAGAAACCCTACCGGCGGACAGATTCGTGGACAAGACCCACCGCCTTGGGGTAGTGGTGTATATGGTGCATCTCGTACTAATGAGGATGGTAAACCAATCGAACCACACAAGGGGGTGGATTATGTAGCAACGCCGGGACAACGTGTCGTTGCTGTGGCAGGTGGGGAAGTAACCAGGATTGGCCAGGTTTATAAGCATACTACATCCTATAAGCTTGTAGAAATAACTACTGGAGATTATAAAATTAGTCATTTTTATGTCTCTCCAGGATCCGGAATCGTAGCGGGCACACGCGTTACTTCCGGGCAGGTCATCGGCACCCAACAGAGTTTGGCACCCAAGCATCCAGGTATTACAGAACATGTCCATGTAGATATTAAACGCAATGGTGAGCATATAGACCCAACCCCCTTGATTCCTGTGCCTTGTAGTGATTGATTACAACGGGGTGCGGATAAATCCAGCCCCCATTGGATTCTTTTTCACAGTGAGAGTATGAATATGAAAATGAGTGTTTGGCGATGGCGGCTTGTCGGTGCTGTTTTGGTTGTGGCCTCCGTTGGTGTCGGGGCGGCGGGAACCGGGTTTGACTGTGATACACCGGAAGGGCTGATTGAGTATTGCAAGAAGACCAAATTCGGTTTTGAATGCAGCGTTTCTGATCCGAAACTTTTCTCGCCCGCCCCTTCCTACGATGAGCTTCTATGTGCCGGGAACAAATATATGGCGGCGGCTGAACCTGAAGCCTATTGTAATGATCCGGATTTTTTTAAGTATTGTGATGAGACGGAAACCGGGATTGAATGTTTTATTCCAGAACATACTTCGTATTTCGATGGCAATGCATACAGCGTTGGTCCTTCACACAATGAACTTGTATGTGCCGCAGCCAGGCATACGGAGGCAGGAGAATACAAAGAAGCCGCCAAGGCGCTTGAAGCGGCGAGTATTAGAATTTTTTTCGAGACTCCCAATTTTTTACTGCTTCCCCGGCTGGCCTGGGCCTATTTCAAGGCCGGCGATCTTACCAAGGCTGTAGATACCCTGGCAAAGGCTGAACTGACGCTTGCCGTAGATGTCGGGATACTAAAATGCGTAGAAGTAGATCATAAGCCTTATTATTATATTGTTCGATCTGACAATGATTATCGAATGAAGGGAGAGCTTTTTGATGAAGCAACGAGCATCATGTGCAGCGCTATCTATAATCATAGACGCTACGATCTCGGCTATGTGTTGTGGGAAGCAAAACGTGTACAGAAATATTTTGAGGTAAAACGGCGCATCGAAGAGGCAACCGGACAGCGAATCGAACCAGTACTCGGTTTCAATAAGTAATCCATGCTCATTCAATCACCCCTGCTCTCCTCGCTTCGGGCCGCCGCAGTGAAGATGAAAATGAGTGTTTGGCGATGGCGGCTTGTCGGTATTGTTTTGGTTGTGGCCTCCGCCGGTGCCGGGGCGGGAACCGGGTTTGACTGTGATACGCCGGAGGGGCTGATTGAGTATTGCAAGAAGACCAAGTTCGGTTTTGAATGCAGTGTTCCTGAGCCGGAGCTTTTCTCGACTGAGCCTTCGTATGATGAGCTTCTATGTGCCGGGAACAAATATATGGCGGCGGCTGAACCTGAAGCCTATTGTAATGATCCGGATTTTTTTAAGCTTTGTGATGAGACTGAAATCGGGATTGAATGTTTTATTCCAGAACATACTTCGTATTTCGATGGCAATGCATACAGCGTTGGCCCTTCACGCAATGAGCTTGTATGTGCCGCAGCCAGGCATACGGAGGCAGGAGAATACAAGGCGTCCGTCAAATCGCTTGAGGCCGCAGATGCCAGAATTATTCACGAGGTTCCTCGTTTTGGTTTGTTGTCGCGGCTGGCCTGGGCCTACTTCAAGGCCGGCGATCTTGACAAGGCTGCAGATACCCTGGCAAAGGCTGAACTGACGCTTGCCATATTGGTCGGGATACTAAAATGTGTGGAAGACAAGGATGGTTTTTATCTTGCCCGCACTGACATTATTCTTTGGCGTTTAAGACGCGAGGATGATTTTGATCTTGATCAAGCTAGAGATGATCTTGCTATGACGGGAGAATTTATTGATGAGGTGAAGTCCAGAATGTGCGGCGCTGCCTATGACTACGTTTATGAACACGAATCTCTTGAGTATGTACTTTCGGATGCGAAAAGCGTGGCGGAGTATTTTGAGGTAAAACGGCGCATCGAAGAGGCAACCGGACAGCGCATCGAACCAATACTCGGTTTCAATAAGTAATCCATGCTCATTCAAGCTGCTCGCTGGTCAAGCACTCCTCTTTTCAAGACAGGCAAATGTTCATCCGAAACGCTAGACAAACAACTTCATGGTTGCAATACAGCTTTCATAATAGCTGCGGCCAAACAAGTTCAGATGATTCAATTCATGGTACAGGCGATACAGGCTGATGCGTTCATCAAAACCATCCTGAAAAGGCCAGAGATCTTGATAGGCGGCTTCACAGCGAGGCCCAAAACCCCCGAATAAACGCATCATACCGAACTCGGCCTCGCGTTGCCCATAATAGCTGGCCGGGTCATAGATCACCGGTTCACCGTGTTCATCCGCCGCCGCATTGCCCGCCCATAAATCCCCATGCAGCAGCACCGGCGGCTCATCAACGCCGCCTAAGATCTCTCCCAGTCTTGCCAATAGGCGATCACCCAGTTGCAGCAGTGGATCATCCGCGCCGGTTTTTTCCGCAAACAGTTGCAGTTGCCAACCCAGGCGTTGATCGCGCCAGAAATCTATCCAGCTATCCGACCAGTGGTTCGGTTGCTGCGTTGTGCCCAGATAATTATCGCGCGCAAAGCCGAAGCGTGAAGCCTGTGTCCTTTGATGCAGCTGTGCTAATTGCCGGCCGCATTGTTCATGCCAGCCGGCGCCCTTGCTGCCCGCCGCGTAGGCCTCCAGCACGATAAACTCATCGCCACAGGCCACCGGCCTGGGCACACGGACAGCGCCGGTCTCAGTAAGTAACGCCAGCGCCTCAAACTCGCAGGCAAAGATGCCCGGATAAGATTTCGCATCGGAATGCGTCTTGATAAAAAAACGTCTGCCGTCTTTTAATGTGACGATACGGCTATCGTTGATGCAGCCGCCGGGGGTGGAATGTGAGCCGACAAAACGGGCCGGCTTGCCGGTGGCCTCGGTAATGGCGGTCTCTATGCGCGCTTGCAGACTCATGCAAAACGGGCGTGATGAATCTCCAGACAGTGTGCCAGCAGTTTAGGGCACGCCGACTCGATCATATCCAGCACTGCTTCAAAACCCGCCGGGCCGCCGTAGTACGGATCCGGCACCGGCGCGGCATCGTCATTGCCGGTGGCGCCATCGATGAAACTGCCCAGCAGGCGAATGTGATCTTGAGGGCCGCCGGCCAGGCGCTCCAGCTCGGACAGATTGTCATGATCCATCGGCACTATGAGATCAAACTTTTTCAGATCGGCATGACGAACCTGGCGCGCAACGGAATCCAGCGCATAGCCGCGCTTGGAAGCCGCGATACGCATCCGCGCATCAGCCGGCGCGCCGCTGTGATAGCCAATCGTCCCGGCGGAGTCAATGTGTATCTTGTCTTCATGTCCGGCTTGGGCGACATAGTGCCTGAACACGCCTTCGCCCGTTGGCGAGCGGCAGATATTGCCCATACAGACGAACAGGACAGCTATTTTTGCACCTGCGGCAGACATAAGGATTTTCAAAAGGCTTCAATAAAATCTATGGTTATAAGGGAAGGTTCAGGCAGCCGACTTGAGCTATGCGGCCTATGATATAATGCAGCCTTTATCGGGGCAAGGTTTCTGCGGCTTTATTAACGGGCGCGTCCCAAGATGACGATAAAAGCTAAACCCTCTCCAGCACCACAAGGCTAAAGGCGAACTCATTCTTCTCATCTGAACCAAACTCCCGCCGTTCAACTTCCCGCCACCGGCTTCGATCAAAGTCCGGGAAAAAGGCATCCCCGGCCAGCCGCGTATGCACCTCGGTCAGATAAATACGCGCGGCCTTATCAAGAGTCTGCCGATACAAGGCCGCCCCGCCAATGATCAGCGCTTCATCCACCTCGCTGCAATGGGCATACATGTCTTCCAGGGCATTAAACACCGTAGCGCCATCAGCCTGATAATTTTTATTGCGGGTCATGATTATGTTCTCCCGCCCCGGCAGCGGCCTGCCGATGGATTCATAGGTCTTTCTGCCCATGACCACGGGCTTGCCCAGCGTAATTCTCTTGAAGTTTTTAAGATCGGAAGACAAGCGCCAGGGCAAGCGATTGTGAATGCCGATGAGTCCCTGCTCGTCCATGGCAACAATGAGTGACAGCAAGGGAGCGGCCTTCTAAACGGCGATGGGCGCGGGGATGGCGGCGGCCGGCTGATAATTCACCAGCTCAAAGTCGGCATAGGAAAAATCAAGGATCGATTTTATATTGGGATTGATCTTCATTTCAGGCAAGGCATGCGGCTGGCGGCTTAATTGCAATTCCGCCTGCTCCAGGTGATTCAGATACAGGTGCGCATCGCCTAAGGTGTGCACCAGCTCCCCCGGTTTTAAGTCTGTCACCTGTGCGATCATCATCGTCAACAGGGCATAAGAAGCAATGTTAAAAGGTACGCCTAAGAACACATCGGCGCTGCGCTGGTATAGCTGGCAGGACAGACGGCCGCGGTTGACATAAAACTGGAACAGGGCATGACAGGGCGCCAAGGCCATCTTGTCTATCTCCCCGACATTCCAGGCGCTGACAATCAGGCGGCGGGAGTCCGGCCGGGTCTTGAGCTGCTCTATGAGTTGCGAGAGCTGATCGATGGTTCGGTTATCGTGCGCCTTCCATGCGCGCCACTGGGCGCCATAGACCGGGCCCAGCTCACCATGCTCATCGGCCCATTCATCCCAGATGCTGACGCCGTTTTCCTGTAGATATTTGACATTGGTATCGCCTTGGAGAAACCACAGTAGCTCATGGATGATCGACTTAACATGCAGTCTCTTGGTTGTCACTGCCGGGAAACCTGCCGCCAGATCAAAGCGCATCTGATAGCCGAAGATGCTGAGTGTCCCAGTGCCGGTGCGGTCTGCCTTTTTAATGCCATGCTTGCGGACATGGCGCATGAGATCGAGATATTGTTGCATGGACAAGCCCTGTATAGTTTTTAAGGAAACTCTTAATTTATTTAAGAGTTTCCTGTGGTACATAGATGTACAACCATTTTCAATTACTGCCTAAGTAATTGAAAATGTCAGACAAACAAAAATCACACTTTTTGTTTGTCGTGCTCTTACTAATTCACGGATGAATTATTCAGAGCTTTTTTAAGCTACCTTCGATAAGCCAGTGCCAATAATACACCACCAATCAGGATCATGGGTAAGGACAACAGCTGCCCCATCGTCAACCAGTCTCCCGCCAGATAGCCGATGTGCTGATCGGGCGCACGGATCAACTCCACCGCTGATCGAAACAGGCCATAGACCGATAAAAACAGACCGGATACCGCCATCGTCGGCCTTGCCTGCCGGGAATAGAACCAGAGGATAACAAACAGCACGATGCCTTCCAGACCCGCTTCATAAAGCTGGGAGGGATGGCGCGGGAGCGCACCGGCACCGGGAAAAATCATCGCCCAGGGCAGGTTCGACGGCGTACCCCACAGCTCTGCATTGATAAAATTGGCGATGCGCCCGAAGAACAGCCCCACCGGCACCACAGGCACCAAAAAATCCGTTGTCTCAAAGAAGCCCTTGTCGATGCTGAGGCTATAAATCCACAGGGCCAGCGCCACACCGAGCAGGCCGCCGTGAAAAGACATGCCACCTTCCCAGATTCGGATAATCGCCAACGGCCGGGCCAGATAATAAGGCAGGTTATAAAACAGCACCGAGCCCAGCCGGCCGCCCACGATCATCCCGATGGTACCGTAGAAGATCAGATCGCTGACCCGTGCCGCCGTCCAGCCAGAGCGAGCGCCGCGCACCGCCCGATAATGCAACAGGGCCCAGGCGATGACAATGCCTGCTACATAGCTGATGCCATACCAACGGATCTGGAGCATACCTAAGTCAAGCGCAACGGGGTCAATATCGGGGTAATTCAGCATACGCCTAGTCTATCATGTCCGCCGGCCTAGATGCCGCCTGTCGTGCCGCCCGCAACGAAGTGCTCGATCAAGCGGCGTTGCTGAGGCGGTAAGACGACTGCTGCGCGAAGGGAGGAATGCATCAGGCTGCCGACCTCTACTCCGTCATGCGCGTTTAAAAAACGTCATTCCTGCGGAAGCTGGAATCCACCGGCTCTTAGCCGAGCCTCCCTCTGGCTTTGATCAGGGGGTACTTAATGGATTCCTGGTCAAGCCAGGAATGACGAAGTAAGGCGACGTTGCTGTCTATGACTCGTCACTCCTGCGCAAGAACGTCCCCACTGCCTACGAGCAGGGGCAGGAATCTACCGGTTTCATCGGCTTGATCGGCAACTAAAGACCATGCTAGGTTTGGCTTCGGATTTATCGCCAAAGTCGAGATAGATGCCGCTACCATCAGGCTCAATGATAAAGGAAAATCTATATCCTCCATCCGGCCCGAGATCCCAACTCCAACGCCTGTCAAAGCCATCCACAAAAAATACCGTGTCATGCACCACGCCTGAGACATAAATTCTGCCGCTGATTCTATCTTCCATCACCTGGGCCTTGACCAGTACATTAGGCCCGTAGGTTTTTGTGCATAGCCAATTCTCCGCAACCCCCTCCAGGTTCTCTGAGACTCTCGTCGAATCAGTGGTGCAAGATGCGACAAGCCCCAGTGCTATTATCATCATTATTATTTTCACCGTTCTACCTCCAATCATCAGGATAACTGAAAACCGGTTTACGAGCGCTATCGGTCGGCGCAATGCTTCACGCTTTCAACAAGCGCTTGCTTCGATCCGTTTTATAGGGACGGGTATTATCTCAACTAACGCTGGCGGGGTCGAGAGCAAAGGCGGTAACGTTCATGAGTTTGACGCTAGGCTGCTTGGGCGGTCAGGTCAATGGCTTGGAAGGCGGGATAAGAAGTGATAAGCGAAACAGCAAAATGAGCGAATGGACGCTGCTCATGTTGGCTGCTGTTGTGTCTTAAGGAAGCGCTGACTTAATCAGCGCTTTCTTACTATGTCACTTAAGCTCACCTTCTTGGAATTTGCGGCTGGCGCGGTGGCGGCGCAGGCCGAGTAAGGTCATGACCGGTCCTGACAGGGCGTATAGGACAGCGAACAGGAATAACATGAGCGATGGCCGGATGGCGATCAAGGCGAACACCAGGACGATGAACAGGACGCGCACGAAGGGGACGCGGCCCTTTAGGTCGATCTGTTTGAAGCTGTGATAGCGAATGTTGCTGACCATCAGTATGCCGGTGATGACTGTGAGCGGCAGGGTGATCAGCAACACCTCAATGCCGGCCAAACCTTGCGCATCGCCCAGCCACACCAGCGCGGCAATCAAGGCGGCGGCGGCGGGACTCGGCAGGCCTTGGAAAAAATGCTTGTCCGCACTGGCGGCCTGGGTGTTAAAACGTGCCAACCTGAGCGCCGTTGCGGCGGCGTAGATAAAGGAGGCGGTCCAGCCGAGTTTGCCGGCTTCAAATAAAGACCACTGGTACATGACCAGGGCCGGGGCCAGTCCGAATGAAATGAGATCGGACAGGCTGTCATACTGCACCCCGAAGTCACTCTGGGTATGGGTTAGTCTTGCAATCCTGCCGTCCATGCCGTCCAGGATCATAGCGACAAAGATCGCTATCGCGGCCAGTTCAAAGCGCTGGTTAATGGCAGCGATAATGGCGTAGTAACCGGCAAACAGGGCGGCGGTGGTGAACAGGTTGGGCAGGAGATAGATGCCGCGGCGATGCTTGCTCATCAGGCTATTGCCCCGGCAGGCTTGTACCCTGCTCGTGGATAAAGCGAGCGAGGATGGCGGAACCTGCGGTCAGCCGCTCATCCGGCCTTGCTTCAAGCCGCGAACAGCGCGGGATCCAGACATCGATCACGCCGGCGAAGTAAAAGTAGCCGCATAATTGTCCCTGCCCGATACGCTCGCCGGTGCGCAGTCGGGTCTTGACGATGGGCGCCCATTTTCCCATCGCCAGCGACAGCACAACATCATCGCCCTCGTCCGTCTGGATCCAGTAGCTATAGCGTCGTTGATAATCCGAGCCGTCAATCTTCGCCGACCATTCCTTGCGCACCTTGCCTTCTATCGGGCTACGCACGGCGTGTACATCCCAGAGCGACATGTGCAGGCGAAAACGCAGCGCCGCGCGTGACAAGTGCGGATCTTCCAGGGTCTTGATCGCGGACAGCTTCCCACACACCGGGCTGACCACCGCCAGCGGGGCGGGCGGGATGGCATAAGAGGGATTGCGCAAGATAAAGGCGGATATGGCGATCAGGGCCAGACACAGAAGGGCAGCGGTGATGCCGAGATAGATCTTGGCAAGCAGCAGCAACAGCAGCAGCGCGCTCAAGACCGGCCAGCCCTCGCGGGCGATCAGGTGCTGGTCATTGCCCGGCATGACGAAAGACTCTTTATGCCCCCGCGTATTCCGCCGGCCTAATTCTTGTCCTGATCAACCAATTTGTTTTGTTTGATCCAGGGCATCATGGCGCGCAGGCGGGCGCCGACCTGCTCTATGGGATGTTCGGCGCAAAGCCGCCGCTCTGCCTTCATCACCGCCGCGCCGCTTTGGTTTTCCAGGATGAATTCGCGGGCGAATTTTCCGTTTTGCACCTCGCACAATATGCGTTTCATCTCGGCGCGTGTCTGCTCGTTGATGATGCGCGGGCCGCGTGAATAATCCCCGTATTCGGCGGTATTGGAAATGGAATAACGCATGTTCGCCAGCCCGCCTTCGTAGATCAGATCGACGATCAACTTGGTCTCGTGCAGGCATTCGAAGTAGGCCATCTCTGGCGCATAACCGGCCTCCACCAGCGTATCAAAACCGGCCTGGATCAAGGCGCTGATGCCGCCGCATAACACCGCCTGCTCGCCGAAGAGATCGGTCTCTGTTTCTTCCTTGAAATTGGTTTCAATCACGCCGGCCCGACCGCCGCCATTGGCCGCGGCATAGGAAAGTGCAAGGTCCCGCGCCTGGCCGGAGGCATCCTGGTACACGGCGATTAACGACGGCACACCGCCGCCTTCCAGATAGGTAGAGCGCACCAGATGGCCGGGGCCCTTGGGGGCGATCATGATCACATCCAGATCGCTGCGCGGTTCGATCTGCTGGAAATGAATATTAAAACCATGCGCAAAGGCCAGGGCGGCGCCCGGTTTTATATTTTCCTGCACCTGTGTGCGGTACAGGGCGGCCTGATGTTCATCGGGGGCCAAGATCATGACCAAATCCGCCCAGGCCACTGCATCGGCGATGGTCTTGACCTTGAGACCGGCGGCCTCTGCCTTGGCAACGGAAGCCGAGTCAGCCCGCAGCCCCACACAGATCTCCACGCCTGAGTCTTTCAGGTTATTCGCATGGGCATGGCCTTGTGAGCCATAGCCGATGATCGCAACCTTCCGGCCCTGTATCAGGGACAGATCGGCGTCTTTGTCATAGTAGATATTCATTGCTCTTTTCTCTCTTACGGGCATATTCTAAAAATGCACTTCTTTCGCGATAGCCCCCGTTCGGGCCGAGGGCAGGCGTTGTTGGCGGCGTACTCGCATCCTTAATCTTAGCTTATACACTCCGGTGCTGTGTGCGCCGCCGCCTCGCTCTCACAAAAAAATTACTATTTTTAGCGTCGCCCTTATTTAAATTTAACCGGCCATCAGTTGCCGGCATTCAAATACGTATCGCCTTATCCCCGCGCGCAATGCCTGAGACGCCGCTGCGCACGAGCTCCAGTATCGCGCCCGCATCCACTGCCTTGATAAAGGCATCCAGCTTATCGCCGGCACCGGTGATCTCTATCGTATAGGCCGTCTCTGTTACATCAATAATGCGCCCGCGAAAGATATCGACCAGGCGCTTTATCTCTTCTCGTGCCTCATCTTGGGCCGCCAGCTTGATCAACATCAGTTCACGCTCAATGTGCTCGCCCTCATTCAGATCGGCAACCTTGATCACATCCAGCAATTTATTCAACTGTTTGGTGATCTGTTCAATGATCTCATCAGAGCCGGTGGTTACGATCGTCATCCGTGAGACCGATGCATCTTCCGTCGGCGCAACGGTTAAGGATTCTATATTAAAGGCGCGCGCAGAGAACAGACCGGCCACCCTGGATAGAGCGCCTGCTTCGTTTTCCATCAGCAAGGAGATGATATGCCGCACGCTTAAGCCAACTCTCTGGCGGGTGCCATGTGCATTTCATGCTGCCCCTTGCCGGCGGCGATCATCGGATAGACGTTCTCGGATTGATCAGTAATAAAATCGATCAACACCAGCCGATCTTTCAATGCCAGTGCTTCTTCTAAAGCCGTTTCAACGTCAGCAGTCTTCTCCACTCGCATGCCAACATGGCCGAAGCTCTCCGCCAGCTTGACAAAGTCCGGCAGCGCCTCCATGTAGGAATGCGAATAGCGCTTTTCATAAAAGAACTCCTGCCACTGCCGCACCATGCCCATGTAACGATTATTCAGGTTGATGATCTTGATCGGCAGATCATATTGCAGGCAGGTCGATAACTCCTGAATGCACATCACCAAGCTGGCCTCGCCGGTAACGCAGGCAACGGTTGCTCCAGGAAAGGCCATCTTCACGCCCAGAGCGGCGGGCAGGCCGAAACCCATCGTGCCCAGGCCGCCGGAATTGATCCAGCGCCGCGGTTTATCGAACTTATAAAACTGCGCCGCCCACATCTGGTGTTGCCCGACATCCGAGGTCACATAGGCCTCGCCATGGGTGAGCTCGTGCAGCTTTTCTATGACATATTGCGGCTTGATGACCTCGCTATTGCGATCATAGGCAAGGCAGTCTGTACCCTGCCAGGTCTTGATCTGCTGCCACCATGCGCGCAAGGCTGCCGTATCGATCTTGTCCTTAGCGCCCTTCAAGACCGCATTGAGATCGGCTAAGACATGCTTCACATTACCCACGATCGGGACATCCACCTTCACGTTCTTGGAGATGGAAGAAGGGTCAACATCAATATGCACGATCTGTGCCTCCGGGCAGAACTGATCCAATTCGCCGGTCACCCGATCATCAAAACGCGCGCCGATCGCCACCAGCACATCACAATGGTGCATGCCCATATTCGCCTCATAGGTGCCGTGCATGCCTAACATGCCGACGAATTGCCGGTCACTCGCCGGGTAGGCACCGAGCCCCATCAGGGTATTGGTGATCGGGTAGCCCAGTATCTTTGTGAACTCGATCAACTCCTGATCCGCATTGCTCAAGATCACGCCGCCGCCGCTGTAGATCATCGGCCGCTTTGCTGCGCAGATCAGTTTCGCCGCACGCCTGATCTGCCCCGGGTGCCCCTTGACTGAGGGCCGATACGAGCGCATGACGACTGCCTCCGGATAGACATACTCACAGGCCGCATCCGTGACATCTTTGGGAATATCCACCAGCACCGGACCCGGCCGGCCGCTCATGGCGACATGAAAGGCCTTCTTGATCGTGCCAGCAAGCTGCCTGACATCTTCAACCAGAAAATTGTGTTTTACGCAGGGCCGGGTGATCCCGACTGCATCGACCTCCTGAAAGGCATCGTTGCCAATCAGCTTGGTGGGCACCTGCCCGGAAAAGACCACCAGGGGGATGGAGTCCATGTAGGCAGTCGCAATGCCGGTGACCGCGTTGGTAACGCCGGGGCCGGAGGTAACCAGCACCACGCCCGGCCTGCCGGTGGCGCGCGCATAACCATCCGCGGCATGGGCGGCGCCCTGCTCATGGCGCACCAGGACGTGTTCCACCTCGTTCTGGCTGTACAAGGCATCATAGATATGCAGCACCGCACCGCCCGGATAACCAAAGACATGCTCAACGCCTTCGTCTTTTAATGCACGGACGAAGATCTCACAGCCGCGTAGAATTTCTTTTGCTTCACTCACCTTCACTTAACCTTGAATCTTTGCCTGGACAGAGCATGGGAAGTTACTGATTTTCCCGGCACAGGTCAAGTTGTGCCGTGCACAAAAAGACACAAAGGCGTATTGATTCTCGGCTTTATTGTTATGTCGAATGCTTGGGTCACATATAAGCGCTGAATCGGGTAAGATGGGCGCGCTTATTTAACGAACTAATAACATACTCAGGGCGCTCATGCAGACATCGCAGCTCTTACTGACAACGCAACGGGAGGTGCCCGCCGATGCCGAGGTCATCAGTCATCAGTTAATGTTGCAGGCCGGGATGGTGCGGCAGATTGCGGCGGGGATTTATACCTGGCTGCCGCTCGGTCTGCGTGCCTTACGCAAGGTCGAGAACATTGTCCGCGAGGAGATGGACCGGGCCGGTGCCCAGGAAATCCTGATGCCCGGGGTACAACCGGCGGAGCTGTGGCGGGAGTCCGGCCGCTGGGAGAAATACGGCCCGGAACTATTACGCTTAGATGATCGGCATGGGCGCGATTTCTGTCTTGGGCCCACTCATGAAGAGATCATCACCGAGATGGTGCGGCGGGAGGTGCGCAGCTATAAACAGTTACCGGCGAATTTTTATCAGATCCAGACCAAGTTTCGCGATGAGATCCGGCCGCGCTTTGGCATCATGCGCGCTCGCGAATTTCTGATGAAGGATGCCTATTCCTTTCATCTGTCTGAAGAGTCCCTGCGCGAGACCTATGCGCTGATGCACGAGAGCTATAGGCGCATCTTTCGCCGCATGGGTCTCAAATTTCGCGCAGTCATGGCCGATTCAGGCAATATCGGCGGCAGCACCTCGCACGAGTTTCATGTGCTGGCGGACTCCGGCGAAGACCGCATTGTCTTTAGCGAGGACAGCGACTATGCAGCGAACATCGAACTCGCTGAAGCCGTGCCCGTACAGGAAGAGAGAGCGCCGCCCGGACAGGCAATGCAAAGGGTCGCCACGCCCGGCAAGCATAGCATCGAAGAAGTCTGTGACTTTTTAAGGATTGACGCCGGACAATGCCTGAAGACCCTGATCGTTCATGGCGCAAGCGATGAACTGGTCGCGCTGGTGCTACGGGGCGATCATGAGTTGAACAAGGTCAAGGCCGAGGGCCTGGCGCAGGTGGCCAGCCCCTTGAGTTTCGCCGGCCGGGAGGAGATCCGCGCCGTGCTAGGGTCTGACATCGGCTCTATCGGGCCGCATGGTCTGTCCATTCCGATGCTTGTGGATCATAGCGCCGCGGCCGTGGCGGACTTTGCCTGTGGCGCCAATGAAGACGGCTGGCATCTACGGGGAGTGAACTGGGGGCGCGATCTGCCGGAGCCTGCGTGCGCCGCCCTGCGGCATGTGGTCGAGGGCGAGAAGCTGGCGGACGGCGAGGGCAGGATCAAGATTGCGCGCGGCATCGAGGTGGGGCATATCTTTCAACTAGGCACCAAGTATAGCGACAGGATGAAGGCGAAGTGTCTGGATGAGACCGGCCGGGCCCTCACCCTGCTCATGGGCTGTTATGGCATTGGCATCTCGCGGGTGGTGGCGGCAGCCATTGAACAAAACCACGATGAGCGGGGCATCATCTGGCCGGATGCCATTGCCCCTTATGCGCTGGCGCTGGTGCCGGTGCACATGCACAAATCGCAGCGCCTGCGTGAGGCGGTGATGGCCTTATATGCGGATTTCAAGCAGGCCGGTATTGAGGTATTGCTGGATGACCGAAAGGAGCGGCCTGGCGTCATGTTCGCCGACATGGAGCTGATCGGCATTCCGCATCGGCTTACCCTGGGCGAGCGCGGCCTGGATGCCGGCAAGATCGAATACCAGGGGCGGCGAGAGGGGGAAAGTGTTGATGTGCCTCTTGCTGCGGTGCTTGAGTGGATGAAAGAGAAACTCAAGTTGGCCTGAATGCGCACTTGCCTTTGTGGCCTGCCGCTCCTTGATGATGCGTCGGCATCCAAGAATAGGTGAACAGTTTGACTGTTGTTGCAAACAAGCCGGTCGGGGATGACGAAATCAATGATCATCGTGGTGCCGCCGATCAGGGCGGCGTTGGTGCCGCTGAAAAAATCTTCCGAGGCAACGGTGCCCATGAACGGCAATTCCATGTGGGTATGCGGATCAATGCCGCCGGACATGGCATAACAGCCGTCCGCCGCAATGATTTCGGCACCGTGATGCACAAGCCCTTTGCCGAGCGCGCATATCACACCGTCTTCACACAGCACATCGGCCGCAAAGCTCTGCTTGGCCGTGACCACGGTGCCACCTTTAATCAATACGACCATGACTTCACCTCATATAACAACACATGCCTACCCGGTCTCTGATTTGCTCAGGAGCGCATAGGTATCCGAGCGCCGGTCACGCAGAAACTGCCAGCCATTGCGGACCTCACGCACCAGCGCCAGAGCAATCTCATGCACCAGCGATTCATCCTCATCCCGACTTGCCAGCGCCTCGATATCGCCGCGTGGATTGACCACGTAACTCTGGCCATAAAACTCACCAATGTTCCACGGCGCTTCCCTGCCAACCAGATTGATTGCGCCGATATAAACGCCATTGGCAGCGGCGGCGGGCTGTTCCAGCTTCCATAAGTATTCCGATAGACCGGCAACCGTGGCGGATGGGTTGACGATATATTCGGCGCCTTGCAGCGCAAGCGCGCACCAGCCCTCCGGGAAATGACGGTCATAACAGATATAAACGCCGAGCTTGCAATAGGCGATGTCAAATACCGGCCAGTTGGATGTGTCCGGCGTGAAAAAAACTTCTCCCAAAAGCCGGCAACCTGGGGGATATGTGTCTTGCGATACTTGCCTAAGAAAGCGCCATCAGCATCGATCACCGCGGCCGTGTTGTAATGCACCCCGGCAGCGCCTCTTCATAGAGCGGCGCCACGATAACCATTTGGTATTTTTTGGCATATTCCTGCATGAGTTTGGTTGTGTAACCATCAGGAATGGACTCTGCCGCCTTGATGGAGGACTCCAAAGACCGGCACTTTCCCACCCGCTCCCCGTCCGCGTTGGCCTTTACGTCTGCCGCCAAAATAACTTTCATCGACTTCAAACTCTCCCCAAAGCAGAGAGGTCTTTGGGGATTCAAGGGCGATCAATTCTCGCAAACGATGATAGTAGTAGGCCGCTGTTGTCTTATTCACATTGACCCATGCTGCCGCAGTGCGGACTTTTGTTGCAGACACAAAATGCTCTATTAAACGATTTTTTTGCCCACACATAAACGACTTTTACGCATGGTCATAAGATAATACAATGTGGATGATACAATGCGATCATCTAAGACAGATCCATCAGTTTTAGCAAAATAGAGGCTTATCGTTCATCCAATATGAAGACTCTCATCAAGGGTACGCCGCGCATCTCCGTCATCATTCCGGTGTATAACCGCTACGCCAGCCTGGTGCGGGCGCTGGAGTCGGTGCAAGCACAGACCTATCCCGTTTATGAGGTTCTGATCGTGGATGACGGCTCGGATGAAGAGATTGCCGGGCAAATCGCTGCGCTGGAGGAAGGTGTGGTACGGGTGCTGCGTCTGGCGCAAAATAGCGGGGCGGCAGCGGCGCGCAACGTTGGCATGGCGGCGGCCCTTGGCGAGTACATCGCCCTGCTGGATTCAGATGACCTCTGGCGGCCGGAGAAAACCGCCCGCCAGCTGGCCTTCATGCAACAGACCGGCAGCCGCTTCAGCGCCACGTCCTACTGGCGCCATTTTCACTATGGCATAAAGGCGGGTTGGTATGAGTTGTATGAGCCTGCTGCTACCGTTGCAATGCGGCACATCGTCAGCGGCTGCGCCTTTGCCACCACGACCTGCTTGTTCGAGCGCAGCCTGCTGGCAGCACTGGAGCCGCAGGATGAGGCATTGCGACGCGCACAAGATTGGGAGTGGTTCCTGCGCGTTGTGGCGCTCACCCCAGTGCGGACGCTGCGTGAGCCGCTTGCGGTCATCGGGATGCATCGCAGACCTGTTGCAGAGAAAATGTTTCGTGCGGCTACGTATATGCGGCGCAAGCATCTGCGCGCCCTGGCCGGCAAGAATCCCCTGCTGGCCCTGCGTTTTTTGTCCGCGCTCGGCGTCATGGCGGGCGGGGCGGCGTACCGAGAGGGCAGGTGGCTGCGGGTTTTGTGGTACACGACTCTGGCGATGCTATGCTGGCCGGGCAATATACCGGCGGTGGCCTGGCAGCGTTCAAAAAACTGGCTCTTCCCTTTCCGTACTCGTCTGCACAAGAACGAGCCGCCATGGGCGCGGGGGGGGGGGGGGGGGGGGGGGGGGGGGAAGTAATGCCAGCCCACCTTGCCTATCGGTTCTCGCCTTCAGCATCATTGCATCCATTTTTATCTTTTGACGGAATTTGCCATGCGCCGGGTTGAAGTGGCTATTGCGACCTATAATCAGAGGGTATTCAGCGCCGTCTCACTCGCCCAATCCTTCAATGAAAAGACGCCAGTGCTGATAGCGCACCAGCTCGATGACTACGCACTCTCTGCGCGCGAGACGGCATTTGTCCGCAGGCAGCTGGATGCGGCTGCGAATATTCGGTATAGACCTTTGCATACGCGGGGATTGGCCAAAAGCCGGAATTTTGCGATAGGCGCAGCAGAAGGTGAATATATCTGGTTTCTGGACGATGACGTTACCATAGAGCCGGACTGTGTGGAAATCATTGAGAAGGCGATAAAGGATTTGCGGAACCCGGATGTCATCACCTTTCAGACAGGCAAACCAGAGGGCGGAAAACGTAAAAATTACAAGTCATTGCTGCATGAACATAACTGGCGCAGCGTTCTACGCATATCGTCCGTTGAAGTGGTCGTGAAAAGTTCGTTTATCCTCAGCGAGCACATTGTATTTGACGAGCGCTTTGGTCTTAACGGGCAGTATGGTTCAGGCGAGGAGAATATTTTTATCTGTGATTGTATGAATGCCGGCGCAAGGGCGTATTATTACCCGGCTGAAATCTGCAAGCATGCGGCCGTTAGCAGCGGGATGGGCATAGCGAATGAGACGGTCGCCTTCTCTAAAGGTGCGGTTTTCAAGCGAATGTACGGCAACTATGGCCTGTTCTTTGTGCTTTTATTTTGCAGAAGAAAATATGAGGAAATATCCGCTACCATGAGCATTTTCAAGTATTTGCTCTGCATGATGAAGGGGTGGAAAACACTCAAGCGCTGATAGGAAAACAGCGATTCGGGGGGTGTTGTTATATGAAAAAGGCCGACGGGTGCCGCCCTGAAAATATCAGCTTATTCATAATCGGCAGCATTTTTACTTTGTAGCCAACGTTTATATAAGTCCGAGGTTTCTTCAATTACCGGTCGGGCGATCAGGCGAGCGAATTTTCATGAACAAATAATAGCTCCCGCCGGTGATGAGTGCGCCGGTGAACCAGGCATAGTGATATAAACTGATAAAGAGGCCGGGCACATTATCCAGCGCTTCAATCGCGGCCAGAAAGCCGGGGATGTTAGGCGCAACGCCAAGGCCGAAGGCAATCATCGCCTTTACATTCCATCCCTTGCTGTAGCGATAGGCGCCCGCAACAAACTCCGATGGCCTTGCCAGCATATCGCCAAAGCCATCAGCCTGCACATAGGCCCAGGCCAGCAGCGCAAATGCGGCAAGCAACAAAAAGGGAGCGTCCAAGGTTTCCAGCCAGCGAATGGATTCGGTGCCGCGGATGATAAAGATCAACTGCAAGGCCCAAAAGGCGAGAAAACATAAGGCTTGCGCGAGATCAATGCCGATCAACGGCAGCAGGGAATGTTCCCCTTTTGGTAAGCCAAGCTAAGGCACGTATTATTTATGACCCGGCTGGTCGTAGTAACAGGAAGGTCTATTGCAGCTGTGCAAATCCAATGCTGCGAAGCCATCACCGCAGAGATGGCACACGGACAAACGGGCATAGACGATTTTGAAGCCATGAAGCTGAAACACGCCTACAGGCGCAGCACGCGGTAGATTTTCTCAGCGCCCCCATTGCTGAGCTTTATTCACTGTTTCCGCCTTTGGCAAGATGCCGGTTAAGGCAGTCAGCCTGACAATGCTTAGCCGCCCGGTCTCCAGTCTTGATCTAGCGGATCTCAAATCCACGAAAGCTGTTATCTTCAACTTCTTCAATTTCCACATTGGCCACCTCCGCCATCTGCGGGCCCTGCTGCAACCAGCGCTCAAACTGATCAAGGGCAGCATCCGCACCTTGGGCACGGCCTGCAACCCGGCCGTCGGGCAGATTGCTCACCCAGCCTGAGATGCCCAGCCTCTTTGCCTCCCGGCGGGTTGCGGCACGGAAGAAGACGCCCTGCACCCGGCCGGAGACAATGAAATGAATCGTCCTGCATGGCATTGCAATTAAACCTCGTTGTTTTAATCAGGCTCAAGCAAACCTATAGGCTATTCAGACTCCGCCGCCTGCAATAATTCCTCAATCGGCTCAGCTAAAGCCTCTTGCAGGCTGCCCTGGTGTGCCGCCAAAAGGCTGTCCAATTGCCGGCTCCACTCATCTTCTCCGGCGGCCATGCCGAATGGCAGGCGCTTGGGGATGAGCGCTGATAAGTCTAACAAGCTGACTTCCGCCAAGTTTCTCGACAGTAACCAGCCGTTGCCTGAGTCTTTCTGCACCCAGTGCGCCCCTTCCAACAGGCCCATGATCTCGCTCACATGGTGCTGCGGGATATCAATCGCATAGCGCCTTAAGCCGGACACCTGCAGAGAATCGCCCGCCTTCTGCCTCAGGCGCAGGGCGGCGAGCAGGCGCCAGGCATCAGTAAAGCTCCAGTCGGGATCACGAATGCCGGCTTGTTCTCTCTCGAAGCGAAAGGCGGACAGACAAAAGGATACATGCGCACCCAGGATCACGACCACCCAGGACACATACAGCCAGATCAGGAACACAGGAATGACGGCTACCGCACCGTACAGGGTTTCATAGGCGGTCATGTTTTTCACATAGATCCCGAAGCCGTATTTTGCCAGCTCAAAGGCAATGGCGGCAAAGACGCCGCCGATAACAGCGTGCGCTCTGGAGACGAAACAGTTCGGCGTTAAGATGTAGATCAGGCTAAAGGCGCTGGAAGTGGTAAGAAAGGGCAGCCATGACAGCAATGTTCTTTTCAAGTCCAGGCCGTAGGATGCCTCGACCTCGGTGAGCAGAGAGGTTGACAGTAGATAAGAGGTGGCGACCATCCCGACCCCGACCAGAAGCGGACCCAAGGTAATCACCGCCCAGTAAACCGGGAAACGCGCGAGTAAGCTGCGCCGGCCGCGAACGTGCCATATCGTGTTCAGGGCGCCGTCAATCGTTGCCATCAACAGCATCGCAATTAAGATCAACAAGGTGATACCGGCGATCGTCAACTGCGCGGCCTTCTTTGAGAACTCATTTAGGTATGCCCAGATGGTGTTGCCAAAGGAGGGAATGAAATTCTCAAACACAAAGGCCTGTAGCGTATGGCCCACGCCCTGAAACATGGGCAGGTTTTCCATCAACACAAAGGCAACCGTCACCAGAGGCACCAGGGAGAGCAGGGTGGTGTAGGCCAATGACGAGGCGATCTGCAGGCCGCGCTGTTGATAAAACTGACGAATAGCATAGCGCAAGAAATAAAACAACCACAGGGCGGCGTGTCTTATTGAGTTAAGCAGGGCATTTTCCATAGTCGTTTGATTTCCACAGCAGCATTGTGTTTGGGCAAGCACGTGCAGATAAAGCGCTACACAAAATTCATCCAGACGCTAGAATAGCACTCAAACGAGGGTGAACAACCCTATCCTGATTGAAGGTCTTATTGTGCTGAATATTCCATGAACATGTTGGAGATATTAGTCCTGTATTACAGCCGTCACGGCAATGTGGCCGCCATGGCAAACCAGGTTGCGCGCGGCATCGAATCCGTGCATGGCTGTACGGCCCGGATTCGCACGGTGCCGCCGGTCTCTACAGGTGGGGCGGCCGGCACAGGCGAGTTGCCGGAGAGCGGCCCGCCCTATGCCAACAATGACGATCTGAAACAATGCCACGGCCTGGCACTGGGCAGCCCCACGCGCTTTGGCAATATGGCCGCGGCCATGAAGTATTTTTTCGATGGCACCAGCGACCTGTGGCTATCCGGCGCCCTGATTGACAAGCCCGCCGCAGTCTTTACCTCTACCAGTTCACTGCATGGCGGCCAGGAAAGCACCCTGCTGTCCATGATGTTGCCGCTGATGCATCACGGCATGTTGCTCTTGGGCCTGCCCTATTCCGAGCCCGCCCTGCTGACTACCACCACCGGCGGCACGCCCTATGGCGCCAGCCATGTTGCCGGGACGGAGAGTAACCGCGCCCTAAGTGCAGAGGAAGAGCAGCTCTGCCTTGCATTAGGCAAGCGTCTGGCGCAGCACACGAAGAGATTACACGGCGCTTGACCGGAACCGCGGCCTATCGCTCATTCAACAGTTGCTTGACCAGAGGCACGGTCAGCTTTTTCTTTGCCGCCAGGCTGGCATCATCAAGCCTGTTGAGCCAGTCCAGCAGGCTGTGCATGTCTCTTGCGATGCGTTTGAGCAGATAGGCGCTGACGTCATTTGACAGTTCAAGGCCGCGCAGGCCGGCGCGCTGCTGCAAGACCTCAAGGCACTGCGCCTCGGTCAAGGGCGAGAGATGATAGACCACATCCCAGGCCAATCTGGATTTCAGATCCGGCAGGCTAATGGCAAGGCCATGTGGGCTGCTGTGTGCAGCCATGATCAAGGGCCGCTGTGCCTCACGCAGGCGATTAAAGAGATTAAAGACAGCCAGCTCCCAGTCCGCCCTCCCGGCGATGCAGTCCAAGGCATCCATACAGATCAGATCGAGTTGCTCCAGGCCCTCCAGCATCGCCGGGCTGAAGGCATCCAGCTCAGCCAATGGGACATAGGCCGGCCTTTTGCCCAGCGCCGATAGGGACGTGCACACAGCTTGCAGCAGATGGCTCTTGCCGCTGCCGGCCGCACCCCAGAGATAGAGGTTTTTGCTCTCATCGCCGGCGACCAGGCGCTCAAGGCAGGCCACTATCTGTGCATTTTGGTCGGGCAGGTAGGAAGCAAAATCAAAGCGCTCGAAATGACCAAAGAAAAGCGGTATCTGCTTCGCCCGAAGTTCCGACTCAGAAGACGGCGGGTGGAGTTTAAACAGGCCGGAGGAAAATGAGAGCTGCTTAGCCACTTGTTTTACGCTGCCGGCGGCGGGTAGCCATCACTTTGACGGCGGCTGGATTCGTGTCCGCCTGCAAAGACCGGTCCGCCAAACGACAAGAATTTTTGTGCCGCCTTCATGGCAGGAGACGATAAGCGCCTTCTTCCTGCATGACCGCCTCCAGGGTGCTGCCTAATGCAATGGCCTGGGTCAGCGCCGCCTCGCCGCCGTGGGCGGTGAGCATAAATGTCACCTTGCCCGGCACGACGGCTGTTACCTGCACCTCAGCAACGGCGCTCAAGGATTCAAGATATTTCAGTGTCTGTGCATATTGTCCGGCACTGAAGATCGATGCGACGGAAATGCGGATGGTATTCAAGCCTGCGCTTGCGCGCGCAAACTGCGCCGCCAGCCGGTCCGCCAGCCCGTCAATGCCTTCATCCAATACCGCATCGCGCAGGTCGCTCTCGCCAAACCAGGTGGCCGTCTGCCCTTGCAGATAGGCAAGCCAGCGGCCTTCCCAGATGCCGGATGAGGTCGAGCTGATGCTGCCCGTTAGTATGGCATCGGCCTGATAGCGCCGCGAGGCCTCCAGCACAGGCCCTTGAAAGCCGCCCCATATATCGCTCGCCCTGAGAAGCGCGCTATCATCCAGATCAACCAAGGGAAACAGCAGGGCGATGCCGCGCCGGCGCGCGCGTTGCTCCACAACATTGAGAAGATCGGCATGTTCTTCTGGGTTCACCAGGTGTCGGCCTGTCTCATCCTGCACGGCCAGCCAGATCAAGGTTGACGGGCGCTCTTCCCCCCACACCGGCACTCCCAGAAGGCGCAGTCTGCTGTTCAAGGCGGCGCGGTCAAAACGTACCCACAGCCGCAAGGCCGTCTCGGCCTCCTCACCGGCAGCATCAGCCGCCCTTTCCACCGTCTTATAACGATACTGCTGTACGTAGTTATCCGGCCTTTGCAGAATGGTCGCAAGCGCCGGCCGCCCCGGGGCAAAGCGATCACCGGTTACTTTGACCAGCACGATCTGCAAGGCCGTCTTAAGCGCCGGCCTTGTGCTCTCCGGCCGTTGATCACTGACCGGCACCTCGGCCTCATACAGGCCCTGCACCTTGATGGCGTAAGCCGAGATCGGCAACAAGGCCGGCAACAGAAAAAATAAAAGCAAGTGTCTTTGCATGGCACGAACGCTATGCAAGTGAGGGGCGCAAGTCAACCGGCAATCCGGCCTCAGGCAGAGATTGCGGCCCCGAGAATTACAGCCCAAGAGATTGCGACCTAAGCCCTTGCCCTATACCATCCACGCCCATGTCCAAAGCAAGACATAGAGCCAGCTACGCCGATGCGGGGGTGAGCATTGAACGCGGCAATGCCCTGGTTGAGCGCATCAAGGCGCAGGCACAAGATACCGCCCGGCGCGGGGTGATGGGCAATGTCGGCGGCTTTGGCGCCTTGTTTGATCTCAGCGCGCTAAACTACCGGCAGCCGGTGCTGGTGTCGGCAACAGACGGGGTGGGCAGCAAGCTGAAACTGGCCATCGCCTCCAACAGGCACGAGAGCATCGGCATCGATCTGGTGGCGATGTGCGTCAATGATGTGCTGGCCCAAGGCGCAGAGCCGCTGTTCTTCCTCGATTACTATGCCTGTTCCCGCCTGGATGTGGCGCTCGCCGAGCGGGTCGTGCAGGGCATTGCGGAAGGCTGTCGGCAGGCCGGCTGTGCGCTGGTCGGCGGCGAGACCGCAGAGATGCCGGGCATGTATGCGAGCGGGGAATATGAGCTTGCCGGCTTCTGTGTCGGTGCAGTGGAGAGGGCCGCGATCATCGATGGCAGCCAGGTCGCGGCCGGCGATGTATTGATCGGCCTGGCCGCAAGCGGGCCGCATGCCAACGGCTATTCCCTCATTCGCAGGCTGCTGGCTGATGTAGGCACCGAGCTGCATGATGATTTCCAGCAGCAGACCTTTGCCGATGTGCTGCTCAGCCCCACCCGGATCTATATTCGGCCGGTGCTGCAATTACTGGGACAGGTGAAGGTCAAGGGCATAGCACATATCACCGGCGGCGGCCTGACTGAAAACCTGCCCCGGGTGCTGCCTGAGTCCGTGCAGGCCGGGATTGATACGCATAGCTGGCAATGGCCGGGTATCTTCCGCTGGTTAGAAGAGAGCGGGAACATTGCCCGGGATGAGATGTATCGCACCTTTAATTGCGGTGTGGGCATGGTGCTAGTTGTCGATGCGGGCGCTGCTGCGGAGGCGATCAGCATACTCAGCGAGCAGGGTGAGATTGCCTGGGAGTTGGGGGCGATACAAAGGCGGGCGGCGGGTAGTCCTCGGCTTGTATTTTTATAGGCTTGAAGATCTGCCGGGATCGATCGCTATTTCGACTTCTCTTGCGCCGCCGCCAGAATGCCGCGTAGGATCTGATATTCATTCTCATCCAGCCGGGCGCAATTAAACAGGCGTTTTAAGCGGCGCATCAGGCGCCGCGGATTGGCCGGATCAAGATAGCCAATGTCGAGCAGGGCGGCCTCCAGATGGGCATAGAGCATTTCCATCTGCCGCCCGGTCACTGCCGCTGTCGCCTTATCGCCAGCCTTGTTATCAGTAGCGGCGAATATCTTGCGCAGCTCATAACAGATAATCTGCACGGCGGCGGCAAGGTTGAGCGATGAAAACGCAGGGTTGCCCGGGATCTGCAACATCGCATTGCAATATTCCAGCTCCTGATTACTCAAGCCCGAACTCTCGCGCCCGAATACGATCGCAACCGCGGCACCCTGCTGCGCGCATTCAAGGGCGCTGTGCGCAGCCTCTTCCGGCGAGCAGCGCGGCCAGGCGATGCGCCGGGTCCGGGCGCTGGTGGCAAACACCAGGCTGCAATCCTCCACCGCCTCTTGCAGCGCATCGTAGCGCTTTGCCGCCGCCAGAATATCATCGGCACCGGCGGCGCGGGCCGTGGCTTCCGCAGCGGGAAAGTGCTTCGGCCTGACGAGCCGCAGATTCTTACAGCCCATCGTCTTCATCGCCCGTGCCGTCGCCCCGATGTTGCCGGGGTGAGTGGTGGCCACCAGCACAATATTGATGTACTCACTGATTTTGTCAGCCATTATTTTATCGGCCATTATTTTCGGCCCTGGCGCTTACTTCACTCAGCCAAGATAGCCCCGTACAATGCGCCTGCTAAGGAAACGCTAAAAAAACCAACTCAGGAGAATACCATGCATCCGATGCTCAATATCGGCATACGCGCCGCCCATGCCGCCGGGGATCATATCGTAAAATATGTCGATCGCATTCAGGATGTGTCCGTCAGCCCCAAGGGGCGCAACGATTTCGTCACCGAAGTCGATAGGCAGGCAGAGGCGATCATCATCGACACCATCCACAGGGCCTATCCCGGACACAGCATCCTGGCCGAAGAAAGCGGCGCGCATGCGGGCCGTGATGGTGATGAATTCCAGTGGGTCATCGATCCGCTGGACGGCACCAGCAACTTCATGCACGGCTTCCCGCATTTTGCCGTTTCCATCGCCTTAAAACATAAAAACATCCTCGCCCAGGCGGTCATCTACGACCCTCTAAAACAAGAGCTATTCACCGCCAGCAAGGGCGGCGGTGCCTACATGAACAGGCGCCGCATCCGGGTTGCGCGAAAAAAAGCGCTGGCCGGTGCCCTGCTCGCGACCGGTTTCCCTTATCGAGAGCTGGACAAGCTGGAGATTTACTTAGACACCTTTCGCCGGCTCCTCCCGTTGGTGGCCGGGCTAAGACGGGCGGGTTCGGCAGCGCTGGATCTCGCCTACGTGGCCTGTGGCCGCTTTGACGGCTTTTGGGAATACGGCCTTAAGCAATGGGACATCGCGGCCGGCGCCTTGCTGGTGCTGGAGGCGGGCGGGCTTATCAGCGACATTGACGGCCATGCGGCCTATCTGGAATCAGGCAATATTATCGCCGGCAATGCGAAGATCGAGGCAGGGCTATCCAGAATCCTCAAAGGCGCGGCTGATTAAAGAACCTCTGAGCAAGTCCATCCGTGACTTGTCTTAAGGCACGCAAACTAAAAATGCGATTTTTAGTTTGCTCACCAATTCAATTACTTAATCGTAATTGAATTGGGTGGCACCTCCTTGTGCCACAAGGAAGCTCTGATTAAATCAGAGCTTCCTTAACGGAAATTTTCCAGCGTATCCACAACAAACTGACTCACATCGATGCAATCCGCCAACAACCGCCGGCGCGCTGCCTCACACTCATCCGGCTGCAAGGCACACAACCAGCGCAGCGCCGGCTGCAATGCCTCCCAGTTCAGTGCGCGCACATTCTTGACCAGGTTATAACGGCGCTCCTGCTCATCGGTATAACCGCGCCCGGTGTTCGCCATGTAAATCGCCGGCACGCCCAATACCGCGCACTCCGATGCCATCGTTGCGATCTCGCCAATAAAGCCATCGCAAAAGGCCAGGACATGATGCACGTCTTCCGGCGCGCCCCCCGTGCGCGAATAGCAAAATTCCCGATACGCCGTCGGCAAGGGTCTCTCTGATGAGATCATGACATGGCCGAGGGCGAGCAGCCGGTGCAGCAATTTATCCAGCAAGGGCCGGGCCGGCCCGCCTCGCCAAGGTCATGGCTGGCCTGCCAGGAGACCAGCCGGATAAAGTAATTTTTCTTTGCTTCACAGGCCATTGTCAATGGCTCTGTTCTTATCCGGCGTAAAATAATTCGGGTGCAGGTAGGCCAGCTCATGGTAGCCCTTATAGCGTGTTGTTTTCCGGCGCGGCGTCCAGCCCGTGTAACAATCAGGCACCACAACCCGTCCGGCAAAGGGATAGCTCAGCAGATTCTGCAAGCGCGCGTCTTACGTATCATAAAAAACAAGCGCCGGTATCTTCTTAAGCAGGCCGACGTGTGCAATGAAGATGCCGCCGATGCCCGCCATGACATCGGGGGCAAATCGCCCGGCCGCACGAAACAATCTGGCATCGCGTAAGACCAGCTCTTTGGCCAGAGACAACAGCCCCCCATCGCCTTGGGCGGAGATCGTTTCATGCGCAATGCCCAGCCGCTCCAGCAGCCGCGGCGCCATCTCCTTGACCCGACTGGTAAGCATCAGCTCATGGCCGCGTTGTGTAAGCATTCTTGTGGGTTGGGAGAAAAAATGCACATGGGCCGGGTGGCCGATGTCAATGAGGATTCTCATTCTTCAGGCATTCTTCTTAGGCATTATTCCCAAGTATCATTCATTCGTCTTTTGATAGAGCAGCATCGTGATCTGCTCGGATACCAGGCCGATCAAAAAGATCAGGATGCTGGAGAGAAACAGGATGGCGCTCATGTTGGTAAAGCGCCCCCACAGCAGGAAGGTGTAGGCATAATAAGACACCCCGACGAGGAAGGTCAGGCCGCTGAAGGGGACGAATATTTTCAACGGCGAGAACAGTGTGCCGATCTTGAATAAGATAAGCAAAAAACGAATGCCGTCTTTGAGCGGCCTGATGTGGCTTTTCCCCAGCCGCTTATGCGCCGTGATGGGACAAAAGCCGACGGTATAGCCGGAGCGATAAAAGGCCATGGTGCTGGTCGTGGGGCAGGAAAAGCCGTTGGGATAGAGATGCAGAAATTGCATGAATTTCTCGCGCGCCGCTATCCTGAAACCCGAGGTCAGGTCCGGCACGGGCCGATTGACCATGTAACTGGCCAACTTGTTATAGGCCGTGTTGGCGAGCAGGCGCCCGCACCCAGCATGGGAGCCCTTATCGCGCGCGCCGATGACCAGATCAAAGCCCTTTTCGTACTCATTGAGCAGCGCATTGATATACTCCACCGCGTGCTGGCCATCGGCATCCATGAAGAGGATCACCTCCCGACTTGCATGACGACAGCCGGCCTTGATCGCCGCACCATTGCCCTTGCTGTACAGGTGCCGGATGCAATCTACATTGTACTGTCGGCACAGTTCTGCGCTGTCGTCACGGGAGCCGTCATCCACCACGATGATCTCCGCCGCAGAAAATTTCTCGCTCAGCGCCGGCAAGAGAATTTTTAAGCCCCGGGCCTCGTCTCTTGCCGGGATTACAATGCTTAATCTTTTGTGCTCTATCATTCCCGCTCCGCAGCCTTTATCCGCGCCAGATTACTCTCCATCCTCGCCAGCACCTTCCCATTGGCAAGCGCCACCTTTGGGTTCTTCGCAAAATATTCTTTTGTCCGCGCAAGAACCTGCGCGGCGAGCGCTGTATTCCCCGCGTGTGTTGCAATGTTATATTTCAGTGTGTATTTCTGTACAGATTCCTGCAAGGCCAGCGCGCGCGCAACATTGGCCAGCGCACAGGCCGTATCTTCCATATACATGCACAGCAGGGCGGCCAATTCGTGCAGCATGTGCTCAAACTGCCGATACTCGGCCTTGCCCGTCAGGGTCAAGGTGATGCCAATCACGCCGGAGGGATCGACATAGGGACAATGCCCCTCCTGCATCGCCGATACCAGGTCGTTCAAAAAACTGATCGTAACAAAGGGATACCAGTCCTTCTTTTCACTCTGTCGTGATATAAGCGCCCACCTCTCTTCCGGGATGGCCTCCTGCAAGATACAGCCCTGCACGTACAGGTATTTGATGTATGGCAAGAGCGTGTTGTCATCAATGCCCTCCAGATGGGCTTGAGCCTTGATCACCGCATCCCGGTAGCCAAGCCGGGCATAGGTATGAATGGCCTTATTCCAGGCAGCATAGGATTTCGGCTGCTGCATGGCCAGCTCAATGGACTGGCGGTCAAAGTCATCCCAGGTTCTCAATTCAAGATAACTGACCAGAAAAAGCGCGCCGACATACAGCAGCAGCGGCAGCCTAATCAGCATCTTATCGTATCTCGCCAAGAGGGTGCTGACTACCCACGCGATGAAAAACAGCGGCCCCAGCGCGGGCAGATAATTTCGATGCTCGTAATATAGCCTGAGATCAAGAAAGCTGGACTCCAGAACATGGCCGCCGAAGAACCACAACACGGCAAAGCTGAGAAAGCCAAAGCGCTGTCTTTTTAAGATGGCAAAGACAATTAAGCCCACCACGGCCATACAGGCAAACACGGTGCTGAGCGGTTGCAACAAGCCCCTTGCCACTGGAACGTCATCGTGATAGCGGGAAAAATCGCCGGGGCTTGGCAGGAATATATTTTGTAGATAATCAAGCAATATCAGGCCCTGGGTCAGCAGGCGCTCAATGGGCGTGAAATGCCGCTTGGCATAGCCCAGCATCAGCCCGTCAATGGTCAAGATGATCCAGCCGCAGAGCAACAACAGCGGCCCGGCCAGAAAGACTAAAGCCCAGGTTTTCCAGCGCCGGTCCCGGCACGTATCTTTCAGCAAGGTAGACTCAATCACTAAAATAAACAGCGGCAGCAAGATGCCGTTTTCCTTGCTCAACACAGCCAATCCCATAAAGACAAGGACGGAGAAGCTCATGCCGAGGAGGCCGGGCCTTGGCTTGCCTTGAACATAAAGGCCGCGGAAATATAAATAGCAGAGTATGCCGAGCAGGGAAAAAAGGGTGGATAATTGTGTCATGCGCTGCACGACATAAAGCACGGTGGTGAACTGGATCGGGTGCAGCACCCACAAGGCCGAACACAGCAGGGCTGTTAGATAACTCCTGCGCCTGTCATAGCCGGTGAGCCGCAGCAGCGTGTTGACCAGGATCAAGACCAGTAGGCCGTTGATGAGATGAGTGAGCAGGTTGACCAGCTTAAAGGCATAGGCATCGTGCGGCCAGCTTTCATGCTGCAAGGCGAGGCTGAACAAGGAAATCGGCCGGCCTAGCGGGCCGGCGATGCCTTCCAGCACAAAAGGCCAGACGCCGGTGTCTGCTACCCGTGCCAGCCGGTAGAGATTATAGTAATCATCGCCCCAGAAACCGGAGTGCAGCGGCAATGCAAACAGCAGCAAGACAAGGACGCAAAGACCCAGGAAGATGCCGCCGGTGATAAGATAGGAAGAGCTAAAAGGTAATAGAGGCCGTACTGTCACCTTTCTGATCCTTCAGTTCAGCGTAGATTAAAGACGATTGAATGAGATCCGGCAATCCGGCAAGGGGCGAATCCGCCCAGATATTCTTAGCCGATAAACATCTTCCAGAACATGGCCAGGGTGAACGCAAGATTAAAACCGAGCATCCATTTCATTACGCGCACTTCCGAATCAAATTTACCCTCAAGCCTGACTATGTCCAACCTGGTGGCTACCTGGGTATCTAATGCCTGCTTGAATGCCTCGCTAACCGCTTCAGATTTCGCCGCAGCGTGTTCTTCAGGTATGCCTGCATCTTTCAAACGACGCATAAATTTCAGTGTATCAAAAGTAGCTGTGCCCATAGTTCATTTTCCTCATCAAACGTGCACCTGGCAACAGCGCTTCCTTAGCCGATAAACATCTTCCAGAACATGGCCAGGGTGAATGCAAGATTAAAACCGATCATCCATTTCATCACGCGCTGCTCTGCCTTCACTTCCTGTATCTCCGCTTTCACTTCGTGTATCTCCGCCTTCATCTGGTACATATCGGCTTTCGTTGGAACCTGCGAATCCATCGCTTCACTGAGCGCCTCTTTGATTGCCTCAGCCTCGGCTTCCGCCTGTTTCTCAGGCACATCCGCCGCTTTCAAACGACGCGCAAATTTCAGTGTGTCAAAGGTAGCTGTGCCCATAGTTCATTTTCCTCATCAAACTTGCATCTGGCAGCAGACAGATAGTCAGGGAAATAAAACTCCTTTAACTAATAAACATCCTCCAAAACATTGTTACCAGAAAACCCAGCGCAACGCCCAACATCCAACCATGAAGCCTTAAGGTCGCCCTAATCGCATCTTGCCCACGTTCTAAGCGATGAATATCTGTTTTCGTTGCCAACTGTGTATCCATCGCTTCGCTGAGCGCCTCTTTGATTGCCTCGGCCTCAGCCTCTGCCTGTTTCTCAGGCACATCCGCCGCTTTCAAACGACGCGCAAATTTCAAGGTGTCAAAAGTAGCCGTGCCCATAGTTCATTCTCTCCTCGTCAAACGTGCACTTGCCGGTGCCGAAAACATTACCGGAATGCCCATTGTTCTGGCCCACTTTCCCTGGCGCCATTGTAATAATCATCCCATAAAAAAAGGCCACCCGCAGGTGGCCCTTTTTACGCCTTCAAATGCCAAGATTTACTTACAGGCGCTCGGCAGATATTTCCCGTCAAGCTCGCTAGAGCATTCCCATGTGGAGCCATACTCCGCACCCTCTAATGTAATCGTCTTCCCTTTGATGGCGGCGCTCACGCCCGTATCCTTAAACGTGGCGGTGATGGTCGGGTTAGTGGCCGTACCACCGACTTCAATACTCCCTACATACTTGCCGCTTTTGGTAAAGCTCAACTCATCCGTGGCAGGTATAGTGCCCTTATCACCAATCCACTCGGCCAGCGGCGTCTTGACACCAGAGGTCAGCGTCATGGCTTCTGAGACCTGCGCCCGGGCGATGTAGTCCTGATAGGACGGGATGGCAACCGCCGCCAAGATGCCGATAATCGCCACCACGATCATCAGCTCGATCAATGTAAAGCCTTGTTGTCTCTTGTTCATGAATTTCTCCTAGATTGATGTTGCGACCAGGCGCAACGAAAAACGATTTACCTTTAAACTACGGGCATTATATTACGCATAATCTATGCCATAAGCCACTATTATTCTGCGAGGCGGAATTTTTTTAATAAGTAATTGTTTTTGTTGGAGAAATATATTTGCCTGATTGTTTCGGGGCGGGGTGAGGTTGGGCTGATGACGCCGAGAGGGAGGTAAGAAACAGACAAAACTGACAACTTTTGTCAGTTTTTTTGGGATGTTAAGTTAAAGGTATAGCTTAACCACTGCTACGATGGCCAAGGTAACCGTTGCGCCGACAATAGCTGGATACCAACGATTCTCTGCATTGATTTTGCTTGTCTCTGCCATTAACTTGGCTATCTCGGCCTGAATTTTATCGTGTGATAATTCCTCAATCTTTGTTGTATTCACTTCAATTCCTCCTTAAAAGCGCTGGACGGGTATTTACCATCGTATTTATCAGATCGCTTAAAAGTATAGCTTGGCGATTGCTGCGGCACCGAGTGCGGCCGTGCCGCCGGCTACGATGAGTGATGCACCCACGACCAGAGGATACAGCATTGTCTCTTTTCGCATCTTCTCAATCTCGGCAAAGATCTTGGCAATCTGGGCTTGCATTTTCTCATGTCGCAGGTTTTCCTTCTCATACCGTAGATTTTCATCAATGTTTCTTGTACTCATTCCTATTCCTCCTTAAAAGCGCTGGACGGGCGTTTACCATCTTGCTCAAGCTGAACCTACTGGATTAAGGATAGTATCTCTAAAAGCGCTGATCAAGTCTGTCTTGGGACTGGTTCAGGGGATCCTTAGGATCGCTAAAGGTATAGCTTGGCCACGGCGACAATGGCCAGGGTAACCGTTGAGCCGACAATGAACGGATACCATCTGTTCTCGTTATCGATCTTTCTTGTCTCGCTTCTCGCCTTGATGGTTTCTTCAATCGTCTTTTGATTCTCCGTTCGCATCTTCTCAAGCTCGGCAAAGATCTTGGCAATCTCCGCCTTAATCTTCTCATGTGTTACTTCTTCAATCTCTTTTGTACCCATTTCAATTCCTCACTTAAAAGCGCTGGACGGGCATTTGCCATCGTATTTATCAGATCGCCTAAAGGTATAGCTTAACCACTGCTACGATGGCCAGTGTGACGGTTGCGCCAACGATAGCTGGATACCAACGATTCTCTGAATTAATTTTAATCGTCTCTGAATTGATTTTGCTTGTCTCTGCCATTAACTTGGCTATCTCGGCCTGAATTTTATCGTGTGTTAATTCCTCAATCTTCGTTGTATTCATTCCAATTCCTCCTTAAAAGCGCTGGACGGGCGTTTACCATCTTGCTCAAGCTGAACCTACTGGACTAAGGATAGTATCTCTGAAAGCGCTGATCAAGTCCATCACAGGACTTGTTCAGATCTTCCTTATATGCCGACAGCGCGGCATCAGGCTCACTTGTTTAAGTTCAGCTTTTGCAGACGGTATCTCAAGGCGCGGAAGCTGATGCCCAGTTTCTTCGCCGCCGCCGTTCGGTTCCAACGCGTCTCCGCCAAGGCGCTCAAGATGCGCGCTCTTTCGACCTCTTCCAGGTGGGAATCCAGTTCATACTTCGCCGAGTCATTCTCTGCATCAAGCTGCTCATCCCCGGCCTCATCCGAAGCCTCATCCGCGGCTTCGGGGATATGTATGTCGGATGACTTGATCAGACCTTGCTCACACAGGGCAACGGCGCGCTCAAGAATGTTTTCCAGCTCACGCACGTTGCCGGGGTAGGAGTAAGCCCTGAGCGCGGCAGCGGCCTCAGCACTCAATGTCGGAACAGGCATATCTGCCGCCTTGCAGATCTTGTGCAGGATATGGCCGGCGAGGGTGTTGATGTCCTCGCGCCGGGCGCGCAGCGGCGGCACCTTTAGTTCGATGACGTTGATGCGATAGAACAAGTCTTCTCGAAACAGCCGCTGCCGAGTCAGCGCGGACAGGTCTTTGTGGGTGGCGCTTAAGATTCGGACATTGACGGCGGCTTCGCTTTGTGCGCCGATGGCGCGCACCCGTTTTTCCTGGATGACGCGCAGCAGTTTCGCCTGCATGTGCGGCGGCAATTCCGCCACCTCGTCCAGAAACAGCGTCCCGCCATCGGCCGCCTGGAACAGGCCGTCCTTATCCGCATGGGCGCCGGTGAAGCTGCCCTTTTTGTGGCCGAAGAATTCGCTCTCCATCAGATCCGCCGGTATCGCCCCGCAATTCACCGGCACAAAGGGCTTCTCCGCCCGCGGCCCTTGTTCATGGATCATCCTCGCGGCCAGCTCCTTGCCGGTGCCGGATTCCCCGCTGATGTAGATCGGCGCCTGGCTCCTGGCCAGCTTTTGTATCTTCTCGCGCAAGCCAGACATCGCCGGGCTTGCGCCCACCAGCTTGTGCGCAGAAGGCGCGGCCGCAGCATCTGTGAGTTTCAGCGCATTGCCGACCAAGAGACGCAGCGAGTTGATGTCGATGGGCTTGCTCAGAAAATCAAAGGCGCCCAGTTTCAGCGCCTGGATGGCCGTTTCCATGCTGCCGTGGGCGGTGATGACCGCTATGGGCAGGCGGGGGTGATGCCGCTGCACATGCGCCACAATTTCGAGCCCATCCCCGTCCGGCAGGCGCATATCGGTCAGGCACAGGTCGAATTTCTCCGCGGCCAGCAATTTCAGCGCCGCCTTCTTATTGCCGGCGCTGCGCACACCAAGCTGCATGCGCCCCAGCGTGATCTCCAGCAGTTGCAGGATATCCGGCTCGTCATCGATAATTAATACCTGCGGCATGGCTAATTCAAAATATGCTGTCTTTCCGGATGAGAAAATCTGATGCGAAAGACACAGCCTTGGGCCGAGTTCTTTTGCAGGTTCAAACTCGCCTGGTTTGCCTCGCACAATTCCTTGGCCAGATAAAGCCCCAGCCCGGTGCCGCGCGGGTGGGTGGTGAAAAAGGGCTCAAACAGATGCGTCTCTATCTCGGCGGGGATGCCCGGCCCCCGATCAATAACGTCCAGATAAGGCCGGTTTGCTTCATCCTTCACCGCACAATTCGCCTCCAGCCGCGGCGGGTCTTTGCTGTAGCGCATGGCGTTTTCACACAGGTTCCACAGGATCTGGTGCAACTGATCGGGGTCCATTCTTACCATGATCGCCGCGGCCTGGCCGGTTACCCGGATCGCATCATCGTCAAGGTCGCGGCTGGCGCTGAATTCATCCGCAAATTTCTTCAGCCAGTGGGTTAATTCGATCTCGGCCGGTGCCGCTGCCTCGCGGCGACTGATGCGCATAATATTCTCAATAATGTTATTCACCCGTCTGGAGTGCTCTTCGATGATGTGAGTCAACTTGCGATCATCATCACCTAAAGCATCGGATTCTGATAATAGCTGCCCGGCATGGCTGATCGCGCCAAGCGGATTGCGTATCTCATGGGCAATGCCGGCGGTCAACCGGCCCAGGGAGGCCAGCTTCATCTGCTGCGCCCGTTGCCTTAGGGGCGATACCTCTTCCAAGAAGATCAAAATATTAAAGACCTTGCTGGAGCCAAGCCGACTAAAGGACAGCATGACCTCTGTATTGGCCGCGCCCATGTTGAGCGTTAGCGGCGTATTATCACCCGTGTCCAACCAGCCTTGCAGGTGCTCGCTGATCGCCGGGGAATAAGCGCCTATCTTTTTGCCGGTCGCATCAGCGGCTAGGTCCAGCAATCGTTTGGCGGATTCGTTTAACAGCTTCAACTCCAACGCCTCGTTGAGGACGATGACGCCGGATTGCAGGCGTTGCACAATGTGTTCGTTTAACTGCGACAGGCTCCTCAGATCCAGGCCGCGCTGCTCCGCCAGCGCCTCGGTCACTTCCACCTTGCTCGCCAGCCGATGGCTTAGGAAGGCGGCGAAGAAAAAGGTCATGCCCAAAAAGCCCGCGTGGGTATAATTCGGCTTGGGAAACTCCTGCGTCCACTGCATATAGACCTCACAACCCAGCACGGCAAGGCTGGCGACAGCCGCGTATAAGATGCTGATCTTGCCGGAGCTTAAGATGCTGCCCGCGGCGATTGAGATGACCAGCAACATGCCAAAACCGCTGTTTAGGCCGGCGCTGGCGTACATCATCAGGTTGATAATGAGAATATCAAGCAGCACATTGCTGATGACCTGAAGCACATACGCGGGCGTCTTCAGCCGCACCAGAAGCTGCGCCAGGACGGCGATGCCGAGATATAAATGCGCGGAGACGGCAAACAAGGCTCGGTCATATTCCCCAAGCGGCTCCGGCAACTGGCCGATCCAGTATAAGGAGACGAACAGAAGGGCCACCAGGAAACGATATAAGTTAAAGTACGTTAATGCCCCCCAGGCAAGCCGGCGTTGGCCCTTACTTTCGACTGTGGCGTTCATCTGCTGCTATTTCTCTCCACCCGATCACGATGGTGCTCAGAGCAAAAGTACTGCTCTTCGGATTTCAGCGCCTCGTCAACAGGAATATACAACTCGCAATAGGCGCATTTCACCATTTTGGAAGATTCCAACCTCGGCTTGTCGGCCTCTTTCCGGGGCTTTTCCTGAGCCTCTTTCCCGGCCCCGGATCGTATGAATCTGCGCAAGCAACTGAGCAGCAGGACAAGCACAGTAAGCAGGAGCAGGATTTTTAGCATTATGGCCTCAAGCGCAGGTTTGCCGGGCAAAGTACAGGCGCAAATTATTTAGCATTTCACCTGCCACGTCCAGACGGCCGCCGCCGGTGCCCCGGCTTCTGTCAGCTTGTGTTGGCTTTAGTTGTATTCTACGGGCAATAGACAGTAATATAGGCGCCTTTACGTCTCATTGACAGATGACAAATAAGGGGAGCGTATGAACCTGCACGAATATCAAGCCAAATTGCTCTTTAGCGACTACAAGATCCCGGTGCCGGCCGGGAAGCCGGCGCATTCCGCACAAGAGGCGGCGCGTCATGCCGCGGAGCTGGGCGGAGACGGCTGGGTGGTCAAGGCGCAGATCCACGCCGGCGGGCGCGGCAAGGCCGGCGGCGTGAAAGTGGTCAAATCAAAACAAGAACTGGAGGATGCTGCCAAGGCCATGCTCGGCAGCCGGCTCATCACCAAACAATCCGGCCCGGAGGGAAAGCCGGTGAACTGTGTGCTGGTGCAGGGCATATCCGACATCGCCGCGGAGCTTTATTTGGGATTGTTGGTGGATCGCGCCAAGCGGCGTGTGGCGGTGATGGCCTCGCGCGCCGGCGGGGTGGACATTGAAGAGGTGGCTGCGACTGAACCGGAGAAAATTTATACCTTCTTCATCGACCCCATCATGGGCCTGCAGGCCTATCAGTCCAGCGGCTTGGGCTTTCAACTGGCCTTGGATGATAAGCAACGCAAGCAACTGGTCGCCATGCTGGACGGCCTCTACCGCCTGTTTATTGAGAAGGACCTGAGCCTGGTGGAGATTAACCCGCTCATTATTACCGGTGCCGGAGACCTGGAAGCCCTGGATGCGAAGGTCTCGGTGGATGATAACGCCATGTACCGACAGACGGCGCTGGAAGAGTGGCGCGATCCTTCGCAGGAGGATGCCAAGGAGAATCAGGCCAAGCAATTTGATCTTAATTATGTTGCGCTGGCCGGGAATATCGCCTGCATGGTCAACGGCGCCGGGCTGGCGATGGCAACCATGGACATTATCAAGCTGCACGGCGGCGAGCCGGCGAATTTTCTCGATGTGGGCGGCGGGGCGACAAAGGAGCGCGTTACCGAGGCCTTTAAGCTGATCCTGTCGGATGCAAAGGTGGAGGCGATCCTGGTCAATATCTTCGGCGGCATCGTGCGCTGTGATCTGATCGCCGAAGGCATTATCGCGGCGGTCAAGGAAATCGGCATTGAAGTGCCGGTGGTAGTGCGGCTGGAAGGCACGAATTTCGAGGAAGGCAAGAAGATGCTCGATGAAAGCGGTCTGAAATTGACCTCGGCAGAGGGTTTAAGCGATGCGGCGAATAAGGTGGTCGCAGCGGTAAAGGGGGAAATAGCGCCATGGCGATTTTGATTGATAAAGACACCAAAGTCATTGTGCAGGGATTTACCGGGCGGCAAGGCACCTTTCACGCCGAGCAGGCGATTGAATACGGGACGCAACTGGTCGGCGGCGTAACGCCCGGCCGCGGCGGACAAACGCACTTGGGGCGACCGGTGTTTAACACGGTGGCCGAGGCCGTCGAGCAGACCGGCGCGGATGCCAGCATGATCATGGTGCCGGCGGCCTTTGCTGCGGCATCCATTGCTGAGGCCGCCGATGCGGGCATCCGGCTGATCGTCTGCATCACCGAGCATATCCCGGTGTTGGAAATGGTGAAGGTCCGGGCCTATCTGGACACCTTGGCGGACACCCGTTTGATCGGGCCCAACTGCCCCGGCATCATCACGCCCGGCCAATGCAAGATCGGCATCATGCCCGGCAGCATCCATCAAGCGGGCGCCATCGGCATTGTCTCGCGCTCCGGCACCTTGACTTATGAAGCCGTGAACCAAACCACCCGCGCCGGGCTGGGGCAGACCACCTGTGTCGGCATCGGCGGCGATCCCATCCACGGCATGAACTTCATTGATTGCCTGGCCATGTTTGAACAAGACCCCGACACCACGGGCATCATCATGGTCGGCGAGATCGGCGGCACGGCCGAAGAAGCAGCCGCAGCATTTATACAGGCGAGCGTCACCAAACCCGTTGTGGCCTACATCGCCGGCGTAACGGCACCGCCGGGCAAGCGCATGGGGCATGCCGGGGCGATCATTTCCGGCGGCAAGGGCACGGCCGAGGACAAATTCGCCGCGCTGGAGGCGGCCGGCGTTAGAACTGTCAAATCACCGGCGGAGCTTGGCCAGGCCATCGCAGGTCTGCTATGAATTCGACTCCCTGATCTTAAGAACACACCACAAATTCGGGGCAACATTCGTTGCCCCTTTTTATCGCTGTCTAAGAATAAGCATCCACATGAATCTGCAAAAGAAAATCGTTGTCTATTATTTTATCTTTGCCTTATCTGGTTTCAGCGGGCTGATATATGAGTCGGTCTGGTCGCACTACCTGAAACTCTTCCTCGGCCATGCGGCCTATGCACAGGCCCTGGTGCTGGTTATTTTTATGGGCGGGATGGCATTAGGTGCCTGGCTGACCAGCAAGATTATTCACCAGTTCAAAAACCTGCTTATGGCTTATGCCGTCATCGAAGGCATTATTGGCTTGATGGGGCTGGGCTTTCACAATGTCTATGTGCATATAGCGGAGCTCTCTTACAACAAGATCTTTCCCGCGCTCGATTCTCCCGCCCTGGTGCACACATATAAATGGCTGATCGCGGCCATCCTGATCCTGCCGCAATCCTTGTTGTTGGGGACCACCTTTCCGCTCATGAGCAATGGGGTAATCCGCTTGCTGCCCGATGCCCCCGGGCGGCGTATCGCCATGCTGTATTTCTGCAATAGCATCGGCGCCGCCATAGGCATTCTCGTGGCCGGCTTTTACTTAATCAGCAAGACCGGGCTGCCCGGGACGATCTTAGCCGCCGGGCTGTTAAACATACTCATTGCGCTTGCCGTGTATTTTATTGCCCGACCTGTCGGCACTGCCGGGACAGCGCCGCTGCCAGCCACCGCCAAGGCCACGGCTTTTCTAGCAAAGCGCCTGGCCCTTGTATTCCTCTTTGCTGCCTTCATCACCGGCGCCGCCTCTTTTATCTATGAAATCGCATGGATAAGGATGCTGTCCATGGTGTTGGGTTCCAGCACCCACGCCTTCGAGTTGATGTTGTCCGCCTTTATCACCGGCCTGGCGCTCGGCGGCCTGTATATCCGCAAACATATCGAGCGCTATGAAAACCCGCTGCGGGTGGCCGCCATCGTACAGATCGCCATGGGCCTGCTGGCGCTGGCAACGGTGCCGCTCTATAACTACTCCTTTGAGGTAATGGCCTTTTTCATGTCGGCCCTGGGGCGTAATGAAGATGCCTATATCCTGTTTAATCTGTCCAGCCATTTGATCGCCTTGGCGGTTATGCTGCCGGCCACCTTCTGCGCCGGCATGACCCTGCCCTTATTTACCTTCATATTGCTTAAAAAAGATTGTGGCGAGCAGAGCATCGGCTATGTCTATGCCGCCAACACCATCGGCGCCATCATCGGCGTGTTGTTCACATTATTTATCGGCATGCCGGTATTGGGTTTGAAAGGCGCCATCATGAGCGGCGCCTTTTTGGATATCGCATTGGGGCTTGCCCTGTATCTTATCTATGCACGCGCTATGGGGCATAGCTATCTGCGCCCGGTAGCGGCGGCATCCATCCTCATCTTCGTTGGCATCGGCGGCTTTGTGCAGATCGACCCGGCAAAGATGGCCTCCGGCGTCTATCGCACCGGCGATGCCGGAGCTATCGAGAGAGATGCAGAAATCCTGGCGCACATGGACGGACAGACCGCTTCGATTAGTGTGATTAAGTGGGACGCTGGCGCAGGCATTACTATCAGCACCAACGGCAAACCGGACGCCGCGATAGCAGTGGATGAAGGAGAGGAGCCGACCGAGGATGAGTCCACCATGATCTTATCAAGCGCCTTGCCTTTGGCCATCCATCATAAGCCGGAGCGCATCGCCAACATCGGCTTTGGTTCCGGCATGTCAACGCACACCCTGTTGTTATCTGAACAGGTCAAGCAGGTTGATTCGATTGAAATAGAGACAAAGATGATCGAGGGTGCGAAGTTTTTTCAGGCCAAAAATCACAAGGCATATTCCGACCCGCGCAGCAGAATTTATATTGAAGATGCCAAGACCTTTTTAAGCACCCACAACAAACACTACGACATCATTATCTCCGAGCCGTCCAACCCCTGGGTAAGCGGGATTGCCAGCCTGTTCACGATCGAATTTTATAATGAAGTCAAACAGCACATTAACGCAGGCGGACTCTTTGTGCAGTGGTTGCATGCTTATGAAAGCAATATTCATCTCATTGCATCCATTCTAAAGGCCATCTCCGCCAGCTTTGCCGATTACCAGATCTATGCAGCCAACGATGTGGATCTGCTGATCATTGCCAGCCCTGATGGCCGGATAAACCTGCCGGGCGGTGAATTATTCAACAACGCGGCGCTTGCAGCTCAACTTAAGACTATCGGTGTGAATAATATTCATGATCTTGCTATCCGGTTTTTGGGCAACAAGTCCCTTCTCGATCCCCATCTGCATAGCAACGCTGTCAGTGTTAATTCCGACTTTTTTCCTGTCGTCGATCAGCAGGCCGCGCGGGCCAGGTTTATTTCGAGTATCTCGCGCGAACTGCAAGCAGTGAGTTATTTCCCGGTTCCAATTCTGCAAATACTGATCCCGGAACTTGGTGATTATAAACTTGACGATGCAACACAGTCAGATGTGCTATGGGCCAGCAATTTTGCCGATGATGCCCAGCGGATTTATTATTTCCTGACAAACAAGCAAGGCGCGGATGCCACTGTGTCTGATTTGCTCAGCATCAATCTGCTGAAACAATTCGCTGCGCAATGTAGTGCCGATATAAACGAGAGGATGTGGGTGGACGCCATGCTCGAACTCCACATCAAAACAGTCGCATTTTTGCATCCCGAGCGCTTGCAAGAAATCAGCGCGGCAATAGCGCCCGAATGTGAAGCGCCGCTATCGGATACACAGTCAAAGCTGCTCGGTCTATACTCGGCCTTTGGTGAAAACAATCCAGCTGCGCTGGTGAAATACAGTCGTTATCTGCTGGATAAAAATATTGCCCAAGACCGTACACAGCGTGAATTTTTGTTCTCTACACTGCTGCTTGGATTGATAGCTACGCATGACTACCAGGACGCCATGTTGTTGTGGGATGATTTAACTGGCAAACTCTACCAGTACGCCGAAGACATCCCCTTCCCGCTACAAGTCATGCGCAGCTTTGCCCTTGAGAAGATGAATGAATGAAAACCACACACATCATATTAGCGCAGAGAAACTTAAGCGTAGGGAATATCACAGAAAACAAGGCGCGCATTATTGAAGATGCCTTAGATGCCTGTGATGGAAAAAAGGCCGATCTGATTATCTTTCCCGAACTGGCGCTCACCGCCTACCCGCCGGAGGATTTGCTATTGCGGGCGAATCTCTACGAGCAGATACAGGGTGCGCTCCGGGAAATCCTGCCCCTCAGCGAGAACATAGACATGATCATCGGCCACCCGGAACAGCAAGGCGGCAGGCTTTATAATGCTTGCAGCTATCTGCGCGGCGGGAAGATCCAGGCGACCTATCACAAGCAAAATCTGCCGAACTATGCGGTGTTTGATGAAAAGCGCTATTTCACTGCTGGGGCGGCAAACTGCCTGATCCAGCTGGCAGACATCCCCACTGCGATCACTATCTGCGAGGATCTATGGGAGGCGGCACCGGCAAGGCAGGCGGCGGCACAAGGCGCTGAATTGCTGATCAACATCAACGCCTCGCCCTATCGCATCGGCAAGACGGCCGAGCGGCAGGAACTGCTGAAGGCGCGCGCCGCAGAGACCGGGCTGGCGATTATCTATCTCAACCTGGTCGGCGGCCAAGATGAGCTGGTCTTTGACGGCGATTCCATGGCCATTGATAACGAAGGGCATCTGGCATTTCATGCGCCGCAATTTCAGGAGGGACTCTATCTGCTTGCGCTCTCCAGGAAGGACGGAAAGATCGCGATTCGATCGGAACATCCCGCCCCTGAAGTATTGAGCACGGAGGCCAGCATCTACCAGGCGCTGGTCTTAGGTGTGCGCGATTATGTTAATAAAAACGGCTTCATGGGCGCGGTCATCGGTCTGTCCGGCGGGATCGATTCGGCGCTGACCCTGGCTGTTGCGGTGGATGCGCTCGGTGCGGAAAATGTGGAAGTGGTGCTGATGCCCTCGCCTTATACCTCTGCTATGAGTAATGAGGATGCACGGGCGATGGCGGATAAGCTTGATGTTGCCTGTCACCTGATAGCGATTGATAAGCCCTTTGCGGCCTTTAGCGAGATCCTGGCCCCGGTCTTTGCCGGGCTGCCGGCGGATACGACTGAAGAGAATATCCAGGCGCGCTGTCGCGGCGTCATCATGATGGCCATCTCCAACAAACGCGGCAGGCTTGTGCTGACAACCGGCAATAAGAGCGAGATGGCCGTCGGCTATGCAACGCTTTACGGCGACATGGCCGGCGGCTTTGCGCCCTTGAAGGATGTCTCCAAGAGCCGCGTCTTTCAGCTGGCCGAATGGCGTAATTCCCGCGGCGATGGCGAGATCATCCCGCAACGGATCATCAAGCGCCCGCCCAGTGCCGAGTTACGGCCGGCGCAAAAAGACGAAGACAGCTTGCCGCCGTATTCCATCCTTGACCCCATCCTTGAGCGCTATATCGAGCAGGATCAAAGCCCGACGCAGATCATTGCGGCCGGTTTCGAGAGAGACACAGTGCTGGAAGTCGTGCGGCTGGTGGACAGAAACGAATACAAACGCCGCCAGGCCGCACCGGGGGTACGCATCACCGCCCGCGCCTTCGGCCGCGACCGGCGCTATCCGATTGCCTCCGGCTATAAGGAAAACTAAGCGCCTACCTGACCACCACTTCCCGGACTGCATTCAAACCCGGATGGTTGGGATAGTTCAATTCCAGTACCCGCAGGGCATCGGTGGACAGCTCATCCAGTTCCAGGATCTTGTACGCCTTGGCCAGCAGGGCAAGCGCATCGGGCACTGCGGGGGTGCGGCTGTAATTTTCCACCACATAACGGGCGCGGTTGGCCGCGGCCACATAGGCGCCGCGGCGCATGTAATAATTCGCCACATGCACCTCATGCGCGGCCAGCAGGTTACGCAGATAGACCATGCGCTTTTGGGCGTCTTCCACGTATCTGCTCTCCGGGTAGCGCCGGAGCAGGTCGGAAAAATCCTGGAAGGCGAGCGCGGCGGAATTGGGGTCGCGCTGCGAGAGATCAATCGGCAGGAAGCGCTCGGTGATGCCTTTTCCCCGATTAAAATTCACCAGCCCGCGCAGATAATAGGCATAATCCACATGCGGGTTTTGCGGATACAGGCGGATAAAACGATCGGCGGCGGATAGGGAGGCATCATAATCCTCGGTCTTGAAATAGACGTAGGCCAGATCCAGCAGGGACTGTTGTCCATAGACACCGAAGGGAAAGCGCGTCTCAAGAAATTCATAATACTCAACGGCCTTGCTGTAATAGCCTGATTTCAAGGCGGTCTTCGCCTCGGTATATAGACGCTCGACCGTCCAGTTCTTTGCCGGGTTGTCCTCTTTGTCGTCCAGCAGGGCGCAGCCGCTGAGCACCAGCAGCAGTAAAAGCAAGAGAGAGCGCATCATGTCCAGTTCCGTGTTTAGCGTTAAGAGACTGTGCTATTGTGCACGAATACCATGTACATTGACAGCCGCTGTGATGACAGTTGAGAAATTGACCTTGACGGTGCCGCCGGAGCTGGCGGGCGGGCGCCTGGATCAGGCCCTGGCGCGGCTTTGTCCGCAGCACTCGCGCGCACGCCTGCAGGGCTGGATCCGCAATGAATCCGTTACGGTCAATGGCAAGCGCCTGCGCCAGCGCGCCAGCCTCTTGGGCGGGGAGACCATCGAGATTGTCGCCGCATACAAAGAAGCCGAGCAAAGCTGGGAGCAGGAGAATATTCCCCTCGATGTCGTGTTCGAGGATGAACATATTCTTGTCCTGAACAAGCCCGCCGGGCTCATCGTCCACCCCGGCGCCGGCAATCCGCAGCATACCTTGCTGAACGCCCTGCTCTATCATCACCCGCCGCTGCGGCAACTGCCGCGCGCCGGCATTGTTCAACGCCTGGATAAGGATACCTCCGGGCTCATGGTGGTCAGCAAGAGCGCGCCGGCGCATACCTGGCTGGTGGCGCAACTGCAAAGGCGTCTCGTCAGGCGGGAATACCAGGCGATTGTTACCGGCGTCATGACTGCGGGCGGCAGCGTGGATGCACCGATAGGGCGGCACCATAGCAAGCGCACGCGCATGGCGATCCGGGCATCGGGCCGACCGGCCACCACGCACTATCGCATCATAAAAAAATATGCCGGGCACACCCATCTGCTGCTGCGTCTGGAATCCGGCCGTACGCATCAGATCCGTGTGCACATGGCGCATATCAGGTACCCGGTTCTGGGTGATCCCGTCTATGGCGGCCGCAGGCGGCTGCCGAAAAATACACCTGCGCCGCTGCGCCGATTGATACAGGGCTTTGCGCGCCAGGCCCTGCATGCCTGCTCGCTGGGGCTGGTGCATCCTGAGACGAAACAGGAAGTAGCCTGGGATAGCGCTCTGCCTGAGGATATGCAGACCCTGCTGGATGCGCTTGAACATGAACAACAACCGGGGAACGGCTAGTCCTCATCCCTGCTGGCTGGCTGCGGATTGGCCGGCGCCGCCCCATATCAAGGCCGGCACCACGACAAGACAAGCCGGGATCAGCGCCCGGCCCTATGATTGTTTTAACCTGGCCGCCCATGTCGGCGATGCGCCCCGGGCGGTCTTGCATAACAGGGCCTTGCTCAAAGAACTGCTGGCCCTGCCGGATGAACCCGTCTGGCTGCGGCAGACTCACGGCAATCGTGTCGCCAAGCTAACGGGGGCTTCCCAAGACATCCATGCAGATGGCGCGTATACGGATAAGCCGAGTATAATCTGCGCCGTGCTAACCGCCGATTGCATCCCCCTGCTGCTGTGCAACCGGAGCGGCACGGAAATCGCCGCCATTCATGTGGGCTGGCGCGGCTTCGGCGCAGGTATCCTGGCCGCGGCACTGGCGCGGTTTCATTGCGCAGCGGGAGAATTGCTCGCCTGGACAGGGCCGCATATCTCAAAAGAGCATTATGAAGTTGGCGAGGAGGTAAGGCAGGCATGTCTGGCGATTAACAATCAGACAAAGGCCGCCTTCTCATGCAAGGGTAGCGGCCGCTGGCTTGCTGATCTGGCGCTGCTGCTTCGTATCGGCCTGGAAGAAGGCGGGGTGAAAAGGATATATAGCAGCGGGCGCTGTACCTACCGCGATGAAGAAAGCCTGTTTTCCTATAGACGGGATAAGGCAACAGGCAGGATGGCAAGCCTGATCTGGATGGATACTTGGAACTAACTGGGCTATTCTTAACATTCAAGATAGAAACAAACCGGGGCGGCATGATGACAAAAGAGAAGAGGAAACCGGCGCTGTCGTTTAGTGAAAGCGTCAACCAGATGGTGGATCGGGCCCTGGCCGTGGTGGATATGGACCCGGGCATCGCCACGGCGATCAAGGCCTGTGAGACGATCCTGGAGGTAAATTTCAGCGTCAGCATTCGCAATAAGATCGAGACCTTTACCGGCTGGCGGGCAACGCACAGCACCCACCGCCTGCCTGCCAAAGGCGGGATACGATTCGCCACCATCGTCGATCAGGATGAAGTAGAAGCCCTGGCCGCCCTGATGACCTACAAATGCGCCATCGTCGATGTGCCTTACGGCGGCTCGAAAGGCGGCCTGCTCATCGACCCATCCAAATACAGCCGCGATGAGATGCAGTTGATTACCCGAAAATTCGCCCGGGAATTGACCCGCAAGGGTTTCCTAAGCCCCTCCACCAACGTCCCGGCGCCCGACATGGGCACCGGCGAGCGGGAGATGGCGTGGATAGCCGACACTTACAAAAACCTGCACCCGGAAAACCTGAATTATACTGCCTGCGTTACCGGCAAACCGGTGGCCCACGGCGGCATTCGCGGGCGCGTTGAGGCCACCGGCCGCGGCGTGGTCTATGCCATGCGGGAATTTTTTCGTAATGCCGAGGATGTCAAGGCCGCCGGCTTGGAAGGCGGTCTCGGCGGCAAGCGCATCATTGTCCAGGGCCTGGGCAATGTCGGCTATCACGCGGCCAAATTGTTAGAAGAAGAAGACGAGGCAAAGATCATCGCTGTCATTGAACGCGACGGCGCGCTCATTGATGAGAATGGGCTGTCCGTCCAGAGAGTGTATGAACAAATTCATACGGAGAATACCATCAAGGGCTTTGCCGAGGCCGGTTTCACAGAAGATGGCGGGAAGGTGCTGGGGATGGAGTGCGATATTCTCATCCCGGCGGCCTTAGAAGCGCAGATCACTGTCGATAATGCCGCGCAGATCAACGCCCGACTCATTGTTGAAGCGGCCAACGGCCCGGTCACCTTTGAGGCCGATGAGATCTTGCGCAACAGGGGCGTTACCATCCTGCCGGACGCCTATGTCAATGCCGGCGGCGTTACGGTCTCTTATTTTGAATGGATTAGAAATCTCTCCCACATCCGCTTTGGCAGAATGGAGCGCCGTTTTGATGAGCTGCGCGGCCAACACCTGATCGGCGCGATGGAATCATTGACCCAGAGTGAAGTGCCGCAGTGGCGGCGCAATGAAATTATACGCGGCGCTGATGAATTGGACCTGGTGCGCTCGGGCTTAGATGACACCATGCGCATGGCCTATCAGGAATTAAGCGAGACCCTGAAAAGCCATGACAAGGTACAGGACTATAGAACCGCCGCCTATGTTGTTGCGATAAACAAGATCTCGCGTTCGTATTTTGACATCGGCGTGTACTAGCTGGCCGGCATCAAGACGTCGGCCTGTCTCAACGACCACATCAAGCCCTGAAATTTTTCTTCTACGGTGCAGGATTGTGCCTGCCCAATCTTATCTCTGCCTGCTTGAATTATCCCTAAATCAGCCCTATCTATCGGGCTAATTCAAAGAGCCCACAGCAAGCATGCGTGCAGATAGATTCACCAGCAGATTCCAGCAGGCCCTGGCCGCGGCGCAGAGTCTCGCGCTTGGCCGCGATCATCAGTTTATCGAACCTGCGCATGTCATGCTGGCGCTGCTGGCACAAGAGGGCGGCACGGCGCGCCCCTTGCTGGTCAAGGCCGGTGCCGACCCTGCCGCCCTTGAGATGCAACTCTCCCAGGCCATGAACCGCCTGCCGCAGGTGCAGGGCGCGGCGGGCGAGGTACATATCTCCAAAGACTCAGAACGCCTGCTGAATCTCACCGACAAGCTTGCCCAGCAGCGCAATGACGAATACATCGCCAGCGAGTTATTCGTGCTTGCTGCGCTAGAAGATAAGGGCGAACTCGGCAAGTCATTAAAACAAAGCGGTATCACGAAGGCGGCGCTGGAGGCGGCGATTGAGGCCATCCGCGGCGGGCAGAATGTCAAGGCCCCCTCCGGCGAGGACAACAGACAGGCGCTGGAGAAATTCACCATCGATCTCACCGCTTGCGCCGAGGCCGGCAAACTGGATCCGGTCATCGGCCGCGACGAGGAAATCCGCCGCACCATCCAGGTCTTACAACGCCGCACCAAGAACAACCCGGTGCTCATCGGCGAGCCGGGCGTGGGCAAGACCGCGATTGTTGAGGGACTGGCACAGCGCATCATCAACGGCGAAGTCCCCGAAGCACTCAAGGGCAAACAGGTGCTGGCACTCGACATGGGTGCGCTCATCGCCGGCGCCAAGTTTCGCGGCGAGTTTGAAGAGCGCCTAAAGGCCGTGCTCAGTGAGCTGGGCAAAAAGGAAGGGCAGATTATTCTGTTCATTGATGAAGTCCATACCATGGTCGGCGCCGGCAAGGCAGAAGGCGCGCTGGACGCCGGCAATATGCTCAAACCGGCGCTCGCGCGCGGCGAGTTGCATTGCATCGGGGCGACCACCTTAGATGAGTATCGGGAAAACATTGAAAAAGACGCGGCCTTAGAGCGCCGCTTTCAAAAGGTGCTGGTGGATGAACCCAATGTGGATGACACCGTTGCCATCCTGCGCGGCTTGAAGGAGCGCTACGAGGTGCATCACAATGTGCAGATCAGCGACCCGGCCATTGTCTCGGCCGCCACGCTTTCACAGCGTTATATCACCGACCGGCAACTGCCAGACAAGGCGATCGATTTGATCGATGAGGCCGCCAGCCGTATCAGCATCGAGATCGACTCCAAGCCGGAGGCCATGGATCGGCTTGAGCGGCGCTTGATCCAGATGAAGATCGAGCGCGAGGCGCTGAAAAAAGAGACCGATGCGGCCTCCCAAAAGCGGCTTGAGAAGCTGGAAGAAGAGGTGCGCGCAGCAGAGCGCGAGTTTGCCGACTTAGAAGAGATCTGGATCGCTGAGAAGGCGGCCTTGCAAGGCGCCCATGCGCTGAAGGAAAAACTCGAACAGGCGCGCCTGGATTATGAATCGGCGCGGCGTTCAGGCGATCTGCAACGCCTGTCCGAATTGCAATACGGCGCCATTCCGGAACTGGAACGGCAACTGGCCGCGGCTGCTGAGCGCGAACCCCAGGCCACGCAGCTGCTGCGCAATAAGGTGACGGAAAACGAGATTGCCGAGGTAGTGTCCAAATGGACGGGGATTCCGGTAGCCCGGATGCTGCAAGGCGAGCGCGAAAAACTGCTGCACATGGAGGCCGCCCTGCACGCCCGCGTGGTCGGACAGGACGAGGCGATCATCGCCGTGGCGGACGCCATCCGCCGCGCCCGCGCTGGTCTTTCTGATCCGGCCCGGCCCAACGGCTCTTTTCTTTTTCTGGGGCCCACCGGCGTGGGCAAGACCGAATTGTGCAAGGCGCTGGCTGAATTTCTGTTCGACACCGAGGCCGCCCTGATCCGCATCGACATGTCCGAATACATGGAAAAACACGCCGTGGCGCGCCTGATCGGCGCCCCGCCCGGCTATGTCGGCTACGAAGAGGGCGGGCTGTTGACGGAAGCCGTGCGGCGCAAGCCCTACAGCCTGGTCTTGCTCGATGAGGTGGAAAAGGCGCACCCGGATGTCTTTAATATCCTGCTGCAAATCCTCGATGACGGCCGGCTTACCGACGGCCACGGCCGCGGCGTTGATTTTCGCAATGCGGTGATCGTGATGACCTCAAACTTAGGCTCTGATCGCATCCAGGAATTCTCCGCCGATGCTGAGTATAAGGCGATGAAAGAGACCGTGCTGGAGGTCGTATCGCAATACTTCCGGCCTGAGTTCATCAACCGCATTGATGAACTGGTGGTCTTCCATGCCCTGCAAGCCGCGCAGATACGGGCGATTGCCGATATGCAGATCGCCCACCTCGCCGCCCGCCTGCGGGCACAAGACATTGACCTTGATCTTAGCGCTGCAGCGAAGGATTTCTTAAGCCGGGCCGGTTATGATCCGGTCTATGGTGCCCGGCCCTTGAAGCGTGCGGTGCAGACTCACCTGGAGACAGCGCTGGCAAAGGACATCTTAGCAGGCCGGTTCGGGCCGGGTTGCAAGATCATCGTTGATCTTGAGGATCATGCGCTGAGTTTTAGCAGCACCCATGATTCTTAAATAGAATCAATGGCTTATCTTGCTACCATGCAAGAGATAACTGCTCAAGCCATGAACTACGGAAATTGCGCCGCCGCCTTGAATCACTTCTCTTACGCATCTTTGCCTCTGATAAGGCCAGTGAAACTTCCATATGGCATAAATTTATATAGGGTGTTGGTAATTTTTGTCGTATAATCTATCATTTAGACTTATAAATTAAGCGATAATAAGGTCACTCCAGTAATGGCTGCTTCGGCGAATAAAATCAATCTCAGTGGTCTGGCGAGAAAGCTGGTGCTGGATGGGCATATTGAGGCAGAGGCCGCCCAGGCGCATTTTCAAAAGGCGCTGAGCAAAAAACAGCCCTTTGTGCCTTATCTGGTCGAGAACAAGGTGGTGCCCAGCAGTGACATCGCCGTGGCCGCCTCACATGAATTCGGGGTGCCGGTGCTGGACATCAACGCCCTGGAACTCGATATCGATATCGTCAAACTGGTCAAGGAAGACCTGCTGAAAAAACACCACGCCCTGCCCATCTTCAAGCGCGGCAAACGTCTGTATGTCGCCGTGTCTGATCCGACCAACTTGCAAGCCCTGGACGAGATTAAATTTGCCGTTGGTGCCAATACCGAGGCCATTCTGGTTGAGCAGGACAAGCTCGCCAAGGCGATAGAGAAATGTTTGGAGGAAATGGAAGGCGGCCTGGGGGATATGGATGGCGATGACATGGATGATCTGGAAGACCTGGAGGTGGGTGAAGATCCTGCCGGGCAGGCGGAGGAGGCTGATTCTGATCTGGACGATGCCCCGGTGGTGAAATTCGTCAATAAGGTGCTATTGGATGCGATCAAGAAAGGTGCTTCCGACCTGCACTTTGAACCTTATGAGAAGGTCTATCGGGTAAGATTCCGCATTGATGGTGTGCTAACCGAGGTCGCCAAGCCGCCGATCAGCTTAGCCGGCAAGATCGCCGCCCGTATCAAGGTCATGTCCAGGCTGGATGTGTCCGAGCGGCGCGTACCGCAGGATGGCCGCATCAAGCTCAAGCTGTCCAAGACCAAGGCGATTGACTTTCGTGTCAACACCTGCCCGACCCTGTTCGGCGAGAAGGCCTGCCTGCGTATCCTTGACTCAGACGCCGCCGCCTTGCAGATTGATCAGCTGGGCTATGAAGACGAGCAAAAAGCCCTTTTTCTGGAGAACATCCACAAGCCCTACGGCATGTTCTTGGTGACCGGCCCGACCGGTAGCGGCAAGACCGTGTCGCTCTACACCGGCATCAATATCCTCAATCAGGTGGACATCAATATCTGTACCGCGGAAGACCCGGTGGAAATCAACCTGCCCGGCGTGAACCAGGTGCAGGTGGATGAGCGCACCGGCATGGATTTTCCGAAAGCGCTGAAGGCCTTCTTAAGGCAAGACCCAGACATTATCTTAGTCGGCGAGATCCGTGATCTCAGCACCGCCGGCATCGCGGTCAAGGCCGCACAGACCGGCCACATGGTGATGTCCACCTTGCACACCAACGATGGCCCGCAGACCTTAACCCGCATCCAGGACATGGGCATCGCCGCCTTCGCGGTGGCGACCAGTATCAACCTCATCACCGCCCAGCGGCTGCTGCGGCGCCTGCATGGCGAATACCGCAAGCCGCAGGAGATGCCCGAAGATGTCCTCAAGCAGGAGGGCTTTCCGGAAGAGTGGATCAAGGAGGGCATCAAACTCTTTGAACCCGTAACCGGCAATGAAGATTGCGAAAGCGGCTACAAGGGCCGGGCCGGGATCTATCAGGTCATGCCCATTTCCGATGCCATGAAACGCCTGATCATCGAAGGTGCCAACGCTGTGCAGCTGGCCGATCAGGCGGCAGAGGAAGGGATCTGGGACATTCGTAAATCAGGACTGCGCAAGGCCATGCATGGCCTCACCAGCTTATCTGAAGTCAACCGTGTAACCGTGGAATAATCGCTATGGCAGAAGCAGCAAAAGCAGACATGTTTGTCTGGGAAGGCACCGATAAAACAGGCAAAAAGGTCAACGGCGAGATGAGCGGGCAGAGCGATGTGCTGGTCAAGGCCATGCTGCGCCGCCAGGGTGTCAACCCAAGCAAAGTCAAGAAAAAGCCTAAGCCGCTTCTGGGCGGTGCCAAGGCCAAGATCACGCCCAAAGACATCACCGTGTTTAGCCGCCAGTTGGCGACCATGATGTCTTCCGGGGTGCCGCTGGTGCAGGCCTTTGAGATCGTCGGCCGCGGCCATGAAAACGCCGGCATGCAGGATCTTATCCTGGGGATTAAGGCCGACATCGAGGCCGGCAACGGGCTGACCGAGGCCCTGCGGAAACAGCCGCTTTATTTTAATGATCTGTATTGCAATCTGGTGCAGGCCGGCGAGCAGGCCGGGATCCTGGAGGGGATCCTGCATAAGCTCGCCACCTACATGGAAAAATCCGAGGCACTCAAATCAAAGATCAAGTCCGCCCTGTTTTACCCGACCGCGGTCATCGTCGTTGCCTTTGTCGTGGTCAGCATCCTGATGATCTTTGTCATCCCGCAATTCGCCGAATTGTTCAAGGGCTTCGGCGCTGACTTGCCCGCATTAACCCAGTTCCTGGTGGATACCTCGGACTTTTTCGTTGCCAAGTGGTGGTTAATATTTGGCGGCGTCGGCGGTACGGTCTTTGGGCTGCTGGAATTCAAAAAGCGCTCCACGGCCGCACAGCAGTTTATCGACCGCTACTCGCTCAAGATACCGGTCATCGGCGAGATCCTGGAGAAATCCGCCATTGCCCGTTTCGCCCGCACCTTGGAAACCATGTTCGCCGCCGGTACGCCTTTGGTTGAGGCAATGACCTCTGTGGCTGGCGCCTGCGGCAATATCGTTTTTTATGATGCGACCATGAAGATGCGCGATGAAGTATCGACCGGGACGCAGCTACAGGCCTGCATGCGTGACTCAGGCCTGTTTCCCAACATGGTGGTGCAGATGGTGGCCATTGGCGAGGAGTCAGGCGCGATCGATCAAATGCTGGGCAAGGTGGCGGATTGGTATGAGCAGGAAGTGGATGATGCCGTGGAATCACTCACCAGCCTGCTGGAGCCGATGATCATGGCCTTCCTGGGCGTTGTTATCGGCGGCATCGTTGTTGGCATGTACCTGCCGATCTTCAAGATGGGTGCTGTGGTATAAGACAGCTTCTCGTTGTTGTCTTTGCATGGGCGGCGCAGCTCGGCAAGTTTTAAGTACTTGGCATTGAGCTCTCCCCGTGTACTTAATTGACTATCTACAGTCATCCGCTGCCGCCTTCTATGTTGTCATAGGCATTCTCGGCCTGCTCATCGGCAGCTTTCTAAACGTGGTCATTCACCGGCTGCCGAAGATGATGCACGCCGGCTGGCGCAGGGAATGTTGCGAGTTTCTGAAAATACAAGATGAGGAGCGCACTGAAGAGCGATATGACCTGATCAAGCCTCGTTCCGGCTGTCCTCATTGTCAACACAAAGTTACTGCATTCGAAAACATTCCGCTTATCAGTTATCTTGCGCTGGGCGGAAAATGCTCGGCCTGCAAGAGGCCGATCTCGCTGCGCTATCCCGCGGTTGAACTCCTTAGCTGCCTGGCAGCGCTCACAGTCGCCTGGCACTTCGGTTTCAGTCTCCAGACCGCCTTTGCCCTGCTGCTCACCTGGGCCTTGATTGCCCTGAGCATGATCGACATTGACTGCCAATTACTGCCGGATGACATCACGCTGCCCTTTTTGTGGCTGGGCCTGGCGCTCAACTTATTCGGCCTGTTCACCGATATACAGTCAAGCCTGATTGGCGCCATGCTTGGCTATGGCATACTCTGGTCGGTGTACGTGTTGTTTAAGGCGGTAACCGGCAAGGAGGGCATGGGCTTTGGTGATTTCAAATTATTGGCGATGCTCGGCGCATGGCTAGGCTGGCAGGTGCTGCCCCTCATCATTATTCTTGCTTCCTTAACTGGCGCCATCATTGGTATCGGCATGATCGTGTTGCGTCATCACGAGCGCCGAACGCCCATAGCCTTCGGGCCTTATCTTGCCATTGCAGGCTGGGTCGCCCTGATCTGGGGCGCTTGGATAATGAACCAATACAGGCTCTGGGCAATATGAATCCAGCCCTGCGTATCGGCGTAAGCGGCGGCATAGGCAGCGGCAAGACAACCGTCTGTGATATGTTTAAAGAACTTGGCGTTCCCGTTATTGATGCAGACAGCATCTCGCATCAAGTCACACAAAAAGACGGCCCCGCCTTCCAGGCCATAGTGGATCGCCTTGGTGAGAGCATCGTCTCGGAATCTGGAGAATTACAACGCGAGCAGCTACGCAAACTGGCCTTTGCCGATGCCGCGGTGCGCGAGCAATTAGAGGCCATCATTCATCCTTTAGTACGGGAAGAAATAGCAAAGCAAATAGATGCGGTAGCCTCCTGCTATTGTCTGATCAGCATCCCCTTATTATTGGAAAGCGATCAGGCCGGGAACTTCGACCTGATCCTGATCATAGACTGTCCTGAAGCATTACAGATCAGCCGCGCCAGCCGCAGAGATAATGCTGATCCGGTAGAGATCAAAAAAATCATCGCCGCCCAGAGCGACAGAAAGAGCCGTCTTGATAAGGCCGATGATGTTATCTATAACGACAAAGACCTGGCATCGCTCAGAAAACAGGTCAGCTCGCTACACAGAAAATACACCAAGATCGCGCGAGATAAGCAAAAGACAGGCAAGGAAATCAAACAGTGAAATAACAAGCCGGATGCGTACTTAAAATTACCTATGCACAAATCTTTGTAATGAAAGGGCGCGCTCCTTTCTTCGTATTGAGAATCTGTTTGTTTGACATCCGTGCTGCTGCCACAATCGGCTAAGGTAACACCCGATGACTCTACATAATCTGGGGGAATAGGACACGAAAGCAGGGGACAAGAGCTGGAACACCCGCCTGGAACTGGCCTTCGCCTGGCTCTTGGAAGCCGATGGCGAGGTGGTCTTCCGAAGTGGTTTAGACAGCCGCTTCACCGACCATGAGAATGCAGGCTTTTCTCTTGCGGGTGCCAACTTCCGTATCAGCACGGATGACGACAGCAGCGTGCACAATGCCTATGTGGGTGCCGCCCTGCGCTATCGGCTAGATGAACGCCTACACCTAGAGGCCGAGCTAGAATACAGCCATGACATGGGAGAGGTAAGCGAGCGCTCTTTAAGTGGGCGTGTGCTGGTGGGGGTTGAGTTTTAGGGGGAGTCCGTTAAGCGGCTAACTACTAGCCATCTGGCCGACTAAACTTTTTGTGGATTCCCGCTTGCGCGGGAATGACGCTTGACTTGGCTGGGGAACGGAAGGATCGTTATTTCTAGCTTGACCAGGAATCCATAAAATACCCTAAACATCGCCTGATCAAGACCAAAAGGGACGGATTCGGTAGCAGGGATCGGATAAGCGGTATGGGTTTTTCGACTGGATTCCTGCTTCCGCAGGAGTGGCCGGAAAAGGATTTCTTGCTGAACCTTCTTAGATTCTTGGCCGAGCCGGGAATAACGAGTACGATCAGGCCTGTTTAAGAATGTCTGCCATACAAAGCGTCGATTGAAACGCTGCATAATCTGACGAGAAGCTAACGCCTGCCTGGTGTCGAGAATCTGATTCTTAAATAAAGAGTTTCCAATCAGCGGCGACTCGGCTTAGAATTGGCCTTTAGTCTTTAAGACCACGGAATTTGCCCGGCGGATTCGGGTTAATCTGTTTTTCGTTTGTTAGAGGAAGCTCATGGCTGGAAACCTGATTGATAAAAATATACTGAAATCCTTTGTGCCGCCCAGTGCGCTGAATGCCGAGAATTTTCAGGAGTTGGCCGGCAAGACCTTTGTGGAAGAGCTTGCCGTGGGCAAGACCATCTTCAAGGCCGGCGATACGGATCGCAAGGCGATTTATCTGATTGAAGGTGATGTGCAGCTTACCGATGCCGGCGGTCAGGCCTCGCAGGTGACGGCGGGCACGGATATCGCCCGGCACCCGCTTGCCAATCAACAGCCGCGTAATTACAGCGCGGTTGCCAGAACGGCATGCAAGATCACCCGCATAGACAGCGATCTTCTGGATATTTTGTTGACCTGGGATCAGTTGTCCGGGATTGAGGTGGATGAAATCTCCGCTGACGAAGAAGAGGCCGATGAGGATGGCAGCGGCGATTGGATGACGCGCATCCTGCAATCAAAGGCCTTCCTGCAGGTGCCGCCCGCCAATATCCAGGCGATGTTTATGCGCATCCAGGAGGTGCCAGTCAAGGCGGGTCAGGCCATTATCAAACAGGGCGGTGCCGGTGATTATTATTACATTATCAAGAGTGGCAAATGCAAAGTGACACGCACAGCAAAGACCGGTTCGGAGTTGGTGTTGGCCACTCTGGGTGATGGAGATGCCTTCGGTGAGGAGGCGCTTTTATCTGAGGCAAAGCGTAATGCGAATATAACCATGACGACCGATGGTGTCTTAATGCGCTTGTCAAAGCATGATTTTAATGAGCTCCTAAAAGAGCCCATGTTGAGTTGGGTTAGCAAGGCAGAGGGCGATAAGATGGTGGCCGAAGGCGCCGTCTGGGTGGATGTGCGCCTAAGTAGTGAACATAAAAACAACGGCCTGAAGGGCAGCATCAACCTGCCGCTGTTTATGTTGCGCTTAAAAGCGGATAAGCTTGATGCCGCCAAGACCTATATCCTCTATTGCGATACCGGCCGGCGCAGTTCCGCGGCGGCCTTTCTCTTAGGCGAGCGCGGCCTAACCACCTATTGCTTACAAGGCGGCTTAACCGCGGCCGGCTGATCTTTAAGGCCGGCCAGCCGCCGTCTTCCCTGTTTTCATCCTGATGTGAGCCCCGCTTTCCGGCTTGACCCTGACTGCGCAAACTATGCCGTCATAGGAAATCCCATCGCGCACAGCCTCTCCCCCACCATCCATCAGGCCTTCGCACGGCAGTGCGGGATCGAAGTTGGCTATCAGGCGCTGTTGGTGGAAGTCAATGGCCTTGCCGATGCCCTGTCTGAATTTCAACGGCAGGGCGGTGCCGGCCTGAATATCACCTCGCCCTTTAAGCAGGAGGCTTATGAATGGGTCAGGCACAGCAGCGATAAGGCCGCCCGCGCCGGGGCGATCAATACCCTCTGGTTTGATGAAAAAGGTGAAAGCCACGGGGATACCACCGATGGTGCCGGCCTGCTCTATGACCTGGCACATCACCGCATCAGCATCGGCGGGAAGAGGCTCTTGGTGCTGGGGGCGGGCGGGGCGGTGCGCAGTGTGCTGGGTGATCTACTGGCCGCAGAACCCGGCGAGTTGATGATCGCCAATCGCAGCCTGGCCCGGGCCGAAGCCTTGCTCGGCCTCTTTTCTGATTTTTCTTCTCTGCGCGTGAGCGGATATGCTGATCTCAAGGCCAGGCCCTATGATGTGATCATCAATGCCAGCGCCGCTTCCCTGCACGGCGCGCTGCCGCTGCTGCCCGATGGTATTTTGCGGGAGGGCGGCGTCTGTTACGACATGAGCTATGCACGGCAGGACACGCCCTTTGTCTGCTGGGGTCGGGCGCATGGCGCCGGCATTGCCGTTGACGGCATCGGTATGCTGGTGGCTCAAGCCGCGGAATCCTTTTATATCTGGCACGGCTTGAAGCCTCAGACGGAAGCGGTCATTGCCATGCTGAAAAGAACGTAGCCTCAAGGAAACTTCCGAACAAGCCCTAGAGTCCCTGCCATCGATCCATCAGATCGGGCAGCCACAGGATCAGCTGCGGGAATAGAGCTAACAAGATGATGGTAATGAGCTGCAGCACAACGAAGGGCAATACGCCCTGATAGATGTGCTGAATGCCTATCTGTGCGGGCGCGACCGCCTTGAGATAAAACAGCGAGAAGCCAAAGGGCGGGGTTAAAAAGGAAGTCTGCAGGTTAATGGCTATTAAGATGGCCAGCCATAACAGATCTATACCTAAGCTACTGGCAATGGGCGCAAGAATCGGCACGACAATAAAACAGATCTGCAGGAAGTCCAGAAAAAAACCCAGCAGGAAGATCATCAGCATGGCCGCAGCAAGGAAGCCCCAGTTGCCGCCGGGCAGGTTGCTCATCACATCGAGCACGAGGCCATCGCCGCCCATGCCGCGAAACACCAGGCCGAAGGCGGTTGCACCGATCAAGATAAGAAAGACCATGCTGGTCAGGCGCGTGGTCAGGCGCATGGCCTCTTGCAGATTCTCCAAGGTAAGTTTTTTGTGGATGGCGGCCAGCAGCATCGCCCCCAGGGCGCCGACCGCGGCGGATTCCGTCGGCGAGGCCACCCCGAAGAAGATCGAGCCCAGCACTCCCAGCACCAGCAGCAGGGGCGGCAGCAGGGTGAAGGCGACCTTCTTTGCCAGACTGGCGTCCTGGGTTGTGGCCAGAGCAGGCGCGGTCTCAGGCTTTAGCCAAGCGGTGATGCCAATGTAGAGCAGAAACAGCATGACCAACAGGGCGCCCGGGATGACGGCGCCGATGAATAAGCGTCCTACCGGGACACCCATCACGTCCCCGAGCAGGATGAGGATGATGCTGGGCGGGATGATCTGTCCGAGCGTCCCGGCCGCGGCAATGGTGCCACAGGCCAGCTGCGGCAGGTAATGCCGCTTTAACATGGTGGGCAGGGCGATGATCCCCATGGTGACGACCGTTGCCCCGACCACGCCGGTTGTGGCCGCCAACAAGGCACCGACTATCACCACCGAAATGGCCAGGCCGCCGCGCAGCTTGCCAAACAAGAGCCCCATGGTCTCCAGCAGCTCTTCTGCCAGGCCCGATTTGTCCAGCACGATGCCCATGAAGATAAACAGCGGCACGGCCAGCAGGGTGAAGTTGGTCATCACACCCCAGATACGCAGGGGTAGCAGGTTAAAGAAATCCACCCCGAGAAAGATGCTGCCGAATAACAAGGCCACCGCCCCCAGCGTGAAGGCGACCGGATAGCCCAGCAGGAGCAGCAGCATCAGGCTGCAAAACATGACAATCACCCAGAGCGTCATGGCTGTCTTCCGATGATGATTATTTTCAGATTTTTCAATATATCGGCCAGGCCCTGCAGCATGAGCAAGATGAAGCCGAGCGGGATGGCCGCCTTTAGCAGCCAGCGGTAGGCCAGTCCGCCGGGGTCGGGCGAGCCTTCCGCGTATTGGTAGGATTGAGAAAGGAAGGGCCAGGCGCAGACGATGACAAGCAAGCAAAAGGGCATGAGGAAGAATACGCCGCCGGCCAAGTTCACCCAGGCGCGCCGCTGTGCATCCATGAAGCGGCTCTGGTAGAACAGGTCCAACCTGACGTGCGCGTCATGTTTGAAGGTATAGGCCGCGCCAAGCAGGAAGATGATAGAGAATAGATGCCATTCCAGTTCCTGCAAGGCGACCGAGCCGCTTTGAAAAAGGTAACGCATGCTAACGTCATAGCCGACCAGCACTACCAGGGCCAGCACCAGCCAAGAGACGCATCTCCCGCTCCACTCGCTAAAGGAATCGATTACTTCAGAGACAGCGTCAATGAGTCTAATCATGGGGCTTGTATTCATTTGTTATTATTGTTACTTATTTGCTGTCCGGGCAGTATAACCTTAAGGCGGGCTTGGCTGTGCGGCTTGTGTGAGGCCGGATCCTTAGAAAATGCGCCGATGCACACGAGATTTCAGTTATTCACATCATGATTCATCGGCGCTGGGAAAATCCAGGTTACGAGAGCAATTATAAGATAGATCTCGATAGAACATCATAACTAACTGATTACTATCACTATTATTCAATTTTAACCCCAAAACCCCCAAGCCTTCTGCACAAACAAAGACAAAGCTGACAGCCTGTAATTCACAGACTTATCCACAAATGACTACGTTATTGATTTTTTGGGGGCCTTGCTTAGCAGAGCGGGTTTTCTTGAAGGCATCTTAAGCCGGGGCCTGGCCTTGTTGAAAGCGTGGTGATAGAAGACTGCTTACGTCTCCTTAGAAGTGCAAACGGTAAGTGTGTTCTGGTGCGCCCTTGGACCTGGCCAAGCGGATCTTAACCATACCCCCCGTTCTATCCCCCTCGTCATTCCCCCCCTTACCTGCGAGCAGGGGCAGGAACCCACCGGGCTCCTGCCTCTCCGTCATTCCCGTGCAAGAACGTCACCCCTGCCTGCGAGCAGGGGCAGACACTTCTTGTGTCATTCCTGCGGAAGCAGGAACCAGTCGAATGGATCATACCTCTTACTTCGCTCTCCGCTATTGCCCCTTGCCCCTTTTGGCTTTGATCAAGGTGTATTCAGGGTATTTTTATGGATTCCTGGTCAAGCCAGGAATGACGAGTCATAGATGGCGGTGTTGTCTTAACCGTCCATTCCTGCCTGCGAGCAGGAGAAGGAATCCACTTAGTCCTCTCTTCGCGTCATTCCCGCGCAAGCGGGAATCCAGTCAAACAACTATACCGCTTATCCGTATTGAATTGGGTGTCCCCTCCCTGCGCCATAAGGAAACTCTGATTTGGATTAATGGTTTTCTTAAATCTATAAACTTATAAGGCATCCGTTCCTGTCTCGCCGGTGCGGATACGAATTGCCTGTTCAAGGCTGTAAACAAATATCTTGCCATCACCGATTTTGCCGGTGCCGGCGGCCTTGGTGACCGCCTCTGTTGCAGCATCAACCTGGGCCTCATCCAGGGCGACTTCTATCTTTACTTTCGGCAGAAAATCAACCACATACTCAGCGCCACGATAGAGCTCGGTGTGGCCCTTCTGGCGACCGAAGCCTTTTACCTCTGTGACTGTCAGGCCCTGTACGCCGATCTCGGATAAGGCCTCACGCACATCGTCCAGTTTGAATGGTTTTATGATTGCGGCTAATAGCTTCATTTTCTCACCTCATTTTATAGAGCGCATATAGTAACCAGCTTCGCAGATGATCGTAAAGTAAAAAAATGGGCGTGCTTACTCACACACCCACTTCCATTAGCTATGATGGCGCAACAAACTCTGGATAGGCCTCCATGCCGCACTCGGCGAGATCGGTGCCATCGTATTCCTGCTCCTCGCTGATGCGAATGCCTATGGCCGCTTTGATGATGGACCAAACAATCAGGCTGGCAACGAATACCCAGACAAAGATGGTCAAGAGACCAATTAGCTGGCCGCTGAATGAGGCGGCTTGGTTGGTGAAGGGAACGGCCAACAGGCCCCACATGCCGACCACCCCGTGTACCGATATTGCCCCCACCGGATCATCGATCTTTAATTTATCCAGCAAGACGATGGAGAACACCACGATGACACCGCCGACACCGCCGATCAGGGTGGCGCTTAGGGCCGATGGCGTTGAGGGTTCAGCGGTAATGGCCACCAGACCGGCCAGTGCGCCGTTTAATGCCATGGTCAAATCCGCCTTGCCGAATTTTAGCTGGGATACCAGCAAGGCGGCAACCAGCCCACCGGCCGCCGCTGCATTGGTATTTAAGAACACCATCGCCACAGAATTGGCGCTAGCGACATCCCCCAGCTTGAGCACGGACCCGCCATTAAAACCAAACCAGCCCATCCACAAGATAAAGGTGCCCAACGCCGCCAGCGGCAGGTTGGCACCAGGTATGGCATTCACCCGGCCATCCGCGGCATATTTCCCCTTGCGCGCACCCAGCAGGAGGACGCCGGCCAAGGCTGCGCTGGCCCCGGCCATGTGCACAATCCCGGAGCCGGCGAAATCAGAAAAGCCAAGATCAGCCAAGCTATACAGGCCGAACACCTCCTTGCCGCCCCAGGTCCAGCTGCCTTCCAGCGGGTAGATGAAGGCGGTCATGACCACTGCGAATGCCAAGAAGGCCCACAGTTTCATGCGCTCGGCCACGGCGCCGGATACGATCGACATGGCGGTGGCAACAAAGACCACCTGGAAGAAAAATTCCGCGGCGCTTGCATACACCGAGTCGCCACCGAAGCCGTTCTCCTTTGATGCGGCCAGTGCGTCCAGCACCAGTGTCTCCCCGCCTGCTATGCCGGCAAGAAAATAACCGCCGCCGTACATGAGGGCGTAGCCACAGACCATGTACATGATGCAGGATACGGCAAACAGGGCGACATTCTTGGTTAAGATCTCGATGGTATTCTTGGCCCGCACCAGGCCGGCCTCCAGCATGGCAAAGCCCGCGGCCATCCACATCACCAGCGCACCACAGATGAGAAAATAGAAGGTGTCCAGCGCATACTGTAATTCAAAGATATTATTTTCCACGGATAAGACTCCTTAAATGACTAACGAATGATTAATGTGCTTGTTAAAAGATTGCAGGAAGTTATAAAGCTACAGGGCCTCATCGCCCTGCTCCCCGGTCCTGACGCGAATCACCGCAAGCAGATCAAAGACAAAGATCTTGCCATCGCCGATCTGATCCGTCTTCGCCGCCGCGGTGACGGCGCCGACCACCTCATCAACCTGCGCATCGGCAACAGCAACTTCGAGTTTGAGCTTGGGCAAAAAGTCCACCACATACTCAGCACCGCGATATAATTCAGTATGGCCCTTTTGTCGGCCAAAGCCCTTTGTCTCCGTCACCGTCATGCCCTGTATGCCTAAGCGGCCCAGGGCCTCGCGCACATCATCCAACTTGAACGGTTTGATAATCGCCGTGACTAGTTTCATCAGCGTCTCCTTAGCCAAGCTAAAAACTGCTGGAAACACTGAAGACGAGCGCCCGACAGGCCTCATTCGTGCCGCCATCGCAGTTATCGTTGGCATCATTCCAGGAAACAGCAACATCAACCGGCCCCAGGCTTCTGCTCAAGCCGATGCTGTAATGAACATAGTCAAAGCCTTCAGGGGAAGTCTTGTCTCCTTTCACATCCTGATAGCCGACATAAAAGGACAGGCCAAAGTACTGCGGCAGGCTCAAATCCAGGCTGCCATATACATAGACGGCAGCGCCATCTTCGCCAAAGAAGTCGGGGGAATAATTAACCCCTGCGCCGATGCCCGGTTCATAGGCCATATCAGCAAAGCTATAGCCCAGGCTGAAATAGGCCTCGACAAAGTCCTCTTCCGGCTCGTCATCTGAACCTGCGTATTGATAGTACAGGCCGCCCACATCCCAGCTTATGCCGTTAGCAAGCTCACCATTGATGCCACCGTAATAGTCGATCTCAATTTTTGCATCCGCACCAAAATCAACATTGGAGGCCCACACGCCGGCATAGGCACCGGTCGGGGCATGGGAATAATCAAGGCCGCCCTGTATGGCGGGGCCTTCCTGGGTCTGGGTAATCCCGCGGTATAAATAATCGCTGAACAAGCCGACATTGGCGCTGAACTCGTGCTCTGAATCTTGAGACAAGGCTGCCTTGGCAAAGAGGGCCAAGACCAGCGGCACACACAAAAATAAATTTTTCATCTTCATCAATCACCCCAAAAAGTTTTAGAAAATAGACTTGGCCTGACTATAAGCAGGGGTCGTGCCAAGTTTATTTAGTCATTAAAAATCATAGGCTTATGGAAGACAGGGGGATGGTGCCAAGCTAAAATGCACAAGGAATGTGCGACATTGAGTTCACTATGTTCAGCTTTAGTGCAATAATTGCCGCATCTTTCTTAAGAATAAACGGGACAAGATAAAGGTGAGTGCAAACCAGGAAAAGATCGATGATTTTATCGGGCAGTTCTCTCGATTGCTGCCCGATGACCTGCGCCAGGCCGGGCAGGACATGGAAAAAAATCTACGCGCGGCGCTGAGCGCCACCTTCTCCCGCATGGACCTGGTTACCCGGGAAGAATTTGATATTCAATCAGGCCTGCTCAGCCGTACCCGCCAGTTGGTGGAAGAACTGGAAGAGAAGATCACGGCGCTGGAGGCGAGACTGGATGAGAAAAATTAGCAGCCGGCCTTGACGTAAAAAGCCATTCCCCACCTCATCTCAAACATCTTAATGGACTGCCATAGCGCATAAGGGAGCCTGCCTGTGGACGTCGCACTCGTATATAGCCGCGCCCTGGCCGGCATCCATTCGCCACTGGTCACCATCGAAGTCCATCTCTCGCGCGGGCTTCCCAGCCTCTCTATCGTCGGCCTGCCGGAGACCGCGGTCAAGGAGAGCAAGGAGAGGGTGCGCAGCGCCATATTGAATAACCACTTCGAGTTTCCACTGCGCCGCATCACCATCAACTTAGCCCCGGCGGACTTGCCCAAAGAAGGCGGCCGTTTTGACTTAGCCATCGCGCTGGGCATACTCGTTGCTTCCGGACAGCTCTCAGGCGAGGCGCTTGATTCTTATGAATTCATCGGCGAGCTTGCCCTAACCGGCGCGCTCCGGGCCGTGCGCGGCGCGTTGCCGACCGCCAAATCCGCGCACGCGGCACAGCGGAAACTCATTCTGCCCAAGGCCAACGCCGCGGAGGCCGGGCTGATCGGCCGGCTCGTGGTTTATCCGGCCGAGCACCTGCTTGATGTCTGCGCCCACCTAAACGGCAACACGGCCCTGGATGAATACAAGGCCTCGCCGGCCAACGCGGCGCGCCGGCACACGCAGGCCAATCTCTCGGATATTCGCGGACAGCACCAGGCAAAGCGCGCATTAGAAATCGCCGCCGCAGGCCAGCATAACCTGCTGATGATCGGCCCACCCGGCTCCGGCAAGACCATGCTGGCCGAGCGCTTAGCCGGCATCCTCCCGCCCATGTCGGAGGCACAGGCGCTGGAGAGCGCTGCCATTAAATCCATCAGCAGCCACGGCTTTGACCCGGCATGTTGGTCTGCGCGTCCGGTGCGCGCACCGCACCACACTACTTCTGCCATCGCCCTGGTGGGCGGCGGCAGTCATCCGCGTCCGGGGGAGATATCCCTGGCCCACAACGGCGTGCTGTTCTTAGATGAGCTGCCTGAATTTGAACGCCGGGTGCTGGAAGTGCTGCGTGAGCCATTAGAATCCGGCCGCGTCATCATCTCGCGCGCTGCTTATCAGGCTGAGTTCCCCGCCGGCTTTCAGTTGATCGCGGCGATGAACCCCTGCCCCTGCGGGTATCTGGGCGATGCAAGCAATCGTTGTCAATGCAGCTATGAGCAGATCCGCCGCTATCGCGCCCGCATCTCCGGGCCCTTGCTGGACCGGATAGACCTGCACATCGAAGTGCCTAATATGCCGAAGGAAATACTGCGAAAAAACGAGCCTGGGAGTATTGAATCCAGCGCCCTGGTGCAGCGCCGGGTGATAGCGAGTTATGAACGCCAGCTGCGGCGTCACGGCAAGGCCAACAGCAAGCTGAGCAACCGCGAGATCGAACAACACTGCAAATTGGCAAGCGAGCAGATCGCGCTGTTGGAGCAGGCCATCACGCAACTTGGCTTATCAGCGCGCGCCATGCAGCGTATCATCAAGGTCGCCAGGACGATTGCTGATCTGGATGAGAGCGAACACATTGCCACCGCACATCTCACCGAGGCCATCGGCTATCGCCGCCTGGAACGCAATAAGCTGTTGCCAACTTGACGCCGATGACTTGCACGGCTTGCGCCGCAGGGCGCAATCAGGTGAAATAGGCCCATGCCGGATAAAGACGAATATTATGTGCACGTTGCCGTGGAGACCGCCTACATCGCGGAGCAGTCCATCCCGGCCCAAGACCATCACGAGGGCCGCTATGTCTTTGCCTATACGATCACCATTACCAACAAGGGCGCGGTGGCGGCGCGGCTGTTGAGCCGCCACTGGATCATCACCGATGCCAACAACAAGGTGCAGGAGGTGCAGGGAGAAGGCGTGATCGGCGAACAACCGCACCTGCATCCGGGCGAGTATTTTCGCTACACCAGCGGGGCGATTCTGGAGACGCCGGTCGGCTGTATGGAAGGGCGCTACTTCATGCTCGCCGATGATGGGGTGGAATTTGAAACGCCTATCCCGGCCTTTAGCCTGTCCACCCCGGGCACGCTGCATTAATCTCGCTCTATGGCGACCTATGCGATCGGCGATCTGCAGGGCTGCTATGAGGAGCTTATCGATCTTCTGGATAAGATAAACTTTGATGCGGCCAAGGACCAGTTATGTTTCGTGGGCGATCTGGTAAACCGCGGCCCGCATTCCCTAAAGACCCTGCGCTTCGTGCATGCACTGGGCGCAAATGCCGTCACCGTGCTCGGCAACCATGATCTGCACCTGCTCGCCATCGCCGCGGGGCAGGAAAAATACATGCACACCGGCGATACGCTGGCGGAAATATTGGATGCGCCGGATAAAGACGCCCTGCTCAGTTGGTTAGGCCGACAGGCCCTGGTTTATCAACACGAAGAGCTCAAATTTACGCTGGTACATGCCGGCCTGCCGCCGCAGTGGGAAGTGGGCCAGGCGCGCGAATATGCACGGGAAGTAGAAATGGCTTTGACTGCTGATAACCACAAAGAATACTTTGCGCACATGTACGGCAGGCAACCGGCGCAATGGTCGGAGCGGCTGGACGGATGGGGGCGGCTGCGTTTCATCACCAACTGCCTGACCCGTCTGCGCTATTGCGATGCCACGGGCCGGCTTGATTTTAAGGAAAAGCTGGCCCCGGGCCGCCAAGCAGCGGGCCTCTTTCCCTGGTTTGAGTTAGAACAACGCGCAAGCCGACATGACAAAATCATCTTCGGCCACTGGGCTTCCCTGCGTGAGTATAAATTCGATTACAAGGCCTTCAATGTCTATCCGACTGATAGGGGATGCGTATGGGGCGGGAGCCTGGCGGCGCTTCGATTGGAAGATGAAAGATTTTTTAGCGTGGCTTCCAGACAAGGGATCCGTCTTGCCGCGCACAGCTAGGCGCAAGGAAACGCTGAACCAAGTCCGCCCGGGGCCTGTCTTAGATGTCGTATAGTCAATGCTGTTTTTATCGCTATACTTACATGCCCAAATTTATGCTTATCAAAATCTTATGAACATAAATAATAAATGCTCACGCCGTGATTTCGTACAGTTTATCGGCGGCCTATCCGCCGCTGCCCTGCTGCCTGCCGGCTCGCTTGGCGCATCGGCCGGGCCGCACAAACAAATCAAGGCGATACGACCCAGCAGCGCAGATGAGCTTATCCTCGCCGATGGTCTGGACTATGAAATGCTGATCTCCTGGGGCGAGACCATCAACGCACAGGGACAGCGCTTTGGCTTTAACAATGACTACCTGGATTTCATCACCATCAATAACAATCCGGATGATTGTCTGCTCTGGGTCAACCATGAATCAATCGCCTTGGGCTACTTCCCCACACCGACCAGGCCGGAAGAAAAATTACAGGCAGATGTTGAGACCGAGGCGCGCGAGGTGGGCGGCAGCATCCTGAGAATGAAAAGGCTCCAGGGCCAATGGCGGATCATAAAAGATGACGCCCTGAACCGCCGCATTGATGCGCTGACGCCCATCCCCCTGATCGCCGCTGGCCCCATTGCCGGCACTACAACAGCACAAGGCACCCTTGCCAACTGCGCCGGCGGCCGCACGCCCTGGGACACCTTCCTAAGCTGTGAAGAGAATTATCATTACTATGTAGGGGAAGTTGACTTCAGCAGCGATAGCCGCCGTTTCTCCAAGCCGCCCACCGTCGGTTGGGAGCGCTTTTTTGACATGCCTCCCGAGCACTACGGCTGGGTGGTCGAGGTCGATCCCTTTAGCGGTGCGGCCAAAAAGCATACGTCCATGGGCCGCTTCGCCCATGAATCCGCCACTGTCGTTGTCGCCGAAGATGGGCGCTGTGTTGTTTATAGCGGCGATGACAAGACCGATGAGCGCATCTACAAGTTCATCGCTGATAGGCCCGGGAGCCTGGAGACAGGCATACTTTATGTCGCCGATACCAATCAAGGCAGATGGCTGCCGCTTGATATAGAGCAGAACCGGAAACTAAAAGGTCATTTTCCCAGCCAGCTTGATCTGCTTATCCGTACCCGTGAAGCCGCAAGGCTCGCCGGCGGCACACCCCAGGACCGGCCGGAAGACATCGAACGAGACCCGCGCTCCGGCGCTGTATTCGTTACGCTGACAAAAAACACACGAGCCGGGCGGCCCTTCGGCTCGATCCTCAAGCTAGAAGAAGACCACAACGATCCACTGGCACTGAACTTTACAGCATCCACCTTCCTAACCGGGGGCGAGCAGACCGGCTTTGCCTGCCCGGACAACCTCGCCTTTGATAAGCAGGGCAATCTCTGGTTCACCTCAGACATTGCAACCGAGCAACTGAACCTGCCGCCCTATGCCGCATTCAAAAACAACGGCCTGTTTTTCGTGCCCATGTCCGGCGTTGAGGCAGGTCGGGTGATACAGCTGGCCTCAGCGCCGGTGCAGGCAGAGTTTACCGGCATACGTTTTTCTGATGACGGGCATAGCCTGTTCGTCTCGGTGCAACACCCGGGCGAGAATTCCGCCGACCGAGCCAGGCTTGACAGCCATTGGCCTGATGGCGGCAATGCCCTGCCAAGACCGAGCGTGGTCGTCATAAGCGGCGAATTCCTTAAAACGACATAGCACTTTGAAGGCTTGATTTGGAAGGAAGATCTTAAGAAAGGGATTTTTCGCGCCTCTTCACAACTGTTACGCAGGGAATGGCGGGGGCGGCGAGCGCCCACCCGCCTCAACAGCCCTTGTAGTTCCTCTCCACGCACTCGCGGGCCAGTTGCTGGGCGGTAGTAATATCGGCGGGCCTCATCTCCTCGGCGAGCAAGTCCCTGTTTTCTGCAGCCAGCTCGTGGCCCTGTGCTGCGGCCAGGTTATACCACAGATGGGCGCGGATATAGTCTTGCGGTACGCCTCGCCCCTTGTCATACATAAACCCCAGATTGTTTTGGGCACCGGCATCGCCCTGCTCGGCCGCCAGTTGCCACCACTTCGCAGCCATCCGATAATTCCGCGCCACGCCCTGCCCCTCGTCATACATCACTCCCAGATTGTGCTGGGCATGGTCATTGCCCTGCTCGGCCGCTCGCCGATACCACTTCACGGCTTCCTTGTCATCCTGCACCACGCCTAGCCCCTGGTCATACATCACCCCCAGACTGTTTTGGGCAGCGGCAAGGCCCTGCTCGGCCAGGGCTTGCCATTCACGCAGGGCGGTGGCGTAGTCGCCGCGCTCATAGGCTGCCATGCCCTTTTCAAAATCCGCCGCCGGGGCGGCAAGGGCAGTGAGGCAAAGCAGAATGGGAAGAAGGTTTCTCGTTTGTTTCATAGGTAAGCGGCTCCGTTGTTTCGCGCCATCATACAGCAAGGCCCTTTAGTGGGCAAAGGCCCGATGCGCGCGCTCATGTTGAGGCTTCCTTAACATAATCCCACTCCCGCCAGCCCTTTAACAAGGGAAAATACAGACCCAGTTTGATGGGTCTGTCTTCCATCGCGCTCAGTAGCGCCGCGTATTTTTCTAACTGGTCTTGATAACGTGCGCGCTCCTGATCCAGGAAGGCTTGTGTATCTCCGCCCTCGTGACGACCGGTCTTGTAATCGATAATCCAGCGGGTGCCGTCCTGATCGACAAAGGTTCTATCGATGATGACCTTGACCAGCCGGCCTTGATGCAAGCCGCTAAGGGCATATTCATTGATCCGCTCCTGATGCTCATTGGATAACAACCACCTGCCTCTTGCATCTGCAAGCAGGTTTATCAGCGCCTGCGCCACGCGCGCACTCGCCCCGTGAAGCGCAGCATCGACAACCCCGAGCCGCCGTAATGCCAGCGCATAATGCGCCATCCGGGCCTTGACCCGTTGTGGGTTCCAGCTGTCAATACCTTGTTCGGCAAATAACTGGATATAGCGATGTACGACGGAGCCGACATGCCGGATGGTCTCGCTCGCCCAGGCAAATTCAATGCCCTCCATTGCGTCCGCCTGCACAGACAGGCCGGTCGCGCTCAGCCTGTCATCCTGCGCCCGCACCGGATCAGGGGCGGCGGGTAATTGCCATGTCTGCGCAAGCCGCCGCATACTCTTGGAAGGCAAAAGCGCGGGCCTTGCAACTTCCGCCGCATCTTCATCGGCGCTTAACAGATCCACCAAGCCGTCTTTCACGAGCGGCCACAACTGCGCCAGCAGGCTATTGTAAGGCGGCGCGGCCGGCTGTAATCCCTGTTCTGTGTGTTGCGGCTTGATGGTGTGGAGGAGATGCAATTTTCTCTTCGCCCGTGTTGCGGCGACATACAGCAGACGCCCCTCTTCATAGCGCTGTTTTTCATTTTCAAGCTGCCGTAGATAGCGATATATGGGCGGCAGCGCGCTCTCACCTGCCGCCTTTATCGGCGCCAGCAGCAGGGCCTGGCGTGCAGGCCGCGGCAGTTCCATCCACAGCAATAGCTCGGTCTTATCGGTAGCGCTGCCCCGGCATAGACCGGGCAAGATGACTGTATCAAACTCCAGCCCCTTGGCCTTGTGTATGGTCATCAACTGCAGCGTATCATCGGCGGTCACATCGGCGGCGGCGGACAACTCGGCGACTTGTTGCGCAAAGACAGCCCGATCTTTTATGTTGCCGCCTTGATCAAATTTCTCTATCAGATCAAAAAAGCTTCGCGTATTCTCCAGCGCGGTCTCATCCGTCAAGGTCGCCGGCCCGCCGATACTCATCCAGACTGATTCCACCCAGCGACTTAGATGTCTGCGCCCGCGCTCGGCAAAGGCGGCTTGCAGAATCTTGCGTATGCTTGCCAAGCGCAACTGCCCGGCATGACTGAGTGCTTGGCACCTTGCCGGCTCATTCATGCACTGCCAGATGGTCTTGTCTTTGTCCTTGCCTAAGATAAACAGATCGCCAAGACTTAAGCCGCACCAGGGGGCGCGCAGGACCGCCAGCCAGGCGATGCGATCAGCAAAATGGCTTAAGGCATGGGTCAGGGCCAGCAGATCCATGATCGCCGCCTGGGTGCCGAGGCGGTCGATCTCCACGGCGCGAAAGCGAAGACCGGCCTGTCGTAGTGCGGGAATAATTTCATGCAGATGGCTGCGATTCCTGACCAAGATTGCGATCTTCTCTTGCGCCCTTTTTTCTCGGGCGGACTTGATTAACTCGACAACGGTCTCTGCTTCTCTTGCATGATCACGCCCGACTATGGGATGGTGCGTAACCGCCTGCCCATCCTCTTGCCGGTCAAAGGCATCCGCCTTGACATAGGCCACCGCACCGCGACTCAGATCGGGATTGTGCGGCAGGACTTGACTGAAGGTATTATTTACCCACTCTACAATGGATTTTTTTGCGCGAAAGTTAAGCCTGATGTTTAGCGGCTTCAGCGGCACCTGCCCCAGCCGCGCTTCCTTCCAGGTGTTCAAAAAAAGCCCTACTTCGGCCTCACGAAAACGGTAGATAGACTGCATGGGATCGCCCACCAGAAACAGGCTATGCCCATCTTGCCCCGACCAGCCCGCCGTCAGGCGCTCCAACAGGACATATTGATTAATCGAAATATCCTGGAACTCATCCAGCAGTATATGTTTGATGCGATAATCCAGATGCAGGGCCAGATCGCTCGGCGCCTCCTCACTGCCGAGGGCCTGAATCGCCGCCTGGGTAATGCCGCTAAAGTCGATCTGGTTTTTCTCAGCAAAGAGCACCCGTAGCTGTGCATCGGCGAGGATGAGTAATTGATACAGCGCATTGAGCACCTGCCATTCCTGCTCGCTATAACCAACCGGGGGCAGCGCTCTTATCTCCAGCAAACACGCACGCAACTCATCATCGCTGGCAAGCCGCGCCAGCATCGTTTGAAAACGCTGTTTCATTTCCTTCTGCGCGGCAGCGGCGGGAAAGCCCTGGCCCTTATTCACCCGCTTGCGCCACTCACCTTCTCGCGTCAGGCATAGATCAACGATGAAGCGCCAGCTTGCGAGATCATCAGCCGCCGCCCCCGGCAGGCAGCTAAACTCGCCGCCTTCCCAAGCAAGATTCCTGGCGGCAAAAGCGACACAGGCCAGAAATTCCGCATCGAGCCTTTCATGCAGGCGCGGCTGCATGGCTTGTAAGCTTGCTTCCACCAGCTGTCTTAGTGCCGCCTCCAGTTCCCGCCGCTCGGGCTGCCCGACAACATGCCGCAACCACTGATCCCGGCGGGCGAGCATGCCGGCCAGCATCGTGCGCAGAGCAGGCAGGTCATTATCTAAGTGTGTTAATAAGGTGGCGATGGCAGCTGACCAGTGCTGGTCGCTCTCAATCTCCGCAAGGGTGTTGGCGGCGGCCTGTTTGTATAATTCCCGGGCATCCTCTACCGTCTCCGGCTGCGCCCCAAAGCCTGCGACGATCGGCATGCGCCGGGTCAAGAAGGCGCACAGGGCATCAATGGTCTGAATGCGCAGCCGCCCCGGATTATCCACCAACTGCCAGTTATGTTTTTCATCCTGCGCCCTTGCCGCCCGCGCCAGCTCGATGGTCTTCTCCGTCACACCATCGGCATTGTCTTCCGCGGCCATCTGCAAGGCATGAATAACACGACCACGCATCTCTGCGGCGGCCTTGCGCGTAAAGGTAATGGCGATGATCTCCTCAGGAGCCCCGGCAATGCCAAGCAGACGCAGATAGCGCTGGATCAACAGCTCGGTCTTGCCCGAACCCGCCGGCGCCTGCACGATAAAAGAGTCCGCCGGCGAGAGCGCCTGATTGCGCTGTTCAATATCGATAAGCTCACTTCTCATAATCGCTTTTTTAATCAGCGCCCGTTTCTGAATTGGCTCGTTTTTCATGGATGCGGCAAAAGGCATGCAGGTCGCAATAGCGACAGGTCTGCCAGGTCTTCATGTCTTTTGGCCTTACCGCGGCATCCCCCGCGCGAAAGGCAATACCTAAAGCCGATAACACTTCTTTCCAATGCAGCAACAAGGCTCCCCAAGTCTCGGCGGCATCTTTATGAGGAGCATCGCTGTAGGCTTTGGTCTTGGGAAAAACAGCACCCTCTTCGGCCAGGCCGACATAGGCCATCTCTCCGCGCCTGATGCGGGCAAAGGCCAAGGCGGCAATGTCGGCCTCACTGCTGATCGCATATAGGGGCAACTGCGGATCATCGGGCCGCTCACCGAACCAGTCATTGATACTGGTCGCACCCGTCTTGTAATCAATGATCAGCTGCCTGCCATCTTCCAGTTCATCAATGCGATCAATCCGGGTACGCACTTCAATCCCTTCCACCTTGAGCAGCTGCTCTGCCTCGCAGGCGCGGACCACAAAGGCGGAACGCGAGCGCTCCTGCTGCAGCCATTCCCGTAACAGGCCCTCCAGCCGTGCAATTTCCAATTCCACAAAGCGCGCGCTATAGCTATGCCGGTGCCCCCCCCGCCTGCCGTGCACGACCTGCTTTGCGCAGTTGTGAATCAACGCGTCTAATTGCGCCTCGCTCATCGCCAACAAGGATTGTTGCGTACCGACCCGGCTCCAAAATAGCTGCATAAGGGCATGCACCAGGGCGCCGCGCGCGCGCGCATCCAGGCCAATGTCCACTTCCGGCAGGGCGCCTGCATGCAGGCGATGGCGGGCGAAGGCGCGAAATGCGCAGGCAGACTGATCCTTGAACAGAGACGTCCCGCCGCGCAGCGCATCGCCCGGCCTGATGACGGGAGCGGAATTATCTTCCAGCACCTCCATCTTTCGGCTGTGAAGAATGCGCTCCGCATAGGAAACCTCCTGTCGAAGCGATAACTGCGCGGCATTCTCAAGATAAGGCCTTAACAAGGGGCTGGGGCGCAGGGCGCGTTCCTTCTTATTTTGCGGATAGCTTAAGACGACATCGGGCGATGAGTTGAGCAAGGCTTCAGTCATAGTACGCGCATAGTCCAGCTCTATCTCGGCGCTGGCCCGGGGCATACGCTGCGCGCGTTGCAGGCTGAGCGGAATGAAGGGGTTGGGCAGCGCCGCCTGCGGCCAGCTCTCCTCGTGCAGGCCTAGCAGCCATAGATGCTCAAATTGCATCTCGGCAGCACCGGCCAGGCCTAGAATCTGTATCGGCGCCTCGGCGGTCTCCGGCTGGAAACTGAAACCGGTGACCAGCCGGCGCAGCTGCGCCAGAGCCGCGCCGCGGCCAAGGCGCGGCAGCACCAATTCCAGCGAGACAAAGCGCGCAAGCACCTCTTGCCAGGCGGCCACGATTTGATATTCCGCGCTGTTGAGTGCCCGCTCTCCCGGCCAGGAAAAAATATTCAGCACTTTGGAAAAGCTATCGGCCCACGCAAGCGGCGTCTGTTTGGCAGGCAGTGCCTGCATCAATTCCCTCAAGGCCGACAGAGAATCAATAAGGCCGCGGCAGCGCTGTGTCGGCGTGCGTTTATTGGTCGCGATATACAAGATGGTATGCAAGGAAAGACGCGGCTCGCCATGCTCACGCAGGGCGGCGTCTAATTGTGCGCGTCCCTGCGCCTCAATGGCGGCGGCCTTGATGAAGGGGGAACGCAGTAACAGGCTGATAGCATCGATCATAGCGGGCTGATGCAGCAGACCGAGCAGGGTCAGGGCGGTATCAATCAGGGGATATTCGCCTAAGGCGCGGCCTAAGGAAATGCTGTACGGGTGCTGCTCACTATCGGCTGCCGAGAGGATCGCCGCCGGTGCCAGGACATCATCAAACTCCGCCTCAACAATATGCCGGCAAGCCTGCAAGTCCGGCACGACAATGCCGATGGACGTGGCCGCGCCGGGCTTGGGAGACTGCTCCAGCAGCTGCCGGGCCCAGTGTGCGGCCGCGCGCAGCTCCCGGCGGGTATCGGCAAGGCCGGCCTGCCTGAGCACTGCGTTTCTCCTCTCCAACTTGAGATGGATGATGCGACAGCCAAGCTCTTCTAAACAGGCGAGAAGGCTTTCTTGCTGTGGGGTCAATTCATGAAAGCCGAGCAGGGCAATGGATTTACCCGGCAGGGCATGATATTTACGGACGTCTTCCCGATAGACATCGGCCAAGCGCGCCTCATCCACCCAATTCTCAGTTGCACATCTCTTTTCATAGGCCGCGGCCCAGCTGGTGAATACGCGGGCGTCTTCATTGAGATAGACGCCTTCAGGAAGTTCGCGTAGCTGCCATTGCTGCAGCAGCTTCCAGGCGGCAATCGCCTGCCTTGCGGTGGCCGCATCTTGTAATAAGCGCGGGGCATAGGGCGAGGCGGCGATGATCTGCTGCCACACGGCCTGCTGCTGATGGGCATTCAGCAGGCATGGGGGAGGGTCTTCCTGCATGCTGATGGCCTCCCAGCTACGCTGCAGCCAGGCAGTCCAGGGGAGGATATCGGCGCTCTGCCAGGCAATCCGGCCCTCTTCGATCTGGACGGCCGCATAGTGGGACTGTAGATGACGACTGAGACGATTGGTCGGCGTGATCAGGGTCGTCCCCTGTTGTAATAACTCGATTATTTCCTTGTTCATCACTCTGTCACAAACGGCGGGCATGGATTAAGGCAGTTGTTAATCAGGCAAGGGCGCAGGTGGCATTATAGTCCATCCTCTGTTAGCCTTCACTTAACCTACTTCCCGTCCAGCTTGTGTTCCGACCTGTATTTTTTAAGTGAAGCTCGCATCATTACAGCACAAAACGGCAAACGGGGAGTGTACGCCCGTTGCGCCGACCCGATATGTGCCTGCGCTAAAGGAAGATGCGCGCGCCGGCCTGCTCTCACGCCCGCGCAGCCTGCCGCCCAAGTATTTTTATGATGCGCGCGGGGCGGCATTGTTCGAGCAGATCTGTGCCACACCGGAATACTATCCGACCCGCGTGGAAGATGCGCTGTTGTCCGCAGTCAGTGAATACATCATCAGCACCACGCGACCCGAGCAGATCATTGAGCTGGGCAGCGGCAATTCACACAAGACGCGGCACTTATTCGATGCCTGCGAGAAGCATGCGCATATCTGCCGGTATGCCCCTTTTGATGTCTGTGAACCGGCACTGCATCAGGCCACGGACAGATTAAAATCCAAGTATGACTGGCTGGAAGTGATGCCCTTGCTGGGCGATTATCACGCCGGCCTGGGCAATCTGCCGACGGCCGAGGGCAGTAAGCTGTTTGTCTTCTTGGGCAGCACGATTGGCAATTTCACCCCGGTTGAAGCTGCGGATTTTGTCTGCGAACTCCATAGCGTCATGCAGGCTGGTGATTATTTTCTTCTCGGGGCTGATCGGGTGAAAGACAGTGCGGTGCTGGATGCTGCGTACAATGATGCTGAGGGGATTACCGCGCAATTTAACTTAAATGTGCTGCGGGTGCTGAATAACAAGCTCGGCGCAAATTTTGACCTGGATAATTTCAGCCACGCGGCGGCCTTTGATGAAGAGAAGAGCCGCATTGAAATGTATCTGCGCGCAGAGAAAAGACAACATGTTTATATCGCTGCGCTGGATGCCGGCATTGAGTTGGATGAGGGGGAGAAGATCCTGACCGAGATAAGCTGCAAATTCAGCTTCGAGGGGCTGGAGGCGCTGCTGACTTCTGCCAATTTCAGCATCAGCAAACACTACGAGTCTGAGGATCAATACTTCTCGCTGGTGCTGGCGCAGCTTTGATTTCTTTTGCGACAAGCCCCGGCAAACCCGTCCATGACCCTGCCGGGGAATATGCCTATCCCACATCTTTGCCGGTCAGCACCTCGCGAAAGAAGGCCGGTGTATGTTCGTTGCGCTTCATCTCGCCGGATTTCAGGCGGGCGATATAGCCCTTATACGCGCGCATTGCCTGATAGCCGAAGAACAGCGTAATGGGGATATTCACCCATAACAGCATGCCGTTTCCTAAGCTGGAAAAATTGTCCAGCTGTGCCGGCGTCTTGAGAAAGCCTAAGGTTGCCACGACGATGAGTACGCAAAGCAGATAACGATAGGCGCTTACTGCGCGCGCGCCGAACATATAAACGATGCCCTGCTCGCCGTAGTAGCTCCAGGAGATCATGGTGGAGATGGCAAACAGCCAGGAGGCCAGCGTGACCAGCCATTTGCCCAGCCCCGGCCAGGCCGAGTCAAAGGCCTTTGCGGTCAAGGTGGCACCCGGATAGGAGGCATAGATAGACTTATCTTCCAACACCGGTTTCACCGCCATTGCCAGCGCGCCGAAGGCCGCCGTCGGCACCCCATCCGCGCGCAACACCACGCTGCCATCAAGGCGATGTAAGTTGTTGCCCGTATCCGGGTTTTCATCACCGGCTAGGATAACGAAAATGTCCTCGCCGGCGCGCCAGGGGCGGCCATCTTGCCGCGGCGGCAGTACGCCCGTCTCCAGCGTCCAAGTAGCGGGTTGCTCGCCTTGCACGATCATCGGCGCTGCGCCGTACTCGGCCTCACCGCTGCGCTCCCACAGGCCGGAGGCTAAAATGACCAGCGCCGTGAAGGTACAGACCACGATGGTGTCGATAAACGGCTCTAAGCCGCCGACAACGCCCTCGCGCACCGGCTCATCGGTCTTGGCCGCGGCATGGGCAATGGGCGATGAACCGGCACCGACCTCTGAGGAAAACAGCGCCCGGCGCATGCCGATCAAGATGGCATAGCCCATCGTGCCGCCGATGAAGGCGCCGGAGGCCTCCTGCGGATTAAAAGCGGAGACAACAATCAGCTTCAGCAGGCCCGGGATCAGCTCCCAGTTCACCAGCAACACATAACTGCCGCCGAGCAGGTATAAGACCACCATGCCCGGCACCAGGCGCCCGGCCACCGCGCCGATGCGCTTAATCCCGCCGATGATCACCGCACCAACGATCAGCGCGAGGATCAGGCCCGACAACCAGCCGGGCACGTTAAAATATTCTTGCGTAATGCCGCCGACATTCCAGGCCTGGAACATGACGCCGCCGGTGATGGTATAACCCAACAGCGCGATACAAAATACCCAGCCGATGAGCTTGCCGATGCCGGCCCAGCGCGGGTCGAGCTCGGCCAGCCCGCGCGAGACCACCCACATCGGCCCGCCGTGGGGGTTGTCCGGATCGTCCGTATTGCGATACAACATGGACAAGGTTACTTCCGTCATCTTGATAGACATGCCCAATATGCCCACCACCCACATCCAGAACACCGCCCCCGGTCCGCCTAAGGCCACCGCCAGCGCCACGCCGCCGATGTTGCCCAGACCCACCGTGGCGGATAGGGCCGCCGACATGGCCTGGAAGTGATTGATGGCACCGGGGTCGCGCCGGTCATCGTATAAGCCGCGCAGCACGGCGGTGCCGTGCGTTAAGGCGCGGAACTGGCTAAAGCCCGACCAGATGGTAAATAAGACGCCGGTCGCTAACAGCGTATATAAAAGCGCATCTTGAAACAGAAAGGCGCTGATTGCCGCCACTGCCAAATTGAACTGATCCATAATCTTCTAAGACCTCTTCTTACGTTGTTTTATGATTCTCTGCCCGTGATTGTACCCCGACATTAGTAATCCAGCTGTGGCCCTTGGTCAATTCCATGTCGCGGCTGGTCAATTATATGCCGCTTTGATACACTTTGCGCCCTTGCCATCGGTACAACTCTTTAATGAGCATGACAAGATAAGGGAAAAATGATGCAAGCGGAAACCCCAAGATTCGCAAAGTTTCGGATCGGACAAATTGTCCGGCATCGCCATTACGCATTTCGCGGCGTGATCTATGACGTTGATGCGGAATTTTCCCATACCGAGGAATGGTGGCAGGCCATTCCCGAAGCTATTCGACCGGCCAAGCAACAGCCCTACTATCATCTATTTGCAGAAAATGCAGAAGGGCCCTATGAGGCCTATGTTTCCGAGCAGAATCTATTGCTGGATGACAGCGGCGAACCCGTCTCGCATCCAGAGATCGCGGGGTTTTTCAGTGGACTGGAAGATAACTGCTACATCACCCACCCGCTGAACAGGCATTAGTCAATCCGGGGCCGGGCTTGCGTGTTGTATTCCGTCTGATTATGTAGAGGGTGGGATTTACAAAATACTTACTTAGTATTTTGCCCTTCGGGCCGGCCTGCGGCCGTTCAAAATCGTTCTCGACGATTTTGTGAACCCATCATCTTCTCCGCGGGTTCAAATTCACTATCATTAAATAAGTATTTCTATGGGATGTACCCATAGAAATACTTATTGGCGGAGAGGGTGGGATTCGAACCCACGGATCGCAGGCGATCACTCGATTTCGAGTCGAGCCCATTCGGCCACTCTGGCACCTCTCCATGCAAGCTATGCCCACCCACCATTCTACGCACTAGCCAGACATGGCGATACTTGATTCTCACGCCGGCGGGGAAAGAAAACATTTCACTGGCCCAGTGATAAGGGCTATGCTGCTACTTATATGAAGCAGATGCTGACAGGTCGTCATTTCTCTTTGCTGCTCCTCTGCTCGTGCCTGTTGACGGGCTGCACAGGCGAGAGGCTGACACAGCTTGAGGCGATGGTCGAGCGCGGCAAGATACGGGTTGTTACGCGCAATAGCCCGACTACGTATTTTATCGGCAAGGATGCGGCGGCGACTGGTTTTGAATATGAAATGGCGCGGCGCTTTGCGGAGTCTCTCGGCTTGGAATTGGAGATTATCATCGCCAAGAGCACGGCTGAGATTATCAGAATGATCGAAGACGGCGCGGCGGATGTCGCCGCCGCCACGCTGAGCAGCCACTATCAGACGCAGAATACGTTGATGTTCGGCGCCAGTTATCAATGGGTCACGAAGCAGCTCATCTATCGCAATGGCAACCGGCGGCCCAAGTCTCTGGCTGATATTTCTCCGCAGCAGTTGGATATTGCGGCCGGCACCTTGACAACGCGCCGCCTGGAGCAATTACAAGAGGAATACCCTGATCTGTCGGTGCGTATCCATGCGGATAAGGACAATCATGAACTGCTGGAAATGATCGAGCGCGGCGAGATTTCCTATACGGTGGCCTTGTCAAATGAACTCGCCCATGCGCGGCAGTATAATCCTGAGATTCGCGCGGCGTTTAACTTATCCCTGCCAGTGCCGCTGGCCTGGGCCATGAAAAAGAGCGATGACCATTCGCTGCTCACTGCGGTGAAGCGCTTTACTGCGAGTATCTCCAAGGATGGCACGCTGGCGGATCTGATTGATAAATTCTACGGCACCCTTGAGTTTTTCGATTATGTTGACTCACGCAAGTTCGTCGACCGGGTTGCCGAGCGCCTGCCTGAGCTTGTGCCGCTGTTTCAAGCAGCAGCCAAGACCTGGCATCTTGACTGGCGCCTGTTGGCGGCGGTGAGCTATCAGGAATCACACTGGCGCGCCGATGCGCGTTCGGTAACCGGCGTGCGCGGCCTGATGATGCTGACGCGGGTGACGGCAAAACAGGTCGGGGTTACTGACCGGCTGGATCCAAATCAGAGCATTCAGGGCGGGGCGAAGTACCTAGCTGAGTTGATCGAACGGATCCCGGCGCGAATAGGAGAGCCGGATCGAATGTGGTTTGCGCTGGCGGCCTATAATGTCGGCTTTGGGCATCTTGAAGATGCGCGAGTGCTGACGCAAAGACAAGGCAAGGATCGGGATAGCTGGGAGGAAGTCAGACAAAGCCTGCCCTTATTGAGCTATCGCAAATGGTACCGGCAGACTAAATATGGCTATGCCCGCGGCTATGAGCCGGTCCAGTATGTGAAGAAGATCAGAAAATACTACGATCTGCTGATACAGTTGACCCAACCGGAAACTGTTGTCCGGATAGCCGAGAATGCTCAAGATAGCCCGGCCTATGTACCGCTGATTCACTCACCGACCCTGTAGCTGATTTTCCATTAAAAGGCGGATAAAAATTATGAAAAAGACCGATGCCGAGTGGCGTGAAGTGCTGACGCCTGAGCAGTTTGAGATCTGTCGCAACAAGGGCACCGAGCGGCCCTTCACCGGTGCTTATTATCAATGTAACGACACCGGCTGCTACCATTGCGTCTGTTGTCATAACCGCTTGTTCAGCTCAGAGAATAAGTACGATTCCGGCAGCGGCTGGCCGAGCTTTTCTGCGCCGGTCAATGCGGCGGCGATAAAGACTGCGGCTGATAACAGTCTGGGCATGCGTAGGACCGAGGTGATGTGCAGCGTCTGCGATGCCCATCTGGGCCATGTCTTTACAGACGGCATAGCGCCTGGCGGACTGCGTTATTGTATTAATTCGCTCTCGCTTTCTCTGCAACGGGAGGATTGACAGGCCAGATTCAAGGGACACCACCATGGCGAGCATGTTCAGGTTTCGCGGCTTCACTCCCTATACGCTGATGATCTTCTTGAATGCCTTCGTTGACTTGGGGCACAAGATCGTCATCCAGAATACCATCATCAAGACCTACGCAGGCCAGGAGCAGATCATCCTCATCGCCATTGTCAATGCGCTTATCCTGCTGCCCTTTGTTATGCTGTTCACCCCATCCGGTTTTCTGGCCGATAAATATCCCAAGAACCGGGTCATGCTGATCAGTGCCTGGGGTGCCGTTATCCTGACTGGTCTAATCACCCTGTTTTATTATCTCGGCCTGTTCTGGGCCGCCTTTGCCATGACCTTTATGCTGGCAGTGCAGAGCGCGTTTTACTCGCCGGCGAAGTATGGCTACATAAAAGAACTGGTCGGCCGGGAATCCTTGGCAAGGGCCAACGGCGCTGTCCAGGCAACCACCACTGTTGCCATCCTGACGGGCACCTTTGTGTTCTCGATCCTGTTTGAAGCCCATCTTGACGGCATAACGCCTGCTGATAAGGCGGCGGTGTTGTTGATCATCGCCCCGCTCGGCTGGTGCCTGATGCTCGGTGCCATCATCCAATTAATCATCGCCCATCAACTGCCACAAAAACAGGCGCTCGATACGGGCATGCGGTTTGACTGGGCGCGCTATCGCCGCGGCAGCTACCTGCAAGACAACCTGCGCAGCGTCTCAAAACATGAAATTATCTTATCATCGATCATCGGCCTTGCCCTCTTCTGGGCCATCGCGCAAGTTTTGCTCGCCGCCTTCCCGGTCTTCGCCGAAGAGAATCTAGGCATCAGCAATACCGCGGTCATACAGGGCATCATGGCCTGTGCCGGCATCGGCATCATGCTGGGCTCCATCATCGCCGGGCGCATCTCCAGGGGCCACATAGAAACCGGCCTCATACCGGTCGGCTCCTTCGGTGTCGCCCTGGCGCTCTTGCTGCTGCCGCACTTAAGCAGTCCGTCCGCCTTGGGGCTGAACTTCGTCTTATTAGGCCTGCTCGGCGGGCTGTTCATCATCCCGCTAAACGCCCTCATCCAGTTTCATGCCACCGAGCATGGCCGCGGCCGCGTGCTGGCCGCTAACAACTTTATCCAGAATATATTTATGCTGAGCTTTCTGGGGCTAACGGTCGTATTCGCCCTGTACGGCATCAACAGCCTCGGGCTGTTCGGCCTGCTGACCATCGTCGCGATCGCCAGCGCACTGTATAATCTATACCGGCTGCCGCAGTCCATGCTGCGCTTCCTGCTTGGCTTCGTCATCGGCTATCGCTATCGGCTGGAAGTGCTGGGTTTTAGAAACATTCCGGCCAGCGGCGGCGTCTTGATACTGGGGCAGCACAGCAGCCGGATCGACTGGGCCCTCGTACAGATGGCCTCCCCGCGCCCACTCAAGTTCGTGATGGAAGCAAGCGGCGATCAACCCTGGTATCTGAAATGCTTCCTGGATTTCTTCGGCGTTGTCGTTGCTGGTAGATCTGCCTTGAATACGATCAGCGAATTGCTCAACGAGGGACAGGCCGTCTGCCTCCTCCGGGAAGGGACCATGCGCCGCTCAGGGACGGCAAAGTTTCAGCACGATTATGAAAGGGCCGTGGAGGGTGCTGAAGGGGTAATCCTTCCCTTTTACTTACGCGGCCTCCGGGGCAGCCAGTTTTCGCACACCAGGGAGGGGCAAAAATCCATTGATGATAAAAACCCCAAGCGCAAAATCACCATCGCCTTCGGGCAAGCCCTGCCATTGACTACCCGTGCAGATAAACTAAACCGGGCTATTGCAGCGCTTTCTAACTAAAGCCCGGCAGTGACATACAGGGGCCTTGCAGAAGTGAATGATTACTATGATGTTAAGCGGGGTTATTATTCGTCTCAGGCCAATCGTGGGTGGCAATTATTTTTATCATTGCTGATAAACAATTTTGCCCTCGAAAAAAGTCATCAACACCTGCGTATCACTGATCTTATCAGGGTCTATGTCAAAGATATTCTGATCCAGCACAATCAAATCGGCGAGTTTGCCGGCCTGGATAGTGCCGGTTTGCTGCTCCATTTTCAGTATTTTTAAGCCGTTGGTAATATATATCTCCAGGGCTTGTTCCAGACTGATCGCCTGCTCCGGCCACAAGGCGCCGGGGTATAGATTAAATGGATTTTTGCGCGTGATGAGCGCTTCGATCCCGGGCCAAGGATTCATGTCAGGGATGACGGCAGGCCAGTCTGAACCGGCAATCACGATCGCACCGGCATCCAGCAGGTCTTTCACCGGCCAATAGCGCCTGCCGCGCTCGCCCAGCGCCGAGATGATCGAGTCAATGATGGGAGAGGGATACCAAATAGCAGGCGACATATCAGCCACGGCATTCAGTTCAGCAAAACGCGGAAGGTCTGACTCATGGATCAGGCCGGCATGCGCCAGCTGATGTTGTAAGCCGCTATCACCGTTTAACAGGCGGGCCTGCTCAATGGCATCCAGCGTAACCCGCACTGCCCGATCACCGGCCGTATGCACAGTTACCGTAATGCCTTTATCATCCAGTGCTGTAATCCACGCCGCCAGCACCTCCGCCGGGACCAGCAGCTTGCCATTATGGGTTTCGCCGCCCCCGTCTGTCGGCAGGTAATCCTCCAGCATGGCGGCGGTTCTGGCTGTGGACGGCACACCGTCCAGAAATATTTTTACATAATCTGTATTGATGTTGCGGTGGCGGTTAGCTCGGCGCAGGCGCTCAAGCTTTTCCATATCCAGGGTATTTAGATCTGCCTTGAGCGGTATGGTAATTGAAACGGCCATATGCACATTGGCCTCACCTTTATCAGCGAGCGCCTTGTAGGCCCTGACCCCTTGATGCGCATCGCCTGCCTCTTTTATGGCGGTTATGCCAAATTGATTGGCGGCCAGCAAGGATGCCCTGGCCGCCTCCTCATATTGCGCAAGGGTCCAGTCAGGAATCGCCGCTAACACCGGATACATCGCCGCCTCCAGCAAGATACCACTTGGCCGGCCGTTCTCATCCTGCAAGATCTCACCTCCCTGCACCATAGTATCCCGGCCGATACCGGTCGCTGCCAGCGCCTTGCTATTTACCCAGCGATTGTGGCCGGTATCATCCGCCAGGCTAATCGCTTTATCTGCCGTGATCGCATCCAGCCATTGCCTGGGCGAGTCAATGCTGTGGGCACGAAAGAAATCGCTGCCCCAGCGCCCACCGATGATCCATTCACCATCGGGGTTGGCAGCAATGCAGTCTCTTAACTTTGCCTTGATCTGCTCAGGTGTTGCCGCCGGGGAAAATATACACTGAAAAGCCTCTATGCCGCCCAGGACCGGATGCACGTGCGCATCCACCAGGCCCGGCATGGCCATTTTCCCGACCAGGTCAATGATATGGGTGTTATAATCCTGATAGTCTTTAGCCTCCGCGTAGCTGCCTGCGTAAATAAACTTTTTGCCCTTAATAGCCACGGCCTCAACCCAGGGGCGGGCCTTGTCCATCGTGTAGATATTGCCATTGATGAGGATGCTGTCTGCGCTGATTCGCCCGGCCGACGCCTTTGTTGTCTGTACAGCATCCCCCATCGGCGGACTACAGGCATTCAAAAGCAAGGCAATGACCAGATAAGCCAGCATCCGCTTTGCCTTCACAGGCGCATAACCTTGCGTATTTTTCATTGCGGCAAATTATAAAACGGGCAGGCCGGTAAGCACCGCCCCTTGTAGCAACGGTGCGCAGTTAAAAGTTATAACTCCCGGTCACGCCATAGGTGACCGGCATGCCGTTTAGGCGAACAAAGCAGCAATTACTAATCGTTGATGAATGCCAGTAGTAATCATCAAGAATGTTGCGCGCCCATAGCGTCACATCCCAGCGACCATCCGCCGCACCAATGCCGCCCCTGGCATTGACCAGGGTATAGTCGCTTAATGGGCCAGAAGTATTGGTGTCGTGATCACTCTTGTGTGAAACATCGGTGGCGAGCATGAGTTTCAGGCCGTTTTGCAAGCCCCATTCATAGCTGAGCGTACCATTTAGCTGCCAGCGCGGTGCGTTGGTTAATTCATCGCCTGAATTATCAAAGGTGACAATGTTGGGAAAGGCGCTATCGCCGTCAATGGCAATGTATTCTTCGATTTCCGTATCGACATAGGCCATACCAAAATTGAGCCGTAGGCCTTGGGTAAGCTGCAACAGGCCTTCCAACTCAGCACCGACCACCCTGGACTCCGGTATATTGGTGAGGCCGGAGATGTTGGTAACAGGCGTAACCGCAAGCGTTGGTTCCTGCTTGTCCTTGTAGTCGTAATAAAAAATCGCAGCATTTAAGCGCATGCGGCCATTTAGCAAGGTAGACTTCGCGCCCAGTTCATACGATGTCAGCTTTTCAATTTCAATGGGTGAGTGCTGGCTGTGGATCTGACCGGGTGCCCCATTAAACCCGCCTGATTTGAAGCCCCTGGAGATCGTGGCATACACCAGCACATCATCAAGCGGCTGATAATCCAGCGAGACCTTCCACATCCACTCGTTGGCAGAGATTTCTTCGCTGAATACGGCGTATTCGCCGAAGGTGGGCGAGGTGGGAATATCATCATAAATGGCGCAGCCGCCGGGCGCTACCGGCGTTGTCGGCAGCCGCAGCTGGGCCGGGGCGAACAGGAAAGGAATAAAAATATTGTTCCAGGCATTCGCCAGGGTGCCATCACCGCTATCGTTTGTGCAGCCAGACCATTCACGATCCTCTGAGGTATAACGTCCGCCCAGAGTCAATTTTAGCTGCTCGTGGAACTGCCACTCCAGGTGCGCAAAACCAGCAATGGATTCAGTCTCTTGTTGATACTCGATATTAATCTCATCAATGCCGGTTCCGGCATTGATAAAGGAGTCAGCCAGTTCAAAAAAGTAGCCTTCCTGTAATTCATCGGTCGAGTAATACAGCCCCGCAGTCCAGTACAAGTTGCTGTCGTTGTTTGAGGAGATGCGCAGTTCCTGAGAGAAGACATCAAGATCGGAGCTATTGGTGGTGTCAGCATCTTCAAAGCCAACGCCGGAGGTATCAAACAACTCGGCGCGCTCGAAGTTATCATAGGCGGTGATTGAGGTGATCATCACCGGGCCGGCATCATACGTGAGCTTGCCAGAGGCGCCAAACAGCTGATTATTCCGCTGCGGGCGATGCGTGGCAGTCCAATCCGCCGCTCTGTTATCCCCTTCTGAGAAGGCAATGCGTCCCCCCCCCCCCCCCCCCCCTCGAGATCGGGCTGCGCATTCCCCGTAGTCGTGCCATCAAAGAGCGTTGCCGCGATATTTTCAGAACGATCATCATAATAATGAATGTTTAACAACAATTCGGCTTGCGTCCCCAAATCAACATCAAACAGGCCGCGTAGCGCTATTTCCTCACGCTCTCCCAAGCGATCATCAGGCCGGGAGATGCTGCGCTGCCAACCATCGCCGACCGATTGGGTGGTTTTGGCTGCCACACGGGCGCGGATGCCATCAGTGAGCGTCCCGCTGACAAAGCCCTCCGCATCGATCACGTTGAAGCGGCCATAGCCCAGTGTGATGCCGGCCGCAAAATCCTCTGTGGGCTTGCGGCTGATAAAGTTGATCTGGCCTGCCGTTGTATTCCGCCCATACAGATCGCCCTGCGGCCCTTTTAGCACCTCCACACGCTCGACATCAAACAAGGCACCGCGGCTCATCACGGCAAAAGGGATATTGACCTCATCCAGATAAAGCCCGACTGTGCTGGATGATGAGGTGGTAAAATCTGAAAAGCCTACGCCGCGGATGGTGAAGGTGGGTACGCCGCTGGGCTGTGCATTGCTCACCGTCAGGCCGGGCGTTAAGGACTCCAAATCCTCAACAGAACGGACGCCATAATCCGCCAGTTGCTGGGCGCTGAACACATTGACAGTGATCCCCACATCATTGATGCTCTGTTCACGCTTTTGCGCGGTAACAACGATTTCTTCTATGTATTCCGCTTGCGCCGGAGATAATGCCAGAGAGAAAATGATAAAAGTGCTTGCTAACTTATTGATTTTCATGGAAACCCCCATATTTTATGGTTTGAAAATGCCCTGCATTGCCGCCCATCGCCCTGTTTTAAGCTTGCCAAAGACAGTATCTTAATGAGTAATCACTCGCATCACAACGAGCAATTATTCATATTTTCATTTGCCCTGTCAAAAATAATCCTGCATTATTTATGCAAAATCTAATGCAACCGGGCACGAGCAACCACCATGCAGGCAACAGTAAGTCTGAATAAAAAGCTATCCGTCAGGAAAGTGCCCTCGCAGGCGCGCTCACGAGAGATGGTGGAGGAGATCCTGGCGGCAACACGCAGACTGATGATGCGCCCGGGCGGGCTCAGATTATCCATGATCACCACCAATCATATCGCCAAAGCAGCAGGCATATCCGTAGGTTCGCTGTACCAGTATTTTCCGAATAAAGAAACGATTGTGTTTGAATTATATAAACGCATGCTGGAGCAGGTTTCATCCGTATTGGAAGAATTTAAAACCGAGAAATACCTGTCCCTGCCCAGGACAGCGTTCTTCAACAAATTTAACCGCGCCATGAAAAACGCCGAAGATGACGCTGGCTTCGTGATAGAGATGCTGCGTGCCATGCAAAATAGCCCGGAATTGATCGCAGCGGATAAACATCATGCGGAACTGATCGCGAGTGAAATGGCGTGGTTCATGCGGCATTATGGTTCCAGGTGGCCGCTGAGAAAGTTGGAAAGGCTGGCCCTGCATATTTATTACATCAACTACGGCACCTGGCTCTATCGAGAACACGCCAAGCCCGCCTACAGGGAAGTCCTGGGGTGGGAAATCAGCGCCCTGAACTTCATGATCGCAAAGTGTTTTGATGATGAACCCGCCACAACGAAGGCCTGACAACGAGGATAGAACTATGCAATCTAATACAGCTGCTGTCGCCTACATAAGCCTGTTACTCTCCGGCTTTATGTGTATGTCCGCAAGCAAGGCCGGAGAGCTGGAAGTAGAGATGTTTAAGGGCGACTTTGCGACTGTGAACTCGTTTATATTCTCCAATGGCGAATCACAGATTGTGATGGATGTGCAACGCAAAAGTGAAGAGGCCAGACAACTGATAGAGCGTGTGAAGGCAAAACAGCTTCCGCTTACCCATGTTCTTATCACGCATGGACACACCGACCACTTCACCGGCATGCCTTTATTCCGTGATGCGTTTCCGCAGGCGAAGATCGTTGTGGCGAACGAAGACATAAGACGCGCCATCAAGGCCTATGCCATCTATATGGATGGTTTTGGCGCCACCGCAGCAGAACCCGTGCTGGAACCTCCGCTAAGGCCCAAGTCACCGGCAAACCCTGATGGCTTTGACTATGAAAATACCATTCATATTCTGCCTGAGAATACGCTTACCCTGGCCGGAGGCGGCACCTTGGAACTGACCACCGATTATTTGCCTACAGAAGCAGATCACATGACCACTGTCTATAGCAAGGAGTTGAATGCCTTGTTTTTGTCTGACCTAGGTTATAACAAAGTGCATCACTGGCAGGGAGATGACATCAGTCGCCAGGATATTGCCAACTGGCGTGCTGAACTGCTGCGCCTAAAAAATGAATATGCCGAGCGCAACCCGATCGTCTACCCCGGCCACGGTGATGTTACTGATATGACTATATTTGATGACATGATTCAATACATTGATGACTATACGAGAATTACCACGAAGGCCAAGACACGTGATGAGGCCATGCAGAAAATGATCGAACTCTATCCCGATTACGGCGAAGCCGATTTCTTCTTAAAATACAGCATTCAAAACCACGTGCCTGAATAACCGGGTATTTTTTTCACACTCTAGATCGCAGAAAAAAACCAGCCCGAAGCGGGGGTCAAAGCGGCTTTATCCGTTGCATCCCTTGACTGTTAGCCCCCGAACAAGCCCATCCGGGACTTGTTCAGAGGACATTGCCAGAGGACGGATGACAGGCGATAGATAAAGCGTACCGCAAGGCGGCGGCATGCTGTAAGTTTGCTTATCTTCCGTCCTCCCGCTTTCCGTAACCTTTCCGTAGCCTAGAAGAAGCTCGCCCGAAAGACCGTGCCAAAGGTGCGCGGCTGGTTGGTGCGGAAGCCCAGCCGGGCGCGGCCGCCGCGCTCGCGGTCAAAAGACAGGTTGGCGTTCTCATCGGTGAGGTTGTTGATATAGACGGAAACTTCCCAGCCCTCCATCAGCACACCGGCGCTCAGGTTCAGGGTCTGGTAGCTATCCAGCTCCAGGTCCAGGACGGTCTCTTCCTTGCCTGTTGCCCCGCCAAAGGCCAGGCCGGAGGCAAAGGTGCCGGCGCCGGGTTCCTGATCCGATGGCTGCGTGAATATGCTGCTGCGGCGCTGGAAGGTTGCGGATAAGTAGCCTTCCGCGCCTTTTCCGACCATGTTAAAGGGGAAGTAATAGGTGGCGGTGGCCCCCATGTTGAACTTCGGCACGGAGGGCAGGCGGTTGCCATCGCGTACCCCGCCGAGCACTTTTCCATCTTTGTCGACCACGGTGGAGTCAAACTTGGACTCCACATAGCTGCCGGCGAAGCTCAGATCCAGGTTTTCCATTGGCTGTGCCTTGAGCTCCAGCTCCAGGCCCATGGTGTGCGCCTTTGCCACATTAAAGGAGATCCGCGAGGAGCAAGAGCCGGCATCCAGCGTTACCTGCAAGTTGGAGATGTCCGTGTAGAAGGCCGCGGCGTTTAGGCTCATGCGCTCGGTTCTCAGCTTGACGCCGCCTTCGTAGTTCCACAGGGTCTCATCATCATAGCTCTGGAAAGCGCCGAATGTCTGAATGTCACTCTCTTCGCACAGCGACCTGTTGAGCGGATCGTTCACGCCGCCCAGGCGGAAGCCTTTGGAGGCCTGGGCGTTCAAGGTCAGCGCGTCATTGAGGTCATAGCGCAGAAGCACACGCGGGGTGAAGCCGCTGGACTTGGTTTTGTTGATCTGGTTGACGGCCGTGGCTGCGAAGACGCCCACCAAGGTGGCGCTGCGCTCCTCTTCAAAATCATAATAGCGGCCGCCGATGGTGATCTGCAGATCATCCGTCAGGGCATAGCTGGCCTCTGCAAAAGCGGCGAGCTGCTTGAGCTCATAGGGCAGTTGAGAGAAGTAGGGCGAGTCCTGCGGCCCGACACCTGCGGCCGCCTTTTCTGATGCTCCGGCCCCCTCTACTGCGTCCAGGAAGGCGTCATAGCCTGGCGTGGGCAGGAATTGCTCGTAGAAGCGCTCCGTGTCGGAATAAAAAGCGCCGACCAGCCATTGCAGGCGGCGCTCATCGGCAGAGCCGAGGCGCAGCTCCTGGGTGAACTGCTCCACCTCTGTGGTGTCGCGCAGGTTGGACGGCAGCAGCACACTCTTCTCCGATAACTTAAAATCCACCGACACCGAGCCGGTGAGGGCGCTGGCATCGCGGCTAACGAGAATATCGCGGTTGGTATAGCTGGACACGGCGGTCAGCGCCAGCGCGCCGAAGTCGTAGTTGAGCGTCAGATCCGCAATCCGCGTCTCGTCCTCAAAGCCCTCGTCCAGCCTAAGGAACTGCTCGCGCTCGCCCAGTTGCAGCGCCGGGCGCGTTGTGGTGTAGGGGTTGGCGTAGAGGTTATAGACTTCCTGGCGATTGAAGCCCTCCATGTCAATCTTCTGGTAGATGAGACGCGGGGTGATGGATAGCGCCGGGGTCAGCTGGTAGAACAGCGCGATACGGCCGCCGCTGCGGCTGCCGCTGTTCACGTTTTTATCCATGCCGCCGCCTTCCCGACGGGCATCAATAAAGCCGGCAAACTCGGTGTAATAGCCGACCAGCCGCAGTGCAGCGGTGCCGTCGATGAGCGGCACGTTCGCCATGGCCTTTGCCTGGCCGCCGATGCCGCCGCCGTTAATGGCGCTCATGCCGGCCTCCATGCTGCTCTCGAATTTGTCCGCGTTTGGCTGGTTGGTGATGTAGCGAATGGTGCCGCCGATGGAGCCGGAGCCGAACAGCGTACCCTGCGGGCCGCGCAAGGTCTCCACCCGGTTCAGATCATAAAGATCCAGATCCGGCGTGAACAGCGACAGGGAAATCACCGACTCGTCCAGATACACGCCCACTTGTTCCTTCACGCCCGGCTGGTCACGGACGATCTGCCCGGCGGAGACGCCGCGAATGGCCACCTGGCTTTGGCCGGGGCCCAAGTTCTGGATCATCAGCCCGGCAACGCTGCGCGAGACGTCCTCCAGGCTCTGGGCGCCGCTGCGGCGAATGTCCGCTGCGGTCTGCGCATTGATGGAAAACGGCACGTCCTGAATGGACGAGGCGCGCTTGGTCGCGGTAACTACGATCTCTTCCAGTACGGTTGCCCCCCCGCGATCCTGCTGCGCCTGCAGCAGGGCTGGCGCGGCACTGAATACGAGCGCCAGTAAAGCGGCGAGGCCGCGAGAAGGTCTGGGTTGATTCTGGGGCTGATTTTTGGGTATTGCTGCTGACATGATCTTGTCCTCCATCGTTTATGCCTAAGTTGTATGCTTGGATTTTTACCACAGATTGTGCGGATATACCACAGCCTAGCAGAGGGCCGGGGCGATGGGAAGGGGATTTTAATCTTCGGGGGGGATTGACCCGGCAATGATCGGGGTTTCCGATTGCACGTCCCTATTCTGCGCCCGGTGGCGCAGGGCGTGGTCCATTAACACAAGCGCCAACATTGCTTCCGCGATGGGGGTTGCACGAATACCCACGCAGGGGTCATGGCGTCCGGTGGTGATTACCTCCGTCGCCTCGCCTTTGAGGTTTATCGTCCGGCCGGGCAAGCGAATGCTTGAGGTGGGTTTTAGGGCCAGGCTGACCAGAATATCCTGGCCTGAAGAGATACCGCCCAATACCCCGCCGGCATTGTTGGCAGCAAAACCTTCCGGCGTCAGCGCATCACGATGTTCCGTGCCTTTTTGCGCAACCGACGCAAAGCCGGCGCCGATCTCCACGCCCTTAACCGCATTGATGCTCATCATCGCCTTGGCAATGTCGGCATCTAAGCGATCGAAGATGGGCTCGCCCAGGCCGACCGGGATATTCTCGGCCACGACATTCACCCGCGCACCAACGGAATTTCCCTCCTTGCGCAGGGCGTCCATATAGGCTTCTAGCTCGGCAAGCCTGTCAGGAGCACCACAAAAGAAGGGGTTGTTTTCGACCTCATTCCAGTCATGCAGCCGCAAAGTGATCTCGCCCAGCTGGGCCAGGTAGCCACGGATCAGCACGGCGTATTTTTCTTGTAAGTATTTTTTGGCAATGGCACCGGCGGCGACACGCATGCAGGTCTCGCGCGCAGAGGCCCGCCCGCCGCCCCGATAATCACGCAAGCCATATTTCTGCTGGTAGGTGTAATCGGCATGGCCGGGGCGAAAGCGGTCTTTGATGCCGGCATAATCCTTGGCGCGTTGGTCTTCGTTCTCGATCAACAGGCCGATCGGCGTACCTGTTGTCTTGCCTGCAAAAACACCCGATAAAATTTTTACCGTATCGGACTCACGGCGTTGGGTAACATGGCGGGACTTGCCGGGCTTACGGCGATCCAGATCATGCTGCAAATCTGCCTCACTCAAGGCCATGCCCGGCGGACAGCCATCAACGATGCACAAATAGCCCGGCCCGTGACTCTCCCCGGCGGCGGTGACGGTGAAGAGCTTTCCGAAGCGATTGCCTGACATGGGAATACTTTAGGGCGGCTACTGTATCGGCTGGTAGCCCGGGATGGCGCTCAGTTCGATATCATCAATCTGGCTTGCATCGAGAAATTCTTCGGCATATTTCAAATAGACTTTTTCATTGATGAATACATCAAACAGGTCCGGGTCGATATGATGCTCCAGTTTCATCCGGCCCAAGATCCCTAATGCCACAGATAAGGGCATCGCCTTTTTATAGGGCCTATCACCGGCTGTGAGCGCCTCGAAGATGTCGGCGATGCCCATAATGCGCGCCGGCACTGACATTTCCTCGCGCTTTAGACCCAGTGGATAACCCGTGCCATCCATCTTTTCATGGTGGCCGCCGGCATATTCCGGCACCTGTTGCAGGTGTTTCGGGTAGGGCAGGGATTTCAGCATCTGGATCGTTACCACAATGTGGTTGTTGATGATCTCCCGCTCGCGCAAGGTCAAGGTGCCGCGGCCGATCATCAGGTTCTGTAATTCATTGTCAGTCAAAAAGTTGGCCTCCTTGTCCTCAGCATCAAGCCATTTGTTTTTTGCAATGAGCTCCACCCGCTCCTTGTCCTCCTCGCGCATAAACTCCCCGCCGATATTGCTGCGGCGGATAAACTCCCGGTCCTGATCTATCTGCGCAATAGCCGCCTGATAGTCCTCATCGCGCTCTAGCTCGCTTTCGATACCATGCTGTTTCAGTCTTCTCTGCAAGGCGGCGATCTCCCGATCGCGTTTCAGTACCTCAAAGCGCGTATCGATCAGGCTGATGCGATCAAAGATCGTCTCCAGCTTGGTGCCCTTATCGACCACATACTCAGGTGTTGTAATCTTACCACAATCGTGCAACCAGCCGGCCACATCCAGCGCATACTTTTCCTCCTCACTCAGATCGAAATCCTTCAAGGGCCCGACTTTAATCTTGCAGGCGGCATCGGCCAGCATGTTGGTCAAGGCCGGCACCCGGCGGCAATGCCCCGCCGTATAGGGTGACTTTTCATCAATGGCGCCGGCGATCAACTGGATCATGGCATCGAACAGCTCCCTTTGCGCATCGATCAGGCTGCGATTGGTGATCGTTACCGCCGCCTGCGATGCCAGGGATTCGACCACCTGCTGGTCAAGCTCGGAGAAATGGCCAAGCTCCCCCGTCTCTTTGTTGATTGCGTTTAATAATTGCAAGACGCCGGTGATCTCATTCTCATGATTGGTCATCGGCACGGTTAAAAAAGATTTTGAGCGATAGCCCACGGCCTCATCAAAGCGGCGCGTCCCGGAGAAATCGAAATCATCGCTCGCATAGGCATCTTTAATATTGATGGTATCGCCGCTTATGGCAGCAAAGGCGGCGACCATGTGGTCATTGGGCGTGCCGTCTTCCTGATACAGTGCCAGCGCCGGCAGCTCTATCGCCTCGCCGCTGGTCCCGCCCTTGTGGATGGCCAGCGATTCGGTGAGCATGATCTCGAACTTAAGCTGATTATCCTCAGTACGGGTATAGAGCGTACCGCCATCGGCATTGGTCAGTTCCTTCGCCTTGGTTAAGATCATCTCCAGCAAAAGGGTATGATCCTTTTGCGCAGATAAGGCAATGCCGATGTCGGTCAGCTCCTCAAGCAGGCCGGAAAAATCTACTTTTGCAATCTCCATGTGGATAAAAGCGGCTCTTTATAAGACAATATCGGCTTGGAATTGTAGCCGATTTCCCCCTATCAAGACAGCGAAGCGGCGCGCTTATTTCAGGTGCTTCCTTGCATTTGCTCAGATTCTCGCCATTTGCCGGCCCGTTTCCCTTGTCTTTGGATAATCCACAAAAACTGATTGATAGGTGTTACAATCAGGATTTTTTGCTATATTATTCAGAAAAGTATAGAATAATCCTGATCCTGGGGCTTAGAACTTGAATGCAACGATGCAAAAATTCGGCGCACCGGCCAGTTCCATTCGCCGCTATGAGCACTGGAGTGTGCTATTGCGCCCCGCTCAAGTGACCTTAGGCGCCCTGGTGCTGGCGGCGCATGATGAGGCAAACGCCTTTTCTGCGCTCAGCCGGGAGAGTTTTAGCGAGTTAGGCAAGGTCATCAAGGGCATTGAGCAGGCCCTTAAACAAGCCTTTGATTATGAAAGGCTCAATTACCTGATGCTGATGATGGTGGATCCGGATGTGCATTTCCATGTCATCCCGCGCTATTCAGCAGTAAGGACCTTTAATGAGACAGACTTCTACGATCACGGCTGGCCCGGTCCGCCGACCTTGGATAAGATAAATGAAACGGATGAAGTAACAAATGGCCGTATCATGGAGCACATCCGCCGTTTTTTCACATAATGGTAATAAAACTCAGATTATGGTATATATCGCCGTTTGTTTTGAACTGATTCAAAAACGAATACGAGCTTCCGCGGGGGGGGGGGCAAATTAAGGCTAAAAAATGCTGAAATAAAACTGGGGAATTCCCGGAAAATTCCAAGTCTGGTTTTGTGAGTTGTGTGCTGGCTGCAAGCCTGCAAAATCGGCATTTGTGCCATCTTTATAAAGAGCCTTGTATCTTCAAGGACTCTTAACTAAAGACAGTAAGCGGAGTACAAGAATAGTGAGCTTAGCAGCAACGAAGACGAACAATAGCCGGCCGCAGCGCCCGGCGGACTTTGACACCCTCATTGATGCCCTGGATTATGCCGCCCTTGGCGAGACAGGTTGTAATTTCTACGATGCAAAAGGCAGGCTGTGCGCAGCACTCGGCTATGCAGAGCTGCGCCATCGTGCGCAGTCGGCCGCCCGGCGCCTGCTTGGTCTGGGCTTACAACGCGGCGAGCGGGTCGCCCTGATTGCGGACACGGATGCCGCGTTCATCGTCCTGTTCTTTGCCTGTCGCTATGCCGGGCTGGTGCCCTTTGCCATGCCGGTGCCGGTGCATATCGGCAGCCACGATATTTACGTAGCGCAACTGCGCGGCCTGTTGCAGACCGGCGCCGCCAGTGTGGCCATCTCTCCCCCGGCGTTTTTCTCTTACCTGCACGAGGCAACGAAGGCACTACGCGATGTAAGCTGGGTCGGCACCCCGCAGCAGTTGCATGCCCTGCCCGAGTCGGCCGCAGCCCTACAGCCCGGCAACAGCAAGGAAGTCGCCTATTTGCAATTTACCTCCGGCAGCACCCGCTCGCCGCGCGGCGTAGTCATTACCGAGCAGGCCATTATGACTAACCTGCGCGGCATTGTCGGTGAAGGTCTTAAGGTTCGTGCCGGTGATCGCTGTGCCTCGTGGCTGCCGTTTTATCATGATATGGGGCTGGTGGGCTTTGTGCTCGGCCCGGTGGTCTCACAACTCTCGGTTGACTACTTGCGTACGCGCGATTTCGCAGTGCGTCCCTTGCAGTGGTTGCGCCTGATCAGCAGAAATCGCTGCACGATCACCTTTAGCCCGCCCTCCGGTTTTGAACTTTGCGCAAGACGCATACGTACAGCGGATCTCGCAGACCTTGATCTAGGCAGTTGGCGGGTGGCCGGTGTGGGCGCAGAGATGATCCGCCCGGCTGCTCTTGAAAACTTTGCCGACAGGCTCGCACCCGTAGGCTTTGATGCGAAGGCCTTCCTGCCCTGTTACGGCCTGGCGGAATCTTCCCTTGCCGCCAGCTTTTCACGCCTAGGCGGCGGCCTGGATGTGATGCCTGTCGATGCCCTGGCGATGGCCGATAGGGGCCTGGCCGTGCGCGTACAGACTGATCATAGAAAGACCAATTATATTGTTAATTGTGGCAAGGGCCTGCCCGGCCATCGCGTTGCTGTTGTGGATGAAGCCGGAAAGCCGCTGGCAGAGATGCGCGTGGGGCATGTCCTACTCAAGGGCCCCAGCCTGATGAGCGCCTATTTCAATGATGCCCAGGCGACAGCGGAGGTGCTGACAGGAGACGGCTGGCTGGATAGCGGTGATCTGGGTTATATGTTTGAGGGCGAGCTGTATCTCACCGGCAGGGCCAAGGACATCATCATCGTCAACGGACGCAATATCCGCGCCCAGGACTTAGAGGAGTTGGCTGAAGGTGAAGCGGAGATCAGGGTGGGCGATGCTTCCGCCTTCGGCCTTGATGAGCCGGATGGACAACCGGACGCCGTGCTCGTGGTGGAATGCCGAACTCAGGACATGGCCAGGCGCGAGGCGCTGATTGCCCGGCTAAAACGGCGCGTCTATGAGGGCTTCGGGCTGCGCTGCGAGGTGGAACTGGTTGCTGCCCACACCCTGCCGCGTACCTCTTCCGGCAAATTATCCCGTGTTGCTGCGCGCGAAGGCTTTATAGAACGGCGTGACTGGCGGCGGGCGCGTTCTATCCTCTCTAAATCAGGCTGAGAAACAAGGTGTCAGGTCTAGTGGCGCTGACCGGTGCCACGGGCTTTGTCGGTGCCGCGCTCCTAAAGACATTGACCTCCCGGGGTTGGCGCGTTCGGGCCTTGACCCGTCGGCCACGCCCCAACACGCCAGAGCAAGACAAGCCAGAGACTCAATGGATCAACGGGGCGCTGGATGACGGGTGCGCCCTTCGGGCGCTCGTGGAAGACGCCGCGGCCCTTATCCACTGCGCCGGGGTGGTACGCGGCAGAAATGCGGCTGAATTTAACCATGCCAATGTCCAGGGCACGGCAAACCTGCTGCGGGCAATAAAGCAAAATGGGGGCACTGCAAGATTCCTGCTTATCTCATCGCTGGCGGCCAGACATCCGCAATACTCTTGGTATGCGGCGAGTAAGTATCAGGCCGAGCAGATCCTGAGCCAGCAAGACAGCCTGCCCTGGACGATATTCCGCCCGACCGCCCTATACGGCCCGGGCGATAAGGAGATCAAACCAATGTTAAGGGCTATGCGCGCCGGTGTTCTGATAACACCGGGCCGGTCGACACAACGCATCAGCCTGTTACACATCGACGACCTGGGCGGTGCCGTCCTGCGCTGGCTACAGCATCCAGAACACATTCCCGGCACCTTTGAGCTTGATGACGGCCAGGCCGGCGGCTATAGCTGGGAGATGCTGGCGGAAATTGCCGAGCATCTCTGGCAGCGGCGTGTCTATAGAATAGCCGTACCTTTGAAGCTGATGAAAGCTCTTGCCCATCTCAATCTCCTCTCCGCGCATCTGTTGGGCTATGCGCCTATGTTGACACCGGGCAAGATAAATGAAATAACACACCCCGACTGGCGTTGTGATAACAGGCCGCTGATGCAGGCGCTGGGCTGGAGGCCGCAGGTAAAACTGCCCGATGCCATGCGCCAAGCCTGTCTTTGATGAATTCGTATGACCTACCATGAGCGTTGAATATGAGCAGGTGCTGGAGCGAGTCTGCCGGCAACTGGAAAAAATCGCCGGGCCTGAGGTGGAACTGAATGCGGATACCGACTTGATCGACGGGCTTGATCTTGATTCATTCAAGGTGCTGGACCTGCTGTTGGAAGTCGAAGATGAATTTGACATCTCCATTCCGGTCAATGTCCTGGCGGAAGTCCATACCTTAGGCGAGCTAAGCCGCAAGATCCAGGAACTTACATAGCGCGCTTAAAGATGACCCTGCTCGATAAATTTGCCCGTGTTGGACAGGAGAGAGAGACCCTGCTCAGCGCCGGTGCCGATCCATTCGGCCGGCCGATAGAGAAATTATTCTCCCCGACCGAGGCGCTGATTGACGGCAGGCGCACCTTGTTGGCCGGGACCAATAATTATCTCGGCCTGAGCTTTGATCCGGCCTGTTTAGAAGCCGCGCACGAGGCGCTCGATAGCCAAGGCAGCGGCACCACCGGCTCGCGCATGGCCAATGGCAGTTTTGCCGGACACCGAACCCTGGAGGGTGAACTGGCGGACTTTTATGAATGTCGCTTTGGCGTGGTATTTACCACCGGCTATCAGGCTAATCTTGCGACCATCTCCGGGCTCGCCGGGCAGGGCGATACCATTGTGATCGATGCAGACTGCCATGCCAGCATCTACGATGGCTGCCGCCTAAGCGGTGCCGACATTGTCCGGTTCAGACACAATGACCCCGGCGATCTCGAAAGACGGCTGTCGCGCCTAGGGGACAAGGCCGCTGGCGCGCTGATTATCGTTGAGGGGATCTACAGCATGTTGGGCGATCGTGCGCCCTTGCCTGAGATCATTGCCATAAAAAAATCCTTCAACAGCTATCTGCTGGTGGATGAGGCGCATTCCTTAGGCGTTCTCGGCGAGAAGGGACAGGGCCTGGTGGAAGAGAGTAAGATGCTGGCGGACACGGATTTCATCGCCGGTACCTTCAGCAAGAGCCTGGCGAGCATCGGCGGCTACTGCGTCAGCAATCACCCGGAGCTTGAACTGATGCGCTATACCAGCCGCCCCTATATATTCACCGCCTCGCCCTCGCCCGCCAACATTGCCTCCGCCCGCGCGGCCTTGAAAATATTGCGGGAGGGCACAGCGCTGCGGCGCAAGTTATGGCGGCATGCGCGGCAGCTCTATCAGGGGCTCAGTGGGCTGGGCTATGAACTCGGCGCTGAACCCAGCCCGGTGATCGCGGCGCTTTTCGATACGCGCGAGCAGGCGCTGTTGATATGGCATGGCCTGTTGGAACACGGCATCTATGTCAACCTCATCTTCCCACCGGCCACGCCGCGCGGCAAGTCCCTGGTGCGCTGTAGCGTCAGCGCCGCACATTCGCCCGAGCAGATTGAAGAGATCATCGCCGCATTTGCCGAGCTGCGCCCCTTGCTCTCTTGAGCAGCCCAACGAGCTACACTTCTCAGATACAGGTTTTTCCGCAAATCTGCCGCAAAGAATATGAGAATGATCTCGCATACTGTTCTGGCGCAGACAGGCCTGGCGCTTGGCCTGTTACTATTTATTGCGCTGCTGGTGTGGCAGGGGGTGCTCGATGTCATTGCGCTATTAATCAACTCAGGCTGCCTGCTCCTGCTCCTGCCCCTGGTCTGGCTGCCGAACTTCCTGCCTGCAACCCAGGCCTGGCGACTATTATTCATACGGCAGCGGCCTAGCTTTGGCCATGCCCTGCTGGCGCTGTGGATGGGACGGGCTGTGAATAATCTCCTGCCGGTAGCCACCATCGGCGGCGAGATTGTCAAGGCGCGGCTGGTCCATTTCCGCGGCATAGCAGGCATTGATGCGGCGGCATCCGTCATGGTCGATAAGGTCATACAGGCCATGTCCGTTGCCGTCTGGGGGCTGATCGGGGTGTGCCTGCTGGTCTATCTGACCAATCACGATGCGCTGGCGCTCTATGCCTTGCTCGGTTTCCTGACCCTGGCCGGTTGTACCGCAGGATTTTTCTACGTACAAAAGGCCGGGCTGTTGGGCTGGCTGGCTACTCTCGCCGGCAGACTGATAAAGACCGAGACCTGGGAAGGCATCCGCTTTAATGCCGGGGCGGTGGATGCCACTATAGCTGCTCTCTATCAACACAAGCGCCGTCTGTCCGTGGCCGTCGTCCTGCGCACACTGAGCCTGATAATCCAGAGCGCCGAGGTGTGGCTGGCCTGCCTGCTGCTCGGCCATCCCATAGGCCTCATGGAGGCGCTCATGCTAAGGAGCATGACCTCCACCTTGAGCGATGTTGCCTTCATTATTCCCAATGGCTACGGCATCCAGGAGGGCGCATTCATTGTCATCGGCGCACTGCTCGGCCTGCCGGCCGATGTTGCACTTGCGGTTTCACTGGCCGTGCGCCTGCGTGATCTCATGCTGGACCCCGCCGGCCTCCTGGCCCTGCATCGAATCGAGAGCAAACAATTCTTCCAACGCCGGCAACTAAGACAGGCATCAAGCAACGAGACCATGGATTGTTGATCTTTTGCATTGAGAGAGAGGATGCGCATTCTCTTTGCGCTGGATGCGATGTTTATTGTCATGCCAGATCAATTCCGCCTTCCACCTTCTACCTCCCAGCCAACAACGTCATTCCTGGCTTGACCAGGAATCCATAGAAGGTCAGGCCAGAAGTCCGGTGGATTCGTAGATTCCTGCTTCCGCAGGAATGACGAATTGTAAAGAGGCGGGCAAGCCGGGCGGTGACGCCTGCCCACGAGCAGGAGCGGATACTTCCCTCGTCATTCCCGTGAAAGCATGCCCTCGTGAAAACGGGGGCGGGAATCCAGGATGCTTGGTGGATTCCTGCTTGCGCAGGAATGACGGGGGACTGACGCCTTTTTCAAACGAGCAACAGCCCCTAATATGGCTGCCGAACAGGCTTGATTAGGTCTATCAATTCTCCAGTCGCAGGATATTTGGCATAATGCCGTTTCCCGTTAGGATGATTTCATTGATGAACCCTCAAAGCCGCCAACAGGCAGATGAGCGCTATCAGGCGCGGATCCTTAAAGGTGTCTCTCGTACCTTTGCCCTGACGATACCGCAGCTGCCCAGGCCGCTGGCGATGGTGGTCGGCAATGCCTATCTGCTGTGTCGCATCGCCGATACCATCGAGGATGATAAGGCGCTCGCTGCCCGGGCAAAGCGTGAATTTGCCGAGCGCTTTATCCAGGTGGTGCGCGGCATTGAGGCGGCAGAGGACTTTGCCGCCGCCTTGCATCCTGCACTCTCAGGCTCGGCCACAGCAGATGAGAAAGCGCTGATCCAAAATACCGCCGCGGTCATCCGCATCACGCATTCATTTAACGCCCGCCAGCGCGCCGCACTGGAGAGGTGTATTCGCCTGATGGCGCAAGGCATGAGCCGCTATCAGGAGGGCGATGTACAACATGGCCTGAAGGACCTGCCCGACATGGATAACTATTGTTATTTTGTCGCCGGGGTCGTGGGCGAGATGTTGACGGAATTGTTCTGTGATTATTCCAAGTCCATTGATGAACATCGCGAGCAACTCATGCAACTGGCGCCTTCCTTTGGCCAGGGCCTGCAGATGACAAATATCTTAAAGGATATCTGGGATGATCAGCAGCGCAACATGTGCTGGCTGCCGCGCGATATATTCGGGCAATATGGGGTTGATCTATCCGCCCTGGAAAATAATGCGGGTTTCAGGCAGGGCCTCGGCCGGCTGCTGGGCGTGGCACACGCGCACCTTGCCAATGCCCTGCGTTATACCCTGCTGCTGCCAAAGAATGAAACGGGCCTGCGCCGTTTTTGTCTGTGGGCATTAGGGATGGCCGTGCTTACCCTACGCAAGATCAACAGGCAGCGTCATTTTACCCGCAGCGAAGAGGTCAAGATCTCACGCCGCAGTGTGCAAGCGACCATCTTTTTCAGCAATCTGTTCACCCGCTACGATGGCATGTTAGGGCTGCTGTTTGCCCTGGCTGCCTGCGGCCTGCCGAAACAGGCCTTAGCAGAGAAATTCCATCCTGCAACAGACACTGATTAGCTCCCTACACATTCCATTCCTCTTGAAAAAGACCGGCATTATTACAGCGCTCAAGGCTGAGGCGGCCTGCCTCACTGCTGACACTATGCTGCCTAATGAACCCATCGAAATTGCGCCGGGCATCTTGTTAGTGCTTGCCGGCATAGGGCCGGCCCGGGCCGGACAGGCCGCCGAACAACTCATTGCTGCAGGGGCGGATGGCCTGATCAGCTTTGGTACCGCAGGCGGATTAGATCGGGCAATTCGCCCCGGTGCGCTTTGTGTGCCTAGGAAAATTATCACAACGGATGCTGCTGCCTTAGAGACCGACCGCCGTTGGCATGCAGATATGCGCAGGCTGCTGCGAGACGCGCCGGTCAAGCTACACAGCGCGCCGCTCTTCTCCAGTGAGCGACTGCTCGCTGCAACGGATGAGAAGGCATTGATTAACCGACAGAGCGGGGCGATTGCCATTGACATGGAAAGCGCGGCCATTGTGAAGGCGGCAAATAGGCAGCGGCTGCCCTGCCTGGTATTGCGCGCTGTTGTCGATCCGGCTGATATGCCACTTCCCGTGGGCGCACTGCGCCATGTTGATCATCTGGGCCATGCCAAATTGCTGCCGCTGCTTAAGTATTTGTTGGCGCATCCTGAGCATATCCTGCCCATGATGAAACTCGCCGCCTGCTTCAAGGCAGCAGCAGCCACCTTGACATGGGCAGCAAGACAGATAACTGCGAACTGACTGAAGGACACTCTTAATTTATTTAAGAGCTTCCTTAAAATATCCATCCCACTTGTCACGGCTGAGAGACTGGTTTATAAGTGCGCCGGACTTTTTATCTAAGATCCATGCAATCAAAAACTTCAAATTCAGGCCTGCTACATGAACCCGGCGGATGGTTGTGAGCATGCAGAGTCTTAAGCAATTTACCAAGGGGCTTCTGTCTAACTGGATCAGGCTGGTACAGAAGTACAATGCCTTGGTGGTGCTGCTCGCGCTCGTCCTGGCGCTGCTCGCATTCAACTACACCCGGCATAACTTGGGAATGAATACGGATACCAAGGACATGCTGTCACCAGATCTCGCCTGGCGCCAGCTCGATCTCGACTATGAAAAATACTTTCCCCAATATACCGACAATATATTGATTGTCGTCGAGGCGGGCACGGCCGATCAGGCCCTGGATGGGGCGGCGCTGCTCTATCAGAATCTGTTGCCGGAAACGGCATTATTCAAGTCCATCTATTACCCGAATGCGCTGTCTGTCTTCAGGGACTCGGCCTTGCTGTTTCTTACTACAGATGAACTGCAGGACTTGGCCGATAACCTGGCGGCGATCCAGCCCTTCCTGTCGCGCCTGACCGAGGATCAGTCCATGCAGGGTCTGTTTGCCATGTTGGCGGAGGCAATAGATGCCCTGGAGGATGGGGAAGAAATTGACCTGGCGCCGTTACTCGCCCAGATCAATCAGGCGCTGGAGGCTGCAATCAGACAGGAAGCTTACCGCGTCTCCTGGCATCGCCTGATGAGCGGCGAGGCGGCGGATGAGGCGCTGCACAGGCAGTTTATCCTGCTGCAACCCGAGCTTGATTATGCCGGCCTGCTGCCGGCCCGACCCGCCATCTTGCGCATCCAGGAATTAGTTACGGCGCTGGGCATACGGGAGAACATCGGTGCCGAAGTACGCCTAACCGGCGGCGCTGTCTTGGCTTACGAGGAGTTGCTCAGCGTTAGCCGCGGCACCGGGCTCGCCATCGTACTCGCCCTGTGCACGGTGACGGCCATCATGCTGTTCGGGCTGGGTTCACTGCGCTTGATGCTTGCCACACTTCTCACCTTGCTGTTCGGCCTGATATTGACCGCCACCTTTGCCGCCTTTGCGATAGGCAAGCTGAACCTGATCTCGGTGGCCTTTGCAGTTTTATACATCGGGCTCGGCGTGGATTTCGCCATCCATTATTGCCTGCATTATCGGGAACTGTTATTTAAGGGCATGGAAAATGCTGCGGCCTTGAAAGACTCTTCAGTAACGATCGGCGGCTCGCTGCTGTTGTGTTCCATCACCACCGCCATCGGCTTTTTTGCCTTTATCCCGACCGACTATGACGGCGTTGCCGAGCTTGGGTTGATCTCCGGTGTCGGCATGTTTATCAGCCTGCTGGTGACCCTAAGCCTGCTGCCGGCCCTGTTGAGCCTGATGCCGCTAAAGGCCAGGCAAAGACAGGATCAACGCTCGGATTTTGTTGAGGCGCTGCTGTTCCTGCCGTCGAAATATGCCAAAGCGGTCAAGATAACATCCGCCCTGGTGGTCATCGCCCTGTTAGGGTTTTTGGCCGGCATTCGCTTTGACTATAACACCCTGAATCTCCAGGACCCCGACAATGAATCCGTGCAGACCTATCAGGCCCTGCTGGCAGACGGCAACACCTCGCCCTGGACCGGGATTATCTTGGCCCAAGGCCGGGCCGAAGCCTTGGCCCTGTATGATAAGTTCAGCCGACTGCCTGTGGTGGAAAAGGTCGTCTGGATAGAAGACTTTATACCGCTTAAGCAGGATGAGAAGCTCGCCCTGATCGATGACATGGCCCTGCTCTTGGGCGATCTCCCCGATGCCGAGCAGGCAGCAGGGATTAGTGATGCGCAGCGAATGCAATCCTTACGCGCATTTGTGAAGAAACTACGCGGCGCTAGGCTGAGCGAGCAAGACCCGGCCTTTTCCAGGTTGGAACAGAACCTATCTGAATATCTTGCGTTGCTATCCTCGCAGGAGCGGGCTGGTGCAGCAGGCAAGCTGGCGCACTTAGAGCAAATGCTGCTGGCATCATTGCCGGGACGCCTGGAGACGCTAAAAAATTCTCTCAATGCAGACTATGTCTCTGCTGCGAGCTTGCCGCCGGACTTGAGCGCTCGCTGGCACAGCGAGAGCGATCATTATCTGCTTGAGATCTACCCGCGCGAGGATCTTAACGATAATCGTGCCATGCGCCGCTTTGTCGAGGCCCTGCAAGCCGCAGATGCGCGTATCATCGGTGCGCCGATTATTAATATCGAGGCCAGTGATGCGGTGGTAGCGGCCTTTACACAGGCCTTTAGCTATGCCTTTGTGTTGATTAGTGTTTTTCTCTTGATATTGCTCAAACATAAAGGCGATGCGATTTACATCCTGGCGCCCCTGCTCATGGCGGCTGTATGCACCGGCGGGATCAGCGTCATGCTCGATATCCCGCTTAACTTTGCCAACATTATCGCCCTGCCGCTATTGCTGGGCATTGGTGTGGATAGCGGCATCCACATGCTGCATCGTTTCCGCACCGGCCTGCCGGAGAACGGCAATCTGCTGGCGACCAGCTCGGCGCGCGCGGTGCTGGTCAGCACCCTGACAACGATCGGCAGCATCGGCAATCTGGCGTTCTCGCCGCACCTGGGAACCGCCAGCATGGGCAAGGTCTTGACCATCGGCATCGCAGTCACCCTGGTATGCATGTTGATCGTGCTGCCGAGCCTGCTGCACGGCCGCGCTGTCCCGCGGGGGCAATAATCATGCCGACACAGCACCGCAAGCCCTGGGATGCGCGCCTTGCCTACCGGCTGGTCTATCCTTTTAAGGACAGCGCCTTATCCCCCAACCACCTGACAACACTGCGCCTGCTCTTCGGTCTGGCCGCCTGCGCCGGCCTGGCCAGCGGTGATTACCTCTGGAGCAACATCGGCGCCCTGTGTTTTGTGCTGTCCAATTTCCTGGACCACACTGATGGTGAACTCGCCCGGCTGAGCGGCAAGATGAGCCGGCTGGGGCATTACTACGATCTCGCCAGCGATGCCGCAGTCAATATTTTGCTGTTCTGCGCTATCGGTATCGGGCTGATGCAGGGAAAGCTCGGCGTCTATGCCCTGCCGCTGGGCTGCCTTGCCGGTATCGCCGTTGCGGCCATCTTCCACATGCGGCGGGTGATTGAAGACACTCTGGGCAAAGACGAGGCCAGACAGCCCAACATCGGCGCGCTTGAGGCCGAAGATGTCCTGTATCTGTTGCCGTTTGTGACCCTGCTGGATCAACTAGGCGCATTCCTGCTGCTCGCCGGCGTCGGCGCCCCGCTGTTTGCGCTGTGGGTAGCAAGGCAATATTGGGCGCTGGATAAGCAACGGAAATGAAGACCTTATTAACCGGTGCCACCGGCTTTGTCGGCTCCGCCCTGCTCAGGCTGCTGCTCGCCGAAGGGCACGAGGTGAGGGCATTGGTACGGCCTGACAGCGACCGCCGCAACCTAGAAGGTCTGGACCTGGAAGTCCGGGAAGGCGATCTGAATGACATTCGCTCTCTACGCCGGGCCTTGAGAGGCTGCGATACGCTGTTTCATGTGGCGGCGGATTATCGGCTCTGGGTGCCGCAACCGGAGGCCATCTACCAGACCAATGTCGAGGGCACCCGCAAGCTGCTCTTGAGCGCGGGCGAGGCCGGCATAGCCAGGATTATCTATACCAGCAGTGTCGCTACCCTGGGGATTAACAAGAATCGCACTCCTGCGGATGAGACAACGCCGGTATCAGTAGATGACATGGTCGGTCACTACAAACGCTCCAAATACCTGGCTGAAGAAGCCGTGCGCGAACTGATTGATAGCCATAAACTGCCGGTGGTTATCGTCAACCCCTCCACCCCCGTTGGGCCGCGCGACATCAAGCCGACCCCGACCGGCAGGATAATCGTCGATATGCTCAACCGGCGCATCCCGGCCTATGTGAATACCGGCTTAAATATTGTCCATGTGGATGATGTCGCCCAGGGGCACTTGCTGGCCTTTGAAAAAGGGCGATTCGGCGAGCGCTATATCTTAGGCGGCGAGGACATGAGCTTGCAAAGCATGCTCGCACAGATTGCCGGACTCAGCGGCATGTCCGCGCCACGAATATGCCTGCCGCACAATGCCGTGCTGCCGGTTGCCTGGCTGGCCGAGTTCTGGGCGAGGATTGCCAAGCGCGAGCCGCTGGCCACCGTGGATGGGATCAACATGGCGCGGAAATACATGTACTTCTCCAGCGCCAAGGCGCAACAGGCACTGGGCTATGATCCAGGCCCTGCTGCGGAGGCCATCGCGGCTGCGGTCAAGTGGTATCAGGAAAATAACTATTGTTAGCGGGTGCCAAGTCTGCTACACTTGGTTTTCGGGCAAGCTGCCGTGTTGGTCTCCGATGATGCTCCTCTCTTGGTGGCGAGAGTGAGCGCTTGCGCAGCTTGCCCTCCTTTAAGAAACGCTCATCCAAGCCCTACCCTTAAAGAGATTATCCTTACAAGTTGCTGATAAAGACCGTCAGCAAGGCAACAGGCGCGGCGTGAAGACCAGGTTCTGGCGGCGGGACGGGCCTGGCCAGTCGCCATTTTTGCGTGCCTTGATTAAGCGCGCTGCGCCAGCCAGCCAGCGATCGCCGGCGGCAACATGTCTTGGGATTGACTGCTCACATAGATGCCGATATGCCCTCCGGGAAACTCCATCTCGCTATAATCCTCACTGCCGATGCAGCCCGCCAGGGCCTTGGATGAGTCCGGCGGCACGAGGTGGTCGTCTCTGGCATAAATATTCAGCACCGGCAGCGTAATATGCTCCAGATCGACTTGCCTTCCCTGAAGCCGTACCTGCCCCTTCACCAGCCTGTTCTGTTGATAAAATTCAGTCACAAACTGCTTATAGGCCGCACCGGCCTGGGCTGGGCTATCGAAGATCCATTTTTCCATGGATAGAAAATTGCGCGCCTTGTCAGCATCATCCAGGATGTCCACCAACTCGATATATTTCTGCCCCATTAACTTAAAGGGCCGTAGCATCAGGAAGGACCAGTTCAGAAACTCGCCCGGGATGTTGCCCAAAGTATCAACGCACAACTCGACATCAACATGGCGCACGAGGTGGCTCAGCAAATCCTTCTCAGTATGAAAGTCAACGGGCGTTACTGTCGTGATCAGGTTATGCACCTTGTGCTGATACAGGGCGGTATAGCAGAGACTGAAGGTGCCGCCCTGGCAGATGCCGAGCAGATTTATCTTCTCAACATTATTGCTATCCCTGATAAAATCCACACAGCGATCAAGATGGCCGCAGATATAATCATCAAGCGTTATGAAGCGGTCGCTCTCAGCCGGATGGCCCCAGTCGAGCAGGTATATATCCAGGCCGGCATCAAGCATAGAGCGTATCAGCGAGCGATCTTCCTGCAGGTCGGCCATGTAGGGTCTATTCACCAGGGCATAGACGATCAATAGCGGCACCGGCTGTTGCCTTTGCGTGCGCGCCCGGTAGTGATAGAGAAGCAGTTTATCTTCCTTATAAACCGCCTCCTTCGCCGATACCCCGGCCTCAATATCACCGACTGCGCGTAAAGCCTCCAGGCCCTGCTGCAGGCTAGTGCTGAACGCCAGGATCTCCTGCTGCAGTTGCTCAGGTGTAATGGCAAAGGGGTTATTCATGTTCTTTTGTGTTCAGTGCCAGCTTGAGTCTCGGCCAGGCGCCGACGTATTTCTTCCAAGTCTTTTTGCAAGGCAGCAAGCTCAGATTTCTGCGCGCCTTGCTGTTGCTGGATGAGCCGTAGGTCCCGGCTCAAGGCCTGCTGTGCCTCGGCCATGCTCGCCATCTGCGCATGGGTGGGCAGATGAAGGGCGGAGAATAGTTGTGCAAACATGGCTTGATTGTGCCGCTTAGATGCCATCAGCGAGTTGAGCAAGCGCCCGTATAATTCGCTGTACTCTTCGGTAAAGACCGTCCGGGCATAGGCCGCTTCTTGGGCCTTGATCCACAGATCATACAACTCACGCAGGGAGCTTATCTGCTCGCCCCGCCCGGCGATATGCCTGATCTCCTCATGTAAGCCATCGATGGCATCACGGCCTATACCGGACAATACCCTTTCGTATTCGTGATAATTTTCCAGGCAGGCCTGCCAAAGCTCGGCATTGTGCTGCATGCCTTCCTGATATTCCCGCGCCGGCCCCGCACCCAAGTTTGAGAAAACCGTTGAGAAAGGCGTAGAGAAAAATGCAGCCGGGTCGGGAAAGCCGGGCCTTGCCTGCGGCGCTAGAAAACTCCGCGGAAAGGCCGATTCGGAAGAAAACGCCCGTAGCCATTTTTGCAGCGGCGCCTGCCAGAGGCCGGCCATGTCTGCGCGCCCCGCATGAAACGGCTGGCTAAACTGCTGCTTCATCTTTTCAAAATGATCATCCAGCACCCCCTGCCAGGCATCCGATTCCTGTGGCACTTCTGACAACTCCTTCAACAAGCCGCTGAATTGCTCGGTCATGGAATAAAAAACCTGCGATTGTTCGAGCAGATTGGCAAAGACATCGCGCCGCTCTTTGGCATCGGTACTACTCTCAGAAGGCTGCCCGGATGCAAAGGCCGATGCCCAGGGAGCAGTAACGGCATCAGCATGGCCGGCAGGCCGCATCTCGCCTAAGAATGATCCCAAGGCGTCAAGGTACTGCTGCTGTGCCTTGTGCCAGTCTATATGCTGGAATGGGTCAGTCTCGTCGGCCATCGGTGTTGGGTAAAAAAATATTGCCTGCGTTATTTTAGAAGACCCGGCGGCTATAACCTAAGCGGCAGCCTGCCGCTTGGCCTGCTGCCGATAGGCATGCAACAGCGGCTCGGTATAGCCATTGGCCTGCTCCCCGCCCTGAAATATCAGGGCGCTGGCGGCCTGGAAGGCAAGGCTCTTGTCATAGTCCGGCGCCATAGCACGATAGCCCGGCGCGCCCGCATTCTGCTGATCGACAATGCCGGCCATCCTGTGCAGGGTCGCCGTCACCTGGCTGCGGCTGCACAGGCCGTGATGCAGCCAGTTGGCGATATGCTGGCTGGAAATGCGCAGGGTCGCCCGATCTTCCATCAGCGCGATGTTGTTAATATCAGGCACCTTGGAGCAACCCACGCCCTGTTCCACCCAGCGCACCACATAGCCTAAGATGCCCTGTACATTATTATCCAGTTCCTGCTGTATGTCCGCGGCACTTAAAGCATCCGCAAGCAAGGGCGGGCTTAGCATATCGTCCATGTCGGCCCTGGTCCGGTGCCGTATCTCATCCTGCCGCGCCCGGACATCAACCTGATGATAGTGCATGGCGTGCAAGGTTGCGGCAGTAGGCGAGGGCACCCAGGCGGTATTGGCGCCCGCCTGCGGATGGGCGAGCTTCGCCGTCATCATCTGCGCCATCTCATCCGGCATCGCCCACATGCCCTTGCCGATCTGTGCCCGGCCCGGCAGGCCGCAGGCCAGGCCGATATCCACGTTCCAGTCCTCATAGGCCAGCATCCAGGCTGCCTGCTTAATCGCATTTTTGCGCATGACCGGCCCGGCCAGCATACTCGTATGGATCTCATCCCCGGTGCGGTCCAAAAATCCGGTATTGATAAAGACCACACGCTCCTTTGCCATACGGATACATTCTTTCAGGTTCAGCGTAGTGCGGCGCTCTTCGTCCATAATGCCTATCTTCAGGGTATGGGTTGGAAGGCCCAGGGCCTGTTCAATGCGGGCGAATAATTCACAGCTAAAGGCCACTTCCTCCGGCCCGTGCATCTTCGGCTTGACGATATAGATGCTGCTTGAGCGTGAATTGCCGAAGGCAGTATTGCCGCGCAGATCATGCAGGCCGATCAGTGCTGTAACCATGCCATCGAGGATGCCCTCCGGGACTTCGTTTCCATGCTCGTCCAACGCCACATTGCTGGTCATCAAATGGCCGACATTGCGGACGAGCAATAGACTGCGTCCGGGCAACCTAAGCGGCGCACCGGCTGGGGAGAGATAATGCCGGTCGGGATTAAGCCTGCGCGTTACCTGCCTGCCATCCTTTTCAAAACTGGCCTGGAGTTCGCCCTTTATCAAGCCCAGTAGATTCTCATACACCTCGATCTTGTCTTCAGAGTCCACGGCGGCGACAGAATCCTCACAATCTACAATAGTGGTCACGGCCGCTTCCAGTAACAGATCCTTAATTCCCGCAGCATCCTGTGCGCCGATAAAGGAATTTTTATCGAACTGGATCTCAAGGTGCAGGCCATTGTTGCGCAGCAGGACGGATGCGGGGGCGTCCGCGCTGCCGCTAAAACCGGCGAATTTCTCAGGCGATGACAAGGCGGTGTCGGTGCCATCCGCTAAGGAGACGACTAATTGCCCATCACGGATCGCATAGGCAGCGGCATCGGCATGGGAGCCTGACAGCAAGGGCGCGATGTCATCAAGGAAGCGACGGGCATAGGCGATCACCTTGTCACCACGTATCGGGTTATATTCAGCCCCCGGTGCAGCGCCACCACTGTAAGGAATGACATCGCTACCGTAGAGCGCATCGTACAGACTGCCCCAGCGGGCATTGGCTGCATTCAAGGCAAAGCGCGCATTCTTGAGCGGCACCACCAGCTGCGGCCCGGCCTGGATGGCAATCTCATCATCAACATTCTCCGTGCTGACGGTAAAATCTTCCCCTTCCGGCAGCAGATAGCCAATATCCAGCAGGAACTGCTTATAAGGCCCTGCCGCAAAGGCATGCGCCTTGTGCCAGGCGTCAATCTGCTCCTGTAAGGCATCGCGCTTCTTCAGCAAGGCGCGGTTCTCCGCTGCGAGCGCATGCACAATATCATCCAACCCATGCCAGAAATCTTCCTGCTCAATGCCGGAACCAGGCAAGGCCCGCGCATTCATAAACTCAAAAAACGCAGCATCGATCTGCAAGCGGCCGGACTGTATATATTCACGCATGGCAATTTTCTTCCCGGGCAAAATTTAATGAAGGCTTTAATAGCGCCGGATTATAACGAAAATACCCCGCCTCCGGCATCAACGAAGATCGGGCAAGATTGCCGTTTATGACTCGTCATTAGCGGCTGCAACTCGCCATGACCGACCGCCTCCCAGAATCCGTCATTCACCGTGTCAGGCACGGGGCGGGCTTTGGCTTGCGCGGAAATGACGGGGAGAGGGAGCCGGGTGGATTCCCGACCCTGCTCGCCTGCGCCTCGGCAGACAAAGGCCGGTGCATCGCCATTTATTGCTCTTTGCGCTGTAAGAAAAAAGCCGATCTCTCCGCATGAATTTTTTGCAACGGCCTAAACCTCGCGGATAGCACCGAGCACTCGCCGCCCGAACTCTGCACGACCTAAACCGCCGGCGGGGCGATGGTGTCGCGCAGCACCAGTTCAAAGTCCAGGTAACGCCGGGTCGGGCGGGCGGCGGGTGGTTCAGCACTGGCCAGTTGGTTAATGAGTAGATCCGTGGCCGTGGCCGCCATATCGGCCACCGGCTGGCGCACGGTGCTTAGCCGCGGCCAGATCACCCGGGCCACCGGCGAGTCATCAAAGCCCGCCACCGACAACGCACCCGGCACCGGCACGCCCAGCTTATACGCCATCGCCATCACGCCGGCCGCCATGTCGTCATTGCTGGCAAAGATCGCGCTGGGCGGGGCGGCGAGATGCAGCAATTCTTCCGCGCAGCGCATGCCGGAGCGATAGGAAAAATAACCCTGCCGCAGCAGCGAGCGCGGCATAGGCAAGCGCTGCTCGGCCATGGCTTTGCAAAACCCGCGCAGGCGATCATGGCTGGCGCTGTGTTTGGGGTGCCCCTTGATAAAACCAATCCGCCGATGCCCCTGCTCGATCAGGTAGGCGGTCATCTTGTACGCGGCCTTGAAATCGTCAATGAACACCCCGGCACCGGCCTGGTGCACCTCCGGGGCGATCTGCACGAAGGGCGTGGCGTGGCGGTGCAGCAGCGCAAGCACCTCGTTGTCATCGCAGACCGGCGGCGTGAGGATGACGCCGTCTACGCGCAACTGCCGTTGCAACAACGACACCCGTTCCAGCATGGTATCGGTGGCCTCGCCGGCCGGCTCGCAGAGCAGGTGATAACCGGCCGCCCGGCAGCGCTTGAGCGCGCCCTCCTGCAGGCGCTGGATGTAATCGGCGCTGGGGTTCTCATACAACAGGCCGATAAGCCGCGAGCGCCGCCCGGCCAGGCTGCGCGCGGAGAGACGCGGCTGGTAGTTGAGCCGCTCCACCGCCTGCTGCACCTTGCGGCGCGTCGGCTCGCGCACGTTCAGCTCGTTGTTCAGCACACGCGAGACGGTCTTAATCGACACCGCCGCCAGTCGGGCGACGTCATGGATGGTCACGCGCGGCGTGCTGGCCTGCTCGGTCATGCTGTCTCGATCATCAGTTTTAAGGCCAGCATACCACGATCAGCGCCTTGCCTTGCTATGCTACAGGCCGCAACGAGGGCGGTGCGGCGCGCAGACAGGGTGAGGCCATGAACAGATCGTTGGCAATGGCGACCACATCCAGGCCACAACAGAGATAACGCCCGCGCTGAATCAGATCGCCATTGGTGGCAGTGGCGGCCACATCCAGGCCACAACGGAGCGGCGTACATCATCAGTATCAACCAAGCACGTCTTTTTCCCGTCACTTTTGTATTCGTCATTCCCGTGAAAACGGGAATCCAGGAAGTTACTGTGCGGTGTTTGGTAGATTCATGCTTACGTAGGAATGACGTTCTTGCGCGGGAATGACGTTCTTTTCCAGGCTTGCCCTCGGCCTTGACCGGGATGACGTGCTTGCGCGGACGCTATGACGGGATGGGCGAACAAACAACGAGGTTCGCATAACAAAAAGACAGCGTTGTCAATTTGCTCACGGGCAGGGTAAAATCCGCAGCCGATACCTGAACTCGTGATGACATATCCAGCAAACAATACCAGCGCCTTATCTCGCCCGGTCGCAGCCGCACCCGGTAACGAGGGATGCGCCGATGCGCGGCCAGCGCCTGCTCAGGAGTCATCTCAGGCGCGCGCTACAACTCGCCCGGCAGCACCAGAGGGATGCGCCGGCGCACAAGGCCGAGGCGATGCGCTTCGCCGTCCGGCGCAGCAAGATCGGCGCTCGTCCGGCTATCAGCGAATAGATCAACCGAACGCGCAGCAGGCACTCGCCCAGCGATGCGATCACGCAGTCGATCAGCCCAACGATTATTCGAGCGCGCAGTCGGCACTCGCCCGACGCTCATCCAAAGCGCATCTTGACGTACGCGCCATGCCGCCGGCCAGCCGCCACGCTGACCCGGCGCCGAGGTCAAGCGCATGAACGGCTACTTCGTCGCCGATATTGGCGGCACCAATGCGCGCTTTGGTTGCGTAGCCGAGGCCGATTCATTCCGGCAGATCAGCCGACGGATGACCTTTCGCAATGCCGATTTCGCTGATGTCGAGGCGCTGATCAAGGCCTACCTGGAATCGCTTACCCATAACAAGATCAACGGCGGTTGCCTGGCCATCGCAGGACCCGTGCTGGCCGAGCAGGTCTGCCTCACCAACCGCGGCTGGGCCTTTGACAGCACGGCCCTGCGCCAGCGGCTGGGCATGAAACAGCTGGCCGTGATCAATGATTTTGTCAGCCTGGCGCACAGCCTGCCGCACTTAACCCCCGCCGACTTGAGCGAGATCGTACCCGGCAAGCCCGCGGCGAACGCCACGCGGATTGTCTTGGGCCCCGGCACCGGCTTGGGGATGGCGGCGCTGATCAGCGAGGCCGATGGCAAGCAGACGGTGATTAGCACCGAGGCCGGCCATGTCGGTTTTGCGCCCGGATCAGAGCTGGAAATCGAGGTATTGGGGGCGCTGCGGCGGGAATGCGGCCATGTGCCGATTGAGGATCTGGTCTCCGGCAGCGGCCTGCCGAGGTTGCATGCGGCGCTGGCGCAAGTGCGCGGTGCGGCGGCGCAGCCATTGAGCGCGACCGAGATCACGGCGCATGCGGCCGCGCATAAGGATTCCATCCAGGCCGAGGTGGTGGTGCTGTTTTGCACCATGCTGGCCGGTTTTGCCGGCGATATGGCCCTGTGTTTTCACGCCCACGGCGGTGTATATCTGGGCGGCGGCCTGCTGCCCAAGCTGGCGCCGACAGTGATCGCCGAGAACTTCGCCGGCCGTTTCAGGAACAAGGGGCGCATGGCGCATGTGCTGGCGGATACGCCGGTGTATCTGATCAAGCCCAGCCACGCCGCGCTCATCGGCGCATCTAGTTACTACCAATCCATGCAGACTGCATAAGGAGGCAAGCATGAAGCAGACACAAAACAACACACCGTTCATCATCCTCATCAGCTGCGTGGCCACCATCGGCGGCTTTTTGTTCGGCTTTGACAGTGGCGTGATCAACGGCACGGTCGAGGGCCTGCGCAGCGCCTTCAATGCGGACAGCATCGGCACCGGCTTTAATGTCGCCTCCATGTTGCTGGGCTGCGCCGCCGGGGCCTTCTTCGCCGGACGCCTGGCGGATTACTTTGGCCGCCGCATGTTGTTGATCGCCGCCGCCGTGTTCTTTGTGGTGTCGGCCTGGGGTTCGGGCATGGCCGGCACCTCGGCGGAGTTCGTCACCTACCGCATTCTGGGCGGGCTGGCAGTCGGCGCAGCCAGCGTGATGACGCCGGCCTATGTCAGCGAGGTCGCCCCGGCGCACTACCGCGGGCGCTTAGCGACCGTGCAACAGATCGCGATTATCTGTGGGCTGTTCATCGCCTTTGTCAGCAACTATCTGCTGGCCGCAGACGCCGGCTCGGCCATGGCCGACTATTGGCTAGGGCATGCCGCCTGGCGCTGGATGTTCTGGGTGGAGATCGCCCCCGCCATCGTGTTCTTCGTTGCCCTGTTGTTCATCCCGGAAAGCCCGCGCTTTCTGGTCGCCGCCGGCAAAAGCCAACAGGCGCTGGCGGTGTTGACCCGGCTCTACGGCGCGGCCACCGCGCAGAGCAAGATCGAAGAAATTGACGCATCGCTGGCGGCTGATCATCACCGGCCGCGGCTGGCGGATCTTATCGATAAGCAAACCAGGCGCATACGCCCCATCGTGCTGGTCGGCATCGGTCTGGCCACTTTTCAGCAACTGGTGGGCATTAACGTCGTGTTCTACTACGGCGCGGTGCTGTGGCAGTCGGTCGGTTTCTCCGAGAGCGATGCGCTGCTGGTCAATGTGATCTCCGGCGGTATCAGCATCGGCGCCTGTATCATCACCGTGCTGCTGATCGACAAGATCGGGCGCCGGCCCTTGCTGCTGGGCGGCTCCATCGGCATGGCAATCACCCTGCTCGCCATGACGCTGGCCTTCTCCAGCGCCGAGTTGGGCGCGAATAATCAGCTGCGCTTATCCGATACCATGGGGCTGGTGGCCCTGGTCGCCGCCAACCTGTATGTGTTCTTCTTCAACGGCTCCTGGGGGCCGGTGATGTGGGTGATGCTGGGCGAGATGTTCCCGAACCAGATTCGCGGCTCCGGGCTGGCTGTCAGCGGCCTGTTCCAATGGGGCAGCAACTTCGCCATCACCATGACCTTCCCGCTATTCCTGGCCTCCATCGGCCTGGCCGGGGCCTACGGCTTATATACTTGTGGCGCGCTGCTCTCGATCGCCTTCGTCTGCTATGCGGTGCACGAGACCCGCGGGATTGAACTGGAGCAGATGGCGGGGTAGCTGTGCCTGTGCCAAGGTGGTTTAGGCGGGAAATTGCATTTCATGCACGGGCGGCGAATTGCCTTTCTGTGGGCAAACCCACGTATGTACGTTGTGCGCTACTCGCCCGGGCAAGCCATATCCTGCGCGCTGGCTGATGCCAGCCGGATGTCGGAGAAGCTGAAGGCAAAGGGCGCGGTGGCGGTGAGCATGAACGGCGCACTGATCTTCGCCATATCAGCGCCGGCCTGTTGGTAGCAACGCAGCGGCACGGATAAGCGATGCCATTCGCCCATCGGCACGGCGCGCAGCGCAGCGCTGATGTCGATAACCGCAGCGCAATCCGGCCCACAGGCCACGCCCAGCATCACCTTAGCCGCAGGCGGCTGATCGATGCGAAGTTCTATCGCCAGCGCCATGTCGCCATTGGCCTGCCGGCGCAGGTCAAGCCGATCATCAGGCCCTTCCCCGTCCGCCAGCAAGATCGTTGCCGCCGCGCCCAACCAGGTGAGGCGGCGCGTATCTTCCTGCTGCGCACGATTGCCGGTGCCGTAGCGGATGCGCCCGGCCCGGCTTGTTCCCTCGGCGCCTGCCAGCGGCTGCTCGTCCATGCCCGGCTTGCGGAGCACCAAGCGCCAGGGCGAGACCGCCCGCCCCTTGGCAAACCAGGTGTCTTTCGCTGTTGCGGCGTCCCCTGCCAAACCCGAATCCTCCGAGAGCAGGGGCAGATCACCCGCATCCGTATAGCGCAGGCCGTAGCCGAAGGCAAACAAGGGATCGTAGTCCGGCCCGCCCTTGTTTTGCGGCGGCTGAGTGGCGGTACGCGGCCAGGAAAAAGACAGGCGTCCGCTGAAGTCATGCTTGATTGCGCCATCCGGGCGGCGGAACAGCACATCGCTGATGCCGCCGCCTTCCGTGCCGGGCAGCCAGGCGGCGATGAAGGCAGTTGATGCGTTGAGCTCCGCATTCACCCACAGCGGCCGTCCGGAGAGAAATATGGATACCACCGGGATGCCGGCGGCCTGCAAGCGGCGCAGCAGCCCTAACTCTTTTTCACCGGCAGGGTCATAGGCCAGGTGCTCCCGGTCGCCCTGAAACTCGGCGTAGGGATCTTCACCGAAGACCACGATGGCCACATCCGGGCGCTCGGCATAACGGCCATCGACGGCCAGCCGCGCCGTGCCGCCGGCGCTCTCCACTGCCGCCTTGATGCCGGAGAAAATGGACTGCCCTTTGGGGAATTGATCATTGCCATGCCCGCCGCCCTGCCAGGACAGCGTCCAGCCGCCGGACTGCTTGGCGATATTATCAGCCCCGTCACCGGCGACCAGTACGCGCTGATTGGGGCGGAGCGGCAGCAACTGATTGTTGTTTTTTAACAAGACCAGCGACTCCCTGACCGCCTGCCGCGCCAAGGCGCGGTGGTCGGGGTGACCGAGCATGGCCATATCGCCGGCATGGCGACGCTTTGATGGCCGGTCGGCATCAAACAGGCCGGCGCGTAGCTTGACCAGCAAGATACGCCGCACCGCCTCATCCAGCCGCGCCATGCTGATCGCCCCGCTGCGTACCTGCCCCAGCGTATTCTCATACAGCCCCCGCCAGCTGTCCGGGGCCATGAACATATCCAGGCCGGCGTTAAAAGCAACCGGGCAACTCTCATTGGCGCAGGTCTCGACCTGCCCGTGCCCGTTCCAGTCGCCGACAAGCATGCCGGCAAAGCCGAGACGCTCGCGCAAGACACCGGTCAGCAGGCTACTATCGCCGTGTACCTTGCGCCCGTTCCAGCTGGAAAACGAGGCCATGATCGCCTGCACGCCGGCGGCAATGGCGCGCTCATAGACAATGCCGTGCACGGCGCGCAGGGTGTGCTCATCCATGCGCGCATCGCCCTGGTCGCGCCCGCCCGCCGTGCCGCCATCGCCGATGAAGTGCTTGGCGGTGGCGATGACCTTATCCGCGCTTAGAAAATCTTCCGTACCAGCCACGCCCTGCAAGCCCGTGATCAGCGCCGGCGCATAGGCCGCGACCAGCGCCGGATCCTCGCTGAAGCCCTCGTAGGTCCGGCCCCAGCGATCATCCTGCGGCACGGTCAGGGTGGGCGCAAAGGTCCAGTCATGGCCGGTCACGCGCAGCTCCTTGGCGGTGGCGGCGGCGATGGCATGCACCAGCGCCGGGTTATTGGCTGCGCCCAGGCCGATGTTGTGTGGGAAGATGGTGCCGCCGAACACATTATTATGGCCATGCACGGCATCAATGCCCCACATGATGGGAATGGCAACCGCCACGCCGTTGGTGTCCATTGAGGCTTGATAGTAGGCATCGGCGGCCGCCAGCCACTCGTCTGCGGTGGCGTAAGGGCGTTCACCGGGTGCTGAATTGCCGCCGCTCAAGACCGAACCTAAGCGATAACGCCGTACCTCCGCCGGTGTTAGCGAATCACTGTCGGCCTGGATGACCTGCCCGACCTTCTGCTCCAAGGTCATGCGGGCGAGCAGGGCATCTACTCTTGCCTCCAGCACTGGATCCTTCGCAACGGGGGAGCGCACCGGCGGCCAGAGGGCATCGCCCGCCGCCGGACTTGTCATCAAGACTGCGGCCAGCGACAAGCCGCCAACGGCAAGGACACAGGCCGACCGCATCACAGGCCGCCCCCTAGAACCTCACTCGAAGGCGCACACCGGCGGTGCGGGGGCGGGCGAAGAAGCGGGTGTTGTCGCGTTGGGTGATGATGATGGCCTGCTCATTCTGCACATCGGTGATGTTATTCACATAGCCCTCAAGGCGGAACTTGTCCCCCTGCCCCAGCGTATAGCCGATGCCGGCATCGAAGGTCCAATAGCCACTTACCCGATCCACCAGACGCATCTTGTCGCCGTCTGACAAGTCGGGGTTATACACGCGGCCATTGAAGATGGTCATGTATTGGGAAGAGCGATAGCCGGCGGAGAAGATGACATCGAGAGTGCCGCTCTCAAAGGAGAATGCCTTGCTGAGCGAGGCGTTTAGTTGCACTTCGGGCGTGCGCGGCAGGCGGTGGCCTTCTATGGAGCGCTCTACCGCGTTGCAGGCCGCGTTTATCGCAAAGCCGGCGTTGGGCAAACAGGGGTTGCCTCCCACATAATTGCCAGCATCAGGCGTACCGTTCAGCACCCCGTACTGCGCCGAGAATTCAAAACGGCTGTCCTGTACCGTCCGTGAGTTGACGATCTTGGCACCGCCCAGCCACAGCAGGGTGTAATCCACGTTCCAGCCGGACGGCAGGTAGAGACCGCCATCAAACTGTACGCCATAGATCTCAGCATCTGAGGCATTGAAGGTGAAGGATACGATGTTGTCCCGCGCATCGGCCAAGGCTTCGGAAGAATCACCGACAGCCAGACCGGCAAAGTTGATGATCTGTCCGGTGGAGACCAGGTTGGTCACCTGATAGTCATCGTAGTCGTAGTAAAAGCCGCTGACGTTGAACACCGCGCTGCCCAGCCGGGTGCCCAGATCAAATTCGTTCTTTGAGCCCAGCTCAAACAGGCGCACGCTCTCTTCCTTATAAGTGGGCGCGACACCAGTACCGTCAAACACCGCCCGGGCCGGCGGCGGCACCAGGCCGGGCGCAGCCGGCGGCGGGGTTTCTATGGTCGGCACATTATCATTAAAGCCGCCGGACTTATGGCCGGTGGCGACCATGCCGTAGAGCAGCCTGGCCTCGCTCACATCGTATTCAACTCGCGCCCGCCAATCCAGAAAGTTGTTATCCAGCTGCCCGTTTTGCAGGGCGATCACCGCCGGGCTGGGCAAGAACAGATACGAGGCGCGCCCCAGCAAGGCCGGCTCATCGGGAATGTTAAAGAGCGAACCGGCAGCGGCGGGACACTGCCAGGTGGGCAGGGCGGCGATGATCTCCGCACACGCAGGCCGGGCCGCAGCGGCGGCGCCCGGTGTGCCGTTGCCGTCAAAGACGGCTGGATCAAGCCCGGCGGTGAAGCCGTTGGGGAATTGCGTATAAAGCCTGTTGGCGAGCGCGACCAATTCCCGGCCGGTGTCCCGTGCGCCGAAGGAGGCAATCCCGTCCAGATAAAAATCAGCGATCTCCTGGAAGGTGATGTTGCCGTCTGCATCGGTATCAGGATTGATGATGCTGCGGCTTAGGCCCGAGAACGCAAAGCCCTCGGTGCCTATGCGGGCGCCACCGCCGCCGTGATTATCGGAAAATTGGGCGCCGCCTAAGCCTAAGAAACGCTGGTATCTGGCATTGACGCCGGTGCGCTTTTTCTTGTCCTTCGTATAGCGCAAGCCGCCGGTGAAACGCAGCGCATCCCGCATGGCCCAGGTGGCATCGGTGTAGAGGGAGAAACTCTCGCCCTCGGTGCGCTGGTTAAATTCGTTGCCCTTGTAGAAGGTGTTGTTGTCCCCGGTGGAGCCTAAGAAGGTGCGCTGGTCTTCCTTGAAATAGAAGCCGCCCAGGTTCCAGCGCAGGGGCAGACCGGCCAGTTCGTCCCCATAAAAACGCAATTCCTGAATGATGGATTCGGATGAGGTAATGGAATGCACGCGGCTGAAATCATCGTAATTGACGGAGGCATCGGGATAGTTGGCGGTATCGGCCGCACCGGCCCAGCGATAATCATAGAGCAAGTCACGATAAGAACCGATGTACTCGACGCTGAACCCATCGGCCTCATAATCTAGTTGGCCCTTGAAGCCGTAATGCCGGGTGTCCTCCTGCGGCGTGATCGGCCGTACCAAGACCTCTCTGGGGTCGTTCACGGCGGCAGGCTCAATGCCATCGCCCAGCAGCGCCGCATAGTTGGTGCCGGTGTAGCCGCTGCCGTCTTGTCTTAGATCATCATAGCTCAGGGTCAGCGCCAGCCGCTCGCTGGGCTTGATCAGATAACTGACACGCAGACCGAGATCCTTGACTTTTTCTGCCACCCCCACGCCTTCAGAGGCAGAGGTAGGAAAGGACAGGCCCAGCGAGGCGCTCAAGGGGTTGGCATTTTTATAGTAACTGTCATGGCGTAAGATAAAACCGGCCACCCGAATGGCGGAGTTCTCGCTCACCGGCACATTGCCCATGCCCTCAAAACGCCATTCCCCATACTGTGCGCCCAAGGTCGCCTCCAGCATAAAATCCCTGATGCCAAGCCCAGGCGCCCAGGGAATGATGTTGATCGAACCTGATGTGGCATTGCGCCCGCGCAAGGTGCCCTGTGGGCCTATGTTGACCTCCACGCGCTGGATATCGAAGAAGGCCGCGCCGAAACCGGAGGGGCGCGGCACGTAGACGCCGTTTAGGTGCGTGGCCGCCGCCGGGTCGCCTAGCTCGGTGTTGTTGGTAGAGCCGATGCCGCGAATGAAGACCTCAATATTACCGGCGTTATTGGCGATGGACAGGCCGGGGATATTGCCGTCCAGGTCGTTGATATTCTGCAGACCCAGCATCTTCAACTCCTCGCCTTCAATCACCATCGCCGTCCCCGCCAGGTCCTGCAGGCTCTGCTCACGGCGCTCAACAGTAACCACGACCTCCTCAATAGCAGAGTCCGGCGGCGCTGCATCCTGGGCCTGGGCGGCCGGGATTAGGCCGGCCAGAAGCAGCAGCCGGGCCGCAAGCGTGGCCTTCGCCTTCGCCGACAGCATGGCTATATATCCACCCGCAGGCGCAGGCCGAAGGTGCGCGGCAGGTTCAAAAAGCGCAGGTTCGCGGCATTGCCAACCAGGACTTTCTGGCTTGCCACTGTATCCAGCAGGTTGGTAGCGTAGAACTCCGCCTGCCAGCGATCATAGCGGTAACGCGCATTTAGATTGAGCGTCCAGAAACCTTTCTGTTGCTGCTCAAAACCGCAGGTGATGGCATCGTTGGAGCCACAGATTGTGGAGCCTTCAGGGCGCACAATGTCATCCTCGTTGAATACGCTTAAGTGATAGGAAGAGCGGTAATTGGCCAGCAGCTGCCAGTCAAGCTGACCGTTGAACAGCGACAACTCTTGCTGCAACCTGAACACCAGGTTGATCTTGGAGGTCAAGGGTAGCTTATTGCCCTTCAGATCGATATTGGCTGCGCTCGGGTCGGCACTGAAATCCTGGCCGCGCACATCAGCAAGACTGCCGCTCTTGATCTGGGCATCGAGAAACAGCAGATTACCCGCGAAGTTAAAGTCAGCGGGCAGGTCAAAGGCGGTCTCCACTTCCACGCCCAGAATTTCCGAATTCGCCACATTCTGATTCAGCAGGGAGAAACCGGCATCAGCGCCAAATTGTGCCGTTGACTGCAAGGACTGAAACACCTGATCGGAGTAGTCATAGAAAAAGGCGCTGGCATTGAGCAGCACCGGTTTGCCGCCGAGGTCGACGATGTTCTTGCTGCCAATCTCATAGGCAAGCACTTCTTCGGGGCTGAAAGTCGGTGCCAACCCCACATCGAGATTGTCGTTGAAACCTCCGGCCTTGGTGCCGGTGGAGACTATGGCATAGAGCAGCTTATCATCGGCCAGGTCGTATTCAAAGCCAATGCGCCAATCCATATAATCCGCGCTGGCATCGCCCACCTGCTGGCTCGGGCCGCTGACCTGGAAAAAACTGTGCTGGCCGTTGGCCGGACAAGCTTGGCTGCCATCGCCGTTGGTATCGTAGCGATCCACGCAGGTGCCGTTCGGGCGGCTGCCATCCACCACGCCGGCGAGCTGTTCAACCACGGTATCGCGGGCGCCGAAGCTCACTGCCCCGTCGATCAGGAACTGCGAAGCAGCCGCATTGCCGTCCGGTGCTTCGAAGGTCGGGCGGCTTTGGAAGGCCGGCACAAAGCCCTCAGTGCCCAAGCGGGTGGAAAAACAGCAACCGAAGCCATCGCTGCCCAGGCCCAGCGTCCAGTTCCCGCCGATGCCGCGCCGTGATTTTTCCTCATCGGTATAGCGCACGCCGCCTCTTAGGCGCATCTTGTCGCTCAGATCAAAAATGGCATCTAAATAACCGGCCTTGGACTCGGCCTCCACCACCGGCATGGTAAATTCAGTCCCTGAGTAAAACACGCCACGATCATTCAACGAGAAAAAGCCGACATTCTGATCTTCCTGGTAGTAGAAAAAGCCCGCCGTCCAGTTCAGCCGCGCATCGTCCGCCGAAGAATACAGCCGCAGCTCATGCACATTGGACTCAGAAGCATGCTGCCAATACACAGTGGAAAAACTGTCATAGTTCACTGCGCCGGCCGAGGTGTCGCGTCCCGGCCAGGTGACCTGATCATTCGAGGCGTTGGTCTGGTTGAAATCCATCTCCCGATAGCTGCCGATGTACTCCACCGCCAGCGGCCCGAAATCATAAATCACGGTGCCGGTAATGCCCCATAGCTCGTTATCCAGCTTGCCCTGGGTGCCGCGATACACCACATTGCGCGGGTTGACATCCTCAAAGGTGAAGCCTTCATTAAAGGCATCAAAGAGCTGTGCGCCGGGGTAACCCGTCCCGCCTTCCTGAACATAGTCCAGCACGGTGTAGATCGACAGGCGCTCGTTCGGTTCAAACAGCACCGAGACACGCCCGGCCAGCTCATCTTCCACCCCAGCGGCATCCAAAGTCTGATTGCCGACATTGTTGAAGTAGGAATCGTGGTTTTCGGAAAATCCGGCCAGGCGCAGCGCCACGGTATCGCCAAGCGGCACATTCAGGGCGCCCTGGTAGGAGCGATAGGACTTGGTGCCGAAGTCGGCCTGGGCGTAGCCCTCCACCTCGCCCAGCCGCGGCCGCCGAGTGATGATATTGACGCTGCCACCGACGGCGTTGCGACCACGCACCGTGCCTTGCGGCCCCTTGTTGATCTCGACCCGTTCAATATCGTAAAACTGGCTGCCGAGCGCCCGCGCACGCGGGATATAGACGCCGTTGATATAAGGCGAGATGGCCGGATCGCCCAGCTCGGTGTTGTTGGCCGAGCCAACGCCGCGCAGAAAGATCTCCAGATTGCCCTCTTGATTGGCGATGTTCAAGCCCGGCACGGCAAAGGACAAGTTCCGAAACTCCGAGCCAATACCATCGCGCAGCAGGTCTTCCTGCGAGATAGCCTGGGCCGCACCGGCATAGTCCTGCAAGGATTGCTCGCGCCGGTCCACGGTGACCGTAATCTCTTCAAGATAGGTCGGCTCTGATGGCGCCGCATCCTGCGCCTGCGCGGCGGACATTGCGCAGAGCGCGGCCAGCAGCAGCCCGGTCGGTAATGGTAGGTTTTTTGTTAGGCAAGTGTGTTTATGTATGTATGTATGTATGTATGTATGTATGTGGTTCATAGCCCCTCCTTAAATAGTAACAGTGCGCTGTGGCGGTTTAAGAAAAATTGCAGGCACAATTTTTCTGTTCTAGTATTAAAGCCTAAAATGACAGCGTTGTCAATTTTAATATTCGCTTCTTATGCATGCAATCGGCGCTAAAAGTCGGGAATAGTCGGCTGCCGCCCTTGAAAAGGCCAGGGGTGCGGCACCGGCTCGTCCCAAGAGCGGGGTGGCGGCGGGGTGGCGGTGTGGCGATGGCCTATCAAGCCCGGAGTCCAAGTGCTCAGGGACTTTGTCGGCGGCGGGTTTTGACTCCCCGGCGGCGAAGGTGGGCTGGCCGTAGTTGGTATAGCGCGTCCGTCGGTGGCCGAAATGGCCGCTATCTGTGCTAGTCAAGCACGAGAAAAGCCCGGCAAGTGAGCGTCATTCCCCGTGTCAGGCTCTGGCCTGACCAGGAATGGCGGAGAAGGTGGCATTACCGAGTATGATCTATTCCTCATCCACCGACCATGACTCGTCATTCCCGCGAACGCGGAAATCCACTTGGTTACTAGCAAGGCACTAAGAGGATTCTTAGGTCAAGCCAGGTATTCAAAAATACGCTCTTTCTCTTAAGTAAGATACCACTTGCTCGGCGGCGTCTTCTGCTGCGATGCTGGTTGTATCGATGTGAATTTCCGCCGCCTCCGGTGCTTCGTAGGGGCTGTCGATGCCGGTGAAGTTTTTTAGCTCGCCGCTGCGCGCCTTTTTGTACAGCCCCTTTCTGTCGCGCTGCTCGGCGATGTTCAACGGCGTATCAACAAAGACCTCGATAAACTCGCCTTGCTCTACCAGAGCGCGGGCCATGCGCCGCTCGGAGCGAAACGGCGAGATAAAGGACACGATGACGATCAGGCCGGAGTTGAGCATCAGTTTTGCTACCTCGGCCACGCGGCGAATATTCTCGACACGATCCGCAGCGGTAAAACCGAGATCGTGGTTTAGTCCATGTCGCACGTTGTCCCCGTCCAGCAAGCTCGTATGTCTGCCTAATGAATGTAATTTCTGTTCCACCCTGTTGGCAATGGTCGATTTGCCGGCGCCGGAGAGGCCGCTAAACCAGAGGATGGCCGGCTTTTGTCCTTTCATGCTCGCGCGGGCTGCCTTGTCAACGCTGGTGGCCTGCCAGTGAATGTTGGCGGCACGGCGCAGGGCAAAGTTTATCAGTCCCATGCCGACGGTGTTGTTGGTTATCCGGTCGATCAGGATGAAACAACCGGTTGCGCGATTCTCTTCATAAGGGTCAAAAGGAACCTGACGATCCAGGGCGATGTTGCACACCCCTATCTCGTTCAGCGCCAGGGTATCGGCGGCAAGCTCCTGCATGGTGTTGACATTGAGCTTATAACGCGGTTTGGCAATATCCACGCCGACCGTTCGCGCCGGCAGCTTCATCAGATAAGAGCGCCCGGGCAGCATCGGCGCATCGGCCATCCACAACAGCCGCACCTGAAACTGATCGGCCAGACCGGCGGGCGCCTTTGCCGCCACAATCATATCGCCGCGCGAGACATCGATCGCATCGGCTAAGGTCAAGGTAACGGATTGTCCGGCCACTGCCTGCTCCATATCGCCATCATAGCTGACCACCCGTTCAACCCGGCTGGTCTTGGCCGACGGCAAGACCTTGATCTCATCGCCGGGCCGGACTATGCCTGCTGCGATCTGCCCGGAGAAGCCGCGAAAGTCCGGATCCGGCCGGTTGACCCACTGCACCGGCATGCGCAGCGGCTTATCCTGTGTATCGGCCTCGATGTCAGTGCTCTCCAGGTGTTGCATCAGGGTCGGGCCTTGATACCATTCCATCGCCTTGCTCGCTGCAATAATATTGTCACCCTTTAAGGCCGAGACCGGGATGCTGGTGATGTCCTCCAAGCCGATAGAGCCGGCGAAGGTGCGATATTCCTGATCGATGGCATTGAACACGTCTTCAGAATAATCCATCAGATCCATTTTATTGATAGCGAGCACAATGTGTTTCACGCCCAGCATGGCCACGATAAAGCTATGCCGCCGGGTCTGGGTCAGCATGCCCTTGCGCGCATCGATCATCATCACCGCAAGCTCGGCCGTTGAGGCGCCGGTCGCCATATTGCGGGTATATTGCTCATGCCCAGGCGTATCGGCAACGATAAACTTGCGCCGCTCGGTGGAGAAAAAGCGGTAGGCGACATCAATGGTAATGCCCTGCTCGCGCTCGGCAGCAAGGCCATCAACCAACAGGGCCAGATCAATATCGCCGCCTTGGGTACCCAGCCTTTTTGAGTCCGCCTGCAAGGCAGTGAAATGATCTTCAAAGATCATCTTCGATTCATATAACAAGCGCCCGATCAGGGTGGACTTGCCGTCATCCACCGAGCCGCAGGTGATAAAGCGCAGCATGCCCTTGTATTCCTGCTCTTTCAGGTAGGCATCAATATCTTCAGCGATAAGCGCAGATTGGTGTGCCATCAGAAATAGCCCTCCTGTTTTTTCTTCTCCATCGAGGCCGCTGTGTCATGATCGATGACACGCCCCTGGCGCTCCGAGGTCGTGGTCAGCAGCATCTCCTGGATGATCGCCGGCAGGCTGGCGGCTTCCGATTCAATCGCACCAGTCAAGGGATAACAGCCTAGAGTACGAAAGCGTACTAGCTTTTCCTGCACCTCTTCATTCTCCCTAAGCGGCATGCGCTCATCATCCACCATGATCAGCGTACCCTCTCGTTCCACCACCGGGCGCCGGGCGGCGAAATACAAAGGCACAATGGGAATATTCTGCAAGTAGATATATTGCCAGATGTCCAACTCGGTCCAGTTGGATAAGGGAAAGACGCGAATGGATTCACCTTTGGTCTTGCGCGCATTGTACAGGTTCCAGAGCTCCGGCCGTTGATTCTTTGGATCCCAACGATGCCGGGCCGAGCGGAAGGAGAAGATGCGCTCCTTGGCGCGGGATTTTTCTTCATCACGCCGTGCGCCGCCAAAGGCCGCATCAAAGGCATAATTATCCAGCGCCTGCCTGAGCGCCTGCGTCTTCATCACATCCGTATGCACCTCAGAGCCATGGGTAAAAGGGCCGATGCCGCGGTCCAGGCCATCCTGGTTGGTATAGACAATCAGCTCCAGACCCAGCCTAGCCGCGATCTCATCACGGAAGCGGATCATCTCGCGAAACTTCCAGGTGGTATCGATGTGCATGAGCGGAAAGGGCGGCGGGGAGGGATAGAAGGCTTTTATCGCCACGTGCAGCATGACCGCGCTATCCTTGCCGATAGAATAGAGCATCACCGGGTTTTCCGTCTCGGCGACGACCTCTCGCATAATATGGATGGCTTCTGCTTCCAGCTGTTGAAGATGGGTCAAGGTCATAACTTGCCAGGGCTGTGTTGGGGCTATGTCGGGCTATGTCCGGGTTTTGTTCTTAAAGGCGGCGCATTCTACGGCAGCGGCGCTTTACGATCGGCGGCTGGAAGGGCCTAAAAGCCTTGCCTTTATTGGTTGGCGCGCTGTTCTATTAAGTCATCCACCACTGCCGGCTCTGCCAGTGTGCTCGTATCGCCCAGATTCTCCAGTTCATTGCAGGCGATCTTGCGCAGAATACGCCGCATGATCTTGCCGGAGCGGGTCTTCGGCAGGCCGGGTGCCCACTGGATCAGATCAGGGCTGGCAATCGGCCCGATCTCCCGGCGCACATGTTGCACCAATTCCCGGCGCAAGGCTTGCGTGGCCTCAATGCCTGTCATCAGCGTGACATAGGCATAGATCCCCTGGCCCTTTATATCGTGCGGATAGCCCACCACCGCGGCTTCTGCCACCGCCGCATGCAGCACCAGGGCGCTCTCTACTTCTGCCGTGCCCATGCGATGGCCGGAGACATTGAGCACATCATCAATGCGCCCGGTGATCCAGTAATAGCCGTCTTCATCGCGATAGGCGCCGTCACCGGTGAAGTACTTGCCGGGGAAGGTCTTGAAATAGGTGTCGATAAAGCGCTGGTGATCACCATAGACGCTGCGCATCTGTCCCGGCCAGGAATGCTTCAGACACAAGGCCCCGGAGGCCGCCCCCTTAAGCTCCTGCCCCTCTTCATCGACCAGGCAGGGTTGTACGCCGAACAGGGGCAGGGTGGCCGAACCGGGTTTCAGCACGGTGGCGCCCGGCAGGGGGGAGATCAGGATGCCGCCGGTCTCGGTCTGCCACCAGGTATCGACAATCGGGCAGCGGCCATCCCCCACGACCCGGTAGTACCACTGCCAGGCCTCCGGATTGATCGGCTCGCCGACACTGCCCAGCAGGCGCAGGCTACGGCGGCTGTGGCGGCTGACGAACTCATCGCCTTGCGCCATCAGGGCGCGCAGGGCCGTCGGTGCGGTGTAGAAAATCGTGACCTGATGCTTGTCGATCACCTGCCAGAAGCGACCGGCATCAGGATAGGTGGGCACACCTTCAAACATCAGGGTATTCGCGCCATTGCACAGCGGCCCATAGACAATATAGGAATGCCCGGTCACCCAGCCTACATCCGCAGTACACCAATAGACATCATCCTCCTGGTAATCAAAAACATACTTATGCGTCAGCGCCGCATATAACAGATAGCCGCCGGTGGTATGCAAGACGCCTTTCGGTTTGCCGGTGGAGCCGGAGGTATAGAGAATAAACAGGGGATCTTCAGCGTCCATCTCCTCCGGCGGACAATCGACAGAGGCATTCTGCATCGCCTCGTGATACCACACATCGCGCCCATCATGCCAGGCAACCTCACCGCCGGAGCGCCGGATGACCACGACCGTATGCACATCCGGGCATGCCGCAAGCGCCTGATCGGTATTCGCCTTCAAGGGGCTTGTCTTGCCGCCGCGCACGGTTTCATCGGCGGTAATCACCACTTGACAATCGGCATCCAGGATGCGATCTTTTAGCGCCTCGGGCGAGAAGCCGCCGAACACAACCGAATGCACGGCACCGATACGTGCGCAAGCCAACATGGCCACCGCAGCCTCCGGCACCATCGGCATATAAATAGAAACCCGATCGCCCTTTTTAACCCCGCGGCCTTTTAATACATTGGCAAAGCGGCAGACTATATCGTGCAATTCCCGGTAGGTGAGCCGCTTCTCAAGACCCGGATCATCGCCCTCCCAGATGATCGCCGTCTGCTCGGCCCGCGACTGCAAATGCCGGTCCAGACAATTATAGGCAACATTTAGCCTCGCGCCTTGAAACCACTTGATACTTACCCTTTGATAATCACAGTCCTGCACCGTGTCCCATTTCTTAAACCAACTGACAAAGGCTTCCGCCTGCGCCGCCCAAAAGTCATCCGGCTCCTCCACCGAGCGCTTATACAGGGCAAGGTATTTTTCCTGATTGATGTGTGCGCGCGCCGCGACAGACTCAGGCACGGGATAATTTTTTTTCTCAAACATTAGTCAACCTCAAATTACAATATTTACTATTGGCCAGATACTTCAGTACAAGACAACCGAACGAATACTCTCGCCGGCATGCATCAGTTCAAAGGCTTGGTTAATCTCACCTAAAGCCATGGTGTGGGTGATCAACTCAATTAGTATTGCTCTTCCTTTCCTTATGCCAAGCAAGCTATTAGAAAATAGCGGCAATACTACATAGTTGCTGTATAAATGATAAGGTGGATTTTATAAAGTAGGCACCACATTTTTTTACCCATTTATAAGGAAGCATAAGCATGTCCCGTGAAATCATCGCCACCGCCGCCGCCCCGGCTGCAATCGGCACCTATTCTCAAGCAGTGAAGGTCGATAATACCGTCTATGTGTCCGGCCAGATCCCGCTGCTGCCGCAGACGATGGAGTTGGTCGGCGCTGATGTGCGCGCGCAGATCATCCAGGTCTTTGAAAACCTGCAGGCCGTCGTCAGCGCGGCCGGGGGTAGTCTTGCCCATATCGTCAAGCTCAATATTTTTCTCACCGACTTGCAGCATTTCGCCTTAGTGAATGAAATCATGGCCGAGTACTTCCAGGCGCCCTATCCCGCTCGGGCGGCGGTGGGTGTTGCCCAGCTGCCGAAGGGCGCGCAAGTAGAGATGGATGCCGTCATGGTACTGGATCGCTAGAACCGGCCGCATCTCCGTGGGAGAGACACCGGCCGCAAAATTATCCACGCCGGTCGATAGCTTAGCCGGTGTCGGAGCAAAGATGCGCGAGAAGCTGGCGCGCTTAGGGGTTTATTCCATCCAGGATCTCTTGTTCCACCTGCCCCGCTGTTATATGGATCGCACCCGCTTAAGTGCAATTGGAAGCCTGAGCGCCGGCCAAGAGGCCTTGATCCAGGGCAAGATCGAGTTGAGCCAGGTGAAGTTCAGCGGGCGGCGCAGCCTGCTGTGTCGCCTCAGTGACGGCACCGGCGCGCTGATTTTGCGCTTTTTTCATTTTACCCGCGCACAACAACGGCAGCTGGTCCCGGGTACGCTGCTGCGCTGTTGGGGGCAGGTGCGACGCGGCACCCAGACCCTGGAAATGGCGCATCCTGAATACCAAGGCCTGCGTGACCCGAATGAAAAACTCGAAGACAGCCTGACCCCGGTCTATCCGGCGACGGAAGGTTTGGGCCAGGCAAGACTACGGCGCCTGACCGCACAGGCGCTTGCTATCCTGGCACAGGATAACCAGCACCTGGATGAGTTGTTGCCTGCTGCCTTGCTGAGTAGGTTTGCGCTGCCCAATCTGGGCGCTGCCTTGGCCTATGTCCATCGGCCGCCGCCGGAGGCAGAGGTTGATATGCTCAAGGGCGGCACCCACCCAAGCCAGCAACGCCTCGCCTTTGAAGAGCTGTTGGCACAGCGTGTAAGTCTGCGTACATTGCGTCGGCAGGTGCAGTCTTTTCGCGCGCCATCCTTGGAAAACCATGATCCCGGACTGTTGGATAACTTTCTGGGCAATCTTTCCTTTAGGCTAACAGCGGCACAACAACGCGTCTTGGCGGACATAGGGGCGGATATGAAGTCCACGCAGCCGATGTTACGCCTGATACAGGGCGATGTCGGCTCGGGCAAGACCATCGTGGCGGCCATCGCCGCCGTGCAGGCCCTCGCCGCCGGCTTTCAGGTTGCATTGATGGCGCCCACTGAATTGCTTGCCCAGCAACACCTCGCCACTATGCAGCAATGGCTGGCTAAGTTGGACATTGAAGTAGTGCTGCTCTCCGGCAGACAGAGGCGCACTGAGCAGGCTCAAGTTTTGGAGCGGATCGCGACGAATAGCAGCGTGCTGGTCGTCGGCACCCATGCGCTGTTTCAGGAGCAGGTCAGCTTTGCCAAGCTGGGGCTGATTATTATTGATGAGCAGCATCGCTTTGGTGTTCATCAACGACTGGCCTTGATGGATAAGGGCGCGCGGCGCTCCCTGTATCCGCACCAGCTGGTCATGAGCGCCACCCCGATCCCGCGCACCCTGGCGATGACCCTCTTTGCTGATCTGGATATTTCCATCATTGACGAGCTGCCGCCCGGTCGCCAGACGATACAGACCGTCGTGCTCGCCAATAACCGGCGGGAGGAGCTTATCAAGCGCATCGCCCGACTCTGCGCAGCGGGCCGACAGGTGTATTGGGTGTGCCAACTGATCGAAGAATCCGAGCTCATTCAATCCCAGGCGGCGCTTGAATCAAGCGCCTATCTCGGCGCCTGCCTGCCCGGATTCAAGGTCGGCCTGATCCACGGCCGGATGAAGAGCGCCGAGAAGGAGCGGGTCATGGGTGAATTTGCGGCCGGTGATATGCAGGTCCTGGTGGCGACAACGGTGATCGAGGTCGGCGTTGATGTGCCCAACGCCAGCCTGATGGTGATCGAAAATGCCGAGCGCCTGGGGCTGTCACAATTACACCAGCTGCGCGGACGGGTCGGCCGCGGCGCACAAAAGAGCGATTGTGTCTTGCTGTATCAAGCGCCCCTGTCTGCGTCGGCGCGGGCGCGGCTTGAGACCATGCGCGAGACAACGGACGGCTTTGCCATCGCCGAGAGGGACCTGGCGCTACGCGGCCCCGGCGATATGCTGGGCAGCAGACAGACCGGACTGCCGGAGCTGCGCATTGCCGATCTGCTGCGCGATGCCGGACTGACTCAGAAGGTGCAGCAAGCCGCCGATATGCTGCTGGCAGACTATCCCGAGCGGGTGGAGCCCTTGATCAGGCGCTGGCTGACGGACAGGCTGGATTTCGCTAATGTATAGGGAAAAGCGCTTAAAGACTTCTCTCTAAGGCTAGATTGCTATGAACACGACAGGCCGGAAGATTATCGCCAGAATCGAACAGTACCGGCAGTCCGGTCTAAGCTGCCTGCAAGCCAACTGGCCCGGCATAAGACAGCGTCTGGCTTACTACGCCCTGTTGATCCGCTTCGACAAGCCGATTGGTACGCTGCTGTTGTTGTGGCCTACCCTGTGGGCCTTGTGGATAGCGGCAGAAGGCAGACCGTCTTTATACTTGGTGATGGTATTTGTCTTGGGCACCTTCCTGACTCGCTCGGCAGGCTGTGCGCTCAATGATCTTGCCGATCGTGATTATGACCTGCATGTTGAGCGTACCCGCAACAGGCCGCTTGCCAGGGGGCTGATCACAAACAAAGAGGCACTGCTGGTCTGCGCCGTGCTGCTATTTCTAGCCTTCATCCTGGTGCTGACGACCAACCGCCTGACCATACTCCTGTCCTTTGTCGCCGTTGTGCTGGCGGGCGGCTATCCGTTTATGAAGCGCTATACCTATGTGCCGCAGTTCTTTCTGGGGCTGGCGTTCAGCTGGGGGATCCCCATGGCATTTGCAGCACAGACTAATGCCGTGCCCCGGATCGCCTGGCTCCTCTATATCGCAAACATACTCTGGGCGATGATCTACGACACCATCTACGCAATGGTGGATCGGGAAGATGATATCCGCATCGGCCTGAAATCCACCGCCATTCTTTTTGACGATGCCGACCGCACTATTATCGGCATCATGCAGGCGTTGATGCTGCTGGTGCTGCTCATCATCGGCAGACAACTGGAATTGGGCTGGCTCTATTTCAGCGGCCTGGCGCTGGCGAGCAGCCTGATGCTCTATCACCAATACCTGATAAGAGAGCGCTTGCCTGAACTATGCTTTGCGGCCTTTATCCATAATAACTGGCTCGGCGCGGTCATCTTCGTAGGCATAGTAAGCAGCTATCTCCGGCAATGAAAAACAGGTTCCTGTACGCAAATTCATTCTGTATCTTATGGATTGGCCAGTGACATAGCAATTTCACTGCAATCAACCGGGGCCGGCCTATAGCGCGCCGGCCGTCCCTTCAATAGCTCTTCCAGAGCCTGCCCGGCCTGAAGCTGTACATCCACCCAATAGACTCGCCGCACATTGTCATAGGGCACAACAACGGGACGGTAGCCCTTCTGCTGTAACTCGCCCAGCCGCTTATTGATCGCCGCCTGGCTGGAAAACAGCCCTAATGAAATAGCATTGCGCAAAGAGCCATGGCCGATCAGCCGATAATCACTGATCCCCTTTCCCTTGAGCTCATCCAACATCGCCAGGGCCGTCTGTCTGGACTGTTGCGGGGCAAGGTAGATCCAGAATAGCCGGCGTGCCTGCCTTTGCTGAGGCCGGATGCCAGCCCGGGCCTTGCGTGCGCTGAACCAGTCCGACAGGGTCATTGCCTGTAGTGCCTCAGGGATGGGGCCGAAACGGAAACAGGCGGCCGTGCCTACACCTTCCGCCGCGGATACGAGCGCCACATCCAGAGGACGGGGGACAGAGGACAGAAGACGCTTGACGGCTTCATCATTATCCACCAAGAGCTCGGCCGCTAATGCCTCGCCGCCCTGCTCATCGTTTATTTCCGCCGTCTCGCGCAGCGCCGGCAATGCCGACCGCTCGGTTAATAGCTCCAGCTGCTTCGCCGCCGCCGGGATCTGTAATGCCCGCACGCCCTGCACAGCCATGCTGGTCTCCCTGAGCAACTCCCAGCCGAGATAGACAACATTCATCAGCAGCAGCATGATTAACACAGGCCATTTCATTATGCTGTATCCACCAGTCGGCTTAGGCCCTTCAAGACCAGATCGGGATCGTAGCGATAATCATTCTCCAGCAACCCTGACAATGCCGCAGCACCCCCCCCCGTCAGCACGCAGCAGAGTTGCTCGCCGTACTCTCGCTTCATGGCGGCGGTCATGCTGTCTATGAATGCTGTCGCCGCCAGGCCGGCGCCATTGGCAATGCACTCCGCCGTTGAGAGGCCCAAGGCCCTTGCGTAGTGCTCGCTGGCAGCGGCGGAGATGGCGGCTGTTTTATCTATCAGGCTATGCTGCATCAGATGCGGCCCGGGGATGATCAGCCCGCCCTGATATTCCCCCTTGTGATTGATCACATCAAAGGTAAGCGCCGTGCCACAATCCACGATGCAGGCGGCGCGGCGGTGCTCCGACCAGACCGCCAGCGTTGCCAGCCATCGATCCACCCCCAACTCGGAAATATCCTTATAGCCGTTGATGACACCACAGCGCTGCTGTTCCACCTGCACAAACTCAGGTTTAATCGACCATGCGCGCGCCAGCGCCTCGGTGAGCAGGGCCGCAATGTCCGGCCCGGCAACATTCGCCACCAGCACTGCTTCAGGCGGTACGCTGATTTCCTGGAAGTCGCTGCTGAGCTGCCCGGGCAAGGTGTCCCGTTCATAGCTGCGTACCCTCAGCTTGGCAAGCTGCGCATGCTCATAACAGGCCCACTTGATACGGCTGTTGCCGACATCGATCAACAGCTTCATGGAAGCGCCCTTATGCTAAGTTCACCGCTGGTGAATGTCTTTATTTCTCCATCGATCCGCATCTTTAACAGGCCATTGTCATCAATGCCCAATACCTCTCCCTCGCTTTGGGTCTGCGCCAGCTGCAACTGCGCCCATTGGCCTGAGAGACTGTCGCTGTTTCTCCATTCTTCAATAAAGGGGGCAAAGCCCTCCTGTGCATACCGGCCGAAGACGTCGGCCAGGTCCGCAATGATGCTGCGCGCCAGGGCGTTGCGTGAGGGGAGTTGCATGTTATTTTGTGCGGTATTTTGGGCGATGTCGGTTACGGCCTGATCAATTTTCTCTGTGAGCCTTTTCGGCAGCTTTATGTTTAAGCCCAAACCCAGCACCACATCGCAGGTTCCTGCGGCTTCGATTCTTGACTCCAGCAGGATCCCGCCCAGCTTACGGCCATCACAGATAATGTCATTCGGCCACTTAAGGCCGAGCTTCCCGATCCCGAACTTGTTCAGAGCACGCAACACAGCCACGCCGCTCGCCAGTGACAGGGCCATCAATGAGGCGGGCGCGGTGTCAAAGTGCCAGCCGATAGACAGGCACAGGCCGCTTGCAACAGGCGATAGCCACTGCCGCCCCCGCCGCCCCCTGCCGGCGGCCTGAAACTCGGCCAGCACGACATGCCCATGTACGCTCTCTGTAGGTAATCTATCCAGCAAATATTTATTGGTTGACTCTGTCGCAAACAGAACCCTCACCTTTTCAATATGGGGATTGGTATCGATGAGCGCATCCAGAAGCTGCGGATCAAATAATTCAATCGGGCTAGGCAGAGAATAGCCCTTGCCGGGCACGGAATGAATGTCGAGCTCGAATGAGCGCAGCGCCTGAATGTGTTTCCAGACCGCCGTGCGGCTTATGCCCAGTGCTTGTGCCAATGACTGCCCGGAATGAAGCCGACCATCGGACAAGCGGGATAACAAGGCCCTCTTTCTATCTACATCCGCCATGAATATCAATCTGCCTATAAGAAACGATACTGTTTTTAGTGTTCCTTAAATGGGCTATTTTCTTTTCTCTTTCTTGCCCTCACCGCTTAGATCAAAAAAGTCCTCATCAGCTAAAACATCGCCCTCGCCCTCATCAACGGACTCGAAGACCCCAGGCATCAAGGTTTCATCCCGGGCAGCGCCGTTTTCAAGATCATCCACCATCGCTTCTCCCGGCATCAGGGTGTCCTCTACAGCATCTGCTGTTGGTGTTTCTGCCTTTGCGCCCGGCACCTCATCCGCCGCCAGATCAAGGTCAAGATCCAGCTCCGCCGCCGCCTGTGATAACTCCTCACGGACTTCCTGCAGCAACGCTTCGACCTCTACACCGGCCGTTTGTTTTGCTGAAACAGGAGCAGCCGACACCACGGCCGCCCCCGCCCCGCTGCTCTGCGGCATGATAAATTCAAACTCGTATTTGTGTAGCCGTAGCTTGTCGCCGTGTTTGAGCCGCCGCTCAGCGGTGATGCGCCTATCATTAACAAAGGTGCCGTTTATGCTTCCCTGATCTGAAATCCAATAGCCGCCGCCCTTATAATCTATCCGCGCATGCCGTCGCCCTATGGTTGATTCCGGGATGACGATGAAATGTAGATGCTGCGAATCCTGCCCCGCTACTCGCCCAAGCATGTTTGGCTTGACATCCAGCCTGTAACTGGCCGCGCCGGTATGGCCGTGATAATCATTTAGGTAGGCCTCGGCTGCCCGGCCTCCGGCGGCCCTGGACTCCCGGTTTCGATATACCAACAAGACAATAATGGCCGTAAAAGCCAAGAGCAAAATAAGTGCCGATGTGATGATTATGAACGAGCGTGTACGCCCTTGTATGAGCCTGTCATTGCCTGGGTGCGGGGCGGCGGCATTCTCCGATAAACCCTCCGCCAGTGCTTCCATAGAAGCCTCCATAACGGACTGATGAGACTCACCTCCCACCGACTCGCCCAGGCCATAGGCGGGCAGGAAAATGATCAGACAAAGCAGAGGTGTCCAGTATGGTAATCTTAAAGACATCGACCAGGCGCGAACTAACAAGGCGGCCATTATAAGACTTTCACACACAAAGCCGCATGTTTCCACCGCCTGTCAGATAGGTAAAAGATAAAACATCTTATAGTCTAAGGCCTGTTCGCCGTGGCTGATAGCAATCCACTTAAATGAAACAAGACCTGCGCATTCCTGTGCGATACGCCCTGTCAGGACTGCCTGTTTCTACAAGGAATATCCTGCTGTTGCTGAGTATGACGCTGTTGGGTGGCTGCTCAAGCCTGTCCTACTATTCGCAGTCTGTCTCCGGGCAGTTTGCGATCATGACGAAGAAGCAGGATATTGATGCCCTCATCAGCGATGCGCAAACGCCGCTATTGCTCAGACAAAAACTGCGCACGGTGAAGAGTATTCGGGATTTTGCTGCACAGGAATTGTTCCTTCCAGCCAAGGACAGCTATGAGGAATACAGCGACATCGGCCGTCCTTATGTCGTGTGGAATGTCTTTGCCGCGCCGGAATTTTCATTGGAACCCGTCCGTTGGTGTTTCCTGGTTGTTGGCTGTCTGGGTTATCGCGGTTATTTCAATAAGGCACAGGCACAAGGGTTTGCCGACAGTCTTCGGCAACAGGGCCTGGATGTCTATATCGGTGGGGTCAGCGCATTTTCCACTCTGGGCTGGCTGGATGACCCGGTGATGAATACCATGTTAGGCCGCGTTGACCATGAGCTGGCCAGGCTGCTCTTTCATGAGCTATCGCACCAAAAGATTTATGTCAAAGATGATACGGACTTCAACGAGGCCTTTGCCGATGCGGTGGCAATCATCGGTATGGAGCGTTGGGTGAATGCGTTGGGCCGGGCGGAGCAGACATTGCAGCGCGAATTGATGCGAGAAAGGCAATTTAGCGAATTGGTATTGCGCTATCGTGAGAAATTACAGCGCCTATATTCCAGCGCTATCCCGGATGAAGAGATGCGAGCGCAAAAATCAGAGCTCATTGCCGCGCTGCGGCGGGACTGTCAAAAATTGCGCGCAGACCGGGGCGGGGATGCTCGATTTGACTCGTGGATCAAGGGCCCGATCAATAATGCCCGGCTCGCGGCAATGGCGACCTACCAGTATTTCGTTGCCGACTTCATCGCTATCTATATCAAGACCGGAAGGGACCTCAGCGCCTTCTACGCCATCGTTAGGCAGCTGGCCGCCTGCCGGCAGGCGCATCGCCACAGGCTTCTACAACAGCGCACTATATCGATAAACTGTTGATAATAAATCCTTTTCCCGCTTCCAGCGGGACTCCTGCTGGCGCAACGGCAAATATAAAGTATAGTATCATTTGAGAATCCCTGATTTAATCAGAGTTTCCTTAACTGGCACTGAATAAAGTGAACAGGCCATGCTAAACAAACTTCTTGCCCGACCGCTGGAATTAACCATTGGGGAGTTGACGCTGAAGCTCGACTCCCTGGCTGAGTTTGAGTTTAGCATGGCCGGCCGGAGTGCCGTCTCCTCAGACAAGTTCAGTGCGATGGTCAAGTTCTCTCCTGACCAGCTCAAGCAGGAGGCCAAGGCCATCAAGGAGGTTGAGAAGCGCTTTGTCGGCATCCTGGCACAGTGCGTTGAGGAGCCCGGCAGTATCAATGCGGCCATGCAGAAGCTCGATCCCTTGCTGTTTTCCCAGGATCATGGCTGGCGCGAGATTATGATTGCCTTAAATAACGGCGATGAGAACTATGATCCGTATCGTCGTATCGCGCTGGTCAAGTACATGCAGTATCTTTCTGCAAGACAGGGGCTCGTAAAATACCTGTATTCAGAAAGGAAGAAGCAGCAGGGCCGGGCATCTGATGAGTCACTGCATGGTCCAATCCTTAAAGAGACCCCGATGCCTGATGCTGCATCAAAGCCGCTTGGCGCTGATAGCGCAGCATCATCCTTTGAGAGAATCCCCAAAGGCGAGGCGGTCAGCATCAATCTTCCCCCCGGCGGTGCGCTGGAAGTCCTGCTCTCAAGGCATAAGTGCAGGATTGTTGCCGGCGAGCCCTTGGCCTTTGTCGATCACCGGGAGAATAGTTTTAGCCTGGAGAAAGGCCGCAGTACCATCGGCCGCGACAACGTGAGTACGGTCATGCTGGACGACCCGGCATTGCGCGATGTTTCCCGCCTGCACCTGATCATCGAGAACCTGGACGGTCACGCCATACAACTAACCGACATCTCCTCGCACGGCACCTTTATTGAGGCCGGGTGGCTGGCGCAGCATTCAGGCCGCTAAGCCAAGCCCGCCACGTTGATTAGCGTGGTCAAGAAGATCAAGGCGGACGGCTCAGCCCGCAAGAAGTGCGCTGAGGTAGAGCAGCGTCTGCAACAGGCCGGTTTGAGCAGCCGCATTGATCGGGTGGTGATTGCCGCTTAGGGCGATCCTGATAGCGCCGGCATGCAATTAGCCCGGCAGCATCAGGTAGCGGCGGCGCCCTTTTTTATTGTTGAACATGGGGATGGGACAAGTGAAGTCCACGCCATCTACTTTCGCTTTGTCAAGGAGGCCTGGAGGCCCGGCCTTAAACGTAGAGAACTATCCTTGATAATCAGGCAGCGCAAGGTCTTTGAACAGGATATCCAGCTCGTCTTTTGACCTTGTCTGCATGGCCGCGGCCACTAGCTCCCGGTTAAGATGCGGCGAGAACAACTCGATAAAATCATACATGTAGCTGCGCAGATAGATCCCGCGCCGACAGCCGATCTTGGTCGTGCTCGCTGCAAAGAGATGGCCGGCGTCTATGGCAACCAGTTCCGTATCCACCTTTGGGTTATATGCCATGCCGGCGACAATGCCGACGCCCAGGCCCAGTTTCACATAGGTCTTGATGACATCGGCATCCGCTGCGGTAAAGACCACATCGGGCTTTAGGCCGGCTGCGTTAAAGGCCGCATCCAACTGTGAGCGCCCGGTAAAACCAAAGACATAGGTCACAATAGGATAAGCCGCGATCACTTCCAGTGACAACTCTTTCTCATCCAGCAGCGGATGGCCCCGCGGCACCACCAGAATGCGGTTCCAGCGATAGCAGGGCATCATGACCAGATTATCAAACAGCTCCAGCGCCTCGGTTGCAATGGCGAAATCGACGGTGCCGCGGGAGGCCAGCTCGGAGATCTGCACCGGTGTGCCCTGGTGCATGTGTAGAGAGACTTCCGGGTATTGCGCAATAAATGCCTTGATGATCTCCGGTAGGACGTATCGTGCCTGGGTGTGGGTGGTGGCAATCGAAATGCTGCCGCGCGAGGGGTCGCTGAACTGCTGCGCGGTCTGTTGCACGCTCTCCACCTTGTCCAGTATCTCCCCTGCCGCGGCCAGGATGGCCTGCCCGGCGGGGGTGATCTCGGTGAGATGTTTGCCGTTGCGGCGAAAGATCTGTACGCCCAGCTCATCTTCGAGCATCTTGATCTGCTTGCTGATCCCCGGCTGCGAGGTATAGAGCACTTCCGCGGTCGCAGAGACATTGAGATTATGTCGCGCCACCTCGCAGATATAGCGTAGTTGCTGTAATTTCACCCGACGAACTATACAAAAGTGTTATAAGAATACACCTGATAATTACTTTTAGGTATAGACAAGCGGGCTGCCGGCACAACGGCAGCCGGCCGACGGCAAAAACGGGGGGACAAGGATGGATGGCGGCGGCTATTTGCTCAGCCGCTATGTGCCGTTCGATGGTTCTCAATCATGCTTGCCATCTTGTCTTTGAGCAACAGCTTCTCTTTTTTAATGTTTTCCAGGTCGTACTGATCGATGGAGATGGTGCCTGCATTGGCCGCATCGACGCGCCTTTTCAGTTCACTGTGTTTTTCATACAGCCGCTTAAATCCCTTATCTTCTGCAATCAATGAGGTGACAATACTTTGATCATGTTCAAACATAGTGCTCTCCTTATTTTTCAAGAAAAAGTAGTTAGAAGAAGCTATCACAGACCTAAGACCGTGATTAGCTGTGTGGATGGACGCCCCGCTGCCAACGGACAGGCTTGAGAAAGTAGCGTCTTTAGGATTATCTTTGTTCATACCTCATTGTTAAAACTAGTCCAATCTCAGAGAAATCGCAAGTCTTATCTGTTGTAAGATGGATTCTGTTATCATTTTCCTTATTTACTTTTTAAGTAAATCCTCATGAGCGGCATGCTGCAAAAGTTGATTGCCTTATTGCACCTGGAACGCTTGGAAGAAGATCTGTTCCGTGGGACCAGCAGGGACATCGGCATGGAAAGGGTCTATGGTGGGCAGGTGCTCGGCCAGGCGCTCAAGGCGGCGCAATACACCGTTGAAGGCAGGAATATTCATTCCCTGCACGCCTATTTTCTGCGCGAGGGCGACCATAAGGCCCCCATCGTTTATGAAGTGGACCGGAGCCGTGATGGCGGCAGTTTCTCAGCGCGCCGGGTGGTGGCGATCCAGCACGGACGCCCGATCTTTACCCTGTCTGCGTCCTTCCAGATCGAGGAGAGCAGCCATAATTACCAAAGGGAAATGCCTGATTTGCCGCAGCCCGATGAGTTGCCCGATGTCACCATCCACAAGGCGATGGTGCTGCGAAAACTGCCTGATAAGGTTCAGCGTCTCCTGCAGCTATCTGCCCCCTTTGCCATAAAATCCGTCGATAGTATCCTTCAAGGGCTGCGCAAACGGCAGCCCGCATCTTCTCCCCAAATACGCTTTTGGGTGAAGACTGTTGAACCGCTGCCGGATGACGCTGATCTGCATCGTGCCATACTGGCCTATGTATCTGATTACGGCCTGCTGTCAAGCACCCTGATCCCGCACGGGATCGATTCTTCTGATGCCCGGCTGCAGATGGGGAGCATTGACCATGCGCTGTGGTTCCACCGAGCATTCAAGATGGATGAATGGCTGTTGTATTGCTGCGAGGCTGTGTCCACTTCCAACTCGCGCGGACTTGCGAGAGGGAGTTTTTACACAGAAGACGGTTTCTTGGTGGCCTCAACCGCCCAGGAAGGGCTGTTGAGGATCAAGAGTGATGGCTAGTCATCCTGGTAACGGGCGCGAGTCAGGGCCTGGGCTATGCCCTGGTAAAGGGTTTTTGCAGCCTTATGGGCAATGGTGACATGGTTCTCCTGGGCGCGCGGGATAGGGAAAAGGGCGATGCGGCGGCAGAGGGATGGCCGGACTGGATCAATATCCCTTCCAAGGTCGGGCAGGTTGCGGCCGCGCGTATCGGTGCCAGACTGATCGAAGAGTCACGACCCGGTGCAGGCATTAGGATCAATGCGGTATGCCCAGGCTTGGTGGACACGGAGGCCTCGCGCCCCTGGTTTAGCGATATGTCTGCTGCACAATCGCCCGAGCAGGCGGCAAAGGCTATTATATGGCCGGCCCGGTCCGCGCCCGATGCCGCCTTGCCCAACGGCGAATTGGTGCAATTTCGTAAGCTATTAAGTTGAGACGCAGCGCTTCCTTAAGCATCCATCAAGCATCCGTCAATGGCAAGGATCGATAGCGCCTGCCGCTAAGCCGATAGATTGCATTGGCGATCACGGGCGCGATAGCCGGGGTGCCTAATTCACCTACCCCACCGACAAACTCGCCGTATTCCAGCAGTTCAACATCAATCACCGGCGTGTCTGCGGCCAGTATCATCGGATAGTTGTGAAAATTGCTGGTGATCGGCCGGCCGTCTTTGAAGGAGACCTTAGTCTTAAGTGCAGCAGTTAAGCCGAATAAGGTAGCGCCTTCTAATTGCTGCTTGATAATCGTCGGGTTTATCGCCCTGCCGCAGTCTGCAACGACAACAATTCTGCGCACCACAATACGCTCACCAGATTGTTCAAGCTCGGCGACCTGCGCTATCGACGTCTGCCAGCGTTGACTGCGGAAGATCGCCATGCCCTGTGCCCGGTTTGGTGGTGTCTTGGCGTTCCAACCCGCTATCTCGGCGGCCCTGTCCAATACCTTGCGCAGCAAGGGATCATGTCGCAGTAATTTTCGCCTGAATTGATAGGGGTCCTGATTTGCACGGGAGGCGATCTCATCCACAAAGGATTCCACAAAAAATATATTGTGGGAATAGCCGACTGAGCGCCAAAACCCGATCTTGGCAATCGGCTCGATCATGCAATAATCCATCTTGATGTTGGGCAGCGAATAATAATTATCCACCGCCCCTTCAACCGCCAGGTAGTCCAATCCATCCAAAGACCAGCTCCGGGCGGGTAAATTTCCACATGCCGGGCCCGGTGTTGCGTTGCTGCCAGGCCTTGATGTCGCCATCCTGGCTGAGCCTGGCCTGCATCCGTGCCAACATCGGCGGCCGGAAATAATCATGAGCAATGTCTTCTTCCCGTGACCAGATGAGCTTCACGGGGCGCTTGACCTTCGCCGCAGCAAAGGCGGCTTGGCGCGCATAATCAGGCATGCCCCGTCGACCAAAGCTGCCGCCGGCCATCACAATTAGAGGATGAACATGTTCCGGCTCCGATGTGGCAAACTGAAATCCCACGGCATTCCAGTCCGCGCCCAGTTCATCAGCGATCACCTGACACAGGCCGGTAGTAATGCCCTGGCCAATCTCGCTTTGTCCAATCATGACGGTGACAGCCGAGTTATCGGCTATCTTCAACCAGCCATATTCTTTGGCTTGCCCGCCTGCAGATTGAGTCCCAGCGCATCTGCTTGCAAGCTGAACCCAAGCATCATCCCGGCGCCCAGTGCCGGCACGGTCCTGAGCAGCCTGCGTCTATGTAGATCAACGCACTGCCTTGCCTTGATGGGCGTCGATGTATTTTGTATTGCCAGGTTTAACCCTATGTAGTGATGAACGAGATCGGCTTGCTGCTTCCGTAGTTCGTAGCTGCTGCGGTCTTTACCGCTTCGATAGCCCTGGGTATCGTACCGCAGCGACAGATATTAGTGAGGCCATGTCTGATTTCACGCTCATCGGCTTGCGGGTTTTTATTCAGCAATGACACCGCAGACAAGATAAAACCGAGCTGGCAATAACCGCATTGAGACACTTCGTGTTGCAACCAGGCATCCTGCACAGGATGTCATTTTCGATCCCGGCCCAGGCCCTCAATGGTGGCAATGTTTTTATTGATCGCGGCGGCGGACAGTATGCATGAGCGTATCGCAGCGCCATCCATCAGCACCGTGCAAGAACCACAATGCCCCTTTCCACAGCCAAATTTCGTAGCCGGTCAATGCAAGTTCATCTTATAAAACTCATAACAAAGGCGTACTTGGGTCAATATCGAGTTCTATGTCAGCGTCATTTACTTTAATTTTAATGAACTTCTGCTTTCTTCTTTTCAGGATGAAAATGGCCGATTTGAAAGTAGCGCACTTATCGCTCACATATTCGGATAATTAGGCCCGCCGCCACCTTCCGGTGCTACCCAGATGATGTTTTGCGAGGGGTCTTTGATGTCGCAGGTCTTGCAATGTACGCAGTTCTGCGCATTGATCTGCAATTTTTCCCGGCCCTCAGCGCCCACTATTTCATAGACACCGGCCGGGCAGTAGCGCTGCTCCGGCGCGGCATACCTGGCCAGGTTAAGATCAATCGGTACTTTAGTATCCTTCAAGCTCAGATGACAGGGTTGATCCTCCTCGTGATTGGTGTTCGATATGAATACGGAAGAGGGTTTGTCAAAGCTCAAGACCCCATCCGGCCTGGGATAAGCAATCTCCTCACAATCAGCGGCCGGTTTCAGGCTGAGATGATCGGCCTTGTTATCATGCAGGGTGAAGGGCAGCTTGCCACGCAACAGGCTCTGGTCGATATAATTAAATGCGGCCCCTGCATATAGCCCGAGGCGATGTAAGGCCGGGCCGAAATTGCGCGAGCGATATAGCTCATCATAGACCCATGATTGCTGAAAGTTTGTCGCAAATTCGCGCAAATCATCGCCTCCTGCTGCGTCTTGCTTTAACCTAGCGAACAGGGTCTCAGCGGCGATCATGCCGGACTTCATGGCCGTGTGTGTCCCCTTTATCTTGGCAAAGTTGATCGTGCCGGCATCACAGCCAATCAAAAGCGCACCGGGCATGTGCATCTTCGGCAGGGAATTTAGGCCGCCTTTGGTGAGCGCGCGCGCGCCATAGGCGATACGCCTGCCGCCCTGCAAAGTCTTGGCGATGAGCGGATGATGCTTCAAGCGCTGGAATTCATCAAAGGGGCTTAAGTAAGGATTGCTATAATTCAGGTCAATGATCAGGCCCAGCGCAACCTGTCGGTCTGCGCCGTGATAGAGAAAGCTGCCGCCTGATGTGCCCTTGCCCAGCGGCCACCCGGCACCATGAACAACCAGCCCCTCCTGATGCCTATCCGCTTCCACCTCCCATAACTCCTTTATGCCGATGCCGTAGTGCTGCGGATCAAGGCCGTGATCGAGATGGAATTTTTCTATTAATTGCTTACCCAACTGCCCGCGGCAGCCTTCAGCGAAGACCGTATATTTGGCGGTAAGTTCCAGCCCGGCCTCATAGCCATCCTTGTGCTCACCGGCAGCGGACACGCCCATAGCACCGGTCGCAACACCACGCACACTGCCGCTGTCATGGTAGAGCACTTCGGCGGCCGCAAAGCCGGGGTAGATCTCAACGTCCATGGCTTCTGCCTGCTCGGCCAGCCAGCGACAGACATTGCCCAGGCTGACAACATAGTTGCCATCATTGTGCATGGAGGCCGGTACCATAAACCCGGGCAGCTTAAGGGCGGCGGCCGGGCCGGTAAAGAGATAGAACTCGTCTTTGCTGACTGCGGTATGTAGCGGGGCACCCAGTTCTCGCCAATCGGGAAACAGTTCATTTAAGGCGCGGGGTTCAATGACGGCACCGGATAAGATATGGGCACCGACTTCTGAGCCCTTTTCCAGGATACAGACGCTGAGTTCGTGTTCGTGTTCCTTGGCCAGTTGTTTCAGACGTATCGCGGTGGCAAGCCCCGCCGGCCCGCCGCCAACGATGACGACATCATATTCCATGGACTCACGTCCCATAGATACTACCCTTGAAGATTCAAAAGGCACCGCGACTCTTTATCGCCTCTTCCAGTTCCTTCTTGCGATTCTTCTCGCTGTTGACATAGGTGCGCCATTGCTGGGCCGACTTGCGACTGCGTTTGTCTTTTGCCGCCCGGCCAAAGGCGCGCAAGGCGGAATCAAAGCGTTGTCGTTCAAACTCGGCCATGCCCAGCATGACATAGGCCTGATCCGGACGCCTGATACCGCCCTTCTTAAAGGCCCGGTCTAAGGCCGCCACGGCATTAGAATATTGATCGAGATTGATGTAGGCCTGGGCCAGGCGCACTTCCAGGTCGCCATCCTTACTCATGCGCGCCGCCTGCTTGAGCGGCGCAATAGACTGCTTGCTTTCACCGGCCTGTAACCAGGCCTGGGACAGCAGGCGCAGGTTCCTGACATTCTTTTCAATGAGTCCCTGCTGCATGCCTTTATCCAGCACCTTCGCCGCCTTATACGGCACTTCGTACAACAGGAACAGGTTCGCCAAGTTTAACTGCTGGTTGCCGCGCGGCAGATTGCCGCTTTCATACAGCATCTCCATGATGGACATCTGCTTCTCATAACGCTTGAGTTCTGAATAGGCACCGGCCATGGTCAACCAATACTCTGGCTTGGGATACAACGCGACCATCTCCTTCAACACCCTGATCATGTTGTTATAATCGCCTAAGTTAAAATAATTCACGCGCAGCAGCAGCAGCAGGTTCTCCTTCGGCTTGTCACCGCGCGCCTTGACGAGTTGATAGGCCTGCTTGAGCGGCGCCAGCGATTTTTTATAATCCTCTATTTGATAGTAGGCCTGCCCAAGCAGCATGTAGGCGTTTTCAGTGGGTTTGGGCGTGATCTTGAACCACTTGTTAATGGCATCAATCGCCTGCCTGTATTCCTCGGTGATGAAGTATAGCTGCGCGATGGTGTAGAGGGAATTTTGTACCAGTGCCTCGGGCAAGTCCGGTTGCTGCAATACTTTCTGATAAGAGCGGATGGCCTCTTTGTATCTTTCCAGCGTGAAATAGGTGTAGGCAAAATAGTTATACAGCTGCGCCTTCTCATAATTGCTCAGCTTGGGCATCTGCTCTAATTTACGCAACACCGCCAGGCCGCCGTTGTAATCCTTGGCCTCGATCAATTCCTGTGCCTCGGTGAGTTTTTTATAGACCTTCTCGCTCATTGCCGGCGCCTTTTTGGTCTTGCGCTGTTTTTTCTCTTCCTGCGCCTGCGCCGGGCCGATGACAGAAGCCGGCGGCAGCACAGTTGCCACGGCAACAAGGGCAAGGATGGCAAAGATGAAGCGGGTTGGCTGGCTGGTTGGGGTGCAATAATTCATAGCGAATGCCCTCATAGAAAACTAGTCTTCGATCTCAAAGGTGATCTTGTTCTGTACGCCGGGCACTTCGATGGCCTGTCCATCCACAACGCGCGGCTTGTATTTGAACTTTGCCGCAGCCTGCATCGCCGCCCGATCAAACATGCCCGATGGTTTTGCCTCAACCACTCGAATGTCCCTGGTCGTGCCTTGTTTTGTTACCGTGAACTCAACGATGACATAGCCTTCAATGCCGCGTGACAAGGCACGGCGCGGATAGACTGGCTGCACCTTGACGATGGGCAGATACTCACCATCACTCGGCGCCAGGCCGAAGCCGCTGGCATTTAAGTTGATATTGGTATTGACCGCACCGGCGGAGACAGCCATTGTCTGCGCCTCCGGCGTTACATCATCCATCGACGGCGGCGGCGGTTCCGGCGGGGGTTCATCCGGCTCGGGCGGCTTCTCCGGCGGCGGCTCACGCCGGTTTAGGTCTTCCTGCTGCTTGATGCGGACAAAGTCGGGCAGCTTCAGGCTCTTGCTCTTATCCAACTCCAACACGCCGGACTGTATCAAAAACTGCATGATCCAGAACAGGCTGAACACAACCACCGCAGTGGCTATTGCTGAATAGGCACATCGGATCATCAGGCTCGACATCAGGGAAGACTCCTTATTGCTTATTTGCCGACAAGGCAATCTGATCATCGGTGATGCCGGCGCTGTGCAGGGCATCGATAACGCCGACCAGCATCTTGTTTTTGGATTCTTCATCGGCCTGGATGACGACAGAGCCTTCGGGATTCTCCGAGCGCAGGCGCTTGACATTCGGAGCGACGGAGCGTATGTCGATCTTGCGTCTCTCTATCCAGATATTATTCTTCGCATCAATGGCAATCAATATGTTCGCCTTGTCCTGCACGGTCGCGGTTTGTGCCTCCGGCTTGTTGACATGTACCCCGGCCTCCTTGATGAAGTTGGCCGTTACGATAAAAAAGATCAGCATGATAAAGACGATATCGATGAGTGGAGTAATATCGACATCGGATTCTTCATCCTGACCGGCATGTGAAATTCTACGCATAATCTATCTACCTCCGCCTTATTATCTTACAAGTCAATCTTTCGCTTTCGCTGTTTAGTGATCCATGGTCATCTGCTCAGACAGGCTTTCGATCTCCACCTTGGCCTTGCTCTGCAACCAGACGCTGATGAAATAACCGGACAGGGCCGCCACCAAGCCCGACATGGTGGGTATTGTGGCCTGGGTGACACCGGCCGCCATCGCCCGCGCATTACCGGAACCCAACAGCGCCATCACTTCAAACACGGTGATCATGCCGGTAACCGTGCCTAATAGTCCGACCAGCGGACACAGGGCGACACAGACCTTGATCAGCCCTAAAAACTCGGTCGCCTTGACCCTGACCTCCGAGATCAGATACTCACGCACCCGGTGTGCATGCCATGACTTGCGCTCTGTACGCGCCTCCCAGATATCCAGCGCCTGCCTGGCGACCTTGTTATGCTCAAAGTAAAAATAGAACAGCCGCTCCAGCATAAACAGCCACATAACGACCAGCACCATCGCCACGATCGGGATGATAGGCCCGCCGATCTCAAAAAAATCCAGCACCGCCTCCCACACATTCACCACGAGCTGCTCAAGGCCGATGAGCGATGCGATGAATCGAACTATCGTATAGATAAGCTCAAGGATGATATGGATGAAATCAAACATTAGCTGATCACGCTGCCTGGTGCTGTCTTTCTGAGGATTGCGCTACAAAGCCGGTGGCTTGTTCTTCCAGCACCTCTACCAGCTTCTTGCTCTGCCCGGCCATGATGCTATGCAGAAATACTGTCGGGATTGCAACACACAGGCCCAGCATGGTGGTAATGAGCGCGGTGGAGATCCCGCCCGCCATCATCTTCGGGTCGCCCGCGCCGAATAAGGTAATCGCCTGGAAGGTCAGGATCATGCCGATAACGGTGCCTAGCAGTCCCAGCAGGGGCGCAACCACGGAAATTACCTTGACCAGGGTATTAAAGCGGCTGAGTTTCGGCACTTCTCGAAGCACTGCCTCGCCGAGTTTCAACTCCAGCGATTCCAGATCAATATCCTCATTCTCGTGATACACCGCAATGACCCGACCGAGAGGATTATTCCCATTCGGCTCATCCGGGTTACGCTTCTGCGCCGCAACCTTCATGCCGAGCAGGATCCAGAGGATGATGCGGATAAGGCCGACTACGATACCGATCACGCCTAAAGAGATGATAATCCAGCCAACGGTGCCGCCTTGTTCGGTGGCGCGCTCGGTCCAGGTAGGCACATCGGCCAGGTTTGCCAGCAGGCTGCCGCGGCTGGGGTCAAGGGCAAAGGGTACTAACTCGCCGGGGTCTGCATCGCTCAAGTCCTCGGCGGTATCGACAATGCGGGCCTCAGGTTGCCGGGGCAATTCCGAGACCATCTTCGTACCCCTGTCATAGCGCAGATACTTGCCGTCTGCGGCTAAGTTAAAGGTGCCTACCCGGGTAATGTCCTTCTGCACCAGATCGCCATCTTGCACCAGCACTTGGGCTGGGAACTTTTTTACCTTGCCGGTCTCCGTCATCTCGCGCTGGATCTCAAACCATAACTGTTCGATCTCGGCCATGCTGGGCAACTCATCACCAGCGGCCATCTTGCGGTTCAAGCCATCCAGAAACTCGCTTCGCTCCGGATATTCGATCTGCGTCAGCGAGCCGTCAAAGGTGGCGCGTATATCCGACGATGCCGTCTGGATGACGCCAAACAATTCCTTTAATTCGCCCAGGCTCTTATCCAGTTCGATCTTTAAGGCATCCAGCTCATCCTGGTTGCTCTCAAACCTGGCCTCAAGCTGCTCGCTGACTCTCTCCAGGCGCGCCCGCTCGGCCTTGGCCTGTTGAATCATCTGCGACTGGCGCGCCCGGTTCTGCCGGAACTCCGCTTCCCGCGCCTTGTTTTCTCTGGAGTCCTTCACCGCCCCTTCCTTGACCTGCTTGAGCAGGGCATCCAGGTTCGTGGGTGCCGCTACAGAGACGCCCGTAAAAGAAAGTGCGCAACTTAGCACTGCGCTGGTAACTGATGATTTGCTTATGTTCATGTTCGCTTACTCCGGGGCGCTGACAGGCAGGATGAATAATTCGGGGGCGATCTGCTTTTTGGCGATCTTCAGACCCTTCTTGATATAGTTGCGATACTCTGCCCCATCCAGAGGCACCCACTTGCGGGTTTCATTGTCCCAGACGGCATTGTGCTTGCCGTCGCCCGACTGATAGACCATGGACACGCGCCCGAATCTCAACACATCAACCTCGGTCGGCTTGCCATCGATCATCACCACCTCGGAATAGGCATCCAGATTGCTCCCGAAGTCCGTCTCGATCTGGTAGGCCTCATAGACCTTGCGCAGCTTCTCCGCGCCGATGACCTGCGCATCGCCGATGATCTCTCTCAACTTGGCGATGCGCTCGCGCCGCTCTTCAATGTGAAAGGGGATATCCAGCTCGATAAATTGCTCCAGCGCATCCACCATCGATAACATCAAGGGAAAGATCTGCCGCTCAACGATCGCGTTCTCGGCAATGGCGTTTCTCAATTTCTCTTTTCGCCGCTCCTGGGCGGCGATCTGGTTTCTGAATAGCTCGTTATAGACCTTGAGGCCATCGATGACCTTCAACTCCCTCTTGTAGGTGGCGATCAGCTTGTCCGTGGCATCAACGATCTTATTGACCCGTTTTTGCGAGGCCTTGCCGGCATCGGCCCTGGCCACACCTTCATTGACCACTCTGTCAACCTTGTCTTGCGAGAGAGAAAGCGGACTGAGTCCCCATAAAACAATCAGCATCAACACATGCCGGCAACGCATCAATGTATATATATTTTCCATCAGCGATTTAGACCTCCACTCCGTAAATAAAAAAACTGGTATTGAAAGAACATTAAACCCTAAGATAATTATCCTTTCATAAAAATAGCGGGGAACGAATGAACAATCAACAATTAAAATGCCTGATAGATGTGCAGGTGCAGCATTACCGTTACCAGCGCTTAGCCAAGATAGATTGTTCAGGTTACGATCAACCACGCAGCAGGTAAAATGCAGTTATTTTCTCTGTCCTCATTGCCGTGTTAAGCGATACAGAACGCAGAAAGGCCCGGGAAGTCCTGGCCCACTATGATTTGTCGCATAGCAACATAGAAAAAATAAGCACCGGGCTTATCAATACCACCTACCGGGTCCATACGGACTCCGGGCAACGCTATATCCTGCAGTTGCTGAACCGCATGTTTCCCGTTGAGGTGAATAAGAATATTGACTTAGTCAGCAGACATCTGAAAGACAAGGGATTGACCACGCCGGAATTGATCCCTACGAAAGACCGGGCGCTGTGGCTACGGCAAGGGCGACAGACTTGGCGTCTGTTGAGCTATGTTGATGGCGATGTGCACAGGCGGATTACCAGGCCGGAGATGGCCAAAGAAGCCGGCCTGCTGCTCGGCAGGGTGCATGTCGCCCTGTTCGATTTCGGAGGCGAGCTCGCAGCACCCCGGCCCGGCGGTGGGCATCATCTGTCTCATCATTTGACTGTGCTGTCAGAGACGCTGCGTGAGAGAAAAGATCACCCGCGGCATGAGGAAATCTCCGCTCTTGGCGGTGAGATCCTGGCTTTAAGCCGCTCTTTGCCCAGGCTGCCGGCGACCAAGGCACGGGTTGTGCATGGCGACCCCAAGATCGACAATCTCATATTCAGGCGGAACGCCCATCAGGCCCGCTGCCTTATTGATCTGGACACCATTGGAAAGATGCCGCTGTACCTGGAGTTGGGCGATGCCCTACGTTCCTGGTGCAACCCCGGCGGAGAAGATACGCCGGATGGCAGCTTCTCGCTGGAACTCTTTGCGGCCGCGATCAAGGGCTATGCTGCAAAGACCCGCGAGCATATTGAGCAGGACGAATGGCAGAGCATCGTGCCGGCTACTGAAGCCATCTTGCTGGAATTGGCAGCGAGATTCTGCGCCGATGCGCTCAATGAGGATTATTTTGGCTGGGATGCCGAGCGATTTTCCAGTCACAGCGAACACAGCAGCATCAGGGCCGCCGGGCAGTTACGTGCCGCCCGGTCCTTGATTGCCCAACGAGCGCGTGCTTTTGATATTGTGAACGCCGCCTTTCAAGGATAGCAAGGTCATAGATCGATCTTTACCGGCTTGGGCCTGTCGCTTTGGCCTGCGTCCATTGCCGGCATCAACTCCGGGCACGGCGCCCGCTCCGGCAGGCGCTCGCCCAGTGTCCTGATGTCAACAAAGGTCTTGGCCGAGAAGCTGGCAATGCCCGGGACTTGATCCCGCCCGCCGGTCTGAAGATCCGCATGCTCGACAAAGAGTTGGAAAGGCTCCCCCGGATAGAGTTTTGCGGCCGGTACGCTATGCTGGCTAGAGGCGAATGTCAGCGGCGGTTTTGCTGAAAAGGGTGGCCCGCTGTGATCTATCTCCATGCCGTGACAGTCGCCGGTGACGGCAAATATCAGATCATCGGAAATCTCGTTCGCATCGGCAGCGCCTGAGATGAAGGGACTCCATGAAATCTCCAGGTCCTTATCCGGATCAATCGCATTGGCAGCAACAGGCTGTCCATCCTGTGATAGATAAACCACGACCGGGAAGGGGAGGCGGGTCTCATCCGATTCATTGCCGAGCTTCATGCTCTGCTCCGCAGGCCGGCCATTGCTTGAGCGCCAGGAAAAGAGATATTCCCCATCGGGGTGGGCCTGGTTAAGCGCCTGTTCCGAGGCGTAGCGTCCGCCATGAAATTCCAGCACCGGGGGGGTGTCTGCAAACAGCATCGTCCCAGCATCATTGGCTGATGACAATCTGGCATCAGTAATAACGCCGTCCTTTGCAAGGAAAATTTCAGCAGAGAAATGATAATTCAACAAGGCATAGACGCCCTCTGTCACCTGGCGGTGATTGGCGCTCTTGCCCAGCACAACAAAGCTGACCTCCCCGGTACTGGAAACTTTCGCTGCATCCTGCGCCGGGCATGGCGCGGCATAAAATAAAAGTACGGCACATATAAACAGACAACGAGGCATCTTAAAAGGTATCCTGCTCTAAGCGCTTTCTTCTTGGCCGCTATAATAGCCTGGATAATGAATATCGCATAGGGTCTTAGGAAGTTAAGCACCAGTGAATAGGTGCTACGCTTCTGAAATGACTAGGAAAAACAGGTACTACTTCCGTTCCTTACATCGCAGAGAAGGAATTTCGACAACGGATCCGCTATCCCCTGCTTTCGCAGGGGCAGGTTTGCCCTGGATTTGACCGCTTTGGATACGGCCCGTTTGACTGGCATCAGGGAAGCGTTCGGTGAATGATATTTACTTCAAGTTGCGTCAGCGTATTGCAGACTTTTGCGCGCAACACGCGCCCGCTATGGGCGAGGTCGAAGTGGATGAATCGTACTTTGGCCCCAAGCGCATTCGCGGCCTGCCTGTGCGTGTCCGTACGCAGACAGGCAAACGCGGCCGCGGTGCGGGACAGAAAATCCTTGTCTTTGGCCTGCTCCGGCGCAATGGGCAGGTATTCACAGAGCTTGTGGCCGCTGCCCGCAAGGCCACACTGCAGGCGGTAATCCGGGGACATGTCGATATCAATAGTGTGATTCACAGCGATGGTTGGCGGGGGTACAATGGCTTGGTGGATGTCGGGTATGCGAAGCATTTTCGGGTGCAACACGGTGCGAATGAATTTGCCAATGCGGGTAGCCATAGCAACGGGATTGAGTCGTTCTGGGCCTATCTGCCTGTGCGTGTTCGCACGCAGACAGGTGCCAAATTGCGCTTGAGCGCCCGCAGGGGCATTCGCAAGGCGATGTTTTATTATCATCTCAAAGAGACCGAGTTTCGCTTTAATCATCGCCGTGATAATCTGTATCATGTTATCTTGAAACGGCATCAAAAGAAGCCAATTTAGGCCGCTTAACTTCCTATGAACCTAGTAAGTTCCTAAGAGCCTAATAATTAACCCGCTGGGCGTAGGGAAGGAGACTGTTTCAATTTTGACATCCTGCCTAATACTGCATATTTAAACAGCATCTTAAAATTCGGCTCTATTGCAAGTGTATATGGGGCGGCGCTTCTCTATATTTTTCATATGGTTAAAGCCGTTCTACCAAGTTTGAATTCGGAGTAAACTTCTGCTAAAAACTGTTATGGGGCCGCAAGGTCCTATTAACGTACTGTTAGCTATCGGTCCAGAGTTGCTATGAGGATAAGACTATGAAGATAAAGCTATTTTTTAATGTGTTTTTTATAAAGCCGTTTGATGATGTAGATAATCTTATTAAACAAGCCAATAATGTTGGGTTTGCTGTAGCCATGGAAGAAGGCACTTTCAAAGTTGTGCGTTTTAGTCTATCCGGTTCAACTTATGCTATCGAGATGATGCGGCTAGGTGCAGAAATGTTAAATGAGAGTAAATCAAATAATAAACTAAAAATGCGTTCTGAAGAGTATCTATAGCTAACAAGGCGGTCAAACCGCTTACGCGTTATTCCTTACACTGCGTTTTGGCGGCGGCTTTGGGCGGCGCTTTATCAATGACTACGCCGTGCAGGCGCTTACCCTGGCGCTACGGCACAAGGGCAAGCCGATCAAGGTGATCTGGTCGCGGGCGGAAGATATGCAGCACGATCACTATCGGCCGATGACCGCGGCGAAGTACCGCGCCGCCCTGGATGACAAGGGGCGGTTGATCGCCCTGCACACCACCACCGTCGGGGACGGGCCGGTGCGCCGTCATTTCAGCGCCAACATCGGCGCGGATAATGTCGACCCGTCCGTGATCGAGGGCCTCACCGAGCAGGGCTATGACATCGCCAACAGGCGCCATGACTATGTCTATGAGCACTCGCCGGTGCCGCTGGGATTCTGGCGCTCGGTGGGCAATTCGCACAATGCCTTTTTTCATGAGTGCTTTATCGATGAGGTGGCCGCGGCAACCAATACCGACCCCTTAGCGCTGCGCCGGGCCCTGCTCGCCGGCAAGGCGCGTTTTGTCAAGGTGTTGGATACGGCGGCGGCGATGGCGAACTGGCGCGCGACGCCTTATACCAACGCGGCCGGGCAGCGCTGTGCGCTGGGCATCGCCCTATACCATGCCTATGAGACCATCACCTGCCAGGTGGCCGAGGTCAGTGTGGATGCGGCCGGGCAGCCGCAGGTGCACAAGGTCTGGTGTAGCGTGGATTGCGGCTTTGCCGTCAACCCCAACATCGTCACCATGCAGATAGAGAGCGGCATCGTCTATGGCTTATCCGCCGCCTTGCAGGAAGCGGTAACGATTGAACAAGGCCGGGCGCAGAATAGCAACTTCGATGATTACCCCATCCTCACCGCCCGGCAGATGCCGCAAGTGGCGGTTAGCATCATCAACAGCGGCGCGGCCTTAGGCGGCATTGGCGAGCCCGGCACGCCGCCCATCGCCCCGGCGGTATGCAATGCGCTTTTTGCGCTCACCGGCAAGCGGCTTCGCTCACTGCCGATAGCTTATATGATGTAGGTGGAATACGAGCAAACGCAGCCCTATAGCCACAAGCCAAGGCATAAAAAACCCCCGGATGATTGCTCATCAGGGGTTAGGTGATAAAGCCCTGGCGGTGACCTACTTTCGCATGGGGAAGCCCCACACTATCATCGGCGC
>OZ000552.1:2337500-2634084 GCA_963923955.1 Gammaproteobacteria bacterium
CGAAGGCACCCGTCCATCTCTGGATGGTTCGCTAGATGTCAAGGCCTGGTAAGGTTCTTCGCGTTGCATCGAATTAAACCACATGCTCCACCGCTTGTGCGGGCCCCCGTCAATTCCTTTGAGTTTTAACCTTGCGGCCGTACTCCCCAGGCGGTCAACTTATCGCGTTAGCTGCGCCACTAAGCCCTTATAAATGGGCCCAACGGCCAGTTGACATCGTTTAGGGCGTGGACTACCAGGGTATCTAATCCTGTTTGCTCCCCACGCTTTCGCGCCTTAGCGTCAGTGTTGATCCAGGTAGCCGCCTTCGCCACTGATGTTCCTCCCGATATCTACGCATTTCACCGCTACACCGGGAATTCCACTACCCTCTATCACACTCCAAGCCCGGCAGTATCGAATGCCATTCCCGGGTTAAGCCCGGGGCTTTCACATCCGACTTACCAAGCCGCCTACGCGCGCTTTACGCCCAGTAATTCCGATTAACGCTCGCACCCTCCGTATTACCGCGGCTGCTGGCACGGAGTTAGCCGGTGCTTCTTCTGAAAGCTAATGTCAGGACCGAAGGCGGTATTAACGCCCCGGCTTTTCTTCACTTTCCGAAAGTGCTTTACAACCCGCAGGCCTTCTTCACACACGCGGCATTGCTGCATCAGGCTTGCGCCCATTGTGCAATATTCCCCACTGCTGCCTCCCGTAGGAGTCCGGGCCGTGTCTCAGTCCCGGTGTGGCTGATCGTCCTCTCAGACCAGCTACTGATCGCCGCCTTGGTAGGCCGTTACCCCACCAACAAGCTAATCAGACATAGGCTCATCCGATAGCGCGAGGTCTAAAAGAGCCCCCGCTTTGCAGAGGACAGAATACAAAAGACTTCTAAGAGCGGCTTTTCAATGAATGGCGCTCTCGCTACACAATCGCTGCCTTCTTATCTTCTGTATTCTGCCCTCTGAACATGCGGTATTAGCCCCGGTTTCCCGGGGTTGTCCCCCACTACCGGGCAGATTCCTATGCGTTACTCACCCGTCCGCCACTCGTCGCCTGGGCGCGCCCCTAAAAGGATTGCGCCCGTCGTTACCGTTCGACTTGCATGTGTTAGGCATGCCGCCAGCGTTCAATCTGAGCCAGGATCAAACTCTTCAGTTTAAGGGTTTTAGCCACCTGCAAAGGCAGCCTAAGTCTTGGCCCGATGGATACTGTACTTGATTGACGATTACATCGACATCATTTAGGCAATGCTTTTAGCCAACTTTCCAGGCCATCGAAAAGCCTGGTGATGCGTCTTCATCGACGTAAAACGCCCACACGTATTTCTTGATTTATAAAGATTGTTAAAGAGCGCGCAGTCGGCGCAAGGCCGGACTGCTCAAGAGGGCGAGGATTATACGCCCCTTCCGGCCTTCGTCAACGTAAAGATGCCCCTAATTTTTGAGATGAATAATCTGCCGTGGAATCAATAGCTTATTTTATCGACACGCGGGCAAAGCGGCGTTTGCCGACCTGAATGAGATACGTCTCGCCGGTCGGCAGGGCCAGCGCCCGATCGGTGGCCTTCTCCCCGTCTATCTTGACCGCCCCCTGCTGGATCAAGCGAAAGGCATCTGAGGTGCTGGCGGCCAGGCCCGCTTGTTTTAGCGTCAGCCCGAGGCCGAGTGCACCCTCTTTTGATGCCAGCGTGAGCGCCGGCATCTCATCCGGCAGCGCGCCGTGGCGAAAGCGCCGGGTGAAATCCGCCCCGGCCTTCGCTGCTGCGGCCTGGCCATGAAAACGCGCAGTGATCTCTGTGGCCAGGGCGAATTTCCTGTCCCGCGGGTTCTCGCCCGCCGCCACCGCCCGCCGGTATTTTTCAATCTCGGCCAAAGACGCAAAGCTCAGCAGTTCATAATAACGCCACATCAGCTCATCGGAGATGCTCATTAACTTGCCGAAGATCTCCGGCGGCGCATCGGTGATGCCGATTGAATTGCCCAGCGACTTGGACATCTTTTGCACACCATCCGTGCCCTCCAGCAGGGGCATGGTCAAGACCACCTGCGGTTCTTGGTCGGCCTGCCTTTGCAGCTCGCGGCCTAACAAAAGGTTGAATTTTTGATCGGTGCCGCCCAACTCCACATCGGCGCGCAGGGCGACCGAATCATAGCCCTGCATCAGGGGATAGAGAAACTCGTGGATGGCGATCGGCTGTTGCGCGGCATAGCGGCGCTTGAAGTCATCGCGCTCCAACATGCGCGCAACCGTTGCGCCGGCGGCCAGCTTGATCATGCCGGCCGCACCGAGTGCCTCGCCCCAGGCTGAGTTAAAGCAGACTTCCGTCTTCTCCGCATCGAGGATCTGGAACACCTGCGCCTTGTAGGTCTCGGCATTGTGAGCGATCTCCTCTCTGCTCAAGGGCGGGCGCGTACTGTTGCGCCCGGAAGGGTCGCCGATCAGCCCGGTAAAATCCCCGATCAGGAACAGGATATGGTGGCCTAAGTCCTGGAACTGGCGCATCTTGTTCAGCAGCACCGTGTGGCCCAGGTGCAAGTCTGGCGCGGTGGGGTCAAAACCGGTCTTCACGCGCAAAGGCGTATTGCGCTTGAGCCTCTGCACCAGCGCCTGCTCCTCAATAATCTCCTCCGCCCCGCGCCGGATGATCGCCAGCGCCGCGTCATTCTCATTCATTACCCGGCTCATTAGCTTCGCTCCCGCCCCGATAAAATGGCCTTAGCTTAGCATAAGGGGAATCATGGGAATTTATTTAGCCACAACCTTATCTTCAAGCCTGCCCAGGAGGCTAAGAAACTGCCGACGCTGCTTGTCGGTGAAGGTGGACAGCATCTCTTCCTCAAGCGCCTGCGCCCGCGGTACGATTTGTTCATAGATCGACAGGCCCCTTTTGTTCAGCGCCAGCACAACCCTTCGCCGGTCGTGCGCATCCGTTCTTCGTGAGAGCAGGTTTTGCTTCAACAGCCCGCTGAGCGTGCGCGTCATCTGCACCTGATTCATATCCAGCAGCCTGGCCAATTCCTTGGCGGATAAAGGGGCATAGTTGGCCAGGGCAGCAATGCAACGCCACTCAAGCGCAGATAGACCAAAGCGCTCGGAATAATAGCCTTCAAGCTCATAGCCCACCTCCTGAGAAATGCGCCAGAGCCGAAAGACGGTCCAGTCCTCGATGTTGAAATGCTTAGCCGCAGGCATCGCGGGAAGGTCTTGGTGCTTTTTATATCAGGTCAAAGATGTTAATCTTAACATACGAGCATTCATTATTGAGTAAGCCTATGCCGGAGAATAACAATCTGTTTATCGGCCTGATGTCCGGCACCAGCATGGATGCCGTCGATGCCGCCTTGGTGGAGATCACTCACGATGCTTTAGATGTGATCGATTATCATCAATATCCGCTTCCCCGCTCGGTACAGGAAACACTTAAGAATATAAACGGCGCTGCGTCTTTACATGAGATCAGTGCGCTGGATCTTACGCTCGCTGAGCTATTTGCGGACGCTGTGCAGCAGCTGCTATCCCGCTCCGGCAGGCGGGCGGATGAAATCCGTGCCATCGGCAGTCATGGACAGACGATCCTGCATTTACCTGAAGAAGAAAAACCCAGAACCGTGCAGATCGCTGATGCGAACATTATTGCCTATCAGACCGGGATCACTACCGTGGCCGACTTTCGCCGCATGGACCTGGCCGCCGGCGGGCAGGGCGCGCCTCTGGCCTGCGCATTTCACGCCTGGTATTTTCGCGACCCGAAAGTCAATCGCGTTATCTTAAACATCGGCGGGATGGCCAATGTTACGCTGTTGCCGGCGGATCCGGACCGGGCAGTGACGGGCTTTGACACCGGCCCGGGCAATGCGCTGCTGGATGAGTGGACACAAAGACACTTGCGGGAGGATTATGATAAAGACGGCGCATGGGCGCTATCCGGCAAGGTGAACAAAGACTTGTTGGGCCTCCTGCTTCCCTGTCAATATTTCAATTCCCCGCCGCCCAAGAGCACCGGAAAGGATGATTTCAATCTAGTCTGGCTGGAAAAAAACATGGCCGCCCTGGCGCAAGCGATTGCGCCCGTTAATGTGCAGGCAAGCCTGCTGGAATTGACCGCGCTCACCATCAGCGCGGCGATAGAGCGCTTTGCCAAGGACGCAGAAGAAGTGCTGGTCTGTGGCGGGGGGATTCACAACACCGCACTGATGAGACGCTTGGATGATCTCTTGCCCGGAGCGGCGCTCAACTCAACCGCCAAATATGGGCTTGACCCGGATGCCGTAGAGGCCGTCAGCTTTGCCTGGCTTGCGAGACAACGCCTGGATAAGAACCCGGCCAACCTGCCGGCCGTAACAGGTGCTCGGCAGGCCGTGGTCCTGGGCGCGGTTTATCAAGCGTCTTGACGAAGCCCACGCCTCACTCATATTTTTCTCAACAGCACATAGGCGCTGATGGTGTAACAAGGCACGGGATGTTGCACCAGATACCGCGCCAGAGCATCGATGAGCGTCTGCATAAACGGGATTTTTCTATAGTATTCATGGCCAAAGTAGCCAGTGTATTCCTCCACCTGATAGCCCAAGGACTCCAGCCGCTTGATCTGTGAGGGCATAGGGCCATAGCACCAATCATAATAGGCCGGGAATTTATCAGTCTTGCCGGTCTCATATCGCTCTGGTTGCGTGATATGTAAAATCCAGTCGCTGATGGCCTCCGGCAGCAGCTTGTTCACAAGCAGCGGCAGGGCAAACAGGGTCGGGAAGAAATGAAAGGCCCGGCCGCCATCAGCCAACAGGCTGCGGGCGTTTTGGTGAAAGCGCTTGCCGTCCTTGACATGCTCAGCCAGCATCTTGCTGAACACCAGGTCGAACTTGCGGGGGGGGGGGGGGGGCAAAATCTTCTGCGGCAATATCGGCGATGATCGTATGATAACCGGCATCGGCCTTGGCTAACTCCGTGGCGGAGATGTCCAGCACGGTATAGTCAAGCCCGTGCTTTTTTATAAACGCAGGAAACAAGGCCGGGTTGGCGCCGCCGCCCAGCTCGCACAACCGCTGCGCGCCTGTGCGGAGGATCAAGTCCTCCAGATAGGCATCAAAGCCAAGCCAGGCGGCCTCCCAGTGTTGGTAGCGGATCTTCATCATGCGTGTTTTTTCCTAGCTTTCGATATGGCTGGCGTAGCACTGATGGTGCGATTATAATGCGGCTCTGTCTCAACGCAAACCGCCTGTTGATAAGCATAAAAAACCATGCCGCAGATCCCACTCTTCGTGATCAACCTGGCAAAAAGCCAGAACCGGCGGGCGCACATGCAGCAGCAGCTCGGCTCGCTGGGGCTATCCTATGAGTTCATCAAGGCCGTTGATGGCAAGGCGATCAAGGAGCGTGACCTGCCGCCCATAGACCATGCCTTTGCCGAAAAATTGTCGTACAGAAAGGCGCCCACTAAGGCGGAAATCGGCTGTGCGCTCAGTCACCTAAAAGCCTATCAAAAAATCGTACGGGAGGGCATGGAATATGCCTGCATTATGGAAGACGATGTCCTCATCCGGCGCCCTGAAAAGCTGCGCTGGGTCTTGCAGCAGGATAATCTGTCCGCCGTGCACAAGCGTGCGCGCTTTGACCTGATCCATTTATACATGGGATATCGCATCAATAGCCCTTACCTCAAGCCCTTGCTCGCTGTGTTCCCCCGCCTTGCCGACAGAGAGATGGACTGGTTCTCGGCCTGGGGCCGGCATAAGATCGCCGCGGGACTGTATTTGAGCCGGCCATGTTATCCGTATTGGGGGACGGTGGCCTACATCGTCAACCGGCGCGCCTGCGAGGTGTTCTTGGAAGAGGCGCAAGGCATGATCCGGCTGGCGGACATACTCACTGCGGCCGGCGACTTGTTGGGGCTGGACAATTACTTCTTAAACCCGCCGCCGGTGGGCCTTGATGAGACCATCCCCAGCATCATCACCGATGCGGCCAGGTTTCATTCATCTTTTCGCTTCAAGGAAAAAGTGCGCGCAAGGTTGCAGAGTGTCTATCATGCGCTCGGGTTTGTACTGGCCAAGACCGGGCTGGTCCGCATCGAGAGGCTCTGGCTGAAAAGACTCTACTCGCCGTCCCCCCCCCCCCCCCCCGCAATCTCGGTCGGGAGCGGCAGGATGAACCCGGCATTTGAGGGCAGGCTCGTGGCTGCGGGGCAAATGCCTTGAGATGAGGCGTCCTGGGCTGCTACGCCGCATTGTCCGTACCTTCCGCAGGCGGATGCGCTACCCGGACGGCACGATCCATTTCCTGCATGTCGGCAAGGCGGCCGGGACGCAGATACAGCATGTGATTGAGCAGATCAATCAATCCCGCCGCGTAAAAAGAAAGCTGGTGTATCACGGGCACGGCTTCGGGCTGTTCAATGTGCCGCCAGGGCAGGATTATTTCTTCTCGACCCGCGACCCGCTCACCCGCTTCAAGTCCGGCTTCTACGCCCGCAAGCGCAAGTACCACGTCAATGCGGGGCATCAAGACTGGACCGAACACGAGCGCCGGGCCTTTGCGCGCTTCTCCCATGCCAAGGATCTGGCCGAGGCACTGTTTGCGCCGGGCCAACGGGGGCAGGAGGCGGTCCAGGCAATTTTATCCAACCAGCATTGCGCGCGAGCTATCGTGGATGAGTTCAAGTTTTGTGGGCATCTGTTTGCGCTGCGGCCGCCGCTCTGGATCATCCGCCAGGAGCGGTTCCAGGCCGATCTTGAGGTGTTCCTGCGCCGCATCGGCTACAACGGCCCGGTGGATGTGGCGACAGCCAAGGAAGAGGCGAATACTGGGGATTATGACGGCGTACCGGAGCTCAGCGAGAGCGCCAAGGCCAATCTGCGCCGCTGGTATGCGCAGGACTATGCCTTCCTGGCGCTGTGCGAGAGCTGGTTGAACGAGAATGAGAGTGAGGCGTCTGCTACGCGCTGAGGCCGCAGTGGCGTGATCGGTTCAGTGGGCCGGTATTGTGGGAAGGGGTAGGCCACCGAAGGAGAAAATGAATGCCTCCAAAGATCAGGGAATTGGAACGTGCGGGCTTCAAAGACCGTGGAGGAAAGGGAAGCCATTGGAATTTTGTACATCCAAATGTCAATAACCCCCTTACAATATCGGGCAAATCCGGCCATGATGCGAAGCAGTATCAGGTTCGTGCAGTCCGATTAGCCGTAGCAGAGTCGAAAAAATGAAAGATAGTGCTAAATACGTAAAAATCGTTGAGTGGTCTGAGGAGGATCAGTGCTATGTTGGGAGTGCACCGAGTTTGATCTTCGGCGGGTGTCACGGGCAAAGTGAAAAGGCGGTATTTGATGAACTGTGTCAAATCGTGGACGAGGCTGTTGCACTCTATAAAGAAGAGGGAAGGCCGCTGCCGCCGGCAACCTCGGGCCGGGACTACGTCAACAAACTTCAGTCTGTAGCCTGATAAAGCAGAAGGCCGGCGGCGCTTACACCGAAAAGGAAGAACCGCAGCCGCAGGTGGTCTGGGCGTTGGGGTTGCGGATGACGAACTGTGCACCTTCCAAGCCTTCTGAATAATCGATCTCGGCACCAGTCAGGTACTGGATGCTCATCGGATCAATGAGCAGCTTGACGCCTTCCTTTTCGATGACGGTATCGCCATCGGTGATGCTTTCATCAAAGCTGAAACCATACTGGAAACCGGAACACCCCCCGCCACTGATAAAGACCCGCAACATCAGGGCCTCATTGTCTTCTTCAGCAATGAGGGCCTTCACCTTCGTAACAGCCGAATCAGTAAAGAGCAAGGGCTCAGGGATGGCTTCAACAGTTTCTACTTGCATGACAAAGACTCAACAATAAGACATGGATGCAACTATAACCTGAAACGAGCTAAAGGCCAAGTTTTCAAGCCACAAGTTTTCAGGCCAGCGGCTACTCCGTCAGCGCAAGTGCATCGGCCTGATCCGGCGCAGCAGGCTTCTCTTCAGACTCCGGCGTGTGTACCAGTTTGCCATTCACCTCCGCCCCCACCGCCATCTCGATCAAGTTGTAATAGACATTGCCGGTAATCCGGGCGTTCGCCGCCATCTCGATATGCTGGCTGGCGCGTACATCGCCGGTGACCTCGCCGTTTAACACCAGGTAAGGCCCCTTGACCTCGCCCTCAATCCGGCCGCCCTTGGTCAAAGACAGCACGGAACTGCCATCATCTTCGCCGACTACATTTCCCTTCACCGTACCTTCTATGAGCAGACAGCCATTAAAACGCATATCTCCTAAAACCTCGGTGTTCGGCCCGATCATGGTGTCAATGGTAGTGCTCTTTCGTTTCCGGTCTTTTTTCCACATTGCGTTTCCCCTTAGCCTTTAGCCCTTAACCAGCCGCAGCCACCAGCGGCCAATCAAATGCCTTGTTAATGGTGGCCTTTCTTTTACCCTGCGGCCATAATGCCACAAATACCCTCTCGGCCTTGAAGCCTTCCGGTAAGACTATATTACTCTCAAAGCGTGCAAAATTTCTAAATTTATATTCCATCGCCAGGGGGTGGCCAGAATTGACCGAGGACAAGGCCAAGCGTTTGGCTCGGCCCTCCAGCCGCCCGGCAATGGCGATTTCCAGCATCCCCTCGACAACACTCCCGCTTCCGACGACATTGGTGAGTATCACCTTGAGATCATAGTGCCGCGGCTGTGCCAGCGAGCGGACACGTATGCCATGCACATCCAGCCCGGCGGTACTGGCTGCTGTGGTCATAACGCCTTGGTAGAACTCCAACTCGCCGGTTATATCATAGATCCTCTCCTGCAAGGACTTTATCTCCTCCTGCAATATGACGGCGGTCTGTCTATCCAGGCTGGTGGTGCGCTCCAACATCAAGACGCGCTCGCGCAGCGCCCGGTTTTCCTTCTCCAGGTTCTGGTTGGCCGCCCAGAGAGCATGTCGGTCATGGTTATCCTGAGAGCGCGCTTCGATGGCAGACCAGTGTGATCTATCCAGCAGCAGCCAGGTCAGGCCCGCCGCGATCATGCTCACGATCACCAGGGAAACCGCCCACTGCCAGGGCCGGTGGCGTTTGACCACAAAGCGCGCCATGTCTAAAGATTTGAACCTGGAGAGGGCGCGAGAAAAGGCATCTAGGGCGCCAGGGCCGGCAGCGACAGGCCGGTGGTTTCTGGCAGGCCGAACATAATGTTCATGTTCTGGAGCGCCTGCCCGCTGGCACCTTTCACCAGGTTATCGACAACGGCTAGTATGACGACCGTTTCCCCGCCCTGCGGCCGATGCCAGGCCAGGCGGCAGGTGTTGGCACCGCGCACGCCGCGGGTGTCGGGATGGCTGCCCATCGGCATGACATCGACAAAGGGCTCCGCCTGATAGCGCTGCGCAAACACCGCTTGCAGATCGACTTCAACTTCCCGCATCCGTGCGTACAAGGTCGCATGAATGCCGCGAATCATCGGTGCCAAGTGTGGCACAAATACCAGATCAACCGGGCCGCCGTTGGCGGCGGCTAAGCCCTGTTCTATCTCCGGCAGGTGCCGGTGCCCGGCTGCGCTGTAGGCCTTAAACGAATCCGCACTCTCACAAAACTGGGTTGCCATCGCCTCCTTACGGCCGGCACCGCTGACGCCCGATTTCGCATCGGCAATTAACGAGCGAGGCTCCACCAAGCCGCCCTCCAACAGCGGCAGAAAACCCAGCTGCACGGCCGTTGGATAGCAGCCCGGGTTTGCCAATAGCCGTGCCGTCTTGATCCGCTCCCGGTTGGCTTCCGGCAATCCATAGACCGCCTCGCTCAGCAATTCGGGGCAGACGTGTCTCTCCCCATACCACTCCGCCCACAGCGCGGCATCCTGCAGACGAAAGTCCGCCGAGAGATCGATGACCTTTATGCCGGCTTGCAACAGGGCCGGCGCTTGGTGCATGGCCGTTGCATGCGGCGTGGCAAAAAAGACGACATCACAAGCCTGGAAGTTCTTAGGTTCAGGCGCCTGAAAGGCAAGATCAAGATGCCCGCCCAGCCAGGGGAAGATCTCGGACACCTGTCGGCCGCTCTCGGCGCGGGAAGTGATCACCGCAAGCTGCACTTGCGGATGAGCAAGCAGCAGTCGCAATAGCTCCGCGCCGGTATAGCCGGTCGCCCCTACCAGCCCCGCTTTAATCATGAAATTTTAGCCATAGTGGTAAAAGAATACCTTGAACTATAAGAAATTGCTCTTGGTCTGTGCCGGATATATTGTATTACAGCTTTAGTGAGCCTTGTCCTTTCCTGCATCGAAGGATTAACATACGGCAATCTATGTAAAGTGATAAAGATATGGAAGCTGCACAGATCATCGCCCTCAACCCCAGGCACTGCCCGGGCCGGCGGCCACAACTCACGTCGGCACCCTCCTCAGGGCAAGATGGATAAAAGCCGAAGCCCTTATGTTAGCAGACTGATCCCCGGCGCAGCCCTTTTGTTGTTAGCGGCGCTGTTGTGGTTCTCGCCCAAAGATTCAAATTACGCACCGGACATAGGCCTGTCGCTGCTGGATGGCCGGCAAATAGCGCTCAGTCAGTTGCAAGGCAAACCGGTGCTGGTCACATTCTGGGCGACAACCTGCGGTGTCTGTAGAGAGGAAATCCCCCACTTGACTCAATTGTACGAAGACTTCTCAGCGCAGGGTTTTGCGATGATTGCCATTGCTATGGCCTACGACCCGCCCAGTCAAGTGCTTTCGTTTGCCCAACGTGAAGGCCTGCCTTATGCCGTGGCGCTGGATGTCGAGGGCAAGGCCGCCCGGGCCTTTGGTGATGTTGCCGTCACGCCGACTTCGTTCCTGATTGCCGCGGACGGGTATATACTGCACCATCAGGTCGGCGCCTTGAATATCCATGACCTGCGCGCACAGATCAGCACTTTACTTTGATAACATGTCGTCAAGACCTAACTGACTACTCATGCTCTGGCTAAAGGCGCTGCACATCATTTTCATGGTAATCTGGTTCGCCGGCCTGTTTTACCTGCCGCGACTGTTCGTCTATCACGCCCTGGCCACGGATCAGATCAGCATTGAGCGCTTCAAGATCATGGAGAGGAAGCTCTATTTCGGCATCATGACGCCGGGAGCGGTGTTGACGCTTGTATTCGGCTTCTGGACGCTATTCAGCATCGGTGTGCAGGCCTATGCCGAGGCCGGGTGGCTGCATGTCAAGCTGGCCCTGATCCTGTTACTGGTGGCCTATCATATCTACTGCGGAAAACTGCTGTTTGATTTCAAGCATGATCGCAACAGGCACAGCCATAGCTGGTATAGGTGGTTCAATGAAATTCCCGTGCTGTTTCTGTTTGCGCTTGTCATCCTGGCGATTGTTAAACCCTTTTAAGGAGGCTCTTGATTAAAAGCATCCTTAGATCTCCACCATTTCAAAATCTTCCTTTCTCGCACCACAATCCGGACAGCACCAGTTCAGCGGCACATCCGCCCAAGGCGTCCCCGCGGCAATGCCTTCCTCCGGCAGGCCCTTCGACTCATCATAGATAAAGCCGCAGATAACGCACATATATCGCTTCAACATCGCCACCTGTTTTTTTCCAGTTTCCTTAACTCTATAGCCGTGTAGAATAACTATCAACAGCCGGACAGACCTTCATGCTTTCTTAAGGAACAGCCCAGTTGAGCAAGCGACTTTTTGATGCGGCAAAGAGCGTGATCCCGGGCGGGGTGAACTCGCCGGTTCGCGCTTTTAAGGCCGTTGGCGGCGCTCCAGTGTTTTTCAAATCCGCTAAAGGCGCCTACCTCTATGATACCAAGGGCAAGGCCTATATTGACTATGTCGGCTCCTGGGGGCCGATGATCTTAGGCCATGCCCACCCGGAGGTGATTGCGCAGGTAAAACAGACCATCGGTAAGGGGCTTAGCTTCGGTGCGCCGACGGAACTGGAAACCCGACTGGCAAAGAAAATATGTGCGCTGATGCCGTCTATTGAGAAGATCCGGATGGTCAGTTCCGGCACCGAGGCGGCGATGAGCGCCATCCGGCTCGCCCGCGGCAAGACCGGCAGAGACAAGATACTCAAGTTTGAAGGCTGCTATCACGGCCATGCCGATGCCCTGCTGGTCAAGGCCGGCTCCGGCGCCCTGACCCTGGGCGTACCCAGTTCCGCCGGTGTCCCGGAGGATTATGCCAAGCATACCCTGACCCTTCCCTTTAACGATACCCAACGGGTAAAAGACTTATTTGCAGAGCGCGGAGAAGAGATCGCCGCTGTTATCGTTGAACCCATTGCCGGCAATATGAGCTGCGTTCCACCGCTGCCGGGCTTTTTGCCGGGCCTGCGCCAGGTCTGTGATAAATACGGTACGCTGCTGATCTTCGATGAGGTCATGACCGGCTTTCGTGTCGCCCTGGGCGGTGCGCAATCGATCTATGGCATCAAGCCTGATCTGACCATCCTGGGCAAGATCATCGGCGGCGGGATGCCGGTGGGCGCCTTTGGCGGGCGCGCAGAGATTATGGATCACATCGCCCCTGAGGGAGCGGTATATCAGGCCGGCACCCTATCGGGCAATCCCGTTGCCATGGCGGCAGGTCTGGCCACCTTGCAGTTGCTCTCACGAGCAGACTTTTATCCGGCGCTAACAGCAAGCACCAAGTCCCTTGTCACTGGCCTGAAGACGACGGCGGATAAGGCCGGCGTACCCTTCACCTATCACCATGTCGGCGGCATGTTTGGCCTGTTCTTTAGCGAGGAGGAAGTGATCACCGGCTTCGCACAGGTCATGGCCTGCAAGCAAAAGCGATTTAAGCGATTCTTCCGCGCGATGCTGAATAACGGCGTCTATCTCGCCCCTTCCGCCTTTGAGGCAGGCTTCGTATCCAGCGAACACACCGAAGAAGACATAGTACTGACCATTCACCATGCCGCCGCGGCCTTTGCTTCATGCCTTTGATACGGGAAAACGCAGCGACATCGGCGTAATGCCACCGTCCAGGTCTTCAACAGGCACTTTGTAAGAGCGGTCTAATCTCATTAGATCCTGGCCGGTGAGGTGCATGATGCCGATTGGATAATTTGGCAGGCCGGGCTCGACAAAGCGCTGGTTCTCACGATCATATTTGGGCCGGGCCACAGAGGTCCAGTTACACCAGCGCGGCAATAACTCGGCAGGCATCCCATCCAAATAGACTGTCATCCCTAAGGCCAGCTGATCGGAGCCGAAGATGCGGCCGCGGCTGACCACACGGCGCAGGTTTTTCTGATAGCAAGACCAATGCGGGGCATCTGAGTGCAGGGAAAAATTGCCGGAATACAGGCAAGGCCTGGCGGCCAGGTGCTGAAACTCCTCTCGCGATAGGCCGGAGCGGGCGGCGTTTTTTGCATAAAAATTCCTTATCCTCGCCCATTTGAACAGCCAGCCGTCCGCAGTGAAGGCCTGCTCCGTATAGCGATCAAAATTGGCCACGATGCCCAGCTTGCCCTGCCTTGCCGCCTGCAAATACAGGTCCATCGCGGCAAAGTCACACAGCCAGCTATCAGCGTCCATCCACACATAGATCTCATAACCGGGGAAGTACTCCGGCAGACAGGCCCGCACCAGGCTCGCCAATAGGTACTTGCGGCCGCGTAACCGGGCCCTGCTGAGAGAAAAATCGTTGCGTATCTCGGCGAATTTTATGTTTCTGCGCTCAAGCCCGCCCACCTGCTGCGCATCCAGGTCGGCGCCTATTGCACAGAGCGTCAGCGCTGCGGCCGAATCAGGCCAGGCCTGTTTGACGGAAGCAAGACACTCCAGCAGCAAGGGATAGTACTTTTGATCGGCTGCGGAGACGACCGCTACCCGTTCCGATGGCCGCTTCACATTTGTTGGTTGCGCACTTGACAGCGTCAATCCCCCTTTGCCCTTAAATTTTTCCCTATTATAAGGGATTTAGGCGCATTGAGTTTAGAGATCGGCCTGATCGTGTTGGCGTGGGCTTGACTTTGCCTATATTGCGGTGCAACATAATAAGCTCAATGGCAGATAGGGCTTGAGCAGCCCGGATCCGGGCAATATTGGCAAAGGGCATAAATTACTTGAGAAAATGCCGATAAATTTTCAATTTTTCACGAAAAATCTTGAAAAAGTAGCGCCCTTGCGTAGGATGGTTCGGTCTTCTACCCGCAAAGATGGATTAGCTTAAAAAATGAAGCACAGCGGCACAATAACACAGACTGCGCTGGCCGGGCAGGCGCGCCCGGGTGCCGCGCTGTTTGAGGAGACGGCCTTCCATGCGCCCGTCGCCCAAGCCGATCCTGCCCAGACAGACCCGCTGACCAGGACGATCCATCTCGCTGCCAGCGCCCTGCTGGCAGGCCAGGCCGAGCAAGGCTTCTGGCACTTTGATCTGGAGGCGGATGCGACCATTCCGGCGGAATACATCCTGCTGCAACATTTTATGGGCACGGTGGATAAGGCGCGCGAGAAGCGGCTTGCTGAGTACATCTGCTCCCGGCAATCAGGCGATGGCAGCTGGCCCTTGTATGAGGCCGGCCCCGGCAATATCAGCGCAACCGTCAAGTCCTATTACGCCCTGAAGATCGCCGGTCTTGAAAGCGCTTCACCAATAATGCAGGGCGCCCGGAAATGGGTGCTGGCACACGGCGGGGCGGAGAGCGCCAATGTCTTTACCCGCATCCAGCTGGCCTTGTTCGGCCAAATCCCCTGGCGCACGGTGCCGGCGATGCCGGCCGAGATCCTATGCCTGCCGCGCTGGTTTTTCTTTAGCTTGGACAAGGTCTCATACTGGTCGCGCTGCGTGATCGTACCCCTGCTGATCCTCTTCGCCAAGCGCCCGGTCTATCAACCCGGCCATGACGTAAAAGAACTGTTCTTAAGCCCACCGCAGCAACTTGGGCACATCGACAGGTTCGCCCGCGGCAAGTGGATGAAAAATGCCTTCATCCTCATCGACCGAATAGTAAAAATCGTGGAGCCGCGCATCCCGCGCAAGCTGCGTGAACGATCCCTGCACCGGGCTGAGGCGTGGATGCGCAAACACATGGCCGGTGCCGGCGGGATTGGCGCTATCTATCCGGCGATGGCGAACGCGGTGATGGCCTTGAAGGTATTGGGCTACGATAGTAAGGATCCGGATATGGCGCGCGGTGTGCAGGCGATTGAAGACCTGGTGCTGGATGAGGGAGATGAATCCTACGTACAACCCTGCCTCTCGCCGGTCTGGGATAGCTGTCTAAGCTTGAGCGCCCTGTCTGAATGTGGCATTGATGCAGAACACGAGGCGGTTAAAAAATCGATCCACTGGCTGTTTGAAAAACAGGTCTTTGTCACGGGCGACTGGGCCGCCAATGCGCCGGCTCTGGAAGGCGGCGGCTGGGCCTTCCAGTTTGAAAACGATTTCTATCCCGATGTTGATGATACCAGCATGGTGGTGATGGCGCTGCTGCGCGCCGGCGCCCACAAAGACCCGCAGCATCGAGAAGCGCTCGGCCGCGCGGTCAACTGGGTATTGGGCATGCAAAATTCAGACGGCGGCTGGGGTGCCTTTGACATCGATAACGATTATGCGTACTTAAACAATATTCCCTTTGCCGACCACGGCGCGCTGCTGGATCCCAGCACCGAGGATCTGGCAGGGCGTTGCATTGAGATGCTGGCCATGCTGGGCTATGAGCGCAGCTTTGCGCCGCTTGCCCGGGCGCTCAACTACCTGAAATCCAGGCAGACCGAGTCCGGCGCCTGGTATGGGCGCTGGGGCGTGAACTATATCTATGGCACCTGGGCGGTCTTGGTCGGGTTGGGCGCGCTGGGCGAAGACCCGCGCCAGCCCTATATCCGCAAGGCGATTGCCTGGCTCAAGCGCATACAGAATCAGGACGGCGGCTGGGGCGAGGGCTGTGATTCTTATGATGATCCGGCGCTCTGCGGTCATGGGGACAGCACGGCCTCGCAGACGGCCTGGGCCCTGCTGGGGCTAATGGCCGTCGGTGAAGTGCATTCTGAAGCGGTCGAGCGCGGCATTCACTATCTTGTACGCAACTTTGAAGCCACGAGCGGATGGAAGGAAGCGGCCTACACCGGCACCGGTTTTCCGCGTGTCTTTTATCTGCGTTACCACGGCTATAGCCACTATTTTCCATTATGGGCGCTGGGGGTCTATCGGCGCACCAAACAGGGCCTGCCCTCGCGCCTGGAGCAGGTGCGCGATGGCGGCCCGATTGATTTAGGAGCAATGTCGGCACTCTCCGGCCAGCATTAAAACCTCCAGATAGTAATTAAGAGAGCAAAAATGGCACATAATCTAAAGGTCGTTGCGGAAACAGGCAACGGCACTGTCAAGACCTTCAACGATGCTGAGCGCATCTACTACGACGGCTACTGGATCAGGCATTATGAGGTGCCCGATACGCTGGCCTATAAAAAACGTCTTATTGAGCAGCTGGCGCGCCGCGTCTTTCACCACACCGAGAACGGCATCAATACGCCGGGCCATAAACTGGAAGAGGTTAAGCGCGCGCACGATCAGGAAAAAGACCCGGCCAGAAAGCGCGTGCTGGCGGCGATGCTGGCCGGTGCCTTGTTGAACAGGGGCGTCGATATCCTGACCAAGATGGTGGAACTGGAGGAATTAGGCGTCCGCATTGAGGCGGATAACGAATTGCTAAAAAGTTGTGGCCGCTGTTTTATGAGCGCGCTGGAGTACGGCAGATATATCCGGCCAAGACACGGTGCCGAAGGGCTGGACGAGCTCTGGGGCGAGCCTTTCAAGGCCTTTACCATGCCGACAGAGCAATTTCACGAGACCCGCTATATCAAGATTGCGCAGACCATGGGTTGCATTGATACACTGGCTGAGAAGATCTGCAAGATCTTCCATCAAGCACCCGGCTTTGGCGGCCTTTGTGAACGCATAGAGGCCCTGGCGGATAGCTGCAAACATGTCTGCGAGACCTTGCGCAGTGATCCCGTCATGCTAGAGCTATGGCCGCGCTTTGTGTGTGCGGCGGACAGCCTGAAGGCCTTTCGGCCGCACTTCGGCGCGGATGTGAGCAGCGCACAAAGGGCGCTGGGGCGGCGCGGCAGGGAGCTGGTTCAGTCTGGCACCGCGCTCATTATCGACATGTCCAACATGCGCATCCCCTTGCCTCGAAGCACACGGGACTTCCTGCAGCGCTGCGATGAGTTCCAGAAAAAATATCAGCGCCGACTTGCATAGCAAACTACTATGATTGCCAGTCCTGCTGCCCGAATTTTTCACGCCCCTTTCATTGTGAGGTAAAGCCAAATGACCGCCTACTCCGCCCCCCTTAAAGATATTAACTTTGTCTTGAATGAACAAGCGGGGCTGGCGCTCACCGGGCAATTACCCGGTCTGGAAGAGGCTACGCCGGAGCTGGTTGAGGCGGTGCTGGAAGAGGCCGGACGCCTGGCCAGCGAGGTGCTGGCACCGATCAACCACCGCGGCGATCAGGTAGGCGCTGCGATCAGCGACAAGCAGGTAAGGTCGGCGCCCGGCTTTGCCGCGGCCTATCGCGCCTTTGCCGACGGCGGCTGGCCGGCCCTGCCCTTTCCCCCGGAGCGCGGCGGCCAGGGCCTGCCGGAACTGGTCTCTACTGCGGTGGGCGAGATCTGGCAATCGGCCAACATGGCCTTTTCCCTCTGCCCCATGCTGACAGAAGGCGCCGCCGTTGCGCTGGAGGTGCACGGCTCTGCGGCGCTCAAAGATGCCTATCTGCCGCAGATGATCGCCGGCACCTGGACCGGCACCATGAACCTGACCGAGTCCCAGGCCGGTTCCGACCTGGCGGCGGTGAAGACCAAGGCGACCCCGGAGGGCGATCACTATCTGCTCAGCGGCCAGAAGATCTATATCACATGGGGCGATCAGGACTTTAGCGAGAACATCATCCACCTGGTGCTGGCCCGGCTGCCCGATGCCCCGCCGGGCATCAAGGGGCTCTCCCTGTTTCTGGTGCCCAAGTTTTTGCTGAACGCCGATGGCTCCATTGGCGAGCGCAACGATGTCTATCCGGTTTCCATTGAGCATAAACTGGGCATCCATGCCAGCCCGACCTGCGTCATGAGCTTCGGCGACAACGGCGGCGCAGTAGGCCATTTGGTGGGCGAGAAAAACAACGGCATCGCCTGCATGTTCACCATGATGAATCATGCGCGCATTGCTGTGGGCGTGGAAGGCATGAGCATCAGCGAGCGCGCCTATCAGCAGGCGCTGGATTATGCGAAGGGGCGCATCCAGGGTCGGGCACCGGGCGCGCGGGAGAAGTCCGCCATTATCCAGCATGCCGATGTGCGGCGCATGCTGATGCTGATGAAGGCCGGGACAGAGGCAATGCGCGCCTTTTGTTATGTTGCGGCCAGTTCCTTAGACCACATGCATCATGCGCCGGACGAGCAGGCGCGCGACTTTCACCACGCGCGTTTCGCCCTGTTGACGCCGGTGGTCAAGGCCTGGTGTACGGAATTGGCGCAGGAGATGACCTACCTAGGCATACAGATCCATGGCGGCATGGGCTTCATCGAAGAAACCGGCGCGGCGCAGCATTATCGTGATGCGCGCATTACGACCATTTACGAAGGCACCACCGGCATCCAAGCGCAAGATCTGATCGGCAGAAAGATCCTGAAAGATAACGCCGCAGCACTTACAAGTTTTATTGTCGAACTCAAACAGACCGCGGCACAACTATCCGCGGCTGATCACGCAAGACTGGGCAGCCTGATAGACAACTACCATGCCGCTATCAAGGCGCTGGAAGATGCAAGCGATTATCTCATCGAGAACTACCAGCAAGACGCCATGTTGCCCGGTGCGGTGGCCTTTAATTTTCTCATGCTCATGGGTACGCTGTGCGGTGGCTGGCAGCTGGGCAAGGCCGCCCTGGTCTGTCTTTCTAAACTCAATGCAGATAGTGAAGATCGGGGCGATGCGGATTTTTATGCGGCCAAGATAACGGCCGCACGTTTTTATGCGGAACACATCCTGCCGAGAACCCATAGCTATCTACACGCCATTCTCGCCGGCAGCGAGAGCATCATGGCCTTGAAAGAAGAGCAGTTTTAGGCTTTCAATTAACTGTCCAGTTCATTTCGTTCTTGCGCCGCTTAGTCAGGTTTTTGCTTATCAATGCAGCACTGCTTTCATCCGAACTTCCTTAACCAAACAAAGAGGAGAATAAATGAGCACCGGCTTTGTTTATCATGGGCTGTATATGTGGCACAACACTGGGAATTTCGCCGCTGTCATGCCCTATGGCAATCCGGTGCAACCCTAGAATTAGTCAGGCAAGTTAATTAAAAAATTCTTAAATAAATTAAGACTTCCCCAAGCGGACAAAACGAATGAGCGCAAGCGATGAAATGCAGACAGCCCGTGCAGTCATTGAAGAGTATGTCGATGCCTGTAGCGCGGGCAGTGTGGAAAGGCTACGGGCGATCTTTCACGAGCAGGCCCTGATGTCCGGCTACATGGGCGGCGAATACATGATGGGCTCGCCTGAACCCTTCTTTCAGATTGTAGCGCACCCGCCTGAGGGGGGTGCGGTGGACAAAGACTATCATGGCGAGATCAGCGCAGTAGCGCTCTCCGGCCCGGTTGCCAGCGTCACCTTAAAAGAAAGCGGATTCATGGGCATGAACTTTACCGACTACTTCCACCTCGCCAGAATCAATGACAGGTGGCTGATCATCAGCAAGACCTTTAATCCTGAAACAGATTAGTTCAGCAGCAGCTCATTTAAGTATAATGATCTGCCATGGCAAGCAACAGAATCTCCAGCGCCGTCATCCTGACTCGTGGCGAAGGGCAGGGACTGCAAGTCTATCTGGTCAAGCGCTCGCCCAAGTTACGTTTCTTCGGCGGCTATTGGGCCTTTCCCGGCGGCAACATTGATCCCATTGATTATCATGGAGACGACAATGTCGAGCGCGCCCTGAAACGCTGTGCCATTCGCGAGCTTTTAGAAGAGCTTAACCTGCTCTCTACAACATTGGGCAGAGAAATCAGCGCTGCGCAAAAGGAAACATACAAAGGCTGGATAGCGCAGCAACCGGAAAGGTGGCAGGATCTTATCAGCGGGGCGGAAGAGCGTATGGATGCCGTGTGCAAATTGATCACGCCGCCCTTTATGCCGCTGCGCTATGAGACGCAGTTTATGCAGCTTGAAGTGCCGCAGCATGAGACGCCGGTCGTTGATAAGCAGGAACTGACTGACGGCCGTTTTATAAAACCGCAGGATGCTGTGGAGGCCTGGGAGCAGGGTGAGTTGGACATCGCACCGCCGGTGTTGATGCTGCTGCGCCTGCTCAGCGAGGGCGATATCAATACCTTCAAGACCCGGGCGCGGCAGATGACGCAGGGCTTTGCAAGCGGTGCCTTGCATCCGGTGTTCTTCTCGCCCGGCATATTCACCGCAGCGCTCAAGACGCCCACCCTGCCGCCTGCCACCACGACCAACACCTTCATCGTTGGCAATCGGCAACTCTACCTTATCGATCCGGCCACGCCGGATCGACAAGAGCAGCAGCGGCTGTTTGACAAGATGGATGAGTTCATTGCCGCAGGCAAAAACTTTGAGTCGATCCTGCTGACCCATCATCACGCCGATCATGTTGGGGCAGTGGAGGCAAGCAGCCAGCGCTATCAATTAGCAGTACGCGCGCATCCGCTGTGCTACGAACGCATCCGTGGTGATTTCATCCGCGGTGCGGCCATCCATGATGGCGATACGCTGAACCTGGGGACTGCGCCTGATGGTACGGCTGACTGGCAGTTGCTGGCGCTACATACGCCCGGGCATGCCGTTGATCATCTGTGTTTTATGGAAAATCGCTACCATGCGCTGATTGCAGGCGATATGCTGTCCACCGTTTCAAGCATCCTGATCGACCCCCCGGAAGGGCACCTGCGCACTTACTTGGATAGCCTGAAAAAATTATTGCAGCATCCGGTCAAGACACTGCACCCGGCGCACGGGCAGGCACATCGGGACGGCCATGCCCTGATCAATCGCTATCTAGAGCATCGGCAGGACCGGGAAGAGAAGATCATTGCCGCCATCTCGGCAACACCGCAATCGCTTGATGCGCTCTTAGCCATAGTCTATGCAGATGTGGCCGCGCCGGCATTAGACCTTGCTGCCCGCTCACTATTGGCGGGCCTGATCAAGTTAGCAGAAGACGGCGTGTGCGAACAGACAGAGCAAGGCTGGCGCTTAGCTTAAAAAAGCTGCGATTAAATCAGGGCTTGCCTAAAAGCTTTTGCGCGACAAGAAAGCCTGAACCGCCTCCTAAGCCGGGGCCGGGATGGGTGGAGGCGCCGATGTGATAGAGACTCTTAAGCGGGGTGTTGTGGTTGGTCACGCCGGCCAAGGGCCGCCATAACAGGAATTGATCCATCGTACAGGCGCCCGCATAAGGGTCACCGCTTACCAGGTTGATATTCAGCGCTTCGAGATCGACCGGCGATAGCACCACTCGCTTTAGAATAGCCTGCTCTAGATTCGGAATGTGTCTGGCAATGCGTGCAATGACTCGATCAGCATAGGCCTCTCGCACCTGCTCGCTCCACTTGCCATCCTCCGGCACGGCAATCTCCCCGGCCGCATCGCCCTTGATGACGGCGGGCAGTTCCTGTAGCTGGATCCATAACAGGCCCTTCCCCGCCGGCACCCGCGACGGATCCAGGCTGGCCGGCTGGCCGACCACGATCGTTGCCTGCTCCGGCAGCAGGCCGCATTCCGCTTGATTGACCGCCCTGGCGACACCATCCATATCCGAGGTCAGGTGTACCAATGCAACCTCTGCCAACTCCGGCCTCGCCCACGGCGCAGGTTCACTGAGCGCAAGGTGGATCTGCATCCCCGCCTTGCCATATTGAAAGGCCGCCGCCTGGCCTGCTATGTGGGCCGGCACATCCGCAGCAGGCGACAGGCGTTGGTAAAGTTGAGTCGGCGTGACGCTGCAGATCACGGCCTCATCAGCAAGAAATTCAGCGCCGTCCGCCGTAACGACACCATAGGCCCTGCCGTTCTTCGTCAGGATCTTCTCCACATCTGCCTCGACCCGTAATTCGCCGCCTTGAGACACAATAAACTGCGCAAAGGCGCGGACAATATTATCGCTGCCTCCCTTGACCACCGGGCAGCCGGCCGTCTCCAGGGTATAAGCGATCACGCGCGCCATGTGCCCGGAGCCGGGCGCATCCGGCCCGAGGCCGGCGTGGGTCGGCCAGGGCGCCAGGCAGGCCCGAATCAGATCCGATCTAAAAGTGCGCCCCAGCCAGTTTCGAGCCGATTGCAGGGCATAGCCAAAGAATTGCACGAGATACCTAGGGCCGCGCTTTATCAAGGCGGCCAGCAGCACCCTGGCCGTGGCCCAAGTCCAAAGTTCATTGCCCAGCAGGGTGAAGGTGAGATCGAGGGACTGTTCAAATTCGCGCATCGCCGCAGCATAGCGCTCGCCATCACCGGCGCAATGCGCATTCATGGCCTTGATGTTCTCCGCGCGCGAGCGTGTAAGAATAAAATAATCATTATCTGCATTAACAACGGCAGTGGGGGAATGGGAATTACAATATTCCAGGCCAAACTTTTCCAGGTCATCCTTCAGCAGCGCATAGGCGGGCGAGCTGACAAAGAGCGGATGCCAGCTGGATAAGACATCGTGTATGTAGCCGGGCAGAGTAAGTTCTTCGGTACGGATGCAACCGCCCAGGCGATCATTTCTCTCCAGGACGAGGACGCGCTTGCCTCCTTTGGCCAGCATGGCCGCGCAGACCAAGGCGTTAATGCCACTGCCGACGATGACACAGGCATACTTATCGGACTTCATTTTAGCGGCTCCCCGGTGACGGTGTATTGGCCCTTGTGAAAGATCAAACAGGTGCGATCCGTATCGGCAAACTCCAGCACCTCGCCGACAAAGATAAGGTGATCGCCGCCATCATACCTATATTTCCTGTGACATTGAAAATAAGCCGCACAGTCTGACAGTATGGGGACGCCGCCAATGCCGGGGGTATAAGCAAGACCCGCAAAGGCATCGCCCTCGATCCGTTTGGCAAAATGCCTGGAGAGTGCTATCTGATCATAGGCCAGCAGATTGACGATAAAATAATCCGCTTGTTCAAAGGCGGAAAAATTATGGGTGTCTCTGGCAAGGCTCCATAAAACCAGGGGCGGCGCCATGGAAACGGAATTGAAACTGTTGACAGTAATGCCGACATGCTCCCCGGATGGCGCATTCACCGTCACCACGGTCACGCCGGTTGCAAAATGGCCCAGGGCCTGCCTGAAGGCACCGATATCGAAGCGGTCATTGTTATGGTTAGAGATTGCAGTCATTGGCACAGGATTTTAATTGCTCGCTCAAGATAAAGCATAGACGCAGCAGACAAAAATGAGAGCTTGGCAATTTCATGAAACCCGGCTGCTATTGACTATATGCGTCCCGGGGAAGAACCTGCCGTTTCAGTGAACGGCACTTTACGATTTTGCTCATATCCACTAATCCATCCAGTCAATCTGATCAATCTCCTGCATTATTCTTTCTGTTTCCGTCAGGGCAACGATAATTTTCTGGTAATGAAAAATGTCATGGTGATCCAGTGTCCGTCCCTTGCGATCTTTTAGCCATTTCTGCGCTGGTTGGTAGCCGCCGATATAAAACTCCCAGGCCGATTTCGGCACACCGTCGAAGTATTGATCATCATTGATCCAGACGCGGCCGATTTCCTTTTTATGATCAGTGAGTTTGTAATCACCTTTGCCGATAGAACGGGTGATCTTGTTGTCACCAGCGGCCGGATAGCGGGTAATGAAATGATCGACTTTTTCGCTTTCCAGCAAATGCAGTTGCCGTAATTCACTACCCAAGGTCACCAGTTGCCAAAAGGTTTTTGCATCCTTTGGATACGGTACACGGGGAAAGTCGATCTTGAGAAATTCCTTGTAGGTGTCGCGGTATTCGGGGCTGTGCAATACGGCATAGATGTAGTCCAACAGGTCCAGCGGTGCAAAGGCACTCTCGGATTCTTCCTTTTCATGGGTGAAAGTTAAACCCATTTTCTCGGCAATCTCAGCGACGATGTCTTTGTCGAGATTAGGCTTCTTTTCTATGTATTGCCCAGAGTTTTTCTCTTTCACTTTTTCGAGGTAAAGGTAGAGGGGTGCTATATAGTCTCCACCTTGCATGCCCGGTCTAGACCAACTTCTAAAGTCAATAATATGTTTAGACACCATAGCAGGGACAGATTTCTCTTCTGCATTTCCAACTTTAAACACCAACCCCACATTCTCGCCTTCCAGGAAGTGCTGCATGACTTTTCTGGCTGTACGCCAAACTAGCTTATCCTCATAAAAAATATACTTGTTATCAAACGGTCTATATGAGACAGGAAATATATATTTTGACAGATCAACTTCATATTTAATATTTTTATAACCATCTAAAATATCCCAGCCTGTCTTTTTCCTCACATTAAATTCTTTGTGCAGATGATCTGCATCTCCAGAAGAGTTCTGAAATTTTTTATAAAAAGACAATAATTCTTCTTTATTATCCTTAATCACAAAATCATCGTGTGCCGTTGTCATGCCGACACCATGAGTTTGAAACAAGTCTTTTACAGAAAATCCCTCTTTGTACTTTTCTTCAGCTGAAAAATCCTTCGGCATAAAGAAATATAAAGGCTCAGGCAGTTGCAGCTTGTTGAACTTTATCGTTTCCAGCTCGTGTTCCCATAGATACGTATATTTGGCTTCTCGGGTGCCATAGAGATCATAGTGATAAACCGCAGCCAGTTTTTGTTTGTCGGTATTGTTTGTTTTTATAAAGATGTTGATCGATACGCCTTGTTGTATATCGAAGACATTTTTGTCCGGCGAGCCGTCCGGGCAGGTCTCTTTCTTTTTGCTGTTGCCGTGCAGGTCAATGATATAGATCTTGTCGAAGGCGCTCAATAAACGCCAGCGCATACCGCGAAAGGTTGGGTTGTCGAGAAAGCTGTGATTATTGATGTAGGCCAATACGCCTTCCCCGTTTTTCTCGATAAAATGTTGCCCGTAGCGGATAAATTTTACATAGTCGTCATTCAGCCATTTGGATTTCCTCTCCTGCAACTTGCGGCCTTCCGGCTCCTGCTTGTAGTCCTTTAACAAGGCTTCAATCCACTCGCCTTTGTTGGATGAATGGCCGCTGTAGGGCGGGTTGCCCAACACCACCATCACCGGCGCATCGCGTTTGATGTGATTGGCCTCGCTGGCCTCCTGCGCCAGCCAAGCGGCAAAGGGGATGCCTTGAATCGGGTGCGGTTCTTCCAGAGAATTGGCAAGGAAGACCCGCAGGCGTTGTTGCGTAGCCGTGTGCGCTTGATAGCCGCTTTCCGTCAGCAACATTTCCAGTTTCAGATGCGCCATGGCATAGGGCGCCATGAGCAGTTCAAAGCCGTGTAATCTTGGAATAAGATCACGGTTGACATAATCGTTCCAGACGCCCTGCTGGCCTTTGAATTTTTCATGGATCTGTTTGATGACTTCCGCTAAGAAGGTTCCTGTGCCGGTGGCCGGGTCGAGAATTTGCACTCTATGTACCTGTCGTTCCATTTCCTGATCCTCGCTCTTGGTGTGCGCGTCTTTCTTGTCGGTCTTGATCTTGATCGTGGTCTGGCTGGTATCGGCCAGGCCGTCCTTGATGGCGAACTCCGTTTTCAGGATGTCATCAACAGCACGCACGATAAAATTCACCACCGGTTCCGGCGTGTACCAGACGCCGCGGCTCTTGCGTAGCTTTGGGTCGTATGCGGCCAGAAATGTCTCATAGAAATGCAGGAAGGGATCATTGCGCTGTGTGGTTTTACCGAAATTTTTCATCAAGGCGGCGACGTCTGTGGCGCGGAAGAGATCGGCCAGGGCATCCACCAGCCAGTCGATACGCGGATCCAGATCATAACCGGCGATGTATTGGAATAGCTTGCGCAGGAAGGGATTGGTCTTCGGGATCAATTCCGCCGCCTCCTGACGGGAAAAATCCTCCGGCGTAGGGTCATGCAGGCGCGCGGCAAACATGCCATAGGCAATCGTCTGCGCATAGACAGCGGCGAATTCCTCCGGCGTCATATCCGGGATCAATATTTCACGAAAGGCTTTAAGTTGCTGTTGCAATGTGCTGTCGGCTGCATGGCTTTCATCGGCCGTCAGGGCCGCGCCCAGTACATTCGCCATCAAGCGCGCCTTGCCGGCCATCATTTCTGCCAGCTGAGCGGATGAGGTGATCGTCTGGCCGCGGAAAGCGGCAAAGTTTGTAATTAGATCCTGAAAAGGTTTGAAGTTGTCCGGCAGAGGCTGGATGTTTTTATCATCTGCTGCGCCGATGCTGACAGCTGCGACCTGCTCTCCGTTGCGATAGAAACAGAAAGTGAGATAATTGGTGATAATCAGGTTTGGTAACGATTCACGATAACGATCAAACTGCTCTTTGTAGAGCGTGTTATCGAGCGGCCGGCCCAGATCCTTGGCTTCAATATAACCTATAGGAACACCCCTTTGCGTAAGAATATAATCCGGCGCGCCACAGTCGATACGCGCGGGTTCATTAGTCACCAGAATACTCGGTAATAATTTTTCCAGCAGGTTTTGGAGGTCGCCGCGATAGGAATGCTCACGGGAAATACCCGTCTTATAGCGCTTGCTGATTTCAGCAAGATATTCCTGGATCTCTTGCATTGCTATATTTCGGTTTTTCCCGGCAATTATGACATGCTGTTTTTAGCTGAGATTGATAACATGATAAGGGTTATCACGGCGAGGATAAACCTGTCTGTGTCTGCCTGTGCGTTGCGTGCTCATCAACAGCCATCTATGGCCTTCCGCAGCCCGGTTAAAAATGCTCGAAGGGCGGGCGCGCCCTGCTGTGCCTGTTGCAGGCAGGCAGAGCCGATGATCACGCCATCGGCACCGGCTTGGATAACCGCCGCCGCCTGCCCGGCAGAGGAGATGCCAAAGCCGGGCAGGATCGGGATGCAAATGCCCGCCTGTCGTAAGCTCGCTATTCTTTTTTCCAGATGCTTATCTAATTCAGCGCCGCTCCCGGTCTTGCCGGGCGCTGCCTGCAACATCACATAGCCGCCCCTTGTTGCTCGCGCACGGTCAATGTCTGCTTTCGGCATCTCAAATGCTATGAACGGTATGGGCGCAACAGCGTCAGCCTCTATTGACGCCGCCGCTGCGATCAACTCTCCGGCATCGGCCCCGACACACAACAGGCCATCAAAGGCCGGACGAGGCCCGTCTATCAATTCCTTAAGACGAATATTGTCATAGCCCATCACGACCATTGCCTGCCGCGCAAATTGGCTGCGCAACTTAGCCAAGGCCTTGCCGATGAAGGCTTGATCGATGCCTGCGGCCAGGGTTCTGCGCATAGAGCCGGCAACGACCGGGCCGTCCATCCAGGGATCATCCGTCGGGATGCCGACTTCAAAAACATCCACGCCGCAGTCCGCGTAGATGGCGGCAAGGTCAGCGGGAAGGGCGGGATCGCCAATCGGCAGATAACAGGTCAGCAGGGGCTTCTTTGATGCGGCCAGCGGGGTCAGTCTGTTAATCATCATCTGTCCCTGCTTTAACAGGCCACAATAAAACGACAAGAGCGATACGTATTAGTCTATATCCAGCAATACCGGACAGTGATCAGAGCCCATGATCTCATTTAGGATGTCCGCATTTTTAACCCGCGCGGTCAGTGCCGGGGACAGCAGGAAATAATCAATCCTCCAGCCGATGTTCCGTTGCCGCGCCGCGGCGCGGTAACTCCACCAGCTATATTTTATTTCATGCGCTCGCTTATAACGGAAGGCATCGATGAAGCCTGCGGCAACAAGATTGTCCATGCCGTCAATCTCTTCCTGCATAAAACCGGCGCTCTTATTATAGTTGGCTTGGGGCCGGGCGAGATCAATCTCCTTGTGCGCAACGTTGAGATCGCCACAGACGATCAGCGGCTTGTTCTCTTCCAGCTTTTTTAGATAGGCCAAAAAGGCCGCATCCCATCGCTGCCGATATGCCAGACGTTTTAATTCATTGCCGGAATTCGGGGTATAGACAGTGACCAGCATGAAGCGCTTGAACTCAGCGACGATCACTCGGCCCTCCTGGTCGTGTTCTGCAATGCCCATATCGACAGAGACGGCCAGCGGCTCTTCCCGAGTGAGGATGGCCGTTCCGGAATAGCCCTTTTTCAGCGCCGAGTTTGGATAGACATGGAAGCCGTGAATAGCGGCCAGGCTCTCAAGCACCTGCTCATCTCGGGCCTTGGTCTCTTGCAGGCAGATGACATCGGGTTGCATCTTTTCAAGTGAATCAAGAAAGCCCTTTTTCATCACGGCGCGAATGCCGTTCACATTCCAGGAGACTAAACGCATATTAAATATCCTAATTTGATTTGGTCAAAGAGCTTCCCGTGGCATAGGGAAGTGCCGCCTAATTCAATTACTACAGATAAGTGTTGTACGGCCTCGCCAGAAGCCCCAGCCACTTGGTCTCCTCGCCCGGCCTGTTCAGCTGCGCTCATGAATTAATCCTCGGAGGTAAAAGAGAAGCATTCATCTCGTAATATAACACAACATGATAGGCTGGAGGCGACCGGGCCGTGCCTTGTGATAGGCATGAGCTACGCTATCGAAGAGGCACCCAATAAAGCGATAAGCGTTTTCAGGTGAGTCTTCAGTGATATAATCCTGGATAACTTTCATATCAACCAGTGCCGGTTCGGTCCATTCAATTCGCATTATTCAATAATCGCTGCTGCGCTTCTTCGTGTGGGACTGTGGGTTCTTCGTCAGCGGCCTTTAGTCCTGCTTCAACTTTTTATTGTCGGCTTACAACGATTAGGGCCTTGGCCTGCGCCGTTGATCTGCACGACCAAGTACACTCCTGACCCGGAATGTGTTATATCTATGCCAGCCCGATTGATACGATGATCTGCTTCTCAAATAAAAACCGGCCCTTTCATTATGGCTATTACCCGCTGGAGCGGCTTGCGCGGGATGAGCAGATCGGCGTGGCCGAGCGGCAGGCGGCCCGTCATACCAGGCCCGATGCGGCGCCCATTACAGATTCAAGTTATGCCCGGGCGGTGCAGAAGTATCATGAAATTTTTAAGGAATTTTGCCGGGGAGAGCCTGCGCCTGCAAAGGCCCCGGTGCCGAATGATCTGCAGCGGCGCATGATCGACATCAAGGGTGCCGGCTATTTCCTTGATGCGAGCCAGATCGGTATCTGCGCGCTGTCTCCTTCCTGCTGGTATGAAGGCGTACAGGCGGAGCAACATAGCCATGCCGTTGTCATCATGGCCGAATACGGCCGCCTCCCGGAGGCCGATAATCTTGCGCGCAAGTGGCTGCAAGGCGCTATCCATGCCACCGCCGAGATGCGCGCCTTTGAAGTGGCCGTCGGGCTCGCCAATCATATTCGAGCAATGGGCTTTCATGCGATCGCCCATGATGATGAGAACGAGCAGCTGGATGTGAACCGGCTCATCGTGCTGGCGGGGCTGGGCGTGCGTCGGCAGGATACGGTCGTTAATCCCTATCTCGACACCGACTACGCGGTCGCCCTCGTTACAACGGATTATGCACTCAAGACGGACACGCCCCTGGCAAGGCGATCGATCAAGGGCAAAAATCTGGCGTACTGGCTGGGGCTTGGCGGTGCCACCTCAGGCCTGGAGCGCTGGCGCCGCGCCCGACGCGCCACGCATCTTAGCGATTATCCGATGGAGACGGTGAAACGCGTAGAGCGGCCGACCACCTTGATTCTGGATGATGAAGTGCCGCGGGTGCCAAAACGCGCCTCGTTCTTTGAACGCGCCATACATGGCGACCTGGGCGGCAAGGCGCAAAGAGAGCGCAGCCGCTTTTCCTTCAAGCATCCCTTTGCGAGTGCGATGCTCAAACAGATCCGCGCGATGGTGCCGCATCAAGATGGAGAAATCGCCGCACGGCCCACACCGGAATTTGGCGATGCAAAGGCGAATAGCAAAGCGATTAAGTCCCTGTCGTATGCTCTGGGTGCGCAGATAACCGGTATCTGCGAGCTGCCGGATTATGCCTGGTATTCACACAAGGAAGACGGCAGCGCGATCAGGCCCTATCATAAATACGCCGTGGTCAGCCTGATCGATCAAGGCTACGACACCATGGAGGGCGCATCAGGCGATGACTTTATCTCCGGCGCCCAATCCATGCGCGCCTACATGCGCGGCGCCTTGATCGCCGGCATCATGGCCGATCACATCCGTGCCAACGGCCACTCGGCAAGGCCACAAACCAACGCCGACTCCCACATCCTCCACATCCCCGCGATTCTCATGGCGGGCTTAGGCGAGCTCAGCCGCATTGGCGAGTTGGTGCTGAACCCCTTTCTCGGGCCGCGCTTTAAGACCATCGTCATGACCACCGACCTGCCGCTGCTGCCGGATAAGCCGGTTGATTTCGGCCTGCAATACTTCTGCTCCAACTGCCGTAAGTGCGCCAGAGAATGTCCCTGCGATGCCATCCCCTTTGGCGCCAAGGTCATGTTCAACGGCTACGAAATATGGAAGCCGGATGTGGAACGCTGCACCCGTTATCGCCTGACCAACCAGCGCGGCCTTGCCTGCGGCCGCTGCATGAAGACCTGCCCCTTGAATAAAGTCGTCACCTGGGACGGGCCGATTGCCGAGCAGATCGCCAGCTGGTGCGGCATCCATGCCTTCTGGCTAAAACCCTTGCTGGTCCCCATTGCCGTCAGGCTTGATGACCTGCTCGGGCACGGCGTCCGCAACCCGCTGAAGAAATGGTGGCTGGACCTAGAAATCGTTGACGGCATCTGCGTAGCACCGACCAAAGGAGTCAATCAGCGTGATCTTAATATCACGCGCAAGATCGATGTCGGAAAACACAAAGTCGCCTACTACCACGCCAACATGATGCCGCCACCGAACACCTCCGGCATGGCGCAGCCGGTAGTGCGCAAAGAGGGATTGACCGCCGCTGAGCAGGTAGAGACTGTCGACGAGGCCCTGGTACGCCGCACCAAAGGCGAGGCCAAGCCACTGCACTACATCCCGACCCAGCCCCTGCCGCCGGAGCAGCTAAAGACTACAGATGTAGAACGATTTAATCCGTATCGCTAATGGCAAAGAAAGTGCTTTACCACCGACTTCGCCACTGCGGTGTATGGCCCTGCGCAGAATATTCCCTCAAAACGCAAGCCAGGCGCGATAGAGCAGACGGAGAGCAAATGCCGTCATGATGATCTTAAAAATCATTCGAAACTTCTCTTCCGGGACGCTATTTGCCAGATGCTTGCCCAGCAGTGCGCCCGGGATGCCGGCGGCAATCGCTGCGATGATGACCGGGAGGTAGGGCCTGAAATCAAAGCCGAAGCTGTAATAGCCGGCCAATTTGAATACATTCATGACTAACAGACTAATAGCCAAGGTGCCGGTTATCTGCATCTTCAGCAATTTCGTCCTGAGCATCAGCGGCTGCATCAATCCGCCGAATGAAAATAAGGATGATAAAAAGGCATGCACAACGCCTACGTAGAAAAATGGATGGGAAAAGGACGGGCGCCAGTGAATGGCCGGCGCCCAGACTGTCGCTAAGATCATGCAGCCGATGACGCCGGCGATCACAAATTCTGGCAGGTTGACATAGATGCCGGCCCCAAGGAGCGCGCCGACTAAGGCACCGATGATAAAGGGGCGGACAATAGACCAATCGGCATAGTTAAAGAAAAACAGGGAACGACCGACAGAAGTGCCTAATAAGGTGGCGCTGTGCATCGGCACCGCCGCGGAGATGGGCACAACAGAGGTTACGATTGCCAACATCAAAAAACCGCCGCCGACGGCAAAGGCCGCGCTGATGGCGGATGCGGCAAAGCTGCCGATGATGATCAACCAGGCAAGCGGATCGGTGAATGCCATGCTTGTCTTAAGCAGGAAGCTTTGTTTAATTGGGTAGATTTTTCTATGCTAAAACAAGAGAAGGGCAGGTGATTACGTACCCGCCATTTGCGTGTGGCGCTGCTGCCCATTCAAGGGATTACTTTCGGATGACGCATGAATAATGCGAGTCGCGAGGCATGCTCACCATCAGTACTCATAGCAGGTCGTTGTTGTAGTGCCCATTACTGTTTCTGTGGTGGTACATGTTACCCACTTGTTACTTTCCCTTGCCCTCTCCCGCGCTTCAGCCTCGTCCCGTTCCTTTTGGTATCGCAACGTTTCCACGTGTATGCCATATTCCACATCGGCGCTTAATCCCGGATGTTCCGGCCGGTTCAGGTTAATGGTGGAACTTCTATAGCACAGGGTCATCGGGTTGTTGGAATACGCTTCCGCCCCGCTCTGCCATCTGGCGCGTAAGCCCCTAATCGGATAACAGCCCTGTTCGTCTTTGTCTGCTGGACCATAGTTCAGCCAAACTGGCGTAACCCCAAGCACCTGGCCCGAACCCACCTCGTAAATCGTTGCGCCCGCAGGTTGCGATTTCACGTGCAGATAGTCACGTTGCGTTCTAACGTTATTAAGACAAGCGGTGAGCGTAACGGCCAGCGAGATGACAATCAGAAGTTTAATCATGATAAAGCCCTCTATTGTGATTTGATGACCGTCAAAGCGCCGAGCTGGTGGCTAAACAACCAGCGGAAAAGAAGGTTCCCGCTTATTCCAACACGTATTGTATTCGCGGGCAGCCCAGCATAGGCTTATCCGCTGCGTTGTTTAGCTGCTAAGTAGTATGCCTGGAATTAGGAAAAAGGGAAATACAATTTAGGGACATAGGAAATTCCGATAAAACTCTTGCTATTGTTAATCTCCCTGACTCTTTTGATGATAGAGTGAGAAATCGGCTTTGTCTTAAGAAACTTGAGAACCTAGGACTTGGACAGGTTTTTTCGTTTAATTCGCTTGTGAATGTTGTTCTGCTTATAGTCGAGCTCCGCATCCAATTCCACCATCTCAAACGAAATGGCCAGTGTACGCCTGGAATATAAGGGCTGTAGATACTCGGTCAAGGCCGCAAACAGCTTATCCGCCGCATCTTTCCTGAGCGCCATGCTGCGTCCATGCCCAATCCTCGCGCTCAGGTGGACAAAGCCGTACTCCTCATCGCCATCTGCAATCAGATAATCCTCGCAGCGCAGCGCCGGCAGACACCGCAGCCCGTCCTGGGCGGTGCCTGATACGGTGGCCGGTGAAAAGCCTGCTCCAGCGCCTGCCTGTGCCCCTTGTAGTTCAAGGCCACGCAGATGACTTCACTGGCCTCATGTAGCATCTTTGCAGTAAGATTTTTAGTCACTTAAGGCAAGCCCTGAAGGAGTCCATCTTAGGACTTATTCTTAAAGGCATCCGCCAAGGCCCTGGCGCTGTTGCCCAGCAGCATGGTATCAACTCCTACCGCAACAAAACCCGCGCCCTGGTCAATATAATGTCTTGCCTGAGCCGGATCCAGCGCAAGTATGCAGGCCGCCTTGCCGGCCTTGACGATCCTCTCGATCGCATCGTCTATCACCGCCACGACCTCTGGATGCTGCGGCTGCCCCACATGACCCATCGATGCAGATAAGTCAGACGGCCCGATAAATACGCCATCAACGCCTTCTACCTGGACGATTGCATCCAGATTCTCTATTGCCGTTGTCGTCTCGGCCTGCACCAATAGACAGACTTCCTCATTGGCGCGAGCGGTATAATCAGGCACCGCATTCCAGCGCGCCGCCCGGGCAATGGAACTGCCCATGCCGCGCATACCGGCAGGCGGATAGCGCATCGCCCGCACGAGTGCCTGCGCCTGCTCGGCGCTATTAACCATCGGGATCAACAAGGTCTGTGCGCCAAAATCCAGCAGTTGTTTTATCAGATTGCTGTCACCCGTAACCGCCCGCACGATGGGATGCACATCATAGGCGGCCACGGCCTGCAGATAGGTATAGATAGCGCGCATATCAAATGGCGCATGCTCGCCATCCAGCACCAGACAATCAAAGCCGGCACCGGCACAGATCTCGGCACTGGTCGTATCCGGGATACCGGCCCACAGACCGATCTGCATCCGGCCTGCGGAGATCGCCTGCTTAAAGCTGTTGCTCGCCAAGTCCATCATTCACACTCATAGAAAATTCTTAACAGACCCTGCTCAGATCAGGGCTTGCCTCAAACAAAGTGGCAGCTAATATTGCCCAAAGGCCCATAGTCGGCATGGAAGGTATCGCCGGCGCGGGCGATGACGGGGCGAGTGAAGGAGCCCGCTAACAGGACCTGCCCCGGCTGCAGCACAATGCCATGCGGCGCGAAGCGTTTTGCTATCCAGCAGATGCCGTTGGCAGGATGATTGAGCACACCGGCGGCCAAGCCGGTCTCTTCGATCACCCCGTTGCGGTATAACAATGCGCCGACCCAGCGCAGATCCACATCCAGGGGTCTTATCGGACGGCCGCCCATGATGATTCCGGCACTGGCTGCGTTATCAGCAATGGTGTCGAACACCTTTCTCACATAACCCGTCTCCGGATGCACCCGGTAGCTGCGCGCAGCAATCAACTCCAGCGCCGGGATCACATAATCCGTTGCATTCATGACATCAAAGATAGTCACATGCTCGCCCGCCAGGCTGTCTTTGAGTATGAAGGCCAACTCGACCTCCACCCGCACATCCGTGAAGCGGGCTGCTTCGATAGCGGCGCCGTCGGCAAAGAACATATCATCCAACAAGGTGCCGTAATCCGGTTCATCAATCTGCGAGCTCATCTGCATCGCCCGTGAGGTCAGGCCGATCTTGTAGCCCTTCAACGCGCGCCCTTCGGCTATCTTCATCTCCATCCAGGCCCTTTGTATGGCATAGGCATCTTCCAGGTTCATCTCCGGGTGCAGCACCGTTGTCGCACTAATCTGCGCACGATTCTTCTCCGCCCTGTGCAGGCTCAATGCAAGTGCTTTGATGTCGTCTTGTGCTAACATGCTATTTTCTTCATCCTTCAGCTTCCGCTTTCGTGTGTGTTCTTAAATACAATTTTTCAAGGCAGCTAACAGCGCCTTATTTTCTTCTTGTTTGCCAATGGTAATGCGCAGGCAGTTGTTCAACATTGCATGGGCGGCATGTAAGTTTTTGACCAATATCCCCTGTCTTTTTAGTTTCTCATACACCTCATCGGCACCGCGGTTTTCCATCCTCAGCAAGAGGAAATTCGCCGCACTCGGCCAGACCCTCACCCCAGGCAGGGCAGCTAAATCTTCGAACATCCTGTCGCGGTCGGCACAGAGCCGCGCCGCCTGTTCATTGAGTACCTCAATGTGCTTGAGAATAAAGGCAACGCTGGTCTGCGTCAGGACGCCGATATTGTACGGCATCCTCAATTTTTCAAATTCGCTCACCCAGGCGGGATGCCCGGCCAGAAAGCCCAGACGCAGCCCCGCCAGGCCCAGCTTGGATAAGGTGCGCATGACCATCAGATTTTCATATTTTTTAAGCAGCGGCATAAAGCTCCTCTTTGCAAAGGCCTGATAGGCCTCATCCAGCACAACGATACCGGGCGCTTGTTCGATTACTTCACTAATCGCCGCCGTATCAAACAGATTGCCGGTGGGGTTATTCGGCCAGGCCAGGAAGATAATGCTCGGCTGATGCTGCGTGATGGCGGCCAGGGTCGCCTCCAGATCAAAAGAAAAATCATCCGCCCGCAGCGGCACACCAACGAACTGCGCCGCCACAATCTGCGTTGCCATCTTGTACATGGCGAAGCTGGGCTCAGGCGTCATGACCACCAGGCCCGGCCGTGCCATGCTCAGAACAAGCAGTTGAATGATCTCATCCGAACCATTCCCCAGTAGCAGTTGCGCGCCCTCCGGTACCGCAAAGACGGCACCTAGCTGCTGTTTCAGTGCTTGGGCGTCGGCATCGGGATAGCGATTGATCGCGGCCGCGGCCAGCTCAGCAAGCCAGGCCTGTCTTAAGTCCTCAGGCCAGTGGTAGGGATTCTCCATCGCATCGAGCTTGATCAGGCCGGCAGAGGACGGCACCTGATAGGCGGACATGGACTGCACGGTGGGCTGTATCAGGCGCTTGATCTGCGCGCGCGTATTCATGTCGAGAACTTGTTTTTCATTCGCAACTCGGCCGAGCGTGCATGCGCGCTCAGGCCCTCTGCGCGCGCAAGCTCTGCGGCGATGGCGGCTAATGATGCCACGGAGGATGCCGAGCAGCCGATGATGGAGGAGCGTTTCTGAAAATCATACACCCCGAGCGGGGAAGAAAAGCGCGCACTGCCCCCGGTCGGCAGCACATGGCTCGGCCCGGCACAATAATCCCCTATCGCCTCAGCAGCATGATGCCCCATAAAGACAGCACCGGCATGCCGCACCTCTGCGAGCAGCGCCTCCGGGGCAGCAACGGATAATTGCAGGTGCTCCGGTGCGAGCCGGTTGATCAGCGCAATGCCCTCCTCCAGATCCCGCACCTTGATAAGGGCGCCGTTGCGCCCCAGTGAGCCTTCAATGATCGCCTTTCTCTGCATGGTCGGCAGAAGCCTTGCCATGCTCTGCTTGACCGACCGGATGAAGGCATCATCATTACAGACCAATATGGCGCGGGCATCTTCATCATGCTCGGCCTGGGCGAAGAGATCCATGGCCACCCAGTCCGGGTCGCCGCTGCCATCGCTCAAGATCAATACCTCCGATGGCCCGGCGAGCATGTCAATGCCGACCCGGCCGAAGACCAGTCTCTTTGCCGCCGCCACATAGCGATTGCCGGGCCCGACGATCTTATCCACCGCCGGAACCGTCTCGGTGCCATAGGCCAGAGCCGCGATGGCCTGGGCGCCGCCGATGGAAAATACCCGGTCAACGCCTGCGACACTGGCAGCGGCCAGCACCAGGGGAGCCAGCTCGCCGCCTGGCGCCGGCACCACCATGACGATCTCCTGCACCCCGGCGACCACCGCCGGGATGACATTCATGAGCACGGATGAGGGATAGGCGGCCTTGCCGCCGGGGACATAGACGCCGACCCTATCCAGCGCCAGCACCCGCTGCCCGAGGGTGTTGCCCGCATCGTCCTCATAGGACCATGAGCGGACCAACTGGTGCTCATGGTAGCTGCGAATGCGCCGGGCGGCCTGCTCCAGGGCCTTGCGTAAGGAAGGCGGGATCTTCGCCAATGCCGCCTCTAGCTCGGCAGTGGCTATCTCCAGTTGATCAGCCCTTGCCTCGCGCTGATCAAAACGCTGCGTGTATTCAATCACGGCCGCATCGCCGCGTTGCCTGACATCCTGCAGAATGTTGAGCACAACCCGGTCCAGAGCTTCATCCGGCCCGGCGCTGGATGACAGCAGCGCCTCCAGGCCCACAGAGAAATCCGCGCTGCTACTATCCAGCTGCCGTATGCCGATCATCCCTGCACCGCCTCAGCCAACTGCGCGATAAGGGGTCTTATCAGCGCGCCTTTCATCTTCATGGCCGCCTTGTTCACCACCAGCCGGGCGCTGATCGCGCGGATGAGTTCCAAAGGCACCAGGCCGTTTGCCTGCAAGGTATTGCCGGTATCCACCAGATCGATAATCTGATCGGCAAGGCCCAGCACCGGCCCCAGTTCCATCGAGCCGTATAATTTTATGAGCTCCACCTGCCGGCCCTGCGCCGCAAAGTAATCGCGCGCGGTCTTGACATACTTGGTCGCGATTCGCAGGCGACCATTGATTGTGCCCGGCTGCTGCGAGCCTTGCTGCGGCCCGGCCAGCATCAGCCGGCAAGGGGCGATGCGCAGATCCAGCGGCTCATACAGGCTGTCCGAATCGGCCTCCAACAAAGTATCCTTCCCGGCGATGCCCACATCGGCCGCGCCATAGGCGACATAGGTCGGCACGTCTGCTGCGCGGATGATCACCAGCCGGATGTCGGGCCGACTGGTTTCCAAGATAAGCCGGCGTGAGCGCGTCAGGTCTTCGGTGGGACTAAGCCCGATCTCTGCCAGCAAGGGCAGGCCATCTTCCAGGATACGGCCTTTTGAGATGGCGATGGTTAGTTGTGCGGACATCTTGCAGATTACAGCAGAGTTGAAATTGACCAAAAGATAAAAATTGATTAAGCCTTATCTTTACTATGGGCTTTGGCCGGCCGCGGCACCCTTCTGATGGAGGCGCCCAGCCGGGAGAGCTTTTCCTCGATCATGGCATAGCCACGATCAATATGATAAATCCGATCCACAACGGTCTTGTCTTTGGCGACTAGGCCGGCCAATATCAGGCAGGCCGAGGCGCGCAGATCCGTTGCCATCACCGGCGCCCCGGTCAAGCTATCTACCCCCGTGCAGAAGACCGAATTTCCCTCACGCCGCAGCTCCGCGCCCATGCGTTGCAGCTCCTGTACGTGCATAAAACGATTTTCAAACACATTCTCGGTGATGATCGCGGTGCCTTCTGCAACGCAGTTCATGGCGGTGAACTGTGCCTGCATGTCGGTGGGAAAGCCGGGGAAGGGCGCTGTATATACATCGACCGCGCGCGGCCGCCGGCCCTGCATGTCCAGAGTAATGCAGGTCTCGGCCTCTTCGATGTGCGCACCGGCCTCCCGCAGCTTCGCCAGAACAGAATCGAGCAGCTGCGGGCGGGTGTTTTTTAATCTCACCCGGCCCCTGGTCATGGCCGCGGCGACAAGATAGGTGCCTATTTCAATGCGGTCGGGCATGACGGTGTGCTGCGTGCCGCGCAAGGACTCGACGCCTTCGATCACGATGCGGTCGGTGCCCGCGCCTGTTATTCTCGCCCCCATGCTGTTTAAGCAGAGCGCCAGATCGACCACCTCCGGTTCCCGCGCGGCATTTTCCAGCGTGGTCTCGCCTTCGGCCAGGGCGGCGGCCATCATCAGGTTTTCCGTGCCGGTTACGCTTGCTATATCCAGACTCAGCTGCGCCCCGCGCAGGCGCCCGGCGCGCGCACGGATATAGCCGCCCTCCACCTGGATCTCCGCCCCCATCGCGGCCAGGCCGGCAATGTGCAGATCTACTGGCCGCTGCCCGATGGCGCAGCCGCCCGGCAGCGACACCTCGGCCTGGCCGTATTTACTCAACAAGGGCCCCAGCACCAGGATGGAGGCGCGCATGGTCTTCACCAGCTCATAGGGCGCAGACAGCTCGTTGATGTTGGCGTTGTTGACCTCAATATTGAAGCGCTCATCCAGGGTCAGCTGCGCCCCCATCCGGCCCAGCAATTCCATCGTTGTGGTCACATCACGCAGGTGCGGCACATTGGCGATGAGCATCGGCTCGCTGGTCAGCAGGGTGGCCGCCAGGATCGGTAGCGCCGCATTCTTCGCCCCGGAGATGCTAATCTCGCCATCCAGAGGAACACCGCCTTCGATGAGTAAGCGGTCCATCTAGCCTGCGCGCCGAGAGGTCGGCCTCATAAAACTCGCAGTGCTTTTTTTTCTTCCCACTGCTCAGGCGTATAGGTCTGGATAGAAAGGGCATGTATATCCCCGCCCATTTTCTCTCCCAGGGCCTGATAGACCAGCCGGTGTTGCTGCACCATCGTCTTGCCGGCAAAGGCGGCGCTGACAACGATCGCGGCAAAGTGCGCCCCATCATCGCCGTCAAGCTCAACATGAGCCTCCGGGAGGCCCACCTCGATCAACTGCTTAATCTCTTCTGCCTGCATGGATTTTTTACACTCCCAAAGCGAAACTTGCTGGCACTATAGGGGAAGTCGGGGTGTTAAGAAAGCCGCTTTTCAGAACGCCGCTCGCACAGCTCACGCTGGATAGGGGAGATTGAGATTTGGGCGGGCAAGGACGGGCAGCAAGGCATCGCCTTCTTTAATGTCATAGCACGGGAGAGAAGCCGAACGATTTCCGGCCTGCGTGGCCAGAGTTGTGCACCGGGAACGGACGAAGAATCAGAAGCGCCTATTCCGCCTCCAGAGAACTCGCCAGATTGTCGTTGCGTTCTGCGAGCCTTTTGATCAACGCATCCAGCCCGTTTTTCTTTATTTCTGATCGAAAGGAGCCGCGGTAGGTAGAGATGAGGCTGATACCATCTACGGACACATCCACCACCTTCCACTGCCCATCGGCTATGTGCATACGATAATTCAAGGGAACGCCCCCGCCGCTGCTCTGCATCTCGGTGTTGACCGTCACCAGCCTGGAATTTTCCCGGGTCACGGTATCGAGATACTTGATCTCCTCATCGGAATACTCCAGCAGCGCCTTGGCATAGGTGCGCACCAGCAGATTCCTGAACTGCTCAATAAAGGCTTGGCGCTGTTCCTCGCTGGCCTGCTTCCAACTGGCACCCAAGACCCAGCGCGACATGCTGACAAAATCAAAGCGCGGGACGACCAACTCATTGACCAGGGCGTAGATACGCTCCGGGTGGCGCTCCAACTCCTGCCGCTCCGCAGCAAGGCGCTCCAGCACCCCATCCACCGTGACCCTGACCACATCGCTTGCGCGCTGCTCCGTTGCTGCAGCAGTCGGGCATGACAGCAACAGCAACAGAGAAAGCGCAGAAATAACGATGCCTAACTTCATGATTTGCTTAAATTCTCCGATTACGATTATGAGGGCTTATGCTAAGGCGAATACTACCAGATGAGAAGGCCCTGATGACAGGAAAGTTCCGATCTTTTGTCGGAAAAAATGACCATCTGCGCGCTTTCTCCCTTGCCGCCGGGGCACAAGCCCATGCAATGATCCGATCTTCCCCCCTTGTTCTAAAAGGGCCGCCATAGCAGGATCAGCCTGGGCAGCAGCGTCAGGGCGGCCAGCAGGGCGATGAACATGGCCAGCGCGGTCAGCAGGCCGAAGTAGATGGTCGGGATAAAATTAGACAGCACCAGGATGGAGAAGCCGACAATGATGGTGATGGCCGTGTAGAACACCGCCCGGCCGATGTTGGCGTGACAATAATACAGCGTTGCCCGGTAATCCTTACTCTTGGCAAATTCCTGGCGATAGCGATAGATGTAGTGAATGCTGTTATCCACCGCGATGCCGATGGTGATCGCGGCAATGGTAATGGTCATCATATCAAGGGGAATATTCAGCAGCCCCATCAGCCCGAGGATGACGCCGGCGGCCAGGATATTCGGGATGATGCCAATCAGCGCCAGCTTGAAGGAGCGAAACAGCGCGAATAACATCAGGGCGATGCCCGCCATGACCACGCCCAAGGTCATGATCTGGGATTGAAACAGGCTCTGTAGCATGTTGTTATAAAGAATCAGCAGGCCCGTCATGCGGTATTCATCTTGCTCCAAGCCCAGTTCCTGCTGCAGCCCGGCATCAATCTGCTCGATCAATTCCTTGCGCCGCAGGTCTTTTAGCGAGTCCATGACTCGCACTGTGATACGCGCCTCGTTATCCTCAATGGAGATATAGGGATCGATCATGCTCTGGCGCAACCCCTCCGGCATGCGCTTGTTGATAATGGCCAACTCAAAGGCGTCAAACGCCACGCCCTCGTTCAGCTCCTCGGCGATGTCGAGCACCGCCGCCAGCGACAGCACCTTGCCGACGGCGGGAATGCCCTGCAGATAATCATGCACCGCCTTGATCCGATCGATCTTGTATGAGGTGAACCAGGCCTCCGCCGGGTCGCTTTCTATTTCCCCGAACAGGGCGTCAAATTCATCTTTCTCTGCGAGCTCGCCATCGGCATAGTCCGGGCCGTATTCTTTTGCCGGATCAAAGTGCAGCAGGATGTCCAGCGTGGTCGTGCCGCCGAGCTTCTCATCGATCAATTTCAGGCCCTGATGGATCTCGGTGCTGTCACTAAAGTAATTCACGAAGCTGTTCTCAACCTTTAATCGGGTCATCCCGAAGAGGCTGACAAGCCCCAGCAATGCGGCGATCAGCAAGACCTTGTTGCCATGCTTATCGGCACAGGCGGCCAGCGCGGCGGTTAGCGGCACTTCCTGCCTGCTCCCGGCAGCGGCCGCAGCCGATTTATCCAGCAAGACCAGCAGCGCGGGAAAGAGCAAGAACGAAGTTAAGAAGGTTAGGCCCAGGCCCATGGTCATCATCCAGCCGAAATCCATCACCGGCTTGATACCGCTGACCACCAGCGAGGCAAAGCCTATCATCGTTGTCAGCGCAGTATAGAGACAGGGCCAGACCATCAGGCGACAGGTTTCAAACACTAATTGTCTTTGAGCAAGTTGCGGCCGGTCCTGGCGCAACTGCCGATAACGAACGATCAGGTGGATGTTCATCGACATGGTGATGATCAGCATCAGCGAGATAAAATTCGAGGAGATAACCGTAACCCGCCAGCCGCTGAGACCGAGCAGACCTATCATCAGGCTGCCGGCAAAGGCACAGCTTAGCAAGGGCAGCAGCACCCAGCGCGGCGAGCGGAATATGAGGCTCAGCATGATCAACAGGAAGGCGAATATCCCCAGCCCGAAGATGAGGAGATCGTTCTTGATAAAGCTGATCATGTCATCGCTGATCATCGGCACCCCGCCCAGATGCAGGCTGCCGAAGGCGCGGTATTTCTCCATCAGCGCGCGGATCTGCATGATGTTTGCATGGTTTTTCTCGGCGATCACCGTCTTGATAAAATCATATTCCTGCACGGTGGCGGCGAGTTCCAATTCTTCCTCAATGCTCAAGCCGCTTGTTTGTCTCATCGCAAGCAAGCGATTGCGTTCCTTCAGCAGGCGATTAAATTCAGGCTCAGGCTTAAGATTCACTAACAAGGCGGTCGTCTTGCCATCCAGGCTGATGATCAATTCCTTAAACACCGGACTCTCTAACAGCTCCTCCCTTGCCTGTTCCCGATCAACATCGGCTGCTTGTAAGGTGCGGTAATTTTTTACGACTTCGGACAGCTTCCCGCCGATGATCTTAAGCAGGGGGACATCAACCAGGGACAACACCGAATCAACCCCGGGCAGCTGCGCCAGTTCATCACGCAGGGAGCTGATCTGTTGCAGGGATTCATCGGCAAAGAGATCCTGATGCGGCGTGAAGGTGACGAACAAAAACTCCAGCGACTCATAGCGCTCGTTCATCTCACGAAAGATGCGCAGGTCTTCATCATCTTCCAAGAGCAGCGCATCGGCTGACGCATCCAGCTTAAAATCCTGAGCTGACCAGGCAAAGAAGACAAACACACACAGCAGGGCGGCAATAACAGATTTTGGCCGCTCCAGTATCAGCCGGTTGTAGAGCTCAGCAATCCACGCAGTCATTTTTTAGTTAAGCATAGAGAAACATAATCATCACCGTCGGCTATCATATCGGCGCTGACAAACCTGTTATATTAGCCCATAATGACGGCAATGCTTAGGCCGGGGACTATTGATGAAAACATTTATACTTATCTTATTTTCCTTATTCGGTATAAATCACGTGTACGCCGCCTCGCCGGCAGCCGATAATGCTGAACTGTATTTTATCTCGCCGGTGGATGGCCAGACTGTCACGAGCCCGCTCACCGTGCGCTTTGGGCTGAAGAATATGGGCGTAGCTCCAGCCGGGATCAATGTTGAAAATACCGGCCATCATCACCTGCTGATCAATACCGAATTGCCCGCCTTGGACCGACCCATCCCCAGCGATGCGGCACATCTGCACTTTGGCGGCGGGCAGACGGAGACGACACTGGAACTGGCACCCGGCAGGCATACGCTGCAACTATTGCTGGGCGATTTCTCGCACACGCCGCATCAGCCACCGGTCATGTCCGAGAAAATTACCATAACTGTAGAGTAAGGGAGGCCCTGCTTGACGGCCGACTAGGCTGATTTTTCCGCAAGCAGCTCTATCTTGTAGCCATCCGGGTCTTCCACAAAGGCGATGACCGTTGCGCCGCCCTGCATCGGACCCGCTTCACGCACGATGTTCCCGCCCTTTGCCCGTATCCGTTCACAGCTTGCATAGACATCATCCACACCGATGGCAATATGCCCGTAGGCATCGCCGTGCTCGTAGCTGTCTTTTCCCCAGTTATAGGTCAACTCCAGGACGGTGTTCTGCGCCTCATCGCCATAGCCGAGAAAGGCAAGCGTGAATTCACCGGCGGGAAATTCCTTCTCTCGCAGCAATTTCATGCCGAGCATGTCCGTATAAAAGGCCTTGGATCTCTCCAGGTTGGAGACCCGTAACATAGTATGTAAAATGCGCATAGCAGCCCTCGTTTTTTTTAGCCTTACCTGCAAAGAAGCCCGGTCGATCCAGCGGTCAGTATGCCAAAATGCCGGGCAGAATAACAGCGAATAAGGTTTAGACAACGGTGCATGGCCTTAGCTGTTACGGCAGCTTAATCTCGCCGGCGATGATCCTGCCTATCGTCTCGACATAAAAACCATGCTCCACGGCCAGCACCCGCGCGGCCAGGGTCTCCGCCGTGTCATCAGGCTTAACGACAATTTTCTTCTGCGCCAGGATCGCCCCAGTATCATATTCGCCATCCACCCGATGAATCGTAACCCCGCTTTCCTTTTCCTTCGCTGCAATCACCGCCGCATGCACCCGCATACCATACATGCCCCGACCGCCATACTTAGGCAGCAGGCCGGGATGAATATTGATCAGCCGACCGGCAAAGGCCGCCAGGGTGAGGGGCCCCACCTTTTTCATATAACCGGCCAGCACGACCAGCTCGACATCGTGTTGCCTTAAGGTATCAGCAATCACTGCGTCCAACTCAGCAGGCTCTGCGTGCGTCCGGCTGCTCAGGTGATAGGCCGGGATGCCGGCTGCTACGGCCCGCTTGCGCGCACCTGAATCCGCATTATTACTGATCACCACCGCCGGATTTGCCGACAACACCCCTTGCCGGCAGGCATCAATAATGGCCTGCATATTCGTCCCCCGATGAGAGGCAAGAAGGCCCAGATTCATTTTGCGCATGGCGGAAATTATGCTTTAAGCTATCACCTTAAAACCCAAGGCGATGAGTTTCTGCTCCAGGCCGGGCCGTGCATTTTTCACTCTCACCCGCATCGCCGGAAACTCGCGGCGCACGGGATAATGCTTACGCAAGTCATGAAAAAAGGCCGCGCGCTGTTGCTCATCAAGCCCCAGGATCTGCTGTAGAGAGCCGCTGTCACCACGCACATCATAGGCGGACAACACCGCCATCTGTATGGCTTCCATGTCGCTGCCAAAACCATCCAGGCTAATCTCACCTAAGGCCGACTCGGGCAATAGCGGCGGCTTAAGCACTGCGGCCTGCTCAAAGGCGGCACAGAGCATACCGGTGCCTGCCAGCCGGGCATCGGCGCTATAGCCGGCTATGTGCGGCGTATTGATGCTGGTGAGCGCTAATAACTCAGTATTGATATCAGGTTCATTATCCCAGACATCAAGAACGATATGCGCATCGAGGTTCTGCTTCTTAAAAGCGAGCAGGGCTGCTTCATCAACCACCCCGCCGCGGGAGGTATTGATCAGTATGACATCGCGCTTTACACGCTTGAGCGAGTCCGCATTAATCAGGTGATAGGTCGGGTATCGGCCCGCCTTGCTTAGGGGCACATGCAGGCTCACAACATCCGAGCGCAATACCTCATCCAGCTCACAAAAGCGGTGATCCCCGATCTTTTCTTGTAGCAATGGATCATTCACCCGGCTGCGCATCCCGCAGGACTGCAACAGGCTCTCCAACTGTCGGCCCACATGACCATAGCCGATAATACCAAGCTGCTTATCGGCCAACTCAAAGCCCTGCCGATCCGCCATGACAAACAGGCTGCTTAGTACATATTCAGCAACAGCGCGCGCATTACAACCGGGCGCATGGGCAAAACGAATACCGCGCTTTGCAAGATAATCCGTATCAACATGATCAATCCCGCTGGTCGCACTGCCCACAAAGGCGAGCTGACTCTCACGCAGGAGATGTTCATCAATCCGGGTAACTGTGCGCACGAGCAAGGCATCCGCATCGGCAACCGCAGCCGCATCGATCTGAGCGCCATCAATGAGTTGTAGCTCCCCCAGCGGAGAGAAGAAATGCTGTATGAAGGGGATAGCCTGATCGGCGACGATCTTCACTGCTGTGTAAAAGTATAACGGCTATGGGCTAACCGGAGGCTGCCGATCTTTTGCATTGAAAGAGGAACAGTGCATTCTCTTGGCATTTTGTGCCAGAGTGGGGGACTAGCGGAGAGAATCATGACCGCTGTTTAAGTGCGTGTTTCTCCTTCTTTCTCCACCGGCATTAGATCCTGCCTGGTCACGCCTAGTGCCAGGGTCAGCGGGCTGGCGACGTAGATGGAGGAATAGGTTCCGATCAGCACACCCACTATCAGGGCAACGGAAAAGGCATGGATGGTCTCGCCGCCAAAATAGAACAGGGCGCCCAGCACCAACAGGGTCGTGAACGAGGTAATCAGGGTGCGGCTCAGGGTTTGGTTTAACGAGGTATTGATGACGTCCAGTGGCGTGGCCTTGCGCAGGCGGCGAAAGTTCTCCCGGATGCGGTCGAAGACAACGATGGTGTCGTTTAATGAATAACCAATAACGGCCAACACCGCGGCCAGTACGCTCAAGTCAAAGTCCATCTGCGTGAGCGAGAAGAAGCCGATGGTGATGGTAACATCGTGCACCAGGGCGGCGATGGCGCCGACGGAGAAGCGCATCTGGAAGCGCAGGGCGACATAAAGCAAGATGCCGATTAAGGCATAGACCATGGCCAGGCCGCCGTCCTCGCGCAATTCCTCGCCCACCTGCGGGCCGACAAATTCCACCCGCCGCATTTCCACGTCCTGGCCGGCCCGGCGCAAGAGTCGCATGATCTCGTTGGAGACCTGCGCGCTGTTCAAGCCTTCCTTTGAAGCAACGCGGATCAGCACATCATCGGCGCTGCCGAAGTATTGCACGATCGCCTCGTTGAATTTTGACCCGGCCAGCGCCGTGCGCACCTGATTTAATTCCACGCTCTCGGCATAGCCCACCTCCACCAGCGTGCCGCCGGTAAAATCAATGCCGAAATTCAAGCCCCGAAAAACGATGGAAGAGACCGCCGCCAAGAGCAACACGGCGGAGAAGATCACCGCAATGCGGCGCTTGCTCATAAAGTCAAAATTCATGTTCTGATCAGCCATGTTTGCTAAGGCTCCTAGATCGACAGCTTGTCCAGTTTGCGCCCACCGTAGATAAAATTGATCATCGCCCGGGTTACCATGATGGCGGTGAACATGGAGCAGACGATGCCTAAAGACAAGGTAACGGCAAAGCCCTTGATCGGCCCGGTGCCAAAACCGAACAGCACCAGCGCCGCAATCAGCGTGGTAACATTGGCATCGGCAATGGTGGAGAAGGCCTTTTCATAGCCGGCGTGGATGCTGGCCTGCGGCGAGTTGCCGTTTTTTACCTCTTCGCGGATGCGCTGGAAGATCAGCACATTGGCATCCACGGCCATGCCCACGGTCAAGACAATGCCGGCGATGCCGGGCAGGGTCAGGGTGGCCTGCAACATGGACAGCAGGGCGATGATCAAGACAAGGTTCAAGGTGAGCGCGACATTGGCTGCTAAGCCGAAGACGCGATAGTAAAACAGCATGAACACTAAAACCAGAACAAAGCCGATGACGACCGAGCGCATGCCCATGTCGATGTTGTCCTGGCCTAAGCTGGGGCCGATGGTGCGCTCCTCAATAATTTCGATCGGCGCGGCCAGGGCACCGGCGCGCAGTAACAAAGCCAGGTTGCGCGCCTCTTGGGTGGTGTCCAGGCCGGTGATCTGAAAGCGCTTGCCGAGTTGGTCGCGGATGACGGCCACGTTGATCACTTCTTCGATGATCTCCTTGCGCTTTGTGATCGTCCCGTCTTCCGCCTCGACCGTCTCCACCTTGTTCTCGATAAACACCACCGCCATACTCTTGCCGATGCGATCCCGGGTGGCGTTGCTGAAGCGTTTTGCCCCCTTGCCATCGAGCGTGATGCTGACATTCGGGCTGCCGCTTAGCTGGTCGATGCCGGAGGCCGCATCAATGATGGAATCCCCGGTCAGGATGACCTGTTTTTTCAGCAATACCGCCTGGCCGTTGCGGTCGTAGTAGAGCCTCGCCCCCGGCGGCACACGCCCATCCAGCGCATCGCGCACATCCCGCTCCTCGTCCACCATGCGAAATTCCAGCGTTGCGGTGGCGCCCAGAATCTCCTTGGCGCGCGCGGTGTCCTGCACCCCGGGCAACTGCACCACCACTCGCTCCAGCCCTTGTTGCTGGATCACCGGCTCGGCCACACCCAACTCGTTCACCCGCTTGCGCAAGGTGGTAATGTTCTGCTGCAAGGCCAGCCGCCGCGTCTCGATCAGGGCGGCGTCTTTTAGGCGCGCCACGGCATTGAACTCGCCTGCGGGTTGGTCGAGCGCACGGACATCCAGGTCATCGTATTCCGACTCGATCAACTCGCTGCCTTGAAGCCGCTGCCCGGCATTGCGAAAGCGGATCAGCAGACCGCCTTCAGCGCGCCGGCCGATGGTGCGATAACGGATCCGGTTCTCTCTTAACAGGCTGCGAATGTCCGAGACATAGCGATCTTCGGCCTTGGCCTTTGCCGCATCCATATCGACTTCCATCAGGAAATGCACCCCGCCGCGCAGATCCAGCCCCAGGAACATCGGCTCGGCCTTGACGCGGCGTAGCCAGTCCGGCGTTGCCGGCGCAAGGTTCATGGCCACTACATAGCCCCGGCCCAAAGCGCGGCTGATCAAGGGCTGCGCTTGTAACTGCGTCTCCTCATCAGCAAAGCGCACCAGCAACTGCTCCGGCCCCAGTTCAATGCCCTTGCTGGGCAGAGCGGCCGACTCCAGTGCCTCTTCCACGGCAAAGCGGGTTAGGTCGCTGACCTCGGCGGCGCGGGAGGCGGAGATCTGCAAGGCCGGATCCTTGCCGTAAATATTCGGCAAGGCATAGACGATGCCGACCGCCACGATGATGGCGATCAGCACATACTTCCAGGGCGGGTAACGATTCATGGCAAGACGATGGCGGGCGTGGGCTAGAGCGTCTTGACGGTGCCCTTCGGCATCACCGCGGAGATCGAGTGCTTTTGGATTTTCACTTCCGTATCCTTGGCGATCTCAAGCAAGACAAAGCTATCCCCCACCTGGTTGATCTTCCCGAGCAGGCCGCCGCTGGTAACGACCTCATCGCCCTTGGCAATGCCGGCCACCATCTTCTTATGCTCCTTGGCCTGCTTCATCTGCGGGCGGATCAGCATAAGATAAAACACCACAAAGATGATGCCGAACATAAACAGGGTGGCTAAGCCACTGCCCTGCGGCGGGGCACCTTGTGCCCAGGCGTTATTGATGAAAAAATCCGGCATCTTGGCTTGTCTCGCGGCCCATAAAAGGCGCTATTATGACACAAGCGCTGCTGCGAATCAGCATTATCAGTTAAGTGCAGACTGCGCGGCCGGCTATTCAATCAGCATGAAACGCACAGGAAAAATCCTCTATACTCCGGCTACCCTTGTACGAAATAGCATCCTCACAAAATCTTTTAAGCAAATTCTGGTTCGGAGCAGCGATGTTAGTCGGCGTACCCAAAGAGATTAAAGATCACGAATACCGCGTTGGCTTAACGCCCGGCAGCGTGCGCGAGTTGCTCAGGTATGGCCGGGAGGTCATGGTGGAGACCGGCGCCGGGGCCGGTATCGGCATGAGCGATGCGGACTACCGGCAGGCGGGCGCGGTGGTGGTGGACAGTGCCGAGGAGGTCTTTGCCCGCAGCGACATGCTGGTCAAGGTCAAGGAGCCACAGGCCGGCGAGTGCCGCATGCTGCGGGAAGGGCAGCTCCTGTTCACCTATCTGCATCTGGCGCCGGACCCGGAACAGGCGCGGCGGCTGCTGGAATCCGGCGTCATTGCGATTGCCTATGAGACCGTTACCGGGCCGGGCAATACCCTGCCCCTGCTGGCACCCATGAGCGAGGTGGCCGGCAGGCTGTCGATCCAGGCCGGTGCCCATTGTCTGGAGAAGGCGCAAGGCGGGGCCGGCGTCCTGTTGGGCGGCGTGCCCGGGGTGGCGCCGGCGCGGGTGCTGGTGATCGGCGGCGGGGTCGTGGGCGACAATGCTGCGGCCATGGCGAAGGGCATGGGTGCGGATGTCACCATTTTGGATCAGTCGCTGCCGCGCCTGCGCCAGCTGGATGCGGAATATGCCGGCCGCGTCAAGTGTGTGTATTCCACCGCCGAGACCATCGAGGAATATGCCGTGCAGGCGGACATGGTGGTGGGCGCGGTGCTGATCCCCGGGGCAGCCGCGCCCAAGCTGCTCGGCCGGGCGTTGATCGGACGCATGAAGCCGGGCGCGGTGGCCGTTGATGTCGCCATCGACCAGGGCGGCTGCTTTGAAACTTCCAAGGCCACCACCCACCAGGCGCCGACCTATGTCGTTGATGAGGTGGTGCATTACTGCGTTGCAAACATGCCCGGTGCCGTGCCGCGCACTTCCACGCTGGCGCTCAATAACGCCACCCTGCCCTTCACGCTGGCACTCGCCATCAAGGGCCATCAACAGGCGCTGCTTGAAGATGCGGCGCTGGCCAAGGGCCTGAACGTATATCGCGGCCGGATCACCTGCGCGGCGGTGGCTGAAGAGCTGGGCTATGACTATCAGCCGCCGGAGGAGGTGCTGGCTAAGCCGGCGGCGTGAGCGAAAAGTAGCTTTGTTAGCGGCAGAGCGCTGATCGTCCTGGCTAATGGGCGTCTGCTAAAAACAGTAATTTTTTTGTGGGCAAGGCGGCGGGGTGGCGCACACATCACCGCAGTGTATAAGCCAAGATGTAAGGATGCGGGCACACCGCCAACAATGCCGCCTGATTATCGATAACAAAATCACCCCGCCCCCCTCATGCCGGCTGAAAAAAGCGGCCACCTCGTCCAAATCGTAGCAACGCGGGATGGGCGGCAGGCTGTTCAGGAAGATCCGGCCGTAAGATTTACTCGCCAGGCGCAAGGCACGGTGGTTGGTGAACAGGAAAAACGCCCGGCCTTGCGTTAATTCGAGCACCGGCAGGGCGGCCGCCACCAACTGCTCGGTGTAGTCCTCATGGCGCGGATCCGGCAAGCCGTGCGGCAGGTACAACAGCGCCTGGCGTTCAAAGTCAAATGGGCTCTGCCAGGCCTGCGTCGGGGTTTCCGTCAAACCCAGTTGGCCGGCGAAGTGATCAAAGCGATCGTCGACCGCCAGCGTGGCCGAGGTATAGACGCCGATGCTGCCGTAATCGGCTGGGCGTTGCTGAAAGCTGCTGGCGATGTCCTGCGGCGTCTGGTGTAAGACAAAGCCGCGGCCACGCAGCGCCGGCCATTGCACCTGCTCGGCGCCGGCGCCTTCCTTGAAATCATCCAGCAGCGCCAGCGCCTCCTTCGCCGCCCCGTCCCGGCCGCATGCCAGTTGCGCCGCACGCACGGCCTTTTCCATGCCATCCAGGTGCGCGAGGAAGTCCGGCAGATCGGCGGCCTCGGCATAGTACGCCGAGCGGCTGCCCACTGCTGATGCTCTGGCTGAAAAACCGCGCGGCGAGTTCTGGTAGCTGGTGCGCCTCATCAAAGATGATCAGATCAACCGCCGGCAGCAGCTCGCCATGGCCGCTATCGCGCAAGGCCATGTCCGCAAGAAACAGGTGATGATTGACCCTGATCACATCGGCCTCGGCGGCGTGTTTTCTGGCCTTGAAGACAAAGCATTCGCGGTAATGCTCACACTCCGATCCCAAGCAATTATCCATGGTGGGGGTGATCAGGGGTTTTAGCGGCGTGTTCTCCGGGATGGTATTCAGCTCGCTTAACTCGCCGCTATCGGTTTGCTCCGCCCAGTCTTCTATGGCGGCCAGCTGGCGGCGCGCGCTCGCATCCAAGTCGCCCGGATGGTCATGCTCGCCCCGGGACTGTTCTAGCCGCTGCCGGCAGAGATAATTCGCCCGACCCTTTAGCAGGGTGATATGGACCGGCCGGCCGATGGCCTGGCGCACCCGCGGCAGGTCTTTCTCAGACAGTTGATCTTGCAGGTGGCGGGTGCCGGTCAAGGCGATGGTCTTTTGCCCGGCCAGGAGCGCCGGGCAAGATAGGCGAAGGTCTTGCCGGTGCCGGCCTCGCAGATGAAGGACTGGTCAGCGGCAATCGCCGCAGCGATGGCATCAGCCATAGCGAGTTGTTGCGGGCGCGGGGCGAAATCAGCGATGCGCTCGGCCAGGGCGCCCTGCTCACCCAGAATATCTCGAGGCAGCATGTGGCAAGCATAACGTAGTTACGTACAGGACGTACGGTATGCTGCGAGTGCAGGGGCAAGGATTGCTCTTGGCAATCCTGTTGCATTTATCGCCATGGACGGCGTGCATGCAAGGCAATCGTCGGGAACGATTGCTGCACTGCCATCCGTGGCGGTCGTATGACGGTTTTACAGAACGATTACAGGAATGTAATCGGTAGAGCGAAGCTAAGATGCAAGAGCCGAGCAAAAACCGGCGCCCGTCAGTCTGTCATAATGTCAAACCGGGCAATGTGCAGGAGCGGTGTATCAGGGTTAAACCAGTGCCCACTGACTGTCCAATGTCAATCAGGCGCATCTCTCTGTAATAGCGTCATGTCTGTTGAATACACTGGTTACTGTTTCTCCGTCTGACCGGCGCTGGCATGTTACTGCTGAATCATCTCCAGCAACCAGCCCCGAAGAGCAACAGCAGGGGCATAGTTGGACTTGTCAACGGGGGTAATAAGATAGTAAGCAAGCTCGCTCTGGATTAAAAACTCCGGCAACAGCGCCACTCCCAGGTTGGCGGTGGCAGCCTGGATAAGGATAGAAAACTGCTCAAAAAACATCCCCGGATTGCAAGGAGGCGAGATCTGGTGCAAGGCAAACCAGTCATTCCATGCATGCTCACGCGATGATAAGTGTAGCAACGGTAGCTGCGTCATATCCTCAGCGCTGTTAACCTGCATCTGTTGCAGAAGTTCAGGTGAACATACCGGCATGACCCTTTCCGTCATTAAAAAAGTGCTGTTACTATTCGGCCAGTTCGGTTCACCGTAATGGATAGCTGCATGCAGATCCTCGCTGTAGAAATCAAAAGGCGAGAGCTTGGTGACGAAGTTCACCGTGATCTCCGGATGCTTCTTTAGAAAGAGTGGAAAGCGCGGCATCAACCAGCGGGAGCCGAAAGTGGGCAAAATGGCCAGGTTAAGAGTGCCACTCAGTGGACTGCTGATAAGGTTCAACGAAGCTTTACGGATAGCGTTGAGCGCCGCATGGATCTCTTGCTTATACGCCCGGCCCTTGCTGGTCAGTTGGACGGTCTTGCCTGTGCGCTCAAACAGCACCACATCCAGCTACACTTCCAAGGCATGGATCTGCCGACTGATCGCGCCTTGGGTCAGACTCAATTCATGCGCTGCTTTGGAGAAGATCTCTGTTCTCGCCGCCGCATCAAAGGCCATCAGCATGCTCATGCTGGGAAATAATCGTCGCCGATATAACACGCAAGCATATTACTATAGATCATATATGCGTAACAAATAATCTATGCTAAGAAAGGCTGCGCTTCAGCTACCATGCCCAGCATGAAACTGTAAAGACTGGCAGTGGCTACCCACGCGTTGACATAAAAGAATACGCAGAAAGACACCATCCGTGATACATTATCATGACTAACAGCACAGCTTGCGAGACTATGAAAAGAGTAAAATACACCCCGTCGGCAAAAGAGCAGGACTTTCTGAACTCCATTGAGTCCGGCAGCTACGAACGGCAGATCATCAAAGGGATAAAGCGTTTTGCCGAGCGTACTGTGCCGGATGACATGATCGGTTTTTACTCCACTGATGAGATCAATAATCTGCTCAAGCTGGAAGGCACAACGCGCGATATCGAGGCGCGCATGCCGGTGAAGATCACCCGTCATTATTTCGAGCAGGCGAGAAACAGCCCGGCCATGCAGACCTTGATCAAGGCCAGCCCGAAGGAGACCCTGGATCTGGACGGCGCACCGGACCCGGGCAAGCAGATGGATTACAGCCCGGTGGAGGGTCTGATCCATAAATACGAGCTGGGCCTGATCTATGTGGCCTCGACCTGTTCTGCGCATTGCCGCTTCTGTTATCGAGAAGAGTTGATCACCGGCAAGGAGGTGGCGCGCCCGGACGGCAGCGTAGCGCCTAAAGGCTTAGCGCAGATCAAGGACATCGTTGATTACATCACCGACCACAACCGGCGGGTGGATGAAAACGGCGGTCGCCATCCGCAGACCGGAAGGGAGAAGCTTCGGGAAATCCTGCTGTCCGGCGGCGACCCCATGGTGCTGAACAACAGGAAAATCGGTGCCTGGCTGGCGGCGCTGGCCGAGGCCGGCGTGGAGAACATCCGCATCGGCACCAAGGAGCTGGCCTTTTTCCCGGATCGCTTCGATGCCGCGCTGTTTGACATGCTGGATAAATTTCACGCCCTTTATCCGGACATCAACCTGCGCATCATGACGCATTTCAACCATCCGGATGAGTTTTTGCGCAAGGATGAAAACGGGGATTACCTGGACAATCCCGGCGGCGGCCTGGTGTGGCTGGACAACACCCGGCAGGCGGTGCGGGCGCTGCGCTGTCGGCCCTGGATCAATATCGACAACCAGGCGCCCATCATCAAAGGCATCAACGATGATGCCGATGCCCTGCGGATCATGCAGCGCGAATTAAAACGCAACGGCGTTGAGAATCATTACTTCTTTTGCGGCCGCGACATCATCGGCCACAAGGCATTTAATGTGCCGATTGAAGAAGCCTGGCGCATCCTCAACGAATCGCAAAAGGGTTTATCCGGGGTGGAGACCCATGCCCGGCTCTCGATTACCCATTACAAGGGCAAGACCGAAGTGGCCGCCGTTACCAACGGACCCTTTGCCAAGCTGCCGGGCGGCGAGAACGGCGTGTTGATCTTCAAGTTGTTGCGCTCGGCGGCGGACGCCCCGGAGCGCTGCCTGGTTAGCATCGTCGGCCGCAACCCGCAGGCGATCTGGTTTAGTGATTATGATGATCGAGTGCTCTATGATGAGGCCGGTTTGTATTCCATGTACGGCATCCCGGTGCAAGGCCAGGCCGAGAGTCCAACCCATAGCAAGCAGCCCGTATTGACGTCCATCGCCGCCAATCAGTAGCGCGCCCTGAGCAGTACTGTATCGGCAAGACAAGATTGCGCTGAGTCTGGTGCCACAGGGCACCTTAGCCGAGCGCATCCGCGCCGGTGGGGCCGGGATCCCGGCTTTTTATACGGCAACTGCGGTAGGCACGCCGCTTGCGGAAGGCAAGGAATCCCGTCGCATCAATGGCCATGAGTATGTGCTGGAGTACGCCTTGCACGCCGATTTTGCCTTGCTCAAGAGCGAATGTGCAGATGGCTAAGGCAACCTGACTTACAGCAAAACGGCCCGCAATTTTAATCCCATTATGGCGATGGCGGCGGCCACCACTATCGTCCAGACGCGCCGCCTGGTTGCTGCTGGCGGCATCGATCCGGAGGTCATCATCACGCCCGGGATCTTTGTTGACCGGGTAGTGCATGTGCCGGCACCGGTGCTGGAGTCTGATTTGATCAAGGCGGGGGTAACTTACCCGTGAGCGTGGCGGAGCAAGCCCTTGGCTGGAGCCGTGGGGAGATGGCGCAGCGCGCGGCTTTGGATATTCCCAATGGTGCCTATCTAAATCTCGGCATCGGCATCCCGGAGAAGGTGGCGCAGTATGTCCCGGCCGGGCGGGCTGTGATCTATCATACGGAAAACGGTCCGCTCGGCATGGACCCGGCGGCCGCGCCCGAGCAAGCCGATGCGGAATTGATCAATGCCGGCAAAAATCTGGTAACCGCCATCGCCGGGGCGGCCTATTTTCACCACGCCGACAGCTTCGCCATGATCCGCGGCGGCCATATCGATATCTGCGTTTTGGGTGCTATGCAGGTCTCCGCGGCCGGCGATCTGACCAACTGGTCAACCGGGGCCGGCGATGCCATTCCTTCCGTCGGCGGGGCTATGGATCTGGTCACCGGCGTCAACACCATCCATGTCATCACCCAGCACTGCACCCGGCGTGGTGAAGCGAAGATCGTCAAGACCTGTAGCTATCCCTTGACCGGGCGGGCCATGGTTGATCGTATCTATACCGACCTGGCGGTGCTGGATCGCACGGCGCAGGGGCTGGTAGTCATTGAATTGGCGCCCGGTGTTGATTTTGATTATGTGCAGACAAAGACAGGCTGTCGTCTATCGCCTGCTGTCGGGCTTGCGAAGGCCGGGTGATCACAACGTACCCTAAGGCCGAATCGTCATGAAGCACTCGCATAGACCACTCTCAGCGCCCTCGCGCAGCGCCGAGCTTTATCAACGTGCATTGCAAGTCATTCCCGGCGGATGCAGCCGCAATACCATTTTGCGCGACCCGCAGCCGCTCTATGCCGAGCGCGGCGAGGGCTGTTACTTAAATCGACATCGAGGGCCTTCGCCGACTTGATTTTTCCAATAACATGGCCTCCCATGATACATGAGCATGCGCAGCCGGACGTGGTCGAGGCGGTCAGCGCCCAGTTGCGCAAGGGCACGGCTTACATGGTCGGCACTGAGGCCGAGGTGCTGTTCGCTGAACACCTGTGCAGCCGCAACGCCGGCTTTGAGCAGATACGCTTTGTCAACTCCGGCACCGAGGCGATCATGAATTGCATCAAGGCCGCCAGGGCCTATACCGGACGGGCGAAGCTCGCCAAGGTGGAAGGCGCCTACCACGGCGGCTATGACTACGCCGAGGTCAGCCAGATGGCACGGCCGGAGAGCTGTGGCCATGTCAATGAGCCGGCCAGCATCGCCACCGTGGCCGGTCGGCGCGACATCATGCAGCTGATGAACCCGCGCGCTGAGCCTTACCTATTCCCGCTCTCCGGTACATTCTCGGCCAACCCGGTTACGATGACCGCCGGACTGATCAGCATGCAGCGTTATGATGAAGCCGCCGTGCAACGATTAAACGCATTAGGCGAACGGACACGCACCGGGATCAGGGAGGCCATGAATCTCGCGGACGTGCCTTTCAGCCTCACCGGAGGCGGCTCGTTTTTCCGCGTTCACATTAAGCATGAACCCCGGCAAACTACTGCGAGGCGTATTTATCGGCGGCGGAGAAAAATACCTTGAAACAACTGCTTGAGCATCTCTTTGATCACGGCATCATCCTAATCGATACCTGCGCAGGGGCCTTATCCACCCCCATGTCTGCAGCAGAAATTGATCGCCTGATCGAGGTTTTCCTCGCCGGGTTTCGCCGCCTTAGGCCACCGCAAGTGGGCAAAAGCGCGGCCTGACGGCAAGCCTTAACCAGGCGCGCACGAGCGCTCGCGCACTGCCAAGTTCACTTTGAAGCGCGGCTGGCGAATTGGATCCCTTGTGCCAACGGCAGCTCGTTGGAGTAATTGATCGTGGCCGTGCAACGCCGCATGTAGCCCTTCCAGGCGTCACTGCCCGACTCACGCCCACCGCCGGTCTCTTTCTCACCACCGAAGGCACCGCCGATCTCGGCCCCGCTCGGGCCGATATTGACATTGGCAAGCCCGCAATCACTGCCCCGGGCCGATAAAAATTCTTCTGCATCAAGCAGGTTCTGCGTGAAAATACAGGAAGACAAACCCTGCGGGACATCGTTATGCAGCGCCAGCGCCTCCTCAAACAACCGATAGGACAGCGCATACAAAATGGGCGCAAAGGTCTCGGTTTTCACCAGCTCGTTTTGTGCTTGCGCCCGGACGATGGCGGGCCTGGCATAATAGCCGCCGGCCAGTTCGTCCGGCTCAACCGCTTCACCACCATGCACTGCAAAGCCCGTCGCCTTTGCCGAGGCAATGGTCTGTTGCATCCCCGCAAACGCCTGCTGATCGATCAAGGGACCGACCAGTGTTTCCTTTGCGAAGGGATTGCCGATGCTGATTTGTTCATAGGCCCCACGAAGCGTTTCCAGCAAGCGCTCATAGATTTGTTCGTGGATGATGAGCCGCCTTAATGTGGTGCAACGCTGCCCGGCGGTGCCGGTGGCGGCGAACAGGATGGCACGCACCGCCAATTCCAGATCGGCAGAGGGTGTTACGATCATGGCATTGTTGCCGCCCAACTCCAAGATGCAGCGGCCGAGGCGCTCTGCAACGATGGGCGCAAGCGCCCGTCCCATGCGGGTGCTGCCGGTGGCGCTGATGATGGGTACGCGCCGATCAGCCACCAGCTGTTGGCCAATGTCCGCCGCACCGATGATTACATGCAGCAGACCCTCCGGCGCCTCCTCGCCAAACTGTTGCGCCGCCCGCTGAAACAGCTTTTCACATACCAGAGCGGTCAGCGGTGCTTTTTCCGATGGTTTCCAGATGACGCTATCGCCACAGACATAGGCGAGCGCCGCATTCCAGGCCCACACGGCCACGGGAAAGTTAAACGCCGAGATGACGCCGACCACGCCCATCGGGTGCCAGTATTCGGCGATCTTGTGGCCGCGGCGCTCGGACGGCATGGTCAAGCCGTACAGCTGCCGCGACAGGCCAACGGCAAAATCGCAGATGTCGATCATCTCCTGCACCTCGCCCAGCCCTTCCTGGTAGATCTTGCCGGACTCCAGCGTTACCAGGGCATCAAGCGCGGCCTTGTGGGTGCGTAATTGCTCGGCAAACAAGCGCACCAGCTCGCCCCGCTGCGGTGCCGGCAGCAAGCGCCAGCGGCGGTAGGCAAGATCCGCGGCGGCGATCTTCTCAGCAACGCTATCGGCGCTATCGCTCGGCACGGAAGCGATCACGCGGCCGTTGATCGGCGAGCATACTTCTCGATCCCCAGTCAGGGGGATGGCGTCTTGCAGGCGCAGTGCGTTAAGTATGGCGGGTAAGTCGGTCGGAATGCTCATATATGTTTTTGCTCCCGGGCCGCTTTGTGTTGCCCCGTCTGTTGCCGATAATAAGCACCGAACCGATTGGCAAGAAAGTCGCATAAGCTCACCTGCTCTTGGCGAATAAAGCCGGATTGGGGCAGCCGGCCCGACTGTGGCAGATCCAGCATCGTACAAATGCCGGCGGCAGTGGTAATTTGGATGGCGCTGCGCCGTTGCCCATGCACATGCTGGCTATATATTTTATTGGCATAGGTTTCCTGTAACAAACGACCCGCGCGCGTGCCGCTGACGGTGACAAAGATCAACACCACGTCCCGAAAGGTGGCGGGCAAGGCACTCTCCAGCACGTCTTTGAGCACATCACGACGATCCGCCAGGCGCAGATCCTGCAACAGTATCTTCATGATGTCGCAATGCCCGGATAGCGAATCGTCTGGTAACGCAGATTTCTGACCTCACCTTGCAAGGTATCGCCGAGCGTGCCTAAGCCGCCGGAGGTGTTAAATGACTCATAGGTGATGCCATCCAGGGAAAACTCTTCGCGCTGCCCCAATGGCGGGACTTCGACCACCTCACCATTCACGATAGCAGTGCAGGGCTCGCAATACTCATTGATCACGCCGTCCGTGCTCCAGGTCAGGTTATAGATCAACGAGTTGGTCGGGTACTCCGGCAAAGCGCCGACCCGCATGCTGATGGTATCCAAGGCATCAAAACGCCCGGCGATGTCATTGGCCACGATGGATATAAAGCCGGGCGCCAGCCCACACTGCGGAAGGTCTCTTACTGCGCGCGTACTGGCCACATCCTCGGTCAGATCCAGATAATGCGCCCTGGCCTGGATTGCCAGCCGAGCAAGCGGGAGCGTCAAATGATAGGGACAGGCGCTAAGCAAGGCAAAGTGTCCGTTCAGTATGTCCGCGCACTGCTCTGCATGGTTGACATTCATGCAATGCTTGTCCAGCTGCTTGGGCGATGAGTCAATCAGCGTGATGGAATAATCCCCACAAGCAAGCAGGAAATCGCAAATCATCTCGCCAATTTTGCCGCCACCGACCAGCGCTACTTTGATCACGTCAAATGCTTTTATCTGTAACTATCCATGCAGAATCAACAGATCGGCCATCGAAATAAAGCGCCTATTTTGCTATATTTACGCCTCATTTAATCACATTAACTCAGGTTTTTAATCAAAATGAGAACTTCAGATAAAAAGCTGCTTGCGCTGTTACGCATCAACGCCCGCATGCCGACCTCTGAATTGGCACGGCGCTTAGGCCTGTCCCGCTCCACCGTGCAGACGCGCCTGAAATATCTGGAGGCCGAGCGCATTATCACCGGCTATACGGTGCACTATGACAAGGATTATGAGAAGAGATTGATACGCGCCCAAGTGCTAATTAAGGTCGAGCAGAAGTTGAGCGGCAGGGTCTATGTGCAGTTGGAGAGAATCTCCGAGATCAGCGCCTTATACACAAACAGTGGCGAGTATGATCTCATCGCCTTGGTGACCGCCGACAGCACGGCAGAATTAAGCCAATTATTGGATAATCTGGCCAATTTGCCAGGCATTGAGAGGACCAATTCATCGGTCATCCTGGAGACCAAGTTTTCGCGTTAACAGGCGGTTTTTAAGTGTATCGCCCCTGGCAGCCTCCGATCATGCATGATCTGCTTGACATAATCTGAGGAAACAGAACACGAAAGCGGGAATGACGTCTCTCAGATCTGGATTCCTACCCCTGCTCGCGGGCAGGGGTGACGTTCGTGCGCGGGAATAGCCTGCCCCGTTCCCTGGTCGCCGCCAGGGACTTGGCTGGACACGGGGGCAGGCCGTACTCGATACGGGGACGGGGAGTGCGGTGGGTTTGGATGAGGAGAGCCTTGCGAGGCGGATGTTTGCTTTGCGCCTTGTTACTGGTCAAAGTCAACTACTACCTGGGCTGATAGGGGGTGTGCCTGGCAGCTAAGGATATAGCCGGCCTCCAGCTCTTCATTTTCCAGGGCGTGATTGAGGTCCATGTCCACTTCGCCCTCGATCAATTTCGCCTTGCAGGTTGCGCACACCCCGCCCTTGCAGGCAAAGGGCAGGTCAACGCCTTGCTCCAGGCCGCCGTCCAGGATATTTTCTCCTTCGGCGGATAAATCAAATTGCGTTTGTTTGCCGTCTGCGATCACGGTGACCCGACACATCTTGCCGGCCATCTTCACCGCCCGTTCATGGTGCTTGGCGAGTACAACTTGCGCATCCGCTGCTGAGGCGGTGAACAATTCGTAATGGATCTTGTCCTCGCTGATCCCTTCCGCCCGCAGCCCACGTGAGACTTCCGAGATCATCGGCTCGGGGCCGCACAGAAAAAATTCATCGATCATATCCAGCCGTAACAGGCGCCGACACAACTCGCCGCCCTTGCGGTTATTGATGCGGCCATTGAGAATGTCAACATCTCGTTCTTCTTCGTCAAAGATGTGCAGTAGCTGGAACCGGGACATATAACGATTTTTCAACTGCTCCAGCTCGTCTTTGAACATGATGGTGCTACTCTTTCGATTGCCATAGAGCAGGGTGACATGGCTTTGCGGCTCGCGCGCCAAGACGGTCTTGATAATGGAAAGAATAGGCGTGATGCCGCTGCCGGCGGCGATCAGTAGATAGTTTTTATCATTATCTGCATCAATGTCTGTATAAAACTTACCCTGCGGGGGCATGACATTGAGCCTGTCCCCCGGGCGCAGTTGCTCATTGGCAAAGTTTGAGAATCTGCCGCCGGCCACCCTTCTGATCCCAACTTGTAATGTCACCTCATCCAGGCCGGAGCAGATGGAATATGAGCGCCTGAGATCTTCCCCGTTGATCTCGGCCTGCAAGGTAAGGTACTGCCCCTGAATGTAGCGGAAGGTATCTCTTAGCTCATCCGGCACCGCAAAGCTGAGGCACACGGCATCATCCGTTGTCTTGTAGATGTCGCTGATGCTTAGTTGATGAAATTCACTCATTGTCTGCGGCTCATTAAAGCAGTTAGGGAAGCGCTTAATTTATGTAAGAGCTTCTTTCATATACATTTGAAATAATCAAAGGGCTCAAGGCAAGCCTTACATCTATACAGCGCCTTACAAGCCGTCGAGCCGTGCTCGCTAATGAGGTTTGTATCTGTTGAGTGACATCGCGGACAGGCGACCGTTGGTCTCTTGCCTAAGAGGCTACGCTTGCTGGAAGAGGTTTGCGCCGGTGGTGCGATGCCGAAGCGCATTAATTTTTTCCTGCCGGTCTCACTCAGCCAGTCGCTGGTCCAGGCCGGGGCCAGTCGGGTCTTGACCTCGACCTCCCCATAGCCTTCTCCTCGCAGGGTAGTAAGAATATCGTCTTTAATCGTCTGCATTGCTGGGCAGCCGCTGTAGGTCGGGGTGATGACAACAATCAGCCGCTCACCCTGCCAATAGACATCCTGCAACACGCCCAGGTCGGCAATGGTCAAGACCGGAATCTCCGGGTCAGTAACCTGCTCCAGGATCGCCCGAACCGCAGCGGCGTCTGAGTCGGTTCTGACTGCTGCAATCATGGCTTGAGCTTCTACCACTGTTGCCCCGGATAGGCGCGTTGCACGCACTGCATCTCCGCCAACAAGTAGCCCATGTGCTCGGTATGTAGGCCCTGCCTGCCGCCGGTCTGCGGCCAGACTTCCTTAGGACGCTGCAAGCCGGCTTCCGCCAAAACCGCCCCTACTTTTTTTTGCCATTGCCGCGCAAGCTCAGCCGCATCGGGGCCGATGCCCGCCTGCAAAATCTGCTGCTCAACCTCATCCACCTCGAACAACTCGCCGGTATAAGGCCAGGCCTCTTCCAGGGCCTGCTGGATCTTTGCATGGCTTTCCTGCGTCCCATCGCCCAGGCGCAGCATCCACTCGCTGGTGTGGCGCAGATGATATTTGGCCTCCTTAAAGGCCTTGCCCGCGATCGCAGCCAGCCTTGCATCGGTTGATGCCTGCAAGGCTTCGTATAAAAAATAATTATAGCTATCGACCAGGAATTGGCGCGCGGTGCTAAAAGCAAAATCGCCCCGGGGGAGCTCCATGATAAGGACATTGAACCATTGCCTCTCGTCTCTTAGATAAGCGAGATCATCCTCAGTCCTGCCCCTGCCTTCGAGATCGGCGGCATAACTTAACAGCATCCGGGCGCGGCCGATCAGGTCCAGGGCGGTATTGGCAAGGCCGATATCCTCTTCAAGAAAGGGGCCGTGACCGCACCATTCAGACAGGCGCTGGCCATTGATCAGGGCATCATCACCCAGCCGCAAGACGTATTCGAACAATGCTGCTTGTCGTGTCAAGGCAGACATGGGCGGTGCTACAGTTTCAGGTCTTCCGGGACATCGTAAAAGGTGGGATGCCGATAGATCTTGTCTTCAGCCGGCTCGAACAGGCTTGGCTCATCCTCGGGCTGGCTGGCATGAATATCGGCGGAGCGTACCACCCACAGGCTGCCGCCCTCATTCCGGCGTGTATAGGTATCACGCGCATACTGCATCGCCTGCTCCGCATCGGCGGCATGGATGCTGCCGACGTGTTTATGATCAAGGCCGCGCCGGCTGCGCACAAAGACTTCCCACAGCGGCAGGTGCTTGTCATTCATGCCGGGCCACCTTTATGCCGCCTGCCGTACTGCGCGGGCAGCCTGCTTTTCAGCGTAAGCCAGCGCCGCCTCCCGCACCCAGCGTCCTTCTTCGTGTGCCTTGATCCGCGCCGCCATCCGCGCCCGGTTACACGGGCCACCACCGGACAGCACCCGATGAAATTCATCCCAGTCGATCTCGCCAAAATCATAGTGGCCGCGCGCCGCATTCCACTTGAGCGCCGGGTCGGGGATGGTGAGACCTAAGTGCTCGGCCTGCGGGACAGACAAGTCAACAAACTTCTGCCGTAACTCATCATTGCTCTGCCGCTTGATCTTCCACTGCATGGACTGGGCCGAATGCGCCGATTGCGCGTCATGCGGGCCGAACATCATCAACGACGGCCACCACCAGCGGTTCAGAGCATCCTGGGCCATGGCCTTTTGCTCGTCCGAACCACGGCACAGCGTCAACATGATCTCGTAACCCTGGCGCTGATGAAAACTCTCCTCCTTGCAGATCCGTACCATCGCCCTTGCATAGGGCCCGTAAGAGGTTCGACACAGCGAGACCTGATTGGTGATCGCCGCACCATCCACCAGCCAACCGATTGCGCCGACATCAGCCCAAGTCAATGAAGGATAATTGAAGATGCTGGCGTATTTTGCCGTCCCGGACAGGAGTTGCTCAATGAGTTCTTCCCGGGCAATGCCAAGCGTCTCCGCCGCACTGTACAGATACAGGCCATGCCCGGCCTCATCCTGCACCTTGGCCAGCAAAATCGCCTTGCGGCGCAGGCTCGGTGCGCGCGTGATCCAGTTACCCTCCGGCAACTGCCCCACGACTTCGGAATGGGCATGTTGGGAGATCTGACGGATCAGGTTGCGCCGGTACTTCTCCGGCATCCAGTCGCGCGGCTCAATCTTCTCTTCATTATCAACACGTTGCTGAAAGACCGCTTCAAGCTCTCTTATCTCTGTGTTCATTCTCTCACCACCTTAAGGTTTATGATACAAAATAGCTAGGTATTAGTATAATTGTGTATCATAAAGTTGCAAGCCCTGTTTCTCTACTCTTAACTTAAAGCCTTGCTGAATCCGCAATAACCTCGCCTTTGATGCTATAAGATCGCCCACGAAAGTGCGCCAGCACCTCGCCATCCGCCCGGCTGACAGTAATGTCATATAGCCCCGTTCGTCCCTGCCTGCTACGCTCTTCGGCTTGTGCGTACAATTCTTCCCCGGCCTGGCCCGGGCGCACAAAATCAATGGAGCAACTCTGCGCCAGGCTGAGCCGGTTGTAACTATTGCAGGCATAAGCAAAGGCGGTATCGGCCAGCGCAAAGAGAAAGCCGCCGTGGCAGATCTGATAGCCATTTAACATGTCGTCTCTGATGGACATGGTTACCCGGGCAAAGCCTGCTTTGACCTCCTCGATCTGGATGCCGAGGGACTGTGACGCCACATCACGCGCATACATGGACTCCGCACAGGCACGCGCCAGTTCATCTACGGACAGTCCGGCCATGCAGCCCTACTCACCGGAAAAGGTCGCCGGGCGTTTCTCAAGAAAGGCCGCCACCCCTTCCCGATAATCCTGTGTCCTGCCCGCTTGGCCCTGCAATTCCTGTTCGAGCGCCAGCTGCTGATCAAGGCCATTGCTCATGGATGCCTGCAGCGCCTTCTTAGTGAGCGCCAGCCCCGTGGTGGCCTGGCCTGCAAGGTGTTTGGCCAGTGCCCTCGCCTCGGCCATCAAGTCCTCATCATCAACGCACTTCCAGATCATGCCCCATTGCGCAGCCTGCTCGGCCGCTATCTTCTCGCCCAACAGGGACAGCGCCATCGCTCGCGGCAGGCCGACGGCCCTGGGCAAGAACCATGTGCCGCCGGAATCCGGGATCAGGCCGATCTTGCAAAATGCCTGGATAAAACTGGCCGATCTGGCCGCCAGCACGATGTCGCAGGCGAGCGCAATATTCGCCCCGGCACCGGCGGCCACGCCATTCACCGCACAGATCACCGGCAGCGGCAGCGCACGAATGCACTTGATCAAGGGGTTGTAATTTTTCTCGATTGACTCGCCCAAGTCGGGCAGCGCGGCATCATTGGCAACAGCCCGGTCGCCCAGGTCCTGCCCGGCACAAAAGCCGCGCCCGGCCCCAGTGAGCAACAAACAGCGCACCGCCCGGTTGGGGCTTATTTCCGCCAGCGCACTGCGCACCTCTGCGTGCATCTCCTGGTTAAAACTGTTGAGACTATCAGGCCGGTTCAGGGTCAAGGTGGCCGCGCCCTCTGCAATGGAAAAATTGATCGTGTTGTAGTTCATGTTTTTCTTAATCCGCACCAGCGAATAATCTTTTCCTGAAATCCTCTACATCATACCAACAACATCCAACGCAAGAACCCCGATAAGTACCGTTGCCTTTTACTTGTGACTTTGGATAGCCTAAACGCTTTGCGTCAAAACGCTTGTTTGTCTCTCTACATTCTTTGCAATGTTGCCGCTTGGCATTATTGGCCGCTTTTGATGGGGGTTGAAAATCATCAATTCTGACTCTGCTAAAATCATTTAAACGTGGGTCGTCCCTGCGTCCATCTTTATGATCTACCTCAACCGAACTAACACCTAAAACAACACAGCGTTGTTTCTTTATTGCATCACGAATACGCTTTGGTATAGGTTTTTCTATTGGGGATTTTTTATACCCATGCAGCGCAATAGCAGTAATTTTATTTCTCTCCTTCATTCGCACAATATTAAATTTCTCCGCAAGACTCCCATCATCACGACACCAAGAGCCGCCATTACCAAGCTTCAGCCCCTCATAGCGCCCAATAAACCGATCAACACTCACTGGATCGCAGAACCCTTGGTCATCGAGGTTCGCCAATTCAAGAAATAAGTCAGCCTTCGTTTCTTTAGACATCAAACCTATCCAACCTGGCACGAGCAACCTTAACATAATCAGGATCAATGTCACATCCTGTGAACCGACGCTTATTTTTTATGGCCGCAACGGCTGTGGTCCCTGAGCCTAAAAATGGATCAATAACAAGATCACCCGGATTGCTATGTTTAAGCACCAATTTAGAAAATAAATTTTCAGGTTTTTGTGTCGGATGTACCCTTTTTCCACCGTGACGGGGTATAGGCATTTCATAAACACCATTATCATACTTGGCATTAAAGGTAGGCTTACCGCCCTTGACACCCACTACGGCAACTTCACGACTATTTGATAAATATGTGGCTGACTGATTGAGCGGAACTGGATTTGTTTTTTGCCAGATAATAAGTCTAATCATTTTAAAACAAGCAGAATCCATTGCTTGTTGCAACTCAGTAATCTTCCAAATATCATACCATATTATGGCTGTTCCACCTTGTTTCAATATCCGATAGCAAGCGCTGGCAACGGCTTTAAGGTCAATTTTTCTATGATCCCATCTACCAAAATCCATCGATACAGCAAACCTATCAACACCATTTTTTACATTGGAAAACCCTGTACTTTTACTTATTGTATATGGTGGATCAGTTAATATCAGATCAACACTACCCTTTTCTAACTCTTGCATAAACAGCTGCCAATCAAGCCTTTTAATTGATGCATGCGTTTGTGCCGTGGTGAAAGCATTTCCGGATTTGGATAATTGAGTTTCATACATAGTTTTTCCCTTGTAGTTTTTTGGTGACCATGTTGATTGTGTGAATGCGTTATCAGCTTTATTGAAAGTAAATAAAAATTATGAAACAAACGTCTATTACATCATTTCTGTAGTTTATGCCGCTTTTCTCTCTACCAATGTCAATACATCATAGAGTGCTATCGTCTCATCTTCCTGGTTTTTGATCTCCACCGCCCACTTCACCACTCCTGTGGCGCGTTCCTCCTCCGGCCGCCGGTCTTTTTTGATCTTCTGTTTCACGGTGATGCAGGCCTGAATGGTATCGCCGATGCCGACCGGCTCGATAAAGCGCAGATTATCCAGACCATAATTCGCCAGCACCGGGCCGGGGGCCGGCTCGACAAACATGCCGGCGGCAGCTGCGATCAGAAAATAACCGTGGGCGACACGCTTTCCGAAGAAGGAGTCTTGCGCCGCAGTTTCATCAAAATGGGCATAGAAATGATCGCCGGAAAGACAGCCGAAATTGACGATGTCGGCCTCTGTTACCGTGCGCCTGTGAGTCGTCAAGGTCTCGCCGATTTTTAATTCTTCAAAGTACTTGCGGAAGGGATGCACCGGGTCATGGAGTTGCTTTGCGCCGGGGTGATATTCATGGGTCAGCGCTGTGAGCATAGTCGGCGAGGCTTGTATGGCGGTTCTTTGCATGTAGTGTTTTATGGCGCGGATACCGCCCAGCTCCTCGCCGCCGCCGGCGCGTCCCGGGCCGCCATGCACGAGGCCGGGTAGGGGCGAGCCATGGCCGGTGGACTCGGCGGCGCAGTCCTGATTGATCACCAGCATGCGGCCATGCCATGCGGCCGTGCCCAATATCAGCCGCCGGGCTTCCCCCTCATCGGCGGTAAAGACCGAGCCGGTCAGGCTGCCCTTGCCGAGCTTGGCAATGGCGATGGCCTCGTCAATATCGGCATAAGGCATGACCGTGCTGACCGGGCCGAAGGCCTCCACGGCATGGGGTTCAGCTGCCGCAAGCGGCCGGTCGCAATACAGCAGGGTTGCCGGGAAGAAGGCACCCTGGTCCTTGTCCGCGCCGCTGACGGCAAAGTCCTCATTGCCGCCGTGGATGATTTCACAGGCTTTGGTTAGGCGCGCTACATTGTCCCAGACATCCTGCATTTGCTGTCGGCCCACCAGTGGCCCCATCTTTACCTCCGCCACAGCAGGGTCGCCTAAGACCGCTTTGTCCAGGCGCGTCTTCAGGGCGGCGATCACGGCATCTTTTTTATCCGCAGGCACAATGGCACGGCGGATGGCAGTGCACTTCTGGCCGGCCTTGACCGTCATCTCCCGGGCCACTTCCCGGACAAACAACTCAAACTCGGCCTGTCCGGGTTCAACTGTCGCGCCCAGGATGCAGCAATTCAGCGAATCCGCCTCCATATTAAAGGGGATCGAGTTGGCGATAATGTTTGGATGGGTCTTTAATTTTTGTCCGGTGGCAGCAGAGCCGGTGAAGGTCACGACATCCTGCTCGCCTAAGTGATCCAGCAGATCGCCGGTATGGCCGCAGATGAGCTGTATAGAACCATCGGGCAGCAGTTGGGAGGCGGCGATCTCTCTTACCATGGCAGCGGTCAGGTACGAGGATACGGTTGCCGGCTTGACGATCACCGGCACACCGGCGACCAGGCTGGGCGCGATCTTCTCCAGCATGCCCCAGCAGGGAAAATTAAAGGCGTTGATATGCACGGCCACGCCCTCTTTGGGCACCAGCAGGTGGCGGCCGACGAAGCTGCCCTCTTGCGACAGCCTTTCCATCTCGCCTTCCAGCAGGAAGCTCTCATTCGCCAACTCGCGCCGCACCATGCCGCTATAGGAGAACAAGGTGCCGATGCCGCCTTCAATGTCGATCCAGCTATCTGTGCGGGTGGCACCGGTCCAGGCCGATACCTCATAGAACGATTCCTTTTTATCCAACAGGTATTTGGCCAGTGCCTTCAACATATTGGCGCGCTCATGAAAGGTCATGGCGCGCAGGTTCGGCCCGCCCAACTCACGCCCGTATTTGAGGGCTTGGGCAAAGTCGATACCGCTGCTGGATACCGCGCCGATCAACTCGCCATTCACCGCGTTAAGGACTTCGGCCCCGCCGTCTTGCCCACTAACCCATTCACCGCAGATATAACTTTGAATATTCAAGGCCCTGCCCCTTTAGAGATGCTTAAAAAATATTGAAGATTCGCATGGAAAATTGCGCTACTTTTTCTATATAACTTGCATTATGCGATTCTACTATGATACAAAAATAGCAGAAAGCCTGCTATTTTTGTATTACTTTATCTAGGTGCGATTAAGATCATGAGAGGCGATTAGACATGCCAGCAGAGCGAGACACATTAGAAGCCATCGAGAAGGCCAGCCAGGATGAGCTACAAAATCTACAGTTGGAGCGCATGCGCTGGAGCGTAAAGCATGCCTATGAAAACGTGCCGTATTATAAGAAAAAATTTGATCAGCACGGCGCACACCCGGATGATCTAAAGGGACTATCTGATCTGGCGCAGTTTCCCTTCACCACAAAGGCTGATCTGCGCGAGAACTACCCCTTCACTATGTTTGCCGTGCCGATGGAAGAGGTCGTGCGTATTCATGCCTCCAGCGGCACCACCGGCAAACCGACTGTGGTCGGCTATACCAAAAAAGATATTGACACCTGGAGCCAGGTGGCGGCGCGTTCCATTCGTGCCGCGGGCGGGACTCACAAAGACCTGGTGCATGTCGCCTATGGCTACGGCCTGTTTACCGGTGGGCTGGGAGCGCACTACGGTGCGGAGTATCTCGGCTGCACGGTCATCCCCATGTCCGGCGGCCAGACGGCAAAGCAGGCGCAGCTCATCAAGGATTTCGACCCCGACATCATCATGTGCACGCCGTCTTATATGCTGAGCATCGCCGATGAATTAGAGCGCCAGGGCGTGGATGCGCATGCGCTAAAATTGCGGGTCGGCATCTTCGGGGCTGAGCCCTGGACCGGCTCCATGCGCGAGAATCTGGAGCGGCGCTTGGGGATTGACGCCACGGATATTTACGGCCTGTCTGAGGTCATGGGCCCTGGCGTTGCCCAGGAGTGTGTGGCTACCAAAGACGGCCCCACAATCTGGGAGGATCATTTTTACCCGGAGATCATTGATCCGGCAACCGGCGCGGTCCTGCCTGATGGGGAGGCGGGCGAGTTGGTCTTTACCAGTCTGAGCAAGGAAGCCCTGCCGGTCATCCGCTACCGCACCCGTGATCTGACGCGGCTGCTGCCGGGCAGTGCACGTAGCATGCGCCGTATGGATAAGATCACCGGCCGCTCCGATGATATGCTGATCATACGCGGCGTGAATGTCTTTCCCACGCAGATCGAGGAGCAGATACTAAAGGTTGCGAACCTGGCCCCGCATTACCAGATTGAGATCAGCCGAGAGCATAACCTTGACACCATGCTGGTCAATGTGGAACTGCGCCCTGATGCTGATCCAGCCAATAGCGCGCCTGCCGCAGAAGCACTGCAGCAACACATAAAAGACATCATCGGCGTGTCAAGCGAAGTCAAGGTGCACGAGGAAGGCGGCGTTCCCCGCTCGGAGGGCAAGGCACAGCGGGTGGTTGACAAGAGAAAATTATAGGGCGCGTTTGCATGCCCTCTTAGCAGACCTTAACGAGACAGGCGTCTTACCAGGGATTTCAGCACGGTAATGCGCTCAATGCTGGAAGGGTGGGAGCCGGAGAAGCCGCCCGGTCGGCGCTTGGACAGCCTGTAGAGTTGCTCCTGCACACGCACTGCGCCTTGCGGGTCATAACCGGCCTCGATCGCCCAGACCACGCCTAAGTAGTCTGATTCGCGTTCGTGATCGCGCGAGTATCTTGTTGCCGCGGCTGAGAAGATACCGCCATGCTGCTGCGGATTCCTCGCCTTTTCCTTGGCCACATCAATATGCTTTAGTTTCAGGTGCGCGAGTTCATGCCCAATGATGGCGGCGGCAGCATCCATATCCATGCCGATCAGATCCAGCATGCCGAAATTAAAGCCGATGATGTTCCTCTCCTCCTCCTCTTTATTTATCTTGCCCACTGTGGCAAAGGCATTCGGGTTATCCCCTGAGGTGATATAAAATTCAGCATCCAGCTCCGCCGCCTCCCGCATGGCTACATAGACCGCATACAAGAGCGCCATCTGTCTGCCGTCAAGAGTCCTGACTTTTAAGCCCCTGTTATCCCTGATCACGATCTCCTCAGCGTAAGCCCGGGCCAGCTCTTCGAGCTTCAAGACCTGGTCGAATGCGCTTGCCGAAGAGGCAAGGCCGAGAGAAAACAGCAGCCAGAAGATGCACAAGGTCTTGTTAGGCATTTTATTTCTATCCCTTAAGGCCCTACTGCAGGAAGCGCTTGATCTGCCGGGCCATGCTCTTACACGCACCTGACTGCACCCGGGCCAGCAGCGGCACCGGCACGATCACCGCCGGCATGTAGGAGGTGCCTTTGGTCTCGGCATTAATTTTTCCCGCCTGCGTTAAGTTTTTGAAGTCCCAGATGCTCGCCTCATAGTTCGCTTCATCATCCCAGGTGGCAAAACCAAAACAACCGCCGCCACCGGGGCCGACGGCACAAGAGACCGAGCCGCTCTTATCAGTTGTCTCGGTAGAGCCGTCTATCCAGATAAAATAGCGGATCTTGAAATCGGCAAACTTCCCGGCAACGGCCGGGTTTTGCGCCAGTTGATCCAGGTTTTTGACATCCATCGGTGCGGTGCTGGTCTCAAAATACGGATACATGCTGTCGATAAAATCCCTCTCCGGGATGACGGTGAGGGGCGTGGTGCCGCTTGCCAGAGACTTACCCACACAGGAGATAAAATCATCTTCTGTCTGGTGATGGCTGCTGTGGCGTCGGCCCAGCACGACAAGCGATTCATCAACATTGATAAGGGTAGTAGGTGCCGCGCGGTATTCATCGATGACAGTCCTGCTCTTACAAGAACCCAAGGCGAGGGGGAGCGCGAGAATTGAAACAAGTCTGATAATCGTTGTCGGCGTAAATTGCATGCTGCTCAACACAGCTTAGTGATACGTTTGCAGACTTCGGGCTTGCTCGCCAGCCACTGCCTGATGGCATTTACCTTGGAAAAATTAAGCGAGAATTTCGCCCCGATGTCTCGAAAGGCAGCATTGACCGCGGCCAACATGCCCTTGTCGCGGCTCTTGAGAAATTCGGTGGAAGACTTGCCATAGCCGGTGACTGGCCACTCTGCAATCAGCCGGCCCTGGTTGTCATGTACGCCGATCTTGTATTTTATCCAGGCTTCATAAAACGCCGACCTGGTCTCGCCCGGCAGGGCAAACTGCATCTCTTCCACCTGCGGCACCAGCACGGCATCGATGTTGCCCGCTTCAGGGATGCTGAGACTCTCCACATAGCTGATGTCGGCGAACATGGAGGGCAAGACCTGATCAAATAAGGCAACCTGGGAAGCACCGCTGTCGATAGACCAGTTCTGCCGATCTTCAGAATGCTCGGTATAGACATAGTTACGAAATTCATCTTTGTAATAAACGCCCATGTGCAGGGGGAGTTGTGTGACCAGCGGAGTCGGCACATTGCTTTTGGTTTGCAAGGTCATGGACTGATTGCACGCACCCAAGATCAGGCAACAGGCGCCAAGCAGCACAAGCCGATATTTAGGTGATGTTTGCATGGTTTTACTGCTTATAATCAATTTTTCTCTTCATAATTATAGTCAATGTAAGCCGACAAATGTTCCACCGTTTTGCTGGGTGATCTCCCGCATCAAGGTGGCGAAGCGCTTGCTGGTAAGCTGAAAATGCGCCGGTGCCGTGGTCGGTATCGGGAAGCCGACCCCGTGGATGCGCACCTTGACATTGCCGTTCAAATCCTTGGGATTGAGACGAGCCACCGTGTTGACCACCTGCCTGACCGAGCTGCCGGTAAACTCATCGCCAAACACATAGATGCTGATCTTCTTGTTCGGGTCATAGAAATTGCGGATGGCCTGGGTGATGCCCTCGACCGGACTGCTGTTGCTAAAAGTGATCCAGTTGCGCAGGGTGCTCACTATCGCCCGGCGCCGCCCCGGGGTGTCCGGAATCCACTTGCGCCGGTATTGAGAAAACATGTAATCCCCCATGTCGCTCATGATCTGGATTCCCTTTACCTTCGGGTAGATGTCCAATATGGCGATGAGCTGGTTGATCATCTTCTCCCAGTTTAATTCCTTCATGCTGCCGGAGGTGTCGATAATAAAAATAATATATTCGCTATCAACCGGGATGCCGCCAATTAAGTTGGTCTTGCTGTCGTTTTTCTGCGCCAGCAGACGCTGCATCTCCGCGGTGAGCTCCTGCACAGCCAGTTCAAATTGCCCGCTGATCACGGCATTCACTGAAGACTCATCAACCAGGGTATTGTATTTATTCTTGGTATAGGCCAAGTCCGATTGCAGACGGGCGATGCGCTCCTGCCAGATGGAGATCTGCTCATGCTTCGCATTCAGCTCTCGGTTCAAGACCCGCGCCTCGCCGCGGATCTCAAATAGCTGTGTCTGCAACTCGCGCACAACCCCTTGCAGGTCTGTGAAGGCAGTTTCCAGGATGGGGGCATCGCCGGTGCGCGCAATGATCAGCAACAGGATGATCGCCCCGAAGCCGCAGGTGATCACATCCAGGAAGGCAATGCCGAAGGCCTCGTTTGGGCGCCGCTTTTTCTTCATGGCCAGTCCCCTGCCGGGCTCATAAAAGAGCCATTGGTGAGCTGGGCGAGACGCCAGAAGGCATTGGCGGCTTCAGGGTCGCCCTCCATCGGGGCGAGTATTACATTCACTGCGGCACCTTTGGGCAGCTTTTTTATCGCATCGCTGAATAGTTTCAGGCGCTGGTTGCCGCTGATCGTAGCGCCGCGGATGGTGCGGGCGCCCTGGGTCGGCAGGCTATCGGTGATCAAATAAATATTATCGGGCGCCGGGCGCAGCTGGGCGGCGGCGGCAAAGGCCTTCTCAAGGTTCGTGCCCTTCTCCGGCACGATGTCCTTGATGTTTTTCAGCGCCTGCTCCAGTTGCAGCTTGTTGTTGACCTGTAGCCATTTCCCTTGGGTGCCCGGGGTGGAGGCCTTTGTCTGGGTGTTAAAGGTGTAGAGCTGGAACTGGCTGTCACGCGGGAATTTGGCCGCCAACCACTCGGTGATCGCCTGCGCCTTTAGCCATTTTGGCGCGCCGCGTTTGCGCTCATCGCGCATGTTGCGTCGGCGGATAATATTGACGATGGTATCATCGAGCATGCTGCCGGAGACATCCAAGAGTATCAGCAGGCGCTTGCCGCCCAGCTGCAGGCCGGTAACATAGGCGCGCCGGCCGTCACCGGCGAAGCGGCGGCTGTCCTCGCCGCTCTGCGCCACCTCGCTCAGCAGTTGCTGTTTTTCGGTCTCCAGCCGTTTGATCTCGGCCTTGAGTTTCTCGATGCTGCCTTCCCTGCCGTCTGCCACCAGCTCATCGGTCACGCCCTCTAAGGTACCGATCTCCTCCATGATGCGCCGCGCCAGGCCCTGTGCTGCGGCCAGCTCATCATCGGTTTCCGAGAGCGTATTGCGGGTCTTGGCAAGGTTCCTCTCGCCTTCTAAGATTTCCTCTTCCAGCAAGATCACCTCAGAACTGAGCGCCGATTGCGGCGCCGGCAGGCTGACATTGCTATCGACATTATGTTTTATGATCAGAAATAACAGCACGACTGCACCAAAGCCGCACGACATAATATCCAGGAAGGACAGGCTAAAGGCGGTAATCTGACGCCGGGGCTTGGCCATTTACCTTGCCCCCTCCCGGCCTGCGACATTGATGAACAGATAATCCACCCGGCTTCTGGCAAGGCGGAGAACATCGCCGGCCTTTATTCTCGTCCGCTGGGCGGGCTTCTCTCCGTTCACCAGGACGCCTGGGCTGTCGCTCTGCAATATGGCCTGCCCCTCTTCGACAAAGACCGAGCAGGGGCAATCTTTCGCTTTTTCCTTAGCGGGATTATTACTGGCTGATAAAAACAGCGCCTGCGCGCCCAGGGGATGAGCCTGGTGTCCGTTAAGGATGTGCGTTGCCGGCATCTCTGCCTTAGCGGCAGGCGCTGCTTTTTCGTCCGTTATCGTTTCCCTGATTGCCGGGTTGGAAGTTGTCGGCAGGCGCGTGATAAGGCTCAGTGCCGGCCCGCTGGAGCGTATAAGTTCAAGCTGTTCCACGCAGGTCTTGAAGATGCCGGTCGGCTCCAGGACGCGCATGCCGGCCTGTTGCTCAACAAAACCCGGCAGTCTGGCCAAGCGATCGCTGATCAGGCAGTCCGCATCGGCTGGAATGGCGGCAAGGATCTTCTGGTAATACTGTTTAAGCCTGTCCAGTAGCGCTGCGCGTGATAACCGGGCCTGGTGTTGGGTGCCCTGATAGGCTATCTCCAGCAAGACTTCAGAATTGCTTGACAGCTTCTCCAGGCACGGCGGGATCTGGTCGTATAGCGCCTGCTCGGTCTCGGCGTGATGTTGCGGATCAAAGCGTGAATGCCGGATAAAGAGATCCGCCATCATGGCAGCGCAGGCATCATAGATCGTTGCCAGACCCGCATCATCGATCATCTGCACCGCCGTCTTGCTCACCGCGTCCGCCACATTTAACTCAGTCAGGATGGCCTGATGCAAGTGAATATCCAGGTGGGCATAGCTGCCGTGACCGGCAGTTTGCGCGCCGGCGGCAACCGCGCTATCGACCAGGCCGATTGCCTTAAAAGGGCAGGCCTCCACTAATCCCAAGAGCAGGGACAGTTGTTGCCTGGAATAGCTGCCGGGCACGACGAAGAGCATCTCCGCCGGCCGACCGGCCTGCTCATGCAGGGCGAGCAGATGGGCATAGGCCAGGTCTGCGTTGTGTCTGACCTGCGTGGAAGAGGATTGCAGGGCATCCTGGTTCAGCTTATTCCAGTAGCGATTATTGCTGGCGCGCGGGTGCAGATGGGCGAGTTTTGCCGCCGCCTCTCCCAGCTCCACGCCCTGCTCGCGGATGACTGCATAGCCCGGGCTGCGCAGGATGATGTCCGTATTGTGTGCAACACGGATTTCACTGTCGTTTAGTTCAATGCTGCACAGGGCCATCGTGGTTTTGCTCAGCGCACCTGCAGATGGCGGATCAGGTTGAGGTCGCAATAATTCTGCGTATCGAGCACCAGGCGCTCCTGCATGAGCTGCAACTGATGGATCAAAAACATGATGAAGATGCTGATGATAAGCGCGATGAAGGTCGAGTTAAAGGCCACGCCCAGGCTGACGGTTACGCCCACAATGTCGCCCTCGACCGCCTTGTGCGCCTGGCCGAGCGCCTCGCCAATGCCGCGCACGGTGCCGATAAAGCCGATGGAGGGGATGGCCCAGATAATGTACCTGATCATGGATAACTCCGAATCAAGCCGGTCGGATTCGGTGTCACAGATCTCCTTCACTGCAGAGGAGACAACATGGATGTTTTTTGTCGAGCCAAAGCGTTGCAGGGCGGTCAAAAGCGCGCGCGGCAAGAGATATTCACGCTCGCCTTCGGGCAGGGATTGCAAGGGGCGCGAATATTGCCTGGTATCCTCCGGCAGGATGCTGGTGCCCGGCTTGATGTCGAGCAGGGCCTGGCCAAGCAGGCGGCGTTCATGCACCAGGGTCTTGGCTTTTAGGGCCATGATCGCAAAGGCCCAGAGCGCCAGGATGAAGCAGGCCTCTTGTTCATAGTCCTTGATCACGATAAAGATGGAGCGCTTGACCTCATAGACCTCGCCGGCCGCCTGGCGCGCCTGCTGTTCTTTTAGCAGGGCATCGGCATTGGGGCGCACCACGGTAACATAGACGGCATGCACGATGATCAGGGATATGATCAGGGCGAATAACTGATATAGGAAATCGGCAAGCGGGTTGTGTTTCATCTCATATGTCAACGGGAAAGTCTGCGGCGATGTCTTCGGATAATTGCTCCGTGGCCTCAAAGCTGTCCGGCGTCTCTACCTCGGGGCTTGTCTTCTCGACCGGTTTTTTCTCGGTCTCCTGTTCCTGTTTTTCCTTCTTATCCGCAACAGCCGTATCATCCTGGGCCGGCACAAGACCTGCATGGAATGTCAGCACGAATGCGATAGCCAACTTTGCAAGACGCATGGTAAAAATATAGCTACTTCAAAGATAACGGGCAATGCGGAAACCCACATCGTCTCTTGCCTTCTCATTATAGTCCCGGTATGACAGCCGTAGTTCGCTGATCGTGCCGTGCGCCCAGCTTGCGCCGCGGATGACATGAAATTTTCCCGTATCCGGCCCTAGCGGGTCGCGTTCGGCCGCGCCTCCCTGATTTAAGGCGATGTCATAAAAGTCGTGCGTCCATTCCGCCGCATTGCCGCCCATATCAAACAGGCCCTTGCTGTTGGCCGGGAAGCTGCCGACCGGGGCCGTGGCAGGAAAGTTATCCTGATAATTCCTGATCACCTTAGCCACGATGCCGGCGGCCGACTCATCGGCATAGTTGCCGCTGCCTTTGGGCGGCGGCAGTTGGGCACCCCAGGGAAACTTCAGCATGGCGGCTTCCCCGCTGGTGCGTGCAGCCCAGGCCCATTCGGCCTCAGTCGGCAGGCGATAACCGGTCATCTCAGCATGGATGCCGATGATTTTATTATCTTTGACCTTGTAGAAGGGCGGCAGGCCATCCTGCTTGCTTAGCCAGTTGCAATACAAGGCCGCCTGCTCCCAAGTCATCTTTACCGCAGGCTGTGTATCGCCATCAAGGCTGATGCCTTGTATGCGTCCGGATGAATGATCCTGGGCAAAGGCCCGATATTGTGCGTTGGTAACTTCGTGCAGGCTGAGATAGAAGGGCCGCGTAAGTTCAATCTTGCGTATGGTCTCATTTGCCCGCCGCCCCGGCTCCCGGCGCGAGGCCCCCATGGTAAAGGCCCCCGGATAAAATAATTTCAGTCGCTGGCCGGCGCTGGTAGTGAGCATGGGTTGCACCTTCTCCAGTTGTGCCTGGCGCAAGGTCTTTAATGCGACATTGACCTGCTGGGCGCTGCCGCTGTGCGGGCTGAGGTTCATCTTGTGCGTAACATAACCCTTCTTGCGAATTTCTATGCGCTGTCTCTTTGCAGCAAGTTGCAACGTCTGGTTTGCCTTACCCCGCGCCTGTCCATCCACATACAGCGCGGCATCCTCCGGGGTAACCTTGAACTTGACCGCCACCAGTTCGGCTTGCAGGGCGATGTCAAGGGTCTGTCGCTCGCCCGATGCAGCCTTGATCTCTCTGCTGGCCGGCCGGTAGCCCTCCTTGAACAGGCGTATGCTTGATGCCCTGCCCGGTTCCAGCGCAATCTCTAATGGCGTCAGCCCCTGATACCGACCATCAAGGGTAACATTCGCCCGCGGCGGCCGGGAACTGAGAAATACAAGTGCATCGGCGGGCTGCAGGCGAATAGCATCAAAGCGCAGCGCCTCATTGGCAGTAACGACAATGTTGTCCTGCCAGGCCTTGTAGCCCGCCAGGCGCGCGCGGACCTGATGCTTGCCTTCCATTATCTGCGCGCGCAGCGGTGTCTGCCCGATGACTTCCCCGTCAAGGCTCACCTCGGCCGCGCCCGGTTCTGAGTCAAAAGTCACATCCGCCCAGGCCGGGGTTAATTCAATGTCCAGGGACTGTTCCTTGCCCAGGCCTTCGATCAGGATTGTTCTCTCAACCGGGAAATAGCGCTCGGCGCGTACCTCAAGTTGCCGCTCACCATGCGGCAGGTCGCGAATCAGCACTGGAGAGAAGCCTCTTGCTATGCCGTCGATCAGAATCTCCGCCCCGCTCACATCGCCGGTGCTGAGTTGTAGATGGCCGGGCAGGCGTTGCAACTCAAAGGCATAGCGTTGATAGGCCGCATCGCTGACGGCCAGTTGCTGTTGTAGCGGATAATAACCCGCCGCCGCGATCTTGAGCGCGTATTCGCCGGGACGCAGTAAGTAGCGCTCGGCGAGTTTGAATTGCAGCCCGCCGTCAATGCTAATCGTGCTGTCCTTCGGTGTGGCATCTATGTACACTGCCCTTGCCGTCAACAAAAACCAGGCGATGAGGGCGAAAAAAACCAGCAATGCCGCTATCGCAATCGCGCCTTTGCGGATTGCAATGGACGGCCTTGCCGCCGCTGCGCCGGGCGGCTCAAACCGGGTCGGCCTGATGGCATCGTTATTTTGGGGGCGCATCAGTAGAGCGGCAGCATTATTTTAAGGCGATCTTTTCCTGCGCCTGGACTGTGAGCGTGATGGCGGGCTTGTCCGGCTCGGCCATGAATTCCACCCGTATGTCCTTGTACCCTGCGCGCTGGCCGACGGCGACATAGGGCCCGGGCGGGATGTCGATCTGCTTATCCAGAAAATATCCCAACTCGCCGACCCGATATAGGATCACCTTGGTCAGATTATCAGATTGCAGCCTGACGGTGACCGGCGTCTTCGCCTTCGCCAGTTGCTGTTCCAGCTTGTCCAGTTGCCGGCGCAAGATCGGGCCTGGATTGGCAAGCGCTCGGAGTTTTTTGTGCAACGACAGCGTCTCGGCATGGACGGCTTCATCATACAACCGTTGCGGGCTTGCCAGGATTCGCTCCAGCCGGTCATGAATGGCGCTGCGGATGGTCGTGCGCTCCTGTCCCTGCTGGGCGGCGGCAAGATTGGCATTGCGTGTCAATGCGGCTTCATACTTGCTTAGAGCCTCGCGCCAGCGCTCTTGGGCTTCCAGTGTCTTGGCGTCCGCCAACAGAGCCTTGATGTTCAGTGTGCTGATGCTGTGCTCGGTCTGGTTAATCGCGCTGCGCGCCGCCGGCGAGCCCGGCCGTAGCCGCAAGGCCGCGCTAAAAGCGCTTCTCGCTTCCCGGTATCGTTTCTCCTCCAGCGCGGCAAAGCCGAGCGACATCTTGTGATTAAATTCACGCGCCAGGATTTTTTTATCGACAAGCTGCACCTGTCCGGCGGCGCGTGAGGAGCGGGCATCTATCTCCAGCGCCTCGTTATAGCTCGCCTTTGCCTGTTGCAGTTGCCCGGCGCCTAAGAGTTCATCGCCGCGGTCTATCAGGGCATTGACCTGATCCAGGCTCTGCGCACGCTGATGACCGATATTGGCCTCTCGATCAATCGCATCAATGGCCAGGGCGACCTGAAAGGACGCAAGCGCCGCTGGCGTATCCCCCGCCTCCAGCGCCTGTTGCCCCTCTTCCAGGGCGGTTTGGAATACCTCGTCCACCTGCTCCATCAGCGCCTCCAGCACCTGCATGGCGGCCTGATACGCAGTGCGGGCGGCGGCAAAATCGCGCTGGTTGTATAGCCTATCCCCGGCCTTGGCATGTTCAATCGCCCGGGCGTAGTCTGCCGCCGCCCAGACGGTCACGCCGTTATTCTCCAGGGCCTTTTGCGCCTCCAGGATTTGCGCCAGAATTTCTTGCGTTTCCTTGCGCAGCTTGGATTGTTGTGCCTGCTCCCAGGGCGACTCCGCCGCAGGTCGTGCTGATTGTGCTGATCGGGCCGGGCTAATCGGCGCGGAAGCGTTGGCCGCTATTGCCCGGCCCGTATCCAGGTCGGGCGGTTCAACTAAGTCGGGCAATAAGAATATAACCAGCGCCGCCGTGATGAAAAGCAAAGCAAGGCCCAGCCCTAAAAACAGGCCCTTGTTTGATCGTTTCTCAGCAGGGCCGGGGCTGCCGGTGGCGCGATGCGGGCCTAGCTCGATGGCGGTGGGTCTTATCTGCTCAAAGCCTGAATCCCCTGCGTTATTCTCTGCCATAAGTCGTATCGTAAAGAAGCGTATCAGGGGCGCAAGTTCTTAGGGGAGTCCCTGAATGTAAGCCAGGGCTTGCTTGAGCTTCGATAGTCAATCAATGATAAGGGAAACCTACGGCGCGGCCGTGTCCGTCTGTCCGGTATCAGTTGCGTAGATGTCTTTTAGTATCTGCTGCCACTGCGCATATTGCTCATTCACCGAGCCGGACAGGGTAACGGTGCGGTTTTCCAGGCCGATGGTATGGGGTTCTATCTCGGCATCTAAGGAGGCGGAAATCTCTTCCAGCGCCTCGGAGTGCAGCTTGGCCTCTTCGCGTTTATTCAGGCCGCTCATAATGGCCGTCGCCCCGGCACCGATGCCCACAGTACCGGCGGCGCGCGCCGTGCGGCTGCCGCTGCCTTGCGCTAAGATGCCTCCCAAGACCGCCAGCACACCGCCGATGAGCCGCGCATTTGCTTGTGCTCTGACCTCACGCAGGGCCTGGCCTTCTTCGTAATAGGCGCGGCGCCATTCGCGATAAGGGTCTTCCATCTGTCTTACAAAGGAAGCGTAGTATTCCTGCAAGGTATCGACAAAGAGATAATCCCGCTCCCGAATCTGTCTGATGCGTTGCAGCACCGGATCATTATCGGCGGGCAGCCGGGTGATGTAATAATGGCCGCGATCCGTCACCCCCAGGTGATTGCCGAAGGCGTCCGGGGAAAACCGCTTGGCAAACTTGAGTTCGGTAATCATGCGAATGGCAGCGATCTGCTGCGGGCTAAGGCGCCGGTAATACTGCAACAGGTCGTTGGCGATGCGGTTATACAGGCCCTGGAAAGGCTCGGTGCCTTTGGTTACTGCGTGGTCGTAGGAATACTTGCCGGCGGTGGCGGCATAACGCTTGCTGTACCATTTCTTGCCGGATGAGTCTTTGACATCGACTTGCAACTCTACGGTCTCCCCATCGGATTTTAATATTTCCGCATCCACCCAAAGATCCATCTCGCTCTGCTCATCCGGGATGACCCGCACGATGCCCCAGTTGCCGCTCTGCTGCAGGGTCTCCATCAACTTAAACGGCATGAAGCGCGCCTCGGCCGCGCGGATCTTCGGATAGACAGAATCTTCCTTTTTGCTGATTGCATCCACGCCGGGATGAAAGATGCCGATGCCAACATCCAGCAGTTGGTCTTCGGGGATCTGCAGGGGCGGCTGCATGATCTTCTCCGGGTTGGCGGTCTTGACCGTGGTGGTGTTGCAGGCGGCCACGCCCAGACACAGGAAGACCATCAGTGCATGTCGTTGAACTCGTTTCATAATTGATTACCTAATTAGCTGCTCTTTTTGTATTTTCGATATTCGTCCCAGAGTTTGGCTCGAAGCTCTGGATCTTGTTCCTTCATCGCCGCCTCTCGTAGTTGTCGGGCAATAATATCATCATCCTGGCCCTGGCCGACATCGGGCGGCGGCTCATAGGAAACTGAATTGCCCGGCCGCGATGATGGGAGCCCGCCATGGCCGGGAGGAGGCCCGGGCGGCTGGGCAGCAGCCGTCTGCAAGGGCGCACCGGCGCCATCTCCACCAGCATCCTCACCATCGCCGAAGTCACCATCAACTCCACCGCTTCCATCCCCGCGACTGGCCTTGCGCTCAGCCAGAATCAGATCATCAAACTTGGCAAATTGATCCCCCAGGCGTCGGTCCAGCTCTGCGGTTTTCTCTGCATCAGTGGCGGCGCCCTTTCCAGAGCCTGCACTCGGCCCTTGTCCAGCGCCCCGGACTTCGCCACGACTCTCTCCGGTCGCTGCCCGATTTCGCTTGGCAAGTTCATCCAGGGCCTCAGCCAGTATCTGCTCATCCGTCTTCTCGTCTTGTTGATTGCCGGCCTGTGCGCTTGCATTGTCCGCCCCTTCCCGTGCCCCGGCCGAAGAGGCACTGCCCGGTTCAGCCTTTGTCCTGGCCTGCCCCTGCGCCATTTCCCCGCCTGGGGTTGATGCGGGGCCTGATGCAGAACTGGGTGAGGAAGCGGGCGTGGATGGTGAAGAGGATGTGCCCGGCGGTGCCGTGCCGGCGGGCTTGCCGACAGAGGAAATGGTCGGATTGGACTTACAAGCAGAGACGGCAACGGCTGCTGCCAGCAGGATAATGTTCAGGGTGATGGTCTTGTCATGCATCGGTTTTGAGCGTCCAGTTAAAAATTATTTTTCATCGAAGATATAGCGCATTCTAACGCCGGTCGTGGCCACTGCCTTGCCGTTTTCAAAGCGTGGCCGAAACTTCGAGCCGGCGATGCTTTTTCTGGCCCGGCGTTTTAAGCTGGAATCATCCGCCGGCCTGGTCTCAACAATCTCAATGTTACGCGCGCGGCCGTTGGGCGAGACATTAAACATGGCAACAGCATAAGGCGTCTCATCGCTAATCTTCAAGGGCTCTTTATCTTCCAGCGGCAGCTTGATGGTTGGCAGCCGGCGCGGCTGGGCAAAGAACTGATCCATATCATCCTTGCCCTCTTCGCTGGCACTCATCAGTGCATAGGCCTGGTTGTAGCTCTCGGCCGCGCTGTTACGCTTGTTGAACAATAGATACCAGTCGCCGAGGTGGGTCAGCGCCAGTGCATGGCTGTCCAGCGGCAGGCTGTCATTGCGTACATGGATGGCCACGATGCGCATCATCGCCTGCTTGCCCTTTGTGTAGCTGCGCAGCACCCGGTCTTGAAAGGCGAGTTCCTGTTGCAGGGCGCGTTGCCTGTGGTTGCCCATGACGGAGCGCAGGCCATAATCGACCTCGTCCACGTTGCGCGCATTGCCAACATGGGTCGCCATTTGATAATTGGTCAGGGCCAGCCCGTACAGGGCCTGCAGCAGCTGCGGGGCGTGGCTGCCGTGCTGTAATTCAATAATGGAGATCGCCTTGCCATACAGATTGTCCGCTTCGAGCAGGTGCAAAAAGGGCTGTTCATCAAGGGCCTCGGTGTAGGCATGCAGGTGCCACTTGCCCAGGCGCTCGATCACCGGCAGCAGTTGCGGCGCATGGTCGCCGTAGTTGCGTTTGCTGACCCAGTACAGGTAGGCATAATTTTTATCGACCATGGCCCAGTCTTGCAGCGCCTTGTTGCTTGTGATCATCTGCTCCAATATGGAGAGTTGGCCGAGGTTATGCAGCCCGCTGTTGACGCGGCTGATCTGCAGCGAGCGGTTGAAGGTGTTGATCGCATCATTATGCAACTCCAGCGATTGATAGGTCTGGCCGAGGCCGAGGAGTATTTCGGAGAGTTGTACCGCATAGACACCGCCCTGGCTTTCCAGCTCTTGCACCAGTTGTTCGTATCTTTCAATGGCGCGCTTCTTTTGGGCAACGACGGCGGGGTCAGTCGCTGCTGCCGCGCTCTCTGATACAGGCGCGGTATTTTGGCCGTGCTCATCTTGCGTGGCGCCGACCGTACCCCCTGACACCAGGGCGCACAAAGACAGGCCAAAGAGACAAGGGCCGAAGGGATGAGAGTGCCTGTCAATCAACATGAATCATCTAAACGAATAGTTAAGCGTAGCAGCTATTATGAGTCAAATTAGCGGGCATTGTTCCAAGTGATTCTTAACACAAGGTTTTTCGGGAATTTCTCATCTAGCTGTAATTATAGAACCTAGCCGGTCATTTTGCAGCGCAGGCCGGATAAATCATTGTTTTTCCCTTGATTCTAAGGTGCCTGCGCAGCCGGACGCCGGTGAGGAGAACAAGGGCGATGCTGCACTGCAAGGCAGGCGGGGCAGACCGGTGCGAGGTGAAGATGGATTCTTTTATTCATCCCTTTGTCATGGTAAATGTTATAAACTTACTCTTCATCTTAAGTTAATATTTTTCATAATCAGGAATTTACAATCAGGCGAGGTAGTTAGAGATGAGCAGCACAGCAATAGTCACCGGCGGCACCCGCGGTATCGGTGCCGCGATATCAGTTGCACTCAAGGAGGCAGGCCACACGGTTGCGGCCTGTTATGGCGGTAATGACGCGGCAGCGGATGAATTTAAGGCGCAAAATGAGATAGCAGTTTATAAATTCGATGTGGGCGACTTTCAAGCCTGCCAGGAGGCCGTGGCAGGGATCGAAGCGGCGCTGGGGCCTGTTAGCGTATTGGTCAACAACGCCGGCATCACCCAGGACGGCACCATGCACCGGATGAGTTTTGAGCAGTGGAATGCCGTTATTCAGACCAATCTTGCCTCCTGCTTCAACATGTGCCGCGCCGTGATAGCGGGCATGCGCGAACGCAGCTATGGGCGCATTGTCAATATCGGCTCGATTAACGGCCAAGCCGGGCAGTACGGGCAGGTCAATTATGCCGCGGCGAAATCCGGCATCCACGGCTTCACCAAGGCGTTGGCGCAAGAGGGCGCGGGCAAGGGCATCACGGTCAATGCGATTGCCCCCGGTTACATCGACACCGAGATGGTGCGGGCGGTGCCGGCCGGCGTACTGGAGAAGATCATCGCCAAGATACCGGTCGGGCGCTTAGGGTCAGCCGCCGAGATCGCCCGCGGCGTGGTCTTCCTGACCGCAGAAGAGGCCGGCTTCATCACCGGCTCAACCTTGAGCATCAACGGCGGCCAGCACATGTATTAGGGCATCTGCTAAAAATCCACTTTTGTTTGCGATAGCCCCCGTTCGGACTGTTCTGTTTCGTCAGATTATGTAGAGTCATCGGGTATCACTTTGGGTTAAAATATCTTTCCAAGCGAGGGCGAGGGCGGGCAGAGGTGACGTTCTTGCGCAGAGCCCGCCCCGTGCTGGAAACGGGGAATGACGAAGGAGAGAGACTAGGCAGGATGTAATCACCCGTCCCCGTGTCCAGCCAAGTCCTGCGGGTAATGTGTACTCATGGCATGGAAATTCATCGGGGCAGTAGCGAGATATGGACTGCACTGTTCATCCCTTAGCCGTGCGGCTCGGCGAGTGCGTGGCTCCGCGCCATGAAGTAGCGGTATAGCAGGGGGATGACGATCAAGGTCAGTACGGTTGAGAAGGCCAGGCCCCAGACGATGGCCGTTGCCACCGGCCCCCAGATCACGGACCGCCCAGCCAGTCCAGCCGCCAAGGAAAACAATCCGGCGATGGTCGTCAGCGAGGTGATCAGGATCGGGATCACCCGCCGCCGCGCGGCATAGACGATCGCATGCAACAGACTCATGCCGTCTTCGAGTCTGGTGTTGGCCGCGGAGATCAGCACAATCGCCGAGTTCACCGAGATCCCCGCCAGGGCGACAACACCGTACATGGTATAGAGGCTTACCGGATTGTTCGTTACCAGAAGGCCCAGTATCACGCCGGTAAAGGCCAGCGGCACAGTGGCAATAATCATAAAGGGTTGAAAATAGCTGCGAAATTGTGTGCCCAGGATAATGTAAATAATGCCTAAGCCCAGCAGCAGCAAGACCGGAAAGGCATCCAGGCTTTCTTGCAGATCATCCAATTCACCGGAGAAATCCAGCGAGATATTGGGATATTGCGCCTGTATCTTCGCCCATTGCTGCTGGATCAGCGCATTGGCTTCAATGGTATCGATGCGCTCCTTGTCGATGTCGCTTTCTAAGGTAATGGCGCGGCGAAAATTATAATGCCGAATATTCTGTTGTCCAAAACCGGGCGCTGCGATGACCAGCTCACCTAAGGCCACCGATTGTCCGCCCGGCAGGGACAGCGTCTGCCGCAACAGGTTCTCTATGTCTCCCCGTTCGTCCCTTTTGGCGAGCACCCGCACCTTCACCTCTTCGCCTTCATCCTGGAAATCGGTCACAATCTCACCATCGACATAGGCCTGGAAGGCGCGCCCGACGATGGCCGGGTTTAGGCCGATGCGCTGTATAGCCTCGCCATCAAGGCGCAGTAACAATTCAGGGTTGCCCGGCCGGTAGTCGATGCTAATATTCTGGAAGACATCCTGGCTGCGCAGAAAATCACGCAGATAATTCGCCACTTCCAGGATCGTTGCAAAATCATCACCCAGCACCTTGACGCTGATGGCCCTGCTGGTGGGCGGGCCGTCTTCTATCTGCAAGATGGAAATGTCAACGGGCCCTCGCACAGCTGTAACCAGCGCCTTGACCGCAGCGGCAATCTCATACACATGGCGCCCGCCGTCTGCCTGCGGTTCCAGGCTGAACATCACCTGCCCCAAGGTATCGCTGAACAGCGGCTCGGTCTGGGTGAACTGCTGGCCGGAAAAGCTGACGGAGGCGCGCAACTCCTGCGGCCGGATGGCTTGTAATGCAAGCTGTTCTATCTCAACCAGCTTGTCGCTGGTCTCCTGCAAGGAAGCACCGCGCGGCATTTCAATGTTCACATAGAACAGGCGCGCAGCGTCGGATTCAAAGAAATTAAAGCGCAGCTTGCCGCTGGCCAGGGTGCCTAGTGCAATCGCTAGGATCAACACGATGCCGCCCACCGAGACACAAGGATAGCGAAAGGCCTTGAGCAGCAGCCGGGTATAGCCCAGGCGCACCCGGTGCGTGATCGCTTCTCGCCGCTGCTGCGTCTTGCCCGGCCTGGAAAAATTAACCCGTGAGGCCAGGACATGCGCCGGCAACATCCAGTAGGCCTCAAACAGGCTCACAAACAGGGCCAGGCTGACCACGATCGGGATGACGCGCATAAAATCCCCCAGGATGCCCGGCATTAACACCAGGGGCAGAAAGGCCGCCATCGTGGTCATGACCGAGGTGGTTACCGGTGCAAAGACCTCGCGCAGGGAATCGATGGTGGCGTCCATGCCGGACAAGCCGCGTTGCAGGCGTTGATAGATCGATTCAACCACCACCACGGCATCATCCACGATCATGCCTAAGGCGATCACAACCCCCAGCAGCACCGTGTTGTTCAGGCTGAGCCCGCCGGTGCTGATGATCAAGAAGGTGCCGGCCAGCGTGAAGGGAATGCCGATGCTGGTCAAGAGTGCGATGCGGCTGCCCAGAAAGGCCCAGGTAACAAGCAATACCATGACCAGGCCGATCAGGGCATTGTTCTGCATCAAGGTCAGCGCCTTGCGTGTGCTGACAGTCTGGTCATCGACTAGGAACATCTCCACGCCGGTTGCGTCCTTGAACTGATTGCGCTCTTCTAGGTAGGCGTTGATCTGATCGACCAATTCAATCACATTGGCATCGGCCTGTTTGGTCACTGTCAGCGTAGCCGCAGGCTGGCCTCTGAACTTCACGATCTGCGCCGGCTCTTCGGTGGCGCGGGATAATTCCGCCAGCCCGCCCAGCGGCACCACGCCCTTTGCGGTAACGATGGGCAGATCGCGCAAGGCGGATGGATCCGGGCTGGTACCCTGCATCCGCACGATCCATTGCCCGTCGCTGGTTTCCATATCGCCGGCGGAGAGATCACGAAAATAGGCGCGGATGGTATCGCTGATGTCCGCCGGCGTAATGCCCAAGCCTTCCATGCGCTCGGGCAGAAATGACACATGCAATTCCGGGTCGGACAGCCCCAGATCATCGACTCGATCGACACCGGTGATGCGTTCCAGATCCTTCTTCACATTACGCGCCTGGCGGCGCAGGTTCTCATCATCGCCATAGGCCGTCACCACTACCATGGCGGTGGGAAAGGCATTGGAGGTGCCTATCTCAAAGACGATCGGGTCTTCCGCATCGGAAGGCAATTCATCGGTATAGGTATTTTGCACCTCGCGCCTAAGATCAATCAGGCGCTTGTCAAAGGTCGCATCGTCAATGCGATTGAAACGAACCAGGATATTGGAAATGCTGTCCCGGCTGGTGCTCTGCACAAAGCGCATGTCCTTGACCGTGCTGCGCAGGGCATCTTCCAAAGGCTCGGTCACGCGCCGTTCTATGTCTTCGGCCGCCGCGCCGGGAAATACAGTAACAATGTTGACCCAGTTAAAGTTGATCTCCGGGTCCTTGGCGCGCGGCATCTGGAAATAGGAAATCGCGCCTAAGGCGATCACCAGGCCGAAAGTCAGGTTGGCCAGGACATGGTTGGAGAGAAAACCCCTGAGCCAGGCCATGCCTATTCCGCGACGATGAGCCGGTCGCCATCTTGCAGGCCGAAGTAACCATCCGTAACGATGAGCGTATCCAGCGGCAGCTGAGTCGGACTGGCGCGCCCGGCTTGGTCTGAATCCAGTGCGATAAATTCCGCCCGATTATCACGGGCGATGAAAAAACCTAACCGGCCCTGGCGGCGGATGATCAGCTTGCCCGGCACATAGGGCACAGACTCCCGCCAGAGCAACTTGCCCGCCGCCCCGACCAGAGCCGGGCCGTCCTTGAATAACAGGCGTACTTCCTGATTGCGGGTGTCGGAATTGATCGCCGGCAGGATCGCCCGCAGGTTCAGCGGATAGATGCTGTCATCGTGCTCAAAGCCGAGTGTCTTTGCCTGTTCAAGCAGGGCGGCATCCTGGGCGAAGACCTGGGCGGATACCTCGAGCTTGTCCAGGTCCAGCACCTGCACGAGCGGCCTGCCGACCTCGGCATAGTGGCCTACCGAGCCGATACGCTCGGTCACCAGCGCACGAAATGGGCTATACAGCCGGCAGTGCTCGACATGCAGGCGCTGCTGCTCCAGCGTGGCCGTGGCCGCCCGTTTATCCGCCAGCAAGACGGACAAATCCGCTTCCCGTTCATCAAAGATGTCTTCAGACACAGACTGCTGCGCCACCAGCCGGCGGCTACGCTGCAGACGCCGCTCGGCCAGCGCCACCCGCGCCTGCAAGGAATCCATGCGCGCCCGGGCCTGCTGCAGGGCCAGTTGATAATCGCGGCAATCCAGCGCCACCAGCAGGGCACCCTGCTCCACAATATCGCCGACATTGACCGGCAAGGCTTCGATCTTCGCCGGGATCTCCGCGGCAATGCCGGTGTCATTCAGGCTCAGCACGGTTGCCGGCGCGGTGCGCGTGGGATAAGCCGCCACCTCGGCCAGGGGCGCCACCCTCACAGACATGGCCTCCTGCCCATGCACCGCGGCGATGCCAAGCAGTGATACAGCCAGCAGATACAAGCGAAGATAGTCTTTGTAGTGCATCTAAGGTCTATGCAAACAAGCCGCGCAAGCCCCCGTTCTTTGAGGGCAGGTACAGGATAAAAACAAAGGCGCAATGATAACAGATTGAGGGAAGGAATCTCTGATTTAATCAGAGATTCCTTGTGGCACAAGGAAGTGCCACCCAATTCAATGACGATCAAGTAATTGAATTTGTGAGCAAAATAAAAATCGCATTTTGAGTTTGTGATCTTAAGGCAAGTCCTACGATGGACTTGTTCAGAGATTCCTTAAGACGAGTTCATTAGTGAAACATGCCTTATTGCCTTCGCCTCCGCCCTGCCCGTATCATAGCCACTTATACAAAAAATATTTAAGCGCACGATGAACAAAGCAGAAGCCTATACCCCGCCCAAGGTCTGGAAGTGGGAAGCAAAGGAGGGCGGCCGATTCGCCGCGATCAATCGCCCCACCGCAGGTGCCACGCACGAACAGGCATTGCCGGTCGGCAGACACCCCTTGCAGCTCTATTCCCTGGCGACACCCAATGGCGTGAAGGTAACAGTAATGCTGGAAGAGCTCCTGGCGCTCGGCATTGCTGATGCAGAATATGATGCGCATCTTATCAGGATTAATGAGGGCGAGCAGTTTGGCAGCGGCTTTGTTGCCGTCAACCCGAACTCCAAGATTCCGGCGCTGATGGATCACAGCGGAGAGAAACCCATGCGCGTGTTTGAGTCCGGTTCCATCCTGCTGTACTTGGCGGAAAAATTCGGCGCGTTCATCCCTGATGCACCCGCCGGGCGCGCCGAATGCCTGTCATGGCTATTCTGGCAGATGGGCAGCGCCCCCTATCTGGGCGGCGGCTTTGGGCATTTCTATGTGTATGCGCCGGAGAAATTTGAATACCCGATTAACCGCTTTGCCCTGGAAGTCAAACGGCAACTGGACGTGCTCGATCAACACCTGGCCGATAAGCGCTACTTTTGCGGCGATGAATACAGCATTGCGGATGTTGCCATCTGGCCGTGGTACGGCACCCTGACCTTCAATAAGATCTATGCGGCGGCGGAATTTCTGGATGCAGCAGCGTATAAAAACCTGAACCGCTGGGCGCAGGAAATACACGAGCGGCCCGCAGTACAACGCGGTCGCATGGTCAATCGCACCTGGGGAGAGCCCAATGAGCAACTGCATGAGCGCCATGCGGCCGCCGACTTTGAGACACGCACACAGGACAAACTCGAAGATGAAGGGCAATAGGCCGGGCACTGTTTTCACTATTATGAAGAGAATCACCAGTACCGTCTTTTCCATCGCCCTGCTGGCCGGCTGTGGCCATAGTGCAGATCACGCAGTTGATGATGCGATAAAAATAGTCTCCGCCTCCGATCTGAAATGGACGCTCTTAAACCCGGCTAGGGGCGCTGACAGCCCGCGCGCCGCCACGCTCTGGGGGGATAGACAAGCACAGGTCGCCACCGGCTTCTTGGTCAAGTTTGTTGATGGTTTTTCCTCGCCGCCGCACATTCACAATGTCTCATACAAGGGCATTGTGATTAGCGGCCTGGTGCACAATGACGACCCGCGGGCGGCGCAGCTGTGGATGCCTAAAAGTTCATATTGGACGCAGCCGGCCGGCGAGGTGCACATTACCTCAGCCCGCGGAGAGCCTAATCTCGCCTTCATTGAAATCGACAGCGGCCCGTATTTGGTGCAGCCGGCCCGGGACGCCTTTGATAACGGCGAGCGGCCCTTTAATATTCATGCGGATAATATTCTCTGGCAGGATCAGGGCAAGGTGAAAATAGCCCGGCTTTGGCAAGACAAGGCCGGTCAGGTTACGGGCTTCATGCTCAAGTTTTCCGGGCGCGTTCGCCTGGCCGCCGAAGCGGCGCACTTGGTCTTGATTGCGGGTGAGCTAAAAGTAAGGGGGCGAAACTTAAGCCCCGGTAGTGCGATCAACATAAGCCGCAAGGCAAAGGTGGAGCTTGCTTGTGCGGGAGAGGAGATTTGTATTTTGTATCTAAAGTCCGACAAAGCGTTCAGGATTTTCTAGCGCTTTATTTACTCAAGCAATGCTTTGATCGGGACGCTCGCATCGGCAAGTTTATCCTTATCGACCTTTGCCTTGTTCATGATCAGGCGCTTGCCCAGCATGAACTCGGTCGGCCTGTTGATCGCATCCACGGCGATGATGACGCCACCTTTAAGATAAAAGGCGGCGAGGCTGCGGCCGCTGTCCTTGTCGCCGCGCGTGATGAGTTCATCATAGCCCTGTGACAGACCGGCGATCTGCAATTTCAGATCGTATTGATCCGACCAGAACCAGGGCAGGGCCTCATACGGCTTTTCTTTGCCGCAAAGAGTCATCGCCGCAATGCGCGCCTGATCGCTCGCGTTTTGTACCGACTCCAGCCTTATCCAGCGTTCATAGAGACGATTATAGTGTCGGGTACAGTCCCCGGCGCTGACGATGTTGTGATCGGAGCTCCTGGCGAACTCATCGACAAGGATGCCGTTGTCAACTTTCAGGCCCGCGGCCGCGGCCAATTCCACATTAGGTACGATGCCGATACCGATGATCACCAACTCCGCCGGCAGCCTGCTGCCATCTGAGCAAAGCACCTCGCTGACATGGCCACTGCCGACAAAGGCTTCAACGCCGGTATTGCACAGTATCTTCACGCCTTCCTCGGTATGGACGCGCTGATAAAAGGCCGAGAGCGCCGCGGCGGTAACACGCTGTAGCACTCGCTCCATCAGCTCAACGACTGTGACCTGCATGCCTGCCCGGCGCAGCACCGCGGCGGTTTCAAGCCCGATATAGCCGCCGCCGACAATGACGGCAGGTCTATCCGCAACCACATCTTTTTTTATCTGCGCCACATCGGTGATGCTGCGCAGGTAATGGATGCCTGCCAGATCTGCTCCCGGCAGCGCCACACGCCGCGCCCGGGAACCGGTCATTAGTGCGAGCCTGTCATAATCCAGCCTCTCGCCGCTGTCCAGGGCCACCTGCCTTTTCTCGCGGTCGATGCTTTCCACGCGGGTAGCAAGCCGGAATGCTATATCCGCCTTTTCATACACGGCGGACGGGCGGATAAGGATATCTTCTGCGCTCTTCTCCCCGGCCAGCACGGACTTGGACAGCGGCGGGCGATGATAAGGGAGCCGCACCTCATCGCCAATGACGATGATCTTTCCCGCCCAGCCTTCCTGGCGCAGGCTCAAGGCAAATTGTGCCCCGGCATGGCCGGCACCGATCACGATACAGCGCTTGCTTCTCTCCATTGTCCTATGCGCTGCCAAGTTGCTCTATGACGGAATACATCGCCTGCGTGAGCGTGCTTAAGTCTTCTTGCCCGATTATGTAGGGCGGCATGATGTAGATCAGCCTGCCAAAGGGTCGCACCCATACGCCCCGCTCCACGAAGGCCGGCGGGATGGTATGCATGTCCACCGGCTGCTTTAGTTCGACCACGCCAATCGCCCCCAGCACACGCACATCCTGCACCTGTGGCAACTCCCGGCAGGCGGATAATTCCTGCCCTAATTGCCGCTCAATTCTTGCGACCTGCCCTTGCCAGTCCGAGCTTAACAAGAGTTCAAGGCTGGCATTGGCAACGGAACAAGCCAGTGGATTGCCCATGAAGGTAGGCCCATGCATGAAGACGCCGCGGCCTTCTTCGGAAATGGTATCCGCCACCTCCTGCGTAGTCAGCGTGGCCGCCAGCGACAGGTAGCCGCCGCTCAAAGCCTTGCCGAGGCACATAATATCGGGGACAACAGCGGCATGTTCACAGGCAAACAATCTGCCGCTGCGCCCAAAGCCGGTGGCGATCTCATCTGCTATCAAGAGAACATCATATTCATCACACAATGCGCGCGCGCGCTTCAGATAGGCCGGCGAATAGAACCACATGCCGCCCGCCCCCTGCACAACGGGCTCCAAGATCAACGCGGCCAATTCATCATGATGCTCATCCAGGATTTTTTTCAACGAGGCGATGTGATCCTCCGCCCAGGGCTCTTCAAAACGCGGCCCTGGCGGCGCGGCAAACAGCTGCTGTGGCAGTACCCGATTAAACAGGCTGTGCATGCCCGTGTCCGGATCGCACACCGACATCGCCCCCAGAGTATCACCATGATAGCCGTTTTTGAGACTGACGAATTTTTGCTTGTTTGGCTTACTTCTGGCCGCCCAGTATTGAATGGCCATCTTTAAGGCGACCTCAACAGAGACCGAGCCGGAATCTGCTAAGAAGAATCGCTGCAAAGGCGCCGGGGTGATGGCGACCAGCCTCTCCGCCAGGGCAATCGCCGGTTCATGCGTTAAGCCGCCGAACATGACATGCGCCATAGCGTCTAACTGGCTTTGGATGGCGGCATTTAATGCCGGATGATTATAGCCGTGAATGGCACACCACCAAGAGGCCATGCCGTCAATCAACTCGCGGCCATCGGCCAGTCTAATGCGCACACCGGAGGCGGCTATGACCGGAAATACCGGCGCGGCGTTGATGGCGGATGAGTAGGGATGCCAGAGCAGCGCCCTATCACGGCGTAGTAAATTTTCAGACACGGACGGCATGGCGGATGCTTAAGTAATCGGCGGCGCTAGGCGAATGATTATTCGTTATACTCCTGCGTTGCTCTCTTTATTCTCAAGATCATCATAAGGATAAGATCCTGCACCAGCAAACATACATTGTCGAGGCGCTGGGCCTAGTCAAGGCCTTTGCAGAAGAGCTTGTCGTCCACGGCATTGATCTTAAAATTCCCCGTGGCGGCTGCTTTGGCCTGCTCGGCCCGAACGGCGCCGGCAAGACAACGACCCTGCGCATGTTGCTGGGGCAGTCGCCCATCACGGCCGGCTCCCTGTCGGTGCTGGGTTATGCAGTGCCGGGGGCTATCAGGAAGATCAGGGCGCTCACCGGCGTCGTGCCGCAACAGGATAACCTCGACCCTGACTTCACGGTGCGGGAAAACCTCGAAGTCTATGCCAGTTATTTTGGCCTCTCCGGTCGGGCCATCAGGCAGCGCATCGAAGAGTTGCTTGACTTCGTGGAACTGGCGGATCGTGAACAGGCCCGGATCAACACCCTCTCCGGCGGCATGAAACGGCGCCTGAGCATCGCCCGCTCGCTCATCAACGAACCGGAATTGCTGATATTGGATGAGCCCACCACCGGGCTCGACCCGCAGGCCCGGCATCTGATCTGGAGGCGCCTGCGTGAATTAAAAAAGACCGGCACCACGCTCTTGCTGACCACGCATTATATGGAAGAGGCGGAGCGGCTGTGTGACGACCTGGTCATCATAGACCAGGGCAGGATCTTAAGCCAGGGCCATCCAAAGGCCTTGATTCGCGAGCATGTCGAACCTGATGTGGTGGAAATTCATGAGCACCCGGACAAGGCACGGAGCCTGGTTAGGCTCAATAATGACATCCGCGCAGAAACCATCGATCAATCCATCTACTGCTACACCCATGCGCCGTCGGCCTTGCTCAAACAACTGGAAGCCGTGCCGGAGCTGGCGTATTTCCACCGGCCGGCCAATTTAGAAGATGTATTCCTAAAACTGACCGGCCGTGAATTGCGCGATGAATAAGCTGCGGCTTGACTGGCGATTGCCGCGGCTGCGGCCGGCCGGCTTCTCAGTCTGGCGCAGAAATGTGCTGGTGTGGCGCAAGCTGATCATCCCCAGCCTGTTCTTTAATTTTGGCGAACCTCTGATCTATCTCTTGGGCCTCGGCTTCGGGCTGGGTCACTTTATCCAGGCAATGGACGGCCTGCCGTATCTGACCTTCCTGGCCTCCGGACTACTGGCTTCTTCGGCCATGAATACCTCCTCGTTTGAGGCCCTGTATTCGGTCTTCACCCGCATGGTGCCGCAACAGACTTACGATGCCATGTTGGCCACGCCGCTGGATGTGGATGATATTGTCATGGGCGAGATGTTGTGGTGTGCGACCAAGGCCCTGATGAGCAGCACGGCGATCTTGATTGTGGCATTCGTGCTGGGCGCCATTGAACAATGGACGGCTCTGCTGTGCATCCCCATCTTCCTTCTTGTCGGACTGTGCTTCACCGGGCCGGCCCTGGTCGTTGCCTCGCTCTCGCCCTCGTATGATTTTTTTAATTACTATGTCACCCTCGTTATCACGCCCATGTTCATCTTCTCCGGTGTGTTCTATCCCATCACCACCCTGCCGGATTTCATCCAGGGGCTGATCCAGCTCCTGCCGCTGGTGCATGCCGTCGCCCTGGTGCGGCCGCTTGCCTCCGGCCAGCTCATCAGCGATGTCCTCTTGCACGTCAGTGTGCTGGTGGCCTATGCCGGCGCTGGTTTTTATCTGGGCGTAGTCTTAATCCGCAGACGGCTTATTAAATAAGCATCTTCAAGGCCATGAAATTTATCCAGATCACTGCATTCAGCGGGCCGTAGGTATTAGCGATCCGTGAGGGTGAGATGCCGGTTCCGGGAAGCGGACAGGTCTTGATAAAGGTTGCCGCAGCCGGGGTGAACCGGCCTGAATTGTGCTGTTCCCTTAAAAAACATGCGGGAGTTGCACTGGCATTTCAAAGCCGCTGCATTATTCTTTATAATCCGCCCTTTTTTGAGCATCCGGACATCGAGCTTAAAGAGTCGCCGAGGGACGCAAGCAATCCGGGTTTCCTTAGACGCACAAAGGAGTAATCATGGCAAGCATCAAGTTTATTGCATTTGACGGGGTTGAGGCTGAGATTGAGGCAGAGACGGGACTCAGCCTCATGCAGGCCGCGGTCAACCACGGCATTGCGGGAATCGTTGCGGAATGCGGCGGTGCGTGTAGCTGCGCAACCTGTCATGTCCACGTCGAAACAGCCTGGTTTGACAAGCTGCCTGCGGCCCAAGACATGGAAAAGGAGATGCTGGAATTTGTCATGAACCCGAAGGAAACCAGCCGCTTAAGCTGCCAGATAAAGATCGATGACAGCCTGGACGGGCTGGTTGTGCATACCCCGGAATCGCAATACTAAAAGCGCGCCGTTTCCCTTTACGATCTTAGGGCAAGTCAAGGCGGACTTGCCAGGCATTCAACAAATAACAAAGATAGGCAGTCCTCAGCGCACCCGCTCGATAACCACTGCAATGCCCTGGCCGATACCAATACACATGGTGATCAGGGCATAGCGTCCTTTTATTCTTTCCAGCTGCCGCACGGCGGTTAAGACCAGACGCGCACCGGAGGCGCCGAGCGGATGACCGATGGCGATGGCACCGCCGTTGGGGTTGATACGGGCATCGTCAAAGGCGAGCTGTAATTGCTGCAGGCAACCCAGTACTTGGGTGGCAAAGGCCTCATTGATCTCGATTACGTCCATGTCTTTTAATGCCAGGCCGGCGCGTTGCAGCGCCTTGTGTGAGGCCGGCACCGGGCCGAGCCCCATCACCCGCGGTTCCACCCCGGCAATCGCCCCGGCGAGTAGCTTGGCGCGCGGCTTCAGATCGAGTGTCTTGCCAATCTCAGCACTGCCCAATAACAGCGCCACAGCGCCATCATTAATCCCGGAGGCATTGCCGGCGGTGACCACGCCGTCTGCAAACAGCGCCGGTAAGGTCGCTAATTTTTCCAGGCTGGTCTGCGGGCGCGGGTGCTCGTCTGCATCAAGCATCACGGCGGGCGCTCTTCGGCTTGGACCCGGTACTTCCAGCGACAGTATTTCTTCCCGATAGAATCCGGCTGCCTTGGCGGCGGCATATTTTTGTTGGGAGGCATGCGCGAAGACATCGCTGTCCGCACGACTGATATTTAACTCCTTGCCGATGTTGTCTGCGGTTTCCGGCATCGATTCAGCGCCGAATTTCTCCAACAGGCGCGGGTTGGGGAAACGCCAGCCGATGGTGGAATCCTGTATCTGCTGCTCGCGGCCATAGGCTGATTCTGCCTTTGAGATGACTAAAGGGGCGCGACTCATGCTCTCCACACCGCCGGCCAAAAACAGCTTCCCGTCACCACAGCGTATGGCGCGGGCGGCATCTAAGACCGCCGCCGCCCCGCTGCCGCACAGGCGATTCACCGTCTGCCCGCCGATGCTGAGCGGCAGGCCGGTCAAGAGAACGGCATTGCGCGCAACATTACGGCCATCTTCCCCGGCCTGGTTGGCGTCACCAATAATCGCATCTTCGATCAAGCTTTCATCAAAGTCATGGCGCGCAACAACAGCCTTGATAACGCTGGCCAATAATTCATCCGGGCGCACCCCGGCCAGTGCACCGGCATGGCGGCCAATCGCCGTCCTGATCCCATCGTAGATGTATGCCTCAGTCATTTTTAGTTTCCTCTTAAATAAATCTAAACCTTATTCCTCTGTCAGCAATGATAAGCCCAGCGCAGCCCGCCGCCGCAGCCACGGGCTGGGCCGATAACGTGCATCCCCGGTCTGCGCCTGTAGATTTTCCAGTATGCGCAAGATGCGGCGTGGACCCAGCTGATCGCCCAAGGCCAAGGGGCCGACGGGATAGGCCAAGGCCAGCCGGGCAGCGGTATCGATATCCTCTGGTGCGGCGATACGCTGCTGGGCAATATCGCAGGCAATGTTGATGATCATGGCAATGATGCGCTGGGCGATAAAACCGCTGCTGTCATTGATCAGCGACACGCTGCGAGCACTGCCAGCCAGCATCGACCAGGCGATGTCCCTTGGTTCCGGCAGGGTGGCCGGGTTTGCCATCAGCACCAGGCGTCTTTCCGTGCCAAACAGGAGATCGAGGCCCAAGGTGCGCTGCGGCGCCAGGCCCTCGGCAATGGCCGCGGTGGTCACATCCTCGCCTAAGGGCATCACGATAGCGATGCTATCCTCTCCGGGCTCCTCTCCCGTATCAATTTTAACTCCGGCTTCTTGCAGCAAGCCAGACAGCCTGGCATGGAAATCGGCCTCACCGGCACGGCTTATCCAAAAGGGCGCATCAGTTTCCACCTCCGGCGGCGCCGGTTCTGCCGGAACGATCCGCTTGCCGTCTTCATAGCGATACCAGCCCTGCTTGGTCTTGCGCCCTAACAGGCCGGCCACATAGCGGCGCTGTTGTAAGGGGGTGGGACGCAGGCGCGGTTCCTGAAAATACTGCGTATAGACCTGCTCGGAGGCCGGGAAAGTAACATCCAGCCCGGTCAGATCCATCAACTCAAAGGGCCCCATACGCATGCCGACGCAATCACGCATCACGGCATCCACCACCTGTGGCGCGGTGATGCCCTCAAACAGAATGCGCAGACCCTCCGTCAGCAGGCCGCGGCCGACATGATTGACCAGGAAACCGGGTGAGTCCGCCACCATCACTGGCGTGTGACCAAGACGCCGGGCCAGGGCGGATAGCTGCTGGGCGACATGCTCCTCCGTGCGCACTGCGCTGATCACTTCCACCAGCTTCATCAAGGGCACCGGGTTAAAGAAATGAAAGCCGGCCACGCGCCCCGGCAGCCTGCAGACCGCGGCCACCGCAGTCACCGATAAAGACGAGGTATTCGTGGCCAGGATGCAGTCATCTGCAACCCGTTTTTCCAATTCACTAAACAATGCCTGCTTGATGTCGAGCTTCTCAACAACCGCCTCGATCACTAGATCAGCACCAGCCAGATCATCAAGCGTTGCGGCGGGCCGGATTCTTGCCTCGGCGAGATCGGCCGCAGCCGCCTGCATGCGCCCCTTTTCCACCGCCCGCTCCAGCATCTTGTTGACAAAGGCCAGCGCCTCCTGCGTTGCGCTCTCATCCATGTCGTGGATGATGACATGCACACCGGCAGTGGCCGCTATCTGGGCAATGCCGCGGCCCATGATCCCGGCACCGATGATACCGATCGTGAGCCCATCAGATGAGAAATCCTTGTTATTCTGCATAGCGGAATGAAATATCAAAGTAACTGTTGATAACTGCGCGCCCTTTGCGGCAAAGTCATGTATGTCTTACTACGATCTTGCCCATCTGGCCAAAGCTCTCCATCAATTTATGGGCGGTGATAATATCATCCATAGGCAAGACTCGATCAATCACGGGTGCCAGTTTGTGTTCGCATAGAAAATCCAGCATGGCCTTGAATTCTTGCGGTGAGCCCATCATCGTGCCCTGAATGCGGATCTGCCGAAAGAAAAGCCGCGCCATCTCCAGGCCGGTTGAGGCATTGCCTAAGGTAGCGCCAAAATAGACAAAACGGCCGGCGGGATTTAAGGTATCCAACAACGCATTGATATGCTCGCCACCGGCGCTGTCGATGATCACATCAAAGCCGCCGGATTTGCGGCGCAGTTGTCGGGGAAAATCCGCATCCCGATAACTCACGCCATCCACCGCACCAAGCTCCCTTGCCTTGTCCAGTTTCGCCTGGCTGCCGCTGCTGACATAGACCTCGGCACCAAGCTGTACGCACCATAGGATGGCGAAGGTCGAGACGCCGCTGCCCGCCCCGGTAATCAGCACCTTCTGGCCAGCCTTGACTTCCGCCTGGGTGGTGACGGCCCGCCATGCGGTCAGGCCGGCCAAGGGGACGGCGGCGGCCTGCTCCCAGCTTAAGTGCCGGGGCCTTGCCAGCACATCTGGCTGCGGCACACAGATATACTCTGCAAAGGTGCCTTGATCCGGCATGCCTAAGACCCGAAAGGCCGGGCCGCTGAAACCCTGCTGATCGCCCCAGGCGCGGGCCGGATAGATCAGCACTTCCCTGCCAAGCAGCGCCTCATCTGCGCCCTCGCCAACGGCATCAACGATGCCGGCGCCGTCCGAGCCGGCGATACAGGGCAGGCGCAGGCCCGGATACATCCCCATCGTGAGCCAGTAGTCGCGCCGATTGAGAGCCGCGGCCTCCAGCCTGACCCGCACTTCTCCGGCCTGCGGCACAGGCGTCTCTACCTCTTCAATTCTTAGCGCCTCCGGGCCCTTGGCTTGGCTTAGCACCACTGCCTTCATCTTCCCGTCCTCATAAAAATTCTATTCTGCGAGAATATTTTTGCATGTTAATCCCGCCCTCAAGGGCTTACTTAATCCTCCACCTTGGCCATCATAGCAGGCCCGTCTTTATATTTCCTTGTCTTGACGGCTTCCGTGCAAGAGCCTAAATTGTCAACAATCTATTAAATTTTCGCTTGATTAGTCTATTATCCGTGAATATTATACCATTTTTGTTGACAATTTCACTCATTCATCTTCTTACAACCATCGATGCAAGCGCTGTTTTCCCAAGACGCCCGAACGATTGCCGACCGGCTGGGCGATGCGCTGGTGACGGCCATCGTCAAGGGCGATATCGCATCAGGCAGCAAGATCAGCGAGCCGGACCTGGCCCAGGCCTACCGGGTTAGCCGCGGCCCTTTGCGCGAGGCGCTGCGGCGGCTGGAGGGGCTGCACCTGGTAAGCAGGGTGCCGCATGCCGGTGCGCGGGTGGTCACCTTGGGCCTTGAAGAATTGGTAGAGATCTATCACATACGCGAGGCATTAGAAGGCATGGCCGCGCGGCTGGCGGCGGCGAACATGCGCGAAGAGGAGCGCCGGGCGCTGACACAGCTATTGGATCTGCATGAAGAGAATATCGAACAGAGCCAGGGCCGCGAGTATTTTCAGCGCGAGGGCGATTTTGATTTTCACTACCGCATTATCCAGGCCAGCGGCAACCAGCGCCTGATCGATCTGCTGTGCAGCGAGCTATATCACCTGATCCGCATGTATCGCTATCGCTCTGCCAGGATGACTGCGCGGCCGGCGGTGGCATTGGCCGAACATAGGCAGATTGCCGCGGCGATCGCCCACGGCGATGGCGAGTTTGCGGAGATGCTGATGCGCAAACACATCAGCACGGCCCGGCGCAACATAGAAAGACAATTCCGGGCTGCGGGGGAATAAGGCATGAGCCAATCAGCGGGGAATCTATTCAGACAGGCGGTTAGAGAAAACCGGCCCTTGCAGGTGGCGGGCACGATTACTGCGCTGGCGGCGCGCATGGCCGAACGAGCCGGGCACAAGGCGATCTATCTCTCTGGCGGCGGCCTGGCTGCAAACTCGCTGGGCCTGCCGGACTTGGGCATCAGCAGCTTGGAAGACATCCTGATTGATGTCAGGCGCATCAGCGATGTTTGCGCCTTGCCGCTGCTGGTTGATGTCGATACCGGCTTTGGCGGTGCCTTTAATATTGCGCGCACCACGCGTAGCCTGATCAAGGCCGGGGCGGCGGCCATGCACATTGAGGATCAGGTTGCCGCCAAGCGCTGCGGCCATCGGCCAAACAAGGCCATTGTCTCCCAGGCCGAGATGGTGGACCGGGTAAAGGCTGCCGTGGATGCCCGCAGCGATGATGCTTTTGTCATCATGGCGAGAACCGATGCCATCGCGGTGGAAGGCGAGCAGTCCGCGCTGGAGCGCATCCACGCCTGCATAGAGGCCGGCGCTGATATGATCTTTCCAGAAGCCGTCTATACGCTGGCGCAATACCGGGCGATCTGCGCCGCTGTTGCGGTGCCGGTGCTGGCCAACATTACCGAATTCGGCCAGACGCCCTTGTTCTCCACCCAGGAACTGGGCGCCGTTGGCGTGGATATTGTGCTGTACTGCTGCGGTGCCTATCGCGCCATGAACAAGGGCGCCATGCGCTATTATGAGGCCCTGATCAAAGACGGCCATCAGCGCAATGTGCTGGATAGTATGCAGACGCGTGAGGAGATGTACGACATCCTGGGCTATCACGAATACGAACAAAAACTGGACGAATTATTCTCGCAGGAGGAAAAACAATGAGCACGCAAGCAACTGGAAAAAAAACCGGGAAAACTACGAAGAAATTCAAACCGAAACGCTCCGTTGCCCTATCCGGTGTGGCCGCCGGCAACACGGCGCTGTGCACTGTCGGCCGTACCGGCAACGATCTCTCCTATCGCGGCTATGACATACTCGATCTGGCCCGGGCTTCTGAATTTGAAGAGATCGCTTATTTGTTGATCCACGGCAAGCTGCCGAATAGGGCGGAGTTGGCCAATTACAAGGCGCGGCTGAAAGCGCTGCGGGGACTGCCGGCCCCGGTCCTCGACTGCCTGGAACTGATCCCGGCCGCGGCCCATCCGATGGATGTGCTGCGCAGCGGCTGTTCCATATTAGGCACGGTGCTGCCGGAAGCCGCCGAGCAACCGGAGGCCGCGGCAAGGGATATTGCCGATCATCTGCTGGCCTGTTTCGGCTCCATGCTCTTGTACTGGTATCACTTCTCCCATCATGGCCGCCGGATTGATGTCGAGACTGATGATGACTCCATCGGCGCGCACTTCCTGCATTGCCTGCACGGCGAGCCCCCCGGCGCCGCATGGGAGAAGGCCATGCACACCTCGCTCATCCTTTATGCCGAGCACGAATTTAACGCCTCCACCTTCACCAGCCGCGTCATCACCGGCACCGGCTCTGATATGTATTCAGCCATCTGCGGCGGCATCGCCGCACTGCGCGGGCCGAAGCACGGCGGCGCCAACGAGGCCGCCCTGGCGGTGCAGTTGCGCTATCAAGATGCCGCTGCGGCCGAGGCCGACATCAAAGAGCGTATGGCGCGCAAGGAGATCGTCATCGGCTTTGGCCACCCGGTCTATACGATTTCCGACCCGCGCAACATCGTGATCAAGAAAATTGCCCGCAGACTCTCGCAGGAACGCGGCGACATGAAACTGTTCTCGATCGCCGAGCGCCTGGAAACGGTAATGTGGCAGGAGAAGAAGATGTTTCCCAACCTCGACTGGTTCTCCGCCGTGTCGTACCACATGATGGGCATACCGACCGCCATGTTCACCCCGATCTTCGTGATCGCGCGTGTCACCGGCTGGGCGGCGCATGTCATCGAGCAGCGCCAGGACGGAAAAATTATTCGCCCCGGCGCCAATTATGTCGGCCCGGATGCGCAGATCTTCGTGCCGCTGTCCAGACGTAAATAATCCCAAGCCCCCGGTGAAAGTGAAGCATGGATCAGAGCCTTATGAAAAATTTCATGAACAGCGCATACCGCAAAGCCTTGCCGGGATCTGAGCTGGATTATTTTGATGCGCGCTCGGCGGTTGATGCGATCAGGCCCGGCGCTTATGCCTGCCTGCCTTATAGCTTGCGCATCTTGGCGGAGCAGCTTGTGCGCCGCTGTGCCCCGGCAGCCCTGACGGATTCACTAAGGCAGATCATTGAGCGCAAAGCTGAGCTTGATTTTCCCTGGTATCCGGCGCGGGTAGTCTGCCATGACATCTTGGGGCAGACGGCTCTGGTTGATCTGGCGGGCTTGCGTGATGCCATTGCCGAGCAGGGCGGGGAGCCTGCCCGAGTTAATCCGGTGGTGCCAACGCAGCTGATCGTGGATCATTCTTTATCCGTTGAGCACGGCGGCTTTGACCCGGAGGCATTGGCCAAAAATCGCGCCATCGAAGAGCGCCGCAATGAAGATCGCTTTCATTTTATTCAATGGGCCAAGACTGCATTTGCTAATGTCGATGTCATCCCGGCGGGCAACGGCATCATGCACCAGATTAACTTAGAAAAGATGTCGCCGGTGATACAGACGGCTGCCGAGGCCGATGGCCGGCGCGTGGCCTACCCGGATACCTGTATCGGCACCGACAGCCATACGCCGCATGTCAATGCTCTGGGCGTTGTTGCCATCGGTGTGGGTGGCTTGGAAGCCGAGACGGTCATGCTGGGGCGGCCGGTGATGATGCGCCTGCCTGAGATTATCGGCGTTGAGCTTAGCGGGCGGCCGCGGCCCGGCATTACCGCCACCGATATCGTCTTGGCCCTGACGGAATTTTTGCGCAGTAGCAAGGTCGTCTCGGCCTGGCTGGAATTCTTTGGCGAGGGCCTTGCCGGGCTGACGATTGGTGATCGGGCAACCATCGCCAACATGTCGCCGGAATACGGGGCATCCGCCGGGCTGTTTTATATTGATGAACAGACGATGGCTTATCTGAAACTGACCGGCCGCGAGCCAGAGCAGGTTGCCTTGGTAGAGCGCTATGCACGGGTGGCAGGACTGTGGGCGGCGGTTCTCAAGAGCGCTGCTTACGAACGTGTCCTGGCCTTTGATCTGGCCAGCGTAGGGCGCAATATGGCGGGGCCCTCCAGCCCGCATCGACGCCTGCCGACCGCAGCCCTTAGATCCCGCGGCATCGCTGTTAAGCTGGCGCAGGCGCAAGCCCAAGAGGCGGCCGGCAAGCTGCCCGATGGCGCCGTCATTATCGCCGCCATTACCTCCTGCACCAATACCAGCAACCCGCGCAACATGGTGGCCGCCGGCCTGCTGGCGCGCAAGGCCAATGCACTCGGCCTGCTGCGCAAGCCCTGGGTCAAGTCCTCCTTTGCCCCGGGTTCCAAGGTGGTGAAGCTGTACTTGCAAGAGGCCGGCCTGTTGGCGGAGTTGGAAAGGCTTGGTTTCGGCATCGTCGGCTATGCCTGCACCAGTTGTAACGGAATGAGCGGTGCCCTGGCACCGGAGATACAACAAGAGATTATCGAGCGCGATCTGTACGTGGCGGCAGTGTTATCGGGGAATCGCAACTTTGATGGGCGCATTCACCCCTATGCCAAGCAAGCATTTCTGGCCTCCCCGCCCCTGGTCATCGCCTATGCCATTGCCGGCACGCTGCGCTTTGACATTGAAAAAGATGCCTTGGGCACGGATGAGAACGGCAGCCCGATCACCTTGCAGGACATCTGGCCGGAGGATGCAGAGATCGATGCCATTATCAAGGAAAGCGTCCGGCCGGAGCAGTTTAAGCGCGTCTATATTCCCATGTTTGCGCCGGCCGGGGCGAAAGCCGCCACCAACCCGCTCTATGACTGGCGTCCACACAGCACCTATATCCGCCGGCCGCCTTATTGGGAGGGCGCGCTCGCCGGTGAACGGAGCCTGCAAGGCATGCGCCCACTGGCGGTATTGGGCGACAACATCACGACCGATCACCTGTCGCCGTCGAACGCCATCATGCCGGACAGCGCAGCCGCGGCCTACCTGCAAAAGATGGGGCTGCCGGAGGAAGATTTTAATTCTTATGCCACCCATCGCGGCGATCACCTGACTGCACAGCGCGCAACCCTGGCCAATCCGAAGCTGTTAAACGAGATGTGTCCTGATGAAGAAGGGGCGATAAAACCGGGCTCCCTGACCTGCATTGAACCGGACGGAAAAGAGAGCCGCATGTGGGAGGCGATAGAGACCTACATGCAGCGCGGGCAGCCCTTGATCATCATCGCCGGGTGCGATTACGGGCAGGGCTCTTCCCGCGACTGGGCGGCGAAGGGGGTGCGCCTGGCGGGTGTGGAGGCCATTGTGGCGGAGGGCTTCGAGCGCATCCACCGCACAAACCTGGTGGGCATGGGCGTCTTGCCCTTGCAGTTTCGCGCCGGAGAAAATCGGCATCGCTACGGCATCGATGGCAAGGAACGCTATGATGTGGCGGGTGATATAGCCGCAGGCGCAGCGCTGACTGTGCTCATGACCCGCGCCAATGGGGAACGGGTCGAGATCCCGGTGATATGCCGTCTAGATACGGCTGATGAAGTAGAAGTATATGCCGCCGGCGGGGTCTTGCAGCGTTTTGCGCAAGACTTCCTGGCAGCTGATGCGGCTTGAACCCGGCGCTGAAATCCATGCCTCATCCGCCGCAGATAAAGATCCCGGCGAGCTATATGCGCGGCGGCACCAGCAAGGGCGTGTTTTTCAATCTCGGCGAGCTGCCTGAACCGGCCCAAGTACCGGGCGCGGTGCGCGATGCCTTATTGCTGCGTATCATCGGCAGCCCGGACCCTTATGGCAAGCATACCGACGGCATGGGCGGTGCCACTTCCAGCACCAGCAAGGTGGTCATCGTATCGAAAAGCACACAAGGCGGACACGATGTTGATTATCTCTTCGGCCAGGTGTCTATTGATGAGGCGCGGATAGACTGGAGCGGGAACTGCGGCAACTTAAGTGCTGCGGTAGGGCCCTTTGCAATCAGCAGCGCCCTGCTTGCGGCGCGCCGCGTCCCTGCGCACGGCGCGGCCAAAGTGCGCATCTGGCAGGCCAATATAAACAAGACCATCATCGCCCATGTGCCGCTGGCAAACGGCGCGGTGCAGGAAACGGGAGACTTCGAGCTTGATGGCGTGGCCTTTCCGGCGGCGGAGGTAAGGCTGGAATTTATCGACCCGGCTGCGGGAGAGGCGGTTTTCCCCACCGGCAATCCGGTGGATGCGCTGGAAGTACCGGGGCTGGGGACATTCCAGGCGACTATGATCAATGCCGGCATCCCGACTATCTTTGTCAATGCCGAGCAGCTTGGCTACAGCGGCCGCGAATTACCAGATGCGATCAACCAGGATGTCGGGGCGCTGAAGACCTTTGAGGCCATCCGCGCGCACGGTGCCGTGCGTATGGGCCTGATCAATAATAGCGCGCAGGCCGCCGGCCGCCAGCATACGCCCAAGGTCGCCTTTGTTGCTGCGCCCACTGATTATATCGCCGCCGACGGAAGGCAGGTCCGGGCCGCCGATATTGATCTCAATGTCCGCGCCCTGTCGATGGGCCGGCTACACCATGCGATGATGGGCACCGCAGCAGTGGCGATCGGCGTGGCGGCCGCAATTCCGGGCACCCTGGTAAACCTGGCCGCCGGAGGTGGCGAGCGCAATGCGGTAACTTTCGGACACCCCTCAGGCAGCTTGCGCGTGGGCGCGGACGTGGCGCAGCTTGCAGAGGAATGGACGGTAGCAAAAGTCATCATGAGCCGCAGTGCGCGGCGGCTTATGCAGGGCTGGGTCTATGTTCCCGGCAATGTTCTGTAAAAAATGCTTGCAAGGCAAATAAGGCCTCTTTAATGAAACACGGTATGCACCTTAGGCTGCTTGCACCGAGCGGCAATGTCTGTGAAGATGCGCCGCAGCTTCAATCCATGCCCGCTACGCAGGACTTGAGATAACAATAACCATTTCCCGGTCAATGGCAGCAGTGAAATCCACCGCCAATGCCCATGCTACTTAGCTAAGGAGCACCATCCATGAGCGGCAAGACCCGGGCCGGTGCCAGCAAGCATATCTATTATTTCAGCCCAAAGTTGACCGAGGGCGGCACAGACATGCGCGCGCTGCTGGGCGGCAAGGGCGCAAACCTGGCCGAGATGACCAGCATCGGTCTGCCGGTGCCGCCCGGCTTTACCATCACCACCCAATCCTGCGCCGAATATTATCACTTGGGCGAGAAGCTGCCCGGCACCCTGCTCGATGAGCTGGATCGAAATATGCGTGCCCTGGAGCAGGAAACGCAAAAGACCTTCGGCTCAGCCCAAAACCCCCTGCTGGTCTCGGTGCGCAGCGGAGCGGCGGTGAGTATGCCCGGCATGATGGATACGGTGCTGAACCTCGGCCTGAACGACAAATCAGTGCTGGGGCTGGCGAGGCTTACCGGCAATGAGCGCTTTGCGCTGGATGCCTACCGGCGCCTGATCAACATGTTCGGTGATGTCGTCATGGGAGTCGATCACCACTACTTCGAGGCCGCCCTTGCGCGGATAAAGAAACGCTATCGGGTGAAAGAAGACAATGAACTGGAGGCGGCGGGGCTAGCAAAACTCATTGATGCGTATAAGAGAATCTATAAAAAACATACCCGTGAGGACTTCCCGCAAGAGCCTTCCAGACAACTAACAAAGGCGATACAGGCGGTTTTTAAGAGTTGGAATATCCCGCGCGCGATCACCTATCGCCGCATTAATGCTATCCGCGATCTACCCGGCACCGCGGTCAATGTCCAATCCATGGTGTTCGGGAATATGGGCGATGATTCCGGCACCGGCGTCGCCTTCACCCGCAACCCGAGCACCGGCGAGAATAAATTCTATGGCGAATTTCTGATCAACGCCCAAGGAGAGGATGTCGTTGCCGGCATTCGCACGCCACAACCGGTCAGCGACATGGCGCACTGGCGCCCGAAGATATACCGGCAACTGCTGAAGGTCAAAAGGACACTGGAGGCGCACTTTAGAGAGATGCAGGACATTGAGTTCACCATCGAGCGCGGCCGGCTGTTTATGCTGCAGACCCGCAGCGGCAAGCGCACCGGTGCGGCCGCAGTCAAGATCGCCGTTGATATGGTAAAAGAGCGGCGTATCAGCCAAAAGACGGCGCTGTTACGCGTGCCCGCCAACGACCTTAATCAGCTCTTGTTGCCTTCCTTTGCGCCGACAGCCAAGCGCCGGGTGCTGACCACCGGCCTGCCGGCTTCACCCGGTGCGGCCTCCGGCTATCCGGTGTTCACCGCCGATGAGGCCGCTGCCCGCTCAGAGCAAGGCGATAGCGTCATCCTGGTACGGCGCGAAACCAGCCCGGAAGATATTCACGGCATGCACGCAGCCGCCGGCATCCTCACCTCCACCGGCGGCTCCACCAGCCATGCCGCAGTAGTCGCACGCGGCTGGGGCAAGTGCTGCGTGGCCGGTGCCGGAGAGCTGATGATAGACGCCAGGCGCAGGACCCTCACTATTAACAAACACCGCATCAGCGCAAAAGACATCATCAGCATTGACGGTGCCACCGGTGAAGTGATGCTCGGCAATGTCGAGAAACAGCCGCCCAGCTTCTCCCCGGAATTTCATACCCTGATGCAATGGGCGGACAAGACGCGCAAGCTGGTAATTCGCACCAACGCCGATACGCCGGAGGACTCCGCGATTGCCCGCGACTTTGGTGCCGAAGGCATTGGCCTGTGTCGCACCGAGCACATGTTCTTCGGCGATAAACGGATCATTGCCATGCGCGAGATGATCCTCGCTGATACGATCACGGCGCGGCGGGTGGCGCTGAAGAAACTCCTGCCGTTCCAGCGCAAGGACTTTGAAGGCATCTTCGCTGCGATGCACGGCCTGCCGGTGACCATTCGCCTGCTGGATCCGCCCTTGCATGAATTCCTGCCGCCCGATGAAAGCTCGCAGCGGGAACTGGCAAAAGTCATGCAGCTGCCCTTCGCGCGCATCTTGCGGCGGGTCAATCAGCTGCATGAGGTCAACCCGATGCTGGGGCATCGCGGCTGCCGCTTGAGCGTCACCTATCCGGAGATACTGGAGATGCAGGTGACTGCGATTGTGGAGGCAACGATTAATTGTCGGCGCAAACGTATCAAGGCACAACCGGAGATCATGATCCCCTTGGTCGGTATCGATACGGAGCTGTCGAGCTTACGCGAACTAAGCAAGCGAACCATTGCCAGGGTCATCCGCAGGAAAAAATTTACCGGCAAACTCGACATCCCAATCGGCACCATGATAGAGATCCCGCGTGCCGCCCTGACCGCAGATGAAATTGCCAAGCATGCGGATTTTTTCAGCTTCGGCACCAATGACCTGACGCAGATGACGCTGGGCTATAGCCGCGATGACATTGGTTCTTTCATGCCCGATTATCTTGACAAGAACATCCTGGCAGCAAACCCCTTCCAGAGCATTGATCGCAGCGGCGTCGGCCAACTGGTGGAATTGGCCGTGGACAAGGGCCGGGCAACCAGGGCCAAATTAAAATGCGGCGTCTGTGGTGAGCATGGCGGCGACCCTGCATCCATTGTCTTCTTCCAGGCCGCACAACTGGATTATATCTCCTGCTCGCCCTTTCGGGTGCCGATTGCCCGATTGGCCGCCGCCCAGGCAAGCCTGCTGCACCAGCAATTAGCCCTGTTTAGCTAGGGAAGTGGTTTTGCTTGGGCTGTATGTGCCGGTTGGGGCGTCCGGTAATGCCTGCGGGCCGGGTGAGAGAGATGCTGAGACAACTTCAAGACAAGTCCTCAGATGGACTTGTTCAGAGCTTCCTCAAGCACTCCGCGCCAACTCCCAGGCCAGCATTATCCCTTTCCTCTCCGTTCCCCAGCGATAGCCGCCCAGCTCGCCCGTGCTGCGCAAGACGCGGTGGCATGGGATCAGGTAGGCCACCGGATTGGCACCGATCGCATTGGCAACCGCCCGGACTGAGCTCGGTTTTCCAATGGCCTTGGCGATGTCTTTATAAGCGAGGATTTTCGCGCTTGGGATCTTCAACAAGGCGCGCCATACGCTCACCTGGAAATTGGTCCCGTGAACCAGCAGGCGCAGCTTTTTATTCTCTGCTGCGAAATCCGCAAACAGCGCCGCGGCGATCATGGCGGTTTCACTATCGTTCTGTTTGATCTTTGCCTTTTGCCATAGCTGCCCCAGCTTTTCCACTTCCTGCTGCCTGTTGGCCGCATCAACAAAGGCCAGTTTGCAAATTCCTCTTGTCGTTTTCGCCAACAAGATCTCCCCAAAAGGGCTGGGGTGGAAACCATAGTCGATGCTGAGGCCGCGGCCGCGGTCCTTGTATTGGCCGGGCGTCATCGCCTCGATGGAGACAAACTGATCATGCAGGCGCGCCGGGCTGGATAGGCCCAGTTCCAGGCTGGCGTCCAGGATGCTGTTTGAATTGTCCAATAATCTCTTCGCCTGGTTGACGGTTAAGTATTCCAGAAAGCGCTTCGGGCTGACCCCCGCCCAGCGCCGAAACAGGCGCTGGAAGTGATAGGGGCTTAGGCTGATGTGGGCGGCGACCTCAGCAAGCGAGGGCTGCGCATCGATATTGCCCTGGATAAAGGAAATCGCCCGGGCTATGCGCTGGTAGTCATGGCCGGATCTTGGCGTTTGTGTCTGTCTGCTCATGATCTAAAAATGGTATAGGAATGGCTATGACAGACCACCCGAATCTTGCTGTATGGCCTGGAGCCATCCATCCTATCCATCCGGCCTGCGATACCAGAGCCCGCACAATGCACGCGAGCGCAGGACCAAGGGGCAGAGCAATATTATCAGGCTGGCGATAAGCAGCCGCGTCTGCGAATACCAGCGCAGCTTGCGCATTGAAGTGGTGATGGGATATTCAGTGATAATGCGAAAGCGCATGCCGCGCGCCCGGCCCCAGGCGGCCAGTCGCCTCGACAGCCAGATCTCTTCACTGGCATAGACCTTCTCGCTGAAACCGCCGCAGTCCTCGAAGGCCGCGCGCAGGCAAAAGAGAAAACACCCGGCCGCCAGCCCCAGCCCGGTGGATGCCCGGTTCCAGCAATCCAGGGTCTTTTGTGCCAGGGGAGATAAGGGCATGTCCGCCGCCACCGTTACCCCGCCCGCACAACATTGACCACCCTGCAAGGAGGCCAGGGCCGATTGCAATAGCTGCGCCGAGATTTGGGTATCGGCATCTAAAAATAAAATATACCGCCCCGCTGCCGCCCTCGCACCGGCGTTACGCGCGCGCGAGATCTGGTTGATCGGCTCAAACACCACCCTGGCACCATGCTGCCGGGCGATGGCCGCAGTACGATCAGTGGAATTGTTATCGACAACGATCAGCTCTCCCTTGAGCGCCGTTGTCTGCATGGCCTGCTGCAGAAACCTGAGCGTCTGCGGCAAATAATCTGCTTCGTTATAGGCCGGGATGACTACCGAATAATCAACGGACATTTAGCCTTAAATCAGCTACCCTGGATCTGCCAGGTGCCGTCTTCCTGCCGGCAAGCGTTTGCCTCGATCTCTTCCAACTCGCCATCGACGCTGATGCTCTGGGTGAACGCCCGGCAGGGGCGGCCGTTTTCGGCGATGTAGGTCTTGGTCGGTGTTACCGAACCGGAATTTCCGGAATCAGGATTGACCCAGGCCGCGCTGCCGCCGGCGCGTTTGTATTCCAGCGCGCTCTGTGTGGTGTCGTAGTGGTAATCCCGATCCTTACAATCCAGCTTGCTACCGACCCGGTTGCCCAGATAGCCGCCGGCGAGCAGGCCGGCGCCGATGGCGATCTTCTGGCCGGAACCGCCGCCGATTTGGGAGCCGAGCAGACCGCCCAGCGCCGCCCCCAGCAAGGTGCCGACGACTTCGTTGCCGCTGCCCTGTTGTTCATAACATTCCGCTTGCAGGCCAAGACTCACAAAGGCCAACACGATGAGGATGCCCGCCTGTTTGATGACCCGATTCATATTCTTAAACTCCTTTATTATTCGAGTAAAACTTGGAAGATGGGATGCCACCTTTTGAGTATAGACCATCCGGTGTCCAAACGCTTATGTGGATTCCCGTCCCTGCCCCTGATCGTAGTCAGGGGTGACCTTCTTCCACAGGAATGACGGGAGAAGGGCTTTCATAAAAAACTTTTCAATTATGAGCTACGGGTTTCCTAGCGGCAGTTGCCGTTCCGCTTCGCCACGAGCACGAGCAATGGATGGAATCCGAAAGCGCTTGCCTTCCAAGATTTCGCTGACCGTCAGCATCTGCATGCGCGGATAGCACTTGCCTTTGTGAACAAGATCACCGGCCTGGGCCATTTCCTGATGAAAATTGCGCTGCTTTCTCTCGCCCAATTCTTCCAGCACGATCAGCCCCGCCATCGGTACGCTCTCCCGCTCCAGCACACCGCGCAAGTCGCGCACAACACTTATGCCGACATTCGCACCGCCCTTGACTTCAAGCACCATGCTCTCTAAGTGCTTGCCACCCGTGTCAAAATAAAGCCGTCCGTCAACGCCGCCGTCTGCTGTCTTGCGCGCCGTGACAAAGCCTTCTACCTGCTCAACCGCCCACTTCTGAAAGTGATATTTGTCGCGCGCCCAAAGATCATGTGCGCCTTCAACGCTGTGCGGAACGCCGCTAATTTCAAAATCAACGCCTTCCTTGAGACCGATCCGATCCTGCAACCGCACCGCGGCCACACGCTTAATGGCATGAATGGCGATGTCGATTCCGATCCAGCGCCGCTTGAGACGATGCGCAGCCTCAATGGTGGTGGCGCACCCGCAGAAGGGATCAAACACCACATCGCCTTCGTTGGAGCTGGCTTCAATAATCCGCTCCAGCAGCACCAATGGCTTTTGTGTGGCGTATCCAAGCCGTTCTTTTGAAGATCTGCCAATCGCGTTCAGTTCCCAAACGTCACGCATGGATGCCATTGTGTACCAGCGACCATGCTCATCCTGAAATTTTTTAATTCCCTCAAAACCGGGCGGCGCAGCGGTTGAATAGGATCGCTCTTTCTGGACATGAAAAACATGCTTGCCGTGTTTTGCCGCGTAATACAAAAGCACATCATGCTTGCGTCCAAACCAGCGTTTGCTGACGCCGCCGGTTCTGTAAGCCCAAACAATTTCATTCAAAAAATTCCCATGCCCGAAGACTGCGTCCATCAAGAGCTTCAAGTAATGCGAGGCCGTCGGATCGCAGTGCAGATAGATGGAGCCGGTGGGTTTGAGAATACCGCGCATGGGCAGCAAGCGTTCGGTCATGTAGCTGAGATAGGCCAGCAGGTCGGGCTGCGTCTTGCGCAGGGCATCGCACCAGAATTTCCAGAACTCAGCGATGCCATCGTCGACGCCGGCTTCCCGCATAAGAATCGGCATGTGACGGATAGCTCGTTCCCGCTCTTCATCCAGCGTCCATGAGTCACAGAAGGCTTCGATCTGATCCGGCAGCGGCCGACCAGTCTCGTCCTTGTAGATCGCATTATAATCACGCCTGGAGTTGAACGGCGGGTCAAGATAGATCAGATCAACACTGCCGGGCGGCATCCCCTGCATGACGGTCAGGCAATCGCCGTAGTAGAGCCGGTTCATGCAAAAAAAACCGGCGTGAATGCGCCAAAGGCATTGGGGTTTCCGCGCTCATTCCCGGCCGAGCCGCAATACGGATAATGCGAATCGTTGCCGCAGCGCATCTTCCCAAGATGCGCTATGCAGGATCCTTGAGCCGGAAACCGGTACAAGACGCTGGTGATGTTCATCATTGCCTCCTTATGATATATCAATACTCTGGACGTGGCAGTCGGTCAAGCCCATCGTTTATCATTGCGAAAAATTCTAATGAATGGCTGCAATCAGCAAGCAGTCTTTATTCCTTCTTCGGCCGCTTCCAGTTCTTTATAGCTCGCTGCTCGGTGCGGCTAATGGCCAGGGATTTCTCCGGCACGTCTTTGGTCACCGTGGTACCGGCGGCAATCGTGGCGCCATTGCCGATCTTCACCGGTGCCACCAGTTGCGTATTGGAGCCGACAAAGACCTCATCGCCGATGACGGTCTTATGCTTCCTCGCCCCGTCATAGTTACAGGTGATCGTGCCGGCGCCGATGTTGCTCGCTCGCCCGATTTGGCTATCGCCCATGTAGCTCAGATGGTTGATCTTGCTGCCCTGGGCCACCTGCGCCTTTTTTAGTTCCACAAAGTTGCCGATGTTGACCTCATCGGCCAGCTGCGTATCCGGGCGCAGCCTGGCAAAGGGCCCGATGCTGCAGCTCTTGCCAATCACCGCCCGCTCGATCACGGAATTGGCCAGGATGCGGCTACGCTGACCAATCTCGGCGTCCTTAATCACACAGTTCGGGCCGATGCTGACCCCATCAGCTATGCTGACCCGGCCCTCGATAATGACATTGACATCGATCACCACATCGCGCCCGATGCGCAAGGCCCCGCGCAGATCAAAACGGGCCGGGTCCAGCAGCGTAAGACCCTGCTGCATCAGGTGCTGCGCCTGGCCGATCTGATAATAACGCTCCAGCCGCGCCAGTTGCAGGCGATCGTTCACCCCCATGATTTCCATCTCAGATTCCGGTTGCAACGAATGGATGAGGAGCTTCTCAGCGGCCGCCATGCCGATCACATCGGTCAGATAATACTCGCCTTGCGCGTTGTCTGTTTCGAGTTTTTCCAGCCATTGTTTGAGCCACTTGGCCTTGAGCGCCATGACCCCGGTGTTGATCTCATCTATGGCGCGCTCTTCTTCGGTGGCATCTTGGTCTTCGGCGATATGAGTAATGTTGCCGCGCGCATCGCGCACCACGCGGCCATAGCCGTCCGGCTCATCCACCCGGCAAGTGAGCAGGGCGATGCCGTTCTCCGCGGCGGCTTCGACCAGGGCTTGCAGCGTCTGCGCAGTGAGCAAGGGGACATCGCCGTAGAGGATCAGCACCTGATCTTGTGCGTCGATGGCCGGCATGACCTGTTTCACGGCATGGCCGGTGCCCAACTGCTCTGCCTGCTCCACCCAGTGCACATCCAGATGAGACAAGGCGGCCTGCACCTGCTCGCCCTTGTAGCCGTGCACTACATAGATCGATTGGGGCGCCAGTTCGGAAGCGGCAGCGTGAACATGCTCCAACAGCGGCCTGCCAGCCAAGGGATGCAGGACTTTCGGAAGATCCGAGTACATGCGCCGACCCTGCCCGGCGGCGAGGATGATGATGCTTACATTCATGGGAAACTGCTCAGCCCGGCGACCAGGCCCGGCAATGCAGGGAGAGAGGGAATCGGCTTGGGCAAGGCATCCGGCACCGGGCAGCGCTTAGATCCATCTCGCCCGCTTTATGAAAAAAAGGCAGCGCCAATTATGAGCGCCCGGTGCGTTTGCGCAGACGCTGGATGGCCTGCAATTGCGCGGCCAGTTCCGCATGTTGCGCCAGGGCGGTGGCATACTCCATGCCCGCCTCCCGCTCGTGCAACTGTCGCTCGGACTCTTCCTTCGCCTTTAGCACCGCCGCCTCATCCAGGTCTTCGGCGCGCATGGCCGTATCGGATAAGACCGTGACCACATGGGGTTGGACTTCCAGGATGCCGCCGGAGACATAGAAGGCTTCTTCCCCGCCATCGGGCAGTTTCAGCCGGACCTCGCCGGGGCCTAAGTTGGTGATGAGCGGTGTGTGCCGCGGGGCAATGCCCATCTCGCCCATAATGGCCGGGGCAAAGACCATGGCAGCGGCGCCGGAGAAGATCTCTTGCTCGGCGCTGACGATGTCAACATGCAGGGTGAGGGCCATCGGAGCACGCTCGCGCTTACAAGCCCTTCGCCTTCTCGACCGCTTCCTCGATCGAGCCGACCATGTAAAAAGCCTGCTCCGGCAGGTGGTCATACTCGCCGGCGACAATCCCGCGGAAGCCCTTGATGGTGTCTTTCAAAGGCACGTACTTGCCCTTGCTGCCGGTGAAGACCTCGGCCACGGTGAAGGGTTGTGATAAGAAGCGCTGGATCTTGCGGGCGCGGGCGACCACCAGCTTGTCTTCTTCGGACAGCTCGTCCATACCTAAGATAGCAATGATGTCGCGCAGCTCCTTGTAGCGTTGCAGGGTGTTCTGTGCATCGCGCGCGGTTTCATAATGATCCTGGCCGACGACCAGGGGATCCAGTTGGCGGCTGGTGGAGTCCAGCGGATCCACGGCGGGATAAATGCCTAATTCGGCGATCTGGCGCGACAAGACCACGGTGGCGTCCAAGTGCGCAAAGGTGGTGGCCGGGGACGGGTCGGTTAGGTCATCGGCCGGCACATACACGGCCTGGATGGAGGTAATGGAGCCGGTGCGGGTGGAGGTAATGCGCTCTTGCAACTTGCCCATTTCTTCTGCCAGGGTCGGCTGATACCCGACGGCCGACGGCATGCGGCCAAGCAACGCCGAGCATTCGGTGCCGGCCAAAGTAAAGCGATAAATATTATCGACGAAGAACAGGACATCGCGGCCTTCATCGCGGAACTTCTCGGCCAGGGTCAGGCCGGTCAAGGCCACCCGCAGGCGGTTGCCGGGCGGCTCGTTCATCTGCCCATAGACCATGGACACCTTGGACTTGGAGAACTCCTCGATATTGACCACACCGGACTCCTGCATCTCGTGATAAAAATCATTGCCTTCACGGGTACGCTCGCCCACGCCGGCAAACACGGACAGGCCGGAATGCTCGGTGGCGATGTTGTTGATGAGCTCCATCATGTTCACGGTCTTGCCCACACCGGCGCCGCCGAACAGCCCGATCTTGCCGCCCTTCGCAAAGGGGCAGACGAGGTCTATCACCTTGATGCCGGTCTCCAGCAATTCCGTGGCCGGGCTGAGATCAGTGAACTTGGGCGCCTCGCGGTGGATGCTCCATTTCTCTTCTGTCTCCACCGGCCCTTGTTCGTCAATCGCCTCGCCCAGCACATTCATGATCCGGCCCAGCGTACTGGTGCCGACCGGCACCGAAATCGGCGCGCCGGTGCCGGCCACTTCCAGGCCGCGCGTTAAGCCATCCGTAGAGCCTAAGGCAATGGTGCGCACCACGCCGCCGCCCAGCTGTTGTTGCACTTCCAAGGTGGTTTCTATGCCCTCGCCCTCTACCAGCAGGGCGTCATAGACCTTGGGCAGGGCCTGGGCCTCAAACTCCACATCGACCACCGCGCCGATGATCTGCACTATTTTTCCAGAACTCATAATTGGTTCCTCATTCAAGTTGTTGTTAGTTGGTTAGTTTTGCAAAGGCCATCAGACCGCCGCCGCCCCGGCCACGATCTCGGATAATTCCTGCGTGATCGCCGCCTGGCGCGCCTTGTTATAGACCAGCTGCAATTCATCGATCAGGGTTGCGGCATTGTCTGATGCGCTCTTCATGGCCACCATGCGGGCGGCCTGTTCACAGGCGATGTTTTCCACCACGCCCTGATACACCAGCGACTCGATATAGCGCACCAGCAGCTGGTCGATCACCTCTTTCGCATCCGGCTCATAGATATAATCCCAATAGTGCGACATATTCGCCTCATCGCTGGGCGGCAGGGGCAGCAGCACCTCCACGCGCGGCTGCTGCGTCATGGAATTGACAAAGTCATTGCCGGCCAGGTACAGCCGATCGATCTCGCCCGCGCGGTATTTATCCAGCATGATCTTCACCGTGCCGATCAAGCCTTCCAAGGCCGGCTCATCGCCGATGTGCGTTGTCTGCCCGACAATGTTCAGCCCGAAACGGCCGAAATAGCCCACCGCCTTGCTGCCGATGATGCACAGGGAAAGTTCCAGCCCGTCTTTCTCCCAGCCGGAGATGCGCTTTAGCAAATCCCGAAACAGGTTAGAATTAAGCCCGCCGCAGAGCCCGCGGTCGGTGGAGATGATGATCAGGCCCAGCCGCCGCAGTTCTTCCCGGGCAAACAAAAACGGATGCTTGTATTCCGCATGCGCATGCGCGAGATGGGCGATGACATTGCGGATCTTCTCAGCGTAAGGCCGGGCGGCGAACATGCGGTTCTGTGCCTTGCGCATCTTGCTGGCCGCGACCATTTCCATGGCTTTTGTGATCTTCTGCGTATTCTTTACGCTGGCGATCTTGGTGCGGATTTCTTTGCCGGCGGCCATTTTTGCTTACCAGGTATGATTGGCCTTGAACTCTTCGATGCCGGCCTTGATCGCCGCATCGATGTCATCGTCATAGGCGCCGGTCTCGTTGATCTTGTTCATCAACTCCGCCTTGTCGCTGTTCATAAAACTCAGCAGGGCGGTTTCAAAGACGATGATCTTCTCCAGTTCCACATCATCCAAGTAGCCGCGATCCGCCGCATAGAGGCTGACCGCCATATCCGCAATGGCGAGCGGCGAGTATTGCTTCTGCTTCATCAGCTCCATCACCCGCTGGCCGCGTTCCAGCTGCGCCCGGGTGGCCTCATCCAGATCAGAGGCAAACTGCGCAAAGGCCGCCAACTCGCGATATTGCGCCAGGGCCAGACGCACACCGCCGCCCAGCTTCTTGATGATCGCCGTCTGCGCCGCCCCGCCGACGCGCGAGACCGACAGGCCGGCGTTGATGGCCGGGCGAAAGCCGGAGTTGAACAGGTCGGATTCCAAGAATATCTGCCCATCGGTGATCGAGATCACGTTGGTGGGCACGAAGGCCGAGACATCACCGGCCTGGGTCTCGATGATCGGCAAGGCCGTCAAGGAGCCGGACTTGCCCTGCACGCGCCCGGCGGTGATTTTTTCCACGTATTCGGCGTTGATCCGGGCAGCCCGCTCCAGCAGGCGCGAGTGCAGATAAAACACATCGCCGGGATAGGCCTCGCGCCCCGGCGGGCGGCGCAGCAGCAGCGAGACTTGCCGATAAGCCCAGGCCTGCTTGGTCAGGTCATCATAGATGATCAGCGCATCTTCGCCGTTATCGCGAAAATACTCGCCCATCGTGCAGCCGGAATAGGGGGCGATGAATTGCATGGCGGCGGAGTCTGATGCCGTTGCCGCAACAACCACGGTGTGCGCCATGGCGTCATGTTCTTCCAGCTTGCGGATCACGGCGTTAATGGAAGAGGCCTTCTGGCCGATGGCGACATAGATGCACTTAATGCCGGTGCCCTTTTGGTTGATGATGGTATCCACGGCCACGGCGGTCTTGCCGGTCTGCCTATCGCCGATGATCAACTCGCGCTGGCCGCGGCCGATCGGCACCATAGAATCGATGGATTTCAAGCCGGTCTGCACCGGCTGGCCGACCGATTGCCGAGCGATCACCCCAGGGGCGATCTTCTCCACCGGCGAGGATTCCTCACAGGCCACCTCGCCCTTGCCGTCGATGGGATTGCCCAGTGAGTCCAGCACCCGGCCGAGCAACTCATGGCCGACCGGTACCTCCAGGATGCGCTGGGTGCACTTTGCCGTATCGCCCTCGGATAAGTGTTCATAGCTGCCCAACACCACAGCGCCGACCGAGTCCCGCTCCAGGTTCAAGGCCAGCCCGAAGGTGTTGCCGGAGAATTCGATCATCTCGCCCTGCATAACATCGCTTAAACCATAAATCCGGGCGATGCCGTCGGTTAGGCTGACGATGGTGCCCTCGGTGCGGGCCTCGGTGTCCAGGTTCAGGCCCTGGATCTTCTGCTTGATCAGATCACTGATTTCTGTTGCGCTGATTGACATATCTCTTCCTCAAAGCATCATTAAATTCGTTACTCGGCCAACTCGTTGCCCAGCTGTTTCAAGCGCCCCTTGACTGAGGCATCGATCACGGAATCCCCGGCCCGAATCACCGCCCCGCCGATCAGGGATTCATCGATACGCACCCGGAGACTGATCTCCTTGCCCAGACGCTCGTGCATCAGCTTTGCTATCCGCTCTTGCTCTTTTGCATCTAAGCGATAGGCGGAGATGACGCCGACCTCGACCAGGCCCTCGGCTTGGCGGCGCTGTTGCTCATAGAGCCGGGCGATCTCGGCACCCAGGTTCAAGCGCCGGGCTGAAGCCAGCGCCTTGATAAAATTTTTGCCGCCAGCGGAGAAATGCGCCCCGGCCAAGTCCAGCACGAAGCCGGAGAGGAACGCCGCATCCAGAGCCGGGTTGGCCAACAGCCGTTGCATCTGCGCATCACTCACGATTATTTTAAGCAGCGCCAGCATCTCCGACCAGGATTGTAACTCCCCGTCTTCTTGCGCTTGTTCAAAGGCGGCCTGGGCATAAGGCCGGGCCAGTGTGGTGCTCTCCTGCATCGCGTTGACTTATAAAAAACCTACAGGCTCGCGCTGACCTTGTTCAGGACTTCCCGGTGCGCCGCTTCATCCACTTCGCGCATCAAGATCTGCTCGGCCCCGGCCAGCGCCAGCGTGGCCACTTCGCGGCGCAACTGCTCGCGCGCCTGTTGCCGCTCCTGATCAATCTCAGCGCGGGCGGCGGCTAAGATACGCTCGCCCTCGGCGCGGGCATTTTCCTTGCCCTCTTCCACGATCTCATCGGCGCGCTTCTGTGCCTGAGAGATATAGCCCTGCGACTGCTCCTTGCCCTGTTGCAGGATTTCCCTCGCCCGGCTGTTCGCCTGCTCCAACTCTTTCACGCCCTTCTCAGCCGCGGCCAGGCCATCGGCGATGCGGGCGTTGCGCTCATCTAAGGCCTCGATGATGAGCGGCCAGACAAACCGCCAGCAGAACCACCAGAACACCGCAAAGGCGATGATCTGGCCGATGACCGTTGCATTAAAATTCATGGCATTAGACTCTCTTGCGGGGCTAATTGCCGGTGGCTGCTTGCAGCGTGGCGATGTAGGGGTTGGCGAAGGTGAACCACATGCCGATGCCGATGCCGATCATGGTGACCGCATCCACCAGGCCGGCCACCAGGAACATCTTGACCTGCAACATCGGTGCCAACTCCGGCTGGCGCGCCGCGCCTTCCAGGAAACGCCCGCCCAGCAGGCCAAAACCGATCGCAGTCCCCGCCGCGCCCAGACCCAGAACAAGCAGAACACCCAACACCGTGTATGCCAGAATTGTTTCCATAATTTTTCTCCCGATTTATAAAGTTAAACGATGGATGAATTATTTAAGCGCTTCCTTATAAGTTAATGCGGCACCTCGTGGGCCATGCCGAGATAGACAATGGTCAGCATCATAAAGATAAAGGCCTGTAGAGGGACAACAATCAGGTGGAACACCGCCCAGACAAAGTGCGCCGGCAGCTGCCAATAGCCCAGCATGGCGATCAACAAGAACAGCAATTCGGCGGCGTATAAGTTCCCGAACAGCCGCAGGGCAAGCGATACCGGCCGCGCCAGCAGGCTGACGCCTTCCAAGAATAGATTAAAAGGGATCATGTATTTGCCAAAGGGGTGCAGGGTCAACTCGCCGACAAAGCCGCCCAGCCCCTTGATCTTGATGCTGTAATAAATGATCAGGATAAAGACGGCGATGGACATGCCGAAGGTGATGTTGGGATCCGTGGTCGGCACGACCTTGAAATACAGGTGCGGATCGCCGGCGATGAGCTGCGCCAGCAAGGGCAGGATGTCCACCGGCACCAGGTCCATGGTATTCATCAGCAGGATCCACACAAACAGCGTCAAGGCGAGCGGGGCAATCACAGGATGTACGCGGCCGTGAAAAGTGTCCGAGACGCTGGTATTGACGAACTCCACCACCATCTCGATGGCATTTTGCAGCCCGGCAGGCACCCCGGAGGTGGCTTTCTTTGCCACCATGCGAAACAGGGAGAGGAACACGATGCCTAAAAACAGCGACCAGCCCATGGTGTCCAGATTGAGCGCCCAAAAGCCCATTTCCATCGCCTCCTGCGGGCTGCGGGCGAGGGTCCAGACCGGCCCTTGCAGGGTCGTGCCGTCATAGCGTTCATAACCGGCCGGCAGCCGCCCATAGACCATGTTCTGCAGGTGGTGCTGCATGTAGGAGGTGGAAGTGATGCCCTCAGATGCCATGTGATTTTCCCGCAACCCCTTTTATGTTTAACTCATGATTTTGGCGATGGCGGCCAGGTTCATCAGCACCATTGTAACAAAGGTAGCAAACAAGGCCACGACATGCAGCGGTTTTACCAATACAAAACACAGGGCGAACAAGATCGCCGTTGCCACCAGCTTCAGGCTCTCGCCGATAAACAGCCCGCCCAGCGCCATCGGCGCGGACTCAGCCGCGGAATATTTAAAGGCATACATCACAAAAAATATATTCGGCACAATATAGGCCAAGCCGCCCAGCAGGGACGAATACGCCGCAACCCCGCCGCTCAGCACCCAGAAAAACAGGGCAAACAAACCCGTCAGGGCAAACTCACCGGTCAAAATCCGGTAGGCGGCGGCACTTTGCCTGGTATTCTCTGCCTGTTCAATCACGGCCACCTTTAAGGCTTATCTCCTATCTTGGCCATATTGGGGCTATCTTGGCAAGCCCCTTACAATGCGCTTAAGCCTGTCATGCGCGCAACTATGCACTAGATGTTGGAAAACCAAGAGTATAGCCACCTGAAGCGGAATGATCAATCTTTTGTGGGTTCGGGGGACAGAAGGCGGAATACAGAGGACGGAAAACGGCTCGGTTTACACCCCAAGCAACAGCTTATATCATCTTGCCATGCAAGAGCTACTTACCATCAAACAGGCCAGTCTGTGGGCAAGTCATTATTTAGCAAAGGACGTAACGGCATCCAACATATCGTACCTGATTCAATATGGAAAAATAAAGAAGCATGGCGTAAATGGGGCGACATTCGTCAATAAGCATGACCTGATAGCGTATTACAAGAGCTTTAACGGACAGCGGGAAAGCGACTGGCGAGAGAAGTTGGGCGATGACCTGAACTGGGCCTTGTCGTTCGACTACCTCAAAGAGAAAGAAACGACCAAGCATGTGCATCGGCTGCACCCCTACAAGGGCAAGTTCATTCCGCAGCTGGTGGAGTACTTTTTAGATACGCACACCGACCGCTTCAAGAAGCAGGCTTATTTCAAGCCGGGCGATATCCTGCTCGATCCCTTTGCGGGAAGCGGCACCACGCTGGTGCAGGCCAGCGAACTCGGTATGCACGCGATCGGCATTGACATCTCGCCATTCAACACCCTCATGGCGAATGTCAAGCTGGCAAAGGTCGATTTTCAAGACCTGCACAGGGAGGTAAAAAGCATGACCCGTGCCTTGCAAGCATTTGCGCACGCTAACCCCAACACGCCATTTGAAAATGAACTCCTCGAAGCCTTGAATGTATTCAACAAGGACTATTTCCCCTCCCCAGACTTCAAAATAAAAGTTCGGCAAAAAGAGATAGACGAAGGCACCTATACTGCCGAGAAAGCAGAGGAGTTTGCCCTTGTATTTAATAGGCTAAAAGAAAAACACGATATAAAAATCGAGCAAGCGCGCGCAGATACTTTTCTTGAGCAATGGTATCTTGCGCCGGTCAGGCGGGAAATAGATTTTATGTTTGAGCAATTAAAAAAGGTGCGCCGCCCAACGACCAAAAGCATCATCACCCTTATCTTAAGCCGAACCATGCGCTCCTGCCGAGCCACTACGCATGCCGACTTAGCCACACTCAAGGAGCCTGTAGCCCAAACCTACTATTGTCGAAAGCACGGCAAAATATGCAAGCCGCTCTTTTCCATCCTCTCATGGTGGGAACGATACAGCCAAGACACCGTCAAGCGGCTTTTTGCGTTCCATCAGCTAAGAACTGATACGCATCAAAAATGCCTGCAGGGCGATGCGAGAAGTATGGATATTTTCGCGGCGTTATCAGCAAAAGAGCCTGCGTTTGGGAAACTGGCCGAGCAGCAGAAGATTCGGGGAATATTCTCCAGCCCACCCTATGTGGGCCTGATCGATTATCACGAGCAACATGCCTATGCCTATGATTTGTTTGGTTTCCAACGCCATGATGAGTTAGAAATAGGGCCGCTGTTCAAGGGGCAGGGCAGGATCGCCCGGCAAAGTTATATAGAAGGTATTGCGCAAGTACTGAATAATGTCAAACCATGCTTGCAAAGTGATTATGATGTATTTCTCGTCGCCAACGACAAATACAAGATGTATCCCACCATTGCAGCAAAATCGGGCATGCAGATCGTGAAGCAATACAAAAGACCAGTGCTGAACAGAACGGAGAAGGATAAGTCGGCGTATGCTGAAATTATATTTCACCTAAAAGAAAAATAATGGCGCTTAGTCAGCAACAGATGGCATTGATCGAAGATGCCATCAGCAACAGCCTGCGTAATAAATTCAAGACCTACCATCCCGAACCGGCGGCGATGCCTTTTCATACCCGGCTGCTGGGCAAAGACAGACTGGCACTTTATGCGTTTATTCACTCATTAAACACCAACTTCGGTACGACCATTTTTGAGCCGGTAGCCGTCTCCTTGGCAGCCGACCGCTTCAAAATAGCCAAGTCTCAAGTGAAGTCGGGAAACCAGATCAGCACAAAGGCGCAAATTGAAATTCAACGAATCATGGACGAACTCACGACAGCCGATAGCATCCCTGATAAAACGAAAGAAATTGAAATCATCCGCAGCGTTTGCCAAAGCGGAGAGATGCGACAGGTAAAGCCTACTCGAGTCGATGTTTATCTTAAAAATTGCAACGGGGAGACTTATCTGATTGACATCAAAACCGCGAAGCCTAACAAAGGCGGGTTCAAAGAATTTAAGCGAACATTATTAGAATGGGCAGCTGCCTTATTGGCGGAAAATCCGGAGGCAAAAGTGAACACGCTGATTGCCATCCCCTACAATCCGTATGCGCCGAAACCATATAGCCGCTGGACGATGGCAGGCATGCTTGACGTAAAGCAAGAGTTGAAAGTCGCCGCAGAATTTTGGGACTTTCTCGGCGGAGACGGCGCATACCATGACTTACTCGAATGCTTTGAACGCGTCGGAATAGCGATGTACGCGGAGATAGATGACTACTTTGCGAGGTTTAGGGAATAGGCGCAGCCCTGTCGTTGCATACGCCGCTGTTGCCCCGGATCGGCCGGCTTCGTGAGCAGCCCGTTTCATTGCTTAATTTTCTAAGAGCCTCATTTAATATGCTTGAGAATGCCATCGAGTTCATCCAGCGAATTGTAGTTTATCCGCAGACTTCCCTTGCCTTTTGTGTCGCAGTTTATCTTGACCGCAGCGCCCAGTTTCTCGGATAACTCATCTTGCAAATGACGGATATTGGGATCTATCCCTTGTGTTTTTTTTGTCTTGGGCTTTGCGCCACTCTGTAATTTTTTCACCCGCTCTTCAATCGCGCGCACGGACAGTCCATGTTTGGCTATTTGCTCGGCAAGCTCTATCTGCTTCGCCGCCGACAAGGTCAATAAGGCCCTGGCGTGGCCCAGGCTTAGGCTGCCCTGCTCCAGCAGTCTTTTGACCTGCGGGCTCAGCCCCAACAGGCGCAGCAGGTTGGTCACCGCAGAACGTGAGCGCCCCACCGCAGCGGCGATGGCCGCATGGGTCATGGAAAACTCATTGAGCAAGCGATGCAGTGCTTGCGCCTGTTCTATCGGGTTTAAGTCTTCGCGTTGTATGTTTTCAATCAAGGCCAGGCACATCGCGGCCTGATCATCGATCTCGTGGATGAGGGCCGGGACTTCATGCAAGCCCGCCAGTTGCGCCGCCCGCCAGCGCCGCTCGCCGGCGATGATTTCGTATTGCTGCCCATTGCCGAGCGGCCGCGCCACGATCGGCTGTATGATGCCTTGTGTGCGGATGGAATCGGCCAATTCCTGCAAGCTGTCTTGGGCAAAATGCGTACGCGGTTGGTAGGGGCTGCGCTGCAACAGCTCGATCGGCACTGTACGCAGGCGCTCGGCAGCGGGCGCGGCAGATTCCTGGGCCGGCCGCGCACTTAACAGCGCCTCCAGCCCCTTGCCCAGCCCTCGTTTGCGGGTCGCCATGGCTAGGCCGCCGGCCCGGCCCGGTTCAGCATCTCGCCGGCCAGCGCCAGATAGGCCAGCGCCCCGCGCGAGGCGCGGTCGTATTTGATGATCGGCAGGCCATGACTAGGGGCTTCGGCCAAGCGCACATTGCGCGGGATGATGGTGCGATAGACCTTCTCGCCGAAATGCTCCAGTAATTGCGCCGAGACCTGGCAGGCCAGGTTGTTACGCGGGTCATACATGGTGCGCAGCAGCCCTTCGATCTGCAGGCCTGGGTTGAGGTGGGTACGGATCTTCTCAATCGTCTCCAGCAAGGCGGCCAGCCCCTCCAGGGCGTAATACTCACACTGCATGGGGATCATCACCGCATCGGCCGCGACCAGGGCATTGACTGTGAGCATATTCAAGGCCGGCGGGCAATCGATGAAAATAAAATCATACTCGGCCTGCGCCGGTGCCAAGGCATTGCGCAGGCGCACCTCGCGGGCAAGCTCTTCGAGCAGCGCGGCTTCTGCCCCAGTCAAATCGGCATTGCTGGGCACCAGATCAAACTGGCATTGTTCTGCGCGGGTCAGGACTTGTGCCAGCGCCAACTCGCCCATCAACACCTCATAGCTGGTGGATAATTGCGCACTCTTGTCCACCCCGCTGCCCATGGTGGCATTGCCCTGTGGGTCCAAGTCAACCAGCAACACGCGGCGCCGGGCCGCGGCCAGGGAGGCGGCTAAGTTCACGCTCGTGGTCGTCTTGCCGACCCCGCCTTTTTGGTTCGCCACTGCGATAACCTTCGCCACCATGTCTTTATATGCCGTGCTGAGGGGGCGGCCATTATTGCACAGTCAGGCCGCGCTGGATAAGCAGATTGCGCGGCGCCTCCACGCCCGGCACGGCGAACTTCTCTATCCTAATGCGCGCCGCCTGTTGTTTCAACAAGGCCTGCTCCGGCGCGGACAGCTCGCCCTTCATGGCCAGGATCAGGGTCTGGGGGCCGGCAAGATGGGCGATGGCCTTGGTGAAATCCGCAAAGGAACTCAATGCCCGCGCGATGATGAGATCAAAGCCTCCCGCTCCGGAAAAATCCTCGACTCGGCTCTGTATCACTTGCACATTTTTAGGCTTAAGCTGCATACAAAGATGGTTAAGAAAGCGGATCTTCTTGCCCTTGCCATCCAGCAGCACCCAATGCGTCTGCGGCGCCGCCAGCGCCAGGATAAACCCCGGCAGACCGGCCCCGGTGCCCACATCCAGGCAAGCCTGTCCGCGCACAAAGGGCAACACGGCCAAGCTGTCCAGCACATGATAGGCCAGCATCTTTGCCGGCTCCCGGATGCCGCTTAAGCTATAGGCCCGGTTCCACTTTTGCAGCAGGGCGATGTAATCCAAATACGCATCCAGCGGATGACTGCCCGGCGCCATGCCCAACTCACGCAGGCCCTCTTCCAGCTGCGCGGCCAGGGCTGCGCGGGCTTGCGCCGACTCAGGCACTCTTCTTCAGGTGCAAGGCTTTTTTAAGATGCACCCGCAGCACAGAGATGGCGGCCGGGGTGAGTCCGGGGATGCGGGCGGCCTGGCCTAAGGTATGCGGGCGCTGCGCGTTTAGTTTTTGCGCGGCCTCGGCGGATAGGCCGGACAGGCGCAAGTAGTCTATATCTGGCGGCAAGGCGGCATCCTCATCGCGCCGATTACGGGCGATCTCCAACTCCTGCCGCTCGATGTAGCCGTGGTACTTGGCCTGCACTTCCAGTTGCCAGGCGGCCTCCTCACCCAGCTTGGATAGATCAACGCCGGGCAGGCTTTCCAGATCGGCAAGACTTAACCCCGGACGGCGCAGCAACTGCAACAGGCTGGCCTCCTTGCGCAAGGGCTGACCCAGCACCCGCAGGGCTTCCGCCGCCGGCAGCGTATCTGGATGAAGCCGAATCGCTTGCAGGTATTGCCGCCCCTGCTCGATGGCTTCCTGCTTCTCGGCAAAGGCCCGCCAGCGCGCATCATTGACGAGTCCCAGTTCACGACCGATCTCGGTCAGGCGCAGGTCGGCATTATCCTCGCGCAACAGCAAGCGGTACTCGGCGCGGCTGGTGAACATGCGATAGGGCTCGCTGGTGCCGCGCGTGATCAGGTCATCGATCAAAACCCCCGTGTAGCCCTGATCGCGGCGTGGGCTCCAGGGTGCCTCCTCCTTAACCCGCAGGCCGGCATTCAAGCCGGCGATGAGACCTTGCGCGGCGGCCTCTTCGTAACCTGTAGTGCCGTTGATCTGGCCGGCGAAAAACAGGCCGGCGAGAAAGCGGGTCTCCAGCCATGGTTGCAGATCACGCGGGTCAAAAAAATCATACTCGATGGCATAGCCGGGGCGCATGATGTGCGCCTTTTCAAGGCCCTTGATGGAGCGCACCAGCGCATATTGCACGGCAAAGGGCAGGCTGGTGGAGATGCCGTTGGGATAGACTTCATGCGTATGCAAGCCCTCCGGTTCAATGAAGATCTGGTGCGAGTTCTTATCGGCAAAGCGTACCACCTTGTCCTCAACCGACGGGCAATAGCGTGGGCCGGCGGCGGTGATGCTGCCGTTATACATGGGCGATTGCGACAGCGCAGCGCGGATGATGTCATGAGTGCGCTCGTTGGTATGGCTTATGTGGCAGGCCACCTGTTGCGGGTGCTGCGCCGCTTGGCCCAGAAAAGAAAATACCGGCAGCGGCTCATCGCCGGGTTGTGCTGTAAGTTGGCGATAATCAATCGTCCGGCCGTCAAGGCGCGGCGGGGTGCCGGTTTTTAAGCGCTCCACACGGAAGGGCAATGCGCGCAGGCGCTGCGCCAGGGCATTGGCGGGGGGGTCGCCGGCGCGCCCGCCTTGATAATTCGACTCACCAACGTGGATCCTGCCGCCGAGAAAGGTGCCGACTGTTAAGACCACACAGGGCGCATGAAACTTCACGCCCATCTGCGTTACCACGCCCGTGACCGCTTCCCCGGCGACGATGAGATCATCCACCACCTGCTGGAAGATGTGCAGGTTCTCGTGGCGCTCAAGGAAGGGGCGAACGCTGCCTTTATACAGGCTGCGATCGATCTGCGCCCGGGTGGCGCGCACCGCCGGGCCCTTGCGGGCGTTTAAGGTGCGGAATTGAATGCCGCTGTGATCCGCGGCTTGCGCCATCAGGCCGCCTAAAGCATCGATCTCCTTGACCAGATGCCCCTTGCCAATGCCGCCGATGGCCGGGTTGCACGACATCTGCCCCAGGGTGTCGATGCTCTGCGTCAACAACAGGGTGCGCACGCCCATGCGCGCCGCGGCCAGCGCGGCCTCGGTGCCGGCATGGCCGCCGCCGACTACGATGACTTCGTATTGTTGCGCGTGGGTGTTCACTGGGCGGGGAAGCGGCTAGGCAAATGTACAGGAATACACCGGCGGCAGGTTGTTGTTCAGGCACGCCCAGCCCTCGCCCCGATCCTCGCTGAGATAGACATTGCCAGTGGTCGTGCCAAAGGCCAGGGTGTCGCCATGAACCGCAAGCGCATGCCGAAACACCAGGTCATAACTGGCCTGCTGCGGCAGGCCGCGGGTGAAGGATTGCCAGCTCTTGCCGCCATCCTCAGTGCGGCAAACGCGCAGGGCATGATCAATGGCAACCCGGCATTCGTCCTTGTGCGCCGGAATGACCCAGGCCACCTCGCTGTTTTGATCATCGGCTGCAATGGCAAAACCAAAGCGCGGATGCTCCTCACCGCTCACCTCTTGCCAATGTGCGCCCGCATCGGTGGAGCGATAGACGCCGGCGTGATTTTGCTGCCACAGCACCTCCGGGGCCGCCCGGCAGGCCACCAGCAAGTGGGCATCATGCCCGACCTCGGCCTTCGGGTCCGGCAGAAAATCGGCCTTTAGGCCTTTATTGCGTGGCTGCCAACTCGCCCCGCCGTTGCGCGTTTCAAAGACCCCGGCGCAACTAATCGCCACGTAGATATGCTGATCATCCTTCGGGTCGATGACAATGCTGTGGATGCCGGGGTGATCACGGCCGCCGCCGAACCATTGCTCCTGGCGCTCGGGCCGCGCCCATAGGCCGCGGTTTAGGGTAAAGCTGTTGCCGTTATCATCGCTGCTGAACAGGCCGCCCGGCTCGGTGCCGAGATAAATGCGGCCGGGCTGGTCGGCGCTGCCGGGCGCAAAGGCCCAGAGATATTTCAAGGTGGCCGGCAGCCCCGGCTTTATCTCTTCGCCCGCCGGGTATTTGGGCGCGGTGATTTCCTGCCAGCTGCCGCCTTGATCGACACTGCGGTGCAGCTTGCAGCCCCAGTGCCCATGCTCCAGCATTGCCCACCAGGTATGGCTGCGCGCATCACAGGCGGCAAGGGAAACCGGAACGCCCAAAAAGTGATCGCCGCGATATTCCCAGCCGGCGGCATTCTTTTCATACACCACCAAACCCTTGCGGGTCCCCAGCAACAAGGTATTTTTTTTCATGGCACCTAGCCCCCGGACAATGCCTGGATGATATAAATTTTGTCAGTCGGTGTAACGATGTCACTTAACGCTTTTCGGTCGCGAATGAAGCTATCGTTAATGAAAATATTCACATGCCGACGCAGCGCGCCGTTCTCCTCCAGCACATAGTCCATCAGCGCCGGATGCCGCGCGCGCAAGCCGGCCACGATGGCCTGCACCGTGCCGCCGTCTATCTCGATGGGCGCAAGCTGCGGGGCAAAGCGTTGCAAGGCCGGAGTGAAATGTACGCGCGCCATAATTGAATCGATTACTTTGCTTGCTCTTTAAGGAAACCCTGATTAAGCCAGAAATTGCTTAATTATATACGCGACAAATCCGCCCGGTATTGGTTTTTCAGCTGCACATAATGCTTCGCCGCATAATCGACAAACCAGGCTTCCTTTTCATTCACCTTGCGCGCCCGCCGCACCGGTGCGCCGATATACAAGTAACCACCCTCCAGCACCTTGCCCATCGGCACCAGGCTGCCGGCACCCACGACCACATGATCTTCAAGCACGGCGCCATCAAGAATAGTCGCCGACATGCCGACCAGACAACGACTGCCGACCGTACAGGCATGCAGCATGGCCTTGTGGCCTACCGTAACATCAGCACCGATAACGGTCGGCAGGCCGCCGGGGACCAACTCGCTGCTGCTGGCAACATGGATCACCGTGCCATCCTGGATATTGCTGCGCGCCCCGATAACAATCGCCTGATCATCGCCGCGCAATACTGCCATTGGCCAGACGGAGACATCTTCCCCGATGTTCACATCCCCGATGATGATCGCTGCTTCATCAACGTAGGCCGACTCAGCAATGCGCGGCGTCTTATCCAGAAAACTACGTAGAGTCATGGCCCTGTAAAAATGAAGTGATGATTGCAGACATGGTGTCGATCATAGCATCTTGCTGTCTTTATTGTGGACTATGTTATTCTGGATACATTGACATCTTTGTGGAGGAAAATGCGCATGAAGGTTGGCGTGATTGGGCTGGGCGCTATGGGCGGCAGCATGGCGCTGAATTTTCACAAGGCCGGGCAGCTGCACGCCATCTGGAATCGCACACCTGAAAAAGCTGCGGCCATTGGCCTTAAGACGGGCGCACTAGCGGCGGAATCCATTGCACACCTGGCCTGGGAATGCGAGTTGATTGTCACCTGCGTCTCGCAAGATGAAGATGTGCTCGAAGTCGTGCAGGTGATCGTGGCCGGGATCAAAGCCGACAGCATTGTTGCTGATACCTCAACCGTCAGCAGCGATACCGCCGGATGTGCCGCCGAAATCCTTGCCGCCAAAGGCGCGCACTTTCTCGACTGCCCGGTCTCCGGCGGCACCGAGGGTGCAAAAGCTGGCAGCCTGGCCATGATGGTGGGCGGCGATGCGGCTGTGCTTGCGCGCGCCAAAGATACGCTGGCAGCGATTGCCGCCCGCATCGTACACATCGGCCCGACCGGCAGCGGGCAGGCATGCAAGGCAGTGAACCAGATCATCTGTGCCGGATTGTATGAGACTGTTGCCGAGGCGCTGGCCTTTGGACAAGCACTCGATCTCGACCTGGAAAAGGTCATCGCCGCGATCGCAAGCGGTGCCGCCGGCAACTGGGTGCTGGATCATCGCAGCAGCTTCATGCTGAACGAGGATTTCCCGCCAGGTTTTCAGGTCAAGCTGCATCTTAAAGACCTGCATATCTGCAAGCAGATGGCAAAGCGTGCGAGCATCACTCATCTGCCCATTACCGAATTGGCCATGAATGATTATGCAAGCCTGATTGAACAGGGCTATGGCGAAGAGGATACTTCCGCAGTATTTCGCCTAAAAGCCAAAAGTTAAAGACCTTGTTTTTCAACGCTTTCTCAGGATTGACGGCCGGGATTTTTTATGCAAAATAAGCCCGCCTTGCAACAAGCCCCTTAGCTTAGAAGATAAAAACAACAAACAGCCATCATGCCGGATCCTAGCACCAAGCCCGCTATCGAAGTCAAGGCGCTGGATAAACACTTCGGCTCAATTCATGCGGTGCGCGGCCTTTCTTTTTCCGTTAATTACGGTGAGGTGCTCGGCTTTCTCGGCCCCAATGGCGCCGGCAAATCCACCACCATGAAGATGATCAGCGGTTTTCTGCAACCGTGCGCCGGCACGGTCATCGTCAACGGTCATGATGTCGGCGCAGCGCCGGTGGAAGTCAAACGCAACATGGGCTATCTGCCGGAAGGTGCGCCCTGCTATGGCGAGATGACGGTCGCCGGTTTTTTAGGCTTTATCGCCGAGGTCCGCGGCCTCACCGGCACAGAGAGGAGACAACGAGTTGAGGAGATCGTCAACAAGATCCATCTGCAATCCGTATTGCAGCAGGGCATTGATGGCTTGTCCAAGGGCTTTAGGCGGCGGGTCGGCATGGCACAAGCCATCTTGCATGACCCTGATGTCCTGATCATGGATGAACCCACTGATGGCCTGGATCCCAACCAGAAATACGAGGTGCGCCGGCTGATCAGGGACATGGCGCGAGATAAGGCCATCATTATCTCCACCCATGTTCTGGAAGAGGTGGATGCGCTGTGCAGCCGCGCCATTATCATCGCCGCCGGACGCAAGGTGTTTGACGGCAGCCCGGCCGAGTTGCGCGCTTGCGCTGAAGATAAGGACATTGACACGGCCTTTCGTGAACTGACTTCTAAAACTGAGCAGGCGCAAGGAGCGGCGCGGCCGACATGAACATGATCGCCGCCATTATGAAACGCGAGCTGGCCGGATATTTTGCCACGCCGCTGGCCTGTGTCTTTATCGTTATCTTCTTATTTCTAAGCGGCATCTTTACTTTTTATATCGGCGGCTTCTACGAGCGCGGCCAGGCGGATCTCGTCCCCTTCTTTCGCTTCCACCCCTGGCTGTATCTGTTTCTGATGCCGGCCATTGCCATGCGCCTGTGGGCGGAGGAGCGCAAGAGCGGCACGATTGAGTTGCTAATGACCCTGCCCGTCTCTACCGTGCAGGCGGTCATCGGCAAATTCTTAGCCGCCTGGCTGTTCAGCGGCGCGGCACTGGCCATGACCTTCCCGATGTGGCTCACGGTGAATTATCTCGGCGCGCCGGATAACAGTGTGGTGCTGGCAGGCTATATCGGCAGCTTCCTGATGGCCGGCGGCTTTCTCGCCATTGGTTCCTGCATCTCGGCGCTGACCAGCAGCCAGGTGATCGCCTTTGTGGTTACTGTGGTCATCTGTTTTTTATTTATCCTAAGCGGCTTTCCGCTGGTGCTGGATTTCTTTCACGGCTGGGCGCCGGCCATGCTCATTGAGGCCATCGCCGCATTGAGTTTTTTAACCCATTTCGATGCCATCCAGAAGGGCGTGATCGACCTGCGCGATTTTGTCTATTTTGCGGTACTGATCGCATTCTGGCTCTATGCCACGGTGCTCGCCGTTGACGCCGGGAAGGCCGGCTAGGATGAGGAGGCACCTTGGCACCATTGTCGGGCTGGGGCTGGCCGCTGCGCTGGCCCTGGCCCTTATCACCATTGCCAACATCAGCCTCTCCGGCATCCGTTTGGATCTTACAGAAAAGCGCCTGTTCACCTTATCCGCCGGCACGCTCAATATCCTCGCTGCGCTGGAAGAGCCCGTTAGTCTGGATTTCTATTTTTCCAAGCAGGCCCTGTCCGATTATCCCTTGCTGATGAATTACGCCACCCGGGTGCGCGAGCTGCTGGAAGAGTATGCCGCCAGATCTGATGGCAAGCTCAGACTGACTGTTATCGATCCCGAGCCCTTCTCCGAAGAAGAAGACGAGGCGGTTGCCAAGGGCCTGCAAGGCATCCCCATCAACAGCGCTGGTGAGCGCGCCTACTTCGGTCTCATCGGCACCAATTCCATTGACACGCTGGCGATCATCCCCTTTTTCCGAGCCGAGCGGGAAAGCGCCCTGGAATATGAGCTTAGCAAGCTGGTCTATAAGCTGGCCAATCCGGAGAAATACACCGTCGGCATCATCAGTGGGCTGCCCCTGTTTGGGTCGGCGCGGCCGACGGCAGCGGGCCGGGGCGGCGCGGCCTGGGCCATTGTGAACGCCATGCGTGAATTCTTTGTGCTTAGAAATCTCGGCACTGCTGTGGAGACAATAGCCGCTGACATCAGCGTATTGCTCATCGTTCACCCCAAGGCGCTCAGCGAGAATACCCTGTTCGCCATCGATCAGTATCTCCTGCGCGGCGGGAAGGCCCTGATCTTTGTTGACCCTTTGTCCGAGAGCGATACGCCGCAGTCGGCCGCGGCCATGTCCATGCCGGCCCCAGGCTTGGACCTGGGCTCAGACCTGAAGGCTATCCTGGATGGCTGGGGCATACGGGTGATCGAGGGGAAGATCGCCGGCGACATTAGCCTGGCGATGCGGGTGCAGACGCGCGGCGCGCGCGGCCTTGAGGAGCGCAGCTATCTGCCGTGGCTGGCGCTGGATGGCGCAAACCTTAATCGGCAGGACTTCACCACCGCTGAACTCGACCGCATCCACATAGGGAGCGCCGGCATTATCGAAAAAGAGCCAGACTCAACCTTAAACTTCGAGCCGCTGATCGAAACCACGTCGCAGTCCATGCAGATAGACCGCAGTACGCTGCTATCCGCGCCGGAGCCGACAGCCCTGCTGCGGGACTTTGCCGCGGATAATAAGAGACAGGTGCTGGCCGCGCGCGTAAGTGGGACAGTGAACACGGCCTTCCCGGAGGGCAGACCGGACGGGGCGGAAGATGCGCCGACAGATGTGCTGAAAACAGGCGAGGTTCATGTCATCCTGGTTGCCGATACCGATCTGCTCAGCGATATGTTCTGGATCAGGACACAGAGTTTCTTCGGCATGGAGATACCGCAGACCATTGCTGATAACGGCGACTTCGTGATCAATGCCCTGGAGAATCTGGCCGGGAATACCGATCTCATCAGCCTGCGCAGCCGCGGCGAGTCTGCGCGGCCCTTCACCGTGGTGGAGGCCATACGCCGTGAGGCCGAGGCAGAGTTTCGTGAGCGCGAACAACAGTTACAGGCGCGGCTGGAAGAGACGGAAAACAAGATCCTGGCGCTGCAACAGGAGGGCGGCGACGGCGCTGTGATCTTGAGCCCGGAGCAGGCGCGCGAGATCGAAAAGTTTCGCAAGGAACAGCTGCTAACGCGCAAGGAACTGCGCGCCGTGCAACACGAATTACAAAAGAATATTGAAGGCCTGGGCACAATGCTCAAGTTTATTAACATCGGCCTGGTGCCTCTGTTGATTGCACTGCTTGCCGTCTTTGCCGGCATCTACCGCAGCAGGCAGCGCCCTTAACAAAGGATCACATGAGGGTACATCCTCTTTCCAGCTTTGCCCTTGTCACCGGCGTCTTGGTCCTCATTGCGGTCTTGTTGGCGCGCCAGGATGCAGCGCCGGGCAGGCAGGAGAAAGGGCTGTTATTCCCGGGCATCGCTGAGGGCATAAATAAGCTGGCCGCGATCAATATTCAGTCCGCAGGGCAGAGCCTGTCGCTCATCAAGCAAGACGGGCAGTGGCGGATAGGCGAGGCGGATCACTATCCCGCCGACTTTGCCCGGATAAGACAGACGGCCATTGCGGCGAGCGACTTGCGCATCTTGGCAGAGAAGACCAGTAACCCGGCGCTGTATGAAAAGCTGGGGGTGGAAGACCCCTTCAGCGAGGGAGCGGGTTCTGTGTTGCTCAGCTTTAGGGATGAGGAGAAAAATTCACTGCTTGGCCTGATTGTCGGCAACACGCGGCCAGCCAGGCTGCCCGGAGGGAAGCCCGGCCTCTATGTGCGGCTGCCTGGGTCCGGGCCGGCATTACTGGTGGAGGGTGCGCTGGCGCTCTCTGTGGATGCCGGCGACTGGTTGGCACGGGAGTTGTTGGACATTGGCCCTGAGCGCATTCGCTCTGTCCAGATTCAGCATGGCGATGATCCAGCCATAAGCATACAACGAGATAGCAAGGAAGACGCATTCCGCCTGCAAGACCCGCCTGCGGGCCGGACGGTAGATGCCGTTGCCGTCAGCCGTCTCTCCTCGCTGCTGGAAAATATTTATATTGATGATGTGCGGGCCGAGCATGAGCAGTTCGCTGCGGCGGCGGGTGTGGTGACAACAGTAAGGACCTTTGATGGCCTGGTGGCAGAGATCGCGAGTGCTGAAGCAGATGGCCGGCGCTATAGTAAATTCCGCTTTGCCTATGAGGAACCTGCGCGAGAGAAAGATAATCAGACCGACGACGAAGCAGGGGCCACGGCGCAGACATCATCGGCGCCCGATGTCAGCGTCGAGGCCGAGCGCTTAAACAGGCTGGTATCCGGCTGGCTGTATGAAATTCCGGATTACAAGTTTGAATTATTTACCAGCCGGAGGCAAGCGCTGTTGGAAGAGAGGGAAGACGAAGATTCTGATGGCAGTGAATAAATAAAGGAAACTCTGAATCAGGCCGAGGCTGGGCAAAGGCGTTCTTCATTAAGCCGACTTCAATGCCAAGTCCAGCAGGCCAGGCCGCCTGATACACATCACCCGGCCGGCGCGCTATACTGCAAGACCTTTCTATAAGATAGCTCAATAAAAAAAGCACGACGGGCATGACCTTCCAGGACTTGATCTTTAAGCTACAGCAATTCTGGGCCGGGCGCGGCTGCGTGATCCAGCAGCCCTATGACATGGAAGTCGGCGCCGGCACCTTTCACCCGGCGACCTTCCTGCGCGCCATCGGGCCGGAGCCCTGGAATGCGGCCTATGTACAGCCATCAAGACGCCCGACCGACGGGCGTTATGGCGATAACCCGAATCGCCTGCAACATTACTACCAATATCAGGTGATGCTGAAACCCTCGCCTGTTGACATGCAGGAGATTTATCTTCAATCCCTCCGCCAACTGGGCCTTGATCCGCTTGTGCATGACATTCGCTTTGTGGAGGACAACTGGGAATCGCCGACGCTGGGGGCCTGGGGTCTGGGCTGGGAGGTCTGGTCAAACGGCATGGAGATTAGCCAGTTCACCTATTTCCAGCAGGTCGGCGGACTGGATTGCCGGCCGGTGACCGGCGAGATCACCTATGGCCTGGAGCGGATCGCCATGTACCTGCAAAATGTAGATAGCGTCTATGCGCTCACCTGGGCGGAGACGCCTGCCGGCACGCTCAGCTATGGTGACATCTATCGGCAAAATGAAGTGCAGCAGTCCGCCTATAACTTTGAACATGCCGATGTGGAGCAACTGCTGCGCTGCTTCGAGGACTGCGAGCAGCAGAGCCAGCTTCTGATCGAAAAAGATCTGCCCCTGCCCGCCTATGACATGGTGCTCAAGGCCTCGCATGTCTTTAATCTGCTTGATGCCCGACATGCCATCTCGGTGACCGAGCGACAGCGTTATCTATTGCGCGTAAGGCAGCTGGCACGGGCGGTCGCCCAGGCCTACTATGAAAGCCGGGCGGCCCTGGCATTCCCGCTCTGTAGAGAATAATGCGCAGCAAAGACCTGTTAATTGAAATTGGCACCGAAGAGCTGCCGCCCGGAGCGCTCAAGCCCTTGGCGATTGCCTTGTCTGAAGAGATCCACGCGGGGCTGGAGAAGAACAGGCTGGTGTACAAGACAAGTAGTTGGTATGCAACGCCGCGCCGCCTGGCCGTGCTGGTGGAAGCGTTGCACTTGCAACAAGATGAGCAGGAAATCACCCGCCGCGGGCCGGCCTTAGCCGCGGCCTATGATAAGGAAGGCAGGCCAAGCCAGGCCGCGCAGGGCTTTGCCCGCGCCTGTGGCGTGGCGGTCGCAGAACTGACAAGGGAAGAGACGGATGCGGGCGGCTGGCTGGCCTTCAAGACGACCCGGAAGGGCCGGACGACAAAGGCGCTGCTGCCCGGCATCATAGCCTCGGCACTCGCACGGCTGCCGATACCCAAAGCCATGCGCTGGGCGGACGGTGAGGTACAGTTTGTCCGGCCGGTACACTGGTCTGTTGTCATGCTGGGCGAGGAGGTCGTGCCGTGCGAATTATTGGGCACCCGGGCCGGCAATGAAAGCCGCGGGCATCGCTTTCATTTTCCCGCGGCGCTTACGATCCCATCGCCCGCGGCCTATCTCAAGACACTTAAAGATCAGGCTTATGTCATCGCCGACTTTGCAGAACGCCAGGATATGATCAGGCGCATGGTCGAGGCGGCGGGAGAGAAGCTGGGCGGCAAGGCGCACATCGAAGATGCTCTACTGGCGGAAGTAAGCGCCCTGGTCGAATGGCCGGCGGTCATTCGCGGCAGTTTCGAGGAGCGCTTTCTTAAACTTCCCAAAGAGGTGCTGATTTCCAGCATGCAGGATCAGCAAAAATACTTCGCCGTGACCGATGCATCCGGGGAGCGACTGCTTAATCATTTCATTACGGTGGCGAATATTCAAAGCAAGGCAGCCGATGAAATACGGCGCGGCAATGAGAAGGTCATCGGGGCGCGCCTTAGTGATGCGGAATTTTTCTGGCAACGCGATTGCAGAAAGGCGCTGATTGACTTTGGCCGGGGCTTGGATGATGTCATCTTCCAGAGACAACTGGGCAGCTTGGCCGATAAAACCGCGCGCCTGAAAGAACTCAGCGCCGCACTGGCCAAAGTGCTCAATGCCGATGCGTCGCTCGCCGTTCGCGCCGCAACACTGGCCAAGTGCGATCTATTGAGCGAGATGGTGGGCGAATTTCCGCAGCTACAGGGCTTGATGGGGCGCTACTATGCCGCAGCAAGCGGTGAGGCAGCGGAAGTCGCCCAAGCGCTGGATGAGCAGTATATGCCGCGCCAGGCCGGTGCTTCACTGCCACAGACCGACACCGGCCGCATACTCGCCATTGCCGAGAAGCTGGATACGCTGGTTGGTATCTTCGCCATCGGCCAGGCGCCGAGCGGGGAGAAAGACCCCTTCGCCCTGCGCCGTGCGGCATTAGGTTGTCTGCGCATCATGATCGAAGCTGCGCTCGATCTTGATCTTAAGATCTGTCTGCGGCTGGCCGCGGCGGCCTTTCCTGCGCAGATAAAGGCGCAGCAGGTGCTCGATGCGCTGTTGAATTTTATGCTGGAGCGGCTGCGGCGCTATTATCTCGATCAGGGGATACGGCCGGACGTCTTTGCTGCGGTGCTGGCCGGAGCGCCGACCAGGCCCTATGACTTTCATCAACGCATTCAGGCCGTTACTCGGTTTAGCGCGCTGAGTGAGGCGGCCGGCCTGGCAGCCGCTAACAAGCGCATTGCCAATCTGTTACGGAAGGCAGATACCAACATTAACGAACACATAGACGCCGCGCTCTTGCAGGAGGAGGCCGAGCGGACTTTAAGCGAACTGCTGCAAGAGACCGGCGGCACGGTGCAGGCGCTGCTGGATGAAGGTGATTATACCCGCGCCCTGTTGGCGCTGGCGGGTTTGCGCGATGCGGTGGATGCCTTCTTTGATCAGGTCCTGGTGATGACGGAAGATGAGCGGCTACGGCACAATCGTCTCGCCATCCTACAACAGCTTAACCGGCTGTTTCTCTCCATCGCCGATATATCCCGCCTGCAACATTAGTGATGAAGCTCATCATCTTAGACCGGGACGGCGTGATCAATTATGACTCCAAAGACTACATAAAATCCGCCGCAGAATGGCAGGCGCTGCCCGGCAGCCTGGAGGCCATTGCCAGGCTCAACCGGCACGGCTATCGCGTGGCCGTGGTGAGTAATCAATCGGGGCTGGCGCAAGGCAAATTCACCCGTGCAGCATTGCAAGCAATCCATGAAAAAATGCAGCAGGAATTAGCACAGCACGGCGGCAGGATCGAGGCGATCTTTTTCTGCCCGCACGCGCCGGATGAGGGCTGTGATTGCCGCAAGCCCCGGCCCGGCCTTCTCCAGCAGCTCGCGAGACAACTGGGCGTGTCCCTGGCCGGTGTACCGGTGGTGGGCGATAAACCAAGCGACATCAAGGCGGCACGGGCCGTCGGTGCCGCCCCTATTTTGGTCAAGACCGGTCATGGACAATCCTGTGTGCAGGCGGGCGCAGTGCCGGCGGCGCTGCCGGTTTATGATGATCTTGCCGCTGTGGTGGAAGAGCTGGTTCAAAAGGCCCCGGCATGATCTTCTTGCGCTCCGCCCTGTTCTATGTTGGTTTAATTTTGGCGACGTTGATCTTTTTCCCGCTCAGCGTCCTGATCATGCCGCTGGCCTTCCGAGTGCGCTTTCGCATTGTTTCCAAGTGGGCGGTGTTTAATCTGTGGTGGCTGGAAGTCAGCTGCGGGCTTTCCTGCGAAGTGGAAGGCCTGGAGAATGTACCGCAGCAGGCCGCCATCATCATGTGTAAACACCAGTCCGCTTGGGAGACGCTGGCCGTGCAGCAATTCCTGCCGCCGCAGGTGTGGATACTAAAACGCGAATTATTATGGATCCCGATCTATGGCTGGGGTCTGGCAAGCATGAACCCGATCGCCATCGCGCGCAGCGCAGGTGTGCGCGCCTTGCGGCAGATCGTCAACCATGGCTGCGAGCGACTCGCCCGCGGGCTGTGGGTGGTGATCTACCCGGAAGGCACACGCGTGGCACCGGGCGATAAGGGAAAATATCAACCCGGCGGCGGCATGCTGGCGCTTAAAAGCCAATGCCCCATCTTACCCGTTGCGCATAACGCCGGCCATTTCTGGCCTAAGAACAGCTTTCGAAAATGGCCGGGGACGATCAAGATGGTCATCGGCCCGGTGATCGAGCCGGGCGCTAAATCAGCCGCGGACATTACCCGGGAAGTAGAGAGCTGGATAGAGGCCACGGTCGCCGGATTGCCGGTACCCACCAAGCGTTAAAGCAGGCAAAAGAAAACGCTGATTAACGCAAGAGTTTTTCCAAGACAGTCTATGGCTTACTGATTGTACTGAGTCTGGATGCTGGAGAGTATTGCATCGGAGCGGGCATCGCTCTCCCAGTTGCCCTCTTCATCTAAGACAACGAGCTCGGTTGTCTCGCCGACACCGGTCAGACTGATGCGATAGGCAACGCCTTCAGGCTCGTCCTTGCCCCAGAATTTCATCCTTGCCAGCCAGCCCTTCTTCTTGCCCGCATCCGGATCGAAGTGGGTGATAAAAAACAGGCCCTTGCCGGGATCCTTGCTGTTGATGGTGGAGCCGATTCGATTCAGCGACTCTTCGGTGCGCCGCCAGGCACGCGTGAATTCTTCTGGAATGGTGAGGAAGAGCCTGCCGTCATCGGTGCTGGCAACGGTCGCCGTGCCGCGCGCGGGCCTGCCCGGCGGCGTTGATGAGGTGGCGGCGCTAAACAGGCGCTTCAAGTCACCCGCCAGCAGCGCTTCCTGTGCTGTACCCTTGCCCCGTTCTATCCATTCCAGCGAGCCGTCCACCCGTGTGATCTGCTCCTGTTGATCGCTGGATAGATATAAGACAGTATTTCCCGGCGCTTCGCCCTGTTCGGAAAATATCTTGAAGCGGTGCCGATAGATCAGACCATCTTCCACTACGGGTTCCGACCAGGCTGTTTCAAACACGCCCAATTCTGCATCATCCAGTTCGATGTCATAGCCTTGGGTCTCAAAATACGCACGCAGGCGCGGCCAGATAGCGGCGGGCGCGCCGTTAATTGCCAGCCACTGCTCACCGGCAGGCACCTGTTGCACCGCCCCACCGGCGCGCGACTGCCGATAGCCGGACAGGGTGGCCGCGCCCTCATTGGGGATCGCCATCGAGTCATTGATTGCATCCGCGGTCAGATCCGGCGGCACTTCCAAATCCGGCAGGCTCTGGCTCTTTTTATATTCGTCACGTTTATCAGGAAAGGCCTTATCCAGCGCGGGGATGTAGGCACAGGACGCCAGAAAAAGCAGACTCATGGATAACAGGATTAGTCGCATTGTTTATCTACTCACCTTAAAATATTATTTAATTTCCTATTAGTACACCGGCCCGGCGCAGCGCCGCCTCAACCGCCGGCTGATGCTCTGCTGCCAAGGGGGTTAAGGGCAGGCGCACACCATCTTCGATCAGGCCCATGCGGTGTAAGGCCCATTTGACCGGGATCGGGTTTGCTTCCAAAAACAGCGCCTTATGCAAACCCAGCAGGCGCAAATCAATTTCTTCGGCGGCAGCCCGGTTGCCGCCAAGCGCCTGTTGACACAGATCATGCATCGCCTGCGGGGCGACATTGGCCGTGACTGAAATCACGCCATCGCCGCCCTGCAACATAAACTCACAGGCCGTCACATCATCGCCGCTTAGCAGCATGAAATCATCAGCACACAGGGCCTTCAGCTGCCTTAGCCGTTCGAGCTCTCCCGTGGCCTCCTTCACGCCGATGATATTCGGCAGCTCCGCCAGGCGCGCGATGGTTTCCGGCAGCATGTCACAGGCGGTGCGGCCGGGGACATTATACAGGATCTGCGGTATGGCGACTTCTTCAGCCACCGCCTTGTGGTGCAGGAACAGGCCGGCCTGGCTCGGCTTATTATAATAGGGCGTGACCAAGAGGCAGGCATCGGCACCCGCATCCTTGGCACACTGGCTAAGCTGAATCGCTTCAATGGTGGAATTGGCCCCGGTGCCGGCAATGACCGGAATGCGCCCGGCAACCATCCTCACCACCCGGCGAATGAGCGTACAATGCTCGGCCTCCGGCAAGGTGGCGGATTCGCCGGTGGTGCCGACCGCAACAATCGCATCGGTGCTGTTGTCGATGTGAAATTCGACCAGGCGCGCCAGCGCCGTAAGATCGAGCTCGGTGTCCGGCCGCACCCCGCTCTTCATCGGGCTGACGATGGCGACCATACTGCCTTGAAACATGGCCTTGCTCATGAACAATGATGCTTAGAAAAGCGCGGTAAAATTCGGCACCTATGGTACTTGCCTGAGCGGCTTATGACAAGGGCGGCGGCGTGCTCTTTGCCCGTGCGCAAATCCTCGGCAAGGCCGCCGGCCCGGCTCTGCTGGGCAATGATGAAGTTTTGTGAGCGGCGCAATGTAGATGCTATGATGGGCTTGGTAAAGTAAGCAAGCACACATCTCTAAGAGGACAAGTATATGGCCAAGGTTTCCTTAGGAAAAAAAGTAACGAATTTCAAACTGCCCGCGACCAATGGGCGCGACCTCCAGCTCACAGAACTCAGCGGCAAGAATGTCGTCCTGTATTTCTATCCCAAAGACAGCACACCGGGTTGTACGCTGGAGGGCCAAGATTTTCGCGATCACATCCGCAAATTTCGGGCGCGCAATACCATCGTGCTCGGTGTCTCTCGGGACAGTCTCAAGTCGCACGAGAACTTCAAGGCCAAGCACAAGTTTCCCTTTGAGCTGCTGTCTGATGCGGATGAAAAGCTGTGTCGGCAATTTGATGTGATCAAGGAGAAAAACATGTATGGCAAAAAGGTCATGGGCATTGAGCGCAGCACCTTTTTGATCGATGATGCCGGCATCCTGCGCCGAGAATGGCGCAAGGTGAAGGTCAAGGGCCATGTGTTGGAGGTACTGGAGGCGATCAAGGCGCTGTAAGCGAGGCCGCACGAAAAGAAACAGGCTTCCGCCCTCTTTAGCCCTCTTTAGCCTTGCGCCGCAGCTTCCTCATGGGTCGGCCAGACATTGATCAGGGCCTTTACCAGGGTCGCCAGCGGGATCGCAAAGAACACGCCCCAGAAACCCCACAGGCCGCCAAAGACCAGGATCGCCGCGATGATTGCGACGGCATGAATATTGACGGCGTCTGAAAACAGGATCGGCACCAGCACATTGCCGTCCAGAAACTGGATGACAAAATAGCTGACCAGCAGCCAGGTAAATTCCGGCCCCATGCCCCACTGGAAATAGGCCACGACCGCCACCGGGATGGTCACTGTGGCCGCACCGATGTAGGGAATCAGCACGGATAGGCCGACCAGGATTGCTAATAATGAGGCATAGTTGAGGCCGAAGAGCTTGAAGACGATATACGATGCCACGCCGATGATGATGATCTCATACACCTTGCCGCGAATATAATTGCCGATCTGTGCATCCATTTCCTCCCACAGATCATGCACCAGGGCGCGATCGCTGGGCAGAAAACGGCTCATCCATGCCAAAATGATAATTTTGTCTTTCATAAAAAAGAAGATCATCAAGGGCACCAGCACGACATAGATGATGATGAGCGGGATGGAGGCAAAGGATACGGACAAGACGCTCTGGCCGATGTTGCTGATGTCTCCGCTTAGGGAGAGAATAATATCCTTGATCGAACTCTCGGATACAAACTGCGGATATTGTTCCGGCAGGCGCATGAGCAGGTCCTGGCCGCGATTGATCATATTCGGCACTTCCTGGAAAAACTGGCTGGCCTGGCGCGAGATGATCGGCAGCAGGAACAATAACAGGAAGACCATAAACAGCAGGAACAGGTTAAACACAAGCAGTACCGCGGCGAGCCGCGATATGCGCCGCTCCAGCTTGCTTACCGGGCCTTCCAGCAGATAGGCAATCACCACGGCTGCGATTAAGGGCGTCAACATCTGCCCCATGAAATAGATCACCAGGCAGGTAGCCAGCAGCAGCACCACCAACACGGCTGCCTGCGGATCGCTGAAATAGCGCTGATACCAGGCACTGACAAAATTCAACATTCTCTTGCGACCTTTCTTGATCTTAGGCAATCATAATAGCCGGAATCCTCTCAACAGGCGAGCATCCTTAGACAAATGGAACCTTCGGCAAAACCTGATTATCAGCAACTTGCATGGCGGATCAAAGAATGGGGACGGATGCTCGGCTTTCAGCAGCTGGGCATCACCGGCACCCGGCTGTCAGAAGATGAGGCGCACCTGCTCAACTGGCTGGAAGATGGCCTGCATGGCGAGATGCAATACATGGCCCGGCATGGCAGGAAACGCAGCCGACCGCAGGCGCTCATGCCGGGCACAAGCCGCATCATCTCCGTGCGCATGGACTATGATCCGCCGGATGCCGCTAAACCCCAAGAGGTATTACAGCAAGCCGAATTGGGCTTTATCTCGCGCTATGCGCTGGGGCGTGATTATCACAAGGTATTGCGCTCACGCCTGCAAAAACTGGCGGATAAGATCCAGGCTGTAGTCGGTCGCTTTGGCTATCTCGCCTTTGTGGACAGCGCCCCGGTCATGGAAAAGGCGCTGGCACGCAACGCCGGCTTAGGCTGGATCGGCAAGCACAGCAACCTGATCAACCCTGCGGCCGGCTCCTGGTTCTTCTTGGGCGAACTCTACACTGATCTGCCCCTGCCGGTTGATCCTCCCTTTGCTGAGAATCACTGCGGTGTGTGCAGCGCCTGCATGGACATCTGCCCCACGCAGGCGATCGTTGCACCTTATAAGGTTGATGCGCGCCGCTGCATCTCGTATCTGACCATCGAACTGCGCGGCGCCATCCCCGAAAAATTCCGCCCCCTGATCGGCAACCGTATCTATGGATGCGATGATTGCCAGCTGGTCTGCCCCTGGAACCGGTTCGCACAGCACACTAAAGAAAAAGACTTCCACGTCCGCAAGGGCCTGGATGCAGCGGCGCTCGTTGCGTTATTTGGCTGGAGCGAGGAGGATTTTTTGCAAAAGACTGCGGGCAGCCCCATCCGCCGCATCGGTTATGAATGCTGGCTGCGCAACATCGCCGTCGCCCTAGGTAATTCTCTAGGCAATTTTCTGGGCAATGCGCCGGGTTCGGCAGAAACCATTCAAGCCTTGAAGAAAAGACAAAACCACCCTTCAGCGCTGGTGAGAGAGCATGTCAGCTGGGCCTTGCAACAACAAAGAGACTCGGCTTAGGCAGTCTTGCGCTTCTCTAATAAGAAAGCCCAAGCTTTTTATAGACAAAGGATAAGAGCCACAAGGGGCCGATCAATAGAAATTGCACGTCCTTAAAAAAGGACGGGCGCTTGCCCTCAATCTGGTGGCCGATGAATTGACCGATCCATGCGGCCACAAAGACAATGAGTGACAACAACCACAAGGGCAGCGACCAGCTATCTATCCAGTGCAAGACGGCAATCAACACCGCCGTCACTAACAACATGCCAAGCGCCAGCTTGGGCGAGATAAAGACGTAGTAAAGCATCACCAAGAAGATCAGCACGATGGCCCAGTTGAATAAGAAAGGCAGGCTGGAGAAGAGGGCGGGCGTCTGGATAGACCAGAGCAGGCCTAAGAGGCTGAATACGATCAGCGGCACACAGATCCAGTGCAGGATCTTATTGGTCCTGTTCTGGTGGCTCTCGCCGTATTCACTCAGCCACTGCTCAATGCTGCGCATGCGATTAAGGCCCCGGTAGAATTGTTCTCAGCATGCCTGATGCCCGTATCGGCCGGGTTCAAAGTTCTTTCGATCATTGCCCATCAAACCGCCTCTACCTTGAATACGGTGCCATCGACACCGACAACCTTGACCCTGCTGCCCGCGGCCAGGTCCGCACCGCTGACCCTCCAGCTGGTGTCATCCACCTTCACCTTGCCGACGCCGTTAATGATCGCCTCCTCAAGGGTAAAGATACGATCGATATATTGCTCGCCACGGCGATTCAGGGTGGGGGCATCCGTCTCGGGCGGGTTGCTCTTCAAATAGCGTCTGTGCACCACCAGACTGACAACGGCGATGACGGCAAACAGCATGATCTGTAGAAAAAAGGATAGTTGCGGTATGGCTATCATCACCAGTCCAACCACCGCCGCGGCAATCCCCATCCACAGGAAAAAGGTAACCGGCATGACCAGCATTTCAAAGATGATGAGCACGATTGCCAGGACCAGCCAGTGCCAGTATTCCATGCCGGATAACAAGGTCATTCTTCTAGCCGCCGGAACTCTTAAGTCCCCTTTGCCTTGGCGAAGGTCTCCTTTGCTATCTCGGTGATGCCGCTCAAGGCGCCAATGACATTACTCGCTTCCAAAGGCATCAAGATGACCTTCTGATTGGGGGAAGCGGCGATGTGCTGTAGCGCCTCGACGTATTTGGTCGCAACAAAGTAATTCACCGCCTGGATGTCGCCGTTGGCTATGGCTTCAGATACATCCGTGGTTGCCTTGGCTTCCGCCTCGGCCAGACGCTCACGCGCCTCAGCTTCCCGAAAGGCGGCTTCCTTCTCGCCTTCAGCGGCTAAGATGGCCGCCTGCTTCTCGCCATCTGCCTTTAAGATCTCGGCCTGCTTAAAACCTTCCGCCTCGAGAATGTTGGCGCGCTTCTCACGCTCGGCCTTCATCTGCCTGGCCATGGCATCGACCAGATCCCGGGGCGGGGTAATGTCCTTGATCTCGATGCGTGTCACCTTTATGCCCCAGGGACCGGTCGCCTCATCGACAACCTGCAGGAGCTGCGCATTGATATGATCGCGCTTGGACAAGAGCTCATCCAGATCCATCGAGCCCATGACTGTTCGAATATTGGTCATGGTCAGGTTCAAGATGGCATGTTGCAGGTTGTTCACCTCATAGGCCGCCTTGGCGGCATCTAAAACCTGGAAGAAGACCACGCCATCGACTGCGACCATGGCGTTATCCCGGGTAATCACCTCCTGGGTCGGCACATCCAGGACCGTCTCCATCATGTTCATCCTCGAACCAACGGCCTCAACCACGGGGATAATAAAATGCAGGCCGGGGCGGAAGGTCTTGGTGTAACGGCCAAAGTATTCCACGGTATATTCATAGCCCTGCGGCACGGTGGTTACCATCTTCATCAACAAGACGATGGCGAAGATAAAGACAATAATGGCGAGTATTTCCATGGTGCTTAGTCCTCTTTACTTATAAATTAACAATCGAAGTTTTAGCTAACAAATCGAATGGTATAGGGATAGCGATAGGCCAGCCCGTCATTCGCCTGAATCGATGCGATAATGATCATGATCACCGAATAGATAAACAGCACGGCGAGCAGCACAAAACCGATCAGCACCAGCATCAATACTGCCGAGATAATATAGGCAATCGTTAAAGTCAACTGAAAATTGAGCGCCTCCTTGCCCTGCTCATCGACAAAGGCATGATCATCCTTCTTGATCGCCCAGACAATCAAGGGCCCTAAAATATTGCCGAAGGGAATAACAAGGCCGGCAAAGGCGGACAGATGACAGAGCATCGCCCAGTTACGTGCGTCTTTCCCCGGCCTTGCCGCTTGCGCTACCTCTGCTTCATTCATAACAAGCCTCTTTTTAATTCCGATAATTTTATCAATTTTATGTCTTTTCTGTCTCGCTGTCCTGCATTTCGTTCATCGCCCACCTGGCCTTCCTTGTCTTCATGCCCCGCTGCCATTCACGGCATGTCAATACTCTATCGCGTTTGGTTGGCGATGTAATCCTTAATCGGGTACAGTGCGCACAGCCTTAAACACCAGCATACTATTCACCAGCCCATGACCGATTATGTAATTGCCGCATCGATCCTGTCCGCAGATACAGCCCGGCTCGGTGCTGAGGCAGCAAAGGTGCTGCGCGCCGGGGCGGATTTTATCCATGTCGATGTGATGGACAATCACTACGTCCCCAACCTGACATTTGGCCCGCTGGTGGTTTCTGCCCTGCGTGATTATGGCATCACGGCAACCCTTGATGTACACCTGATGATAAAACCCGTGGATCGCATCATCCCCGATTTTGCCCAGGCCGGGGCCGATTATATCAGCTTCCACCCGGAGGCCAGCGAGCATATTGACCGCTCGCTGCAACTGATCCGTGATAGCGGCTGCAAGGCCGGCCTGGTATTTAATCCGGCCACGCCGCTCCATTATCTGGACTACCTCATGGACCGGCTCGACATGATATTGCTGATGTCCGTCAACCCCGGTTTTGGCGGCCAGCGTTTTATCCCCGCCAGCTTGGAAAAATTGCAGCAGCTACGGCGGCGGATCGATGAGTCAGGCCATGCCATCCGCCTCGAAATTGATGGCGGCGTGAAGATCGACAACGTTGCAGCGATCGCGACAGCCGGTGCCGATACCTTTGTCGCCGGTTCGGCCATTTTCGGCAGCAGCGACTATAAAAGGACCATTGATGCCATGCGCCGCGAATTGGAATCTGTATCAAAATAAAATACCCCGGCGCATTTTCTCAAGAATGCTATGCCCTTCGTCAATCTGCATCCACCCTTAACTTTGATACTGCGCTGCTGCCCGATGTGTGCGCAGCAAGCCTTAACCTGAACGACTTAGACAGCTTCCATGTTACTCATGATCGACAACTACGATTCCTTCACCTACAACCTGGTGCAATACTTCGCTGAGCTGGGCGAGCAGACAAGGGTACGCCTTAACGACAAGATCAGCTTAGATGAGATTGAGCAACTGCATCCTGAGCGCATCGTCATTTCACCTGGGCCCGGCACACCTGATGCGGCCGGCATATCGGTTGCCGTCATTGAATATTTCCAGGCCCGGCTGCCGATCCTCGGTGTCTGTTTGGGCCACCAGTGCATCGCCCAGGCAGCGGGCGGCCGGATCATCCATGCGGATCAGATCATGCACGGCAAGACAGCCGAAATCCACCATCAGGGCTGGGAGCTCTTTCACGACCTGGAAAGCCCGTTCACCGCAACACGCTATCACTCTTTGGTAGTAGATAAAGACCAATTCCCCGAGTGCCTGGAGGTCAGCGCCTGGACGCAAGATTCTGACGGGGCAATGGATGAAATCATGGGGCTGCGTCATCGGGACTATCCTCTCTATGGCGTACAATTCCATCCGGAATCCATCCTGAGCAGCTATGGGCATGCGCTGTTGGGAAACTTCCTGGCCTGCAGCGGCTGAGTGGGTATTGAGCGCTATGGGAAAAACAGCAGCTTGATAACAAACACGATCAAGACACTATTGAGCATTATTTTTATCAAGCCCTCTCCCTTACTAACCGAGACATGTGCCCCCAGCCAAGCACCGATTGAAGTGCCCACCGCCAGACAAATCCCCATAACCCACAGGACCTCAACCCGGCTGGCGAAGACTAGCAGGGCGGCGATGGTGTAGGTGCCAATAATAAAGACCTTGTGCATATTGACCCGCACCAGATCCAGCCCCATCACATGATGCAGGACGGGAAATAGCAGCAGACCCGCGCCTATCTGGATAAAGCCGCCATAAAGGCCGATCCCCACCATTAAGACATGGCCCAACACTAGTCTTCGTGCCTTGCCTTTATCGCCAGCATTTTTCTGCGGCATCCTGTTCTCAAAGAACATATAGATAATCACGCACAGCATAATCATGGCCAAGGTGCGATTAAACCAGACACCTTCCAGCTGCGTACCAAACATCGCACCCAGGATCGCGCCCGGCACGGCACACAGAGACAGCGTAATGCTGAGCTTGAAATCGGAAAAGCCCTTTTTGAAAAAGGCGATCGTGGCGGTCACATTTTGCGCGAGAATGGCAATGCGATTGGTGCCGTTGGCAACCGGCCCCGGCATGCCGAGAAAGACCATGACCGGCACCATCAATAGCGAGCCGCCGCCCGCCATCACATTCAGGAAGCCGGAAAACACACCAACGATCAGCAGGATGACTGCGTGCCAGATTTCCATAGCGTTTCCTTAGAATAAGATACAAGGCCTTTGAAAGGCCGAATGTCTAATAAATACATGCGCCTTAATCACAACAGGCCGCCCTTAGACATTAAAACGAAATAACATCAGGTCGCCATCTGCTACGATATATTCCTTGCCTTCCAGACGCCACTTGCCGGCATCCTTGGCGCCCTTTTCGCCTCTATGCTGAATGTAGTCGGCAAAGGAAATGACCTCGGCACGGATGAAGCCGCGCGCAAAGTCTGTGTGTATGACCGCAGCCGCCTCCAGCGCTGTTGCACCGACTGCTACCGTCCAGGCACGTACTTCCTTCGGCCCGGCGGTAAAATAAGTCTGCAAACCCAGCAATTCATAGCCGGCGCGGATCAGCCTGTTCAGGCCCGGTTCTTCAAGGCCCAGTTCGCTTAAAAATTCTTTTTTCTCTTCGCTCTCCAGGCTGGCTATCTCTGCCTCCAGTCCTGCACAAACGGGGATCAGCTGCGAGCCCTCCTTCGCAGCAATCTCGGCTAAAGGTGCCAACCATTTATTATCCCTAATGCCGGCCTCTTCAACATTGGCTATGTAGAGGCCGGGCTTGGCCGTCAGCAAATGTAAATCGCTTAAAAGCGGCCATGCCTCTGCTGCAAGCGCCATGCTACGCAGCGGTCGGCCGGCATCTACGTGCGCCATCGCCTCCTCCAGCCATGCCAGTTCCTGCCTGGCCGCCTTGTCAGCGCCTCTTGCGGCCTTATTTGCCCTTTGCATAGCGCGTTCTAATGTGTCCAGATCGGCCAGGCATAGCTCGGTGTTAATGACACCAATATCAGCAAGCGGATCAACACGGCCTGCAACGTGGGCAATGTTTTCATCTTCAAAGCAACGCAGCACCTGCGCAAGTGCCTGGGTTTCACGAATGTGGGCTAAAAATTTATTACCGAGCCCGGCGCCTTTCGATGCACCTTCCACCAGGCCCGCTATATCAACAAATTCCATCTGTGCGGGAATGACCTGTTGGGGCCTGGCGATATTTGCTATCTCTTGCAGACGCGGATCAGGCACCGGCACAATGCCGATGTTAGGATGGATGGTGCAAAAGGGATAGTTCTCCGCGCCGATGCCGGCATTGGTGAGCGCATTGAACAAGGTTGACTTGCCGACATTGGGCAGGCCGATGATGCCGCATTTGAATCCCATGTCTTGTTAAATGCCGGATACAGGTGCTTACTCTAAGATGTGTGCTTGGCGCTGTTCAGTGCAGACATCGCCTTCTGGTACTCGCCCGCAAATAGCTGCGGCATGACAGACAGCGCCCGTTCCATCGCCTCTTCTATCAATGCCTGCTCATCTGCACCCGGGCGGCCAAGGACATGCGGCGTAACATCAGCGCGCCGGCCCGGGCGGCTCACCCCGATGCGCAGGCGCAGGAAGTTAGGCGTAACCAGCCTGCTGATAATATCGCACACGCCATTATGCCCGCCATGACCACCGCCCTGCTTTAGGCGAACAAGCCCCGCATCAAGATCGATCTCATCGTGCACAACAAGCAGCTCATCGGCGGCGATGTTGAAATAATCGGCCATCGCCTTAAGCGCCCGGCCGCTCTCGTTCATGTAGGTGGTGGGCTTGAGCAGGCGGCAATCAAGGCCGGCGGCCTGGAGCCGGGCTACCTCGCCGTGGAACTTTGATGCTGCGGAGAAATGCGCGCTGAATTGCGCGGCCAGGCGGTGTAGAAACCAGAACCCGGCATTGTGCCGGGTAGCAGCATAATCAGGGCCCGGATTACCCAAGCCCGCTATCAGCTTCAGCATCAAGGGCACGACGCCTTATACACGCCGGTCTATTCTTTAATCGCCTTGGGCCGCCTCACCGGTTGCCGCATCGCCTGTTACTTCTGCGGCTGCCCCGGACTCCGCCTCAACAACACGCGGCACATGAATGGTAGCAACCGGCTGCGCCGGGTCGCCGCCATGCTCGACGCCGTCCGGCAATGTCAGATCGCCAAGCTGCACCGTCTCGCCAACATCAACTTCTAATAGATCAACCTCAATAAATTCCGGCAGGTCTTTGGGCAGGCAGCTCACTTCCAACTCGGTCATGATATGACTAACCATGCCGCCGCCGCTCTTGACACCGACACTCTTGGCTTCATTGCTAAAGTGAAGCGGCACGCGCATGGTGAGTTTTTCATCCTCCTTGATGCGCAGAAAGTCAATGTGGATCAGGCTCGGTTTATAGGGATGTCTTTGCAGATCCTTTAACACCACGCGCTCGGTCTTATCACCTACTGTGAGGGACAGGATGTGCGAGTAAAAGGCCTCGTGTTCGAGTTGATGCAGCACCTCATCGTGCACCAGCGAGATCAGCTGTGCCTGTTGTTGTGCGCCGTAGATAATGCCGGGCAGCCTGCCGCTCTTGCGCAGGCGGCGGCTCGCACCTGTCCCTGTATCCGCGCGCGGCCGGGCGCCTAGTTCAAATTGTTGCATCGTATCACTCCTGTTTACGTTATGTCTGGTGAATGAAACTCCTTGCCTGCGATCTAAGAAAAAGAGCCGTTGAAAAAGTGTAACGTAGCAGTTTATTTCATCAAATAAACCTGTACCTTACACCTTAGCTAATCAATAAACATCGAGCTCAGTGATTCCCCTTCCGCCACCCGGCGAATACTCTCGGCCAGCATGGCCGCGACACTTAATTGCCGGATCCGATCACAGGCGGCTGCTGCCCGGCTGAGCGGGATGGAATCCGTCACCACCAATTCATCCAGCACCGAGCCGGAAATATTCTCAATCGCCTGCCCCGATAACACCGGGTGGGTACAATAGGCCACCACCTTGTCCGCCCCAAATTGTTTTAAGGTGGCCGCGGCGTTACACAGCGTCCCGGCGGTATCAACCATATCATCGATGATGACACAGGTCCGATTCTCCACATCACCAATAATGTTCATGACTTCCGACTCATTCGGGTTCGGCCGGCGTTTATCAATGATCGCCAACTCGGTATCATCCAGGCGCTTTGCCAGGGCGCGGGCGCGCACCACGCCGCCCACATCGGGCGATACCACCAGCTGGTTTTCATATTTATGTTTCCACACATCACCCAACAGCACCGGTGAGGCATAGACATTATCTAAGGGCATGTCAAAAAAACCCTGGATCTGATCGGCATGCAGATCAACCGTCAACACCCGGTCTATGCCGGCGGCGCTGATCATGTTTGCCACGACTTTCGCGGTAATCGGCACACGTGCCGAGCGTGAGCGCCGATCCTGGCGCGCATAGCCCATATAGGGTATGACGGCGGTAATCTTGTCTGCCGAGGCGCGGCGCAGGGCGTCCGCCATGATCACCAATTCCATCAGGTTATCATTCGCCGGCTGACACAGCGACTGAATGATAAAGGCATCCTTGGCGCGTACATTCTCGACGATCTCGACCATGATCTCGCCATCGCTAAAACGCTCCACGGCAATCTTGCCTAAGGGCATATTCAAGTAGCTGCCGATGTCTGCGGCCAGCCCGGGATTGGCGTTGCCGGTAAAAAGCATTGCGTTTGCAAGTGACATAGACGCCTTCTGTGCCTTGATGAGGGAAAAGCCTATTGCACGACCCAAGTTAGTCTAAATATGGCTGGGGTGCCAGGACTCGAACCTGGGAATGCAGGGATCAAAACCCTGTGCCTTAACCAACTTGGCTACACCCCATTTAACGCCTTTTTACTCTCTTCCCGCGCAAGCCGCGCCAGCAGGGGCGAGCGATTTCTACCCCGGGCCACAAAGCCGCGCCACCTCAAAGGCAGCGCCGCCAATAGGGCTCGCGCCGCGGCCTCATCCGCAAAGCCGGCAAACACGCAAGCGCCGGTGCCGCTCATCCTTGCATCGGCTTGGCCGACCTGGCCGGCCAACCAGTCCAATGCCTCGCCCACCTGCGGGTGATGATTGCGCACGACTGCCTCACAGTCATTCCCGCCGGCCCCATTAAAGAAGTCGGCTATTGTGATTGGCGCGCTATCGCGTGTCAAATCCGCGGCCTTGAATACTTCTCCCGTCGAGACCCGGCAGCCCGGATCGATGACCAGGAACCAATCCTGCGGCAGCGCCAGCGGGCGCAGTTGCTCGCCCACGCCTTCGGCCCAGGCGGACTCGCCGCGCACAAAGACCGGGACATCCGCGCCCAGGTTTAAGCCCATTGCCGCCAGCACATCCACGCCCAGGCTTAAGCCCCATAAGTGATTCAAGGCAACCAGCGTGGTCGCGGCATCAGAACTGCCCCCGCCCAGGCCGCCGCCAACAGGCAGGCGCTTGTTAATTTTTATGTCAACTCCCGGTGTGCGTTTCGCTGTCGCCTTGCGCAGGCTTTGCGCGGCACGAATCACCAAGTCATCTTGTTCAGGGATGGCCGCATGATTGCCCAGGCGCCGCAGCCGCTCATCCTCGCGCAGGCTAAAGCACAGCTCATCACCATAATCCAGCAGCTGGAACAGCGTCTGCAAGGAATGATAGCCATCTTTATTGCGGCCGGTGATACGGAGAAAGAGGTTGAGCTTGGCCGGCGCCGGCCAGGCAGGCGTCTTCATCAAGGCAGCTCCCACTGCCTGATGGCAAGGCGCAGTTCCAACTCGCCCTTGTGCAAGGATAATTTGCCGGGCAGCGCATAGCGGTCTTTATCGAGGTAGCTTTTATAGCTGACCCGCCAACCGGACTGGCTTAATTCGCGCATCCTGCCCTGCTCGTCCAGGATGAACGAGGCCACCGGCACATCGGGTTGGGTCAGTCCGCGGATCCAATAGCCCAAGGCGGACACCGGCACATGCCATCCCAGGTGCGCCTGCATCAGTGATTCTGCGTCTTTGGCATACAGCACACCGTCATCGGCCGTCCGTAGGCTGACGCCGTCTTGATCGCCGTTCAGTTCAAAGGTGCCGCGTCCGAGCGGTGCGATCAGGCGCAGCGCATAGTCCTCCTGCCGCTGCCACCAATGCAGGCTGGCGCTAAAACCCTCGCGCTGCAGGCGGATGGCAATGCGCGCCCAGCAGGACCAGTGATCGATGTCACTCATCCTTGCCAGATGCTGCTCCCACTTAGGTATTTTGCTTATCTCGGCGCTTTCCGGCACCGACACCCGCGCCGCACAGCCGACCAGGCTCAGCAGCACAAGTGTCAGCGTTAATAACTTGGTTAATAACTTAAAAGAGCCGGGCATGATTGGGTATGTATTGAGTAGCTTAGGTGTCCTGACAAGGAGCAGGATTTTTTGTGAGCGCCAAGTGAGGAAACCTGCGCGCCGACGCAGCCATCGTTTAAGAATGATGAGTTTTTTACAGGTGCACTTTTTAAGGATTAAAACGCTTGATCACATCCAGCAGGCGGGAATCCTCGGGCGTTGCCTGCAAGGCGGTATCCCACACCTGCCGTGCCCCTTCCTTATCGCCAATCACCCACAGCACCTCACCGAGATGGGCGGCAATCTCGGGATCGGCGCGCAGCTGCATGGCCTTGCGCAGATAGATGATCGCATCATCTAGTCTGCCCATGCGGTATAAGACCCAGCCCATGCTATCGAGGATATAAAAATCCCCGGGGCTTAGTTCCAGCGCCCGCTTAATCAGGCCGAATGCCTCCTGATGGCGATCGGTTCGATCAGCAAGGGTATAGCCCAGCGCATTTAGGGCCTGGGCATTGTTCGGCTCCTGCACCAATATGCGCCGCAGATCCTCTTCCATGACATCAAGCCGATCCATCTTCTCCGCCAGCATGGCGCGCGCATATAACAAATCGGCATGGTATTGATCACCTATCGCCGCATCATAGACCTGTATCGCCTCAGCAAGACGCTGCTCTTCTATCAGCAGTTCCGCCTCGGCCTGGATCAGGATAACCGACTGTTTTTCCCCTCGGGTACGAATGGAATGCAGATGCTTACGCGCTTCAGCTATCCGTCCCTGTTTGGCAAGCAACATCGCCAGCCTGACTTGCGCATCAAAGTAGTTCTCGCCGGCCTGTACGCCCCGATACCAGGCGCTCGCCTTGTCATAGTGCTTGCGCTCTTGTTCAATGCGGCCAAGATAATACGCAGCATCATCCGAGCGCTCGGCCTGCTCCGCCAGGCGCTTGAAGTGCGCTTCCGATTCGCTCAGGCGGTTTGCCTGCAAATACAGCAATCCTAAGGCATAGATCACCTCAGCATTATTCGGCGCCTGCACCGACAGCAGTTCAAATTGACGCCGCGCAGCGGCAAAACGCTTGGCATCGGTGAGCAGGCGCGCATAGGCCAGGCGCAGGTTGAAATCATTGCCCTTGCGCGCAGGCAGTATGCCGGCCAGCCAGTTGATGGCATCATTGCCTTGTCCCAGGCGTTGCAGCACGGAGATGTAGCTCATCGCCGCATTGTCGTTTTCCGGCGCCAGGCCCAAAGTCTGCTCCAGCAAGGCGCGCGCGCGTTGCAGATCGCCCAGGCGCGCAGCAACATGGGCATAGGCGTAGATGGCTTGCGGATCATCTTGTTGCTTTGCCACCAGCGCCTCCATGACATCTAAGACCAGTTCCTTGTCCTGCTCCCTTCCCAGCAGGTTGGCAATCATCCACAGCTTCTTGTGAAATTCCCCGTGGGAATAATCAAGAATGCTCTGCAGGTGTTCCAGGGCGCTTTCCTTCTCGCCCCGGCGCAGGGACATGACCGCCAATACCTGATGCGGGTCGGGGTTTAGAGGGTCAAGCGCAACCCACATCCGGGCGAGTTCAGATGCTGCATCATTATGGCGGGCATAGACGGCGATGCGGGCGGCGCGCTCAATGATCTTCGGATCCTTCGTCATGCGCGCCAGCTGCAGATAATTCTGCACAGAAATATCCAGCGCGCCGCGTTGGCCGGCCAACTCGGCAACGAGCAGTTTATAAAGAATATCCTCAGTGAGTGGAATGCTGGGACGAAGCGGTTCTATGCCCGTGATCCTTGCCTTGTCTGCGATGTCTCTCTGTTTTTCAGTTACGGCATCGGCAAGCGGATTCTTGAGCGGCGAGGTGTTACAAGCGGCGAGAAATACCAGCAGGCCGGGCAGTGCCAGGCGCACAGTGCTGGCGCAGGAAAATGAGGCGGAGAATAGAACTGTTTTACGCATGGCAAGGCTAAAATTATTCTTACATTTAGATGGACACGGCTCTTTGATCAATGGTTCCTTAGCTGAAGCCTGGACACTTCCAAGCCCTCTTCTTCACATGCAGCTAAACTATAGCGTAGAAATAAATTCATGGATAGCCAAGCATTCATTTTGGTGTAAAATACTGATATGTAAGGAAGTTTATGTCCATGTCCGCGATTTTAATTTCGCAGATTTTGTAATCCTGGCTAACAATGAGCATACTCGCATTCGGCTTAAACCACAGCACCGCCCCGCTTGAGGTGCGGGAGAAGGTAAGCTTTGCCAGCGAGGTGCTGCCGGCTGCGCTGTCAGAGTTGAAAAGCCATGCCGATGTCGAGGAAGCGGCCATCCTGTCCACCTGTAATCGCACCGAGGTCTATTGCAGCATGGCCGGATACAACAGCCTAAGGCCGATCAGCTGGTTTTCCGGCTTTCACGGGCTGCGGCAGACCGAACTGCAGCCCTTCATCTACTCGCATCCGAACGCCGCTGCGGTCAAGCACATGCTGCGGGTCGCCAGCGGCCTGGACTCGATGGTATTAGGCGAACCGCAAGTGCTCGGCCAGCTAAAGAGCGCCTATCAAACCGCCATCAGCGCAGGCTCCATCGGGCAGCTGCTGGGGCGTTTGTTTCAGCATTCCTTCAAGGTGGCCAAAGAGATTCGCAGCAATACCGCCATCGGCAGCCATCCGGTTTCCGTTGCCTTCGCAGCAGTGCGGCTGGCACAGCAGATCTTCGGCGATCTATCCACACAGACGGCCCTGCTCATCGGTGCTGGTGAGACCATCGAGCTGGTGGCGAAGCACCTGCATGACAGCCGGCTACAACGCATGATCATCGCCAATCGCACGCTGGAGCGCTCTCAACGCCTGGCAGGGGAGTACTCCGCCTATGCCATTAGCTTGGCCGACCTCCCGCAACACCTGGACGAGGCCGATATTATTATTTCTTCTACCGCCAGCCGGCTACCGGTATTGCGCAAGGACACGCTTGCAAGCGCGATTAAAAAACGCAAACGCCGGCCTATCTTTATTGTCGATATTGCGGTGCCGGGCGATATTGAAACGGCGGCGGGAGAGCTGGATGATGTCTATCTCTACAGCGTGGATGATCTGAAAGAGGTGATCGAAGAGAACATCCGCAGCCGGCGGGAGGCGGCCCGGCAGGCAGAAGAAATCATCAATACCCAAGTCGTGCATTTTATGGACTGGCTGGGCTCGCTTGATACCGTTTCCACCATTCGTGCGCTCAGACAACAGGCCGCCGCGCTGCAACAAGATGCACTGGATGGGGCGCTTAAAAAGTTGCGCGGCGGCGGCAACCCGGAACAGGTCTTGCGAGAGGTAACCCGTTCACTGACGAACAAGCTGATCCATCAGCCGAGCAGCCAACTGCGCCAGGCCGATGCGAGGCGCCGCGCCGCCTTGCTACAGGCCGCGCAGGAATTATTTAACCTAGACGGCGAGCGGCCCTCGACAAAAAAGGAGCCTTAACAGCGCGCTGCGAGCTAAGGCCATTACAGCTAAGGAAACAATGAAAGCAAGTCTGCACAATAAACTGGAGCGGCTGGCGGCGCGGCAGCAGGAGTTGCATGCCCTGCTCTCTGAGCCGGACGTGATCAATGATCAGGCTCGATTTCGGGAGTTCAACAAGGAACTGGCCGAGCTCGGCCCGGTGGTTGCCTGCTTTGCTGCCTACCTGAAAAATCAGGCAAGCATGAGCAATGCCAGGGAGTTGCTTGGCGACAGCGATACGGCTATCCGTGAGTTGGCGAGCGAGGAGATGGCGGAGGCCGAGCAAAATAACCAGCAACTGGAGCATGAGCTGCAGAGACTGCTGTTGCCCAAGGATCCGGCGGATGACAGTAATATCTTTGTGGAGATCCGGGCCGGCACCGGCGGCGAGGAGGCGGCGCTGTTCGCAGCGGATCTCATGCGCATGTACACGCGCTATGCAGAGCTTAGGGGTTGGAAGATGGAAATCCTGAGTGTCGCTGCGAGCGAGCGGGACGGCTATAAGCAGGTCATCCTGCGCATCATCGGCGCGGGGGCCTATTCCCGCCTGAAATTTGAGTCCGGGGCGCATCGGGTGCAGCGTGTGCCGGAGACCGAATCGCAAGGCCGCATCCACACTTCCGCCTGCACGGTCGCCATCCTGCCGGAGGCAACCGAGATCGATGAAATTGAGGTTGCGCCGAACGAGTTGCGCATCGATACCTTCCGCGCCTCCGGCGCCGGCGGGCAACACGTCAACAAGACCGATTCCGCCATTCGCATCACCCATCTGCCCAGCGGCATCGTGGTTGAATGCCAGGATGAGCGCTCGCAACACAAGAACCGGGCGCGCGCCATGTCTCTGTTGCAGGCAAAACTGCGCAGCGCCGAGCAGGAGCGGCAGGACAGCGAGCGCGCGGAAAATCGGCGCAAGCTGGTGGGCTCCGGCGATCGCTCCGAGCGTATCCGCACCTATAACTTCCCACAGGGACGCATCACGGATCATCGCATCAACCTGACTTTATATAAGCTGGAAGATTTCATGCAGGGCGCGCTGGATATGGTGATCGAGCCGCTAATCAATGAATACCAGGCCGAGCTGCTGGCGGCGCTGTCTGATTAGGCATGCGTAGTTCATGAGCACGGTGCGCGAACTGCTTGGCCAGGCTAAGAGGCTGCTATGCGTAATTGAGACGGCGCGGCTGGATGCAGAAGTACTCTTAGCCGCGGCTCTGAATACGCAACGCAGCCGCCTGTATGCCTGGCCTGAGGCAGAAGTCTCGCGGGCTGTCGATGCCGACTATCACGCCCTGCTGCGTAAGAGACGGCAGGGTTTTCCCGTTGCCTACCTGCTCGGCAAAAAGGAATTCCGCGCGCTTGAATTAAAGGTTACGCCCGCTACCCTGATCCCAAGACCGGAGACAGAATGCCTGGTGGAACTGGCGCTTGCGCGCATTCCGGAGGATGCAGCAATGGATGTCCTCGACTTGGGAACCGGCAGCGGGGCGATCGCCATTGCCATTGCCAAAGAGCGGCCACGCTGCCGGATACTGGCCACAGATCTCAGCCGCGCGGCGCTTGCGGTGGCACAAGCCAACATTCGCGACCTGGCGATAGAAAATATCAGGCTGCGGCAAAGTGACTGGTTCGCAAGTCTAGGCGGCGAATCCTTTGATCTGATCTTGAGCAATCCTCCCTATGTCGAGGCGAGCGATCCGGGTTTTGCAAACGGCGCCATTCGCTTTGAGCCGCGCCTGGCGCTGGATGCCGGCCCGCATGGTTTCGATGCCATAAATTGCCTTATTCCCGCGGCGCGGCAACATCTGCATAAGGGCGCCTGCCTGCTGCTGGAACACGGGCACAGGCAGGGCGAGGATATTCGCCGCCTGTTCAAATTACATCGCTATCATGCTATTACTACGCAGCGGGATTATGCGGGCTTGGAACGCATCAGCCTGGGCAGCTTTGCATGATGATTGCTGCAAGCACCAGGACGAGGACACTCACATTCAGCCGACCACCGACCGAGGAGGCCTTGCAATTACTGCAAGCTGAACTTGCCGATCTCAGTGCGATCAAAAAGATCGATCTAAGCGATGCCCGGCTACAGCTGCATTATGAGTTTCCCGCCGTCACGCTTGGTGAAATATTAGCGCGCATCTATGCGCTGCTTGATCCCGGCTGCCTTGGCCCGCTGCAACGGTGTTATTTTCTTATCGCCGGCTATATGGAACAAAACGAAAGAGAGCATCTGGAGCAGGCCGCAGGCTGGCAAGAGGATATAAAATATATTTATGCTTACTACTTTGCGCGGCGGCGGAAGGACAAACAGGCGGCCTATAAAAAGCAATGGCAGCGATACGCTAGGAAATAATAGTCGGTTCACTCGAGCGCCTTCATCTTCATCTGTCGCCCATGAATGACGAACAACTACTACGCTACAGCCGCCAGATCATGCTGCCCGAGATCGACGCAGCCGGGCAGCTGCGCCTTGCCGATGCCACGGTGCTGCTGATCGGGCTTGGCGGCCTGGGCTCGGCGGCCTCGATATATCTGGCCGCAGCGGGTGTTGGACACCTCATACTGGTTGATTTTGACAAGGTTGATCTATCTAATCTGCAACGCCAGGTTGTGCATGGCACCGCGGACATCGGACGCCCGAAGGTCGAATCCGCCCATGATCGCCTGCTGGCAATCAACCCGGAGGTGAAGCTAGGCCTGATCGGGCGGGCGCTGGAACAGGAAGAGCTGATCGAGCAGATGGAGCGGGCAGATGTTGTGGTCGATGGCAGCGACAACTTTGCCACACGCTTTGCGGTCAATGCCGCTTCGGTGGCGACAGCCACCCCTCTGGTCTCCGGCGCGGCGATGCGTTTTGAAGCGCAGCTCAGTGTGTTTAATCCCTTAGACAGCACTTCTCCCTGTTATCGCTGTCTATACGGAGAAGACATGAGCCTTGATGAGAGTTGCAGCGCAAACGGGGTATTGGCACCACTGCTCGGCATCATCGGGGCGCTGCAGGCCGCAGAGGCGATGAAGATAATCATGGGCATCGGCGAGACCTTACAGGGAAGGCTGCTGCTGCTTGATGTGCTCAATATGGAATGGCAAACAGCACGCCTTGCCAAACGCCCTGACTGTCCGGTCTGCGGAAATACTAACAACGAATGACTCTTAAATATAAGCTAATCAAATGCGTCTTTGGCTATGCGCTGGTCATGATCGGCGGGATACAAAGAGCGAAAAGGTTCTTATATACTTAACCAGCCAAAGTGTAGATAGGCAATTTATAACCTGAGATCATCTCGACGTTTTTCAAATTCCATATCAATCAATTCCCAACCGCCCCTATTGTTTTCTTGCTGACATCGTTTTACTTTATTTTCATCTGACAGCTTCACCAACATACCCGTAACTATCGCATCGTTTATTATGTTCTCATGGCCGCGCTCACGAAAAATTCCAGTGCGGCGACTAATGTCTGCCGCCCCTATGCAATCCCCTTCGTGTTTCGCTGCAAGCAGAACATCCAGTATGGCTTCTTCTAAGGTAAAACTCACCCATACGAGAGAATTGTTTTGGCCTAATTCCCGTCATTAGTTCGCTCCAATCTATGTTTGGCTATTTCTAAATAATCTCCCACAACTTCAATACCGATACACGACCTGCCGGTATGAGCGGCGGCAAGGGCTGTGCTGCCACTTCCCAGAAACGGGTCTAGTATTTTCTGTTTGGGAAGTGTAAAAAGTTCTATCAGGTGCGACAATAAAGCAACAGGCTTGGGAGTCATGTGTCCATGGTAGCGTTCATCCCCGGTTGGTTTCTCGACTTTCATGACAGTGGAAGGTGTTGTGCCATCAAGTGTTTTTCTAACATCAATCAATCCCACCTTGTGTGCCATCCAATTTTCCACAAACGTGCCACATCTGGGGTTTTGCGCCATTATTATTGACTCAAATTGTGGTCTAAGCTGTGGTGTCTTGCGTCCTTGCAATTCAAGTTTAATTTCGAGGCGTTGTGCTTGTGTCAGCGTATCCATTTTTTCAACAAAGTGTAATTGGCTAAACGCCTTCATCTGTGCTCGTTTTGTGTAGTGCCAGGCATACAGGTCTCTAATTTCAAACCCTGCATCTTCTATTCCGCATGCCATGCGATGCGCCAAGCGCGGCTGGCTAAAAGAAAGCATAAACCCTCCAGGCACCAAGACACGCGCAAGCTCGGCCGCTATGTCGTGCATAAAAGACTGCAATGCACGACCTTGTGCCGGATCGAACTTCATGCCAACGGGAAGACCGCCCACTGCACCTGTTCCTTTTTTTACCCCCTCTTTCCCCTTGCGCCAACTATCGTCTAGCCCATCAATAAAATAAGGGGGATCAGTCAATACCATATGTACGCTATTCTCATTGAGTTTTTTCAGTACACTTCGACAGTCGCCATGCCGCAGATCAATATTGCTATTCATCTTAGTTTGCGCTTTCGGCATAATGAAAACCTTTATTTTGGTGGAAGTATGTTAGCCATACGCACGATAAATGCCAAGAATCTTTTGGCTGACTAAGCCTATAAACTCGCTCTCTTTGCATCCGGCCTTACCTGAATCGCAGGTTGTGGCGTCCCAATTCCGCAAGAGACCTGCAGCCCATCAGCTTCATATCGCGCTCAACTTCGGCGCGTAATTTTGTCAGCGCGCGTTCAACGCCGGCCTGCCCGGCAGCGGCCAGGGCATATAAATAAAAGCGGCCGCCGGAGCAGGCCTTTGCGCCCAGCGACAATGCTTTTAGGATATGGGTGCCGCGCCGAATCCCGCCGTCACAGATGACATCAAGCTCATCGCCGACCGCATCCACGATCTCGGCCAGTTGATCAAAGGGGGCGCGCGAGCCGTCCAGCTGGCGCCCGCCGTGGTTGGATACCATGATGGCAGTCGCACCGATGTCCACTGCGCGTCTGGCATCCGCCACCGACATGATGCCCTTCAGGCAAAAATCCTTGCCCCAGTCGCGGTTGATCTCTTCCGCCGCCTTCCAGTCCATGGACTGATCCAGCATGGAGCTGCAGTATTCAGAGATGGATAAAGGAATGCTGGTGCCTTCTTTTACATAGCCTGCCAACTGCGATAGCTGAAATTTCTCGCGCAAGAGATAATTGCAGGCCCAGTTCGGGTGGGCGGCAAAACTGAGCAGGCTTCTTAGGGTCAGTTTCGGCGGCGTGGTAAAACCGGTATAGAGATCACGCTCGCGATTGCCGCCGACAATGGTATCTACTGTTAAGGTAAGCGCATCGAAATCCGCCGCCTTGCAGCGATCGACCATGCTCTGCGTCAGGCCCTTGTCCTTATGCACATACAACTGAAACATCTTGGGCGAACTGATGCTCTTGCCCATCTCCTCGATACTCACCGTGCCGATGGAGGAGATGCCAAAGTAGGTATTGAACTTCTCCGCCGCCCGCCCCACGGCGCGCTCGCCCTCGTGATGAAAGAGTCGCTGTAAGGCGGTGGGGGAGAGAAAAAAGGGTACGTCTATCCTCTTGCCCATGACCGTGGTGGACATATCAATCTCTTCCACACCGGTGAGGACATTGGGCACCAGATCGCAAGACTCAAAGGCCGCGGTATTACGGCGATAAGTCACTTCATCATCCGCCGCCCCATCGATATAATGAAAGACCGGCCCGGGCAGCCTTTGTTTTGCCAGCCTGCGAAAGTCCTCGGTGTTGTGGCAATCACTTAGGCGCATAATAATCAACTGCTAAGAATAACAATGGCTTCATTTATGATGACAATATTCTACAAATGAATCCCTGCCTTCGTCCATAGCTTATTCATTACCATGCCGGTTTAGGGAAACGCTTAAATTAAGGCATTGGGAAGGTGGGCCAAGATAAAAATCGCATGTCCAAGATTGCGTCCCCAGAACCAGGCCCCGGGATAGATTTGTTCAGTGCTTCACCAATACGTATTCTCTGAGATAGGTCGTTAGTCCATCAAGAAACATCTGAATAGCGATTAGTATCAGCAACATCCCCATCAAACGCTCCATGGCCTTTAGCCCGCGGTCACCGAGAATCTTCGAAATGCGTAACGATGCAACCAGGATCAAGGTCGTTAGCAACCATGCAAAGACCAATGCGATGATCCATTCGTAGATCCTCTCAGGTTGTGCGGAACTCATTAACAGCAAGGCGGCAATGGTGGACGGCCCGGCGATGAGCGGCATTGCCAAAGGCACAATAAAGGGATCATCCTCGGCCTGATCATCCTCCGCATGCGCCGGCGGATACAACATTCTCATGGCGATGATGAATAACAAGATGCCGCCGGCAATGCCCAGTGATGGTTGCGTAAGCCCGAGAAAGCCTAAAATGCGGGTGCCTGCAATTAAAAACACCAACATTATAATCAGCGCAAAGGCCAGTTCCCGATAGATAATCCTCGCTTTTTCTTCGGCAGAGAAGCTCTTCAGCAATGCATTGAAAACGGGAATGTTGCCCAGCGGATCCATAATGAAGAACAAGGTGGCGGAAGCCGCAAGTATCTCAGTCCAGATAAATTGTTCCATATACCCCTCGCTATAATTCGATGCTGCTACGTACTGACGCCGGCTTTATCATGCACCCTCTAGTGCAAGATGATCATGTTGGCAATGGCAATCAGGGTCGCAGCCTGTTAGTCGCTCTCTTTGCGCTCTTGCGGGAAGACCACCAAGTGATCAATCTCAAGCCGAATGCCGATGGCCTCGTTTTTGCCGTGGTCGTGATGGCTGGGCACCAGGCTCAGGAGTTTCTCCCCGCTTGCTAACGCCAGCGTATAAAGAAACTCAGCACCCCGAAATGCCTTCTCCACGACAATGGCCTGCAATGTACTCTCATCATCGTGCAAAATATCATCCGGGCGGAGTAAGACAGCGACTTTCTCTCCCCTTGCAAAGCCGTGCGCCTGCGCCCCCCGGATCACGCCGAGTTCGGTCTTTACAGCATACGCATCCTGCACCTCGCCGGCGAGAAAAACGCCCTCGCCGATAAAGCCCGCAACATAAGAACACACCGGCCGGTGATAAAGAGTAAAGGCACTGTCCCATTGCAGCAAGCGCCCGGCGCGCATCACGCCGATCTCATCCGCCATGGCAAAGGCCTCCAGCTGATTATGACTGACCAAAATGGCGCTGATGCCATCTTGTTTCAGCACCGCCCGCACCTCGCGGGCGATGTGTTCACGCAGCGCAATGTCCATGCTGGCAAAGGGCTCATCCAATAATAATATATTCGGCCTCGGCGCAATAGCGCGGGCTAGGGCCACCCGTTGCTGCTGGCCGCCGGAGAGTTGATGCGGATATTGAGAAAGGAAATCGGTGATGTCCAACAGGCCGGATACTTCTGCTATGCGCGCCGTTCGCCGCCCGGCAGGCAAGCCCGCTAGGCCAAAGGCGATGTTGTCCCGGACAGACAGATGCGGAAACAGGGCATAGTCCTGGAATACCATGCCGACCCGGCGTTTCTCCACCGCAACGAGCCGGGTCGGGCTGCTGACCTGCTGGCCGTTGATCATGACTTCGCCTTTCACCGGCGCTTCAAAGCCGGCGATGGCGCGCAGCAGGGTAGTCTTGCCGCAGCCGCTGGGGCCGAGTAAGCAGCCGATGGCGCCCGGCCGTAGTCCGAAAGAGACGGAGTCAAGCACCCGCCGCCCCTCGTAGGCAAGGGAAAGACTCTTTAGTTCAAGCGCTGCGGTCATGGCCGGGGCGCGCCCGTGAGATGGAATGGCTCAGCAGGATAACCGGGATGATGCCAACCAGCACGATCGCCAGCGCTGGAGATGCGGCCGCGGCCAGACGCTCTTCGTTGGCCAGCTCATAGGTACGGATCGCCAAGGTGTTAAAATTAAACGGGCGCAGGATCAAGGTGGCGGGCAATTCCTTCAACACATCGACAAACACCAGCAAGGCCGCGGTCAGCAGGCTGCCTTTGAGCATCGGCAGGTGTACGCGGCGCAGCATACTCCCCGCTGGCAGCCCCATGCTGCGGCCGGCCTCGTCCATTGAGGGTCTGATCTTGTCCAGGCCGGCATCCACCGTGTTTAAGGAAAGCGGCAGGAAACGAACCAGGTAGGCAAACACCAGTGCGAACAGGGTGCCGCTCAAAAGCAGGCCGGTAACAATAGAAAAATGCGCCTCCATCCAGCCGCTGATGCGGTTGTCCAGCCACGAAAACGGCACCAGCACGCCCACGGCGATAACCGTCCCCGGCACGGCATAGCCCAGGCTTAGAAGGCGCATGGGGATGCGGGTCAACAGGCCCGGTTGCAGGCGCTTCCCATAGGCAATGAACACCGCCAGAAAGAGCGCGATCAGGGCGGTCAGCGCGGCCAGCTCGATGCTGTGCGCGATTAACAGAAAAAAATCTTTATCGACCACTTGGGCATAGGTCTGCCGTGCCCAGAGGGAGAGTTGCGCAGCCGGCACGATAAAACCAAACAGCACCGGCACGGCGCAGGCTGTTAAAGCCGCAATGCCGCCCCAGCCGTGCAGGTGCCTGGGCGATAATTTGCTGTAACGGCTGCTGGTGTGGTGATAGCGCGCCTGCCGCCGCGAGAAGTTCTCGAGCAGGACCAGGGCCAAGATAAAGATCATCAGCAGGGCGGACAACTGTGCCGCAGCCGTGCTGCTGCCCAGACCGAACCAGGTGCGAAAGATGCCGGTGGTGAAGGCGGAGACGCCGAAGTATTGCACCGTGCCGTAATCCGCCAGGGTCTCCATCATCACCAGAGACAGGCCGACGATGATGGCCGGGCGGGCCAAAGGCAGGGCGACCGTGGCAAAGGCGCGATAGGGCCCCGCGCCTAAGGTGCGGGAGACTTCCAGCACACAAAGCGACTGCGCAATAAAGGCGGCGCGGACGAGCAGATAGGCATAAGGGTACAGCACCAGCGACAACATGGCGATGGCACCGCCGAGCGATCTGATTTCCGGGAACCAGTAATCGCCATATTCCCAGGCAAACAGCGCACGCAGCCAGGACTGCAAGGGGCCGGCCACATCGAGCATGCCGGTGTAGGTATAGGCGATGATGTAGGCGGGCATCGCCAGTGGCAACAACAGCGCCCACTCCAGCACCCGGCTGCCGGGGAAGCGGTACATGGTCACCAGCCAGGCCGGAATGAGGCCGAGCAACAAAGAGAAAAAACCAACCCCGAGCATGAGTAACAGAGAGTTAGCGACGTACTCCCACAGCACTGTTTCATAGAGATGCCGCCAGATGCCGCCACTGGAGACAAACAGCGAGGCAAAGACAACAACTATCGGCAGCGCCAGTAGCGCGGCAATGAAGATCAGGCACAGCACCCAGGGGCGTAATTGCCCGATAAAAGCGAAGAGGGGTTTTTGCAGCCGGTCTATGCTGACAGCGCTCATGTCGGTGAGGATAAGGGATAGACTCCCTAGTTCCAGCCCACCCGGTCCATCAACCGGACGGCCTCCGCGTTTTTGGCACCCAATATCACCAGGGGCAACTCATCGGCCTTGTATTCCCCCCAGCCTGTTAAGGTGGCGCTGACCGGTGTGCCGGCGCGCATGGGAAATTCATGATTGGCCTCGGCATACCACTGCTGCGCCTCCTCGCTCACCAGAAACTCCAGCAGGCGGATGGCGGCCTCTTTGTTCTTTGCCGCCTTGGTGACTCCGGCGCCGCTGATATTCATGTGCGCGCCGCGGCCTTGCTGGTTCGGCCAGAACAGGGCCACCTTGTTGGCCGCCTCCCGTTCTGCGGGAATGCTCGAATTCAACATGCCGGCCAAGTAATAGCTATTCACCACGGCCAGCTGGCATTGCCCGGCGGCGACCGCCTTGATCTGATCCCGATCGCCGCCCTTCGGCGGGCGGGCAAAATTGGCAACCAGCCCCGCCGCCCATTCTTTCGCCTTTTCCGCGCCCAAATGTGCAAGCAAGGATGCAAGCAGCGATTGATTGTAGATATTATTGGATGAACGAATACAGAGCTGCCCCTGCCATTTCGGCTCGGCCAGGTCTTCATACGTGGAAAGCTCTTCGGCAGAGACCCGCGCCTTGTTATAGGCAATCACCCGGGCGCGCAGCGATAAGCCGAACCAGTGGTCATCCGGGTCGCGATAGTGCTTGGGGACGGCGGCAGCAACAAGCCCTGAATCCACCGGCTGCAACAGCCCGGCTTGATCAGCATATTCCAAGCGCCCGACATCTACTGTTAATAAAAGATCCGCCGGCGAGTTTCTGCCTTCCAGCTCCAGCCTCTTGATCAGGGCATCCGCCTTGCCGGTGACAAGGTTGACCTTGATACCGGTCTCTTCGCTGAACCGGTCCAACAGCGGCTTGATCAGGTCCTGCTTGCGCGCCGAGTAGATATTCACCTCCTGCGCCAGGACGGATTGCGCACCCAATAACAGCAGCACACAGACTAGCCAAGTATTCATCGATAAACCCTTGATTGGTTCTTGGTTCATACTATCATCCAAAGGCGGCCAGGTTGACTTAGAATTTCCCACTGATTGAAAACAGCGCATTGAGCGGGGCGCCCACGCTCGCCTGATGCGTGCTGTGCGCATTCGGGAAGTAGCGCTCATCGCTCAGGTTTTCGATATTGACCTGCAAGCGTAGCTTCTCAGACCAGTCATAATAGGCCGCGGCATCAAGCCGGGTATAGCCCGGCAGCACCTGGCTGCCGCCATCACGGATCAAGGACTCGCCCTGGTAGCTCACGCCCAGGCTGAGGCCGCTGCGCTCGGTCAGCGCATAGTTGCCCCAGAAATACAGCATGTTCTGCGGCAACTCGCGCGGCTTGGCACCGGCAGCGGTCTTCCCGTTGAGATAGCTGTAGCCGCCGTAGAAGGACAGGCGCGCAAAGACCTGTCCCTGCACCTGCAACTCAAGGCCCTCAATTTCAAGGCCGCGCACTTCAAACTGTTCACCGGTCGCATTGTCTCGATCAGCGCGCCGTTGATCATTCTGGAAATACGCCGCGGTGAAGCTAAAAGTCGGGATCAGGTCCCATTTTACGCCGACTTCCCAGCTTTCAAATTTATCCGGGTCCAGCTGGTTCGCAGCGCCGTTGATATTGGCAAACTGCTCGCCGCTTCTAGGCAGGAAGGATTCGCTGTAGCTGCCGTAGAGGGAAAGGTTTTCTTGGGGTTTTAGGATCACGCCGGCGCGCGGGGAGAATTCTTCGTCCTTGCGGGTGCGAATCTCACCGGCAACGACATTATTCACTTCGATGTCAAAGCTGTCGTAGCGCAGGCCCAAGACAACATCCAGCCAGGATGTGACCTCGACCTGATCCTGGATATAGACCGAATAGACGTCAATGCTCACGCGCGTATCGTCATTTAGATCCCGGGCGAAACTGTTGCTCGTTGCCGCCCCGCTTGTGCTGCGGCCGGTGCCGCCGCTTAATGTAAGCGGGCGGGCGATGGTGAAGACTTCGTTGTCATCTGCTGTGCTGTCCCAGAAGGCGTTAAAGCGATCCTGATCGGAAGAAGTATCGATGTATTCGCCGCCGAAGAGCAGCGTATGCGCCATCGCGCCGGTGCTAAATTCCCCGATCAGGTTTGCCGCCAGGATCAGGTTTTGACGCTCGGTTGCATCGACATAGCCATCGAGCGTCACCACCTCAGGCGTCTGCGCCTGGTCATAGCCGGATGCATAAAAGTTCTGATACAGCTTGTCATAATCGCCGTAGAACATGCTCAGATTCACCTTCAGGTTATCTAAAAATTCATGTTCCAGGGCCGCGCGCAGTACATGGGCGGTGAGATCTGTCTGATTTAGCTCCGGGTCGGCAAAGACAATATCGGCAAGGGCCGCAACCGGTTTTCCATCGGTGCCGGTTGGAATGCCGCGATCAATAAAACGCTCGTGGTGAATATATTCATAGGCCAGATCGAGCGTTGTGGCCGGGCGCAACTCGAATCGGACGGTCGGGTTCATGCCGAGGCGCTCACCGCCGTAGAAATCACGATGATTATTAAGGTCGGCGTAATAGGCATTGAGCCGCAAGGCCGCATTCTCGCTGAACGCAAGATTGCCATCCACCTGAACATCGTATTCGCCATAGCTATCGACGCTCGCCCGGTAGCCGCTGAAATTCTCATCCAGTACGCCCTTTTTCATCACGCGATTTAAGACCCCGCCGGTGCCGCCGCGACCAAAGAGCAGGGCATTCGGGCCGCGCAGGATTTCGACCTGCTCTATGTTGTACAGCGGACGGTAGTATTGAACATCATCACGCACGCCATCAATAAAGAAGTCCGCCGTTGAGCGGACGCCGCGAAACACGAGCGCATCCCGATGGCCTTCGCCTTGCGAGCTGTTCACGCCGACCGTGTAGTCGATGATGTCGCCGAGACTCTTGACACCCTGCTGCCGGATCTGCTCAGCGCTGAAGATGGACAGGCTCTGCGGTACATCAATAATCGGGGTCGGCGTCTTCACCGAGTTCAGCTTGTCAATGGATAGGTATTTGCCCTGTACGATGATCTCGTCTGTGGGCCGGTTGTCGGGATTTTGCGCTGCAACCTGGCCTGTTATCACCACTGATGCAAGCATGATTGCCATGGTTGATAGTGCTGATGCGTATTTTTTTAAGCGCATTTGCTGCCTCCTTAAAATGTAAAAATGTTCTCCGAAAAATCGGGGCTTGGGATAAACTTTGATACTAAATGATAATTATTATCATTTAGTTTTGCAATAGTCAAGCATTCTCAGTAGCATTTCTCTAAATAAGAATCATTCTCATTTGGAGGAGAAAATAATGCAATATGTTGTTGAGGCCAGTTTGAAGCGAGGGAAACCCCGCCTGCGCGTGATTGACGCCGCCACCGGCCAGACCCGGCTTGAGTGGGGCCTGGTCAAGGTCAACGAAATGCTTGAAACGGGCGAGATAAGCCAGGAAGAATTCCTGCGGCCGGAGCGCTACGGCATGAAGCTGTTAGTCAAAAATCTCTTTCTGCTCTCCTGTGCCGATGGCCTGTCCATCAGCCCGGAGTGCAATCAGGCGCTGGGCTATAAGGTGGAGCCTAAATAAATAGCCTGGATAAATCAGGGGCTGGAAAATAAAAAACTCAGACCGAGGCCAGGTCGGAAAACGGCATCTCCGGGGCCGTGGCACCATTCAGGGCATCTTCCAGAACGTCCTGCAGGCAATGCTCCACACGCTCAGCACACGTGCCGCAGCAGGTGGCCACTTCCAACTCATCGCGCAGCCGGGACAGGGTATCGGCGCCATTGCCGATGGCGGTCTTTATCTGCCCCTCAGTAATCGCATTGCAAACACAGACGTACATTCTTCCAATTCCGACCCAAGATAGTAGTGGATAAGAATCATAGTATAAATGAGAATTGTTTGCAATACTAGTTTATTGAATAATTTCCCCTTATCTCAGCCCAAAAAACCTACAGCTTTGACTGCAGGTAGTTCTCCATGCCGATCTTGTCGATCAATTCCAGCTGCGTCTCCAGCCAATCCACATGCTCTTCCTCGCCTTCCAGGATACCTTCCAGCAGCTCCCTGGAGACATAGTCCTTGACCGACTCACAGTACTCGATCGCCTCACGCAGCAGCGGGATCGCCTCCTGTTCCAGCCTCAAATCTCCCTGCATGATCTCCTTCGTATCCTCGCCGATATACAGCCGACCCAGCTCCTGCAGATTGGGCAGGCCCTCCAAAAAGAGGATGCGCTCAATCAGTTGATCGGCATGCTTCATCTCATCAACAGACTCATGATACTCATACTCATTCAGCGCCCCTAAGCCCCAGTTTTTATACATCCGGGCATGTAAAAAATACTGGTTAATCGCCGTTAATTCATTTTTCAGGGCCTTGTTAAGGTACTCAACCACTTTATTATCAATCTTCATACGGGCTTCCTCCCAGATAGATTTTATAAAGCTATAAGCATAGCCAATGCAGCGCAGAATGCAAGGATAAGTGATTGATTTGAAATGATAATTATTATCATTAGCGGTATGTGGGGATAATTCTTACTTAGCTTATAACTGGCACATAGGCCGATATTTACCTACTATTGGCCTTAGCCGCAGATTACAAAGCAGCATAACCCTCATCAGAACCTTAAAAAAACCAACGCCATGAGCAATCCTTTATTAGCACTGCCGGACCTGCCTGCCTTTGATAAGATAAAGGCGGAACACATCGAACCCGCCATCGATACCCTGTTGGCGCAATGCCGGGAAACTGTTGAAAGACTGCTGGCGGAAAACGGACAATACTCGTGGGCGAACCTGATTGAACCGCTGGCCGATCAGGACGATAGGCTCCACCGCGCCTGGTCGCCGGTCAGTCATCTACACGCCGTTGCCGACACCGAACCCCTGCGCAAGGCATACAATGCCTGCCTGCCAAAGCTGACCGCCTACAGCGCCGCAATGGGGCAACACGAGGGGCTGTATCGGGCCTATAAACAGATCGCGGAGAGCCCCGGCTATGACACACTTGATCCGGCGCAAAAAAAGACTATCGACAATGCCCTGCGTGATTTTCGTCTATCCGGCATTGCCCTTGATGAAGAAAAACGCGCCCGCTACCGGGCGATCAAACAAAAACTCTCTGCGGCCCAGACGAAGTTTGAAGAGAACGTACTGGATGCGACCCATGCCTGGACAAAACACATCACCGACCAAGACTTGTTGAAGGGTCTGCCTGAGTCCGTCTTGGCCTTGGCCCGACAACAGGCGCGGCGCGAGGAAAAGGCGGGCTGGGTCTTTACGCTGGACATGCCTTCCTATCTGCCCCTTATGCAATATGTTGAAGATCCTGCGCTGCGCCGGGAGGTCTATGCGGCCTATGTAACGCGCGCCGCTGCTGCGGACACGGGCGCAAGCCAATGGGACAACAGCGAGTTCATGGTCGAGATTATCCGCCTGCGCCGACAGCTCGCCGGGCTGCTGGATTTTGACAGCTATGCGGATTACTCCCTGGAGAGCAAGATGGCCAAGAGCCCGGCGGAAGTGCTGGCATTTTTACAAGACTTAGCTGAGCGCTCGCGGCCGGTGGCGCAGGCGGAATTGGAAGAGCTACAAGAGTTTGCCCGGCAATCCGCACAGCTTGATTCTCTGGCGGCCTGGGACCTGGCCTTTTATTCAGAGCGGCTGCGAGAGCATAAATTTAATTTTACCCAAGAGGAATTACGCCCTTATTTTCCAGCGCCGAAGGTTCTATCGGGCATGTTTGCCGTGGTTGCTAGGCTCTACGGGCTGGACATCAATGAAAAATCGGGCATTGCCGCATGGCATCCCGATGTCCGCTATTTTGAAATCCATGACGAGGAAGGGCAGCTGCGCGGCGCTTTCTTCTTGGATCTGTACGCCCGGGCGCACAAACGCGGCGGCGCCTGGATGGATGAGTGTGTTGTGCGCAAGCGCTCCGGCACCCGGCTGCAACACCCGGTGGCCTATCTGAGCTGTAATTTCACGCCGCCCATCGGCAATGACCCGGCCCTGCTCACCCACGATGAAGTCCAGACCCTGTTTCACGAATTCGGGCATGGCCTGCACCACCTGCTGACCCGCATTGATTGCCCGGCCGTCTCCGGCATCAACGGCGTACCTTGGGATGCGGCGGAGCTGCCCAGCCAGTTCATGGAAAACTGGTGCTGGGAGCGCGCGGCGCTGGACTTGATCGCCGAGCACTACCAGACGGGCGCCGCCCTGCCGGATGCGCTGTTCAACAAGATGCGCGCAGCACGCACCTTCCAGTCCGGGATGCAGATGCTGCGGCAACTGGAATTCGCCGTCTTCGACTTCCGCCTGCACCATGAACGGCGCGGGGAGACCGCCGCAGACATCCAGGCCCTGCTCGATGAGGTCAGGGCGCGGATCGCGCTCATCATCCCGCCAGCATACAATCGCTTCCAGAATAGCTTCTCCCACATCTTTGCCGGCGGTTACGCAGCGGCCTACTATAGCTATAAATGGGCCGAGGTCTTGGCGGCGGACGCCTTCTCAAAATTCGAGGAAAACGGTATCTTTCACCGGGCAACGGGCAGAGAATTCCTGCATGCAATCCTGGAACAAGGCGGCGCGCGCGATCCGATGGAGCTATTTATTGCGTTCAGGGGCAGAAGACCCGACACGGAGGCATTACTACGCCAGGCGGGCATATTGACTCAAGGCACGGGCGCGAGTACATGAAGCGCGCTGCTTTTTCTTATCTTGCTATGCCTCTTGCGCTGCTCGCCGCGGCGCCGCTACTCGCTGAGACAAGCTATATCAGCGATCAGTTGCAGATAGGCTTACATGAAGAGAAAAATCTGGATAGCCCGATCATCAAGACCCTGCCGAGCGGCACGGCCTTGGAGCTGATCAAGCAGGAGGAGAATGTCTCTTTTGTCCGTGACCCCCAAGGCGCTAGCGGCTGGATAGACAACAGCTATCTGATGAATAGCGACCCAGACAATGACCAACTGCGCGCTGCACGAGAGCAGATCAGCGCCCTGCAGTCCCGGCTTGATACAGCACAGCAAGAGATAAGCAGCCTGCAAGGCCGGGCGGCCGATGCTGCAGCGGTGCAAGCGCTTAGACAGGAAAAGACCGCGATTGAGGCCCGGCTCAAGGCGGAAAAACTAAAGGCCGGGCAATTAGAGGCCGAGATTTCAAGATTGCGCAAGCGCGTGGGCATGAGTAACGATAAGCAATCCTTGTATGAACAGATCGAGGCGCTGGAGGCGGATAAGAAAAACCTGGAAGTAGCCCTTGCCATTTCCCGCGGTGACGGCGAGGGCGCGCTGTCAGCGCGCCTTGGCAGTGAGGCACGCGGCTGGCGTGCGCTGGCTATTTATCTGGTAATCAGCATGTTGATCGGGCTCGGGCTGGGTGTATATTTTATGGATCTCCTCAACCGCCGGCGACATGGCGGCTTTCGTACTTAATCAGCATCGCTTTGCTTTGCCCGCTAAAATTTTCCTGCGAATTTGCCCATTACAATTTGCCCCCTAAAATTTTCCAGCTAATTTGCAATAACTGATAGCCTGCATTAGAGTCCCCGCCCTGCCCGTGCCGGCCCTGCTCACAAGAGGATAAACAAATAATGAAGGCAGAAATACATCCCAAATACCGCGAGATAACCGTTCGTTGCAGTTGCGGCAATCGCTTTACGACCCGCTCCACCTACGGCGGCGACCTGCATGTTGATGTCTGCTCAGAATGCCATCCCTTTTATACCGGCAAGCAGAAGCTCTTGGACAGCGCCGGCCGCGTTGACAAGTTCCGGCGCAAATACGGCATGTAAGACCTGCTGACCGTGGCCACAGAATTTGATTATTTTTTGCTTCACTTAGCCCCTCTCTTTTAAGCCGGTTTCTAGCTTTATCGACCTAACTCTTTGCCTGCCTTATGCTTGATCTGTTATCCACATTTTCTGTGGATAAGTTTGTGGACGAGCCGCAAAAAGCGCCCCAAAATCAGCATTTTTAAGCGCTTTATGACGGAATTGTTAAAATTTAACCACTTCGATAAAAGCCACATTATTCAATCACTTATCCGTGCTTACTCGCTCTGCGACCGATCAGCACCAATCTTCCTTGAATTTTCTGGCCAATCAAGTCCTCACTGTGCATAAAAAACCTTGCCTTGGCATTGAAGGGAACATTTTTAGAATTTGCTGGTCATAGAAACCAAGCGATTCTTCCTGCTCTTCCCCTGGCAGGATGAGTAACGAATCCCGGTCCCCCAGCCGGGTAATATCGGCCCCGGCTTTTACCTCCCCCTTGAATTTAAGAGCCGGGGCCTCTTTTTTTACTGGCCTATTTTAATGGCCTGTTCAGTGGGGAACAGCCAGCCATCCAACACCCCGCAGAGCTCGTCAAGGCCGCTTTTTTTCAATGCAGAGAACAACTGTACCTGATGCTTGCACCCTGAACTGGGCTCGGAAAGACTATGCTGCATCCTTAGCAGGGCCTGGCTTGCGGCGCCAAAGGATAATTTATCGCTCTTATTCAAGATGACATGCACCGGCAACTCCACTGCATCGCACCAGGCAAGCATCTGCTCATCTACATCGTTCAATAATCGACGGATATCTGTTATCAGCAGCAGCGCTTGTAAGGATTGCCGAGTCTCAAGATAGCGGCGCATCATCTCGCCCCAATGCGCCTGCATCGCCTTCGGCGCCCTCGCAAAACCATAGCCGGGCAGGTCCGCCAGACGAACATCGCCCGTGACCGAGAAAAAATTGATCAGCTGCGTCCGGCCCGGCGTCTTGCTTGTCCTGGCCAGGCCCCTTTTCTCGGTAATCGCATTGATCACGCTGGATTTGCCGGCATTTGAGCGGCCAACAAAGGCAACCTCGGCACCCGTATCAGCCGGCATTTGCGATAAGTCGTAAGCGCTCAACAGGTATTGAGTCTGGCGATAATGCTGGTTGCTCATGGCCTGGCATTTAAGATGATTAAAGGAACCGCAAAAATCTTGGTGGCGACACTCCAATTCTCCACATTTTCGGGTAAAATGCTCGCCATATAGCGATCAAGCTTAAGACAATCACTAACAAATGCTGTCATAATCCAATCAGCTTTTTGTTTTTCTTATAAGGAGCGTTGCATGGTCAAGACATCTTCTTATGCTTTATGTTCAATCCTCCTGTTAGGCATGGTCAACGCTGCCGCAGCCGCGGGCGATGCCGCCGCCGGCAAGGAAAAGTCAGCGCTGTGTGCCGCCTGTCATGGTGCCGATGGCAACAGCCCGAACCCGATGTGGCCGAGCCTGGCCGGGCAACATGCCGAATACACGGCAAAGCAACTGCATGAATTCAAAAACGGTGCGCGGGAAAATCCGCAGATGTCGCCGATGGCAATGCCATTGAGTGATGAGGACATCGACGACCTGGCCGCCTATTACGCCGCCCAGCAGCCGCAACCTGCCTATGCCGGCCCGGACATGCTGGAATTAGGCGAGCAGCTATACCGCGCCGGCAATCCCCGGACCGGCCTGGCCGCATGTATGGGCTGTCACGGCCCGGACGGGGCCGGCAATCCGGCGGCCAAGTATCCCAGTATCAACGGCCAGCATGCTGAATATACGGCGGCGCAGTTGCAGGCCTTCAAGGCCGAAATGCGCCATAATGACATGAACAGCATGATGCGCAGCGTGGCCGGCAAGATGAGCAGTGAAGAGATCGAGGCGGTGGCGAATTACCTTCAGGGTCTGTATTGAGCATCGGCCCTTCCTACAAACGGCAATTATAACAGCAGGATCATCCTATGCAGAAAATAGCCCTTTGCGCCCTGATACTTTTCTCTTCCCTCAACCTCTACGCGGCAGGGCCGGCTGAGAATACCTATAAGCGTATCAAGCCCGGCATTCCAACACAGAGCAATGACAAGATCGAAGTAGTCGAAATATTTTGGTACGGCTGCCCGCATTGCTACGCCTTTCAACCCTATGCCGAGAAGTGGCAGGAAACCCTGCCTGCGGATGTGGAATTTCGGCGTGTGCCCGGCGTATTGAACAAGAACTGGATCCCGCATGCCCGCGCCTATTACACGGCGGAGCAACTCGGCGTTCTGGACCGGATCCATATCCCGCTATTTGAGGCCCTGCATAGACAGGGCCGGCGTATATTGACTGAAGGTGATCTGAAACAGTTCTTTGTGGATAAGGGTGTTGATGGCGATGAGTTCAGCAGGGTCTATCATTCACAGGCTGTTGAAATCAAGCTCCGGCAGGCCTTCTTGGCGGCCAGACGCGCAGGGCTCACCGGCGTTCCCGCGCTCATCGTCAATGGCAAATACCTAACCGGCAGCAGCATGGCCGGCAGTCACGAAGATCTGCTAAAAGTCATCGATCAGCTGGTGGATAAAGAGCGCAAGGGCCTGTAAGTCTCTTGCTGTCGCTCATCAGCGTCTCAAGCTATATTTATCAAGAACTGCACGACAACATGGAACACCCGGCGCGTTCACGCGCCCAGTCCGGACGTTTTTGCGCATGCCTTTCCTTATCCGGCTGCTCATCATAGGGGCGTCTTAGTAATTCCAGCAGTTCATCGAGCAAAGAAAAATCACCCTTCTCGGCCGCATCAATGGCCAGTTGCGCCATGTAATTTCTGAGCACATATTTTGGATTGGCTGCATTCATCTGCTTAAGCCTTTCTGCCTGAGAATAGGCATCCCGGCGAGTGCGCAGGATATAGTTCCTTAACCAGGCGGCCATCTGATGCTTGTATTCAGCGCTTAATTCTTCCGGCCGGTAATAGGCATCCAGCAGGGGAGCAAGCAGCGCCTCATTATCCATCCCGGCCGGATCTGCAGCAGTAATATCCACCTGCGCCAGTCTTCTATAGAAGATCGTCATGTCGGTCTCTACCATGCGCAGCATTTTCAAGAGCCCGCCGAGCAGTGCCTTGTCTTTGTCTGCATGCAGGGATTTAAGCCCGAGTTTTTGTGCCATCATCGCCAATTCGCCCTGCTGAAAGGTTTCTCGATATACCGCCAATGCCTCTTCCAAGGGCTCCGCCTCACCGATCAGGGCAAACATGGCATCGGCCAGTTGCAGCAGGTTCCACAGTGCGATCTGCGGCTGATGCGCATAGCGATAGCGGCGCCCACCGGCATCAGTGGTATTCGGCGTCCAGTCCGGGTCATAGTCTTCAAGCCAGCCGTAAGGCCCATAGTCGAGCGTCAGGCCGAGGACAGACATGTTATCCGTGTTCATCACGCCATGCACAAAACCCACTCGCTGCCAGTGAATGATCATGGTCGCGGTCCTGGCGCACACCTCTCTCAGCCAGGCAAGATAGACCTCCCTGCCTGGTTCGCCCAAGTGCGGGAAATCATGACGAATGGTGAAGTCAAGCAGGGTTTGCAGCAGTGCAATGTCGCCACGCGCAGCGAGGATCTGAAAGTTGCCGAAGCGGATGAAGGAAGGTGCCACCCGACAGACGATCGCCCCCGGCTCAAGCTGCGGGTGGCCGTCATAAAACATATCCCGGCTTACCTGCTCTCCGGTCAAGACCAGGCTCAAGGCGCGTGTCGTCGGTACGCCAAGATGATGCATCGCCTCGCTGCACAGGAACTCCCTGAGGGATGAGCGCAGTACCGCCAGGCCGTCTGCACCGCGCGAATAAGGCGTTTCTCCTGCGCCCTTTAGTTGCAGGGTGAGACGCTCGCCTTTGGCGTTGAGCACTTCGCCAAGGTTAATCGCCCGACCGTCCCCCAGCTGCCCGGCCCAGTTGCCGAATTGATGGCCGCCGTAACACACTGCATGAGGCGCCATCCCGGCCAACAAGCGATTGCCCGAGAAGACCTGAACAAAGTCATCAGAGACGCAGACCGCCGGCGGGATCTCCAACTGCTCGGCCACTTCTTTCGAATAGGCAAGCAGCTGCGGCCTGGTCACGCCGGCGGGCTTTACATAGGAATAGCAGGCCCCGGTCACCTGCCGACAATAATTCTCTGTTATCGAATCAGCCGGCAACTCGGCGACAAAACGATTATCAAAGCGTAAGCCATCGAGAGTCTGTGGTTCGGCCTTAGTATTCATCGATAAAATTCTACATGATAAGCAGCATGTACGCAGTACCATGACACCGGGGCTGCTGCTGTTTTATGAGACTAGCCGGGCGATGCGTGAAGTCTGGAGCAGACAAACCCGATAAGCAGCAGTGGCATCTGCCCGCCGCGCAGGACTAAGATTATTTCTCTTTAGATGGAGTAGTCAGTAGTATGCAGGCCACACTCCCGCTTTTCTTCGGCCTTGGTGGGGTCGTAGTATTTTTCTACCTGGGGCAGATCATGCTCATACAGATAGCCCTCCATGTCTATTTCAGTCCAGCCAAGGAAGGGCGCTACCTTTAAGATCCCACTCCCGCCGCTGCTCAACACAGCAAGGGTGTTGCGGAAGTCCGTCTCATCCTTGCGGATTGCGGTCAGCCATATCTCCGGCTGGATAGAGCGCAGTGCGCGGCGAAAGGGCTCCAGCTTGACCTGGCGGGTGAATTCCTGATGTAGCGCATGCTTCACATTGGGAATGCCGTTCATCAGTGCGCTTCTGCGCGCAGCCGTCATTTCCGGCAAGAACACCCTTATGTTCAGCTTGAGTTCCTGTATTAACTTCTCGGCATACAGATAGGTTTCCCTGGTGTTATAGCCCGAATCCACCCAAATGATCGGCATATCCGGCTTAATAAGAGTGGCCATATGCAACATCACGGCGGAAAAGGGCCCGAAGCTGGTGCTGACCATCATCTTTTTATCCTGCCGAACGGCCCATTCGATAATCTCATGAGGGGATCTATCGGACAGATCATCGTCAAATGCAAATGCCTGTTTGTGTGCTAACACCGTGACAATTTATATCTTAAAGTTATATTAAATATTTTACTTAGACAGAATTATAATATATTGGGCTGCGTTATCTATATCCAAGTCTTATAAAGAAAGCGTTTTGAGTTATTTAGGCGGGGATGCCGGATGAGTGGATAACTTGGAGAAAGCTATAAAATGTGAGCGGTTTCTCTACGCTGATTTCGATTTCTCAACCATATCAGCGAGGCGTTGGCCGAGGATGTAGCTGATATTGAAGTGCAGTTTGGCGACAATGTTGGGGAAGAATTTTAGATCCTTTCGCATGCGCTCATAATCAAAGCGCAGGGCGGAGACCGGCGTGACGGCGCGCACGGCCGCAGCATAGTCCGAGGTGCGCCGACACAGTTCATTGTAGCGGGCAAGCAGATGGATGCTGCCGTCAATGGCGATACCAACGGCTATCACCGCCACCATGGCCGTGCCGGGGTTTAGGGAAATCGCCAGCAGGCCCATGATGCCGAACAGCATGGCAATCGGGATGACAGCCGGCACCAGGGCAATGGCCCCGGCCCTTGAATAAGGTGAACATGGCTGAGCAGCAGCCCCAGCGCCTTGACCTGGGCCAGCATGAGGCTCTCCGCCGCGCGATTCACCATCAGGTTCTCGCCAACAATATGTGTCTTGATAGCAGGCCCGGCAATGTGCCTGATAGCATCTTCGAGTTCTTCGACATAGCTGTTCAGGGTATGTGAGTCATTGATATTGTGGCGGACGATAATGTTGGCGCGGCGGTAGTCATGGCTGACATAACTATCCAGATCGCTGCGATGAAAAAACAGCAGATATTGCGCTGTGAGTTGCGCGGTCTCCGGCAGGGCGGACTCGCCGCAAAACTCGCGGTTCACAAAGGCCAAGTGATCGGCCCCAACTGCTTGTCTTCAACACAGATATCTAGCAAGATCGGCCAGAGAGACACAAACCACCACTTCTCTCTGATTTTTGCAAATGCTGGCGGCTTTAGTACCGAGAACATCATTTAAGGAAACATGCCTATGAATACAAACCCCTCAAGGAAAAACCTACTCTGGCTCACTGCAGTGTTTTGTATTGTCCTATCGGCCTGGTCGCAAGCGAACCCTTTGCTTGATTGGGATTTTATGAAAACCGCCAGCTTTTCCGATATTGAACAGCTGATCAAAGACGGTGCTGATGTCAATGCAAGGGATGAGGACGGCTGGACAGCGCTGATGTGGGCGGCGCAATACAACGAAAACCCGGGGGTCATCACCGCGCTTATCAAACACGGCGCCGATGTCAATGCAAGGGATGAGTACGGCGAGACGGCACTGATGCGGGCGGTCGTACTCAACACTAATCCGGATGTTATCACCACGCTTATCAAACACGGTGCTGATATCAATGCAAGAGGTAAGTACGGCCAGACAGCGCTGATACAGGCGGCCGCATTCAGGACTAACCCGGCTGTCATCGCCGCGCTTATCGATGCCGACGCTGATGTTACGGCAAGAGGTAAGTACGGCCAGACAGCGCTGATGTGGGCGGCAGTAGTCAACAACCCCGAGGTGATCGACATGTTGATTCAACACGGTGCCGATGTCAATGCAAGGAGTGTTGATGGTGGGACGGCGCTGATGGTGGCGGCGGAATGGAACAACAACCCGGATGTGATTGCCTTGCTCATTGAAAACGGAGCCAATCCGAAACTAACAGATGCCAGCGGGCGTACTGCTCTGTACCATATACAAAACAATACAGACTTGAAAGACAGCGCGATACGCTGGAGGCTGAACGATCTGAAGTATGGGGATTGATGATGCCTGAAAGAATCCTTATCTGCTGCTCTTTTCCACCACACCCAAGCTGAGGGCTTCTAAAGCGGCGCCGGCAGGTCGGTAGCGCCCATCAAATACTCATCCACAGCGGCGGCGGCGCTCCTGCCTTCTGCGATGGCCCAGACGATCAAGGACTGGCCGCGCTGCATATCGCCGGCGGTGAACACGCCTTCCACGTTGGTCATCCAGTTTGCGTCCCGGCCGACATTGCCGCGCCCATCCAGGGCCACGCCCAGTTGCGCCAGCAGGCCGGCCTTTTCCGGGCCAACGAAGCCTAAGGCCAGCAAGACCCGCTCGGCGGGCAAGCGGTATTCGCTGCCGGGTACTTCGGCAAAGGAGGGCCGGCCGTTTTGCATTTCCATTGCCACCTTGATGAGTTCCAATTCCTTGACATGGCCGGCGTCATCGCCGATGAAGCGCTTGGTGCTGACAGAAAAAACCCGCTCCACGCCCTCCTCATGCGCCGAGGCCGTGCGGAAGATGTGCGGCCATTCCGGCCAGGGGTTGTCGGCGGCGCGCGCTTCAGGCGGCCGGGGCATGATCTCCAGTTGATGCACGGACTTGGCCCCCTGGCGGTTGGCTGTGCCGAGGCAGTCCGCGCCGGTGTCGCCGCCGCCGATGATGATGACGTGCTTGCCTTCAGCGCTGATGAACTCGCTTTGCGGGATCGCATCGCCCTCGCAGCGCCGGTTTTGCAGCGGCAGGTATGTCATGGCCTGATGGATGCCCTCAAGTTCCCGCCCGGGTATGCCTAAGTCGCGCCAGACGCTCGCCCCGCCGGCCAAGAGCATGGCATCAAATTCTTGTTTCAGCGCCCGGCTGTCGATGTCGACGCCGACATGGCTGTTGGGCTTGAAGATGACGCCTTCGTCCTCAAGTTGCGCAAGGCGGCGATCCAGGATGCGCTTTTCCATCTTGAACTCCGGGATGCCGTAGCGCAACAGGCCGCCGATGCGATCCGCGCGTTCAAACACAGTAACCACATGGCCGGCGCGGGCGAGTTGCTGAGCGGCGGCTAAGCCCGCCGGGCCGGAGCCGATAATCGCAACGCGCTTGCCGGTCTTGACCTTTGCCGGTTGCGGCCGGACCCAGCCTTCTGCAAAGGCGCGGTCAATGATCGCCAACTCGACCGCCTTGATGGTCACCGGATCATCGTTGATCCCCAGCACACAGGCACCTTCGCAAGGCGCCGGACACAAGGTGCCGGTGAACTCCGGAAAGTTATTCGTGGCATGCAGGCGCTTGTCCGCATCCTGCCAGCGTTCTCGATGGACCAGGTCGTTCCAGTCCGGGATCAGGTTGCCCAATGGGCAGCCCTGATGACAAAAGGGGATGCCGCAGTCCATGCAGCGCGCGGCCTGGGTCTTTAGCGGCGCCGATGGCCAGGCCGCCATGACCTGGTGCCAGTCTTGCAGGCGCTCTTCCACCGGGCGATAGGGCTGCGCCTGGCGCCGGTGTTGCAAAAAACCGGTCGGCTCACCCATGCGCGGCCTCCATGATGGCGTCCTCTTCCGGCAGGCCCTTTGTGCGCGCTTGTGCGATGGCCTTTAGCACCCGTTGGTAATCCCGGGGCATGACCTTGACGAAGGCCGGGGCATAGTCCGGCCAGCGCTGCAAGATGCGCCCGGCAACGGGGCTGTCGGTGTATTGCCGGTGTTTGTTGAGCAGCGCCTTGATGGTTTGCACGTCTTCCTCGTCCAGGCGGTACTCCAGATTGACCATGCCGGTGTTGCAGCGGATCTCAAAATCCCCGACTTCGTCCAGTACATAGGCAATGCCGCCGGACATGCCGGCGGCGAAGTTGCGGCCGGTGTTGCCGATCACGACTACGCGCCCACCGGTCATGTATTCGCAGCCGTGATCGCCCACGCCTTCCACCACGGCGCGGGCGCCGCTGTTGCGCACGGCGAAGCGCTCGCCGGCGATGCCGCGAAAGTAGGCTTCACCCGAGGTGGCGCCATAGAGAACGACATTGCCCACCAGGATATTTTCTTCTGCGGCAAAGCGAACGCTGCGCGGCGGATAGACGATGAGCTTGCCGCCGGATAGGCCCTTGCCGATGTAGTCGTTGGCATCGCCTTCTAAGGTCAGGCTCAAGCCCCGCGGCACGAAGGCACCGAAGCTCATGCCGGCCGAGCCGTTGAAATGCACATTGATAGTGTTCTCAGGCAGGCCGTCGGCGCCGTAGCGCCGCGTGATCTCATGGCCCAGCATGGTGCCGACGGTGCGGTTGGTGTTGTGGATGGGCGTGATGATGGCGACCGGTTCCTGCGTCTCCAGTGCCTCTCGGCTGAGCGGGATCAGGGTGGTGGCGTCCAGCGATTTCTCAAGACCATGTTCCTGCTTACGCACACAGCGGATGGCGACTTCCAGGCCGGCTTGCGGCTCGTGCAGGATGCGGCTGAAATCAAGCCCCTTTGCCTTCCAGTGCTCCAGCGCCGGCTTCACATCCAGCCGCTTGACCTGGCCGATCATCTCATCCATGTTTCTAAAGCCCAGCTGTGCCATGTATTCACGCACTTCTTCCGCAACGAACTTGAAGAAGTTTTCCACAAACTCCGGCTGGCCGTTGAACTTTTTTCGCAGTTCCTCGTTTTGCGTGGCCACGCCCACCGGGCAGGTGTTCAAGTGACAAACCCGCATCATAATGCAGCCCATGACGATCAAGGGCGCGGTGGAGAAGCCGTATTCTTCCGCGCCCAGCAGGGCGGCGATGACCACATCGCGGCCGGTCTTGAGTTGGCCATCAGTCTGCACCACGATGCGATCACGCAGCTTATTTTTCACCAGCACCTGCTGCGTCTCGGCCAGCCCCAACTCCCAGGGCAGGCCGGCGTGTTTGAGCGAGCTGATCGGGGAGGCGCCAGTGCCGCCGTCATAGCCGGAAATCAGCACCACATCGGCATGCGCCTTGGCCACGCCGGCGGCGACCGTGCCGACGCCGGCTTCTGCCACCAGCTTGACATGGATGCGGGCGGCCGGGTTGGCGTTTTTCAGATCATGGATCAGCTGCGCCAAGTCCTCAATCGAATAAATATCATGGTGCGGCGGCGGCGAGATGAGGCCGACGCCGGGCGTGGAATAGCGCACCTTGGCGATGGCCGGGAAGACCTTGTGCCCCGGCAGCTGCCCGCCCTCGCCGGGTTTCGCGCCTTGCGCCATCTTGATCTGGATGTCATCGGCATTGCTTAAGTATTCGCTGGTCACGCCGAAGCGCCCGGAGGCCACTTGCTTGATCGCGCTGCGACGCAGATCGCCATTGGCGTCCGGCGTGTAGCGCGCCGGGTCTTCGCCGCCCTCGCCGGTGTTGGACTTGCCGCCGATGCGGTTCATGGCAATGGCCAGGGTCTCGTGCGCCTCCTTGCTGATTGAGCCGTAGGACATGGCGCCGGTGGAGAAGCGGCGCATGATGGCCTCGATGGGTTCCACCTCGCTCAAAGGGACGGCTTCGTCCGCCGGCTTGAACTTGAACAGGCCGCGCAGCGTGGCCAGGTGCTCGCTTTGTTCATCCACCTTGCGGGTGTAGTCGCGGAATAGGCGGTATTGGCCGCTGCGCGTGGCGTGCTGGAGCTTGAACACGGTCTCCGGATTAAACAGGTGGTATTCACCGTCCCGGCGCCATTGGTATTCGCCGCCCCATTCCAGCTCCGCCGCCTTCACCGGCCGCTGCGGAAAGGCCTTGTGGTGGCGCAGGCAGGCTTCTTTGGCAATGACGTCTAAGTCAATGCCGCCGATGCGCGAGGCGGTGTTGGTGAAGTATTTATCCACCAGCCTCTCATCCAGGCCGATGGCCTCGAAGATCTGCGCCCCGCGATAGGACTGCACCGCGGATATGCCCATCTTGGACATGGTCTTGATCAGCCCCTTGTTGATCGCCGTGATGAAGTTGTTCGCGGCCACGTTGTAATCCAGGCCGCCGCCGATGTGGCCATCGGTGATCAGCCCCTCCAGGGATTCCAGCGCCAGATAGGGATTGACCGCGCCGATGCCGTAACCGAGCAGGGTGGCAAAATGATGCACCTCGCGCGGCTCGCCGGATTCCAGGATCAGACTGCATTTGACCCGAGTATCCTGTCGCACCAGGTGTTGGTGCAGGCTTGAGGTGGCCAGCAGCGCCGGGATCGGTGCCAGGTCTTTATCCGTGCCGCGATCAGACAAGATAAGATAGGTATAGCCATCCGCAATGGCCGCATCGGCTTGTGCAAACAAGTTCTCCAGTGCCTCCTCCAGCCCCCGGCCCTGCTCTTTGACCGGGAACAGGATCGGCAGGGCCAGTGCCCTGAGACCGGCCACATCCATCTTCCGCAGGCGAGCGAGATCAGTGTTGGTCAACAGCGGTGTCTTTAATCGTATCTGCCGACAGCTCGCCGGCGTCGGCTCCAGCAGGTTGCCCTCCGGACCGATGGCCGTCGAGATCTGGGTTACCAGTTCTTCCCGAATACCGTCCAGCGGCGGGTTGGTCACTTGGGCAAAAAGCTGCTTGAAATAGTCATACAAGAGCCGCGGCCGGGATGAAAGAACAGCGAGCGCCGCATCCGTACCCATGGAGCCGACCGGCTCGGCCCCATTTTGCGCCATCGGTTTCATCAGAAGGCGTAAGTCCTCATGGGTATAGCCGAAGACCTGTTGGCGTTTGAGCAGGCTCGGCGGGTCGGAGGGAACAGGCCGGGCGGCGGGGAGTTGCTCCAGGGATATCAGGTTCTGCTGCAGCCATTGGGCGTAAGGGTGTTCGCTGGCAAACTGGCGCTTGAGTTCGGCGTCATCAATGATGCGCCCTTGGCGGGTATCGACCATGAAGATGCGCCCCGGGTGCAGGCGCTCTTTTAAGAGCACGTTCTCCGGCGGGATGTCCAGCACGCCGACTTCTGAGGCCATGACCACCAGGCCGTCGCGGGTGACATAGTAGCGCGATGGGCGCAGGCCGTTTCTGTCCAGCACCGCGCCGATCAGCTCGCCGTCGGAAAAGGCAATCGAGGCCGGCCCGTCCCAGGGCTCCATCAGGCAGCTGTGGTATTCATAAAAAGCCTTGCGCTTGGCGTCCATGGTCTCATGTCCGGCCCAGGCCTCCGGGATCATCATCAAGATGGCATGCGGCAAGGAGCGCCCGGACATGTGCAGGAATTCCACCACATTGTCAAAGATGGCCGAGTCGCTGCCGCCTTCGGTGATGATGGGAAACAGCTTGGCCAGATCAGCGCCGAACAAGGAAGATGCGCACAGAGCCTCGCGGGCGTGCATCCAGTTGGCGTTGCCGCGGGCGGTGTTGATCTCGCCGTTGTGCGAGATATAGCGAAAGGGGTGCGCCAGCCGCCAGGACGGAAAGGTGTTGGTGGAAAAGCGCTGATGCACCAGCGCCAGCGCCGACTCCAGCGCCGGATCGCAGATGTCCGGAAACATCGGCTCCAGCTGGGTGCCGGTCAACATGCCCTTATAAACGAAGGTGCGGGCGGACAGGGACGGCACATAAAAGAGTTCCTTTTGCGGCAGGTCCAAATTCCAGACCTCGTGCGACATGCGCTTGCGGATCACATACAGCTTGCGCTCAAAGGCCAGCGCATCTTGCAGCGCCGGGTTGCGGCCGATGAAGATCTGCTCGAAGGCAGGTTGCGCCGCGCGCGCAGTCGGCCCCAGCAGCGAGGCATCAGTCGGCACCGCGCGCCAGCCCAGCACGCTCTGGCCTTCCTCGGCAACGATCTGATCAATCAGCCGCCGACACTGCGCGGCCTGCGCGGCCTCGGTGGGCATAAACAGCAGGCCGGTGCCATATTGCGCCGCGTCTTCGGGCAGTTTAATGCCGAGCTTCCCGCATTCGCGGCGGAAGAATTTATGCGGCTTCTGGATCAAGATACCGACCCCATCGCCGGTGTTTTCCTCCGCGCCACAGGCGCCGCGGTGCAGCAGGTTTTTCAGTATCACCAGCGCCTGGTCGATGATGCGGCGCGAGCGCCGCCCCTTGATATCGACCACAAAGCCGACCCCGCAGGAGTCATGCTCATGGGCCGGGTCATACAGGCCCTTTAGCTGCTGTTTGGAGAAGTGCTGCATCAATTATCTTTTTCTATCATTAGCTGCTTGAGGTTGTTACATGGTTGTGCGGCGGACTGATTTTCTCTTTATCAGCCACGCAAAAGAAGGGGAATTATAATAAAGCGAGGCTCTGATGTCACGGTCTGGCAGCGAAGCCGATCAGACTTGATGCTTGATTTTTAATTATTTTGGATGTTTTTCGTGATATTTATCAACATTTGCCTGCAATTCACCACAGGGAAACCCGGCAATTTGTTTCTAGTCGGCGGCCTTGAAGCATCGGCCAACTTAGGGAAAACAATGGCTTATCGGGGCCTTGCTTATGTAAGAAGTTCCGTTAAAAAAAGCGGACAGCCCGCGTCGGCATTTATTTATGGCCCTGCGCCTGCGGCGTAAGCCTCTAACATGGCGCGCAATACATCCTCATCAAAGTCATCGGTGACAAGGGCCGCGCCGATCTCATTTAGCAAGACCAGGAAGAGTCGGCCATGCCGGGATTTTTTATCGACCGCCATCAGCGCCCGCAGATCAGTGTCCCTTAATTCTTCAGGCAGCCGGGTCGGCAAGTTGGCTCGTTGCAACAGGTCTCTGATCCTCACCACCTTCTCTTCCGCCAACATTCCCAGGCGGGCGGACAGATCCGCCGCCATTAACAGCCCCAAACCGACCGCCTCGCCATGCAGCCAGCCGGCATAGTTCATGGCGGTTTCAATAGCATGGCCGAAGGTGTGGCCCAGGTTCAGCAAGGCGCGCTGGCCGGCCTCTCTTTCATCCGCCGCCACCACTGCGGCCTTGTTGATGCAGGAACGCTCAATGGCATACGCCAGCGCCGCAGCGTCCAGGGCGAGTAGCCTTTCGATATTGGCCTCCAGCCACAAGAAGAAATCCTTATCGCGGATCAGGCCGTATTTGATGACCTCGGCAAGGCCGGCGCTGAACTCTCTTTTGGGAAGCGTGTTAAGAACGTTGGTATCGGCAATCACCGCGGCCGGCTGATGAAAGGCGCCGATCATGTTTTTGCCCACTGGATGATTGACCGCGGTCTTGCCGCCGACGGAAGAATCCACCTGCGCCAGCAAGGTGGTCGGCACCTGGATGTAGGCAATGCCGCGCTGATAGCAGGCCGCGGCAAAGCCGCCGGTGTCGCCGACCACGCCGCCGCCCAGAGCAACCAAACAGGCCGTTCTGTTAAAGCCGCTTTTGAGCAACTGCGTGATGATGGCGTTGATCGAGGCAAGGGTCTTTGCCGCCTCTCCTGCGGCCAGCACATGGACCTGCACTTCCCGCTGCGGCAGGGAGGCCTTCAAGGATTCAAGATACAAAGAAGCAACCGCTGCGTCTGTAACGATGAGCACTTGGCGCGTATCCAGCACGGCGGCGAGGGGTTCTCCAGCGCCCAGCAGGCCGGCACCGATGAAGATCGGATAGCTGCGCGCGCCCAGTTCGACCTGTATCTCCCGCATCCGTTGTACAAGTCTTATTGCAAGGCCCTTATTGCGAGGCCTGGGCTATCGCCCGGGCTATTGCATCCGCCGTCTGCTCAGCAATGCCTTCATCGGTATCAAAGGTCAGATCGGCCAGGCCTTCATAGAGCGGCGTCCTCTCTTTTAGCAGACGCTTTAAGTTGCGCGCACGATCAATGCTTTGCAGCAAGGGGCGTGTCTTGTCCTTCGCCGTGCGCAGGAGGATGGTGGCCGCAGTTGCGCGGATGTAGATGATGGTGCCGCGTTGTTGCAGATGCGCCTGGTTCTCTTCCGACAACACGGCGCCGCCGCCGGTGGCAAGGACAATGTTTTCCATTGCCGTTAGCCGCGCAATCATCTCGCTTTCCCGGGCGCGGAATCCCTCCTCGCCTTCCATTGCAAAGATCACCGGCACCGAAGCGAAGGATTTCGATTCTATCTCTTGGTCAGAATCATAAAACTCCTTGCTTAAGATCGCGGCCAGGTACCGACCGACGGAGGATTTTCCGGCCGCCATCGGACCGATCAAAAAAAGATTGGCGGATTTGCCAAGGCGTGTTTTCATCAGTCAGAACTGGTATAAAAATGATTCACTCGCTTAGCTTTTTTGGACGTGAAAAAAAATGCCGCAAGCGCGGCATTTCTTCTTACAGCAAGCTAAGCGGAAATTATATTCTTAGCTCCTCTTTCAGAATCTTCGGCGTGACAAAGATCAATAGTTCCCGCCTTTCATTTCTGACACTCGTTCTCTTGAACAAAAAGCCAACGGCGGGCAGGTCACCAAAGAAGGGGACGCGGTCCGAGCCATAGTTCTCACTCTGCGTATAGACTCCACCCAGCACGACCGTCTCGCCATTATCCACCAGCACCTGCGTGGATACATTGCGCGTATTGATGGACGGTACGCCTTGGAAAATCTCGCCCACTGTGTCCTGACTGACGGCCAGGTCCAGGATGATCTTATTATCCGGTGTGATCTGCGGTGTTACCCGCAAGGCCAGCACCGCATCCTGAAAGGAAGTCGTTGATGCGCCGCTGGATGAGGCCTCCTGATAGGGGATCTGCACACCGGATTCAATGATTGCCTCGGTCTGGTTGGCGGTGATGACCTTCGGGTTGGCAATGTCCTGGGTGCGGCCATCGGCCTGTGCCGCAGAGAGTTCCAGCTGCAAGAGGTAGGAGCCGATCTTGCCGATTGCCAGACCCAGTGTCGCAGCCGGATTGGCAACAGGCAGATCGACCATCAGCCTCTCGCCGCCGGCCCCGGCAGCCGCCCCGCCAGTGGCTCCGGCAGCCAGGCCGCCACCTGCCCCGCCGGCGGCGGCGCCCTCGCCGCCAAAGATCAGGGCGGCGCTATCGGACACACCGCTTCCCAGAGTGACAAACTGTCTGGGGCTGCCATCGGCATTGACTCTGGCGTCCGCCGGGATGGTGGCCTTGCTATAACCAAAGCGCACCCCGAGATTCTTGGAAAAGGTCTCATCCGCATTGACAATGCGCGATTCGATCATCACCTGTCGAATGGGCACATCAAGCTTTGTGATGAGTTCCCGTATGGCCTCCAGGCTGGTGGAAACATCTTGCACGATCAGCGTGTTGGTGCGCTCATCAATCGAGACTGTGCCGCGTGCAGACAACAGGCTCTCCTCCCCCCCGGCCTGGATCAGGCCCGCCATATCCGCAGCTTTCGCATAGTTGATCTGCATAAACTCGGTACGCAAGGGCGCAAGTTCTTCCACCTGTTTTTGCGATTCGAGTTCGATCCTTTCTCTGGCTGCGATCTCTTCCTGGGGGCCTACCATCATGACATTGCCGGCGGTGCGCTTGCCCAGGCCTTTTGCTTTTAAGATGATATCCAGGGCCTGATCCCAAGGCACATTTTTCAGGCGCAGGGCGATGTTGCCACCCACCGTGTCGCTGACTACCAAGTTAAATTCGGCAAAGTCTGCGAGCAGCTGCAATATCGCCCGTACCTCAATGTCCTGAAGATTCAGGGACAGGCGCTCGCCGGTATAGCCGAACTTCTCTTTTTGCAATGCCGCCTGCTCTTCCTGCGAGAGAGGCTTCACCTCGATCGTCAGGATTTTGTCTGCTTGATAAGCGAAGTGGTCATATTGATCGGTGGCGGTGGAGATCACCATGCGGGCACCATCGCCATAGCTGGAGGTATCAATCTCTGTAACCGGCGTGGCAAAGTCTATGACATCTAGGCGGCGGTCCAGCGCAGCCGGCAGGCTTGCTGCGATAAAATCCACGACTATCTGCCCGGCCTCTTCCCCCAGGTTCACCGCCACAGAAGGATCGGAGAGGGTTACGATGATGCGGCCTTCCCCGCCTTCCCCGCGCCGGAAGTCAATATTCTCGATGCCGCCGGTCGCAGCGGAGTATCGAGGTGCTGCTGAGAGTGATGCCGCCGGCTGCGCCGATTCTGCATCGGCCGCAACTGCGCCGCCCAAGACCAGTGACACCATGTTGCCTTGTACGTCAATATCGTAAGGCACCAGGCCGGCCAGATTGACCACCACCCGGGTGCGGCCGGCGGCCTCCACTGCGGTTACGCTGCGCGCCACACCGACGCCGATAGTCTGCGTCTTCTCATCCAGGTTGAGCGCGACATCGGGCAGGTCTATGGCAATGCGAGCGGGGTTATCGATGGTAAAGTTCACCGGCTCCTCAGCCAGCGGTGCAGAGAATTGCATCACCAGCTGCACACGCTCGCCGGGCAGTGTCGAGTAGCTAATGTCATCTAAGGTAGGCGCTGCATAAGAGGTAGCCGACAGCATGAGGCAGAGGATGAATGCGGACAGCCGCTCTATGCCTTGATGGAAAGTTTTGTGTACGTTATTTTTCATGGCAATCAACCCCCATAAAATATTGTTTAAACTATTGGTCAACGCCGACGAAAGCAACGGACGCCTGGCGCTCTTCCCAGCGTCCCTGTTCGTTCTTGAAGATCTCGCGCAACTCTACGCGATCTTCGGCGATATAGACGATCTTGCCAATGTTACGCCCCATGTAATTCCCCACCTTGACTCGGTGTACGAACCCGTCCGGGTCCAGCATGATCGCCCAGATTCCCTCGTCATTGGACAGCGTACCTAACATTCTCAGGCTATCCAGCTCGAAACCCTCCAGCTCCTCTCGGTTACGATTCCTTATCTCGCGCTCCATCTCCGCGCTCAAGGCGGCATCGACAACATCCTCCACCTCCGCCTTCCTGATTTCGTAGAAGGGCTGAAAGGGATCCCTGGCCCCGCTGGCCCCGGCCTCATAGGCGTATGCCTCATAGGGTTTAATCTCCGGCACAGGCTTGATCCTGCCGCCCGGACGAGACAGCACTTCCTGCACCCATTCATCAAGATCGCTGGTGTCTTTGGCGCAGCCGCCTAAACTGAACAGCAATGCAAGCAAGAGCGCGGCGGGCCAGGACTGTCTGGATAAAGGTGCCATCGGTTTTAGGATTCCTCCTCCTCATCCTCAATGATTGCCCGATAGGTCTGCGCCGTTGCGGACATGTTTAATTGTCCGGGCTTGTCCTTGCCGGCCGCGGATATATTGATGTCATGCGTGGTAACAATCCTGGGCAGGGCGGCGATGCCGCTGACAAATTCGCCCAGCTGATGATAATCCCCGGTCACCTTGATGCTAATGGGAAGCTGCGAGTAAAATTCCTGTTGCTGCTCCGCCTGCGGCTGGAACAGGTCGAATTCCAGGCCGGCGGCTAAGCCGCTCTGCGATATGTCCACGAGCAGGCCCGCCACTTCGGCCTTGTTCGGCAGCTGCCGGATCATATCGCCGAAGGACTGCTCCATCTCCTTCATCTGCTCTTTGAGCTTATTCAGGTTTGCCGCCTTGCGCTGTTTGCGCTCAAAGGTTTCCTTTAATTCCCCCTCTTCCTGGATGATGCCGGCCAGTTCCTCTCTCTGCTTGCTGATGTCAAGGTAGTAGCCGGCATAGAGCAGCACGACAAAGGCGATGACCATCACGACAATCTGCAACGGCATGGGCCAGATGCCCGGGTTGTTCGGGTCCAGGCTGTTAAAGTCAATTTTTTTCAGTTCTTCTATGAAGTCTTTCATGCGTCCTCCTCGTCTTCGGCCTGCGGAATGACCTGACCGAACCTGAGCGTGAAATTGCTGATGCGAGTGCCTTCCGCATCGGTAGATTGAATAATATCCAGTTGCGGATTGGCCAGCCAGTCGGATGATTCTAAGTTGCGCATGAAGGAAGAGACGCGGGCATTGGACTGCGCCTCGCCGACAATGGTGATGTCAGTGCCTTTCTGGCTGATGCTCTTCACGCTGACGCCATCGGGCAGGCTGGTGATCAGCTCATCAAAGAAACGCACGATGAGCGGTCGATCCCCCTGCAGCTTCTCAATGGCGCGCATGCGATCCAGCAAGCGCTGCTTTTCTTGTTCCAGTTCCTGAATTTCTTCTATTTTCCTATCCACCAGGGCGGTCTGGTCTTCCAGAAACTGATTGCGCAGCTGCTGGGCTTCGATCAGGTGGCTATGATAGACATGCACCATGCCGATGATGACCACTGCCACCACTGCGACAATCCCCAGCATGATGAAAAACTCCTGCTGCTTTTCCTTGCGCAGCGCCTCGCGCCAGGGCAGTAGATTGATCTTGGCCATCTAGTCAAAACTCCTTAAGGCCAGGCCGCAGGAGACCATCAGCGAGGGCGCATCGTTACGCAGCGTCTGCGCTGAGACCCGCGAGGCAACGGACATGTTGGCAAAGGGGTTGGCGATCAGGGTCGGCACACCAACCTTTGATTCGAGCAGGGGGCCAATCCCTTCCACCGAGGCACAGCCACCGCCCAGGATCAGATGGTCGATGTTGGAGATGTGGCTGGAAGAGAAAAAGAACTGCTGGGCGCGGCTGATCTGCTGCGCCATGTTTTCCTTAAACGGCTCTAAAACTTCCGGCACATAATTATCCGGCAGGCCGCCCTGGCGCTTTGCCAGGCCCGCTTCTTCATAGGACAGGCCATAACGCCGCTGGATGTCTTCAGTCAGCTGCGCCCCGCCGAACTGCTGCTCTCTTGCATAGACAATTTTCATGTTTTCCAAGACGCTGAAGGTGGTCACCGCCGAGCCGACATCGGCCACTGCAAGGATCTGATCCTCGCCGCCGCCGAAGAGATCATTGGCCATCATGGCCAGCGTGTTCTCTAAGGCGAAGCCCTCAATATCGATGATCTTGGCATTGACCCCGGCCAGCTCCAGCGCCCCCACCTTTGCATCAACATTCTCCAAACGCGAGGCGGCCAATAATACGTTGACCCGCTCCTCAACCACCTTCCCCTCGTTATCCTTAACCGGGCCGATCACCTCAAAGTCCAGCGCTACTTCTTCTAAAGGAAAGGGGATGTATTGATCGGCCTCTACCTGGATCTGGCTCTCAAGGTCGCTGTCTGAAAGACCGGCCGGCATCTCGATGGTCTTGGTGATCACTGCCGAGCCGGCTACGGCCGCGGCCGCATCCTTGACCTTGCTGCCTGATTTCTTCACCGCCCGGCCAATCGCCTCGCCCACGGCCTCCATATCCGTGATATTCTTGTCCATGACGGAATTGGAGGGCAGCGGCTCAACCGCATAGCTCTCAACACGATATTTGCTGCCACTGCGGCTAAGTTCCAGCAACTTAACCGCGGTCACGCTCACATCAATGCCGAGTACAGGTGTCGATTTTTTCTTAAACGGCAACAAGGTTTTTTCCTTTCACTGTGGTAAGTTATAGGTCATTTATATAATACAACATTAACTTCTATCTGCAACTATAGTCAAGAAGAAAGTAAAAAACAAACCCTAAATATGTTTTTCGTGCAAACAGCCCACGCCCCAAACGCTCATTTTTCCATAAAAACCACCATATATGGCATGGCTTTCATTTAGACTACCCAATATGTTGCGGTTTATCTTCAATCTGCTGCTTTGCTCCTTCCTGATTGTGCTGCTTATCATAACCGCAGTAACGCTCTATATCCTGCCGAAACTGCCGGATATAGACACCTTGCGCGATGTACGGATGCAGGTGCCGCTGCGGATTTATTCTGCCGATCTGTCACTGATCGCGGAATTTGGCGAGAAACGCCGCACGCCGATAGACATCAACCAGGCACCACAACAACTAATCGACGCCTTTATCGCTATAGAAGACAATCGTTTCTACCAACACCCGGGAGTGGATTGGCAGGGCATCTTGCGAGCCACGCTCAACCTGATCAAGACCGGCAAAAAGACCCAAGGTGGCAGCACCATCACCATGCAGACGGCGCGCAATTTTTTCTTCAGCCGGGAAAAGACCTATCTCAGAAAATTAAACGAGATCTTCCTGTCATTCAAGATTGAGCATGAGTTGAGCAAGGATGAGATCCTGGAGTTGTACCTGAACAAGATCTTCTTCGGGCAGCGCGCCTACGGGGTGGGGGCGGCGGCGGCAGTTTATTACGGCACCGATATTCACGAACTCAGCTTAGCCCAGATTGCCATGATCGCCGGCCTGCCCAAAGCGCCTTCAAAAGATAACCCCATCAGCAATCCGGAACGCGCCATGCGCCGCCGCAACCTGGTCTTAGAGCGCATGCACGAGTTGGGATACATTGATGAGCAAACATTTACCCAGGCAAGGGCGGCACCCATCACCGCCAGCCTGCACCGCCCCGACATTGAACTGGAAGCGCCCTATGTGGCGGAGATGGTGCGACAATACCTGGTTCAAGAATACGGCGAGGACGTGGACAGCAGGGGGTACAAGGTCATCACCAGCATCAAGGATTTGAACCAGAATGCGGCAAACTATGCGCTGCGCAAAAACCTGTTGGCCTATGATGAACGGCACGGCTATCGCGGATCTGAAGCACAGCATGCGCTTGAACAGCCTGCTGATGAGGAGGAAATACAGCGCATCCTCGCCGCCTACGCAAGCAGTGCTACACTCTATCCCGGATTGATTACCGCCGTCAGGGATAAGTCGATCACGGCCTATCTGGGCGGCATCGGTCTGATCGATATCGAATGGGAAGGGCTTAAATGGGCGCGCAAATATGTGACGGAAAATCGCCGCGGGCCGGTACCCAAGAGCGCCGGCGAGATTGTTAAAATCGGTGATATTGTCCGCATCACGGAGGATGATCAGGGCAACTGGCGGCTCGCCCAGCTGCCGGCGGTGCAGGGCGGGCTGGTATCTGTGCGGCCTGATGACGGGGCCACCTTGGCGCTGGCCGGTGGCTTTGATTTCAAGCGCAGCAAGTTTAATCGCATCACCCAATCCCGGCGCCAGCCGGGGTCTGCCTTCAAACCCTTTATCTTCTCCGCCGGGTTAGCAGCCGGACATACCGCAGCAAGCCTGATCAATGATGCGCCTGTTGTGTTTAATGTCCGCAGCAGGGGAGAAATCTGGCGGCCGAAGAACTACAGCGGCAAGCACTTCGGCTTAACCCGCCTGCGCGAGGCCCTGGTGCGCTCCAGAAACATGGTGTCAATCAAATTGTTAAAGAATATCGGTATAGACAATGCCCTAGAGTACCTGGAAAAATTCGGCTTTGATGCGCAAAAATTACCGCGCGACTTGTCCTTGGCCCTAGGCAGCGGCGCAATTAGCCCGTGGCAACTGGCCCGGGCCTACAGCACGCTGGCGAACGGCGGCTCTCTGATAGAGCCGTATTTTATTCAGAGAATTGAGACCTACGAGGGCGATATTCTCTATGAGGCCGCACCCCTGATCGCCTGCTACCAATGTGAGCCGGAAGCAGGTGAGCGTGAAGATGAGGCGGCACTGGAGGAGATGAGCCATGAATCGACAGCAGATATTAATGCGCAAGCGGCACCCTTGACCGATGGCGAAGAGGGGCCAATCGAGGAGCAACCCGCATACGCAAAGAGGACGATCGAGCCGCGCAACATCGCTATCATACACTCGATGATGAAGGATGTTATCCAGAACGGCACCGGCAGACGGGCCAGGGTCCTGCAGCGCAGTGACCTGGCGGGCAAGACTGGCACCACCAATGATCAGCGCGATGCCTGGTTTGCCGGCTTTAATCCGGAATTGCTGGCCATTGCCTGGATTGGCTTTGATGACTTTGCCTCGCTGGGGGCGAGAGAAGAAGGCGCAACCGCGGCCTTGCCCATGTGGATTGAATATATGCGCATCGCCCTGGACGGCATGCCTGAGACCAGCTTGGAGCCGCCTGCCGGCCTGGTGAATGCCCGCATTGATCCCAAGACCGGCAAGCTGGCATCAGCCGGGCAGGCCGATGCCATCTTCGAGCTATTTCGCGCAGAGAACGTGCCGGCCGAGGCCGCGGAAGAGCCTGATAAAGACCGCATACCCGAGCAGCTATTCTAAGGCCGTTTTCAAGGCCATGGCAGTTGCCATGGATACAGACAAAGGCAGTTGAACATTTATTATAACCATGCCCGCATCACCTTATATCGCACAGGTTGCCCTGCCCGTCCCCTTACGCCGTACCTTCGATTACCTGGCTGCGCCAGAAACAGACCTCTCCCCCGGCATGAGGGTGCGGGTTGCCTTCGGCAGAAAACTCAAGCAGGTGGGCCTGGTAATCAATGTTACTGATAAGACTGCGCTGGATAGAAAAAAACTCAAATACATAGACAAGAGGCTGGATAGCGAGGCGCTTGTCTCCAGGGCGCATCTGCACTTCCTGCAATGGTCGAGTGATTATTACCAACATCCTCTGGGCGAAGTCGTGTTTGGTGCCTTGCCGGCCTTGCTGCGGCAGGGAAGGCCGGCCAGGACCAAGACCGGCTTCCGGTGGCAGCTAAGCGGAGAAGCCAAGGCGCTGGCAACAGATGCCTTAAAGAGAGCGCCTAATCAAAGGAGAATTATAGAATTGTTACAGGCACATCCGCAGGGGGTGACGGATGAGGAACTGCGCAGCTTACCATTCAACTTCGCTGCACCCTTAAAGGCGCTGCAGCAGAAGAGCATGATTAAGAAGACGGCATTAGATAACCGGGCGCGCCCAACACCTCCTGCACGGGCCATCCGCTTAAATACAGAGCAGGCTGCGGCGGTTGATGCTATTGAAAAAAACCTGCACGGCTATCAATGTGTATTATTGGATGGCGTAACCGGCAGCGGCAAGACCGAGGTCTATATCGATCTTATCAGACAGGTCGTAGAGAGCGGACAACAGGCCCTGGTGCTGGTGCCGGAGATTGGACTAACGCCGCAATTCATCTCGCGCTTGCAGCAACAACTGGGCACGGCACCGGTGCTGCTGCACTCGGCATTGTCTGAGAGTGAGCGCCTGAAAAACTGGCTGCTGGCCAGGGCCGGCAAGGCGGCCATTGTCTTGGGCACACGCTCCGCCATCTGGACGCCGCTGCAAAGGCCGGGGCTGATCATCGTCGATGAAGAGCATGACCTGTCTTATAAACAACAGGATGGTTTCAGGTATTCGGCGCGGGATCTCGCCGTCCTGCGCGCCAAATTAGCCGACATCCCCGTTGTGCTGGGCAGCGCCACGCCGTCTATGGAGTCCTTGCACAATGTGAACGCGGGCAAATCCCTGCATCTACGGCTTGGCAAACGCATTGGGGCGCTCAGGCCGCCGCCGCTTAAGTTGATCAACCTGCGCGCCCAGGCCATGAGCGGAGCCTTGTCGCGGGAATTGATCCAGGCCATCGATGCGGCGCTGCGGCATGAAAAACAGATCCTGCTGTTTCTAAATCGCCGGGGCTTCTCGCCGATCATGTTGTGCCATCAGTGCGGGTGGGTGGCGCACTGCGAGCGCTGCGAGATCCCGCTGACTTATCATAAGCACAAAAACAAGATGCTGTGCCACCACTGTGCGAGCCGCCGGCCGGTGCTGCGCGCCTGTCCTGAGTGTGGGCAGGACGGGCTGCTGCTGGTCGGTCATGGCACCGAGCGCCTGACGGAGAGCCTCGCCGCCATCTTCCCGGGGGCGAGGATCCTGCGCATAGACCGGGACAGCACCCGCCGCCGCGGCAGCATGCAGGCGTTAGTTGACACGATTACAGCCGGTGCGGCGGACATCCTGGTGGGCACCCAGATGCTGGCGAAGGGCCACCACTTTCCCAAGCTCACCCTGGTCGGCATTATTGATACCGATCAGGGGCTCTTCAGTGCGGATTTTCGCGCCAGCGAACGCATGGCGCAGTTGTTTATCCAGGTGAGCGGTCGTGCCGGCCGGACAACGACACCCGGCACGGTGCTGGTGCAGACGCATTACCCGGAGCATCCACTGCTACAGACCTTAATCCATCATGGCTACGCAAAATTCGCCCGCGCGCTGTTGAAAGAAAGAAAGGGCGCCGGGCTGCCGCCGTTTAGTTATCTCGCCTTATTACGTGCGGAAACAAAGCGCGTGGAGATGATAGAATCCTTCTTTGCCGATGCCATCCGGATCCTGGACAAGAACAGGCACGGACTTGCGCGCTACGGGCCGATCCCGGCACCGATGGCAAAACGCAGCGGCCGGCTGCGCTATCAGCTCCTCCTGCAGAGCAAGGAGCGCAGCCGCTTCAAGAGACACTTGGGCGACTGGTGCCGGCAATTAGAAGCCCTGCCCAGTGCGAAGAGGGTCAGGTGGTCGTTGGATGTTGACCCGCAAGACATGCTGTAGAATAAAATTGCCAGCACAAAGATGCCCCGAGATTATAAAAACATCGCCGCACAAGAAAAAGACCGGCGCAGCGCGTGGATAAGCCCGGTGCTCATCTTCCTTGCCGGCCTGGCCTCTGGTCTGTTGGCGGCATGGCTTATCTTTCTCTTCTATGGAAATTATCCTGCAAAAAGTTCTGCTGCGCCGGAGGAAGCCCCAACGGAAGAGCCAACACCCGCCATTGCAGATAAGGCATTGCCCAAACCGAGGTTCGATTTTTACAAGATCCTGCCGCACCGAGAGGTGAATATTTCCGAGTGGGTTGCGGCAGAGCAGGATACGGAAATCCCTGCCATGAATGATGAGCACGTATATATCTTGCAGGTCGGCTCGTTCACACAGCAGCGCGCCGCCGAGCAGCTACGGGCGCAGTTGGCGCTCATGGGGATCTATGCCGAGATACAGCGCGTGGTGATCAACGGCCGGGATGCACGGCATCGGGTGCGCATCGGCCCGTACCAAAATTCCGCCCAGATGGAAGATACACGACTGCGCCTGCGAGAAAACGATCTCGATTTCATGGTATTACGACTACGGCTGGATGAACAAGCTGCTGCCGAATGACGATTGGAACTGACCGCAGGCGATCGACCATGCCGCCCGGCGCAGGATTGCTGACACACAGCGCTCATTCTCGGCCTTGCCAAACATAGCGTGAAATGAAAGAATAAGGGCGGAACTTCAAGGGACAAGCGCACAATGGCGGAGCACGCAACCGCAACAATCATGGTCGTCGATAACAGCCCCTCGGTAAAGGCACTGTTCGAGCGGGGGACTGCCGATATGGATGTGGCGCTGCAGATCTTTGATTCCTGTGACAGCGCCTGGGCGCATCTGCAAGAGCACAAACCCGATCTACTGTTCCTAAACATCAAAATGCCGCGCAAGGACGGCCTGACCTTTCTCGAAGAATTACGCGCGCTTGCGCTGCATGAGGACACCCGCGTTATTATGATCAGCTCCAAGGATTACACGCAAGATCGCGTAATAGCTGGCGAATTGGGGGCGCTGGATTTTATTACCAAGCCGGTGCCTATTCGTATTGTTACGAAAATGATCGTAAAATACCTGAAATAAGCTCGACCCGCCTGCTAAGGAAGCCCTAAATTAGATCAAGGCTCCTTAAATTTATTATAACGCTAGTAATAAATGAGCAATGCTTATCTCCGCTTCTGGGGGGTGCGTGGTTCCTATTCCACGCCCTTCGACAGCCACTTAGGCGTAGGTGGCAACACCTCCTGTGTGGAGATCCGCGTTGATGATCATGTCCTGATCTGCGATGCCGGCACCGGCATCATCCCGCTCGGCAATGCGCTGATGAAGCAGGATGATATTCGCGAATTGCTGATCATCCTCACGCATTATCACTGGGATCATATCTGCGGCCTGCCGTTTTTTGTGCCGGCCTTTGTGCCGGACTGGAAGCTATATTTCTTCGGCCCCGGACAGAGCGCTAAAGACATCGAAGACCATATCTGTGCGCAGATGCGGGCGCCGTATTTCCCGGTGGGCACGGAGACCTGGCTGGCCGCGATCAACTACCTGCAACCGCCGCCGGATGAAAGCCTGCGCTATGGGCCGATCAATTTTTCTTATCAAAATGTCCACCATCCCGGCATCACCTACGGCTACCGCATCCATGTGCAGGGCAGGACCCTGATGTATGTATCCGACAACGAGTGCCTGTACCTGGAAAAATCGATCCGGCAAAAGTACCGCGAGTTGAGCAAGGAAGAGCAGGAGTTATATGATGACATGCAAAGGGAGGAATATGACTCTGAACTTGCGCTGCTGGAAGGCACGGATATATTGATACACGATGCGCAATACACGCCGGAGGATTACAGCAAGAAGCGCGGCTGGGGGCATTCCTGTTATATCGATACCGTGAATACCTCGATCGATGCCGGCGTGAAAGAACTCTATCTCTATCACCATGATCCGAACTATGATGATGCGGCCATGGCACGGCTCTATGAGCACGTACAGCAGATTATTCGGGATAGAAATGCGCCGCTGAAATGCCATATCGCCCGTGAAGGCGATATTGTCGATCTGTCTTGATGCCATTCATTAGCGTGATTCCAGACCTTGGATGAGAGCAGAGGCCCAAGGACAATACGCAGTTTTGTCCTGAGAGGGGGACGTTTGACAAGGGGCCAGTCGCGGGCGCTTGAGCAGCACTGGAAAGACTACGGCATTGATTTTTCCAGAGAGCGGCTGGACTTGACACAATGCTTCGGCAGGCGCGCACCGAAGATCCTCGACATCGGCGCCGGCATGGGCGATGCAGTCATACAACTGGCCACCCGGCACCCGGAAAATGATTACTTGGCCGTTGAGGTACACCGGCCGGGGGTCGGCGCACTGATCCGGCAGGCTGTTGATAAGGACGTGCAGAATATTCGCATCATCAAGCATGATGTGATGGAGGTAGTAGAGTATCAGATCGCGCCGGCTTCGCTTGATGAGGTCTATGTATTTTTCCCCGACCCCTGGTACAAAAGGCGCCATCACAAGCGCCGCTTGATCAACCCGCCCTTTCTCCAACTGCTGCTACCAACATTAAAATCACATGCGCGTCTGTACATCGCAACTGATTGGGCGGACATGGCCGCACACATACAGGGGCTGTGCGATAAGACGCCGGGGATTGCTAACCTGGCGGGTGCGGGTAAGAGCGCACCCCGTCCGGGCTGGCGTCCGCTCACCAGGTTTGAAGCGCGCGCACACAGACTTGGGCACAAGACCTGGGACTTTATTTACGCCCGGACGAGTTAATAAATGTCTTCATAGGAAACAACGGCGGGAAATTCATCGACCCGCCGCGCCGGGCGCTGAGAATCAGGCTGCGCAATCGTTAATAGATGCTTAATCCCGTGCGCGCGGGCGGCGCGTAATACCCGCAGATTATCATCTATCAACAGGCTGCGCTCCGGCGCATAATCCAGCCTCTGCGCCAAGCTCTCCCAGAACATCGCCTCTTCCTTCGCCGCACCGATGCGGTGTGCGGAGAATATCTGATCAAAGTACGCATCTATGCCGGTCTTGTTCATCTTTATCTTGATCAGATCCTCGTGCGCATTGGTCACCATCACGACCGGTTGTTCCAGCGCGGCCACAAACTCAAGGAAGGCCCGGGCGGAAGGCCGCACCCCGATCAAATGCGCAACATCGGCTTTCAGCGCCAGGATATCCACGCCCAATTTTTCAGACCAATGATCCAGGCAGTACCAGGCCAGGGTGCCGGTCTCTTCCTCTATGCTGGAAAACAGTTGCGACTTGGCCGCAGCAAGATCAAGCCCGTGCAGCGCAGCCCATTTCCGCGGCAGGTGCTCGTGCCAGAAATAATTGTCAAAATGCAGATCCAGTAAGGTACCATCCATATCCAGCAAGATGGTATCAATGTCTTCCCAAGGAAGTTTCATGTCAGCTTGTTGCGGCAATGATCTAAGCCTTATATGTAAATCTAAACCTGGATCCTTATAACATGAAACGCAATAGCAAAGAGAAAAATCCACCGGCATTCATCCCGCCAGTGGTGGAGATTGCAAGAGATGCCGCAAAGGCTATTTTGGATGTCTATGCAACGGATTTTTCCGTTGAGGATAAGGCGGATCGCTCGCCTGTAACTGCGGCGGATATGGCCGCACACCGGATCATCTGTGCCGGCCTTGGCGCCTTAACGCCACACATCCCCATCCTCTCTGAAGAATCAGCGGACATTGCCTTTTCTATACGCCGACAGTGGCGACAGTACTGGTTGGTTGACCCGCTGGACGGCACCCGCGAATTTGTCAAGCGCAACGGCGAGTTCACCGTCAACATCGCCCTGATTGAAAAAAACCAGCCGGTGATGGGCGTCGTCTATGTGCCGGTTTCAAAGGTATGCTACTTTGCCGCGAAAGACATGGGCGCATATCGCCAGGAACCCGGCCGAGACGCAGTGAAAATCTCCACCCGGTCAACGCAAGAAAGCCGCTTCATCGCAGCCGGCAGCCGCTCCCACGGCAGCGAGCAACAACGGCAATTCTTCGCTTCCTTAGGCGAGAAGGTAGAAATCATCGCCATCGGCAGCTCACTAAAACTCTGCCTGATCGCAGAGGGCAAGGCCGACATCTACCCGCGCTTTGGCCCTACTTCCGAATGGGACACGGCGGCGGCGCACTGCATTATTGAACAGGCCGGCGGCCTGGTCACGGACACGGCGCTACAGCCCTTGCGCTACAACACAAAAGACGCCCTGCTCAACCCGCACTTCCTGGCGCTTGCCGACCGCGGCTTTGACTGGCGGCCATACCTTGCAAAAGCCATGCAAAATCCGGCCAGGCGGCCGGCTTGACGCCGCACTTAGCAAGCGTTTTAATACGCATCCTCACTCAGCCCGTGACCCTTGCGGCCAGGTAGCTCAGTCGGTAGAGCAGAGGACTGAAAATCCTCGTGTCGGCAGTTCGATTCTGTCCCTGGCCACCATTTCCCGTTGGTGCCTTGCCTGGTCTTTACTGTCTGTCATCCGGCGCCTGATTCTGGGTGCGCACGGTCAGGGCGAGGATGCGGCAATAGCAAATCCCTTGATTCATGCCGGAGGTCAAGGGCGCGCTACCACGCCTTGATCTTCCTGACAGTCGGCTCGCCGCGTCGTTTGATGAAGCACTGGCCGGTCTGGAGTCGGCTCAAGTTGGCACCTTTGCTTAAGATTCGCTTGACGTGGCGCGGTGCGGCATTGGTCGCAAAGGCGGCCACCAGCCCCATCTCGGCGAGGAAATCATCATCGGCGGCAGAGAAGTCATCCGGCGATTGTGAGATCAGCATGATGGCACCGCCTTTGGAGCGGCTCATGCGGATGAGGTTGGACAGCGAAGGCAGCTTGGTACGGAGAACGTGATGCGCCTCATCCACCAGGCAAATAATCCGCAGGCTGCGTGCGCCATCGCCATCGGCATCGGCATCGGTCGGTGCATCGGCCAGGCTGTTCAGGTATTGATCCAGCGCGTTCAACGTGAGGTTGACAACGATGCTGCGATGATCCGCAGGCACACTCGGCGGCAGTTTAATAAGCCAGCTGTGCCGGAAGAATTCGGCCGGGGGCAGCGCCGGTTTGAACAGCGGAAAGCGGCATAGCTCGCGCATGGTGGCGAGTGCCCCGTCTTCCTTCATCTCTCGCTCTTCATACACATTGGTGAGCGCGGCAAGGATATGACCTAAGTCGCAAGGTGTTTTGTTACCGAGCGCCTGAGTGGCGGCATCGTACAGCGCCGTGCGCTGCTTCTCACCTAAGCGGCTGCCTTTCAGATGCGCGAAGCACTCGCGAAAACGCATGGCCGCCCCGTCAATGGCGATCTGGTCTCTTCCAGCGCCCAGCGCCAGCACGTCCAGCGGGATGGGTTCGCGCGGCGGTGCCGGCGTTTTGGCGGCGAATAATTCATCCAAGCGATAGCCGCCGCCTGCTTCATCCGTGCCCAGATCGCCCTTAAAATCGAAGGCCAGCAGCGGCACCTCGGCCTGCTCCCGGATAGCGCGCAGCATGGCCACGGCGGTGCGGGTCTTGCCGGAACCCACGCCGCCCATGATGGCGCTGTGCGGCGAGCCGCCGGCGCCGTTCAGCTGCCAGAACACCGGCTCGTCAGTCGCCGCGTCCTTGGCCACCTCGCCAATCGGCGCTTCAATCCGGCCGCTGGAGACGATCTCGCCGCCTTGCACATCAGCCCGAACATCGTACTGTCCGCCGGCCTCAACGCCGGTAATCGGCAACCCCGCTTCCCCGACCAGCCGCCGCACAAACTGCGCCAGGTCTGCATCGGCCCTACTCCATTCATCATCAAGCAGGTCCAGGCCGCGCTGCCAGTGCGCGGCGACCAGTGCAATGAGTTGCTCCGTATCCAGCGCGGATCCGCCCGAGCGCTCCACAATCAGGGCAAGCCATACCGACAACTCGGTGCCGGTGCCAAACAGCGTATCGCCCTTGATGACTTTGCCCCAGTCAGCGCCTTTGGGCAAGGGCGGCGGTTGCGATGGGCGCGCCAGCGACAGGGCGATGGCCAGGCGAGCGGGCAGGTAGCGCTTGCGCATGCCCAGCCGCCCCATGAAATCCGTGTTCAGCTGGTCGCTGTCATAGCCGGTGCGGAAGTTAGCACCGGCCACTTCGACAAGGGAAATGCTCATGCCGGCTGCCCCATCTCTTCAAAATAGCCGCGGCGCACGCTGGATTGACCGATGTCACCGATGCGCTCAAATTGAACAAGATACTTCTTTTGCACATGCGGGGCGATCTCGCGCAGGTACTCGCCCACCACCTCGGTGTCGGTGGACAACAGGATGACCTGATGGCCGCGCCCGGCCAGGTGCCGCAGCACACCCTTGCGGTGTTCGACATCCAGACGCCCCAGCGGGGTATCGATCAGCATCGGAAAGCCGCGCCCCGACACCGATGAGACGGCAGAGATAAGCGCCTGGGTGAAGATTTGTTTCTCGCCGGTTGAGAGATCGTAGTCGCGCAGGTCCATGCCGTCGGCGTTTAGCAGTTGCACCTCGCAGTCCTCGTTGAGGGCGATCTTCTGCACTAGGCCCTTCTTGCGCGCCATTGAGCGGTGCGCGGCGGTCATGGCCTCGGCGATGGCGTCGATCTGGCTTGGCACGGCCTGGGCGATGATCTTATCAACCATGAGGGCGACCTTGTTGGCGCGGGCCGCCCGGCGGGTGGCCGGGGCGGCCTGGTCAAGTTGACCGGACAGCTTCGCCAGCTCCGCATTTCTCTGGTTGATCTGACTTTCCAGCGAGGCCAGCTCCCGCCGCAGCGCCCCGAGCTCCTGATCGTAGCCGCCAATCTCGCCGTTCACCTGCTTTAAGCGCGCCCGCTTGCCATCCACATGCGGGGCGATGGCCTCAGTACGCATGACTTCCTCTTGCAGGCCCCTCAGCTTCTCTTCGTTGGCGGCGATGCCGTCCAGCAGGCCAATGATGGCGGGGGCGCCCAGCGCCTCCAGCCGGTCAACCACCTTGGCGCGTTCCAGCCCGTTCAGGTAGGGGTGGCGACACTCATCGGCGCAGTTCTCCGGCGGCGGATGCCAGAGCGCCTCCCAGGCGCTCCTGGCCGTATCCAACACGGCGTGGCGCTGATCATCACTCAAGGCCGGCATGATCTTGCCGGTGCCGACATCGACCGCAGCCAGATAACGCGCCAGGTTGCCATCACCCTGATTCTTCCCGTTTATCCAGCGCTCGCGTATGCCTTCACTCAACAGCCGAGCCTTGACATCGGCGCGCAGTGCCGGGCCGGTGAGGGCCAGGGCGAGTTCGCCTGTCATCAGCGCTTCGAGTTGCGCCTTGCCCTCCTCGATCGCGCGCTCGTATTTTTTGATCTGCTCAAACTGCTCCTGGATCAGGGCCTGTGAACTGGCACCGTAGCTGGCCAACTCGCGCTCTAAGTCTTCCCGCTCCTCCTTGCGCGCAGCCAAGGCAGGTTCGATCTCCGCCAGGCGCGCGGCCATTCGGTCATGTTCAGCGCTAAGCCGGTGGCGCTCCTGTTCCAGCGCCGCCAAGGTTTTATCCGAGACATTCGGCGAATCCCTGCGCCTGGCTTCCGCATAGGCGCGCAGATCCTTCGCCAGTTGCCTGAGCACCGGAATGCCGAGAAGCCCCTCAATGCCCTGGCGCACCTGCGCCGACTTGTCGCGCTCGGCCAACTCTTTGACCTGCTCGCCATCAAACATGAAAAAGTGCGCCAACGTAAAAGGCAGCAGGTTCTCGGCGATGTACTGGCGAAACCAGTCCGCCTTCGCCTTGCCCTGCAAGGTGGCCGGGCCGACCGCCCGGCGCGTCAAGCCCTCATAAATCTGGATGTCTTCATCTTGCGGGCGGTAGTGGCCGGCCTCGTTAAAGTGCCAGATGCGCTGGATTTCCAGCGGCTCGCCGTCATCATCAACAAAGCCCAGCTTGACCGAGCAGGAAGTGCGCCCGGCCGCAGTTGCACCGCTGTGAAAGGCTTTCTCAAGAAAATCCTTATAGGAGGTTGCCAGGCGCTTCTCGTCCGTGCCGGAAAACGGCGAGCGGGCGATCAAGGGCAGGCCGTCTTGGCCGAACAGGCCGAGCACGATGGCCTCAAACAGGCTGGTCTTGCCGTAGCCGTTGGGCGCGCCGATCAAAATGACATTCTTGTCGCCCCCCCCCCCCGCACGGTTGGGGGAACTCGAAACTGGCCGTGGCATAAACCTTCCAGTCGCGCAGCGTGATCTGAGCAATGTGCATGGTCGTTGCCTAGTCGATCTGGATGCGATCCAGGATGTCGTCAAAGGAGTCCCAAAGCCCGGCGCGGCGTTGCTTGCCGGTCTGCTCAACCTCGGCCTGCACCAGTTCTTCAAATTCCGCAAACAGCATCCCATCCGCCTTGCAGGCGGCCTTGATGACGGCCTGCCCCTGCGGATTGTCAAGCAGCATGACGATGTTGCGCGGCATCTATTTCCCCTTGTTGATCCTGCGGCAGTTCATGTTCGGCGGCCTGGCATTGGCGGCCAGGTCTTCGGCCCAGATCTCGTGAATTCGGTCTATCTCCGCCGCGCTGATCAGGCCTTGGCCGGTCGCTATCTCCAGTGCTCGCAGTCTATCAAGGATTTCCCGGCGCGCCTGCAATGTGAACGGGCCGGGGATGAAGGTGCCGCCCCGGGTGAGGGTGATGCGGCCATCGCGGCGGCGAGCCTGCCGTCGCGCCGGGTCATTGCGGATTTCCACCAGCCAGTCGCGGAACTCCAGCATGGGGGTGAATTCGTCAAAGCCGGCCTCCACGAACCCGGCCAGGCTTTTGTCTTTTTTCACCACCGTACAGGTCCAGCAGCCGAAGCGGGCCGAGTTGGTGCCGCAGCCGGGGGCGTCTTCCAGCGACATGACCACCGGGCATTCGCCCCCGGCGGCGTTGCGGTACAGGTCGATCAGGTGCTTGTGCGAGCCGCCCCAGGGCGGGTCGTTTAAGGCCAGGAACTCCCACACCTCATCGGTGGCGAGATCAACGATGGGACGGAAGACCATGCAGCCGGGTAGGTCGTTGTGCTTGTTCAATCTCTGTCCGTTGTCGTAGCGGCTGATCGATGCGGCACGGGTGGCGCTTTCGGTTCGGCGCACACCCAGCAGCAGGATCACCTCGCCACTGGCGGCCACCTGTTCCTTGATATAACGGCTGGTGGGCTGGATCTTCATCCGATCCGTACACCAGCGAAACTTCTGGTTGGGTGAGGGATAGCCGCGCCCGATCAGGTTCACCCAAAAGGTCTGATCGGTGGCCGGTTCCGTAATCGCCGTGGTGATGGGCAGGTCGAAGGCTTCCGCCGCATGGCGCATCTCGGCCAGGCTGGTCGCTAAGTGCCCGGCCACCAGCGGGCTCTCCACCAGCGTGTCATTACCGACAATGTGCACCTGCCGGCGGCGCTGGCTGGGCGCCAGTTCCAGCAGCATTTCAAACACCAAGTGCGCGACTAAGGTGCTGTCCTTGCCGCCGGAGTAGCCGATGATCCAGGGATAGGCGTGTCCCTGCCGGTACTCGGCCAGGAGCTCGGTGCGAATCCCCGCCAGGGTGGCGGGGCTGTCTTCCTCAAACAGGATGGCCTCGGCAGTGCTCATACGGGCTTGGTTTCCACTACGGCGGGCGCTCAGGTTTATCCGGATTCATGTCGCCCGATTTTATCCGAGGCAATATGAATTTGCACGGCGGACGTTTACAAGGGAAGGGGCTTGCTTGCCGCTTGGCGGTGGGTGGCAGGATGGATAATGCTCATACCAGGCAGGCCAGCGGACGTTCAGCGTTGGAATAAGCGCCCTAAAGCAGCCTGATCAACGCAGCAAGAATCGCGGTCTGCCCCAGCAGCACAGCAAAAATCCATTTCAGCATCTCCACCTTGGCCTCGGCGATACGTGCCGTGATAGCGCCTTCCAGCCGCAATTCAAGCTCCTTGAGATCGGCAGTCAGCTTCGCTTCAAGCTCCCTGTTGTCGGCGGCCATCCGGGCCTCAAGTTCCTTAAGGTCAATGGCCAGCCTCGCTTCAAGCTCCTTGATGTTTTGCTGAATGGCGGCGATATCGCTCTGCACCAGGGCAATGTCATGCTTGGTGGCCAGGTGATTTTCAAGCAGGCGTGACTGCTCCTCGGCCAATACCTCAGCCTGTGATTCCGACATACCGGCACCAGTGAGCCGCTTGACGTAGTGATGCGTATCAAAAGCGGGAATGTTCATAGCCTGAAACTATGCTTCTTTGGCGGCCAAGTCAATGGAATCCGGATGGGGCTGCCCTGAGCGGAGGTTTGATTGTGTCATGCTATTGGCTGGGTAAATATTTCTCATAGCGCTCTTTAGCCACTGCCTCATCCCAATTCAAGCCTTCTGGAAGATTTCTTGGCGGAGGGCAGTCCGGATGTTGACAAGCCGCATCAAGTTGATCCTGGTTAAGCCCCCTCGCTTCGTCGAAATCCACTCCGGCCAAATTTGCACGCAGAAAGTATGCATTGGTGAGATCGGCTCCAGAAATTTTCGCTTTAGTAAGGTTTGCATTAGTAAAGTCCACACCACGGAGTGCTGCCAACATGCAATCAGCCTTGGCGAGATTTGCGCGTATCAAGGTTGCACCGGTGAGGTCTGCCTGCCCGAGACAGGCGCGAGCGAGCTTGGCCCCATCCAAACATACACGAGAAAACCTAGCGTCACTCAAGTTGATGCCTTCCAGAAAGGAACCCCTCAGGTCGATTCTATATTCTCGCTCACGCTCGACTTCAATCAGAAAGTCGGCGCGCCCCTTGATAATCTTAATGATTTCCCTTACATCAGCACCGATATTCTCCGCACCTTCCCGGCAATCTGCACCTTGTGTTGTATTATCGGGGGTACCATTCCGTACAACGGCTGACAAAACTTCCATAATCTGAATATGAAATTGTTGCGGATCTTCCAGTCCCAGATTTTTCAGTGCATAAATACCTCCCAACCGGATCGATAGGGTTTTATCACCGAGCATTTCAACTGATTTCTGGTAGCGTTCATTCCTGAGGCCGCGCTCTGAGGTTTCGGCCTGCCTTGATGCACTCTGTGCCTGGTCATTGGCGATCTGACTGCGCCACACGGCCAGGAAGGCACCCCAGAATGCGATTATCAGGATACCATAATTGCGGATGATTTCATTTCTTGGCTGTGCCCGGCCTTGGTCCGTGACCTCAACATATCCCCAGCCAAATAAAACGCCGCTCGCCACAACTGCGACAACAACGGTCACAATCGTTGGCCACCATCTCTTCCAGGAGGCCCATATCTTATTCACTACCTTATTCATGCGCACTGCCTGCCTCTGCCCTCAATGCGTCGGCCTCCCCGTCGAAGTGCCCGCTTTCATGGGCCTGAAACTACGCTTCTTTGCGCAGCCAAATCAACGGCGGCGGCCTTGCCCTATTCCGGCGGCACGTAGTCCTGCGGGGCTTCCGAGCCTTCGCCGAAAAAGAATTTTTCCATCTCTTGCTCTAAAAATTCCCGCGCCTTCGGCTCTATGGGGGTTAGGCGGTATTCGTTGATCAACATGGTCTGATGCGCAAGCCACAGCTGCCAGGCCTCTTGCGAGACATGCAGATAAATCCGCTTGCCCAAATCGCCGGGATAAGGCGGTGCCTTTAGGCCTTCTGCTTCTTTTTCCAGCTTGACACAATTCACCATGTGGCTCATAGCTTCTCTCCGGTTTTTTGACTTTTATCAGTGTTGTGCGCAGGCGCTTACTTCGCCTTTGCACAGGCCAGGATCAGCCTCTTGATCGGGGCGGCTACGCCTAAGGCCACGGCCTCTTGCGGCGCCCGCCAGCAGCGCTCTTTTCCTTCCTGCACCTGCATCGCTGCGCCTCCGGTTTCATCGGTTTTCAATCTTACCGGCTGTATGTGCAGATGGAAATGGCTAAAAGTATGACGAAAGGCGGCCGGGGCGGGGCGGCGCCTTGCCTTTAGCCCGTAGTTTTGCCTGACCCAGGCCGCCAACTCCTGCCCGGCGGCGCACTCAGGCAGACTCCAAAGCCCGCCCCAGATGCCGACCGGCGGCCTTCTCTCCAGCAGGATCTCGCCATGCCGGTTTTCCAGTATGACAAAGACGGCTTCCCTCTGGGGCAGGACTTTCTTCGGCTTCCGCTCCGGCAGGACATCTTGCAGGTCGTGCCTGGATGCGGCGCAGTTGATCTTCAAGGGACAGGCCGGACACTGCGCTTGTGTGCGCAGGCAGATGGTTGCGCCCAGGTCCATGATCGCCTGGGTATATTCCGCTGCGCGCCGCGCTGGCACAAGCCCGGCGGCGATTTCCCAGAGCTTGTTTTCCACCGCCTTTGCGCCCGGCCAGCCGCGTATCCCGTAATAGCGACACAAGATGCGTTTGACATTGCCGTCCAGCATGGACTGCGGCTGGTTGCGCGCCAGCGCCAGGATCGCCCCGGCGGTGGAGCGGCCAATACCGGGCAAAGACATCAGCGCCTCCGGCGTGGTTGGTAGCGCACCGGCGAATTTTTCGCAGACTATTCCGGCCGCGCGATGCAAGTTACGGGCACGGGCGTAATAACCCAAACCGGCCCACAGCGGCAACACCGCATCCAGCCGCGCTTGTGCCAACGCCGCAACATCGGGAAAGCGCTCGATAAAGCATTCGTAGTAGGGGATCACCGTGCTCACCCGGGTCTGTTGCAGCATGATCTCCGACACCCAGGTTCGATACAGATCAGGCTTCCTCTTCCAGGGCAGATCATGGCGACCATGCTCTCGGTACCAGTCCAGCAAGGATGCGGCAAAGGTGTTCACGGGCGGGCGCTTTAATCTAGCAGTGATTAGGCCGGGGCGATGGCCGGTTGCCGATTTCGCCCAAGCTTGATCGGCCCGAAAGCGGCGGCCATAAAAACGAGTTTTCGCCCACTAGGCAGCGGCAGCCCGGAAAGTGGCTTGCGGTCCATCGTCGGGACTAACGCGGCGCGCTCTTTAATTGAATATCCCCCGCAGCGCCTTATCCAGCAGCTCCTTGCGCGGGTCGCTTTCCCGCTCCGGCTCTTTGTCTTTACGCGGCTCTTTGAATATCTTGTCCAGGATGATCTTCTTCGCCGCCATGCCGGCCAGCCCGCCGATGTCCGGGGTGCAGTTCTTGCCCTCGATCTTTCCCCGACAGCGTATGGGGATGGTATAGCCGCCCAGGTTGTAGGTCTCAGCGCCCTGCACGGTTCTCTCTTCCGTCACCGCCACGTCCAAATCGTATTCCCAGGTCATGTCGGCGAGCCGTGCCAGCACCCCCTTGCCGGTCACCTGAAAACCCGGCGCCGCCAGCAATAGATCCTCATTGGTGATGACCCCGGCGCTCACCGGCAGGGTCGCGCTCAGGCTGTCAAAATGCGTGACACCGGATTTATCCAGTTTGCCCAAGCGCTTGCTCTCTATCATCACCTCAACTTGCTGCAAGACCTTGCGCACATCCACGCCGCGCAGAATGCCCTCGCCCATGCGTAATTCAAGCAGGCCGTTCAGCGTCTGCTTGAAGGCCGCCGTATCAGTGCCGACGGCCACCACGGCCAGAGACGCATCGCCGCGCCCGACCAGGTCTGTCAAGCCGGCCGCATCCCGCAGCAGGGGTTCGAGTTGTACGCCCTTCAGCGCCGAATTAACCGTCAGCCTGGGCAGCTTAGCGGCGGCGTCCAGTTTGACATTGCCGCGGTAGCTGCCCTCATACAGCGCCGCGCGCATATCTTCGAGCTTGATCTCGCCCGCCTTCGCCGCCAGATCAACGGCGACATCTTCCAGTTTAAGGCCGGCGGCGGTCAGCTTCGCCGCGGCCACCTTGCCCTCGACATCTAAGCTGCGCAACAGCGCGAGCGGCAGGCGGGCGGCTGCGGTGCTTTCCGGGGTCAAGGGCTGCGCACTTTTATCAGCCGCCGACGGGGTCGGCGGCAGGTAATGATCGAGATTGAGCCGGTCAACTTCCAGTTCAAAGCGGTAGGCCGGGCTTCTAAAGTCTTGCATGGAAAAGCTGCCGCCGATGGTGCTGCCATCGAGCTGCAAGCCGAACTCGCGGATGGCAAGGAAATCGTTTGAGGCGGCAAAACGGCCCTGCAGGGCCACCTTTTTCAGCGCCTCTTCCGCAGCAGTGTGCAACTCGTCTTGACCGAGCCGCCGTATCAACTCCCGTAGATCAAAGGGCGCAACAAGCAACTGCCCGTTAAATTCCGGCGCGCGCTGAAGGTCATCAGCAACCAGACTCCCCTGCACATCCAGGCCGGCACCTTTGAGGGCCAGGCCGTCCAGGGCGACCCGCCCTTGTTCAAGATCGATGCGCGTATCCGCAGCCTGCAAGTTCAACGTGAGCGGCGCATTCGCCACTTGCCCGCCGGCCAAGACCGCGATGAAATTAAGCGGCGCCAGTTGCAGGTCAGCACGCCCGCCGCTGATGGCCGCGGCGAGGCGGATTTCATCCAGCAGGCCGGCCAGTTGCTCTTGCTCAATAGCCTGCAACAAGGGGGACAGGCGCTTTGCTTCAAGCGCCAGCTCCCCCTTCACCGAGCCCTTCGCGCTCTGCATCGCCGTGGCCGCCAGCGCACCGCGAATGTCGATGCCCAATGCCTTGACGACTAAGGTCGGCACCGCAATGTCGCCGTTTTTTAGGTTCGCGACAAAATCCGCATTCAACAAAAACTCCTTGCGCTCTAAGGAAGACAAGCCCGGGGCATAGTGCCGTAGGGCCGAATCCTCGCCGGCAAACTGCCCGGCGAGTTGCAACAGGGCCGGCAGGTCCGGGCCTGCGGCCGCAATCCGGCCTTCGTATTCGCCCCTCTCCGAGCGCGCATTGCGCGCCTTGAGGCTGCCTTCTACCTTTGCGCCCAAGAGCCTGGCGCTGAACACCGGCACATCCACATCGCCGCGCGCAGCATCCGCCTCCAGCCTGGTGTTCAGGCTAAAACCACGCTGCGGCAACTGCGCCAGTTTCGTTGCCAAGGGTTCAATCTCGGCGATCTTGAACAGGCGGGCAAGATCCTCTCCTTCGGCCTCCAGTTGCGCTGCGATGGTCGGCTGCCCGCCTTGCAGCTTGTCCATGCGCAGCTTGCCGGAGATTTGTGTGCCCAGCGCAGTGAAGGAAATATCGGAGACGCTCAGCGTGTCTTCCTCGCTGTTTGCCTCAATAAGCGAAGAGAAGGAAATCTCCGTGCTCTGTCCGGGAATGTTGGCACCGGCGAGCTGCGCGCTGAACTCAAAGGGCTTGATCGTATAGCGCTGCTCTTCATAGGTGATGGTGTTGTGTAACTGCAATGCGCCGGTGAGCGCCGGTTTGTTCGCTTCCATCTGCAAGGACAAGCGGATGTCCATCGGCGCGCCGTACACCAGCTCGCCGGTGCTGAAATTGAGATCGCGCAGCACATAGTGCGTGTCGCTGCCCTGATCGCGCCAGTTCAGCGCCGCATCCCTAACATCAATCCCGCCGACAATGATAGCCGTTAGGGGGAAGGCCCCTGTTTCCTTTTCCTTCGTCCCTGCCAAATCCTGCCAGTTGCTGCGGCCTGCCTCATCACGCGCTAAGTTGAGAACGGCACCGTGGATGCGGGCGGTATCGATCTCGTACTTTTGCTGCAACAGGGGCAGGGTCTTGATGCGAAAGGCAAGATAATCGGCCTGAAAAAACGGCTCGGTGCCAAAGCCCGCCGCATTGCCCAGCGCAAGATCTTGCGCTTCAAAGCCCAGCCAGGGATAAAGGCTGAAGGAAAGCTCCCCGCCCAGTTGCAAGGTGCGGCCAGTCTCTTCCTGCACCTTGTCGGCGATCCAGTCCTTGTGTTCATTTGGATCAATCCTTGCCAGCCACAGGCCGGCGGCGATGAGCAATACGACAACAGCGCCGGACAGATACAATGTTACTTTCAAGAATGTTTTCATTATCTTTGCTGCTTATCGGTTTAAGTATTCATGGCCGTGCCGAATGGCCTGGCGCACTTGATCTGGTGCCGTGCCGCCGACATGGGCGCGGGCCTTGATGGAGCCCTCAAGTTCCAGGCAGTCATAGACATCGCTCTCAATCGCCGCACTAAACTGCCGCAATTCATCCAAAGAGAGCGCCGCCAGCGCCTTGTCCTGTTGCAGGGCAAGGCGCACCGCCCGCCCGACAAGTTCATGGGCGTCCCGAAAGGCCAACCCCTTCCCGACCAGGTAATCCGCCAGATCGGTGGCCGTGGTAAAACCCTGCGCAGCGGCGTGCAACATCGCCTCCCGCCTCACCGTGATGGCCGGGATGAGACCGGCATAGGCCTGCAAGCAGGCCCGCAGCGTGTCCACCGTATCAAACAGGCTTTCCTTGTCTTCCTGATTATCGCGGTTATAGGCCAGCGGCTGCGCCTTCATCAGCGTCAGCAGGGCGATGAGATTGCCATAGACGCGGCCGGACTTGCCGCGCACCAATTCGGGAATATCCGGATTTTTCTTTTGCGGCATGATGGACGAGCCGGTGCACCAGGCATCATCGAGCTCAATGAAGCCGAACTGCGGCGAGATCCACAGCACCAGTTCTTCTGAAAAGCGCGACAGGTGCATCATCACGAGCGCAGCGGCTGCACAGAACTCGATGGCAAAGTCCCGATCGCTCACCGCATCCAGCGAGTTTTCCGCCGGCGCCGCAAAGCCGAGTAATTCAGCCGTGTACTGGCGGTCGATGGGGAAACCGGTGCCGGCCAGGGCTGCCGCGCCCAGCGGCAGGATGTTGATCCGCCGCCGACAATCGCGCAGCCGTTGCTCATCGCGTTTTAGCATCTCGAACCAGGCCAGCAGGTGATGGCCGAAGGTTACCGGTTGTGCCGCCTGCATGTGCGTCAGGCCGGGCATGATGGTCGCGGCCTCCTGCTCGGCCAGGTCTAGCAGGGCGGCCATCAGCTGTCTAAGCTGCGCACAGGTCGCATCTAGCTCGGCGCGCAGATACAGGCGCAGGTCGGTGGCTATCTGGTCATTCCTGGAGCGTGCGGTGTGGAGCTTCTTCCCCAGCTCGCCGATCTCTGCAACCAGGGCCGCCTCAATGTTCATGTGTACGTCTTCCAGCCGACTCTGCCATTGCAGCCGGCCGGCCTCAATGTGCGCCTGAACCTTCTCCAGGCCGACGCTGATCGCCTCGCCTTCAGCTTGGGTCAGGATGCCGCAATGCGCCAACATGCGCACATGCGCCAGTGAAGCCTGTATGTCATAGGGGTACAATCTCTGATCATAAGAGACGGATTCAGTGAACTGCTCGACAAAAGCATCGGTGGCCGCAGTAAAGCGCCCGCCCCAAGGTTTTACTGCTGACTGTTTTGCTGTTGAAGGCTTTACTGTTGCCTGCTCGGATGTCATCTTGGTGCGTCTTTCTTTTACGTTACGAAGTAAGACCGGCAGTATAACCGATCACTTAAAAAAAACCGCGCATAGCCCGGCAACATGACACAAAAGGCACCGCAAGCTGCTTCATTTCTGCCCGATTTTTGCGGCACTCGTTCGGTGTTTGTCGTTGTCCTAGTGGCCGAGTTGCTGGCCATTGTCTTAACACTCGCCCAAGTCCCGCATGGCGCTAATCATTTGTATAACCTGGCCATGTATTCCCTGTTCATCCAGTGGATTGCCTTGGCCTGCATCGCCGGCCTGTGCCTGTCGCAGCCTTATCTGGGGCGCCTGAGCGATTACTGGACGGCCGCTCTGAGCTATGGCCTGACGCTGCTGATCACGCTTGGTGTTACGGAAGTGGCCTGGTGGATATTGGGCAACTGGCCGATTCAACCGGGGCATTCCAGCCAGGGGCACGGCCTGTTCCTGTTAAAAAGCATGGGCATCAGCGCCATCGTCTGTGCGCTCGCCCTGCGCTATTTCTATGTCCAGCACCAGTGGCGGCGGCGCACTGAATCTGAAGCCACGGCGCGTTTTGCGGCATTACAAGCGCGCATCCGCCCGCATTTCCTGTTCAACTGCATGAACACGATTGCCAGCCTCACCCGCAAGGACCCGACGGCGGCGGAAGAGGCCACCGAGGATCTGGCCGAGCTATTTCGCGCCAGCCTGCAAGACATCCACAGCGGCGGCGCTCTCACTGATGAACTCGCCTTGTGCGAGCGTTATCTACGTATCGAACAGCATCGCCTGGGCGAGCGCCTGCGGGTTGACTGGCAGCTGGATGCCATGCCCGCCGCTGCAAGACTGCCGCTGCTCAGCCTGCAACCGCTGGTGGAAAATGCGATTTACCACGGCATTGAACCACTGGCCGACGGCGGCACCATTCGCATAACCGCGCAGAACTTAGGCCAACACCTCCGCATCACCGTGCAAAACCCGCTGCCGGAGAAGGGCAGACAGGCCGCTCGGCATGACGGCAACCAGCTGGCGCAGGAAAACATTGCTCGGCGCTTAAGCGCCTTCTTTGGCGATGAGGCCTCATTGACAGTACGCGCGGATAGCGATCATTATCACGTCCAGCTTGACATTCCCTACGCGCATGAAGATCCTGATCGTTGATGATGAAAAGCTCGCCCGCGAGCGCTTGGCGGGACTCTTGCGTGAGCTTGATGGAGAGCATGAGCTCTCTGAAGCCGACAACGGCCTTGAGGCCGTCCAGGCCGTGGCGCGCGCGGCGCCGGAGTTGGTCTTGCTGGATATTCGCATGCCGGTCATGGACGGCCTGGAAGCGGCATCGCACTTAAGTAAATTGCCCGCCCCGCCGGCGATCATCTTTACCACCGCCTACCAGGAGCATGCGCTGGCCGCCTTTGATGCCCATGCCGTTGATTATCTGCTGAAACCCATCCGCCGCGAGCGCCTTGCGCAGGCCCTATCCCGGGCGCGGATTATTCACAAGGCACAGCTACAGAAACTTAGAAACCAGGTGCCGGACAGAGCGCCCCGCAGCCACCTAAGCGCGCGCGCCTACGGCAAGCTGGAGCTGATCCCGATCATTGAGGTGCGCTACTTAAAGGCGGAGCAAAAATATGTCAGCGTTGGCCGCCCGGGCCGGGTGAGCCTGGTGGATGATTCGCTGAAATCCATGGAGGCGGAATTTCACGAGCGCTTCCTGCGCATCCACCGCAATGCCCTCATCGCCCTTGACTATATCGAATCCCTGCAACGCGACCGCAGCGGCCAGCATCGTATCGGGCTGCGCGATATTGCAGAAAAGCTTCTGGTCAGTCGCCGACATTTGAGTGAAGTACGCCGATCGATAAAGGACTTGGGTGCTTGATTTTAAGGAAGCCCTGAGTAAGCCGGAGGCATCTTGTTAATATTCTGGTTAATATCCCGGTTAATATCCTGCACCTCCCGTGCTGCGGCCAACAGGGCCAGGCGGGCGATGACGCCATAGGTATAAAAGCGATTGGGGTGTGCATCCGGGGCCTGTTGTTTATCGGGCGAGATACAACAATCATCAAAGGCCAGCCGTTCAAAGCGCATGCCCGGTGAGTTCAGGTTTTCATTTGCGCCGCGTTTATTGTGCACCCGATAAAAACCGCCGACAACATTATGATCGATCATATAGACCACCGGTTCGGCCACCGTTGCCTCATTGCCCCAGGTCTCATGCGTATAGACGCCTTCCTGGATAATGACCTTGCTGATCTTTTGCCCCTCTTTTGCGGTCGCCATGCGGGTGCGTTGTTTGCGGTTTAATTCAATGACCTCTGCCACGCTGTGCGCCGTCATCACGCCCATGCCGTAGGTGCCGGCATCGGCCTTGACCATGACAAAGGGCTGACAGCCGATATTGTATTCATCGTATTTTTGCCTGATCCTCTCCAACAAGGCGCTGACATTGCTTGACAGGCAGGACTCGCCCTCCCGCCTCATAAAATCGATCTCGCCGCAGTTTCGAGACATGGGATTGATCAGCCAGGGGTCCAGGCCGAGATGCGCGCCAAATTCCTGCGCCACTTGTTGATAAAAGCCGAAATGCACGGATTTTAGCCGGCTTGACCAGCCCAGTTGCAGCGGCGGGCTAATCAGCTGCCCGATGCCTTCGAGCAATTCCGGGCGGCCGGCGGAGAGATCGTTATTCAAGATAATCATATCCGGCACAAAATCATCCAGGACGAGCTGCTGGCCGTCTCTGCCTAGCGGTTCAAGCCGTAGCCTGCGCCCGCCGCCCAACTCAATGTCCAGCGGCCCTTTAAGATCAGAAACGAGAGAACCCAGCCGCACCGCAAACCCGGCCTTTTCTATCAATTCCTGCAACACCGCAAGATTCTCCAGATAAAACAGATTGCGGGTGTGGTTCTCCGGGATGATCAAGATGCGATCGATCATTAGGCCGGTATGCTCCACGGCCTGCTGGATTGCCTGAATACAAAGCGAGGCAAAGGCGGGGTTGAGGTTATTAAAGCCGGCCGGGAAGAGATTGGTGTCCACCGGCGCGATCTTGTAGCCGGCATTGCGCAGATCAACGGAAGCATAAAACGGCGCCGGCGTCTTGCGCCATTCGCCGCGAAACCAGGATTCGATCTCGGTCTGTCGCTTGAGGATTAGGCTCTCGACCTTATGCAAGGGGCCGCTTAGTGCTGTGGTCAGATGGGGAACAGGATGCGCGGCCATATTGATTTAAGTCTATGCTATAAGGATCGATGTCATTGTACTGGATTTTTGTGCAGTAGTGATTTTTTTATTTGCGGGCTTCTCTTAGGATCCTGCGCTGACGATACTGTAATTCCATGCCCTTCCTGGTTTATGATAGGCGGGCTTCTTAGTTTTAGAGTAAGAAAAATTTTCCTTAAAATAAGCCTTTCCATGAGCGCTCAACTTGCTAAATTCAGCGTCGGCCAACTGATTAAACACCGGCTGTTTCACTATCGCGGCGTGATCTTTGATGTTGACCCGGATTTTCAGGGCACTGAGGAGTGGTATGAGCAGATGGCCCTATCGCGCCCACCCAAAGATCAGCCCTGGTATCGCATACTGGTGCACAATGCCATCCATGAGACCTATGTCGCCGAGCGCAACCTGCTGGCCGATGACTCCGGCGAGGCCATTTCACACCCCTTGCTGGATAGTTATTTCAGCGCCCTGGAAGATGGGATATATCGAAAAATACAGGTCGGCAATTAGCCCATGTTCAAAAATCTAAGGGCGTTTTTCGAAGCAAATTTCCGGCCTGAAGACGCTGGCGAGCCTGCCGCCACAAGGCACAGCCTGGAACTTGCCGCCGCCGTGTTGATGATGGAAATCAGTCGGGCCGATTCTAGCATCGACGCTGAGGAGAAAAACATTATCCAGCAGGCCATGCAGGATGTCTTTCATCTGTCTGCGGAAGAAGCCCGCACCCTTGTCACACTGGCCGAGAACGAAGTTGATCACGCCGTTTCTTTGCATGACTTTACGCGCCTGCTAAACGAAAAACTCTCTGTGGATGAGAAAATCAGGATCGTTGAATTGCTCTGGCAGGTCGCGTGTGCCGATACGGTCATTGATAAGTATGAAGAATATTTTGTCCGCAAGATCGCCGACCTGTTGTATGTTTCCCATCAGGATTATATCAAGGCAAAACACAAGGCCGCGGCCTAATGATGCCACAAGATGCAGTCGCAAAGGCTGAAAGCTGCCGGGATGGAGATAAAAATCCCGCCCGGACTGAATAGACAGGAAAGCAATGATGAGATAGACTTAAAATACACAAAGCCAAGACGGGAGAGTTAAGAAAATGAAATTTACCATGAAATCTGGATTGCGCCGTGCCGCCCTGGTCGCGGCATGTCTGTTGCCGGTGGCGGGGGCGGCGGAGGAGTCGGGGTTTGACCGCCTGTTTGTAATTGGCGATAGCTTAAGCGATGGCGGTGCCTACAGCCAGGCAATCATCGCACAATCGCGCGGGGCCTTGCCCAACATCCGCTATCGCTTCACCACCAATGCGCCGGATGGCTCGGCGCGCACCTGGGCCGAGGCGCTGGCTGCCGCGCTGGGCCTTACGCTGGATCCGAACATTATCAACGGCGTACCGGCGGCCGCGGGGACTCCGCTTGCCAACGATGTCAATGTGGGCGGCACGAACTTTGCGCAAGGCGGCGCGCGGGCTGTGATTCAACCCGGACGAGGGAACAATCCGGCCGGTGGCATCACAACAGTGCCGCTGCGCCAGCAGATCGATCGGCTGCTGGCGGCCAGTCCTGAATTAAACGCCAGCGATCTGGTGCTCATCTGGGGCGGGGCGAACGATCTCTTCGAGCAATCCACTGCGGTCAGCGCCGGGGCGACCACCACAGCCGCGGCCGCGGCGAATATGGCCGCTGCCGCGCAAGGCTTGGCCGCCGATGTGGCGCGGCTGGCGGCGGCTGGCGCTGAGACCATCATGGTGGTCACCGTGCCGGATATTGCCACCACGCCGCAGGGCCTGCAGGCTACTGCTGCGAATCCACTTGCTGGTGCCCTGCTCACCGGGCTGGGCAATGCCTTCAACAACACCTTAATCGGCGCGCTGCGGGGGCAGAACGCCCTGATCGTGAACTCGCAAAGGGTGCTCTCCGCCGTCCAGGCCGACCCGGCGCGTTATGGCTTCAGCGCCGAGGATGCCGCCACCGTGCCGGCCTGTCAGGGCAGCGCCCTGAGTTGCCTCCAGGGCGTGAATGCGCGGCCGGATAGCGAGCAACGTATCTTTGCCGATGCTGTCCATCCAACCGCCGCCGCCCATGCCCTGTTTGGCCAGGCGTCCCTGGCCACCTTGCAGGCCGCGCCGCAGGTCCGCGCCCTGCCGGTAGCGACCATGACCGCCCTGCGCCAACAGTCGCTCATCCTGGAAGGCCGCTTAACCCCTGCGGTGCTGTTCCGCCGGGATGACCAGGGCGGACAAAAAAGGCGTGCGGTGGGCGATGTCGATTACTTCCTCGGCATCGGGGGCGGCGGCTATGACGTCAATGCCCACCAACTTGCGCCCAGCCTGGACAGCACGACCTATATGCTGCGGGCCGGTGCTGATGTGGTGGTCACCCCGAATGCCACCATCGGCCTCAGCCTGAGTCTTAATCATGACAAGGTGGACTTCGGGGCGCGCCGCGGCGGCTTCAACAGCCGCCTGTTCCTGGGGACGCTGTTCGGGCAGATGGCGCTGACGGAGAACTTCTACTTCAACGCTGCCGTTGGCGGGGCGCCGATCGAAGTCTATAAGATCCAGCGCAGCTTCGAATTAGGTCCGGCCACCGAGCGCTACGAGGCCTCCAGCGACGGCCTGTATTTCTTTGGCCGCGCCGGCCTCGGCGCCATGCTGCCGGTGGGCGATGCGCTGCGGCTCAACCCGTATCTGCACTTCACCCATGAGAAAGTTAGCATCAACGGCTTCACCGAATCGCTGGGCGCCGCCAGCCTGGTCTTTGGGAAGGTGAAATATGGTGCGCAACGGGTGACGGCAGGTGCCGCCGCAGTGTACTCGCCGGCGCCAGATTGGCAGTTCACCCTGCGCGGCCAACTGGAGCACGATTTGAAAGACGGGGATTTGGGCGTACCGCTCGGCTCGGATGCGAATACTCTGGCCACGCTGTCCGCGCCGCGCCCGGACCAGACCTGGGGCTACCTCAGCCTGACGGCCAGCTATGCGCTGGGATACGGCATGTCCCTCAACCTGGGCGGCTCAACGGAACTGGGCCTAGACGGCAGCCAGGGCTTTGTCGGCACCCTGTCGCTTAAGAGCGAACTCTACTAAAGACTGCGCCGGATTGATGAGGGCCCGGCGCTTTGGGTGCCGGGCCGACTTTTAGGTCTCATACCCAGTAACTTCATTCCTGGCTTGACCAGGAGTCCAGTCCCTAAAAAAGCGCCGCCAGTCGCCTCCTGCTTGTAGTTTCGTCATTCCCGCGAAAGCCTGTCCCCGTGGAAACGGGGACAGGAATCCACCCAACAAATCATTGCGCAGCAATCCCACTAACCTGCTATAATCACCCCAATACGCAAAGCCACTTTATAAGCTAGGATAAGAGCAGAAAACACCCATGGCACATGCCACCTTTGACACCTTGCAATTCACCGAGACCTTAAAGGCCGCCGGTATTCCTGAGCATCAAGCCAGGGCAGAGGTACAGGCCATCAGCCTGGCCTTTAGCCAGGTTATAGAAAAGCAAGTGGCGACCAAGACCGACATCTCTGCCGTCAAGGAAGAACTCAAAGAAGACATCTCTGCCGTCAGGGAAGAACTCTATACCGTCAAGGAAGAACTCAAAGAAGACATCTCTGCCGTCAAGGAAGAACTTAAAGAAGACGTCCATGCAGTCAAGGAAGATATACACCGGCTTGATGGAAAAATTGATAGCCTCGACACCGAGCTCATCGGAAAGATCGATGCGAATGATGCCAAGGTCAGCGGAAAAATCAACCTGCTATCCTGGATGGTGGGCATTAGTCTTATCATCTCTCTGGCGATGCTGCCCATGGTGGTGAATATTTTATTACGACTGCCTGGCTAAGCCCCACAACATGACCCACGGCATGGCAAAAAGCAAGTTGCTATCCCGTCTGCTGCTGTAGCGTGTCCGCTGATGCCCACAAGAATCTTAGCAGCCCCTGCTCCTCTTTTTACAGGCACGGCGGTCTTGAACCGGCACCAACGAAAAACTAACGTCCCCACATCAGATCAAGTCCCCGTTCGGGCGGGGGCAGGAATCCAACCGTTTCCGTCATTCCCGCGAAGGCATGAATCTATGAAAGACCACGCTGGAAACCTATGGATTCCCGTTTTCACGGGAATGACGGGCGGTTTAATTCGGCGCCGGCCTACAAGAACGTCTTTCACAGGAATAGCCCGCCCCGTTCCCTGGTCGGAGCCAGAGTCCGCCCCCCGCGTCCAGCACGGGGCAAGCTCTGGCCTGAATGGGGGGACTTGGCTTAATGCGGGGACGTCCCGTTTGTTTGTAAGTCCCTTGTCCCGTCTGCTGCGCCTATCTGTTCTGGGGCTAGTCCTTGCCATAGCGGCGGGCGGTTTTGTCGGTCAGGCGCAGGCTCAAGACCGGGTGCACTCTCAAACCCAGAGGCTAGCCCCGGCTCAGAAGTTGATGCTGGCCCAAGCCCTGCCCCAGAATCAAACCCCAGCCGAGACACTGGCGCGGCCACAGTCTCTTGGCGAGACACCGGCCCAAAACCCAGCGCCGCCCCAGAACCCGTCTCCCTCCCAAAGCCAAACACCGCCCTGGCACCAAGCCCAAAACCAATCCCTCACCCTAGCGCAAGCCCAGGACCCGCCGCCGAACTGCTCCGGCGATGTTACTGGCATCAATTTGCGTAATGCGAGGGCTCTTTTCGGGCAACCAGAAATCAGAACATTCATCAGGCTGCGCGTCTCATGCAATGGCGCATCGCAGCGGGTTGTCAGGCTTTGTCTTGGGATTGATGGCGGCTCCGGCGGTGCCATCGGTGTCGACAGATCCCTAACGAGCGCCGCCGGAGGACGCCTGCTCCTCGAACTTGCTCGGATCAACCCCGCCCCTGCCAGCCTGATCGGCGTGCAAGAGAGAAAACTCTTTGTGCTGCCCCTGGGTGCAAGAGGCCGCGCCACCAGAGAATTCCGCATCCGTGCGACCATCCGCTCGGAGCAGCGCCCGCAGGCCGGCCGCTACAGCAGCCGCTTTGCTGCGGATATCGCCTATGACTATCTCAGAGATAGTAATTGTGTTCAGCCGCCGGCCGCTACCTTCCCGGTGCCCTTTCGTGTAAGGGCAACGATACCCCACCTTTGCGCACTCGCCACCAGCCCACTGGATTTTGGCAGCACTGCCACGGCCATCACAACCGCTATCGATGCCACCGCCACCCTGTTCGTGCGATGTGCGGCCAATACCTCCTATCGCATCGGCTTAAGCGCCGGCGGCAGCGGCGATGAAAACAAGCGTCTGCTGAGCGGGCCCGGCGGGGCGCGCATCCCCTACGCCCTGTACCAGGACGCCGGTCGCACGCAGAACTGGGGGAATATCAGGCTGGATGGCAGGGGCTTCGTCAACGTTGGCAGACAAAACTTAAGCGGTGCCGGCCCGTTCCAGTCCGCTGCCGGCGGCTTCCAGCGAGTCACGGTCTATGGCCGCATCCCGGCCCTCGGGCCGAACAACACCCCGCCGCCCGGCCGCTATAGCGACACCATCATCGTTACGTTGATCTATTAGGCATTTATCGTTATGATTTAATGCTTGATATGAGCTTAACTATGCGCTAGGCTTAATTCAAAGGCTCGCTTTTTGCTCGGTGGACGAGTGAGCGGCGTTCAACTATAATGTTACTTTTTACTTAAAAAACCAAAAGGAGAAAATCATGCGTACCTACCCCTTGTTTGAAAGCGCCGCCCGATGCGGCAAATTCCTCGCCTGCTGCGCCCTGCTGCTGGCCAGCGGCCACGCCTCAGCGGCCACTGTTAGCGCAGACTTCGATGTTACCTTCGAAGTGCAAACCGTCTGCACCCTTGCCGCAGCCGCCCTGGTCTTCCCTGCTGCGAATGGAGCGATTACCGCAGATGTGAACGCGCAAACCAGCCTGACCGTGAACTGCTCCAATGGCGTCCAATACACCATCGCCTTAAGTGGCGGTGGTAGCAATGACGTTACTAACCGCCAACTGACAGGGCAGGCAAGGGCCGCTGGCACGGACATCGGCTACACCCTGTACCGGGACGCTGCTCGTACGCTGAACTGGGGCGAGACCACCGGCACGGATACCCTAGCCGGCAACGGTATCGGCGCTGACCAGGGCGTTACGATCTATGGCAGCATCCCCGCGGCCCCCTTCGGCGTAGGCAACACTCCGCCAGCCGGCACCTATCAGGACACCATCACCGCTACCATCACCTACTAAGGCCATGTCCGCGCCCTGTCTTGTGCCAGCCTCTGAAAACCATGCCTCTTGGCCGACGCAAGTCCCGGTCGGCCAGCGGCCGGGGGGCGCCAGGACTGTTGCCGAGTGCCATGACGAAGAAGGCAGTGGCAAAGCGCGGGGCGGTAAGAAGGTGCCCACCTTAAGGTATCTGCTGGATTAGAGAGGAATAACACGCCCCATGTCTATTCATCTGACATCTATCCATGCAACCGGCCCATCCGCCGCCCGGCGCGCCAAGGCGGCCGCCCTCGCTTTTGTCCACGCCGCCATCCTGCTGGCGATGGGCGGCAACACCCTTGCTGCAAGCCGCTCAACCGACTTTGACGTTAGCTTCCGGGTCGCATTGTCCTGTACGGTGGACAACACCACCTTGAACTTCGGTGCCGCCAACACGGCGCTTACCAGCCCTGTGGACGCTGGCGCCACCATCATCGTGCGCTGCGCCGATGGCGTGAATTACACCATCGGTCTGGACGGCGGCACCTCCGGCACTGTGAACAACCGCCTCTTGACGCGGCAAAACAGCACCGAGACCATCGGCTACACCCTGCACTGGAACGTTCGGCGCAATCGGGTCGCCGGGAACTCGGGCGCGAGACTTTTCTCCCGCCGCGCCACGGGCAATGACGACACCATCGAAGTGTTTGGCCGCATCCCCGCAGCCCCCTTCGGCGCAGGCAACACCCCGCCAGCCGGCACCTACACCGATCGCGTGAGGATCACCCTCACCTACTAGGCCTCCCATTCCATGCCACGCTTTGCATCCCGTGCGGTTTATCTGGCCTGGCTCTGCGTCTTGGCCGGCTCGGTCGTGGCCGGCCAGATACAGGTCTCGCCCGTGCTGGTCGCAGTCGAAGCCCCGGCCGCCGCCGGCCAGGTCAGCCTCACCAATGGCGGCACCGCACCGCTCACCATGCAGGTGCGCCTGTTCGGCTGGGACCAGCAAAACGGCGAGGATGCCTACCATCGCACCGGCAGCGTGGTCGCCAGCCCACCGATTTTGACCATCGCCCCCGGCCAGACCAGCGTGGTGCGCCTCGTGCGCCTTGAAAAAACCCCGCCACAGGGCGAGGAGGCCTACCGCCTGATCATTGATGAATTGCCTAATAGTCCGGTGGTGGATAAGGCACTGGATTCAGGGGCGCGGTCAGTACGACAACTGGATTCCCGTTTGCACGGGAATGACGGGGTTCTTGGCTTAGCGTCAACGCAAAATAGCGTCATTCCTGCGCAAGCAGGAATCCAAACCCCGACCCCAAACCGAGTGCCGACAAAGGAACTGGATTCCCGCGTACGCGGGAATGACGAGGTTCTTGACTCTTTACTGGGACTTGAGCAGACGCCGGCACCGGCACTTGATACGCGTGGCGAGGGCGGCGCGGAGGATGAGAATAAGAAGCAACCCGTCATTCCTGCGCAAGCAGGAATCCAGGCAGGCGCAAGTGAAGCGGACAGCAAGGGCGAGCCAGCCGCCAAGCCCGTACCGCGCCGCGCCGTAACCATGCTGATCCGCTACTCCATTCCCGTCTTTTTCTTAAGTGCCCAAGTCGCCGCGGCCGCGCCCGTCTGGCGGGTAATCCAGGGCGAGGACGAAGTGCGGGTGCAGGTAACGAACCGCGGCCAGGCCCACCTCAAGCTCTCGGCGCTGGCGGTGCGCGATGAACAAGACAACCGCATCTCCTTCGGCGAGGGTCTCATCGGCTACGTGCTGGGCGGCAGGTCCAGAGAGTTCACGCGACGCAGTGAGCAGCCGCTGACGGGGACACAGGTGCAAGTGGATGCCAATTCCAACATTGGCGAGATTAAGGAGACCGCTGCCCTGCAACATCGGTGAACCGTGTTCACCCAGAGACAACTGCTGCTTGGGCTGGGTCTGGTCGTCCTGTTTGGCGTGGCCTACACGCTGAGCCAGCGGCTTGCGCCAAACGCGAAGGGGGATTTGAAGGCCCTGCCGCCTGCCGATGCGCAGGCGAAGAAGGGCCTTGGCGACCGCCGCATTGCCCAGAATAAGAATCCGCCGTCCACCGAAGCTGCGGCGGACAAGTACCCACAGTTGCTTGGACTGGATGGGCTGCGGCCCCTGCTTGGCCTTGACCCCACCCAAGCGCTTGCCCAGGCGCTTGATCAGAGCGCAAAGCCGGCGGCCGGTCTGAATGTTCCTGCGATGACTAACAACTGCCCGAAGTTGCTGGAGCTGGATGCCCTGGCCGGCCCCGGTCTTGTCCTGGCGCTGGATCGGATGCTCGATCAGGCACCGCGGCAGCCGCTTGATCTGGCGCCGGCGCACAAGAAAGTACCCCTATCCACTCAAGTCCCCAGTGCCAAACGGGGAACCGAGCAGACCACTGCTGCTTTTCCCGTCCCCGCATCAAGTCAAGCCCCTGGCACCGACCAGAGAACCGGGCAGGCCACTCCTGCCTCCCCCGTCCCCGCATCAAATGCGGGGCAGGCTATTCCTGCGCAAGAACGTCACCCCTGCCCACAAGCAGGGGCAGGAATCCAAATGTCGGCCGGGGCACCTGACCAAAGCCCAACCCTAAGCGACCAGGTGGATCTGAACGCCCTTCCGTCTGCTGATCCTAGGGCCGAAAACGGGCCACAGCGTTTGTATCTGGAGGTCTCCATCAACGGCCATCCTCTGGACTTGATCGCCGAGTTCAAAAGAGACAACGGCGGCATGGCCGCGCGCGCCGGGGAGTTGCGGGATTTGGGCATTGAGCTGCCCAGCGCCAGCGGCCAGGATGATAACAACGCTTGGATCAGCCTGCGCGACCTGCCCGGCGGCGACTTTCGCTACGATGCGCCGCGGCAGGCCATCGACATCTGCCTAGACGCCCGCGCCCTGGCCTTGCGCCGCTATTCCCTGTGGCAGGGCTTGGATGCGGGCGAGCCGCTACAAGCCGGCCGCGGCGCTTTTTTGAATTATAGCCTCAACAGCGAGCTCAGCCGACAGGGCGGCGAGATGCGATCTTCCGGCCTCTCGGCGCTGCTGGAGGGCTGGGCTTTTTATCCCAGCGGCTCGCTGCACAACTCGCTGCTGCTGCAAAGCCGCGCAGATGGGCGCGCCGGCTACACGCGCCGCCTGGAGAGCTATTTCACGCGCTCGGATGTGGCGCGGCAGACCAACCTGCGCCTGGGCGATCTGATCTCCGGCGGGCCGGCCTGGGGCCGCCCGATACGTTTGGGCGGCGTGCAATACCGCAGCAACTTCGCCACCCGCCCAGACCTCATCCGCCAGCCGCTGCCGGCCTTTAGCGGCTCGGCCGCCGTGCCTTCCACGGTGGACATCTTCCGTGGCGATGTGCAACTGGCGCGCACCCGCGTTGGCCAGGGGCGCTTTGAGCTCAGCGACATTCCGGTGCGGGTGGATAACGGCGAGCTGCGCCTGGTGGTGGAAGGCCCGGCCGGCGACCTGACCGAATATGCGCTGGCCTTCGGCACCAATCAGGCACTGCTGCGCGAAGGATTAGTCAGCTTCTCGCTGGAGGCGGGCCTGGCCCGGCGCGGCTACGGCAGCGCAGAAGATGATTATTTGGCCAAGCCTTTGCTCAGCGCCAGCTTCGCCCGCGGTGTGAGCAGTGCGCTGACCGTGGAGGCGCACGGCGAGGCGGGGGCCGGGTTGGTGAAGGCCGGCGGCGGCTTTGTCCGTAGCTTTGGGCGCTGGGGGACGCTGAACCTGGCCGTGGCCGGCAGCGCCTGGCGAGGGCAGCGCGGCAAGCTGCTGCGCGCCGGTTATACCTTCAACGCCGGGCATTTTAACTTGGGCGCGCAGACGCAACGGCGCTTCGGGGAGTATTACGACTTGGCCGACATCACCGCCCGGCGCGTGGATGGTCTCGCGGGTTTTGAGGGCCTGCTGCCCGCGGCGATCATTCACTATGATCGTTTGTTTGCTTCTTTCTTAACGCCCAGGCGCAACGTTAACTTGGGACTCGGCTATGCTCACACCAAGAGCGCCGCCGGCGAGCATCGCCACAGCGGTACGCTCTCGCTCGGCTATCCCTTCAGCCGGGAGGTGCAGTTTCAGCTGCGCGCCCAGGCCAACCTGGCCGACTGGCAGCAGGCCAGCGTCTTTGCCGGGCTCTCGGTGCAGTTGGGTGCAAGATATAGCTCGCAAAGCAGCTTGAGTTGGTCGCAGCAGCGCACCCTGGCCAGCACTGCTATTTCCCGCCAGCGCGGCAGCGAGGCGAATGACTATAGCTACAGCGTGCGCTTGCAGGGGAATGATAAAGAGCAGCAGGCCGAGGGGCGCTTCTTTCGCCAGTTCGCGCGGCTGGAGGGCAGCGGCCAGGCGACCTTAAGCGAGGGGCAGGCGCGGGCGTCCGGCCAGGTGCGCGGCAGCCTGGCGCGGCTCAACGGCGCCTTTCATATCAGCCGCTATATCAACAACGCCTTCTTGCTGGTCGATGCCGGCTATGCGGATGTCTTGATCAAGCACGAGAACCGCGGCATCGGCCTGACCGGTGCCGGCGGCATGTTGCTGGTGCCGGACATCCTGCCCTTTGAGAGCAACAAGATTTCCATTGACCCGCTGACCCTGCCGCTTGCGGCCATCATCGCCGAGACAGACGCCTGGGTGCGGGTGCCGGAGTACGCCGGGGCGACCGTGCGCTTCAAAGGCGCGGAAGACAAGCGCATTCGGGTCAATGCTTATATCGTGCGGGCCGATGGCAAGGCGCTGCCGGCGGGGACGGCGGCTATGCTGTTGGACAATGGACAGTCGGCGTCGACGGGCAGCGCGGGCACGGGCGAGGATGGACGCTTGCCGGGGCGTGGGCAGGCGCTGATCATCGGTCATGACGGGCAGCTGTTCTTCTCAACGGATAAGGCGCAAAACCGCGTGCGAGTGCTGACCGAGGACGGCCCCTGCCTGGTGGGCATCACCCTGCCGGAGGGGGCGAATGGTTATGTGGATGTGGGGGAGCGGGTTTGTTGGGGGGGTTAGCGCTGATCAGGTGGCGAGGCTGGGCCAGACCATGTCCTACTCTGTTTACAAGATAAATCAGGGTGATCTAGGGCAGTAGATTCATCGCCCCATTATCAAAAAGAGACAACCCGAGGCCGCGACATGCCGATTTCAGAAAACTTATGCACGGCAGCCTCCCATGGATAATAACGATTATTAATTTGCCAGCTGATTTCACTTACCGGCACTAATTTAGTCAATAGGAATTGACCTGAATGGTGGCCTCGGCGCGCGCAGCTAAGACATGTTTCAACTTTACCTGTTAAAATCGCAAACCGGCCAATTTCCTTTCCACCATGAAACATTTTGACTCGACGATAACCCTCCGTATGCTCAATACGATCAAAGACAACGACTTGACGGACAATCGGCTCAGATATCCGGCGAATAATCTTGTAATCATCCTCTGTAAAATATCTCGCCTTCCATAAATCAACTAATTCCTGATAGCTGTCATAATCACTTTTAAGGTCATCAGTTGCATCATAATGTTCTGCACTAATTGGCAAACCAATATCAGGGTTATCGTTCAACCATGTCTCAAATATAAGATCAACGAAAGAGTGGTGAATAAAAAAGCATTGATCACCACCAGCCGTTTCGATAGAACGCATGCCTTGACCTGTTTCCCCATGAATAATATCGTGAAATTCCTCTACTTGAGATGAAAAAGAAAGATTATAAAAACTTTCATTCCTAACTCTAATCATATTTCCTTCTGTTCTGGCGGGGTGCTCTTTCAAATCAATTGCAAAGCTGCTGCATGCCATTGCCTCGGCAATGTTGAGTCGCATTGTTGCCAAGTCTTCTGGGGTGAATGAATTTAATTTGTTCGCATCATCGAGAAAAACAAAACGCCCATTCACTTCCCAGATTGTTTTCTTTAGTGATGCGTAAAGAATTCGATCTGCTTCTTCTGTGAGAACGGCGTAGGTTATTGGAAGATTGACTGTCTGCCAAAACTTTATAATGAACTTTCGATGCCAAAGCAAAAAGGTATAGTCCCAATGGTGACAGTTATCAGCGTGCTGTTGCCGAAAATCCAGAGCAACTTCTTCGTTGAATTTACTGTTGAATAATTCAACAAACGCTTTATCAATTCTCTGAGATTTAATGAGCATAATAATCACCTCTTAACCATGAAAAAATCTCACCTCATAAACGCTCATACCACTTAGGCCGCCGACTTCAAGAATGGGTGGCGAGATGGGATACACCAAGCCACAGCGTAGCACAATGCTAACGTGGTATATGTCCACTTCGCGCAACATCCGCAACGTCCAGTACACCTAGCCGAGAGGCTTGGCATCCCACCCGGCAGGCGCGGCTGGCACGCAGCATTATCGCCATGAGTTTAACGCCGGCCTGTTCGCTTATGCAGCCGCCCGACGGTGACGCGGACGATCTCAAGCATTGCGATTGCCAGTCCACAAATTCCCATGAGTGTAGCGAAAGTATCGAATCTGAACATGTTTCAAGCCAAACTAGGCCGTCATCCACATTCACTGCAAATTTTCTAACTACTTGAACAGCATAGCAAAGTTTTTAGTAATATTCAGCCATCCTCATCAAATACGCTATTACGCCGCTCAGTTCTCCACCGCCATATCGGGTGACTATGAAGACGTTTCAAGGGGTTGATTTCTCCGGTCGCTGGTTTTATGATTGCGATATGTCAATACTAATTGATGAAAGACTATTTATGCGAACCGTCTTGCACCTAATAAACCAGACTATCAGCCATCTTTCCGGTCGGGGACGTACGCAAGTGAGCATTTGCATCCCGGCCTTGTTTTGTGTCGGGCGAGCGCGGGGTTGCTGTGTCGCCCGACGGCTGACTATCCTGGTGCGGATGCGTTTTTTTGATGTCTTGGGCGGCTACCAAATTCACCCCCCCCCCCCCCCCCCCCCCCCCATAAATATCAATTAAATCAATTACTTAAGTCGTATTTACAAAATCTTTTAGAGCTATGCTTCGAGGGCGCTCGGTGCGCCATTTGCCCTCTTTGCCCTCATCCTGCTGAGTATTTCGCAAGACAATATTATCGGGTATTGCCTCGCCCATTTTCGTTCATAGCCCACCGGCTCTGTTGCGCCCGCTCGGCCTGCCGGGGCGACAGTGCGCCCGTGAATTTACTAAAGCCGTGTCTTGCAGTTCCCACGCGGCACGTCTCATTCCACCATCAGACTCAGCGCCCCATTCATCAGGGTGTTGGCAAGGCGCTTTCCAGCAATTCTTTAGCCTTATGTTGCTAATCATTTCAGAGTAAATAATTGAGGTAATCGCAATATGAAACAGTGTTATTTCGTTGTTATTTTTTTCACGCTCTCAACATCAAATAGCTATGCCTATCTGGATCCGGGCAGCGCAAGCATTATCATTCAGGCAGTTTTAGCTGCGCTTGCCGGCGCGCTAATGACGGCCAAGTACTGGTGGTATCGGCTTAAGGCGCTATTTAGGCGTCCATCCAAAGACCGGGATAACAACGAGCAGAAAGATGAAGGATAGCGGCTCTTTCAGAGACCCATCTTCTCATGTCTATATTCTTGATAACCGCATATTCAGAGGTTGCAAGAGGGGGGCGGAAGAATCCATGCGGCTCTTTTTGCAATCCCCCTTCTTTAAGGAAAATAACGGGAGGGATATAGTCAAGACCCGGGAGATTAAAAAAGAAGAAATTATTGAACAGGGCTTAGATAGTAACCTAGCCAATCAATATGCCTTATGGCTTGAGCATGAAAGAATAAATTTTCTAAGCTATCCGTATGAGTGGAGTTTTAATCAGTTAAAGAGGGCGGCGTGTTTCCATCTTGCGCTCCAACTAAGGGCCATTAAGTCTGGATTCCAGCTTAGAGATGCCTCTGCCTACAATGTCCAGTTTAGCGGCAATATGCCGACATTCATAGACTTGCCGTCGTTTGAATTATATCGAGAAGGCGAGCCCTGGATCGCATACAGACAATTTTGTCAGATGTTTCTTGCGCCGCTGGTTTTACAAGCCAAGGCTGGTGTCGATGTGCATAGCTGGCTGCGTGGATCCTTAGATGGTATTGACATCATAAGCTGTTCAAGATTGCTGCCGCTTAAAACTTATCTTGATTTGAATATCATAGGCCACATACATGCTCATGCGGTACTGGCGAGGAAAATCAACGCAACAAGCAAGAAGAAAAATGGTATTCCCGCGCGAGTCAGTCAAAAGAATTTGGTTAATTTTATAGGGTCATTAAAAAAATACATTAGCAGGCTGGAAAACAGAAAGGAAAGCTATTGGAAAAACTATGAATATGATAATTCGTATTCAGATGAACTCCTCTCGGAAAAAAAGCATATCGTCTCATCCTTTGTCAACAGCAATAAAATAAATTACCTGCTGGATATTGGCTGCAACACGGGGACATTCAGTGAAATTGCGCTGAGTTCAGGGGCCAAGAATGTCATCGGAATAGATACGGACAGCGGCGCACTGGATATTGCTTTGACGCGCCCAGGTCTGAGAGGTAGAAATTTCCATCCCCTGCTATATGACCTGGCCAACCCGTCACCGGATTTGGGCTGGCGATTGAAAGAGAGAAAATCACTTAAAAACAGACTGCCGCATTTCGAGGCATCTATCTGTCTGGCCTTAATCCATCACCTGGTCATTGGCAGAAATATTCCTATGGTTGAGTTTATTGATCTTCTGCTCGAATTGGCACCCAGAGGACTCATAGAGTTTGTGAAAAAGGAAGACCAAATGGTGAAAGCCTTACTCCAGAGCAGAGAGGATATTTTTTCAGATTACACAACGGCGAATTTCGAAAAATACTTCTCCGAAAGAGCCAGTCTTAAACGGATCGCATCGAATAATTCTTCAAGGATTTATTATGAATTCTATAAAAAATGATGCTTTAGTAAAATATCTGCTGTTTTTTGTCGCGTTCACGCTTTGTATGATGCTTGAGCCGCTGACGCTGCTTGCTCTGAATGAAGAGTGGCGCTTGAGTTATTATCTTGCCGGCTATGTCGCGATAATTGCTTGCTTTGCTGCCCTGCTTCTTTTTCTGATTTGTAGATTGCTCCCCGGGATTTTTATCGCCAGCCTCTCGGTTGCGCTTGTCGGAACCTTTTTTAGCTTAAAGCTAAGTCAATACCAATCCTTCATAGCCTTGTCATCGTATGCCTTGCTGTTTATTTTTATTATAACATCAGCACTTGTTTTTATATGTATTTACAAGCTGCACAGGCATCAGCGAAAGCCGGGATTTCTCGCCTATCTTTTTTTGCTGGTTTTTGGGTTGTCTGCGCCAGCGCTACATTGGTGGCAAGACAGGTCTAAAGTATCAGATGAGTCTTCTTTATCGCTAATAGAAAAATCAGAATTATCAAAGATTACCTTAAAGTCCAAGCCCAATATCTACCTGCTGAGTTATGACAGCATGATACCCGGCGATGTCGCCGCAAAATATCTGGAAATTGACCTGCCCTATCAAGACACCATAGATCAATCCTTCATTGAGATCCCTCATTCATTGAGTTTTTATGTGCCGACAATGCCATCAATCAGTGACGTCATGCGCTTGGGACAATCAGATCAGAGGCTTGACTATAATAGTTTTGCAGGAAACAGCCCGTCTATCCTGCAACACCTGCTGCATAAAAATGATTATAAAATCATAACCGGATTTCCTTCGGATTATTTTGGGCTTAAAGGAAAGTTTATCGACAAGCGGTTGTTCCTGGTTTCGAAACGCTTAAAAAACTCGGTGCTTTGCATTGCGCAAGATGGAAACGAAAGGTTGCGAATATTCGCGGCCTGTACTGTGGAGAATTATCTCTTTGAACAGCACAGAAAATTATATAACGCTATCTTTGGTGCTAATGTCTATAAAAAATGGCATGATGTTATTGTAAATCAAATTAAAATAAATTCATCTGGAAGATCAAAATCGCCAGTTTTTACCTACCTCTACACCTATAAACCCATCGGCCATACATCGAAGAGTTACACCGGCACTGATGAACAACGGCGCCGATATAAAAGACATTTTCAACGCTATGCTGATGCTCTGAAGACGCAGTTGATAGAGATTATGCAGACCATCAGAAATTACGACCCGACCGCGCTGCTCGTTGTATTTGGAGACCATGGGGCCTGGTTGAGCAGGGAAGTGAATCCTGATGAAGATCCTGCTTTCTTCTACCAGGATCGTCATAGAATAATGATGGCGGTTGGAAGGACAGAACACGAGTGCGCGGATAAAAATCAGCTCGGCTCGAATGCGTATCAAACGCCCTCCAGACTAACGCTTAGTATTCTGTTGTGCCTCTCAAATCTATCCCATAAAAATCTGGATAGTTATCCATTTGCTGAAAACAAGAATATTCTTCCTTACATCTTCCCTGAACGCTTTAGTAAAAGCGAATAGATGAAGGCGGTGGCTATCTGGTGTCTTTCCCCGACTTGCCGGGCTGTGTTGCCGATGGCGGCACGATGGATGAGGCCATCATCGAGGCGCAGGATGCCTTCGCCGCTTGGGTCATGGCCGAGCAGGAGGATAAGGGCGAGTTGCCCGCGCCCAAAACCTACAGCGGCCAGTTTGTCCAGCGCATCCCGAAGAGCCTGCACCGGCAACTGGCCGAGCGCGCAAAGACCGAGGGCGTGAGCTTGAATCAACTGGCCGCCACCTTGCTGGCTCAGGGTTTGGGACAGCATCCCAAGATAGGGCGCTGAAGGCTTGTTTCGGCCTCTATTCGGCTTTATTTAGCAGATGATTGGCCGCTTTGCTCACAAGCACAACGGCAAGCCGCCGCCACAGAACCCGCCCTAAAAGAGCTTAATGAGCTTCGCGTCAAACTCTATGCAAGTTTTATAGGGGGCAACAATAAAACCGAAGGCCGTTCATAGCAGTGTCGTCACCGTCCCCCTGTTTAGTTTCCACCCTTTGCGAAATACCACAGATATACTGATTTGCGGGGCAATACTTAGGTTCATTCCAGCTTCCCCACGGGGCAGGACTCGGAGGCTCAATGGGTGTTGTACCCGGAGTCCTAGTTTTTTGTCTGACGAGACTATCCCAAGACACTTCTTTTTTTAAGTCTTCAATGCTTTTACTGACTACTTGAATATCTGCCTGCGTTGCCGCGCCGATGAGCTTCGCCAAACCACCATCAGTGAACCAACTTGCCGCTGCAGCAAGTAAAGCTACTACAACTGCTGCAACGACCCCAATAATAATATCTCTAGCCATAATCACCCCCTAGTTTTCACTATCAATACTCCCAGTTTGAAGGCTCTACGCCCGTTATCTCCACCACCGCCCTGATCCGACACTTAAACCGGCCGACAAGGCATAGCGAGAATCCGTATAACTGACAGTCTCTTTATACTTTAACCGCTACCGGAGGCCATAATAAAACATGCCGGACAGGAAAACAAGTGCACATCCCTTAATTGCCGTTGTGCCAGTGCTTGGCCTGTCGGGGCCGCCTGTTAGCACGGAGACGATCTTACCGCCGCTATACCGGGCTGCTCTACCGCAGAAGGCGTTACGCAACCGCCCACCGCCCCCTTGTTTAGAAACGATAGCGCACTTCGGCGCCGTAGGTGCGGGGTGTGCCCAGGACGCAGCGTTGCAGGCCGCCGCCGGTGGCGCGGTCGACCAGCTGCAAGGTGATGCCGATCGGTTGGTTGAAGATCGTTTGGCAATAGCCTTTGTTGAAGGCGTTTTTGACGAATACGGCCAACTCCCAGCCTTGATCCGCCGCGCCACGCAGCCCGGCACGGGCATTGACGAGTTCATAGGCCGCTTGCAAGGACTGTGGGTTCTGGTTGGTCTCAGCGCCGATGTTCTGCTGGCTGATGTGCTGGAATTCGCCGCGCAGGAACCCGTCGATCCCGGCATCGGGCAGGAGGGCGGCGGCGTATTCGGCCACGACTGAGACCTGCCATTTGGGCGAGAAGTGATTGCGCTGGCCGGCTAGATCCCGGCTGGCGGTGGGGTCAAGTGCGATCTGCGCTGGCAGGGGGGTGGCGTTGGGGAAGGAGTTGAACTCGGAGTCCAGGTAGCTGGCGCCGACGACCACATACAGGGGTTCGATCGGGTTGGCGATTAAGTCCAGCTCGACGCCCTGCTGGGTCAGCTTGCCGGCGTTTTGCACGAAGAAGTTGATGCCGTCAAACTGGCGGTCCTGGAAGTCTGCGATCTTGGTGTGGAAGAGGGTGAGATTGGCGCTCAGACGCTGCTCAAGCCAGCTGCTTTTCACGCCTAGCTCGTAGTTGTCCGTGGTCTCGGATTCGAACACGCGCGAGACCTTGCGATCCCGCCCCACGGAATTAAAGCCGTCTGGGTTAAAGCCGCCGGATTTGAAGCCGGTGGAGGCGGTGGCAAAGAGCATGATATCTTCCGTCGGGTAGTAGCTGATGTTCGCCAGCCAAGTAAGAGCAGTATCCTTAAAGGCCAAGGGGGCGGCCGGCTCATCAATGCGAAAGTCCAGGCCCGGCAGGGTGGGCGCTTGTCCCGGCGGGCCGGGTATGGCGGCCGGGGCAAGGGTGCGGTTGTTGACCACCTGCCCCAAGGAGCCGGATTTCTTATCGCGGGTAACGCGCAGGCCGGTGGTGAGCAGCAGTTGCTCATTGAAGCGGAAGGTGGCCTGGCCGAAGGCGGCGTAGCTGGTCATCTTCTGGCGGAAGTCCACATCCACGCCGCCAGTGAGCGGTCCGCGCCTGCAAACGCCGTTCAAGCCGGCCCCGGCCCGCAGGCCGATTGTTGCGGCTTGTGCTTGCGCTGCCTGTGCGGTCAGTTGCCCGGCCGCCACCGCAGGCTGCAGCGCATCAAGCGTCCGCCTGAGGCCCAGCAGAAAAGCGAGGTTGTTGGTTGACTGACAGAAGTCCGCGCCCAGGTCAAACTGCTGATCGATGTTGTAGTTCTCGCGGTAGTAATACAGGCCGGCCACATATTCCAGCCGCCCGCCGGCCGGGGAGATGAACTGCAATTCCTGCGAGAGGGTATCCACCTCGTAGTCGGTTACCCGGTTAAGCAGATCCGCCGGCAGGCGCAGGGAAGTTTCGTAGGTATAGTTTTCCCATTGCCGTATGGCGGTGATGGAGCGGATGTCGTGTTCGCCCACGCTCCAGGTCCAGTCCAGCGCCAGGCCCAGTTGCTCATCTTTGGCGGTGTCGCGGTGGTCCTGGTTGAGGTCGAAGCTGAAGGTATCATCAAGCACCGGCAGCGACCCGACCGAGCGCGGCGGTCTTTGGCCTGGTACGGCCGTTGCGTCCAGGGCGCTGCTCAGGACGAAGTCGTAGCGCGGGACGGTGGGATTGGTGGTGGGGATATAGGTATCGGCGATGACCGAGATCGGGCCGCCCTCGTTGTTAATGCGGGCGTAGTCCACGCTCACATTCACCTCCAGGTTCTCGCCTTGGTCAAAGTGCAGCTTGCCGCGCACGCTCATATCTTCATACGCGCCCACCTTGCTGCGGCTGTCGCGCTCGGTGAAGCGGTTGCTGGCATAGCCGTTGCGATCAGCGTAGTGAAAGGCCAAGCGCCCGGCGGCGGCCGGGGAGAGGGCGCTGCTGAGCGAGCCGGCTACGTATTTGGCGTCATAATTGCCGTAGCGGGCGGTGAGCTTGCCTTCAAACTCGCGCGTGGGCCTGCGGGTGCGAATGTTCAGCGCGCCAACGGAGGCGTTGCGGCCGAACAAGGTGCCCTGCGGGCCGCGCAGGACTTCGACCAATTCCAAGTCCGTCAGGTTGCCGATGACTGAACTCGGGCGCGGGTAATAGACGCCATCGATGAACACCGCCACCGCCGGCTCAATGGCACTGTTGCCCACCGAGCCAACACCGCGCAGCAGGATGCGGTTATTGGCCAGCTGGCTGGAGCGGGACAAGGTGAGATTCGGCGTGTAATAGGCCAGGCTTTGCAGGTCATCGGCGCCGGAGGCTTCAATAAAATCGCCGGAGAAGGCGGAGATGGAGATGGGCACATCCTGTACGTTCTGCTCTCGTTTCTGGGCGGTGACGATGATCTCCTCTATCAGCATCTGTGCCTGGGCACCTGCCGAGAGCAGCAGCGCCAGCACCAAGCTGAGGCCGGTGAGTGGTCTAAGAAAATGGTTTGCGTATCGCATCGTGAATACTCCTCTATTTGAGTTTGGCTCTATTTGGGTTTGGCTCTATCTGCTTTGGCGTTGCCTACTATACAACATTCCAGGCAGATAGTATTGATTCTTACCACAGTATAGCCGGCGGCCGCGGGATGTCCAGCGGCGTCAAATCTCCGCGGCGGGACGCTCTTTGGCGGGGGCGGGCCTTGGCCGCAATGCCATGGGGCGCGGTCAAAAAAGCCCGGCACACGCCGAGGTCTTCATTCCTCGCCAACACACTTTAGATACGCCTGTTCCAGATCCTCCGTGCCGTAGGCCGCACAACAGGCGCTTGGCGAGCCGATGAAGGGCAGGCGCGCCGCATGGAGGATGGCTACTTGATCGCACAGCGCTTCTGCGTCCACCAGCAGATGGGTGCTGAAAAACACCGTCTGGCCGGTGTTTTTCAGTTCCAGCAGGTGGCGCTTGAGATGTGCCCTGGCCTTCGGGTCCAGCCCGCTCATCGGTTCATCCAGGATCAACAGTTGCCGCTTGCTTAGCAGGCAGGCGGCCAGGCCGAGCTTTTGCGCCATGCCCTTTGAGAAGGCACGAGCCGGCTTTCCAAGCGCGGACATATCAAGATCCAGGATAGACAGCATCTGCGCCACCGCCGCGGCCTCATAAGGCTGCTGATAGAGCCTGGCCATGTAGTCAAGATAATCCCGTCCGCTCAGATAATACGGCGGCATGAATTTCTCCGGCAGATAGGCCAAGTGCCGCCGCGCTGCAGCTTTGGATGAGCATTCTCCGAAGATCGATATATGGCCGGATTCAAAGGCGATGAAGTCCAACAGGCATTTGATCAGGGTCGTCTTGCCGGCGCCGTTCCTGCCGACCAGCCCGACGTAGCTGCCGGCATCAATTTCAAGGTTGATGTCTTCTAGCACCGGGGCCTGGCGAAAGCGCTTGTTCAGGCCGGTGATGGAAAGGGCGGGATGGCGCATTGGGGGATAACGGAGGTTTGCCTTAAGGTCTTGGGATGATAAGAAATGCCCGCGCTATACGGGCATGGATGGCCCAAAGGCCGCGGCGACTAGTAGATAAAGACCTGTGGGCAATCCTGGAAGTCATCAAAGATGTCATAGATGTCCGTTGCATTTTTAGTCCCGGCCGGATTGTCTGCAGAAGTGGCCGTGGCCGCAGTAGAGCAGTCGGCATAGGTGGGCGCAAACTCTATGCGGTCAAAGGCGGTGCCGCCGCCCGCGGCAAGCGCTGCATCCGTTAAGCGCAGGATGCCGCTATTCGGCAGGCCGTCATCGAGTTTCACGTCCAGCTCGCGGGCGATGCTGACCGGCACATTGCGTCCCATGTGCAGGTTCAGGCGCACGGCGGGATTGGCCCCCGTATAGCCGGCATTGCGCGTCAAGACCAGCGCGCCGTTAAAGGCATTGATCGGGCCGACCTGAGCGGCGGCATAGGCCGCCTCGTTGGCCGGTGTTGCGCTGGCCGGCCGGAAACCGCCGGCGAGGTATTGCGCCCGCGCCAACTGCTCCCAGACGGCCGCGGCCTCCATGAGCGTATTATCCAGGCGGCCATTGCCGGTGGTGGGCGCGGCCGTTGGCAGGTTGATCTCCTGACCGATGGCACGGGCGGCACTGGTGAACAGCCAGTCGCCCGGCACCTGCCGATAGCGATCGATGAAGCCATAATAGGCCGCCTGGATGCCGGAATTCTGATCGGCCAGATTCCGCACCCGCGCGCTGTTAATCAACTCCTGACCTTTCAATATGCCGCCCAGCAGGAGGCCGATGATCACCAGTACAATGGCAATTTCAACGAGGGTAAAGCCCGATGCTGTCCTGATTTTCATTCTGTTTATCCTCATTAGGATTTCCCCAAAAATAAATAAGACCGGCGGCTTACCTTACCTAGATTGAAGTGAAATTAAAAGGCCGGGCCGCCCCATGGTTACTCATTCTAAGGGCGACTCAGGAGGCGCATTCGCCACGCCCAGCCTTTTTTGTAAAAACGCAAACTCTTGTGCGTCTTTGATGACGCCGCTTGTCAAGAGACCGCCCAGCAGGATTCGGGCCGCCTCGATCTCGCCCAGCTCTTCCAGCACAAAAAGCTCCATCTGCCGCACCCAGGCCGGCGCATTCTCATCCGTCGTATTTCTTCGCAAATGCCCGGCATAGCGCAAGGCTAAGGGCAGGTCTCCCAGTCTATGCCGGGCGATGAAGCTTGCGTGTGCCATGGCCGGCCACTGCCTGTTGGGCGCGGCAAGATACTTTTCTAGGATGAAGGCCAGCATGATGCGCTGTTTGGCCTCATCCTGAACGGCGCTGTAGATCCGGGCGGCAGACAGCAAGGGATATTGGCTCTTTGGATTGAGCCTGAGGATGGTATCCAGCCAGGCGACTACTCTAGGATAATCGAGTTCTTTCAAGGGGATGCTGCGCCCGGGCTGGTTGTCAAAGGCCTGTAGCCACAACATAAGAAAATAGGCCGGCGCCGCCTGCTCGCCGATACTCATCACCTGCAAGACTTCTATCGCCGGAGGAGAAGGCAGGCGGCTCATTTCCCCTACCGAGGCCGGGCGTGAGGCGCGCCAATATAGCTGCGCGGACAATGAGAGGAGCAAGAGGACAATGACCGGCACCGGCACCACGGAAACCGGCCTTTCCTTGCTGCGATGGAGGTCCCGGTCGATTCTTTTTAAGCCGAACATTTGGCCTTAAGCCTTAGAGGTTTTTCCGGTATAGGTCGAACAGGCCGGCGCTTGCCAAGACGGCGAGATAGATGCCGGTTTGTAGCAGCACCGGCACGATGGCCATCCAGTCCACTGCGCGGAGCAACCACTCGCTCTGCGTAAAGGCATGCAGATCAGGCAATAGCAGCGCGAGCTTGTCGATCATAAAACTGATGAATTGCTGGGAATAGCTTTGCGAGGCCAGGATGGGGCTGTGCGAGATCAGTTGAATATCGTGCATCGCCCGTGCTAACAAATAAAAGGCAATGACGACAACGAAGGAGACAGTGATATGGCTGAAGGTGAACAGGCATAAGAGGCTGAACGCAATGATCAGTATTAGTTCACAGAGCAAGGATACGGCCCACAAGAACACTGCGGAGAGTTCAGCATAAAGCAGCAGTAGCAATGCCGCAACCAGGGTGAATAGCAAGGCCAGAAGAAAGGAGCCGGCCAGCTTGCCGAGGTAATAGGCTGCGCGCGGTACGGCTAAGGATAATAGCAGCTCAAGGCCCTTGTCGTTGAACTCGCGGCTTAGGCTGGTGATGACGAACAGGGCGATGATAATGACCGCAAACAGGCGCGTGCCGGCGGCAACAAAGACCGCCTTAACGGCCGCGGCCTCGGTCATGGCCAGCGCGCCGATAAACTCAGTCAACCCGAAGACACCAACGACTCCCACCAACAGCAGCGCAAACAGCCTGTTTCGCAACGCCTCATGGAAGGTAAAGCGGGCGATGGTGCTGATTGCATTGAACATGAAAATGACTGGCTCTTAAAGGGAAGCAAAACGCTTACGGCTTAAGGCAACTGCTCGGCGCTGATCATGCGATAGATTAAAGCAGGTGTTGCAATCCAGATCATGATGTCGTCAAACTCTGAACCGGCCGCGCCAACATAGTCATCTGCGGCAAAGCGCTTATCCGCATCGGCCCACCAATTATCCAGCTCGGCGGCGGATATGCTGCCGTTGGCAACTCTGGAGGCAGTGCCGGGGCCGTTTGCGCCGAAGGAAAAGGCCAGCGCCGGGATCTGCTGGGCGACATCAGCGCCGGTGGCATCGTTGATCGTCATATTGCCGGCTGAGCTTAGGCAAAATGAAATGCCGGCGCTGGCGGTGGCGGCGGTGCAGGAAGCGCCGGTCTGGCCGTCAAGATCATCGGCAAAGTCTTCATCCACGCCATAGGCAAAGGGCTGGCCCCAGGCGTCCTTCTCCGGCGTGCCCAGGGTGACCCAGGGCAGCAGGCCGGTCTCGGTTGCACAGGCCGCAAAGGCGCCGCGGGCACGTACTGTGCTGCGTGAGTCATCCATGCCATCTTCTATGCCATCGCCGATCCGGGTCGGGGCAGCATTATTCACGGTGGCACAGCCTGCGGTGATGGTGCTGTTCGGACAATCGGGGCAGGGAAGATGGCCATTGATCACCGTATAGCCCAGCAGGCTCGCCCGTATGTCCTGCAGCATCCGCTGCGTGCTCTTCCTCCCTTCCTGTTCCATCCGGGTGGCTAGCGGCGTCAACAGCCCGCCCAGCATCAAGGCGATGATGAATAGCACCAGGGTCAGCTCAAGCAGGGTAAAGCCGGCGTTCCTGCTGATGTTGTTAAGGGGCAGTAGCAATAATGCGCGTCTGGTCATTGTAATCGGGCCTCGCTCTCTTCTTTTCAAAGGTGCTGTCAAGATTGCTATTATCGCCTTCGAAGTAATCGCTGATTACCGCCGTGGGGCGCGCCATCGTTAGATCAACGCCGGCATTGATCGCCACCGCGCGCACATTCACTTTAGGCATTCCATTCACCTGCACCGTCAGGCAGGCATCCTCACCCTTGTCCTTGCCCAAAGCAGCGCAATCCTGGCCGGCCCGGGTGTCGCCGGGCAGGGCTTCTGCATCCGCATAGGCTATGTAGAGCAGCGCCTGCCAGCCGTTGTCGATGAACCAGGCGGGCAGTTCATCGTTATCCACATCCAGGTCATAGTGGATGTTGTCGATAGCGATGGTGCCTTCGGTATCTGCATCGAAGGCGGTGCTGCCGCGGTTTATCAGCGAATAAGGCTCAGCAGAGCAACCGGATGAAGCATAGACCGGCCCGACATAGTGATCGCTAATCTTTATCGCCGCCGCCTGCATGGGCAGGTAATCCGGTGCGGCAGCAGTCAGCGAGACATCTCTTGTCCTGACAGCACTTGCCGAGGGCATGTTTATGGCGGCGCTGCCGGTGAAGGCCGGCAGCTTGATGGTATAGGTTCTCGTCAGCGTCCCCGGGGGGCAGGTTCCGGACTGATAGGCAACCGGGCCCACCCTAAGGCTAAAACTCTCACAATCTGCCGTGTCCCGGCCAGACCAGGTGCAGTCGATCTTTTCGCTTGGGGACAGTGCGCTCATCTCCGGGAAGATGCCGCCCTCATCGCAATCATCAATGTCATTTAGGCAGTCTGCCGATAGGGTGCTGATACCAAAGCGCTCGCCCTTGTTTTCCACCGAGACCGCGGCGGCGGACAGATCGTGCCAACTCACCGCAACATGGGTAGAGAAGCGATTCCGCCCGCTGGCCCCAGCATCGGCAGCATCGCCTGAATAATGATAGGCAAGATGGCCGCGTCTCACGCCGGGCCGCCCCCGGAACATGGAGCGGGAAGGATCGGCAAAGGGACTTAACCAGGGCCAGGCCGCATGTTCACTTTGATAATCCTCCAGCGCCCTTGCAAGCTCTCCCAAGACACGTTTCTCCACCGCCTGCATCAATTCCTGCCGGCTGATGCTCACGAGCTGATCATTGAATTTTTCCCGATACTCGGCATCCTGCACCGCGGCGGATTGCGTAACAAAGTGCAGATCATTATTTGCATTGTCATCTTCTAAGTAATTGGCGACATCCAATCTTTCCACCGTAGAACCGCGCGACTGCGCAGCCAAGGCCGGGCCGGGGGCAAAGATAATCGCCACCACATCATCCGCTCCATCCACAGAAAAATTGCCGCGTACATCGCTGTTTAGCTGCGCGCGCTGCGGGTTATTCCGATAATTATCCGCCAGCGCATACCATAACGCCTCGCCGGAATAATCAAGCGCCTCGCCGATCTCCAGGGTCTTATACGGCAGCCTGCCGATGGTGGTGGCATTGGGCGCTAAGGCACAGCCGCCGCCATCGGTCGCACCATCGTTATTTCTATCCGGGCAGGGCAGAAAGCCGGGGCCTGCGTTTGGGTGCGTATCCGGGTAGCTCACGGCATAACCGATCAGCGCCGCCTTTGCCTGCTGCAAGGCGGCCATGCTGGAGTAGCTGCGGGCAAAGCGGTTGCCGGGATCATTGAGCCGCACCAGCAGGGCATAGGCAGCAGCGACCAGGATAAGCAGCATAAAGGCCAACAAGGCCGCCCCTCCTTGCGCTGCCTTACTCGGTCTCATGGCGGGGCTCTTCTGCTGTGGGCGGGCCTGGCGAGGGGACAGCGGCATTGTCAGTAAGGTCCCGTAAGCGCCCTGTTTCCGGCTCAAGGCTTTGGCCGACCTTGAGTTTGATCTTAGCCTCATAGCCAGGCAATTCCAGGTTCAGGCCGTCTGCGGCAATGTCCGCGCCGGCGAGCCCGACATAATCCGACCCGGCAGCACTTTCATAGGCGCTGCCGTCATTGATCCAGGCCGTGCTTTTCCCTTTGCTTCTATAGACCAGGCCCTTCACAGTAATCGCCCCGGGAGAGGGCTTGGGCGCGGCGGCCTTATCTTGCGAAACAGTCTCTGGCTCCTCTGTGGCAACAACTGGGACAGTCTGCGCATTGCGTACTGCTTCAAGCTGGCTGCGCTCTTCTGTTGTTGTCATAAATCGGCCAAAGTCCTGGCCTAAGTTTTGGGCCGGGGCCGGGTCGGCATTTACCAATACGAGCAGGCCCGACAGCCAAAATACTCCGGCCACCTTGAAAAGAGATTGATCCTGCTTTTTCATTCCTAGAACTCCAATTCGCCGCCAGCGGCCAGAGTGATGCTCAACCACTCCAACTCGCATTGCGCAGTGATATTGGCCGCGTCGGGTGCGATGATGATCCCGGCATTGCTTCGAGTCAGGCGACAGCTTGAGACATGGTAGAGGCCCTCTGCTTGCCGATCCAAAGACTCAAAGAACTGAAACAGATCGCCCTCGTGTAACAACTGCATGTTCAGCGACATGCTGCTTGCATGCAACTGATAGGGGCCTAGGTCAAGGGCAAAGGCGGGACTATGCACGACTTGGGCGGCCACCTGATAATTCAGGGTGGGCAGTTTTATCTTATCGCCCGCCCCTTTCAGCGCCTCAATCCAACTGAGTCTATTTTCTTCACCGAGAATGCCTTGATCATATAATTTTACGAAGGCCGGGTAGTATGTCTTTATCAGCCGCTCTTCCTCATCGATCGCCAGATAGCGGCGGCTGGCGGCGCGAAAGTCGGCCTGGTTGCGCGCAAGCTCGCGTTGCATCTGACTTGCAAAATAATCGCTGCCACCGACCATCAGGCCACTGATGACGAGACTGCCTGCCAGCACTATGAATGCGCCGCGCAATACCTGCCAGTCCATGTCACTGCGCTGCATGGTTTATCCCCACCACTATGCGCATGGTAAAGCTGGCTGACTCGGTTGTGGCCCCTACATCACCATGCAGGCTGGAGGCCGGGCTGATATCGAGCGGCAGGCTGAGGATGCGGACAGCGTAGGCCGACTCATCCCCGCGCAACGATGCGGCAAACTCATTGATTAGGGCTATGGCGGCACGAAAATCGCCATCGAAGGGCTCGACATAGGCAGTCACCATGCTTACCTGATAGAGGCGATAATCCGTCTCATCAGGCGCTGCATCGCCGTGGGTGGCGGCAGCTTGTACACCGGCTGTGTTCCCGCCCGGGCTGAGAGGAACATTCGGGTTCACGCTCCAGGCCCACTGCATATCGCTTAGGATTATCTCCGGAAAGCGCGCCAGGCCCTTGCTGATCAAGCTGACTGTCTCAAGCGGTGTCGTCTTGTATTCTCGCAGTGCTGCGGCCAACTGCACGGCACGCCGCAGATCGGCAGGCTCTACGGGCGTCTGTGGCAGTCTCTCTCGTGCGATCTTATCGCGCGCCTGATAAAAGCGCGCCTTGTCTTGCGCGGACCGACTGCTTTGTTGATACGACAGGCCACTCAGCAGATTAAGACCGCTCCAAATAGCACTGCCTACTGTTACCACCAGTGCCGTTGCCAGCATAATGTGGCGCAGGCGGCGCATGGCAAAGTAGCGCGTATCCGCCGGCCTCGCATAGCGGTTCGCCGGAGCCTGCTGCAGCAGATTGTGCACGAAGAACTGATCGCTGAAGGGCGTTGAACGTGCTTTTGCAGAATACGATGGGTCTGCCAAGGCATGCAGATCTACGGCATGATAATGCACGGCCTCAGTTTCTGTGTGGGCTTGTTTCAGCTCCTCCAACAACTCCCCCGCCGCCAGAAAATAGACATCCAGCGCCGCATTCTCGCCGGTTAATCTCAGGCTGTTTATATAACGCCGGATCTTTTCCGCCTCGGCCGCAATATAGGGCGCATACGGGGCGGTGCCATAGCGCGGCATCCGCACCAGGCGGCTGAACTTCAAGTGCGTGTTTTGATAGAAGCTCTGCCGCAGCCCGCTCACACTCTGCAGGCTGACAACTAAGCTATTGGCAGACGCAGCGGGGATCAGCTTCAAAATTGCGCCGCCAAAGAGCGGGATGGAATGGATGCCGGCCAAGGGGATTTTATGCCGGTGCAATAATTCCACCCAGGGACTGATCAGCCCGGCATTGGTGACGGCGCTGAAGAGGATCCGATCATCGCGCCGGCCGTGCCCCTCGCGGCCTTGCAGTTCATAATGGCAATAAGGCGTGCCGCTGAACAATCTTTCCTGCCGGCGCTTGATCAGTGCGGCGCGATCGGAACCGAAGACATGCGGGATCGTCTCGCTGCGAAATTCTTCCTCAAATACATCCAGCAATAGGTAGAACGGGGCGGGGGCGGTTTCGCTTAGATAACGTACAAAGTGTTGCCGCCCGTCTTCCGTCACATCAAACAGATAAGCCTTGCCGAGCCGGCCCCGCTGCCACTGATAGACGGCGGCCTTGTGCGCGCTTAGCAACAGGGCGCGACGATTGGAAAATTCAAATCTTGATAGTAGCGATGAGATCATAGATCGGCCCCAATACTGAGAACATCACCCAGGCGATGAGCGCGCCCAGCACCACGGTCATGGTCGGCTCTATCATCGCTTGCAGGCGCTGCATGGATTCCCTGACATCGCGGGTATAAAAATACGCCACATTCTCCAGGGATTCCTGCAAGGCCCCGCTGCCCTCGCCCACCGTTATCATCCGCAAGACAAGCGCCGGGAACAGGCCGGTTGCGGCAAAACCGGCGCTTACGCTCTTGCCGGCGGCCACCTCCCGCCCCACCTTTTGCATCGCGCCGGCGATTGCCTGGTTGCCGGCGATGGCCTCTGCGGTCTTGATGCAGTCGATGATGGTGATGCCGGCGGCATACATCATAGCGAACAGGCTCGCCAGGCGCGCCAGAATGATCTTCTCTATGATCGGCCCGATGAGCGGCATGCGTATCGTAAGCCGGTCTACGCGCAGCCGCACGGCCGGGCTGGTGCGCACGCCGATGAAGATGCCGCCCAAAATCAAGCCAGGCGCTGCCAGCACTACATACCAATACGCCACAAAGAGATCGGACACAAAGATGAGCGCGCGGGTATGAGCCGGCAATTCCTGGCCCATGGTGCCGATGAAGATCAACAACTCCGGCACCAGGTATGTCATTAGAAAAAATAGTACGCCGATGACCACTGCCCCGACAAAGGCCGGATAGGCGAGCAGCCTCTTCGTCTGCGCGGCCATCTCATCCTGCCATTTCAGGTCATCGCCCAGCCGCGCCAGCACTGTGCCCAGCTCGCCGCTCTGCTCGCCGGCGTGAATAAGGCTGGCAAAGACAGTGCTAAAGACGGCCGGGAAATCCTGCATCGCTTGTGACAGCGTCTTGCCGCCCTCAATGGATTCAGTCATGGCGGCAATCACCTGCCGTAAGCCCGGCTTGTCCATGCTGTCGCGCAGATCTTTTAAGGCGTCCAGGATGGGGATGCCGGCGCGTGAAGTCTGCTCCAGATGAAAGCAGAATAGCAACAGGTCACGGCGCTGTATGCTGCGGCTTAAGCCGCGGCCCAGGCCGCGCCCGGATACCTTTTGCGCCGGAGACTTCGCTTGCTTGTAATTGATCAACTCAAGCCCGAGCTTGCGCAGGCGCACTTCCAGATCAGCGTTGTTGTGGGCATCCATCTGCCCGTTGCGGATGCGGCCGCCAGCATCCATTGCCTTGTAGCGGTAAAAATCCATGCCTACTGCTGCTTCAGACGGCTACTGAGATCCACCACCCGGGCGACCTCATCCAGGCTGGTCGTGCCATCCAGCACCCGCCCGGCCGCCGCTTCCGCCAAGGGCTTAAAGCCCTTGGACAATGCCAGGTGCAGCAGTTCCTTTTGCGTGCCGCGCTGCGCCACCAGTTCATCCATGTCCGCGTCAAAGGGCAAGATCTCCATCAGTGCCATGCGGCCTTTATAGCCCTGCTTGTCACAGGCCGCACAGCCGCCGGCCTGATAGATCCGCTGCTGCCCATCCGCCGCCCCAAGCCCGAGCAGCCGCGCCTCCAACTCGCCGATGGCCACGCTCTGCTTACAGGCTGCGCACAAGATTCGCACCAGGCGCTGTGCCACCACGCCGATCATGTTGCCGGCCAGGATATCCGGCTTCACGCCGATGTCCAAAAAGCGCGGGATTGTGCTCAGCGCCGAGTTGGTGTGCAGGGTGGAGAAGACCTGATGGCCGGTCATCGCCGCGCGCAGGGCCATGGTCGCGGTCGCTGCATCGCGGATCTCGCCCACCAGGATAATGTCCGGGTCCTGGCGCAGCAGGGCGCGGATGCCGTCGGCAAAATCCAGTCTGGAAGTCTCACTGACCGCGGTCTGCCGGATCATGGTGGAGGGATATTCCACCGGATCCTCCAGCGTCATAATATTAACGGCTTCGGTATTGAGATAATGCAAGATGGAATACAGCGTGGTGGTCTTGCCGCTGCCGGTAGGCCCGGTCACCAGGATGATCCCCTGCGGCCGCGCCACCATCAGCTTGAGCGCATGCAGCTCTGCATCCGCCAAACCCAAGGCCTCCAGCGCCACAATGCCGCGTTGCCGGTCCAGCACCCGCAGTACGATGTTCTCGCCGTGCACGGTCGGCAGGGTGGCGATGCGAAAGTCCACCCGGCGCCCGGAGAGCGACAAAGAAATGCGCCCGTCCTGCGGTGCGCGGGTCTCGGCAATATCCAGCCCGGCCATGACTTTTAAGCGCACGGCAATGGCCGCCCAGTAGTCCTTGTGCAGGCTCCTTATCTGGCGCAGCACCCCGTCAATGCGATAGCGAAAGCGCAGGAAGCCCTCTTCGGGTTCAAAGTGGAGGTCTGAGGCGCCCCTCTTGACGGCATCGGACAGCAGCGTGTTGACCAGGCGCACCACCGGCTGGCTGTATTCCTCGCCCGCAGCAGCAAGACCCTGAGCATCGATCTCGCCGCTCTCGATCTCATGCAAGATCCCATCCACCGAGAGCTCAAAGCCATAGAACTGATCGATGGCGTTGTCGATCTCGGCCTCAACGGCCAGCAGCGGCACGATCTGCACCGCATCGCCCACATGCGCACTGAGTTGATCCAGCGCCACCACATCAAAGCTATCGGCCATGGCAACGGTGAGCGTACTGGCTTTGCTGTCATAGGTCAGCGGCAGCGCCCGCAGGCGCCGCGCCATGGCTTGGGGGAGCAGCGCCATGGCTTCCGCATCGGCGGCGGCGCGATTCAGATCAACGCTCGCCTGGCCAATCACGCCGCCGATCACATCACGAATGATGGCCTCCGTGGTAAAGCCCAGGCTGACCAGGATCCGGCCTAGCCGTGCCTTGCTCTTTTTCTGCTCGGTTAAGGCAATGTCAATCTGATCCGGCGTGGCCACGCCCTTTTGCACCAGGATCTCGCCCAGCCGCAGGTCCGGCACCGCGCCCAGCACGGCCTAGTCCCCTTTTTCCAGTACGCGGATCCGATCCATGACCACGGCCGGGTCAAACTGAAGCGGCCGTGCCGCGGCCAATTCCAGGGCGAGACGATAGTAGTCCAAGGCGCTGGCCGGCTGCCCCAGCTGATCCAGGCTGATGGCCAGGTTGAGCGCATAATCGGGATTGGCTGCATCCAGGCGCCAGGCGGCAAAGAAGGCCTGCTGTGCCGCCGCCCAGCGGCCCTGCTCGGCATAGACATTGCCCAGAGTAAAATGCAGGGCCGGCTGCTGCGGGTTCTGTTGCAGCATGGTCTTTAGTTGGCTGATGCGCGCCAACGGATCAGGCTGATCGGGCCGGCTGCGCAACTGCATCAGCATGGTTTTAGCAAGGCTGTCTTGCGGATTGAGCCGCAGGAGTTCTGCATAAAACATCGCAGCCTTGCGCTCTTCGCCGGCATTGAGCGCGATTGCAGCCAGGCCGAGCAGGGCATCACGATTGTCCGGGAAGTTTTTGAGAATGTGGGTATAGCGCTCTCTGGCAAGGGCAAAGTTGCCTTCCCGGTAGGCCGCATACGCCGCCTGGATGGCTGTGCCTTGCTCAGCACTCGGCCGACTGCGGCTGATCGTGAAGGGGGCTGCTGTGGTCTCGGCGCTGGCCGGCGCGGCCGGGCCTAGTGCAGCAGTCTCGCTGCCCTGGCCTTCTCGTCTCTTCTCGGTGCTGGCCGCTGGTTGCGGGCCGAGCGTGCCGGTGCCTGTTAGTGCTGCACGGGCCGCTGCTTCAGGGCCTATCATTTCTTCGTCTAATGCAGCAGCGCCCTCATCCTCGGCTATCGCCCTTGCCTCCTCGCCATCATTCGTTGAATCCGCTACGGGTGCGGTGCCTTCTTCATCAAGGCTGATCGCCGCTGCCACGGCATTGTCTTCCGCCATGGCCGCCGCATTCATTTCCCCTCCGCTCACGGCATCGGCGCCTGGCGCTCCCTCAAGCCGTGTCTGCATGGCGAAGGCACCTTCGATTCCGCCGGCGACCTGTGGAGAGGGCAGGGCGCGGTACGTGGGGGTGACAGTGTAGTAGTACCACATCCCCGCCGCTACGATGGCCAGCACAACGGCAGTGATTGCCGCCCAGGTGTAGGCGGCAGATGTCTTGTTGCGCGCACCAGCCTCTGCAAAGACGGTCTGGGCGGCGACGGGGGTGGGCAGCCCTTGCCCGGCTACACCTTCCGCAAACTGCAACACCGCCCCGCCGGACAATGTCTCCGCAGCGGGAGCATGCGCATCCGGCATGTACGTAGCATCCAGCAGCGTCTCCGGAAAAAGCCCCGCATCATCCTCGCCGAAAGACACGAGCGAGAAGCCTTCATCCAGTGCCGCTCCGGCAGCTGGATTTAGGCCTTTGACAAGGGCGGATTCGGGATCTTCTGGTTGCGTTTCCGGTCTGCTGGCAGCCATGCGGCCTTGCTTCTTTTCAAGCCTCGGCGGCGCGGCCGCTTGTTCTTCTTGCCCTTCCTGTTCCGCCCTTTTCAGGGCATCCATCAATAGACTCATGCCTGCTATTCCCGGCCGCCGGCTTCCTCAACCGTCTTTGTTGCAGCGTCCAGGAACTGTCTAAACTCGCTGAAATCACCGTCTAGGCTGGCGTCCTTGATCACGATCGGGCGTAGGAAGATCACCAGCTCGGTCTTTACTGACTCCTGGCTTTTGGCCTTGAACAGATTGCCAAAGAGCGGCAGGCTGGATAGGCCCGGCGTCTCCCGATCCTGTCCGCGCACACTATCCTGCATCAGGCCACCCAGCACGGCGATCTGGTTGCTGGCCACCTTGAGAATGGACTCCATCTCCCGCACCCGCACTACGGGAATGCGATTCTGCACGGTGATCAGCGCCGGATTGGGATCTGTTGCCGTGCGAACGACTGAGGAGATCGTCGGCCTGACACTCATGGTTACGCTTGCATCCCTGCTGATCTGCGGGGTAACAGTCATCACCAGGCCGATCGGGACTGTCTTCGCCGTGGTGGTCGTTGCCAGTAAGGCGCTGGCACCGGTCAGCGCATTGCCCGATTCGATCTCCTGCTCTACTTCAAAATAGACAAAGTTCTCCACCACCTTTAACACTGCGGTGTGGTTATTCAATACCATGATCTGCGGGCTGGACAAGACCCTCGTATCGCCAAACTCGGAGAGCAGGCCTAGCACTGCATCCACGCGGGTGTCATTGCCCCTGGCGCGGTATTCAATGAGTGATGTTGAAGTGGTCGCAGGTGGGCCGGGCAAGGCAGGGCTGGTCAAGGCCACCCCACCGATCTCATCAACGACAAAGCCCGATGCCCCCAGGATATTGGAGCCGATAGCCAGACCCGATTTCGACCAATCGATGATCGACCAGTTAATGCCGGCCTGGAATTGATCGCTCAGGGTCACTTCCACGACCGTGGCCTGGATCAGCACCTGGCGCTTGACGCTTTCCAGTACCCGATCAACAAAGCCCTGGATCTGCACATGCTGGGCGGCGGTTGCACGAACGATAACCAGGCCGCTCTCGGCATTGATAACGATTGCATCCTCATCGTCCGAGGATTCCGTTGCCGCGGCCAGCATGGCGGCGAGACTGCGTCTTAAGCTGTCCCAGAACTGATGGCTGGATGCAGAGTTGATGTCTGTGGTTGAGGTATTGTTGCCGCCACCGCCGCTCTCCCTGCTGGAACCGGTGGAGGCGATCTGGGTGGATACCGTAACCGCCGCTGCCGTCTCTCTGGACAGGTTGAGATAGCCAATGTTATAGACCCGGACAAAGGGCTCATCCGGCGAGATAATCAGATGATTGTCAGCAAACTCATACCTGATATCGACCTGTCTGGCAATCCTGTCCAGCAACTGCGGCAGGGTCTGATCCACGCCATTTATCGTTACACGACCACTGATCCCGGGATCGATATCTACATTGATCTGGGCATCACGCGCCAAGGCAAACAACAATTCCTTGACCGGCACTTCATTCACCACCACCGTATATCTTTCCAGTTCTCTAACCGGCGCAGGCTCAGGCACGATCGGGGCCTGCCGCACCAGCGCCGGAATAGCGGCTTTCTCAACGGGAGGCTCCGCGCTGATATGACCGGCCGATGGCACAGGAGTCTCAGGCTGTAGCGCGGCACAACCGGCAAGGGCGATGAACAGTGTTTTGAGTAGTAGTGTACGCATCAGCCAGGCCCGGTTACGCATTGAAGAAATTGGCATTTCCTACTTTGAGTTTAAGAATTTTATGCAAATCCTTAGCATGATTTGTTATGCCGTTGTTGTGGCAATTATAGGTAATTTTCTGGTAAAAATACATTGGATTTTTTCCTCTCTTACTGTATCGTTGTTTCACAGCACTAATGCGGCATTGGCTGTTTGGAGGTCGCCCAGAAGCTGTAGGGATCTGACGCAATGAGCACCGTCACACTGGAACAACTTGATGCAAACCTGGACCTGGTTATGCAAGCCCGTCCTGATTTTTTGATCAATGAAAACCGTCCCCAACTCTACCAGGCAGATGCCACACGCAAAGGCGTGTTGCCGCCAGAGAGCGTAGATTTGATCATCACTTCCCCGCCATACAATGTCGGGATGCCTTATGATGACAAGGGCTGCGGAGACAGTATGAGCTACTGCGACTATGCAAAGTTCTCCGCTAAATGGCTTGCGAATTGCTACCATTGGGCGCGCCCTACTGCGCGTCTGTGCGTCAATGTCGCCATAGACAAGAACAAGAACGGCAAGCACCCGCTATCGGCAGATCTAACGCAGTGGGCGATGGCGGCCGGTTGGAAATATCACGCAACCATACTATGGAACGAAGGCAACATCTCGCGTCGTACCGCGTGGGGGTCTTGGTGTAGTGCTTCTGCGCCGCACATCATCGCCCCTGTTGAAACTATCATTGTACTCTACAAAGACGTATGGAAACGGGCCAACCAGGGGAGCAACGACATTACGCCAGATGAATTCAAAGAATGGGTATTTGGGATTTGGAATTTTAATGGTGAGAGTGCCAAGCGGGTCGGCCACGAGGCACCGTTCCCGTTGGAGTTACCGCGGCGATTGATTAAGCTCTTGTCGTTTCAGGGTGATACGGTCCTGGATCCGTTTAGCGGCTCAGGCTCAACAATGGTGGCAACGATTAACAACTATCGCACTGCTCTAGGGATTGAAGTGGAAGCGAAGTATTGTGAATTGACAGCGCAGAGACTGGAAAAGCTATGCGGAGTAAAATTGAAACCATCCTTAGCGGCAGAACGCAAGACATCTATGCAAAAGTGCTGGACGCTATAACGGCCTATCACTGTCCATCAACGTTCATTGCCGCGGCGTGGAAGTTATACACCACGAAATATCAGAACAACCCAAGCATTAACGGGCGGGTATTTGAATGCTTGATCCTTGAGACGCTGGTGCGTGAAGGGATCACCCCGTTTTACTATCAGGCCAGGTTCCTGCATGTGCCAAACTGCGATTTTGACATCGTGCTGTATCATCCTGAAAGTCCGGTTGTGCTCTCAGCAAAGACAAGCCTGCGAGAGCGCTATAAACAGGCTGCCCTAGAGGGCCTGGCCCTGCGTCAGGTCTATCGTCGGTCCATGCAATACCTGATTACGCTCAGTGTGGAGGAAGCAGCAGCCAATAAGGCGAGGATCGCCAGCGGGGATATTGTGGGACTAACGGATATCATTGTGGCCAGTACACCCGACTATGACGCTATGCTGGAACAAATCGGGGCGCAAACCTTTGAGTATGCGCAAAAAATCCTGCCGCTAAGCGGTCGCGCATTCCCTCAGGCCCGAGGTCTACCCGAAGCTGGCCGGTAAATCCTGCTGCTCCATAGCAAGTTGGAAAGTACGAACTGATAAGCGTGTCCTTATCAGGCAGCAACAAAACCCCCTATCTTTGTGCGTCAACTAAAACTCCTTTCCAATCAACGCTTATCCAACCCTAAGTTCTTATAGATCGCCTCTGCGGCATCGGCCTGGTTCATCGTATAGATATGCAGCCCCGGCGCATCATTGTCCAACAACCTCTCACAGAGCCGCGTTACCACCTCAAGGCCAAAGTCCTTAAGCGCCGCCTTATCCTCGGCAAGGCTCTGCAAGCGTCTTAAGATCCAACGCGGGATCTCGGCACCACAGCGCGCGGAGAAATGCGCAAGCTGGCGGTAATTGGTGATCGGCATGATGCCCGGCACAATCGGCACCTCAATCCCTAAGCTTTCACAGCTATCCAAAAAACTGAAATAGGCATCGGCATTATAAAAATACTGCGTGATCGAACTATCGGCACCGGCCGCAACCTTGCGCTTGAAATGCTGTAGATCATGCTCGGCACTGGCCGCCTGCGGATGAAATTCCGGATAGCAGGCCACCTCGATATGAAAATGCGCACCGGTCTCAGCGCGGATAAACGCAACCAGCTCGCTGGCATAATTCAAGGCGCTCCCACCCCCTGCGCCGGATGGCGCATCCCCCCGCAGCGCAACCAGCTGCTCAAGGCCGCATTCCTTGTATTGCATCAGCACCTTTCTGAGCTCATCCCGACTACTGCTCATGCAGGAAATATGCGGCACCGCCACCACCCCGGTCTTCTCCCTGATGTCAAGCACGGTCTCAAAGGTCTTCTCGCGGCTACTCCCCCCAGCCCCGTAGGTCACCGAGATAAAATCAGGCCGCAGCCTGGCAAGGCGCTCCTGGGTCAGCTGTAATTTTACTGCCGCGGCTTCCGTCCGGGGCGGAAAAAATTCAAAACTATATTTTTTATCTGCGCCCATAACTGCTTGGTGACTTGATCTTCAATTCGAGAAATAATCTGGCGTGGGACCATGCCTCGGCCCGGTTTCCTGCATTGTAACGATATTTACCGCAAAACGCTCATAACTGGCTTAGGCCTCTTGTCCATCTACCGATCTTGCCCGTTTTAATCAAGACAAAAATGCCTACGAAAATGGAGTATATAACGAGTGCACGGGGAATGACGAGGAATTATAGATGACAGAGCGGACAGGCTCAGCAGGCGCATGATAGCGACACTGCTTTGGTCGCCACCTGCTTTTCATTGCCATACATCGCTTTATGTCTTTATCTTAAACTATGCTCTGCCGGACAAGACTCAATAAAAAACATGGCTTGTTTGCCAGTGTATTGGCAAGATAGCATTTTTAAGACAGCCTAAGAGAAAATAGCAGGGCAAATGACGAAGAGATCCGTGCAGCACTTGTTGGTAATGAGCACCTGTCCCGGGCCGGCGGCCGCTAAGGAGATGGCGCAGGAGTTGGTGATGGGCAGGCTTGCCGCCTGTGTACAGATCGTTCCTAGCGTACAATCGTTTTTCAGCTGGGCCGGGAAGGTGGATAATGCTGCGGAGAGCCTGCTATTGATCAAGACCACAACGGGGCGCTATGCGGAATTGGAGCAGCGCATTAGGGCCATGCACACCTATGAACTTCCAGAGATCATTGCAGTCCCTATCCATAGCGGATCGGCTGAATATCTATCCTGGATAGACGATTGTACAGATTCCTCCTAAATACATTCCATGTAGCTCTGTGCCTGCTCGGTCTCGCTGCGCTCTCCAACGCCGCTGCTGAGTCCTTCGCTGATCGTATCCAGAGAACACTTGGCGCATCCGGCGTCAATAGCGCAGATGAAGTCCTGCACCCCGATGCGGCCTTTGTCTTCTCCGCAGCACCGGCTGGGCCGCAGGCGCTCAGTCTTAACTGGCAGGTGGCGGATGGCTATTATCTCTACCATGATAAATTCAGTTTCGCCATCAAAGACGGTCCGCTTGCGCTCAATCGGGAGGCGATTGCTGTGCCTGGGGGCACAATCAAGGCCGATCCATTCTTTGGTCAGGTAGAGATCAACGAGGGCGAGATCGAGATCGATCTGCCGGTCAATAGAGCAAGCCTTGAGGAGGCGACAGCGACACTGGAAGTAGGCTACCAGGGCTGCAAGGCGGACTCGATCTGTTATCCGCCGATAAAAAAGCTCGTGCCCCTCACACTTGCCGCCTTTGCAGGCAGCGCCCAAGCGGCGACTGCGCAGGAAGATGCGCCCATAGCAGATAGACGTTCACAGCTCTCAACGCAAGATGCCATCACCCAGGGGCTCAAGGACGGCACTTTATTGATCAACGTGCTGGCCTTTTTTGGCTTTGGCCTGTTGCTGTCCTTAACGCCCTGCATCTTTCCCATGATCCCGATCTTATCCGGCATCATTGTCGGGCAGGGCAAGACCGTTACGGTGAAGCGCGGCTTTATGCTGTCTCTCGCCTATGTCATGGCGATGGCAATCAGCTATGCCATCCTCGGCGTCATCGCCGGTTCGTTTCATTTTAACCTGCAGGCGGCCGCGCAGAACATCTGGGTGATCTCTGCATTCAGCGCTGTTTTTGTATTGCTGGCCCTGTCCATGTTTGGTTTTTATGAATTGCAATTACCAGTTGCGCTGCAGGGCCGCCTGCTCGCCGCCGGCAAGCAACGCAAAAGCGGTACGCTCTATGGCGCTGCCGTGATGGGCATGTTGTCCGCCCTTATCGCCGGGCCCTGCGTTGCCCCGCCGCTCGCAGGTGCCCTGTTATATATCAGCCAGACCGGTGATGCTGTATTGGGCGGCCTGGCCCTGTTTGCGCTGGGCCTGGGGCTGGGTGTGCCCTTGTTAATCCTGGGCGGCTCGGCAGGCACCCTGCTGCCGCGCGCCGGTGCCTGGATGGAGTCGATCAAGCGGGTCTTCGGCGTGGTGATGCTGGCTGTTGCCATCTGGTTTATGGAGCGTGTTATCCCCGCCCAGCTGGCGCTGATGCTGTGGGCCATGCTGCTGATTGTCGCGGCCATCTACTTGGGCGCCCTAGACCGGCCGACAACGGAGTCCGGCTGGCAGCGCCTGTGGAAGGGGCTGGGCCTGGTCATGTTGATCTACGGTGCCGTGCTCGTTGTCGGCGCAGCAAGCGGCGGCAAGGATCTGTTTCAGCCGCTGCCGAGTGTTGGGCAGCTTGCCGGCGAGCGGGAAGCGGAAAAAATACCCTTCACCAGGATTAAGAATCTGGATGAATTAAACCGGCAATTAGCAATGGCCAATGCCGCCGGCAGCTATGTCATGCTGGATTTTTATGCCGACTGGTGTACAAGCTGCATCGAGATGGAAGAGCATACCTTTCCTGATAAAAGAGTGCAGGCCGCATTGCAAGAGCTGGTCCTGTTGCAGGCGGATGTTACGGCGACCGATGAGGAAGATCGGGCGTTGATGACGGCCTTTAATCTATTCGGGCCGCCGGCCATCCTGTTTTTTGCTCCCAACGGTAAGGAAGCGCGCGCCCATCGCCTGCTGGGCTTTATCGAGGCGGATGAATTTCTACAGCACCTGCAGCAGGCGGTAGGCTCATGAAAAGCTTGCCCCTGGCCATTATGGTCTTCTCTCTGGCCTTAGTATCAGCCGCGGCGGGATATTTTTTGTATCGCGCCCAGCCTGATCCCGAGGCTGCCGCGCTCCCGCCTGTCGGCACGGATCTTGAGACGAAACCACGACCAAAGCCGGCGGCCATGGTCGGGCGAAAGCGGCCGGATTTCAGCCTGCCCAGCGTGGATGGTGCGCCGCGTCACATAGGGGAATGGCACGGCAAGGTCATCGCGCTGAACTTCTGGGCCACCTGGTGTCCGCCGTGCCTAAAAGAGATCCCGGAGTTTGTGCATCTACAGGAAAAATATGCCGATCAGGGCCTGCAATTTATCGGCGTTGCCCTGCAGGCGGCCGAGCCGGTGCGGCAATTCATGCAGGAGCATAATATGAACTACCCGGTGCTCTTTGGCGAGCTTGAAGTGATCAATATCGCCCGGGCCTATGGCAATGACATCGGCGCCCTGCCCTATACGGTCATTATCGATCGCAGCGGCCGCATCGTCTTCGTGAAGCCGGGGCCCCTATCCGGCGAGGTGGCCGAGGCGGTCATCAGCGCGCTGTTATAAGCGCAGCCTCCTTAATTTCCCTTTGTTTTAGTGGCTAAAAGCTGCTAAAATTAAATAAAAGCGCCGATCTTCACATCGCCCAGGCGCACTAACACGAGGGGAATATGGCAAAGATCCTGCTGATTAACGGGCCGAATCTGAATCTGCTCGGCCAGCGTGAGCCTGCGCTCTACGGCAGCACAAGCCTTGCAGACATCAACAAGACCCTGGCGGCCGAGGCCGATGCAGCGGGCCATCATCTGGAGAGCTTCCAGAGCAACGCCGAGCATGAACTGCTTGCGCGCATCCACCGGGCTGGAGCCGAAGACATCGAATTTATCATCATCAACCCGGGTGCCTTTGGCCATACCAGCATCGCCCTGCGCGATGCCCTGTTCGGCGTTGCCATTCCCTTTATCGAAGTCCATTTATCCAATGTCTTTGCCAGGGAAGCCTTTCGGCAGCATTCTTATCTGTCCGATGTAGCCGTCGGCGTGATCAGCGGGCTGGGCGCACAGGGCTATAGCCTGGCACTACAGGCCGCCGCGCAACAATTAGCAGGGGGTACATAGTCGTGGATATTCGCAAGGTAAAAAAACTCATGGAGATGCTGGAAGAATCCGCGCTTGCCGAGATCGAGATCCATGAAGGCGAGGAGTCGGTGCGCATCAGCCGCCACAGCGCGCTGGCAGCGCTGCCGACCGCACAGACGCCGGTTGCGCTTGCCGCCGCCCCGGCGCCCGCCACCGAGCAGAAGCAGGCTAAAGCGGCAGAGGATGCCGAGCCGGAAGGAAATATTGTGCGCGCGCCGATGGTGGGGATCTTTTATGAGGCGATGGCACCAGGCAAGCCCTCCTTTGTTGAGCTGGGCCAGCGCGTTAAAAGGGGGGATGTGCTGTGTATTATCGAGGCCATGAAGATCATGAATCAGGTCGAGTCTGAGAGCAGCGGCGTGGTGAGCAGGATCATGGTCGAGAATGGCGCGCCGGTGGAATATGGGCAGCCGCTCTTTGTCATCCGTGCGGAGTGATGTCTTTCAAGGAGTAACACTATTATGAGCGCAGCTTGCGCGTTCCCCGCTATCATTTCTTAAATTCGTTCTTATGCTTGATAAGGTAGTCATTGCCAACCGCGGTGAGATTGCGTTACGCATCCTGCGCGGCTGTCGCGAACTCGGCATCAAGACCGTGGCCGTTTTTTCAGAGGTTGATCGCGAGCAGAAACATGTCTTGTTAGCCGATGAGGCGGTCTGTATCGGCCCGGCGGCATCAGCCGATAGCTATCTAAGCACGCCGGCGTTGATCAGCGCGGCTGAGGTAACTGATGCCGTGGCCATCCATCCGGGCTATGGCTTTCTGTCTGAGAATGCCGATTTTGCCGAGCATGTGGAGAACAGCGGTTTTATCTTCATCGGGCCGCGGGCGGAGACGATTCGGCTGATGGGCAGCAAGATCTCGGCCCGCAACAGGATGATCAAGGCGGGTGTGCCGGTGGTGCCCGGCTCGGACGGGCCCTTGAGCGGGGACATGGCCAGCATCAGCAAGACGGCGAAGGAGCTTGGTTATCCGGTCATCATCAAGGCAGCCGGCGGCGGCGGTGGGCGCGGCATGCGCGTGGTGAACAGCGAGGCCGCATTGCACAATGCCGTCTCGCTAACGCGCTCGGAAGCGGCAAGCGCATTCGGGGATGATACCCTGTACATGGAGAAATTCTTAGAGCATCCACGCCATGTTGAAATACAGCTGCTGGCGGATAATCATGGCAATGTCATCCACTTGGGCGAGCGCGATTGCTCTATGCAGCGCCGCCACCAGAAGGTCATTGAAGAGGCGCCCGCGCCGGGGATCACTGAGGCCGTGCGCGCGGCGATTGGCGAGCGCTGTGTGCAGGCCTGCAAGGAGATCGACTATCGCGGCGCCGGCACGATGGAGTTTCTCTATGAGGACGGGGAATTTTATTTTATCGAGATGAATACCCGCATCCAGGTGGAGCACCCGGTGACGGAAATGATTACCGGCGTTGATATTGTCAAAGAGCAACTGCGCATTGCAGGCGGCGATGCGCTCAGCTACCGCCAAGAGCAGATACGCATTCACGGTCACGCCATCGAATGCCGGATTAACGCAGAAGATCCGGAGACCTTCATGCCCAGCCCCGGGGTGATCGAGAATTATCATCCGCCGGGCGGCCCGGGCATCCGGGTTGATACCCATGTCTATCAGGATTATCGCATCCCGCCGCATTATGATTCCATGATCGGCAAGCTGATCGCCCACGGCGAGACGCGCGCGATCGCATTGCGGCGCATGTCAACGGCATTGTCCGAGATATACATTGACGGCATCAAGACCAACATCCCCTTACACCAGCGACTGCTCAAGGACGCCGCCTTCACCGCCGGCGGGACCGATATTCACTATCTGGAAAACAAGCTCGGCCTGAAGTAGCCGCCGGTGAAACTTGGGTTTTCCTTACTAAGGTGCGGCGTAAGACGAGGCATGTTCTATAAGGACGCGTTATGGCCTGGCTAAGGCTGACCATCACCACCGATGCCGCGCAGGCGCAGCACGCCGCTGAACTGCTGGCGCAGTTTGCCGCCGTCGCCATCAGCTTTCATCCGGCCACGGATGAGGCGCTCTTCGAAGAAGCCGCCGACCGTGAAGCCCTCTGGCAAAAGACACAGGTCTCGGCCCTGTTGGACAGCGAGATCGAGTTGGACATCCTGCTGGCCTGCCTGCGCAATCGCATCGGCACAGAGAATATTCTCTCTCACCAGATAGCGCCGGTAGCAGACGAGGACTGGACGCAAGCGCACAAGGCCGGGCATGGCCCCAGAGTCTTTGCCGAGCGTCTGTGCATCTGTCCGAGTTGGAGTGCGCCGCCCGCTGATGGCTTGACCACGGTGGTGCTGGATCCGGGGCTGGCTTTTGGCAGCGGCGGGCATGCGAGCACCGCCTTGTGCCTGGACTGGCTGGCCCGGCAGGAACTGGCCGACAGAACAGTCATTGATTACGGCTGCGGTTCCGGCATCTTGGCGCTGGCCGCAGCGGCCCTAGGTGCCGGCCGGGTCTATGCCACGGATATTGACCCGCAGGCATTGTCTGCGAGCGCAGAAAATGCCCGGCGCAATGATCTCCAGAAAAAAATACAGTTCTCGCTGGCGGCGAAGGGCGCCGTGCCGGCGGCGGACATCCTGCTCGCCAACATATTGCTCGGGCCCCTGCTTGAGTTGGCGCCGCAGCTTGCCGCGCTGGTCAAGACAGGCGGCGCACTGGCCCTATCCGGCATCCTGGCCGTGCAGGCGCAGGAGTGCCAGGCCGCCTATGCGCCGTGGTTTACGCTGGATGCGCCCACGTATCAGGATGAATGGGCCTTGCTGGTCGGCATTCGTAAAGGGCATTGCTGAGCCGGCCTGCACGGTATCCACTTTCCACTTCACATATTGCCAATAGTCGCTACTATCGACTCGTGATGAATAACAGTGCAAGCACAATAAGCAGGCTTTATGTTCACTGATTGCCCGGGCTGTGCCAGACAGTTTCGTATCCGTGCTGAGCAATTATCGGCTGCCGAGGGCCTGGTCAAATGTGGCTATTGTGGTGAGCAATTCAGCGCGCTGGGGCGCCTGCGGGATGCGCCGCTGCCAAGGGCTGGCAAGGCAGAACACACCGAGCCAGAGTTCACTATTCCGGGGGAAGACAAGGCAGCAGAGGCTGACTACGCCTTCCCGGAAGAGCTGCTGCAACTGCAAACAAGACCCGCCGGCTGGTTCAGCAGATTATTCTGGACCTGCCTGATCCTGTTGTTGTTAGTTACTTCAATCGGCCAACTTGCCTGGTTTAATCGCGATCAAGTGCTGAGCCGTTACCCGCAGCTGGTGCCCTATGCCCGGCAACTGTGTGAACGCCTGCAGTGTCAATGGATCCGCTATCGCAATGTCGGCGAGATTAGCTTACTCAATCGCGATGTCCGCGCCCATCCCCGCTATCAGGACGCTCTGTTGGTCAACGCCACGCTGGTTAATCAGGCCAAGGTCATGCAGCCCTTTCCGCGCATACAGCTGGGCCTGTTTGATACCAATGGCAAGCTGCTGGCCTATCGTGAATTTTCTTCTGATGACTATCTGGATGACAGCATCAGCGCTGAGCAGGGCATGCTGCCCGAGCAACCGGTTCATATCGTGCTGGAGGTGAGCGGCGCAGCCGAAGAGGCGGTGAGCTTTGAGTTTCGTTTTCTTTAACCGCTTATCCTGACAATCTCGATACATTCTTAAGAGTATTAAAAATCGCTTAAAAGCCCCGGCGCCGGCTCTTTGCACTCGCCGCATTCCCCGCTATCATTAGACGCGCTAAAAGCCGCCCCATTTAAGAAGAAGCGGCTCTTTACGATCCAGCAGATGAAGACAGGCACTCACTCAGTTAAGAATAATTTTACTCTCCCGCCCACGGCGGGCACGACGGACAAATTCTCTCGACAACTCTGCCGCCGGCTGGGCGTGGGCCGGGCGGCATGAATGTCCCGGAAGGCCCGCGGCGCAGAGGCTCGGATAAGTACGGCCTGAGTGAGTGCGTAGCTGCGGCCATGCAAAAATACTTTGCCGATCTGGACGGCCATGCGGCAACGGATATTTATCAGCTTGTGCTAGGCCAGGTAGAAAGGCCCTTGTTCGAGGTCGTGATGCAGCACACGCAAGGCAATCTCACCCAAGCCGCGCGGCTGTTGGGCTTAAACCGCGCTACTCTGCGCGCCCGGCTGCAAAAATATGGCCTGGATAAATAATTCCCCGGCCTGTCTTTAGGTCTTACGCGCGCCCTTCGCCCGCCATTATCCACCGCAAGCTGCAAACGCATGGCCGCCGTACAACGAGCCTTAATAAGCGTCTCGGACAAGACCGGCGTGGTCGATTTTTGTCGGCAACTGGCGCGGCTGGGCATTGCGCTACTGTCAACCGGCGGCACGGCGCGGCTACTGGCGGCAGAGGGTTTGCGCGTCACTGAGGTGTCGGATTACACCGGCTTTCCGGAGATCATGGACGGGCGGGTCAAGACCCTGCACCCGAAGATTCACGGCGGCCTCTTAGCCCGGCGCGGGCAGGATGAGGCAGTCATGCAGGCGCACGGCATAGCGCCCATCGACCTGCTGGTGGTCAATCTCTACCCCTTCGAGGCAACGGTCGGCCGGCCGGATTGCACCTTGGCCGAGGCGGTAGAAAACATCGACATCGGCGGGCCGGCCATGTTGCGGGCGGCGGCGAAGAATTATGCCCATGTCGCCGCCGTGGTGGATGCTGCGGACTATGCAAAAATCATCGCCGAGCTTGAAGAAAATGAACAGCAGCTAAGCGCTGCCACGCGCTTCTATCTCGCCCAAAAGGTCTTTGCCCACACGGCGAATTATGAGGCGAATATCTCCAATTACCTGGGCGGCATGGATGATCATGCCCGGCCGATGAACTATCCGCTGACTTACACCATGCAATTTTCCCGGCGCCAGGAACTGCGCTACGGCGAGAACCCGCATCAAAGCGCCGCCTTCTTTGCCCAGCCCAGCGCGCCCGCCGGCACCCTGGCGAGCGCGGCGCAGCTACAAGGCAAGGCGCTGTCATATAACAACCTCGCCGATGCCGATGCGGCGCTGGAGTGTGTGCTGGCCTTTGCAGCGCCGGCCTGTGTGATCGTCAAACACGCCAACCCCTGCGGCGCGGCAATGGCAGAGAACATCCTGGCGGCCTACGAGAGGGCCTATGCGAGCGACCCTGTTGCGGCCTTCGGCGGCGTTATCGCCTTTAATGAAACGCTGGATGAGCAGAGCGCCGCCGCCGTCATTGAGCGGCATTTTGTCGAGGTACTCATCGCGCCGCGGGTGTCGGCAGGCGCGCGTGAAACCTGCGCCGGCAAGCCGGGCCTGCGGGTGCTGGAAGTCGGCGAGCGAGGAGCGTCCTTGCAACAGCTCGAACTAAAGCGTGTCAGCGGCGGCCTGTTGATACAGGATGCCGATGCGGGAGAAGTCACGGAGGGTGCGCTCAAGGTCATCAGCAGGCGGGCGCCGAGCGAGCAGGAGCGGGCCGATCTGCTGTTTGCCTGGCGCGTGGTCAAATATGTGAAATCCAACGCCATCGTCTTTGCCAAAGCGGCGCGCACGCTTGGCATCGGCGCCGGGCAGATGAGTCGCATCGACAGCGTGCGCATCGCCACGCGCAAGGCGGCGGAGGCGCAGCTGGCGCTGGACGGGGCGGTGATGGCCTCCGATGCCTTTTTCCCCTTTCGCGATGGCCTGGATGCCGCAGCAGAGGCCGGCATTAACGCGGTAATACAGCCCGGGGGGTCGGTGCGGGATGAGGAGGTCATTGCCGCGGCCGATGAGCACGGCATGGCGATGGTGTTCACCGGCATGCGCCACTTTAGGCATTAACCAGGCCGGCGGCAGGGCATAGCCCATGAACATACTCATTGTCGGCGGCGGTGGTCGAGAACACGCCCTGGCCTGGAAGGCGGCGCAGTCGCCGGCTGTGGAGTACGTCTATGTCGCCCCGGGCAACGCCGGCACGGCGCGAGAGGCAAAGGTAGAGAACGTGGCGATTGCGGCGGAAGACAGCGCCGCCCTGCTCGCCTTTGCCAAAGAGCGAAAAGTAGCCCTGACCATCATCGGCCCGGAGGCACCGCTTGTGGCCGGGATTGTTGATGCCTTTTCGCAAACCGGCCTGCGCTGTCTCGGCCCGACAAAAAATGCCGCCCGCTTGGAAGGCTCGAAATCCTTTTGCAAGGATTTCCTAAAGCGCCACAAGATCCCGAGCGCCGAGTATAAGAGCTTTTCCGAGTCTGCTGCGGCCATTGCCTACATCCGCAAACAGGGCGCGCCCATCGTTGTAAAGGCGGATGGCTTGGCCGCCGGCAAGGGGGTGGTGGTTGCGCAGCGGGAGGAAGAAGCGATCGCCGCGGTCGAGGCCATGCTTGGCGGGAACCGCTTCGGGGCAGCCGGGCGGCGGGTGGTGATCGAGGAATTTTTACATGGTGAGGAGGCCAGTTTCATCGTCATGAGCGATGGGCGCCGGGTCTTGCCATTGGCCAGCTCCCAGGATCACAAGGCGCGGGATGAGGGTGACAACGGCCCGAACACCGGCGGCATGGGTGCCTACTCGCCGGCCCCGGTGGTGAGCGCGGCGGTGCATGAGCAGATCATGGAGACGATCATCACGCCAACGATCCGCGGCATGGAAGCGGAAGGAAACCCCTACACCGGCTTTCTCTACGCCGGCGTGATGGTCTCAAAATCAGGCCGGCCGAAGCTGCTGGAATACAACTGCCGACTGGGCGACCCGGAGACGCAGGCCATTATGATGCGATTAAAGAGTGACTTGGTGGCGCTGTGTATGGCCGCTTTGGAAGAAAGGCTGAATGGCGAGAAGGCGCAATGGGATGGGCGCGCAGCGCTGGGCGTTGTGCTGGCCGCCGCAGGCTATCCAGCGGCGGTGCGCAAGGGCGATGTCATTAGCGGTCTGGATGCGAAGTTCGATGCAGACATCAAGGTCTTTCACGCCGGTTCCGCCCTACAGGATGGACAGATCATCACCGCAGGCGGGCGCGTTTTATGTGTGACCGCACTCGGAGAAGATGTTAAGACCGCCCGGCAAAAGTCTTACACCGCGATAACAAAAATCGCCTGGGAAGGCATGTTCTATAGAAAGGACATTGCCCATCGCGCCGTGGCGAGGGAGAAGTAGCACCAAGCAGCGACTTGGCTTTATTCGCGTTGCATAGCATAATTGCAGCAGTTGCTTAGCAGCGGGAAATCAAAACAATTTTACCAAGCATCTTTAATGAAAAAATCGTGAGGACATAACATGGCTAAAAAACGGGCTACTATTGCTACCAGACAGACCAAGGCGCAAATCCTGAGCGACCTTGCCGAGGATACAGGTCTTAGCAGAAAAGAAGTCGCGGCGGTGCTTGATGCCCTGGCGGTACAAGCGCGGCGTCATCTTAAAAAAAGAGGCTCTGGAGAATTTTCCATTCCGTCTTTGGGGCTAAAATTACGGCGTGTCGTCAAGCCTGCACGCAAGGCGCGCAAGGGTATGAATCCATTTACCGGCGAGGCGATGATGATCAAGGCCAAGCCCGCCACCACGACCGTGCGCGCTACACCCTTGAAAGCATTGAAGGATGCGGTTGGCTGAATGAGGCGATTTTCCCAAGCGGTTGAGCTTTTGAAAGGGCGTACAGCAAAAGGCAATCTCGCAAGTTGTTTCACCCAACTGCCGTCTATGTCGTCATTCCCCGTGTCCAGCACGGGGCTGCTCCCGCACTTCCCTGTGCTTCGCAGCATTGCCTACAGGGATGTAGGTACTTAGGATTTGTCAGGAACAAAAATCCTGAAGTACTTCCTGTACAAAAATGACGCTTGTTGACTGGGGGACGGAAGAAGGCTGTTTTCATCAAGCAAACGGCCTTTTTTATTTGTTTGCTACGCGGATCCATTTTAAGGATCAGTTCACTTTGAGCAGCAGTTTTATACTCGCCAGGCAAGGAAATTTTCCAACAGCCGTAAGCCCGCCGCTTGGCTTTTCTCCGGGTGAAATTGGACGGCAAAGAGCTTGTCTCTTGCCATAGCAGAGGCAAAATCCAGAATATAATGCGTGGTGCCGGCCAGGTCTTCGCCCCGTTCTGCGGCAACGTAATAGCTATGCACGAAGTAGAAACGCTCACCGGAGGCGATGCCTTGCCAGAGCGGGTGCGGCTTTTCCTGCTGCACCGCATTCCAGCCCATGTGCGGGATCTTATAGACCTTGCCTGTGCTGTCTTTTTTATTGCCAGGAAAGCGGCGCACCTTGCCGGGGATAAGGCTTAAGCCACGCACGCCGCCGTCTTCCTCGCTCTCATCCAGCAGGCTTTGCAGGCCCAAGCACAGGCCGAGGAATGGTTTGGTTGCAATACTCTCACGCAATGCCTCGCTAAATCCCTTCTCAAGCAGACGATCCATACACTGCCCGATCGCGCCTTGTCCCGGAAAGACAACGCGATCAGCGCCAAGTAGCTGTTTGGGTTGATCGGTGATCAGGACCTCGGCATCTTTGCCGGCAACGTGTTCAAGCGCCTTGGCAACCGAGCGGATGTTGCTGGAGCCATAGTCCAGGATGGCGACTTTTTGCATGGCGCTAGTATTGCCTTACAGGGCGCCTTTTGTCGACGGCAGGCTCTCACCCAGGCGCGCATCTCTCTCCACGGCCATGCGCAGGGCGCGGCCGAATGCCTTGAAGAGGGTCTCGGCAATATGATGAGCATTGCGGCCGCGAATATTGTCGATGTGCAGCGTAAGCCCGGCATGATTGACAAAGCCCTGAAAGAACTCATACACCAGATCGATATCGAAATCGCCCACGCGGGCGCGCGGATACTCCACATGATATTCCAAACCCGGGCGGCCGGAACAATCCAGCACCACGCGCGAGAGCGCCTCATCGAGCGGCACATAGGCATGCCCGTAACGGCGTATGCCCGCCTTGCTACCGAGCGCTTGCTTGAACGCCTGGCCAAGCGTGATGCCGACATCTTCCACCGTGTGATGGGCGTCGATCGCCAGGTCGCCGCGGGCAGTGATCTTCAGATCAAGCATGCCGTGGCGCGCAACCTGCTCCAGCATGTGCTCCAAAAAGGGCACCCCGGTTTCCAACTCGGCCCGGCCCGCGCCATCAAGGTTTAGTTCCAGCGCGATCTGGGTCTCTCTGGTCTCGCGATTGACCGCGGCGCGGCGCTGCTTGCTCATGGTGTTGATTCTCAAAGAGGCTTAAAACGGTGATAGCATAGCGTGTTATCGGATTTAGACAAGCCAGAGTAATGACGGAAGAGATTGACATCGCCGCGGTGCGGGACTATCTGCTGGCCTTGCAGGATGCGATCTGCCATGCCCTGGAGCAGCTTGACGGGGAAGGATGCTTTGTGGAAGACAACTGGGAGAGGGCGGCGGGCGGCGGCGGGCGCACACGCATCTTGCATGATGCGGCGGTGATCGAGCAGGGCGGCGTGAATTATTCCCATGTCTTTGGAGATACGCTGCCGGCGGCGGCGAGCGCCCAACGACCGGCGCTTGTCGGCCGCAGCTTCCAGGCGCTGGGCGTCTCGCTGGTCATGCACCCGCGCAATCCCTATGTCCCCACCTCGCACATGAATGTGCGCTTTTTTATTGCCGAGGGAGAAGGCAGCGCGCCCATCTGGTGGTTCGGCGGCGGCTTTGACCTGACGCCGTATTATGGCTTTGCCGAAGATGCCAAGCACTGGCATGAAGTCGCTTATGCCGCCTGCCGGGAGTTTGGTGCCGAGGTCTATCCACGCTACAAAAAATGGTGTGATGAATACTTTTACTTAAAGCATCGAGGCGAGATGCGTGGGGTCGGCGGCCTGTTTTTTGATGACTTGAATGAGTTTGGTTTTGCGCGTAGTCTTGCCTTTCTTAAAAGCATCGGCGAGCACTACCTGCCGGCCTATCTGCCTCTCATAGAGCGCCGCAAGGATACGCCCTATGGCGAGCGGCAGCTTGATTTTCAACGATACCGCCGCGGGCGCTATGTGGAATTTAACCTGCTCTATGATCGCGGCACCCTGTTCGGCCTGCAATCCGGCGGGCGTACCGAGTCGATACTGATGTCCCTGCCGCCGGAAGTCCGCTGGCGCTATAACTGGCAACCGCAACCGGGCAGCGAAGAGGCCCGACTTGAGGAGTTTCTGCGGCCTCGGGATTGGCTGGGAAGCGGAGCGGTGATTACGGAGGACAGGTAATAAAGTGCGGTGAAGCCGTTCCTTAAAATCTGCCCTCAGCCCTCAGTCTTCTGAACGGTGTCCCCATCGGCAACCAGCAGCACATCGGCCGGCCTTCTGGCGAACAGGCCGTTGCTCACCACGCCGCTGATATGATTGATCTCAGCCTCCAGTTGTGGAGGGTCGAGGATCTCAAGGCCGTGTACGTCCAGGATGCTATTGCCATTATCAGTGGTGAAGCCCGCCCGCAGTTCCGGCCGCCCTCCTGATTTGATGAGTTCCCGGGCGACATAGCTCTGCGCCATGGGAATGACCTCAACCGCCAGGGGGAAGCCGCCCAGCACCTTGACCTGCTTGGCATCATCAATGATGCAGACAAACTTTTTACTGACTGCGGCGATGATCTTCTCCCGGGTCAAGGCCCCGCCGCCGCCCTTGAGCAGTTGCCGGTGCCGGTTCGCCTCGTCCGCCCCATCGACATAAACGGGCAGCTCATTGACGCTGTTTAAGGACAGCACGGGGATGTGGTGTTGCTTTAGCAATGTTTCTGTGGCGACAGAGCTGGCCACCGCCCCATCAAGGCGATGCCTTATCTTCGCCAACTCCTCGATAAAAAAATTGACCGTGCTTCCCGTGCCGACACCCACCACCGCAGCGTCCTGCACATATTCAAGCGCGGCGGCGGCGACACGTTGTTTTTTCTCATCTCGGTTCATAAGCAGGCTCTTTTTTTAGGGCGGGGGTAAATGCTGCCCCTAAACAGGAACGATGAGGAGTATATCACTGATGCGCAAAGAAAAAGGCATAGTCAAACGCAAGTTTAATATTGAAAGGCCCACCGGTTGTACGCCGGCCCGCGCGCATAAAGTACGCATGGTGCCTGCGGATCATGTGTGTGAGTCAGCCGCAAGCAGACCGGCGGCGGCTTGATGCGCTTATTCGTGAAACGCTGATTGGGCTTGCATGAGCGGCCAGATGCGGCACGGGGGTTGTAAGGATGGGCACCAACTGCAGCGGCATGAAAGACATTGAACTTGAACCCGCAGGTTCAAGTGGGAACAGCGGGCGACATATCAGGCTCCCCGCCTTAAGGCGGGTATGCACAACAACATCGCAGTTTAGCTCCCGTCGTGGTAAATTAGGCTCAAGTTACCAGTCTTAACACCACCGCAGTCAGCACCCAAAACTTAATCTTTAAAAAAACAAGCGCCGTTTGCCCTTATGTTTGTGCGAATAATACGCAGCTAAGCATTTCAAAGTCCAGCGATGCGCGCATTCACATCTCCAGTTGTCCGCCGCCCACCAGGGCCTTGTCGATCTTGTTTTGCAGGCGCCGGAGCGTATTATCTATAGTAGCAGTATAGTCCTCATTATCGCGTTTGTATGCAAGTAATTCGTTGGTGATATTCAGCGCAGTCATCACCGCAATGCGCTCGCTGCCGATCACCCGGCCGCTGTCTTTCATCTGCTTTAACTTCCTGTTTAGAAAGGTAACGGCGCTGTGTAACTGTTCACGCTCTTCATCACTACACGAAATTAGGTATTCCTTGCCCAGGAGCATGACATTGACGGGTCTGACGTTGTCATTCATGAGCGGGTTTCCATCGCGCGCAGCCGCGAGATCATGGATTCAATGCGTGCCCTCGCCTGCTCGGTCTTCTCAATCAAGATGGAGCGCTCGCTCATCAGGTTATCCTGTTGATTGCGCAAGGCGGAGTTTTCGTTTTTTAATTCCCCGACTGTGCGGATCAACTCATCAACCCTGGCCTCCAGCGCAGATAGATCGGTATTTTCAGTCTTGTTTGCCGTCATGAGCCTTGCAAGCTGCCTGTATTGTCAATCTGTCTGATCATCTCTATCTGACGCGCCATTATCCGAAAAAGCCCATAGCATCAATATAGAGCGCCACCACATAGCGGTCAACTGCTCTTAGCCCGGCATTTGTATTTTGCGCTGAAATCTATACGATATTGCCCCGTAAAAGCATCACATTAAAAATATTACATTTAGAAACTTAAGCACCGATGGACAGCAAAGAATTCCCCCGCCGCCGCAAGCGGCTGATGAACATGATGGGCGATGACAGCGTGGCCATCCTGCCGGCCGCCGCCATGCGCACCCGCAGCCGCGACACCTACCACGCCTACCGCCCCGACAGCGATTTTTATTACTTAACCCGCTTTCCCGAGCCGGAGGCCGTGGCCGTGTTGGTGCCGGATCGCCGCCACGGCGAGTTTGTCCTGTTCTGCCGCGAGCGTGATGCCAAGGCCGAGACCTGGGACGGCAAGCGCGCCGGCTTAGAAGGCGCATGCGAGGAATACGGCGCCGATGATGCCTTCCCGATTGCCGATATGGACGAGATCCTGCCCGGTCTGCTGGAGGATAAAGAGCGGATTTACTACACCATGGGCAATGACCAGAGCTTTGATCAGCGTGTGGTCGGTTGGGTGAACGAGATCCGCCAGCGCAGCCGCGCCGGCATCCACGCCCCGGAGGAGTTTATCTCCCTCAACCACATCCTCCACGACCTGCGCCTATACAAGAGCCGCGCTGAGATCAGGGCCATGCGGCGGGCGGCGAAGATCTCCGCCGGCGCGCATGTGCGCGCCATGCAGCGCTGCAGGCCCGGCCTGATGGAATACCAGATCGAGGCCGAATTGCTGCATGAGTTCATGCAAAACGGCGCCCGAAGCCCGGCGTACTCCTCGATCATCGGCGGCGGGGCGAATGGCTGCATCTTGCATTACATCGACAATGACGCCGAGCTAAGAGACGGCGAGCTGCTGCTGATCGATGCCGGGGCGGAATACGAGGGTTACGCCAGCGACATCACCCGCACCTTTCCCGTGAACGGCACATTCACCCCGGCGCAGAAGGATATTTATGAGCTGGTGCTGGCGGCGCAGCAAGCGGCGATTGACAAGGTGAAGCCCGGCAATCACTGGAACGACCCGCAGGATGCGGCGATCAAGGTGATCACCCGCGGCCTGGTGCGGCTGAAGCTGCTCAAGGGGCGCGTGCCCACCCTGATTAAGGAAAAGGCCTATCGCAAGTATTACATGCACCGCATCGGCCATTGGTTAGGGATGGACGTGCACGATGTCGGCGATTACAAGCTGGACGGGGAATGGCGCCTGCTGGAGCCGGGCATGGTGCTGACTGTGGAACCGGGGCTGTATCTGCCGGCGGCGCGGGGCTTGGCGAAGAAATGGTGGAACATCGGCATCCGCATTGAGGATGATGTGCTGGTGACAAGGGACGGCAACGAGGTGCTGAGCAGGGATGCGCCCAAGACTATTGCTGAAATCGAGGCGCTGATGGCAAATGGCCGCGCGGCATAAAGCGCCGCTCGTTTCTCTCCTCTCTTGCCAGGCGCGCAAAGCCCGGCGCCTTGAGTTGCTTTGATGCAGGCCGACTACGACATCGCGATCATCGGCGGCGGCATGACCGGCGCGGCGCTCGCCTGTGCGCTCAGCGGTGAGCAGGCCCGCGTTGCCGTCATCGATGCCGTATCGCTTGGTGATGAGGCGCAGCCCAGCTATGATGCGCGCGGCCTGTCCTTATCGCTGTCCTCGCAGCGCATCCTGGCGGCGCTTGATCTCTGGCCGCAGCTGGCCGCCCATGCCAACCCGCTGCGGCAGATCCATGTCAGCGAGCGCGGCCGCTTCAGTTGCGTGCGCCTGCGGGCGGATGCGCTGAACCTGGACGCGCTGGGTTATGTCGTGCTTGCCAGCGAGTTGGGGCGGGCGCTGTTGTCCGGCTTAGCTAAGGCCGACAACATCAACCTGCTCTGCCCGGCGCGGGTATCGGCAGTGACACCGGATGCCGATGCCGTCCGCATGCAGGTGGCGACGGCGGCAGGGGAAACACAACTGCGCTGCAAGCTGCTGGTGGTGGCCGATGGTACGCACTCGGCCATACGAGCGCAGCTGGGCATCAAGACCCGCTTCAAAGACTACGGCCAGAGCGCCATCGTGGCGAATATCACGCCGGCGCGCCCGCACCGCGACACGGCCTATGAGCGCTTTACCGCGAGCGGGCCCTTTGCCCTGTTGCCGCTGCCGGAAGGGCGTTGCGTGGCGGTATATACGGCGACAACCAAAGAGGCTAAAACGCTGCTGGCGCTGGATGAGGCAGGGTTTTTACAACGAGCCGGGCAACGCTTCGGCAAGCGCTTGGGCCGCTTCATCAGGGCCGGCGCGCGCAAGTCCTATCCGCTAACTTTCGCCGTACCCCAGACGCAGATTCGCGCGCGGCTGGTGCTGCTCGGCAATGCAGCGCACACCTTCCACCCCAACGGCGCGCAGGGCTTTAACCTGAGCCTGCGCGATGTCGCCGGGCTGGTGGATGAACTGCTGCCGACAATCCGCGCCGGCGGCGACCCCGGGGCAAGCGCCGTGCTGACGGCCTATACAACTAAGCGCGCAGCGGATCAACGGCGCATCATCGGCCTTGCCGATGGCCTGAGCAGGCTGTTCTACAACCACAACCCGGCCGCGACCTTAGCCCGTAATCTGGGCATGCTGGGCCTGGAGCTTGCGCCCGCTCTGAAAAAGACCTTCATGCGGGAGATGATGGGCTTGCGCGGCGCACAACCGGAGTTTGTGCGCGGCCGGGCGCTGTAATCCTCATGCCCAAGCTGGATGCGGAAATCGTGATCATCGGCGCCGGCCCGGTCGGGGCGACCCTGGCCGGTCTTTTGGGGCGGGCGGGCATGGACTGCCTGGTGCTGAATACCGCCGCCAAGACCAGCACCCGCACTTCTGCCAAAACCGACACCAAGCCTGCCGCAACAAGCACCCCGGACCCCGACCCGCGCACTGTGGCCACGACTCGGACTATGACCCCGATTATGACCTTGGCCATCACCCCGGCCTCGCGCCGCATCCTGGAGCATCTCGATCTCTGGCGGCAGCTGCCCAAAGAGCGCATCGGTTATTTTCGGCGCATTCGGGTCTGGGATGAAAACGGCGGCGGGGCGGTGGAGTTTGACAGCGCCGAGCTGTGCGAAGCGGCGCTGGGCTACATCATCGAGCAGGCACTTATCCAGGCGGCCTTGGATGAGTTGCTGGAGGTGCTGCCCACAGTCAGCATCCAGCGCAATGCCACCGTCATCGACCTAAAGGCGGAAGAGGAGAAAATGAGCGTGGCTTTGGCAGACGGCAGAAGTTTTTCCGCTCGGCTGATCGTGGCCGCAGACGGGGCGGATTCGGCCACCCGGAAGCTGGCCGGCATCCACTACGAAGGCCGCGACTATGTACAACAGGCGCTGGCCTGTGTGGTCAAGACCGCCCGCCCGCATGAGCACATCGCCCGGCAGCGCTTTTTGACCCGCGGCCCGCTCGCTTTCCTGCCTTTGGCCGACCCACAGCACTGCGGCGTGGTCTGGTCAAGTACGCCGGAACACGTCCGGGACTTGCTGGCGCTGGATGAAGAGCACTTCCGGCGGGAATTGCAGACGGCCTTTGCGCAGAATCTCGGAGAGGTGCTGCACAGCAGTCCCCGGCTCGCCTTCCCCTTGCAGCGGGCGCAGGCGCAGCGTTATTGCCGTCCTCGCTTCGCTCTGGTTGGCGATGCCGCCCACTCGGTGCATCCCCTGGCCGGTCAGGGCGCCAACCTCGGCCTGCTCGATGCCGCCAGCCTGTTTGAAGTGATCCAGGCGGCCCGGCAGAATAACAAAGACGTGGGCAGCCTGGCCGTGCTGCGGCGCTATGAGCGCTGGCGCCGCGGCGAGAATTACCTGATGATGATGGCCTTTGAGGGCTTTAAGTACCTGTTCGAGACGCAGACCCGCCCGCTGCCGGCGCTGCGCAATGCGGGCATGAGAATCGTCAACCGGCTTGGCCCCTTGAAGAAGCAGATCATGCGGCGGGCGATGGGCCGGGCCGGCGACCTGCCGCAACTGGCAAAGACCGGCGGATGAGGCCCGAAAAAAGAAGATGCCTGCAACAGAAAACAGCGCGCCGAGCAATTTTATTCGCAAGATCATTGCAGCGGATCTTGCGCAAAACAAAAACGACGGGCGTGTGCATACGCGCTTTCCGCCGGAGCCGAACGGCTATCTGCACATCGGCCATGCCAAGTCCATCTGCCTGAATTTCGGGCTGGCCGCAGAATACGGCGGGCTGTGCAACCTGCGCTTTGACGACACCAACCCGGCCACGGAAGATGCTGAATATGTCGAAGCCATCAAGGCCGATCTGCGCTGGCTGGGCCTTGACTGGGTCGGGCGTGAGTACTTTGCATCAGACTATTTTGCGCAGTTATATGACTATGCCCTTGCGCTGATCAAACGGGGCCTGGCCTATGTGGACAGCTTGAGCGCCGAGCAGATCCGCGCCTACCGCGGCACCTTGACCGAGCCCGGCAAGGACAGCCCCTATCGCGGGCGGACCGTGGCGGAAAACCTGGCGCTGTTTGAGCAGATGCGCGCCGGCGAGTTTGCCGATGGCGAGCATGTACTGCGAGCGAAGATTGACATGGCCGCGCCCAACATAAACTTACGCGATCCGGTGCTGTATCGGATCCGTAAGGCGGCGCACCATCGCAGCGGCGATACGTGGTGCATCTATCCGCTATACGACTTCACGCACAGCCTGTCCGATGCCATCGAGGGCATCACGCATTCGCTGTGCTCGCTGGAGTTTGAAGACCATCGCCCGCTGTACGACTGGTGCGTTCGGCACCTGGCCGCCGCCCGCCCGCGCCAGTATGAATTCGCCCGCCTGTTTCTGGACTACACAGTGCTGAGCAAGCGCAAGCTGATCGAGCTGGTGCGCAAGGGCCATGTCGAGGGCTGGGATGACCCGCGCATGCCGACCTTGTCCGGGATGCGCCGGCGCGGCTATACCCCGGCCTCCATACGCCGATTTTGTGAGACGATTGGCGTCACCCGCAGCAATACCCGCATCGCCTTCAGCGTACTGGAAAACGCCTTGCGCGAAGACTTGGGAGAAGAGGCGCCGCGGGCCATGGCCGTGTTGCGGCCGTTGCGGGTGGTGATAGAGAATTATCCGCAAAACCATGAAGAGTACCTGGAAGCCGCCAACCATCCGCAAAGGCCGGAGCTGGGCCGGCGCGCAGTGCCCTTTAGCCGCGTCATTTATATTGAACGGGATGACTTTATGGAAGATGCGCCGAAGAAGTTTTTTCGCCTGACACCGAAGCGAGAGGTGCGCCTGCGCTATGCCTATTTCATCCGCTGTCGGGAGGTGATCAAAAACGCGGCCGGCGAGGTGGTGGAATTACGTTGCCGCTATGATCCGGAAACACGCGGCGGCAAGGCGCCGGACGGCCGCAAGGTGAAAGGCACGCTGCACTGGGTCTCGGAGCGACATGCGGTGAAGGCCGAGGTGCGCTTATATGAGCGGCTGTTCACAGTGGCCAACCCGGAAAAGGGCGCGGCCGACTGGCAGAGCTATTTGAACCCGGATTCGATAGAGGTCTTGAGGGATTGCCGGGTTGAGCCGACGCTGGCCCGCGCGCGGCCGGAGGATAGATTTCAGTTTGAAAGGCTGGGATACTTCGTGGCCGATAAGGAGGACTGGGATGAAACAAGGCCGGTCTTTAACCGCGCCGTCACGCTGCGTGATAGCTGGGCGTTGAAGGCAAACAAATAACGGGAGAAGAGAGACATGAGCGAGCAACAAGCGGCCCTGCATGAGTCGGCAATAAAGAGCCTGGCGCTGATCAATCGCGGCAAGGTGCGTGATATTTATGCCGTTGATGATGAGCATCTGCTGATCGTAACCACCGACCGCATCTCCGCCTTCGATGTAGTCCTGCCGCAACCCATCCCGGGCAAGGGCGCGGTGCTGACCGCCGTCTCCAACTTCTGGTTTGCGCGCACCGAGGCCCTCATCGGCAACCAGTTCAGCGCCAGGACATTGGAAGAAGTCCTGCCTGATGCGGAAGAACGCAGGCCGATAACGGGCCGCGGCATTGTGGTGAAGAGGCTCAAGCCGCTGCCGGTGGAGGCCATCGTGCGCGGCTACATCATCGGCTCCGGCTGGAAGGACTATCAACAGACCGGCGCCGTCTGCGGCATTGAATTGCCGCCGGGCTTACAACAGGCCGAGCAACTACCGCAGGCGATCTACACGCCATCCACCAAGGCCGAGCTTGGCGAGCATGATGAGAACATTGACTTTGCCGCCACGGTTAGACTGCTGGGCCGGGAGATGGCGGAGAGGGTGCGCACGGTGAGCCTTCAGATTTACACACAAGCGGCCGAGTACGCCCGGCAGCGCGGCATCATCATCGCCGATACCAAGTTTGAATTCGGCACCGACAAAGACGGCGCGCTGCTCTTGATTGACGAGGCACTGACCCCGGACTCCTCGCGCTTTTGGCCGGCGGATTCGTACGCGCTCGGCATGAGCCCGCCGAGCTTTGACAAGCAATACGTGCGCGATTACCTGGAGACCCTGGACTGGGATAAGACCCCGCCCGCCCCGGAACTGCCGGAGGAAGTCATCAACAACACCGCGGCGAAATACAAAGAAGCGCAAGACCGGTTGTTGGCTTAGACTGGCGGCATGAAATAATGAGTCAAGTGGATCCAATGCGCACTCCTGAACTTGCCGCTGCGGTGGAAAAATCCGCTGCCCGGGGCAGTCGAAGACGCAAGCGAGTCTTAGCGGGCGAAGGCTTCCGCTTCTACCACCAGTCATCGAAGGCCATGCCGCAATGCGCCGACAACTCTATTGCCTTAACCATCACTTCGCCGCCGTACTGGAATGCGATCGATTATGACATTCACGCCGAACAAGGCAAGGACGCCTGGCACCGCGAGCGCGCCTATTGCGGCTTTGGCGATAGCTTTGAAACATACATCGAGAACATCGGCACGGTTTTTACGGAAGTGCTGCGCGCCACGATGGCAGGCGGGTTCTGCGCCGTGGTTGTTGGTACGATTCTGTATAAAAAGAAGCACTATCCAGCGCCGATGATGATCACGGCAAAAATGCAGAACAGCGGCTGGGAGTTTCATCAGGACATCATCTGGAACAAGGTCACCGGCGGCGTGAAGCGCGCCGGGTCGTTCATCCAGCGGCCGCGGGCGGGCTACTACTACCCGAACATTATGACCGAGTACGTGCTGATCTTCAGAAAGCCCGGTGCATACCGGCGCGGTGCGGCCGCGGCCCTACCGATTGACGACTTGTTCACGCGGGATATTGCCAACAATGTCTGGCATATCGCGCCCGTACCGCCAGGCCAGATCGACCATCCTTGTCCCTATCCGCAGGAGTTAGTGCGGCGGCTTGTTGTGCTGTATTCAGAACCGGGCGATGAGATTCTGGACCCCTTTCTCGGCAGCGGACAGACGGCGTTGGTGGCATTGGCGCAAAATCGGCGCTGCGTCGGCTATGACATTGAGGCGCGCTATTTGGACATGGCGGCGGCGCAGATACAGAACCCGCCCGCGCCGCGCAAGTTCAACCTCATTGCGAAGTTTGAGAAGATCAAGGCGATGGTGCGATGAGTTTCAATTCGGAGCGAAGGGCCTTTGCGACCCTGTTGGAGTGCTATTCACAGGACGCCCTTGATGAGTATGTGACAGCCATTCGGACGCTGCTGGAACGTTACAACACGACCATTTATGAGAACCGCTTTGTGGTGGGCGGGGCTGTTGAGATCTTCACTTGCGCACTGCTGCGCACAACGGGGCTGGCCGTGAACCTGTATGCGGCGGAAGAAAAATCCGGAGACCTGTTGCTTCCTCAAGGCAAGCACCTGTCCGTCAAGGGATCCTTTGCGGGCGGCCCGCAAGACGTCAAGTTGATCAATCAGCTAGGGTCTGGCGAGCGGGCGTGGGACACCGCAACGCTGTTTGTAATTTCAGAGGTCGGCATTGTCTATGGCGACCCCGGCCTGGTGGCGGCCGAGCATATCAAGCAGACTGCGGACGGCGTGGTGCTGAAACGCGCTGCAATCAAGGCACTGATTGAGGATACCAACAATGTGTTAGCCGCCGACATACCGCGCAAGCCGCCGACGCAAATGACGGGCTTTAGTCATAAGGCGAGTGCGGCGGTGGCAAGACAGGTCTTATCTGCAACGCAGGCGCGGCAACTCCTCGTTATGGTCGATAAGATCGGGGCGGGCTAAAGATAAGCGGCTCACAATACCGGGCGGTATCGCCCAAGCGCTTGGGCTTACTGTTAAGCATACTGCCTTAAGCACCTTAGGCGGCTTCCAGCGCCGCATCGTACTCGCCCAAGCAAGCCAGGCTGTTGCATTTTTCCCGGTGCAGCAGGGCCTTGCGGGCGGCGGGCACATTCTCAGCCTGGCCGGCCCATGCTCTAAGGCACGGCTCCTGCAAGGCGCGGCCATAGGAAAAGCTCAAGTGCCAGGGGAGCTTATCGTAACTCGCATTCATGGCATTGAGATGTGCGGTGGCTAATTCCGCACTCTGGCCGCCGGATAAAAACACGATGCCGGGCAGGGCCGCGGGCACGGCGTTCAAGAGGCAGCGCACGGTCTGCGCGGCCACCTCATCCACGCCCACCTGGGCCGCACATTGCTTGCCGGCGATGACCATGTTCACCTTGAGGATGGTGTGCTCCAGCACCACGCGTTGCCGATGGAGCGCAGCGAACAGGGCGGTTAAGGTGGTTAGCGTTGCGTGGTAACAGGTCTCGATGTCGTTGTCGGCATCCATCAGGACTTCGGGCTCGACCATCGGCACCAGACCGCCCTCCTGGCACAGCGCGGCGTAACGAGCGAGAGCCTGGGCGTTGGCCTCGATGCAGCCCATGCTGGGGATGTGGTCGCCGATGGTAATCACCGCGCGCCACTTGGCAAAGAAGGCACCGGCCGCGCGGTACTCGGCCAACCGCTCACGCAGCCCGTCCAGGCCCTCGGTGATCTTCTCGCCCGGATGCCCGGCCAGCGGCTTGGCGCCCTTGTCCACCTTGATGCCGGGCAGGATGCCCTGCTCGCTGAGCGCCTTCGGGAAAGGCGTACCGGCGTCGGTGGCCTGGCGCAGGGTCTCATCAAAGAGGATCATGCCGCTGATGTACTCGGCAGCGCCCGGGTTGGCGATCAAGAGCTCGCGGTAGGCGCGGCGGTTGGCCGCGGTGGATTCAAGCTTGATCGTATCAAAGCGCTTCTTGATGGTCGGCGCGCTCTCATCAATGGCCAGGATGCCCTTGCCTGGTGCCACCATCGCGGCGGCGGTGCGTTCCAGTTCGTCTGCGTGTTCGTGCATGGTGATTTCTCCGGCAATGTATAAGGTTTTTTTACGTCAATGATCTTGCCTGATTTCGGGGTGAAAGGAAACTCGCCGCTGCATCTTACAAGCGCGACCGGCAGTACCTCTTTGCCGGCCTAAGTCAATCGGTTTCTTCCAGCCTTTGCCCCACGCGGATGATCTTCATGTTGTTGGTGCCGCCGCGATGCCCGCGCAGATCGCCTTTGGTGATGATAACAATATCATCATCGGCGACGATTTCTTGGCTTTCCAATGCGGCGATGATCTCGCGGTTGGTCTGCAAGGGGTCGGTGTGGGTTACGTCAAAAAACAAGGGATAGACATCGCGGTACAAGATGATCTTGCGCATGGTGGAGCGGTGCCGGGTGAAGCCGAAGATGGGGATGCCGGAACTGATGCGGGACATCCACAGGCAGGTCGAGCCGGTCTCGGTCAGCGCGGCAATGGCCCGGGCGCCGATATGATTGGCGGCATACATGGCGGACAAGGCGATGGCCTCGTCAATGCGCTCGAACTCTTCATCCAGGCGATGATGCGAGACGCGTGTGCTGCGCTGCTTCTCGGTCTCTTCACAGATCCGCGACATGGCGGCCACCACCTGCAGCGGGTATTTGCCGACACTGGTCTCGCCGGAGAGCATGACCGCATCGGTGCCGTCCAGCACCGCATTGGCCACATCAAAGACCTCGGCCCGGGTCGGCGTCTGGTTGGCGATCATGGACTCCATCATTTGCGTTGCGGTGATGACCGGCCGGTCCATGCGTCGCGCCATCTTGATCAGGCGCTTTTGCACCGGCGGCAGGGCGGCATCGCCGATCTCCACGCCCAGATCGCCGCGGGCGATCATAATGGCGTCCGCCGCCAGGATGATCTCCTCGGCGTTTTCTAAGATCTCGCTGCGCTCCAGCTTGGCGACGATGCCGGCGGTGCTGCCGGCCTGTTGCAATAGTTGCCGTGCCTGGTGTACGTCTTCCGCCGAGCGCACGAAGGAGATGGCGAAGTAGTCCACCCCGATCTGTACGCCGTGTTGTAAGTCGCGCCGATCCTTGTCCGTGAGCGCCGCGGCGGACAAGCCGCCGCCCTTCAAGTTCACGCCCTTGTTGTTTGAGAGCGCACCGCCCACCAGCACCCGGCAGTGCACCTCTTCGGCCCGCACCGCGCACACCTCCATGATGATACGGCCGTCATCGATAAGAAGCGTATCGCCGGCCTTGACATCGGCCACCAGGGCCTTGTAGCTGATGCCGACCCGCTCCTCTGAGCCGGCTTCCGTATCAAGGGCAGCGTCAAGAATAAAGGGCGCGCCTTCGGCCAGGAAGATCTGCCCCGCCTGAAAGCGCTCCAGGCGGATCTTGGGGCCTTGCAGATCGGCGATGATGCCGACCGTGGCGGCTTGTGCTTCCGCAGTGGCGTGGATTTCCTTCACCCGCCGCTCGTGCTCGGCGTGGCCCTGGTGGGAGTAGTTCAAACGAAACAGATCCACGCCAGCGGCGATCAGCTGCGCCATCATGCCGGGCGGATCGGTGGCCGGGCCTAAGGTAGCAATGATCTTTGTTCTTCTCATGTTTGCTGTGTTTCAGCCTTCCGTTCCCCGCTTGCGCGAGGACAAGCCTTCTCACTCTGCCTTCTGTCCTCTGTCCCCTGTCTTCTGCACGCGGACAAGCCGCTGCCTCCGTTCCCTGCTTTCACGAGCAGAAGCCTCTGGTCGCCGAGGCCTCCAGGGCGGCGATGGCGGGCAGCTGCTTGCCTTCGACGAACTCCAGCATGGCGCCGCCGGCGGTGGAGATGTAGGAAATTCGCTCGCCCACGCCGAACTTGGCGATGGCGGACAAGGTGTCGCCCCCGCCGGCGATGGAAAAGGCTGTGCTTTCCGCAACGGCCGCGGCCAGCACCCGACTGCCGGCGGCAAAGGGCGCAAACTCAAACACGCCCAGCGGCCCGTTCCAGAAGATGGTGGCGGCCTTGCGGCACAGCGCCGCATAGTGCTTAGCCGTCTCCGGGCCGACATCCAGGATCATGTCATCGGCGGCCACATCAGAGATGGCTTTGACTTCTGCCGGCGTGTCCTCGCGAAAGTCCTTGCCGCAGACGACATCGGTGGGCAGCGGGATGGACTTGCCCTGGCCGGCGGCGGTGGCCAGTAATTTCTCCGCCGCCGGAGCGAGCGCCGGCTCGCACAGCGAGTTGCCGACGGCAAAGCCTTGGGCTTTCAAAAAGGTATTGGCGATGCCGCCGCCGACGATCAGCTGATCCACCCGGGCGAGTAAGGATTCCAAAATGGTCAGCTTGCTGGAAACCTTGGCGCCGCCGACAATGGCCACCACCGGATGGGCGGGGGCTTCCAGCACCTTGGTCAGCGCCCGGACTTCCGCCAGCAGCAGCGGCCCGGCGATGGCCAGCGGCACCTGCTGCATAACGCCATACGTGGAGGCCTGGGCGCGGTGGGCGGTGGCGAAGGCGTCATAGACAAAGACATCGCACAGCGCCGCCATCTGCCGCGCCAGGGCCGCATCGTTGGCCTGCTCGCCGGCCAGAAAGCGGACATTCTCCAGCATCACGGCCTGACCGGGGGAGACGCTCACGCCCTCCAGCCAGTTTGAGGCGAGCGGCACATCTTGCCCCAGCGCCGCGGACAGAGACTTGGCCACCGGTTGCAGGCTCAATTCCGGGTCGAATTTGCCCTCCTTCGGCCGGCCCAGGTGCGACATCAGCATCAGCGCTGCGCCGTCATCGAGCAGCTTGCGGATGGTCGGCAGGCAGGCCTGGATGCGGGCGTGATCCTCCACGCAGCCGTTTTTCAGCGGCACATTAAAATCCACCCGCAGCAGCACCCGCATGCTGTGGGTATTGACTTGATCGAGGCTAAGCATTCTCAGGGCGCATCGGCGGCTTATACGACTTCTGGATTCCTGGCCCCGTTTCCACGGGAACAAGCTTTCGCAGAGCCGGCGGCTTTTCCGACTCCTGGATTCCTGCTTGCGCAGAGCCAGCCCCGTGCTGGACACGGGGAATGACGGGCTTACTCTGGGGCATCGGCGAGTTATCCGGCATTGACCAAGGCAAGCGTGGTGTCCAGCATGCGATTCGAGAAGCCCCACTCGTTGTCGTACCAGGCCACCACCTTCACCAGGTCGCCGTTGATCACTTTGGTCAGGGCGGCATCATAGATGGCCGAGGCCGGGTCGTGGTTGAAATCAATCGAGACCAGGGGCGCATCGCTATAGGCCAGTATGCCCTTGAGGGCGCCGGCGGCGGCTTCTTTCATTAGCGCGTTGATCTCGTCAATGCTGGTGGCGCGCGCGGCGGTGAAGCTCAAGTCCACCATGGAGACGTTAATCGTCGGCACACGCACGGCATAGCCGTCCAGCTTGCCGTTTAATTCCGGCAGCACCAGCCCGACGGCGGCGGCGGCCCCGGTCTTGGTCGGGATCATGGACAGCATGGCCGAGCGCGCCCGGCGCAAGTCCGAATGATAGACATCGCTCAGCACCTGGTCATTGGTGCTGGCGTGGATGGTGGTCATGGTGCCGCCCGTTACGCCCACGCCCTCGTGCAGAGCCTTGACCACGGGCGCCAGGCAGTTGGTGGTGCAGGAAGCATTCGAGATCACGGTGTCCGCCGGCGTCAAGACCTCGTGGTTCACGCCATAGACCACGGTGGCATCCACATCGGCACCGCCGGGTGCGGAGATGATGACCTTCTTCGCCCCGCCTTGCAGGTGCGCGCCGGCCTTGGCCTTGCTGGCAAAGAGGCCGGTGCATTCATGCACCACGGCAACGCCCAACTCGCCCCAGGGCAACTGCGCCGGATCGCGCTCGGCCAGCACCCGGATCTTATCGCCATTGACCACCATGTGATCACCCTCCACCGCCACCGTGCCGGGGAACTTGCCGTGCGCCGTGTCATAGCGCGTTAAGTGCGCGTTGGTTTCTGCGTTGCCCAAATCATTGATGGCGATAATCTGTATCTCGTCCGTGCGCCCGGACTCATACAACGCCCGTAGAATATTCCTGCCGATACGGCCATAGCCGTTGATACCCACTTTAATTGTCATGCGTGATACTCCTGTGGAGGTGTTTATTGTAAATACTTCTTTAATACCGCTTCTCTTTGCTGTGGAATTTCAGTTGTTTGCTCTTCAAGTTGAGAAATTTGGTGTTCTATTTTTTCTATTTGGGCGACTATCTTCTCTTGCTCAGAGATGGAAGGAAGGGGGATTTTAAATTCTTTTATTTTTTCAGCATTTAAGTTCGGTTGGGTAACAGCTGTGCTACTTGTCTTTACTTGCTCCCAATACATTTTAGTTTTTGTGAAATTAAAAAGGTATTCTGGTAAAACTTTTTCTTTATTTACGAATAACCTAATCAAGTAAGAAGCAAAAATCATTTTTTCATATTTGCTTGATTTGTAGAAAGCCGACTTGCCTACACTTCCACTTCGTGCAATTACAATGTCTTTATCTTTCAACAAAAACTGTTTTTCAATTTCAGAATTAGGATTTATAAACTTTGCCTCATTGTCTAATCTAATACTTCCATCTTTATTTATATCTGTAATCCTCAAATAACGAACATCTCCTTTATCAGTAGCTTTCTCTGTGTATCCGTATTGAGTTTCTGCTATGTCTCTAATATTCACAATATCACACTTACTTTCAAACCTAAGTTTCTCAACGGTTAGAGGGATTTTCTTTTTTAATTTCTCAATTTCCTCCAGTGTTTCTCGTTCTTTCTTTTCCAAAGCCTCTACTTCATCTACTATCTTTTGTTGAATGTATTTTGGTGGCAGAGGGATTTTGATATTTAATAGATTTGATCTATTTAATCCACCTTGCGCTTGCCCGGAAATATTGGATTTCAAAAGTTCTTGTCCTCTTTGTGAAAAAAGAAAATTGAACAAATATTTTTGAATAGATTTATCATTTGTTCTCAATAAAAAAACATGTTCGTTAATCATTGATTTTGAATAATCTATTTCATCTTCATAGAAAAGAGCCGTTTTCCCAGTCAACGCACCGTCTTTACAGATCAAGATGTCAAGATTTTTTAATATTCCTTGTGTTGATTTATTAAAATACTCTTCAGGAACAAATTTCAGATTATCTTTTGAAATATGTATTCTTCCATTTAAGCCTATATGCTCTCCCCCAAGGCTTGGCACACCGGTTTGATATTCGCCAACGCCCCCTCTGGGACGTTTGCCACTTTCTAAAACTTCCAGAATGTCAATGAGTTTAGAATATTCCCATATGCTCTCAACTTTTCTTTTAACCGCAAGTGAGATATTTTTATCAAAATTCACGCGATCAAAGGTGAGCATATCGGCCAGGTTTTGATAGCTGATATTTTTTTGCAGTTGTTCGTGGATTTCCAGATCAAGCTCACCCTTGAAGGCATGATAAACATAATGGCTGGCCTTTGCGGGGTTTGCAAACGTATCGACATCATATAGATACGTACATTCATCGATGCTTTTGCTGCGCTGGACGGGGTGAATGCCTTCGCTGCCCCGGCGCTTGCTAAACTCATAGCCTAAAAATCGCTTCTCTGCATCTTTTCGCCCCGTTTTTATCAGCACCAACCTTTGCGGATAGGCGAGAATAAAGTACAGTAATTTTTCTTTCTCTGTCTCTAATATTTCAGTCCATTTTTCTTGCTCTTTGGTGGCTTTTATTTTTTTATCATACTCCCTGAAAATATCATGTTGTTTTATCTTCTCATTCGGTTTTTTCTGCAATAAAGACTTGTAATCCCCAAAAGAAACATCCTCCCAAACGTGCGCTAAGTATTTCGTGATCGGATTTTCAATGACGTTGATGGTAAGATCTCTTAAATTTATGAAGCATCCCTCTACTGACTTTTTAATATTCGCTTCTGTTGCATTGTTCCGCCTTCTTAAAAATAGCGTGACTGTATTTGTGCCTGTTTCCATGAAGGTGTTGGATCCGAATTCAACAATGGCGAGCACGTCAAAATACCGTAAAATAATTTCCCTGGTTTGCGTATAAATTCCCGTATTGCTTAACATACTGCTGGGCAGGATAATCCCGGCGATGCCGTCGTCTTTTAGCAGCTGCTTGGTGCGCTCTACAAACAGGCATTCTATTTCCTTACTGTTGTCTGTTAAGTGATGATAGATTTCAAAATCCCGCTCGGTGTAGTACTTTCTGGCGTTGTTTTTGAAAGAGGAGACCGAATAGGGCGGGTTGGAAACAACAACGTCAAATTGCTTGTTTTCTTGCGGGTAGTCCGCATCGGTTTTGCAGAGTAGCCCACTGTATTCTTTGGTGTTCTTAAAATTGCCCAAGCCATCGCTGTGTACAATTTTCGCCAGTCCATCCCCGTGCAGATAGCAGCCCACCTTTCCCACCTTCACCAGGCGGTAATCTTTTTCTATGCCATAGATATACCTCAGCGCCCAATCAAACTTGTCGTCTTTCCAACTGCGAACTTTCTTTGCCGTATCCGGCAGATAATCTTCCGGGTTTTGCTCATCAATAAGCTGCTGTATGACGTGCATGCTCTCGGTGATAAAGTGCCCGCTTCCTGAAGCATGATCTATGATTTTAGGCAATAAATTATCCCGCTCTCCTTTGCCTAATTTCTCGTTGGTCAAGCCATCCAGGGGCAGACTCCGGATAATAAATTGCGCTATGGGCACAGGGGTAAAATACTGTCCGCTTTCCTGTTTCAGCCCTGTGGTTAAAAGCAACTCAAAAAAATCGGAAAGATATTGTTGCTTTTTGGTGTACCTGATCTTGAAGCCTTGCAGCAACTCCACCACCTCTTTGACCACCACGGCATTTTCCTCAAACGAATCGGTATTGAATACCTCTTTAATGGCAAATTCATTGTTTTTTTCCAGGCGGATTTTAGTAAGGGTGTCTTTTATTTTTTTCCTGATCTCAGCATCCAATATGCTATAATTTCTATCAAACTCAGCATCTGAAATGTCGGTTACTTCTTTTTCTAAAAACTCATGCATGCCTTTGGCATACAAATCGGTCAGGCGCTTTTGAAACGATACATGATCATCAGGCGGGTAGTGAATGCCCTCATATTGATAGGGAGAATAAAACCACTGAAAGGCCAATTCCTGATCGGCTCTGGTGTGTTTTTCATCATAAATTTTGCACAAAAAGAGGGTAAATATTTTATTGAATGCATTAGGCTTATCGGAAACTACATTGTGACGCAAAATCTCTAAAAACTGATTGAAAATAAAACTGCTGTCTCTTTGTGCAATGTCTTTGAGGTCTTGCGGGGTGAGTGCTTTGCTTTCAAAGCTGTAGGGCCTTACCCAGGCATCAAATATTCCATTGGCTTTAGGTATTTTGTTCCAACGATGAAAAAAATCTTCCACATTGGAAGTTTCCCGGTATTCTTTTTCAATGTTTATGATCGTATTGGCATATTGAATTTCTTGGCCTTCAAGCCCAGAGGCATACAGCATTAAAACATCGGCGCTTTTATCTTGCTGGAAATAGGTGAATAGCTGGCCGCCATTTCTATGCAGGTTTTTTAATTCTTTCTCGTATTCCCGGCCCCAGGTTTTGCATTCAATCATCAGATACGCCGAGCCGTCATCGCGGGCAACCAGGATATCCAGCCTGCCGCTTGTCCCGTGTCCCGAAGGGTAGGTCTTCTCCAGGGTAATATGTTCAGGCGCATAACCTTTTGTCAGCAGCCGGTCCACACACTCCAGCACCACCCAGTTCTCCGCTTGAGCGAAGTGTTGCACGGCCTTTTTTTCCGAAGTTATTTTATTGCCAAAATGGAATTGCTCTTTATCAAGGTCAATTTCAATCTTGTAGTCATCGTGCTTGGCATACTGCTTTTGAAACACGGCCGCAGCATTTTCCTTTGGTAAAAACCCCAATGCCGGTATGAGTTTTTTGAAGTGCATCGCTAATAGCTTATCTTACAAAATGTCTTCCAGCATGGCGGCCAGCCCCTGCGCCGTGATCTCAAAATGCGCGAATACTTGCTCAGCCGGTGCCGACTCCCCGAAGGTAGGGACGCCCAGGATTCTACCATCCAGGCCGACATACTTGTGCCAGTAGTCCGGGCTGCCGGCCTCTATGGCGATGCGGCGGCGGCAGGCCGGCGGCAGCACTTTGTTGCGGTAGTCCGCATCTTGGGACTCGAAGGCAGCGGTGCAGGGCATGGACACCAGCCGCACCTTTGCGCCGCGCTCGTTGTATTGCTGCACTACTTTGAGAGCGATGCTGAGTTCAGAGCCGGTGGCGATGATGAGCGCCTCCGGCTCATCAGCGCCGTGGATGAGAATATACCCACCTTTGTCGATCTCACCAAGCTGCGCCCCAGTACGGGCGATGTGCGGCAGCGCCTGGCGCGAGAGCAGCAGGCAAGTCGGCCCGTCTGTCCGTTCAAGCGCCGCCTGCCAGGCAACGGCGGTCTCCACCGCATCACAAGGCCGCCACACGGCCATGTTCGGGATGAGGCGCAGGCCGGCGGCCTGTTCGATGGCCTGGTGCGTCGGCCCGTCCTCGCCTAAGCCAATCGAGTCGTGCGTCAAGATGAAGATGCTGCGTTGCTTCATCAAGGCCGCCATGCGCAGGGCGTTGCGGGCGTAATCGGAGAAGATCAGGAAGGTGGCGCAGTACGGAATAAAGCCGCCGTGCAGGGCGATGCCGCTGTTGATCGCGGCCATGGCAAACTCGCGCACGCCGTAGTAAAGATAATTCCCGGCGGGTTCGTCCGTGCTGATTGCCTTGGCGCCTGACCACAGGGTGAGGTTGGAGCCGCTCAGATCCGCCGAGCCGCCGATCAACTCCGGCAAGGCGGGGCCAAAGGCGTTCAGAGCATTTTGCGAAGCCTTGCGGGTGGCGATGGTTTCTTGCTTGGCGGCAGTCCGGCGCAGATGCTCGGCGGCCACGGCCTCCCAGTCCGCCGGCAGTTGCCCAGCCGTCCTGCGTGTGAACTCTTCCGCCAGCTCCGGGTAGTCCGCGCGGTAGGCTTCGAACTTCTCCCACCAAACCTCTTCGCGCGCAGCACCACGCGCTTGCGCATCCCAGACCTCGTAGTGTTCATCCGGGATCACGAAGGGCGGGTGTTGCCAGCCGAGATTTTCACGCGCGAGCGCCACTTCGTCCTCGCCCAGCGGCGCGCCGTGACAGGAGGCCTGGCCTTGTTTGGTGGGCGCGCCGAAGCCGATGGTGGTCCGGCAACAGAGCAGACTGGGCTGCTCCGGAGAGAGCTGCGCATCAGCAATCGCCGCCTTGACCTCGTTCGACACATGGCCGTCGATGTCGCGCACCACGTGCCAGTCATAGGCTTCAAAGCGGCGCGCAACATCTTCGGTGAACCAGCCCTGGACCTCGCCGTCAATGGAGACGCCGTTGCTGTCGTAGAGGACGATCAGCTTGCCCAAGCCCAGCGTGCCGGCCAGCGAGGCGGCCTCGTGCGAGATGCCCTCCATCAAGCAGCCATCGCCAACGGCGACATAGGTTAAGTGATCGATGAGCTTGTGGCCCTTGCGGTTAAAGCGGGCGGCCAAGGCGCGCTCGGCAATCGCCATGCCGACCGCATTGGCGAAGCCCTGCCCCAGCGGCCCGGTGGTGGTCTCAACGCCCGGCGTGTGGCCGTATTCGGGGTGGCCGGGGGTCTTGGAATGCAACTGGCGGAAGTTTTTTAGCTCTTCCATCGGCAGCGCATAGCCGCTCAGGTGCAGCAGGGCGTAGAGCAGCATGGAGCCGTGCCCGTTGGACAGCACGAAGCGGTCGCGATTGATCCAGTGCGGGTTGGCGGGGTTGTGGCGCAGAAAATCGTTCCACAAGACTTCGGCAATATCGGCCATGCCCATCGGCGCGCCCGGATGCCCGGAATTGGCCGCCTGCACCGCATCCATGCTCAAGGCACGGATGGCATTGGCGCGCTCACGTCTTGAGAGCATGTAGTTCTCCAGCATTGCGGCGGAAAATGCCCCTTTGCCGTGTCGGCCGCGTCAGCTTCATGCGCACAAATCTGCTCCTTAGTGATCTCTTATCTGTGCGCTATTGTCTCTTAAGCCGGTATGTTCAGGCAAGTCGGCTGTGCCGTGTTAAAAACAGCCTTTGTCAATATTTCCTCAGGGTCATTCCTGGCTTGACCAGGAATCCATCGGGGCGAGGCAAGAAATTTTGGCCTTATAGATTCCTGCCCCCGTTTTCACGGGGACATGCTTAATCGCAGGAGTGAAGGCTCTGACTGATGGTTCGCCAGCCGGGCTCTCGCCCGCACTGCCCGGAACTACTTGGATTCCTGCCCCT